>NZ_JAYMNQ010000001.1:0-2635137 GCF_036941085.1 Acutalibacter sp. JLR.KK004
CGGCATGGACGGCTCGTCCTTTGGCGACAACGCTTACTTCTACGATGCCGCTGAAGGTCTGCTGACAGCAACGATTTTGCTGGTAGCAGAGTTCTGTGAACCGCAGAAACGCCATATCGTTTCGGTGTTCAAAATCATTCAGGAACTGCTGGCTCCATCCCAGCAAAAAGGGCAAAACCAGTTCCAGCAACTCATGTCCATGCTCCCAAATGATCACAAGGCAAAATGGTTTGCCGGGGCCGCACTGAACACATCAGAGGAGTCCATGGCAAGTGTCATGGGCACTGCGCTGTCGCGTTTGAACTCCTTTTTAGACTCGGAGCTCGAGCAAATCCTCTGCTTTGATACGGAGATAGACGCAGAACGATTCTGCAACGAGAAATGCGCCGTGTTCGTTATTTTACCGGAAGAAAATCCTAACTCGTTTTTTATGATCTCGCTCATTATCCAGCAGCTATACCGTGAAATCCTTTCCGTTGCCGATGAAAACGGCGGTAAACTGAAAAATCGATGTGTGTTCTTCGCCGACGAGTTTGGCACCATTCCAAAGATTGAGTCTGCTGAGATGATGTTCTCGGCCTCCCGCTCCCGCCGCTTGCAGATCGTGCCAATTATACAGTCATTTGCGCAGCTGGAAAAGAACTACGGCAAAGAGGGCGCAGAGATTATAGTCGATAATTTGCAGGATATAATCTTCGGCGGGTTTGCGCCCAACAGTAATTCCGCCGAAGTGCTGTCCAAGGCCCTGGGCAGTCGCACGGTCATGTCCGGCTCCGTTTCCCGCAGCAAGAACGATCCCAGCCAGTCCTTGCAGATGATTGAACGGCCCCTTATGACGGCAGACGAACTAAAGTCTATGCCCAAGGGTCAGTTCATCGTGATGAAAACGGGCTTTTACCCAATGAAAGTCAGGCTCAAGCTGTATTTTGATTGGGGTATCCAATTCGACGAACAATATGCCGTACCAGAGAACGGCAACCGCAAGGTGTCCTATGCGGAAAAGAATGAACTGCTCCAGGCCATTGTGCTGAAGTACCATCCTGACTGGTTGAAGGAGGATGATACGCCGGATGGTGGACAGAAGCAAGATACACCTGACAAAAAGCAGCACAAGAGGTCATCCACAAACAAAAGACCCAGCAATTCCAAGAACAGGCCGCTGAAAGAGGTTGCTCCCCGTAACCGAGAATCCGAATCAGAGGTAGCACCGGATGGGCCGGTTTGATTTTCTGTATAAGATGGACCTACACCACAGAGCAGTGGCTGTCTATATTTATCTAGCTGACCGGTCGAATAAGAATAGTGAGTGCTGGCCCGCCATTCCCACTATTGCCAGGGAGCTGAAACTGTCGCAGTCTACGGTGCGCAGGGCTTTACAGGATTTAAGAAAAGCAGAGTTATTGGAAACGGAGCAGCGTTACCGGGTTAAAGGTGGCAAAAGCAGCTTGCTTTTTCGCCTAAATAAGATGTGACAGAAAGCACCTGCCGTCAGGGAACCTTTGCGCTCTCCCGGTGGCAGGTGCCTCCTGTCATGGTGGCGGGTCTAGGGAATTACCCAAAGAAAGATACTGTCGGCAGAAAAATAGAAATAGCGCATCTATACTAAACTTAACCAGCTACCTCAACCCAAACAAATAGTCTGAGCGCAAAATTTTTTCGTTGACAACATCCCCTGCCAGGAATATGCTATATCTGCCGCCAAAAACATTTCGTGACGGATTTCCAACATTTCATTACAAATAGGTTGTCTCTTTGCCGTCTTTTTGTTAACCTAAAAACAGGGTGATATGCATGATAAAGTTTGCTATCTGCGATGACGAGCCACAGATGGCCCGAGAAATTGTGGATCAGCTTGCAGGCTATATGAAGGAAACGGACTGTGACTATTCGGTTGACTGTTTCTCCAGCGGGTATGCGCTGCTGAAGTCCTCAGATGAATTTGATGTTATTTTTCTGGACATCCAGATGGAGCGTCCGGACGGGATGGAAACAGCCGCGCTCCTGCGGCAGCGTGAAAGCCGCAGTCTGCTGATTTTCGTGACGGTGCTGAAAGATCGCGTGTTTGATGTGTTCCCGCTGGAAGCTTTCGATTACCTGCTCAAGCCCCTGGATAGGGATCGGTTCAGGCGGACAATGGACCGGGCCTTGCGCTGGCTGGAGCGGGACGCGGCAAAAAATCTGGTGATACAGCGAGGCTCCGGCTGCCAGGTCGTTCCTCTCTCTGACATCCTGTACTGCGAGGTGCTGGGCAGGAAAATTTACATCCACAAAAAGGATGGTATTGTTTTGGACTACTATGACAGGCTGGAAGATTTAGAACAGCGCGTGGACAGCCGTTTTTTCAAGTGCCACCGGAGTTACCTGGTGAATCTGGACTATGTGGGCGGATGCCAGGATGGGCAGGTCCTGCTATCCCAGGGAGAGCGCATCCCGGTTTCGCGGCTGCGGGAGCGGGAATTGACCCAGGCCCTTTTGCGCCATATGAAAGAGAGGTGTATCTGATATGGATTATTTCAGCCTGATTATGGACGGGATCAGCATCCTTGGGCAGGGTATAATGCACATCTTTTTTGTCAGCCGCCTTACTGGGAAGGGGCGCAGGCTTTGGCATTTTGCGGTCTATTGCCTTGCCCTCTGCGTCATTCAGTGTCTGTCGCTGGGCTTTAAAGACGATGGGATTATCTCCATTGCCGCAGGAATCCTGGGGCTGTACACCCTCAGCCGCTTTGCGCTGGGGAACCAGCGGCCCATTTCCTGGGTGGCGGCGGTGCTGGCCTTTTATGTTTCGCAGCTCTCTTTTGGAATTATCAACTCTGTGGAGGTGGCCTTCTTTCCCGGCTTTATCGGGACCCCTCAGTTATATCTGCTGCTTTTGGTTGCACAGGCCCTCTATTTTGTGGCATGCATTGGCTGTTACCGCGCTGTGCGGAAGCTCCTGGCCTGGACGCAGGACAGCCAAACGCCTTATATCGGGCTTCTCCTGCTTCCTGGGTTGTTTTTCTTTGGGGCGGAGCTGTACATCCTCCAGACCGCCTACAGCTTTTTTGTCCCCTCCGTTTCCCTGGAGGATGTTGGTAAGCACGGCACGCTGTTCTTCCTGCAAATCACGGGGCTGGCGGCGCTGCTGTGCACCCTGTACGCCTACCGGCAGCTCTGCCGGGGCTTTCAGGCTCAGGTTGAACTGCAATCGCTGACCCAGGCAGCCCAGGCTCAGAAAGTTTACATTGCTGAGGCCCGGGCCCGCTATGAGCAAACGAAATCCTTTCGTCACGACATCAAGAACCATCTGTCTGTGCTGGACGGCCTGCTCAAGAATGAGAAGCTGGACGAGGGCCGGGAGTATCTGAAAAAGCTGGAAACCGTCTCGGAGGCTCTGTCCTTCCCCTACCAGACCGGCAACCAGGTGGTGGATATTCTGCTGGGGGAGAAGCTGGGGCTGGCCAAAGAGATTACGGCAGAGGTGTCCCTGGTTTTGCCAAACCCCTGCGGGATCGATGATTTTGATCTGTGCGTGCTCTTTGCCAACGTCCTGGATAATGCCATTACCGCCTGCCGCGCAAACAACGGAGCCAGGGCTATCCGTATCAGCGGCAAGCGTCAGGGAGATTTCTATATGCTGACCTTTGAGAACACCTGCGCCGATGAGCCGCTGCCCCCGGCGGGTACCGGGTTATCCAACATCCGGGCGGTGGCGGAGAAGTACCATGGGGCTGTGCTGACGGAGAAGTCTGGCGGTACATTTTCGCTGAATGTGCTGCTGAATATTGCGGCTGTGTAGAGAAATGGAGGAACTTCATGAGTAAATATGACGCTCTGTGGGCCTATGTGCAAAAGGATGGAAGCCAAACCCTCAAATTGACCTTTGCGCAGATTCAGGAGATTGCCGGAGTTCCTATTGATCACTCGTTCCTGAGATACAAAAAGGAATTAGCGGACTATGGGTATCAGGTGGGGAAAATCTCCATGCGGGAGCAGACGGTTGTTTTTCAAAGGAGCGTTTAGGGGCCAGGGTTGCGCTATAATCAAAGCGGTAAACTGGAATTTACAGGAGGAAAACGTGAAAGTTAAAAGGTGCGTAAAGGGGCGGCGCTTGTGCTTTGCAATATTCGCAATTTGCCTCTCGGCTAGGTTTATAGAGTATTTTTTAATTGAAACAGACAAAACGGCGATTGGAGAAAATGTGCTTCACAAGGCTGCCGGAATCATCCTTTTAGCAGCGGCGCTAAAATGCGCGCAAATTTCATGGAGCGATATCGGGTTTCAAAAAGAAGGTTTTGCCTGTGGCGTTTTGAAGGGCTTGCTGTTGGGAACTGTTTGCTTCGCCATTTCATACGGCATTGAATTTGCAATTCTGGCCATACAGGGCAATCCCGCGCACTTTGAACTATATATCAGCGGTTTTTCGCTGACCGGCTCCCCGATAAAGAATACCGGCTTTGTTTTCTTTGCGTTGTGCGTATTATTCAATATCGTCAATGTGTGGATGGAGGAGGGCGTTTTCCGCGGGCTGTTTATTAAGCTGCTCTCTGAAACAAAGCCCTTTATGGCCGCAAATTTGATTGCCGCATTTCTGTTTGGCATTTGGCACATTGTCATGCCAATCAGGAGCTATATAGATGGTGAGGTGTCATTTGGGGCAATGGCTTTTATGAGCATCGGTTATGTGATTCTCGCCGGGATCATGGGTGTCAAGTGGGGGCTTCTTTACCGCGTGACAAGGAACCTATGGGTTGGACTTGGTGACCATCTGTTCAATAATACCGTTGCCACCAATATGCTGCATGTGGTTTCTTCAACGGGTACGGACGAATTGCAGATTGTCCGGATTATGGCAGCGCAGCTTGTTTCCTTCGTTTTGGTGTTGGTGATTTATCATCACAAGAATAGAAAAACAAATGAATAAAACAAATTTTCCGGGGTACTTATCCCCAGAGAGTAAGCGCCCCTTTTTCAAGGAGAAATCGGTTATGCGTCATGTCTATATTCGTGGTATCCTGGCTCCGATCTGGCCGGAAGATTGAAAGCGATCTGTGGCATCACCCTCGGAAATATGTGGTTCCGGTGGTAATGCTGCTGCTTGCGGGAGGTGTCTCGGCCTGGCCGGTACTGCTGTATGTCCTGTTGGCTCTGTTGGCTGTGGAAATTGCAATTTTACTTTTTATATGTCGGAGGCATCCGGAGTGATGGATAAAAATAAATGAAAAAGATATTATGCGGTTTCGGGAGGAGCCGGGGATATCTTAGTGTCCTACCGGGATGGCATGCAATGGAAGACCGGGGATACTGTGACGCTCCATACGCCTTTTGGGGAGAAACGGGCGAGGATTGCGGGAATCCTTTCTTCTACAAACGCATCAAGTGAAGCGGGAAGCCTTGGATACATTATATGCTCAGAACAGCTGTTTACGGAAAGCATCGGTGCGGCAGGCTATACGGCTGTGGATATACAGCTTGCAGGCAGCGGCACGGATGAGACAGTATCGGCAATACGGAGCCTGCTTCCATCTGACGTCTCCATTGCAGATAAACGACTGTCAAATTCGGAATCCCAGAGTTCCTACTATACAGGCGCCGTGTTTATTTACGGGTTCCTGTTTATCATTGCGCTGATCACCGTATTCAATATCTTTAACAGTATGAATGCCAGCGTGGCGGCGAGGACCAGACAGTATGGCGTGATGCGTTCCATTGGAATGGGCGCCGGGCAGCTTTATAAGATGATTGCTGCAGAAGCAACCACCTATGCAGTTTTAGGATGTGTCACTGGATGTGTACTGGGATTGCCGTTGAATAAGATGATGTTCCAGTTCCTGATTGCAGATAAATGGGGAACAACCTGGCAGCTTCCGGTTGCCTCCCTGCTGCTGATTGTCATGTTATGCTTCGGCTCTGCGGCGCTGGCAATTCGGCGGCCAGTCAAAAGAATCGGGCAATTGTCCATTGTGGATACCATAAAGCTGCAGCAGTAACACATGGATACAGACAAAAAATTTTGTAATGTCCGAGTTTTGTAACAATTCAGCCTGTTTTTAAGCTGATCGGATGAATGATACGGATGTTTCTGTGACATTTGGGTTTTGCAATGTCCTTACCATAAAAAAACAGTTCTTGGTCGAGCGGATGCGGGCAACGAAATCATGATCTCACAAAACATTTCATGACATCCAGATAGCATTTCATTACAAGAGCCTTGAAACGGTGTCCTTTGCTCTATATACTGATAAAAGCAAAGAACTTTTTGCAAAATTAGCCATAGAAAGGAGACGCAAGCATGAACGTACAGATGATGGATGGACTCCTGGGTGCCAGCTCCAATATCAAGCTGGCGGGTACGCCCATGAGTGTGTACCGCCAGGCCAGTGCTGAAGGCGACATGGAGAAGATGAAACGTGCGCTGGGCTATACTGGCGAATGCACCGAGAAGGCCGTCAAATATCAGGAAAAACTGGACGAGGGCATGAAGGCTGAGGCGGAGGCTGAAAAGGAAAAGGCCAAGCTGGAGCAAGAAGCCGCCATCGAAAAGCGCCGGGAGGAACACAAGCGGGCGGAAGAAGGCGCAGAGCCGGGCCGTTCCCAGGAGACCGACCAGGTCCAAATCAGCGAGGCGGCGAAAGCGGCGCTGAAGAACATCCCGCCTGTCGAGGCGGCAGAACCAGTTTCCAGTGAGCCGATGATTTATACGCCGGCTGGAGAGGTTTCAGCCGTTCCGGCAGAAACAGAACCCAGTGTTTCATTTTCTGCATAATATTTTAAGGAGGAATATCTTATGACGCCAATTTCTGGTTTGAATCACGAAGCAATCCGCCCCTTGTCCGCTCCTGAGAAGACACAGGGCGCGCCTAAGGTTCAGAAACCCGAGGAGCCTCAAAGCCGCCAGCCAAAGGCCACGATGGATGAGTACGTCCCCGAGGAACCACAGGAGCCCTCCGGCCGCTACTGGATGGGCAAGGATGAGGATGGTCAGCCAAAAATTCATTTCGACGATCCGGAAAAGGCGGCAGGCGCGCCCAAAAAGCCGGAGGAAAAGTGGGTCTGCGATACGGGCAAGGTGGACCGGGAAATCGAAAAACTCAAAAAGAAGCAGCAGGAGCTGAAACAGCAGCTGGGTACCGAAACCAACGAGGCCCGAATCAAAGAATTGGAACGCCAGCTGGCCCAGGCGGAACGGGAACTCAGTGAAAAAGACAACGATACCTACCGCAAACAGCACTCTACATTCACGCAGATCTCATAGTTCATGGAAAGCGGCGGTTTTTAAGCAGACTGCCGCTTTCTTGTGTTACAACACAAAATCACAAAACTATGGAGGTGGCAACCATGTGTAACCTGCTTACAAGCAAATCTGTTCCGCCTGTTTCGGAGACTACACAGCTGGCAGGACTATCAGAACAAGATATTTTGCACCCGGTACGGATCATTCTGCTTGACGCAGGGCTGAGCGCGGCACTTTGCCTGGGCGGGATATGGCTATTCCGGCGAAAGGATATTAAGTAGCTAAGAATAGGAAAATGTTAAGAAATTCCACAGGGAAAACACAAAAAGAAGAAAAACAACTTTGATATAATGGCAGTGAAATCTTAGGGAGGCAAAGGGAAAATGAGTAAACAAAAATGGATCGATCTTGTGTCGGTCTATTGCATCATCTATACTGTAATTACGCTGTTAAACAGCGTTTTGTATCTCTACAACGATATTTATGAGGACCCCAGCGGCAACTGGCATGAGCTGGACAGGGCGATCATCCTTCTGATTGGCGTTGCGGCGTTTGAGCTGTGTACCAGTCTACCCATTAAGCCGCCCATCTTGCGGTATGTGGCCGCGTACATCCCGTCCCTGCTGCTGGCCTTCGCCTATGTCTGGTTTACCAGTTTGCGGGAACCATTGGCAAAAACGGCGTATCAGGATATTTGGATTAACTTTACGGGCCTGTATATTGTGCTGAGTGTCGCCAACACCATTGTTGGCATTTGCAAGAAAAAAAGGGAGTGAAAGCCAAATGGCAAATTCTGTGAATAGTATCGCCCATATCCTGGTGGTAGATGATGAAAAAGAACTGGCTGACGTATTGGAGATTTATCTAACCGGCGATGGCTATATAGTCCATAAATGCTATACCGGTGCAGAGGCATTTGACTGCATGGAGCACACAGAATTCGACCTGGCGCTCCTGGATGTGATGCTCCCCGATGCAGATGGCTTTCAGCTTTGCAAGAAACTCCGGGAAAAGTCCTATTGCCCCATTATCATGCTCACTGCCAGGGTGGCAGATAGGGACAAGATTATGGGCCTGACCATCGGGGCTGATGACTATATCACCAAGCCCTTCAATCCCCTGGAAGTTGCAGCCCGAGTCAAGACCCAGCTGCGGCGGTACAGGCTCTATAACAGACCCGTCCCAAGGCAGGAGGACCCTGTCCATGAATATGACATCCGGGGGCTGGTCATCACCCAGGACAACCACAAGTGTTTCCTGTTCGGGAAGGAAGTCCAGCTGACTCCCATCGAGTTTTCCATCCTCTGGTATCTCTGTGAAAAACAGGGGATTGTCGTCCCCTCCGAGGAATTGTTTGAGGCAGTGTGGGGTGAAAAATACCTGCACAGCAATAACACCGTCATGGCCCACATCGGACGGCTGCGGGAAAAGCTGGGCGAGCCCGCCCGAAACCCAAGGTTCATAAAAACGGTATGGGGGGTCGGCTACACCATTGAAAAGTAAGAAAGGCTTCAGGCCGCTGCGCAGGAAGATATTCCTCCGCGCCGTCACTGTACTGGCAGCGACTACCATTGCGATATATTTTTCCTACACGGTCCTCTTACAAGGCCGCTTTGCCAATGGGATGATTGCCCTGTTTCAAAGCGTCCTGGGTGTGGATTACGATGTTGCTCTTCAATTCTATGAACATATTTTTCGCAGCCACAAAGACGCCATCATCCTGCTTTCCCTCCTGCTGGTAGCAGTTGGGCTATTCTGGATTTTCCTCCGCTGGCTGACCAAGTATTATGCAGATATCAGCAAAGGAATGGATACGCTGCTTCAGGATATACCAGGGGAAATCTCCCTGCCCCCGGAGTTGCTTCCCATTGAGCGTAAAATAAATTTGGCGAAACATACCATCGACCGGCAAAAGAGCGATATGCTCCTGGCCGAGCAAAAAAAGAACGATCTGGTGATGTACCTGGCCCACGACCTGAAAACGCCCCTGGCCTCCTCCATCAGCTACCTGAACCTGCTACGGGATGAAAAGCAGCTCTCTGAGGAACTGCGGGAAAAGTATCTCACCATCGCCCTCGCTAAGTCGGAGCGGTTGGAGGATCTGATCAACGAGTTTCTGGAAATCGCGCGGTACAGCCTGTCCACCATCGCCCTGCAATACAGCGAGATCAACCTGACCCGCCTGCTGGAGCAGCTGGTGTATGAGTTTCAGCCGGTTTTGGATCAAAAGGGCCTGACCTGCCGGCTTGCAGCCGGGGAGGACATTCTGCTGAACTGTGACGCCGACAAGATGCAGCGAGTCTTTGACAACCTTTTGCGCAATGCGGTGAATTACAGCTACGGCGGAACCGAGATCACCATTGAAACCGAGAGCGGCGAGGACTGCATAAAGCTGAGACTTTCCAACCACGGCGGAACGATTCCCCAGGAGAAACTGGAGCGTATCTTTGAGCAATTTTACCGGCTGGATACGGGGCGCAGCTCCAGTGGGGCCGGGCTGGGTCTCGCCATCGCCAGGCAGATTGTCACGCTCCATAAGGGGACGATCACGGCGGAGAGCAGGGACGGCCTGACGGTTTTTACGGTGGCGCTGCCTGCCGTATCGTAAACACAACAACAGGAAATCAACAGGTGACATGTATGAAAAAGAAATTTTTAATGCTTCTTCCAGGTTTTGTTTTATTTGGGATTGGATGTATTTGTTTGCTTCTGCAACATAAGCCAAGGGAGCAGGTTGTTGTTGACCGCTTGAACGAAGCAATATCAAATTATACAGAAATGAACATCAGAGACGATAAAACCTGTTCCCTTAAAGTGATTGATGTGCAGATGCTGGTAACAACATATCTTCCGGAATATACGATCTTTGGAGTTTCCTGTGATGAATATACCGTTCGCCCCAATCAGATCGACGAAGCATTCACGACAGAACAGGAACAGGATTTGCCAATCTGCAATTTTGAATACCTACTGCTCTACGATGAAAAAGAAGACAGGTTTTATAGTGTCAAATTCGAGGCAGCAGGAAGGCCAGTTATACCGGATTTTACAGAAGCGAAAGAATTAAGCGGAACCGTTTATGAGCTTAAATTACCGAACATGGATTCAATCGACAGCATCTCTCTCAAAAAGAATGCGGATACTCTCATCACGATCAGCGCCCGGAATGATATGGAGAGCATTGTGAACACATTAGAACATACTGCGCCCACCTCAATGAGCGGGGAAATCGGCACACCTGTTCGTGTTGAAAACATTATCAATATAGACTTCTTTAGCGGAGAGAACATGATTGGCCGATTGTTTCTATATGAAGATAATGGAAAATATTTCATTGAGCAGACTGGCAACGGAGTGTATATAATTTCCAAGGAAGATTACAACTTGATAGAAAATTATATGCCAGAAGTTATATACGAGTAAATTTGATAGGTAGCATGACAAAAAACAAGAAGCTATGGAGTGACATGTAAAACATAATTGGAGGTAATCTCATGGATTATAGGATGAAAGAAGCTCTGCTTCAGCGCAACCAGCGAATCATCCAGGCAGTAAAAGCAAAAGCCAGCCTTGTCTGCCCGGGTGCGGTGGATCTGATTGCAATAGTCGGATCTTTTGCCAACGGCGAATACCATGAAAAATCCGACCTGGACCTGCTGGTTATTATCAATCATGAATCAGGCTGGCAACTTGCCAAAGCGTTTATCATTGAGGATGTGGGACATGACATCTACTGCCAGACTTGGGAGGATATTAAGCGTACCGCAGAGTACCCACATCCCCACGTAGCAAAGCTGTTGGACGCAGCTATCGTATATACTGCCAGTCAAGCAGTCAAAGATCGTTATTTTCTCCTTCAGAACAAGCTCAAGGAAGTGCTGGCCCGGCCCCTCTGTGCGGAAGAATTTGAAAAAGCGGAAGGGTACTACCATTCTGCTTTGGAAATATTGGGAAAGCTGTTTTTGTCCGATTCAGACGGAGAATGTACCTATCTATCCGCTATCCTGCTCTATTACATAGAATATGTGGCGTATCTGGTCAATAAATCTTATGTTCACCTCGGCATACAAGGCATCCCCACGGAGATAAAGGCTTTTGACTGTCTCCCGGATGGTTTCATGGATGCTTATCATCGGCTGATTATGGCAGAGGGCGCGGCAAGTATCAAGCAAGCAGCCAAATTTCTAGTTAGGCTGACCGGAGAGTTTCTGGTCGGTCTCAGAAACCGGCTGTCCCCTAAGTCGGAGATTTCCCCGGAAGCCCTGAAAGGCACTTATGAAGAAGCGTTCTCCAACTGGCGCTGGAAGATGCACCGGGCCGTTCAACTGGACAGCCTTTATCTGTCTCTTATGACTGCTGCCAGCTGCCAGAATTATTTCGATGAATTTGAGGCACGTTTTCATCTTCCGTGCTTTGATCTATTCTCTGGATTTTCCACTAAAAATTTGTCCGCAGCCGCAGAGACGTTCGACCGTGTTCTTGAGGAATTTGGTCATCTGTATGAAAAGATAGGGTTAAAAATATGCCGCTATCCCACGCTGGAAGAATTTGAACAAGACTATTTGGCGGCACCGTTTGAAACATCTTAAAAGCAGAAACGCTTGACAAGTTGAATAGACGGTATCAAAAAATAAGGAGCTACGGAATGGATGATTTCATAGCCGCACTGGAACAGAGAGACTTGGGAAAGATCCGCTCTTTTCCAAAATCAGACTTACATAACCATTTTGTGCTGGGCGGAAGCCGAGAGTATTTGTGGCAGATGACAGGCGTACAGATTAAACCTATCCATGGCAGCCTATCGTCCATGGACGAAATGCACGCTTGGAATCGAGATAACCTTGGAAAAAGATTTGATACCCCAGAAATGAGAAGAATTTTGATTGGCGCGACTTTTCAGCAGGCAAGCGATGACGGCGTTACCGTGCTGGAGATTGGAGAAGATGTCTGGGGGCTGAGGGAATTTTTTCATAACGATATTGATGAGTTGGTTGAAGCCTTTACCACAGCGCAGAGGGAGATTGCTCCCAATATTGAACTGCGGCTGCAAATCGGCCTGTCGAGGCACTGTCCCATCGGATATTTGGAGGACTGCCTGTCACACTTCTGGGGGAATACGGCTTTTTATTCGATTGATTTATACGGAGACGAATTTGCCCAGCCGATTGAAAATTTTAAGACTATTTATCGCAGGGCAAAGCAAGAAGGGCTGCGCCTAAAAGCGCACGTCGGTGAATGGGGAAGTGCGGATGATGTACGGAGAGCGGTAGAGGAATTGGAACTGAACGAGGTTCAGCATGGAATTTCCGCCATTCAAGACAAAAAAGTTGTTCGCTTTTTAGCGGATTACCGCATCCGTCTCAATATCACACCGAGCAGCAATGTACTGCTTGGGCGGGTCAAATCTATGGCAGACCATCCCATTAGACGGCTTTACCGCAGTGGCGTAGATGTCACCATAAACTCGGATGACATCTTAATTTTTGACTCAGATGTATCTAAGGAATATTTGCGATTGTATGAATCAGGTTGCTTATTAGCGGAAGAACTGGACGATATACGGCAAAACGGACTGAAACCTAAATAATTGGAGGCAATCTTATGGATCAAAAGATGAAAGAACCGTATCTTATCAAACTGACCCACGACAATCTTGACCATGAGCACATCTGCTGCGCCATATCCAGCAGCAAGGACGTGCAGGTCATGTCCAAAAAGGCTTGGCTGAAGGAGCGGCTGGACGAGGGACTTGTTTTCCTGAAGGGTAATGTCAGGGGGAAATGCTTTATTGAGTATATCCCCGCCGAATACGCCTGGGCGCCCGTTGAGGCGGAGGGGTACATATATATCAACTGCCTGTGGGTATCCGGGCAGCTCAAGGGGCATGGGTACTCCAGCCTCCTGCTGGACACCTGCATCGAGGACAGCAAGGCGAAGAAAAAGAAGGGGCTTGTGATCCTGTCCGCCAGAAAAAAACTTGGCTTTCTCTCCGATCCCGGCTACATACGGCACAAGGGTTTTGTGACGGCGGATACAGCGAAGCCTTACTTTGAGCTGCTGTATCTGCCCTTTGAGGAGAGAGCGGAGCGGCCCCGCTTCCGGGATACCGTGCGGGAGCATGGAGCCATGCCCAAGGGATTTGTGCTCTATTACACCAACCAGTGCCCGTTTACGGCAAAGTATGTGCCGGTGCTGGAGCGCATGGCAAAGGAACGGAACGCCGTTTTCCAGTCTGTCCATATCCAGACCAGAGCGGATGCCCAGAACGCTCCCTCGCCCTTTACCACCTTCTCTCTATTCTATGACGGCCAACTGGTGACCCATGAGATCCTGTCGGAGAAGAAATTCGATAAAATTCTGACAGAGAAGGGATTGTAGGAAAATCGTTAGAAAATCCGTAGGGAAAACGCAAAACAAACCCCGGCGGCTTTGGTATGATAGAACAAAAACAGCCGGTGTTTGTTTTGGGAGGAACAGCTATGTTTATGATCAGAGAAATCCTGGGCTATTGTATTATCAGCGCCGTCTGCCTCTTGGGCATGGCTGTTCTCTATGCGCCCATCTGCTTCCTGCTTCGGAAACGTGTGCCTCCGGCAAAGCAGCTTGCCTGTTTCCTGTTCAGCGCCTGCGTTATCATAGTCCTGGCGGCAACGGTCATTACCGGCGCATCCAACGCAGCCACGGCAGACCGTTCCCTGAACCTTGTGCCATTCCGGGGCCTTCAAGAAACCTGGGGTATGCCAGAGCCGAAGAAGATTGCCCAAACCGTCGCAAATGTCGTGATGTTCATTCCGTTGGGCCTTATGATGCCGGTGGCATTCCGGAGAATGCGCAACTTTTGGAAAACCGCTCTTTCCCTGGCACTGTTCTCCTTTGCCATTGAGTTCACACAGTATTTTACCGGCAGATCGGCGGACATTGACGACCTCATGCTGAATACCTTGGGCGGGGTATTGGGATATCTGCTCTTCTTTGTGGTGTCAAAGCTGCCCCGAAAAAGCATCCTCACACGATAAATTCTCCAAATCACCGCTCTGTGAGAAAATCGTAAGGAAGTCCGTAGGAAAACAGTAAAATCCTGTATGAAAGAACGAGAAAAAGGCGCTCTTGCTTTTGGTACAATAGTCGTGCCAAGGCAAGAGTGCTTTTACTTTATCAGCAGGGAAGGAGTTTTCACATGGAATTGCGGATCGATCATGTTTCTAAAGAATTCAAGGACAAAAAAGCAGTCAACGACATCAGCCTGGAACTGACGCCGGGAGTTTGGGGCCTGCTGGGGGCCAATGGAGCGGGCAAAACCACCCTCATGCGGATCATTGCCGGGATCATGCACCCCACCTCCGGTCAGGTAGTGTATGACGGCGTTCCCATCCAGACGCTGGCAGAGCGGTACCGGGATGTATTCGGCTTTCTGCCCCAGGACTTCGGCTTTCACCCGGAGTTCACAGTCAAGGACTTCCTGGCCTATGTGGCTGCATTAAAGGGGCTCCCCGAGCAGCAAGCCCGGCGAAAAATTCACAAGCTGCTGGAACAGGTCTCCCTGGCGGACGCCGCAGACAAGAAGGTTGCCAAGCTCTCCGGCGGCATGAGACGGCGGGTAGGGATTGCCCAGGCCCTGCTCAATGACCCGGAGGTCTTGATTTTGGACGAGCCTACCGGTGGTCTGGATCCCGGCGAGCGGGTGCGTTTCCGCAATCTGCTGTCGGAGTTCGCTCATGACCGCATTGTGCTGATCTCTACCCACATTGTCCCGGACGTGGAGTATATTGCCACATGTCACGCCATCATCAAGGGCGGCAAGCTGCTGGCGACGGGGACAACCGAGGAATTGACCAAGCTGGTGGAGGGCAAGGTATGGACCTGTACCGTCCCGGCAGAATCTGTGCCTGAGTATGAAAACAAACTGCAAATTACGAACCTGCGAAATGAGAATGACGGCAGCGTTTCTATCCGTTATCTATCGGAGCAGCCCTGCAACGCTGTTTCCACCGCAGCCACACCCCGCCTGGAAGATTTGTATTTGTGGATGTTCCCGGAAAGCGGCGGGGAAAATGACAGGAGGTATCACTAAATGAGAATCTTTCGGTTGGAACTGAAGCGGGTCTTGAAGTCAAGGCTCACCTGGATTTTGCTGGCGCTGGCGTTGCTCCTCTCCGTCCTGCTGGCCTATCTCCCAACAACTTACTGCTACAGCAACTACACGGACGAGTCCGGGAATGAGGTCAACCTGACCGGGCTGGCCTCTATCGCCTACGAAAAGGAGCGTCAGGCGGATGCCAGCGGCATTGTCACCCCAGAGCGGGTGCGGAAGGCCGTGGAAATTTATCAAGCCTGCCTCACGTCCTACGGCGTCACGGAGTCCTACGATCTGCCGGAGGGTGTCTATGAGAAGGAGATACTCCCCATAGCCCCCCTGCTCCATGGTGTCAAAGAAGCCTTTGCCGACCCTGACACTGGCATGGCCCCTGCTATCATGGAGATCGACCCGGCCCAGATTGATGACTACTATTCTGTCTGCGAAGCCCGGATTTCATCTCTGATGGCCATGGAACAGCCGGGCAGCCCTGCCGCCCAGCGTGAGGCCGTGGAGATGTATCAGAAAGTGGAAAAGCCCTTTGAAGTCTACCCTGGCATGAGTTCTACCATTTTGGACTATCAAAACATCATGGGCTTTTTGGTGCTGCTGTTCTGCGTGGTGATTGCCGCTCCGGTGTTCTCTGCCGATTACCAGTCCGGCGCGGATGACATACTGCGCTGTACCCGGCATGGCAGGAGCAAACTGGCTGTTTCCAAGCTGCTGGCCGCACTTTTTGTCAGCGGGGCCGCCTTTGTGGTCTGCGCCACCAGTCATATTCTGGTTGTCAACTGCCTGTTCGGCTGGGAGTGTATCAAAACCTCTGTTCAAATGCTCTATTCCATCGTGACCCTGGCTGGCATGAATATTGGGGAGCTTCAGCTTCTGTTTGCGCTAGCTGGATTACTTTCGGTGCTGGCTTCTGTAAGTTTTACACTGTTCCTCTCATCCAAATGCAAAACTACCGTGGCCTCACTGGCCGCAGGGCTGGTGTTCTGCATTGCGCCGGTAGTACTCTCTATGACCATGCCGGGGAACCTGTCCACCTGGACGTGCAGCATCCTCCCTGCCAGTGGAACCAGTATTCAGGCCAGTATCCTCTATGCCATCACTGATTTCAAGTTCTTAAACCTGGGCGGCCTGGCAATCTGGACGCCTTACGCCATGATCGGGGCCTGTATTATTGAGATACCATTGTTCGCGTTCCTGGCTGTGCGTTCCTATTGTGGGCATACCATACGCTAAGGCGATGAATCATTTCATGACACAAATGGGACATTTCATTACATCGGGATTGAAACGCATGATACAAACCGATAAGATATTAGTTGTCAGGCACCGCTTATCCATCATATTATCATGACCATGTAGTAGAGTTAATGTAGCAGCACGTTTCAAAATTCATCGTAAAACACAAGGTAGAGCCGGCGAACCAGGAAGGATGGAGTTCACCGGCTCTACTTATTTCTGCATATTTTTGATCTTGTAATTTCAAAAAACCATATTGTCGGGGCGGGTGGCTGTACCCGCTTTGGCCGGGTTGGAATTCACTTGCCAAGGGTGTGAACTGTCAAAATGCTTGCCCCAATTTTGCATTTGATTATTTGGCACTGTTCGCCAACAGTGAATAGGCGCAAATTGCACAGTGTCTGAACAGGTGGATTTGTTATGAACAGCGCCCACCTGAGTGAACTGCGACTCAGTTTATTTGTTCTAAAATTTATTTTTGACGTGCAATTCTCAGAACTCTGTCCTTCTGCCCACATTGCAGAGGGTATCGGTCTGTCTTTTCAGATGGGTACTTTCCGCAATGTGGGCCTGTTTATTCCAACCGGTTGTCGAGGCCCACCCCAATCAATCGTTTTGTCAACCCAAAACAGATTGATTGGAGGAATATACGGTGAAATATGCACTGAAGAAAGTGTTCGTTTTGGATGGAAAAACTTACCTGGAGCTCAGTTATGCCGAGTTTCGTCAACAGGCAGATACATACCATGGCAGGCGGTTTATCCCTCTGCACGGTATGTTGATGGAAGTTCCCGAGGACGAGTACAGAACGTTCTACAAGGACAAACGCCGTCAGAAATACTTGAAGGAACGCTCAAAAGATAACAGCGATTTTTCCTATGATATGCTTACCACGAACGAGTTCAACGGTGAGGACATCCTGGTGGATACGGTAACTGACACGGCAGGTCAGGCAGAAAAGAATGTCTTGGTGGACAAGCTTCACAAGGCCGTGCTGCAACTGTCAATAGATGAACAGGAACTGATAACACTGCATTTCCAACAAGGGTTTTCCCAAGTTGATCTTGCCAAGATTCTGGGTATCAACCAGTCCAATGTGTGCCGCAAAATCAGCAAAATAGTTGAGAAATTGAAATTTCTCATGAAAATTTAAAATTTTTGCGCATAGACCCCTCAACTTTTCGGCTTGGAAAGTGAGGGGTCATTCCTATCCCCTCCTTGCTCTTTGAAAATCGAATACCCAGCGCACCTTTTACTTTCCTTCTGCCGCCGTGAGGAGCGGCAGCTACATGAGCGGACGCCAGCTTTTGGCCTCCAGGCTCAGACGATGGAACGCACATCCATCGATGGCGATGACCGGCAGAAGGGATAATGATACTTGCGTCCCGTCCTAAAGCCGAGCGTGACCCGTCGCAGCAAAGGAGGGCGCCCTCCAGAGATCCTGGGGGTGGTGAGAATCCAATGAAACCAATGGCATGGTTGGAAGGTGCGTTCCATGTCCAGGGATGTTGAGAACAAATATGGACGAGCAAAACGATTGATACAAGGCGGTAGTCTGTCCTTTGACTGCCGCCTCTACTTATGGAGGGAATTATGAGAAATGTTAAGCGCGGCGAAATTTACTACGCCGATTTATCGCCGGTCGTGGGCAGTGAGCAGGACGGTACCCGGCCTGTCCTCGTCATCCAGAATGATACCGGCAACAAATTCAGCCCGACCACTATCGTGGCGGCTATCACCAGCAAATCGGAGAAAGCGAAACTGCCCACCCACGTCATAGTCCATGCGGAGGGGCTGGAAATGGAATCTGTTGTCTTGCTGGAGCAGATTCGTACCATAGATAAGCGCAGGCTGATTCGGTATAGCGGTAGACTGGACAAAACCGCTATGGGCCGAGTCGACTATGCCATTATCGTCAGTTTCGGAATAAAATATATGGAAGGGTTGTTGTGAGTATGGATATAAACAATTCAGCTTTCGTTTATAGCGTGAATATGCTCCGGCTACTGCTGAAAATGCAGCTCATTACGCAGGAAGAATACGAGCGCATTTTGGAAATCAGTGCCGCCCATTATTCTCAATACGCCGCGCAGCTACATCGCATATGATATTACTACCAAAGATGAATGCAATGCAACACAATACCCCCAGAAACGGGATTGACATTGCTATCCCGAACTCAATCCAAAAGAATATTCCATCTGGCGGCAAAAACCTCAAGCTCCCAGTCTGGATGCCTATCTCTAAGGATATACAGCGTTCTCTTAATGCATACTACCATCAGAAACGTATTGAGAATAACTATCAGGAGAGTTGTTACCCAAAATTGCCAGCTCACTTTCTTGCCCCATCCGTAGAGCCCATACCACCATTCCTTACGCCATGGGCGTCATCTGACCGCGTGATGCCGTATGGCAGGAAAATGCCCTGCATAAAGGCATCTCCGGCCTTAAGCGAAACTGCCTTGCCCTCATTACTGTCATTAGTTATCTTGGCGAAGATGTGTCCCTCGTTGTCAGAAAAATAGTAGTCACTGTCAATTACTCCCATGGTATTGTTGAGTTGCAGACGGAACTTGAAACCAAGTCCGCTCCTATCATTATCTTTGCTCTCTTAATTTATCTGAAATTTTAAGGGAAATAATTGCTAAATGAAGGGAATCACTTCAACCTGAAGTAGCAGGTGTTTTTCCCAACCCCTTCGCGTTTTAGTTCACCGAACGCTACCAGCTTACGAAGTCCACCCTCAATGGAACTGATGCTGAGAGCAGGACATAGTTCCCGGATGTCCTGCTTTGTGAATCGCCCAATCTTATTCATCGTAGCACGCCGTACGGTTTCAAGCGCAGGAAGCTTGGTTTCTACCAAGGCAAAGCGCTCCCCAAAATCCTTATAAGCGGCAAGAACCGTACCCAATAAATATTTGATGAAGGGAATGGCGTCCTCCCTTCCCTCGTGCCAGCCAGCCTGGGCCTGATTGAGCGCGTCATAGTAAAGGTCTTTGTTTTTGGCGATTTTGGCCTCCAGAGAGATATATTTTCCAACATAGAAACCATTTTTGTAAAGCAGCAGAGTCGTAAGCAACCGGCTCATTCTGCCGTTCCCGTCGTTGAACGGATGGATACACAGAAAATCGTGAATAAAAACAGGAATCGCTATGAGCGGCTCAACTTCCATATTCCCGATAACACGATTATATTCCTCACAAATCCCATCCAGTGCTTCCGTTGTTTCATAGGGAGGCAGCGGGGTAAACAGAGTTTCCACATGGCCATCTGGATAAGTGGCACTGATATAGTTCTGCACACTTTTGGTTTTACCAGCCATTGGGTTATTCATGTGGCTGTACAGAACCTTGTGCAGTTGCAAAATGTAGTTTTGCGTAATGGGGATAACGTCAAAATTTTCATGGATAATGTTCAGTACGTGCGACACGAAGTCGCGTAACAGAATTGCCTAATAAGCTACCCTATCCATTTGGGGTAATCCTACCACAGCCTGCGCCGCTGGTAACGGCGGGGTTGGAAACCTGTGGGACAACGTGGGAAAACTGCAAGCCTAATGCGGTCGTACTGCCAGGATAAGCGTGCCATGGAGAATGTAATGTGAATCGTTGTAAGGGTCGTTACGTTGAACAGGCGAAATAAGGCTGGCGCCATACGGTGCAACCGCCTGAACCAAAAGGTGCGGGGGTGGTCTGGGGAAGTATCTTGTACCCTGGACAAATGGACGCAATCCTCCCGGCTCATAGACGGCTCCTAAAGCACGCATAATTATTCGTTACACGGAACGTGGTAAGCCCTATGCGTTCCTTTCCAGGAATGGAAAGGTATCGACCCCGCAAGGAGAAGAAACGGCGCAGAGGGTAGAGGAACAGGATAAAAAGCGAATGCCTGCTCTGTAATGGGGCGGGATAGGGGTTCAAACTTTGCCCCAGCCTGAAAGGGCGCTGACTTATCCATAAATCATGGTTAACATGATGGTATTTCATGGCAAGAAATGGAGGTAAACCTATGAACGGTAATCATTCAACGGCGGGGCGTAAAAGCCCTGAGAGGTTGCCGGACAAAGCTGTGCTTTCTCAGCAGTGGAAATCCATAGACTGGAAGAAAGCGGAGCTGGACGTTAATAGGCTGCAAGCCAGTGATTGCGATAATTAAGCAACTGTAGGTTGCTTAATTATCGGCGACACCATGAAAAGAAATGGAACACAGTGAAAAGACTGCAATATTTGTTAATTCATTCGTACTACGCTAAAGTGCTGGCTGTCAGAAAAGTGACCACGAACAAGGGTAAAAACACACCGGGCGTGGACAAGCAGCTTTGGAAAACTCCCGCCGCGAAAATGCGCGGCGCGCTCACCCTGACAGACAAAGGCTACAAGGCAAAACCGCTCCGCCGGGTGTATATCGAGAAACCGGGCAAGAAAAAGAAACGCCCGCTGGGTATTCCCTGTATGTATGACAGGGCCATGCAGGCGCTCTATGCCCTGGCCCTCGATCCGGTGTCGGAGACAACAGCAGACACGAAGTCTTTTGGCTTCCGCAAAGGGCGCTGCGCCCAGGATGCCTGTGAATATATATTCACGGCCCTTAGCCGCAGCTTTTCCCCGGAGTGGGTGTTGGAAGGAGATATCAAAGGGTGTTTTGACCACATCAGCCACCAATGGCTTATAGACAATATTCCCATGGACAAGTCTGTATTAAAGCAATTTCTAAAAGCCGGTTTCGTCTTCCAGGGAGAACTGTTCCCTACGGATGAAGGCACACCACAAGGCGGTATCATCTCCCCCATCCTCGCCAACATGGCGCTGGATGGTTTACAGCAAGTATTATCAAGCCGCTTTGACATGAGCAGGAAAGGGAAATACAGTGCGTTCGTCCACAACAAGAGCCAGGTCAATCTGGTGCGCTATGCCGATGATTTTATTGTCACTGCGGCTACCAAGGAGATTGCGGAAGAAGCAAAAGAAATCATCCGCGATTTCCTGCAAACCAGGGGTCTGGAACTATCCGAAGAAAAAACGGTCATCACTCATATTGATAACGGTTTTGATATGCTGGGCTGGACATTTCGTAAGTTTAAGGGAAAGCTCATTGTCAGGCCGTCACAAAAGTCTGTGAAAGCCTTTATCTCCAAGCTGCACGATACGGTTTTAGGGCAAGGCAAATCATGGGGGCAAGGGCAGTTGATACACAAGTTGAATCAGCAGCTCCGGGGCTGGGCGAACTACCACCAGTCTGTCTGTTCCAGCGAGACATTCTCACGCATTGACCACATCCTCTACGAAATGCTGTGGAGATGGGCCAAGCGCCGCCATCCCAACAAGAACCGCAAGTGGATAGTGAGGAATTATTGGCACAGTCGGGAACTGCAAAACTGGATATTTTCTACAGATAAAGAGCGGCTACTGAATATTGCCTACTTCCCCATCATTCGCCATACCAAAGTACGAATGGACGCAAACCCCTATTTTGACACCCAATATTTCAAAGACCGCAAATTTCAGCGCGGGATAAAGTATCTCTCCGGACGGTTCAAAAAGGTCTGGAAAGAACAAAATGGGTGTTGTTTTCACTGTGGTCTTCCCATGGATATTGGTAAAGATAAAGAAATATTTTACAAAACACCAATCAACATGGGCGGCACGGACGAGGTCAAAAACATGGTCTACGTCCACAAACATTGCCAGCAAATTTTCTTGGAGCGCCGCGCGAAAGCGTGATGAAATGCTTGAGCCGTATGACGGGAAACTGTCACGTACGGTTCTTAGGCGAGAAAGCGGGAGTAATCCCGCCGACTTAGCCGACATCATCTTCGGCGGGTTCGCGCCCAACAGCGGTTCTGCCGAGGTGCTGTCCAAGGCGCTGGGCAGCAGAACAGTGATGTCGGGCTCTGTTTCCCGGAGCAAGAACGACCCCAGTCAATCCCTGCAAATGATAGAAAGACCGCTCATGACTCCTGACGAGTTGAAGTCCATGCCAAAGGGTCAGTTTATCGTAATGAAAACCGGGTTTTATCCCATGAAGGTCAGGTTAAAGCTCTATTTTGATTGGGGCATCCAGTTCGACGAGCAGTACTCCGTTCCGGAGAACGGTAACCGCAAGGTTGCCTATGCAGAGAAAAATGAACTGCTTCAAGCCATCGTGCTGAAATACCACCCGGATTTGCTAAAGGAGGACGATACTCCTCTTGAAGATGTGCCTGCTGGTGGGCATAGTCAGGACGCTCCCACGCAAAAGCAGCGCAAACGCACGTCAAAGAAGAAAGGCCCCGCCAACAGGCAAAACAGGCCGCTAAAAGAGGTGGCTCCCCACAACAGGGAACCAGAGGTAGTGCAGGATGGGCCGGTTTGATTTTCTCTACAAGATGGACTTGCAGCACAGGGCAGTGGCCGTTTATATCTATCTTGCAGACCGGGCCAATAAAGATAGCGAGTGCTGGCCTGCAATTCCTACGATTGCTGGGGACTTGAAATTGTCGCAGTCTACAGTACGCAGAGCATTACAGGATTTGAGGAAAGCAAAATTGCTATACACGGAGCAGCGCTACCGCGCCCAGGGCGGCAAAAGCAGTTTGCTTTTTCGCCTCAAGAATATGTGAAAGGAAAACACCTGCCGCCAGGGAGCCTTTGCGCTCTCTCGGTGGCAGGTGCCTCCTGTCATGGTGGAGGGTGTAGGGAACTACCTACTTGAAAATATGTACAACAGAAAGGAAAAAGCTATGCCCCCTTGACTTCCCCCCCACTCCAGGGTGTAAAATATAGGAAATCCAAAGGAGGGGTTTCTGTGAACAAAAAGACCAGCTGCCAATCTCCCTGCCAGCGCCGGTTTGAAATAGCGCCATGCTAAAACAGCTGAAATATTTTCAGTCTGTGGTCCGCAACGGCAGTTTCTCCAAGGCAGCGGAGGAATGTTTTATCTCCCAGTCGGCTATCAGCCAGCAGATGCAGGCGCTGGAAAAAGAGGTGGGCGTACCCCTTTTGCGCCGGGAGGGCCGTAGATTTTCCCTGACCCCAGCGGGGGAACTGCTCTACCGGAGAAGCCTCGCCATCACCACCGAGTGGGATAAGCTCTGCCGGGAAATCAAGCAAGTAGACGGCGAGGGCAAGGCCCAGCTGCGGCTGGGCTGCCTGCGCAGCTTCGCCGGGCCGGAGTTCCATCAGGCAGTGCAGGTGTTTGCAGAGCGCCACCCCAACGTGGAGCTGCACCTCATCACCGGCAGCCATGAGGACCTGTACAAGCTGATCCGGGACGACCGCACGGATTTCCTCTTGAGCGACCAGCGCCGTGCCTTTTCAGAGCGGTACTATAATAAGATCCTGGCGGCGCGCCCTTACCAGGTGGAATTGACAGCCCGCCACCCCATTGCCCAGCGGAATTCTGTGGAAGCAGGAGATTTGAAAGATTTCCCTTGCATTCTGGTAAGCTCTATAGAGCAATGGGATACCGAGTGTACCTACTACCGGGAGCAGGTGGGGCTGCAGGGCGGGTTCCTCTTTGCCCACAGCCTGGAGGAAGGGCAGCTGCTGGCTGTCAGCGGCAAAGGCTTTTTGCTGCTGGAGGGCGCCCTTGCCGGGCAGTCCGGCAGGGGCCTGCGGCGCATCCCCCTGACACGGGGCGGCAAGCCCCTTTTACATAACTACTGTGCCTTCTGGGACAAGGAAAACTCCGGGTACTATGTGGAGGAATTTGCAGATGTGCTGAAAGAACAGTTTGCCCCGTCAGAATAAAGCAGCAGCGCTCACCAAAGAGGTGGGCGCTTTTTCTATAAGCCTTTCTTATGAAATACCACGGAAAATCGAATTGATTCGCCCTGGGAAGATTTGTTATGATAGGGGCACAGAAAAAACCTGGGAGGAAATAAAAATGAGCAATATGTTTGGCGAGAAAAAATTCGGTTTCGGCTGTATGCGCCTGCCCCTGTTGGAAAATGGCAAGGTGGATACGGAGCTGTTCAGCAAAATGGTGGACAAATTCATGGAACGGGGCTTTACCTACTTCGACACGGCCCACGGGTATGTCAGCGGCCAGTCAGAGGCGGCCCTGAAAGCCTGCCTCGTGAGCCGCTATCCCCGGGAGAGCTACACCATCACCGACAAGCTGTCCACCCACCATTTCAATAAACAGGAAGACATCCGGCCCTTGTTCCAGAGCCAGCTGGAGGCCGTGGGCGTAGATTATTTCGACTTCTATTTCATGCACGCCCAGGATAAGAATATCTTTGAAAAATTCAAGCGCTACCACGCCTATGAAACCGCCCTGGAGCTGAAAGCTGAGGGCAAGATCAAGCACTTCGGCATCTCCTTCCACGACCGGGCGGAGATGTTGGAGCAGATCCTGACCGAGTACCCCCAGGTGGAACTGGTGCAGATTCAGTTCAACTATGTGGACTATGAGGACCCCTCCGTGGAGAGCCGCAAATGCTATGAGGTGTGCGTGAAGCACGGCAAGCCCGTGGTGGTTATGGAGCCGGTGAAGGGCGGAAGCTTGGTGAACCTGCCGGAAGCGGCCCAGAAGGTGTTTGACAGTCTTGGGTCTGATATGAGCAACGCCAGCTACGCCATCCGCTTTGCCGCCGGGTTTGAGAACATCAAGGTGGTGCTCTCCGGCATGGGAAATATGGAGATGGTGGAGGACAACACCGGCTATATGCAGGACTTTAAGCCCCTCTCCCCTGCCGAGCAGGAGGCCGTACGCAAGGTCACGGAAATCTTCCGCAGCCAGAACCTCATCCCCTGCACCGCCTGCCGCTACTGCATGGAGGAATGCCCCAAGGGCATCCATATCCCCGAACTGTTCTCCTTACTCAACGCCAAAAAAGCCTTCGGCAACTGGAACACCGATTACTACTATAACAGCATCCATACCGGCGAGGGCACCAAGGCCAAAGATTGCTTAAAGTGCGGCAAGTGCGAGAAAATCTGCCCCCAGCATCTGGAGATCCGCAAGCTGCTGGAGGACGTGTCCAAGGAGTTTGATAAGTGATGAAAAACCTGATCCTTTACTACTCCCGCAAGGGAGAGAATTACGCGGGCGGGTCTATTGTCAGCCTGCCCAAAGGCAACACAGAGATTGTGGCGGAGTTCATCCGGCAGGCCGTGGGCGGCGATCTGTTTGAGATCGAAACCGTGAAGCCCTACTCTGCCAGCTACGATGTATGCATCAAAGAGGCAAAGGCTGAATTACAGCAAGATGCCCGCCCGGAGCTAAAGAAATATCTCGACAGCCTGGACGGCTATGACAGCATCTTCGTCTGCGGCCCCTGCTGGTGGGGCACCTACCCCTGCGCCGTGTTCAGCCAACTGGAACGGCTGGACTTTACCGGCAAGCGGGTGTTCCCGCTCATGACCCACGAGGGCAGCGGGCTGGGGCGGTGTGAAGAAGATTTGAGGAAGCTCTGCGCTGGGGCCAGCTTTGGCAGGGGGCTGGCGGTTGTGGGCAGCAAGGCGGCACAATCAGAAAAAACGGTGGCCGATTGGGCAAAAGAGTCTGTACAATGCATTTAGACGGAGGAATCAATATGGAAAAGCGTATTTTAGGGAACACAAGCATAGAAATCAGCCCGGTTGGCCTGGGCTGTATGGGCCTCTCCCACGCCTTTGGCACCCCCCTGGAAAAGGCCGAGGCGGCGGAGAAAATCATGGCTGCTTTTGAGATGGGCTACACCTTCTTCGACACCGCCGAGTGCTACACCGGCACCAATCCGGACGGCACTACCGCCTACAACGAGGAAGCTGTGGGCCAGGGTATCAAGGGCTTCCGGGACAAAATCGTGCTGGCTACCAAGTGCGGGGTACGCCATATGGGCGACCACCTGGAGATGGACAGCCGTCCGGAAACCATCCGAAAATCCATTGAGGGCAGCCTTCGCCGTTTGCAGACCGACTATATCGACCTGTACTACCAGCACCGGGTAGACCCCAATGTGGAGCCGGAGGTAGTCGCTGAAACCATGGCACAGCTGAAGAAAGAAGGAAAGATCCGCGCCTGGGGTATCTCCTGCGTGGAGGAAGATTATTTGCGCCGCGCCCACGCCGTATGCCCCGTGTCGGCGGTGCAGAACGTGTACTCCGTCATCGACCGGGACACGGAAAAGCTGTTCCCCGTCTTTGAGGAGCTGGGCATCACACTGGTGGCCTTCACGCCTCTTGCCAAGGGCTTCCTGTCCGGGCGCTACGCGGAGCGGCCCACATTCGACCACCCGGAGGACAACCGCGGAGGGCGGTTCCAGTTTTCGGAGGAAGGGTTCCGGTATTACCAGCAGGCGCTGGACTTGATCCGTGGCATCGCGGAGGAAAAGTCCGCTACTATGGCCCAGGTCTGCCTGGGGTGGATGATCCGCAAAAAGCCCTGGATCGTGCCCATCCCCGGCACTCGCAATGTAGAGCGCATGAAGGAAAATCTTGCGTCTGCCGACGTGGCGCTGGGTGTGGAGGACATCGTAAAAATCGACGAAGCGTTGAACCGAATGGGACTGGCGGACGCGGCGGCAAAAAGGATGAGGTGAGTCCTATCATAAAAGGCCGCCTCTATAAAAATTCCACCCCGCCTGTGGCATAAACCTCTTTTTCTGCCGAAATGTGGTGTACATCCCCATCTTTGCCTGCTATAATTATCCCATAGAAATTCCGGCAAACCAATCAAGGAGGGATACCCATGCAAAAGTTCGGTTTCGGCCTCATGCGCCTGCCCACCGTGGGCGGCCAGTACACACAGATCGACATCCCCGCTTTCCAAGAGATGGCCGACGCTTTCATCAAAGCGGGTGGTACATACTTCGACACCGCCTGGCCCTATCACGGCGGCAATTCCGAGCGGGCGTTCAAGGAGGCTGTAGTCAAGCGCTATCCCCGGGATAGTTTCACCATCACCGACAAAATGCCCATGTACGCGGTCAATACCGCCGATGACCTGCCTAAAATCTTCAACGAGCAACTGGTGCGCTGCGGGGTGGAGTATTTCGATTACTACTGGCTCCACGCTCTGGGCAGCGGCAATTATGAGAAAGTTCAGCAGACAAATGCCTTTGACTTTATCGCCCGTATGAAAGCCGAGGACAAGATCAAGCACATTGGTTTCTCTTTCCACGATGATGCCGGCCTGCTGGAACGCATCCTCACCGACCACCCGGAGGTGGAATATGTGCAGATCCAGCTCAACTACCTGGACTGGGAAGACCCCACTGTCCAATCCGGTAAATGCTATGAGGTCTGCCGGAGGCATGGCAAGCCGGTGATGGTCATGGAGCCTATCAAGGGCGGCAGCCTTGCCAGCATCCCCGAAGAAGCGGATATAATTCTGAAGGAACAGCGCCCGGAGCTGTCCACCGCCAGCTGGGCCATTCGTTTCGCCGCCAGCCAGGAGAATGTGAAGATCGTCCTCTCTGGCATGAGCAATATGGAGCAGATGAAGGACAATCTCAGCTATATGAAGGATTTCCAGCCCCTGAACGAAGCAGAGAACACCGCGCTCCAAAAGGCCACAGAGATCATCAGGGCCAGCATCGCTGTGCCCTGTACCGCCTGCCGGTACTGCGTCAGCGAAGCCAAATGTCCCAAGAACATTGCCATCCCGGACGTGTTCGCCATCTATAACAACCTCAAGCGTTTCAGCGGGCCGCAAGGCATGGTGGCGGCAACCTATTACGCCAACCTCACCGAGAGCCACGGTAAGGCCGGGGACTGCATCGGGTGCGGACAGTGCGAGAAGCACTGCCCACAGCACCTGCCCATCCGGGACTATCTCAGACAGGTGTCGGCAGAGATGGACAAATAACCATACAAAGCGCGAGGCCCGAAAGCCCCGCGCTTTTGCTTTACAGCTTTATCCCATCTACCCCATGGCACACCAGCTGGATAGCCAGTTCTATAATTTCTTCCAGCGGGATCTTCTTGCCGTCGGCCACCCACTGCTTGTAAATGGCCAGGGTGCTTTGGGAGATAAAGGTCATAATGATGTCCTGCCGGAAGGGGTCGCCAGGGCTCTCCGTCCAGGTCTGTTTCATGATGTCGCTGGTGATCCGGCGGCTCACATAGTGGTAGCTGCCCGCGCAGGTGATGCGCTCCCCCAGCCTGCCCAGGCGCTCCTGGGACAGGAAAAACTCCCGGGTGATCTTGTCCATGTCCCGAGGACGCACCATGCCCTCGGTGCGCTTGATAAAGTCCTGGGCCAGGTCGTTCTGAATCTCTCTAAGCAGGTCGTCCAGAGAGTCGTAGTGCAGGTAGAATGTTTTGCGATTGATTTTCGCTCGTTCGGTCAGCTCCTTGATGGACATTTCCTCATAGTCCATCTCGCAGATCATCTCCTCAAACACCCGGCGGATGTTCTCCTTGGTGCGCTGGACGCGCAAGTCCACCTTCTTTTCCGGCATGGTCAGCCCTCCTTTCCACCATTATAATATACACCTGCTAAATATGCAACACCTGACCAATATTTCTCTGATAAAGTTACGCCACATTTTTGCGTGAAGTGTGGCGCAGACAGCAGAAAGCGTGATGAGAGGGACAGCTTACCGGCTGTCTGCCTGAATTTGCCGCTTGCAGCGGCAAATTCCAAAGCAGCACAAGGAGTTACGCCACACTTTCAGAGAAAGTGTGGCGTATGCCCCATTTCCTGCTGAAATGGTGTGTACTTTCCCATCCAGAGCCGGTATACTGAACTCAAAGAAAGTCAGGAGGGTTCACCATGAGGACGAAAACCATCGTGCCTATCACAGCGGAAAAGCTGGCAGGCTGTGGGAGTTGCCAGAAATGCTCCCGGGGCTGTCCTGGGCACATTGATATCCCGGCAATGCTGAAAATATACTGCAAATTCCAAACCGGGGAGAAAGCGGCCCTCCGGCCCATCAAGGACTTCCGTAAGCGCGGTCTGCCCATCGACTGCATCGAGTGCGGGGCCTGCACGGACCACTGCCCCAAGCGCTTTAATGTGCGGGCGGCGGTGAGGGAGTTGGCAATACAATCTATGCTGAGATAATCGGAAAGGGGGTTTCTTTGTGAATTTCAGAAGGCTGGGTCGAACCGGCCTGAATGTCAGTGAAATCGGTCTAGGCAGCGAGGCTTTTGTCAACCGGGCGGAGGGGGAATCTCTGGCGTTGATCCAAGCCGCCATTGGGGCAGGCATCAATTATTTCGACCTGTATAACCCGGAGCCCTATGTGCGGGATGTGCTGGGAAAGGCCATGGAGGGCAGGCGGGAAAAGTTTATTTTGCAGGCCCACCTGTGCTCTGCCTGGCTGGATGGGCAGTATAAGCGCACCCGGAACATGGACGAGGTGAAAGCCGCTTTTGCCGATCTGCTCACCCGTCTTCGCACAGACCACATTGAGGTGGGCATGATACACTATGTGGATCAGCAGAGCGACTTTTCCAGGCTGGACATCGACTATATTGACCTGCTGCTCCTGCATCAGCAGGTAGGCGATTATATGGGCGCATGGAAGGATATGGAAAAGGCCGTGGCCCAGGGTAAGGTGCGGGCAATCGGTCTGTCCAATTTTGAGTCTGAGCGGCTGGAGGAAGTCTGTGAGGCCGCTGCTATCAAACCGGCGGTTTTACAGGTGGAGTGCCACCCCTATTTCCAGCAGGAGGAATTGAAAAAACGATTGGCTCCTTACGGCACAGTGATCGAATCCTGGTATCCCATCGGCCACGGCGACCCAGGGCTTATCAATGAGCCGGTATTTACCGAACTGGCCCAAAAGTACGGCAAAACCAACGTGCAGGTCATTCTCCGCTGGCATATCCAGGCTGGAAACATTATCTTCCCAAAATCCACCAACCCCCAGCATATCCGTGATAATTCTGATATTTTTGATTTTGCCCTGACAGATGACGAGATGGCAAGAATCAAAGCAATCGATAACGGCAAAGGCTTTTACACCGCCACCCTGGAGGAACAGGAACGCAACTTCTCCGGCTGGGCTCCGGCAGACTAAAGGGGGCAAACCATGAAAACCAGAAACTGTGGCAAGCTGACCAATGCCATTAAGTTAAGCATTTTGTAAAAAGATAAAGAAACCGGCAAAAAGCCCTTGACAAAATGAGAAAAATATGCGGCGAAGCCCCTTGAAAAATAAAAACTTCAAGGGGCTTATAAAATGAAACAAACCGCAAAAAACTTACGAAAAAAGCTGCTGTCTCAGGTAAGGAAAATGGGAAAGAATCCCCAAATTTACGCCAGCCGGCCGGGACGGGATTTCACCCGCCGCAGGGCGCTGGATTTTGAAAATATCATTTTCTTCTTGCTCACCATGAGCTGTGAAAGCGTGGGCAAAAATCTCATGAAAGCTTTCCGTTTTCAAGAAAAAACACCTTCTGCCTCCGCCTTTGTGCAGCAGCGGAAAAAGCTTTTGCCTAAAGCCTTGGAGGACTTATTTCACAGCTTTTCAAATTCACTTACCCCCGAAAAGAAGTACCGGGGATATCGGCTGCTGGCAGTGGATGGAACGTCCTTGAAATCATCAGCATACCCTGCAGATTTGCTTTCTTATCTGCCCGGAACAGACCGCCAGCACGGTTGGAACAAGCACCTGATAAACGCTCTTTTTGACTTGGAAAACGGCATTTATACAGACTTAATTGTCCAAAAGGAACACGAGAAAAATGAAGGCAAAGCTCTGTGTGAAATGACAGACCGTTCGCGGATTTCAGAGCCGGTTATCCTTTTAGCTGACCGGAACTATGCGTCCCTGAACAACTTGGCGCATCTGGAAAACCGGGGATGGAAATATGTCATCCGCCTGAAGGAAAGGGATTCGGTTTTTGGTGTAAAACTTCCTTGTTTTCCCGAATTTGATATACCCGCAAGCCTCACTTTGGGGCGCCTCACAAAACGAAAACTGGAAACAAGAAATATCCCTGTTCCGGCAGATTATTATAAGCTTACAAGTCAGCGTGTTTTCGATTTCCTGCCTGTAGAAAGCGTTGGCTTTTACCGGCTTTCTTTCCGTATCGTACGCGTAAATTTCTGCAATGGAAAAACGGAAACCTTCCTGACAAATCTGAATAAAAATCAATTTCCGCCCGAAACTTTGAAAGCTCTTTACGCCAAACGCTGGGGCATCGAAACATCTTTCCGCAGCCTGAAATATTCAGTGGCGCTCATTCATCTCCACTCCAAAATTCCAGAACTTATTTTACAGGAGGTTTTTGCTGCTTTCCTGATTTTTAACTTTGCACAGGCAGCAGCCTGGAACGTGAAGCTTTCCTGCCACAACACAAAACAAAAACAGCGCCTCAATTTTTCCGACGCTGTCTTTGCCTGCTGTGCTTTCTTACGGAAACCTTTTCGAGAACTGGAAGGGTTGCTTTACAGAAAACGCTTTCCGGTAAGGCGGGGACGGGCTTTCCAGAGACCTGTTTCCTCGGGTAATCGGATTTCTTGGTTTTATCTTCCGGCACGATAGCGGGGCTCTTTGGGGGCGCTTAACTTAATGGCATTGGGCAAGCTGACAGTCAGCGAAATCGGTATGGGCTGCATGGGCTTCTCCCACGGCTACGGGCAGATCCCCAGCGAGGAATACAGCATTGAGGCCATTCGAAAGGCCCTGGATTATGGCTGTGATTTCCTGGACACCTCTGAAGCCTACGGCCCCTATATGTCCGAAACCGGGCACAATGAGAAGATTGTAGGTAAAGCCATTAAGGGCCGCCGGGAGGACGTGGTGCTGGCCACCAAGCTCTTCATCGGCACAGGCGAGGCCAGGCGCTCCGCCTATGACGCCATCCGAAAGCATCTGGAAGCGTCCCTTACCCGCTTGCAAACGGACTATGTTGACCTGTACTACCTCCACCGCATCAACCCCGCCGTGCCGGTTGAGCAGGTCGCCGAGGGCATGGGCAGGCTCATAGATGAGGGACTTATCCGGGGCTGGGGGCTGTCCATGGTGACGGTGGACTTCATCGACCGGGCGCACCAGGTAACGCCGGTAAATGCCGTGCAGAACATCTACTCCATGATGGAGCGGGACTATGAGAAGAAGGTCATTCCCTACTGCCAGGAAAATAACATCGGATTTGTGGCGTTCTCGCCTATCGCCAGCGGGTTCCTGTCCGGCAAGGTGACGGCTGACACCAAGTTTGTGGGGGATGATGTGCGCCGCTGGGTGCCTCAGCTGAGTCAGCAGAATCTGGCGGCGAACCAGCCCTTTGTCGACCTGGTGTCCGATATGGCAAAGAGAAAGAATTGTACAAACGCGCAAATCTCCCTGGCCTGGATGCTACACAAATATTCATGTGTGGTGCCGATACCCGGCTCCAAGAATCAGGAGCGGATACTGGAAAATCTCCGGGCCAGCGAGGTCAATTTGACTGATGCGGAGTTCCAGGAGCTGGAAAATGGACTGGCGGAGTTGAAAGTCTACGGCAGGCGCAAGGACGTCAACATGGGTTCGGAGTATATGGACTAATCATAAATTTATCAGGAGGATTATTATGGAAACCAGAATTTTAGGCAAGGATTTGAAAGTCAGCGCCATCGGGCTGGGCTGCATGGGCCTGTCCCACGCCAACGGCGCGCCCACCGAGGAAAACGAGGCTGTCCGCCTGCTGCGTGAGGCTGTGGAGGATGGCTACACCTTCTTCGACACTGCCGAGACCTACGGCTACAAGGAGAACCCTCACCACAACGAAAAGCTGCTGGGCAAGGCGTTTGCCGGTATGCGTGGCAAGCTGGTGGTCGCCACCAAGTTCGGCGTGTGGTTCGACTACAGCGAAAACGAGTACCATCCCAAGCTCAATGTGGATTCCCGCCCGGAGACCATCCGAAAGTCCGTGGACGAGAGCCTAAAACGGCTGAATACGGATTATATCGACTTATACTACCAGCACCGAGTAGACCCCAATGTGGAGCCGGAAACCGTGGCCCAGGTCATGGCGGAGCTGATCAAGGAGGGCAAAATTCGGCACTGGGGCGTGTCCATGGCCAGCGAGGAATACATCCGCCGGGCACACGCAATCTGCCCGCTGACCGCCTCCCAAAATGTGTACTCCCTGATCGCTCCCGATGAATCTTTATTCAGCACTTTCGAGGAGCTGAACATCGGGCTGGTGTCCTGCTGCCCCATCGCCAAAGGGCTGCTCACCGGCGCTTACCGCAAGGGCGAGGAGTTCGAAAATGGGGATTTCCGCAAGGGTTCCGCCTGGTTCAGCGATGAGACCATGGACAAGACACAGCCCCTGATGGACTACCTCACCCGGCTGGGGAAGGAGAAAAATGCCACGCTGGGCCAGCTGTCTTTGGCGTGGATGATTAACAAGAAGCCCTGGATTGTACCCATCCCCGGGACCCGGAAATCCAGCCGCCTGAAGGAGAATGCCGGGGCGGGGGATATCCGGCTGACCGCGGAGGAAGTGGCTGGAATTGACAAGGCGATTGCGGAGATGAACGCATAAATATATCAAATAGAGGCCCTGCTCTGTGCGGGGCCTTTTGTGGAACAGGGAGGACACTCATGCAGAAATTGGGCTTTGGGTTGATGCGCTTGCCTAAAAAGGGGATTTTGACTGACATCACCCAGGTGAAGGAAATGGTGAATCAATTTATGGCCGCGGGCGGCACCTATTATGACACCGCCCACGTTTATCCCGGCTCGGAGCAGGCTGTCCGCAAGGCGCTGGTGGAGCGTTACCCAAGAGATTTGTTCACCTTGGCGACCAAGCTCAACGCCATGATGGCCCCCGGAGAGAGGACCGCGAAAAAGCAGTTTGCCACCAGCCTGGAACGCACTGGGGCCGGGTACTTCGACTACTACCTGCTGCACGCCCTGATGGAGGGCGCTTACACAAAATATGACCGCTGGAAGCTGTGGGACTTTGTCTATGGGCAGAAATCGAAGGGGCTGATCAAGCACTTGGGATTTTCCTTCCACGCTGGGCCAAAACTGCTGGACCAGCTTTTGAACCAGCATCCCGATGTGGATTTTGTACAGCTGCAGATCAACTATCTGGATTGGGAAAACCCGAAGGTCACCGCCCGGGCCAATTATGAGGTGGCCCGAAAGCACAACGTCCCCATTGTGGTCATGGAGCCGGTAAAAGGCGGCGCACTAGCGAACCCTCCAGCGGAGGTAAAAAAGCTGTTCAGCGAATGCCGTCCCGGGATGTCCTCGGCCTCCTGGGCCATTCGGTTCGCGGCCTCCCTGGATGGGGTCATGACGGTGCTCTCCGGGATGTCCAATTTGGCGCAGATGGAGGACAACCTCAGCTATATGAGGGACTTCCGGCCTTTGGACGATACGGAGCAGAAAATCATCCAGCAGGCCCAGCGGATCATGGGCAAGTCGGCGGCCATCACCTGCACCGGCTGCCGGTACTGCGTGGAGGGCTGCCCCAGGAACATCCCTATCCCGGAGATATTTACCGCCATGAATAAGCGGCTGGCAAACGGCCAGGCGGCAGAGACCGAGTCCGCTTACCGGCAGGCAGTGGGCGGGGGCAGTAAGGCTTCTGACTGCATCGGGTGCGGGCAATGTGAGAAGGTCTGTCCCCAGCGGCTCGAGGTGGTGAAACATTTGCGTGGCTGCGCGGAGGTGTTGGAGAAGTGAAACGCAAAATGATCTTTCTTTTGCTGATTCCCATGGTGTTCCTTGCATCCTGCTCCGCGCCCCAGGGGGAGAGGGCGGTATCATCCTCCGCGCCAAAGGCGGAGCAAACGCCTGCCGTAACCTCAGTTCCGGCGACTCCTGTCCCAGCAGAGAGCGCACCTGCCCCCACACCCGACACCAGCCCCGCTGCCCTGCTCTACCAGGGCCAGGCCAGCCTGCGCATTGTCACCAGCGAGGGCAAAGTAATTTACATCGACCCCTACGCCGGGGACAGCTACGATTTGCCCGCAGACCTGATCCTCGTGACCCACGGCCACTATGACCACAGCGCCGTTGAAAAAGTGGAGAACCGCAACCCTGACTGCCAGATCATCACCCATCGGGAAGCCGTTATAAATGGCGAACATCAGACCTTTGACTTGGGTTTTGTGACCGTTGAGGCTGTGGAGGCCGGGTACAACGATTGGCTCGACGTGAACCAGTGCGCCGGTTATGTGCTGACTTTCTCCGACGGACGCTCCATCTGCGTGACCGGCGATACCTCCACAACGGAGCAAATGCCGGAGCTGGCGGAGAAAGAAATCGACTACGCCTTTTTCTGCTGCGATGGTGTGTTCAACATGGGCTTGGAGGAAGCCTCCCAGTGTGCGGAAATGGTTGGCGCCAAGCACAATATTCCCTACCACATGACCACAGACCAGGAGAAGGTGGGCTTTGACCGTGAAATCGCGGAGCGGTTTGACGTGGAGAACCGCATCATCCTGGCCCCGGGGGAAACGCTGATAATCCAATAGGAAAGGATATGTTCATGAAGAAATTACATGTATTGCTTGCTTTGCTTTTGACGTGCCTGTTGCTGGCCGGATGTGCTGGCGACACGTCCCGTACTGTGGAAAGTTCCGAAAGGCCGGAGAGTTCCAGTCAGGCGGCAGCGCCCACTCCTGCCGCTGATAGCAAAATTCCCTCCAGCTCACTGGCGGAAGAAGCGTCTGTGGAACCCGAATCCAGCCAAGCGGAGAGCGAAGCACCGGCAGAAAAAGCTGTGGGTGAATTTGACCTGGAGAGCGGCACGGTCCTGCTCAACAACGGCATTGAAATGCCCATTTTGGGCATCGGCTGTTTCCGGCTGTCCTCAGAGGAAGCGGAGAACTCTGTCTATTGGGCATTAAAGGACGGCTACCGGCTCATCGACACCGCCCGCATTTACGGCAACGAAGATGGTGTGGGCCGGGGGATCCGGCGGGCCATCAACGAGGGATTTGTCACCCGGGAAGAAATTTTCGTCACCACAAAAATGTGGACGTCGGATTATGATGACGGCCCGGCAGCTATCGATGCTTCTTTACAGCGCCTGGGCCTGGATTATATCGACCTGATGATTCTCCATCACTCCCAGCCGGAAAACGATGTTGCCGCATACCAAGCCATGGAGCAGGCTGTGACCGATGGCAAGCTGCGTTCCATTGGCTTGTCAAACTACTACGAGCCGGAAGATTTTGACCGGCTGATAAGCGCCACGACAATGAAGCCTGCCCTGATTCAGAACGAAACCCATCCCTATCACCAGAGCACCGTCATGAAAGAGCACATCGCCCAATACGGCACGGTGATGGAAAGCTGGTTCCCATTGGGAGGGCGGGGAAATACTCAAACGTTGTTCAATGATGAAGCTATCTCAGCTATCGCGGCAGCTCACGGCAAAACCTCTGCCCAGGTGATTCTGCGCTGGCACTTGCAGGCCGGGAACATTGCCATCCCCGGTTCCAGCAACGAGGCGCATATCCAGGAAAATTTTGAGATCTTTGACTTCGCGCTCACTGATGAGGAAATGGCGCGGATGACCGCACTGGACAAAAACGACCGGTTTGCAGACTACTAAAAAGGAGCGGATTCTATGAAAAAAATAATTTCATTTATTTGCGCATTTGTCCTGCTGCTGGGACTCACGGTCCCGGCGCTGGCAGCAGATTTCACAGACGTGCCCACTGGAGCCTGGTATGCGGAGGATGTAGCCTGGTGCCGGGAGCATGGCATCATGAGCGGAACTGGTAGCGCCACATTTTCACCCAATACTTTCATGAGCCGGGCCATGCTGGCGGCGGTGCTTTACCGCGCGGCGGGCAGCCCGGCGGTCACTGGACAGGCAGATTTTTCCGACGTGCCCGCCGGTGCCTACTACCCAAAGCGCTGTGCGCCAGATGGATATGTATGCCCAGGCGGCTATGTCGGCCCGCTCCACCATGCAGGGATACATTGATGGGGCTAACGGCATGGCGGCGTCTGTGCAGGCGGCATACCGCAGTGTGGCCTATGGAGCTATGGCGGCCATACAAGGGGCAATGGCAGGGGGGCTTTCCGTCACCCGGGGCTACGCCTCTGGCACCACAGACGCGGCCCCCGGCTTTGCTATGGTAGGCGAGAACGGCCCGGAACTGGTGTTCTTCCAGGGCAGAGAGCAGGTTTTGAACGCCCGCGACACCGCGGCCTTGCAGGCCCGTCCCTCCCTCAGTGCCCTGCCTGCTTCCTCCGGGGGCGGGGAGCCTGTGGTAGTGCAGATTTACTTCCAGATAGAGGGCAATGCCACCCCTGACACCGTCCAGCAACTGCGGCAGTACGGGGATGAGTTTGTGGCCCAAGTGCGCCGGGTGATGGACGACTATGCCCGGGATATGGCAAGGAGGCGGTACTGATGGCAAAAACATACACCACCGTGCAAGGTGACATGTGGGACAGCATCGCGTATAAGGCCTTGGGCAGCGTGAACCTCACAAACAGGCTTATGATGGCAAACCGCCGGTACCTGCACCTGTATACCTTCCCGGCGGGCATCGTGCTGGACGTGCCAGAGATAAAACCGGAAAGCGTATCGGAAGGTTTGCCGCCTTGGAAAAAATCTAGAAGGTAGGAAGGAATATCATGTGGGTCATATTTTTTAGTATAACCACAGTGATCTGCGCAATAGGGTGGCTCACCCGATACATTTCCTGCGCGGCCTTGCTGTGGTATTTGACAGAAAAAGCAATCCCTGCGCCATCTCACGAAGAAATGAAGCAGAGGTGTGCGAGGGCGGTATCGCATTGGGTCAATGATTTGCTTTGCCGGAGAAATAGGCGCTGATACCTGCGGAAGTAACCCCTTCCGCCACAGCACTGATTGCCGCAAGCGAATAATTGCGGACAGCATCAAGTCCGTTTTTTACCTTTTTCCACTGTCCTGAATCGCGTATTTGGGCAATGAATTGATGTCCCTTTGGCGTCAAATCAAGGATAATCATCATGCCGGAAGATTGCTTTCTTCCCTCCACAACAAGTTCATCCTCTACACAGTACCGCAAATGATAGAGGATGCTACCCTGGTTTTATTTGACCAGCGGGAATACGAAAAGCAGCCGCCTGCTGCCACCATCCGCAAAGGGGGCGGGGATTATATTTCCTACCGGTTTTCAGCGACCTCAGCAGGGACGCAGTATGATTCCTGCCGGGTAAGCTATACAGACCCGGCGACGGGAAAGGTCATAGAGGGCATTGCTAAATCAGGGGATTACGACGAAGAAGCCAAGAACCACAAGCGGCTGGAGATAACCGCCAGGGTAAAGAGTGCAGGCGAGGCCCAGGCCCTGGCGGAAAACCACCTGCGGCTTCATAACAAATTTGCCAAGACGGCCCGGTTCTCCCTTCCAGGCGACTCCGGCATGGTGGCCGGGGTGACGGTGATGCTGGAGGGCTGGGCTTCCTTCGGTGGGAAATACCTGGTGAGCAGGGCGGTGCATACGGTAAACGCCAGCGGCTACACCACAGACATAGAACTGCGCAAGGTACTGTAAAGGAGGCAGGCCATATGGATATAAGTACTCTCATTCAGACCGGCATTGTGGAGGCCGCAGACCCCGGCCCCCGCCGCGCCCGGGTAAGGTTTTCAGAGCAGCACTCAGGCTGGCTGTACGTGCTGCAGCACCCAGGGGCGAAAGTCACTGTGGAAGCAGCGGACGGACACACCCACAAGGCGGCCCTGGGGGAGTGGATGCCGAAAGTCAATGAACAGGTGCTGGCTGTGTACCTGCCTGTAGACAGTGGCGACGGCTTTATTCTGGGGGTGGTTTGATGGTGGTGGGCTGTTTGGGGGATATCATCTTCCAGGTATCGGAGGAAACCACAGAAACCCTGCAGGGGACAGAATGGAGCGGAGAGGCCAGGTACGCCGTGCACCAGCGCCACCTGCAGAACGCCCTCACAGAGTTTACCGGGATAGAGCCGGATAAAATCAGCTTTTCCATGCAGCTTACTCCCTTGCTGGGGGCGGACATCATCGGGGAGCTGGTGAAAATCTGGACCTATGAGCGCTCTGGGGAGGCTGTGCCCCTGGTAATCGGCGACAAGCCCTACGGCAAGTACCGCTGGAACATCCTCAAGCATAGCGCCAAGTACGAGGAAAGCGATGTCTGGGGCAACCCCCTGCTGGCAGTCGTGGACGTGGAGCTGCAGGAATATCTAAGGAGCTGATGCCATGGGATTTCAAGTAAGCGCCGCAGACCTGGGGAACATCCGCCTGAACGAGCCGGAGGCCGTAAACGCCGTACTGCAAAATATCGCTTTAGTGCTGGCAACGCCTAAAGGCTCGGTGCCTATGTACCGGGATTTCGGCTTATCCCAGGAATTTGTGGACAAGCCCGCCCCGGTAGCAAAGGTGCTGATGATAGCCGGTGTGCGGGAGGCCATAGAGCAATGGGAACCCCGGGCGGTGGTACAGAACATTTCTTTTTCCGAGGATCCGCTGGAGCCGGGGCGGCTCGTGCCCAAAGTGGAGGTGGAGATCCATGTGGAAGAATAGGATTTGACAAAATCCAACAGGATGGTATAATAAAAACGCTCCCAACGGGGAGCAAACGCAGCTTTGCGTTGGAGGACGCTGTATACATAAAAGGCGGTTAGCCCATCCCCGACAGAAAGGGGGTGGTACATTTCCCGGAGTTTTACACGAAGGGAGGTGGCGCGTATGGGACAAAAACTGCTGCGTTTTGCAGTGTGTTTGGTATTGACAGCCTTGCTGCTGGTTTACTTAGCCCCAAAAGCGTGTTAGCCGCCCGGCTTGCCCCCGAGCGGCTAACTTCATGTTAGTCAAACTTTAGGGCTAACCGCCATGTGACAGCGCCCTCTTTATATTTATTATACCACATGCTCCGGCTTTGTCAAGAACAAGGCCGGGGCTTTCATTTTTACGCAAAGCAAGGTGAGAGCATGAGGAACCCTGAATACCAGTTTGCAGACACCAGTGCGGAAGCCATTGTGGCTCGGCTGGTGTCGGATTATGAAAAAAACACGGGCGCCGCTGTGCAGCCCGCCAGCCCGGAGCGGCAGATTATACAGTGGGTAGCCAGCATCCTGGTGCAGGAGCGGGTGCTGATGAACGTCATTGGCAACCAGAACATTCCCAGCCGGGCCGAGGGGGAGAACCTGGACGCACTGGCCCAGCTTTTAAAGCTTCAGGGGAGGCCCCAGGCCCAGCCGGCAGTGTGTACCCAGCGCTTTTATATCTCAGAAGCCCAGCAGAGCGCTGTGCTGGTGCCCCAGGGCACGCGGGTAACCTGCTCTGGCGGGCTTATCTGGGAGACAGTGGAGGACGTGTATATCTGCCCTATGCACAAGGCCCGGGCTTTGGCAAACGCCTATTACTGGAACAGGCTGTACCGGGCCAGGGGGGAAGGAAAGCGTTTTCAAATCCATGTCCCCAAAGACTGGGCGCTGGAGATACTTCCGGAAGAAGAATGGGAACTGCTGAAAAGATTGGAGGAAAAGTAAATGTTTACAGTGAAATTGGGAACAGGGAAAACCTTTGAAGCCGCCGCAGCAGAGGAAGCCTATGGCGCGGTATACGGCGGCAGCCCCCGCCTGACCCTGCGGCTGGAGGCCTCCCCCGCCCCCCGCGGCCTAGACTGGTATCTGGGCCTGCTGGAGGAAGAAGGGGCTTTGGATACGGTAGCAGTAGCGGCAGGGGGCAAAGACTGCCTGGAAGCCCAGGGGTACACCCAGGTGGTGGAGCTGACCCAGCGCCTGCTGCCCACAGGGGACAAGCACCTGTCCCTGGTGCTGTGCAAGCCTGCGGCCCAAACAGGGGAGGAAGCCTGAGATGCCCCGGCCCAGCTATGCCCTGGATCCCCAGCCCCAATACACAGAGGAGGTGCCTGCTTTGCTGGACAGCGACCCTGCCAGCGCCAGCCGCACCTTCAACCCCCTGATTGTGGCGGTGCTCAACAACATCAAGGCGGTGAAGCTGCTGGCAGAGGGACAGGGGGCAGAGTACGAAAAGCTGTCAGGCAAGGCAGACCGGGCAGAGCTGGCGGCCCTCACCAGCGATTTCGCCCATCTGGTGTTCCAAATGCACCTGCGGGACCTGCTGGACGCCCAGGGGCTTGACTTTGTAGAGGCCCAGGAGTTCGATGGACCCGGGGCGCTGGAGCTGCTGCAGGGCCGGTTTGAAGCCGGGAAAGCTTATATCTAGGAGGCGGGAACATGGCAAAAACACTTCTCATGCTCAATGTGGGGGATAAAGTCCGGGACCCGGAAAGCCTCTGCCTGGGGGAGCCTGTGGCCTGGCAGGTGGCAGACCTGCTCCACCAGGGGTATCCTGCGGGCAGCGTTACCCTGTGCAGCCAGTACCAGGTGGCACTTTACGCCTTTGACGCCTCGGAGCCGGACAGCGAAAATACAGACCGCCAGGTGCAGGGGAATAACCGCTACAGCCTATCGAATATCCGGAGCTGGCTTAACAGCGAATCCCTCTCCGGCTGGTATGCCCCGGCCCATAAAGCAGACGCACCCCCAAAGGCGGGGGCTGTATCTGCAAACCCTTACGCGCTGGCCCCCGGCTTTATGGGCGGCCTGTCGGAAGGGTTCCGGAAAGCCGTGCAGCCCACGGAGCTGGTTGTGGCAAAGTGTGCGGCGGACGGCGGGGGCAGCGAAACCGTGAAAGACCGCTTTTTCCTGCCCTCCAACACAGAGATTGGTGTGGCGAACCAGAACGGCATAGCCGAAGGGGCGCGCCTTGCCCTGTTTACAGGCGACGCCGCCCGGCAGCGGTGCGTGTCCGCCTCTGCCGCGGCCGGCAGCACCTATGAGGATACCCCCTACGGGGAAACCCAGCCCTGGCCCTGGCGCACCCGCACCCCGGTGGCAAACACTGCCGGGCAGGTGTGCACGGTGCTGGGCAGCGGCCAGGGGAATGTCAGCTTCCCTGCAAACCAGGGGGGCAGCATCGGGCTGGTGGTGTGCTGCAATCTTGCGGGAACTGTCCGGGTGTCGGATGAACCGGATGAGGATGGGTATTACACCCTGCTGTTTGACGCGCCCCCGCCCCGGAAAGCGGGAGAGCTGCTGGCAGGCGACCTGCTGCAGGTGCGCTTGGGCGGCAAAGACAGGCTGATGGCTGTAGTCCAGCAGGGGAAGCCCTCCGCCCTTTACAGTGAGGAATGCGATGGCGCCTGGTGCATGGCCCTGGACGGGGTGGAAGCGGAGAGCATGCCTGCTGAAATGTACAGCGGGGCGCCCGGGGGCAAGCTGAACCAGAAATATGCCTGCATGGCGGATTTCACCCTGCGCCCCTATATCCGGCGGGCAAAGCTGCCCCATATCAGCAGCACAGGCAACGCCGTCTCCTCCGGGGCAAACGGCTATAGCGCCTCCTGCTTCCTGCTGTCCGCCATTGAAACAGGCATAAGCCAGACCTATAAGGACGGCGCTGCCCTTGCTTTCTTCACTGGGGCCGGGGCGGCCCAGCGGCGCATCTGCCGTGTGGACGGGGAGCCGGCGGACTGGTTCACCCGCACCATGTATTACAGCTCCGGATGGCGGAAACACTTCGTAAAAGCCAATGGGGCACTGGGCAATTATACCAGCTCTGCCGCCGTATCCCATATTGTGCGGCCCTGCTTCATTCTCGGCCCGGAAACGCCCCTGCGGGAGGGCCGGGGGGAGGATGGGAGCTGGCGCCCTGCGGCCCAGCGGGGGACAGTGCCCCTGAAAGATCTGTCCATCTTTGACAAAATAAAAGACCCGGACAGCAGATATCTGGGCAGTCCCATTATCTGGCAGGTGGCGGGCATAAACCATGAGGGCCATCCCGCCGGATCCGTAACCATCCTGTCCCAGCGCCTTTTGTGCGCCAAGCCCTTTGACGGGGCCGAGCCGGGCCTGCCTAACGGCAATCCCCGGTATGGCTACTCCAACATCCGCCAGTGGCTGTGCAGCGCCGCAGGACCGGGCCAGTGGTATATGCCCCAGCACGTTTCAGACAATCCGCCTGCGGGGGCCAATGCCTACGCCCCTTACGGCAACGCCTATGACGGGGAGGCTGGGTTTATGCATGGCCTGTCGCCCTCCTTCCGGTCGGCCCTGCTGCCCATAGCGGTTACAGCCGACCTGGGCGCCGGGGTGAGTCAGACGGAGCTGCTGCGGGACAGGCTCTGCCTGCCCTCCCCCACAGAGCTGGGGCTGGGAAACCTTCCGGCAGAGGAAGGGGCGCCCCTTGCCATCTTCCAGAACGCCTGGAACCGGGAGCGGTGCTTCACGCCGGAGGGCCTGGCCGCGAACGCTTCCTCCTCAAAGCCCGCGGACATTGAACCCCCCTGGCGGTTCTGGCTGCGGGCCAGCGCGTCTGCCAGCGCCGTCTACCAGGCAAGCAGCAACACGTATACCAGCGAGCCGCCTTACTATGGGCAGGCGGGCGTCCTTCCCATGGGGTGCCTGCCTGGGGAATTGACGGTATCCAATATGCAGGATAAGGACGGCTGCTTTGTGCTGGTGTTTAACCAGCGGCCCGACGCGCCCCGGATTTCCTCGCCCCAGGCAGGCCAGCGGGTGAAAACCGGCTTTTATCTGGAGTTCCTGCCTGCCGCCGACGCGGAGGGGGACGCGCAGTTCTTCCAGGCGGAAGTGACCCCGGATCCTTCCTTCTCTTCCGGGGTGTCGCGCTTTACAGAGGGGCTGGAAAAGTGGGACGGCACAGGCTGGCAGCCCGCCCAGGCGGCGGGGGAAGGAGACGCGGGCGCCCTGTTCCGCCTGCCCATTGCAGGCCTGCCCTTAAACGCGGACTTGTATGCCAGGGTGAGCGCTACGGATCAGGCTGGCAGCAGCTATGCCGCCTATTCCGGCATTGTGCCCCTGCGCACCGGGGATATCCTGGAGTTTAAGACCCTGCCTGCCCGGCGTGCCCAGCGGCCCCGGTACGTGTTCCCCCTGCTGTCCACGTCCATAGACCCCCAGGCGCGGATAAAGATTCTGGCCTGCAACAATGGGGACGACGCCCTGCCTGCGTGGGAGGACTGCACGGAAGCCTATGAGAAAAGGGAAACCTGGCAGTTCCAGAACCAGCACAAGTCTGCCGGGCAGTGGGCTGTGCGGCTTCATGTCACCATAGAGGCCCGGTCTGCCACCGGGGAAATATCTGTGCGGGCTGTGGGCCTGGGCTGAGCTGAGGTTTGACAAAATCCAACAGCACAGCTATAATAAAAAGTGCACCTTCAAAAAGAGGGGCAGGCGCACATTTGCGCCGGAGGACGCTGTATACATAAAAGGCGGTTAGCTCACTTCCTCATAGAGAGGAGGTGGTACATTTCCCGGAGTTTTACACGAAGGGAGGTGGCGCGATATGGGAAAAGAACGCTGGATGAAAATCCTGCGGTTTGTGCTGATACTGCTGGCGGTAGCAATACTGCTTGCTTACATAGCACCCATAAAAGCGTGTTAGCCGCCTGACTGCCATCCAGACGGCTAACAAATTGTTAGACGATTCTTGAGGGCTAACCGCCATGTAGCAGCGCCCTCTTTATCATTATTATACCACACGCCCCGGCTTTGTCAAGAACAAGGCCGGGCATTTATTTTGCGGGAAAGGAGGTGAGGCCATGCAGTTAAGCCAGATTTTCGCCTGGGGCGGCGGAGGGATATTCCTGCTGCTGACCCTGGTGCAGGTATCGCCCGTCAAAATCAATCCCTGGTCTGCGCTGGCCCGACTGGTGGGCAGGGCTATCAATGGGGACGTGCTGGACAAGCTGGGCAAAGTAGAAACCCGGCTGGAAAAGCACATCCAGGCTGACGACGAGCGGGACGCGGACATGCACCGGGCCAGGATTTTGCAGTTTAACACAGAGCTGCTCCGGGAGAAAAAGCACACAGAGGAAGATTTCAATGAAATCTTCTACAACATCAACTGCTATGAACGCTATTGCCGGGAGCACCCGGACTACCAGAACGGGCGGGCTGTCCATGCCATAGCGAACATAGGCCGGGTCTATGATGACCGGCTGAAAAAACACGATTTTTTATAATCAAAGGAGGAAGCTGTTATGACAAAAAAATGGTGGAAAGCAGCGGGGATTCGGGCCGTTAAGACTGTGGCCCAGGCGGCAGTGGCGGCCATCGGCACCACGGCCATGCTCTCAGAGGTGGACTGGCTGGTGGTGGGCAGCACAGCCCTTCTCTCCGGGGTGCTGTCGCTCCTGACCAGCATCGCGGGCCTGCCGGAAGTGGAGGGATGAGTATGGCGAACCGTATCAAGAACTGGATAACCAAAATCAGCCCATTCCGCAACAGCCCCAGAAATCATGCGATTGACACCATCACCATTCATTGCGTGGTGGGGCAGATGAGTGTGGAATCCCTGTGCAGCCACTTCCAGGTTGCAAACTGTAGCTGCAACTGGGCTATCGGCTTTGACGGCAGAGTGGCGGAGATTGTGCCGGAGGGGGACAGGTCGTGGTGCTCCTCCAGCCCCGCAAACGACCACCGGGCCGTCACCATCGAGTGCGCCAGCGACGCGTTCTATCCATACGCCATTAACGCCAACGTTTGGAAAACACTCATTGACCTGTGCGCGGATATCTGCCAGCGCCACAACATAAAAGAGCTGAAATGGATGGGGGACAAGGGCCTCATCGGGCAGGTTGGCTTGCAGAATATGACGGCGCACCGCTGGTTTGCCAACAAGTCCTGCCCCGGGGATTACATCTATAACCGGCTGGGGCAGATTGCCAAAGAGGTCAACCAGAAGCTAAGCGACGTTCCTGCCGGGCCTTTTAAAGCCTATCAGGGCCAGGTGAACGCAGATGCTGGACTCAATTGCCGGACAAGTCCTGTAAACGGATCAGTCCTTAAGGCTTACCCGGACGGCACGGTGCTGACTATCACCCAAGAGCAGGGCAATTGGGGCTTTTGCGGGGAAGGCTGGGTATGCCTCGATTACATCAATAAAATTGCGTCCGCAAAGGACGAGCCTGCAAAGGAGGATGCTATCATGGAAGGAAAACAGTTTAAGAAGCTCTTCGACGAGATGCGCCAGCAGTGGCGCGACAACGACGCCAGCGATTACAGCAAGGAGGCGCGGCAATGGGCCGTAGACAGCGGCTTGGTCGTAGGCGGCAGCACGGAAGAATTCAACGGGATGTGGGAAGATTTGATGACCCGGGAGCAGCTGGTGACCGTGCTGTACCGGTTCGCGCAGCTGATGGGCAAGGCATGAGAAAGCGCGACTTCTCCAAGCAGCTCATTTCCGATATCCGCTGGCTTCTCTGGGCTGTGACCATCGGGGGCCTGCTGCTGGCCGGGTACTGCATCCGCCAGGGCTATACAGGCTCCCTGCCCTGGCTTTCCGCTATGGTAGGGCTGCCCTGGTCGGCCCACGGCGTGGTGTGTTCGTTCTATCTGAACATGGCCAAATCTGACCACAAGGAGGGCGGCATCACCTTTGAAGCTGCAAAAAACACGAATTTTGAGAATAACAGCGGGGACAGCCCCGCAATTTAGGAGGTTAGCAGCATGAATGATTTTATCGCAACTCTTTTACAGGCTGTCTTACACAAGCCGAATATCATTAGATGCTGAAGCGAATACGAGCGTTTTACCACGCCAACGGTTCAAAAAAGGCAGCATTTTTTTGGCATACAGCCGGTCAAATATTCCCACGCTCATGGAAATTATATCTGGTTGAATAATGTCACAATATTCAAATGCCTTCAATAAAAGGGCCAGTGAATTTTGTCCTGTAGAATTATGTATGGAAATATGTATAAACCTGACATTCTCCAAGATTCCCTGTTCCAGAGATGTTTCAATCAGTAAAGCCATGCAAATTGTTCCATGGCTGATGGGCAAAGGCCCTGAGGGAACATAATCCGTATTTTGGTTGAGCAGCGTCAAATTTTTTGGAACACGTCCTGCCAGTGCGGAAAGCACTGCCAAATTGATCGGGCCGTCAATCAGGCATATTGTTTTTCTCTCTGATTTCATAGGCCCTGCTCTTTTCCGTTTATGAACAGAATGGGATCCATCTTCAAGTTTCGGTTTACAAACAAAATGGATAAAAATACGGTAATCCCCTGTAAAGCCAGGGCCACAGAAACGGCGCGAAGGGCAGAAGCCGCGCTGCCATTGTGCTCACTCGTTAAAGGCAGGGAACCCCCCTCACGCGTCCAGGTGCTGTACTTTGTGCTGAATATGGGTTCTGTTTCCCTGGATGAGTATTCCTCCGACGCGGAAGTTAAGGCCAGGCTGCCCATTGCCCCTAATAAGGTTCCGGCTATGCAGATAGCCATAATTCCTGACACCAATGAAATCCGGCACTGCCGTTTTGTCATGCCCAGGCTGGTTTCAATGGCTGTGCGCCGAGCCTGCTTGAGGATAAAGAAATACAGCATCAGCATAAGTACGGTCAGCGCCACCGCCGCAGCTATGAAAAAGAGAAGGATGGAGGTGGTCTTCATCTTTGTAAGGTTTGCGAGGATCTGGGCGTAGCCCCCATCTTCAAAATTCACCTCAACCCTGCTGTGCTCCGGTACATTTTCCTTCAGGGCCTGCAAAAATTTCTCAGTTGTCCCATTCGGTATGGTAAAGGAGGTGGTGGTGTGCAGCATGGGGCCCGTCTCGCTTACAGAACCTGTATCAGAAGCTTTTACAGAATTAGCGGGGATAATCAGCAGTTGATCGGAAAGCTCTATTGCCTCCCGCGGCGCATTATATACGGCAGCAGAAAAGTAGGCGCCCACAATTTCATATTCGCTTTCCCAGAAAATCGGGTACATTTCCCCGTTCTCATTTACCAGATTCATCCGGGAGTAGTACAGCACGCCATCCCCGCCATATTCCATGCGGGGAGAAAAGCGGTAATCCGCATAGTACAGGGAGAGGGATATCCTGTCCCCTATTTCAAGGTTCTGTTTTTGGAGGAAATCCGTGGAAACCATGCAGACCTGTGCCCCGCTGTCAAATTCCTCCTGGGAGATTTCACGGCCGTGCTGCACATTGGCCTTTCCGCTATGAAAAGATGGAAGAAGCTTCAAGCTGCCGGTTGGCAGAACCGGGAAAGTATATCTTTTCCGTTCGATGGCTTCCGCCAGCGCTGTCCAGCTTTTTCCCCGCTCCGTCTCATAAAATCCATCCGTCACTTCCGCATAATAAGGGGGAGCAGAGTTTGGGTGGCTGCTCAGCGGATAGGGCAGCAAACTGCATTCAGAAAGCAAAGCCTGCGTATCTTTATGCGTAAAGGTCACACTGGAAGAAAGATATCCGATGTAGGTCTTGCCAGCCTCCAATTCTTCCGGTTCTCTGTTATAGTGGTCGCAAATGTACACTTCATGGCTGCTGGACTGTCCCCGTCCAGCCAAAACACGCCCCACCTCCGCCTTGAACGGCGTCCCCGGCTCTGCTGTTTCCAGAGGGGTAAACTCCCAGACCGAAAGAAGGGCGGTAACGGGCTGGGACTCTTTTGCCTGCGGAATCCACGCACCATAATAGGGCCGCTTCTCAGGGCCAAAGAGGTACTCCGCCTCTGGGAAATCCAAATCTGCCAGGGAAATGCCCTCTGTTTCCGGTTCTTCCAGACCCGGCCAGAATTCTTCTATATACCCTGCTGTTTTATCCAGCTTTTCATAGTCCGCGTTCAGGTCAAAGACCGGATATATCCCGGCGCTCCATATCTCTGTTTGGGGAAAAGTGTCAACCCCTTTTTGCTGAACGGTTCCCAGAGTGGTAAAGCTTTCCTCTACCGTCTGAATCTTTTCGTCGGTTGAAATCCATAGCTCCAGACTTACTGCCAGCAGCAAAGCTGCCGCGCAGGAAAGCAGAAAAAACACGGCTGTCTTTCCTGGCGTCCGAAATAACTGCTTCAAGCTGTTTTTCATGTCTTATCCGCGCTCCTTCTGCCCCGGTTATGTGGAATTAAAAACGAAAGCGGGGAACCAGGCTTCCCTGATCCCCCACGCCGAAGCCTTGTGGCTTTAGTAGTTCACAGTCTGCATACCAGGAACAACGGCTGTGTCCAGCGACAGATAGTGCCTGTTATTGCTACATCCTGTGTAACAAGGTGCTGCACAAGGGCAAGCAAACTCATGCACTGATTGTGCTGATTTTGGATTCTGTTTCTTAATTTTTTTCATTTTAAAACGCTCCTTGTGTAAGTTTTGGCTTCACATAACTCCTCGCGACTGCTCAAATAAATCTGTATCCTGAAGGTGAAAAAACGATAGTTGGTTATTTTGGTTCAATATCTGTAGCTCATCTGATATTTCGGTCCAACCAACACGATATGTGCTAACCCCTTCTATATCAGTTCTATAGACTCTTAAATTATTGAGACAGACACCGAGAATCGGGTAACCAAATTTTGAAAGATAATTATCAGAAAGATTATCCCAGAATCCAATAGCCGGAGTTTAAGAAGGTGCACAGCAGATACACCCATCACCGTGTACAGCCTGTGAGACTATAAAAGAGATAATGCCAAAATCAAATGGATTATTGCTATCATATTTTATCGTTGGTAAGGGAAGCCGGATCAGAACAACATCGGGATGCTTCTCCTCACTCATCCTACTTATAAAATTATTGATTCTATAGACTAAATCAGATGGTTTAAGATTTTGTGCCCAAAAAGGATATGTAACTTGACCAATCATATCATAACTGATTAATTTTCCGGAAAATATTTTTTCTGAATATGCAATTATTTGCCGGATTATCGGAAATGAAAGTAATGGCTCTCCTCCGTAAAAACCAATATGTATTTTTGTAGTGTCCTCTGAGTGAGCTCGACAAAAATCAAGAGCGCGTTTTGCGGTTTCAAAACTCATTTGCAAGGAAGAATGTGAACGTTGACTAAAATTACCAGTCTCCGAATAGATACAATATGTACAACGCAAATTGCATGACTGCGTAACCTGCAGGGTTATTTTTTCTATTTTTCGCTCTAGCATACAATGCAGCTCATCTGTCAGAGGATGTCGTATCTCTTCTATCACACAAGGCTGTAAATAACCGCATTCCACTAAATTATAGTATTGGGTAGTTACTTCTCGTCCATCCTGTTCTGGCTGCGCTCCTGTTTTCATCACAGTACTAAGCAATGCGAATAAATCATCTTGAATAGCAACGATCTCATTCCTACCGACCTCGTAGAAATATTTTCCAAGAGCTGTTTTGATCAAAAGAATATGCGGCTTTTCCATTACCCTCGCTCCAATCTCCCATCCTGCATATGATACACTGCATCGCTCTTTGCGGCAATATCCATATCGTGGGTTACAATAATCACGCAATACCCTTTTTTATAGGATAAATCCTTCAAGATGTCCAGCACAATTTTTCCGTTCTCCGTATCCAGATTGCCGGTCGGCTCGTCTGCCAGCATGATTTTTCCGGGACTTCCCAAAGAGCGGGCAATAGCTACCCGCTGCTGCTCTCCCCCGGATAGCTGCGCGGGAAGCTTGCGGAACTGGTTCTCTTTTATGCCCACGCTTTCCAGCAATGTCCTGGCTTTTTCTGTATAGCCGTCCCTTTCGCGCCGGACAATTTCCATAGGAAAGGTTACGTTTTCCAGCACAGTCAGTTGAGGGAACAAATTAAACGCCTGATAGATAACAGAAATATTATCCCGGCGGTGCTTTGGCAATTTCTTTGCTGTCAGTTCTTCCCCCTGCACGATGATTTTTCCCTGATCAGGCATAGCCATTCCTGAAAGCATGGACAGCAGGGTGGACTTTCCGCTGCCTGATCTGCCCACAATGGCATACAGCTTTCCGGTTTCAAAGGTACAGGAAACTTCGCGCAGAGCATAGACCGTCTGATACTTTGTTTTGTATGCATAGCTGACGTTTTCTGCGGTTAATATTTTCATAGGAACCGCCATGCGGCACCGCTCCCCTCTCCATTATCACATAACAGTCCCGTATTCCATTATTCAGATGCTGACAGCAATGTCAAAGGATCAAATCGGAATACAAGCAACAGTGCTGCTGCCACTCCCACAGCGGCGCAGCCGTAGAACATTCCATAGACGCCCAAAAAGCGCAGCGGGGAAATATTTGTTATACACCACACAGGCACGAAAACAACTAGTCCCCCTGTTAAATCAGCAATGAGGATACTGCAAAAATAAGGAAGGGCACACCTGATTCGGGGCTGTCCCAATGCCATAGCCAGCGCCATATCGCGGCGTACACTGCGCATAAGAAAAAAGGTGACAATCATCGTAATCATGATAAGCGTCAGGGAGAAAAAAGGCAAAAAACTTTTTAGTATCCTGTTGTTTTGTATCAACTGCTCCGCTTTCTCAATATACTGCCTGTCATGTACCAGCAGAGCATTTCCCACACTTTCTTCGTTCGCATCCACAGCAACCGGCCCCAAGCCGCAAGCTGGCAGATTTTTCTTGAAATCGTTCAAATGCAGGGGATCCTCTACAATCCCCTGAAAGGAACTGCACACTGGTTCGATGCCCGCATCCTCCTCTGCCTGCCATAGCCACGCAACAGGTACAATAACCTCCCCTGAAACCATATCATCAGGTATAGTGCCAACAATTTTCAAGGATTTCTGTCCCAGGTTTTCATAATATAGGGAAAGGCCATCGCTATTGTACCGGGGCGAATAAATATAAGGGCGATACATATCTCCCACGGAAAGATTTTGCCTGGCAGCATAGTCATCCTGTAAAAAACAAACAGCTTGGCCTTCTTCCCAAAAAGGTACTTCCACATTTTCATAAAACGCGTTTGCGTCAGGATTTTCCAGCACTGTCAGATTGTTTACCGCCAACAGGCTGTCTCCCAACATGCCGTTTTCTGGAATAAATCCATCTGGAGCCATGGATATGCGCGCCCCGGCTGTATACTGCGCATCGCGGATACCTAAGGCCATAATGCCCTGGAAAGTTTTTTGCCTGATCTCCAGGCGCTGTGTATTTCTGCCATTCCGGCTTGCAATCTGTACCGTTACAGGCACAGCCTGCCCCAAGTGGATTAAAGCATTCTCCCCAGACTGCATATTGCCCAAATAACCGATAAAACAGCACAACAGAGCAGCAGCTATAGATATCGTCAAAATAGTCCTTTTGGGGAACCGGAAAAGAATTCGCTTGATTTCTGTCGCTAAGATCATGACAGCTACCATCTCCTCCAGCGGATTATCGAGACTACCTACAAAACCCTTCCTCCCTGCACTCCAACTTGGCAGTTCCAGTTTTAAATGTATTTAAAATTAAAAAAACTGTTTTGCTTATAGACAATTCTGTTTGATGGGTTTCATAGCCAAGAGGTATATTTAGATTCCAGATACAAAAATAGAATTTCAGTATTGTTTTATAAATTATAACATATTTGGATTTATCTGTCAACACAAATTTAAAATGATTTTTCAAATAAAAATATAATCAAAACAGGTATTTTGAGAGAAGCCCTTAAAGCCTTCTTGCTTGTGGCCAGACGTAGGTCAAAATCCGTAAAGCCTCTATAAAAACTCTGTCAATTTTTTCCAGGATCTCTTGGCATCAAAATAAAAGCCACAAAAAGTGCGGACTTTTTGCGGACTTTTTGCGGACTTTTTTATGTTATAATTAAGTACAGTGAAAAGTGCAGGCAGAGGGAACCCAATGGAGAAGAACCTGTTTTTACAGTTTTTTGCCAAAAGGCCCAGATTTTTCAAAATAGGGGAATTTTAGGGGAACTTTAGGGGACTTTTTCCTGTTATACTTAGTACAGTGAAAGGTGCAGGCAGGGCCGCGGCAGAAAAAGCCGCGGCCCTTTTCCATGACTACAACCTATCCCAAACGAGAAATTCAGGGAGATTTTGTTCGGGAAAGATAAAAATCCATCACAGCGTGAAAGCTAAAGGGAAGCTATGCCATGTACAAAAGGGTGTTTTTTCATGGATTTCCGTGTGGATTCCGCGTCTCACGGTGATAAAAACGACAACACAAAGAGCATTTTTTAACGGCAAAGCAGGAGAAAAAGCTGATGGAAAAGCACTTACCGGACAGTATTTCTCCAGAAAAAGCAGAAGCCTTTGCTACTTATTTGAACCAAAAAGGGCCGTCTCTGGAGGGGCCTTTGGGGGAATTTCTGGAAAAACTCTATGAAAAACCGTGCCCGGACAAGTGAAGAAGTACCTTGCGGCAAAACAGAAGCCTACGGGAAATCCGGTTTTGGACAGGTCGGATTTGCCTGTTTGGCAGGAGGAAAACGGGGAGGTTTGGGGGCGAGAACCGCCGCAGGCGGCAAAGCGTCCGGAACTGTGGTTCTGGACGAGCAAGCATCGCATTTTTTCTCGAAAAGCGCCACAAAAAGTGCCACATGGCACTTTTCCGCTTCTCTCGAACATGCTGCTTGTTAGGGGCTTTGCGCCCCTAACACCCCGCCCGCTGCCGCGTATGAGTATAGAAAAAATTGTTTGAAAGCCAGTCTGAAAAATTATGAATGAAGGAAAGACACCGGGCACAAAAGGCTGAGGCTTCATCTCTTTTTGTGTGAATTCTGTATCGTGTGGCGATTGGCGTGTGTAAGGAAAAGAAGACGGTAAATTTTTGTCAACCCCAAAAGTGCAGACTTTTTGCAGACTTTTTTGTGATATAATGAGTAGAGTGAAAGGTGTGAGAAAGACTGCGGTGTGAAAACTGCGGTCTTTTCCGTGTCTGAATTTTTTTAAAGCGAGAAGCGTTTGTAAATTTTGCCTAAAAAAGCGCAAAATATACACTCTTCTTTTTCTTAAAGAGGGGAATTTTAGGGGACTTTTTCCTGTTATACTTAGTACAGTGAAAGGTGTGGGAAGGGCCGCGGCATATCATTTCCGCGCCTTTTCTTTTTACGTAAAAAAAGCGGTGTGTTAGCCTCATGCAGGGCTGAACGCCGCTTTTTTATGCCCGGAATAAGCTGTTATGATAAAGTGAATCAAATTATTTTTAAAGCAGACACACGCTGTCTGCTTTAACTTTTATCCTGTTCATGCAGACCGAGGGAAGGAGGTGAGCACATGAGCGCTGCGGAGCGCCGGAAAGCCGTATTGGCGGCCCTTTGCGCCAGGCGGCACGATACATACGAAAACCTGGCACAGGAATTTAGCGTGTCCACGCGGACTATCCAGCGGGATGTGGAGGAACTCATGTGCTCTTATCCTCTGAAGACTGTCCGGGGCCGGTATGGCGGCGGTGTGGAGGTGGAGGAGGGCTTCTATCTGACCCGGAAAACGCTTACCCCCAAAGAGACAGAGTTGCTGCGGAGGCTGTGTGCACAGCTTGAAAAGGAGGATAGAAAAACAATAGACGGCATTCTTTCCCGGTTTGCACCCTGGTGAGTTCAAGACAATCAAAAAGAAAGGAAACGTGATTTTATGAAAAGCAGAATTTTTGCGGAGTACCCGGATGTGGTTTCCGCTAGGGATTTGCAAGCCATGCTCCATGTTGGCAGGAATACAGCCTACAGCCTGCTGAAAAGCGGGGCGGTTTCCAGTATTCGCATAGGGAGGAAATACATCATTCCAAAGGCGAGTGTAGAGGAATTTCTCCGCTTGCGTGCGGCTTCCAAATCTGGTACAATGGAGCCATCAGATGAAGCCGCTGAAAGCCTGGAAAGGAGTAAATAAATGGCAGTCACCGGCTTTATAACAACGAAAAACGGCAAATACTATGCCGTGTTGAACCTGAAAGAAGAGACAGGAAAACGCAAACAAAAATGGTTCTCCACAAATCTGCCCCTGAGAGGGAATAAGCGCAGCGCAGAGAAGTTTTTGCAGAAGTTGATTGACGAGTGGGAGGCAAAGTCTACTCCGTTTTGCCGGTTAACTTTTGCCGACTATCTGGAGCAATGGATTGAGGGAGCAGGAGTGAACATTAAGCCCAATACCTACCGAACCTATCGGGCCATGGTAGTAAACCACATCGTGCCGTATTTCAAACAGCACCCGGTATTGCTGCAAAAGCTAAAACCCACTGATTTGGACGCTTACTATCAGTCCAAACAGCAGCCAGGGAGCAAGCAGAACGGCAAGGGTACGCTGTCGGCCATGTCCATCCGGCACCACCATCAGGTGATTTCCAAGGCCCTGAGCGATGCCGTACACGATGGCCTGATCCAGTTTAACCCGGCCAGCGCGGCGAGGAAACCCAAGACGGAGCGTTATAACGCCAGTTTCTTAAACCCGTCTGAGATAGACATGATGCTGGCGCTGTTCATCGGGAATGTAGTGGAGCTGCCGGTCAATCTGTGCGCTGTCTATGGCTTCCGACGCAGCGAGGTGCTGGGCCTGAAGTGGGAGCATATCGACTTTGAGAACCGCACCATAACGGTCACAGAAACGCTACAGCAGGGCGTGGACGGCGATTATGTGGACACGCCCAAGACCAACAGCAGCTATCGTACCTTACCCATGACAGACAGCGTGTACAAGCTCTTAAAGGGGCAGAAACACCGCCAGGAGCGCCTGCAAGGGGCCTTGGGCGCGGGGTACATACAGAATGATTATGTGTGCACTTGGCCCGATGGAAACGTGATCTCGCCAAATTACCTAACCCGGACTTTCCACAACGTCATCGCCAAAAGCAGCCTGCCGAATATCCGCCTGCATGACCTCCGTCACAGCGCGGCATCAAATCTGCTGAACATGGGCTTTTCCATCGTCCAAGTGCAGCAGTGGCTGGGCCATGGCAGCGCCTCTACCACGCTGAATTTTTACGCCCACGTCGATAAAAATTCCAAGCTAGATATGGCAGCGGCGATGGAGAGGGCTATCTATCAGCCTACTGTGCAGGAGGGCTGATAGAAAAATGATAGAAAGCCCCCAAAAAGCTGATAGAAAGCAAAAAGAAAAAGCCCGGAACCCGCATGATTCCTGGCTTTTTTGTGAGGTGGATACGAAAAAGATATTATTGCCAAATCAGAGTACGTATCCGAACTCTCACGCATTTTCGATAGCCTGCTCAACCTCCAACCCTCCCGCAAAAACCGCCTTGATCTTTTCCTTAGATTCCACAACCACACACTCCAATACCTGCCGCACCAGCCGGTCATCATACTCCATCGGATGATTTTCCAGTCCATTCAGGATGGTAAAAATCTCATCCAATCGTGACTCTGCATTTTCTCTTTCCTGCTGTGCATTGTCATATTTGGGAAGCTGCTGTTCTAAACTGTTTTTCTCAGCCATGAGCGTTGTAGCCCTCTGTTCATCGAAATCCTCAACCGTATCAGTAGCTATGGCCTGCAGCATGGTCTTGAATTCTGCGTCAATTTCTGCTATCCTTATCTGTATATCCAAGCTGTTATCTTCGCCATCATCATTCTTAAGCCCCATGCCGATGTGCAGCTTCAACGTGCCCAGCACATCGGCACTCTGTTTAGCTGTGCGCATGATTGCCGCCATGACAGCCTCCTGCAGCACACTTTCTTCCATCGTGGGTGAATGGTGGCAGTATTTCTTGCCGAAGTCCAGCCGGTTGATGCATCTCCAGACTGGTTTCTTTTCTCCCTTAACCGTCCAGGTGCATCGCCGGTATGGGGTACCGCACTCGCCACAGACCAGCAGTTCCGTCAGAGCGTATTTGCTGGAATAGCGGCCCTGCTCAGTCTTTGTACCCTTTTGCTTGACTTTCCGCTTACCAGTACGCCGGGCCAGTTCTTCCTGCGCCCGGCCAAAGGTGGCAGGGTTGATAATCGCCGGATGATTGTTCTCTACATAATACTTGGGGCGCGCCTGCCCATCGTTGCGCTTGACCTTCTTGCTCAGGCAGTCCACAACGTAGGTTTTATTGATGATGGCGTCGCCTTTGTATCGTTCATTTTGCAGGATCGAGCATATCGTGGAACGGTGCCATTTTCCTTGACCGCCGGGGGTGGGAACACCCGCATTATCCAGCATTTCCACGATCCCTCTCATGCTGTCCCCGGCCAGGAACCGCTCATAAATCAGCTTGACGGTCTTAGCTTCTTCGGGGTCAATTTCCGGTTTGCCATCTTCTCCACGGCGATACCCAAGGAAGTTTTTGTAGTGGAACGGCATCTTTCCCTCTTTCGCGCTCTGATTCTTGCCCCATATGACGTTGGCACTGATATTTTCCGACTCACTTTGGGCGATGCTGCCGTAAATGGTGATATAAAACTCAGCCCCCGGCTGGGTGCTGTGGATGTTCTGCTCCTCGAAGAAGATGTCCACATCTATCTCCTTGAGCATACGAACATACTTGAGAACGTCAGCCGTATTCCTCGCAAACCGGCTGATGGATTTTGTAATAATCATGTCGATTTTGCCGCGCCGACATTGCTTAATCATCTTGTTGAACTCATCGCGCTTTTTGGTGCTCGTCCCCGAAAGTCCCCTGTCCGCAAAGATGCCCACAAAGGCCCATTTGGGCTCGTTTCGTATCTTTTCGGTGTAGTACCTTACCTGCACGTCATAGCTGTTTAACTGCTCCTCCTGGGCCGTAGAAACGCGGCAGTAAGCGGCTACCCGGAGCTGCCGATGAGCCTGCTTGATTTCTTCAGCTATGTTGATTTTCGCCGGGATTTTCCGCACTACTTTCTGCGGAGTATTCACTGTCGGTTGCATATTCATCGTCCTTTCCGACCATCTGGTCATTTATCACTTTTATGCTCACGGTGCCATCTTTTCCGAGGTGGATGGCTTGAACCGTCCTCTTAAAAAGTGCCAGTGAAAAAACTGAAAGCGGCTCTGCATCGGCAAGAGTCGCTTTCAACCTATGGGCTATATATGGAGTGGAATCGATGTCCGCATATCTGAGGGAGGCACACTCCAACATCTTTTTTCTCAAGGTGTTTTTATCGTAATCGAGCGTGTCTAATGTTCGCGCAATCTCATTTTCAGCTTTCAGAGTCTGCACACTCATGGAGTCGTCAATAACTGGAATTTGCACCAACTCAGGATTGACAATCGCCCGGTTTAGCAGTACAGTTATATCGTGGAGCAGGTCGCTGTCGGCCTTGTGAATCACCGTGTGGCACTCCGCATTGGAACATATCCATCGTTGCTGGCACTTCTTGAATCGGCTGTCATGCCGTCGAACCATTTCGCCGCCACAAGTGGGGCAGATTACTGGCACATCTATATGGAAAATTTCAGAGCGGCGGTCGGTACCGTGCTGGGTGTTCTTTTGGGCTTTTATCTCGACCATGGCCTGATGCGTTCTTTCATCACTAATCACTGGAAAGCCGCCTTTGCCGGTGTATCGCTCATCCTCAATCAGCCGCATAATGCGGGATTTGTTCCAGCCGGTAACACCGGGCTGATACTCAACATTTTCAGCATTCAGCCGGTCGGCAATATTCAGCAGGGAAAGGCCGTTTTGATACTCACTAAAAATGCGATTCAGCACAGCAGCCTCTTGCGGATGGGTGGTTATCACGCCGTTCTGATACTGGTATCCGAACGGAATATTTCTCTTTTTCATGCTGTGCGACACCTCACATTCTCGGGGATTTGCTCCGTAAAGGCCAGCCCGCCGATGAGATGAAAGGTCAGCTTCGAGTTGTCCATGACCGTGATACTCTGGATTGTTTCCTTGAATAGCTCTCGGTTAAATGACGCCCCCGGCACATATCCTGCCAGGGTATCGTCCAGTGATTTCAGCGTGTATATCAGTTCATCATCTTCGTCCTCTGCCAGTGCTTTTTTGCGATCCAGCCGTAATGCGTTAATCTTGTTGCTGATGACCGAGGACTGCGCGGCGAAGTCGGTGGCGTTCAGAACGCCGTTGGTGTGGAGCCGGGCAACCACCAGATTTTGCGCACTTAAACCTGCTATCTGCTTGTCGATCTGCCGTATCTTTTCCTGGCTTTCTCCGCCACGATTCTGCATCATCTCCAGCTGGTGTATGAGAGTACCCAGCAGGTCTTGCCGGTGGGAGGCCAATTTGTCCACCATCAAGCAGAAGGTGTCAAACACAGCAGTTTCTCGCACACGTCTGCTTTTGCAATCTGTAGCCCCCGCCGCCTTATCACTACACATCCAGTACACGGTTCCGCGCAGCAGCTGTCGGCGGAAGGTGCTCCCGCAGTCGGGGCAACGCAGGATACCAGACAAAATCGAGTTGTGGTCCCGCCTTCTGTTCGTAATTCTGGATTCTTGCAGTTTTTGAGCTGCGTGAAACACCTCTCTGCTGACAATGGATGGATTGCTGTTTTCAACATAGTACTGCATCTTTTCGCCATGGTTGCGCTTTTTGCGAAACGGCAGGGTTTCCGTGGTGTACTCTTTCTGAAGGAGTGCATCGCCCATATACCGTTCATTTTTGATGACATAGTCAATCGTAGTGTGGTGCCATTTTTGCTGACCATACCGCCGTGGAATACTCTCTGCGTTGAGTATATTGGCAATATTCTGCTTGCCAATTCCTTGCAGGTAAAGTTCAAAAATGCGGCGAATAACAGATGCCTCATCCTCTTTTATGACCATTTTTCCATCCACCATCTCGAAACCGTAGGCAGGAGCGTTGCAGTTGAACTCCCCCGACTCCATACGCATTTGATAACTCCTGCGTAGGTGATCGGAGATGTTCACGCTTTCCTGCTGGGCAGCCATGCCGGGGAAAGTTACCAGCATTTCCATGTTCATTTTGTCGCTGTCGATGCCCTGCTCCTCGAAGTAGATGCTTACTCCCAACTCTTTTAGGGTGCGTAGAGCCACCAGAAGTTCTTGGGTATTCCGTGCAAATCGTGATACGGATTTGGTAATAACACGGTCTATCTTGCCCAGTTTGCAATCCCGGATGAGCCGGTTCTGCTCATCGCGCTTTTTCATGTCTGTTCCGCTCAGTCCCGCGTCTGCATACACGTCCACCAGCTTGTATTGCGGGTTTTTGCGTTCATAGTCTTTGTAATAGCGGATCTGAGCCGCAAAAGAGTGTAGCTGGTCGGTGGACTTGCTGGACACCCGGCAGTAGGCCGCAAGCCGGATAACTTCGGGCTTTTGCGGTTCCCGGCTGATATCTGTTACAGTCATTTGCACCATTCCTTTCTCTGATTTTTCGCCTTTCGGCACCACCAACAATACCACAAGAGTTCAGATACATCCAGCGCAAACCGCCAGAGTTTTCATTTCAGACATATATTTTTTCGATGCCGTAGTGGGCGGCAGAAATCTGCAAAATACGCTCGTATTCCTCCTGCGTAACGAGCTGCATTTTCAGCAGCAGACGGAGCATATTCACATTGTAGGCGAAGGCAGAATTGTTGATGTCATTTGTCATAGCAGCCCCTCCATATATTTGATTCCAAAGCTGACGATGATGGCGTGGTCGACCCGGCCCATAGTGTTCTTATCCAGTTTGCCGCTATACCGAATCAACCGGCGCTTGTCGATGGTTCGTATCTGTTCCAGCAGCACAACGGACTCTTTTTCCAGCCCCTCCGCATGAACAATAACGTGGGTGGGCAGCTTGGCTTTGTCCGACTTACTGGTGATAGCTGCCACGATGGTGGTAGGGCTGAACTTGTTGCCGGTGTCATTCTGGATAACGAGGACGGGCCGTGTGCCATCCTGCTCGCTGCCTACCACCGGCGATAGGTCGGCGTAGTAAATCTCGCCGCGCTTTACATTTCTCATGATTTCCTCCGTAAGTAAGGGCGGCAGTCAAAGGGCGGACTGCCGCCTTGTATCAATCGTTTTGCGTGCTTGTATTTATCCTCGATTTCTCGTCTGCCGACTCGGTCAGCTCAGAGCGGTCGCCACTGGCGACCATCGCCCCCAAGCAGGGAACGCACCCTCCGGTTATGCCTTTAACCTCATTGGAATATCACCACCCCCAGGATCTCTGGAGGGCGCCCTCCTTTGCTGCGACGGGTCACGCTCGGCTTTAGGACTGGACGCAAGTATCATTATCCCTTCTGCCGGTCATCGCCGTCGATGAATGTGCGTTCCATCGTCTGAGCCTGGAGGCCGAAATTCTGGCGTCCGCTCATGTGGCTGCCGCTCCTCACGGCGGCAGAAGGAAAGTAAAAGGTGCGCTGGGTATTCGGTTTTCAAAGAGCAACGGAGGGGAACAAGAAAGACCCCACACTTTCTAAAGCCAAAAAGTAAGGGGTCTGATAACCTTCAAATTTTAAATTTTCAAAAGTTTTTTCAGCTTTGCGAGGGCACGAGCTTTTTGCTTATGTATTGCGACCTGGGAAACGCCGTACATATTAGCAATAGCCCTTTCGGATAGCTGCTGATTGAAAAACTGATGCAATAGCTGTTGTTCACTGTCAGAAAGCAGGGCAATCTCTTGGCGGAGCCTGTCCACCAGAAGTTCCTTTTCCGCCTGTCCTGCCGTGTCAGCTATCGTGTCCATCAGGATATCCTCACCGTTGAAATCATCCGTGGTAAGCATATCGTAGGAGAAGTCGCCGTTATCCTTGGAACGCTTCTTTAGATATTTCTCGCGGCGCTTCCTCTTGTAAAACGCCTTGTAGTCACCTTCAGGCACTTCCATCAGCATACCATGCAGAGGTATGAACCGCCTGCCTTGGTATGTATCTTTCTGCTGACGGAACTCAGCATAACTGAGCTCCAGGTAAGTTTTGCCGTCTAAGACAAACACTTTCTTTGGTGTATATTCCACCGTTGGTTCCTCCAATCAATCTGTTTTGGGTTGGCAAAACGATTGATTGGGGGTGGGCCTCGGCAGCCTACAAAAGGATAAGACAGGTAATATAAAAAGGCGTTCTTTCCGGCAATCAGGGCCGAAAGAACGCCTTTTGCGTATTTAATTTTACATGGAAAAGGCGGTGGGCAATCTCTCTGCAAATCGAATCCAGCAGCTTTCGGGCTCATCCTCATATGGTTCAAGGAAAGGGAAATGCAAAAAAGAATCCCGAAACTTCTAAAAGTTCCGGGGGGTTAGTTTTTGGGTAGTATGTGAACCCCCCATAGACTTCTTGTTAAACTGTTTGGTAAGCCCTCAAGAACTGCCCCATCATCTCCATAACCTCTTTCGGCCAGCAGCCAGTGCCATGGCCCGCGCCGCAAACCTTCACAAACTCGGCCCGGCCACCATGCTCCCGCACTTTCTCACAGAAGCGCAGTCCCTGCCGCATAGGGATGATAGGGTCTTCCTCACCCTGGATGAATAGAAATGCCGAAAGTTTTTTTGCCCTCTCGATATAGTTGATGGGGCTGGCATCGGCCAGCATTCCTTCGGGGTTCTGCCGGAAATCCTCTTTGAAGATCTCCCTGGCCTCAAAGGGGAACTCGCCCTCGCCGGGCCGAAGCTTCTTGTGTTCTGCCAGACGGTCTGGCACAAGGTTAAGCAAATCGTTTGGCCCATAGAAAATGACGCAGGACTCCACCACGGTGCTTTGTTCCAAATGTTCACCGATGTTAAAGCGTTCCTCGTTCCCGGTGAGAGCGGCCATAGCCACCGTGTGTCCGCCGGAGGAATCGCCCAGCAGCATTACGTGAGCGGGGTCTACATGATACGTTTCCGCATTGGCCCTCAGGAAGCGGATGGCCTCTTTGGTGTCCTGCACGGCAGCGGGAAAACGTACATCATCCTTGTAAGTCCCCCGATACTCAATGCTGGCCACTACAAAGCCCAATTTGGCAAGTTCTACCATTTTCGGCACATGGGCATACCCTTGTGCGCCGCTCCAGCCGGAACCGGGTACGTCTACCAGCAGCGGGAAGCGCCGGGTGTCCTTGGGATGAGGCGGAATCTTTCCTTCCTTTTCCAGCTCTGCAAAGATGGGATTCACAAACCTGGGCGGCAGGTTGGGGGCCGCGGGCGACAGCATCTGCAGTTTCAAATCGCCGGTTTCCCGGTGGGCAAAAACGATGTCCGGGGTGTAGGTGACTTCATGGGCAGTGTGTGCGTCTGAATAAAAAGTACGGCTGATTTCCATAGTATTTCCTCCTTGGTTATGTTGCAAACCCAGCATACTGGGTTTTATACAAATCGTAATATTTCCCTCTCTTTTTTATCAATTCATCATGGCTCCCACTCTCTACGATCTCCCCCCGATCCATTACTACGATGATATCCGCGTCCCGGATGGTGGACAGCCGGTGGGCGATCACAATGCTGGTGCGGTCTTCCATGATTTTTTGCATAGCTCCTTGTATGGCTTTCTCCGTGCGGGTGTCTACATTGGAGGTGGCTTCGTCCAGTATGAGTATCTTAGGGTCCGCCACAAAGGCCCGGGCAATGGCAAGGAGCTGCCGCTGGCCCTGGCTGATATTCGCGCCGGAGGCTGCTAGCAGGGTGTCATAGCCCTCCGGCAGCTTTTGGATCATCTCACTGCAATGGCTCAGTTCAGCGGCTTTTTCAATGTCGTCCATGCGGGCGTTATCCCTGGCGTATTCCAGGTTTTTGCGCACCGTGTCACTGAAAAGCACGGTGTCCTGCAAAACGATGGCCACATTCTTCCGCAGGCTGACGCGGCTCATCTTTTGGATATCCTGCCCGTCAATCCGTATCGTTCCGCTGTCAATATCATAGAACCGCATGAGCAGGTTGACCACCGTAGTCTTCCCGCTGCCGGTTGCACCAACCAGAGCGACCTTTTTGCCGGGAGGCACCTGCAAGGTAAAGTCCCGAAGTACCGGGCGCCCGGGAGCGTAGGCGAAGTCCACATGGGAAAACTCCACCGCCGCGCGGCGGGGCTCCAGAGGCTCCCCGGACATATCTTCATCTTGTTCGTCCAGGACGATAAACAAACGCTCTGCCCCGGCAATGGCTGTCTGCAGCTGGCCGTAAACCTGGGCGATCTCATTGATAGGGCGGCTGAACTGCTTGGCATACACGATAAAAGCGGAGATGACCCCCACAGAAATGAAACCGTTGATAGAAAAATATCCGCCGAAGGCCGCGATTATAACAAAGCCAATGTTGCCGATGCAATTCATAATTGGGCCCATAACGCCGCTGAAAATATCCGTTTTTATCCCCGCTTTGGTCAATTCATCCGAGGTGCTGCAGAAATTTTCTGTGGTGATATCTTCGTGCTGATAAGCCACCACTGTGCGGTACCCGGCCACCATTTCCTCTACTGTACCGTTAAGCTGCCCCAGGTATGCCTGCCGCTTTCGGGAGTATTTGCGCACCCGCCCGGACAGCAGCTTGGTAGCCAGCACTGTCAGCAGCACCGTGGCAAAGCTGAGCAGAGCCAGCTGCCAGCAGTACCACAGCATGATGGCCACAGTACCAAAAATGGTCAGCACTCCGGAGAACAGGGATGGCAGCGATTGGGATACCGTGGTGGAGATATTCTCCACATCATTTGTCATGCGGCTCATCACATCCCCATGGGAATGGGTGTCGAGATATTTCACCGGCAGGTCAATGAGCTTGGAAAAAAGCTCCTCCCGCATCCGCTTTACAAGGCGCTGGCTGAGCCTGGCACTGATGAGCCCCTGAAAAAGCTGGCTGACACTGTACAGCAGGTACACCGCCGCCATGAGCCCTACGGTGGGGAGCAGAAAGCCACCCCTGCTTCCGGCAATTATGTCAATGGCCCGGCTTTGTACGCTGGGCGCGTACACGCCGCACAGGGTTCCGAAAACCACTGCCGCCAGCATACCCAGCACCATAGCCTTCTCTTTGCCAAAATATGCGGCGATCCGCCTGAGCGCAGCCCCGGCGTTCTCAGCGTGTTCCACTGTGGCAAATCGCGCGCCCGGACCCCGATTCATCATGCCGGGGATGCTCCGCATCTCCACATTAGGTTTCTGCTCAGGCAATATGTTCAGCCCCCTCTCCCAATTGTGAGCGGTAGATGTCCTGATAGATGGGGCAGCTATTCATCAGCGCCTCATGGCTTCCTGTCGCCACGACAGCTCCCTGATCCAGCACAACAATGCGGTCTGCTCGGCGGACAGAAGCGATGCGCTGGGCAATGATGATTTTTGTGGCGTCTTGGCGGGCAGCATCCAGGGCCTCGTAAAACTTTGCCTCTGTCCGCAGGTCAAGGGCGCTGGTAGAATCGTCAAATATCAGGATCTCCGTCGGCTTTATCACAGCCCGGGCAATGGAAAGCCGCTGTTTCTGCCCGCCGGACAGACTCATACCCCGCTCCGCTACAAGGGTACCGTACCCATCTGCCTGGCCTTCAATAAAGCTGTCTGCCTGAGCGGTTTCTGCCGCGGACAGGATTTCGTCCCGACTGGCCCCGGGCCTGCCCCACGCGATATTCTCGCTGATAGATGTGCTGAATAGCTCGGCCATTTGCAGCGCGACAGCAATTTTCCGGCGCAGCGCCTGCTGGTCATATTCCCGCACATCCACGCCGTCTACCAGCACCGCACCGGACTGCACATCGTAAAAACGGGGTATCAGGTTTGCAAGGCTGGACTTGCCGCAGCCGGTGGCCCCCATAACTGCAACGGTTTCTCCCGGCGCTATTTTCAAATTGATATTTTTCAAGACGGGACGGCCGCTGCCGGGGTAGCAAAAGCTCACATTGCGAAATTCCACAGCCCCCCGCATCTCTGTGCTGCCAGTAAAACTGCCGTTTTCCAGTTCGGGCCGGGCATCCAGGATTTCTTTGACACGCTTCCAAGAGGCCAGCCCCTTAGAAATGCTCTGAAACAGCATGACCAGCATAAGGATGCCGTGAAGCAGCTGTGTGGTATAGGTGATGGCCGCCATAATGACCCCAGGGGTCGCGCCGCCGCTGGTTACCTGCCGGGAACCGGAAAGGCAGATAACGGCTGTGGTCAGGTACATCAGGGCGTTTATGGCCGGGTTCATAAAGGCAAAAATGACCAGCACCTCCATCTGTGTCCTGATGAGTTCATCATTCGTCTTGCCGAACCGGGCTTTCTCATAAACCTCCCGGACACAGGCTTTGATGATCCGTATCCCGGAAACGTCCTCCTGCATGATCGCATTGATCCGGTCCAGCTGGGCCTGAAGCCGTGGGAAAAGAGGGTTGGCTTTCCAAAGGCAGAACGCTAAAACCCCCACAATAAAGGGGAACGCGCACAGCAGAACCAGCCCAAACTCGCGATTGAGCAGGAACATAAACGTGATGCTGCCCAGGGTCAGGAACACGCAGCGTATCATACCCCGGACAAACTGGGACACAAAATTCTGCACCTGGGTGATATCGTTGGTGACCCGGGTCACCAGAGACCCCACCCCGAACTTGTCTGTCTGAGGGAAGGAAAACGCCATAATGCGCCGGAAGGCATCTTTGCGCATTTCGTTGCCGATGTTCTGGCCGGACAGGTGGACAAACACATTGTTCATGGAGCCACACAGCCCGCCGAACAATACCAGGCCGATCATTTGCAGCCCCAGAGTCCAGATCAAGGACAAATCGCCTGCGCCATTGCTGTTCATTCCCAGCACACCATCGTCCACGATACGGCTCATGATGCCGGGCTGCACCAGATCCATCAACACTTCCCCCACCATGAAAAGCCCGGCAAGAACCGCCAGCGGCAGGTATCTTTTCACATATTTCCACATACCGCCTATTTACCGCCTTCCCGAAAGGCCCTGCCTTTCCTGCAAGGGTCAGGGCAGTTGGCACAGTCATGATTACAGCGGGGGTGGCCGTCGTTTTCTCCGGCGGCGTGATGGTGATGGCCTTCCCAATCACTATGGGGGCCATGGTGTCCGTGATGCTCATGATGGCCATGGTGATGTGCCTGGCGGTCCGCGTATCTGGATTCCCAGTCCGCATTTACCTTTTCCAAAAGCTTCAGCAGCATTCCCTTTTCCTCATCAGACAGGGAGGAGAACATCTCGCCATGCCGCCTTATGCGCTGAGAATTGGCATCTTCTGCCTGCCGTTTGCCTTCCTCGGTTAGAGCAACGTCGACAGTGCGGCGGTCGGTTTCACTCTCCGTGCGGGTAAGCAGCCCGGCATTTTCCAGCTTAGCGATCACCTCGCTGGCAGAGCCGGGCTGTATGCCCAGCCGCTCCGTCAGTTCCCGCTGGGTAATGGAACCGGTTTCCAGCAGGACGGTCAAAATGCGCTTTTGACTGCCCCGCCCTTCCGACATATCCCGCATGGTGTGTCCGATGTCCCGAAGATTGATAACCAGCCTGCCGTTCACGTCCTCCTGCTCATAGTGCGCCTTGCGCCAAGCGATGTGCTTCTCAAAGCTCTCATTTCGTTTCATTTTTTGAGCTCCTCTCAAATTTATATTAGGTACCTAAACATTATACCCCTTGCCTTTCAGATTTGTCAAGGTACCTTTTGAAAATTCTGCTTGACTTTTTCGGACTCCATTTGCTATACTAAAGCTGCAACGTGTAGTGTTACCGCGTAATTCCGGTTGAAGCTGCACGTTGTTTTTATTATGGAAAGTGTGCGGCCAATAGGCGTAAGTCCGGCTTTCTGAATTCTCAGGAGGTATTTTCATGGACAACAAGTCAAATGCGTTTCTCGAAACCGAGTCCGTAGGCCGGCTCATGGGCAGGTATGCCCGTTTCCGATGTGCTGACCTTTCTGATCTGTGCCGCGATAATTGTCTACACCTACCGTACCTTGGGGAGCGGGCGGCCCTCTGAAAAAATTCTTTGTGCAAAATGACCATTTGACTTTCCCGCCGGAAAAATGCTATACTGACCAAGCAAATCAAATATAGCCATTCAACGACACACGCGGCACGGAATACCCTCATAAAGTATCTGTGCGTAAGCCTGATTACGGTACGGAAAACGGCGTGTGTCTATTCTTTTGGGGATGCCAGATATAGGAGCGGCGCGCGTCGGACGTGTGCCGCCCTTGGCATTTTCAGGAGGTTTTTTATGCAGGACAGTACCTATCTCGGCACGGAAAAGGTAAGCAGGCTTCTGGGGAAATTTGCCATTCCCTGCATCTTCTCGCTGATCATTTCCTGCCTGTACAACATTGTGGACCAGATCTTTGTAGGCAATGGCGTGGGCTATCTGGGCAACGCCGCCACCGGGGTTATCTTCCCTATCACGGTGATAGGCTGGGGCGTTTCGCTGTTCTTTGGTGATGGAGCTGCCGCGGCGCTCAGCGTGTCCCTGGGCCGGGGAGAAACGAAGGATATCCACAGGATTGTAGGAAACGCCATTCTCGGCTCTTTCCTGGGCGGAGCAATCATTATCGCGGTCAGCTACGCCTGGGGCGACGGCCTGCTCCGGCTCATCGGGGCCACGGACCAGAACCTCACCTTGGCCCACGACTACGGTTTCATCATCTACGCCATGATGCCCCTGGCCCTGGTGCAGAACACCCTAGCCTCCATCATCCGGGCGGACGGCAGCCCCCGGTACGCTATGGGAGCCATGCTGGTGGGCGCGGTGCTGAACATCATCGGGGACCCGGTGGCGATTTTTGTGCTGGACATGGGGATAAAGGGCGCGGTCTGGGCCACGATTCTTGGGCAGTTCGTCAGCTTTCTTATCTGTGCCGCCTACCTGGCCCGAAGCAAGTCTTTCCGCATAGGCGGCGGCAGCTTCAGGCCCAATGGCAAGATTCTCCGGCAGGTGATGGCTTTGGGCACGTCCAGTTTGCTGACCCAGCTGTCCATTGTGGTGATTACGGTTATCAACAACATCCTGCTGGTGCGGTACGGCGCACAGTCGGAATATGGGGCGGACATTCCCCTGGCCGCTTTCGTGGTCATCATGAAGCTGTTCCAGATTGTGCTGAACATTGCCATCGGCATCGCGGCAGGGGCACAGCCCATTGTGGGGTACAACTACGGAGCGAAAAAGTACACCCGGGTGCGGGAGCTGCTGAAGCTGATGATAAAGTGGACGGTGATTGTCTGCCTGCTCTGTACAGTGCTGTTTGAGGCTTTCCCGCTGGTGTTTATCCGGATGTTCGGCGCGGACGGCGAGCTGTACACCCAGTTTGCGGTGCTGTGCCTACGCATCTACCTGTCGCTGATTCTGTTTACCTGTGTGCAGAAGGTCTGCGCCATCTTTTTGCAGTCCATCGGCCACGCGAAAGCCGCCGCGCCGCTGTCCATTTTGCGGGATGTGCTGCTCATCGTGTTCTCCCTGGTTATCCCCATCTTCACCGGTGTGACCGGCATTTTCTGGGCTGCGCCGCTGGCGGATGTGTTTGCCATTCTCATCACGGGAGCGGTCATGGTAAGGCTGTGGAAAGAGCTGAGTATCCCGGATAGCGGCATACAGGAAGCCGCCGGGACTCTGCGGAAGAGCAGGCCCGGCGTGATTGTCACCATTGCCCGGGAGCATGGCTCCGCGGGGAAGCGGGTAGGCCAGCTGGTGGCGGAAAAGCTGGGCGTTCCCTGCTACTACAAAGAGCTGACTGCCCTGGCCGCCCAGGAAAGCGGCCTTGCAAAGGAGTTTATCTCCGGCCTGAACGCGGACGAAAATGCCGTCATGCGGGAATTGTACCTGAGCACCAGCGCTGTGCAGCAGGCCATTACGGCACAGGAAAAGGCCATCCGGATGATTGCAGACCAGGGCTCCTGCGTGATCGTGGGCCGGGCGGCGGATCATGTGCTTCGCGGCCGGGAGAACATAGTGCGGGTGTTCATCCACGCTCCAAAGGAATACCGGGTGAAGAAGGTCATGGAAATGTACGGCGACACCGCCCAGGAGGGTGAAAAGAGCATTGCACGGTCGGACATGGCCCGAAGCGCGTACTATAAAAGTATCTCCGGGCAAAACTGGGGCGACCCTCATCAGTATGAACTGAGCGTAGACAGCTCAGTGGGGCCGGAGAGGACGGCGGAAGTTATTTGCCAATATCTTGGGTAAGTGTACTTTCGGGCAAAGGGGAGGGGCGCGTTTATCGCGTCCCTTCCTGCGTTTGCTTAAAAATTTGGTTGACAAACGATGTGCGGAATAGTAAAATGGATGTAGTTAGCGTTCGCTAATTGTCGGGCGCTGTTATTTGGCAATCAAGTTAGTGTTGCTTAACTAAGAGGTGAATGAAGTTTATGATGATCAACAAACGCCTGATCGGCACAGTCCCCGAGAGCCGAAAATACGTGGCCGGGAACGTGGCCCTGCAATGGCTCTCTCTATTGGCAAACATGGCCATGATGACCGCCATCACCGCGCTTTTGGCGTGCCTGGCTTTGGGTGAGAGCAGACGGATCGGTCTGACAGCAGCGGTGGCGGCGGGAGCGGTGGTGCTCCGCTTCGCCTGCACAGCGGGGGCCAGCCGCATGGGCTACCTTTCGTCTAAAACTGTCAAGCGCACTTTGCGGGAGCTGATTTACCGAAAACTCCTGGGACTGGGCGCTGGGTACCGCCAAAGCGCCAGCACCGCCGAGGTGGTCCAGGTGGCGGTGGAGGGCGTTGACCAGCTGGAAACCTACTTTGGGGCGTACCTGCCCCAATTTTTCTACGCCATGCTGGCCCCGCTGACCCTGTTCGCCTACCTTTGCACGGTGAACGCGCCCTCGGCGCTGGTGCTGCTGGTGTGCGTGCCGCTGATTCCCATTGCCATCGCCGCCGTGCAGACCTGGGCGAAAAAGCTGCTCGCCAAATACTGGGGCCAGTACACCGCTTTGGGTGACACCTTCCTGGAGAACCTCCAGGGCCTGACAACGCTAAAGATTTACCAGTCCGACAGCTTCAAGCAGGAGGAGATGAACCGGGAGGCCGAAAGTTTCCGGCGCATCACCATGAAGGTGCTGACCATGCAGCTGAACTCCATCACCATCATGGACCTGATCGCCTACGGCGGCGCGGCCCTGGGGGTGGTGCTGTCCGTGACCCAGTACCGGGCCGGGCGGGCGGACTTAGCCGGATGCCTGCTCATCATTCTCCTGTCCGCCGATTTTTTCATCCCCATGCGCCAGCTGGGCAGCTTTTTCCACATCGCCATGAACGGCATGGCCGCCAGCGAGAAGATTTTCCGCCTGCTGGACTTGCCCGATCCGGAACGGGGTACTGCCCCCTTTCCAAAGGACTGCTCCATCACCTGCACCAGTCTGGGCTTTGCTTATGAGCCTGACCGCCCTATTCTTCATGGAATCGAGTTAGCTGTGCCTAAAGGCGGCTTTACCGCTATTGTGGGGGAATCTGGCTGCGGCAAGAGTACCGTCGCCGGACTTCTCATGGGTCGTAACCGTGACTATACCGGCTCCATCCAGATCGGCGGCGTGGAGCTGACGGACATAGCCGAGGCAAACCTGATGGAAAGCATCACCTACATCAGCCACCAGAGCTATCTGTTCAAGGGCACGGTGCGGGAAAATCTGCAAATGGGCAGGCCCGATGCCACGGACGATGAACTCTGGGCGGCGCTGGAAAAGGTGAAGCTGGACGGTTTCCTCCGGCAGGAGAAGGGCCTTGACACCCCCCTCACCGAGCAGGGCGCAAACCTCTCCGGCGGCCAGCGGCAGCGGCTGGCCCTGGCCCGGGCGCTGCTCCACGACAGTCCAGTGTACATCTTCGACGAGGCCACCTCCAACATCGACGTGGAGAGCGAGAATGACATCATGGAGGAGATACACCGGCTGGCCAGGGAAAAGACGGTCATTCTCATCTCCCACCGGCTGGCCAATGTGACCGGCGCGGACAACATTTATGTGGTGGAAAAGGGCCACGTTGCGGAGCACGGCACACACTATGAGCTGCTGGAAAAGCGGGGCGCTTACGCTGCCCTTTGGAACGCCCAACAGTCTTTGGAGAACTACGGAAGGGAGGCCATCTGAATGAAAAGGAGCGGATTCAAGGTAATGCTGCGGCTGATAGGGCTGGTACAGCCTTTAGCCGGGTTCATGGTGCTGGCAATTCTCATGGGCCTGGCCGGGCACCTGTGCGCGGCGTTTATCACCATCTTCGGCGGGTACGCGGCGCTGGATTTATTGCAGTTTGACACGCCCTTCAGCCTGACCGCCATTTTCATTTCCGTGGGCGTGTTCGCTCTGCTGCGGGGCGTACTGCGCTATGCCGAGCAGGCCAGCAATCACTTTATCGCCTTCAAGCTGCTGGCGCTCATAAGGGACAAAGTGTTCCGGGCCCTGCGCCGCCTGTGCCCCGCCAAGCTGGAGGGCCGGGACCGTGGCGATCTGATAGCAGTCATCACCTCGGACATTGAGCTGCTGGAGGTGTTCTACGCCCACACCATCTCCCCGGCGGCGATTGCTGGGCTGTTCACGGTGGTGATGTGCCTGTTTATCGGCAGCTACCACTGGACGCTGGGGCTGCTGGCTCTGTTCGCTTATGCCGTGGTGGGGCTGGCCGTGCCCATGCTCACCTCCCGGCTCAGCGGGGAGGACGGCATGGTGTTCCGGCGGGAATCCGGGGAGCTGAGCGCCTTTGTACTGGACAGTTTGCGGGGGCTGGACGAAATCATCCAGTACGGCCAGGGGGAAGCCCGCCTCGCTGAGATGAACGCCCGCACCGATGCCCTCTCGGAGAGCGAGTCTAAGATGAAGCGCAAGGCCGGGAGGAGCATGGCGGTCACAAATACGGTGATTCTCCTGCTGGACCTGGCAATGCTGTTCATCTCGGCGGCGCTGTACAGCCAGGGGCAGGTGGACTTTGCCGGGGTGCTTATCCCCACGGTGGCGCTCATGAGCAGCTTTGGCCCCTATGTGGCTCTGGCCAACCTGGGCAGCACCCTGCAGAGCACCTTCGCCGCCGGAAACCGGGTGCTGGACATTCTGGAGGAGGCGCCTTTGGTAGAGGAGGTCAGCGGTCAGACCCAGGTAGAGTTCACCGGCGCGGCGGCTGAAAACCTCAGCTTTTCCTACGGCGGCGAACAAGTCCTCAGCGGGCTGAGCCTGGACGTGCCAAAAGGGAAAGTGGTGGGCATCGTGGGCAAAAGCGGCAGCGGCAAGTCTACCTTCTTAAAGCTGCTCATGCGCTTCTGGCAGGCAGGGCCTGGGCAGGTGCAGGTCTCGGGCCGGGACGTGGGGCAGATCAACACCCAAAACCTCCGGGACATGGAGAGCGTCGTTACCCAGGAGACCCATCTGTTTCACGACAGCATCAAGAACAATCTCCGCGTTGCAAAGCTGGACGCCACAGATGAAGAAATCGTCGCCGCCTGCAAAAAGGCCGCTGTCCATGACTTCATCATGACCCTGCCAAAAGGCTACGACACCCCTGTGGGCGAGCTGGGCGGCACCCTCTCCGGTGGGGAACGCCAGCGGCTGGGGCTGGCAAGGGCATTCCTTCACGACGCTCCGTTGATGCTGCTGGACGAACCCACCAGTAATCTGGACAGCCTGAACGAGGCGGTGATTTTGAAGTCCCTGGGCCAGGAGCGGGGCGGCAAGACCGTGGTGTTGGTGTCCCACCGGCAGAGCACCATGCGCATAGCAGACCAGGTGTACTCGGTGGAAAATGGGAGGCTGAGCTGATGGACACGAACACAAAGCGGGAGCGGGAAAAGGCGATGGTGGCCAAGATGATTGCCCTTTACTGCCGGAAAAACCACCACACCAAGGGACTCTGCCCGGAGTGCGCGGCGCTGGCCGAATACGCCCGACAGCGCAGCGACCACTGCCCGTTCATGGAGACAAAGACCTTCTGCTCCAACTGCCGGGTACACTGCTACAAACCAGAGATGCGGGAGAAGATCCGGGCGGTGATGCGCTTTTCCGGGCCCAGGATGCTCCTTGTCTGCCCGGTGCAGGCGGTGCGGCACGTAATCGAGACCAGAAAAGAGAAACGGAGATTGGAGGAACAGGCATGAAAATCAAGAAAATCGGGTACATAGCGTTGGGCTGCATCGGCGTGGGGCTGGGTGCGGTGGGGGCGGTTCTGCCCCTGCTGCCCGCGTTCCCGTTTTTGCTGCTGGCGGCGTTCTGCTTTGCACGCAGCTCGGAACGCTTGGACAGGTGGTTCAAGGGTACGAAGCTCTATAAGGAGAACCTGGAGAGCTTTGTCCAGGGCAAGGGCATGACGAAAAAGACCAAGGTGCGCATTATGGTGACGGTGACCCTGCTCATGTCCATCGGCTTTGTGATGATGCACGCCGTGCCGGTGGGGCGCATTGTGCTGGGGGGCGTGTGGGTGTTCCATATCCTCTATTTTTGCTTTGGGGTCAGGACAATCTCTGCAGACGAAGGCGATATTTAATTCTGAAACGCCGACTGAATTGGGGGAACAAATTGATGCCTTTAACGGCATAAGGAGACTATAGACAAAAAATTAAGAGATAGTATCGAAACAATATAATCAAAAAGATTATATCGAGAATTTGCATTCTCTTTAATTCAGTGCCTTTTACTAAAGAGAGAAAGGCTTTTCTATCTCTGGAGTATATCATCTTCATTTGGTTAGTTCAATAGAGCTTCCACCATGACAGGAGGCACCTGCCATCGAGAGAGCGCAAAGGTTCCTTGGCGGCGGGTGCTTTTTTGTCATATTCTCTTTAAGCGAAAAAGCAAGCTGCTCTTGCCGCCCTTTGCACGATAGCGCTGCTCTGTTTCCAACAACTCCGCCTTTCGCAAATCTTGCAAGGCCCTACGAACCGTAGACTGCGACAGTTTCAATTCCCTAGCTATGGTGGGGATGGCAGGCCAGCACTCGCCATCCCGATTTGCCCGGTCAGCCAGATAGATATACACAGCCACGGCCCGGTGCTGCAAATCCATCTTGTACAGGAAATCAAACCGGCCCATCCTGCACTACCTCTGACTCACGGTTATGGGGAGCAACTTCTTTTAATGGCCTATTTTGTCTGCTTGCGGAGCCTTTCTTCTTTGAAGAGCGCTTGCGCTGCTTTTGCGAGGGAACGTCCTGACTCTGCCCTCCAGCGGGTGCATCCTCCGGCGGCGTATCATCCTCCTTCAACCATTCCGGGTGGTATTTCAGCACGATGGCCTGTAGGAGTTCATTCTTCTCCGCATAAGCTACCTTACGATTGCCGTTCTCCGGGACAGCGTACGGTTCATCAAACTGGATGCCCCAATCAAAGTACAGCTTGAGCCTGACTTTCATGGGGTAGAAACCGGTTTTCATCACGATGAATTGTCCCTTGGGCATAGACTTCAACTCGTTCGGCGTCATGAGAGGCCGCTCTATCATCTGCAAAGACTGGCTGGGGTCGTTCTTGCTCCTGGACACTGAGCCAGACATCACTGTGCGGCTGCCCAGGGCCTTGGACAGCACTTCGGCAGAATTACTGTTGGGCGCGAACCCACCGAAGATGATGTCTTGTAAGTTATCCACGATAATCTCAGCGCCCTCTTTGCCATAGTTCTTCTCCAGCTGGGCAAAGGATTGAATGATGGGCACGATCTGCAAGCGGCGGGAGCGGGAGGCGGAGAACATCATCTCGGCAGATTCAATCTTTGGAATGGTTCCAAATTCGTCAGCAAAGAACACGCATCTATTTTTCAGCTTGCCGCCATTCTCATCTGCCACGGAGAGGATTTCCCGGTAGAGCTGCTGAATAATCAGCGAAATCATAAAAAAGGAATTAGGGTTTTCCTCCGGCAAAATAACGAACACGGCGCACTTCTCGTTGCAGAATCTTTCGGCATCTATTTCTGTATCGAAGCAAAGGATTTGCTCTAACTCACTATCGAGGAACGAATTGAGCCGCGACAGCGCAGTACCCATGACACTTGCCATGGACTCTTTTGAGGTGTTCAGCGCGGCTCCGGCAAACCATTTGGCCTTATGGTCATTGGGGAGCATAGCCATGAGCTGCTGGAACTGGTTCTGCCCCTTCTGCTGGGAGGGAGCCAGCAACTCCTGGATGATTTTGAACACGGAGACGATGTGCCGTTTCTGCGGTTCGCAGAACTCAGCCACCAGAAGAATTGTTGCGGTCAAAAGGCCTTCGGCGGCATCGTAGAAGTAGGCGTTGTCACCAAAAGATGAGCCGTCCATGCCGGACATGATGATGGTCTTGGCAATGATTTTCGCATACTTTTCGGCCTTGGCTTTATAGGCAAGCTGGTCGGGGCATTCCAGGTAAGCGTCCATATACTTGTTGACCAGGTGGAGCAGGTTGTTGCCGTGGGAGCGGGTGGGGTTGCGCAGGTCTATAACCGAAACGTGATAGCCGTATTTTTCAGCGATAGTCCCATAATTTCGTGCCAGGTCCCCCTTGGTGTCGCTCGAGAGCCAGCTCATGCCGCTGGCGCAGGCGTACTCGATGCACGGATAAAGCCAGTAGGCAGTTTTGCCGACACCTGCCGCGCCGATCATGAGAGCATGAACATCGCCAGTGTCCACCATTGCGATGGTTTCCTTTCTGCCAGTGCAGCCCATGACGATGCCCTGGGGGAGTGCTCCACCATTTTCAAGAGAGGGTTCCTTCCCATGAGCCGCCTGTTCCCGCCAACGCTCCGGTGTAAAGGGAACGTGCCGGTATACTTTTTTTATCTCTGCTTTCGTAGCCCATCGTGCGGTGCCGTGCTGACCATCACCAACCGTTTTCGCCTTGATATTATTTAGATTATAAATGTGGGCCAGAAGAGTGATGCCGCTGAGAATACAAAACATAAGCGCACCCACGAAAATTAGCGGCGCAATATTTGGCATGACTGCTCCACCTCCATTTCATCGCTGCACAATAAATCCTCGTTCCAGTCCTTGTTGACCGGCACGAGGATTTCTGATTCTACACCCTGCATTATGAGTTTTGCAGTAATCCGCTGGGCGGCAAGCTGGCCCGACTCGTCGCTGTCGAAACAGATGGACACTTTATTGATGCCAGGGCTGTCTGTCAAGCATTGGAACAACACCTTATCTGAAACGGAACAGGCGGCTGCATAGCTGTGGTTGCGCCAGCCGTCCTTGTTCATGGAGATGAAGGACAACATATCAATTGGGGCCTCGAACAGATAGAACCTGTTGCTTCTACCGTTCCAGTGAAAGCTATACTCCGGCACACTTCCCACAGCATTGCCCTTGTAGGTGGACGTAGAGCCGGTCCCCCGCTTGTTGGCATGGCGGGGAGTGCCATCCCTATCAAAGCCTACGAACACCACGTTGTGGTACTGCGCGGATTCGTAAATCATCTTTTTGTGAACGAAAGCGTAAAGCACGTCTTTATCGATGCCTCGCCGGTTCAGCAGGTAAGCAAACACCCGCCGGATATTATCATTGGCAGGCGGCAATTCAAATTTAGGCGTAACCTTTCTTGCAGGCGACATAACGGAAAGCACACCGCCACTCTGCCCCAATAAATATTCCATTGCTTCCGGGTAGGATTTGTGGTAGAATTTTCTTACGAAGTCAATGGAGTCGCCGCCTACTTGCTCATACTGGTGGAACCACAGGTTGCCCCGGATGGTGACCTTCTGAGAACCGTCCAGCCACTCCAACTCCGAGCCGGATTTGCGCAAGGTCTCACCCTGGCTGCGGAGCAGGCCAGCCAGATCGGTGCGCCTTGCTTTCTCTTTCTGCTCGTCCGTAAAAGGAATAAATCCTGACATGAAACTCCTTTCCAAGAGAAAAAGCCGCGCCAAGCGGCGCGGCCCTCTCTTACGATATTTTTTATTGCCGTAACCCCTGCGCCTGCTTTTTCTCGTTGATTTTCCGGCGCAGTTTTCGGTCAACTCTTTTGTCTTGATAGATGGGTTGAACTTCATTTTGTAATATTTGGCTGGTCTGCTGAAACAGGCGTAGAGCGTTCATCCCAATACCAGTACCAGTACCAGCAACTGAGTGTGATTGTCTGTGCGTAATTTTAACATCGTCTTCAGCGACCTGTTCCTGCTGGCTGTCCAGAACCAGTTCCATAGCTGTCTGAATGATGGTGTTCTTAATTGTTTTGAATTCCTTGTTCTGCGACAGAGGAATCCTCTCTGGCAGGTTGCTGTTGTAAGTGTGCAGCACATTTTCCCTCTGCTTATACCACAAATCGTAAAGTACAGAGATACGATTGTCCTTTGCAATTTCATCGACGATAGAATCAATGAGTGTTTTTACATCAGCCTTGAAGTACTCATACACTTTTTTACCTTTGGTACGGGAAAGCCGCTGGGCAAGCTGCAGGAGCAGTTCTTCCAGATACTGATTGGAATATCTACCAGTATTTATCTGAGAAATTATTTCCGCAAGCACATCTTTGCTGGTGGAACGCAGGTTATCCCTGTGCTCCGTCTGCTTTTCGTAGATGCAGAGCAAATCTTGGGCAAAAATGTCTTTTGCAAAAGCAGAGCGCAATTTCTGCACACCCTGCTTGGTGAGATATCCCTCACTTTCCACTGTAGAGTAGGCGATGAGATGCGCATGGGGATGATGTCCCTCGTTGTGGAAAGCCGCAAACCACTTCAAGTGCCCCATAGGAATACGCAAGTTTTCAGAGAGCGCTTGGGTCTGGGTACGGAGCATATCCCGCCAGCGGGAGCCATTGTCAAAGCCGAGCCGCTCTGCATCTTCTCTGCGCAAGGAAATAATTGCCGTCCACACGTTGCCGCCGTAGTCGTTGAGCTCCCGCGATACCTCCGCGAGATTCACCTGCACACCATCATCTGTAAACAGCCCGTGAGAACCGAACCGTTCAGCACGGGGACGGGTAGCAATATAGTCAGCATAAGTTTTTGCATTCAGCGCAACAGCGGCGTTGTCCTCGATAGCGCGGGAGATAAATTCGGATGCAGATTCAACTGTCTGTTTCTGTTGGTAATCTTCGTACTCTAACATCTCTTTACTGTCAGGAAAGTCCCGCAGAATTTTCCTTATTAGTTGTTTCTGATTCCAGGTAACGGGCGCAAACCGTTTGGAGTCATCGATTTTCTCCACACCATCACGGATAGCAATATATTTTGCATACCCGCCGCGCCCCTGACGAGCGCCCGGTTTCAGGTACTTAAATTTCGTAACTAACTTTGCCACTCGACCGCGTCCTCAAATCTGAAATTGCCGTTGAGACGTTTTACCTCTTGGACACATTCACCGCGCAGCCGGGCCAGAGATATCTCGTCGATCTCGCTGCTGGCGGCTACCACGTTCATGAGCATGGCAAGCTCCACCGCCAGCTTGAAAATCATTTTGCTCTGGCGGTTATCGCTCTCAGCCACGATGCTTTTCATGTTGGAGAGGAGCGCGTTGGGAAGATACGAAGTATCTTCGTCAGCCGTGACGTGGCCAACGTAATAGCAGATTGCCCGGTCGATAAACTCGGACTGACTCTTGCTCTTGTCCTTCCTATAATTATTTTTTACGAGCTCCAATGTGCTTGGGTACGCCCAAAGCAGAAACTTCTTTTTCCCTTTTGGCGCAGGCATGACTTCACCTCCTTCTAAATTTCGCAACCGTACTCAAAACGTCGTTTTACTGGCCTTTTTCCGCACTACAACCCACCCATTTTGCTGACAACCTTATCAGCAACCCACCCTTCAAAATGCACATCTGAAAGCCCGAAAACTCCCGACGCGACCGGCATTGCCGGGCGCAGTGAACCGTGAGGTGGGTGCAGCGCAACCCACCTCACTTTCTCCCGCTTGCTTTTCGACCTTGCCTATACCACCCATATTCGCTGGAAATTGGCACCTTTTCAAACCGGGCCAACATTGCCCCAACACGGCCCGCGTGGGAGCAGAGCCGAGCGTTTTCCCGACCCAGCCCTACAAGCCCCGACACGGCGAGTTGTGCGGGGCTTGCCACGCACAATCTCGTCCACACTGTGGGCCGACAGCCGGTCACATCCGCATAGCGGGGCCGTCCTCCTGCAAAATATCCGAAAAATCCTCCAGCACCCCGGATTCTTCCATCTCCGCGATATCGTGGACGCTCCCGCCTGCCGCCAGATGCTCCGCAGCCAGCTTCATCTCCCAGGGGAAAGGACAAGCGCCGATCTCCGCCAGGGAAATCACTTTTCCAGCCACATCGTCACCGTACAGTTCCCGGATATCCGAGAATTTCTGGGTGAACTCATCCAGGAACATCTCGGAAGTTTTATAGGAACCGGCAGGCTTTTCGCCATGGCTGCTGTCATATTCCCCCAGTTCATCGGCCCATTCCAGCCAGACCGCCACTGCCGAATCACTATTGGGCCGGATGGCATTTACAAATTCCGCAAACGTTTCAGCCGTCATTTTCCGCCCTCCTGAAGTTCTTCATAAGGTTTGACCTGCCGCCCCTCAAGCCTCTCAAAGCAGCACTCTGTATATCCTCGTCATATACTCTCCGCTCCACCTCCGCGTCCAAATCCGAATAGGGCAGGGTGAAGCCACCGTCCTCCTGCTCAACCACAGCCTGCTGGACGTATTTGTCCACCAGCGTGTCCATCTGCACACAAAAATCCCGCAGGGAGGGGTACCGGTTCATGAGGGCCAGAGTCCGTGCGCCGGAGAGGTATGCTGCGTACCGTGCGTAGGCAAAGCCCTCGGAATTCACAAGGATAAGAAACATTGAGTTTCAGGTAAGCAGCAATGGGGTCTGTGACGGACTGCGTATAGGTGACCGTGTTCTGCTGGCCCACGCCGGGGCCGAAGGTGCCATCGTCCCACACAACCAGGCCCATGCGTTTGGAGTCCTTCTTGCTGGCGCTGACAGTCACATCGCCGGTGGGAGCGGTAGGGCTGGTGATGGTCAGCACATCGCCGCTGGTGGTGAACTTCATGGCGCTGTAGTCAGAGGAAAACGTGTAGTTACCCAGCACCTTATTGGTGTCGGTCAGCGAGGCAGTGTATCTTGTCGGTATCAAGACGGACGTACTGGACGGCTTGCGTGTGCGTGTGCATAACCGATAACCGGGGCGGCTTCCCCGCACAGACCCAAGAAAGGAGGGATTGACCGCCCATGCAGGAACAAATCAACGAAAAGACCGTTGCTATCTCAATCAAGACGGCAAGGCTGACCGCCGAAGTCTTACAGAAAGCCGTGAAAAAGCTGCTTGACGCAAGGAAGCACAAAGCACCAAAGGAATACCGGGGCAGACAGACGCTAAAGCACCTAATGAAGCAGAACACGGGCGTTTCCAGTATGGAAATCACGGACGCTAACATAAAAGCGTTTGAACCCGTTGCCAAGAAATACGGCATTGATTACAGCCTTAAAAAAGTAAAGGGCGAAGAACCGCCCCGGTATCTTGTCTTTTTCAAGGGGCGGGACGTGGACGTTATGACGGAAGCCTTTAAGGAGTTTGCCGCCAAGAAGCTAACCAGAGAGAAAAAGCCGTCTATCCGCAAGGCGTTAGCTGCCTTTAAGGAAAAGGCAAAGCAGATGAACCAGAACCGGGAGAAAGTAAAAAACAAGGACAGGGGGCGTGACAGATGAAACCGAACATCAAAAAGCTGCTTATCCTCAATGCGCCGTACCTGCTCTTTGTATGGCTCTTTATGAAGATTGGCGAAGCGTTCCGGCTCTCTCCGGGGGCTGACCTCTCCGGGAAGCTCCTACACATCATGGAGGGCGTGACCGCCGCCTTTGAAAGCCCCATGCCGAGCCTTAACGGGCAGGATTTTCTTATCGGCGTTGCCGGGGCGGTTATTATGCGGCTTGCCGTCTACCTAAAAGGCAAGAACGCCAAGAAGTACCGCAAGCTTCTCTGGTACGAGGATAAGAAATTCCGGGTCACGATAGAATGTGACCCGGATACGGGGAGGTTCTCAGCTAAGCGCGAGGATTTTTGACGATCATCTTCGGTCTATTGTGCAGCCTTCCGGCAGTTGGCGGCAAATTTCTGATCCCAAAAAATTCCCGAAACCATCCCACAAAATAGAAATATAGTCTACTTGTGGGACTATACCCCGCCGCGCATCTGAGTGGGTATTATTTGTGCCGACCGCATAGTTAACTCCCATTTTTTCAAGATGCTGCATCACTTTGGCACGCTCCTCTTTTGTGACTCGAGGCCCAAATGTGAGTATGTACCTTTGCATTTTATTCACCTCCTCCCCATTTCCATTTTACCACTTTATAGTTGGGAGGAAAAGACAGCAGCGAAAGGAAAGTGATTTCTTTGCCAAACTTAGGTGTACACGTAAAAGAACAGGCCACGGCGGTGAGCATCCCCGTGGTGGCCGACAGCGGCATCCCCTTTGTGGTGGGTACTGCGCCCGTCCACACAGCGGAAAAGCCCGCCAAGGCCAATACCCCCGTCCTCTGCGCCAGTTGGGATGAGGCGGTGGAGAAGCTAGGCTTCTCCTATGACTGGAAGAAATACACCCTGTGCGAAGCCATGTACAGCCACTTTAAACTGTACGGCTGCCAGCCGGTGATCTTCTGCAACGTCCTGGATCCCGCCGACCCGGACATGAAAAAGGCCGCTGTGAGCGAAAGCTTCAGCATAACTGACCACCGGGCTGTCCTGCCCTTTGAAGCTGTCCGGGAGGGCCTGAAGGTAACAGGCGGGGAGGGGGAAAGCACCGCGGTGCTCAAGGAAGATGAGGACTACACCCTGTTCTACGAGGAGGGGAAGGGCTGTGTTCTGGAGCTTCTGGAGGGCGGCGCGGCCTACAGCGCCGCGTCCCTTACAGTAGAGGCCGCGCAGCTTGACCCCGCTGCCGTCACCAGTACGGATATCATCATGGGCATAGACCAGGTGGACGCCTGCATGACGGCGGCAGGAAAGATCTCCGACCTGCTGCTGGCCCCGGGCTTCTCCCATGACCCTGTGGTGGCGGCTGTCCTGACTACGAAAGCGGCGGCCATCAATGGCCTGTTCGGGGCCAAAGCCCTCATTGATGTGGACTGCTCCGCCGGGGGTGTGGCGGAATACAGCCAGCTGACGGACTACAAGGCCAAAAACAACCTGGTGGACGTAAACCAGATCCTGTGCTGGCCTATGGTGAAGTTAGGCGGCTACCGCTTCCATCTCAGCACCCAGCTAGCCGGGCTCATGGCCCAGGTGGACACGGAAAACGGCGGGTGCCCTTATGAATCCCCCAGCAACAAAAGCCTCAAGATCGACGGCTGCTGCCTGGAGGACGGTACAGAGGTAAACCTCACCTGGGAACAGGCGAACCTTGTGGCAGGCTCCTGGGGTGTGGTTACGGCTCTGAACTTCATCGGCATGGGCTGGACGGCCAAGGGGAATTATACCGCCTGCTACCCCTCAAACACCGATGTAAAAGACCAGTTTATCCCGGTCTCCCGGATGTTCGATTGGGTGGGCAACACCTTTGTGCGCACCTTCTGGGCAAGGCTGGACAGGCCCATGACCCGGCGGCTTGTGGACAACATCCTGGACAGCGGCAACATCTGGCTCAACGGCCAGGTGGCGGCGGAGCACCTGCTGGGGGCCCGGGCCGTGATGCTGGAAAGCGAAAACAATCTCCTGGACCTGATGGCAGGCATCATCCGCATCCATGTGTACATCACACCGCCCAGCCCGGCCCAGGAGATCGACTTTACACTGGAATACGATATCAGCTATGTGCAGGCCGCACTGGCCGGATAAGGAGGGAAAATTATGCCGAAACAACCTGCCGCCACCATACAGCTGGAGGCTTACGAGGACGGCGTCAACTACTGCGGCATCGCAAAGGTGCAGCTGCCCAGCATCGTGTATCCCTGTGTGACCATTGCGGGCACCGGCATGATGGGCAACATGGAGGTACCCCTTTACGGCATGGTGGATAACATGACCACCAAAATAGACTGGTTGAGTCCCACCGGCGACGCCGTGAGGCTGGCCACCCCGGACAAGCACATGATCGAACTGCGGGAAGCCGAGGAATATTGGGACACCGAACAGACGGAGGTGGGCATCTGGGCCAACAAGTACGTGATGATCGTCCGGCCCAAATCCTTTGACCCGGGCGGCCGCGCCCCCATGGGGGCCGCCGACGCCAATGGCGAATATGTGGTGTACTATTTCGCCGGCTACCGGGACGGCAAGCAGCTATGGGAAGTGGACAAGCGCAACATGAAGTGTGTCATCATGGACAAGGACTATATGGCGGATATCCGCAAGGCACTGGGCAAGTAGCCGCACAGGCCCAAAAGCAAAGAAAACCCCCGGAGGGCATCCGGGGGCTGTTCTTTGTCAGGTGAGGTGCAGGCGCTCTTTCAGGGCGTCCTGGAGGATCTGGGAGAAGTTTACACCAGCCTCTTCTGCCCGTGTATTGAGCCAGTTCGGGATGGAAAGGGTCTTTTTTACAGCCCGGCTGTCGTTCCTTTTGCGCCAGGCGTTTGTATCGGCCCGGACAAAGTTCACAAACGCCGGGGCTTCTGCCTGCGGCGCAGGGCTGGGAGCGGGGATAGGCAACCCTTTATCTTCCGCGTGGGAAAGCCACATTTCCAGCGCGTCCTGGGCCATAAATAAAGCTTCAGCCATATCGTGGCCCTCGGTCATGCAGCCGGGCAAATCCGGGAAGGAGATAAAGAACCCTCCTTCCTCCGCATCTGGATGGAAAACAGCGGGATAAACATATTGAGCCATTAGGGTACCTCCTGTTAATAGGGTGCCCAAAGGGGCCGGGCTATTCCAGCCCAGCAGCCTTTAGGATGGATCTTGCGAGGATCTCTTTCACTTCCGTATGCCTTGGAAGTATGAGCGTGGTTCCGGGCTTATCCGGGTGGACGGCCTTGTCATGGTTCCCGCCATGGGATATCTGCCATCCGGCTTTTTTCAGCGCCCGGTCAAGGTCTTTGCGTTTCATTCTTTTCACCTCACAAGATTATTATACACGTATTATCACGTATTGTCAAGCGCTTTATACGCATTTTTACGTATCTTTTACAAGGAGGGCACTATGCAGAAAGAAACTACCACAAAAGACGAAATGGAACAGGTGAGCCAGGTGGAAGCCGCGCTGGAAAATGCGCCGGATCCCGGCACCTACACCCACAGGCTGAAAAAGCCGTTTACCTTCGACGGCAAGACGGTGGAGGAAATGCACTTCGATTTCGATTCCCTTACCGGCGCGGACACCCTCGCCATTTCAGCGGAGATGAACCGGCGGTTCAAAAACCTGGTGCTGCCCCACCTGTCCTGGGAATTCATGACGTTAATGGCCGTGCGCGCCTGCACGGACCGGGATGAAAGGGCATCCGGCTGGTGAACGAAAAGCTGCTGCAGGCCCTGCCCATGCGGGATTATAACACCATCGTGGGGAAGGTGCGGGATTTTTTGCTGACGCCGGCCTGACGGCGCAGGACGCCGGGGGGTGGCTGCGGGAACAGTGTTTTATCCTTGCCAAAAACAACAGGGGCACCAGTGTGTTTGAGTGGCTGGCCCAGCCCTTACGGGAATTGACGGAGTGGATCAAAGTCAATAACCAGCTGATAGAAAAAGAGGAACAGCGCCAGGAGGAAGCCCGGGAACAGCTGCGGCACAGGGGCCGCAAGTTTGGAAGGGGGAGACAGTAAATGCCCAGCGGCAAGCAATATGAAATGCTCTTTAAGCTCAACGCCCAGGCCAATTCCGGCTTCAAGGGTACTTTCTCCCAGGCCCAGGCGGAGTTTGCAAAGCTGGGCAGTCAGATACAGTCCCTGAACCGGGCACAGGGGGATATATCGGCCTACCAGAAACAGCAGGCCGCCATAGACCGCACCCAGGGCAGGCTTGAAAACCTTAGAAAGCAGCACGCCCTTCTGGGCCAGCAGATCCAGAACACTACCGGCGACACCTCCGCCCTGGAGCGGGAACAGCTGAAGCTGGAGCAGCGCATGGCCAGCACCCAGGCTACCCTTGAGAACCAGCAGGGGCGCTTATCCGCCACCACCCAGCGGCTGGAGGAAGCCGGGGTGAGCATGGATGACCTGTCCGGGGAAAGCGCCCGGCTGGCTGATGAGATACAGGAACTGAGCCAGCAGCAGGAAGCCGCCGCCCGTTCCGCAGAGGAATACGGGGAGTCGGCTGTCAGCGCCTTTGATGCGGCGGCCAGCGCCCTGGCGGCTGCGGGCATCGTGGGCGGTATCAAACAGATATGCCACTAAATTTGATACAGTGCCCTTTGGGAACCACCGCACAGCCGCCTTCTGGCTGAAAACGGCCGGGTTTGACCTCCGGTTCCTAAATGGCGTCCTCCAGGACTGCACCACCTTGTCCGGCGAAAAGCGGCTGGACGGCACGTGGGTTCTGGGACAGTCCCTGTGGGGCCTTGCCATGGAAGCGGTAGAGCTGTCTACGAGCTTTTGCGAGCCTGCCGGGGGCAGCATACGGCCTTTTGTCATGGATTTTGGCGTACATGCCAGAAACCCTGCCCGGCTTGGCCTTTCCGCCGCCTGTTCTATCCCTATCCGGGAAAGGGGGCATGCAGAACTGCCCCAGACAGCCATAGCGCTGGGAGCCAGAAATGCCTTTGGCTTCACTGCCGGGCAGATCCTGGACGGGGAATGGCTCTTTGACGGCTCCGCCTCCTTTAACGGCAGGCGGGATTTTGACGGGCCTGTTATACGGGAAATCCTATAGAAAAGGAGCGAGAAAGCATGGAAAACAACATGGAAAGCATCACCACTGTTATCACCACAGCCCGCAGGACGGCATTATGCAGGGTAACCAGCGGGGCGGTTTCTGCCCTGTCCCCAGTGGCCTATGTGGCCTTTGGCAGCGGCGGCACAGACGCGGAGGGCAATGTGCTGGCGCCCAGCCCAGACCAAACCTCCCTGCATCAGGAGGTGGGCCGGTATCCTGTGGGGGAAGCGGCATACCCCATCCCCACAACGGCCCGGTATACTATTACCATCCCGCCGGATGATTTGGCGGGCACAAACATAAGCGAGGCCGCTCTGGTGGATGCGGACGGCGTTTTGTGCGCCATCCGCAACATGCTGCCAAAGGGGAAGGACGCGGGGGTGTCCTTTACCTTCACCTTTGACGATGAATTCTAGGGGGCGCTATGGCAGATATCCATTATACTTTTTCAGAAGCCCCGGTATACCATACGGATATCCGGCGCTTCCAGAACACAGACCCGGTAAACGCCGAGACAGTGGTAAACCCTGTCATCCAGCGGCTTATCGACAACATCCATGCCCTGTACCTGGGAAAAGCAGACGCGGAAACTTTGCGGGAGGCCTTGGAAAGTGTGTCAAAGGCCATGGAAAAGCTGGATATGGATGTGCGGGAGTATGTCCAAAGCACCCTGCGGGAATCCTTATCAGGCCTGAAAAAGGGGGAGGCCGGGGGCGTGGCCCCTTTGGGGGAGGACGGCAAGGTGCCAAACGACTACATCAACGCCCAGGGGGGCCTGGTGGCCCAGGAGGAACCCCCGGAAAACACCACTCTGGGCTGGATAGACACAGCAAACGGCAACATACTGAAATTTTACCGGGACGGGGATTGGATTTCCGTTTCAGCAGTCTGGGGGTGAAGGGATGCTGACAGCGGCGCAGATTAACAGGCTGCGGGAAAAGACAAGGACGGAATTGGCCCGGCGGGGCGGCTTTGGCAGCCTTGCCGGGTTTGCCGGCACAGCGTATGATTTTGAGACTATGCCCCAGCCTGGAGGACGGGTTTTGGCAGAGCACGGGCAGAAAACCATCAACCCCCTGCTGGCGGTAGCGGATATCCCCGGCCTTGTCTTAGTGGGGGAGGAATCCCCGGAAGGGGTGATGCCCTCTGAAAAAGGGGATCCCATCCCCGGGGCCTTTAATGAAAGCCTTTTAAATCAGGTGGAGGCGTTGGCGGCAGAACCCATGCAGGGGGCGCAAAGCTCCTGCCGGGGGGCCTGCAGCGGCCTGTGCGCAGGGTCATGCGTGGGAAGCTGTTCAGGCTGCGGGGCAAGCTGCTCCAGCTCCTGCAGCGGCTGCTCCGGGTGCGGCGGGAGCTGCTCTTCCTCCTGCAGCGGATGTTCCGGCTGCTCCAGTTGTTCCGGCGGCTGCGGCTCTGGGTGCAGCGGCTCCTGTGGGAAAAACTGCACTGGGGGCTGCGGCACAGGCTGCTCCGGCGGTTGCGGGGGAAGCTGTTCCGGATGCAGCGGAAGCTGCTCCGGCCGGTGCGGGGGCTGTTCCGGATGTGGCAGCGGGTGCGGATCCGGCTGTTCCGGCTGCGGGGGCTGTTATGGCAGTGCCACAGGCGGGTGCAACGGCTGTTCCAGCGCCTGCAAAAGCTGTACCGGATGTGACAGCGGCTGTACGGGAGGGTGCCGGGGATCCTGCACAGGCTGTTCCGGCGGATCCGGAGGCTGTGACGGCTGTATCGGCTGTTCCGGCCAGTGTACAACAGGGTGTGTGTCAGGCTGTGCCGGGTGTTCTGCCTGCTCCGGGGGCTGTAACGGGTGCAGCGGATGCAGCGGGTGTTCCGGCTGCTCCGGCTGCGGTTCCGGCTGTTCAGGGGGCTGCGGGGGCGGCTGCGCTGCAACCTGCGGCACCACCTGCACCGCCACCTGCTATGGAAACTGCCAAGGCCAGTGCTATGGGACAGCCGCGGCGGCTGTTTCCGCCTGAATACAGTATTATAATAACGAAAGGATTGGATTCTCATGAAAGAAATCATTTTGGACAGCAGCAGGGCTATGGATCATCTGGAGGCGCTGGGGTATGAGGTTGGTTCCCGGAAAGATCTGTTAAGCTACATGATAAGCGCGGGGGTGAAGCCTTCGGATGAGGCTTTCCAGGCGTACCACAAGGAATACCAGGACTTTTTCATCCAGTACGAGGCGGCAAAGTCCGCCTTTGAAAAAGAATTTGTAGAGCCTTTGGCCCCTGGCAGGCGCCTTACATGGAACCTGGATTTTGCCACCCGCAGGCTTACAGTGGAGGGCCTGTCGTGAGAGCGGGCACAGAACAGTTCCAGGACTATGTAAACCGCCTTTTTCCTGTGGGGCCAGGGCTTTCCCCGGACGGGCGCAGGGTGCTCAGCCGCACCGTCACTTTCCAGGTAACAGATGCCTGCACCCTGCGGTGCACCTACTGCTACCAGGGTGTAAAGGGCAGCCATGTCCTGCCTTTTGAAACGGCGAAAAAGTTCGTGGATCTCCTTTTGCGGGACGACAACCCTTATATCAACACCCGAAATTCCCCGGGGGTGGTGCTGGAGTTTATCGGCGGGGAACCGCTTTTGGAAATTGGCTTAATCGACAGGATAACAGATTATTTCCTTCAGGAGGTCATCCGCCTGCACCATCCCTGGGCCACCCGGTTCCGGCTGTCCATCTGCTCTAACGGCACAGAGTATTTCAACCCCCAGGTGCAGGCCTACCTGAAAAAACACCTGCACCACCTGTCCTTCTCCATCTCCATTGATGGGAACAGGCAGCTTCATGACGCCTGCCGGGTATATCCTGACGGCCGGGGCAGCTATGACACTGCCATTGCCGGGGTGGAGCATTTCACAAAGGTGCTGGGGGGCCGCATGGGCAGCAAGATGACCATTGCCCCCTCCAATGTGGGCTATGTGTTTGAGGCCCTTCAAAACCTGCTGGGGCTGGGGTATCGGGAAATCAACCTGAACTGCGTCTATGAAAAGGGCTGGGAGCTGTCCCATGCCCGGGTTCTGTATGGACAGCTCAAGCGCTGCGGGGACTACCTTCTGGAAAACGGGCTGGAGGATGCGTATATCTCCATGTTTGAGGAACACTTTTTCCGGCCCAAGGATCCAAAGGATGTGCAGAACTGGTGCGGCGGCACAGGGGACATGCTGTCTGTAGACTATACAGGGAACATCTATCCCTGCATCCGCTACATGCCCAATTCCCTGGGGCCGGACATCCCTCCGCTGACCATTGGGCATGTAGACCATGGGCTTCTTGGCACAAAGGGGGAGCAAGACTGCGCCCAGTGCCTCCAGCGCATTGACAGGCGCACCCAGTCCACAGACCAGTGCTTCTCCTGCCCCATTGGGGAGGGATGCGCCTGGTGCTCCGCCTATAACTACCAGGTGTTCGGCACAGCGGACAGGCGCGCCACCTTTATCTGCCCTATGCACAAGGCCCGGGCTTTGGCAAACGCTTATTACTGGAACAGGCTGTACCGGGCCAGGGGGGAAGGAAAGCGCTTTCAAATCCATGTCCCCAAAGACTGGGCGCTGGAGATACTTCCGGAAGAAGAATGGGAACTGCTGAAAAGATTGGAGGAAAAGTAAATGTTTACAGTGAAATTGGGAACAGGGAAAACCTTTGAAGCCACCGCAGCAGAGGAGGCCTATGGCGCGGTATACGGCGGCAGCCCCCGCCTGACCCTGCGGCTGGAGGCCTCCCCCGCCCCCCGCGGCCTAGACTGGTATTTGGGCCTGCTGGAGGAAGAAGGGGCTTTGGATAAGGGCCTGCCTCAATTCGCGGATTGTAACTTTCATTCTTTGTGTTCCCCTTTCCTTTAGCTTGTCCCTATATTACCATACACATGCATAGAATACAAGAGGCTAAGGCGCACAAACATTCGCCGGGTTTCCTGGTGGTAATGGCAGCAAAAAAGGAGCGGCCCACGAGTTGGCTCGCCAACTCGACCGCTCCATGCCTTTACTCCTGCTCCTCCTGATATCGGTGTATATTCCCCAGAATGTGATCCTGCTCCTCTTGGCTCAAGCCCAGCCCCTCCAGGGCCTCGCGGGTGCCGCAGTCCGGGCAGATAAGCTGTGTGCTGTCCCGAGAGATCGCAGGGGCGCCTCGGTAGGGCTTGCCGCATTTGGGGCAAACCGTCAACTTGAACAAATTACCACTCGTTTCTTTCAAGTGCCATCACCTCCCTGGTGTATGCCCTGGCCTCCAGCAGCGCCTCGGGGTCAAAGCCAAAGTCCCGGTAGCCCACCTCGCAGGTGTCCATATACCGGGTGGTGGGCAGGCCCGCCGGGTGCCCGTCGTTCATGAGATAAACAAAAGCCTCCACTTGCCGCTCCTGAGCCGTTTTAAGGCCGGTGCAGGTGATGGCAAGGGTTTCTTTGCGGTAGAACACAGGATAGCCCTCGTAGCGATCCAGCGCCGCCTCGTCGGCCTTTGTAACGGCCCATACGGCCACCGGCACGGTGCAGTCGGGGGCGGGTTCGATGGTGAGGTAGTTCCCGGATCCGCTCCCGCGGAACACCAGCCGCCAGCCCTCCAACTGGGCGGTGCCCACAGGCCGGGCATTGGGGCAGCGGTACGCCATCTGCTCCCGGTTCAGATTGCTTCCATAAGCAAGGTAGTATTTTTTCACGGTTCAACATTCCTTTCGAGTTTATTATAACATAGTTCTCCTACCACCGAAAGCCCGCCTTTTGGCGGGTTCTCGATGGGGCGTTTAACCTAAGTCCTTCAAGCGGTAGGGCGGCTGGTGTGCCGGAAAGCGGTGTCGCCGCTCAGGCGCCGGGTGAGGATTTCGCGGGCCGTTTTGAATTCCTCACCGATGAAGCCTAGGCGGAGCAGCCAAGTCCGCATTGCGTACCGGGGGTTTTCGTTCTGCTGGGGCCGGGGGCTGGCGCTCTTGGCGGCCTTTGCCATCTGGCTCAGGGCCAGGCACAGCTGGATGTAGGTCTTGAGCTGACCGGCGTGGATCCCGCCCTTGCGGCCCTCACCGGGGTTGTCAAACTGGAAAAGCCGGAATTCAACAGTGCCGTGGGTAAAGGTGGCGTGGAGGTTCAGCATATGGTAGCGGCTGGAATTGTAGTGGTGGCTCCGGCCCCAGTCAGCGTTCTGGCTTTCATACCACACATCGGACAAGGCCGACATCGTGCTGGGCTTTTCCCGGTTCAGCCGCTCCAGAAAGCGGGGGTCAACGGTTCTGCAGTAGTCCTCCATCCGGCCCTGGTCGAGATTCAGGGCGCTGGCCAGCAGGCTCTCGTGGCTGGCCATCAGGTTCGCCAGGTTCCGCAGGGAAGCGGGAGTGTGGCCGTTGGCTCCGATGTGGATATGCACCCCACAGCCGTGGGCCGGATTGCTGACCGCTCCAGCGTGACGGAGCTGGCGGGCGACTTCCTGCAAGTCCTCCAGGTCGTCATAAGTGAGGATCGGAGTGCCCAGCTCGGTCTTCTCGGCGTCGCGGGCGGCCCGGATGCTGGAATCCCGTGTGATTTTCCACACCCGGCCCTGCCGATCCTGGCAGCTCCAGGAATCGTAACTGCCAGCCTCATGCCGCACAGTGCGCTCGGTGCCGAAATATTTTGCTACCACCTTAGCGGCCTCCTGCCGGGTGATCCCGGCCATTTCGATCTCCACACCGATGGTTTGCTTCTTCATGTCCTCGACCATTTTAGCAAGTTTCGCGTTCATTTTGTTTACCTCCGTGGTTTGATTGTGTCTGTATATTACCATACACACGCACTGAATACAAGCCGCTAAGGCGCACAAACATTCTGCTATTCTCCTGGTGTATATGCCGGCTTGACTTTTGCCATACATACGCATATAATAAAGTAAAATGGGAGGAGGGGCCTAAATGCCAAGATTGTCCGCAGCCGCAAATACCACACCCATAGATAAGAAGTGCCTGGAGTTGGGGATATCCCGCTCAGAGCTCTCCCGGCGGAGCGGGGTGCCGCTGCCCACACTGGACGCCTGGGGCCGTAGGACACGGCTCCCCAGGGATGTGTATCAGCTTTATAAGGTAGCCCAGGTGCTGGGCTGCCACATAGAGGATATCATCGAGCCGGAGCTGGCGGAACAACAGGAAAGCGGCAGGGAATAGCAAAGGGAAGTCAAATTTGACTCCCCCCTTGTGTGTATTTCTTTAGGCCGTCATATAGTCGTACAGTTTGGCCTTAAGGACGATCAGCTGGGCTTCAGCCGCCTCGGCCCTGGCCTTGTACTCGTCCCGCTCCCCGGCCAGTTGGCCCACCTGCACGGTGCGCTGGGCCAGCTGCTCTCCCAGATCCTGCGCCTGCTCTACCGGGTTCCCGGAGAAGTCGTTCTCGATATTCTCCTCCGCGATGTCGAACACGCCGCGGAAAGCGGTGGCGATGTAGCTGTCCGGCCCCAGGGCGGCCACCAGAGCTTTGATCTGCTGCAGGACTCCCCGCTCCTGGTCTTTGGTCGCCATTGCGGCCTCGGTGGTGTTTTCAATACACATTTTTAATTTACCTCCTTGATTTTTGGTTCCTGCTCTGTTAAAATCAAGGTAGCCGGGGGCAGGTTTCCCCGGCCCGCCTTGTTTGAGGCATCGAGAGGATAGCGGGGTAACATTGGCGTGTGTACCGCTATCCTGGTTTTTTCACTCCTTCCCGCCTCTGGATTATATGCAAAAGAAAAAGCACCCGGTTTTCACCGAGTGCTTTTCTAATTGCCTCATTCTTTGGGCAACATCATGGCCAACACGAACGCCGGGCCTACAAAGTAGATTGTAGCTGGGTTCGTATGACTCTGGTATGGCAGGGGCAGAAGGATTCGAACCCTCGGCACGCGGTTTTGGAGGTGGATAAACGTTCGGAAGCGAACGTTTGGGAAAGGCATGGATGAACATACAACAACCAGCTTTCCGCGCGGTTAAGGCAAACGCAACCTCAAATCACACGCCCCGCAAACTTTTGATGCTTTATTGATGCTATCCCAAAATCTCAGCCCCGAAAAATCGACGCTCAGCTCAAAATTTGTGCCGCTAAACAAAGATAACTCAGAAAAGTTCATCCTTCAACTGCGCTTCACAAAAGGCCTCCAACTCTGGCACATCCTCCGTAACAGTCACCCAGACCCGTTCCATATCCATAGCTCCGTAATCATGGGCAAACATATTCCGCATATTTTTGATTGCCCGCCAGTTGATACCCAACTCCTTTGACCGTGCCACAAAATCCTCTGAAAATCGGCCGGTCAATTCGCCAATTTGCAGTAGGTTCATACCGACAGAATCCGCATAATCCGAATCATCCGCAAACACCTAAAATGAATCTCCAAAGCGCTCCACAGTACGGTCGATTTTGTGGCAATACTGCAAGATATGCTCCAAAATCTGCCGGTCTTTACTGGGCAAGCTCATAAATCAGCACCTGATCCTTTCGTAGATTTTCCGTGAATACAATATTCGTTTCCTTGCCTAAAGTATTGGCGGTGACCATGTCTAGTCCTTTCCCAAGGGCCTCTTCAAAGTCGGCATATAGCGCGCCCAGAGCAAATAGCCCACGCAGGGCAGGAGCGTCCACGCAGAGGTCAACATCACTGGAGGGAGTGGCTTCGCCCCGGGCATAAGAGCCAAATAGATACACCTTTTTTACGCCATGCTTTTTTGCAATTGGCGCAACGATACCTTTGATTTCATTGATTGTGTAAACCTTTCGCGTCATGGAGAATCCTCCCTTTGTGATTTCAGTATAGCATAAAAAAACGATAGCTTCAAGCACGATCCTTCCCCATCATTCCTCCCACTTCACCCGCTCGGTCAATGAAGCTTTAGTCGCCGCTCGGAAGGATAGTTCCGCTGTGACCCACCCGACAACAAACAGCAGGACCAGTATCCCCGCCGCAGGCAAGGATATCGCGGAAACTTTCACGTCGAATATCTGCGCCAGCAGCGCATAAGAGAGAGCCGACCCAACCGTAAACGCCACCAGGCCGAACAACCCGCCCACGCTGTTTTCATACAGCAGCATCCGGCGAAGTTGTGCGTGGGTCATGCCTACAGTCTCCAGCATGGCGAACTCCCGCCGCCGCAGTACCGTAGATGTAAGGGCGCTGTTCACCATGTTCAAAAGCCCAATTAGGAAGATGATTCCGCAAAGACTGTACCCTGTCAGTTGTATGGCCCCGAGCCGTTCCTGCAATTTCTCTAGGTCCAGGAGCTTTCCGCCCAAAAGATAGCTGAAACTTGTGTCGCCGGAACCGACTCTACGACCCTCTGTCAGGGCTTGCGCCTCTTTAAGAAGCGCGTCCTCTCGGCCCTCTTTCGCGTTCACAAGCACCTTGAACACAGGGGCGTCCGGGAACTCTCTCTCAAAGACGCTCTCGGGCAGCAGGAAATACACTTCCTCCACGCCGAAGTGATTCGCCATGGGATCCCCGCAAATTTCCGCCAGAGCTGTCCAGAGGCCAGAGGACAGCTCCGCAGGGATGACTTCATATTCTCTTTTTAAGCCGTCTGAGGAAAGCGCCTCCCCAGGGGAAAACTGTATATCCGGGAGAATCTCCAGCTCGTTTTTTGTGAAAACGCACAGGACATGTTTGCCGTCGTACAGTTCCTCCCCGTCATAGTGAAAAGACTTGCTTCTATCATCCCGGTACACCACAATATCCCGGCAGAGCTGGTCGGGGATGGAGAGAACGGCGGTTTTTATCCTGCCGCTGTCAAGAATATCCTGGTACTTCTCACGCTCCCACTCATATTCTGTTTTTTGCGCCAGAAACGAGCGAAGGCTCTCTTCCAGACTGGGAGAAATATCTGCCTCTACCTGCCCAAAGCGCAGAAACTGCATTTCCTCCACGGTATCAGACGCGGCAAACTTCTCAATCATATCCGGCTCCACCGCAATGAAGCTTGAGATTTGCGTAAGTGCATCAGGGATATGGCCACTGCGGTTCCCCAGCCCCAGCCCCAGCTCCACGTCGAACATCCCGACCCTTTCCACGTCCACAATCATATCCGTAAGCCCACCCACCATCACAAACAGCAGCACGGACACCACCGCCGAGAGGGAAGTGACCAGCATCCGGCCACGGCTTCGACGCAGCCCCGCCATAGCCAGGCTTCTGGGGGAGGCGGGGGCTTCCCTGCGCTTTTCCTTTTTGGGAGCTTTGCTTTCCAGTTCAGCCGAAACCGACTGTATGGGCGTCATTTTCTTGATACGCGCCAGGGGCCGGAGCGCCGAGAAGAACAGCGTAAACAGCGTAAGCCCCCCGCTGAGCAGGACAATAATCGGGCTGAACCGATAGGGCAGCACCTCTCCGCTCATGCTCATAAACACAGGGGCGAGCAGCCGGAACCCAATGAAATATCCCAGCAGAAGCCCCACGGGCAGCGCCCCGCAGGCAATAAGCCCGGTCTGCATCAGCGTCAGCTTTTTCATCTGCCGATGGGTCGTGCCGATGACCTTCAAGAGCCCGAAGGCGCGCATATCCTGGGTCAGCGCGATGGAATAGACGTTGTAGATGAGCAAAAACGCCGCGAAGAACAGCACTCCTATCACCAAGAGTATCAGCAGAACGTTGCCCGGCTGGAGTAAGTTGCCCAAATCCGCACCCACATAGGCTCCGTTGATTTGGGTGCGCTGCTCCTCTCCCGGGACCTCCCATTGGGAAAGCCGCTCTGTCACCGCCTCCAGCCGCTGCTCTATCCCGAAGCTGCTGTGAAAGTTCATCATGACGCTCAGTTCCAATTCCTCTGCCACGTTCTCTCCATACAGCGCTACCGCCGGGGGCGGGGAATCCGCGTCGCTGTGATAGAAACCAGAAACCGTGTAGGTCCTCTCCCTCACCATCGGCTCTGGGGTATACGCGCTTATAATAAAGAAACGGACCTGATCGCCAATGGAAAGCGTGGGGAACGCTTCCCGGCAGAGCATAATATCGTCTAACCTTTGGGGGAACCGGCCCTCGGTCATTGTCATAAAGTGGTGGGGAAGGATGCCCTCCCTGTCCACAAAAGCCATCCCAAACCCTTGCCTTATGCTGTTCGCCTCTGCCGGCTCCTCCCAGTGCACAGGGGCATACGCTGCAAGAAATGTTTCCGAGACCTCGGGGGCGCTCTGAATTTCCTCCCGCAAGGCTTCCCCGGAGATAGAATATCCGGTATCAACGATCAACGCGTGCACATCGGAGGTAAACGCCAGCATTTTGGAGAGCTGGATGGAATCTACAGCGCAGTAGGCAAAGCTGATTACCGTCATGTACAGCACTGCCGTAAGCACCACCGCCACTGCCACAAACCCGGTGCGCAGCCGGTGGGAGCGTATCTGCAAGCGGGCAAGCCGGAAAATCATTTTGAGCCCTCCCCGCTATCGGAAATAATGCGCCCGTCCTCGATGCGTATGCGCCGGGCGGTCATCTGAGCCAGCTCCTCGCTGTGGGTTATCATGACAATGGTCTGGGACAGCTCCCGGTTGAGCTTTTCCAAAAGGAGCATGACTTCAAGGCTGGTCTTGCTGTCAAGGTTCCCTGTGGGCTCGTCGGCCAGGACGATGTGGGGCTTTGTGGCAAGGGCTCGGGCGATGGCCACTCGTTGCTGTTGCCCGCCGGAGAGTTGGGAGGGCAGGGCATACCTTTTTTCGTAAATGCCAAGGGTGGAGAGAAGCTGTTCGGTTTCCTCCGGGTCGGCTTTCAGCTTGTCCAACCCCAGGGGCAGGACAATGTTTTCCCAGACATTCAGCCCGGGGATCAGGTTGTAGCTTTGGAACACGAAGCCGATGTAGCGCCGCCGGAACACGGTGAGCTCGTCGGGCTTGAGGGAGTAGAGGTCCGTGCCATCGATGGTGACTGTGCCTTCTGTGGGACAGTCAATGCCCCCCAGCAGGTGCAAAAGCGTGCTCTTGCCGCTGCCACTGGAACCCACCACAGAAACAAACGCACCGCGCTCTACAGATAGCGTTACCCTATCCAGGGCCCGCAGTGCATTTTCTCCGTTTCCGTAAACCCTTGTCAGCTGATTCGTTTGTATAAGCATGATTGTACCCTTTCTTTTGATTTTTCATCATTATAGCAAACGAATCTTTCCAGACCGTAACGAAATCTTTCAGTTTTGAAAGATTCCTACCCGGCAGGCAGGAAAATGCTGAACCGGCACCCACCGCCTTCCCGGTTTTCACAGAGCGCCCGGCCGTTCTGGGCCTGCACGATCATACGGCACAGGGTAAGGCCGATGCCAACGCCAGAGGCGTTCCGGTTGGTTTTGCCGCGATAGAAGCGCTTCCAGATTTCCGGCAGTTCCTCCTCGGGGATGCCAGGGCCTTCGTCGAGGACATCTAGCCGGATGTATGTCTCATACCGTTGAGCCGCAACGGTAATTTTCGAGTTTTCCGGCGCGTATTTGACACTGTTATCCAGGAGCGCCCCCAATGCCTCTGCCGTCCAGCGCATATCAAGCAAAGCGGTCAATCCTTCGGGAATTTCTACGGACAGGACGATGCTTTTCCTCTCAGCTTCCGGCACAACGGCTGATAATGCCTGGGCTGCCAATGTTTCCACCGATTCTTTCGTGGGATGCACATTCTCTTCAATAAGCCCACCCTCACAACGAGAGAGTTTCACTAAAGCGTCCAGGAGAAACTGTAGCTTGCTGGCCTGCTGGGCGATTGCCGCCGATTCAGCGGAAGGTGGTAATAATTCGGCGTACATCCGTGTAGCCGTCAACGGCGTTTTGCACTGGTGTGCAATGTCGGAGACCAGCGCGGCCAGGTTGCGGTAGCTCTGGGTAACACGCCGGTCCCGGGCCTCCTCCTGGCCGCGTTTCAGCCGGAGCTGCCGGGCCAGCGGGGCAAGGCCGCTTTCCCGGGCGGCAAAATCATCTTTCCCATCCAGCGCCTTCTGTACATCGTCCAGCAGCCTTTGCCTCCGCGTTTTCTCATACATCGCAAAGCCCACGGTGACAAGGCCGGAAAGTGCCGCATAGCAAACCGTGGGCCAGATGCTGCCCACATAAAGACTGTTCACGAGGCAGAACACCACTGTCAGAATGAGCCAAACAACGAGGAAAAGCAACGTCATGTTTTGTCACCTACCCACATATAGCCCAGTCCGTAAATGGTACTGATGCTTTTCTCACCTAACCGGCCCCGCAAGCGGCTGACTGTAACGGACAGGGCGTTTTCGTTCAGTTCCTCGCCGCCCTCCCAGAGAGCGTCGGTCAGGGCCGTCCGGGACAGCACATGGCCGGCGTTCTTCACCAGCACCGCCAGCAGCTTGCACTCTGTGGCGCCCAGATACACCCTCTCGCCGTCCACGGAAAAGTCCATCGCTCCGAAGTCGAACCGATACCGCCGGTCCACATACAGGTCGCTCCACTTCTCCCTGCGTTCCAGCAGGGCGGCGATCCGCTCCCGCAGCACCATCAGGGAGAAGGGCTTTTTCACGTAGTCGCAAGCCCCGGCACGAAAGGCGGCTACCTCGTCGATCTCTGAATCCCGCACGGTGAGGAAAATCACGGGGATTGTCATTCTGCGCATGAGTTCGCGGCAGAAGTCGATGCCGTTGCCGTCGGGGAGGTTGCAGTCAAGGAGCAGCAGGTCAAACTGCTGGGCGTTTATACGCTGGGCGGCAGAGGCGAGGTCCTCCGCGCCCACCGCCTCCATCGTATCAGAGGCCAAAGACCGGCATAATCCAGCGCGAATCGCCTCGTCGTCCTCAATAATCAAAATTCTCTTCATGCGCGTATCCTCCCAGCTCCAGCGCAGCTTGTGTGTAATCCTGCAAAAGCGTATACTTAATTATAACCGTTTGGGGGAATAAAAGCAACGGTCGGTGGGGAATTCTGGGGGTTATTCTTTTAGCTGGCAGGCATGAGTTTACAACGAAAAGCTATTTAGAGCCAAATAAAACTAGCGTAATATAACCAAATTACCGTAAACTGTTGCCAGACCAGATAAAGAGCAGGTATGCAGGACTATGAAAGATTATCCAGCCTCAAAGGGTGCAGAAAGCCGTCAAAAAGACAAGCAGGTTAAAGCGTGGGGTCTACCACGCAGGTGACATCGGGCGGCAGAGCCGACCGTTGGGGCAAATTGAGAGATTTTTTACGAAAAATCAGGGGTCGGTTAATATGGAGACCTGCAAAACCTGCCAAGTGATGTCAATACCTAATCAAGGGAAAAACGAAAAAATGAAAAGATAAAAAAGGGAACAGCAAGGCAAGCTGTCAACAGAAGAATGCAAAAACAGCTCACAAAAAAAGGATATGGGTAGCATCAGGGGCTAGCGATCCACTTGCAGCAAATACGCCTTGACAGTCCCGTAATAAATGCGCAAGAACTTGTTAGCCCCAGCAGTCATATAGGGCGGACGCAAGAGAAAGCATCTCGTTCTGGATGGAAGATAATGTTTCCGTGATTGCGTTCAGTTGATCCACAGCGTATATAATGAGACGTTTTGTGTCTTCTGTCTTGGGAAGGGTACTTGGGTGGCTGGAGGCTGTCTCATATATCTGCAGGGCTTTCTGTTCGCTGAAACGGTATCCATGCCTGCTGGGTGCTGTGGATGTTCTGCTCCTCGAAGAAGATGTCCACGCCAATTTCCTTGAGCATACGAACATACTTGAGAACGTCAGCGGTATTCCGTGCAAATCGGCTGATGGACTTGGTAATAATCATGTCGATTTTGCCGCGCCGACATTGCTTTATCATCTTGTTAAACTCGTCACGCTTTTTGGTGCTTGTCCCCGAAAGTCCCCTGTCCGAAAAGATGCCCACAAAGGCCCATTTTGGCTCGCTTCTGATTTTCTCGGTGTAGTACCGGACTTGCACGTCATAGCTGTTCAGCTGTTCCTCCTGGGCCGTGGAAACGCGGCAATAAGCCGCCACCCGGAGCTGCCGATGGGCCTGCTTGATTTCTTCAGCTATGTTGATTTTCGCTGGTATCTTTCGAACCACTTTCTTCGGCATTTCCATCGCCTGTTGCATTTTCATCATCCTTCCCGACCATCTGGTCATTTATTAATCTGATACTTACTGTGCCTTCTTTTTCGAGGTGAATTTCTTGCACAGCTTTCTTGAAAAGTGACAGAGAAAAAGCTGAAAGCGGCTCTGCATCTGCGAGAGTCGCTTTCAACCTATGTGCTTTATATGGAGCGGAATCAATATCCGTATATTTCAGGGAGACACATTCCAGCATTTTCTTTCTCAGGGTATTTTTATCATAGTCGAGGGTGTCCAACGTCCGGGCAATTTCATTTTTTATTTTGATAACCTGCACACTTGGAGCGGATTCATTATTGGCAGGGATTTGCACGAACTCAGGATTGACAATCGCCCGGTTTAGCAGTACAGTTATATCGTGGAGCAGGTCGCTGTCGGCCTTGTGAATCACCGTGTGGCACTCCGCATTGGAACATATCCATCGTTGCTGGCACTTCTTGAATCGGCTGTCATGCCGTCGAACCATTTCGCCGCCACAAGTGGGGCAGATTACTGGCACATCTATATGGAAAATTTCAGAGCGGCGGTCGGTACCGTGCTGGGTGTTCTTTTGGGCTTTTATCTCGACCATGGCCTGGTGCGTTCTTTCATCACTAATCACTGGAAAGCCACCTTTGCCGGTGTATCGCTCATCTTCTATCAGCCGCATAATGCGGGATTTGTTCCATCCGGTAACGCCGGGCTGATATTCCACATTTTCAGCATTCAGCCGGTCGGCAATATCCAGCAGAGGCATACCATTTTGGTACTCGCTGAAAATGCGATTCAGCACAGAAACCTCCTGTGAATGAGTGGTTATCACACCATTCTGATACTGATACCCGAATGGGACATTCCTCTTTTTCATGCCGTGCGACACCTCACATTCTCAGGGATTTGCTCCGTGAAGGCCAGCCCGCCGATGAGATGAAAGGTCAGCTTCGAGTTGTCCATGACCGTGATACTCTGGATTGTTTCCTTGAATAGCTCTCGGTTAAATGACGCCCCCGGCACATATCCTGCCAGGGTATCGTCCAGTGATTTCAGCGTGAATATCAACTCATCGTCCTCATCCTCCGATAGTGCCTTTTTACGGTCGAGCCGCAAGGCATTGATTTTGTTACTGATGACCGATAACTGAGCCGCAAAGTCAGTGGCGTTCAGAACACCGTTAGTGTGGAGCCGGGCAACCACCAGATTTTGCGCGCTCAAATCGGCTATCTGCTTGTCGATCTGCCGTATCTTTTCCTGGCTCTCGCTGCCATGATTCTGCATCATCTCCAGTTGGTGGATGAGTGTGCCCAGCAGGTCTTGCCGGTGGGAGGCCAGCTTATCTGCCATCAAGCAGAAGGTGTCGAAGACGGCATTTTCTCGCACACGTCTGCTTTGACAGTTTGTAGCGCCTGCTGCTTTATCACTGCACATCCAGTACACCGTTCCGCGCAGCAGTTGTCGGCGGAAGGTACTCCCGCAGTCGGGGCAGCGCAGGATACCAGACAAAATTGAATTGTGTTCGCGCTTTGTGGTTGTAATTCTGGATTCTTGCAGTTTTTGAGCTGCGTGAAACACCTCTCTGCTGATAATGGGTGGGTTGCTGTTTTCCACATAATACTGGGCCTTTTCCCCGTGATTGCGCTTTTTGCGGAAGGGCACCGTATCTGTAGTGTATTCCTTTTGCAGAAGCGCATCGCCCATATACCGTTCGTTTTTCAAAATACTGCGCACCGTCCCGGGCAGCCAGCGGTTCCGGTGCATAGGCGACGCTATGCCCTGCTCTGTCAGGGCCTCCGCAATTTCAGCAGGGGTGGCCCCTTCCAGGCAGCTTTCATATATGTACCTTACGATCCGTGCTTCCGTTGGCTCAATGACTAACCTGCCAAAATGGTCCCGGTAATAGCCCAGCGTGTTTTGGACAGAAAATTTATACACACCTTCTGCCATGCGCCAGCGTATGCCTGCCTTGATAGCCTCGCTTTTTTGCTGGGATTCCATCTCCGCCAGGGCAGACAGCAGGATAATCAGCAGGCTGTTTTTTCCATCGCCGGTGTGGGTGATGCCCTCTGTTTCAAATTCTACTGAAACAGGCGGCTCCAGGGAGGACAGCGTCCGCAGGTTGCCCAGGATATCTACAATATTCCTGCCAAAACGGCTGATGCTCTTGGTAAGTATCAGGTCGATTTTCCCTGCTTTAGCGTCCTCGATCATCTTTTGAAAGCCTAAGCGTTTATGCACAGTGGTGGCGCTTAAGCCCTCGTCCTGATAAATCCCTGCCATCTCCCACTGGGGGTTGCCCTCGATGCGTTTTGTAAAATGATGGACTTGCATATCAAAGCTCCCCATCTGCTCTTCTTCCTGTGTGCTGACCCGGCAGTAGGCGGCAACACGGAGTTTTTGCCGCTCCATTTGCGGCCCTGCCTTTGGCGGAGGCGGTATCACAATCACGCCGCCGCTCCCCTGGTTTTGCCGGATCTCTTCCCATAGCTGCTGGCGCCTGCGCTCTTTCCGTCCTCTGCGGTTTTCCAAACTCTTAAACGAGTTGTCTGCCATAACTGCGAGCGTCATAGCTGGCCTTTATGGATATAAAAAGACCTTGCACGGCGCTGTAGCCTCCTCTCATAAAATTTTTCCGCATCAGGTATGCACCTCCTTCCGTTTTTTTATAACCGCCTCCCCCGTGCTGTAGGAGGCCAATATAAAATAGCAGAATCATTTTGCTGTGTCAAAATAAGAAGACGTCATCCGTATTGGACAGCGTCTTCCCATTGAAAACATTAAATTAGTTGAATTATCCACAAAACCAGCCCAAACACCACGCTGGCTGTAATGCCGAACACCAGCACCGGGCCTGCCACTGTGAACAGCTTGGCCCCCAGGCCGGTGATGAAGCCTTCTGCTTGTGTCAAGTTAGAATCAACAAAACTGGGGGATTGCACAATAACAATGCATGTTATATGCATTTATCTGTGCTACTTGGCACGCTCTGCTTCCAGTCGGCCGAAATCACTCTCATATAGCCTGTCCTGCACAACGCAGTACTTCTCGAACTCGCTCTCTGCGTGGCACGGATGGAGTTTACCCGGTAGCCCACGGAGATAACGGCGTCCAGATTGTAATGTTCTATGTTCCGGGTCACCTGGCGGGAACCTTCGATTTGAACTATCTGGAATTTCCGGATAGTTGCCTGCCTCTCTAACTCACCCGACTCAAAAATATTTCTCAAATGCTCATTGATTGTTTTGACACTTACATCAAAAAGCTGCGCCATCATCTTTTGTGTCAGCCAAAGGGTTTTGCCTTCATAGCGGACTTCTATGCTATCCGCATGGGACTATTTTTCAAATATGAGAAATTCAGCAGTACTGTTGCGGATGGTTAAATCTTTTTTAGACAGTTGCTCCCTCATGTACGATATTCTATTATGGTAGAGCTAAACGGTTTGGCTTCACACAACTTTGATATCATTATACCACCATTCCTTTCAAAATGAAAGTTCAAATAATAGGGAAAAGCCTATCTCAAAAAGAATAGGCTTTTTTGTACCCAAATTTGAAATATGAAGATTCTCAGTTCATATACAGCACTCGCACATATTCCAAATACCAAAACCGGCCCTGCAATGGAGAACATTTTTATGCAGGTTCTGTTCTTACGATCTTGGCTTGTGTTAAATTATGACCAACAAATTTGAAGTATTGTAAGCTACGCACCACCATTAGGGCTTGTTTGAAAAATGCATATTGCACAAATTGAGAATAAGTATAAAATAGAGGCATGAAACGATATGAATTGACAAAGGAACAATGGGAACGCGTAAAAGCAGTGCTTCCGCCGGAAAGAACAGGGAAACGCGGCCGGCCCCGGAAAGATGACCGGAGAATGCTCAATGGTATGCTGTGGATCGCCCGCAGCGGAGCGCAGTGGCGGGAACTGCCGGAGGTGTATGGCCCGTGGCAGTCTGTGTACGCCCGATTTGCCAAATGGCGGGACGACGGCACATTGGAAGCCATATTTCGCGCATTGTCCGCAGATGCGGATATGGAAAACCTGAGTCTGGACTCTACCTGTATCAAGGTTCACGAAAGTGCCAACGGAGGGGGAAAAAACGGCAGATAAAGCAATCGGGCGAACCAGAGGCGGGCTGAATACAAAGCTGCATGCTATTGTGGATGGACTGGGAAACCCGGTTGCATTCATGCTGTCCGCAGGGCATGACCATGATTCGGTCCATGCTGTTGAACTACTGGAAAAGGTACAGATCAGCGGCAGTAATGTATTGGCAGACCGTGCTTATGGGGCAAAAACGATTCGGGCTTATATCTCAGAACAGGGAGCCAGCTATGTGATCCCGCCTCAGAGCAATGTTTCTGAGCCGTGGCCGGTTGATTGGTGGTTATATAAAGAGCGCCATTTAGTTGAGTGCTTCTTCCAGAAGCTCAAATGGTTTCGCAGAATTGCCACCAGATATGACAAGTTGGACGCTTCTTTTCTCGCCTTTGTTTACTTGGCATCCATCGCCATTTTGTTGATTTAGCACAGCTTCCTTGATTTTTCAAACAAGCCCTAGCATACTACAAAGAAAACTTATAACATCTTCCCGCCCCTAATAGCTATACCTCTGAAATTTTTGCCATCTATACAATAGGTAGAAAACCAAAGGCCCGTATACTGAATCAAAATTATATATAGGCAAAACATGGTTGCATCTACAGAAACATTTCTGTATTGATTTTGAAGTTATGGTTTGGTCAGCCCAGGGAAAATAACCTTATCAGAATTGACAGGGCTTTTATCATCTCTTCTGTCTTTACCAATAGCTAATTCCTGCTTATACCGTTGGTAAGCGAAATGTGCGTTAATGTATTGCTGCGACAAAAAAGCGTAATAGCGGGCATTTGATTTCCGAACCTTCATATCGATTTGTTTGTCATGTGCAATCTCTATCCTTTCTTCATCAATCTTTTTAAGTAATCCTTCGCACTCTTTTTCTAGAGAATAGAGCGCCTCTACGACAGCAACAGGGCGTATTTTGCCAACATCCTCCGATGGTATTACCCAACAGTTAGTTTTCTCTATTGAGAACGTGTTCGGTAATCCCTTCTGATATGCATGAGGAAACAAGCGTTTAACCTGCTTATCCCGAAGGAGGAGATATCCTGCTTGCCCATAGGGCTGTTCTCCGTTTGTTAAGGAGTGCACTTCTAGAAAAATCAAAATCCCATCGTTGGTTAAAAAAGAACAGATACGTTGAAAAATATTGCACCATTTTCGCGGCTCAATCTCATGCAGTACATTCATCAAGATGACTACATCATATTTACCCGAATTTGTGACTTCTTTCAGCGAAGTGTGGTAAACCACGTTTTTGGGCCGTTCCGGGTCAGGGTAAACGTCATACGCTTCGTAGCTAAGAAGGCTATTTAACTTTTTTGCATCGGGAACCGCTAACTTCAGGCACTCCCACACCCGGCACTTCCCGGCACCATAATCGAGAACCTTCAAGGGGCGTTCCGCCTGGATCCCGCGGAGGACTTCTAAAACTTTTATTGTCTGCTCGTCTTTACGACTGGCAGCTCCCTTTGTTTGGGGAAGAAGGAAGTTCTCTATAACAAACTGGTAATTTTCCCAGTTTTCCATAGAGTGCAGCAGTTCGTACATATCAAGATTGTCCAACCCTATCAAATCATTATAGATATGCTGATATGTTGTGCTATTGCGTTTTAAAACCTTGCTTTGACCGAGATAAACCAAACTCTCAAAAGGAAACTGCGGAAGGATAAAAATAGAATGTGTAGCTATCCACAACTGGGATATGGCTTCAGAGTTATAGAGCATATCAATCATAGTCAATAAAGCTTTGGGATGAAGATGAAGCTCCGGCTCGTCCATCAGCAAAACAATTTTCCTTCTTTTCCCTTTGCTATAGTGTAGGTAAAATAAAAAGGTGCCTAAGTAAAATAGCATCAATTCACCTGGAGATAGCTGCGGAAGGCACTCCTCCAGGTATTGCGTTTTTAACGATCTTTCTGGCCGTGATATGGCGATGTGCCCATCTACCTTCTCATTTAAAAAGAACCCGCCAAGCAGTGCAGAAAAGAATTCATTCAACTTCTTTAAATCTTCCAGTCTTCTTTGCCTTGCCCCTTTTGCATGAATATTTAAGCCATTAAAAAGATCTTCCAAAAAAACAGTGCTGTCCTTTTCCGCTAATTTCAAAAAATCTTTAAAGCTAAGTGAAGAATCATAATAGACTGCATCGTAGAGGGATACCTCGTCTTCGCTTTCAGCTGCATCATTAGGGCTAAACCCGGAACGGGTCTCAGGAAAGTAAAGGGTAATTACTTCTAGCTTGTCTTTGTGTTGTTTATAATAATTCTCTACCGCTTTTAAGAATCGGGTTTTCCCAGCCCCGTTTTTCCCTATTATAAGATTTTTATTAGAGAACTGATGGCCCGCTACCCCCTCCAGCCCGTATTCCATAAAAATTGTATCATTAGAGAAGGCAATTATTTCATCACCCATAGTATCCCTCGTTTCTTGTGTATACAGTTTTATTTTACTACAGGATATCCTATATTTCAATCCTCTTTACAAGTTTTTTTGGAAGTGATATAATTACAGCAACAAATATGCGGAGAGGGTAGAATATCGTATGGGAAACATGAACCTTGAGGTAATCCCGGATGTGAAACGAACCGATTTGGTAATAGGTTTGACTTACGCGGTTGGAACTCGTGAGGATATTGTAATTGGCATGTTGGGGGAAAAGCTGAAAGAGTTCAAATATCATGTACATGTTATTAAAATATCCGAAATGATCGTAAGCAAGGGAGGAAAAACTTCAGATTCTTCTTATCAGAAAATTTCACAGCTGATGGACACCGGCAATACCATGCGGAGGGCGTCAGGGGAATATGGGATTCTTGCCTTGGCTGCTATTGAGTTAATTCTGCGCACCCGGGACCAGACTGGGGATGGAGAATCGCCTCCTGACGGGGAAGACTCATTTGGCAACGCTTTCATAGTGTCCTCTTTGAAACACCCCAGGGAAGCAGATATACTGCGGGAGATTTATTCCAGCTCCTTTTTTCTGGTTGCCATTAATGAAAACGAGGAGCAAAGGTGTATAAACCTTACGGAGCGCAGAAACATGGGGTTGGACGATGCAAGGAAATTGGTGAAAAGGGATGAAGGAGAAGATGAGCCTTTTGGACAGCACACCAGGGCTGTCTTTGAAATGGCAGATATCCATTTAAGCTTGAATTTGACTTCTTCATCGGAAAAGGTTAAAACCAAAAATGAAGGGCTTTTGAAAGAACAGGTTGACCTTCAGGTGTCGCGGGTTCTCGATTTAATATTTGCCAATCCGTTCATTACGCCGACGTTTGATGAATATGCTATGTTTATGGCATATGCTTCCAGCTTGCGTTCCGCAGATCTTAGCCGGCAAATCGGCGCTGTGATAACAAATTCCCTCCAGGAAATCATTGCCACTGGCGCAAATGAGGTTGCCAGGTTCGGCGGAGGGCAATACTGGCCTGACCCCGAAAATTTTAAGGATGAAGATGGCGGACGGGACTACACCAGGGGGGTTGATGCAAATCGTGCTGAACGCTCACAGATTATTGACGAGATTGTAAATATTTTTAATTTTGAAGGACATGAAGATGAAAAAGAACAGGTACGCCAGTCTCTCACGCAATCCAGGATCAAGTTCCTAACAGAGTATAGCCGCCCGGTCCATGCGGAGATGTCGGCTATCATCGCCTGTGCGCGTTCCGGTATATCCCTTAACGGGGCAACTTTATATTGCAGCACGTTCCCTTGCCATAATTGTGCTAAACACATTATCAATGCCGGAATAACGCGGGTGGTTTTTATAGAACCTTACCCGAAAAGCAAAACGATTGAATTGTATAGCGATTCAGCCTCTATCACCCATGAGGAAAAGAAAGTCAGTTTTGAAGAGTTTGTGGGGATTGGCCCCAGAAAATTTTTTGACCTCTTTTCGTTGAAATTAAGCAGCGGGCGTAGTATAATAAGACAAGATAGTAGAGGCATTGTCCATTGGGAGCGCGCCTCTGCCCGGCTGCGTTGTCCTCTTGTGGCATCTTATACTGATCGTGAAAAACTGAAAGTAATCCAGTTGAATCAGTTATGGAAAAAGGTCGAAGAGGCAATGTAATCAAAATTTGTAGTTATAGGAGAATTCCCCATGTACAATTTGAGTGTGAAAGAAGATGTAATTGAAAATTACCAAGAACAAACGGAAAGGTTAGTGAAAGAAATATCCGAGTGGCCTCTGGAACGTGTTCGCTCCCTATGCCTGGATCAAAGCGATGTTGAACTAGTTCAAACAATTCTGTACGGAGCCCATTAAATTATATATATTCTATTCGTCTTTATATAAAGCATCGTTTGTCACTTGACATCTGTGGCAGACGGTGTTTTATATTTCGAACGGGGATGGGCATCACACCTGCCGAGCAAATCTCTTATCTGAAACCGAAGGAACAGACTATGCTGAGGTCATGACCATAACTATGGATGCCGAAAAAAATAACTTGGCTTTACGTCTATTTGTCATATCATCATCTGCGGACAGCCGCAGATACTTAGCGATGGTCATATTGCCACCGCCTTCCCGGCAGATGCCAGCAGTTCCATCAAGGTGGCGCGTTTGTCCTGGTATCGCAGTTTAATAGACACCCGATTATCCGTGCCGACTTCTATCCGTTCAAAGCCGAGTCCGGGGATATGCAGCACATCCGAAGGGGACAGATTTACGGTGCTGCCTTTCATGGTCGGCGCATCATCGTTCCCCGTCAGGTAGGAATAATAAAGCTGCCCCTTTTCATCCCGGTCGACCGTCATCCTGTCCGGCATCAGCGGGTACAGTGCAATGACCTCCCCCTTCCCGTTGCGGATGATCTGCGAGTAGGCATTCCCCCAAAGGAGCAGGTGCGTCATCAGCGTTTCCCGGAACACGAAGGAAGTCATCTCCGGGTTCGGCTCGTCATGGAGCAGAAAATACAGCGGGTGGTCCGCCGCCTTTTCCTTCCCGCCGTTATCCGTATATTTATAGAAATGCAGCGGCAGCCCCGCCACCGCCTCCGAAAGTATCCGGACGCAGGAGTACACCGCCGTCATCTGCATGGAGGAACGTTCATTGACACGCTTGCCGCTGGTGCTGCCGCCCATGAAAAAGCTATAGGTGCTGCCGGAAGTCCTGTTCTGAGGGGCGTCCCTCGCCCTGAACAATCCGCTGAATAATCCCATAGGAACCACGCTCCTTTCCGAAAAACAGACAGACAAAAGACACCGCCGAAGCGATGCCTTCTGTCTGCCCACGCCCTGTTTAGTTAAATTGTATAGTCCAAACGGCATAAGAAAAGCACCCGCCATTTCTGGCAGATGCCCTCCTGTTCAGTATTCTATTTCTGTTTCACTTAGCTGTCTGCGGATATCCCTGCCGCCGTACATGATGCGGACAATGCTCACTGTGTTTCTGGTTTCATCCGGCAGATAAAACACAAGGTAATTATCAACAGGGAAAAAACGGAGCCCTTCGCTGTGCCACGGTTCTTCTTCGTACAGCCGGAACCGCATCGGCATCTCATCAAGAGCGCGGATTTCCTTCATGATCCGCTGCGTCTGCCCTGCTGCCGTTTCCGGCACAAGCAGTTCATATGCAATATACTCGTATATATCCCTCAGATCACGCCTCGCCCCGGCCGTGTATACGATATCCCAGCTCATATCCCGTAATCCCGCCGCATTTCTTCTTCCACTGCATCTGCTGAATATACCCTGCCTTCCCGTATATCCTCCATGCCCTTTCCTATCTCTGCGTCAAACTGCTCTTTTGTAAGGGAGCCGTATGCAAGCGGCGCCTTCTTCGGCAGCTTCATCTCGAACGGGATGCCCTGCTGAAGCACGACCTGCCTTAAAAACATACCGACCGCATTTGACATTGGTATGCCAAGCTGGTCAAGCACCCGTTCCGCCTGCTCTTTGATCTCAGGCTCCACACGCGCGAATACATTTGATGTCCTTGCCATTTAAACCACATCCTTTCACTATATAGTATACCGCTTTTGCTTGCGGTATGCAAGCGTTCCGCTTGATTTTTGTATGGATGCACAAATCAGAACACCAAAAGTCCGCGGGAATCGTACACGCTTTCGGATGTCTGGTTCCCGCAGCGCACCGCACGGTCAAGCCCCATGATCGCGGCCACCGCGCCGTCAATCTTCTCCGTGGACTTTTCCTTATCTGCCTTGATATTGCCTGCGGGGTCGGTGCGGATGAAGATGTTGTCCATCATCCACCGCAGGACCGGATGCCCGCCGTGGGCAATCATCTGCTCCAGCACCAGCTTCATCAGCTCCTTTGTGGGTGGGGACATATCCTTGAAGCCCTGGCCGAACGGTACCACCGTAAAGCCCATACCCTCAAGGTTCTGCACCATCTGCACAGCACCCCACCGGTCAAAGGCAATCTCCCGGATGTTAAAGCGTTCACCAAGACGTTCAATATATTTTTCAATATAGCCGTAATGCACCACGTTCCCTTCCGTGGTCATCAGCTTCCCCTGCCGCTCCCACACATCGTAGGGGACATGGTCACGCCGCACACGCAGCTCCAGTGTCTCCTCCGGCACCCAGAAGTACGGAAGGATGCAGTATTTATCCTCCTCATCCAGTGGCGGGAACACCAGCACGAACGCCGTGATATCCGTGGTGGAGGACAAGTCCAGACCTCCGTAACACACACGCCCCTCTAAGTCATCCTCCGAAACCGGGAAGGCACGGCTGGTTGTTCCCGCCCATGCCGTAGGTGGAGCTGACCGTGGGCGCTGTTTCCAAGGGTCCCGTGTATCTCGTATCCTGTGAATGGTTCTCATAAAGTTCCGGTTCCATGGCGGCATCCTCCTGGCTCATGACCATCGGTACATTCCCGCCGCCGGTCCCCATCCGGGATGTCAGCGTCTGTACCTTGCCGTCCCCCGACAGCTTCACACGGCTGTCCGCAGGGTGGTTCTCCAGCGCCATCGCCGCAGGGATCGTCCCGGCACGGAGCGTGGGCGAGGTTTCCTCCCCGTACCCAATCCCCCGCGCCTGTGCGGAATGCTCCGTGCAGAAACCGGCCGATTCCAGTACGCACGGGGGATGGTGTGCCTCTGCCCGCAGGGTGCAGGTCACCTCATCCGTCACATCCATCCTCTGCCCGCCCTGGTCGTTTAAGCAGATGCCGCCTGCCGCTCCAGTGCAATCCGCAGCACCTCCGGCAGCTCCTTGCCACGCACGGAAGCCCTCCGCAGAATACCCAGACACGCCTTCGGACTCAAATAATACCTTTCCGGCACTCCCGCCTGCAAAATCTGCGACAAGGTAGATGCGTTTTCTCCGCTGGGGGACTCCCCAAAATTGGGCGTCAAGGACGCGCCATGCGAGGGAAAATCCGTCCCCCACGACAGTTCCTGCGTTTGCCCACTTCCCCTTTGGAGGTCCAGGTACAGAAATACTTTCGTCTTTGACGGAGCAGACCGCTTCAGCGCAAGGCCAGCGGAGCGCAGAAGCGGTATGAGGATAAGATCAAGGCCAGGAAAAAGGCTGAAATGGACGCCAAAAAAGACGCTATCCGGGCCGAGGATATGGCAAAGGGTATCTATACCCCTGTGGGCAAGCTGCCCCGAAAAGAGCCGCAGAGGGCGGCACAGGCCAGTGCAGCAGTTTGAGAGTGCGAAAGGAGATTTGACGCAATGGAATTGACTTATATTCGTGTGGGAGATTATTATATCCCTAATCTGGTGGCGGGAGCTGGCAGGCAGTAGAAAACTCACCGCCCACCTGCTGGACATTGACGATACCGCCCAGGAGTGGATGGACAGAATGCTCCCTCAGATGATGGAGGCCGCTGGCGCGACCGAGGAATTGAAAGCCCGTGACCAGATGACATGGGTGGGTTTGGTGAATAATTGTCGGGTCAGGGTGGAAGAAATTATTATGGCTGATTTGATTTATGTTTAGGGGGCGATTTGATGCTGACATTTGAGAAAGTGCTTGCGATTTTTGATGATTACCTTCAGCAAGACCCGCTCTATGAAGTTGTGTTCACTAAACACGGTTATGCGTTAATGGCTTGGGAACCTGTGCGGAGTACTTGGTATAGTGCCGAGCATATGGCCACGCCGGAGGTTTTGCTGGACAGTCTACTGGACGCTTACGCAAGTTTTATGGAAGATCAGATAACCGACAATGAGCGGGATTTGACCAAACAGGAAACCGCTGAGATAAAACGTCAGTGTGATTTGTTCCGGGCCAAGTGCATGGGTAAATAGCGGCAGAGCGGGACAGGAGGGCGCGGTTAAGCGTCCTCCTGTCCGTTTGGTTGGGCCTGTTCAATCTGCACGATTTCTTTTGCTGTTGCAGTCACGATCCGCAACCCGTTATCGTTCATACCATCCAGCAGAACATCAAGCTGACGGCGCTGGGTGTTCTTTCCTGTGGGCTGCTCCAAAAGGAATTGGTCAACGGATATGTTGTAACGCAGTATTAGCTCAAAGAAGATTTGCAAGCCGACTTCCCTACCATCTGGCAGGAGTACATCGAGAGGTTATCCGAGTACATGGCATCTACCGGCAGGACATACAAGAGCCATGCCGCCACTATCCGCCGCTGGATAGCTGATGATAGGCGCAAGGCCGCTCCCCCTGCCCGTGACCGGGATTATAGCGTGAAGGACGGTGATACCGTATGACGGAGATCCGCGAGGACGAATACCTTGATCCGGCTGACGGCCTTATCCATTGCCGCAAGTGCGGAGGCCCCCGGCAAGCCGTTATCCCTGACCCATTCAAAGGCGGCACTTTCAAGCCCCGGTGCGTCTGTTCCTGCCAGCAGGAGAAGGAGCGCCGCCGCAAAGAAGCCGAGGAACGCCGCCAGCGCATGGAGCGGATCAAACGTCGCAAGGCCCAGGGACTTCAAGACCGCTACCTCTACGGCTACACCTTCGCCCACGACAACGGGCAGAATCCCGTTATGGCGAAAGCCCACGCCTATGTCAATCACTGGCCCCAAGCGTTCAAGAAGAACATCGGCCTGTTGCTGTTCGGTGACGTTGGTACGGGCAAATCCTTCCTGGCCGGGTGCATAGCGAACGCGCTTTTGGAACGGGACGTACCTGTACTCATGACCAACTTCCCCACCATCCTGGCCCGCCTGTGCGGGACGTTCGGAGAGGACAGAACGGCGTTTCTGGACAGCCTGGGGGACTATGACCTGTTAATCATAGACGATTTAGGCGCGGAGCGCAACACCGAATATGCCCTTGAGCAGATGTTTTCTATCATCGACAGCCGCTATCGCTGTAACAAGCCGCTGATCGTGACCACCAACCTGAAGCTGGACGAGCTGAAGCATCCGCCCGACCTTGCTCACGCCCGTATCTATGACCGGATTTTAGAACGCTGCGCCCCTATCCTCTTTGCCGGGAAGAACTTCCGGGAGGACAACGCCGCCAGCATCAAAGCGGCAGCGCGGCAGATTATCACAACACCTGCGGCCAGCAGACCGCAACCGAGAAAGGAGAACTATGAGTAACGAACCGACCGCCACCGAAACAATCACCTACCCCAAGGCCACGCCGCAGACCCCGCCCGCGCTGGTGAAGAAAATCGGCAAGACCACCTACCGGGTATGGGCGCATTTCAGTACCACCAGTACCGAAACAATGGAGGATAAAATCAAGCGGCTGCTCCGAGAGGAAGTCCGTCAGGCGATGGAAAACGAGTAATAACCCAAGCAGGCCGGGAACCGTAACAGGCTCCCAGCCTGCTTCTACAGCAAATTATGAACATTTTGCAAATATGGGTTGCCCTAAAGTTGTACTCTTTTTTATTGATTTGCAATAATTAATGTGCTATTATTATTTTGGTATTTTATGTAGAAAGGAGAGAAACCAATGTCCAATCCATCGCCATTGCGATACCCTGGTGGTAAAAACCGTTTGGCGGGTTTTATTAGTTTGGTCATTCAGAATTTGAACCTGCCAAACTGTACATATGTCGAACCATTTGCTGGTGGTGCTGGCGTGGCCCTCTCTTTATTACTGAGTGGTACCGTCGATAATATTATTATTAACGACTACGATAAAGCAATTTATTCCTTTTGGCGGGCAATAAAGCATGAACCCAATGCACTTATTAAGCGGATTGAAGAAACACCAATAACCATCGAAGAATGGTATAGGCAAAAAAAAATCTATTCATCGGCAACTTCATATTCTTTGGATTTAGCTTTCGCAACTCTGTTTTTAAATCGGACTAATCGTTCGGGAATTTTAAACGCTGGACCAATCGGCGGCTATTCGCAATCTGGTGAGTGGAAACTCGATGTTCGTTTCGACAAAGAGACACTTATAGCGAAGATTGCTGTAATCGCTGAACATAAGCAACGTATTACCGTCTACAACAAAGACATCATTAGTCTGTTAAGAAATTATGCCCCCGGATTTGGGAGAAATGTGTTCTTTTATTTTGATCCTCCGTACTATAACAAGGGGCAAAAACTATATAAGAACTTCTTTAGCCACAAAGATCACCAACGAATTCATGATGTAATTGCTCAAGAAATTGCAGCCCCGTGGATAATAACGTATGATGATGTAGGCGAAATTGCACGTTTGTATGCTGATTTTGCTATACGAAAATTTGATTTAACATACAGTGCGGCGAATAAGGGGATAGCTTCTGAATTGATGATTTTTTCTGATATACATAGTTGCCCTACACAAAAGCAGTTAGCCGAAAATAAGATTACAATAAATCTCAGGGGATAGAGGTGCATCATGATTATAAAGAACGTAAAGATAGAGAAATTTCGTGCTTTTGAACACGCTTCGTTCTCCTTGGGGAAACGCATTACTGCAATATCCGGACGCAATGCAACGCAAAAGACCACTCTTCTGGGTATGATTGGACAACCCTTTACAATTTCTAAAGATCACCCAATGTATGGTTGTAAGACGATAGATGGCTATAATTTTAGGTCACAGTTTAAGGAAAAATTCAAAATATCTCCAGCGCATGATGTTATCGGTCAACATAAATGGAAAATTGAACTACATCATTATTTTGAATAGAAGTGGTTGCCTGCTCTATTGATATATACCCTTTCTTAAGCAGTTTAGTTTATCAATAGGCAATATACCTGCTAATATTACTGCCGATTCCTCCCATCCAGTTGGCTCCCACCAGTTAGCAGAGCAGAAAAAATCGGTAGGTTTGCGTCTTTCTTCAAAAGAAATTTGTAATGAGCGACTAGCAAAGTATTCTTGATGCAGTTGATGAATGAAACGGTATTCAATGCCGTCACAAATCAAAATACCAGCATCATGCGCAAATTTTTCGATTTCTTCAAGATTTTGGTTGCTCAAATTTTTAGATAAAGCTTTGCGACCCATGTTATATTCAATGCCAGTTCCTTGCTGATTGACAATAATAGTTTCAGCTAAACAAGTTAGCAAATCATAAGTGGAACTTTTTAATTTTTCTAGTTCACTTTTGCTCTTTTCCCCTTTTTTATCCAACTTCTTTATTTCACTGTCAATGCACCTTTCAGCAAATGTTTCAAATAATTTTCCTCTATTCTGGGGAAGGTTACTATTGCTATCCAGGTACAAATCATAAAAGACTTTGAGTTCTCTTATTTCGACGATATCGACGATGCGCTGATTGAAGGGCTGGAACAGAATCAGGACTTTTTCTCCCTGCTTCTAAGCAATGATGAAATCAAGAGGCAGGTGCTTGGCATCTTTACAGAGGAGATATATAGGAACTTGCGAAACACATAGGAGGAAATGATTCATGTTCGACAAATTTCGTTTGAAAGATGTATTGGTGAAGTACAAACAAGATTTCGTGTCCACGCAATGGGGTAACGAAAAATATAAATGGGAGTCGGTGAAGTGCTTTCAGGACAATTGGGATGTAAATGCGGCTGATTTTGCCGAGATGCTCACGCGTTCCCTTGCCAAAACATATAACCTGCTGGCTTCCATGAATAATTTCCCGGCGCGAATGATTACGGGATTTGCCAAGACAGCATCGGAAGAAGTGCGCTCCATGTTTATTGCGCTCTTTGACGAAAACAAGGATGTGTATGAGCGGATTGACGCTTTCAAGATGCAATCCTCTATTCTGCTTGAAAAGTACGGAAACGGTGCGGGTCAGCATTATCAGTATGAGAATGCCATCAGCACCTATCTGTGGCTGCGGTATCCGGACAAGTATTATATCTACAAGTTCGGTGAGATTAAGGCCGTGGCGGATGAGCTGGAAAGTGACTATCGATTCAAAAAAGGTGCCTATGCAGACAACATCCGGAATTTCTATAAGCTCTATGATGAGATTTGCGAGGAGCTGAAACAGGACACAGAACTTATCAATCTTTTCAAGAGCCAGCTCACGGATACTTGCTATTCTGATCCTGAGCTGAAGACACTGACATTTGATGTGGGCTTTTATATCAGCCGTTATTACGCGCAGAAAAGCGCTGTTGTGACCGAAGAGGAGTGGTTTCCGGCAGGTTATGATCCGGGCCTTTCAGTCGACGATTGGCTTGGCCTGCTCGACGATGCAGATGTCTTTACTACCAGCAGTCTAGAAATCATGAAGCGTATGAAAGATTACGGCGGAATGGCCACCTGCACTCAGCTTTCTGTAAAATATGGTGAAACCAAGAATTTTTACAACAGTGGTTCCGTGGCTCTTGCCCGCCGCATTGTAGAAAAAACTGGTTGCCCTGTTATGGAACGAGATGATGAATCCTTACGTTGGTGGACGATTCTTTATATGGGTAGAAACGCTGGCAGGGATGAAGAAGGAAGCTATGTATGGAAACTGCGCGATGAGCTTGCGGCAGCTTTGGATAAGGTCGATTTAAGCGGAGTTGAGCTTTATGTTGCTGCTGCGCCAGGTGAAGAAGACCACGGTTATTGGTGGCTGAATGCGAATCCGAAGATTTGGAGTTTTTCCGATATAGCTGTTGGCGAAGTTCAGTCGTACACGCTGTACAATGATAACGGAAACAAGCGCAGAATCTTTCAGAACTTCCTTGACGCTAAAGCTGGTGATATGATTATCGGCTACGAGTCATATCCCGTGAAACAGATTGTTGCAATTGGCAAGATTAGTGCAGAGCAGGATGGCGAGGAGATATACTTTGAGAAAGTCGAAGGGTTAACATCCCCGATTGACTATGCGACGTTGAAAGGATGCCCGGAACTGGAGCGCATGGAGTACTTCCAGAGTCCGCAGGGTAGTCTGTTCAAACTGACCAGAGGTGAGTATGATTTTATCATTGATCTCATCCAAGAAGAAAACCCGCTACAGTCCGAATCGGCTATAGACACCTATACAAAGGATGACTTTCTAGAAGAGGTGTACATGACCGAAACACGGTACGAGAATCTTGTGTCAGTGCTCCAAAATAAAAAGAACATTATCTTGCAAGGTGCGCCGGGAGTTGGAAAAACCTTTGCAGCGAAGAGACTCGCCTATTCTATGATGGGCGAAAAAGACGAAAGCCGCATCGAATTTGTGCAGTTCCATCAAAATTACTCTTATGAGGATTTCATGATGGGTTATAAACCAGTAGAGGACGGCTTTGAGCTGAAGTACGGTATTTTCTATCGCTTCTGTCAAAAAGCTGCCAATCAACCAGACAAGGATTACTTCTTCATCATCGATGAGATCAACCGTGGCAATATGAGCAAGATTTTTGGAGAGCTGCTCATGCTGATTGAGCGCGATTACAGAGGTACAAAGGCTACCCTTGCATACAACGGACTCACGTTCTCTGTACCGAGAAACCTTTATATCATTGGTATAATGAATACAGCCGACCGAAGCCTTGCTATGATTGACTACGCTCTCCGTCGCCGTTTTAGCTTTTTTGAGGTGGAGCCGGGTTTTGATTCCGATGGGTTCACTCAGTACCAAAACGGTCTTAACAATGAAACTTTGAACGAGCTCGTGTCCAGAGTAAAGGATTTGAATAAAGAAATTGCGCTGGATAAGTCTCTCGGCAAGGGTTTCTGCATCGGTCACAGCTATTTTTGCGGTAGAGATATCTGTACCGATGAATGGCTGCACTCAATTGTTGATTACGATATTCTACCCATGCTTTCCGAGTATTGGTTTGACGATGCATCCAAACTTCGGCACTGGGAAAACATTCTGCAGGGTGTGTTTCAATGATAAAGGACAAGAGCATATTTATAAAAAACATATACTACATGCTCTCCTATGCGTTTACTACTTTGAATCAGGGTGGCTATGAGAATGTGGCAGCGGAGGAGTTTGATAATCTGCATAATCTCTTCTCTGCAATTCTAGCCAAGGGAATCGGCAGACAGTTGAAACAGGGCCTCTATCGTGAATATCTGAATCGCAAGGAAGATGTAGCGGTAGTGCGCGGCAAGATTGATATGCCCGGAACAATTCAAAATCGCCTTGCTCGAAAGCGAGTGTTGACCTGTGAATACGATGAGCTTTCTGAGAATAACCTGTTAAATCAGATTCTGAAAACAACGGTGATGATTCTATTGCGTCATGCCAAAGTAGACACCGAGTATAAAACGAATCTGAAAAGGGAAATGCTGTTTTTCTCGAATGTCGATATCATTGATCCGGCATCTATTCATTGGGACTCAATCCGGTTTCAGAGGAACAACAATACCTACCGAATGCTCGTCAGCCTTTGCCAACTGGTACTTGAAGGTATGCTTTTGACCACAGATGACGGAGAATATAGACTGGCTACCTTTATTGACGAGCAGCGGATGAGTCGACTCTATGAGAAATTCATTCTTGAATTTTACGCGAAGGAGTGTCCGCAGGTAAAAGCAACAGCATCACAAATACCTTGGGCCTTGGACGATGGAATTGGAACTATGCTACCGATTATGCAGAGCGATATTATGCTCTCGCAAGGCAACAAGGTGCTAATTATCGATGCTAAGTATTACACTCATACCACACAAGTACAGTATGATGTTCACACGCTTTACTCGAATAATTTGTACCAGATTTTCACTTATGTGAAGAACAAGGACACCGAGTTTGGCGAAAAACCACATACAGTATCTGGCATGTTGCTATACGCCCGAACGGATGAAACCATCCAGCCCGATAATGTTTATCAAATGAGTGGTAATAAAATTAGCGTAAAAACGCTGGATTTGAACCTGGATTTTTCTACAATCGCTGCGCAGTTGAATGCGATTGTAGAAGAACACTTTGTGTAACGACAGCAGTTAGCGAACATTTTAGAGGATTTCTGTTGGCAGCATAATAATTCTCAAAACGGTGATCCTACTGAGCAGTTGCATCTTTGCTCAGATTGGGGTATACTATAGTAGCGTAGCGTTATCACGGTAAAAACAAAATACATCAGAATACGACATAATGTAATTGTGACCATTGACGTGGTATGGTAGGGCACGGTGTGGCTTGCCATGGCCAGGTGTAGCATGGCGCGGAACGGTCACAAACAGCTACCCTTCATCAATATTAAAAATTGAATGGAGGTACATTATGAATTATTCAGAAAACGCCCTCAGACGCAGGGCATACAGCATCGGTTACCGAGTGGAGAAGGGCTTCCGGCATTTAGGGCAGTTTGTCTACCACGACTCTTGTGGTGACCGCTTTACCGGCTATATGGTGAAAGACCTGTATACCGGTTTCTATGAGTGGGGTTGCTATAGTGAGAATTTTGACCACTTGTGGAACCTTGACGATGTTGCCGAGTTTCTCAAGGGCGAGTATGAAACTCGCGGGTTGGTTTGGTAAAAGGCTGACTAGCGTTCAAAAACCGTGAAAAGAAAACGTGCGCATGGCCTCCGGTTTCCTTGGGTAGCACCGGAGGCCACATTTTAATTTTTCTCCAATCTTTTAATTTTCCCTCCAGTGAGACAGGGGAAGGGTTCAAATTTTTGCCCTCTCCGTAGCGGTCACCCGGCCCCCAAAATGAAAAAAGCGGGACACCGGAGGCTATCTGCACCCCGGTGTCCCGCAATTCCCTTAATTTCAAGGCTTTTTCATAGAGAAAATTAAAAAGTCCGCAGTCGATTGTATCATCGACTGCGGACTTTCGTGAAAAGTGCTGGTGATTTTGATACGATTGCACCCCCTTGCCGCATAGGGGGTGCAAGTTTTCTGTTGTAAACATAGCAAAATGCCAAAGGGGGGTGCAAAATTCGGTATAGGGGGTTCTGGCTGGTCTCTGAAATAGGCTACTTTTGGAAAGGGGTTTCAAACATATTCACCGTGAAATCTGTCTGCTACTGACCGCTCGATTTGTAATTTATTATTGATGCCCGGAAAAAGCGTATTAACGGATAGTGGATAGTTAGTGGAGCCATAGGGTCTATATCTCTATCCCCCTTGAATACAAAACGAGGAACTTTTCCATAATTTCCAATAACACCAAGGTCGTATAAATCACGCAATATCTGGTTTGGTTTATGTGATCCATTTTTTAATGTCTCTACTTCGACAAAGGTATCAGCTTTCCCATCTATCTGCGCAATAAAGTCCTTTAACTCAAAAGGAATACTCATTCCTGTCAATGCGAGGCGTATGCCGTCAACTTCTATATTTGAGTATTTTGCAGTTAGAGATTCCTCGAATTCCGTCCATGATTCATCTGAATAATCTTTACGAATTGTGTCAAAAGTTTCTTGGTCGGCAGTGGATTTTTCACCTCGAACAGCTTGAATAGCTGTAAACATACGAATAATATCTCTTGGCTTATACCATGTTTGATCTAAAATATAATTGCGCACATCGATTCGGCTGTTACCAATAGTCTGCACAAAATATTCCTGCCACACATTTCCTGTTGGAACTAATCCAGCTTTTATTTCGCTATACTGAATACGCTTTTCTAACATCTTTAATAAAGGATGATTAGAGATATCTCCGCCATGTTGTTGCCATGAAATTTGGACGCCAAAATCATGAATGGTTTTATTTATTTCCATTCCTTTTGCCTGCACATTTTTATAGACCTCGTTGCGTACGGCCGCAATTAGATAAACAGGGAATCCATGTTCCTTGGAAATTTCCGAAATATATTGGATTGCAAAAATCAAATCTCTGATAAGTGTTATATCGCGTTCATAACTTTTGGTCCGCTTTAGGGATAACTCTAATTCATCAACTAAAATGTAAATCTTGTTTTCTTTCGGTATGAGTTTAGCGTACAAATCAAGGGCTTTTTTTGCAATAGAGGTAAATGTGGCTGCTTTTTTATCCGAATCCGTCCATTCCAATTCAAAGTCTACTTTTCCATATTTTCCAATATTAAGTTCTATATTACCTTTTTTTACTTTGGGAAGAATTCTTTTTGTAATATTGTCATCATCGGCATCATTATAAACTGCATTCAATAAAGTGTTTAGCTGTTTCCAGTTCTTATCCTCCCTATCAAAAACACCGTATTCTGTATGATTTAACCGGAAAACTATTAACTTGATAAGGTAGATTTGCCATGCAAGCACACAGTTAATTGTGATATCTGTCGGAATATTTTTTTCAACAATCTCCTCAAATGGCTGGCTTGGAAGTGACGCTCTTTTTATTTGATTTCTCTGATCCTCATCAACATCTTTTTTGAATCGTACAAATTCGGTGAAAACAGGATCTTCGCTTTGTTGCATCCGAGCTTCAATATATTTGAGCAACATAGTTTTTCCTGTACCTTTGTCACCACATATGTAATATACCGATCCATCAACCATTTTGCCAAAATCAAGATTTGGATATTCAAAGAAGATTTCTGAACACACTTCAGGGCCAAATTCAAGAAATTCATTATATGCATCAATTTTTCCGAGATATAAATCTTTAAATTTAAGCTGTCCCATAACAACACCTCATAGTATATTGGGGGGATGCAAAATCATCTCTTTACTAAGTATACCAAGAATCGACTTAAAAAACCAGCCCTTGTTGCTATTTTGTCAAAATAAAAATGGCCCACCAGCTCCAAATGAGCCAGCGGGCCATGTGTGTTCCTGTTCGGTTATCCCTCGATCTCCATCCCGTTCTGGAAGGTGAACACCAGCCGCCCATGGATGTTTTGTTCCTCAAAGTACACATCCACTCCCAGCGATTTCAAATCCCGGACGGTCTGGAGCAGCACCACAGTGTTCCGGGCGAACCGGGAAATCGACTTGGTGATGATGAGGTCGATGTTCCCGGCGCGGCACTCGGCCAGCAGCCGCTGGAACTCGGTGCGGTTCTCCTTCGTGCCGGTCAGGGCCTCGTCCGCGAACACTCCGCAGTAGAGCCACCGGGGAGAGCCGCCGTCCCAGGTGGCGCGAGATACACGTCCGCTCGAAAGCGGCGTTGAATGCGGTCTTGGTTACGGTCTCATCCTCCAGCGCCGCCAGCACCCGGTCGGGGAGCTGCTCCCCGCAGGCCAGATCGACCACTTGGGTCGGTTCATCGTCAAAGGCGAAGGCAAAGAGGAGAATTTCAAACAATGATGACCTTGGTCGGATTGATAGCAGACATAACTTAAACCTCCTGAAATTCCGCAGATGCGGTGTCCTTGGTGACTTCTTGTCGTTTGTCGGATTTGGGAACGAGGGTGAGCTTGCCCTGGGGCTTGTATACATAGGGGCCGAGGATGCGCTGGAACTCGGCTTTCCCCATGAGCCGCTCCATGTCGCCGATCCCGATGAGGGACTTCTTGAAAATGTCGGTGTAGCCGTTGGCCTGGGCCGCAGCGACCACCTCGTCCTCGCTGCTGTACTTTCTGACGCTGCGCCCCTCCACCAGCTTGTATCCGGGCCACTGCTTGCCGTGGATGATGGCCTCGTCCTGGGCGAAGGCATACACGTCTGCCGCCCACTTCGCCAGCTCGTCCGAGCGGCGGAGGACTTCAGCGATCTCCTCATCGTCCAGCAGCGCAGGCTTGCGAAACTCCATCTGGGCCAGCTTGAGGAACTCCTCGGCCCTGGCGCGGCACTGGTTCCGGGCCTTACAGAACCGGCACCAGCTCCCGGCTGCGAACTCCCCGGCTCCCATGAGGGCCATCGCCCCGGTGGGCCGGAGAACTTCCTCGCCCCACTGCTTCAGCTCTGCCGGGTCGATCTCCCAGGTGGAGCAGTGGTTGAGCCGGGGCTGGAAGATGGTCAGCCGCACCACCTTGGGGTCGTAGAGCAGCTCCGCCTTGCTCAGAACACCCAGGCCGTAGATCATGAGCTGCTCATTGTGGTCGGCGAACACCTGAACGCCACGGCCCAGCTTGAGGTCGATGATGTGGATGTAGTTGTCGGTCACAATGACCATGTCGGCGGTGCCGAAGCAACCCTCCACATATTCCGAAGCGTCCACCCGCTGCTCGACCGTGAACACCGGGTCCTTGCAGACCCGCCGCGCCTCCTCAATCTCTCCCTGGACGAAGGAAACGTACTCGTCCACGGCCTCCAGCAGCTCGTCCGAGTAGTAGTCGGACACCGGGCGGCGGGTGCGCTGCTTGAGGTACTTCTTGATGAGGTGTTCAGCCATCGCATGGCCTGCGGTCCCCTCGGCGGCGTAGGCGCTCTCTTCGTCCTGGAACTGCTCCTCCAGCGTCAGGGAGGGAGGACAGTGCAGGCGGCGGTTCGCAGCCGAGGGAGAAAATCTCGCGTGTGTGGAAGGCATCAGAGCGCCTCCACTTCTCGGAGAAGGTCGGCGTAGTCCTCCGGCTTGACGCCAGACAGCTTGCCAGCGTCATACTTCATCAGCAGGGCCTTGACCTGGGCGGTCTTGCCCTCATCGCTCTTGGCGGACATGACGGCGCGGACCTGCTCGATGGTGATGGGCTTTTCGGGTTTCTTGGTCGGCTCCGGGGCCGCAGCGGTGGTGGCCTCCGCTCCCTGTTCAGCCAGGGAGCGGTAGCCTGCCGCCAGCAGCTCGAAGCCTTCAGCCAGTTGGCTGTAGACTTTTTTATCCATTTGTGGTATCCTTTCCTTTAGACAATACGTGCGCCCTGCAATTCGGCAAGGAACTCCTCATCCACCCGGTCATCGATGGAAAGCGTGTCCGGGGTGATGCGGTTGAGCTGCTCATCGTAGCAGCGGATGGGGATGCGCATCTTCTTGGCGATCTCCAGCTCGAACTTCATGCCCTTGGTGATCTTGCTGCCGATGAGCCACATCATGTCGCTGGCCTTCAGCAGTTCGGCCCCAAGCTGGATGCCGAGGATTCGCTCGTCCGGGAGATCGTCCCGGAGGAACTGCGGATACATCAGGTGGGGAATGACGGGAACGTAGCCGGTCTTGGCGGCGATCCGCCCAGCGTCCCTGGCGACCTTGATGTTGTGGTCGATGTCCCCACGGTAGGGGGAGCAGATAAAAACTTGCTGCATATCAGTTATCCTTTCGAGTCATTCGGGTGCATCCCGTGGTGTTGATGGTTGCTGCCGCCACCCGGTCGGGCGGGCAGTGGTTGTATGAGTGGCCACCTCATGGGCTAATAATAATCGTCCAAGCTCCGTTTGACCCGGATGTTGAAAACCCGAAAATAGGCCGCTTTCCAAGGCTCCAAACTGGGCCAGAGTCTCGGAAAGCGGCCTCTATCAACGGTCGAGTAGGCGGGCTTTGAAAACCCGGTAGCCAGAAAACTTTTTATTTTTCTTTCGCCAGCGGGGGAACCCCTGTGCTACGGAGCAGTGCATTGCAGTCGTAGATGCTGCTCCCTGTCATAGTGGAGAGGATCATCAGATAGGCGATGTCGCTTGGCTCACCAGCAAAGGTGTGGCCGGACTTATGTACCAGGTCGAGACTGAACGGCAGAGGGAGCTGGAGACCCACACACAGTGCGACAACGGTCTGGATGTTGGGCTTCGACTTATTGGAGCCGTTCCGGTATTTGCGGATCGTGTCCTCATTGATGAGACTCCGGCCAGCCAGGGCCTCGTTGGTCAGATGGAGCTTGTCCATGTGGTAGGCCAGGGTTGCTCCGAACTTACCAGGCAGTTCGTCCATGATGGCAGAGGTCTGCTCCACATAGGTCTTGAACTTTGGCGTATGGGCGGGGATATCACTGACCACCTTATTGAATGCGGTATCCTGGTAGGTGGCCTTGACCATCGCTTGGGGCTTGATTGAGGTTTTTTGTGTTTTTTTCATCTTATGTCCTTTCTGCCATGTGCGATGGAGCGAGGACACAAAAAGGCCCGGAGCGTATCAGCCCCGGACCTATGCACAGCCAAAAGGGCGCACAGGATCAAGGGTGCTGATAATGCCTCTCCCAGATGGGGAGGGTCGGCGTTATAGCATCCTCGCCCGTGTGCGCACACAGGCTGCGGTATTATTTCGCAACGGTGGATAAGTAATTGACCGTTGACGGGGGGAGTTGCACATTCCCCGTGAATAAGAATATCTGGAGTGAGATTTTTTGTCATATCAATGAAAGATACAAGTTTAGGTATGGAAAATGGGCGATTGTTCCTCATCCTGTACGGATGGATAAAGGAAAAATCGCCCGTTTTATATCTTCGAGAGATAGAAACATTTTGAGAGTGTAATGAATTTTATCGTTGAAATTGTAATTACTTTGTGGCATAATATAAGAATAAGCTCAGGATATAGAGGAGGATGTGCTGATGTCACAGTTTCAAAAGGGTAAAATCCCAATGGAGCATTACAATATGTCTGATTTGCTACGGGGACAAGCATCCAAAATTATCACAGCAATATCGGAAAATGATACGGCGGGATTTATATTGAAAAACGGAAAGCCGTTAGCCGTGATTATTTCAAATGATCGATACGAGCGGCTACTAAAGGCGGGCATTGATATTAATGAAATATAACGGAGGATTACAGATATGGCAGAAGTGAAAATTACCCAGGTCATGATGGATGACTCCACCCTGAATGTGAATAAAGAAGTTGACATGGTTTTTTCCATTGCCAACACCCTGCGCGGTCCCTACAAAGCGGACAAGTACAAAGACATCATCATTCCGATGATTATAATCAGACGTCTTGAGTGCGCTCTCGCTACAAAGGACGCAAGTGGCAAGATACGCAAACAGAAGGTCATCGAGAAATTTGACGCAAATCCCAAAACACCTCAGAAAGTTTTGGAGAACCTTGCAGGATATCCTTTTTACAACACCTCTAAATTTGATCTTGTAGGATTGCTGAACGAAGCCCCTGCTATTGTGGAGAACTTTCATTTCTATCTGGAGTCCTTCTCCCCGAACATCAAGGATATGTTGATTACCCGGCTGAAGTTTAAGGAGAAGATTTCCGACCTGGATAAAAATAACCGTCTGCTCGGCGTGGTAAAAAAGTTCTCTGAATTGGACTTGAATCCCGAAACGATTGACGGACACAAGATGGGCTATATGTTTGAGGAAATCATACGCAGATTTTCCGAAAATGCGGAAGCCGGTGATCACTATACTCCTCGCGAGGTCATTCGCGCTCTGTCGAGCATTCTTCTTGCCGAAGGATGTGATGACGTGTTCAGCGAAGGCAAGGAAATCACTGTATTGGACATGGCCTGCGGCACAGGTGGGATGCTCTCTACCACACACGATTTCATTAAGCGCATGAATCCCGATGCCACCGTTCGTCTGTTTGGTCAGGAGAACAATCCCGAATCCTACGCCATCTGCCTTGCTGATATGCTCATCAAGGGGCAGAAGGCCGACAATATTCGCTTTGCCGATACAATGAAGGAGGATTGCTTTGAGAAAGTTCCGATGCGGTTTGTCATCGCAAATCCGCCCTTCGGTCTTTCATGGGGAGGCAAAGATGCAGGTGATGGTGTAGAAAAAGCCGTCCGTGCCGAGGCGAAGAAAGGCAAGAACGGTCGATTCGGAGCGGGGTTGCCCGCTACAGGTGATATGCAGTTGTTGTTTATGCAACACGCCATTGCGAAGATGAATCGCAAGAACGGCCGCGCCGCCATCATCTCCAACGGCTCCCCACTGTTCTCCGGCAACACAACAAGCGGTGAAAGTCAGATCAGGCGCTTTATGCTGGAAAAAGATTTAATTGAGGCTATCATCGCACTCCCGTCGCAGCTTTTCTATAACACGGATATTGGCATTTATGCTTTTATTCTGTCGAAGAACAAGCGTAAAGACCGCGTAAACAAGATACAGCTGATCAACGCCGTGGATATGTGGGAACCGCTTAAGCGTTCTCTTGGTAAAAAGCGCCGTGAAATCTCTAAAAATCAGATTGACCTGATTACCGAAGTGTATGCCGCATTCGCTCCCGGTGCGAAAACACTGTACAGCGAGAAACGGAAAACCGACTGTAAAATTGAGTGCCGCATTTTTGAACGGGACGAATTCCTGTATAAGGAATGGGCCGTATATCAGCCCCTTCAGCGGCGCGGCGTCATTAATGCTGAGTCCATCGAGGCTCTGCGCACCAGCACATATTTTACTGCCAACTCCAATCTTTATAACGAGTCAGAACTTGCGGAACTGGAAGAGACGAATCCCCGTGACGCAAAGGCCGAAAAGAAATATCAGAAATATAAGCGCGGCAAGGTCTTTATTGACGCTGTCCTTGCTGCTCTGGAAATGCATCAGTCGGATACGGTATATACAGATTTTTCGTTGTTTCAGGCGGCCGTCAAAGAAATCATCAAAGATGTAGAGGGGTATACTGATTCCCGCTTGAATGGCATCGTCATGGAGATGAGTGTCATCGATAAGACCGCAGTTGTCCAGAAAGACCGCAAGGGAAAAGTTCTCACCGACCCGACCACGAAGGACACGGAGATTATCCGTTTGAATCAGGACGTGCAGGCGTACTTCGACGCAGAAGTCCTCCCCCATGTGCCGGATGCGATCTGGGCTTACGAATTCGATCCCAAGAAAGCGGTAAACGCACAAAACAGAGAACGTCTCGGAGCAGAATTCCCGTTTACACGTTACTTCTACGAATATAAAGCGCCAGAGTCCGCCGATGACCTTCTGACCCAGTTCGTGGATATCGAAAAGGAACTGAACCGTAAAATTGCCGACCTTACAGGAGGTGCCGAATGACCACCGAAACAAAGGACAGCGGAGTGAAGTGGATCGGCACAGTCCCCGCTGACTGGGAAATAAACAAAATATACCTCATGGAGTCAGAATATATGCAGAGTCAAATCAGAGTTTCTATGGCTGGCTCCGCCATGCCTCGTACCATATTGGCGAAAATAGTGAATTATTATGGCTTGCTTTGTCCACTATCTGAGCAGAAAGGAATCGTAAAGTTTCTTGATAAAAAGTGTCAGCAAATTGATGCTGTTGTCTTGGATAAGCAAGTACAGTTAAACAAAATTCTAAGCCACAAACAATCTCTGATTTACGAATATGTTACAGGAAAAAAGCGTGTAAAGGAGGTCACAAGTCATGCCAATTAGAGCAGACCAGCTAAAGGAAAAAGAGGACTACCAGAAGCTGATTCTGGAACATCTGCGTGATGATAACGGCTATCGCATCCGCCCTGCCGATAAGTTTTCTCCCGGTCTGGCGATGGATACGGAGATGCTGCTCGAATTTCTTGAAAGCACTCAGGCTGACACGATGGCCAGTCTCCGCACCATCTACAAAGATCGCACCGAGGAAACCATTATCAATTACATCAATGCCGAGATCAACAAACCGAGCCGCGGTCTGATTGATGTCATCAAGCACGGTGTTGAATTTGACAGCGGATACGAACTGAAGCTGATGTTCCGAAAGCCAGACAGCACAAAAAATCCCGTTGCAGTCGAAAACTACAACAGGAACATTTTCTCCGTCATGGAGGAGGTATACCACAAGAGCGATGAGCGCATTGACCTTGTGCTGTTTATGAATGGAATCGCCATTTTTGCCGTAGAACTGAAGTGCAATACCTCCGGGCAAAACTACGAGGATGCTATCAAGCAGTATAAGAATGAGCGCGACTGTACCACTCGTCTCCTTAAAGAAAAGGTCGGTGTGTTTGCAGCATTCGCTATGGATTTGAATGAGGTCTATTTTTGCACCAAGCTGATTGGCAAGGATTCCTTCTTTAATCCCTTCAACATAGGCTTTGAGTTTGGCAAAGGAAATCCCCATAACTGCCAGTCCTGCATCAATGTTTCCTATATGTGGGAGGACATCTGGACAAAGGATAAGATCATCTTCCTCATTGAGCGGTTCATATACATCAAAACAAAGGAACGCAAAAACTCCGACACAGGCAAGGTTCGCCGCACAAAAGAATTGATATTCCCTCGGTTCCACCAACTCCGTGCTGTGGAGAAGGTTATGAATGATGTCATTCTCAACCACTCGTCCTGCAACTATCTGATCGAGCATTCGGCAGGCAGCGGCAAGACCGAAACGATTTCATGGCTTGCTCATATTCTGTCCACGGTGCATGATGCCGAGAACAACAATGTGTTTGATACCGTGCTGGTCATCACCGACCGTATCGTTGTTGACCGTCAGCTGCAGGAAGCCATCATGGGCATGGAGCATAAAAGCGGACAGGTCAAGGTCATGGACGATAAGTGCGACTCCAACGACCTGGCGATTGCGCTGCGCGGCAACACAAAAATCATTGTCACGACCATCCACAAGTTTTACTACATTCTCGACAATAAACTGCTAACCAATTTGAAAGATAAGACCTTCGCTGTTCTGATCGACGAGGCACACTCCTCCACCGAGGGAACATTCATGCAGTCCGTTACCACGGTGCTTACCAACGATGATTCCGATGAGGAGAAGACCGAAGAGGATAAAATGCGTGAGGAAATCAAGAAGAGCGGCAAACAGCCGAATGTCTCCATGATAGCCTTTACCGCTACACCCAAGCCGGATACCATACAGCTTTTCGGAACACTGAACGCCGAGGGACGAAAAGAATCCTTCGACCTATACTCCATGAAACAGGCCATCGATGAAGGCTACATCCTCAATGTCCTTGACAACTATGTGACCTGGAAAACCTACTGTCACATCAACAAAGCTATCGAGGATGACCCGGAACTGAAGACGATTGCCGCCAAGAGAAAGATGGCGCGCTTTATCGATTTGCACACCACAAATATTGCGCAGAAAGTTGAAATTATCATTGAACATTTCCGGGCAAATGTTGCCCATCTGCTCGGAGGTACTGCAAAGGCGATGGTCGTTACTTCCTCCATTCAATCGGCCGTTGAGTACAAACAGGCTTTCGTGAAGTATATCCACGACCACGGATATACCGACATTAAGGCTCTTGTGGCGTTCTCCGGCAAGGTTAAAATCAAAGGCGTGGAATACTCCGAATACGGTATGAACCAGATTAAGGAAGAAGAGCTGCGTTATGAGTTTGACCGCAGCTGCTATCAGGTGCTGATTGTGGCGAATAAATACCAGACGGGATTTGACCAGCCGAAACTGGTGGCGATGTATGTGGACAAGAAGCTGAAAGGCGTGGCTGCTGTGCAGACGCTCTCTCGTTTGAACCGCATCTATCCACCGTATGATAAAACCACCTTTGTACTGGACTTCAAGAACGATTACGAGGAAATCAAAAAAGCGTTTGCGCCCTATTATAAGGATACCATCCTTTTTGAGACTATCTCTCCGTCCGATATTCGCGATCTCGACCGTGAACTGGATACATACGATTTCCTTGATGTGGACGATATTGACGAATTCAACGGGTATCTGTATCAGGCAAAGCGGACGGCACGTGATAAGGAGCGTATGTGGAATCTGCTTGATGTCGCCGTAAAGAAGGTTGAAAAGAAATCTGAGACCGATCAGGAAGCGATTGTCAAAACAATTCGCCGATTCCTCAAGGGTTACTGTTTCCTCATTCAAGCTACGGCATATGAAAACCTTGAACTACACAAACGTTACAATTTCCTGAGTTATCTCATCAAGGAAATCAATGTTGGAGGCGGTGGAAACAACTTTGACATTGCAGACAAAATAACCGTCAGTGAATTCCGGCAGGAGCAGACCAGCGAACATAAAAAGCCGGAGATCGAAGCACAGCCGGAAGTAAAGATCAAAAAGCCGAAACCGGCAAGTGTTGAAGAAGAACAGAAAAAACGCCTTTCCCAAATCATTGACGAGGTGAATGCTCTTTACGATAAAAAGTACGGCACAGACTTCGCCACAAAATCCGCCATGCAGATAAGGGACCTGCTCTTGCAGAATCCCGAATTTAAGGAACGGCTCACCAAGAGTGCAAAAAACAACTCTCTTGATGATTTCAAATTTACTTATGACGATTGCATCCAGGACATAAACTCAAAAGTCATAGAAACGCAAAAAATCCCTGCCGCTGGTCAAGAATTTCTTCGACCAGTGGCGGGGATTGCTTTCAAAATGTACGAAAATCCGCTGAAAATAACTGTTTTGACATAAAAGCAGGGACGGAAATCTTGATACTCGTTGTATCAAAATCTCCGTCCCTACATGTGAGGCGGATACGAAAAAGATATTTTCGCCAAATTTGTGTGCGTATCCGAACTCTCACGCTTTTTCAATAGCCTGCTCAACCTCCAGCCCTCCCGCAAAAATCACCTTTATCTTCTCCTTGGACTCCACCACCACACACTCCAGCACCTGCCGTACCAGCCGGTCATCATATTCCATGGGGTGATTCTCCAGCCCATCCAGGATAGTAAAAATCTCGTCCAACCGAGATTCTGTATTCTCTTTTTCCTGCTGGGCATTGTCAAGTTGAGTCAACTGTTGCTCCAAGCTGTTTTTCTCAGCCATGAGTGCTGTGGCCCTCTGCTCGTCAAAATCTTCCACTGTATCTGTGGCTATAGCTTGCAACATAGCCTTGAATTCCGCGTCAATTTCTGCTATCCTTATCTGGATATCAAGGCAGTTGTCCTCACCATTATCATTCTTCAGCCCCATACCGACGTGCAGCTTTAAGGTGCCCAGCACATCGGCACTCTGTTTTGCTGTGCGCATGATCGCTGCCATGACGGCCTCCTGCAACACACTTTCTTCCATCGTGGGCGAATGGTGGCAGTATTTCTTGCCGAAGTCCAGCCGGTTGATGCACCTCCAGACAGGTTTCTTTTCACCCTTGACCGTCCAAGTGCATCGGCGGTAAGGAGTTCCGCACTCGCCACAGACCAGCAGTTCTGTCAAAGCATATTTACTGGAGTACCGGCCCTGCTCGGTTTTAGTGCCTTTCTGCTTGACCTTGCGTTTGCCGGTACGCCGGGCAAGTTCTTCCTGCACCCGACCGAAGATGACAGGGTCGATGATGGCGGGGTGGTTATTCTCCACAAAGTACATAGGCCGTGCCTTGCCATCGTTGCGCTTGACTTTCTTGCTCAAGCAGTCCACCACATATGTCTTGTTGAGAACGGCATTTCCCGCATATTTTTCGTTGGAAATTATCGATTGTATCGTCCCTGGCACCCACTTCCCGGAACCGGTAGGCGTCGGTATGCCGTCAGCAGTCAGAGCGTTGGCGATGGTCGTCATGCTGTCTCCGGCAAGGAAGCTGGTATAAATTCGTTTCACAACCTCCGCCTGTTCCGGGTCGATTTCAGGCTTGCCGTCCGGCCCGCGCCGATAGCCCAAGAACCGCTTATACTGGAAAGGCACATTGCCCTCTTTCGCACTTTGATTCTTGCCCCATATCACATTGGCACTGATATTCTCAGATTCGCTCTGAGCGATGGAACCGTAGATGGTGATATAAAACTCAGCCCCAGGCTGGGTACTGTGGATGTTCTGTTCCTCGAAGAAGATGTCCACACCAATCTCCTTCAGCATTCGCACATATTTTAGCACGTCAGCGGTATTCCGGGCAAACCGGCTGATGGATTTCGTGATAATCATGTCGATTTTGCCGCGCCGACATTGCTTTATCATCTTGTTGAACTCATCGCGCTTTTTGGTGCTTGTCCCCGAAAGTCCCCTGTCCGCAAAGATGCCCACAAAGGCCCATTTCGGCTCGCTTCTGATCTTCTCGGTGTAGTACCGAACTTGCACGTCATAACTGTTTAACTGCTCCTCCTGGGCGGTAGAAACGCGGCAGTAAGCGGCTACCCGGAGTTGTCGGTGGGCCTGTTTGATTTCTTCAGCTATGTTGATTTTCGCCGGGATTTTCCGTACTACTTTCTGCGGAGTGGTTGCTGTCGGTTGCATTTTCATCGTCCTTTCTGATGGTCTGATTATTCACAAATGTGATGGCTACTGTGCCATCTTTTTCAAGGCGGATGGCTTGAACTGTCCTCTTGAAAAGGGGCAGTGAAAAAGCTGAAAGCGGCTCTGCGTCAGCGAGAACCGCTTTCAATCTATTTGCGATATATGGAGTGGAATCGATGTCCGCATATTTCAGAGAAGCACACTCCAGTATTTTCTTTCGCAAGGCAGTTTTATCATAATCAATCGTGTCTAATGTCCGGGCAATCTCGTTTTCAGCTTTTAGCGTCTGTACACTTATGGATTCATCTTCAGCTGGGATTTGTACTAATCCTGGATTGACAATCACACGGTTTAGCAGTACAGTTATATCGTGGAGCAGGTCGCTGTCGGCCTTGTGAATCACCGTGCGGCAATCTTTATTGGAGCATATCCATCGCTGCTGGCACTTCTTGAACCGGCTGTCATGTCTACGGTTCATTTCAGAGCCGCATACCGGGCAAATAACCGGCACATCTATATGAAAAATCTTATGGTTGCGGTCTGTGCTGTGCTGAGTATTCTTTTGGGCTTTCATATCGATCATAGCGCGATGCGTTTCCTCGTAAATAATAGCTGGAAAATTGTCTTTGCCGGTGTATCGCTCATCCTCAATCAACCGCATAATGCGGGATTTGTTCCAGCCGGTAACGCCGGGCTGATACTCAACATTTTCGGCATTTAGCCGGTTTGCGATTTCCAGTAGAGATAAGCCGTTTTGATATTCGCTGAAAACACGATGCAACACAGCAACCTCTTGCGGATGGGTAGTTATCAAGCCATTCTGATACTGGTATCCGAACGGAACATTCCTCTTTTTCATGCTGTTTTGCACCTCACATTCTCAGGGATTAGCTCCGTGAAGGCCAGTCCGCCGACAAGATGAAAGGTCAATTTTGAGTTGTCCACAACCGTGATGCTTTGGATAATTTCATCGAATAACGCTTGGCTAAATGGTGTACCCGGCACATATCTTGCCAGAGTATCGTTCAGCGATTTCAGCGTGTATATCAGTTCATCGTCCTCATCTTCAGCCAGCGCCTTTTTGCGATCCAGCCGCAGGGCATTGATTCTGTTGCTGATGACCGAGGACTGAGCCGCAAAGTCGGTAGCGTTCAGAACACCATTTGTGTGGAGCCGGGCGACCACCAGATTTTGTGCACTCAGGTCGGCTATCTGCTTGTCTATCTGACGTATCTTCTCTTGGCTCTCACTGCCGCGATTCTGCATCATCTCCAGTTGGTGGATGAGAGTACCCAGCAGGTCTTGCCGGTGGGAGACCAGCTTATCTGTCATTAAGCAGAAGGTGTCGACGACGGCATTTTCTCGCACACGTCTGCTTTTGCAATTTGTGGCCCCTGCCGCCTTATCACTGCACATCCAGTACACGGTTCCGCGCAGCAGCTGTCGGCGGAAGGTACTCCCGCAGTCGGGACAGCGCAGGATACCAGACAAAATTGAGTTGTGTTCGCGCCTTGTGACCGTAATTCTGAATTCCTGCAGCTTTTGTGCCGCTTGAAACACCTCCCTGCTGACAATGGCCGGATTGCTGTTTTCAACATAATACTGCATCTTTTCGCCATGGTTGCGCTTTTTGCGAAACGGCAGGGTTTCCGTGGTGTACTCTTTCTGAAGGAGTGCATCGCCCATATACCGTTCATTTTTGATGACATAGTCAATCGTAGTGTGGTGCCATTTTTGCTGACCATACCGCCGTGGAACACTCTCTGCGTTGAGTATATTGGCAATATTCTGCTTGCCGATTCCTTGTAGGTAAAGGTCAAAAATGCGGCGAATCACAGCCGCCTCATCCTCTTTCACAACAAGCTGCCCATCGACCAAATCATACCCATATGCCGGAGCACAGCAGTTGAACTCGCCGGATTCCATACGCATCTGATAGCTCCTGCGAAGGTGGTCGGAAATGTTTACACTCTCCTGCTGGGCGGCCATGCCGGGGAAAGTCACCAGCATTTCCATGTTCATTTTGTCGCTGTCGATGCCCTGTTCTTCAAAATAAATGCTCACGCCCAACTCTTTGAAAGTGCGCAAGGCTACAAGTAGTTCCTGCGTGTTCCGCGCAAACCGGGATACGGATTTGGTAATAACACGGTCTATCTTGCCCAGCTTACAGTCACGAATGAGCCGGTTCTGCTCGTCACGCTTTTTCATGTCCGTGCCGCTCAATCCCTCGTCAGCATACACATCTACCAGCTTGTACTGCGGATTCTTGCGCTCATAATCCTTGTAGTAGTGGATTTGCGCCGCAAAAGAGTGTAGCTGGTCGGCAGACTTACTGGACACCCGGCAGTAGGCTGCCAGCCGGATAATTTCAGGCTTTTGAGGCTCCCGGCTGATGTCGGTTACAGTCATTTGCACCATTCCTTTCTTTGATTTTTCGCCTTTCGGCACCACCAACAATACCACAAGAGTTCAGATACATCCAGCGCAAACCGCCAGAGTTTTCATTTCAGACATATATTTTTTCGATGCCGTAGTGGGCGGCAGAAATCTGCAAAATACGCTCGTATTCCTCCTGCGTAACGAGCTGCATTTTCAGCAGCAGACGGAGCATATTCACATTGTAGGCGAAGGCAGAATTGTTGATGTCATTTGTCATAGCAGCCCCTCCATATATTTGATTCCAAAGCTGACGATGATGGCGTGGTCGACCCGGCCCATAGTGTTCTTATCCAGTTTGCCGCTATACCGAATCAACCGGCGCTTGTCGATGGTTCGTATCTGTTCCAGCAGCACAACGGACTCTTTTTCCAGCCCCTCCGCATGAACAATAACGTGGGTGGGCAGCTTGGCTTTGTCCGACTTACTGGTGATAGCTGCCACGATGGTGGTAGGGCTGAACTTGTTGCCGGTGTCATTCTGGATAACGAGGACGGGCCGTGTGCCATCCTGCTCGCTGCCTACCACCGGCGATAGGTCGGCGTAGTAAATCTCGCCGCGCTTTACATTTCTCATGATTTCCTCCGTAAGTAAGGGCGGCAGTCAAAGGGCGGACTGCCGCCTTGTATCAATCGTTTTGCGTGCTTGTATTTATCCTCGATTTCTCGTCTGCCGACTCGGTCAGCTCAGAGCGGTCGCCACTGGCGACCATCGCCCCCAAGCAGGGAACGCACCCTCCGGTTATGCCTTTAACCTCATTGGAATATCACCACCCCCAGGATCTCTGGAGGGCGCCCTCCTTTGCTGCGACGGGTCACGCTCGGCTTTAGGACTGGACGCAAGTATCATTATCCCTTCTGCCGGTCATCGCCGTCGATGAATGTGCGTTCCATCGTCTGAGCCTGGAGGCCGAAATTCTGGCGTCCGCTCATGTGGCTGCCGCTCCTCACGGCGGCAGAAGGAAAGTAAAAGGTGCGCTGGGTATTCGGTTTTCAAAGAGCAACGGAGGGGAACAAGAAAGACCCCTCACTTTCCAGGCCAAAAAGTTGAGGGGTCTACAACCAGATTTTTTAAATTTTTACGAGATTTTTCAACTTAGCAAGGATCTTGCGAACTCGCTTGCTGACGGCCTGCTGAGAAACCCCATAAATGACCGATAATTCACACTCGGACACGCCTGTGAAATAATACTGTTCCAGCAACGTGCGTTCTTCTTCTGACAGCTTATTCAGAGCGTGGCGTAGCTTGTCCAGCAGGAGATTCCTTTCTGCTTGGCCCTGTGTATCTGCTACAGTATCCACCAAGATATCCTCGCCGTTGAACTCATCTGTAGTGAGCATATCGTAGGAGAAGTCGCCGTTGTCCTTTGAGCGATCCTTCAGGTATTTCTCTCGGCGTTTCCTCTTGTAGAACGCCTTGTACGCATCTTCAGGCACTTCCATCAGCATACCGTGCAGGGGGATGAACCTCCGACCATGGTATGTATATTCTCTCCGGCGAAACTCAGTGCAACTGAGCTCCAGGTACGTTCCGTTCTCTAAAACGAACACTTTCTTTGGTGTGTACTCCACCATGATTCCTCCAATCAATCTGTTTTGGGTTTGCAAAACGATTGATTGGGGGCGGGTCTCGGCACCTTGTGAAAACAAGACTATAGAATTTAAAAGATTTATCTTTTTCTACCTTTGATAAGGTGTATTGTAATACATCACAAAAGGCATACAGACTTATCTCAGAACATTGAAATTCAGTTTAATCCGTTGTATACTTCCAATATGTCCAAACAGGGTGCTCAAATGGTTATTTCACTCCTTGCAGGAACTTCAATACACTAAATTGAGGTATCCCCGTGAATTTTGTCGAAGCAGCGTGTATTGTACAATATTTCTGAGGTGAAGTAGAATGCCACAATATACACGCCCATTGGGTGATGCTGTGAAACGAGCCAGAGGTGAACTGGGAGTCACACAACGGCAGGTCGCTGAAGCTGCTGATGTGGATGTCCGAACTGTACTGAACATAGAGAACTATAAGGGAAATCCCAAATTGGAAGTTCTGTATCCTTTGATTCGTTCTCTGAAAATTGATTCACGGGAGGTGTTTTACCCAGAGCTTTTGCGGGACAGCCCTGGCCTTCGCCGACTGCGATTCTTGGTAGAAGACTGCAGCGAAGAGGAGGCGCTTGCGTTGGCTCCAATTATCGAGTCAATTATCGCTGCGATTCGGACAAATTCCGCTATCAAAATCCGGTAGAACAGAAAAGAGCCTGTACCCTCAGTAGAGGATGCAGGCTCTCCGTATAGTACGACTGGCTCATTTTTTAATTATCATTTTGAATTGTACAACATCTATCAGTGTTTCTTTTCTACATTTCGGACAGAATAGGGGGAAGTTGACAAGGACGGTGTCCTGGTACACTTTGTTGCGTGTCTTGCCTCCACATGAAGGACAGTGTATCCATCTTGATTTCTGTTGTTTCTTCTGCAAGTGTACATCCCCACTTTCTCTTTGCGCAGCTCTGCGACTGAGCGGCTGGCTTTTGCGCAGTTAGTTCTTATTGTGTCTATGTTTATATAGCCAGGGCGGACTTTGCCAATTCCCGGTGAAGACGTATTGCCATCAGCACCGTAATTATGGCAGAAACGGCATCAGCAATAGGCTGTGCGTAAAGTATCCCATTCAGTCCACACAGTGCGGGTAGCAGTAGGATGACCGGCACAAAGCAGATTCCTTGTCTGCAAGCGCCAAGGAAAAATCCTGCAGCTCCTTTTCCCAAGGCCAGGAGAAGGGACGAGTACACAGTGTAGAACCCGAATAGAATGAAAGATATGCCGTTTGCCCTTAAAGAGCTTGCGCCTACAGATATCATTTCAGCATTACCGTCTGTGAAGGCTGAGATGATCTGCGTTGAAAAAATTGCCATGAACAGCCCGGTGATCACACAGAAGATTGTCGACCATATCGTGGACCTTCTGATGGCTTCCTTGAGCCGGTCAAACTTTTTTGCTCCGTAGCTGAACCCAGCAATAGGCTGGAACCCTTTTAAGAATCCAAACACCACTAATGTTCCCATAGAAGTTACCCTTGTAACGGCTCCCATTCCGGCGATGACCGCATCACCATAATTGCTGGCGGCCCGGTTGATAAGAGCGATGGATACGCTGGTGAGGACTTGAAATGTGAGTGTTGGAACACCAATTTTCAAAATTTCCGCCATCATCTGCTTTGTGGGAGCAAACTCTCTTATACTGAAAGTAAAGGCAGATTTCTTTCTGAAAACATAGGTCAAGTACACCAGAGTGGAAACAAATTGGGATATTGCCGTGGCAATGGCTGCTCCAGCAACTCCCATGTCAAGAGCATAAATAAACACAGGATCAAGGCCGATGTTAAGGACCGCCCCCAGGAGAAGAGCGCACATAGTGGTTTTTGCAGCCCCTTCACTTGACACAATATTGTTCATCGTGACGTTGAACACATTGAAGATGGAGGAGAGCACATAAATCCTTGCATATGTTACCGCATAGGACATAATGGTTTCCGTTGCCCCTAACATGGTCAGAATCGGTTCCAAAAATATACTGGCGCCGACGATAAGGGCAGCTCCAATAAGGACACTGCCATACAATGCGGTACTGGCAACTTTGTTGGCGGCCTCATTTTTCCCGCTTCCCAGCAGCCGGGATAGGTAGGAAGCCGCACCGTTGCCAAACATCAAGCCAAGTCCCACTACCACCTGCCCCAAGGGGAAAACAACGGAGATAGCTCCCATCTGGCTTTCACCCAGCCCTCCTACGAAGTAGGCGTCCACCAGATTATACAGGGCGTTGATGAGCATCCCGATCATGATAGGGATGCCCAGGGCCAAGAGCGCCTTTGGGACGGGAGCGCTGCTCAGCAATTCCATTTTGTCGTGCCTTTTGCTCATGTCAATACTCCTTTCGGGCAACCGATAGTTTATTCAGTAGTACACTTTAGAGCAGTTGCCGCGAAAGGGATTATACTACAAATTAGATCGGTTGTCAAGAGAGTAATTTCCAAAAGAATATTCCCTTGACACTCGTTCTAAAATAGAGTATCATGATAATAAAGAATTGCTCTTGCGGAAAGGCGGCAGCAGATGGCTACAATAGACCTGATTGTCTTAGGAATGCTGAAAAAGGGTTCGATGGGTGCATATGATATCCAAAAGCTTGTGGAGTACCGAAACATATCGAAGTGGGTAAAAATCAGCACCCAATCAATTTATAAAAAGGCCCTCCAACTGGAGGAAAAAGGATTTATCACTGCTGAAATTGTGAAAGAGGGAAAGATGCCGGAGAAAGCCGTCTATACGCTGACTGAAAAGGGTGAGCGGGAGTTTGAGCGGCTGATGATGGACATTTCCGCACAGCCGATCCGGCTGTTCCTGGATTTCAACGCTGTTATCGTGAATCTGGACAGCTTGCCGCCAGAAGCGCAGGCAGGCTGCATTTCTCAGATTGAAAAGAACATAAATGAACTTACTGAAAACCTGAAGGAAAACTACCGCCAGAAAGAGGATGCGCCTGAAGTGCCGGAGACCGGAATGGCTGTGTTACGGCAGCAGTTGGTACTGGCTCAGGCGCTAGAGGGGTGGATCGCCGCATTGAAGGAGCATTTTTCTTCTCTGTAGTGTACTTCTTATATTGGTTAGTTCACTACACCTTCCATCATGACAGGTACCACCTTCCACCGAGAGCATACAGTTTTCTCTTGGCGGAAGGAGTGTTTTTATCAAAGCGACTTCAAATTCTGTCGATACTCTAACATCTCATCCTCATCGGTTCCATCCAGAATATCCTGTAGTTCATTGATTGCCTTATCCCGTTCATATGGCAATCGAGCCACAAAGGGGAAGTAATTGGACACGGAGTTTGCAAAAAGATGGGTTCGTATGTGCAAATTTTCAATCAGTGTTTGTAATTCCTCAATACGCTCTTTTTCATCTGCGGGTGTGAATTTGCCTTGCTTTGCCATATGATATAACTGTGTGTCAGGGAAAAGCGTCAGAGAATCTACCGAGATAAAATATGGATTGAGCTGGCTAAACACCTTTGCAGAGTTGATAGCATTGCGCTGCCCATTTCCTTTCCCAGCCAGCCCGGTCATATAGACAAAGTAATACTCGATTCCGGCCTTATCCAGCTTGCGGCACTGCTCCAAAATATCAGCAGAAGTATAGCCCTTATTCGCCAGCGCAAGGGTGGCGTCATCGCCGCTTTCTGTGCCGATACTCAGGCCATTGATACCCATGGCTCGCAGTTTCTTTAGCTGCCAGACTTCCTTGTTCTTGATGTCCCGAATACTTGCAAACATGGCGATGGACTGGCACTTGATGAGATATTCTCGAACGGTCAAAGCTCGTAGCTTGAGGTTCTCATAACTCATGGCAAAGGGGTTTGCACCTGTAAGAAACACCCGCCGGGCGTTGGGTTGATAGCTCTTGATTTCCGCCAAATCCTCCTCAAATTCATCCATTGGGGACATCCGGAATTTCTCGTCTTTATAGAGACTGCAAAAGGTACATTTGTTGTGTGTACAGCCGGAGGTTGCCTGCAAAATGACAGACTGTGATTCATATGGCGGCCGCCAAGTTCTTCCTGTAAAATGCACGAGAATCCCTCCTTACAGATGACGGAGATTCTTGCGGTAATCCCGCAGTCTTTCTTCGCCCACGCTATCAATAATTTGGTCGATCGCCGCTATCAAAGCGGCTTTGTCTTGGGGCAGAGCGCCGTGAAGCTGAAACGCATTAGACGCACCAAGCGCAGCAAACTGCGTGGGAATATCAAGGCGTTCAATCAAGGTGCGGATTTCCCGATACTTCTCCACTTCGTTTTCCTCCCGCCAGTTGCCCCGCTGGATTTCTTGATATAGCTCGGAATCCGGGTAAATTGTCAGCATATTTGCTCCAATTAACTGAGGATGCAGCCGATTACATACAGCAGCGGTAGCTTTCGCACTGATTTCGCCTCGTCCCGCGCCGGAAATGCCTACCAGATAGAAGAAGTTATAGCAGATACCTGCCTTGTCCAACCGGGCGCACTGCTCCACAATGTCAGCAGCGACATATCCTTTGTTCATAAAGCGTAGGGTTTCGTCATCGCCGGTTTCAATACCAATGGTCAGGCTGTCATAGCCCGCCTGGGCCAGTGCGGTCAGGTCGCTGTAAGGCTTTAAGGTTACATCGGTAACCCGCGCAAAACAGCCTATGGTTTGTACCGTGGGTACATATTTGCGGATAAGTTCAGCGATAGCAAGTAAGCGTTCGGTTTTCAGCACAAATGGGTTTGCTCCTGTGAGAAAAGCGCGGTCGAACTGAAAGCCGTTCCACTGTTTCAGCGTTCCTGCTACTTCCTGTAAGTCGCACTCGATATCATCGAGCGGAGACATTTTGAACTTGAACGGCAGGTCGTTGTAGAGCGTACAGAATTTGCACTTGTGGTGTGTGCAGCCCGCTGTGACTTCCAGCAGCAGCGAGGACGCTTCATAGGGTGGACGCCAGATGGTTCCTGTGAATTTCATGGTGAAGACCTCCTTCGTTTTCACCCATTATAACCTGATACGAGATAAACTCAAGTACGGTACTTTTTTGTAGTACCTTGATTCGTGCGGCGCTATGCGTTATAATGTTGGCAAAGAGGTGTTGTCCTATGAGAAAAACGGAACAGGCCGTGGAGCGCTGCAAGACCATGTCCACGCTGCAAAAAATTCTTGGTGGCAAGTGGAAACTGGAAATTCTTTACTATATCGCCTTTCACGATATCCGACGGTTCGGCGCGCTGCGGAGGCAGTTGGGGGAGATTACGGAATCGTCGCTGACGAAGCAGCTACGGGAGCTGGAGGCGGATGGGTTCCTTATTCGCCACGACTTTCATGAGGTGCCGCCCAGGGTGGAGTATACGCTGACAGAGTTGGGCAGGAGCTTTATGGATGTGATAGCTTATATGAAAGAGTGGGGCGACCATAATTTGAAAGATGCGGAATGTCACTTGGGAACATCTTGACATATCCCCAGGAGTTCTATTTGAGAGAACTGAGTGCATTGGGCAGGAATACTGATGCTACTTATTATCATTACAAAAATAGACCTTGTTTTAGCTTCTTTTGCTGCGAATCGACGGTTTTTTTATAATTATTTTAGTCGGAGGAAACGATGGGATTTGAATTCACAATTGCAGTACAGCCAGAATTGACGCACATAGATAAGGAATTGCGCTATATTAAATCTGCGTTGCTATATGCAGATAGAATAACTCTAATCAGCCCAATGGCGTACATATATACTCAATTAACGGTAAGAGAAGATAATTTTGATGAGAAACAGATCATAAAAATTCTTAAACTGGCACTGCCTCTAATTGAGGAACGTGATCCTCAAACATATGCAGAGGGATTGTCTGTGGTCAACCAGCTATCAAGCATAATGTACAATAAAAAATATAAAGCAATTCCAGTATTGCAAAAGATTGAATTGCGAAACCAGCTCAAAGAGTTAATAAAAGAAATAGATATGCCATTTTTAGAAATGATGGGAGAAACACAAACTGAAGAACTGAACAAATTACTTCGGTCGGGCAAACTGGTACTACAGAAATTTCAACACAGTTTAGCAGATGTGGATGGTTGTGTTTCTGAATACTTTGGACTTCTTAGTAAGTCTGTCCGGAATTCTATGCCACTATTTGATGAACCGTGTAGCAACTTAATGAGGAGTGCTATGGCATCACGAATCATTACATTTAGTGAACAGGAAAAACAAAGAATAACTCACGCAGGGCTTAGTGATAATTTATTTGCACGTCTTCCGGATTTTAATGAAGCATCTGTAGATGAAATTATTGATATACGGAAAGAGTTAGATAAAGCAATCGTTAGATTTAGAAGCAAGATGATTTCCTACTCTGAAAACATTCAGCTACTTCCCTGGGATGACGATTTTGAAGCTGAGTGTTCTCGGCTGTATTACCAAGAAATTGCTCCTGCTGTTTTAGAAATTGATGAGTTAACAAAAGAAAATAGCTTTATTAGGAATTTGTTTGGAAATGTGTTTGCTGATCGTGAGTTTCTGAAATCAGTAGGTGGTCTATTTATCGGAGTGGCAGCCGCAGGAGTTATTCCCTCTTTTACGCAGGCGGTTTCAGCAGACACAACAATGTTAGCTGCAGGTGGCGCTTGGGCTGCTACAAAAATAGCTGCGGCATATAACGAATACCAGAAAAAGAAACGAGATATATTAAAAAACGATTTATATTTTTATTACAAAGCGGGGAAGATGCTGGAAAGATGATTGTCATTAAGCCATTTCACTTGTTCATTTCTTATTTTGAAAATCCATTTGGTATATTATCATGACCATATACACCTGCCACCGAGAGAGCGCAATGGCTCCCTGGCGGCAGGGGAGGTCTGTCACATCTTCTTCAGGCGAAAAAGTAAGCTGCTCTTGCCGCCCTGGGCACGGTAGCGCTGCTCCGTTTCCAGCAGTTCAGCTTTTCTCAAATCCTGCAAGGCCCTGCGGACGGTAGATTGAGACAATTTCAATTCCCTGGCGATAGTTGGAATAGCAGGCCAGCACTCGCCATCCCGATTTGCCCGGTCAGCCAGATAGATATAAACTGCCACGGCCCGGTGGTGCAAATCCATCTTGTAGAGAAAATCAAACCGGCCCATCCTGGATTACCTCGGATTCTCTATTGCGCGGAGCAACCTCTTTCAACGGCCTATTTTGCCTACTGGCAGGGCCTTTCTTCTTTGAAGGCCGTTTACGCTGCTTTTGCGCGGGTGCGTCCTGGCTCTGCCCACCAGCGAGTGCATCTTCGGGAGGAGTATCATCTTCTTTCAGCCAATCCGGATGGTACTTCAGCACAATAGCCTGGAGCAGTTCGTTTTTCTCTGCATAAGCCACTTTGCGGTTGCCATTCTCTGGGACAGCATACTGCTCATCGAACTGGATGCCCCAATCAAAATATAGCTTGAGCCTGACCTTCATGGGATAAAAGCCGGTTTTCATCACGATGAACTGACCCTTGGGCATAGACTTCAACTCGTCTGGCGTCATGAGTGGGCGCTCTATCATCTGGAGGGACTGGCTGGGGTCGTTCTTGCTCCGGGACACAGAACCCGACATCACCGTTCGGCTGCCTAGTGCCTTGGACAGCACCTCGGCAGAGTTGCTGTTGGGCGCAAAACCGCCGAAGATAATGTTCTGGATGTTATCTACGATAATCTCAGCGCCCTCCTTGCCGTAATTTTTCTCAAGCTGCGCAAAGGACTGTATAATGGGTACGATCTGCAAGCGGCGGGAGCGGGAGGCAGAGAACATCATCTCGGCAGACTCTATTTTGGGAATCGTCCCGTACTCGTCACAGAAGAAAATACACCTGTTTTTCAGCTTACCGCCGTTTTCATCTGCCACGGAGAGGATCTCCCGGTAGAGCTGCTGGATGATAAGCGAAATCATAAAAAACGAATTGGGATTTTCCTCCGGCAGTATGACGAACACGGCGCACTTCTCGTTGCAGAATCGTTCCGCGTCAATTTCCGTATCAAAGCACAGGATTTGTTCGAGCTCTGAATCCAAAAATGAATTAAGGCGCGATAACGCCGTACCCATTACGCTTGCCATGGACTCTTTAGAGGTGTTCAGCGCGGCCCCCGCAAACCACTTGGCTTTGTGGTCATTAGGCAGCATTGCCATGAGCTGTTGGAACTGGTTTTGCCCTTTTTGCTGGGAGGGCGCAAGAAGTTCTTGGATGATTTTGAACACGGAAACAATATGCCTTTTCTGCGGTTCGCAAAACTCTGCCACCAGTAAAATCGTTGCTGTCAGCAATCCCTCGGCAGCATCGTAAAAGTAGGCATTGTCGCCAAAGGACGAGCCGTCCATGCCAGACATGATGATGGTCTTGGCAATAATCTTAGCATATTTTTCAGCTTTAGCTTTGTAGGCAAGCTGATCGGGACACTCCAGGTAAACGTCCATATATTTGTTGACGAGATGGAGCAGGTTGTTGCCGTGGGAGCGGGTGGGATTGCGCAGGTCGATGACGGAGACGTGATATCCGTACTTTTCAGCAATGGTGCCATAATTTCGTGCCACGTCCCCCTTCGTGTCGGTTCCTAACCAGCTCATGCCAGAGGCGCAGGCGTACTCAATGCAGGGATAAAGCCAGTATGCGGTCTTGCCCACACCAGCCGCACCAATCATCATAGTGTGGACGTCGCCGGTATCCACCATGGCAATAGTTTCATTTCTGCCTGTGCAGCCAACCACGATGCCTTGTGGCAGGGCCTGCCCGCTTTCCAACGTAGGTTCCTGACCATGAGCCGCCTGCTCCCGCCAGCGCTCCGGCGTAAAGGGAACGTGCCGGTACACTCTTTTTATCTCAGATTTCGTGGCCCATCGAGCGGTACCATGCTGGCCATCCCCAACCGTTTTCGCCTTAATGTTATTGAGATTGTAGATGTGCGCCAGCAGAGTGACACCGCTGAGAACGCAGAACATGAGAGCCGCCACAAAAATCAGCGGCGCAATATTTGGCATGACTGCTCCACCTCCAATCCATCACCACATAGCAAATCCTCGTTCCAGTCCTTGTTGACCGGAACGAGGATTTCTGATTCTATATTTTGCATGACCAGTTTGGCGGTAATCCGCTGGGCGGCAAGCTGGCCTGGCTCATCGCTGTCGAAACAGATGGACACTTTCTTGATACCGGGATTATCCGCCAGGCACTGAAACAGCACTTTATCTGAAACAGAACAAGCCGCCGCATAGCTGTGATTTCTCCAGCCGTCCTTGTTCATGGAGATGAAGGATAGCATATCGATTGGGGCCTCAAACAGATAGAGCCGGTTACTTTTCCCCGTCCAATGAAAACTGTACTCCGGTACACTTCCCACGGCGTTACCTTTGTAGGTGGAGGCGGAACCAGTTCCCCGCTTATTTGCGTGGCGAGGGTTGCCGTCTTTATCGAATCCAACGAACACCACATTGTGGTACTGTGCGGATTCGTAAATCATTTTCTTCTGGACAAATGCGTAAAGCACATCCTTGTCGATACCACGCCGATTTAGCAGGTAGGCGAACACCCGCCGCATATTATCGTTGGCAGGCGGCAGTTCAAATTTGGGAGCAGATTTTTGCATGGGAGGCAGAACGGAAAGCACCCCACTACTTCGGCCCAATAAATATTCCATTGCTTCTGGATATGATTTGTGATAGAATTTTCTCACGAAGTCAATGGAGTCGCCGCCCATCTGCTCATACTGGTGGAACCACAGATTTCCCCGGATAGTGACTTTTTGCGAGCCGTCCAGCCATTCCAATTCCGAACCAGATTTGCGTAAGGTTTCGCCCTGGCTGCGGAGCAGATCAGCTAAATCCGTGCGCCGTGCTCGTTCTTTCTGCTCGTCCGTAAAAGGAATAAATCCTGACATGAAACTCCTTTCCAAGAGAAAAGCCGCACCCTGCGGCGCGGCATCCTCTTTCAAAATTTCTACTTGTCTTGCTTGTCCATTTCGCCCAACTCCTTCATCAGGCCCACGCCGAAGCGCACACCCTCCGCGAACATACACCGGCATTCCTCGTCGCAGATTCCATCGGACAATTCATCGATCCGATCCAACTGCTGTTGGTCGTCGTCAGTCAGCTTTTCGCGCAGTTCGTCCATCAGCCTTTGCTTTTCTTCATTAAGCCGCTGATACTTTTCTGTTGCGGGCTTAACGGATTCGGCGGGATAGATTTGGCCATCGTAGAGCATATCAAGTATTTTCATAGCGCTACCTCCTACCACAATCATACCCAATCCATTGCCATAAATCCAGTGAAATCGAGTGGGCAAACCTACAGAGAAATTAATAAAATCTCATTCATATTTTTACCCATGCCGTAATCCTTGCGCCTGCTTTTTCTCGTTGATTTTCCGGCGCAGCTTGCGGTCGACACGTTTGTCCTGATAGACAGGCCGAACCTCATTTTGCAGGATCTGGCTGGTCTGCTGCAGCAGGCGCAGAGCGTTCATTCCAATGCCAGTACCAGCAACAGAGGAAGAACGTCCCTGTCGGCTATCGACATTACCTTCAGCCGTAGATTGCTCCTGCTGACTATCCAGAACCAAATCTATAGCCGCCTGGATGACGGCGTTCTTAATCGCTTTGAACTCCTTGTTTTGCGACAGCAGAATCCGCTCTGGCAGGCTGTTGTTATAGGTGCGCAGCACATTTTCCCTCTGCTCATACCACAAATCATAAAGTGCGGAAATGCGATTGTCTTTTGCGATTTCATCGACGATGGAATCCACAATCGCTTTTACATCTGCTTTCAGATACCCATACACTTTCTTACCTTTGGTGCGGGACAGCCGCCTGGCAAGCTGCAACAATAGTTCCTCCAAATGCTGATTGGAATACCCGCCAGCATTTACCTGCGAAGCGATTTCAGCCAGTACATCCTTGCTCTCGGAGCGCAGCTGGTTCCTATGCTCCGTTTGCTTTTCATAGATGCAAAGCAAATCCTGCGCAAAAATATCTTTTGCAAACGAGGAACGCAATTTCTGCACACCTTGTTTGGTGAGGTATCCCTCACTTTCTACCGTAGAATACGCAATGAGATGCACATGAGGGTGGTGCGACTCGTTATGAAAGGCCGCAAACCATTTCAGGTGGCCCATGGGAATGCGCAGATTTTCCGAGAGGGCCTGGGTCTGGGTGCGCAGCATATCCCGCCAGCGGGAGCCGTTGTCAAAGCCAAGACGCTCCGCATCTTCACGGCGCAGAGAAATAATCGCCGTCCACACATTGCCGCCGTAATTGTTGAGTTCCTGCGATACCTCCGCAAGATTCACCTGCACGCCATCATCCGTAAACAGTCCATGAGAACCGAAGCGTTCTGCACGGGAGCGGGTTGCAATATAATCTGCGTAGGTTTTGGCATTCAGCGCAACAGCGGCGTTATCCTCGATGGCGCGGGAGATAAATTCCGATGCAGATTCTACCGTCTGTTTCTGCCGGTAATCTTCGTACTCCAACATCTCCTTGCTGTCAGGGAAGTCACGCAGGATTTTGGCAATCAATTTCTTCTGATTCCAACTGACTGGCGCGAACCGTTTGCTGTCATCGATTTTCTCCACACCATCACGAGTAGCAATATATTTTGCATACCCGCCACGCCCCTGACGAGCGCTTGGTTTCAGAAACTTAAACTTCGTAACTAACTTTGCCACTCGACCGCGTCCTCAAATCTGAAATTGCCGTTGAGCCTTTTTATCTCTTGCACACACTCCCCTCTCAGCCGCGCCAGGGATATCTCGTCGATCTCACTGCTGGCGGCGACCACATTCATGAGCATAGCCAGCTCTACCGCCAGCTTGAACATCATCTTGCTCTGACGATTGTCGCTCTCAGAGACAATACTTTTCATGTTGGAGAGGAAAGCGTTTGGAAGATAAGATGCGCCATCCTCGGCAGTGAGACAGCCGATATAAAATCGGATAGCCTTTTCGATAAACTCAGATTTACTGCGGCAATCGTCCTGCCGGTATAGCTCCTTGACTTTCGCCAGCGTGTCCGGGTGGAGCCACAGCGCGAACTTGTATTTGTCCTTTGGTACCGAAATCTTGCAACACTCCCTTCTGTCGGCGCAACCCCGGAATATTTGGCGGAATACCGCCGTTTATTCGGTTTGCAGCCCCATTTTTCTCTGAATACGAATTTAGCAACCCCTTTTTGCTTTGTAACCCTGAAGCCCGAAAAAGCCCGACGCGACCGGCATTGCCGGGCGCGGTGAACCATGCAGGGGTGCAACAGCAACCCCTGCATTTTCTCCCGCTTGCTTTTCGACCTTGCCAAACCCGCCTCCAAAACCTGCGATTCTGGGGCTTGTCCAAACCAGCTACATGCTGCCCCAACACGGCCCGCGTGGGGGCAGAGCCGAGTGTTTTCTCGACCCAGCCCTGTAAGCCCCGACATAGGGCCACACAGGGGCCGACAGGCAGGGACGTGCTGGCAAACCTCGTCAGACTTTCTTGTCCGGGGGCATAATGCCCTCCAACCGCTCAAAGCAGCACTCGGTATAGGATAGGCCGTTCTCCGCGACTATCCTGTCCAGAACCGCCAGCATATCCTGCTCTTTCAGGCTGGCAGGGTCGCTGGGGCTGTCAAAGCAAACCCACTCGGAAGAGCCGGGAGAGTCCTTGACGTACACGTCGTACCCCAGCCGCAGAGAAGTATCTGACTGGAACAACACAGCATTTATCTTCATACAACCCACGGTCAGGCTGGCTGCAACGGTATCTTCCAGGTGCTGGGGAGCCTGCCGCCGCAGGCGGGACACTTCCCGGTCACTCATAAGCCGCCGGTACACATACTCGTTGCCGAGGGTGCGTTTCAATTCCTTTGTCCGATTCACACTGCCGCCCCCTCACATACGAAAGTGGAAGTCATATTCCTCATCTTCGTCCTCATCGTCCTCCACATCCTCCCACTCATCTTCTTCCTCATCCTCTATATCCTCATCTTCTTCTGGCTCCTCCTCGTCATAATCAAAAAGGGACTGCTGCTCATACTGTACGGCAGAATCATAATATCGCTGGGTGCTGCTCTGCAAAGCCTGTTCCAAGGCGGCAGTGTCTAGCCCACAATCCTTGTACCCTTGATGCACCGTGGCGTAGTAGCTGGGCGAGGGGAGGTTGAAATTCATGCGCGGGTTCATGATATACACCATGGCGCTGACCTCCCGGCCGCCCATCTTCACCTGCACATCCCGCTTGAAATAGTGGCTGGGAAAGCCCTCATACATATCCAGCGACCGCTCGTCCCTGGCCTGGATTTCCCACAGCCCCACGGGAACCGAGGCCCCATCCATGCGGCCTATGGTAGCAAAAGCCGAGCGCTCCCGGCCCTTGAACTGCAATTCATACCCTTGCAATTCGCCGACACCAACATATTTTGCCGTGGGACAGCGATACTGCATTTGCTTTTTATTAAGGTTGCTGCCATAGGCAACATATAATTTTTTAGCCAATTTTCTCACCCTTTCACATAGTCATTCGCGGTTCTTCTGATTCGTTCTGCGCTTCATCTCCCTCCGGAATTGTCGGCGCAGGGGCTTGCTCCATGGCCTGGGCAACGGACTCTGCCAGCCGTTTCTCAGCCAACCGCTGTTTCTGAGCCTCTGCCTGGGCCGGGTCTTTCCAGGCAATATTGCCGTCCAGATTCTTCAGCAGATGGTGGCGGGCCGTCTTGAACTCGTCGCCGATCAGCCCCAGCCGCAGCAACCATACCCGGAAGGTGTACTTCTCATTACTGCTCTGGGTCTTGATTCTGGAGGCAGATTTCTGCACCAGCGCCTGGTGGCTGATCGCCATGCAAAGCTGGATATATGACTTTATCTCACCTGCGTGGAGCGTGGAATTAAAGAGCCGAAATTCTATCGTCCCCTTAGAGAATACTGAGTGTAAATTGAGCCCATGATACCGGCTCTCGTCATAGTGCTCGTATCTGCCGGACGGCCCGTTATACCAGATATGCTCGAAGTCAGCCATGGACGAGGGCCGCTTGGCGTTTAGTTCATCCAGGAATCTGGTATCTGCTTTGGCACAGTAATGCTCCCGGTTGACGTTCACCTTGAGGGTCTTGTAGAGCAAGTCCTCCTTCGCCGCCATAATATTGACAATGTTGCGCAGGGTTTTCACGTTATGGGGCGAGGCATCGATGTGCACATGGATTCCGCAAGAGGCGTTGACCTTGGCCCCAGCCGTGCGCAGCTTGCGGATAAGCTCCTGGATGGTTCCGATGTCATCGTACTTGCATATGGGAGAAACGAACTCCACAGCATAGGCCGCATTGCGGGATTCGCCGCGCCGGGACTCTCTGCGAATGGAGGAATCCGACACCACTTTCCACTGGCGGCTCTCGCCGTCCCGCACCGTGTAGGTGTCGTAACTGCCGCCCACATGAATAGCGCTGGTACCAAAATGACCGGCAATCACCTGGGCCGCAGCCGCGCGAGTGATGCCGGTCATCTCAATTTCAATACCGAATTTTTGCGTTCTCAAAAGCTATCACGGCTTTCCGGGAGGGGAGCAGGGCTGGGTTCCGGTTCTGCCGCAGGGCGGGGACGCTTGCGTTTCTCCGCAGGCTTCGGCTCCATGCCGGAGCGCAGATCCAGAAACTCCCGGACATTGCCGGGGACGGCTTTGGCGTAGAGCGCATCCACGGCAGAGACCATTTCCTGCTCAACGGATTGGCCTTTCTGCTCCAAGTACAGCCGCAGGGCGGCCAGCTTTTCCTCGTCATAGGGAATGGTAATAGAATCTTTCTTCATTACAAATCAACTCCTTCTGTCTGGATATCTTCAAAAGTCATTTGGTTTTCAGGCGATGAACGGCTGCTCTCGCTAAGCCACCAATCCATAACGTCCTGACCACAGCGCCACTTGATATAGGGTTTGCCGTTGTCGATCCGGGCCTGCAGCATACGGTCAAAGGCGCGCAGGTACGCCTGCTCATATTTCGGGTACCTGGCGAACTCCTTGCGCATCTGCTTGGCCCCGGCAAGGGGACACCCAATGCAGCCGATCCGGGAGTACCCCTCGTCATAGAGGCAGCAGTGGGGGACACCTCTGGAATTGAGGTACTCCCACACATCTTCCTCCAGCCAGTCGATGATGGGATTGAGGGTGTGCATACTTTTCATCACGCAGGACTCCACCAGACGGCGGGCCTCGTCGTTGTCGTTCATCAGCTTGACCCGCGCACTGCTGTGGCTGTTCAGCTCCAGCACACCCCACTCGTTTTTGCGACGAGAACTTTCCGCCCACCGGACACCTGTAATCACAAAGCGACCTTGGCCGCCCCGCTCCTTGAGCCGGTCGCAGCAGTAGCGAACTATACGGGTCGGTGGCATACCTTTTTTCACAATCAAATCCCACATGGTAATGCCGGGATGCTCCACGGCAACATCAGGGTAATGCTCCCTCATAAAATAGATGACTTCTGGCGGGTCAACAGTAGTCAGGCTGTAGTGGGCGTCGAATTTCACCCCAGCCTCCCGGCACAGATGATACACGGCTTGGCTGTCCTTGCCGCCGCTGAATGCCAGATAGTAACCCTCGGTTGGCTCAAAGGTACGGAGCCGGTCGATGGCGATCTGTACCTTGTCATGGGTGCCGAAGAGCGTTTCCTCTACCAGCATGGTGACATCACATAGATATCCCCGGAGTCTGTTCCTCCACAAACTCCGGGGCGATGGTGAAATATATTTCGTTGGGAGTATTCTCCACCTCGTCAAACTCCGGGCGCTCCGAGAGCATATCCAGAAACAGCCGCCAGTCGAAGGCGCTCAAATCCTCATTAAATATGCCTTTCTCAACTTCCACGTCGATGTCGCTATAGGAGATACAAAACTTCCCATCTTCCTGCCCGGCCAATGCCTGCTGGACGTATTTCTCCACTAAGCCATCCATCTGCACACAGAAATCTCGCAGGGAAGGATAGCGGTTCATAAGGGATAATGTCCGGGCGCCCGACAGGTAGGCGGAGTACCGAGCGTAGGCAAAGCCCTCGGAATTCACAAGGATGCCATCATCAATCCCCTCACAAAGCACCAGCATCCCATGGGTGATACCATGACTATCCATATACATTTCATTGGCGTGTTCCATAATAAAGGGCTGGGGCTGCAGCAGATCCTCCTTAAATTTGCGGAATTCTCCTGGCGGCAGCTCCACCGTGTGGACGATCTCCCAGGGTGGGGCAAGGATCTCAGGTTCCCTCCACTGGGGCGTTACTTTCACTATCATTTTCCGTACCTCCTGATTCATATTTTGGCGTACCATACCCCAGGATTTCAAAGTACCCTATGGGGTAGCTGTTCTGCTGACAAGCGTCGCCAGAGTTGCCCTCTATGGTGTACACCCTGCCGTTTTCTACCTTTTCCACAATGCCGACGTGGTCGGAGCTGCCGTCCTGGGTACCGTCGTCCTCCACCCAATCGAAGAATATGATGGCTCCCGATGTGGGCGTAGCAGAGCCGTCCTGCCATAGATTTCTGGCCTGAAACCAGCTGACGCCTTGTTCGCAACCGGAAAACCGTGGTATAATGCCGCTGTCGATATAGCCGCACTGATCGGCACACCAGGAAACAAAACAGGCACACCATTCCACGCGAGAGGGGAAACCGTACCAGCTCCAATAGGGTTCGCCGCCCACATTACCTAGCTGCGACCGGGCCACGTCCACGATCTGCCGGTTCACAAAAGACATGATTTTCTCAAAATCGTCCGGGTCGATGTCCGTACCGAAGGCTGCGTTGACAGCGACAATGAGTTCCGCATGGGTCTGATCGTTAGTGAAACACCCAGCCAGCTTTGCAGCAAAGCCAGGCTCATGGGCGAAATCCCCCAGAGCAAAAAGAAATAGTACCAGCGCCTCTTTGAGCCTCTTTTCCTGCCCTCTGGCAGTCAGCTCCGCTTGGATTTCCTTGCCGGTGTCCTCAATAAATTGCAGGTCGGCCTGCTGCTCTGGGGTCAGATTCTGGATGGCCAGCCGCTGGAATTCCGGCACGTCTATCTCAAAATCCGTACTGAAAATGGCAATCACAGCCGCGATGGGCATGATGACCGCCACCAGCAACGTCAGCACAATACCGACAACTTTCTTCAGTGTTTTCGGGTCTGACAGCAGAGCAACAGCGATCTTTTTCAGGGCTGCGCCGAGAGCCGCACTCATCGCCCTCCTGCCTTTCCGAACAGGGCGGACTTATAATCGGGAGCAATCACCTGCAACAGATACCGCTCATTGCCGCAGCGGTACAGACAGGTGCCCCGCTCCGGGTATTTTATCAGCTCAAATTCGCTGGGTTCAACCTGCAAGGCGTCCATAAAATCTTTGGGGTTGATCTGCCCGGCGTTGAACAAAAACTGGTGTGTCGGGATAGAGAACAGCGGTTTCGTGAACTCCCGGATGCTGGGAATGAGAAAATCCTCGATATTCTGGCTGGCCAAAATAATGGAGGAATCCTTTTTCCGCACACGCTTCATGGCATTGCGGATATACTCAATGGCGGTCATATTGGTGAGGAACAGATAGAGTTCGTCGATGGACACAGCCGTGTTGCCCTTGCCCAGCAGCTCGTTGGACATATACGACAGGATGTTGAACAGCATGGCGTCCTTCAGGCGCTTGTTGGTGTCCATCAGCCCTTTTACGCCAAAACACAGAAACCGGTCATCGACAATATTGGTATGCCCATTGAAATATTTGCTCTCCGCACCCACACACATGGAATGGATTCCCAGGCAGACTTCCTGCAGCATTTCTTCGGTATACAGGTACTTTCTTTCTCTGTCGTAGGTGTGGTATTCCTCCTGGCACAGCTTGTAGAAGTCAGACAGGATGGGGAAATCACAGGTTTTTTTTGTGGTGTAGTCCGTGCTGTCCGTGATGCCGAACCGGGCGTAGAGTTTCATGAGAAGTATCTCAATGGTGTCGATCTGCGCGTCGGTGAAATCCTTGTAGGCCCGGAAAAAGTCTTTGAGGAAGGCGATATGCTGAGAGAGCCGTGTCACCCGCTTAAAGGCGTCAGGCGTAGCTGCGTCCACCTCGCCGGAACCGTCTGTCCATGCCTTTGGCTCCAAGGGATTGATGGTGTACTCCCCGGACATGAAATCGATATAGCAGCCGCCCAAGGCGCGGGTGAGTTCCTCATACTCGGATTCCGCGTCCAGGCAGATGCAGGTCTTGCCGGACTCCCGGAGGTTTGTTAGAATGAGCTTTAACAGGTAGGACTTGCCCTGCCCGGAATTGCCGAGGATGAGGATATTGCTGGTGGTCTTATCCTCTGCCCGGCGGTCAAAATCCACCAGCACATTGGAACCGTACTTGTCCCTGCCGATATAAAGGCCGTGGGGGTCAGTCTTGCCGGAGAAGTTAAAGGGGTACAGATTGGCAACGCTGGAGGCAGGCAGCACCCGTTCATACTGCGCTCCAAACTGGTTAGCGCCCACAGGCAGAACAGAGAGGAAGCCCTCTTTCTGCCGCAGGGTCAGACGGTCGACAGAAATCTTGGAGCGGGTCAACTCCATGCTGATCTCGCTCTGGAGCTCCTTGAGCTTGTCCAGCGACCTGGCCTTTAGTTCGATAAACACCGAACAGTGGAGAAGAGGTTCCTTGTTCTTCCGCAGAGTCGCCAGCAGCTCCACCACATCCTGGAGGTTCCCCTGGGCTTCGATGGTTTCGTTGACATCGTTGCCCCCGGACATGAGCTTGTTCTTTCTGGTGGCGTTCTGCAAAATTTTGCGCTGCTCCATAGGTTCCACCAGCCGGTGATAGATGCGCAGAGTCACCCCGCTGCGGTCGGCAAGCTGGGACAATATTGCCTGTTCCTCCGTGCTGGGTGGGTACTCCCGCACCACCCACACCGAGCGGTACGAGTCGCCCACGATATAATAGTCGCTCATAAACCGAACACTTCCCGGCAGGATGCAGTCGAAGAAGTCCTTTGTACGCACAGCTTCAAGCTGGGCCGGGTTCATTTTCTTATTCTTTTTCTTGGACATGATATCGCTCCATTCATTAAATTTTTGCCGCCAGCACAAGTAATCTGCCGTTGTGTGTGGAGTCGTAGCAGGTGGATAGCGTCAGGATTTGGGTGCCAAATTCTGGGCTGCTGCCTACCTGAAACAGCGTCTTGCCCATGGCTTTATTAACAGCGCTGTTGAAATCTTCAGCGGTATTGGCATTCACAAACTTGTACCAATCGTCATTGCTTTTGATCCAGGCCACAGCAAACACCTGATATTCCGCGCAGCCGTCCGCAGTCTGAAATTCTACAGTGGGGTGGGCCTTACAGAAATCCTCCTGTACATACCCCCGCAGCCCGGCAAACATGGTGCCGTTCATCATGTTGTGGCCATAAATAATAAGGTTATCGCTGTCCAGTACGCACCGAGAATCAAGGAAAGGAACACCCGATTCGCTGTACTCGCCCTGAAAATTTCGGCGCAGATACTTTTCAGGATCGTCCGGCGTGTGCATGATTGGGTAATTGATATCCGTATCTGGGATGCACAGCCAGCCCACAAAGTCCTCGTTCATGGCGAACAACTCGGAGAGGTCGCGGAGCTGCCCTTGTGATTCTTCTTTAGAATCAGGGGAGGGTGTGGTTGTAGCCGCTGGATGCTCGTCGGCTGTGGGAGGCCCTGTTGGGGTAGAGCTGGCAGCAGGGCTTTTTACGGTCACCAGCTTGGTGAGTTGCTCGAAATCCTCTTTTTCTTTCTGCCGTGACAGCAATTCCCCGCCAATCATCACCCCACAGGTGGCGAGAACAGCCGACAGCAGAGCGATGAAAACGCCGAACTTAATCCTCCGGCTCATAGGCTTGTACCTCAAAAAACTGCCCGCCATCCGTATATGGCATCTGGTCGCCGTTCATACTGGCATCGAAATAGATGGCAAGAAAGCGCTTGATATCGCTCTTTCTCATGCGCCGCACCTCAAAGCCCTGCTCGGAAATCACTTTCTCGATACGGTTCACAGCCTGGAACACTTGGTCTGCTTTCATACCTTTACACCGGCTGATAAACAGGAACTGCCGGGCCGTGGCCATCTCAGCCTGGGCGCGATCCAGCATCTCCCTGTCCTGCTCCAATAGCTGCCGAACCAGCGGGTTCCCTTCCTCCTGCAAACGTCCGCGCAGGTACGCCTGGTTATCGTCGAAGCACTCGCAGGAGTCGGTGCAGGTGATCTCGATATCCGGGATGGCAGACAGTACCATCATCAGGTGCCTGATTTTAATCTCGATATTCGTGTGGGACAGCACCGAGATGTTGGTGGGGGACACCAGAAAAAACAAGAGCTCGCCACGGTTTGTGGCAAGCCCGTATCTGGTGAAGTTCTGGATGCCCATGAGCTCCTGAGTGGAGCGGCCCTTCCTCTTTTTGCCCATTTGACTACCTCCAATCGTAGATTTGCTGGCTGGAAATGAAATAGCGGACGGCGTACTTTAGGAAATCCAGCACTGTGGCTTCCTCCATACGGATGGTGAGGAAACCGAAACAGAGCGTCACCGCCGCAGGTACCATGAAGTGGAGCTGCACCAGCGCCAGCACCGAGAGCAGGGCCGCCACGCACAGGATTGCGAAATCCCGCAGGCTCCACAGCCACAGATTTGCCGTTGCTTTCAGATTTTGCGGATATAAATAAGTTGTCATTTTACACCTCCGTCACGCGATTGCCTTTGCCACTGACCGGGTCATGTTCACGGCAGTCGATGTGGCATGAACCACGCTCATCATGTTGACTTTCACGCTGGAATCCAGCCCAAACTGCTGGGCGATCCTCGGCACTTCCCCTGCCGCCAGCATGATTCCCAGGGCCAGCAGCATATTGTCTGAGAAGGTCAGCAGGCCCAGGAACAGCAAAGTTGTCTGCAAAAATGCAGTTAAACACAGCGCTATAATTTGCTTGACCCACTGGTTGAAGCCGTCCGTGTAGCCCCGAGGAACACTGAACATATAGAGCGCTCCCACTGCCATTTGGATTAACAGGATTCCCCCGCGCTTGATATTTGCGAAGAAAATTTTCATCACGCAGTAGGCAAAGGCCACCAACGCCAGCAGCTCGAACAGCCCTATCACCGTATTCTGCGGCACCACAAAATTTGCTGTCAGGATAGCAATGCTTTGTTCTGACAGCCCTTGCGCCTGCTGCCCGGAGAAGATTCTGGTGAGGTCGCCTGCAAAAGTGTTTTGCAGACTTATACAGAATTTATAGAGTTCGACCGGCAAAATACCAATGAGCGAACAGGCGAAAAAGCCTTTCAGCACATTTATTGCCGTAGTCTTGACACTGGCCCGCCCGGTCTGGTATTCTATAGCTACATCGAAAACAGCTACCACCGTCCCAGCAATGAACAGCGACCAGCCGAACATCGTGAATAATGAGATCGTCGCGCTGACCCAGTTCAGGTCGAAAATATCCGCGCCCATGTTTCCCATCATGGTGAAGAAATCGCTGGCCGCATCGAATATGGTGTTGTAAAACCATCGTATCATGGCGTCCCAGATGGCCGCCGAAACCTGCTCTCCAATCGTATCGAACACTCCGCCGACAGCACTTCCTATGCCACCGAGAATGTCGCCTAACCAATCAAAAATAGAAATCACCACCTAAAAAATGTAAGCAGGAGGGGCGCATTGCCCCTCCCACTCCGTGAATAATTTTACAGTATCGTCCAGATATAAAGGGGCGCTGTCAAGGTGAAAATCAGGCAGGCGAACAGGATTGCCGGAGCGGTAAACTCCAGTTGGCCATGCTTCCTATAGTCGAAATACGCGCCGCCCACCTTGACGAAAAACAGCACCGCCAGGATCATGTCGATGACGGGGAACACCACGTTGTCCACCACAGCCCGAATCTGGGTTTGTGCTGTTGTCCAAGTGCTCTGGATAGCGCCCGCCACGTCGCCGGTCGCCATGGCGGGAACCGCCAGAACCGGCACCAGCAGCGCCGCGAACACAGTGCAGAAAAGGATTTTTATCCACTTCTTTTTCATTGCAAATTTTCCTTTCTTGATAAAATAAGGTTTTGGGCTTGCCAATTCAAACCGCAGCAAGCCCAAAACAGCAGGCCATTTATTGGGGGAGAACTTTCTCAATTTCATGAGGCTTTATAAGCCTAACCCTAATATTGAGGTTGTGCGCCAGCTTTATTTCAGCCCTCATGCCGTCAGTCGCCTGGTCGCCGAACACCCAGACTTCATCGCAAAACCAGAGTAGACTAAGCCCCGCAGCCATGCCCATCTCACGTTCCTCTGGGATGCTGTCATCGAGACAGAGCGCATAAAAATGCGGGGTGACCGGAGCCGCCCCGCATCTCAGCGCGTATTCGCTATAGCGCTTTGCCTTTTCCAGATTATCCTCCACGTCCCCCGAAAGAGGCGCACAGATATACACCTTCTTCATCATTCATCATCCTGTTCCTTTTTCTTTCTGCCGTACATAAAAATGCCGGCCGCCAAGCCACCCAGAGCAACAGCACCCAAGCCGATCCAGAAACCCATGATGGAACGGTCGCCGGTCTGAGGGTTGCCGGGGTTAGGCGTGGTGGGCTTGCCGGGAGTGACCGGCACGATCTTTACCGTCTGACCCTCATCGTTGATATCCTCATGGGCGGCGATCTTCACCTCGCCCTGGTAGAGCGTTTCGAACACCACAATTTCAGTGGCCTGGGTGATACCGCTGCCGTTGAAAGTGAGCTTTACTACAGTTTCACCGTTAGCTTTTTCGGGAGTAAAAACAGTTTCAGCGGTTACGTCTTTATCCCCAACCTTGAATGGGTTGCCAGTTGCCTTGTCCATGAGGACACCCACCAGCTTGTACTCCGTGCCGGGAGTCAGGTTCTTGTAGGACACCACATCTTCAATGGTGATCTCCTTGGCAGGAGCGGCCTCCTTCTTGCCATCAATGGTGGCAGTGGTGCAGATCTCCGGCCTGGTGACAACGATGGTGACGGTCTGTTCCTTGTCGCCAATATCTTCGTGGACAGCAACTTCCTTGCCGCCCAATGACAGCTTTTCGAACACCACAATATCTGTAGCGGCATTCACCCAAGAGGTGTCAAAGGGGAAAGAAACAGTGACCTCTCCTTCAGATTTTTCGGGAGTAAACACAACCTCGGCGCGGATTTCCTCGCCGTTGAGCTTGAAAGGTTCACCGGTGGTCTTATTCATTAGCGTACCGGTCAGCTTGTATTCCTTGCCAGCGGTCAGTCCCTTGTAAGACACCACATCTTCGATGGTGATGAGTCCATCTGTGGATACTTCTTTCTTGCCGTCAATAGTTGCTTTGGTGCCGATCCTCGGCCCGGTAACAGTCACCTTGACGGTCTGTGCGGGATCTTCAATATTGGCATGAGCTGCCAGCTCGATACCTTCTCTGGACAGGCTCTCGAAAGCCACGATCTCCGTAGAATCCACCAGCCCGGTGGTGTCAAAGGTGAACTGCACTACAGTTTCGCCATCAGTAGTATCGGGAGTGAAAGTGCTTTCAGCATGGATTTCTTCGCCTGCAACCTTGAGGGCCTCGCCGGTATTTTTGTCCATGAGAATTCCATAGACGCTATACTCTTTGCCAGGGGTCAGGTTCTTGAACGCCACCACATCGTCGATGGTGACCGGCCCGTCGATGGTAACCTCTTTTTCTTCTCCAATGGTGGCCTGGGTGCCGATTTCCGGGACATGGACAGTCACCGTCTGGGATTCATCCTCAATATCTGCGTGGACAGCCAACTCCCGGCCATCCTGATACAGATTCTCGAATACTACGATATTAGTATCGGCTTTAATATATTTCGCGTCAAACTCAAACAGAACCGTTACCGTGCCGCTGGAGTTCTCCGGGGTAAATACGGTTTCAGAGCGCACCTCTGCACCATTGATTTTCAAGGGTTCATCGGCTGCCTTGTCCATAAGCACACCCTTGACCGTATACTCCTTGCCAGGCACCAGATGGGTGTACTCCACTACATCCTCTAAGGTGAATACTTCGGTTGCATTGACTTCCTTCTCGCCGCCGATGCTGGCGGTCGTGCCCAACTCAGGCACTTTATCGTTGACCACTGTAATCTCAATAAGCTGTTCGTCCCGCTCCACCTGCACATGGTGAATGTCGGTGTTGGGAAGATACCCCTCGGCAGGCTGCAGCTCCCGGACGATCCAGTTGCCCAGAGGGACATTTTCAAAGCTGAACACACCTTCCTCATCTGAGGTAGCGGTCAGTATGGCGGTGTCGGAGGTGAACTGTAGTACATCTGGACGGAACAAGCCAAACAGCGCACCGGCGATGGTTTCCTGATTCTCCCGGTCGATTTTCAAGCCCTTGATGCTGCCGTAAATGAGTTCGTTGGTGATTGGTTCGCCATCGTTCAGGGCGATTTCTACTACAGAAACATCCTGCCCAGCATACTCAAACAAAACCGGGTACACAGTATCAGGCAAAGTGTAGTGCTTGTCGGTGCTAATCTCTTTGACATAGTAGCTGCCCAGAGGCAGGTCGGTGGCAAACACAGCGGAGCCGTCCTCGGCACAGTTTATGCTTTCAATCAGGCCATCGGCAGGGATGATGGAGCCATCGTCTGCGGTAATATCCTCGGTAGCGTACAGCCCAAACTGTACCGTGGTAATCTCGCCGTTCATCCCAAGCTGGAACCGCTCGTCCTGCTCCAACACCTTATCCAGGCTGATTTTTATCTTCTGCCTGTCGTCGTGGAGGGTGGCGCTGGCCTCGGTGATATCCACTTCCTGTCCGGCATAGGTCAGCTCTACCGTGTGCGTTTCCGTGTCCAACACGGTGCCATAGGGGGCCTCCACTTCCCGCACCTGGTACTTCCCCAGGTAGAGGGGTTCGGTGGCAACGGGGCCGTCCTGGGCGGTCGTAAGGGTGGAAACCACCTCGCCTGCTGCGTAGCGGATGGTACCGTCCGGGGTGATGATGTCCTCGGCGGCTGTTACCTCATAGACCGCACCTTCCAGAGCCTTTTCCTCATAGACTGGCTGGTAACTGACAGGCAGGTTTACTTCGTTTCCATTTTCATCTACAGAACTGCCGCCCAGAACTGTTACGGAGGAGAACACCTCGCCCAGCTTGGTGATGCTGATGGTGCCCTTTTGCGGCATATTGGGCCGCTCGACTTCTACCACGGTGACGGCACTTTCCTCGGTGGAATTGTCAGGAGTTATATCAAAATAGACCGGTTCGGAGTTCAAGACGTAGCCATAAGGGGCCTGCACCTCCACCAAAGAATAGCCTGTGCCGTAGGGCAGAACTTCCGGGGTGATGAGGGTGCCATCGGTCGTGGTATAGAAGGTGTCAATCACAGTTACTGCCGGGTAGGTGAATTGCATAGTCACCAACTGCCCATTGGGGTCATATATCTGGAACCCGGCTCCGGCGTAGGGAATAGCCTTGCCGGTTTCCGCATCCGTCTTGATTACCTTGACGTAGCTGGTGAACGGAGCATTGTTGATGAGATAGCGGTACACGCCGCCGTCCTTGTTGATGAACACGTCGAAGTCCTTCATGAGCTCGCGCCCATCCCAGCCCTTGGTCTGACGCACGGTGTACACGCCGTAGGGCAGCAGCTTGGTTTCCGCATAGCCGTTTTCATCGCAAATCAGGTAATCTTTTTCGCTGTCTTTCGCACTGTCATAGCTGCCGGAGGACTTGAGAAACACAGCAAACTCCGCACCCACCTCCGGGGTCTCTATCTGCGTGGAGCCATCGTCACAATGCTTGATGATGGTGATTTTTCCTTTCTGCACGGTTTCGGGGCTGGTAAGGGCAGGCGCGGAGTTAAACTCCACCTCATACTGCTTGGGATCAGCACCTACGGGATACACGGTTTCGTCCAACAGATACCCCTCGCTGGGGCTGATCTCCTGCACTGTCCAGCCGGGATCGCATACATAATAGCTTGTGGTGAAATGGCCCTCGCTGTCGGTGGTATAGGTGTCCACCAGTTCGCCATCTTTATACACACCATAGACAGCACCCGCCAGGGTAGCGTCGCCCTGGGGTGCAGTCGTTTCGCTATCCACTTTATTCAGAGTGATATTGAACTTCTTCAGCACATTGCGGAAGGTGGCGTTGGTGGCTTTCTCCCATTCGATATTGGCGGTCTGAGCGGCGGGCACCACATAGCAGACAGCCGTGTCCACTTCCTCCAGAGTATACCCGCTGCCGATGGGCACATCGGTGAACTGCGCTACACCAGAGCTGTTCGTAGTGGCGTACAAATCCACAGTTTCACCCATGGAGGACGTACCGAAAAGGTGGAAACGAACACCAGAATTCAAGCCGTCCTCACTATTTTTGGTGACGGCCAGGGAACCTTTCTGCAAGCTGTTGTTGAAACTGACGGTCGCCGTCTGTCCGGCCTGGACGGTCACCTTCTGTGGCTCCTGGGGGACATAGTCGCCAGCCACCTGCTCTGTGACGGTGTACTCGCCCGGCTGCAGGTTGTCGATTTGCACCTCGCCGCGGCTATTGGTGGTAACGGTCTGATTGATGCCGTTCCCTGTGATTTTGAAGGTGATGCCCTCTACCTTGCCGTCCTCGGAGGTTTTCACGATTTTAGCGGAGCCGTAAGAAACATTGAGTTTCAGATAAGCGGCGATGGGGTCGGTGACGGACTGGGTGTAGGTGACGGTATTTTGCTGCCCAACACCAGGCCCGAAGGTACCATCGTCCCACACTACCAGCCCCATACGCTTGGAGTCTTTTTTGCTGGCGCTGACGGTCACATCGCCGGTGGGAGCGGTAGGGCTGGTGATGGTCAGCACATCGCCGCTGGTGGTGAACTTCATGGCGCTGTAGTCAGAGGAAAACGTGTAGTTACCCAGCACCTTATTGGTGTCGGTCAGCGAGGCAGTGTACTGGCTGCCGTCCCATTCCAACTCGATAGTGGGCGCTTTTCCACGGCTCTTAGCCATGAAAGACGGTATTTTGCTGTGGTTCTGGACACTGGTGACCATAGAGTTGTACTTGTCCATGATCCGGGAGCGGAGCGGGTGTCCCTGCTTAATGAAGTCCAGCACAGGATTTTTCCCTCCGGTGCTGACATGAGCGAACTGTTCATCTCTTTCGCCAACGATGGTTTCCCAAATCAGAAGCTGGGTGGCGTACACATGGGCCAGCTTGTCAGCGGCGGCGCTATTCTGCGACACCCAGGTGGGGTCGATGTTGCCGGTGTAGCCATACTGCAAAATCCGGCCAATCAGGGACTTGATGGTGTCGGCGTCGATTGTCTTGTTGAGCGACGAGGGGTAATTATCCCAAAAGGTTTCGTCCTTCGCTGTAAACGTGTGGGCGTTGTCGATGGGAGTCCCCGGCTCGATACAATAGGCCACTTTTCCCTCATACGAGCCGACGGCAAACGTGGCGAACATATCGTAAGCGTCCATATACCAGCCGTTCATGAACTGGAGGTTATCCCGGTCCCAATGGTCGCGGTTGGTTTCCGCATCACGAGGGAAGCTGACCATATAGATTTCGGAACGTTCCCCTGCGGCCTGGGCCGTGGTCCCGAAACTGGCGAACATGGAAAAGCACATGAGCAAGGCCATGACCAGCGCCATGCTTTTCCGTTTAACAGTAGATATCATATTCTCTCCTTTTCTGCCCATTTGGGCAACAAAAAAAGGACACCACTTTTTGCGGTGTCCTTGGGTTTATTTTGTTATCATGCGTACCCGATATAAATGTTGTAGCAGTCGTTTCCGGTGGATTCGTACCATATCCATACGTCGGTAATATCCGGGTCGTTTGCATATCTATTCAGCCTGCTGTTGATGTCCCTCTCCAGGCAGGTGCTGTGCGGACCGGCCCCGATGGGGTTGTCCCAGCAGTCTACCGCCGAGCTTTCCAGCCGCAAGCCCAGCCCCTGTGCGCAGCTTTGCGCATAGCTGATCCAGTAACCGATGTCGAAGGTGGCTTCCTCTATGACCGGCTCTGGCGTGGGCTCTGCCGGAGCCGGTGTAGGCTCGGCAGGCGCAGGAGTGGGGGCTGGCGGCTCCGGTGTAGGAACCGGAGTTGGTGCAGATGTGGCCGCTGGCGATGGGATGGGGGTGGCTTTCGCGGTGACTTTCAGGTAGGCGTCAGGTTCGGCGGCAGGTGGTTCAGGAGTAGGGGTAGATACCGCTGTTTTTGGCTTAGTGGCTGGATTTTCCTGCCGTACCTTGGGTTTCTGTGCCTTCTCCTGTTCAGCGGCAGGGTAGGCTTTGGGATTCTCCTTTTCCTTTTCTGCCGTATTCGGTCTGAACTTGAGGCCCGCTGCTATTTGTGCTATTATGGCGCTCGTGTCGATGTGTCCATCGCTGGTATCGGTGGGCGAGGCTACATTCAGCACAATCGCCTGGGGCGCGGGTTCTGGCGCTGACTGTGTGGCCTGGGGCTGTTGCACCTGGCACCCGGCGCTGCTTATGAGCAGGGCGGCGGCTATAAGAGTGGTCAAGATTTTCTTCATGGATTTCATCCTTTCTTGGAGTTTTTCTTGACCACAAGCATATCACAACTTTTCAGAAAGTCCAGACCAATTCCGAATAAAGATGCAACAAAGATTCAGCCGGAAGTCCCTAACGATCTGGGCGGAGCGCGGATAGTTTTTATAGCAGAACACCTCCCATTACATGGAAATAAAGGTAAACCCGGAGCTTTCCTCTACTTCCTCTTGGCTGATTTCCTCCGGCTGGGCGAAGCGCTCCATATACCGGTCAACTTACGCATCCGTGAGGGAGCGAAGGCTTTCCCGTTATCTCCGACCAAAATGAATGGCCCGGCGATCACATCATCCCCCACATGGCGGTTGCCCTCCATGCCAATGAGTTTTCCTTCATCATTGCAGAGTAGGACGGTGCCGTCCTGATTGTTGAGGACTTCCAACGGCCCATGCACGGCCTTCTGCATGGACAGCAGGTCACGGCCCACTTCGCTGACGAATGGCGGCCTGCCGGGTTCCACATACACGATCCGCAACAGATCATCCGGCTTATGAGCCAGTTCCGGGTCGAAATCCAGTTTCTTAAATCCCCAATGATCGCAGAAGAACGCGCCATTTTCGGTCAGCACCACATCCGAAATAGACAACGAGTGGCCCCGGTGCAGAGGATGCCCGCCGACGTTGAACAAGGAGTAGACTTCTTCCAGGTCGCGGCAGTTTACGTCACCGCGAAACACTTCCTCATATATGCCGGAATCAATTCCAGCGCCCCCGCGCAGCTCCATGGTTTGCTCAAGACCACGAAATTTCAGGCTGTCCTCATCGTAATCGCCGTCAATTTGGAATATCTGGATCTGCAAGCACAGCACCTCGCTTTCCTTGAATTTCCCGGCGGGGCGGGCCAGTTCTGATTTCGCGCCTGGGCAGTCTGCCCAGGCTCTCCGAGAGCTGCACAAACGCCGCCTTTTGCAGCTCCGTGGGCAGGGAGTCCAGCAATTCCAGCAGCATGGTGCGGTCATCTGTCATGGCCCGAACAGTCTTGTCCTGGCAGTCATCGCAGAGCTTCTCCCTACGGACGATTACCGTCCTGCCATCGCTGGACTCGGTGAAGGATAGCACGTCATTGTAAGCAAAGCCCACCCGCTGCCGGATTTCAAAGGGGATGGTGATACGCCCCCGCTTGCCAAGAATACGCAGCAGTTTTTTCACTCATCCAGCTCCCTTCCGTCACAGTTAGCCTCGCAGGGACATCCCTCGCAATCGAACTCGCAGGGGACAGCATTCAGCGGACAGTTTTCGCAGTCACGGTCGCAGACGTAATCATCCGTGGTGTCCGGCGTGTCGATGATGATCTTGCCCTCACGGGCGCTCACTTGAATGATACTTTCGGTGTTGATGCCCGCATCCAGAAACATCTCCAGAGGCACGGACACCAGAATAAATGGTTCGCTTGCCAAAATAATCACATCCTATATTTCAAACTTCATTTGTGCTGGCTTTGCATTTTCCCGCTCGAACAGGTCATAGTTGCCGATGAGCAGTTCTTTGAACTCTTTCCCGGCTTCATACCGCTGGGCCATGGAGTGGACTCTGGTGAAATCATAAATGGGAAATCCATCGTACAACTCCCGTATTTCTGAACAATCGTTATAGGAGAGCAGAAACCGGCCCTGCATCTCCTTTGCCACATCCCGCAGCCGAACATGGTCGGCCCAGGCAAACTCCACGGCGTACATATCCTCCGTAGAAAAGTACGGCGGGTCGAGGTAGAAGAAGGTGTCGGGCCGGTCATAGTGATGGATAAGGGTCTCAAAGTCCTGATTCTCCACCACCACATTGGCCAGTCTACTCTCCAGTTGCTGAATCAGGCTGAACAGCCGCCGTAAATCAAAGGTCTGGGAAGCGAAAGATTTCTTTCCGCTGGAGTAGCTATAACGGAGCAGCTTCAGGTACATAGCCGCCCGGCGCACGTCGTAGTCGTGTGTGATTCGTTGCCGGATGGTTCGCAGTTCTTCTGCCGCTGGCGGTGGGAACAGTACCTCTGTCAGTTCCATTTCTTCTGCCAGGAATCTATCGTCAAACTGTTCATGCTGAAAAAACTTCTTGATAGCCTGGAAATCCGCGCGGGAATTGAGGTTGCAAAAACCCAGTTCCCGGATAGTTGCCATGGTGCGTTCCTTCATACATTGAAATAGGTTGACGAGATTCCGGTCGAAGTCGTTATACACCTCGAATGGGTCGGGAGGTTTCCCCAGCAGCACGCTCCCGGAACCGCCGAACACCTCCACAAACCTGCCGTATTCCAGAGGGAACAGACTGTAGATAATGGGGAGGATAGGCGCTTTATTGCCTACCCACGATACCGGCGATTTAATTGAGACCACCTCATTCCTTCGCCGGAAACCGTTCAGAAAACGAAAAAAGGCCGGTATCATCGTTTCCTGAACGATTGATACCGGCCTAAAATTTAGCTATACTTACTTCATGGAAATCCCGCTGTCCAAATCCTCATCTTCCTCCAACTCACCATTTCCCCAAAGGCTATTGGCGTACTCCACGGCCTCAACACCAGCAGGGCGATACTCGCCGCACAAAGAGCCGTTGTGGTACTCATCCTCGCCGCAGTTATGCCCGATGTCCTCGTCGGCAAACTGGTGGACAAAATCCAGGTCGGGGTACATCTCCGACAGCTTGGCAATAACCGGCTGGGGCGGTGACCACGCCGACCAGAACCGCAGGGAATGCCCGTCAAATTGGACTCCGTCCTCGTAGCCATAGGCGTTCCACTTGGTACCCCAGTTCCTGATTCGCCACTTATACCAAGTAGCCGCCCCATATTTTTGCTCATTCTGGAACGCCTGCCTGCCCAAATCCCATGCGGCGCGGTCGATGTCAGGCCGCACCCGGAGAAATGCCTGCTCTGATTTCTCGGGGATGTTCAGCAGGTCGAAATCCCCTTTCTTGTCGTTAAAGGTGTAGACTTCGATGAAATCTTTATAGGCTTTCAGGCCGCGGGTGGTTCGGTTTCCTTCCTCCATATCCAGCTCCGGGGGCATGGGGATCAGTTTGTTGAAATCAATGGAGCCGAGGCCGTACTCATCGTTTTTTACGGCCTCGAATAAGGATTTGATCCGGGCAGGGTCGCCCTTGATCTCAATAATGTTTGTTACATGGTTTGGCATGATGACCTCCAATGAATGTCTTTGATTTTCTCTCCCAAAGCGGAAATGACAGGCACAGTGACCGCGTTGCCTGCCATTTTATAAAGCTGTGCGTCGGATAGTTCGGTTGCAGCAGCTTTATTGAATTGTTCGTCACTAAAACCTTGTAAACGCCAGCATTCTATGGGCATGAGCTTTCGCACTTTCCCATAATGCACAGTACCGTCCGCGTCCTGCACAGGAACGGCAAAAGGAGCTTTTCCTTCTACGAATACGCCGGATTTCCCGCCTTTGAACTTGCCAATACCTGCATCCTGATTAGCCAGCCGGCATCGGGCGTTCTCAGTCAGGCTGGGTTCTTCGTTCAGGTCAATAAAGAAATACCCCTGGTTGTTTCCAGGGGTAACGGTGTGCGCGATTTTGTCCCCAACCCTGCCGCGCCTGGTGTTCATGGTGGCGTAGGCTAGGTCGATGCTGTCGCCGGGGTGGGCCAACTGATACCCAGCCTTGGTCATAACCTTGATGGGCAGGGTGACATCGTAGAGCCCACTCCTGCCGCCAAAGCCGCCTGCCGTGCTTGTCAGAGTGATGGACACTCCTGCGGGGGAGTACACCCGCCGCCCTTCCGGGCCGGGTAAGACTTGCTCAAGAGCCGCTCCATTTGTGTCTGTGAAAGAAAGTACCTCTCCGGCACATCGGTCTCTAAGATATCCGACAATATACACTCTCTTGCGGGATTGGGGGACTCCAAAATCCTTGCTGTTAAGCACCTGCCACGCGACATCGTACCCCAGGTCATCCAACGTAGAGAGGATGGCCGCAAACGTCCGACAGCCGTCATGCGATAGGAGGCCGGGAACATTTTCAAGACACAAAAATGCAGGTCTTTTAGCGGCGGCAAGACGTGCGATTTCAAAGAACAGAGTCCCTCGTGCATCGTCGGCAAATCCTCTCCGCTTTCCAGCGATTGAAAAACTCTGACAAGGAAAGCCGCCGCAAATAAGGTCGATATCCGGCAGCACTGCCGGGTCGATGGTTCTGGCGTCTGCAAAAAACACTTCTCCTTCCGTATCGTACATGGCGTTATATGCCTGGTTCGCATATTTATCTATCTCACAGTGACCGATGCATTCAAACCCGCCCGCGGCCTCCAGGCCGGAGCGGAAGCCGCCGATCCCCGCGAACATATCAAAAAATCGGATAGCCATGCGCCATCCGACCACTTCGCCGTGTTAAAATCACCTCACATTTTCATGCCGAAATCTTCATCCTCGTCCATATCCAGCTCCTGTTCCTCTGCCAGTTCTTCCTCAGTCAGCTTGCGAAAGGAGTCCTCGCTGGGGATAAGGCCCAGCGACCGGCCATTGTCGAACTTGCAGTGCAGAGTGCCGATATCGTCCACCGCCATAACAGTTCCGCGGGTATTGTCACCAATGCGGTGGATGTCCTCGCCCATGCTCAGCAGCATAATCCGAGTGCCGCTGGGGTACTCGGCCTTATAGCGTTCAGCCATCCGATGCAGCCTATCCCATTCGTTCATGTTGAAAACCTCCTTTTACATACCGCCCATTCCTTGATGGGGTTCCATGTGCTCGTCCAGTTCATTCTCGGTACAGAGAAAATAATCATCACTGCTGTTCCAATACGAAACATAGAGATCGCCCTCGTCCGTTTCGATGGGCCGCTGCTCGAAACCTTCTCCCAGCCCATCTGAGCACTGCCCGAGGATTTCTTCCCTCAAATCAGACATTTCCTCTGCCGTGAGCGGCTCTTTGAGGTGGCAATCGATACGGCCCAGGAGCCTGTCGTCCATTTCCTCCACCGTCCAGACCGCCGACATGAGCTTGGCAGCCACGCCAGCGTTTCTGTCCATATATTGCGCCATGTCACCCATTTCCGGGGCCTGCTCGTTAGCGATGCCCTGCTCGATCTGATCCTGGTATGCCGTCAGGAAACCGCTGCCCACGTCGATATCCTCGTCGCACTCGCCGTCATCCAGCTGGCCTACCAGGGGGCAGTAAAACGCCAGCTTGACCGGCCCTGCCGCCTGGGCCATGGCCTGGATGTCATCGAACAGCATTTCCTTGGTGAGATACTGGTTGTGGACGATGTTCTGCTCCAACTCCGACAGGATCTCTTCTCTGGCAGTGCTGACGGCGAACGCTACGGTGTTAGCATCGGCCAGAGTATCATTCCTGCCGAACACCCGCAGCAGGCCCTTGCCGATCTCGCTGTCCGCTGTGAGCTCCACGTTAGCGGCATTGTCATCCATGAGCAAGAGGCTCCGGGGCGTTTTTCGGATACCCATTTCCACCAGGGCGTGGTGGAGCTCGTGGATGTTGGCGGGCAGCTCCCATTCAAGAGAGGCTCCAACTTTACTGGTGATTTTTGCTTTAATCATTTGATGCACCTTCTTCCTGAAAATAGAAAAAGCCGGTCGCTTGTTTTGGAGAAAACTCCAGCGACCGGCTATGTATTTTTGTGGCGAGAAGGCCAGCAAATCATCCCTGCTGGCCCTCTCGTTTTTCTTTATTCTGTTGCTGTGAGGGTTCACTTCCTGCCGGAAAGCCAAAAGGCCAAATTTTCATCTACGTTTTTGACTTTTCAAATCCAGGCTTCCAGGCATCAAAAAACCGCGCCATGGCGCGGTTTTTTGAGCGAATATCTTTTTTATATCCACAGGATGGTGCGGGTGACAGGACTCGAACCTGCACAGTTTCCCACCAGAACCTAAATCTGGCGCGTCTGCCAATTCCGCCACACCCGCATACGTACAAAGTTATTATACAGGTATTTGGCGGGAAGTGCAAGCTTTTTTTCGCAAAAGGCAGGCTTGTTCATGCTCCCACTGTGGTGACCACCAGCGTACAGGTTCCCTTCACCCGGACTTCCCCTGCGTTTGCAGGCACGAACAGGCTGTCCCCAGGGACAAATCCCACCGTATTTTCCCGGCAGGAAGCGCTGCCCTTTCCTTCTGTCACCACCAGGGAAGCAAAGCTGCCGCCGTCCAAAGGCAGGAGAACCTCCCCCTCCACCCGGCAGCGGCGGGTAGTGAAGTACGTGCAGGAGGCAAGGCTCTTCATCCAGCCGCCTGGAACAGCTTCCTCTTCTCCCTGCTTGTCCCGCGTATCCGAGGGAGTAAGCTTTGACACCGCCAAGGCCTTTTCCACATGCAGCTCCCGGGGCTTGCCGTCAGCGCCCAAGCGCCCGTAATCATACACCCGGTAGGTGCAATTCGAGTTCTGCTGGATTTCGCAAATCAGGATACCCCCGCCAATGGCGTGGATGGTGCCGGATTCAATAAAAAACACGTCTCCCGGGTGTACGTCCACCTTGTTCAGCACTTCCAGCAGGGTGTTGTCCTCAATCCTCTGGGCAAATTCCTCCCGGCTCACCTCCCGGTTCACCCCAAAATATAAAGAAGCCCCTGGCTCGCAGTCCATCACATACCACATTTCCGTCTTGCCGTATTCACCCTCCGCCTCCAGGGCATATGCATCGCTGGGATGCACCTGAATGGACAGCGGCTCTTTCGCGTCGATAAATTTGATAAGCACCGGGAACTGCTCAAATTTCCCGCAGTTTGCCCCCAAAGCCGCCGGGCCTGTCTTTTCCAGATACGCCCCCAGCGTCATCCCGTCAAATTCGCCGCCGCAAATGGTGCTCTGACCAGCGGGGTGGGTGGAAAGCTCCCAGCTTTCCGCCACCTTCTCATACGCGCACTTTTTTCCGTAGACCTCCCGCAGCTTTACCCCGCCCCACAGGTAATCCTTAAAGGCCGGCTCCAGCTTTTCAATTTTCATGGGTATTCCCCCTTAGCCAATATGATATTTTTCTTTCACGCGCTCCCGCACTTCCGCAAAGCCCACCGGCGGCTTTGGCCCCGGGCCATGAGGGCCGATGTGCTTTTCCATCCACGCCATGTTATACCACCGCCCAAATTTATAACCAGCCTGGCTGAACTCCCCCACCATCCGGTAACCCAAATGCCTGTGAAACTCCACGCTGTTGCGGGTTAAATATTCATCGTCCTTTTCCGGCACCGCAATGCAGGCATTCATGTTGAGGAATCCCTGTTCCCGCAAAACGTTTTCCAGTGCCCTGTGGAGCTTGCCCCCCAGCCCCATGCGCTTTCTCGCCGGATCCACATAGATAGAGGTTTCCACGCTCCAGCCATAGGCTGCCCGGCTGTGGAACGGCCCGGCATAAGCATAGCCTAAAACCTCCCCATCCTTTTCCGCCGCCAGATAGGGAAACCGGGCCAGCACGCTCACTATCCGCCCCCGGAATTCCTCCGCGCTTGGCACGTCATATTCAAAGGTGACAGCCGTTTTCTCCACGTAAGGCGCGTAAATCGCCAGCAGCCTTTCCACGTCCTCCGGCTTTGCCGCCCGTATGCGCACCTCGTCCCTCTCCATGGGCCTTCCCACCTTCCATATGGATAAACGCCGCTGGCCTTTCAGCAAGCGGCGTTTGCGTATTATATTTTATGAAAGCCCGTCAAGCAGGCGCTGCACAAGCGCATTGCTGCGCTAAACGCCTGCCACACTGCCTTAAGCCTTGCCGACAGAACCGAACAGCTCCATCTTTTCCTTCACAGTGGCCTTAATGGCCTCGGTGCCGGGAGCCAGCAGCTTGCGGGGATCAAAGCCCTTGCCCTGCTTGTCCTTGCCTTCTTCGATATACTTGCGGGTAGCCGCGGCAAAGGAAAGCTGGCACTCGGTGTTCACGTTCACCTTGGAAACGCCCAGGGAGATGGCCTTCTTCACCATTTCCTCGGGAATGCCTGTGCCGCCATGGAGCACCAAAGGCATGGTGCCGGTCTTTTCCTGAATCTGGGCCAGCACGTCAAAGTTCAGGCCCTGCCAGTTCTCAGGATATACGCCATGGATGTTGCCAATGCCTGCGGCCAGCATGTCCACGCCCAGGTCGGCAATCATCTTGCACTCGTCGGGATCCGCCACTTCGCCGCCGCCAACAACGCCGTCCTCTTCGCCGCCGATAGAGCCAACCTCAGCTTCCACAGAAATGCCCTTCTCCCCGGCAATGCGGATGATTTCCTTGGTCTTTTCAATGTTCTCGTCAATGGGATAGTGGGAGCCGTCAAACATAACGGAGGAGAACCCGGCCTCAATGCACTTTAAAGCCCCCTCATAGGAGCCATGATCCAGGTGCAGGGCCACAGGCACTGTGATGCCCAAAGTTTCCATCATGCCCTTTACCATGCCCACAACTGTGTTATAGCCGCACATGTACTTGCCCGCGCCCTCAGACACGCCGAGAATCACAGGGGAATTGCACTCCTGGGCAGTCAGCAGGACAGCCTTTGTCCACTCCAGGTTGTTGATGTTGAACTGGCCCACAGCATACTTGCCGGCCTTTGCCTTTTGCAGCATTTCCTTGGCAGAAACTAAACTCATATGAAATTCCTCCATAGCATTTATTTTAGCCCGCTTCCCTGGTGTGGAACAGGAAAAAACAGGCAGGCTTTCACCCATATATTGATTATACCCTCTAAAGCAGGAAATTGCAACCGCAATTTGGCAAGTCTCCTGGTTTTCCCCGGCTTTTTTACGGAGAATTTGTGGGCGCTGGGGACGCGGACGCCAACAGATTGGGCGCAGCTGTGGGGATTGGAGTGGGGTCAGGCAGATGGAGGAGCTCCTTTTCCAGATCGTAAAGGTAACGCGTGTCTATGCCATCCTCGCTCACAATGAGATAAATAGCACCCTCATAAACCACCCCATAGTCGCCATGCACGCCGGATTCACAGAGAAGGCTGCCATTTTCATCGTACCATTCCAGGATATACTGGCCGTACCCATCATCTTTTATGCCCTTATCCATGTAAGCCGCCCCGGAGAACATATTCCTGATTTTTTCTACATCCTCCCCGGCTTCTATCTCGAAGCTGCGGTTTTCCCAAGCATTCCGCACCGATATGCGCACAGCGGCGCCCAAGTCAAAAAGTTCCCCTCCCTGATAAAAAGCCGCGTCCCGGTATATAAGGCGGTAAACGGCAGGCAAATCCATTTCCCCGTCGGCAACTCTATAAAACCAGTCCTGATACAGAATCCTGTCCCCCGACGGTTCAACCTCCAGCATCAGCCCATCGCCCGGCTGCCGCCAGCTTATGCTCAGGCCGCACCCCACACTGTCATGGATAAATTTTTCTTCTTTTATATAACTATGCTTGCAAAGCATATCCACTAGCTGGCTTTTTTCTTTGGAGTCTGTGATGACAATATCCTGCCCATTCCCAGCGTCGCCTTCATTGATGAAAAACTCTTCCACCTCATCCAGCCTTTTGAACAGGACAGAGCCGGGAATGCTCTCGCCCCTTCCGGCGCATCCCCCCAAAACCGTCAGACACAGCAAGATTGCCCAAAATCTTTTCACAGAAATCCCTCCCTTTTTACAATTTCTACATATAGTATACCATGTTTGACTCGAAAAAGTCAAGCGTCATTGTGGGTGGGATACAGTAATAGGGCTTGGGGCCGGGGACACCTGGAAAGCAAAAATCCCCCGGCCCAGGGGGCCAGGGGACATGCTTACTGCCGGCAGATGCAGGGAAGATTACCGTAAAAGCTCTTCCGGGGACTTTTCAATCCGGGGGCTTTCCAGCTTTTCAATCCACTGGGCAGGCGCAACCCACCGCACAGCGTTTTCAATAATCTTCACAATAATGGGATTGTGATAGGAGGGGAATGTCTCGTGGCCCGGCTGGAAATAGAAAATCTTGCCGTTGCCCCGGGTCCAGGTGGCGCCGCTGCGGAACAGCTCGCCGCCCCTGTACCAGTTGGTGAAGAGCAGATCGTCCGGCTTGGGGATATCGAAAGGCTCGCAGTACACCTCTTCCCGCTCCAGCTCAAAGGTTTCAGGGATGCCCTGGGTGATGGGATGGACCGCGTTCATCTTGTAAACCCGGGTGAAGTCCACTTCCCGCCACTTCAGGTTGCCGCTGGTGCCCAGGAGATACCGGAAGGGCTTGGAGAGGTGGGCAGAGTGCAGGCCGATGAAGCCCATGCCCCGCTGCACCCGGGCCACAACCTTATAGGCCAGCTCGTCAGGCACGGCATGGTGGGCGATGTGCCCCCACCAGATAAGCACGTCGGTCTTGTCCAGCAGTTCATCCGGCAGGCCGTATTCCGGATCAAAAAGGCTGGTGTAAGTAACGTTCATGTCCTCGTTCTGGTTCAGGGTGTTGGCCAGGGTCTTCAGGTGGCCGTCCGGGTACACCTCTTTAATTTCGGCTACGTTCTTCGCGATTAAGGCCTCCAGGTGGCCCTTGCGCTCTTCCGGGATGCCTGCGGGCATAAACTCGGGACGGAGTTCCCCCCGCTCCTCCACCGCCTCATACCATACGGTTACGTTAATCATAGCTGTTCATTCCTTTCAAGGATAGTTAAGGGCTTGCGCTGAAAAACAGCGGGTGCTTTGAAATGTTTTCCGCTTTTATCAGGCAGCCCCAAATGCACTATATAAATTATACACCAAAGGGCAGGCAGTCCGCAACTGGTTTTTGTGAAAATTTTCTCGCGCAAAGGCAGAGCTTCCCGCCTGGCCCGCGCCCTCTCTACGGAGCGTAGGTTGCAGGGGGCTGGCTGTTTTGTTATAGTACATACAGGTTGAAACCAAACTCTTGAAAAGGAGCGCGAAGCTTTATGAATCACTATGTAACAGGGGCCGCTGTTAAGGCCCTGCGGGAAAAGAAGGGGCTGACACAGGCCCAGCTTGCGGAAATACTGGCGGTCAGCGACAAGGCCGTTTCCAAATGGGAGACAGGCCGGGGCCTGCCGGACATATCCCTGCTGGGGCCGCTGGCACAGTCGCTGGGCGTCTCCATTCCGGAGCTGCTGTCCGGCGAAACCATTACTAACCGGAACAGAACCGCCAATATCCTGCGCTCAAAATTTTATGCCTGCCCGGTCTGCGGCAACACCATCCACGCCACAGGCGAGGCCATGGCAGCCTGCTGCGGCATCACCCTGCCGCCGCTGGATCCGGAGGAGCCAGATGAAGCCCACGCCTGCAGCGTGGACTATGTGGAGGACGAAATTTTTGTCACCATCAGCCATCCCATGGAGCGGGAACACCATATCTCCTTCATTGCCTATGTCACCATGAACCGCGTGGACATGGTAAAGCTGTATCCAGAGGGGAACGCTGAGGCCCGGTTTTTCCTCCGGGGCAGCGGGCAGCTCTTCTGGTATTGCAACCGGCATGGCCTTTTCAGCCGTACTGTCCAGCGCAAGGGCAGGAAAAACGGGCAGGGCAGATCCTGGAAAAAGTCAGTCTCCAGGCGGGTTTGCAGGGCTTTTCTTTGTGCCAGTTTGATAAAAACGCTTTTTCGGACAGAAGCGGATTGATGGAAAAGGTAGATTCTTTTCAAAAACATTGACAACTGGCCCTTTTACCTACTATAATATACCCGTACTCAGCCAAGCGTACAAGCTTGCGGCATAGAGCCGCACTTTTCAATACAACTCCTCCCCAAAAGAAGGAAAAGGACCGGATGTTCCGGTCTTTTTCCTTTTTACGGCGGAAAAGCCCGAATATTGGCGCGGCTGAGCAGCCTCCATTTTTTGTTCGCAAAACTTCTTCCATAAAAATTGCAAAAAACACAGAAATACCCCTTGACTTTCTCCGCTGATTGGGATATAATAATTGAGCGCTGAAAAATTCGCTGGTGTAGCTCAGTTGGTAGAGCAGCTGATTTGTAATCAGCAGGTCAGGGGTTCGAGTCCGTTCACCAGCTCCAAACTGGGCGGTCCGGCCCGACAGGAAGGCCGGACAAGCCTTGTATAAAATTGCATAATTTATGGGGGAGTTCCCGAGTGGCCAAAGGGGGCAGACTGTAAATCTGTTGTCGACGACTTCAGTGGTTCGAATCCACTCTCCCCCACCATTGACAAAGCCTTGCATGGAATGTGCGGGGCTTTTGTTGTATGTAGCCCAATTATTTTGGAGCGATTTTCTACACTGGGTGGGGAACGGTCAAAGCTGGAACATCGCAAGTTGTTTTGCTCGGTTGCATATTAAAATGGATATTGCGGATAAGGTTTCAGCTTATTCTTTTTGCGAGTTTGGCGTGGCTCCGTCGGCTTTTTGTCCTGACCCACACCGTGACCCACATGCGGAAATGGTCAGAAATAACCGGAGAGTGCCAGGGGCGTTTTTGACCCACACCGTGGTCTCGCCTGTCGGCTCGGTCGGTTCGCAGCTTGTCTGCCACTGGCAGACGCTCACCCCACACGCGGAAATAAACGGAAACGGCTGGATGCCTCCGGATAGGAAGTTCCAGCCGTTTTTCTCGTTTGCCCCACACTCACATGACCTTCTCCATAAAATTTCCCATCTTTTCTGCGGCTTGCTCCTGCTTTTGGCGGGTGGCGTGGGTGTAGGTTCTCAGCGTGAAACCTGCGTCGTAGTGGCCCAGCATACTGCTGACGGTTTTTACGTCTATACCATTTTGTAGTGCGGCAGTTGCGAAGGTGTGTCTTAACGAATGGAAAGGAATATAACTTAATTCTGCTGACTTCAGTATTCGCTTGTGGAGCGTTACTATCGAGTCGGGGTAGTACATTTCACCGGTTCTCGTTGAGGGGAACATATAGGGGTTGTCGGGGTGCTTGCGGTGTTCTTGTTGAAGAAGTTCCACAGCCTTTTGTGGGATAGACACCAGCCTGACGGAAGTTTCTGTTTTTGGCCGGGTGATGACGATGTTACCGTTTTCGTCGCGGGTGGCCTGTTTGCTGACGCTAATGGTCTGATTCTCAATATCCAGGTCAGACCAGAGGAGGGCAACCAGTTCGCCTTTGCGTAGGCCGCTCACCAATTCCAGATAAAACATCGGCAGGACGTGGCGGTGGTCAGCCTCGTCCAGGTAGGCTTTTATGTCCTCGGCGGGGAGAAACTTCATTTCTTTTTTCTCCAATTTGGGAGCGATGCAGTCCTCTGTGGGATTGCGTTGGATAAGGCGCTCCTTGACCGCCCTGTCCAAAGCGTTGTGGAGCATAAGGTGGATGCCTCTGACAGTAGATGCGCTTAGGCCGGGGGATTTCTCCTTTTGGGCCTCTCGTAGCCTGCCGTTTTCATGTAGATCTTGATACAGTTTTTGCAGGTCGCGGCCTGTCAGCTTGTTTAGCTTGATATCACCGATTCGTGGGTTTACGTGGAGTTCGATGCTCCGGCGGTAGTATTCGGCGGTGGAGACTCGCACATTAGGTTTGGCATAGAGGGTGCACCAGTTGGTAAGCCATGCGCCGACCGTGTAATCATCGGAGCGGGCGATGTCCAAATCTTTGGTATCGTCCATTGCCACAGCCAGCTTTTCCTTGACTTCAGCTTGGGTCTTGCCCAGCACGTTTTTGGTGATGCGCTTGCCAGTAGCCGGGTCATAACCAGCGGTGTAGCGGCCCTCCCAGCGGCCATCCTTACGCTTGCGTATGTTACCCTCGCCGTTCGCTCGTTTCTTTGCCATAAACCGGCCTCCTTTCAGCACACCACACTACCACATAGCGTGGGCTTATGTCCAGAGAATTTTTTCCGTATTCTTTGTTAAGCGCCGCAAATTTTGCGCCCGGTTTTACCACCCGAAGTCGTACCCATAGCTTTCCTCGTTCGTGAGTTTCTGCCCGTGTGCTAGCTTCTTCAGTGCCTCGCGGCTGCGCTGTTTGCTCTCCGACCAAGTGGGAATGGGCGGCAAGTCCGGCGTGTCAAATGCCTGTTCCAAGTACCTACCAAAGCGTACTGCATCGCTGGCAAGTTTACCAAGCCAACCCTCGTCGGGCTCCTTGGTAGCTGGGCTGAACCCGAAAACCTGACGGTATAGAAATAGCATTTCAAAGTTCTGCTTGAGAAAAGTCTCATCGTGCAAGCTGCTGTCACGACAGCGTCTACCCTCCGGTGTGATAAACGTAATGTGCTTTCGGGTATCAGTCCACACTACTTGATACCCCTCCTGCTCCATATTTTCTATGAAGGACTCCCGGTCATCTGCGTACTCTAATGCCTCGTTTATGGCCAAAATCAAATCCAGTTTCCAGCTCTCACCTCGCAAGCCAGCTTGATATTCTCCGGGTTTCATGCTCTTTTTCGGCTCATGCCTTTTTGCCTTTTTCAAAACAGAAAGCCCGTGCCTTTGGCAAATCGTATCGTTGATGTTTCGATGAGCCTGCAAGTCTGCGGCGTTCTGATGGAGTTTCCTGCCATCGACACAGCTAACAGAATTCACCACCAGATGGTTATGGAGGTGTCCAGTGTCCAAGTGAGTGGCTACCATCACTTCAAAATCAGGGAATGCTTGCTCTGCAAACTCCATCCCAATGGCATTGGCCTCTTGCGGCGTTAGTCTATCATCGTCTGAAAAGGATTGCACGAAGTGGTAAAACTGCCGCCCGTCTGTTTTCTGAAACTGTCGTTTCGTGGTAAGCATTTCTGTGTAAGCACACTGGGGAACGCAGTTGTATCCCGAAACAAAACTCAAATCTCCCTGCCTAGTTTTGCGCTCCTGGGAGATGTATTTCAGCACTCCTGCCAAGGCGCCCACCGTCTGTTTTGCATTTCTGATAGCCACAAAGGTTGCCAATCACTTCACCTCCCTCGCAATATTGTCAAGTGATGAGTAGATTTTCCTGTATTCGTTTATCAAATCATCCACTCGAAAGTCTGATATCCTGCCCATGTTTGCCAGCACAGCCAGTTGATTGATGTTCCTGCCTTGCGCTTTTAGCTCTGACAAAACCTCTTGCAGACCATCCACCTGGATGATTTGCTTACTTAGTCCGCACTGGACGAGGTAAGCAGTTACCGTCATTCTAGCCTTCTGCGCCCGTTTCTGTATGGCTGTTTTCTCTGACGTTGTAAGCCTTGCGGTGATAATTTCCGTTTTCTTTTTTCCCTTCAAATCTCTCTCCTTTTATGCGCTCTTGCACTTCAAAACTCCCCCTTTAGGGGGTGGGGGGAGGGGCCGGGTTTACCCGGTTCCTGTGACCGGCGTATAGCCGGACGCTATGCTTGCCCTGCCTAAAAGGCAGGATTTCCTCTGCCCAACCGTTCTGATAATTTTCCCCGGTAACTTTACCATAAACGCCCTACAGGGCCGCTCGTTGTTCTCGGCCTTGTCGCTCCCCTACCTTTGTGGTTGCCCGTCCAACACGGGCCGCACAGACCCCACAAACGGCTCCTACTCACTTCCACATCTGGCTTTCGTTGTAGTTGTCTATCGCCCGCTGGATGGGGAGAATTTTGTACTGCAAATTCCCGTTACGGATTTGTCCACTCGATTCATATTTCGATGGTTCAATTTGAATCAACTCCTTGTACCAAAGTTCGTGCACATATTTTCTCACGGTGTTTTCACTCATGCCGACCGCCCTGCCGATGGTCTTGTAGCTTGGCCAGCACTGGTGCGATTTTCTGTCCTCGCAGTACATCAGGTAGCTGTAGACTGCGATTTCACCAGCTGAAAGCCCAATATGAAAGATGGCATTGGGCAGAGGGAAAAAGTTTGCAGGCCGCTCTGCCTTTGGCGAAGTAAAATAACTTACAACGTACTGCCCCCTGTCTGACTCTCAATCCATGAGAGAAATTTGTCCTTGGGCACCACCAAGCGAGAGCCGATTTTCAGCACAGGAAAGTTTTCCTGATGCAGCAGCTCGTAGGTTCCCGCTTGAGATATACCCAACACTTGTGCCACTGTTCCTGCGTTGAGGAACAGTGGCAGCTCATCATAACTTTTGAATTTGGATTGCAGCATTGGCACCTCCTGGAAAATTCTTCTTGACATTCTCAAATTCTTGTTGTAGACTTATTCTTAAATCCAGACTTGATTTTTGGAATGGTCTTATGGTAACACCTAGAAACTGATTTGTCAAGGACAATTATAAAAAATATTTTAAACTTTAAGATTGGAGAGTGGCGCAAGTGTCTGATTATGTGTTCTACACCTACTTTGCAGAGGGCCGGGAGCATTTTGTATATGCCGAGACGGGGCGTTCGAGGAAAAAAGAGAAAGACTTCCCATTTCTGGAAAGCCTTTTGCGGTTTACCTATTTGGACATCTGGTCTTTGGAGAACGAATTTAAGAAGATGGACAAGGCGTTACTTGATTTTTATAAAGAGCCCACCTTTGACTCCCAGCCCGTGGTGATGAGCACGCTTACAGAATTAGCAAGCCAGCACATCTATTTCGAGTTCCTACGCCTGGACTGGCAGGCAAGGTTCCATCATGCAGAGCAGCATCCCGATGAAGATATTCACACGATCCTTCCGCATAAACAGCTTTCCCACATTCCCAGCACCATCGATATGCTGCAAAAGCAAATCATGCGGTTGTTTCAAGACGTGCTGGACATTGACGATGGCAAGAAAAAGCCCGCTCAGGAAAAGCTGCAAGCGTATTTGGACAAGGAGAAAACGCATCCGCTCTATGCCTATAAGTTCCAGCCGGTATCTACTGTGTATGAGCGAATCGATAAAGGGAGTTTCGCCGAAACTCTACACCCGGCTTCCCTCTATGACCTCGTGGAATTCTCCCTTCGGGAGTGCGTCAAGCGGGAACAGCGTATGCGCATTTGCTCTTATTGTGGCAAATATTTTGCAATCCCGAGACGCAACACGGCGGAGTTCTGCACGCTGACCGTGGACGAGAACGGCCACACCTGCAAGGAGGTCGGTGCGATGAGACGCTGGGCTGAGAAAAAGAATTCGGACGAGCTGTTCAAAGAATATCGGCGGGAGTATAAGAAGCGGTTCAACTGGATAAAGGCGGGGAAGATAAGCCCCGGTACATTCTACGCATGGAGCGCTGTCGCCAAGGGCAAGCGGGATGAGTGCGCGGAAGGTAAGATGAATCTTGAAGAATTCAAAAAGTGGTTAGGCGAATCGTGATGAGAAAGGGCTGGAAATCTCCGGCCCTTCTCTTTGTTTAGCGGCGCAGATTTTGCGCTCAACCGTCAGTTGAGTTTCACAAGATCCCCACGCCCATTCGGTTATTGTAAAGCTGAGCCAACCGGGTTAAAATAGAGATAGCGAAAGGGGAGATAACTGTGTTGGACAGCAAACGGGTGGCGGCGTTCATCGCCATGAAGCGCCGGGAGATGGGGCTGACCCAGGCCCAGGTGGCGGAAAAATTGGGGGTCAGCTACCAGGCCGTTTCCAAATGGGAGAGGGGCACGGTGCCTAACGTGGAGATCGTAGTGGAACTGGCGAAGCTTTTGCGGGTGTCCGTGGACACTCTGCTGGCAGGCGGGGAGTCGTGGTTTTCTTATGAGAAAGCGGGGATAGACCTGGCCTCACTGGATGCTTTCAAGGGGGATGCAGCTTCTTTCTGTGAGCCCGACAGCCCCAGGATGGTAAGCGTTCCCGGATACGCCCCTCTGCTTTTGGATATCCATTTTCCGGAATTACAGGAGCCGGTCTTGATAATGAGCGCCAATACCATCGGCTCGAAATGTAAAATGGCGGCAAAGTACGGCTATACGGAAGTGGTTGGAAGGGATATAGTCAACGATCTTATAACGCATACCTGTTCCGCAGGAGGCCATCCGCTGGCCTTGACGGATAATCTTATCAGCGGGAATGCAGACCAGGGGCTGCTGCGCTCGTTGATAAAGGGTGTATCAGAAGCTTGCCGGGAAAATAAGTGCGCCCTCTTAGGCGGCAGTACCTGCATCCAACCCCAGACCATGCGCTTGGGGGAATATACCTTATCCGCCACCATGGTAGGTGTGGTGGAAAAAAGAAAAATAGTGGATGGCAGCGCCATAAAGGAAGGGGATAGGATCCTGGTGGTGGCGTCAAACGGCCTGCATACCTCCCACTACACCCAAATGCGGGTGCTGTTAGAGAGAAGACCCCAAATCGAGAAAGAGAAAATTGAGGGGGAGACGTTTATCCAGCACCTTATGAGGCCCCATCCGTCCTACTATAAAGCGCTGAAACCCCTGTTGGGCCGCCCGGAGCTGCATGGTATGCCTGTTGTGACCATAGGAGGTTTGGCAAATAGCAGACAGTTATATAGGATCATGCCAGACGGCTTGACTGCCGAATTGGATCTGAGGAAATTACATCCCCTGCCGTTCTTCCGCTTTTTGAAAAACGTGAGTGGGTATGATGAAAAGGAGATGCTGAACTATCACAACTGCGGCGTAGGTCTTTGCCTGATTGTTGATAAGGGCAGCGCGGAAGAAATCGCAAAGGAAATCAGCCAGCACTTCGACTGTTACGAGTTAGGGCGAATCAAACAGGGAAGAGAGAAAATCGTGTTGAAAAACCACGTAAAGTGGGAATAGGAGACAGTATGATAACCGTAAGAAATTTGCAGAAAACGTATAAGATTGCAAAGCCCGGCGAGGGCCGCTTCGCAACCCTCAAGGCGCTGGTGCGCCCCCAATATGAGGAACGCCGGGCGGTGGACGGCATCGATTTTACTATAAACGACGGAGAGATCGTAGGCTACATAGGCCAGAACGGCGCGGGGAAGTCCACCACCATCAAGATGCTCTCGGGCATCCTGGTGCCCACAGCGGGGGAGGTGAAGGTTAACGGCCTGACGCCCCACAAAGACCGCAAGGAGCATCTGCGGAATATCGGGGTGGTGTTCGGGCAAAAGACCTCTCTGTGGTGGGATGTGCCGGTGATCGACAGCCTGAACATACTAAAAGAAATGTACCGGGTAGAGGACAGCCGCTTCAAAAAGAATCTGGAAATGTTCACAGACTTGCTGGACTTAGGCCCCTTCCTCCAGCAGCCCGTGCGCCAACTGAGTCTGGGCCAGCGTGTGCGGGCCGACCTGGCCGCCGCCCTGATGCATGACCCCAAGACGCTCTTTTTAGACGAGCCCACCATCGGCGTGGACGTGGTGGCAAAGGAACGCCTGCGGGAGTTCATCACCGAGATAAACCGGGAGCGGGGCGTCACCGTGCTGCTGACTACCCACGATGTGGTGGACATGGAGAAGCTGGTGAGCCGGGTCATTGTCATCCACGCCGGGCAGATTATTTACGACGGCAGCATGACGGGCCTGCGGGAACGTTACGGCGGCGAGGATGCAGACATCGAGGACATCGTGAGGAAAATATACCGGGAAGGGGAGAGAACAGCATGAGAGTTTTCCTGGCCTCGCTGCGCATGGAGAAACGCTCCGCGGGGGTGTACCGGGAGGACTTTTTGCTGAAAGTCCTCTACAGCATAATCGCCATGTACGGCGTGCGCAGCCTGTGGGTGGCGCTGTATGGGCAGGACCCCGCTATTCTGGGCCGCCCGCTGCCCTCCATGATCACTTACGCCATGCTGGCGGTGGCGCTGGACATTATTTTTTACCCGTCGGCTCTGTCCACCGCGCCGCAGAACTACATCTCCCAGCAGGTACGCTCCGGGCGAATCGACACAGACCTGCTGCGTCCCGTTGACCTGCAGCGGCAGCTTTTAGCCCGCAACGGCAGCGCGGCGCTGTTCGGGGCGGTGTGGCTGGTGCTGCCCGCCTGGGCTTTGGGCGTGCTGTTTTTGGGCATGGAGCTGCCGCCCACTATCCTGCATGGCACAGCGTTTTTAGTAAGCGGCATCCTTAGTTTTTTCATAGTATTTTCTCTGAATTTCCTGCTGGGCATGGTCTGTTTTGCCACTACCGAGATACGGCAGATCACCATGGCCTACAGCGGCACCCTCACCATCCTGTCGGGCAAGCTCATCCCAAACTGGCTTTACCCGGAGTGGGTACAGGCGATAATAAACGTGCTGCCCTTCCGGTGCATCTTTGAGACGCCGCTGAATATTTACACAGGCGCGGTGGGAGGTACTGCACTCGTATACAATTTGCTGCTGCAAGCGGCATGGGCGGCCGTGCTGCTGCTTATGGGAAAAATGATGTGGCTGAGCGTGCACAAGCACCTTGCCGTACAGGGAGGTTAATGCCATGCAGGAAGTAAAAGCGGGTTTAAAAATGTACGGCTCCCTGTTGAAAATGACCCTGCGGGGCATCCTGCAATACCGGGTGGATTTCTGGATGAGCCTTGTGAGCGTCTGCCTGTTAAACGGCGCGAACATCGTGCAGCTGTCCGTGATCTCCTGGCGGTTCCATGCCCTGGGAAGCTGGCAGGTGGGGGATTTGCTGGTGCTGTACGGCCTCTTCATGATAAGCTGGAGCATCTTCTCTGTGTTCTTCTACAAGCTGTCAAAAATCGAGGATGAGATCGTCAGCGGGGCCTTTGACGTGTACCTTCTGCGCCCGGTGAGCCCCTTTTTGCAGCTGGTGGGCGGGGACATCAAATACACGGGCCTGTGCGACACTTTGCTGGGCGCGGTGCTGGTGCCTACGGGCCTTGCCATGAGCGGCACCCATTGGGGGCTGTGGCAAATCCTCTGGTTTGTGATTTTCGTGCTGTCTGGGGGAGCCATTGCGGTGTGCATCAAGTTTCTTATCTCCTGCGTGACATTCTGGACCACCAAAGCCAGTGCTCTCAGCCAGGTGTTCATTCAAATCTACCTGCTGACCCAAAAGTACCCGGTGACTATCTTCGGCCCGGCGTTCCGCGTGCTGGTGACGGGTTTTGTGCCAGTGGCTTACCTCAATTTCTACCCGGCGGTCTACCTTCTGGGCAAGCCGGACGCACCGCCTTGGCTGTGCATGCTGGCGCCGGTGGTGGCGCTGCTTTTGGCGGGCGTCTCCGTGCTGGTTTGGCGCGGGGGGCTGCGTAGGTATAACAGTTGCGGAGGATGAAGAGCGGGCGTATTCTTTGTTAAGCGGCGCAAATTTTGAGGTTGATTTTAGGCTTGGCGTGAGGAACTCCCTCACGCCTTTTGTCCTTCTGACCCACACCGTGACCCACACGCGGAAAAACTGTGTGGAAATAGCGGAGCGAATAGGGCGGAAAATCGCCGGTATGTGTGCTGGGAAGGTCTAGAAAGTGCTGGAAACTGCTCAATGTTCGCCCTCCACACTGTTTGTAATCAGCAGGTCAGGGGTTCGAGTCCGTTCACCAGCTCCAAACTGGGCGGTCCGGCCCGAAGATGAGGCCGGACAAGCCTTGTATAAAATTTCATATTCTATGGGGGAGTTCCCGAGTGGCCAAAGGGGGCAGACTGTAAATCTGTTGTCGACGACTTCAGTGGTTCGAATCCACTCTCCCCCACCATTGACAAAGTCTTGCATGAAATATGCGAGGCTTTTGTTGTATGTAGCCAAATTATTTTGGAGCGATTTTCTACACTGGGTGGGGAACGGTCAAAGCTGGAACATCGCAAGTTGTTTTGCTCGGTTGCATATTAAAATGGATATTGCGGATAAGGTTTCAGCTTATTCTTTTTGCGAGTTTGGCGTGGCTCCGTCGGCTTTTTGTCCTGACCCACACCGTGACCCACATGCGGAAATGGTCAGAAATAACCGGAGAGTGCCAGGGGCGTTTTTGACCCACACCGTGGTCTCGCCTGTCGGCTCGGTCGGTTCGCAGCTTGTCTGCCACTGGCGCTCGCTCACCCCACACGCGGAAATAAATGGAAACGGCTGGATACCTCCGGGAAGGAAGTTCCAGCCGTTTCATTCTTCTACAAATATCCGGCAATTTGCTATAAATTTAACCCGCCGGTTTCAAGGGCATATTTCACCTGCTCCAGATCGTCGTACTTGGCAATGACAATCTCCAGTGTGGCTTCGTCCGGCTGCCATAAATCAGGAACCATAATTGGCTTGCAGCCTGCTCTATGCGCCGCTAATAAACCGTTCTTAGAATCCTCCAGGGCAAAGCAGGTTCCCGGCGCAACCCCCAATAGCTCGCACGCCTTCAAATAACTATCCGGGGCTGGCTTTGATTTTTTAACCATATCGCCGCAGACAGTACCAACAAAATAATCCGATATCCCCGCGCTTCTTAAGTGCCTCTCGACCTCCCAGCGGGGAGAAGAGGACGCCACCGCCGCCTTATGACCCAGCTTTTGCAAATAATCAAGCAGAATGTATAAGCCCGGCTTAACAGGGACTGGGTTCTCGTTATAATATTTTACCAAGAAAGATTTTGTGTGCTTTTTCAATTCTTCATGGTCGTATCTTCCGCCAAATTCTTCTGCCCAAATGCCATAAGCGGCTTCGCTGTTCATACCTAACGTCTTGTACACCATATAGCCGGCTTTGCCAATGCCAATTTTTTCGCCAGCATAATCCCATGCATCGATAAAAACTTTTTCTGTATCAAACATAAGCCCGTCCATATCAAATATAAAATTCATTGATATGCCTCCCTAAAAAGACGCCTCGTTATAAGTCCCAAAGAATGATTTGTGATCATTATAGCATGGTAACAGACATAGTGTAAGAAAGAATCTATAGCCTGTGGGCTGTTAGCTTATTTAACTTGATGCCGCCAATTCGTGGGTTTACGTGAAGTTCAATACTCCTGCGGTAGTACTCAGCGGTGGAAACCCGCACATTAGGTTTGGCGTAGAGGGTGTACCAGTTGGTGAGCCATGAGCCTACCGTGTAATTGTCAGAGCGGGCTACGTCCAGGTCTTTGACATCGTCCATTGCCACAGCCAGCTTTTCCTTGACTTCAGCTTGGGTCTTGCCCAGCACGTTTTTGATGATACGCTTGCCGGTAGCCGGGTCATAGCCAGCGGTATATCGGCCCTCCCACCTGCCATCCTTGCGTTTGCGAATGTTTCCCTCTCCGTTTGCTCGTTTCTTTGCCATAAAACAGCCCCCTTTCTCAGCACACCACAATACCACACCCTGCTGAGAAAGTCCACTGACATTTTTCTTACATTTTGGGTCTGAAGTTCAAATTTATAAGAACCGTATTCTTTGTTTAGCGGCGCAAATTTTGAGGGGGTCAATCGTCGTAATATCCGGCTAAAATGTCTTCAAAACTTACCTTGCCACGGGTGCGGCGCACATTGTTTATGGCCTCACGGCGCATTTCTTCTACCTGCTCTGGTGTGTACTCGGAGAGTTCCGCCAGCACCCGCATCACCATCTCAAGCTGTACCGCATAGCGGAAAAGTCCTTTCGAGATGGCTTTTGCGTTATCCTCAGATAGTTTCATAACTGCCCCAGCGAGTTTTTCACCCAGGAGGTCATTATCCTGCAAATCGCTATCCGTCATAAGGCTTTCAAGCGCTTGGGTAACCAGCTTGTTCCGAGAGGAAAAGCCCTGCTCTTTCATAAATCTATCCGCTCGCTTGACCAGATCCTTGTCTAAATAAAGGCTTATTCGCTGCATATTTTCTGAATCCATAAAACGCCTCCAAAATCGCAATACACCAACTTGTGACACCTAAAAATTCCCCGGTATTCTGCCGTTTCTGCCCACTTGCAACCCCAAACATTACACCAAACTCTTATTTGTGACCCTACTATGACACCTATCTCACTATGCCCTGCAACTCCCCCAAAAGCCCGCACTTTCTAGCCCTCCCGCCCGGCTCCGCCGGACGGTGTGAACTGCAAAGGCGCCATCTTGGCGCCTTGCTTTCTCCTGCTTGTTTTTCGACCGACTCTTTTGAGCCATTTTGAATTGGATATTCTTCCATAATTTTGCATGACCTTGCGCTCCACTGACTTGGAAATTGCTGTTCCTCACAAATCGCCACAAATGCCCCAAAACGGCGTTCTGAGGCTGCTCTCGTCTTGCTCCTCGGGAAAGGCCTCAGTTCGCCTGACACGGCCCTCACACGCTGCCACAAATGGCCCCACGTTGCGGCTATCGGTGTTTGCCGTGTTCCACCTCGACGGTTGGTCCGAATCGCCTGAAACGGGCTTTACAGGGAACAACACGGCGCTTTTGCTGCTGGCGGAGGGCGAAATTTGTACTTGGTTTATATGCACATCCATTTTTTAAGTATAGCTTATACGGCGCAAAAAAGATAGTACAAATTTTAAGATGTTCCTGATATGGTGGTAAGTTCATTTGCTCAAATCGTCATCTTGACAAAAAGCAAGGAAAACCCAAGGATAAGAAGCAAAGTCAAAAGAAGCCGGAGGGAAACATAAGGGCCCAGGGACAGGTCCCTGGACCCTTATGTTTTTTGGGGGGCTTTTTTAATCGTCTACCTCAAATTCAAGAATCGCGCCGGTTTCTCCGTCTATCTCCATTTTGTACTCCAGCCCGCCATACTTGATCTCTACCTCATAAATGTACCGACCGTCATCCAGCTCCAGCTTCAGCTTCCTGATGTGCTTGGCGCTTGCCCCGGGCACCTGCCCAAGCGCGATCTCCTGGACCTTTTCCCGGCTGATGGTTTCCCCTGTGGAGGAGCCGTCCCGGTCAAAGCTAAGAACCTTTCCGGTAAAGGCGTCAATCTCGTAATCGTATTCCACCAGGTCTTTGGTAAAGAATTTGATCTCGTATACCGGCTTGTCATCGTCCCAGTCCAGCTTCTGCTTGGTAAAGTTCACCTGGCTGGCGGAAAGCCCCGCGTGGGCAAGAGCGGCGGCTTTGGCTTCGTCTACAGAGATTACGCCAGAGGGAATGGGCGGAAGGTAGGAGCTGTGGTCCTGTTCAAAGCTCCACACCGTACCGTTTGTGGCGTCAATTTTGTACTCGTAGCCTATGTGGCTGGCGGTATGGAATTTTATCTCGTACATCAGCCGTCCGTCTTTCAGCTCCAGCTCGGTTTTCGTAAAGGTTACCTGCCCAGAGGCAAGCCCGGCGTGGGCGAGCGCTTTGGCCTTGGCCTCCTCCGGGGCAATCAGCCCGCCGGAAGGGGGGGCATCGGTGGAGTCGGCTTCAAAAGAGACTACCCGGCCGGTGGTTCCGTCAATTTCGCACTCATACCAGCAGGCGGGGCTTGCGGTGAAAAACTCCATTTCGTATACCGGGCAGCCATCGTCCCAGTCCAGCACCTGCTTGGTGAAGGTTGCCTGGTCCGCTTTTACCCCCGCTTGGGCCAGGGCCTTGGCTGCGGCCTCTTCCAGGGAAATCAGCCCGGGGGTGTCCGGCGGGGTAAAGGAGTCGCCATCGTGGCCAAAGCTGAGCACTGCGCCGGTTACCGCGTCTATTTCGTAATCGTACTCTTGATACCCGGCAGTGTGAAATTCAACATCGTAGACCCGCCGGCCGTTTTCCCACTCCAGCTCGGTTTTTGTAAAAGTCGCCTGGCTGGCGGTAAGACCTGCGTGCTCCAGGGCTTTTGCCTGGGCCTGCTCCGGGGTAAGCAGCCCAAAGGTGTCGGCATCAGTAACGATTCTCCCGCTCAGGGTGACGGTTTGGGTGGCCTGGTCCCAATCCACCTCTTTGCCCATAAGCTCACCGATGGCCCGCACAGGGAGGTAAGTGGAACCTCGGTACAGCAGGGGGTAAACCCGGCGGCCGTTCACATTGGTAAAGCTCCGCACGGCCCCGTCCACGATTACGGTAAAGTCATCCCGCACAGAGGCCTCCACGTCCTGGCGCTGGGTGGCGCCGTCCGGGGTACCGGTTACCGGGGGAGAAGTCCGGCTGCCGGCCAGGGTAACGGTTTTGGAAGACTGGTTCCAGTCTACGTTTTTACCCATAAGTTCGCCAATGGCCCGCACGGGCAGGTAGGTGGACCCTGCATAATACAGAGGGTGGACCTGTCTGGCGTTCACATTGAAAAAGCTTTGCTTCTGGCCATCGATGACAATGGACATATCAGGGCGGATTACTGCGGTGACATTGGCAACGGCTGAAGCGCGAAGAGCGGCCAGAGGGCTGGCCAGAAAGACAGCGCAGAGCGCCGGGACGGCAATTTTGCCCAAGCGCCGAGACCATGATGTATGCATAGATTTTCCTCCTTTGATGTTTGATGAGTGAAACCAGATAAGGAGAAAACTCAAAATTGCGTTTAAGACAACAGACACAATAATGTGGAGTGAATATCTTATTTGGAGGAACTAGAAGATGGCAAAATCATTATTTGAGGAATTAGGCGGCAAATACGAGTGGCAAGGAGATTATTTAATACCATGCTTAACCATATCCGCCGAAAAAGAACAGCCGATAGGCACATGGGGACAGCGGCATCTGGACTATCTGAAGAAGTACCGAAAGGTTACATACATCAATCTTCTCACAAGCAGCAGGCTCAACGCCTACCTTGCCGACATCGACAGGCAGGCGCAGGAACGCTTTAAAAGGCTCATAGAGGGCTTGAAACAGGAGCAAGGCATAACGGAACAGTTAAAGGCAGAAAACGCCTTAGAATGGACAGGAAGAGTGAATAACATAAGGGCGTGTGCGAGGGGGATTGTGAATAACGAAATAATCTTCGTATAAGTGCTAAAAGTGGCAAGGTATAAAAACTTTGCCACTTTTAGGTTTGTTATCTTAGATTATCATCAATGAAAGGTTCTTGAATTTATAGTACCAAAATGATAATATTATCAAATAGACCGAATTATTGGAGGGATACGCATGGATAAAAAAATTATGGATGTATTGACGAACCCGATTAAATGCAAACTATTTCTAGAAATACAGAATTGTGGGGAAACTACTGCTAAACATTTATCCGAGACCTTTTCGGATATTCCGCCCGCAACGCTTTATCGCTATTTAAAGAGGATGACAAATGACAAAGTATTAAAAATTGTAAATCAAACGCAAGTCAGAGGTGCTTTAGAAAAGACTTATGCGATAGATATTGATATGACAAAAGATTTTAAAGAAATTTTAGACAGCAACTCTGGTGAAGCCTATATGCAGTCGTTTATGCAATATATCATTGGCTTTGCGGAGTTATTCCAAGATTATTGTAAACGGGATAATATAGACATTGTAAAGGATAAATCTGGTTTTTCCTTATCCCCTCTTTATCTAACAGATGGGGAACTTGAGATGTTAATTAGAAATATTCGAGATGCAATAAAGCCTTATGGAAACAACGCACCGGCAGCGGGTAGAAAGCTGCATTCTATTGGCGTTATTATTTCTCCGCCTAAAATGGATTAAAAATTTCCCGCCTGTCCTCAGTGATGGACAGGATTTTTCTTGACTTTTTAATATCATTATGATATTATTATCACTGTGATATTAAAAAGGAGGCAAGACCTATGAAGAAAAAATGCATCATCATTACATTTGTAACCTTTGTTGTATTAGCAGCACTAACTTTTTTATTGCCGCAGGAAATCCCATTACACTTTGGAGTGTCTGGTTCTGGTTCGGTTGTAAATAAATATTTTATTCTATTATTTACCCCTGTACCCGCAATCCTTTACTGGGCAATTGTGAAAAAGTACAAAAACTAAAATTCAAAGGAGGCTAATAAAATGGACGCCGTATTAGAAATTAGGAATTATTCTAAAGTTTATTCTGGAAATAAAAAGGCTGTTGACAGTCTGAATTTGAGTGTGAAAGCAGGAGAAATCCATGCTTTTATTGGTCACAATGGTGCGGGGAAAACAACAACAATCCGTGCAGTTGTCGGGATAATGGACTTTGACGAAGGGGAAATCCTCATAAACGGTCATTCTGTAAAGGACGAGCCTGTAAAATGCAAATCTATTACAGCTTATATTCCAGACAATCCCGACTTATATGACTATGTGACAGGCATCCAATATTTAAACTATATGTGTGATATGTTTTCTGTTCCTGCCGAAGAAAGAGTTTCAAGAATACAAAAATATGCGGATGTTCTCAATTTAACGGACAGTCTTGGGGATTTAATCAGTTCCTATTCGCATGGTATGAAACAGAAGCTTGCATTAATAGGCGCATTTGTACATTCTCCCAAGCTTTTAGTGTTGGATGAGCCGTTTGTAGGTCTTGACCCTGAAGCATCTTTTCATTTAAAGAAGATTATGCGTGAACTTTGTGAAGCTGGAACAGCCATTTTTTTCTCTACTCACGTACTTGAAGTTGCCGAAAAATTGTGTGACAAGGTTACTATCATCAATGACGGTAAATTGATAGAAAGTGGAACAATGGAAGAAATCAAAGGAAGTCATAGTCTTGAAGATGTATTCATGGAGGTAGTTGAAAATGAAAGGCAAGTATAAGTATCTTTTGAGGATGCAGTTATATAATCTTTTTGGAATTAACCGATTGATTCATTCTCGTGATAAACAGGAAAAACAACGTTCTGCGATTGTTGGTGCTTTAGGACTTACCGCCATTGCTATTCTTGTAGTCTATACGGTGAAATTCAGCAACAGCATGGCAGAAGCGGGACTCAGCAAAGCATTGCCAACGCTCATGGTAGTGGTCTGCTCCTTAGCAACTTTGACCCTTACATTCGTTAAAAGTACAGGGGTTCTTATTGGATTAAAAGATTATGATATGGTTATGTCCATGCCTGTAAGAACGATTTCTATCGTAACAAGCCGTATAACGATGCTGTATCTCATCAATCTGATAATTGGCTTTATAGCCATGCTGCCGTCAAGCATTATCTATGTCGTATACGAACATCCGCCGATTTTTAGTTACCTGTTTTTAGTGGGTGCGTTATTTTTGACACCGATTATTCCTATGATTATTTCTCTATCATTAGGTGTTCTAATTGTTGCCGTTTCATCACATTCAAGACACAAGAATGTTTTTTCATTGGTTTTGAGTACGGCTGCCGTACTGATGATTGTATTTGCTTCCGCAAAAACACAATCAATGGATGAGGCGCAGATAACTAATTTAGGCGTTGCAATGGCAGAAGCGGTAAACAAATTTTATCCGCCTGCTATTCTTTTTACAAATGCCTTATTACATAATGATTGGGCAAGCTTTGTTATCTTTGCCGCTGTTTCCCTGTTGCTGGGCATTGCTTTCATAACGATTGTTTCTCATTACTATAAAAGACTGAATACAGCGGTATTCTCACATTATGCAAAAAAAGATTATAAAATGGGAACATTAAAATCTTCATCTCCGTTTATGGCATTGTATAAAAAGGAGCTTCGCCGATTAAGTTCATGTACGATTTATGCCTTGAATTCATGTATTGGAATTGTCCTGCTTTTCGTTGTGGCACTTGGGGCAGCATTTTTTATGCCGCCTGCTTTACGACAGCAAATAGAAACGATGGGAATCATGAGCATCATTCAAAATATTATGCCGATTGCGCTTGCTGTTTTTGTGACTATGACTTCTACCACAGCAGCATCCTTGTCTTTAGAGGGAAAAAACCGATGGATTATGTGTTCCGCTCCAACGCAGGCAAGGACAATTTACAATTCTAAAATTGCGGTAAATTTAACAGTGATACTTCCTGTTTTATATGTTAGTGCAATTTTTATCAGAATTGCGATTCCGTGTTCCTTGATGCAGACTATACTGTTATTTATTATCCCTACGGTATATACTTTTTTCATTTCAGTTCTTGGTGTTTATCTGAATATCAAGTTTCCTAAGTATGATTGGACAAGTGAGTATTATGCGGTAAAAGGTGGGGCAATTTCAGTTTTAGCTACAGTTGGAGGTGGAATGGCAAGCAGCTTAACGCCATTGTATCTCTGTATAATCTTTCCGCATTACCAAATGATGATTATGTTTGGTATTACTTGTCTAATACTGCTGGCAACTTTGGCAATCTATCTTAAGGTTTGCCGAACACAATTATATGTATGAAGTTGTGAAAAACATAGCTTTTTAGACTTGAAATTTAAGGCTTTGACAGATAAGAACAGATGAAAATTTTTATTTGAAAAATGGGAGCAGACTGCGGGTGAGATTGCAAAGTAACTACCCGTTTCTGCTCCTTCTGTATCGTATCATTTGTCAACCCTTGAAAAAAGTCGATTGGTTTCTTCTTGTTAATTGAACAGTTACGTTTTTTATCAAATCAATTTTTTTGAAATTGATGAAGTTATTTCATAGTTAAAAATAATTTATAGTACCGAAGAAAGGAGCCACTATGGAACAGGGTATTGAATTACATATTTCGGAAGTGTTAAAAGAAGAGCGGACGAAAAAAGGAAACTCACAAGAGAAACTTGCAGAGTATTGTGGCGTCTCAAAGTCAGCAGTATCTAAATGGGAACAAGGAATATCCCGTCCTAGCATTTATCAGTTCCCTCAAATAGCTGATTTTTATAATATAACAATTCAAAGACTATTAACAGGGAAAGAAAAAGATGAATAAAAGATACAAGTATCAGGAAGTTGCAGAACAAATTAAAATGGATATTTTTGTAAATTATCAAGCACCAAGTAAACCGATACCGAGTATAAGGGAATATGCGGAAGTTAATCAAGTAAATCCCCATACAGTAGCTTGTGCTTTAAGGTTGTTGATGGAAAAGGGTATTATTTATACCAATGAAAGAAAAGGTTATTATGTTGCTGTTGATATTAAAGATGTAAAGAAAAAATTAGTGGATGAAGCTAAGAAAGAGTTGCTATGTAAATTGTCCCAATTGGGATATAAAAAAGAAGAAATCGCTATGCTCATTAGGCATTTTCTAGAGGATTATTAGAACATAAAGAAATCATTATTGGAATTTGAAATAGGCAATACAAGCACGCCATATAAAAAAACGGTGTTTTGGTGGGCTGATTTGCTATGCCCGAAAAGACTTAACAGACACTCTCCAGACCTGTTTTAAGTTTGGAGGGATTTTTTTATGTCCTTTTTTCGGGCAGTAAGCTATCTGCTCATGCAACGCAGATTTGACTTATACATAGCATATTGGGGATTGGCAGGAAACCCGTTAAAAAAGTCCCTGCTTATGCAACGCTACTTCTCACCATGAAACCAGAAGTAGAATCTCCACTTAACAGAATTGAGATTACTTATAACCGTAGAGGACACAGAGCCTTTGCGGTTTTTCTTTTGTCGTTTTTTATCGGAATGTGCCGAGGGGCTGTTTCTGCTGTTGGCTGTCGTTCGCCGCCTTTCCAATCTGGATTATTACATTTCAAAAATTCAGATTGGAGGAAAAAAGAATGGCATACAACAACGGACGTGAGAACAGGAAATGGCTTATCTGGAAAGAAGCCGAGGAAAAAATATTGCGGGAGCATGGAGTTGATGAAAACACCATTGAACAAATCCGCACAGACGACAGGGCAGACTTCAATTCCAACAGGCGGTTTTACCATTGGACAAGCGACTTCGGCGAATACCTTGAGGGAATGGCAGACAGGGAGCGGGATACCGAAGTAAAGTCGGTTGCCGATTTACTGGATGAGATTGAGGACGAGACTCTGTATCGGGCATTGCTTACGGTGGACATGCGTACCCTGCAAATTATCCTGCTGAAAATGCAGGGCTATTCCACAAAGGAAATTGCCCCGCTTGTTGGATTGACAACGGGAGCTATCTATGCAAGGCTAGACCATCTGCGGAAAAAGCTGCGGAAGATTTTATAATCATCTAAGATAGACGGTTTTTCGGCGGGCTATTGGGTGGGGATAAAATTTCCCCACCCAATTTAAAATTAAATGAATAAAATTCCCGTCCACAGGGAATACTAAAAAGTTTGCTCAAAATCTTGACATGGATACAGCCGCTAGGAAATGGATAAGTCGCAAGTGAAGTCATGCTGTGGTTGGCGCTGTTGAACAAAAATCGAGCGCCACAAGCGATAGAGCAAAATTTACCAATAATCAGCCTGTCATGGTTAATGGGATAATGGTAAAGAACATTATTCTTTTGAAAATCAACAGGATCATTTACAAAGTCGTTATACATGGTGTAGTCGCCCACGATGATGCTGGGATCAGTAACGACATTTTTCAAATATACAGTTTCCCGATCTTTTGACCGGGGATAAATTTTTTGTTTGTCCATCATAATTCGTTATCCTCCTTAGAAATCAAGTCAGCCATGCGGATGACAGATAGTTTTGATTTTTTGACATTCACTAAAGTTTCCTGTTTACATTTCGGGCAATACAGTGGAAAATTGATAAGCTCTGTATCTTGACGCACTTTAAGTCTGGTCTTGTTCCCACATACGGGGCATAGAAGCCATACCATCCGATCCATCATAGACTTTCCCCCTTGTGGCTTGATTGAATGAGCGTTTTGTGTTCCCATTTTCTACTTGTGAAATAGAGTAAACCTACAATAGCAGGTAAGACTGGAGAAAACGCCTGGCCGTAATAAATCCCGGAAAAGCCCATATTAAGTACAAAGGCCAAGAGCCAGCTCACAGGCAAACGCACAATAACCGCGTCCAGTAAAGCGTTAATCATAGCAACATTTGCCGCACCGACACCAATAGCAAAGGAGTCCAAAGTGTACATAACGGCATAAATCAAACTATTTATACTGCAACAGACACGCAGATAGTAAACTCCATCGTTTACTACTTCCGGGGTGGTACTACCAAAAAGCAAAATCAATGGTTCAGCAAAAAACTGTACGCCAATTACGACAACGAGCGTTACAGCAACATTCATCACTAAACTGATTTTTACTACTTTACGGGCGCGTTCAATTTGTCCAGCTCCCATGCACTGCCCTACGGTCGTTTAATTCCGGCGCAAGGATTTCAAGGAATGAAACCGCGCCGATTTTGCGCCCCATGCGGAAATACCGCCCCTCGCCAAAACGGAAAGAGGACGGGGCGATAAAGTCCTTTGTGGAAAGCCCGGACGGGGCAAGCCATGAAAAATCAAAGGAAAACTGCCCACCCTCCGGGTGGAAAATGCCATGCAGCATTTTAAGGCGTTCATAGCCTGTCATGGGGCGGGCAGACACGCCCAAGAGCTTAAAGTTATTGAGTACGTCCGTTTCGATACGGGCAAGGCGGGATTTCGCCGCGCCCAGACTGTCGGCTTCAATGGCAAAGGTGATATACTTCGCTTTGACAAGCCCGTTGTTGCCCTTTGCAAGCTGGTTTTTCAGCATATCCCGGTATTCTGTGCGGATAGAATTGAAAGCGTCCTCCTGTGCCGGGATATTGACCGCTTTTTCCGCTTCGCCCCGCTGCGTCCCCTGATTGATGAAAGAGAGCTGCACCGAAACGGAAGCGTCAAAGTAGTTGAGGAAGTCGCACCAGTTCTCAAAAATGGCGGTCTTGTCGTCTGCCTGTGCAAGCTGATAGTTAATATCTTCAAAGGCGACGGTCTTTGAGTATTTCCGTCCCGTAACCTTGCAGATACCGTCCGGGTACATCTGGATATAAGGGATTGTCTGCTGCGCGGTGTGCGCTTTCCCGTCGCCCTTTGCCTGTCTGATGATTTCCGCAATCTGCTTTTTCTCGGCGCGGGTGAGCTTGCGGGGCGGGTTAGGCTTTGCGCTTCCCGCCGCGCTGTTTCTTCGTGTTTCCTTTTGCAATCGCTGATACCTCCTTTTCAAGTTTTCTCTGCCGTTCTAAGACGGAATAAAAGTTGTCTGTCCTGTAGGGGAAAGGATAGGAATGGAATGGGTACTTTGTTCATCAGTAATTATTTTTTCTTTTTTTGGTAAGTCAGTTCTTTGTATATCTTTATTTAATTGCGTTGGATTTTCCAACGTAGGTTTTTCCAATGTTGGTTTTTCCTGCGTTGGATTATCCAATGTTGGATTTTCCAATGTAGGTAAATCCGGCGTAGGCGGCTGCGGCTGCTCGAATATCACATAGTCCGCGCCCCGCAGGCGTCCTTTCTCGTCGCGTTCCCTTGAACGGACGATATACCCGGCGCGTTCAAGCTCCTTAATGGCTTCGCGGATAGCGTCTATCTTCTCCCGGTTGATAAGGGATAAGCCTTCAGCGTCTGGAACGCCTTACAGATGAATATCCTGGCGTGCAGGATATTGCGATAGCGTTCGCCAGCGGCCTGGTCAATTTGAGCGCTAAGCAGGATGAACAGGGAGCTTTGGATACTATAGAACGCTTGGAACAGCTTGTAGAAAAGCATTCAGGCGTGCAGGATATTGCGATAGCGTTCGCCAAGGGCCTGGTCAATTTGAGCTGTAAGCAGGATGAACAGAAAGCTCTGAGTACTATCGAGCGGATAAAAGCTCTTGCAGCCAAGCATCCGGGCAACGGTGAAATTGCCCATTTCCTAAATTATGCCCAAAACGCCTTTGATTCCAGATAGGTAAAAACTAAAGATGAAGCAGAAGGCTCACGCAAGCTTTCTGCTTCATCTTTTTTTTGCTCTAAGTAGCGGAAACCTTGATTTTCCTGGGATAAATCCCCAAAGGCTTCTTGACAAAATTCGACAATTCCGATAGAATACGAACAGTATAAGAATTTAGATAATATACAAATAGTATATTTTAGTTTAACGGATAAAGGAGTGTGTGATTTATGCAGCAGCCTGTTTGCTTAAACGATTTCAAGATGAGCATACCCAAAAGCCGGAAGAGGGCTATGGAGGACAGTTTGGCAAACCCCGGCAGGGTGTACTGGCTCATGGACAAGGTACACGTGCGGATCCTGACCTATGACGACCCGGAAAAGGCGAAAGCCAAGCTGCGGGACGGGTTCCGGATTTTAGCGATTTACCGCAACGGCGAGGATATTATGAACACACAGGCCGCAAAGGATGAGGGCCTGCTGCTGGTATGAGTGACAGCCCCGGCCCTCATGGGCCGGGGCTTGTCTGTTTACAGATGGCACGGTTGCGATTGCCCCAAAAAAGGAGCGAAACCATGAAAAAAACCGGTTGTAAGGATATCAAGTGGAACGACCGATTGATTATAGAGCGGATGCTGAAAAACAGGGAAAGCAAGACAAAAATCGCGGCGTATATCGGGGTGAGCCGGGCAAGCATTTACAACGAAATCCATCGTGGCATGACCCTGCAGATGACCCCGGAGTATGAGTTTGTAAAGGTTTACTGCGCTGATACGGCGGAGCGCTGGTATCAGGCGCATTTGGCGGTTCGCGGGATGGATTTGAAGCTGGGAAACGACTTCGCTGCGGCAAATTACATCGAACGGATGATAGTAGAAAAAAGATACTCTCCCGCTGTTGTGGCGGCGAAAATGCAGGAGGAAAGGGGTTTTTCCACCCGGTTATGTGTGAATACCATTTACAATTACATCTACCGGGAGGACGTATTCCTGAAGCTGAAAAAGGAGCACCTCCGCTATAAAGGCAGGCGCCGGAACCGTAAGTCCAGCCGCCCTAAAGCCGCACGGGCTTCTGCTGGGGACAGCATTGAGAAGCGCCCGCCGGAGGTAAAAGAGCGGAAAACCTTCGGGCATTGGGAGATGGATACAGTGGTCAGCGGGAAGGATGGGCGCGGGATCTTGCTGGTGTTGGCAGAGCGTACAACCCGTTATGAGATTATTGTCCTTTTGCCAGACAGGACAGCCAGCAGCGTGGTGAAAGCCCTGGATGTTTTGGAGAAGAAATACGGCAGGCGCAAGTTCCGGCGCACCTTCAAGACCATCACCTGCGACAACGGCAGTGAATTCGCGGACTGCCAGGGCATGGAGCACACCCGTTATGGACGCGGCCCTCGCACAAAAATCTACTACTGCCACCCCTACAGCGCTTACGAGCGGGGCAGCAATGAGAACGCCAACGGCCTGATACGCCGTTTCTTTCCCAAGGGCACAGATTTCAGCAAGGTAACGAAAAAGGCAGTCCGGCAGGTGCAGGACTGGATGAACCAGTACCCCAGGAAGATACTTGGCTGGAAGTCCGCAGAGGACATGATGTCCATTTTCATGTCCTCTGCCTGACCCACCAAAACTGAATAGCCTGGGCCAGCCGAAAAAGCAGAGGCTTTTCCGGTTTGTTTGCTGTACGCCAAAACTGTGAAATGCTCTTTCAGCACAAAAGCACCCCTGTGTTGTTGTACAACAACACAGGGGTGCTTTTGTGTACTTCTACAAACATCGTTGCATTTAAAACTTTTTTCTAAAAACATCTTGACATTTGGGCTGCCAGGGCCTGCCAAAAGCGGGATAATCCGGCGGGAAATGCTATAAGCCCATGGCTTCCGCTTGTGCGGCTTTTCCGCCTGTGCTATAATGTCCGCAGGACATTTCAGTAGAGCCGAAACCGCGAAGCAGTTTCAGAAATCGCGCCAGCGGTTTCCCAAGACGCAAAGCGGATGGGAGCTATGCTATAATACTTATAGTATAAAGGAAAGCGCCGCCTGCAGGCGCAGCCCCGGGAGGGAAAGGACATGACCTTTCAGCAACTGCATTATGCCATTACCATTTCTGAAACAGGCTCCATAAACAAAGCTTCGGAGCTGCTGTATGTTTCCCAGCCATCCCTGACCAGCTCCATGCAGGAGCTGGAAAAGGAGTTTGGCATCACCATCTTCCACCGCAGCGGCAGGGGCGTTACCCTGACGCCGGAGGGGGCCGACTTCATCCTGTATGCCAGGCAGGTGTACAGCCAGTATGAAGATCTGGTAGACCGGTTTGGCGGGGCCAGGAACCGGAAGAAAAAATTCGGCGTGTCCACCCAGCACTATTCCTTTGCTGTGAAAGCCTTTGTGGAGCTGGTGAAGGAATTTGACACTTCCCAGTATGAATTCGCCATCCGGGAAACCCAGACAAAGGCGGTTATCGCGGACGTATCCACTATGCGCAGCGAAATCGGCCTGCTGTATTTCAGCGATTTCAACCGCTCTGTCATGGGGAAGCTGCTGCGCACTGCCGGGCTGGCGTTTTATCCCCTTATCACCTGCATGCCTTATGTCTACCTGTGGTCGGGGCACCCCTTAGCCAAAAAGCCCTCCATCAGCTTTGCGGATTTGCAGGACTATCCCTGCCTCTCCTTTGAGCAGGGAGACGCGGAATCCTTCTATTACGCGGAGGAGATCCTCAGTACCAGCGAATACAGGCGCACCATCAAGGCCAACGACCGGGCCACCATGCTGAACCTGATGGTGGGGCTGGGAGGGTACACCCTGTGCTCAGGGATTATCTGCGAGGAGCTGAACGGCAGCGACTATGTGGCAGTCCCCTTTGAGACATGCGGGCCGGACGGGCCGGACAGGATGGAGATTGGGTATGTGATGAAAAAGAACACAGTCCCCAGCGCCATCGGGAACCTGTATATCCAAAAGATCCGGGAATACCTGGCGCAAATAGACAGTGGGTTATAGGCTGAACCTATAACCCACTATTTATTCCATGTATTGGACAAATGACCTTCCTGTGCGTATAATAGGGGCTGTACCAAAGAACATTACATTTTCCAGAAGGAGGGTGGGCGCTTCCCGCGCCCGAAACCAGATTATGAAAAGAAAAAAGGTTCTCAAATTTTTAAGCCTCGCACTTACCCTGGCGCTGCTGCTTTCCCTGACAGCCTGCGGCGGCGCTCCGGCAGATTCCTCCCAGGGGGAAAAGACCTCCTCCGCGGCGGCGGATAAGCCTGCCGGCGGTGACAAAAAGATTTCCGTAGGCGTAAACCCTGTCCCCCATGCCGACATCCTGGAAAACGCGGTGAAGGCTGTGCTGGCTGAGGAGGGCTGGGAACTGGAAGTGGTGGTGTTCCAGGACTATGTGCTGCCCAACACCTCCCTGGAGGAAGGGGAGCTGGACGCCAACTACTTCCAGACACTGGGCTACATGAACGGCCAGAACGAGGACAACGGCCTGCACCTGGCGGCTGTGGCCGGGGTGCATATCGAGCCTATGGGCATCTATTCCCAGAAGTACACGTCCCTTTCCGAACTGCCTGACGGCGCGGAAATCGCCGTGCCCAACGACCCGGACAACGAGAAGCGGGGCCTGGAGCTGCTGGTGCAGAAGGGCCTGCTCAATTCCCTGGGCAGCTATGGCACAGATGACAATGTTACCGCCGAGTCCCTGACGGACGATAAAGAGGCAAACCCCCACGGCTATAAAATCACCACCCTGGAGGCCGCGAGCCTGCCCCTGTCCCTGCCGGATTTGGACGCTGCCGCCATCAACGGCAACTATGCCATCGGCGCCGACCTGCCCACAGAGCATCCGGCTTTGGAAATTGAAGAGTTTGACGACGAAACCAGCATCCGCCGGACAAACTTCCTGGTTGTCAAGCAGGGCAGCGAGGAAACCGAAAAAACAAAAGCGCTGGTAAAGGCGATCCAGTCCGACGCCGTGAAAGAGTATATTGAGGAGAAGTATAAAGGCTCGGTTATCCCGTCCTTTATCGACCCGGCATAAAACATGATTGAAATAAGCAACGTGCGGAAATCCTTTCGGGACGTGGACGTCCTGAAGGGAATTTCCCTTACTATTGAGGATCACGAAATTTACGGCATCGTAGGGCAGAGCGGCGCGGGGAAGTCTACCCTGCTGCGCTGCATAAACGGACTGGAGCCTTACGATTCCGGGGAAATCACCGTAGACGGCGCTTTGGTAAACAGCCGGGACAAAAGCGCCCTGCGCGGCCTGCAAAAGCGCATGGGCATGATTTTCCAGAACTTCAACCTGCTGGAGCGCCTGGACGTGTACGGCAACATTGCCCTGCCCATGAAGTTCTGGGGCATCAACACCCGCTCCCAGGAGAGCCGGGACAAAATTGAAGAGCTTATCCGCCTGGTGGGCCTGGAGGACAAGGCCCACATGAAGCCCCGGCAGCTTTCCGGCGGGCAGAAGCAGCGGGTGGCCATTGCCAGGGCTTTGGTGCTGGATCCCCAGTTCCTGCTTTGCGACGAGGCCACCAGCGCACTGGATCCGGAAATCACCAAGGGGATCCTGGCCCTGCTCCAGAAAATCAACCGGGAGATGGGGATAACAGTGGTTGTGGTGACCCACCAGATGGAAGTGGTGAAGCAGATCTGCGGCCGGGTGGCCTTTCTGTATAACGGCAGCGTGCTGTCCCAGGGCAAGCCGGAGGAGATGTTCATCAAGCCCGCGGAAAAGGAGATACAGTCTTTCCTGCGGGACAAGAGCGAGCTGCTGCCCAGAACCGGGGTGAACATCCAGGTGTTCTTTGTGGGGGAAGGCTCCAACGAGCCGGTTATCACCCAGATGGCCCGGGAGCTGGGCAAGGATTTCAGCATATGCTGGGCAAAGCTGGAGGACTTCCGGGAGAACATTTATGGCAGCCTGGTGCTGAACATTGACGAGGCGGACAGGGAACAGGTGTGCAATTTCCTGTCCTCAAAAAAAGTGGCCTGGGAGGTGCTTACATAATGGGCATTGCATCCACAACCAGCATGACGGGGGTTATTCTGACGGCCCTGTGGCAGACGCTGTATATGGTGTTCTGGTCTACGCTGCTGTCCGTACTTATAGGCTTTATCCCCGCCATTATCCTGACGCTTACCGCGCCGGACGGCCTGCGCCCTATCCGACCTGTCTATGAAATACTCAGCTTCCTTGTCAACGTGTTCCGCAGCTTTCCCTTTGTCATCCTGCTGGTGCTGGTGATTCCCTTCACCCGGCTGGTGGTGGGAAAAGCCATTGGAACCACTGCCTCCATTGTGCCCCTGACCCTTTCCGCCATCCCCTTCATCGCCCGGATTATCGAAACCGCCCTGCGGGAGACGGACGCCGGCGTCATTGAGGCCGCCAAATCCTTTGGGGCCTCCAACTGGCAGATTTTGTGGCGGGTGTACATCAAGGAATCCATCCCCCGGATTTTAAACGGGATTGTCCTGCTGATTATCTCCCTGGTGGGATACTCCGCCATGGCAGGCACGGTAGGCGGAGGCGGCATTGGGGACATTGCCATCCGGTTCGGCTACCAGCAGTACCGGACGGACTATTTGGTGGTGTGCTCCATTATCCTGATTATATTCGTACAGCTTATCCAGATGATTGGCAACCATCTGTACAAGCGTTTGTCGTAAAGGGGGAGGAACATGCCAGATTATAAGCTGATTGCCAGCCAGGTTGCTTCTCTGGCGGAAATTGACCGGGACTTTGTGCCTGTGCTGTCAAACGCCGCGGCACTGCTATACGAGGGCCTGGAGCGCATCAACTGGGCGGGCTTTTACCTGCTGGACAGGGGAAGCCTTCTGGTAGGGCCGTTCCAGGGCCGGGTGGCCTGCGTCCGCATCGCCATTGGCAAAGGCGTGTGCGGCACCGCGGTGCAAGAAGGGAAGCCCCTGCGGGTGGAGGACGTACATGCCTTCCCCGGGCACATTGCCTGCGACAGCGCTTCCCGGTCGGAAATCGTGCTGCCCATCCGCAGCGGCGGGCAGATTGTAGGCGTGCTGGACATCGACAGCCCGGAAAAGGGCCGGTTTACCGAAGAAGATCAGCAGGGCCTTGCCCAGGTGGTGAAAGCCCTGGAGGAATCCACGGATTTTTCCCGGCTGCGGATGGAATGAAATCCCAGAGGAGTCTAATCCCTAAAAAGGGTTGCGATTGCATCACAATCACAGACAGCCGCTAAAAGCGGCTGTCTGCTTGTCGAAAAACGGCCTGTCTGGCTTGATTACCAGACAGGCCGCAAAGTCAGTGAGGGATAAAATGCACGAAGAGGCTATGGAGGAGGAAGGTGCAAAACGGTTTCTGGCTTTCCATCTTGCCAGCTTTTTGAGGTTCATGGCAGCAAATTTGAGCCTCACCCAGTTGGAGGCCTGGGCCAGACCACGGTAGTGAGTATACCGCATGGCGTGTTTTTCTTTGGCATCGGCAAAGACCCGTTCGCCTGCTTTCTCACTTCCTCTGGATACGCGCTCCGCTTCGGGTCTATGGTATATACTTTGTCGCACTCCTTACATTTGCAACGCTGGCTTCCCGAACCGTTGCACCCTGCCCTCTTCCTCTCTATCCTTTGCTTTTTATGAGACGGGCGTGAACGCGCCCAAATGTCAAGATGTTTTTAGAAAAAAGTTTTAAATGCAACGATGTTTGTAGAAGTACACAAAAGCACCCCTGTGTTGTTGTACAACAACACAGGGGTGCTTTTGTGCTGAAAGAGCATTTCACAGTTTTGGCGTACAGCAAACAAGCCGGAAAAGCCTCTGCTTTTTCGGCTGGCCCAGGCTGTTCAGTTTTGGTAGGTCAGGCAGAGGACATGAAAATGGACATCATGTCCTCTGCGGACTTCCAGCCAAGTATCTTCCTGGGGTACTGGTTCATCCAGTCCTGCACCTGCCGGACTGCCTTTTTCGTTACCTTGCTGAAATCTGTGCCCTTGGGAAAGAAACGGCGTATCAGGCCGTTGGCGTTCTCATTGCTGCCCCGCTCGTAAGCGCTGTAGGGGTGGCAGTAGTAGATTTTTGTGCGAGGGCCGCGTCCATAACGGGTGTGCTCCATGCCCTGGCAGTCCGCGAATTCACTGCCGTTGTCGCAGGTGATGGTCTTGAAGGTGCGCCGGAACTTGCGCCTGCCGTATTTCTTCTCCAAAACATCCAGGGCTTTCACCACGCTGCTGGCTGTCCTGTCTGGCAAAAGGACAATAATCTCATAACGGGTTGTACGCTCTGCCAACACCAGCAAGATCCCGCGCCCATCCTTCCCGCTGACCACTGTATCCATCTCCCAATGCCCGAAGGTTTTCCGCTCTTTTACCTCCGGCGGGCGCTTCTCAATGCTGTCCCCAGCAGAAGCCCGTGCGGCTTTAGGGCGGCTGGACTTACGGTTCCGGCGCCTGCCTTTATAGCGGAGGTGCTCCTTTTTCAGCTTCAGGAATACGTCCTCCCGGTAGATGTAATTGTAAATGGTATTCACACATAACCGGGTGGAAAAACCCCTTTCCTCCTGCATTTTCGCCGCCACAACAGCGGGAGAGTATCTTTTTTCTACTATCATCCGTTCGATGTAATTTGCCGCAGCGAAGTCGTTTCCCAGCTTCAAATCCATCCCGCGAACCGCCAAATGCGCCTGATACCAGCGCTCCGCCGTATCAGCGCAGTAAACCTCTACGAACTCATACTCTGGGGTCATCTGCAAGGTTATGCCACGATGGATTTCGTTGTAAATGCTTGCCCGGCTCACCCCGATATACGCCGCGATTTTTGTCTTGCTTTCCCTGTTTTTCAGCATCCGCTCTATAATCAATCGGTCGTTCCACTTGATATCCTTACAACCGGTTTTTTTCATGGTTTCGCTCCTTTTTTGGGGCAATCGCAACCGTGCCATCTGTAAACAGACAAGCCCCGGCCCATGAGGGCCGGGGCTGTCACTCATACCAGCAGCAGGCCCTCATCCTTTGCGGCCTGTGTGTTCATAATATCCTCGCCGTTGCGGTAAATCGCTAAAATCCGGAACCCGTCCCGCAGCTTGGCTTTCGCCTTTTCCGGGTCGTCATAGGTCAGGATCCGCACGTGTACCTTGTCCATGAGCCAGTACACCCTGCCGGGGTTTGCCAAACTGTCCTCCATAGCCCTCTTCCGGCTTTTGGGTATGCTCATCTTGAAATCGTTTAAGCAAACAGGCTGCTGCATAAATCACACACTCCTTTATCCGTTAAACTAAAATATACTATTTGTATATTATCTAAATTCTTATACTGTTCGTATTCTATCGGAATTGTCGAATTTTGTCAAGAAGCCTTTGGGGATTTATCCCAGGAAAATCAAGGTTTCCGCTACTTAGAGCAAAAAAGAAGATGAAGCAGAAAGCTTGCGTGAGCCTTCTGCTTCATCTTTAGTTTTTGCCTATCTGGAATCAAAGGCGTTTTGGGCATAATTTAGCAAATGCGCAATTTTATCATTATCGGGATACTGGGGTATAAGATTTCTTAATTGCTTATTTGGTACCCATCATATTTTATTTTTCAGTCAAATTAGCCAAGCTCCTGGCGAACTGTATCGCAATATCTGGCACGTCTGGATACACTTCTGTAAGATGTTCCAGACGTCTTACAGTTTTCCAAGCCCTCTGTTTATCCCGCTTACTGCTCAAATTGACCTGACTATTGGAGGACTGGCTCGCAATATTCGGCACTGTGGAATGCTTTTCTGTAAGGCGTTCCAAACTCTGAGCCGTATCCAAGGCTTCCTTTTCATCCTGCTTAGAGATCATATTGAGTAAATTCTTGGCAAGTACAATCGCAATATCTGAATATGTTTCATTCTTTCCAAGCAAGTACCCATAGTCACTGATTAGCCGACTAAAAAACGCAACAGCAGGATGCGGCTTCTCCCAAACAGCCGTAAGGAACTCCTGGCTTTTTTCCGGGTGCTCCTGCAGCCAGGTATATACTGCATATTCCCCTATCAAATCCGGGCGAAGGGCCGGCACCTGTCCGCCTGCCGCAAGCCCTATTTGCTCCAGCATACTTTCCGGAGAACGAAACGAATCCGCTTTTCTTTCAATAACTACCCAGGATTCGGGGCAAAGCAGCTTCAAATCCTGCAGGGAAGCATCCTGAAGCACGGTTGCCGTGTACTGCAGCCACAGGCAGGCATCCCAAAGCTTTTCATCTATTCCCCCCAGCACCTGCTTTATATTGAATTTCAGCCGGCTTTCCTCCCGCTCCTTTATGTAATCCAAAACGTCATTCTTGTTCCACCGCTCCGGATTCTGCCCATTTACATACGCGTCCGTCAAAAATAAGGCATACAGCGGACGGCACAGTTCCGGGTCTATTGTTTTAAGCTTTTGGAGCAGAACCTGTTTCTGACGGCCAAGCAGGCTGATGCCCGGTTTGACCGCTAAAGCATAATTTCCCATGATGCTTAACAAATCTTCGTCCCGCAGGGGCTGCAATATCAGGAATGATTCCCGAAAACAAGCGTCCTGCAGTTCTTTCTTGTGGCGAACGTCCCCATACAGTTGTTCCGTCCATCCGAACCGGTCCAGATTATCTCCTGTATTCCGCTCCACCAGCAGAACCCGGACAGGAAGGCTGCGGGGCTGCTCCCTCAGCCATGCCATCCATTTCCCAATGGTTTTTGCGTGTTCCTGCACGTAGTCCGCAACCAGCAGGGTTTTCTTTACCAGGTTTTCCGTTAGCCGGGACAAATCCTCATAATCCTCTGCTCCCAGATACCGCACGTCCCAATCCGAAGAAGCTCGCTCTTTAAACTCATAGGCCAGCCGGCTTTTTCCCGCGCCGCCCGGCCCTATAACTGCCCACCATCGGAACGCAATATCTGGCTTCCCCAGAAACTCCTGGAGTTCTTCCAGTTCCTGTTCCCGGCCTGTAAAGGGGATGATTTCCGCTTTGTAGGAGAACCGCTCCGACATGTTGATGGACTTTAACGCTCCTACATGAACCGAGAGTGCACGATAAACGTCCGGGTTTGTTTCTTCCAACAGGTGTTCCAGTATCACCCGGACTGCTTCGTGGCGGTTACTTTCGTATAGAATTGCCTGAATATGGTTTTCCCCCAGTTCCCTGGACTTTTCGTCTATCTCAGTTTTTTCACAATCCTTGATAGTATAATGGGTATATCCCTCTTCATGGCTTTTCTGCAATATTTCCACAAAACGGTCTTTCTTATCTGGAGCCATCTCCAAGCTGCACCCCAAAAAGAGCATTGCCCGGTTTTTAAAGCATTCTTTTAACTCTTTGACTAATGGGCGGCCTGTTCCATAGTGCCTGTCATACTGCGCTTTTGTAAACACAATTCTACTGTATTCGATCAGTCCGCCGGTTATAGAGCCGTGGAGCTTCAGCAGGCCGTTGGTTCCTCCCTCATGAAGCAACTCCCGGAGCAGTTCCGAGTGACCGGGAAGGAAAGTCCAAGCAAAGCGATGACCGCTTTCACTGTATGCGGCCTCCAGCGTTTCATCAAAGTTTGTGGTCAGTACGAGTTCCGGGAACAGGTACGGCAGTAAAGCAATTGGCTCTTTCCGGAGCTGCGCCCTTTTGGCGTCCAGCTTGTCCCTTGAAAAAAGAGCGGCTATATCCCGGGCCAGGTTTGCCGGCGCCCGCAGCTCCTCCAGCTTTTGGGCTGCGTCCATATAGTGTTTACCATCAATTAAACGGGTTACTTCCTGCACATTTTCGGGGCCTGCAAGCATACCTGTAAGTGCCTTAAGCGCTTCGGGCCAAGTACCATAAGCAAATTGCGTCAGCCCGGCCCCAACAAAGGGAACCAGCTTAGATAAAGACCGCTTGATTTCGTTATACACTCTTCTGTTGCCTTTATGGTACGCCATGATCTCTTCAAAGGAATATGACAAATCAAGCACCTGCCTTCTGCTTTTTCTTTAAATTATATGGCAAGTGGTAGTATTTTTCAATAGATTTTGCCAATTTTTAACCAAAATATCCCTTTGCTGTATAAAACCGCAAAAAAGCAGGCAGATTTCTGTACAAACAAAAAAAGAGAGAGCGTCCCATGGGGCGCTCCCTCCAACTATTCCCTGCGCTTAGCTTTCCAGTTCCAGATGCGCTTCTTGTAGCTGCCGCAGATATAGCAGTCCTGCCGCCGCTTGTCCGTCTGATAGCGTTGCTGGTACATGACGCTGCCGCAGTCGGCACAAAAGAGAAAGCCGGAGAACAAACCCACTTCATCATAGCGGTTAGGGCGTTTGCGCTGCTTGCGTAGCTCCTGCACCCGTTCCCATGTGTCCCTGTCGATTATCTGCTCGTGGTGGTTCTCGAAGATTGCCTGTTTGTCCTCGCTGTTGTAGATAATCTTGCTGCACTTGTAGGATTGTGTGGTGGTCTTGAAGTTCACAAGGCAGCCCGTGTATTCCCGGTTTTCAAGGATATGTACCACGGTGTTCGCCGCCCACTTGCACTCATAGCCGGGGGGGTAGCGGCGGGTTCTCCCTGTCCGGCGGTATTCCAGCGTTCCCGGCGTGGGAATTTCCTGCTCCGTAAGCATACGGGCTATCTTGGTCGGACCGTTCCCGGCAAGGCATAGGCTGTAAATCTGCTTTACCACGGGGGCGGCTTCTTCGTCAATGATGAAATTTTCGTCCTCGTCCATGAGGTAGCCGTACACGGGCTTGCTTGTGACAGGCTTCCCACTCATGCCTTTTGAGCGTTTTACCGCCCGGATTTTCTTGCTCGTATCCCTCACCAGCCATTCGTTGAACCAGTTCCGCAGAGGGGTAAACTCGTTATCTTCCCTTGCGGTGTCTACACCGTCGTTAATGGCAATGTAGCGCACTTCATATTCGGGAAAGACAATCTCTATCAGCTCCCCGGTTTTCAGATAATTACGTCCCAGACGGGAAAGGTCTTTTGTTATGACGGTTGCCACGTTCCCGGCTTCAACCTCATGTAGCATGGCTTGAAGCCCCTCACGCTCAAAGCTCACGCCGGAAAATCCGTCGTCTACGAAAAAGCGCGTGTTGAAAAAGTGGTGTTCGTCAGCGTACTTTTGTAAAATCAGCTTTTGGTTCTGTATGCTCTCGCTTTCCCCGGCTTGCATATCTTCCTGGCTCAATCTGCAATATAAAGCGGTAATCTTGTCTGTCTGTAACATTTTGTCCTCCTTTCCGACGACAGACAAGCATGGTATTTGTACTGTCTATATTATACCACATACCGCTGCCTGTGTCATGTATAAAATGTGAAGAAACGCCCTATTTCCGGGCGTTTGCGGGGTTCAGCTCCATGTCTTTGCGAATGAGCTTTTTTATCTTTTTATCCAGTGTGTCCGTCGCGTGTTCACTTGCGGACGAACATACAAGGTAAGTAACTTTTCCGATTTTATGCTCCGTTGTGGTAACGGGCGTTTGGTTTTGCGTCAAAGAAAATCCCCCTTTCTTTCGCAAACATATAATACAGTCTATGAATAGCAGCAAGTCCACTATTCAAGAAAACAAAGGCTTTAATCGGACGGTTATTAGCATAACCTCATGGGAATTTCACCCCGGCATGGTTCTCATGCAGCCCTACCCATTGCCTGCGACGCTAAACGAAACGCAGTTTCGTATAAACGCATCGGACTGTGGCTGTAAGGAAGTATCATTGTATATTCTGCGCTGTCGTCGCCCGCAAGCCGCTACACTTGCTTTCCGGCGCGGTATTGGTCGCTCGGCTGTCCGGGCGGGGTAATCCCTCCCGGATAGCGTCATGGCGCACCCGCCGTATGGCTCGGCGCAAAAGGAACGTATCCGATTTGCCCTATGCTGCGCCGCCGTTATCTTGCGCCGCTTTCTTTGTCAAGGTTCAGAATGGCTTTGCTGCCGCGTCAGCAGCGGAACGGAAAAGGGGGAGAGAGAAAGCGTCCCGCCGCCGTTGCGGTTATTCCTCTGCCTTAAAGGTGAGGACAGCCATCATCAGTTTTGCTTGCAGCCGTTCCCGAATGTCGTGGTCTACGCCAAAATAGACGTTCCCGCGCTCGTCGTACAGCTTCCGCATGGAGAGGCGGGCTATGTAGCCGCTGAAATGCTGCAAGACAATCTTCATAGCGTCCGGGTCGCCCTTTGTCGCTGCCACAATGACAGGATAGGGAACAAGGGCTTTTTCCGGGTAGCCGGGTTCGTTACCATTCGTCCCATTCATCAGCATTTTCCTCCAGATATTTTCTTAATTTCTCAAAAGAGCTTGTCCGCCTGTACTGTATCGTGCTTCTCGACGTATTGAACAGCTTCGCAATCTCGGTATCGTTCATTCCCTCGAAGTAATACAGCAATATGGCTTTGCGCTTTTCTTCCGGCAAAGTACGGATTGCTTCAAGAAGCAGCTTTGGCGTGATTTTCTTCCCGGCTTTTTCAAAGACGGTTTCGACAGTTTCCCGTTTGAAATATTCGTCAAACGTATGAAGCTGCCGCGCTTCGTCTAAGGTCATGTCGGAAAAGGTCACTTCCTTTGCCTTGTGTCTGCGAAGCTCTCTATGAGTGTCGCACGCTTCATTGTGCAGCACCGTATTACAAAACTTCTGAAAAGCACATTGTTTGTAAAACTCCTTGCTATTAGGTTCCACATTCTCACCTCCTTTCTCGTTGGAAAGTTGGTGGTGCTTCCCCCTTTTCGCGGGGCAATACGGCGTTTTTGAAAAACGCCGAAGATTTTTTGAAATTTCTTCAAAAAATTTTTTGAGCAGCAAAATACGCCTGTCCGAAAAGCTCGAACAGGCGCATAGGTATTGTAAGCAGTATTTAGATGATTAGACAGTTCGTGTTTATAGGCGTGATTTTCCCCGGCGGCGGTCGGGCTTTTTTTGATATGTCAATGACCGTCGGATTTTGTCGATACGGTATATGCTTCATGGCGGCTACCTCCTTTAGCCGCCGCTTTTAACAGTGATACCGCGTCATTTCTTGAGAAGATAAAAAGAAACGGCGGCTTTGATTTTTCAAAAGCCGCCGCGTCAAAAAGGGCGTGTGAAAATATCTCTGCTGTACGACGGCTTTTTTTCTTTTGCCGTCGTGCGGCAAATATTGTTGTAACGATATTATCAAAGGTTTTAGGTTACAAATTTGATATTCTACAAATGATGATAAGTTTTTTTGCCAATATAGCCTATGACCAATATTGCGATTGAGGTTAAAAACATTATAACGGGAAGATGATTTATAAACTTTTCATATAGATAGCCATAGAGCAAAATACCTATGGGTAGGGCAATGCTTACTATTGCAGAATAAAAAGACATGATACGTCCTAACATATTATCGGGTACATTTTGCTGAATGGCTGACATAATATAAACCCCTGCTATACTTGCACTTATAAAAATAATAATGCTAATAATTACAAATATGATATAGGTCAAGTTTGCAGAAAGATTGAACAATAGGCTACTGCCAAAAGCTGCTATTGATATTCCCATAATCCAAAACAGACGATAAATTTTTTCTGTTTTGAATTTATTAGCAACCATTCCGGCAACTATCCCGCCTACAAGTCCGGCAGCTCCCATAAAAGCCTGTGACAGACCATTTAATACAGAACTTAAATCAAGTACAACTCGAATTATGAATGGTGCGCCTGTTGCAATCAACGGCTGTATCAATAAAACAAAAGCAGCATTTAGGAGAATTGCTTTGAATACATATACTTGTTTTGATGTTAGGAAATGAAAACTTTCGCTCAAGTCATTTTTTATTGCGTGTAATGGTTTGCTGATTGGGGATAATGTAATCTGTGGTATTTTTATAAACGCTTCAAGGATAGCGGCAGAGAAAAAACAAATGGCACATCCCCAAAAAACAATTCGTACATCCTGTAAATATGCTTTTCCGATTGCACTATAAAGCAGTCCTGCCAATAATGGCCCAATTAGATTAGCGAGCATATTTATCTGGCTGACAATGGCATTGGACTGAATAAGGCTTTCTTTTTTTTGAATGAGTGGTATGCTGGATTGCACGACAGGAGTTTCAAAAGAAGATACAATCGACAATCCTACCATGATAACAGTGATTAAAACAAGCACATTAGAAAACGATAATGAAAGCACTAATAGAATAGCCATAATACCATACAGGCTATCTAAGGCAATCATAAGATTTCTTTTATCATTTCGGTCAGCCATAATACCGCCGATAGGAGATAGAAAAATAGGTGGTAGATAGCTTATCGCTTTAATCGTTCCAAACAAAGCAGCAGAACGGGTCAAATCAAGTATCAATAAAGATACAGTAAATTTGAGTAAGACGGTTCCAAACATAGATGAAGCCTGTCCTATTATCAAAAGTATAAAATTTCGGTTCAATGTTTTTGTTTTCATATCCTACCTCTTAAAGTTTTTTCTTTAATTATAAAAATGAAAGCCTGACAGTGGTTGTCAGGCTTTCAAAATCTTTATAGGGGTTTTACTTGATTATTTCCAACATAGTAGCAATATCCTCGGTTGCCATTGCTACTTTTGACTTTTCGATTAAGATATTCCCTCCTGTCATTATGTATGACGGCATTATCCGAATACCCTTATAATAAATTTCGCTATTCCGCAATTTATAGGTGGAAACGGCGGGAACAGCGTTTTTCTTTGTTGACTTTTTCGTAATCATGTTAAAGGCTTTCTTTGCAACATCTCCCATAAGCATAATAACCTTTGTGTTGGGGAATAAAGAAAGCTCTGCTTCTAAATATGGCAAGCTACTTTCAATACTGCTTTTGTCAATGGCATATTCTGTCTTTGGGGTTTTTACTGCATTTGTGATATAAATACCCATTTGTAATATGTCTTGTATAGAAGTAACTGCCGTTCCCGCTCCTTGCAAAAGGGGGATAGTTGTTTTCAGATAATCAGCGTCGGGCAGCCCATAAAAATCCTGTAAAGGGTCAGAGGGAACAACTTCATTTATCATAATTGCTTTAATCGTAAGAGGGGGAATATCAATATTGTTTAGATAAATACTGTTTGCTATACCTACTTTTGTTTCAAGTTCTCTTTTAATGTTCATATTTTTATTCTCCTTTATGATGTTCTCTTGCAGCCTCATGTTTTGCTTTCAATGTTTGACGAATAGATTTAGGCTGAATTATTGTTACTTTGTTTCCAAATGACATAAGGAAATCATAAAGCCAATCATTTTCTGGCAGAGTGAGCTTAACAGTATATCCGTTTTCATGCTGTGTAATAGCTGTATCGTCCAACGTATCAAATAACCTGTACCCAACATCTAAAGCAAATTCTAATTCTAAGTCTATTAAATTCCCGATTTCTTCTGGCTTTGGAAAAAGAGAATGATATTGGTATGTTTCTGTCTTGCGTTCAAAATGTACTTCGGTTAAAATAAGGTTTTTTATTCTTGAAAGACGAAACAATCTGTTTTCGCTTCGTGATAGACAAAAAGCGTACAAATACCATGCCCTGTCTTTATAAACTAATTTATATGGATATACATTTCGCCTGTTGTTATTCCCAGTAGAATTATGATAATCAAAAGTGATTTCGCGGTTTTCTAATATAGCTTGTTTTAATTGTCTAAACAATCTATTTTCGTTTTCCGCAACACTACCCCAACGTGAAAAATCCACATCAATCCAGTCCGTTAAACCGATTTGAAAAATCGCACCGAGTTTGTTCAAAACAGTGTCTACTTCTGGATATTGAACGGCTGATAAACTTTGCAAACTGGATAATATTTCTAATTTCTCACTATCTGAAAAAAAAGATTTATTGAGGACGTAATCATCAAGAAACTGTATGCCGCCGTTTCTTCCAGTCGTAACATAGATAGGAATACCTGCACTACTTATAGCGTCTACATCACGATAAATTGTGCGGACGGACACTTCAAATTTTTCTGCTAATTCGGGAGCCGTAGCACGTCCCTTATCCAATAGATAATACAAAATTCTGAACAGTCTGCTTTCTTGCAACTCATCACCTCCATAGCTTGATTATATTATAATAACCTTGACAACACTATGTCAAGGTTATTATATGTTTTATTTTGGCTAATTGATAGAACTGTGTAGACATATCCAAGAAGAAAGGTGAACAGTAAAATGTAACAGGGTGAATAACTATGGCAAAAAGACCAGTACCGAAATACGACTTCAAGGCTTTTGGGGCAGCGATAAAGGCGGCGCGGACAGGGCGCAAGGAGAGCCGCAAGAAAGTAAGCGACGAAATGTTTATCTCGCCGCGCTACCTTGCGAACATTGAGAACAAGGGGCAGCACCCAAGTTTGCAGATATTCTTTGAGCTAATGCTCCGCTACAATATATCCGTAGACCAGTTCCTTTTGGAAACGCCGCCAGAGAAGAACACGCAGCGGCGGCAGCTTGACGCGCTCCTTGACGGTATGAGCGATAAGGGCATACGGATTGTGAGTGCAACGGCAAAGGAGATAGCGGAAGTCGAAACAGAGGGCAGATGAAATGTGTCCGTCAGAATTGAATAAGGTTTAGAGAGCGTTGTAATCTTTTTTTGAGGATTGCAGCGTTTTTCTTTTGCGGAAGTTTGGCAAAACCGGGCATAGCTCCGTAGTAAGGGATAAGGGCATAAGGGATAAAAACATTCGTAGCAAGCATAGGAAGCGGGTACCCACTTCCGTATTTTCCCCTCCCGCGCTGCGGCGCGTCGGTTGAAAATTGCTTGTTGGGAAGTGTCCCAAACCCTCGGAACGGAAAGGAAAGGAGCGAATACATGAACGGACGCAAAAGAACGGTGCAAATCAAATTCAGAGTGACGGAAGCGGAACGGGATTTAATACTGGAAAAAATGAAGCTCGTACCCACCCGGAACATGGCGGCATATCTGCGGAAGATTGCCATTGACGGGTATATCATTCAGATAGACCATGCCGATATAAAGGCAATGACCGCAGAGATACAGAAAATCGGTGTCAACGTCAACCAGATAGCCCGACAGCTTTCCCCTTCTGCCCACAGCCGGGCGATCTCCTGCCGCCGCTGCTGCCTCTGCCGCTCCTCCTCCGTCAGTTCTTTAAATGCTTTTGCCATGGAGCCTCCTTTCCTTACGCTTCATGGTACACGCAGGGGACATGTTCTCCCTCCGGGCAGTCCGCCCAGGCGTCATAGATACGGAAATTCCGGGGATTATGCCCCGCCTCCCGCTTTCTGCACCTGGCGATATACCCTTTCGCAGTTTTAATGCTGCTGGCAAAACCCCAGACGTGGGAATACCCGCCGCATACCTTCCTGTCGCTCTCGTACTCCATGAAATACTGCTTCATACCGTTCCCATTCCCTTTCCGGAAAGTGTCTAAAACAATCCTGCGACTCCCTCCGCAAACTTAGTCCCTGCCCCAAATTTCGGAAGTTTTACCCATGTGTGGGATATTCACTTGCCAGCCTGAAACGGCTCTTTCTCTACAATCCGTTTTCTGTTGGTTTTGTCTGCCTCTCACACTGCCTGTAAATAAAAAATTGTTTTAGACGCCTTTCTCAAAGTGTCTAAAACAATTATGACATCCGCCACGGGCGTGAACGCGTCATATTGTTGCTTGACTTTCCAAGTGCAAAAGCCTATAATAACAATGAGTACATTATAAGGAGGTTTTGGCCATGGACATGATGAACAGTATCGCTTCTGCCAGCATGAGCATGAGCGCTGCGATGTTTCAACAGAATTATTCCATTGCTGTCACCAAGAAGATGATGGATACCGAAGAGCTGGCTCTCCAGGAGCTGCAGGAAATGCTGCCCCCTTCCAGCCCGTATAATTTCGACATCCGCGTCTGAGTTTGTACTGTACAAAAAAGCCCGCCGCCTTTTTCTCAAGGCTGGCGGGCTTTTCTATAGCAGATCCAATGCACGTCCCATCGAGATAGAGAATAATGTCTGGATTGGCAGCGGCTGTATCCTTCTGCCGGGAGTTACCATAGGAGAAAACAGTGTGACAGGGGCTGGAAGTGTTGTACATCGCCCTAGCCGGACTTCCAGAGGGTTTCGTTCCAGTCGAGGTGTTTCTCTCCTGTCTCGCTCTGCGAATAGTGGCTGCGGCTCGTCCTGACCGCGCGGCTGAACGCCTGCTGGGTGTAGCCTTTGGCCTCGCGCAACCGCTGCAGAACGACGGGAGAGATAACGGCTTTTCTGTGCTCCAAAGCGGTTATAAGCGCGAAGGAACACAGTAAGAACGGCCTGAAGGTTTTCCAGCTTTCCACGCAAGCTGGAGAACCTCAGGGCTGCTCTGGGTCTTTTTGTGCGTGCCTACAATCGGTTCGGAGCGGCCAAGGCTCGCTTTCGGGTGCTCTCCCCTCTCTCCCAACCTCCTTTTTCTCTTCTCGATTTTTTTAACTGTTCGCTTGGACACTCCCGCCTGAAGCATAGCCCTGCAAACCCTTTTGAAAAAAAGGTTTGATCCTAGGGCTTGTTTGAAAATAGAGGAAATGACGAATTTTTGATTCAGAAGTGGTCAGATTCCAGGAAAAAACCGCAAGCCAACCTGCCGGTTGGCGAGGATTTTTGACGCAGAATATGGCCGCTTATGGGCCAAAAAACAGCGTTTTCGATTTTTCAAACAAGACCTAAAACCACTTATCCAAATTGATGAATTTCTTTCTATAAACTCCTCGCTTTGGGCACTCCCCATCGTTCAAAACTAGAGTAGCAAAACAAATTCCGCGCAGCAGAGAAGTTTCCCCTTTTTGTACAGGCATCTTGAATTCCTTTTTCCGATGGTTTACTTCAAGCAAGGCTATCCCGCCTTGCTATCTGCTAATACTCATTCTTGCCTGTAAGTCGTCGGAAACATTCCCTATAAAGCCCCTCAGTAGTGTGCACGATATCCTTCGGCAGCGCTGGCCCAGGCTCTACTCCATCCAGCCCATTGTCTGTAAGCCAATCCCGCACGAACTGCTTGTCAAAGCACTTTGGCGATATGCCCGTCCGGTAGTCCTCCGCTGCCCAAAACCGGCTGGAATCCGGTGTGCAAATTTCATCGCCCAAGGTGAGAGTACCATCTCCATCATACCCAAACTCGAATTTTGCGTCTACAAGGATGATGCCCTTTTGTAAAGCGTGTGCTGCACAGGTTTCATAGAGAGCAAAGCTGATTTTATAGATTTTTTCTGTCTCATCAGGGCCCAAATCCTGCCGCAGCTTTTCCATTGATATATTTTCATCGTGCCCCGCGCTGTTCTTTGCCGCAGGCGTCAGGACAGGCTCCGACAGCTTTTCTGCCAGTTGATACTTGTTCCCATTATAACTCCCAGCCGCCTGATACTCTTTCCACAAGCTGCCAAACATATAGCCCCGCACGATGAATTCGTAAGGCAGCATGTTCAGTTTCTTAACCAAGACTGTGCGCTTTTGGCAGGGCTGGGGCAGCCCCGCAGGGTTAGCTGAAAGGATGTGGTTTGGCACAATAGCGCGGGTATAATCAAACCAGAAATTGCTAATCTGCGTAAGCGCCACTCCTTTGTCTTTTATAACGGAGTCCAGGATGACATCGAATGCCGAGATCCTGTCCGTAGCTACGATGGCCAGTTGGCTTTCTCCCGTTTCGTAAACTTCTCTTACTTTGCCGGAAATAATTTTTTTCATAGGCTCATCCCTTTCCGAATACTCAGATCACGGCGGTCTGCTTGATAGCGTACAGGGTGTCCATGCAATGCCTATGCGGGGAACCGCCGCTCATGCAGTCGAAAATTTTCTCCTCGCAGTGGACGATGAGCCAGTCGGCGTAATAAGTGAAAAGCTCACCGGACACCCATTTATAACGGCCCTCCCGCTGGTCGGATTCCGTAATGAGGAAGGGCTTCCTCACAAATACGTTCAGGGCATGAAGCCCGGCATCTGTTGTGTGCGCCTGGTAATTTTCCAATATCTCCCGCCGCAGCTCTTGAGAAATGTAGTGCAGAGAGCCAGAGCAGAACACAATATCAAAATGGCTGTCCAGCCGGAAATCACGCAGATCAGCCCGGAAGAAGTTGATATCCACCTGAACCTTTTCGGCAAGGCGTTTTGCCTTGTCCAACCCCAGGTGTGCCGCGTCAAAAGCGGTGACGCTGTACCCATTGCGGGCAAAGAACACCGCGTTTTTCCCTTCGCCGCAAGCCACATCCAGCAGGCGCAGAGGCTTTATGGGAGGACAAAGCTTCATTATCTCATAACACATAGGAGAGGGCTGCACGCCCCAATAGTAGCCATCGGCCTTATAGCGTTCTTCATAGTCGGTAATGCGTTTCTGCTCTGCCGCATAGCCCATCAGTTGATCAATGCTGCAGTGCAGGACATTGGCCAATAGGGGAAGCGTGGAAATGTCTGGCAAGGAGTTCAATGCCATTAAGTTAAGCGCCCCCAAAGAGCCCCGCTATCGTGCCGGAAGATAAAACCAAGAAATCCGATTACCCGAGGAAACAGGTCTCTGGAAAGCCCGTCCCCGCCTTACCGGAAAGCGTTTTCTGTAAAGCAACCCTTCCAGTTCTCGAAAAGGTTTCCGTAAGAAAGCACAGCAGGCAAAGACAGCGTCGGAAAAATTGAGGCGCTGTTTTTGTTTTGTGTTGTGGCAGGAAAGCTTCACGTTCCAGGCTGCTGCCTGTGCAAAGTTAAAAATCAGGAAAGCAGCAAAAACCTCCTGTAAAATAAGTTCTGGAATTTTGGAGTGGAGATGAATGAGCGCCACTGAATATTTCAGGCTGCGGAAAGATGTTTCGATGCCCCAGCGTTTGGCGTAAAGAGCTTTCAAAGTTTCGGGCGGAAATTGATTTTTATTCAGATTTGTCAGGAAGGTTTCCGTTTTTCCATTGCAGAAATTTACGCGTACGATACGGAAAGAAAGCCGGTAAAAGCCAACGCTTTCTACAGGCAGGAAATCGAAAACACGCTGACTTGTAAGCTTATAATAATCTGCCGGAACAGGGATATTTCTTGTTTCCAGTTTTCGTTTTGTGAGGCGCCCCAAAGTGAGGCTTGCGGGTATATCAAATTCGGGAAAACAAGGAAGTTTTACACCAAAAACCGAATCCCTTTCCTTCAGGCGGATGACATATTTCCATCCCCGGTTTTCCAGATGCGCCAAGTTGTTCAGGGACGCATAGTTCCGGTCAGCTAAAAGGATAACCGGCTCTGAAATCCGCGAACGGTCTGTCATTTCACACAGAGCTTTGCCTTCATTTTTCTCGTGTTCCTTTTGGACAATTAAGTCTGTATAAATGCCGTTTTCCAAGTCAAAAAGAGCGTTTATCAGGTGCTTGTTCCAACCGTGCTGGCGGTCTGTTCCGGGCAGATAAGAAAGCAAATCTGCAGGGTATGCTGATGATTTCAAGGACGTTCCATCCACTGCCAGCAGCCGATATCCCCGGTACTTCTTTTCGGGGGTAAGTGAATTTGAAAAGCTGTGAAATAAGTCCTCCAAGGCTTTAGGCAAAAGCTTTTTCCGCTGCTGCACAAAGGCGGAGGCAGAAGGTGTTTTTTCTTGAAAACGGAAAGCTTTCATGAGATTTTTGCCCACGCTTTCACAGCTCATGGTGAGCAAGAAGAAAATGATATTTTCAAAATCCAGCGCCCTGCGGCGGGTGAAATCCCGTCCCGGCCGGCTGGCGTAAATTTGGGGATTCTTTCCCATTTTCCTTACCTGAGACAGCAGCTTTTTTCGTAAGTTTTTTGCGGTTTGTTTCATTTTATAAGCCCCTTGAAGTTTTTATTTTTCAAGGGGCTTCGCCGCATATTTTTCTCATTTTGTCAAGGGCTTTTTGCCGGTTTCTTTATCTTTTTACAAAATGCTTAACTTAATGGCATTGGGCAAGGAGTTACCATTCTCCCATTTAGAGACAGCCTGGAAAGACACCTTTACTGAGTCTGCCAGTTGCTCCTGGGTCAGCCCTTGCTGCTTCCGCAGGGTATGTATGTTCCTGCCAACCTGATTGCCCATAACATCCGCTCCTTTCAAGGCCAGTATAGCATAAAAGAGGGAATAAGGGTATAACTTCATTTGCGAATTCAGAGGGCAGGTTCAACTGTGGGTAGAATAGGACGTGTACGGCCGAATTCTCCCATAAATGAGGCGGGTTTTGCACCATCGGATAAAAAAGCAGGCTAAAGCTCGGGCCTCCATACAGATAGCAGGAGAAAGGCGGGTGGGTTGCGCTGCACCCATCCGCCAATTCACAACGCCGGTCGTTTCAAGGGATTCCGGGCTTTCTAGTGCAAAATCACGATAAGGGTTGCTAATGAGAATTTGGGGTGAAATGTGGGGTTGCTATCGCGAAAAACGACGGGACTGCGAGGAATTTCCAGGGGTTGCAAATGAAGTGCAGATGTCCTACAAAAGTCCTCCCTTTTGAGGGAGGGCAAGCATGAGCGCAAACTATCCTGCGGATAGTTGTATCCGACGTTGTCGGACGGAGCGATTACCGGGCAGTAGCCCGCGCCCACTGTTTCACAGGCCAAGCTCCTGGCTCAATATTTGCGTTGCAAAAATAGAATACGGCCTTTGGAGATCCGGGAATATCAGCGCAAAAAGCAAGAAAAATGTCAATGGACTTCCCCAGCAAGGCCACGCCCGTCACATAAAAAGCGAAGGATAGAGAGGAAGAAGGCAGGTGCAAAAGAGCAGAAAACATATGAGCCTTTATGGAAACTTTCTTGTGATGGCAGGCAAGGAAGTTTTTATGGACAGCCAGTGCGAATTTGTGTAAAACATTCATGGCGCGGTTGGCGTTTTCGCTCAGAAAGCGGCAATCATCTCCCGAAAAAGCCACATCCGTTGCCTTGCGGAGACATCCCGCGTTCTTCTCTACAGTCTGGGATCTGTCCGTTTCCTTTGCGCTGAATCCCCTTGCGGCAGGTTTCCCGCTGGAAGTGCATGGCATCGGCGGTGACTGTTTTCCTCTCGACATCCAGATAGGTGGGCATCTCTTGGAAAACGGGGATCTCGCTGGTTTTCTCATAAATGGCCTCTTGCGCCAGCACCACGCCGTTTTCTGTCACATATGCGCTGAGAATCTGCAGCAGGCTGTGGGGGTTCCCCTGATTTTGCTGTACCGCGAATGGACTTTCCATCCACGGCGATCACTTTCCCCGCAGTGCCGAACCGCATACGGAGAATATCCAAAACAGCACCGCCTATTTCCTTGCCATTGACAGCGCTTAACATTTTGGCAAAGGCTGCTTTTGAGGAAATTGCCTGTATTCCGAATTTTTTCTCCCAGAAATCCTTCCTGCTTTTGGTGTATATCACCAAATCTCCCCATGTATCCAACCTGCACAGCACCGCGCATATTACGATAATAAATATGTCCAGCGGATATTTTACATCACTTGGATGCCGCTTGTATTCTATTTCTGATATCCCAGGGCGTGATTTCTTTCGGAATTTGTATTGACAAACCATCCAACATGCTGTAAAATATTATGCGTATTTACTGCATCTTAAAAAGCACTTGCTTATTACAGGGCAGGAAGATATATGTTCTCCTGGGAAGGCAGTAAAAAATTTTTCATAAATGCCGCTATAGCTCAGCAGAATAGAGTGTCCGCCTCCTAAGAAAGTGTTCCAACGCTCGCCTTGGGAGGGCAAGGGAAATGTTGCAAGTCCCACAATTTCATAGTTTTTATAAATGTTTCCGTAGCTCAGTTGGATAGAGCGACCGCCTCCTAAGCGGTAGGTCGGGTGTTCGAGTCACCTCGGGAACGCCAAAAACCCCGCCGAAAACCCTGTAAAATCAAGGTTTTCGGCGTTTCTTATTTTCCGAGAGAAATCGGACAGATAGCAAAGTGCGATTAGCAAAAGCCCATCTTGCTAATCAGACGCTCCAGAGAAAAGTCGAACTTTGATTTTTTCGTTCATCGGTTAGCCTGCTTCGGATTGCTAATGATTAGCAGGATTTTTGCCGAGTTTGCTAATCAAAATGCCTTTCCTGCTAATTTCCCGAAAAAAGCTGCTAAAAATCGTGCTAATTTGAAAGGCGATAGTTCCAAGTTCAATAGCCTGTTTTATAGGTTTACCTGCTACCAGATACGGCACATTTGAGTATTCCATCGCTTCTATATATAATGGAAGCAGGAAAGGACGGTGAGTTGCATGAGAGAAAGGAAAACTCACATATATGTGGATAGCCAAGAAAGAACATTGCTTTTACATAGCCTTGTGGAGCTGAAAAATCAGCTCATACGGCAAGGCAGATACGGGGACTGCGTTGACGAGCTTATCTTCAAGGTAGCCAATGCCCCCGTCAAGAGAGTAAAAATTGAATATGTCTAAGGCACATCTTTATGAAGCCGCTTATTCTTAACCCTTTTAAGAGTAAGCGGCTTTTTTGCGTTCTGCGTCCTCTGATACAGTTACATAGCCGCCTTTGACAAAGCGGCTAAATCTATGCGAAAGGAGGACGCACCCATGTCAAATTGCAAAGTAATCGCTTTAACCAATCAGAAAGGCGGTGTCGGCAAGACCACCACGGCAGTCAATCTGGGCGTAAGTCTGGCACAGCAGGGCAAGAAAGTCCTGCTCATTGATGCTGATGCACAGGCAAATCTAACCATGTCCCTCGGCTACCACAGACCAGACGATTTACCAGTCACACTCTCCACCATCATGCAGGACATCATTGAGGACAATCCCATAGATGTTCAGAAAAGTATCCTGCACCACGGTGAGGGCGTTGACCTGTTACCGTCCAATATTGAGCTGTCGGGCTTGGAAGTAAGGCTGATTAACGCCATAAGCCGTGAAAGTGTGCTAAAAACCTGCGTGAACGAGGTCAAGAAAAACTACGACTATTGTTTAATAGACTGTATGCCGAGCCTTGGTATGCTCACCATCAACGCACTGGCGGCGGCTGACAGCGTGGTTACTGATATGCTACTGTATAAAGCGGTACTTGCCACTTTATCCGCATTTTCCTTATCACCAAGACCTAACAATCGGGAAATATAGGAAGCTGCACCGTTGCCGAACAACAAACCAAGACCAACGACGACCTGTCCGAGAGGATAAACCACGGAGATTGCCCCCATCTGGCTCTCTCCTAAACCGCCCACGAAATAAGCATCCACGAGATTATAGAAAGCATTGACTAACATACCAATCATTGTCGGAATGCCCATTGCCAAAAGTGCTTTAGGTATGGATGCACTGCCGAGCAGCTCCATTTTTTTACTTTGACTGTTCATTATTTGCTCCTTTCACTTGACAAATAGTATTATTTATAGTACTATAAAATATAGTAATTGCGTCGCAGGATTTATTCTACTATAATTTATAGTACTTGTCAAGAGCAAAAGTTTATATGGCAACCATTGATTTAATTGTGTTGGGGATGTTAAAAAGGGAGTCTCTGAGTGCCTACGACATTCAAAAACTGGTGGAATATCGCAATATTTCAAAGTGGGTAAAAATCAGCACTCCATCCATTTATAAAAAGGTTATTCAGTTGGAGGAAAAAGGGCTTATTACAAGCCGTACCGAGAAAGATGGGAAAATGCCCGAAAAAGCGGTCTATAGCCTAACGGACGCAGGAAAAGAAGAATTTGAGAAGCTGATGTTTGAAATATCTTGCAAGCCCATCAACATATTTTTGGATTTTAATGCTGTTATTGTTAATCTGGAAAGTATGTCAAAGAAAAACCAGAAAGAATGTCTGGATAATATCGAAAGCAATATGAATGTGCTGAAAACCTATCTGGAGGAAAACATTGCTTTGAAAGAAAATGCTCCCGATGTTCCTGCCACGGGCATGGCGGTTTTACGACAACAGTTCCTCTTGGTACAGGCAATCGAAGAATGGATTACAGAGCTTAAAAAAGGATTATAGTAATTTTAATATGGATAAAACGAAATGGGCATTATGCCCTCTTTGTGGAAACAAAACCCGTAATAGAATTAGAGAGGATACTATATTGAAAAACTATCCGCTTTATTGCCCAAAGTGCAAGCAAGAAGTTCTAATTGAAGTAAAGAATTTGCAAGTAACAATCATCAAAGAGCCAGACGCATAAGACGCAGAGCCGATGAACGAGTGAGAAATCACCGTTTGTCGGTTCTTTTCTTTTTACATAGGCAGGACAAGCCCACCGAATAAAAAAAACGATGTATCGGTGAGCTATTTTGCCATGCTTTGAACACTCTCCGACTTCGTTTTTGAAGTTTGGAGGGATTTTTTATTGCCTGCAAGCAACGGCTTCTATTTACATATACCATGTCGAGGATGGACGGATAGAAAACCTCCCCGCATTTATAGAGGACAACCGCATCTTCCAGCGTCAGGAAGCCATGGGCACAGCCCACTGGAACATACACTTGGTTGCATTCATCCCCTGTCAGATTAAAAGCCTGCCAACGCTTAAACATCGGACTGTCCTTGCGCAAGTCTACTACTACATCCCATATATGCCCAGAGATGCAACTTACCAGTTTGGGCTGCATTTTTCCACGCTGAAAATACAGCCCACGGAGTCAATGCCATTAAGTTAAGCGCCCCCAAAGAGCCCCGCTATCGTGCCGGAAGATAAAACCAAGAAATCCGATTACCCGAGGAAACAGGTCTCTGGAAAGCCCGTCCCCGCCTTACCGGAAAGCGTTTTCTGTAAAGCAACCCTTCCAGTTCTCGAAAAGGTTTCCGTAAGAAAGCACAGCAGGCAAAGACAGCGTCGGAAAAATTGAGGCGCTGTTTTTGTTTTGTGTTGTGGCAGGAAAGCTTCACGTTCCAGGCTGCTGCCTGTGCAAAGTTAAAAATCAGGAAAGCAGCAAAAACCTCCTGTAAAATAAGTTCTGGAATTTTGGAGTGGAGATGAATGAGCGCCACTGAATATTTCAGGCTGCGGAAAGATGTTTCGATGCCCCAGCGTTTGGCGTAAAGAGCTTTCAAAGTTTCGGGCGGAAATTGATTTTTATTCAGATTTGTCAGGAAGGTTTCCGTTTTTCCATTGCAGAAATTTACGCGTACGATACGGAAAGAAAGCCGGTAAAAGCCAACGCTTTCTACAGGCAGGAAATCGAAAACACGCTGACTTGTAAGCTTATAATAATCTGCCGGAACAGGGATATTTCTTGTTTCCAGTTTTCGTTTTGTGAGGCGCCCCAAAGTGAGGCTTGCGGGTATATCAAATTCGGGAAAACAAGGAAGTTTTACACCAAAAACCGAATCCCTTTCCTTCAGGCGGATGACATATTTCCATCCCCGGTTTTCCAGATGCGCCAAGTTGTTCAGGGACGCATAGTTCCGGTCAGCTAAAAGGATAACCGGCTCTGAAATCCGCGAACGGTCTGTCATTTCACACAGAGCTTTGCCTTCATTTTTCTCGTGTTCCTTTTGGACAATTAAGTCTGTATAAATGCCGTTTTCCAAGTCAAAAAGAGCGTTTATCAGGTGCTTGTTCCAACCGTGCTGGCGGTCTGTTCCGGGCAGATAAGAAAGCAAATCTGCAGGGTATGCTGATGATTTCAAGGACGTTCCATCCACTGCCAGCAGCCGATATCCCCGGTACTTCTTTTCGGGGGTAAGTGAATTTGAAAAGCTGTGAAATAAGTCCTCCAAGGCTTTAGGCAAAAGCTTTTTCCGCTGCTGCACAAAGGCGGAGGCAGAAGGTGTTTTTTCTTGAAAACGGAAAGCTTTCATGAGATTTTTGCCCACGCTTTCACAGCTCATGGTGAGCAAGAAGAAAATGATATTTTCAAAATCCAGCGCCCTGCGGCGGGTGAAATCCCGTCCCGGCCGGCTGGCGTAAATTTGGGGATTCTTTCCCATTTTCCTTACCTGAGACAGCAGCTTTTTTCGTAAGTTTTTTGCGGTTTGTTTCATTTTATAAGCCCCTTGAAGTTTTTATTTTTCAAGGGGCTTCGCCGCATATTTTTCTCATTTTGTCAAGGGCTTTTTGCCGGTTTCTTTATCTTTTTACAAAATGCTTAACTTAATGGCATTGGCCCACGGAGTACGCCTTTTTTGTTAGTGGAATAGAAAACTTCTTTCAAATTATCCTGTATACCGTGTTTTACAAACTCCGCCTGGTTATATTCCTTAACAAATCGGCCCCGGGCATCATCTGCAAAAAACGATTTTATTTCAAAGCAGCCAGGAATCGCCGACCCAATAAATTCAAATTTTCTCATTCCCAGCCTCCCTATTTTTTATCCATTCCATGGTGCGCTTTATCCCTTCTCCAAAGAGGACTTTCGGCACAAACCCTGTATCTTCTGTCAGCTTTTTTACCGAGAAACGGTCAGCAGGCAAGGATATCCCTGAATATGGCATATCCCCAAACCGCAATTCTCTTTCTGGTGCAAAAAGCGTTCCCATTTTCTCGATATACTCCCGTAAAGGCCTTGGCTTCCCAGTTCCTACAATATAACTGTATCCGGACACGCCAAACTTCCCTATAGCCGCTAAAGCCCTCGCTGTGTCCTCCACATGAATAAAATCATACAACTGTGTGCCGGACGTAAATTCCAGGGGTTCATGATGCAGAATTTTATGCAGCGTTGTATTTATGATAAACCGTAGGGAGGTGTCCCCCTCCCCATACACATTGGAGAGGACGGTCCATACATGTTCCAGGCCCCCTTGGACGGCAAGGGCCTTTGTGTAAAACCGGGCAAAATGCTTGCCTTCGCCATAAATGCAACTGGGGCTGACTTCCAGCCTGTCCGCATCCAGCTCGGCCAACGCTTCATATTCCCGCAAAGACCCTACGCCAACAAAACGGGAACAGCCTATTCCTATAGCTGCTTGCACAGCCTGCCCAGCGGCCTCCACATTTCCCAGATGTACCACTGGGTCAGAACGGGAAGGCCCTGCAATGCCGGCCCATGCAAGATGGTAAAACACGGACTGTTTTTGGGGACCGGCCAAGGCAGGCAGTCTGCCATATTCATGCAGACCGCATTCTATAACTTTGACTCCCGCACGGTTGTCCAACCATTCCGGGTGGCCGCCTGGCCGGACAACGGCTATTACATTATCACAGTTTTGGGCTAATTCCCTCACCAACCAGCGCCCAATGAAACCGGCCGCGCCTGTCACAATAGCCGGAGCTTTTCCTCCATCTCCTGCTGCGAAAGCGGGCGGCTTCCTATGCCGCCGATGGCATCGAAATTGAGTACAGACACGGGCTGTCACTCCCCTCGCAAACCGTAAATTTACAGGTTTACGAAGTGAAGTTTTTTCGGGTTTGGGCTTATCTTTTTTGCATATATACCACAAAGTTTCACAAGAGAGAACGGCATTTCACGTGCGTCTATAAAACCCAGTAATATCAACGCTTTGCGAAATGGCACATAAAATCCAGGCCTATATCAAGCCATGAAATATTGGGAAATTGTGCGCTAAATGTGCGCTAAAAATTTAGAAAAAGCTTGGGAATGCTCCCAAGCTCCTAACTCCACGAAAGCAGGCTAATGGAATCGTGCCCTTGCGTTCTTTGCATGGGCTAATCCCCTAAGTATCTGCTGCATGGCTGCATGATACAGCTTCTTGGGAAGCACAGGCCACAGGGCTTTCTGCCAGAATTGCGCCCGGCTTACCCAAGCCCCTGCCGCTTTCGGCGTAAAAAGCAAGCCTTGCCTGATTTCCGGGGGCAGAGCCTTAAACACTTTCTTCACAGCCCTAAAAGCGTCGCCTTGCAGCGCGCACCCTTCCAGGGTATCTGTAAATCCGCTACAGGCATCCCATACCGGAACCGCTACAGTGCCTGCCGCCTGTTTGTGCCTGCGCCTGAACATTTGAAACAGATTCACAGTATCTTATACCTCCCTTTTCAGCCCTGCCCTCTGGTAATCCCCGGCGGCCTCAATGTCCGCCAGGAAATCCCTACAGATACTCTCCAGCAAGTCACAAGCGCCATAAAGGGCATCGCTTAAGTCCCCGCTACTGCCCATCCCAGCATGAATAACGTGGAGTATAGCGCCGCAGGCGGTTAAGCGGCCTGCAATGTTATCCAGATTGCCCTCAGATATGATTTTATCATGGTTCATTGCTTTTCCTCCTTGATAATTTCCCCCGGGGCTGGTATAATAACTGTACCAGCCCTTTAGAGGGTTGTGTGCGGCTCTTATATAGCGCTTTTGACGGGGCGGCTATATAAGGGCTTTTCCTTTACGCCACGCAGAAGCGGCGGGCTGTGGTGGTCTTTGTGAACCGCTGGGCCACATCGGGTAGGGCTTTCTTAAGGGCCGCTGTGTCCAGGCGTGTGCTGGCAACCGGCTTCCAGGTCACTTTCCAGTCGGCCCCGGCGAGGGTGTCCACCCCCTGGGCCGTCATTTCGGCCTTTATGGCATCCTGCAAGCCCTCTATCTCTGTTTGCAGTTCCTCTGCCAGCCGCTTTAGTTCCCGCAGTTCTTTTACCTTCTCATTCATGGTATAGCCTCCTTTGATTTCAGCCTTCAGGAAGCGGCGGGGGGCGCTGTGCAGCTCTCGGCCTGTGCCTTTGCTTGCATCTCCTGTCCCGCTCTTACCTTGCCGCGTTTGCTTTCGACTTTGGCTTTCCCTCTTGCTGTGTCTATAGTATACTATATCGAATTCAATATATCAAGTGGTAGATTGCACAAATATCGAATGCGATATATGTATGAATTGTATATTGGATTCGATATATAAAGGTGGTATAATAGAGACATGAAGGGAGGTGGCTCCTATTCCAGCATCTAAAGCACAACAGAAAGCCGTAAGCAAGTACATGAAAGAAAACTATGATGTTTATCAAATTCGAATGCCAAAAGGCCGCAAAGCTGAAATCAAGGCCCACGCAGACAACAGGGGCGAAAGCATGAACAGCTTTATAGGCCGGGCTATTGATGAAACGATGGAGCGGGACAAGGAAGGAGGTGGCAACTGTGACGGCGAAAGAACTTCTGAACCTGATTGACTGGCTACGGAAACAAGGCTTTAAAAATGACAAAATCGTTGAGTGCTTGGAATCTGTAGAAGGTAGAGAGAAAATTCTGGTTGCAGATGAAAACAACCCCCAGGAATAAGCAAAAGGGCCAGGGAGCAATCCCCGGCCCTTCTACATCGCCATAAATCCATCTACAAGGCCCAGCAAGGCTGATTAACACGACAAACAAGGAAACAGCAAGGAAAGCACAATATCGCCTTGCAGAGCCTCACAGAGCCGTTCCCCGCCGCTTCCAGGCGTAAGCAAATCAAGCACATGCTTCTTTTGCTTAGCTTTGCCTGGTTTTGCTTAGCCTTGCTTTCTGAAAAAACCATTTGCTTTTCAGAAAAACCGTTCGGTTTCTCCAGGAGTTACACGCCCTTTTTTTACGTTCATTCAGCCCCCTGCTGCTCTGCCTATCAGGTAATCAACAGAAACATGGAAATAATCCGCAAGCGCTGCCAGGGATTCCAAAGTCGGCTGGCTTTCTCCCCGCTCATATTGGTGATGGGAGCTAAGGCCATTCATCAAGCGCAACAGGATATGACAAAAATCGCCCGACAGGTTACAAACCTGCCAGGCGAAAAATGAATTAATAGGGTTAGTATTCGCACCGTATAGTACACACTCATGGTTGCAATATCCCCAAGTAGGAACCAGGCTTTTTTTGATAGTGCAAATACTGTCGGATTGTGTCGAACGGCTATGTACTTCATGGCGGCTGCCTCCTGTCAGCCGCCGCACCTGCCAGCATTACCGCGTCATTCTTTTGGGGGATAAAAGAACGGCGGCTTTAATCTCTTAAAACCGCCGCATGTGACAAATAGGCATGGGAAATCAGTCTGCCCAGCAGCGGTTTTTTTCTTTTCTGCGGCTGGGCAGACTTGGCTTTATTGACTTCTATTTAGGCCATCCCAAATAAATCGCAATGAGAACAAATAATATTCCGAGTGCGATAAGGATTATAGGCCACCCCTTTTGCTTTCTGCGGGAAATCCCGATTGCAACAAACAATATCCCCAGCAGCATTGAGGCAATCATCGCAAAAAATCCCATTTTATTTACTCCTTTCAAGATGTATTACTCTATCATGGCGATTGGCTATGTCCAAATCATGAGTTACAGTAATAATAGTGGTGTTAAACTCTTTGTTCATGCTAAAAAGCAAGGTTACAATTCTTTCTCTGTTCTCCACATCCAGGGATGCCGTAGGTTCATCAGCCAAAATAATTTGAGGTTTCATGATAATCCCTCTGGCAAATACAGCTCTGGCCTTTTCTCCGCCGGAACATTCAAGAGGTTTCTTTTTTAGTATGTGTCTGATCTCAATCGCACTAACGACAGTATCGAAATCCTCAATCTCCCCAACACCCTTTTTGTCAGGACTGGCATAGAGAAACGGCAGTTTGATGTTATCTTCAACCGTCAAAGAGTTAATGAGTGCCGACTCTTGAAGAACAAAACCAATCCGTTGATTTCGCCATTGCGCTAACTGGCTTGTATGTAACTGATTTGTCGGAGAACCGAAAAGCGTATATTCACCGGAATAATTTCGATCAAGCAATCCAACGATATTGAGCAAAGAACTCTTGCCTGCTCCCGACTCGCCTACAATAGCGATTTTTTCACCGGCGGCGACTTCAAGCCTGAAATTATTTAGTATTGAAATCTGCGCCTTTTTGCTCTTATAGATTTTTTCTTTAACGCTTAGATCAATAATCTTCGTCATTGCAATACCCCCAAGGAGATTGGAACCTTTTTGATTTTCCACAACATACTTTCGACAACAATTATTCCGATAGCAATATCAGAAACGACCACCAGCAACAACGCCAGCCAGTCCATTCCTATCAAGCAAAACAATCCGTAAGTGGCAAAGGTGGCGTCTTTTCTTAACCAGCACCCGTATCTGTTAAAGGCGGTAAATATAGAAATCAGTGCTACATTAACGAGGGAGAGCATCCCGAAATAAACATAAAAAATTCTTTTCAACTTCGAGTAGCTCAATCCAACCAACAGATTGATTGTAAAATCCTTCAGCATTAAGCGAACGCTCACTAATGCGTTCCAAACAGAAAGACAAGTTATGACGATCAGAAGAATAACGGTTGTTATGAGTATGATTTTTAATGAATGAAGATAGTATTCGTTGAAGTAGTCATAATTTTCCTTTTGGCTAAAGAAATTAAAGTTCAAAACCAAATTGTCTTTGATAACCTTGCTCAAACTTGCTATTTCTTCTTTTGAGGCGTCCAAAAGTATAATATCCATGAGGCCGTTAAATTGGATGTCCATGCTCGCATGATTGATAAATTCCTCATTCACAGGAAAGAGAATCGAGAAATTGTAGTATGACTTGGAATTGAGGGCATAGAAATTGGAATGGTACGCATTTTGCTTTAGCACGCCCTGAACCTTTAGAGTCAGAGGCCGTCCAAGAACAGATTCTTCCATTTCTATTGTTGATCCAACGGGATATGTATTGCTTAACCCTTTTCCTATTAAAACAGGGATTTCCCCATCTAATTGATAATCAAAATACAAATCTGTCCCTTGCGACAGCTCAAATTCATTTAATCTATAATACTGCTCGTTCATATAGCCCAATGATACTTTCATATCATCACTGTTGGGAACGGCTACCATAAACCCGTCTGTGTAGAACGCATACTTAAAGTTACTGTTCAAATAGTCATATACTGCTTGCGTTCTGTTTTCGTCAATGATGCCCATATCAATAGGACTATCCGGGTCTAAGTTAGCGATGTAGACCCCCTCTTGATTTACATATTTTGTTTCTTGATACCCTTGAAATGTTGACAAAACGGAACGAGCAGCAGTAAAGGTTATGTAATTCGCCATGCACAGCAGTAGCATTATGCCTATCCCAAGAATCGCTTTTCTTAAAAATATTTTTGAAACAATAAACTTAAATATTTTCATATTTCCGTACCTGCCTTGCACTGATTAGTATATATGTGACAAGAATAAGGACTAAATAAAAATTGTTGGCTAAATTGAAACCCAAACGGAGATTTTCCAAAGCGGACAGAAGATAAACGAAAATGAGTATCGCGATACAGTCCAGCATATATCGAATTGTGATGGTAGGCACAGTACCACCCACAAGTATTCTGCAAAATATTTCTGTCTTTTTTCTTTCCAGCATTTGATAATGGAAAACTATCACAATGAACGTAAACGCCGAAACGATCAAGGGCTGGTAGTCAATAAAATTCTTCAAAAAAGCCTTTAGAATATAAGCATCCAAATCCAAAGTCTTTGCATAGTCCAAAAGCAAATTTAGAGAAAAGCAGAAAATATATGCAACACTTAGCTCTAACATATCCGTTAGTCTAAACAGAGATTTTTTCATGTCTATCCCCTCGAAGTGTTCAGCTTTGCTTTATAAAGAGATTTTCCCATCAACATCGCAAAATAAAGAAGCATAGCAACCAGGATGATAATGCAAAAATCTCGTTGTGATGAATATGTCGTAAAGTTAAGTCCTTTTGTGCAAAGCTGCGCTGCCATATAGGAAATGGGGAACGGTATAGCCCTCTCAATCCAAACAATGATTGCTTGCTTATTTCTTAATAGAAATCGTAGAATTGCAAGTACAACAAGGGCAAGGAAAGCTAATAGGAAATACGGCATTAAAATCAATCTTGGCAGGGTTACGCCGTTTTCTTCCGTATTTTCTTTTGGCCCATAAATGAGTACATCCTCGGAGCCGTCGTTTTGAGTATAGAAAATCTGGATTTTAGTTTCTTGCTCAAAAGGTATCACCATATTTTGTTTTCCGCGATTAGACAAATATAAGTCCCAAGTTGTTGTCCAATGTTGCTGAAACATCAGAGCATTCCGTTCATCAATCAGGTGGTGGATATTTACAACGTCATTTCAATGGAAAGCCGTCTTTGCGTAGCAGCGCACAATCTGGACAAAGTTGACGGAAATTTGACAGTTCGATTTTCGGATGGAACAGAAACGTATCTCGCTCTCGGGGCCGAGCAGCCAGTTCCTATGAAACCACATGAATATTGCTATGCTGGCCGTCATGTGTGAGCAGAAAAAGCCCTACTGGGACAACATCACCCTCAAGGGACAGTCTCTCCGCAAATACTTCCCCCAGAGCTATACTCCCTTGCAGATCGAGAAGATCATCTATCGTCTGTTGGACCAGTGGGCGGCGGGCCAGCAGAAGAAAGCCGGATAAAACATAACAGACCCAGCGTACATAGCGGACAAAGGATTTTCAAAATCCCTTGTCCGCTATTTTATATGGTGCAGAAAACAAAGGGGATTTATCCCATGGCGATTTCAGGTATCACATTATGATTTTTGTTTTAAGACCAAAGTAGTATTGACAAGTTTTTAAGACTGTGGTAGTATTTAGGTGTAGCGGCTACTACCACAGTCTTAAAAAGGAGGTGTGACTGAATGGACATTAAACTTTTCGACTCTGAGCTGAAAGTGATGTCTGTCCTTTGGCGCGATGGCGATGTCCCCGCAAAATATATCGCTAAACTGCTGACTGAGGAGTTGGGCTGGAATGTCAATACGACCTATACCCTAATCAAGCGTTGTATCAAAAAGGGTGCGATTGAACGCTCCGATCCCGGCTTTATGTGCCATGCGCTTGTGCCGCAGGAGGATGTGCAGGAGGCAGAAACGAATGAGCTGATAAACAAGGTGTATGACGGTTCTGCCGACAAGCTGTTTGCGGCTCTGCTGGGAAGGAAGAAATTAAGCGCCGAACAGATCGAAAAGCTGAAACAGATCGTCGGCGACTTGGAGTGAGGTGGAGCGAATGAGCCTGCTGCAAATGAGTTGCGCGGGGGCTGTGATGATCCTGGCTGTTATCGTTATACGGGCTTTGGCAATCAATTTACTGCCTAAAAAGACATTCCTGGCCTTTTGGGGAATAGCGGTCATGCGGCTGTTGCTCCCGTTCTCAATTCCCTCTGCGTTCAGCGTGTATTCGCTGATAGGCGATCACATCCCCACAACAGTCCCGGCAAAAATCCCGCAAGCCATTGAGATGCTCCCGGTCGAAACAAACGGGCAGATGTTTACTATGCCCAGCGGCATTTCAAATATGGCAAGCCCCATCCGTGTGACCGTGTTGAATCCGCTACTCATCAAGCAGAGCGGCGGAGGTTCCATCCGCAAGGTCAAGACCGATAAAGCAGACGCTATGAAAATCGCCAAGTACGCTCTTGACAACTGGGTGGATCTGCGGGAATACCCCCCTATGGGAGCGATCAGAGAACAACTGAAGCTGTACTCCCGCCAGTACGATCTCTACATGAAGAATGCGGTGGCGCTGCAAAACAATCTCATTTCTCTTACGGACAAGACTTTCCCAGGGGTAAACGAATTATTTTCCAGCCCGGAACGTGCGGACGGAAGCCAGAAGTGGATCGATTTTGTTATTACATTCTGGCATTGCGAGTGTATACGCCTTGTCGGCGAGACGGCTTTCATAGAGCGTTATCGCAAGTGGTGTAAACGAAAAGGCTATCATTTCAGCCCACAGAAAGCAGCAAGTTTGTACATAGACAGCCTGGGTCTTATCGCAACACTGCCCAAGAGCAGCAGTACCAAACTGCTCATTAATACCGCGGCAAAAGAGCTTGCCTTCGTTAAGGCTGCGCTGGCCGTCCTACGCGCCGAAATGGCCCGACTGGCCCAGCAGCTCCCGGAGTATGAAACGGTCCGGGCCATGTACGGTGTGGGCAAAACCACTGCCGTCCAGTTGATGGCAGAGATTGGCGATGTGCGCCGGTTCCCTCGCCGTAGTTCCATCGTGAGTTCTGCCGGCATCGATCCGGCGGCGGATGACTCAGGCAAGCACATCTCCAAGAGCAATCCCACAACGAAGCGGGGCTCTCCTCACCTACGCAAGACATTATACCAGATTGTTTATACCTATCTCCGCAAGGCTCCCTCTGACGAGCCGGTGTACCAGTTCCTGGACAAAAAACGTCCCGAGGGCAAGCCTTATTTTGTCTACATGACCGCTGCTCAGAACAAGTTCCTGCGCATCTACTACGCTAGGGTCAAGGAATGCGTCAACGCTACTGACAATCAGGAAATTGCCAAACTGTAACTGAATCTGTGAAGCTACTTATTTCGCTCTGCAAAAATCCGGTTTTGCAGGCTTAGGGCTTGTTTGAAAAATCGAAAACGCTGTCTTTTTGCCCATAAGCGGCCATATTCTGTGTCAAAAATCCTCGCCAACCGGCAGGTTGGCTTGCGGTTTTTTCCTGGAATCTGACCACTTCTGAATCAAAAATTCGTCATTTCCTCTATTTTCAAACAAGCCCTAGTTTCTTGCGTCTTTTTCACTTTCTAAATTTTTTATTTTGGGGCTTGACTTTTGTTTGCAGGACTCCACAGACATTTTCAATCCTAGATATGCTTTTCGGCCCTTTATAACGCTTACATCTGTACCCAGGGTCCGTCCTCCGGTTCCTCCATGCCCATTTTGCAAACAATTCCCATCTTTAAGCCCCCAACAAGTAGACACTTCCCTCTACTTGTGGTATGATTTCCTTACAGAATATGTAAACAGGGAGGCTATCCTATGAACGAAAAAATACAGCAGACAGCCCATCAATTTGCGCAGAATCACAAAGAGGAGCAGGCGGAGCTTCTGCGCACCTTGGGGAAAATACCGGCCCCGTCCCACCAGGAGGGGCGGCGGGCAGTTTTTGTGCGGGACTGGCTGCTGGCCCAGGGGGCCGCGGATGTGGTCATAGACGATGCCCAGAACGTGGTGTGCAAAATCGGCCCCATGGACGGGGAACTGATCGTCTTTGCGGCCCACACGGACATCGTTTTCCCAGACACGGATCCCCTGCCCATGGCCGAGTGGGACGGGAAGCTCTTTGCCCCGGGCATCGGCGACGACACAGCTAACCTGGTGAACCTGCTGTTGTGCGCCAAGTATCTGCTGCAAGGCAATATCCAGCCCAAGCGTGGCCTGCTTCTGGCAGCCAACAGCTGCGAGGAGGGCCTGGGGAACCTGGACGGCACCAAGCAGCTTTTCCAAGACTACGGCGGGCGCATCCGGGCCTTTACCTCCTTTGACGGCTACATGCCCGGCTGCACCAACAGCGCCGTGGGTTCTTACCGCTACCGGGTCACCTGCAAGACCATGGGCGGCCACTCCTTTGGCGACTGGGGCCGGCCCAACGCCATCCACATCCTCAGCGGACTCATTGGGCGGCTTTACGCCATCGTACCTCCCGCAGAAGCCAAGACTACCTACAACGTAGGGAGCATCGAAGGCGGCACCACAGTGAACACCATCGCCCAGGAGGCTTCCATGCTCTATGAGTTCCGTTCTACCTCCCAGGCGTGCCTGCACAAGATGGAGGAAGAATTTACCGCTGCTGTGGAAGCCAGCCGGGGCCAGGGCTGGGAGATCCAGGTGGAGCTCTTAGGCGTGCGCCCTGGCGACGGGGATCTGGACCGGGGGGCGCTGGAAAGTTTTACCCGGAATTCTGTGGAGGTGATCGAAGCGGTTACGGGGGAGAAGGCCCAGGTGTCCCCCCAGTCTACCGACAGCAACATACCCCTGAGCCTGGGCCTGCCTGCCAATACCATTGGCACTGTACGGGGCGGCCTGGCCCACACACGGGAGGAATGGGTGGAGCTGGACAGCCTGCCGGTTGGGTTGGAGCTGGCTTTGTGCCTGGTGCTGGGGCAGATCGGATCCTGAAATTTTGAATGGGACAGCCTGCCGCGCGGGGCGCTGGGAAAAAGACTCTCCCGCTATCTTCCCTTACTCGGCCTGAAACACCCTGCACCCATGCACCGGCACCTGGACAGTAAGTATACCATCCTTCACAGCAATCCGCTCCCCTGTCCACAACTCCCGTCCGCGGGCACAGCCGGGCCAAAGTTCTGTCAGGTCTATGGAGAGCGCGGCAGGCTGGTCCGCCAGATTGAATAAAGCCGCGTACCGCTTCTTTTCCCGCTGGTTCTCCGCCATCCACAGGGCATGGCGGTCGTCCCGCTCCAGTTGCTGGGGCCTGCACTCTGGGGTGAGCATGGAGAGCACCTCCCGGTTTGTCAGCAGGGACAGCGTCCAGTCGTCCAGCTTGGTCAGCTCGGCCCCCAACATCAGCGGCGAGCCGAACAGGCACCACAAGGTCATCATAGTGCGCTGCTCATCCCGGGTCAGGCGGGTATCCCGCTCCCCTTGGCCGAAGCCCCCGCCGATTTTCCCCAGGGGCAGCATGTCGCAGTCCGGGTAGCAGCCTGGGGCCACGTGGTCCTGCCAAATCTCGCACCGGGGGAACATGGCCTTCAAGAGCCTCCAGTCGTCCCAGAAATCGTCAGTGATGCGCCACATGTTGGCGTACTTTTTGTAATGCCAGGATTTCTGAATTATCGCAGGCCCCGGCGACAGGGACAGCACCATGGGCCTGCCCGCACGCTGGATGGCCCGGGCCAGCATCTCGATCTCATGTTTGCGCGCATAGCCCCGCTCGTCATGGTCCACCAGGTTATAGGTGTTGCACATGTCGTCGCACTTGATGAAGTCCACGCCCCAAGAGGCGTAAAGTTCCAGGAGGGAATCATAGTAAGCCTGGCCCTCGGGGCAGTCCCGCACGCCGTACATGTCCGGGTTCCAGCGGCAGACGGAGTCCGGTTCGGCCACCATATCGGCGGCAGTGTCTGTGTGCAGGATTTTCGTATGATTATGGGCCGCCTGCCGGGGGATGCCCCGCATCATGTGGATGCCGAACTTGAGCCCCAAGTTGTGCACGTAGTCTGCCAGCGGCCCAAACCCCTGTCCGCCTGCGGAGGAAGGGAACCGGGCCGGGTCAGGCAGCAGGCGGGAATATTCGTCCATCTCCACCGGGGCGAAGGGGATGTACTGGAATTTGTCCCGCTGGGACCCGGCCCCGTGGGCGTACCACTGGCTGTCCACCACCACATACTCCCAGCCGAAGGGCTTGAGATTTTCCGCCATCACCCGGGCGTTGGCCTTCACCTGTTCTTCGTTGACGGTGGTGTCGTAGTAGTCGTAGCTGTTCCACCCCATGGGCGGGGTGGGGGCAAAGGTGTTTTTGTTCATGGGGGATTTCCTTTCTGATTGGGGTCTAAAATACCGCCCCAGTCCGGCATGCTTTTTATGGGCTTGACATCAGTGAGCAGACGACGGTATAGCCTTTCCGCCGTTTTATTACTTTCATATTAGCATATTTTTCGCCGGGTTTCAATTGAGAAAAAACGGGCGATGCCCCTAAATACCCAAAAACTGAGCAGGAATAGTCCTTTTGGGCTAGGGCTTGTTTGAAAAATCGTAAACACCGTCTTTTTGCTCCAAACGGGACGCATGTATGCGCCTGCGGTTCTCTGTGTTGGAAATCCTCGAAATACGACAGTATTTCTTGTGGTTTCCGCCTTGAAACCGCTCCCCTTTGGAACAAAAATTCCGGTACTTCCTCTATTTTCAAACAAGCCCTAACCTTTTATAGCGGCTAGAGAGCACAGTATACATCGAAGGCTTTTTCCCACAAAATTAGGGTAGGAATTTTGGACAGTCCAAATTGCCTGTTCAAACTCCTACCCTAGTTCAGATGGTGCCGCTGACCGGGATCGAACCGGTACGATGTTGCCATCACGGGATTTTAAGTCCCGGGCGTCTGCCAGTTCCGCCACAGCGGCATATAACTAATATTATCATACAGATCCTGCAAAATCAAGAGGGGAAAGCAAAAATTTTGCCCCGCAGCCGCCAAACCTGCAAATTTTTCGCTTTGGAAGCAGCAGAAGCTTCTGGTTCGGGAGGCGTTTTACCTGGGATGCGCAGGGCAAAACCCGGAGAAGAATAGTATACAAACTTTGCCAGAAATCACCGGGGGGGATTTGTTATACTGCTGAAATTTAAAATTCACACAAACCCATCTTGCTTTTTCTCCTGGCAGGTCTATAATAAGCAGGGTTTAGAACCCGCGCCCATGGAGATGCCGGCAAAGCTTTCCGGTAGGGGTTTTACCGTAAGCGCGCTTGAAAACCGGCAAAGGCTGATTTTCAGGCCGCGCTGACTACCCAAAAGCAAAAGGGCGCCAGCCCCGCCTATCACGCCGCTGCCCGTTCAGCAGGGAGGAAATGTGCTATGTTTCAATTAAGATGGGTGTGGGCCCGTTTGCAGGGCCTGCGCAAGAAGTATGTGTTCGCTTTATGCTCCACCGTCGTGCTGGCAGTGCTGGCACTGGGCAACTCCGCCATAACCGCCCGCATTATGGACGCCATCTTCCGCCCCCTCCAGGAGTCCGGGACGGTGGCGGAGGATGCCATCCGCCACCTCATCATCATGGTGGCAGTCCTCATAGGGTTCACTTTGTTCCGCACAGGCTTCGGATACCTTTCCATCATGACCTATGAGAACGTGTCCCAAAAGCTGATATACGACCTGCGCCGGGATCTCTATAAAAACATGCAGGAGCAGGATCAGGCTTTCTACAGCGCCTACCGCACCGGCGACCTGATGACCCGCCTTACCGGCGACATGGACATGATCCGCCACACTGTGTGCTGGGTTGTCCGGCAGCTTATCCACTGCGTGGTGCTGTTCACCACCACCACTATCACCTTCTTCGCCACAGACTGGCTCTTTGCCCTCACCATGCTGGCTGTAACGCCTTTCATCTTTGTCATCACCCTGGTGTTTTCCCGCCAGGTACACCCCCTCTATGTGGAGCTTCGGGAAAAGCTCTCCCGCCTGAACACCGCCGCCCAGGAGAACATCGCCGGCAACCGGGTGGTAAAGGCTTTTGCCCGGGAGGAGTATGAGAAAGAACGCTTCGACGAGAAGAACCGGGACTATAAGCAGGCCAACGAGACGGCGTCTTTGCTATGGCTGAAATTCAGCCCCTATGTGGACACCCTGTCCCAGTCCCTTTCTGTGGCTGTGCTGCTGGTGGGCGGCATATTCCTAATCAATGGCCGTATCACCATTGGCGCTTTCACCCTCTTTAACGGCTTAACCTGGACGCTGGTAGAGCCTATGCGTATGCTGGGCATGCACCTGAACGATTTGCAGCGGTTCTTTGCCAGCTCCAGCAAAATCATTGAGCTTTACTATGCCAAATCCACCATCACCACCCGCCCCGACGCTGTAAATCCCAAAGGCCGCCTGCAGGGCAGGGTGGAGTTCAAGGGCGCGGGGCTGAAGCTTCATGGCGCCCAGGTGCTGCGGGATATCGACCTCACTGTGGAGCCGGGGGAAACAGTTGCCATTATGGGACCCACAGGCGCCGGCAAAACCTCCCTTATCAGCCTTATCCCCCGCTTTGCCGACGCCACCCAGGGGGAAGTGGACATAGACGGCGTGCCGGTGCGCATGTATGACCTTAAAAAGCTGCGCTCCTCCATTGGCATTGCCACCCAGGACGTGTTCCTTTTTTCCGATTCCGTAGATGGCAACATCTGTTATGGCGACAGCAGTATGCCAGAGGATGAGGTGAAAGCCTTTGCCAGGATGGCGGCAGTGGATTTCGCTGAAAAGCTGCCCCAGGGCTTTGACACAGTTATCGGCGAGCGGGGCACAGGCCTGTCCGGCGGGCAAAAGCAGCGCATTGCCCTGGCAAGGGCTTTGGCAGTGAAGCCCAGCGTCCTCATCCTGGACGATACCACCTCCGCTGTGGATCTGGAAACAGAAAAGTACATCCAGGAGCAGCTTTCCGGCCTCAGCTTCCCCTGCACCAAGATCATTGTGGCCCAGCGCATTTCCACCACCAAGCGGGCCGATAAAGTGGTGGTAATTGAGGACGGCAGGATTACCCAGGCAGGCACCCACAGGGAGCTGATTCAGCAGCCCGGCTATTACCGGGAAGTTTACCTGCTGCAAAATGGCGGCACAGAAAAGGAGGTGGGCTGAAATGGCGCGCAACCGCTTTGACGTAGACGAAAACCTGGAAACCCCGTTTAACTTGAAACACCTGCTGCGGGCAGGTACATACATCGGGCAGCACAAGAAAAAAATGGTGCTCTCCCTGCTGTATTCCGCCATTTCCGCAGCAGCCGCCCTTGTAGGGCCGCTGCTGGTGCAGCGGGGCATCAATGTCTCCGTACCCAATAAAGATTATGGGGAGCTGGTGCTCCTGTCCGCTGCCATGCTGGCCGCCATTGTCGTGTCAGTGCTCTTCGGCCGGGCGCGCAGCAGGTACATGATTTCCGTCGGCCAGGAGATTATCTATGATATCCGCAAGGATCTTTTCGCCCACCTGCAAAAGCTGCCCTTCCAGTTCTATGACGACCGCCCCCACGGCAAAATCCTGGTGCGGGTTATCAACTACATAAACAGCGTGTCTGACGCGCTGTCTAACGGCATTATCAACTTTATCCTGGAAATTTTCAACCTCCTGCTCATTGCCGCCTTCATGCTCATCTGCGACCTGCGGCTTTCCCTGGTGGTGATGGCGGGGGTGCCTTTGCTGCTCATTGTCATCTTCTTGGTGAAGCCTGCCCAGCGCCGGGCCTGGCAGGATGTATCCAACAAATCTTCCAACCTGAACGCTTACCTTCATGAAAGCCTGGACGGCATGAAAATCACCCAGGCCTTTGTGCGGGAGGAGGAAAACGCCGGGATTTATGATAAATTGAACCAGAACTACCGCCGGAGCTGGATGCGCGCCCAGTACACCTCCAACCTGATTTGGGTGTCTGTAGACAACATCTCCACCTGGGTGGTGGGGGCCATGTACCTGGCGGGCCTGTGCGCCCTGGGGCCTGGGATGCAGATAGGCACCATTATCGCCCTGTCCTCCTATGCCTGGCGCTTCTGGCAGCCCATGCTCAGCCTGTCCAACCTCTATAACACCTTTATCAACGCGGTGGCCTATCTGGAGCGCATTTTCGAGATGATGGACGAACCCGTTACGGTGGACGACGTGCCGGGAGCCGCCCAACTGCCGCCCATTCAGGGCGCGGTGTCCTTTCAGGACGTGACCTTCTCCTATGACGGCAGCGTGAATATTCTGGAAAATTTCAACCTGGAGGTTGCCCCCGGCGAATCCATCGCCCTGGTAGGCCCTACAGGGGCAGGCAAAACCACGGTGGTAAACCTGCTCTCCCGCTTCTACAACCTGAACGGCGGCCAGGTGCTCCTGGACAGCCATGACATTGCCGGGGTAACGCTTCAGTCCCTGCGCAGCCAGATGGGCATTATGCTCCAGGAGAGCTTCATTTTCTCCGGCACCATTATGGACAACATCCGTTACGGCCGCTTGGACGCCACTGACGAAGAGGTGATTGCCGCCGCCAAAACTGTGTGCGCCCACGAGTTCATCAGCCAGATGGAGGACGGGTATTACACCCAGGTCAACGAGCGCGGCTCCCGCCTGAGCCAGGGCCAGCGGCAATTGGTAGCCTTTGCCCGCACCCTGCTTTCCGACCCTAAAATCCTGGTGCTGGACGAGGCCACCTCCTCCATAGACGCCAAAACGGAAAAGCTGGTGCAGCAGGGCCTCCAGGCCCTCTTAAAGGGCCGCACGTCCTTTATCATCGCCCACCGGCTCTCCACCATCAAAAGCAGCGACCGCATCCTCTATATTGCCAATAAGGGCATTGCTGAAATGGGCAGCCATGAGCAGCTAATGGAGAAACAGGGCCAATACTACCACCTGTATACCGCCCAGTTGGAGGATTGAGTCCATATACGGTATTCCCGCAGATATTCCAGGGTTGCCAGCAGCCGATCCTCTGTGCTCAGCTTTGGCGTCCTCCCACGGCGCCGGTGCTTTTCCGCATATCCTTTTTGCAGAATTTCTACCATCTTGTCAAATGCTGCCCGCTTTACCCCGGTAATTCTCCAAAATCCTGTGTTTGAATATTCCGCTATCTTCTCGTATTTCATGCCTCTGTTTTATCGCACTATTTCATTTTCGCAAGAGGTATATTCTTCGTGAAACAACTCTGCGTTTGGGGGATGTCCTTTCAAAAAAGTTTCATCATATAACCCTGCCCAGCTTGCCGCTGTCCCGGCAGACGGGGGCTGTGCTGGAAAATAAAGCTTGACATAAACCTCACTCCAAGTATTATAATCATCCCGTGCCATTACGGAGTGCGTCCGGCCCGCGCGGTTTCTGAAGCCCGCCCAGCAAACCCTTGTACATATTCCCTGCCCGACCGGGCACATGGCAACATGCGCGTTTGACCGCTCCCCCCATTATCAAGAAGGAGGGACCTTTATGAAATCCATCTCAAAAAATCTTGTCTTGCCCGCCCTGTTTCTGGCGATTGGCCTGGTGCTTCCCTTTTTCACCGGGCAAATTCCCCAAATCGGCCAGATGCTCCTGCCCATGCATATCCCGGTGCTGCTCTGCGGCCTGATTTGCGGCTGGCAGCAGGGCGCTGTGGTGGGGCTTGTCCTGCCCCTGCTGCGCTCGGCACTGTTCGGCGCGCCGGCGTTTTACCCCATGGCAACCGGCATGGCCTTTGAGCTGATGACCTACGGCTTGGTCGCGGGCCTGCTTTACAGCCTTTCCAAGTGGCACTGCCTGCTGGCGCTTTACCGCAGCCTGGTGCTGGCTATGCTGGCAGGCCGGGTAGTCTGGGGGATTGTCCAGACCATCCAAATGGGCGTGTTTGGAAACGGCTTTACCTTGCAGATGTTCCTGGCAGGGGCCTTCATCAACGCCATTCCCGGCATTCTGGCCCAGCTCATCTTAATCCCCACCATCATGCTGGCTTTGGGTCGCACCGGGCTGGTGCCTTTTAAAGCGCACAAGGACAAGTCCCATGAACATACAGAAGCTTAACGCGGCTGCCGCTTCTGCGAAAATCGCAGGGATGCCCCGGACAGGGTCTCCCTTCCTGGTGGCCATAGACGGCCGCTGCGCCGCCGGAAAAACCACCTTGGCCCAGGCGCTCCGCCAGGAGACAGGCTGGGGCGTTGTGCATATGGATCACTTCTTTCTGCGCCCAGCCCAGCGGACGGAGGCCCGACTGGCAGAACCGGGAGGCAATGTGGATAGGGAGCGCTTTTTAGAGGAAGTGCTCCTCCCCCTCCAGGCAGGCCGGGATGCGGTTTACCGCCCCTATGACTGCCACAGCCAAAGCTTTTCCCCGCCTGTCCGGATAGAGGCAGGCCCTGCCGTCATTATAGAAGGTTCCTATAGCTGCCATCCTGCCCTGTGGGACGCATACCACCTGCGGGTGTTCCTGCATGTCAGCCCCCAAAAGCAGCTTGCCCGCATTGAAGCCCGCAATGGCTCCCAGGCGCTCTCCCAGTTCCGGGACAAATGGATCCCCCTGGAGGAGCGGTATTTTGAAGCCTTTGGGATAGGGGAGCGGTGCGCGCTGTGCTTTGAGCTGGAAGGATATCGTTAACGCAGTTCAAAAGAGGCAGAATGCCTCTTTTGAACCAGGCGGTAAAGCCGCCTGGTTTGAAAATCGGTACATCCCGATTTTCAAGTGCGTTTACTATAGGGCACGCGCTTTTGGAGAGTTAAGAAAACAAAACCGCCCGTCAAAAAGGGGGGGCATAAGGGCAAAAAGCCCCGGTTACCGGCCAGCGCCTAAAGGCGCTGGCTTTTCTTACAGCCTTATAGGCCGCAAATGAAAGAGCCGCTGCAAAAGCGGCCCTTGAAGGTAATGCGCTGGTGCCCCTTTAGGGGCTGAGTCCTTAGAATGTATTCACAACCTGCAGCCATCATCTAAGCGGTCTTTTGGGAGACGCTCTTTGTTAAATTTCCTTGCCCCCAAAATTCCCGCTCATCCAGCAGTTTCGATTATGAATACAGGTTCTTAGTTCTCCCTCATAGGTGGTGGAACCCTTAATCTGCGGGAGGCTTCTGCGCCTCTGCTTTCTTTAAAATCCGGTACACCGCCAGCAGCGCCGCCCCGTACAGGAAGAGGAACACCGCTGTGGCGGGCACGCCCACATCCAGGGGGTACGGCGTAAGCAGCCTGAAGAAGATGTACCCCGTCGCCATGGAACAGGGCATAAACAGCCCCAAAGCCCAGTCCAGCATTTTAATGAAAAAGGGGGCCTCCTGGTGGGAGACGATTTTACCCGCGAAGTACCAAGCCACCCCGGCCACCTGTATAATCATGCTGCCCCATATGACGGAATCCTCCTGGCTGTCATACCAGCCCCTAAAGGCCAGCAGCAGCCCAATAGCCATAAGCCCTGCCGATACCACATACTGCACCTGTCCGATGCTTTTCCGGTCCCAGCCGCCTTTAGGGACGGCCTTTGTTTCGCTGCCTTTTAAAAGGTAGTCCGTAGTCACGCCGAAAAACTCGCTGAGGGCCACCACCTTGCCCAGTTCCGGAACCGATTCCCCCAGCTCCCACTTGCTCACCGCCTGCCGGGACACCCCTGCCTGTTCCGCAAGCTGCTCCTGGGAAAGCCCCCGGGACTTCCGCAGGGCCTGGAGCCTTTCCCCCAGTGCCATGTTGTTTTCCATTACGTTTCTTTCCATTGCCTGTTCGCCTGCCTTTCTGCTTAGATAGCTCCTTCAGCATAGCATTTTTTCCGGTTGCGGGCCACCATGCGGGCTTGGAAATGCCGCAACTGGCAGTTGCGCGGCAAAAAACGCCGGCGCCGTCTTTTTCAAAGGCCCTGCTGGCTTCCGGGCGGCCCAAGCGCATGCGGCTGGGGCCGGGCTGCTGTACCCGCCTGCCCTCTTTAAGGGAACTGCCGGAATTCCCGGAGGAACCAAGGCTCCCCGGCAGTGAACACCCGGCCGTTCAGGTAATCCAGCGCCCCGGCGGGAGTGGTAAAGCGGAACCCCAGCTTATAGGAATACAGGGCCTGATAGGGAAAGCCCGTCTTTTTGTTCACCGCGTTTTTGCCATACTTCCCGTCCCCGGCCAGGGGGTGCCCGATGGCGGCAAAGTGGGCGCGTATCTGGTGGGTGCGCCCTGTCAGCAGCTCTGCCTCCAGGAGGGAAAAGTCCCGCCTTTCCTCCAGCACCCGGTATTTCGTGCGGATAGACTTTCCCCCGGGCACAGGCTTTTTGCTGATATACACCCGGTTCTGGGATTCGTTCTTCTGGAGGTATCCTGTCAGCAGCCCCTCTTTTTCCTCCATGCGCCCGCACACCACACACAGGTATTTCTTTTCCAGCTCCCTGTCCTTCACCTTCTGGTTCATCACCCGCAGGGCTTCCGCGTTTTTTGCCGCCATGACGATGCCCCCAGTGTTCCGGTCAATGCGGTTGATAAGGGCCGGGGCAAAAGAGTTCTCTGCCTGGGGGTCATATTCCCCCCGGTCGTAAAGCAGGTGCTGCACCCGGGCAATGAGGGAATCGAAGTGGTAGTGCTCGTCCGGATGGACGATAAGCCCCGGCTTTTTGTCCAGCAGCAGAAGGTTTTCGTCCTCATAGACAATGGACAGGGCTTTGGGGGCCTTGAGGAAATCATGGCTTTCCGGCGCCTTCTGGAAAAAATCCTCCTGCCAGTACAGGGTAAGCACATCCCCCTCCCGCAGCCGCTGGTCGGCCTGGCACCGTTTGCCGTTCAGCTTCACATCCTTTGTCCGCACGCATTTATACAGCACCGCTGGAGGCAGGTTTGGATAAGCTTTCAGCAGGAACTTATCCAGCCGCTGCCCTCCGTCGTTTTTTTCAATGGCAACCGTTCTTCTTGGCATGTCCATGCCCCTTTCCGCCTTTTTTTCTCCTTCCCATTATTTCATATTTTTCCCCATAAATCAAGGCCGCCCTTCGGCGGGACGCGGCTTAGGCGGAAAAGTTTTCAGGCGGTTCCTCCTGCCTTATTGTGAGATTGCCTTTACAAACCGGCCCTTTTGGTTTATTATAGTCAAGGACGCAAAACCTGAAAAGGAGGGATTCCGGTGCTGTACTGCAAGCGCTGCCAGTCTGTCTGCGAGAACTATGAACACCGCTGCCCCAACTGCAAAAGCAACAAACTCCGGGAGGCTCTGGAGGAGGACTTCGTTTTTCTCCAGCGGGCAGATTTGTATACGGCGGGCCGCCTGGAAAGCCTGTTTGCAGAACAGGATATAGACTGCCGCCTGGAGTCTTTTTCCAAGGGCAGGCCAGTGCCCCTGTATGACAGCGAGATTATGCCCACAGACAAAAGCGTTTTTGTGCCCTTTCGGGATCTCCCTGCCGCCCGGGAGCTTTCCGCCGCCCTGTGCCGGGAGCTGGAGGAGGACGATCCTGCGCCCCAATGGGAGGAAATGTCCAGCAAAAAGCGGCTGGTGGTGCAGTCCCTTTCTGCCCTGGCCTTTATCCTGGTTATCATCTGCGTGGTGTTCGCGGCAGACGGCCTTGCCAACTGGCTGAAATCCCTTTGGTTCGGATAACCCCAAACAGTTTTCAAGGGGGCGGCCCCGCCCCTTGTTATACATTTTGTATCAGGAAAGGAAGAAGAAAGATGAAAGATTTACAGAGAGACACCCTTTGCATCCACGCGGGCTATAAGCCCGGAAACGGGCAGCCCCGGGTGGTGCCCATTGTCCAGAGCACCACCTACACCTATGAAAGCTCCCAGGAAATGGGGGATCTTTTCGATTTAAAGGCAGAAGGCTTTTTTTACACACGCCTGGGCAACCCCACCAACGACTGCGTGGAGCGGAAAATCGCGGCTCTGGAGGGCGGCGTGGGGGCCATGATCACCTCCTCCGGCCAGGCGGCCTCCCTGCTGTCTGTGCTGAACATCTGCACAGCGGGCCAGCACATGGTCTGTTCCAGCGCCATCTATGGCGGCACCTTCAACCTGTTTTTCAAAACCATTAAGGAAATGGGGGTGGAGGTTACCTTTGTGCCCCCCGCCGCTTCCCTGGAAGAGCTGCGGGCCGCCATGCGGGAGAACACCCGCTGCGTCTTTGCGGAAACCCTCTCCAACCCCTCTTTGGTGGTCACAGATCTGGAGCTGTTCGCCCAGGCCGCCCACGAGCATGGCGTGCCCCTGATTGTGGACAACACCTTCCCCACCCCCATCAACTGCCGGCCTATAGAGTTTGGGGCCGACATTGTGGTACACTCCACCACCAAGTATATGGACGGCCACGCCGTACAGGTGGGGGGCGTGATTGTGGACTCCGGGAAGTTTAACTGGGATAACGGCAAATTCCCCGCCCTGACAGAGCCGGATGAATCCTACCACGGGGTGGTGTACACCAAGCAGTTTGGCCCCGCCGCCTATATCGCCAAGGCCCGCTGCCATCTGATGCGGGATCTGGGTGCCCAGGCCGCGCCCATGAATGCCTTCCTTTTGAACCTGGGCCTGGAAACCCTGGCCCTGCGCATGGAGCGCCACTGCCAGAACGCCCAGAAGGTGGCGGAATACCTCCAGTCTGACCCCCGCGTTTCCTGGGTGAACCATCCCGGCCTGCCGGGCAATCCGTATTATGCCCTTGCCCAGAAATATATGCCCCATGGATCCTGCGGCGTGGTGGCCTTTGGCATCAAGGGCGGCAGGGAAGCGGCCCAGAAATTTATGGACAGCCTGGAGCTGGCCTCTGTTGTCACCCATGTGGCAGACCTGCGCACCTGCGTGCTCCATCCCGCCAGCACCACCCACCGCCAGCTTTCTGACCAGCAGCTTCAGGAGGCCGGCGTGCCTGCCGACCTTATCCGCCTCTCCGTGGGCATCGAAAGCCTGGAGGACATTTTGGCAGATTTGAAGCAGGCCATTGAAAAAGCCGGCAAGGCCTGAGGCGGCGTTTTTCCCAAGGCTTGCAGTGATGACAAATGGGTGACAATTCAGGAACAAATTCTTTCAAAACAACTGTTTTTGCCTGGATTTTACCACGTTTAACAGTTTGTTCACAATTTGCTTTTTGCCCTGTTTTTCTCCCGATAAATAAAGAAAGGGGCGGCAGAATCCCTCTGCCGCGCAAAGATCCCCATGAAGAAAAAGCAGAAAGAAGAAAGCTATTACGACGACCCCAGCCTGCCGGAGGAGCTTTTATACCTGGACGATCCGGAAAGGCTGATACGGGAGGGGGACGACACCCCGGACACCCCTAAAAAGCGCCGGCAGAACTGGATGAACCGGAATATGTCTTTTATGATGGGCGCGCTGGCGCTGATGCTGGTGCTGGGGGTGCTGCTGTATACCCTGTTTTTGCAGTCCGGGCCTGACTACATTGTAGGGCTGGTCACTTCCTACACCATGCCGGAGCCAGGGCGCAAACAGTTGGAGGAGCTGCTCGCCTCCTATGCCGACGACCGCAACGGGGACGGCAGGGTGATGGTGAAGCTGCAGACATACACCTTTGTGCCCGGCACCACAGACCAGGCCCAGCGGGAGGAATCGCTGCTGGATTTACAGGTGAGCCTGATAAGCGATGAGTGCATGATTTTCCTCCAGGACAAGGGCGCCCTGCATGAGGTTGCCGGGGAGATGGACGGGAAGCTTCAGTATACAGACGGCACAGCCATGCCCCAGGGGGCAAAGGATTTCGAGAAGGCCCTCATCCCCTGGGGGGACTGCAAGGCCCTTTCCGCCTTCCAGCCGGATGAAAGCAGGCTGAACCTGTGGGATCCACAGATTTACCTGGAGCTGTGCCAGTCTTTGAATGTGACGCTCCGGGGGGCGGCGGGCACCATCCTGGCAGACCCGGATGTGTCTGCCTATCACGCCGCCAGCGCCGCCTTTGTGGAGCGGCTGAAAAGCGGGGAGAAGCCCTAACCTGATAGCGGCTTAGCTTTCCCTGCCGCCTGCCAGGGCCAGGGAGGGCACAGGGCCTACCACCAGGGTTTCTGCCAGCACAGTGGAGGTGGATTCCTCCACCTTGGCTTCAAAGCGGCGGGACTGGGAATAGGCATAGGCGGTTACGGTCATGGTGATCCTGTGCAGGCTCTGGTTTACCCCGGCGGTGGTGAACTCTGTGTCAAAGCGGAGGTTGGCAGAGCCTTCAAAAGCCATGCGCACCGGCACGCAGAAGCCCCTGCCATTTAAGATCCTAATGCCTGTCAGGCTGCCCAGGGGAACCTTTATTTCCCTGCGCCCGTTCAGGCTTTGGGAAAGCCGTTCCAGCACCCTGGCTTTTAGCTGGTTCAGGGCATGTGGATTGGCGCTGGCGGCGGTAATCTGGCCTTTGCTGTCCCGTTCCACCTGTATGTAAGGGCTTTCTTCCCCGGCCATTTCCTCCTCCACCGCCTGCGTTAGGCATTCCAGCACATAGCCCCGGGCCGCTTCCTCAATAAGCTCTGGCGACAGGGCGGCAAGGCCCCGTTCCCAGCACAGTGTCCAGAGGGCGCACAGCAGCAGCGCCAGCCCTACGGCCCCAAAGGCCCTTTTGTGCCGGGCCGGGGGCCTGCGGCGTCTTTTCCATCTCATAGGCCACCTCCATAATAGCCGCACAGCTTGAAAAGATCCGTTTCCAGGCTGTGCATGTTGATTCCCGCTATTGTATGCGGATGAAAATATTTTGTGCGGGAAAACTTTTAGAAGCTGTACCGATAGGATTGGTACGAAGATTTTCGAGGAAATTTTGTGGGGTTCAAGGCGGAGAACCGCAAGAAATACTTGTGTATTTCGAGGATTTCCAACACAGAAGCCCGCTAAATTTCCCGAAAAAGTTTGTGCAGGAGCCTATTGGTACGGCTTCTTAGGGTAAGAAGCCTGCCGGAACCGATGGATAAGCCAGCACTTTTATATTGTCAATTTATCAATCAAAAAGCACAGGAGGGAACAGCCCATGGACAGGGAAGCCGCGCAGCGGGAGATCGAAAAGCTGAGGGAGGAAATACGCTATCACAGCCGGAAGTATTACACAGAGGACGACCCGGAAATAAGCGACTTTGCATACGACGGGCTGTTTAGGCGGCTGGAGGACTTGGAGGCAGCGTTTCCCGAGCTTGTGACAGAGGATTCCCCTACAAACCGCATAGGCGGGGCGGTGTATAACACCTTTGCCCCGGTGGTACACCAGGTGCCGCTGGAAAGCCTCCACGACGCCTTCTCCCAGGAGGAGCTGCTGGATTTTGACCGCCGGGTGCGGGAAACGGCAGGGCCGGTGGAATATGTGGTGGAGCCGAAATTTGACGGGCTTTCCGTTGCCTTGGAATATGTGGACGGGGTGTTCACCCGGGGGTCCACCCGGGGGGACGGCGTGACAGGGGAGGACGTGACGGAAAACCTGCGCACCATCCAAAGCATCCCCAAGCGCCTCACAGAGCCTGTGCCCTTTATGGAGGTGCGGGGGGAGGTGTTCCTCTCGGACGGGGACTTTGAAAAGCTGTGCCAGCGCCAGGAGCTTTTGGGGGAAAAGCTTTTTAAAAATCCTCGCAACGCCGCCGCCGGATCCCTGCGGCAGAAGGATCCCCGAGTGACGGCCGGTCGGGGGCTGTCCATTTTCGTCTTTAATGTCCAGCGGATACAGGGAGAAACCCTTTCAGGCCATGAGCAGTCCCTCAAGCGGCTGGAGGCCCTGGGCTTTCCTGTGTGCCCCATTTTCCATAAAGCCACAGACATGGAGGACATCCTCCGGTTTATCGGGGATTTGGGGGACAGGCGTGGGGAACTTGCCTTCCCCATAGACGGGGCGGTTATCAAGGTGGACAGCTTTGCCCAGCGGGAGGAGCTGGGCAGCACCGCCCGGTTCCCCCGGTGGGCGGAGGCTTTTAAATACCCTCCCGAGGAAAAGGAAACCACCCTGACAGACATTGAGGTGAATGTGGGCCGCACCGGGGTGCTGACCCCTACAGGCGTTTTTGAGCCTGTAACCCTGGCGGGCACCACTGTCAGCCGGGCCACCCTCCACAACCAGGATTTCATTGCGGAAAAAGATATCCGCATCGGTTCCCGGGTGATTATGCGCAAGGCCGGGGAGATTATCCCGGAGGTGGTGTCTGTGGTGGAGAATCCCCCGGAAAGCGTCCCCTTCCTGCTGCCGGACAGGTGCCCTTCCTGCGGGGAGCAGGTGTCCCGGGAAGAAGGGGAGGCGGCTGTCCGCTGCACAAACCCCCAGTGCCCGGCCCAGCTTCTGCGGAACCTCATCCACTTTGCCAGCCGGGACGCCATGGACATCGACGGACTGGGTCCTGCCCTTTTAGAGCAGCTTGTGGGGGAAGGGCTGGTGTCCTCCCCGGCGGATCTGTACACCCTGGAGGCAGGTCGGCTGGAGAAGCTGGAGCGCTTTGGGGAAAAGAGCGCGGAGAACCTGCTGGCAGCGCTGGAGAAATCAAAGCAAAATGATCTGTACAGGCTGGTGTTTGCCCTGGGCGTCCCCCATATCGGCGTGAAAAACGCACAGGTGCTCTGCGGCAGATACCCTTCCATGGAGGCCATCCTGGCGGCCCAGGAGGAAGAACTGAGCGCCATAGACGGCTTCGGGGAGGTGAAGGCCCGGGCTGTGGCGGAGTTTTTCTCCCACGGAAGCACCCGGGATCTCCTGGCCCGGCTGGAAAGCCTGGGGCTGAACCTGAAATCCCAGGCCCAGGCTCCTGCTGGGAACGCCCTTGCCGGGCAGGCCTTTGTGCTCACAGGCACTTTGCCCACCCTTTCCCGGAAAGAAGCCTCCGCCCTGATTGAACGGGAAGGAGGCCGGGTGACAGGCTCTGTGTCGAAAAAAACCAGCTTTGTGCTGGCGGGGGAGGAAGCAGGCTCCAAGCTGGAAAAGGCACTGGCTATGGGAATCCCTGTGCTCTCTGAGGAGGAATTCCTAAAAATGCTCCCAACGTGACGGCAGCGTGACGCTGCACCCAAGACGCGGGAGACTGGGATGTTTTTTCCGCCGCAAAATTTGCGGCTTGCGTGTATGGTCGCGTGCCTGGGGCAACGCCTTCTTTCGGCAGATGGATAATTTGTGAAATCGAAAGCCCGAAAGGGCATGTACTCTTAGAAGCTGTACCAATAGGATTAGTGCGAAGATTTTGGAGGAAATTTTGTGGGGTTCAAGGCGGAGAACCGCAAACGAAATATATGCGTTTATATCAATCCAAGAAATTAGCAAGGAATGCCAGCGGCAGAAAACCAACCAGCGCAGTCGGAAGGGCGGATCAGCGAGAAAGCCTGAGCAATGCCATGCGGGAGCTGGGGTAATAATCTGATTTTCAGCTTGCGAAGAATGGCCTTGATTTTAGACCACATATTTTCAATTGGATTCAAATCAGGGCTGTACGCTGGCAAGTACAGTAATTTCATGCCAGCCCCCTGCAAAAGCGTTCGGACCTCTTTGACATGATGCGTGCGCATATTATCCATGATGACAATATCCCCTTGGTGCAGCGTGGGAATGAGCGTGTTTTTGAGATAGTCCAGAAATTTTTCACGGGTCGTTCCACCGCTGTAAATCGTATAAGCAGTCTCACCGTTGCGTCTTACGAAGGAAAGAATCGTGGTATTGGCAGGCGTATTCAAGGGAGTCTTGTCTACTGACCGCTCCCCTCCAATGGCCCGCCCATAGCGGCGGCTCAAGTCCGTGTTTACGCCGCTTTCATCCAGGAATACCAGTTTGTCCGCTTCGCACTGCGCTATCATTTCACTCCAGGCCCCTCTCGCCGCCACAACATCGAACACGCTCCCGCTCTGCTGTGTAAAAGGACTTCTTTTTGTAAATATAACCCAGCCCAATCACGGCCTTTCGCACCGTTTCGTTGCTGACAGACAGCCCCTGTTTTTCGATGATCTCGTCGATCGTGATATCCGGCTGGGCTGTGATCAGCTGGTCAATATCCTGCAAATCTTTTTCTGTCAGTGCCGGCTTCCTTCCTCGCTGACTGGTTTGAAGATCTACACTGCCAGTTTTCTTCATTTGTCCGCTCAAACGATACACTGTGCTTGTACTCACATGGAAACACTTTGCCACTGCTTGCGCGTCGTGGGTCTGTTCGTATGCCTGCACCAGTAGTTTTCTCGCCTCGTTACGCAACATTGCTATCACCTTCTGATATCATTCTACACCTCATGTCAATACACTGTTATTTTATTGGATTGATATAGAAAACGTAACAATATCTCTTGAACGAGAATATCTTCTCAACGACAATGGAACTTTGGAGATTTGGAAAAAGTATCCACCAAATGGAAAGCAGACGATTTGGATTTGTGCCAAGCACCCATCAAACAAAGGTTTCAATGATTTGCTCCTAAAGAAAAATAACGAGTTAAAAACAAAAATTCGTTCTGCCGGACTTGAAGAACAAGTTAATTTAACAATTAATTCAGAGATGCGTTGCGCATTGTGGGCATCATTGGGGGATTCAATTGGGGAATTCAATTATATTTGAAACAAAACTTATTAATGCAGACCAGGCAGATGAAAGAAGCTCTGGCCTAAGATCGAACCTTTTTTACCTACCTATCGTCTTTTCAAAGCAGATAGACCCAGCACTGATGAAGATCAAGAAGCGCAAGATCCGATGCAACATGCAGTAAAAACTGCTATTGAAGAACAGACTGAAGAATTGGCACGAATTGCAGAAGAAGTACAACGGAAGGTCTCTGAAGTCGCATCTAATACCATTGAAAAAATGTGTGAATTTGATGCCGATCTTGCGGCTATGTTAACTCCAACATTCAAAAAAGCTCCTATGTGGGAAAAGGCGTTTTCCTTTTCATTAACTGGTGATAATGACATCCCACTTAATAAACGCGGAAGTGGAATTCGTAGATTAGTACTGTTCAGTTTTTTCCGTGCCACAACAGAGTCAAGCCTTTTTGAGCAGAAAAATATAATTTATGCAGTAGAAGAACCTGAGACTTCTCAGCATCCGGATGCACAAAAAATGATTGTAAATACATTACACCTCTTGCGAAAATAAAAATAGTGCGATAAAATAGAGGCATGAAATACGAAAAGATAGCGGAATATTCAAACACAAAATTTCGGAGAATTACCGGGGTAAAGCGGGCAACATTTGACAAGATGGTAGAAATTCTGCGAAAAGGATATGCGGAAAAGCACCGGCGCCGTGGGAGGACGCCAAAGCTGAGTATAGAGGATCTGCTGCTGGCCACCCTGGAATATCTGCGGGAATACCGTATCTATGCCCATATAGCGGCCAGTTATGGGATAGCGGAAAGCAACATCTACCGAGGAATCAAGTGGGTGGAAGACACGCTGATAAAGGATGGAACGTTTTCGCTGCCAGGACGGAAAGCGCCGCTGAAAAGTGATGCCGAGTATGAGGTGATTCTGGTTGACGCAACGGAATCGCCCATTGAACGACCAAAAAAAGCAAAAGCGATACTATTCCGGAAAGAAAAAGCGGCACACACTGAAAACACAGATGCTTGTCAGCCTTCAAACCGGAGAAATCATTGCACTGGCATTTTCTAACGGAAAGAGGCATGATTTTCAACTATTCAAGGACTCTCATGCCCATGTCAAGGCAGAAACGGTGTTGGAGGCGGATACCGGATACCAGGGGCTTGCCCATATACACGCCAATTCTTTTCTGTCGAAAAAGCGTTCCAAAGAAAGCGGCGCAAGATAACGGCGGCGCAGCATAGGGCAAATCGGATACGTTCCTTTTGCGCCGAGCCATACGGCGGGTACGCCATGACGCTATCCGGGTGAGGTTATCCCCGCCCGGACAGCCGAGCGACCAACACCGCGCCGGGGAGCAAGTAAAACACATATATGTGTTTGCGGCTCTGCGGGCGACGACGCGCAGAATATACAATGATACTTCCTTACAGCCACAGTCCGATGCGTTTATACGAAACTGCGTTTCGTTTAGCGTCGCAGGCAATGGGTAGGGCTGCATGAGAACCATGCAGGGGTGAAATTCCCGTGAGGTTACGCTGCTAACCGTCCGATTACAGCCCTTTTATAACTATTAACCTTTTACCCATGTTTGAAAGGGGGACTTATAGAATGAACAATGCTGATGTGCCTATTTGGGAAAAGTACACGCTTACCATTGAGGAAGCGTCAAAATATTTCCGTATCGGGGAAAACAAGTTGCGTAAATTAGCGGAAGAAAACCCGGCTGCCGGGTGGGTGATTATGAACGGCAACCGTATTCAAATCAAACGAAAACAGTTTGAAAAATTCATTGATACTTTGGAAGTTATATAGTGAAATCGAGCCTTGAATGTGGTATAATAGATACAGGCATATCAAGGCTCTTTCCGTCATGGAAAGGAGCATGACGAACAATGTGGTCGAAAAGACGAGATAACAGGAACCGTATTTTACGCACAGGAGAGAGCCAGAGAAAAGACGGAAGATATGCTTACAAATATATAGATACCTTTGGGAACCCGCAATTTGTTTACGCTTGGAAGTTAGTACCTACCGACAAGACCCCGGCGGGAAAATGTGAAGATATTTCGCTTCGGGAAAAGGAAAAAGAGATACAGAAAGACCTTGACGACGGGATTGACACGTTAGGAAAGAAAATGACTGTCTGCCAACTCTACGCAAAGCAGATAAGGCACCGGGCAAATGTACGGCATGGCACAAAACAGGGTCGCAAGCAGCTTATGAGGATTTTGGAAGAAAATAATCTTGGAGCTTGCAGCATTAAGAGCGTGAAGCTGTCCGACGCGAAAGAATGGGCTTTACGCATGAAAGATAAGGGCTATTCATTCAAGACAATCAACAATCACAAGCGTTCTCTGAAAGCTGCCTTTTACACAGCCATACAGGACGATTGCATTAGGAAAAATCCCTTTGACTTCCAGTTGAACACCGTTTTAGAAGATAACACCGAACCAAAGGTACCTCTATCCCCAACACAGGAAGCGTCTTTCCTGTCCTTTGTGCAGAGTGATAAGGTCTATCAGAAGTATTACGACGAGATTATCATACTGTTAGGAACAGGGCTTCGCATTTCTGAACTCTGCGGACTGACTGAAAGCGATATTGACTTTGAGCATAAGCTAATCAACGTAGACCACCAGCTTTTGAAAGTATCGGGAGTTGGGTACCATGTTGAAACGCCAAAGACAAAAAGCGGTATCAGACAAATTCCAATGAGTACCAAAGTCTATGAAGCGTTCAAGCGTGTGCTGGATGACAGAGGGCGGGCAGACGATTTTATTGTCGGCGGTTACAGCAGATTTTTATTCCTTAATCGGAACGGGCTGCCGAAAGTAGCAGTCAACTATGAAACCATGTTCCGGGGGCTTGTGAAGAAGTACAACAAAAGCCATGAGGAAGCCTTACCGAAAGTGACAACGCCCCATACCCTACGCCACCCGTATGTCAAGCACAAGACAAAAAGTTTTTTAAGAAATTCCAGAGTTTTTAAGGCCGATTTTTGCGCCCCATCACATTCCCTCTGTACAGAAGTCTTTCATTTTCCAGACAATATCAACCTGATTTCCGGGGTGAATATCCACACGTTCAATCAGTGCGTCAGCCATGGCGGTATTTAATCCGCTGGCGGCTGAAATTTCCTGCGCCAGTTCCAGTCTGGCGTTTTTTGTTTTTACGTCCATTTTCGCTTGGGCGATTTCAGCGGAGAGTGTGCCCTGGACTTGCCGCAGCCGTTCCAGTTCCGCATCCACATCGGCTTTCTGTGCCTTGTAGTCCTCCAGGGTAATCTCTTTTAGTAAAACCTGCTCATATAGCACCCGTTTCCGGTCAAGACAGCTTTCTACGCGCTGGCTGTATTCCGTATGCGTTGCAATCTTAGTATCCAGCAGGCTGGCATTTGAAAGGTTCTCCACGTTCAAAATCACCTGCGCCTGCCTGGAAATAATCTCATAGAGGATTGCTTCCAAGTCCTTTTCAGCAATCCGCAGGCCGTGGCAGGCAGCAGACTGATCCACCTCTGTATGCTTGCAGACAAAGAAATGGCTTTTACTTGGATTGCGCGGCATTGCGTGTCCGCAGCAGCCGCAAAAGACCTTGCCGCGCAGGGGGTACAGATGGACGTTTTTCTTTATGCAGCGTTTTTTCGGCTTTAATTCCTGCACCCGCTGGAACAGCTCTTTGCTGATAATAGCCGGATGGTGGTCGGGAATCCTGAACCATTCGCTTTCATCACGGTTCCGTACCCGGCTGCTCCCCACCTCGACCACCTGTTTCCTGCCCATGACATAAGTGCCAATGTAGCGTTCATCCAGCAAGATGTTCCGAATGGTCGATCTCTGCCAAATCTGATGGGTTCTGGAAACATCGTGAATCGTTCTTCCCTTGGATGCTTTGTATTCGCCTGGTGTGGGGATTTTGCGCTCGTACAGTTCCTGAATGATTTCGCTGGAAGTACAGCCGCGCCCTGCCAGTTCAAAGATAAGCCGGACATTGGGGGCTGTTTCCTCATCCGGCTCCATGCGCCCGTCCGCGCCTTTCTGGTAGCCGTAGGGACATAATACGCTCTGGTATTCTCCCCGCCGGAATTTCACATACTTGGCGGTTTTGTACTTGATGGAGAGGTCACGGCTGTAAAATTCGCTGATCAGGTACTGAAACGCCACATTGATACCGCCCGTGTCGCCATGTAGCATATCGCTGTCAAAGCCGTCATTCAGGGAAATAAACCGTACCCCATACAGCGGAAAGACGCGCTCCATAAAATATCCGACCTCAATGCTGTTGCGCCCAAAACGGGTAAAGTCCTTGACGATGATGCAGTTGACCGCGCCCTCGCGTACCTTGTCCAGAAGTTCCTGCACGGCGGGCCGTTCAAAAGCTGACGTTAGATAACGATACTTTTGAAAACACTGGAAAATCAAGGTTTTTCGAGCGACGGACAAGCAGGGTATTGTACTAAAAACTGAATACGACGCAGAAGCGGCGTTTCTTACTCTCTACATGGGAGAACAGGAACGCCGCTTTTTTCATGCCCTTTGTTACGCAGTAGGGGCAGAAAAAGCCTTGCTACAAGCGGTTTTCCGGGCGCGTATCTGGCGCGGAAAGGGATTTATACCTTATCCCCCGAAACCGCGCTTCTACTGCGTAACAAATCCAAAGCAAAGGAGCTATGAACTATGGCAGTTTTCAGAGTGGAACGAAACAAGGGCTATACCGTAATGAGCAACCACCACCTACGCAACAAGGAGCTTTCCCTACCGAGGGCAATATCAAAGCCTTTGAGAGTACGGCGAAAAAGTACGGTATCGACTTTGCGCTGAAAAAGGACGCGACGGAAAGCCCGCCCCGCTATCTGGTTTTCTTCAAGGGGCGGGACGCGGACGTGCTGACCGCAGCCTTTAAGGAATTTTCCGCAAAAAAGCTGACACAGGAGAAAAAGCCCTCAATCCGAAAGCTGCTCTCTACCCTCAAAGAAGCCGCACAGGGCAAGAACGCGGAACGGGCAAAGGTCAAGAACAAGGACAGGGAGGTATCGCTATGAAGCCGGAAATCAAGAAGCTGCTTATCACAGCATAGTAGATTTGATAAGGGCAATATTTGTATAATTGTCTGGGTAACTTTGTATTGGAGAATGAGTGCTTTTCCAATTCTGCTACAATTACATTCCAATTTGCAGCAATATACATTTGCCAATCCCTAAAAAGGGTTTGACGGTTGAACAATCCATATACCCGGAGGTTTGTATTTTAGGCGATATGCAGCTACTTCAAAAAGCACTGGATAATCTTTTAGGAAATGCGGCGGCGTATTCGGGAGCCGGAAATCAAGTATTGATAAAGTTATGGAACGAAACAGAAACAACCACCCTTACGATTGAGAATACAGGCGCACATATCCCCGACGAAGCTATTCCCAAACTGTTTGAACCATTTTATAGGGTAGACCAGTCAAGAAACAGGCAAACAGGCGGCACAGGTTTAGGATTGTATATTGTAAAAACGATTCTTGATTTGCATGGTGCGAAAATTGAAATTGCAAATACGATTCAAGGTGTTATCGTTTCCGTACAGTTTTAGCACTTATATTTCAAAGGCGGCGAGCAGTTAGCTTGCCGCTTTTTCTATCTCCACATAAAAAACATATTCAATTCAAAATCAATTCAAGTTAGAAAGGTATTCTTTAACTGTACCCGGAAAAGGTAACAGAAAGGAGCTTTTACTATGAAGAAATATTTACCAATTATTCTTGCCACCCTTTTAACCATGAGTGTGTTTACAGGGTGTGCCGAGCGAAGTAATTCGCCAGAACAAAGCAACATATCAATCGCCAATTCCCCTATTGCTACTTCCGAACCGGGGGAAATGCCGGACAATTCCTTTAGTAAGGAAGAATACGAAAAATTGTTGACTCTGCAATTAGATGGCTATGAGGATATGACTGTTTCAGATTATCAAAATCGTGTTTGGGAACTAACAGACACGGAGGAGTACAGCGATTTGTTGGAACGTGTTTCAAAGAGTGAAGTCCTGTATGGGTTGAGGGATACCAACGAAACAGCCTGTTTTCTATACTATGTGTTGGAACCGCTTACTGCGGAAAAGTGGCAATCAAGAAATTATAGCGGCAGCGTAATTTCTGAATTTCCGTATCCGAAAGATAACGCTGTAGTAGAATATACTTTCACTTTGAATATTTTGGACGCTGACACACTCACGGTTGGAGAATACACCGCAGCGCGTTTGAGTGTGATAAACGGTATGCAGAATATATTTAAAGCTAAAACAAAAGACGAATTGCAGTTTGTAAATAAAAACTCCATGATGGACGCTCTTCAAAAGGATATAGACGACCTTACTAATCAAATACAAACTGAAAAAATCAGCGTTTCTATTGATTACACATATTTTCCCTTATCCGCCGAAAATGATACTCCTGCGAATGTGTATTTTGATGATAATGTGGAACAGCGCAGATACCCAAACGGAACAGAAGAAGATTATCTTACTTTGTTTGCCTTGAAAACGCCTGACTATAAAAATCTGTCGCTCATGGATTTTAACAATGCCTTATTGGAATGGACAAATGAAAATCCCGAAAGAATGGAAAGGATTCATGAAGATAGCGGCTGGAATGATTTTAAAGTTGCTTTAACTGATGAAGAACTTTCTTTTGTGAAGCTGACGGTATTTCTGTCTTGCATGGAAAACGGAAAGGCAATTCAAAGTGATTACGCTGGACAATCTCTTAGCCCCTATTATGAAGAATACCTTCCACAAAAGACTACAAACGAAAACGAAGTAGCGTGGTGTAGCTTGTATTATCAGTTTTCTTACAATATCTCAGACGTAGAAGCAATTACTGTCAATGAGCGTGACCGACAAATCGAGGATAAGCAGGGCGAAGCCCTGCCATAAGGGAGTCCAGAGGGAACGTCTGGCACACGGCTCTTTGCAAAGCAAAGTGTAGTGTGTTACACCCTGTAAACGCAGTCGGAAAAATCGGAGGATTTTTCTGACCGCAGGGGTGGCTTTACGAGCCGAAAAGGGCGGGTAAGCCCACGCCTGCATTTTGCGTTTACGGGGTGTTCTCCCGTAGGGATGACTGCGGCGGGGTATCCCTAAATCACTGTCACCACCGTCACCGCTGTCACCCGCAGGGCATAACTGCCGATTTTACATACATCCGCTATCACGGTGACGATGGCAGGGGGTATCCCAAAATCACCGTCATCATCGTCATGACCGTCACGCATGGGGCAGAGCCGCCGATGTCACATAGGTTTAAATGTCGGTGGCAACGGCAAGGGAAATCATCCGCCCGCTGCTCCTGCGGCTGAAATCATAACGGATATGGTTTTCAAGCAGGAAGCCAAGGCGGTACTCGTTCATCCACTTTGTCAAGACATTCGCCGCTGTTTCCGTTTCCCCCAGAGCGTCCAGTAACTCCGTGGCTGTGCCAGTCCATTCCCCTTTGTCCTGCATGAAATTTACAATCCGAAAAAGAATGTCTGGTATCGCTTCTTTGGCAAGCTGTTCCTGCTCTTTCCGCTCCACCAGTTCCCAACTGCAATCACGGAAGCGGAGCGTGAACTCCTGATAGGGCGTGTCCCTGCCCGTCACATACAGCTTTGCAGCATTGGACGCACGGCTTTCCTGTTCCAGGACGAAGGTTGCGTCCGCACTCCCCGTCAATCCCGTCGTGCCAGAAACTTTGTTGAACACGTCGCTGTCGTTCTGCTTTCGGATGTGGTGTACGACAATAACCGCCAATGAATGCCTGTCGGCAAAGTCTTTGATAAGGGAGATGTCCCCGTAATCGCTTGCATAGGCGTTGTCTTTGGATGCGGTTCGGACTTTCTGCAAGGTGTCAATCACAATGAGCCTGCTGTCGGGGTATTCTTTTAAATAGTCCTCCAACTGCACGATAAGACCGTCTGACAGCTTATCGCTCGCCACTGCAAAGTGAAGCCGCCCGCTCGCTTCGTCCGTCAAGCGGAACAGCCTGTCTTGGATGCGGCAGAACGTGTCCTCAAGGCAGAGGTAAAGCACATCGCCCTCCTGTGTGGGCATATCCCACAAGGGGATTCCCTGCGACACGCAGAGGCATAGCTTTAACATGAGCCAGCTCTTGCCGATTTTCTGTGAGCCGCAGAACAGGGTTAAGCCCGTGGGTATCAGACCATCCACCACAAAGGACGGCTTCTCAAGCGGCTCATAAAGGAGAGTGTCGGCGTTGACTGTCTGAAGCTTCTGCATGGGATTCCTCCTTTCGGGCGGTGTCTTTGGTTTTGTTGCACATAGGCGTTGACCTCCTTAAATAGATTTACTCCCACGAAAAGAAGTGAGAGTATGTAATGCCGCCAGTCCCACGCCTATAAAAGCGGATTTCTTTTCGGGCAGTAATAATCAAGGTTGGAGATATTTCTTCATTTCTGCCCTCACCTTTTCCCTTGCAATCGAAACGGACTTCTGGACTGCAGAAGCGGTGCAATGCTCCATTTCACTGATTTGGTAAAAATTAAAATCATACTCATAATAGAGCAAGAAACGCCGCCTTTGTATCTCTGGCAGTCGTGCAACTGCTTTGTAAAACAGTTCATTCCGTTCTTTCTCAATCATTCTTTCATCAAGGCTCTTTGGCACTCGCAATGCACGTCTGTAAAGCGTTTCGTCCCATACCTCATTAAATTCCCTGTGCCGCTAATTCCATTGCTCAAGGTTTCTGTTCCTCCTTTCCATCTGCCGAAATTCAAGAAAGAGTTTCTCGGACACTTCTATCTCGTGGTGTACCCTCTGCCCGTCCTTAAAGCTGATAAAATACCTTTTGCCGCTTTCCTTGGATTCCTCCCGAAGCGTGTATGTCTTATCCCTATATGCCATCCTGCTTTCCTCCCGAAAAGAATTGAATGAGAGGATTGCCCCTCACCCGATAGCCCATAGGAAAGCAGGATGTATTAGACACTTATAAAATTTTCCGCAGCTTCTTCCGCAGATGGTTTAACCTCGCATAAATAGCCCCTGCCGTTAAATGCACAAGCGGGGCAATCTCCTTTGTGGAATAGCCCTGCATTTTCAGCAGGACGATTTGTAATGTGCGCCTGTCCACCGTGATTAAGGCAAGGTACAGAGTTTCGCTCTCAATCTCGTCCAGTAAATCAGAAACAGACCTTACCTCCGCCTGCTTCTCCCTGTCCGCCATGCCCTCAAGGTATTCGCCGAAGTCGCTCGCCCATCGGTAAAACCGCCTGTTGGAATTAAAATCTGCCCTGTCGTCTGTGCGGATTTGCTCAATGGTTGCTTCATCAACGCCGCACTCACGCAGAATTTTTTCCTCGGCTTCTTTCCAGATACGCCATTTTCTGTCCTCCCGTCCGTGGTTGTATGCCATCCTTATTTCCTCCAATCAGAATTGATTGAGAGGGCAGGCAAAAGCCCCCTCATTTTCCCAAAGGAAAAAACAAGGGGGCTGAACGCCTTAAATTTTGTTTTCGATTATCTTCCTCAGCTTTGCAAGGATTTTGGCTTTGCGTTTATTGACAACACTCTGCGTCATACCTAACCGCAATCCGACTTCCCGCTCGGAAAGTTCTTCAAAGAAGATGGCTTGTATCAATGCCAGCTCACCATCCGACAATAAGGGCAAGGCGGCTTTCAGCCTGTCCACCGTCACCGCATGAACAACGGTTTCCGCAATGTCCACTGTTTCATCCATAATGAAGTCAATCACATTCCCCTCACTGTCTGTAAATCCCTCCAATGACAGCAGGCTGTGGTTCGTATCCAGCTTTTGCAGATAACGCCACCGTTCTTTATCCCGATAGAAATCCGTGTACTGTTCCCGAACGACTTCAAGCAGACAGCCCTGCACGGGGATAAACAGCTTGTCCATGTAACTCTGGTCGGCTTGCCTGCGGCGGCAGAAATCCTTATAGGTTAATTCCACATAACCGCCGCTTTCTTTGATATATACTTTTCTTGGTGCGTATTTCACCGTAAGTACCTCCCATCTGAATTTTTAAAATGCTAAAATCCAGATGGAGAGGGTGGGGAGCGGCAATGGATACCAGATACAGCCCTGCGGCACATTCCGATAAAAAACGACAAAAGAAAAACCGCAAAGGTTCTGTGACCTCTACGGTTATAGGAGATACATATTCTGTTAAGTGGAGATTCTACTTCTGGTTTCATGGTGAGAAGTAGCGTTGCAAGAGCAGGGATTTTTTTAACTGGCTTCCTGCCATTCCCCGATATGCTATGTATTGATAAACTTTACTTTGTATGAGCAGATGGATGACCGCCCGAAAAAAGAACATAAAAAATCTCTCCAAACTCCAAAAAGCGAAGTCGGAGAGTGTTCAAAGCACGGCAAATCGGCTCACCGAAACATCGTTTTTTTTGTTTGGTGGGCAACATTTCATTTCATCCTTTCACTTTCAAAATAGTACAGGCTATTTTTGAAGATTTCATAAAGATTAAAAATAATGAGCGATACTATTTGCATCGCCCATGAAATTCTAATATGGAATTTTAATTGTGACTTGTCCGCCTTTTGTTTCAGAAGAATTTTCTAATATGAGCTGTCCATTATGCTGAGTGACAATAGTGCTTGTAATATAAAGCCCCATACCAAAATGCAGATTTGAATTTCGACTTCTGTTCCCCATAAAAAACTGTTCCTTTGCATGATACAATGTTTCGGGAGTAAAGCCATCTCCCTCATCGGTTACAGATATTTTCAGAAATCCGTCAGCTTTCTGTGCCGTTACATAAAGGTTTCCTCCTTGTGGCGAATAGTCTAACGCATTGTGAATGACGTTCATAATTGCCCGTTCCAACAACAATTTATCTGCTTTGAAATATCTTTCACTTGTTTCTATTTCCATGTGCAGACATATCCCATTTGTAATACACAATGAATTTGCCTGCGATTCAATCCGCTTCATATATTCAATTAGGTCAATATCTTCTAAATGGAGCTGATACCCCGTAACCGTCTGGGATATATCAATTAAGGTTCTAATATACAACTGCATCTGTTCCGAACTTTCTGTAATATACTTCGCATACAACTGTTGTTCATCATCAAGCTTTGTTTCGCTTATTAAATCTATATTGCCTTGAATTACTGTCAAAGGTGTTTTCAAATCATGGGAAAGTGCTGCAATCTGTTCTCTTTGTAATTGTTCTATTTTCCATTGCTGCTCTAAAGATGATTTTAAACTGTCTTTCATTTTTGAAATGGAGTACAGTACTGCGTTATACTCGCTTATTTCGGAACTTCCCACTTCAAAGTCAAGATTCTGATACTGAATTTGTTCTGTAGCCATAGTCAACGGTGCTAACTGTACTTTCAGCTTTTTGGAATATCGCAGCGTCAAAAAAACGCAAACGGCAATGCAGTTGATTCCTATGAGCATCAACAACAGGGTTTCGGGGGCGGGTAAATATTTCTGCATCCAGTCACTTTTATACTGTGAGCCTACATAATATTTTAATACACAATATTCTTCTTCCCTCGGTATGAATTGATATTGCGTCCTACTTGTGAGGTCACTGTTTTCTCCAGTTTTTGCAAATTTTAATGCATTGCTCTGTTCTGTTACATCCATATTTGTATAAAGGATGTTGTAATCTGTATCAAGTATTAAATATTCACAATAGGATGGGATGGCAACTTTTGTAATATCTGGAGCTGCAGCAATGATTGGAGATATTTTTTGCACGGAATGTTCCGCATTATTGGCATAGGTCACATACCCTGCACTTGAAGCCAGTGCAAGAAGCAGGAAGGGAATTGCCACTGACAGGAACAGACCTGATATCAAAATGATTAAAAATCTCCAGAAAACTTTTTGCAATGAAATCAATTTTGCCTTTCCCATCTGTATCCAACCCCCCAGACTGTATTAATCGGAGCAATGCCGTATCCCGCCAGTTTACTGCGGATATTTCTTATATGTGTTGCGATTGTCAAATCATCACTGTCACCGTCAAACCCAAAGACCGCTTCATAAATCTGTTCCCTTGTGAATACCTGTCCGCTGTTTCTGGCTAAATACTCGCAAATCTCATATTCACTTTTGGTTAAGCTGATTTTTTCCCCTTTTACAGATAGTTCCTTTGAGGACAAATCAAACTTGATTTCCTGCTCAAATCCTAAAGTGTTATGATGCTCCCGCCTTTCCCGCCGCAGATGGGCAGAAACACGGGCTCTCAGTTCTCCTATTCGGAAAGGTTTTGTAATATAATCATCAGCCCCTAATCCTAACCCGTAGATGATGTCTGTTTCCAAAACCTTTGCAGTAAGAAACAGAATCGGACAATCCACAAGCCCTCGGATTTTTTTGCAAAACATGAATCCATCAACATCTGGCATCATAATATCTAACAAAATCAAATCGTAATCTTTCAAGCGGTCTACCGCAACATCCGTTGCACTTCCACATATAGCAACAATATGACCATCTTTTTCCAAGCCATTCTTAACTAAGTCAAGAATGGCTTTTTCATCGTCAATTACCAACAACCGTGCCAATTTAAATCCTCCTTTATTTATCTGTCAATTCTGCAATAAAATATTTTTCATTGATATTTACTGCAATATCCGTTGTTCCCTCAAGCATATAAACATATCCATACCGCAATTTATCTCCTTCAACCGTTGTGATGTTTTGAGAAACCTGCCCAATTTCTTCACCTAAATCAGAGGCTTTTGTTGTTCTTTCTGTAATGGCGTATGTCTTTCCGTCAAAGCTTATCTCCGTATAATCAGCAGTATTCAGCTCATATTTTGGAAGAGTGTCATTCAGCGTATTATTCTTATCAGCCGTATCCAATATTTGATTGTTATTGCAGCCCGTGAAACAGACACTTAAAGCTATCAGACATACACATACCAACAGCATTTTCTTAATCATTTTCTTTTCCTCCGTCCCATAACTTAATCCAAATAATGCCGATAGCAAACAACACAAGCACCACCATTACATTTATTATAATCCCACCGTAAAATGAATTGCAACTCTGCAAATAAGCATTCCTGTCCGTGACAGAAAGACACCAGAAATCCATAAAGCGGACGCTCCACGCCCACGGAATATATTGCCAACATATATCCCCTAAACCCGTGAGCATAATTGCCGCCAATAAACTTCCTGCTATTCCAAGCCCCATAGAAGCACTTTTACCAAACATGAAAGCACACAGGAAATGTATCAGATATATAGGGGCAGTACCTAAAAGCAGAAGCCCTATAATCTGAATGCAGCCATTTATGGAAGCAAACGGAAAAAGGAGTGAAAAACAGGCAACAGCAACTACACAAAATAATAAGGAATTTATCAGTAAGAAACATATTTCCCCGATATAAACGCTTACCCTTGACGGGACAGCACTCAATATAAATTGATACTGTCCTGCCCGACTTTCCTGCTGTGCAATGATTCCCACGGTGATTCCAATCAAAAACGGATATATGATACCCATCATTTCAAGAAAAGCACTTATCTTAAGTGTCCTGTCCCAATTTGAAATATGAAAATAGCCTGCAAATGCCAAAGCCAATACAAAAGGGACAAGTACATAAATAACACTCAGTATAGAACGCTTCGTTTTAAGACAATTCGCTCTTATACACCTTAATATTGTTCTCACTATTTTACCTCCTGCTGTGAAAAACTTTTAGCACTGAGCCTTAGCAAAGTGAAACTTAGTATCACGGAAAACAGTAATGCTAAAACAATCATCGCAACTGGCACTGGTAAATTACCTGCTTCTTCAGAAACAGGTACACCGTTTGGCAATATCCCAATTGCAGGAACCATTAAACGGGATATCCAACTATACGGGCAAAAAATCCAAAACTTAGTATTCGCCAGTGCTACCCCTAAGAATGAGCCTATTCCTGCATTTATCACAACTGTTGCAAATGCACCAACCTTTTTCGACAGCCACAAGCAGACTGGTATTTCCCACATAGATGCCACAATAATACAAAAGATGCCCGCTGTAGCCTGAATCAGCGATATACTGATTGGAATTTCGTAAATAAGGAAAACTGCCACGCCGCCAAGCATATTCAAACTTAAGAATACTAAGTTTGCTGCAATGTCAAAAAGCAATATAACAGTCGCTTTTGCAATCCAGACATTTTCAAGCTTTATGGAAAGAGGAATAAGGCTTCTGTATTTCATCTTTCCCCCGTCCCGCTGCTCGCATATTGTACAAAGCAAAGTAAGGCAGCCTGGGAAAAGCAAAATATACCACCAGTTAAATGAATTTTGCTGATACCACATTGGTGCAAACACATTCATAAGCAGCGTAATAACAGGGGCAAGGATAAGAATTTTCATTACAAAAGTCCGTCTGTGTTTCATCCATTCTGAGCGTATATATTTTTTCATCCTGTTACCTCCTGCTTTCTTCAACGACTTTGAGAAACAGTTCCTCAAGATTTCCACTATGCTGCATTTCGCCCTCATATCCAAGCGTACCGTTTGCAATAATGCCTATGTCATCTGCAATAAGCTGTACCTCTGAAAGAATATGACTTGACAATATAACTGTTATCCCTTGCTGTGGAAATGAGCGGATTAAGTTTCGCAATTCTCCGATACCAATCGGGTCTAATCCGTTTGTCGGCTCATCCAGAATTAACAAAGACGGATGATTCAGCAATGCTATTGCAATCCCCAACCGCTGTTTCATCCCCATTGAGAATTGTCCTGCTTTTTTCTTTCCTGTATTTTGCAAATCCACAATTTTTAATACATCATTTATTCGCTGCTCTGGTAAGCCTAACAAAATAGTCCTTACTTTTAAATTTTCAAATGCCGTCAGATTTTCATATAACGGGGGATTTTCTATCAAAGCCCCAATATGCTTTAAGTCCTGTCTGTTCCATGCATGGCTGGCAAATTCAATCGTGCCAGATGTTGGACGGAGCATACCTGTTACCATCTTTAGGATTGTAGATTTTCCTGCCCCGTTCGGACCTAATAGTCCGTAAACGCTTTTTTCCCGTACATGGATTGATACATCCGTTACAGCAGAATGTTTCCCAAAATTCCTACTAAGATTTGTTGTTTTCAATATGAAATCCATAGTGTTCATTTCCTTTCTTGATTTTGATAGGAAAAGGGTACTGTACAGTTTTGAAGATTTCATAAAGATATACCATTTTATTCAACATTTTACATACAAAGGGAGCAAGGAAATATCCTCGCCCCCTGATTATTATTTGCAATATATAAATCTATGAATATATGATTTCCCTTTCCACAACTTCCCTTGCACAAGCCCTCACATCATTGTGCCGTCCTGTCCATTCTAAGGCATTTTCTTCCTTTAGCTGTTCTGTTATGCCCTGTGCCTGTTTCATGCCCTCTATGAGCCTTTCAAAGCGTTCCTGTGCCTGCCTGTCTACATCGACAAGATAGGCATTGAGCCTGCCGCTTGTGAGAAGATTGGTGTATGTAACCCTGCGGTATTGCTTCAGATAGTCTAAGTGCCGCTGTCCCCATATGCCTATTGACTGTTCTTCTTCGGCAGGTAAAGCTATGCACGGTATTAGATAATCTCCTTGCCTTTTGTATCTGCCGCCCAGTTCCTCAAATAATGATTTTGCCATTGCTTGTTACCTCCACATTCATTTTTATTTTGAATGTCCGCAAAATCCGTCCTACATCACCAGGGCAGAGTTATCTATAAACAAAAAAGCCGCACAGTAGCTGAACATCCGTCAGTTACTGTGCGGCTGATATGAATTAAAATCGGTATTACCGGGTTGCTGCCCGTTTGTCCTTTATGTGAAATGGTTCCTTATCACCTCCCAGTCTGCCCCCACCAAAGGGCGTATTGTAATGGAAAAAGAATGGTGGCAAATCCGAAAATCCTCTCTGATTAAGATTGCTCATGGATTTCTTTGCTTTCAGAAAACAACAACATATAGTATTGTATACATTATTTGTTTCTGTATTTAGTGTCATATACGCGCTTTACAACACCTGAGCAACCTTGGTAATAATGGGTTTTCCGATTTGTCCTTATTATACCGTAAGGGCATACGTTCTGCACCAATTTAGCAAACGCAGGAATGAACCCGAAAGCATTGCAGTATATCATGGGACATTCCAACATCAACATGACGCTGAACTATTACGCCCATGCTACCTCTGATAGCGCAATGGCAGAAATGGAACGGCTGATTGCTTAGTAGTAGATAGAGGTTTTACTACTTGATTTACTACTTTTGGACGCGAAAACATGAGGGGAAATGAGAATATATACGAGCTTCTTCCGATTTGAAAAATGCCGGAAAGCCTGTAAATACAGGCTATACCGGCTTATGAGAACTTATAAGGAGATAGTCAAAAACTATATTTTGATTTTTACAAAAAACTGTCTTGACTTTAAGTGTGCTTTAAGCTTTATAATAAAGAAAGGGAATGCCTGTTTTGAAAATGTGCGCGGATGGGGCATTCCAACGCGGCCCGTAAAAAACAGTTTTTCAGGAAGAAAACGAGAAGGAGTGCTGGCAATGGCTGACAAGTACTTAGGAGAAAGCATTAAAAAGCTGGGCTTTGGCCTGATGCGCCTGCCCATGAAGGATCAGGAAATTGACATGGAGCAGACGAAAAAAATGGTGGACGCCTTTATGGAAAAGGGCTTTACCTATTTTGACACGGCTTATGTGTATATCGGCGGCAAATCGGAAGTGGCTTTAAAGGAAGCTGTGGTGGATCGCTATCCCCGGGAAAGCTTCCAGTGCGCCAGCAAGCTGCCTATGTTCGACATCAAGAAGCCCGAGGACATGGCTCCCATTTTCCAGGAGTCCTTGGACAGGGCGGGCCTTTCCTACTATGATTTTTATCTGCTCCACGCATTGAACCGGGACACCGCCAAAAAGTCTGAGGAGCTGGACGCCTGGGGCTTTGTCCAGAAGATGAAGGAGGAGGGAAAGATAAAGCACATCGGCTTCTCTTTCCACGACACCGCGGACGTGCTGGAGGATATCCTTACAAAGCACCCGGAGGCGGAGTTTGTGCAGCTTCAGATTAACTATGCCGACTGGGAAAGCGACAGCGTCCAGTCCAGGCTGTGCTATGAAGCGGCCCGCAGGCACAATGTGCCTGTTATCATCATGGAGCCTGTAAAGGGCGGCTCCCTTGCCGCCATGACCCCGGAGGTGCAGAAACTCTTTAAGGACGCTAATCCGGAGATGTCCATCCCCTCCTGGGCTGTGCGGTACTGCGCCTCTCTGGACGGGATTGTGACGGTGCTTTCCGGCATGTCTGACGAGGCCCAGTTAAACGACAATGTTTCCTACATGGCAGACTTTAAGCCCCTTTCCGACAGCGAACGGGAGGTTGTGGGCAAGGCGGTGGAGATCCTGAACAGCATCCCCACCATCCCCTGCACCGGCTGCAAATACTGTGTGGACGGCTGCCCCCAGAAGATTAACATCCCCTCTGTGTTCACAGCCATGAACAAGCTTACCCTGTATAATAACCCGGAAAGCTCCAAGGGCGAGTATGGCAGGGTGACAAAGGACGGCGGCAAGGCCTCCGACTGCATCCAGTGCGGGAACTGCGAGTCCCACTGCCCCCAGCACATTGAGATTATCGAGACTTTGAAGAAGGCTGCCGCCCAGTTTGAATAAAAACAGGGCGCGAGAAAGCTTTGGCCCCCAATCCGTAGGGATTGGGGGCCTTTTGCTGCTTATGGCTCTTTTTCCTCCAGCTCATCCAGCAGGCGCAGCACCTTCTCGATGACAACCAGCGCCCGGGCATAGGTTTCGCTGGCGTCTATCCGGGTGTCTTTCCCGCTGTCCTCTGTGCCCAGCAGATCCAGCCGCCGGTAGACCTCCTCCACCGGGCCTCTGGCCCAATCTGGCAGGGAGGAAATGCGGGGATACCGGGCTTCGTTTTTGTCATACACTGCCTGGGCTTCCTCCCGGGCAAGCTTTGCCACCTCGTCTCGGGTCATATCCGTACCCTCCATTCCCTTTATGATGGCGGGATAGTCCCGGAAGGCCCTGTTCATGTCGAAACGCCTGCCGTTTATCACGCCCCTGTCTGTATACTGCCACAGCCCTGCCCCCTGGTAGTCCAGGGTGTCGTTCCACTGGGCCACCCATTTGTCAAAGGGGTTTAACCGGGGGCTGTTCAGCCGGGTGCGCCACCAGTTTAAAGAGGAGTAGATGCCGCAGTACAGCCCGGCCTTTTCCATCTCCCGGCAGTAGGTTACGCAGTTGTCAATCAGGGTTTCCCCTGCGGGCAGGGCCACGTCCTCTACGTCATACCACACCCCGTACAGGGGCCTGCGCCCCTGGAGCAGCCGCAGGGTGTGGCGGGCTTCGCTGCGGGCCATGTCCGTGTTGCGGGCATAGGAGTACAGGTACACCCCGTAGGGCATGGCTGCCGCTTCGCATTTCCTTACATTTGCCTGATATTGTACGTCGTCCTGGGAAGCGTAGTCGCTGCCATAGCCGCAGCGGATTATGACGAAATCCACTTTGCCCTTTAGCGCCCCTATATCCACATCTCCGTTAAACTGGGAGATGTCTACGCCTGTCGCTACATACTCTGCCAAAAAAAGTCCTCCTTTCCACTTGCGCCCTGTATATGCTATGCGTTCCCCTGACAGGCTGTGCATGGCTGGGGCGGAAAGCAAAAAGCCCTGCCTTCCTGCTGGCAGGCAGGAGGGCAGGGGGATGGTTTGGGAAAGGGAGAGGGAAGGCTCAGGCTGGCTCCGGCGTTTCTTCCGGCTGCGCCCCGCTGGACTTGATGCAGCGCCTGAGCCAGTTCATCCGCAGATAATAGACGGTGAACACCAGGGCTGTCACCGCCCAGGTGACGGGATAGTTCATAGCCACCATCTCCATGGTGGGCAGGAAGGGCACCGCAGCAAAAATCCATAAAACCCGCAGGCCGCACACCCCGAAGGTGGTGATAAGCATGGGCTGCAGGGCCTCCCCGGCCCCCCGGATGGCGCCGGAGAAGATTTCGATGAACACGAACAGGAAATAGGAGGGGCCTAATATCCACAAAAAGCGCTGCCCGATGGCGATAACCGTTTCGTCCCCGGTGAAAAACCGCAGCAGCGGCTCCATAAACGCCAGCATCAGGGCGCTGAGGGCCAGGGTGGTGCCTAAGGTCAGCCCCAGGCACACCTTTACACTGCGCTTTACCCGGCTGTACTTCCTGGCCCCGAAATTCTGCCCCACAAAGGTGGTGATGGAGATGCCGAAAGCGCCCATCACCATCCAGATAAAGCCGTCTATCTTGCCGATGGCTGCCCAGGAGGCGATGGCGTCTGTGCCAAAGGAGTTGATGCTGGCTTGGATAACCAGGTTGGAGAAGGAATACATGACAGACTGCAGGCCGGCGGGCAGGCCGATGCGGATGACGTTCTTTAAAATGCTCCTGTCAAACCGGATGTGCCGAAGCTCCACCCGGTAGCCCTCCCTTGTACACATGAGCCGCAGCATGATCAGGACGGCGCTGACCACCTGGGAAAGGACGGTGGCCAGGGCCACGCCCAGCACCCCCCAGTGGAACACCACCACAAAGAGCAAGTCCAGCACAATGTTTACAAGGCAGCAGGCAATGAGCACATACAGGGGCATGCGGCTGTCCCCGATGGCCCGCAGCACGCCGGTGCCCACGTTATAGATCATGCAGAAAACAATGCCTCCATAGTAGATGTTCAGGTACAGCAGGGCGTCGTCCAGGATTTCCTCCGGCACGCCTAAAAGCCCCAGGGAGGGCCTTGCGGTGAGCAGGCCCAGCACCATGATGACCGCCCCGCCCCCCAGGGCCAGGGCCACAGAGGTGTGGACGGCCTTGGAGAGGTTCTTCCAGTCGCCCCCGCCAAAAAACTGGGAGATGATTACGGTGGCGCCGGAGGAAAGCCCCACAAAGAAGCCTACCAGCAGGTTTATGAGGGTGCCGGTGGTGCCCACTGCCGCCAGGGCCTGTGTGCCCACATACTGGCCCACGATGATGGTGTCCACCGTGTTATAGAGCTGCTGGAAAAAGGTGCCGATGAGGATGGGGAAAAAGAAGATGAGAAGCTGTTTCCAGATGACCCCTTCGGTGATGCTGTTTTCGCGAACCGCTTTTTCCATTGTTATGACCATTCCTTTCCGCTACGCTGCAAGGCACCAAAAGAAGATGAAACGTGGATACCTATAGCGCAACTAATAAAAATTTGCCCTAAAAAATTTATGGTGAATTTAGATTATCTCTTTAGAAGTTCTTATATGTCGGTATAGCCCGTATTTTCGGGCTTTCCCGGCATTTTAGATATGGGGAGAAGTTCTTATATACCCTCAAAACCTTTTAGGTTTTCCCTCTGGGTGGTAGTAAAAGAAGTAGTAAATCCGTCTGCGGCTATGCTGCAATCAGCCTTTCCATTTCAGCCCTTGCGGAAGCGAATGTTGCGTGTGCGTAATAATTCAGCGTCATGGTAATGTTGGAATGTCCCATGATATACTGTAACGCTTCCCGGCTGGGGTCTTGTCCGTAGGTACTAACTTCCACGCATAGACAAATTACACTTTACCAAAAGTATCGGTATATTTGTAAGCATATCTCCCGTCTTTTCTCTGGCTCTCTCCCGAACGCAAAATGCGGTTTCTATTATCACGTCTTTTCGACCACATTGTTTTTGCTCCTTTCCGTGTCGGAAAGAGCCTTGATATGCCTATATCTATTATAGCATATTCAAGGCTCCTTTTCACTATCTTTTTCGCTAAATTGCGTCCAGTGTATCAATGACTTTTTCAAACTGTTTCCTCTTGATCTGAATACGGTTCCCGTTCAAGATCACCCAGCCCGCCGTGGGATTTTCCTCTGCAAGTTTCCGCAGCTTGTTTTCCCCAATGCGAAAATATTTTGACGCTTCCTCAATGGTAAGTGTGTACTTTTCCCAAATAGGCACATCAGCATTGTTCATTCTATAAATCCCCCTTTCAAAAAATGGGTAAATGGTTAATAGTGAAAAAGGCTTAAATCGGACGGTTAGCAGCATAACCTCACGGGAGTTTCACCCCTGCATGGTTCTCATGCAGCCCTACCCATTGCCTGCGACGCTAAACGAAACGCAGTTTCGTATAAACGCATCGGACTGTGGCGGTAAGTAACCTGTAATTCTGCGCTGTCGTCGCCCGCAGAGCCGCAAACACATATATGTGTTTTACTTGCTCCCCGGCGCGGTGTTGGTCGCTCGGCTGTCCCAGCGGGGAAAAGAAACCCCTGCCGGGATAGCGTCATGGCGCACCCGCTGTATGGCTCGGCGCAAAAGGGACGTATCCGATCTGCCCTAGCTTCATTCTTCAATGCCCGCTTGCAAAAGCCATTAAAAGCACAACGGATTTGCCATTGGGTACGATTAGGTTCGTTCATGTTCTCACCTCCTTTCGCAGCCGCGAAAGCGGGTGATTTTTTCTGATGTCCCCTTTCGTAAACCCTCAAACCATAAAAATTAAAATTGGACGTTGGTTTCGGGAAATTTCTCAAAAAAAGTTTTGAGAAAATACAAAATGCACCCGTCTGAAAAATGCAGACGGGCGCAGAGGAATTGTAAGCAGTATTCAGTTAATTAGACAGTTCATATTCATGGGTAGAATTTCCCCTGGCGGTGGACGGGCTTTTTTGATATGTCAATGACCGTCGGATTTTGTCGATACGGTATGTGCTTCATGGCGGCTACCTCCTTTAGCCGCCGCTTTTAACAGTGAAACCGCGTCATTCCTTTAGAAGATAAAAAAGAAACGGCGGCTTTGATCTCTCAAAAGCCGCCGTGTATGAATAGGCGTGTGAAAATACCTCTGCTATAAGGTAGATACTCGTAAGACAGTATTAGATTTGTTTTTTGGAAACGGCGTAGCGTTGGCTATGCCGTTTCCCCGTTTTGTAAGTCGTTCAACAGGGACGCAGGGAGTATTCCCACAAGGTCATAGGATATGTCAATCTGCTGTTCCCTATGTCCGTTTGAAGTGTCCGGCATATGGACGTAAACTGCTTTCACCATGTCATTCAGTACGGCGGGTGTCAGTTCGTCCATGTCGAGATACTCATGCACCTTGCTGATGAACCGTTCAATGTTGCTCAACTGAATGGCCGTGGACACATCCAGCAGATCACTTTTCATCAGCACAATGTCGGCGGATTCTATCGCTACATCTGTTCCCGCTCCGATGGCGATACCCACATCGGCCCTGGCCAGCGCGGGAGCATCGTTGATGCCGTCCCCAACCATCGCCACCTTTTTGCCGCTGTCCTGCAAGCGGCGTATTTCCTTTTCCTTGTCCTGGGGGAACACTTCGGCCACTACCCGATCTACGCCGACCTGCCGCTGGATGGCCTGGGCGGTCTTTGCATTGTCCCCGGTGAACATGACCACCTCAATACCGAGGCCGGACAATTCCTGGATAGCCTGGGCGCTGGTAGGCTTGACTACATCGGCCACAGCGATCACGCCCATGAGCTTCCCGGCGCGGGCAAAGAACAGGGGCGTTTTGCCCTCTGCCGCCAGTGTTTCCCCGGAACGCAGCAGTTCCCCGCCCGTGATATTGTGGGCGTCCATCATGCGGCGGTTGCCTGCCAGACACATTTCACCGTCTACCCGGCCTACGATGCCTTGACCGGGAATCTGCTGGAAGTCCTCAACCGGGGACAGCGGCATCCCCGGTAGGGGAATGGCATTGACCGAGGGCTATTATAAACGGTTTTCACCTCCGCTGTCCGCTCCATTGTGGAGCATTTTTTATCCAAATGGTTTTTGTTTTTCGGGAGAAATCCAATCAGGAGGTTTTGCGCTCCAAAGAGGAATATCGGGTCCAAAAGCATTGACTTTATGGGGGCTGATGGCTATACTGCAAAGCTGAACGATTAAACAGATTTTTAATCGTTCAGCCATGTCTAACCAACCACAAACCACATATTTTAACAAAGAAAGGAACTCAACGCTATGAAAAAGACTATTAAGCTCATTGACCTGGACTGCGGCCACTGTGCCGACAAAATCCAGAACGCCGTCCAGAAGATCGACGGTGTGACCAGCGTGGCCGTCAACTTCCTGGGCCAGAAGATGGTGCTGGAGGCCCCGGACGAGAAGTTTGACGCTGTGCTGGCCGAGGCCACGGCGCTCATCAAGAAGATCGAGCCGGATGTGACGGTCAAGGCGTAACTATGCAAAAGCACCGGCTGCCGTTTGGTAGCCGGTGCTTTTGCAGGAAGGAGAGTATCAACATGACAAAAAAACAAAAGCATTTGCTGACCCGCATCATCGTGGCGGCGGTGTTGTTCGCCGCCGGTGGCCTGCTCCATCTGGAGGGCTGGGTGGAGCTGGGGGTCTACCTGGTCTGCTATGCGGTGATCGGCTGGGATATTGTCTGGAAAGCCATCACCAACATCCTGCATGGTCAAGTGTTTGACGAGAATTTCCTCATGACGATTGCCACCGTTGGGGCGCTGATTTTAGGCGAACACTCCGAGGGCGTGGCCGTTATGCTGTTCTATCAGGTAGGCGAGTGGTTCCAGTCCTATGCTGTTTCCAAGTCCCGCCGCTCCATCACCAGCCTGATGGATATTCGCCCGGACTACGCCAACATTGAGAAAGACGGCAAGATCATTAAGGGCAGTTCCACGCTGGACACTTCTGCTCTGACGGGAGAATCCATGCCCCGTGAGGTGGAGGCAGGCATGGAGGTTATCAGCGGGTGCATCAATCAGACCGGCATTTTAACCATCCAGACCACCAAGGAATTTGGAGAATCCACCGTAGCCAAAATTCTTGACCTTGTTGAGAACGCCAGCGACAAAAAGGGCCGCATGGAAAACTTCATCACCCGCTTTGCCCGGTACTATACGCCGGTGGTGGTATTCGCCGCCCTCGCTCTGGCAGTCCTGCCGCCGCTGGTAACGGGACAGGCGTTCAGTATTTGGATTTACCGGGCGCTGACCTTCCTGGTGATTTCCTGCCCCTGTGTGCTGGTGATCTCCATTCCGCTCAGTTTCTTCGGTGGCATCGGCGGCGCGTCCAAAATCGGCGTACTCGTCAAGGGCAGCAATTATCTGGAGGCACTGGCCTACACGGAAACCGTTGTGTTCGATAAGACCGGCACTTTGACAAAAGGCTCCTTTGCTGTCACAGAAATTCAAGCAAATGGCATAACGGACGAGGAACTTCTGGAACTGGCGGCGTATGCGGAGGACTACTCCAATCATCCGATCTCGCTGTCCATCCAAAAAGCCTATGGCAAGAAAATTGACAACAGCCGTATTACCGATGTGCAGGAAATCGCGGGGCATGGTGTCCAGGCGGTGATTGATGGTATGACGGTGCTGGCCGGAAATGCCAAGCTGATGGAGCGGGAGCATATTCCCTATACGGCCTCCAACGCTATTGGTACTGTGGTCTATGTGGCCTTTGATGGAAGATACGCAGGGTGTATTGTGATTGCGGATGAAATCAAGGCAGACGCGCCCGCTGCCATTAAGACGCTGAAAGCCGCCGGTATTCGCCAGACGGTCATGCTCACCGGCGATGCGGATGCAGTTGGGCAGGACGTGGCCCGCCGCCTGGGTCTGGATCGAGCCTACACCGAACTGCTCCCCGCCGACAAAGTAGACCGTGTGGAGGAACTGCTGGCACAGAAAAACGAGGTGAAATCTCTTACAATAGGAAATATAATCTCCTGTCATAAGAGATAGAAATTCATATTTGCACACTTGATACAGTTCGTTCAAGCGGCTATACTATATGCAGTACACAGTGGGAGGTCGGTTATGTTTGAATATATGACGGCACAGGAAGCCGCAGAGAAATGGAATGTATCGCTAAGATGGGTATAACGACTTTGTAAAGAAAACCGTATTAACGGTGCGATGAATATCAACCGTGTGTGGCTTATACCGAAAAATGCCCAAAAACCTATGGACGGTAGGACACTAAGGGGAAAGTATAAAAAGATAGAAAATGAAATTTAATTGCCGCAAACTGATTTAAGGATTATTTAATAACTTCTATGCTATGATTTTTGAAAAAGTTTTGGATTTGATTTACAATTTAATATGTCAGGAAGATAAACAGAGTGAAAAATCGGAATTTGCGAGGGAAAATGCATGATTAGAATAAGACCATATAAAGCTTCAGATGTAGATACAATTTTATCATGGTGTCAGGATGAAAAAGTATTTTATCAATGGACAGCAGGTATACTCGGTAATTATCCGATAACGCAAAAGGAATTTTGTTTTGTTGAATCTCTAATGCCGTTTACTGCATTTGATGATACAGGAATCGTTGGCTTTTTTACACTAAGAAACCCTGATGAATCATTGGATGAACTACGTTTTGGATTTGTTATTGTAAATCCTCACAAGAGAGGAAAAGGCTATGGAAAAGCTATGCTCCGGCTGGGTCTAAAATTTGTATTTGAAATATATGGAGCAAAAAAAGCATCATTGGGCGTTTTTGAGAATAATCTCCCGGCTCATTATTGTTATAAAGCAGTCGGTTTTAGTGATACAGTTCTTGATACGACAGAAACATATTGTGTTCTGGGTGAAGAATGGAAGTGCGAAGAATTGATTATCGAAAACAGATAAATTCCCGTTTATCTACTAACTGCCTTAACTTTCCTTAATTTTCAAGGCTTTGCGGTATGCCTGACCTCAAAATATGTATCCTTTTCCCTTGTTTTTGCCCTTATGAGCAGATTACAAGGGAAAGTTTTTGTTATTCAGTTTTCATTGATTAATTCATTCCCACAACCTTATCCAAGAGTTTAGCTGAATCCCGTTTTGCCTCCCTTGTAGCATGTGCATAGACATTCATGGTGGTGCTTACGTCTGAATGTCCTAAAAGTTCCTGCACATCTTTTGGCTGCGCCCCGTTTGATAACAGGTTTGTTGTGTATGTGTGCCCTTACGGTATAATAAGGACAAATCGGAAAACCCATTATTACCAAGGTTGCTCAGGTGTTGTAAAGCGCGCATATGACACTAAATACAGAAACAAATAATGTATACAATACTATATGTTGTTGTTTTCTGAAAGCAAAGAAATCCATGAGCAATCTTAATCAGAGAGGATTTTCGGATTTGCCACCATTCTTTTTCCATTACAATACGCCCTTTGGTGGGGGCAGACTGGGAGGTGATAAGGAACCATTTCACATAAAGGACAAACGGGCAGCAACCCGGTAATACCGATTTTAATTCATATCAGCCGCACAGTAACTGACGGATGTTCAGCTACTGTGCGGCTTTTTTGTTTATAGATACGCCCGGTCACTATCTGGCTCAAACCGGCCTGATTACCAATAAGCGGCTCATGGGCAGCGGAAAATGGCAGACATGGACAGTTTCCAAGATTTTAGCGGATGAAGTCTACATGGGCGATATGGTGCAGGGGAAATCGAAAACGGTCGGCCACAAGCAGGTTCCCACTGACCGCTCTGAATGGATTGTCGTGCGGGGAACCCATGAACCGCTGATTGCCCGCGAACTGTACGAAAGGGTGCAGGCTGTCCGGGAACATGCGGCTGCAAAGCAGGGGACGGAAAAAATCCCCTACACGGAGAACATTCTCCGGGGACGTATTTTCTGTGGCTGCTGCGGGAAGAACCTGCACCGGCAGAGGTCACGGGGGATATACTCCTACCGCTGTATTGCCAATGACCGGATGGGCGTTCAGTATTGTCCGGGTGGTGTTACCCATCTGCCGGAAAAAAGGCTGTTTGACGCGCTTTTAGCCATTATCCGCAAACACGCCGAGGTTGTGGTGGGAACCCACGCAAAGCTGAAACATCAGGATTACAAAATCACTGCGAAAAAGGCGGAAATGACCGCCGAAATCTCTAAGTTACAGCAGGAAACGGAACGCAACCGGGTATTCTTAACCAGCCTGTATGAGAACTTCGTTACCGGCATCCTGACCGGCACAGAGTATCACGAAATGAAAGCCGACTATACACAGAAAATCGAAACGGCAGTCCTGCGTGTGCAGCAGCTTCAAAGTAAGCAGAAAGCGCTGGAAAATCAAATGGAACGCTATACGGATATAGCCAAACGGCTGGCGGCAGTCAGCGAAGATACCGCCTTATCCGCCCTGCTGGTAAACCAGTTGATTGACTGCGTTACCGTCAACAGCGCAGAGGACATTCATGTGAAATTCAAATTTGAGAGCGGCTTTGAGCGGCTGATGGAGGTGCTGGAAGATGTATAAACCCTATGTGATTGGCCTTTATATCCGGCTTTCCTCCGAGGACAGCAAGGTGGGGAGTTTCAGCATTGAGAACCAGAAGCGGGCGCTTCACCAGTACGCCGATGCGATGGAGGATGCCGCCCATGCGGAGGTATTGGAATTTGTAGACAACGGTTACAGCGGGACAAACTTTGAACGGCCCGCCGTGCAGGAACTTCTGGACAAGGTACGCGAGGGCGCGGTCAACTGCATCATCGTCAAGGACTTTACCCGTTTTGGGCGCAACAGCATTGAGGTCGGATATTTTATGGAGCGCGTCTTTCCGCTGTATGGGGTACGGTTTATTTCCCTGAATGACGGCTTTGACAGCGATACGCTGCATGGCGACACGGGCGGTATCAATGTGGCGTTTCAGTACCTGATCAGCGAATTTTACAGCCGTGACCTCTCCATCAAGTACAAAACCGCCAAGTATGTGAAATTCCGGCGGGGAGAATACCAGAGCATGTTATGTCCCTACGGTTACCAGAAAGGCACGGACGGGCGCATGGAGCCGGATGAGGAAACAGCCCCCAATGTCCGGCTTATCTTTGAACTGGCAGGGCGCGGCTGTACTTCCAGCGAAATCATTCAGGAACTGTACGAGCGCAAAATCCCCACACCAGGCGAATACAAAGCATCCAAGGGAAGAAAGATTCACGATATTTCCAGAACCCATCAGATTTGGCAGAGATCGACCATTCGGAACATCTTGCTGGATGAACGCTACATTGGCACTTATGTCATGGGCAGGAAACAGGTGGTCGAGGTGGGGAGCAGCCGGGTACGGAACCGTGATGAAAGCGAATGGTTCAGGATTCCCGACCACCATCCGGCTATTATCAGCAAAGAGCTGTTCCAGCGGGTGCAGGAATTAAAGCCGAAAAAAAGCTGCATAAAGAAAAACGTACATCTGTACCCCCTGCGCGGCAAGGTCTTTTGCGGCTGCTGCGGACACGCAATGCCGCGCAATCCAAGTAAAAGCCATTTCTTTGTCTGCAAGCATACAGAGGTGGATCAGTCTGCTGCCTGCCACGGCCTGCGGATTGCTGAAAAGGACTTGGAAGCAATCCTCTATGAGATTATTTCCAGGCAGGCGCAGGTGATTTTGAACGTGGAGAACCTTTCAAATGCCAGCCTGCTGGATACTAAGATTGCAACGCATACGGAATACAGCCAGCGCGTAGAAAGCTGTCTTGACCGGAAACGGGTGCTATATGAGCAGGTTTTACTGAAAGAGATTACCCTGGAGGACTACAAGGCACAGAAAGCCGATGTGGATGCGGAACTGGAACGGCTGCGGCAAGTCCAGGGCGCACTCTCCGCTGAAATCGCCCAAGCGAAAATGGACGCAAAAACAAAAAACGCCAGACTGGAACTGGCGCAGGAAATTTCAGCCGCCAGCGGATTAAATACCGCCCTGACTGACGCACTGATTGAACGTGTGGATATTCACCCCGGAAATCAGGTTGATATTGTCTGGAAAATGAAAGACTTCTGTACAGAGGGAATGTGATGGGGCGCAAAAATCGGCCTTAAAAACTCTGGAATTTCTTAAAAAACTTTTTGTCTTGTGCTTGACATACGGGTGTCTTAGTGTGTGGAAGTGGAAACCCTCTAACTCCGGTACTTTTCTTGCCGCTGTCCGGCAGGCTGTTTCTACGGTGGCGGGAAGTTCAAGACAGCCATCTTCCCTCAGACATACAAAAGAGATTTCCGTATAATCCTCCGGTGTATCTTCTGTCATTGACAGGTTGTAATACTCATAATGCACCCTGTTTTTCTCTGTGACTTCCCTGTAGAAATTCCTGTGATAGAGTTCGCCATACTGCATACGGTTTTTAAGCTGCTGTTTTCTTGCTTTCTTTAAGATGTCAGCAAGGGCGTTTCCAAAATCAACTGTACGCACTTTTTTCCTCTTGGTCGAGCCGATTTCGTGCTTATGGGTAGCGCCGTTGTAACGGACGCTCCTGCGGACTGTCAGATATTGTTCCTCAAGGTTGATGTCCTGCCAAGTCAGACCTGCCACTTCCCCAAGCCTGAGTCCTGTGAAATAGGCTATCTGTATGGGCAGGATTGCGTCTTTGCTGCGTTTTCCAAGCTGTGCAGTCAGTTTTTGATACTGCTCATACGAAATAGGCTTGACCTTGCCTGTGTCAGTGTCCGTTTCCTCCGCAAACAAATCCATATCGTCCTTTTTGTGCCTCATTACCACATACTGCATGGGATTGAATGTGATGTACTGTTTGGGAAACACTGCAAAACGGAAGGACTGCTGCAATACTGCGGAATAAGACCGTATATAGTCAATGGAATATCCCTTTGAAACAAAGTCCTCAACCGTTCCGCCGAATGAGAGCAAATCCATAAACTGCTGTAAATGCCCCGAAGTGACCGTTTTGAGTTTCCGTCTGCTTACAGGGTGTTGTTTAATGCGGTTAATTGCCTGTAAATAAGTACCGACAGTGCCATTGCTCAATGTTCCTGTCTTTAATTCTTCCTCCGCCCATGTGTCAAGCAACTGTCCGAGAGTGATATTGTCCGCCTTTGCAATGAATTTCTTGCTTTCATAGTCCTCCATTGCCTGCCTTAACAGCTTTTCCATTTCGCTTTTGCTTTCTGTTCCTGCACACTCTTTCTGTACCATGTTACCGCTTGCGTCCTCCACATAAAAGCGGTAGTACCATTTTTTACCTTTCTTCCGCACTGATCCTTTTGCCATAATCCTTTCTCCTTTCAATGAACGCATTTTAAGCGTATGTAGTCATTGAACAGATATGGCAGTCGGAACTGATGGAATGCTTTCTGAAAATAAGGATAGCATAAAATCTGCTGTCCCGCTATACCGAATCGGAATCTTCCCCTGATAAAAGACCGGAAAGCCTTGCAGCGGCGGCGTCAGGGTTTTTGGAGTAGAGCCTCACTATATCGCCCATATCATTAAGGGCATTTACAGTGTGGGTAATCTCCCGCAGGAACATGATTTCATTATATTCCCTGTCCGATTCAAATCCCATTGTTTTTGCAAGCTGTGCGCTTTCCTTGTTGCCCTTAAACTTCCTGCACGCAAGGCGGAACGATTCCACAAACAGCTCATATTCCTGCAACATCAGCAGCAACAGGTCTTTTGAAAAGTCTGATTCGGAAGTTTCCATGTCATAGGGCAGCTTTGAAAGAATGGAGGACATGGCGTCACGGATTAACATTTCCTTTTTATCCGTAATGTCAGATTCATATTCCTCCGTTTCGCCTTTCAGCCATTCTACGGAAACATGGAGTGCGTCTGCCAGACCATCAAGGACAAGTTTCTTAGTGTTGTCAATCGTTCCTGCCTCGTACCTCTGAATGGTGGATGCGGTAACGCCCATTTTTTCAGCAACATAAGGCTGGTTGACGCCTAATTCCAATCTACGCTGTTTTGCCCTGATGCCGATTACCTTGCGCAGCTCTTTGTCTTTCATGTTGGTTTTCCTCCTTTATCGGTATGGTTAGAGTATACCATATCAAAACCATTATTGCAATATGCAAGTTAAAAATAATTTTTAAAATAACATAACGCTTGACAAGGAAATATAAATGATGTATAGTAAGCATACTATAAAAATTGCATATTGCAATTTAAGAGGAGGAGAATGAATGACAGAAATGAAGATTGCCCTTTCGATTGAGGAGGCGGCAGACTACACGGGTGTTGGTCGGAACACACTAAGGAAACTGGTAGAGTGGAATAAGCTCCCTGTATTGAAAGTGGGGAGAAAGGTACTTATCAAAAAGGACATTCTGGAAATGTTTATGACTGTCAATGAGGGAAGGGATTTGAGGGACAAGGGCAATGTCAAAGCAGTAACAAGAAAATCGGCTGTATAAAAGGCAGGCGCATGGTGGCAGTGAACTTAAAAAATGCAATCATTTTTGGAAAATGAACTCAAAAAATGCAGTCACTTTTGAAGAATGAACTTAAAAAGTAAGTTCACTGAAAAAACTGTGATATAGGTTCCATAAAAAATGAACTTAAAAAGTGCAATCATTTTGAAGAAAATCAGTTGACCGCCGGCAACAGCAGAAATGCAATTCAGCATAACCCGTATATTGGGTACAAATAAGGATAACAGGGACGGGCAGAAATAAAAGGATTGCCAATAAAATAAGCATTGAACAGCCGGAAAACTGTTTCCAATATGCTGAAAGCACATTTCACTGGATACCCTCGGAGAGCCCCCGCAGTATTGGCGAAGGCAATGGAACATTGACTTTGACAATACTGCTAGGGGGTTATCATCTATGGCGGAGCCAAGATGATAACCGCACTGCTTTAACACGAAATCAGGGAGGAAGGACATGGGAGAAATCTCTTTCAGCAACCATATCAGCAACAAGAAAAGTGCAATCAACAGCAAAGCAAAACTCGCCGGAGTTGCAAAACACAATCTGAGGAAGTATCATTCGCAGGATTACAGTAGGGATAACATCACGCTTCTTTATGGGACAACCAATCTCATGCAGGACGTGAAAAATGTTTACCGTAGAGAGTTTGACGCTGCCCTGCATGAATACAATGCAAAGCAGACAAGACCGGAAAGACGGATTGGCGATTATTTTGAACATGTGTCCGAAACGGAACAGGATATGGCGGTGGAAGTCATCATACAATGCGGGGATAAAAAATTCTGGGAGCAGAACAGCGGGGACAAAATATTTATGAAACAGGTCTATAAGCAGCTCCTTTTGAAACTGCAGGAGTATCTGCCGGATTTTAAGATTGCAAATGCGGTAGTCCATTTTGATGAGGCAAGCCCGCATATGCACGTTGTAGGTGTTCCAGTAGGGAGAGGGTTTAAGCGTGGCTTGCCAACAAAAGTGTCAAAGCGGTCCGTATTCACGCCCCAAGTCCTGTCGGAAGTTTTGCAGGATAAAATGCGGGCAGACGCCAACCACTATATGAAAGCTATCTTCCAACAGGAAGTAAAGGAAAAGAAAAAGGGAAAAAACCATGACCTGACGGTTGCGGAATACAAAGTTGCAAAAGAGGAAGAAAAGATTGAAAAACTATCAACGGATAAAATAGGACTGGAGGCTGACATTCTCGTTCTGAACCATAAAAAGTCCACTACGCAGAGGGTATTGGACGAATTGGACGGGGAGATTGAAAGTTCCAATATCTTTCTGAAAGCACTTCAAAAGATAAAGCAGTTTATACAGTCATATCTTCCCTTTGCGCCGCTGATTGAGGAATTTGCGAACCATGTGGAGCGTGGTTCGGATATTGAGGCAGGAAACAGCTTTCGGGGATTGTTTACCGCACTTGGGGAGCTGCTCAATTCTTTCAAGGAAATCATCGTGGACGGACTGTGCTGGTTTCCACGCCTTATGCGGTGGCAGACTTCAAAGGGTGAAGTTTCCCCTGTGTTTGAAGATTATAGGAATGAGGGGTACTGTTATCGTTTGAAATCCTATATGGATATCCACACAAGGCAGGAATACCCAAAGGAACTGATACAGCCGGAAATCAAGCCTGAAAACCGCACAGGCACAATAGAGCAGTTGGCGCAGAATGTGGAGGCTGTCGAAAAGCAGGTACAGCTCATGGGTGTAAAAACGAGCCGGAATCAGATGTATTAAACTGGACAGTTATAACGCTGCAGATAAAAACCTAAAATCTTGCATTACGCAAAAGGACGCTTTCATTCTGTGAAAATGTCCTTTTGTGTATATCATTATTTAAATTCGTTTGCTTTGAATGCAAGTCTTATTTTGTCCTGTAACTAGAACAACTGATGACAAATTACAGAAGACAGAGAAATTTGTTTCTGCACTTTGCAGATACACAAGCCTATAAATAGCATTGTGTCGGCTCTGATTTCTAATTTTTCTCCCTCATAGTAAAGTATAACGTTTGGTCAAATCTGCGTTCGGGCATGAGACGGTCAATATATCCCGGTTCAATGATTTCATGTACGATATTTTTATTTAAGGCAAGATTTTGTATTCGGTCGGTAGTCACATATTTTCGCCAAAGGGAGCCGCCAATGGCAAATTCTTTGTCTGTTTGATTGCCAAATGCCATTTGACGATAAATGTCAACCACTCTTATTTTTCCAGATTTGCTTAGCTCCCATAAGCATCTTGCCAATCTTGCGGAAGCCCTCATTCCACGTCTCATAGTTTCAGCGGGAAGGGCGGAATTATCAAGAAATAATCGGGAAAACGCATAATCGCTCCATATTACTATATCGAAAGCTTGGTCGGTTAAAATGGGGGATTGTCCCTGTGTTTTCCATAATGTTTGCATTAGCAACGGTTTTTGATATGTATAGTAAGCTAATTGGAAGTCGTCAATGGCTTTGCATAAAGAAGGCATTTTATGCGTCATCTCGTAATCATTATCCCACATTTGGATAGAAGAACAAGCGGTTTCAAATATTTCGCGAATGTCTTTTGAAAAACTTCTTACTGAATCGAACATACCTAAAGCGCAATAAGAGGTAGTGGCAGAACGTACAACAATTTCCGAACCCCATTTTTCTTCTGGCAATACGCTTGTTTGCGAAGTGGGAATTACCGTTAATTTGACTTCTAAAGGAGAAAGATAATTACCATCCATATCTTTTACAACCAAATCAATACCGTCAATCGCATCAAAAGAAAATTGTTGATAAGGCGCATATACGGATTCAAAGCAGAAATATAAATCACGGGATGTCTTATTTCCACAGTTAAATACTTCATTAAGAGAAATTTCACTTGGCTGGATAATGAGTTTATTGTCGCTAACATCAAGTGTGATATATATAGCTTTAATATTTTTGTCTAACATATAGCAAGCGGTTGAGGTGGGAAAACTCGAATTAAAACAGTTTTTGCCCCAATGGTCGTTCACTGTTCTATTGGAATTGAATATTCCATACAATCCATTTGACATAGTTATGTACTCCTTAAAAATATATTTTGAACGTTGACGTCAAATGCTTGACGTCAAAGAAATTTTACGATATACTAAAAAGCAAATAAAATCCATTCTTATTATAATGTTTTTTGCGATGGATTTCAAGTGGAGGATTAGGATGAAAATAGTAGATTTATTTGCGGGATGCGGGGGAATGTCTCTAGGATTCCAAAATGCGGGATTTAATATTGTTGCAGCGTTTGAGTTTTGGGATGTAGCTGTAGAATGTTATAGAAAGAATTTTAATCACCCTGTTTTTTGCGTTGATTTGTCGGATGTGAATAATGCGGTTGAACAAATAAAGACGTTTGCTCCAGAGGTGATTATAGGGGGGCCGCCTTGTCAAGATTTTTCACATGCAGGAAAACGTATTGAGGCTTCACGGGCAAGTTTGACAGAATCGTATGCGCAAATTATTGATAAGGTACGCCCGAAATACTTTGTTATGGAGAATGTAGACAGGGCAGAAAAAAGCACCGCATTTGAAAATGCAAAAAAAAATTTAAAAAAAGCAGGATATGGACTAACGCAAATGGTATTAGACGCTAGTAAATGTGGAGTTCCTCAAAAGAGAAAGAGATTTTTTTGTATAGGAGCATTGGGGCAAGCAGATAATTTTATGCAGGATATTCTTAAAAGTGGAGTTAGTAAAAAATCAACTACTCTGAGAGATTATTTTGGCGATACTCTTGATTTTGAATACTATTATCGGCATCCAAGAAATTATAATCGTCGGGCGGTTTTTTCTATTGACGAACCCGCTCCAACAATGAGAGGAGTTAATCGTCCTGTGCCGAAAGGTTATCCCGGTCATCCGAACGACGCCTGTCCTGTTTCAGATAAAATTAGAGCGTTGACAACGCTTGAACGCTCTTTGATTCAAACTTTTCCCGCTACGTTCAAATGGTGTGGGAATAAAACTGAAATGGAGCAGATGATAGGGAATGCCGTTCCCGTAAAGTTGGCGGAATATGTCGCTTTAAAACTAAAAGATTATATAAAATCGGAACAAAAAATTGAGGTAAATAAAGAACCTTTTGTTGATTGGCTTATAGACGTTCAAAATTTCACGCCGAGAACGGCAAGCGATACATTGTCAAGAATTCGGCGGGCGGATAGAATTTGTCCATTGGAAGGCGCGCCTAATGATTTTTATTATTGCACTTTACAACAAACAGATGAATATATTGAATTATCTACGTCTGTTCGGTCTCAAATTAAAAGGGCATTAACGCTTTATTACATTTATATTGTTCAAAATGGGATAAGAGCATAGGTGATAAGTATGGCGGATGTTTTTGACGAAAGAAAACGCTCTGAAATTATGAGTAAGGTACGCTCAAAAAATAATAAATCTACGGAATTAAAGCTGATACAGCTTTTTAAGGAAAACAATATAGTGGGTTGGAAACGCAATTATCCAGTAAAGGGGCACCCTGATTTTGTTTTCCTTGATAAAAAGATTGCAATATTTGTCGATGGTTGCTTTTGGCATGGGCATGATTGCAGGAATACCCGCCCTTCTGATAATGCTGATTATTGGACAAAAAAGCGAGAACGCAATATGAAACATGATAAGGAAATTACGGTGTTGTTTGAACAACGCGGGTGGACTGTTATACGGATTTGGGAGTGCGAGCTGAAGAAAAAGAATAGGGAGAATCTCATATCACGATTAAAAACTGAACTTGGAGATGTATAAGATGGATATAGAAGAATTTATTGCTAATTATAAAAATCATCCAGTTATGTTTATTGGTACTGGATTAAGTTTGCGGTATTTGACAAATTCTTATAGTTGGGAGAATTTGCTAAAGAACATAGCTTTGGAGTTTAATCCGAATGAGGAATATTATTTAGATATAAAGGCTAAATATATGAAAGGTCAGTATTGTGCTTATGAAAAGGTAGCTACTGATTTAGAAAAAGATTTCAATGACTATTTGCAAAAAAACAGGAATGGGAAATTTGAACGTATTAATGATTTATTTTATAAAAACATGAAGAAAGGTATTAATATAAGTCGATTCAAATTGTATATTTCTGATTTGCTTAGTAACACAGAAATTAAGGATTGCGTACTTGCTGAAATAGCTGAGTTGAAAAAAGCAAGGAAAAATATAGGTTCTATTATAACAACAAATTATGATAAAATGATAGAAGATATATTTTCGTTTAATCCCTTAATTTGAAATGATATTTTACTTAGCAATCCCTACGGCTCGGTATATAAAATTCATGGTTGCGTATCTTCTCCTGATAAAATTATAATTACAGAAGATGATTACAATAAATTTGATGAAAGATATGAATTGATACGGGCGCAATTATTATCTTTATTTATACATAACCCTATTATTTTTGTCGGCTACAACATTGGGGATAAAAATATAAAAGATATATTAAGGACTATATTTTCGTATGTCGATTATAACTCAGAAGAATCAAAAAAGATAAGAGATAATTTTCTTTTGATAGAGTATGAAGAAGGGTTGGATAATACAGAAGTTGTAGAGCATGATATAGATATAGAGGGGTTTCCGACAATACGAATCAATAAATTAAAAACAGATAATTTCGTGGCGCTTTATCAAGCGGTAGCGAATTTGGTTCTGCCTGTTTCGGCAATGGATATCAGAAAAGTGCAAAGTGTTGTTCGTGAAATCTATTCGGGTGGTAATATAAAAGTTTCCATTACAGAGGATTTGGATAATTTAAAAAATTCAGATAAGGTATTAGTCGTTGGTTCAAAAAATACTATTAAATATGAATTTCAAACTATATCAGAAATGATGGTTAATTATTTTCAAATTATAGAAGAATCAAATGCTCAATTATTAAAATTAATCAATAAACAGAAGATTCAAAGCACTCAGTATTTTCCTATATTTGCTTTTTCAGAAATATGTGGGGAAATTACTGAGGTGGATGCCTTGAAGGAACGGCAAAACGACAAAATTGAGAATATAATAAAAAATGCGCCAGAAATATGCTGCGGTACACATGCTACACCACAGGAAGTGATTGGAGATAAAGCTATTTCTCAAACATATAAAATTATCGAAATAATTTGTTCGATAGTAAACGGAAATATGGAAATGGCAAGTGTAGAAGATTATTTGCGTGCCTTTCCCAATAAACGAAGTACAGATTATCGGAAATTATTATGTGCTTATGACATGAAGAAATATACAAATAATGAACCAAGAATGGTATAGTTCTAGGATGTGATTTTTCATAAGCATTCCTTTGATTGTATTTGGATTAATGAAATTATAACATTCTTTTTTACAAATAAAGAGAGAACTGGTTTATATTTTGACCAGTTCTCTATACAAAGAAAAATATGTTACCACAATTCTAATGAATCTTCCGCATATACCCGTGCCTGCATACAACCATCAAGGTATAGTGTTGCATATTCAAGAGGATTATCTATTGCCAAAGCATTTAAGGCACATTCGGAACATGGCGTTGTTTTCAATCCTTCTTCCGCTTTTCCGCAGTCTATCCGTAAAACATATCCGTCAAAAGTTGTTACATCAATACAGTTATGGAGCACATTATACGTTGCATAAATAAATCTCATATCTTATCAGCCCTTTCTTGCCTGTGTTTTGGAGAAATTTGTGAAAGCATTCCAATCAGTTCTTCCTGTCCTGTTCATTTCATGTTATAATTTGTTACAGGTTTTTCTTTCCCTTATTTTTGCCCTTATGAGAGTTCGTAACATGAGGGAAAAGGATATAACACAAGGGAAAGTCTAAGGGCAAACTCACTTGCTATAAATTTAGTGTTTTCAAGGGTTTGCGGACTTTTTGAAGATAAGATATAACAGTTAATAAATGCTATAAAAAGTGTCTTATCAGAATTCCAGTTTGTAGAACTGAAAAATCGGAATTGGTAGACATACCTTGTCGGGTAATAAAATAAGGCATTTCCCGCTTTGTGTCCTGTTTTTTATCAGGCAGTTTTGATAGGATTTTTCTGAAAGGAGGAAAAGCATAAACCAAGAAAAAATCGGAAAATTCTTAAAAGAACTCCGTAAGCAAAAAGGACTTACCCAAGAACAGATTGCAGAAAAATTTAATGTATCAAACAGAACAATATCCCGTTGGGAGAATGGCCACAATATGCCGGACTTAGATATCTTGATTGAACTATCAGATTATTATGAAGTTGACCTGCGGGAAATCCTAAATGGAGAAAGGAAAAGTGGGGATATGGATAAAGAAATGAAAGAAACTTTATTGCAGGCAGCGGATTATACAAATACAGAAGCGGAACGCTACAATAAGCGTGTACGCATATGTAATGGAATCGCATTATTTTTAATATTAGTATATATTATTATTAAAGACACAAGCCTTTATGATAATCCAACAGTTATGACAGGGCTGGATATTGTACAGGGGTTTGCAGTTGGGATGCTTTTCGTGGGTTTGCTATATTCAAGCCGTTATGGCGCAAGGATTAGAGCATTCAAGCATCGGCTGATAAAAAGGCAGGGATAACTTCCAATATATTATCTAAAGAGCCAGAAGCACAGACGCAGAGCCGACAGACTTGTGCGAAACCACAGTTTGTCGGCTCTCTTTATAGTCAAGAAAGCAATTTCTATAAAGTCAGCAGATTATATGTTCAGCTGACAGAGGGAATCTTGACTTTCGTCATCACGCTAAAAATTTGATTTCCGCAAACCGATTTAAGGATTATTTAATAACTTCTATGCTACAATCGAATCACAAAGCGAAAGGAGCAGCAGAAATGTATTTACAAATACTGAAAAAAGACCTTAAACGCAAAAAGGCGATGAACGTGATACTGCTGGTATTTATTATACTCGCATCGATGTTCATGTCCTCAGGCGTGAGCAATATCATCACGGTGACAACCGCGCTGGACAGCTATTTTGAAATGGCGGACGTGCCAGATTACTGGGTATTGAGCGAAAACAAATCCTCGGACAAGGACATTTGCGGGACACTTGAAAACGCCTCCGCGATAGACGAGTTCCGTATTGAGGAGTTTATCCGTATGTCCCAGTCCAATATTACGCGGTTCGGCGAGCCGCTTGACGATTCCAACGTCAATCAAATATTAGTATTACAGAGCGACAGAGATATGGGGATGAATTATTTTTTGGACGATGAAAGTATTCTTAAAAGCGTACCAAAAGGAGAAATTTACGTTGCCCGTTACATAGAGGAAAACATGGGACTTAAGGCAGGCGACAAAATTACTGTCGAAATAGAGGGCGTAAGTCGTGAGTTTACCTTTGCGGGCAGTTTCAGGGACGCTGTCTGCGGCACGGAATTGATAGGCATTAAAAGGTTTATCATTAACGGCGAGGAATTTGACGAATATATGTCCGACGAGACGATAAAAAATGTGTATGGCGGAAAATTCTTATACATACACACCGCCGACCTTGACAAGACCCTGTCTCAGATAGCGGATATATCGGACAGTTTTACATTTGAATGTGACGCAGATACACTGAATCAATCCTATATTTTTGATATGATAATCACGGGTTTTGTCCTTGTGGTGAGCCTTATTCTTATAATCATATCCTTTGCGGTGCTGCGATTCACCATATCTTTTACTCTCTCCGAGGAATTTCGCGAGATAGGTGTTATGAAAGCAATAGGTATACGGAACATAAAAATCCGAGGGCTGTACCTTACAAAATACTTCGCCATTTCCGCTATTGGCGCGGCAATTGGTTTAGCGTTCAGCTATCCGTTTGGCAAAATGCTTATGAGCTTGTCAACAAATTCGATTATTATCAATGAAGGAAATACCGTTTTTGTCAACGTTATCTGCGCAGTTTTGGTAACGGCTATCATTCTCCTGTTCTGTCTCGGCTGCACGGGCAGGGTAAGCAAAATGTCCCCTATCGATGCTGTTAGAAACGGGCAGACGGGAGAACGCTTCCGCAAAAAGAGCGTTATGAGCCTTGGAAAATCGCGGCTTGGCACGACGGTTTTCCTTGCCGCAAACGATATTGTAAGCAGTCCTAAACGCTACGCTGTCATCATCCTTACATTTTTTCTGTGTATGTCTCTGCTGATAATACTCTCCAATGCCACGGCGTCTCTTAAAAGCGGAAAGCTGCTGAAATATTTTGGGGAGGCGGACTGCCACGCCGTTACGGACATCGGCGATGAAGCTATGAAGTTTATGACCGAGGACGGACATGAAAAGGTTGAAAAATATCTTGAGGACATGGAGCAGACCCTTGCGGAAAACGGTATGCCCGCGGAATGTATGACGGAATATTACATTTATTCGATGATAGGACACGGCGAATATGAAAGCAAGACAGCTATACTTCAAGGTACGGGCACAGCAATGGATATGTACGAATATATAGAGGGTACTCCTCCCCAAAACAGCAACGAAATTGCAGTGACAACTCTTTTGGCAAAAAAGCTGGGTGCGGAAATAGGCGATACCGTTACCTTGTCCTACCCAACAGGTGAAACGGCGGAGTTCATCATAACCGCTCTGTATCAGTCAATGGTCAATCAGGGCATATCCGTAAGGGTTCATACCGACTGCGATATAAACTATATCGCAGCAAGCGGCTCCCCCGGTACACAGATAAAATTTACCGACGGCCCCGACGATAAGGAAGTATTAAGGAGAATTGAAAAGATTAAGGAACTTTATCCTAAGTTTTCAAGCGTTAAAACAGCGGGCGAAACCGTAAAGGACACCACCGGGGTCGGCGGCGCCATAGACGCTGTGAAAAAAATGTCCGCCGTCCTTACGGTAATTTTAGCTGCGCTTATAACCGTGCTTATGGAGCGTTCCTTTATCGCAAAGGAGCAGGCGGAGATTGCCCTCATGAAAGCCATAGGCGTGAGGAATGCCAAAATATACGGACAGCACACGTTAAGATTTTTCATTTCGGCAGCGGCGGCTGTACTTCTTGCGGAACTTTTTGGTATGCCCTTTACAAAGCTTTGCTTCGACCCAATTTTCGGAACAATGGGTCTTGAAATGGGCGTAGAATATATGCAAAACCCTGTGGAGATATACGCAGTATTCCCCGTTATCGTCCTTACCGCCACAGCCGTAAGCGCGTTTTTGACCGCTCTGTACACAAGAAAAATCAAATCCTCTGATACGGCAAACATTGAATAATGAAAGGAAGAAGCAATTATGAATATTCTCGAAGTAAAAGACCTTTGCAAAACGTATATCGTAAACAAGCGGCAGAATAATGTACTGAAAAATGTAAATTTCAAAATTGGCGAGGGAGAAATGGTTGCCGTTATGGGTCCGTCAGGCTCTGGAAAATCCACGCTGCTGTACGCAGTTTCGGGCATGGATAATTTTACCGCAGGAGAAGTGAGTTTCTGTGGGAAAAATATCGCAGGGATAGGTGAAAGAGAACTTGCAGACCTGCGCCTTGACGAAATGGGTTTTATCTTTCAGCAAATGTATATGCTGAAAAACCTCACCATACTGGATAATATCATACTTCCCGCAACGCAATCCAAAAAGCAGCGTGAACCCCGCAGGGAAACGGCGCGGCGCGGCCAGGACTTCATGCGCAGGCTCGGCATTATCGACATTGCCGACAATGACATCAACGAGGTTTCGGGCGGCCAGCTTCAGCGGGCGTGCATTTGCCGCAGTATGATAAACAATCCGAAAATGATTTTTGCCGACGAGCCGACAGGGGCTTTGAACCGCACTTCATCCGACGAGGTAATGGAGGAACTTGTAAAATTAAATTCCGAGGGAACAACGATTATGCTCGTTACCCACGATGTTAAGGTTGCGGCAAAATGCACAAGGGTCATGTACATTGTTGACGGGAACATAAAGGGAGAGTACGATTTAAGCGACTGTTCTACTCAGATGAGAGAACGGGAGCGCGCATTGAATAACTGGCTTTTGGAATCGGCTTCAAGAGAAGATTTCTTCAGCCTTGAAGTGAATATGGGCGAGTTTTATCTTTCGGAACTCGTTGAAAAAGTTGCGGGATATTACAAGGAAAAACTGGCGCTTATCAAAACAGATTTTATTATCGGGAAATATAAAAACTGCCTTCTATCGGGAGATTTGAGCAGGAGCGTTGAAGTGATGCAAAACATTATTGAAAATGCTCTCAAATACGGCGGTGGCAGACGTGTGGAATTGATTTTCCCCAAGGACGACGAATGCGTCCAAATTGCAATCATGAACGGCGGTTGTACGCTTGAGAAGGACGATTTGACGCATATTTTCGAGAGCTTTTGGCGCGGAGCAAATGCAGGAAACATTGGTGGCAACGGGCTGGGGCTTTACATTTGCAGGCAGCTCATGCGCAAGATGAATGGCGAGATTTATGCAGAGATTGACGGTGACATCATCACCGTTACCACCGTTTTCACAAGAGCGTGAATGATTGAGGATTGAAAAATCTTTGTAAATATATGTGAAGCAATTACATAGGAGAAACAGTCTATTGTCCCAAAACAACAGCGAGGTATTGGAAAGATGAAATTAGAATGGATACGCTGTCCTCTCTGCGGCAGTAAAACCCGTAACAGGATTAGAGAGGATAGCATTTTGAAAAACTACCCTCTTTACTGCCCGAAATGCAGGCAGGAAATCATATTGGTACAGTTTTCCTACCAGATCATTGATGAGGATACCCAGCCGCGAATGACGGGGTTCAGCTTGCGGATAAGCGTTTCCTGCTTGGTGGATTTATTGCTTTTAATGATGTCCCTCACCTTGCCGAGAAAAGCCTTAATTGCAGTCTTTGACGGATTTATGAGCAATTTATCGTTATATTTGCGGATATTTTTGCCCAGGAAATCAAGAAGGGTTTCCATGTTTTTGGCTTCTGTGATTATCGCAGGTAGCTTTATGGCAATGGCTGCATCTGCTGCACAGCCTGAAGAACATACCCATGGGTTTTGTTCGTCTTGTGAGACGGCGGTTGAGCCACAGCGCGCAGTTCCGTGCGGATGTGCTGGGTTTTACCGGAAGGTAATAGGCTGGTACCGCTGCGATAAGTGCGGCGATTTCATTGAAGGCAGTTACCTTTCTTAACGCTTTTCCGTATCATTTTTAACAACTAGGGCTTGTTTGAAAATAGAGAAAGTGCCGGATTTTTAAGACAAAACGAGGTGGTTTTCAAGGCGGAAACCGCAAGACAGGCTGTCGCCTGTCGAGGATTTCCAACACAGGAAACGCCTGTTTTGGACAAAAAGACGGTGTTTGCGATTTTTCAAACAAGCCCTAAGGTTCGAAGTAGAAGCACAGGCAATTGCGTGATGATAATGTGGCTGCCTGTGTTTTTTCGATTTCATGCAGTGAGAGTGTGGAAAAAGCTTTTGGAACGCACTTTTGCCCGCAAGGGCATCTTAGAAAACAAAAAGCGATTCGCCATGACATTCTCGGTGCTGGTGTTGTGCGCGTTTTTGCTGCCTACGGAGAATTCATATACTATCTGTCCGCGGGAGTGGGTGGGAATCTGGCAGGGGAATTGGGGCAAAACGAATTGATACAAGATTTCGGCACCTTGGTACAGTTGGGATCGGCAGAAGTGGACATCGGCACGGGAGACGAGAAGGCGCTGGCCCTGGGGCGCATCCACTTAGATATGGGCCATATGCCGGAGGGAGCGGATGAAATCGCTCTGGAGCCTGAGGTGCCACTGGCGTGCCATCTGTGGCCCAGGTGGAGTTTATCGTTAGCGGCATCCTTCGTGAGTATACTTCACTGTGGGGATTTGGTCTGGGCGGGCTGGTCTCGGAGGCAGGCGCAGAGCGCTTAGCGGGATATATTGGCAATCATAAAGATTTTACAATATCTAATGGCTGCCACAGGGGAGTGTCCGAACACGCAGTTTATATCTACGGTGCACGCCTATGGGACGGAGTCCCGCAGTTTTGCGCTATAGATATAAAACGCGCTGTCTGGACACTCCCCAAACGTCTTTCCAGTTGCCATTTTTTGCGCAAGGTGCTATACTATAAATAAACGCCTTTGCGGGAGGAGTGTGCAGCCGTGGGGAAGATGTGCGGGAAAAGATGGCTGTCTTTTATGCTGGCAGCGTGCCTGCTGCTGGCGGCCCTGGCGGGCTGCGGCAGCAGGGAAAAGGAGAAAGTGACGGTGGCCTTCTGGAGCGATCAGCTTACAGAGCGCTATGGGCCGTATCTGCAGGAGTCCTTTCCGGAAGTGGACTTCGAGTTTTACGTGGCTACAAATTCCACAGACTTCTACCGCTTCAAGGAGGAAAACGGCAGCCTGCCGGATATCCTGACTGTCCGCCGCTTTTCCCTCAGCGACGTGGAGGGCTGGCGGGATTCCCTGATGGATCTCAGCGGGACGGAAATTGCCGCCTCCATCCACCAGTCCTACCTGCGCAGCTATACTTACAGCGACGGGGCGGTAAACTGGCTTCCCACCTGCGCGGAGGTAGACAGCATTGTGATAAACCGGCCCCTGCTGGAAAAGCACGGCCTTTCCGTTCCGGAAAACTATGAGGAGTTTGTGGCGGTGTGCAGGGCGCTGGGGAAAAAAGGGGTGCGGCCTTTCCTGTCCAATTACAGCGCGGACTTTACCTGCATGGAGCTGCTGCAGGGGCTTTCCGCTTCCCAGCTTACCTCCCAGGAGGGGCGGGAATGGCGGCAGCTTTATGAAAGCGGGCAGACAAGCAGGCTCAGCGAGGAGGTCTGGCTTCCTGTTTTCCAGCGCATGGAGGAGTTCCTGGACTACACCGGGGCTGTCCCGTCGGATGTGGGGCTGGAGCACCAGCAGGTGCTGGAGGCCTTCAGGAACGGGGAAGCGGCCATGATACGGGGAACAGGCAACGAGGAGGCTATCCGGGACAGCCAGGCCGGAGACGTTCTTTTGATGCCTTATTTCGGGGATACCCAGGAGGATAACTGGTATCTGACATATCCGGCCTTTCAGGTTGCCGCCAGCGCCCGGGCAGAGGAAAGCCCGGAGCGCAGGGCGCTGATTCTGGAAATCCTGGAAACCATGCTGAACGGGGAGGGGCAAAAGCACATTGCCGGCGGGCACAACATGATCCCCTACAGCAAATCGGTGGAGCTGCCGCTTTCAGAAGGGCTTTCCCATTTACAGCCCTACGCCGACAAGAACCGGCTGTATATCCGCCTTGCCTCTTCCGATATGTTTTCCATTTCCCAACAGGTGGTGCAGGGCATGATAAAGGGGGATTATCCCGACGCCCGGTCAGCCTTTGACGCCTTTAACCAGGCCATGTCCGCCCCAAAAGAGGAAGAACCTCCTGCCGCCCGCATTGAAACAGCCTACCCCTATGCTTTTAACCCCCAGGGGGGCAGCCCGGCGGCTTCGGCACTTTTCAATTCCCTGCGGGAAATCCTGGGGGCCGACCTGCTCATCGGGCAGGCTTCCAATGTGGCGGGAGACATAGCCGCTGGGGACTACACCCTGGAAGAGCTGGGATACCTGACCATGGGGGAATCCTCCCTGGGCATTTTTTCCTGCCGGCTTACAGGGGAGCAGCTATACCGGTATGTGGAATATCTGCTTACCACCCCGGGCAAGCGCGGCTCTGTGTGCAACGACTCCACCCTGTACGTCTCCAGCGGCTTTGAAATGGAGGTTAAGCGGGAGGGCAAAGGCTATGCCCTCCGGAAGCTTACCATACAGGGCAGGGAGCTGGAGGGGCATTACGATGAAGGGCAGGCCTTCGATAAGGGGCGCCTTTACGAGCTTTTCCTGGTAGGGGATGAAAATGAGATGCAGCGGGAAGCCCTGGCGGCCGCAGGCGTGGAGGAGTACCTCCAGGTGGAGACAACCTTCAAGCTGGCCATTGCAGGCTTCCTGGCAGAAGGCAGGCAGCTTTGCGCCCCTACAGACTATATCACCCTGGAATAAGGCTTTTCCAAGGCAACTACTAGAGCGTGTACACACAAAGCAATCACACGCATCTTTTCGGGTTATTTTATGGGCTTCTTGTGTTAGGAATCCTCGAAAGGCGACAGCCTTTCTTGCGGTTCCTGCCTTGAACCCCACTAAATCCCCTCGAAAATCTGCATATTCAACTTATGTGAACACGCTCTAGAATGAAAACAGAAAATAAGGAGCGGCGCGGGGTGCAGGAAAGGCTTTTTTGTGCGGCCCCGGCCCCATTATATATCAGGCAAACGCGTTTGAAGGAGGCGCCCTGTTTCCTTTGGACTGCGCTGCTTATCACAACTATGACAGAGGGAACGTGGCTGGTATGAAATGGATGAAAACAAAGCAGAATATAGTATTGCCGGCTGTGCTGGCGGCAGGCCTTATCCTGTTCCTGCTGGTAGGGGGCGGATATTTCAGCGGGTATTTGCAGGAACAGATTTTCAGGGAGCGCTCTACCCAGCTCAATGAAATTACGGATCAGGTGCGCATAAACCTGAACAACGCCCTGGACGCCCACTGGATTTATCTGACTGCGGCGGTAAACCTTCTGGAAGAAGGGGAATATGCCGCGGGGGATGAGGCGGTGGCAACCCTGGGCAAGCTGGAGGAGCTGCTGGAAACGGAGAGCTACAGCGCCATCCTGATGCTGGTGGACAGCCAGGGCAACTGCTATGACCGGGAGGGCAAGCATGGGGTGTGGTCAGACCTGGACCGCATTTCCACCGGGGAGGAACGGTATACCTTTATCTCTGACAGCTTCATCTATGAGGGCAGCTACTGGGCCTTTGTGGAAAAGCTGGATGCGCCCCTGGAAACAGGGGCAGGAGGCCCGGCCTTTACCCATGCCGTCCTGCTTAAGGATGTCAACACCCTGGCCCAATACTATAGCAGCGCTGCCTATGGCAGCCGGAACGAGACATATATCCTGAAAAGCAACGGCACCAGGATGCACGACAAGGTATCAGACGGCAACACCATCCAGGCCTACAATGTGCTGACTGTGCTGGAGGGGATGGAGGGCCAGAAGATCCCGGATATCCGGGCTGCCCTGCAGGGGCGGGACGCCGTCAGCACCAATTTCATGATGGACGGCAAGGAATATTACTATTGCCTGACCTCCCTTTCGGCATATGACACCCTGCTGCTCTTTTTAATCCCGGCAGAGTTTGTGGCCTCCGGGACCGTGGAAATGGTGGGCATGGTGCTGCGCACGCTGCTTATCCTCATTGTGGTGCTGTTCATTATGCTGGCGCTGGCGGCTGTGTCTATGGCCCGGCAGCACAGCAGCGCCCGGCTGTTTAAGCGAGAGCAGGAAAACCTGCGCCGCCAGGAAGAAATGAACAGGCGGCTGGAGGAATCCAACACCATGCTGCAAAGGGCCAAGGAGTCGGCAGAGCAGGCCTTCCAGATTGCGGAGGAGGCAAACCGGGCCAAAAGCTCTTTCCTGTCCAACATGAGCCATGATATCCGCACGCCTATGAACGCTATAGTGGGCTTTGCCGCCCTCCTGGCCCGGGATGCGGGAAACCCGGAAAAGGTGCTGGAATACACCAAGAAAATCACTGCCTCCAGCCAGCATTTGCTGGGGCTGATTAACGATATCCTGGACATCAGCAAGATAGAGGCCGGCAAGACCACCCTGAACCTTTCAGATGAAAGCGTGGTGGATCTGATTGAGAATATTGACTCCATTATCCGGCCCCAGATGAAGGCCAAGGGCCATACCTTTGAGGTGTACAGCCGGGAGTTGAAGCATGAACGGGTGGTTATGGATAAGCTGCGGCTGAACCAGATTCTCCTGAACCTTCTGTCAAACGCGGTGAAATACACCCCGGACGGCGGGCACGTCACCCTTACTGTGCAGGAGCTGCCCCAGCTTGCCAAGCACCTGGCCCATTACAGGTTTATTGTGGCGGACAACGGCTACGGCATGAGCGAGGAATACCAGCAGAAAATTTTCCACGCCTTCACCCGGGAGGAGGACAGCGTTACCAATAAAATCCAGGGTACAGGCCTGGGCATGGCTATCACCAAGAACCTGCTGGATCTGATGGGCGGTAAAATTTCAGTGGAAAGCCAGAAGGGGAAAGGCTCCACCTTTACGGTAGATTTGGAACTGCATATCAGCGAGCAGGCCATGGACCGGGATTTCTGGCAGAAGCACAACATTACCCGGCTGCTGGCAGCAGACGACGAGGAGGTTATCTGCCAGAATATCCAGATGACCATGGAGGGCACCGGCGTGGCGGTGTCCTATGCCCTGGACGGGCGCAGCGCCCTGGAGCAGGTAAAGCAGGCGGAGGAAGCGGGAGAACCCTTCCACATTGTGCTGCTGGACTGGAAGATGCCCGGCATGGACGGCGTGGAAACAGCCCAGCGCATCTGCCAGGAGACAGCGCAGCCCCCTATCCTGCTGCTTACCAGCTCCGACTGGCCTGAGATAGAGGAGGAAGGCCGGGCTGCCGGGATAGACGCCTTCCTGCCCAAGCCTTTCTTCCTTACCAGCTTCCGCCAAAAGGTGGAAGGGGTGCTGGGAAAAGGAGGCACAGAACCCGCCCCGGCAGAGCCTGAAGGGAAGGGAATCCTGGAGGGAATGCACATCCTGGTGGCGGAGGACAATGAAATCAACGCGGAGATACTGAGTGAGCTGCTGGATATGGCAGGGGCCTCCTGCCATATCTGCGAAAACGGCCAATTGGTGGCAGAGGCATTTGCCGCCTCTGCCCCGGGCCAGTACCAGCTAATCCTGATGGACGTACAGATGCCGGTTTTAAACGGCTATGATGCCACCCGGAAAATCCGGGGCATGAGCCATCCCCTGGCAGTGCGCATCCCCATTATCGCCATGACGGCAAACGCCTTTGCCGAAGATATCCGGGACGCCCTGGAAGCCGGCATGAACGCCCACGTGGCAAAGCCTATTGACATGGGCGTATTGGAACAGACCGTCCGGGCTGTGCTGGAGGCCCAGGAAGAATAAAGGAACCGGGAGGCCCTTTGCTGGGGGCCTCCCGGTTTTTTGACGGTCTGGCTTGGGAAAAATTCCCAAGCCAGGCAGCTTTGCCGCGCTCACTATATTTTCGCGTCAACCTCTTTCAGGAAGTCAATGCAGCGCTTAACCTCCTCCAGGCCGGTAGGCTCCAGCCCTTCGCTTTCCACCACCATCTCCATGCCAAGGGCAATGGCGGTTTCCCGCACCTGGAGCACAGGGGCTTTGCCCAGCCCCAGGGACTTGCCTTCATGGCCGCCGATGCCGTCCTTGAGATGGATGACGCTGATGCGATCCTTGTGCTCTTTGAGGAAGGCCACGGGATCCTTATCAGCAGCAAAGACCCAGTATGTATCCACCTCCAGGTTAATGCTTATGCGGCTGAGGATTTCCTCCTCAGGGATAAGGCCGTCCTCGTTGGGCTTGAACTCATGGTCGTGGTTGTGGTAATGGAGGGTGATGCCTTCCTTTGCCAGCCGGGGCTGCAAAACGTTTACCCGGTCAATAAAGGCGTCTACCGCCGCCTTATTCTCCAGCTTCTCAAAGGGGATGATAATGTTTTCGCAGCCGATTGCCTTGTGGTATGCAATGGTTTCTTCCAGCACGTCATCCGTAAGCCCGGCAAGGCCTGTGTGGGTGCCGCTTACACGCAGGCCATACTGGTCAAGCCAGGCCTTAATCTGTTCTGCCGGATGGCCCATAAACCCGGCAAACTCCACTGCGGCATAGCCCATAGCCGCCACTTCCCGCAGGGCGCCTTCCATATCCTCCTTGGTAATGTCCCGGACGCTGAACATCTGCAAGCCATATTTCATAGTTATGTACGCTCCTCATCATAAAATTTGGTACTCCTTAATCATACGGCGCAAACTGGAAAAAGTCAAGCACCCGGAAACCTTTTGACATGTCGAAACAGGATTTCTTTTTAAAAGCCTGGAGAATTTGCCGGAAGGCCTCGTCTTACCGGTGTAGTTCCTTTCCTCCCTGCCAGGAGGGATGCACAAACAGCGGCAGGTGAAGCCGCCGTCACTCCCGTAAGGCCACGCCCGTCTCATAAAAAAGCGGTATAATAATGGGAGAAATCCGGGCCAGGATATCAGAAATAGAGGATAAGCGGCATCCAAGTTATGTAAAATATCCGCTGGCGGACATATTTATTATCGTAATGTGCGCGGTGCTGTTTTGGATATCCTCCGTATGCGGTTCGGCACTGCGGGGGAAGTGATCGCCGTGGATGGAAAGCCCATTCGCGGTACAGCAAAATCAGGGGAACCCCGCAGCGCGCTGCAGATTCTCAGCGCATATGTGACAGAAAATGGCGTGGCGCTGGCGCAAGAGGCCATTTATGAGAAAACCAGCGGGATGGAAGTATGTTTATATTTGTGGTAGAATAGAGCCATTAAACAATTCTATAAATTGGACTAATAGCAGAAAAAACAGCAGTTGCAACTACATAGTTGCCATATAGTTGCCCATATTTTCTATATAGTTGGTAGAGTGCAACTGGATAAATCAGTATATTATTGCTATCAAAGATTATACGGAGGTGCGTAATATGAACGAAAAGCGATTAGCGGAAAATCTAATGTACTATCGCAAAAAGAAAGGGCTGTCACAGGAAAAAATTGCGGAATATTTGGAGGTCAGCCGTCAAGCCGTAACCAAATGGGAAGCTAATGCTTCAAAACCAAACTCTGACAATTTAATTAAATTAGCACAATTATTTGAAGTAGATGTTGATACATTGTTAGGGAATGAGAGTGGGGAAGAGCCATCAACACAAGGGGAAGTGTCAATAGGAAAAATGTCATGGATCTTTATAGGAATATCTGTCTTGGGTATATTGGCATATATCCTGCACAGTGCATTAACGGGTATTTTTAGCGTTGGGGCATTTATTTGTATGTTTATTCTATGTATTCCAATACAACTGTTCCTGCATATCTATTTTTCCAAGGCGATAAAAAATAATTCTTTTAATGGAATTGCAGGATTTGACGACAAGATAGAGTACAATATTTATGAAGGGAGGAAACTGCTTGCACAGATTGATTTGCATATTGGAATCATGTCTACTGTATATATTTTTCTGCTTTGTGTGATAAATGGGGTGAATTTGAAAATGCAATGGTTTAATGGCGTTCTGATCGTTGCATATATACTGAATTTTATCACAAGCATAGAAATGAGCAACTACAAAATGATCGATAAAATCTATCGCAGAGAAGACGACAGGAAACGTGCCAAACGCAGTATTCCAGTAACTGCAATATTTGCTTTGTTATTATGTGTAGGGATAGGAATGGCGGTTATTGTATTTGAAATAAAGGGAATTGAAAACAATACACTGCCTGCGATGAAAACATGTGGATTGCTGCTTTTGGGGATAATGAGTGCAGCCACTGGATTCTTATTTGAAAATAGCAAAATAAAAAAGTGGAATCCTGCAAATGGAAACTATAGGACAAATAAAGTAAGTATAATCAGTTTGCTTATATGTGCGATAATGTATGGGTTGATGTGTGTTGTATAAGAGAGGCGGAGCGTTTTTCTGATTTATTCTGTCATGTGTTAGGGCTTGTTTGAAAATAGAGGAAATGACGAATTTTTGATTCAGAAGTGGTCAGATTCCAGGAAAAAACCGCAAGCCAACCTGCCGGTTGGCGAGGATTTTTGACGCAGAATATGGCCGCTTATGGGCAAAAAGACAGCGTTTTCGATTTTTCAAACAAGCCCTAACCAGATAGGGATAAAAATGGATATGTACTGGCAGAGACTGTACCCCTTCTGGCACAGTTCTTGACATCTTTTTGAAAATTTGGTATCATGATTTTATTATAAATCAGATTTCCCGCAAGGAGGCACAGCCATGAAACCCCGGCTAAAACGCATAGGCATTGGCGCTGCAGGAGGCGCAGGACTTTTACTGATTTTCTGGCTGTTAGGCGACGTTGCCCATATTATCGGACTGAGCCTGCAGGACAGCAGCTTCTTTCTTGGGCTGGTTTTATTCCTTCTGGGCCTGCTGATGATTACCCGGGGCGGGAAAGGCACAAAATATGTACCTGCCTTTGGCCATCCCAATCAGAATGCTGTCCAGAATTCTATCAATCCCAGCCTCGCCGGGGAAAAGGAACCCAAGCAAACAAGAGATGCAAAGGAAGTGCGTACCGCTCCCCTTGTCTGCGTTGGTGCGGGTCTGCTGAACCTTTTGGTCTGTGCCATCACGTTTTTATTCTAAATATTTTGTGAGAACCGGCAAAACCTTGTGAAACAGCGCTTTATGCCGCATTTCCTGACAGCAGACCACCCCAATTACTACGAATTTACTACTAGGGAATGAGCTTTGATACGACGAAACACCAGGAAATGCGGACATACAGTTTTGCGCCTCCCTTTGGCCTACCCTCTAAAATCACATATCGCCCGACTGGATAGGCCGTCTTTTCCGCATGGGAAAGGCGGCTTTCTTGTGCCCATACATAGCCGTCTGTTTCGCCGCAGGCGGTTAAATCTATGAATATAGGCTTGATTTTTCACCTGCCTTTCTGTATAATTTACTATATATGGACTGGGGGATTCCCCGGCAACGAAACAAGGAGGCGAGCCTAGTGCAGAAGCGCGTTTTGGTGGTAGACGATGACGAAATGAACCTGACAAGGGCCAGGATCATCTTACAGAAGGATTATGAGGTGCTTTTGGCAAATTCGGGGATGGAAGCACTGCATATACTGAGCAAGGAGAAGGCTGACCTGGTCCTGCTGGATATTGAAATGCCGAAAATGAACGGATTTGTTACATTCAGGCGCATAAAGGAGACGTATGGCGAGATACCTGTCATCTTTTTAACGGCCTCGGGGCTGGAAGACGATGTGCTCAGCGCAATCAAGCTGGGCGCGGTGAATTACCTGAAAAAGCCTTTCCTGCCCCAGGAGCTGCTCAGGCGGGTCGCGCTGGAGTTTGAGAACCAATGAGGGCGGAGGAGCAGACAAGCAAACACCTGCTGCTGGCTGTCATCGCAACAGTTTTCAGCGTGGCGATGAACCTGATGACGGTTTTCATGGGGTGGGAGCTTTGGGTGATCCCTTTGATGGCGGCAGGCTGCCTCAGCGTGTGGGTTCTGCACATTGGGCGGATTGGCTCCGGGACGCTTTATGAAAGCCTGTGCGCCGGGCTGCTGCTTTTGGAATACTTTTTTTACAGCGTACACGAAACCAGCCTTTTTGATATCCCCAATATAGCGGGCATCCTGGTGTTTTCCCTGTTTATACTGAACAGGAAATGGATTCTGCACGCAATGTTTGCCCTGTATGTGCTGGCCCTGCTGTACCATACCCTGGTGCTCCATACCATCACCCCTGCCATGGAGCTTCACGACGCGCTGCGCCTGGGGCTTGGCATGGTGGTGGTGCTGGGAGGGACTTCGCTGGCCCGGTACTGGATAAACAAACGCAATGCCCAGTGGAAATGGTATGAAAATGTGCTGGCAGAGCTGGAGACAGTGGGAAAGCAGAACGCCGTGTTTTTATCCAACGTTTCCCACGAGCTGCGCACCCCCATCAACATGGTTATCGGCATCAGCGAGGTGGCCCTGGGGAAAGACCCTCCCAAGGATATCCGGTCGGATCTCATGTCCATTGAAATGGCGGGCAAACGCCTGTCCAGCCAGATTAACAACATGATGGACTACACGGAGATTGTGGCAGGCACGCTGATTCCGGCAAAGGAAGAATACATGATCACCTCTGTGCTGAACGATGTGATTACCACCACTGCCCTGCAAACAAACCGGCAGCATTTGGAGCTGGTGTTTGATATTGACCCGAAGGTGCCGGCAGCCCTTGTGGGCGACGCGGAGAAGATTTCCCACGTGCTGAAAATCCTGGTGGAAAACTCCGTCAAGTTCACAGAAGAGGGGGGCGTAAACGTCCGCATAGGATACCGGCAGGAAGCCTATGGCATGAACCTGATCATAGATATCCATGACACGGGAATTGGCATGACGGACGCCCAGTTGGTGAAGATGTACGATGACTTTTACCAGGCGGACACCGGAAGCAGCCGTTTCGCAGGGGGGCTGGGGCTGGGGCTTCCCATTGCCAGAGGGCTTTTGGATGCCATGGGCGGCTTCATCCATTTTGACAGCAAGAGAAAGCAGGGCCTGCATGCCCACATCGTCATACCCCAAGGCGTGGTGGATCAGCGGCCCTGCATCGTTTTGCCCCATGCGGATAAGCTTTGCATTGGCTGCTACTTCAAGCCGGATAAATATGCCTCCGACGAGGTTCGCGGCTATTATGACGGGCTGATTTTAAGCTTGATAAAAGGGCTTAACATCCAGGGGTATCAGGCCCATAATTTTGAGGGGCTGCTCAAGCTGCAGCGCAGCTATGAGCTGACCCATGTGTTCATTGCGCAACCGGAATATGAGGAAAACCCGGCGTATTATGAGGAGCTGGCGGAAACCAAGTCGGTTATCGTCATTGCGGAAAGGGAGTTTGTCCTGAACAGCGGAAGCCGGCTGCTGGTGATACATAAGCCTTTCTCGGCCCTTTCCGTTGCAAACCTGCTTAACGGGGAAATGGGTGAACGGGGCTTTATGGAAGACCAGGCCGCGGGCCGCAGGCCCTTCACCTGCATAGGGGTGCGGGCCTTGGCGGTGGATGACGAGGAGATGAACCTGGTGGTGGCCAAGGGCGTGCTGGGCAGCTATGGGATAGACGTGGACACCTGCCTGAGCGGGCGGGAGGCTGTGGCCCGGTGCGAGAAAATCCCTTATGACATTGTTTTCCTGGATCACATGATGCCAGGCTTTGACGGCGTGGAAACCCTGAAACGGATCCGCGAGATCCGCGGCGGCGTATACCAGGATCTGCCCATTATCGCGCTGACCGCCAACACAGTCAGCGGCGCAAGGGAGATGTTCCGCAGCGAAGGGTTTACAGAGTTTGTCCCCAAACCCATTGAGCGCTCTGTTTTAGAGCGTGTCCTGCGGAAAGCCCTGCCGAAAAGCTGCATCCGGTACAGCGCAAAGCCCACAAAACAAGATGTTTCCAAAGAGGAGGAAACTGCCGCCCCGGAAAAAGAAGAAGAGGATCGCGGCCTGGCGGAAGCGCCGGAGGCTGCCCAGCCCAAAGCGGATTTTGGGGCCTCCCCTTACGGCCGGCTGTCGGAAGCCGGCATCAACGTGAAGCTGGGGCTGGATTATTGTGCCGGGGAAGAGGCCTTTTACGGGGAGATGCTCCAGCTTTTCTGCGACCAGTGCGCGGACAAACAGGCGGAGATTGTTTCCTTGTATGAAAGCGGGGACTGGGGAGAGTATGCCGTGAAGGTTCACGCGCTTAAGAGCACATCCCTGACAATAGGCGCGGAAGCCCTTTCCGCACAGGCAAAGGCCCTGGAGCTGGCGGGGAAACAGGGGGACGCGGATTATATCCGGGAGCACCATCCCGCGCTGCTGCGCAGCTATACAGAGCTTTGCGAACAGATTGCCGCAATATGAACGCGGTATTTTGAGGCGTGCCCGGTTAAAGGCTTGGGCTTGGGCGCGCTCGTTTTGAGGAGTGAAAGAATGCGTGATTAAAAAATGGTTTGCAATCATCAATGATCACAGAATCAGCCTGTATGACCGGATGTTCCGCATTGTGACGGTTATATGCATGTTTGCGCTGGTGCTGATCCTGCCTATGGGCAGAAGCATTTGGAACATCCTGGTGCTGGCAGTCAGCCTTGTGGCTATGGGGCTTATTGTAAAGTTCAGCATTCAGAGGGGGCGTATACAGGCAGGCGCCACAGCCATTTCGGTGCTGCTGCTTCTGATGTTCCCCATCAGCTTTTTTACGGCGGGCGGCTTTTACAGCGGGGTGCCGGAGTGGTTTATATTCTGCTTCATCTATGTCTGCATCACGCTGCACGGGAGGCGGATGACAGTATTTTTCATTCTCTGTATGGTAGAAACGCTGCTTTGCTATGGCTTTGCCTTTTACTTCCCCGGGCTGGTGGCGCAAAATACCCAGCAGGCCTCTTTCTTTGATTCCGCGTTTTCCGTAGTTATGGTGGGTATGCTGACCAGCGTGCTGCTTATGTTTTTAAACAAGATGTATCAGGAGGAAAACAAGCTTTCCCAGCAGCAGAAGAAGGAAATCGAGGAGTTAAACCGGGCGGAAAACCACTTCTTTTCCAGCATGAGCCATGAAATCCGCACGCCCATCAACACCATCATCGGGCTTAATGAAATCATCCTGCGGGGGGACGTGCCGGAAGATGTGGCGGAGAATGCCAGGAATATCCAGGGCGCCAGCAAAATGCTGCTGACCCTGATTAACGACACGCTGGACTTGTCCAAAATTAAATCCGGGAAAATGGAAATTGTCAATGTTTCCTATGAGACAGGGGCGCTTTTCTCGGAAATCGTCAACATGATATGGATAAAAGCCAGGGAAAAGGGGCTGGAGTTTAAGCTGAACGTGGATTCCTCTATTCCCAGCATGCTTTGCGGAGACGAGGTGCGCATTAAGCAAATCCTTATAAATTTGCTGAATAACGCGGTGAAATACACCAGCGAGGGTTCTGTCACCCTTTCCGTCCGGTGCGAGCGCCGGAGCCTCAACCAGGTGCGCGTCTGGTATTCTGTAGAGGACACCGGGATGGGGATGAAGAAGGAAAACATCCCGTATATTTTTAACGCGTTCCGGCGGGTGGACGAGGAAAAGAACCGCTATATTGAGGGAACGGGGCTGGGGCTGAGCATTGTCCAGCAGCTTGTGGAAATGATGGGCGGGCAGATCAGCGTGAACAGCGTCTACACCAAAGGATCCACCTTTATTGTCATGCTGGATCAGGATATTGTAGATGAAAAGGAGCTGGGCACGTTTACCCTTGCTTCCCGTATAAAGGGCCGCGAAGGGGAGTTATACCATCAGAGCTTTGAAGCGCCGGACGCCCATATCCTGGTGGTGGATGACAACGACATGAACCTGATGGTGGTAAGCAAGCTGCTTTCAGAAACCAAGATCCAAATAGATACAGCCCGAAGCGGCGGGGAATGCCTGAAGCTGACCCAGAACCACCATTATGACTGCATCCTTATGGATCATTTGATGCCGGAAATGGATGGCATCCAGTGCCTCCATGCCCTGCGCGCGCAGCCGGTAGGGCTGTGCCAGGATGTTCCTGTGATTGCGCTGACAGCCAATGCAGGCAGCGACAACCAGCTTTTGTACCGGAAGGAAGGGTTCAGCGGGTATCTGGCCAAGCCGGTAAGCGGAGCGCTGCTGGAGGCCGCTGTGCTGAGCGTTCTGCCCAAGGAGCTGGTGGTGCTCAGCGAGGAAGCCAGCCAGGCGGACATTGAAAAGGGGATTTTAATCTTTGAGCAGGTAAAAAGGCGCTCTATTATGGTCACCACAGACAGTGTGTGCGACCTTCCCGGCTCTCTCCGGAAGAAGTTTGGCATTCCTGTATGCCCTTACTATGTATGCACAGACGACGGGCGCTTTTTGGACGAGCAGGAATTAAAATCGGATGAACTGCTGCTGCATATTGCCCAGGGGCGCAAGGGCTATTCCCAGGCGCCGGAGGTGGAGGATTACGAAAGGTTTTTCGCGGAAAAGCTGACAGAGGCCCAGAACATAATCCATATCTCTATGGCAAAGCATGTTAGCGAAGGGTATCAAAACGCCTGCGAGGCGGCGAAATCCTTTGAAAACGTAACGGTGATAGATTCCGGCCATCTTTCCAGCAGCATGGGGCTGATTGTGCTGTGCGCGGCCTATATGGCGGAGCACCATGCCGCAAAGGAGGAGATTGTGGAGGCCATAAAGCGGATGAACCGTTTTATCTCCTCGGCTTTCATTATCAACAACACCCACATGCTGCGCCAGTCCGGGCGGATATCCAAGAAAGTGCAGGTGCTGTGCGATTCCCTGCTGCTGCATCCTGTGCTGGTGCTGAAAAAGAGCAGGATGGTTGTGGGCGGCATGAAGATGGGCGGGTTTTACCGCGCGGCCAAAAGCTACATCAAGCGCACGCTTCTTGATACCAGGAATATTGACCGGCGCATTCTGTTTATCACCTATTCCGGCATGGATGAGAAAAAGCTTCAATATATCCGGAAACTAGTACAGCAGTATTGCCCCTTTGAGCGGGTCTATATGCAAAAGGCTTCTTCTGCCATCGCAAGCAACTGCGGCCCGGGATCCTTTGGACTGCTGTTTATGAGGCGTGATGACTCTACGGCCTCCTTCTTCCATGTAGCTGAGCAGAACCAGGCTGAATAGGGAAAACCCGGATTTCTCTTGGCAGGGTTCCCGCCAGCTTTGGTGGCTATAGCGTGAAAAATACAGAGAAAAGAATGATACCGGGCACAAAAGGCTGATATTCCATCTCTTTTTGTGCGTATTCTCTATCGCATGGCGATTAAGATGGAAAAAGCAGCGGCGTGAATAGGCTGGTAACGTAAGAAAACATTTTAAGCGAGGGTCGGCGTAGCGTCAAGCTGCGCCGACTTTCGCATTATTTCTGTCTTGGGCAGTTTGGGATTGCTCCCGCGCTCCCTCAAAATCAAATGCACCAATGAAGTTATAGACGATCTCAATTTCCCGGATTTTCACCCGCTTCTGCTGTTCGTCGGTCGTGTAGGTGTCGGACACCCTAGCCGGGCTGACAGAAAAGCCTCCGAAGGGTGATATCAAACCCATGCAAGGATATAGTGATGGCCGGATGCGGCTGAGGGTAGGCGGCTGGCGTGTGGTATACCGGCTGGAGCAAGATGGAAGAGTAGAAGTCCTCCTGATTATGGAGATAGGAAACCGTGGCGATATCTACAAGTGAGAGGGTGTGATTGTATGTCCGAAAAAGTAGTGGAAGCAGCCAGGCTGATGGATATGCTCCCGGAGGCGGATCAGAACTTTGCCTATGAGTTTATTAAAAAACTGGTGCGTGCCTGGGACCCGGACTTCACAAAGGCCACGCCGCAGGAAGCAAAGGAACTGGAAGAAGCGGAAGCAAGCGGTTTTGTGGACGAAGAAGATGTCGATTGGGGCAATTTATCCAGGTATTCAGATTGACAGCCCCCTCAAAACCTGCTAAAATAGAACCACAGTATCCGGTTCGCTAAATGAACACAGTCTCCGAGTTACAAAGTGTCATGTTGTGCCTTTTGGCGCAAGTGGCACTTTTTTTGTTTCTGTGTAAAATGTTTCCGGGCCGGGTACGGCAAAAAAGGCAGCAGTCTGTAATAGTAAACGCGTTATAAATCCTGTAATACAGGATTTATAACAGGCGGCATAGCCGCCAGAACAAAAGAAATTTATTCTTTTGTTCTGTGTTAACTATTTGACCGCTGCCTTTTTCTATTTTACAAAACGAAGGGAGTCCTACAAAATGTCAAACTGCCAAGACAACTACTGCGCCACTTTCCGCAACTACCCCTGGATAGAGCTCGACCGCGCCGCCCTGCGCCACAACGTGGAAGCCCTGAGAAAGCGCCTGCATGAGCATAAGCTGACCCAGACAGCGGTGAGCCTTGCCTATGCCCAAGAGCTGAACCGGCGGGGAAAATCCATTGATGTGCATATCAAGATAGATACCGGGATGCACCGGCTGGGCCTGCATTGGGAAAGCTTGGATGAGCTGGCAGGAATTTTTCACTGCGAAAACCTCCACGTCACAGGGGCTTTCACCCATCTCTGCGCAGACAGCCTGGCGGCTGAGCAGGGGCGCAGGTTCTATCAGGCTGTCAATGGGCTGAAGGAGCGGGGATATGCCCTGCCAAAGGTACACCTGCTGGCAAGTGACGGCCTGCTGCGCCACCCGGAGCTGGGCGGGGACTATGCCCGGGTGGGGCTGGCGCTGTGTGGCGTTGGCGAAAAAGAGCTGCGCCCCGTGCTCACCCTCAAGGCCAGGGTGTCCCAGGTGCGGGAGCTTACGGCTGGGGAGGGCGCGGGATATGACTGGCAGTTTACGGCCCAGCGGCCCAGCCGGATTGCCGTGCTCACTATCGGCTATGCTGACGGCCTGCCCCGCTCTCTGTCCTGCGGCGCGGGCAGCGTGCTGCTCCACGGCAAAAGAGCGCCTGTTGCCGGGCTGATCTGCATGGATCAAACGCTGGTGGACGTGACAGAGATTCCTCATGTGTCGCCTGGGGACAAGGCGATGGTAATAGGAAAAAACGGCGATTTGGAGATCGCCGCCGCCCAGGTGGCTGAGTGGGCGGGGACGATTCCCAATGAGATTTTGAGCCGGTTGGGCCGGCGGGTGGGTTTTGGCTAAATGAGTACGCTGCTGAGAATAATCAAAAGGAGGACAGGCCAAAACCCGTCCTCCCTTTTGATTATTTTCCTACTTGATGCATCCGAACCCACGCCAGAATTTCTTCATACCCGGCCTGACCGGAGGCAGCAGCTTTTCATGGAGCAGCAGCACTTCTTCCACTGTCAGCCGTATCACTTTGCTAACTCCCGGAACGCTTCCAGATTTTCCTCAATGAGCTGGTCAGCGGCGGCGCTGACCATTTCCTGGCGCTGGGCCTGGTCATAGGCGGCAAAATCAAGCACCACGTAGCGGGGCTTGTTGTTCTTCAAAATAACGGCCAGCCCCGACTCGTCTACCAGCCGGGCGACCTTGGAAAAGTTCTGGTTGGCCTCTGTCATGGGCACCAGCACGTCTGTGTTGACAGTCATAACAATCACCTCACCTATAGTATACACAAATTATAGGATAAAATCAACCTATATTTAAGATAATCTAGAAAGTTGCCTGGAAAAACACGGTTCTGGTCAGCGTCAAAAAATGTCGCCCACCAGTAGGCGATGTAACGTGGCGGTCAGAATTTCCATCACGTTTCGGAAACATCAAAGCGAAAAAGATTGTTTTGGCGGGCGAACTTTTTTCTGCCACCAGCTTTATGATAAGGGCGAAAAAGGCCGGTCAAGTATTGAACCAAGTGTGTAAATTGCATACTCGATTCTGAAAATTATAGCCAAACTGCTGTATTGCACAAGTTTTTAGGTAGATTTGACCAATATTTCTACATAAAACCCGCACAGAGGGAATTGACAGGAGAGTTTCAAAGTTGTAAAATATATATGTAGAAGTATATAAAAATTCGGTTTTGTGTTTGATAAATGGCGTTTTGCCCAAGGATGGGCTGAATGCCGCTTTTTTCTGCCTATTTTTACCACATAAAAATTCTTTGAAGGAGTGATGCTATGGCAATTATCCGGACAAAACACGACAAGGACTACACAGTGATGAGTAATCACCACCTGCGCGACCCGTCACTCTCCCTCAAGGCCAAAGGGCTTCTCTCCCAGATGCTGGCCCTGCCGGACAGTTGGAATTACTCCATCGCAGGGTTGGCGTACATCAACCAGGAGGGGGCTAAGGCGATCCGTTCGGCAATCAACGAACTGGAACAGGCAGGGTATTTGCGACGACACCAGCGGCGCGCGGCAGGGAAAATCACAGACACAGAATACACCGTATATGAGCAGCCACTGTGCCAAAACGCACCGGTGGAGAAGCCGCCGGCGGGAAATGGCCTGCAATTAAATAAAGATAAAGCAAGTACAGATAAAAGGAAAGGGAGCGCCCAGGCGAACGCTCCCTTTCCTATCTTATCGGGGGATGGATGCGATTGGAAAGCTTATGAGCAAATTGTGAAGGATAATATCGAATATGAGCATCTTGCGGCCCATTCAGCCATAGACAGGCCCTTGCTGGACGAAATGGCGTCCATCATAGTGGAAACGGTCTGCACCCAGGGCAAGACCGTCCGCGTGGCTGCCAGCGAGTACCCGGCGGAACTGGTGCGCAGCCGCTTCCTCAAGCTGGACAGCAGCCACATCGAGTATGCCGCCGACTGCCTGCGGGCGAATACGACGGGCATCCGTAACATGAAGCAATATTTGCGGGCGGTGCTGTTCAATGCTCCCGTTACGATTCAGAATTATTACGCTGCAAAGGTGTCGCACGACCTTGCTGGAGGCCAAGAGTAAAGCTGCTGCCTTTCTCTTTTAAGAAGCTGTACCGATAGGATTGGCGCGGAGATTTTCGAGGAAATTTTGTAGGGTTCAAGGCGGAGAACTGCAAACGCATATATGCGTTCAGAAATACGAACGTTTTCAAAACGTTTTCGCGCCGTCGAGGATTTCCAACACGGAAGCCCGCTGAATTTCCCGGAATGGTTTGTGCAGGAGCCTGTTGGTACAGCTTCTAAAAGTTTTCCGGCGGCATCCTGCTGGGAAGCGGATATCCCTGCAAGATACAAAAATTGACATTCATAATGCGGGGCGCTGGGTCAAAAATACCTAATGCAAACGCGAAAAAAAAACTTTTGAAGGAGAGAGTTATCATGAAAAGCAATTCTGTTATGGTGCCTGAAGCCAAGGAAGCCATGGAGCGTTTTAAGATGGAGTCTGCCTCTGAGGTGGGCGTGAACCTGAAGCAGGGCTACAACGGCGACCTCACTTCCCGCCAGGCTGGTTCCGTAGGCGGCCAGATGGTGAAGAAGATGATACCCATACAAACCGCGAGCTACATACGGGAGAATCGGACGGCGGTGGGGCATCAGGAGAGAGTGGAGTATGGGGCGGAGATTACGGTATAACTATGAACCGGGATGAGCGAAGCGCCTGCTATTGTGGAGTTTTCAGCAATTTCTTGACTTCTTTATCAAAATCCGATTCGATCTTCTGAGTCTTGTTAAAAAGGTCATACTCCTGCTCCGCTTTCTCCTGGGCCTGCTTCCGTGAAACCTTTCCCTTGTCCCGCAAAATATCATACCGGCGAAAAGACAGGAACTCGTTCACGCTGGCTGCAAACTCTTCCATAGTGAAGGTGTTCTCACGCTCGATCAAGTCCTCAATATAATCAAAATATCCAGTGACAGTCCGCTCCAACTGGCGTATTTTTTGCTCCGATAGATAGTTCTTCGCAACGGTCACGTCTGATTTTAGGATACGGCCCTCAGGAGCGTTCTTCCAGGTGGTCAGCCCCATATGTTCCTTCTGATGATCAGCGCCGGAATAGATGATCTCTGCCGCAGTCTGTCCGCTGATGGCATAGTGGAATTTGTTCTGTACCATGGCATAGAAGTCGTGGGTTGTGGGGGAGTCCCGATCATAGTCGATGCTGCACTCAGCGAAGATGTCGGTGATCTGCTGCCAGATACGCCGCTCACTGGCTCGAATTGAGCGGACGCGTTCCAGCAATTCTTTAAAGTAGTCCTTGCCAAAGGCGGTTTTCCCCTGCTTTAGCCGGTCATCGTCCATGGCAAAGCCCTTTATCATATATTCTTTCAGCACACTGGTAGCCCAAATGCGGAAGTGTGTGGCCCGCTTGGAGTTAACCCGGTAGCCCACGGATATGATGGCATCTAAGTTGTAGAAACGGGTCGGGTTGGTCTGGGTTTTCCCCTCTAAAGCGCCGTGTTGAGTGGTTGTTGCAAAAATTGCAACAACCACTTTTTCCTCAAGCTCACCTTCGGAAAAGATATTTTTTAAGTGCCGGCTGATGCCGGACTTATCAACACCATATAATTCTGCCATTGATTTTTGTGTCAGCCAAATAGTTTCATCTTTAATAACAGCATCCACTGAAATGCTCTCGTCGGCGGCTTTATACAACAAAAACTGAAATTCATCTTTCATATTCACACCTCAAGCAAAAGTATCGTGTGGTCAATTTACCTTTTTGACCGCGTCAGAGAGCTTCATAAGATTTTGAAGCATTTCCGGGCTTTCAAGCAGCTTTGGCAGCAGGAGTTTCATCATGGCCAAATTGGGATCCTCCTCCCTTGGCTCATTTTTCAGGCTGGTCTGCATGATGGTTTCTATAACCTCGTTTATCCGGTAGGTGCCGCGACTGACACATTTGATATTTTTTTGCCGACACAAAGTGTTGATGGAGCCTGAAAACTGTCCGGGGGTGTAGTCCCTAATACCAGCGGTTTCCAGATGATGTTTGATTTCACGGGTTGTGCGGGATGTTCCGCTGCGCAGGCAGTTGAGGATCGCCTCTTGAATTTGAGAACTGGTAATAGCCATAAGTGTGGGGCCTCCTTCTTGCATTTGACTTGCATATATAGTATCATCTATGCGCAAAAAAGTCAGTAGCGTTTTCAAAAATCTGCAATAAATCTTAAAATTGCTTGTTAATTAAAATAAACATATTATTTATACGGCTAAATTACAATAAATGTAGACATCGTATTGGGATATCAATGCGATATCTGCAATATTCAAAAAGAACAAGAGCGTGGGAAATGTTCCCCACGCTCTTGTCGCTAATAGGATTCGCAGCTTTCCACAGCCTTAACCCCGCTCAGCCTGCCAGCCTGATCATAAACCGTTACCAAATCAATCTCCCCGCCATCGGTAGACCCCACGGAGAACACGCTGCCGTCCGGCCTCACATCGGCAAAGCTGCTCACCGGCTTGCCGTTATAGCGTATGACCTTCTTCCCGCCTATCTCCTGATAGCTCACGCCATAGGCGGCAAAGTGCTCCATACGCTCCGCGATGGTCTGGCCGGAGCCGTCGTCCCCATCGTCTTCGGCAGTGGATTCTCCTGCCATCACCATAGCGGCCTCCACATTGCTTTTCTCGTCGCTCTCCCGCAGGCCGGTTAGCTTGCCGCCCTCATACACCGCCTCCAGGTTCAGCCCCTTCGTGCCCAAGCTATTGCACACCCAAATCTGCCGCTTGTCGTCAAACAGACTGCGCACCGGCCGCCCGTTCCACTCCATGACCAGCTCACCGGTCTTCTGGCTTGGGTCAAAGCGACAGCTCAGCCCAAACGCCTCGTAGGGTTCCAGCTCCTGAACTGTGCGCTCCGCCTCATACTGGCTTTCCGCGCCCACATACCGCTGCCCCTCCAAAGCGTCCAAAAACATCTGGTCAGGCTCAAACTCCTCCAGCCGCACCAAGGGCCCCATCAGGCTGTAGCTGCCGTCCCCGTTATCCACCCGCTCCCGGACCGTGCGCACATCTATCGTCCCCTCCGGGTCATAGTGCTCATACTGAGAGGCATAGCCATCCCCATACTCCGCGCCGTCCACAAAGATGCGCACCCGCTGGTCCTTCCAGTACAAAATGCCATCGTTGTTCTGAAACGTCAGCCCGCAGCGCTTGTAGTCGTCGAAGAGGCTGGTATACTCAACCCCCTCCTCGTGGGAATACTGCTTTTCTTCTATCGCACCTTCCCAATCCCCGCTGCCAACCACCCGGTCAAGGGGGTTCATCACCAGCATGGTGTTCTCGTCCCCGTCCACAGATTTGGACACCAGATACCCGTTCTCAATCATGGCAAGGGTTTCCTCGTACCCGGCAATGGTTTCCGCAACCATCTCCTGGGTCCAGGTGAACCAGCCGGTGCTGTTGGTCCAGCCCTTAGAGCCAATCATGCTTTCCAGCTCCTTTTTCTCGTTTTCCAGCCAGGCGGCGTATTCCCCGGCAGTCCACCACTCCACATCCGGGTCCGGGTAGGCTTCGGCAAACTCCTCGTCTGTCATGGGTGTCCAGGTCTCGCCCTCGTCCCAGCTGTAGTAGGTGGTGCCGTCCCCGTCCGTGTAGGAGAGAAGGCTGTCTTTGTTTTCCGTTGAATAAGTGGTTTCCGCCGCGGCTCCCGGGTGAAGGGGGGCTTCCTGGTTCCCGGCCTTTGCGGAGGTGGCGAAAACCGCTCCAGTCCCGCCCATCAGTATCACAGCCGCAAGCAGCGCGGCCAGGGATTTTTTATTGAGCTTCATAATAGCCTGTATCCTTTCTTCAATGGAATTTTTGCTGAAATAATTGTCCATCACCGGCATACCCGCTTTCCTCTCCTCCATGCGGATAAGGGCCAGGGCATACCCGGCTTTGATGTCTTTGCCAAACAGGCGGAGCACTGCCTCGTCACAGGCCAGCTCCATATCCCGGCTGGCCAGGGCCACCATGGCCCACACCAGGGGGTTGAACCAGTGCACGCACAGCGCGGCAGTCAAAAGCAGCTTGAACAGCCCGTCAAACCGCCGGATGTGCACCCACTCATGGGTCAGCACATAGTCCAGGGTCTCCGTGTCCATCCAATCTGTGGACTTTGGCAGGAGGATAACTGGATGCAGGATGCCGTAGGTGAGAGGCGCGGTGATTTTGTCCGACTGCCGGACAGCAATGGGCCGCCAGAGCCTGTGTGCCCCAATCCACTGCTCCACATAGGCGTTGTGAACCGGCAGGGCCTCCCGGAATTCCCGGCGGCATTTTATGTAAGCCGCCGAAAAGTATAGGACGCAGGCCAGCAGGCCAGCCAGCCAAAGGGCGCCCCAAGGCTCTATGGAGAAGGGGGCGCTGCCCGGGGCTGGGGGAGAGGCTGGGGCATCCCCGGCCCAGACAAGGGGCGCATGGGGGACAGGAGGGGAATAAGCGGCTGCGGAAGCCCTGGGAGCCGCCCTATCCAGCAGGGAGTATATACTGCATTCTGCGGGCAGGGAGAAGGGCACCAGCAGCCGAATCAGCACCAGGCCCCAGATGGCCAGGAAGATTCGCTTTGGCAGCCGGTGCAGGGCCAGGGCACGGATAAGCACAGCCGCCAAAATCATGGCCCCGCCAGAAAGGCTCATCTGCAAAAGGCTCATGACTCCGCCTCGCTCTCTACCATCTCCTTCAGCCGGGCAAGCTGCTCTGCCGAGAGTTTCTTCCGTCCCAGCAAAGCCGCAAAAAGCTGGTCCACTGACCCGTCAAACAGCTTGCCGATGAGTTCGTCGGTCTCGGCCTGCTGCACGGCCTCCTTAGGGATGAGGGCGCGGCAGAGGAAGCCCGGCTCACTGCGCTCTATGGCCCCTTTGGCAATGCATTTTTTGATGACGGTGTAGGTGGTGTTCATGTTCCAGCCAGTCTCAGCCTTGAGAATGTCAGAGATCTCCTTGGCGGTGCGGCTGCCCCCGCGCCAGAGCACGTTCATTACCTTGAGCTCGGAATCAAATAGCTTGACTGACATTTGGATCCATCCTTTCCTTGAAACTACTGCAATAGTTTACACGCTCATACTATCACAATCGTTTCCCTTTGTCAACACTATTCCAGTAGTTCGAATGTGAAAAGTTTGTGAACGGGAGGACAACATCAGAACGTAACTATTATGTTCTGATTTTCGAGCGGCATTTTGTAGTTTGAAACGTGGAGTGCAAAATGCACTTCACGTTATAAAGAGGTGGCGGACATTTTGACCGGCACCTTTTTCAAATCAGAATTGCATTTTGCAATTTTGATTTCCTGCGTCTAAAACCGACAAATTGTCGTTTTGGTGGACGAATGTTTTTCGGTGACCAGCTTTGAGGTCACGGCAAAATCCGCCAACCTCAAGACAGAAAAGTAGATGTGTATTTTGCACATCTGTATGTGGAGGTCATGGCGCTTAGCGCCGCGACGATAGTCAATCTCTCAAGTGTAAAATTTTTGCGAACTTAGTCTTCATTAACATAAACAGTAAGCTTACACGCGTGCTTTCCGTGAATTTAGTACAAATACAAGGATAAATCAAGGATACTTTGACTGGACTTTTCATTTTGTCAAGTGTATAATACTATCGGTGAGATTATAGAGAGGTGCCGTTTCTGGTGACTCTTTCTTTTCCGAAAAGCGGCGTATTGGCCTACGGGCTGAATGCCGCTTTTTTCTGCCTATTTTTACCACATAAAAATTCTTTGAAGGAGTGATGCTATGGCAATTATCCGGACAAAACACGACAAGGACTACACAGTGATGAGTAATCACCACCTGCGCGACCCGTCACTCTCCCTCAAGGCCAAAGGGCTTCTCTCCCAGATGCTGGCCCTGCCGGACAGTTGGAATTACTCCATCGCAGGGTTGGCGTACATCAACCAGGAGGGGGCTAAGGCGATCCGTTCGGCAATCAACGAACTGGAACAGGCAGGGTATTTGCGACGACACCAGCGGCGCGCGGCAGGGAAAATCACAGACACAGAATACACCGTATATGAGCAGCCACTGTGCCAAAACGCACCGGTGGAGAAGCCGCCGGCGGGAAATGGCCTGCAATTAAATAAAGATAAAGCAAGTACAGATAAAAGGAAAGGGAGCGCCCAGGCGAACGCTCCCTTTCCTATCTTATCGGGGGATGGATGCGATTGGAAAGCTTATGAGCAAATTGTGAAGGATAATATCGAATATGAGCATCTTGCGGCCCATTCAGCCATAGACAGGCCCTTGCTGGACGAAATGGCGTCCATCATAGTGGAAACGGTCTGCACCCAGGGCAAGACCGTCCGCGTGGCTGCCAGCGAGTACCCGGCGGAACTGGTGCGCAGCCGCTTCCTCAAGCTGGACAGCAGCCACATCGAGTATGCCGCCGACTGCCTGCGGGCGAATACGACGGGCATCCGTAACATGAAGCAATATTTGCGGGCGGTGCTGTTCAATGCTCCCGTTACGATTCAGAATTATTACGCTGCAAAGGTGTCGCACGACCTTGCTGGAGGCCAAGAGTAAAGCTGCTGCCTTTCTCTTTTAAGAAGCTGTACCGATAGGATTGGCGCGGAGATTTTCGAGGAAATTTTGTAGGGTTCAAGGCGGAGAACTGCAAACGCATATATGCGTTCAGAAATACGAACGTTTTCAAAACGTTTTCGCGCCGTCGAGGATTTCCAACACGGAAGCCCGCTGAATTTCCCGGAATGGTTTGTGCAGGAGCCTGTTGGTACAGCTTCTAAAAGTTTTCCGGCGGCATCCTGCTGGGAAGCGGATATCCCTGCAAGATACAAAAATTGACATTCATAATGCGGGGCGCTGGGTCAAAAATACCTAATGCAAACGCGAAAAAAAAACTTTTGAAGGAGAGAGTTATCATGAAAAGCAATTCTGTTATGGTGCCTGAAGCCAAGGAAGCCATGGAGCGTTTTAAGATGGAGTCTGCCTCTGAGGTGGGCGTGAACCTGAAGCAGGGCTACAACGGCGACCTCACTTCCCGCCAGGCTGGTTCCGTAGGCGGCCAGATGGTGAAGAAGATGATCGAGAGCTACGAGAAGGGCATGAAGTAAAAGCCCAACGCCAAAGCTTCTGAAAGCTGCCCGCAGCCGGGAAGGAGCATCCAGCCGGCAGGGCAAAAGCAGGCGGTTCAGGAAAACCTGGGCCGCCTGCTTTTTCGCGCATAAAAAGGGCGCTTCCAAAGCAGGGAGCGCTCCTTTTCATGGCTGTCCGTTTGGGTCACGCCTCAGGGGAGGCTTCCTTCTCCCCCCAATACAGCGCCGCAATGTCCTCTGTCACCTGCTTAAACACCCTGGCGGCAGCGCCTCCGTCGTCCGGGGTGGATTCCCGGAACACAGTGACGCAGTAGCGCGGCCCGGTGCTGTCGCAGATAAAGCCGCTGTACCAGAAGTGGAGCAGCTCTTCGCCGTCCCGGTACACCCCTGTCTGGGCCGTGCCGGTTTTAATGCCCACTGTCAGCCCCTCCGCCGCGCCGGGACGCCCTGTGCCGTTTTGGGCGGCGCTTTTCAGGTATGCCTGCAAGGTGCGGGCTGTGGAGGGCCGCATGACCTCCACCTGGCGGTCTGTCACCGGGGAAAAGGGCGTGAGGTTTCTTTCCCCGTCCACCAGCCCGGTTATCAGCTTGGGGGTGCTGTAAACCCCGCCGCTTGCCACGCAGTTCATCATGGCGCACACCTGCAGGGGCGTGGCGGTCAGCTCCCCTTGCCCAAAAGCAAAATTCCCCAGCGCCCGCACGTTTTCCAGGGCCTTGCCCTCCGGCAGGCTTCCCGGCTGGGTGTGCAGGCCCCGTCCAAATTCCTGTTCCGAGCCAAAACCCAGGTTATAGGCCATGCTTAGCACCTGCTGGCCTCCCAGCGCCCGGGCCGCGCTGATAAAATAGCAGTTGCAGGATTTTTCAATGGCCCCCTGCAGGCCCACCTGCCCATGGGCTGTGCCGTCAATGCAGTGGAACAAAAGCCCCCCGGCGTTGATGGATCCGGTACAGGTAAAGGCCTGGGGCGCGCCGCCCGCCTCCAGCAGGGCCGCCGCTGCCGCCACCTTGAACACCGAGCCTGGGGCATAGGCGCAGAAGGCCCGGTTGAGAAGGGGGGAGCCTTCCGCCTCTGTGGCCTGGGCCATGTTTTCAGGGGAATAGTCAGGCACGCTTGCCAAGGCCCGGATTTCACAGTCCGGCACCTCGGTTACCACCACCGCCCCCTGCTCCAGCTCTTGGGCCGCCGCCTGCACCCTCTCCTGGAGGGCGCTGTCCAGTGTCAGGGCCACGCCGCCCTGGGCCTCCTCCATGGTGTCTATCACCAGCCTGTCCGCCCCGGCTATTACCCGGCCCAAAGCGTCCACATGGTAATAGACAGAGATTTCCCCGGCATAGGAGGAGAGCACGTCGTCCATTGCCAGCTCCACCCCGGCCGCCCCAAAGCCCATGCTGTCCAAATACCCCACCACATGGGGGGCCAATTGGTTTTTCCCATAGCGCACCGGGACGGAAAACAAATCCACGCACTCGTGCTGTACGGTGTAGGGCAGCACCATGGAAAAGGGCTTGCCGTCCTCCAGGGCCAGGGCCAGCCGCTCCCGGTACCGCCCGCCAGTGGCCTTTTCCAGGGCGCCAATGGCCTCGATGCCCGGGGCCACAGCCGCCACCTGCCGCTGGAAAGAGCCGGTAAGGGGCGCAAGGTTGCAGTCGTATATAGCGCCCCGGGCCTTTGCCACCTCCAGCTTGTAAACGCTCTGGCGGCCCGCGGCGTCCACATACTCCGCCCCGCCGGAAACCTGTGTGATAGAATAGCCTGCCGCCGCCAGCAGTGCCAGCAGCAGCAGGAAAACCACGTATGCCCTTCGTTTTGCCATAGTCCCCTCCTGCCCATTCCCTGTGCCGGGAATTTCCGTTTTTTGCTATGGCTATAGCCTGCCCCTTTTTGAGGGATACAGTCTTAAAAACTGGAAAATATTTTCCCCGGCAAAAGACAGGAGACACAGCGAAAATGACAAAAAGGTTACAAAACAGCGGTTTTTTGCACCAAATTACCATGATTCACAGTTTGTTCATTTCTGAAGCCGCATCCCAGCCGCCCTGGAAGGGCATAGGATAAACAGGCTTTTCCTGGGGAATGCTGGTACAGGCGGCAAAAAGCCGGAAAGGGTGGACGCGCATGAAAGAAAACTGGAAATATGGAACCATCGGGGGGCTGGCGGGCCTTGCCAACGGCTTTTTCGGGTCCGGGGGCGGGCTGTTCCTGGTGCCCCTGCTCACAAAATGGGCTGGCCTGGAAAGGCGCAGGGCCTTTGCCACCTCTGTGGCGGTTATCCTGCCCCTGTCCCTGGTTTCCGCCGGGGTGTATTATTGTAAAGGCGCGCTGGATTTGGCGGGCTGCTGGCCCTATCTTGCAGGGGGATTTTTAGGGGGCCTGCTGTCCGGGAAAATTTTCCAGAGGGTGCCCCTGGCCTTTCTGCGCAGGGCCTTTGGGGTTCTTATCCTCTATGGGGGCGTAAGGGCGGTGCTGGCGCTGTGAACTGGTTTTTCCCGCTGTTGACAGGCACCCTTACAGGCCTCCTCTCCGGCTTTGGCATAGGAGGCGGCACGCTGCTGGTGCTGTGGCTGACCCTGGCGGAGGGCTTCAGCCAGCTTCGGGCCGGAGGCGTGAACCTGGCCTATTTCCCCTGCTGCGCCCTGCCCGCCCTGCTGGGCCACGTGAAAAACCGGCTGGTGGAAAAGAAAGCGGCCCTTTGGTGCGCCCTTTTCGGCATACCCGCCTGCATCTGCGCGGCCCTGCTGGCAGCAAGGCTGGACACCACCCTGCTGCGCCGCTGCTTTGGGGTGCTGCTGCTGTTTGTAGGGTGGCAGGAGGTGTTCCCCCAAAAGCGGGAAGGGGAAAATGGCCCATAAAAAGCAAAAAGGCCTGTACCCGTTACAGGTACCAAGCCTTATAGCCTTATAGTTTTGGAAAGCCGCCCTTTAGGGCTTGTTCGAAAAATCGCAAACACCGTCTTTTTGCCCCAAACGGGCGTTTCTCTGTGTTGGAAACCCTCGAAATACGAAAGTATTTCTTGCGGTTTCCGCCTTGAAACCGCTCCCTTTGGAACAAAAATTCCGGCACTTCCTCTATTTTCAAACAAGCCCTAGGCGCTGGCGTGCAGCTTCTTGTCGAGGGCTGACTTCTTTCTGGCAGCCGTGTTTTTGTGCAGGATCCCCTTGGCCACAGCCTGGTCGATCTTCTTCACGGCAACACGCACCGCATCGGCCTTGTTCTCCGCATTGCCCTCAATGGCAGCGTTGGCCTTCTTGATTTCAGTCTTCAGTTGGGAATTGACAGCGCGGTTCTGCATGGTTTTTGTGCTGATAACTTTCACACGCTTCTTTGCCGACTTAATATTTGGCATCAGTCACACCTCCTTACTTTCCCGTTTGCACAGCAATTATCATACCACGGAAAGGGGAAAAATGCAAGAGGTTTTTTGCGCTGTGTTTGCGGCGGCGGATGTCATAATGGATTTAGACACTTTGAGAGAGTTTTATAAATCAATTTTTTATTTACGCGGCAGAAAACGGGTTGTACAGGAAGAACCGTTTCAGGGCGGCAGCTGGATTAAACTCTGCTTCCCCAGCCTTGGTAGCCAGCATGGAAACCTTAGCATAGCATTTGAGATATGTCAAGCGCTTGCTGCTCCTCAAAATCTGCGCCGCTAAACAAAGAGCAGCCCCACGCGTTCCCTTGTTTCTTTCCGCGTCTGAACCCATCCGCCAAGAATACCACCACAATGGCCACGGCAAGCATAGCGGTGATTGGTAACATAAACTTTCTCTTTCTTTATCAAGCAATCGGCGCCACAGATTTCTCAACTAAACACTTTTTCCCTATCCTTGACCCGCAGCAGCATAGACATCAGCAACGTGATACCTGCCATACCAGCCAGCACAAGATAAAGCGTCTGAATGGGGAAATGGTCGGCAAAGACGCCCCCGGCGTTTTGCATGAGGATGGAACCCAGGGCGTTGCAGGCGCTTACGGTGGAGAGGCCCACGGTCACCAGCTCCGAGGGGATCAGGTTGCGTACGACCTTCAGATTGAGCATCATCACCAGCGTGGTAGCCACGGCCTTCAGCAGCACGAGAGGGATCGCCACGGCCCACACGGACGCCGCCAGGCCATAGCAAAGGTATTGGACAGCAAAGATAAGGGTGGTGGCCATCAGCAGGGCTTTGCTGGAAAAACGGTCCATAAATTTGTTGGAGAACAAGATCACGGGTATCTCGACCAATGTGCCGATAGACAGCGCTGTCCCCACCACCCCTGTGGGCACGCCGAAATCCTTCAGCAGCAGGGGCAGGAAAGCGTTATTGATATTGGAGCAGCCCATCACCAGGAAGGTGATGGCGATGTACAAAAGGAACTGCGGCTGGCGCAGGAAGATGGAGAGAGAAGGGCGGGGCTTCCCCTCTTTTTCTTCCCTGACCGGCTGGGGCGCCGTCCCCTTGCCAATGCACCCAAACCCTAAAGCCGTCAGCAGGGCCGAGGTAGCTACCATGGAAAACAGCGCCATGGGTGGGAAGCTCTGCACCGCGATACCGGCAGCTTGAGCACCCGCGGAATAACCTACCGTACCCCATACCCGCAGTACGCCGTACCGGTACGGGCCGGTACTGGCCAACTGCTCAGAGACAGGCTGTGTGGCCACCAGGAAGGACATCAGCACGCCATTAAGTAAAAACAGGGACAAGGTCTCACGGCTTAGCCCAAAGAGCAGGGACATACCCGCCATGCCCGCCATCAGCAGGCCGCTGATAAGCCGGGGCCGCCGGGTGCGGTCGCACAGATACCCCGCCAAGGGCCCTATGGCCAGGGAGAAAAAGCTGGAGGCTGATAAAATAAAGGACATCTCGCTGGTCTGCTTCCCGATGCCGGTCAGGTACACCGGCAGCACGGCGTTAAAGGACGCAAGGGTGAAATAGGAAAAGAAGTACAGCATGGCGTAGCTTGTGTAGCTGCCGATGAAGCCGCGCCTTTTTTCTTTGCTCATGAAACTATCCCTCCTGTAGAAAAAGTTGGGCCGCAGCGAACCGCGGCCCAGGGTAAAGAAGTGCATTACCTCGTATACGCGTTTTCGAAGCCGCTTTCAGTATACAGGAAAGAACCCCTTGACGCATACGCCTTGACGGCATATACTTGTACTGTAGCGAACGGAGGAGGGGAAACCGTATGATAAATTACAGACCGCATATGCAGCTTGACGGCCAGAGGCGCGAAGTGCTCGAAAACAGCTCCCGGCATTTTGATTTGACCATGCTGGATTCCACCAGGGAAAGCGGCATGATCCGCAGCCCAGTCATTGCGCCCCACTGGCACCGGCAGCTGGAGGTGTTCTTTCTGCCGAAGGGGATCGTCCAAGTGGGGGTAGGAGATAAGACCTGGCAACTGAAGGCGGGCGAAGGGTGCCTCATCAATTCTGGCGCACTGCACTCCTTTACCTATCTGGAGGGGCCTACCCAGTACCGCTCCTTTCTTTTCGACCCAGGTATCGTGGCCGGGGCCCCCGGCAGCGTGTTCGACACGGACTATGTACGCCCCTTTGTAGAGGAGGGGCCTGCGTTCCTCCCATTTACTCCTGCTGGAGACTCTGCCTTTTTTGATGCATTCCGGGAGACTTTTCGCCTGTGCCATGAGGAATCGCCGGGCTATGAGCTGGCGGTGCGCTGGGCCTTGTCCCGGATCCTTTTCCTGGCAAAGCAAAAGGGCGGCGTGCTGCCGCCCCGTAAAGTTACCGATGAGCAGGAAGCCCGGATAAAGGCCATGCTCCGCTGGATGGAAGAACACATAAGCGAACCCATTACCGTGTACGACATAGCCCGCTATGGAAATATCTGTGCCCGTACCTGCCAGAAAGCTTTCCAGCGGTACCTGCATTGCAGCCCCACTGAATACCTCCAGCGCCGCCGTATCTCCGCCGCAGCCCAGCGGCTCAGCTTTACCGACGACCCCATCACCGCCATCGCCCTGGACTGCGGGTTTTCCAGCCCCAGCTACTTCACAAAATGCTTTAAGGCAGAGATGGGGTACTCACCGAAGGAGTACAGGGCTGCCTTCTTGTCGTAATAAGCGCGGAACATGGGGTCGCGCTGCACAGCAACAATGGAGGCCATCCAAACGGCTCTTCGCAGGTAAGGGGAGCCGCGTTTGGACATATGTGCGTGGCCGCTGATGTATTCCCCGGACTGGTTTACAGAAGGGTCTACGCCAATGTAGGCGGCCAATTTATCTGCTGGACGAAAACGAGTCACATCCCCGATCTCACTGAGGACACAAGCGCCAAGAATGGGACCAATACCCGGAACAGACGTGATCGTGCTGTCAAATTCCTTGAGCAAGCTTGAAATCCTCTTTTCCAACTCGTCCGCCTTTTCTGTCAGGGACTGAATCTCATCCAGCATCGTCAGCAGAAGCATGGAGTAAATGCCCTCACAATCTTCCACGCCAAAACTGTCACGGGCAAGCTTTTTCGGGGTGGGATATTTTTTCAGCTCGGCAATGAGGAAGGAGTCCTTGGAATCGGTCTTGGTTTTGCGGATGGACATCTCCCGCATGGCGCTGGTCTGTATGGGATTGAGGACGATGGCCTTATAGCCATCCTTTCTCAGCCGGGTATACAGCGCCAGCCAGTAATGGGCGGTGGATTCCATGGCAAACACGATCTGACTTTTGACGTTGGTGGGCTTTCTGAGTTTTTCCATCATCAGGTTATATCCCATGCAGTTATTGCGGATGGAAAAGGCCTTCTGCACGACCTGGCCCTCGGAAGTGATAACTGTGGCTTCGTGGCTGCGTTTTGCCACATCGATTCCTACAATAGATATCTTGCGAAATTAGGCAAAGCGGTCAAAATTGCAGATACCAGCAATCAAAGAAAAGCGAAGCGCGAAACGATGCCTGTGGTTGCGATAGCGTTCAGAGAGAATACGAAACCTTTTGACAAAGCGGATAGCGTGTTCAACCAGGATACGTTCCCTTGAAATCTTGCGGTTATCTTTGCGTTCTTGTTTGGACAACGGATGATTCTTGGAACGCTTTTTCGGCAGGAGAGAATTGGCGTGTATATGGGCAAGCCCCTGGTATCCGGTATCCGCCTCCAACACCGTTTCTGTCTTGACATGGGCACGAGAATCCTTGAATAGTTGAAAATCATGCCTCTTTCCGTTAGAAAATGCCAGTGCAATGATTTCTCCGGTTTGAAGGCTGACAAGCATCTGTGTTTTCAGTGTGTGCCGCTTTTTCTTTCCGGAATAGTATCGCTTTTGCTTTTTTTAGGTCGTTCAATGGGCGATTCCGTTGCGTCAACCAGAATCACCTCATACTCGGCATCACTTTTCAGCGGCGCTTTCCGCTATATGGGCATAGGTACGGTATTCCCGCAGATATTCCAGGGTGGCCAACAGCAGATCCTCTATGCTCAGCTTTGGCGTCCTCCCACGGCGCCGGTGCTTTTCCGCATATCCTTTTTGCAGAATTTCTACCATCTTGTCAAATGCTGCCCGCTTTACCCCGGTAATTCTCCGAAATTTTGTGTTTGAATATTCCGCTAGCTTTTCGTATTTCATGCTTCTATTTTTATCGCACTATTTTTATTTTCGCAAGAGGTGTATTTGAAATAATCGACTGTATCGTTCCCGGCACCCATCTGCCAGAGCCGGTAGGTGTTGGTATGCCGTCAGCGGTCAGGGAGTTTGCGATGGTGGTCATGCTGTCCCCGGCGAGGAAGCTGCTATAAATTCGCTTCACAATCTCGGCCTGTTCCGGGTCAATTTCAGGCTTACCGTCCGGCCCCCGCCGGTAGCCAAGGAACCGCTTGTACTGGAAGGGAGCCTTCCCTTCTTTTGCACTCTGGTTTTTGCCCCATATGACGCTGGCACTGATATTCTCGGACTCGCTCTGAGCAATGGAACCGTAAATGGTGATATAACATAAACAAAAAACCTCTTGACTCTCCCATTATAGGATGCTATATAATCGCATTTTGCAAAGGGACTTCTTACAGAATGGGGTGAGAATATGCGCCGCCATATCCTGACCGTCGGGATACGGGACCCTCTCCGGAACGCATTGGAAAACACAGCCCAGAGGGACAAAATACAGATTATTTCCTCTCCCAGCATATGGATGCCGAAAAAAATAACTTGGCTTTACGTCCTTTTGACTTCTCATCATCACGAGAGAGCCTCTCGTATAAAGCCGTTATCTTTTCTTCAGCCTGTCTTGCGCTCATGACGCGCTCCTTTCAGACTGACGGCTCATTTGTGGTGCATCCATCATACCACGTTCTTCACCGTTTTGCAGCCCCTCATTGCGGATCATCCGCAAAATTTTTTCTTCCATTGTCTCGCCGCCGTTGTCGGAAAAGACCACCTTCACCTTGTAGGTGGTGGAGCCGATACGCCGGGTCATATACCGGCAGTTCTGATTGTCGTTGCTTTTCGTCATGGTGTCCTTTCTCATATCATTGAAACTCAAAAACAGAAATTTCTGATATGGGAAGCCGTTTTCCCGAAGCAGTTCCTGACAGGCAAATCCCTTTGTTGGTGCTGTGCCGTTGTGTCTCACCCTCGGTACGCTCGCTTTCGGTCATGGCATACTTCACCGGCGTGATAGCTGCTTGGACGGTCGTTCAGTTGTCAATCACACCACCTTTCTGCTTCTGGATTTTTGGTTATGTATGAGAAAAGAAAAGCAGATACAAAAAACCGCCCGCGAACGCTCTCCGCAGTCGGTTATGTATCTGCCAAATGAAATATGTGTATTATATAGACATTAGATGTTCAGTTCAAATATGAAATTATTATAATTCAAACATCCGTTCTTGTCAAGCCATGCCGAAGAAAATTTTTGAGGGCGGCGGACAGGCGGTCAGCGATGGTACAAACGCAAAGGAAAAACTCCCGCAAGGTCCCGCCCATAGGGGGAGCCTTGCGGAAGCCTGTACGCTTTTGCGCTGGTACAAATGCCGGATGAAAGTCATGCATAAATCAGTTCTCGCTTGATATTTTCCTCTGCGCGGTTTACAATGCTGTTCATGGCCCTGACCCATTCCCACTGTGACTGGTGCTTCAATTCCTCGGTCATACCTTCGGCGATAGCCATCTGCTGAATGAGTACCCGACAGCGTTCCTTTGCCTGTTCGTCCAGGTCGGCAAGGAATTTAAGAAGATGTACGATGAGATCAACCCCACCTACAACACCATTGATGAGGTGCCCAGCTATTGGCGGGACGATATCCGGGAGCTGGTGGAGAAAGGTATTATCTCCGGCGTGGGTGGCGGCAAGCTGGGCCTGACTCACAGCGACTGCAAGGCCGCTGTGCTTGCCAAGCGGATCGCGGAAAAGCTGAAATAACCTGCTGCCCTTTGGTAGTCCGTCCGAGGATTCTGCCCCTTAATTTTTATGAAGGGATGGACTATGATATGGACAGCTTTATGGGCTGGATTGGCGGCAAGCGTACCCTGCGCAAGGCCATTTTAGAGCGCTTCCCCACGGACAAAGTGGAGCGGTATATTGAGGTATTCGGTGGCGCGGCCTGGGTGCTTTTCGCCAAGGAAAAACAGGCGGGCCAGCTGGAGGTCTATAACGATATCAACGGCGATTTGGTGAACCTGTTCCGTTGTGTAAAGTACCACTGTGGGGAGCTGCAGCGGGAATTTGACTGGCTGCTTTCCTCGCGGGAGCAGTTCTTTGACTATGTGGCCCAGGCCAATATGCGGGGCCTTACAGATATCCAGCGGGCCGCCCGGTTTTTCTATGTGGTAAAGCTGAGTTTCGGCTCTGGCCGCCATGACAGGGATACGCAAATCCACTATAAGCGATCTATACAACGAGATGGCCGAGCGTATCAGTTTTGACCAGCTGGACAGAATCTGAGAGGCTTTAGACTGCACCCTGCCGGAGCTGCTGGAATACATACCAAACCCGCAGCCGAAAACAGGGGAAAACCTGATCCTGGAGGAGCATGGAAACCGCAAGAAAAAGTCAAGCTGATTTTCCAAAAAGCAAGGGCGCTTAAACGCCCTTCTTTTTTTCTCAAATTATCTGAAAATCTTTCTCGGTTTTTTTGCAAAGCTACACCTGGGGCAACGCCTTCTTTCGGCAGATGGATAATTTGTGAAATCGAAAGCCTGAAAGGGCATGTACTTTTAGACGTTGGACAAGCTTCGCTCCGCGCTTACTCGAATTGTCCGAGGATGAGCAAAAATTAGTAAGCGCCATTTTCTTTCGCGGCTTACCAGACGGCAGGCAGGCGGGTATACGGTATCAGTATGCAGCAGAGCGGATTGAGAAAAAGCAGCGGAAATGGACACCTTGCCGGTGGCTTTTCCGCTGCTTTTCTTACGCGAAATTCTATTAAAAACTCTTCTTTTAGACAGGCGTTTTCCCTTCCGCATCATCGGCAAAGGCCAAAGATGGGCAAAACTATACGCAAAGCATATCCGCTTTATCCAGAAAGAACAAGATTTCCTTTGAACCTTCTGCGGCTTTGCCGGGCGCGCGGTAGGAACAGTTGCAGTCCCAGCCATGGATGCCGGCCAAAACCCGGCACAGCCTGCGGCTGGAGACTTCAAAGGGGCGCCCGCCCCCGTATACCTCCCGGGGAACCTTATGGGAAATGAAGTCCCTGCTTTTGTGGGGCCGCATCATCAAGGTCTGCCCGTCCCGGGCAATCAAAAAGCATATCCGCCCGGGGTTTCCCAGGCATCGGAGAGACTGGGAAAAGACATGGATGCGGCCTGCTTTTAAATAAAAAGAAATATGGATACCGCTCATTTTACCGCGTTTTTCCTTTCGACTCCCACTGCTCCGGGCTGCTGAAATCATAGAGGAGCATCACCTTGCTGTCCACTGTTACCAAGCGCCCCGGCGCCCGATAGGTAAAATCCGGATCCCAGCCCCACATTTCATAGATCCTGGAGGAAAACCGGATGGATTCCATCCGCCTGGGCACGTATTCCTTCACATTTTTCCTCCATACGATGGCGTCCCGGTCTTTGGCGGTGACCGGGACAGCCAGGAGGCACATTTTCCGGGCGTTTATCTCGACGCGTATCCGCTCGCAGTTATTCAGCGCTGTCAGCGATGCCTTGTTAAAGGTTATGCCGCCGTTCCAAATCGTGCAGGAAGGGGTGACAGAACGGTTGAAATGGGAGAAATACTCCCCGCTGACAACCTGGAAGCCGTCCATTGAAATTGCCTCTACCTCGGTGCTGAATGGATTCATGGGCATATCAATCGCCATGCGGTACGGAATTTGCGCATAAAGGCGGGCAATATCCGCCCTTGTGCGTCTGGCACCGCTCCTCTCGTTGTATTTTTCAAAACCCTTCCCTCCTATACGCTTTCTGTTGTAATATAGCCGTCTGCCAAATCAATTTTATAGCTGTCCTCATGGCGTTCTGCCGGAACCCCGAAATAATCCCTCCATTCCCCCGGAAGGTAGGAATGCCTTTGGCTGCCGCCTGCAAATAATTCAAAATCTGTTAGCTTGAACAGGAACAGCATTTCATTCTGATAGACGGCCGGGTTCCCCATCACTTTATAGCGGTATTCCCCGTCCCAGCCCATCAGATCGAAAACCTTTGCCGCGAATATCCTGCACAGCATGTCGCGGCTTGCGCGTTCCTTCTCACTCCCTTTGGCCCATCGCAGGGAGTCCGGCGCATCCGGAAGGCAGGGGCGGATGATCAGCCTTTTTTGCCCCGGATGTATCAAAATCTGTATGTGGGTGATGCCGGGGAACCGCCTCAGGCAGGCCATATTGAACCGGATGCGGGCAGGCCAAATCGTGATGGCAGGCTCGCGGGTATGGGAAAAAAGCTCTGCCTTTGTGACCTGGTACCCAGCCAGGTCTGCTACCGTTTCCGTTCCTTCCTCAATGGGCTTTGCCTTTGAGAAAATATCCTCCAGTTGCTTATCCGCCATCGCCGGAAGCCGCCTTTCTTCTCAATGTTTCCATCATTTTCTGAAACTCCCCGCCGGTTTGCGGGACATACTGCCCAATCCCTGGAGCCAGGACGCTGGGCCTGCCCGCCTGCCAGGCCGTGCCCCGCGCCATGTAAAAGGCTTCGTTTCCCATAATGTGGTCGTAAAACTCCTCCCCGAAGCTGTCCTCCCATGGTTCCGGGAAGCACTCCGCCCGCGTTTCCCGGCCAGGGGCTTCGCGCATTTGCGGCAGGAGGACGGCAGATACGGCATGTTCCAGATTATAAATGATAATCTGCTCCTCCCCGCGCTGTATCCATGTCCCGCGCACCCTGTAAAGGAAATCCGGATCCCACTCCATAATGCGGAAGAGGGCGGCGCCAAAGTGCCGGCAGCACAAGGTTTTAGCGTACAAGGATTTTGCCGCGCCGGAACGCCAAGGGATGCTGTGCATGGCGCTTTCCTGGCAGGGCCTTATGGCCAGCTTCCGTTCCGAAGGGTGCAAAAGCAGCTGGGCATAGCCCGCGTCTGCAAATTTCCGCATGCAAAACAGGTTGAATGTGATCCGGTTGTTGGATATTGTCACCGCCGGGCCTTCATAGCGGGCCTGCGTAAACTGGTTCCGCACCACCTGGTAGCCCTTCAGGTCAAACGCGGAGAAGGAACTTTTCGCAAACCGCATCTTCCCGGCCTTCTGATCCACGCTGTTGGACGAATCATAGTAAAGCCTTGGATCTTCATTGATCCAATGGTGGTTGATAGGGACAAAGCCGCGGAATACCCCGCCGTCAATAACGTGAAGGCAGGGGAAGGCGCCCCGGATATGGTGTTTCCTGTTTTGAAGGAGCGCCTGCACCATCTCAAACTTTTCCCGGGGTATGATGGCTTCATGCTGCCCCTTATAGCAGTATTGATCCATGTCCTGCCTGTTCTTTTTGCGCCTGTGCTCGAACAAGTCTGAGGTGAAGGTTTTCCAGGTCAGGACATCCCCGCAATAGCGTTCGTTTGCCAATGTCAAGCCCAGACTAAAAATTTGGGCATTTTTTTGAAATCAGCCTGCAAAAATTCCTATTGCAAGCTGCTTTAGCTTATCAAACTCATCTTGAAATCTCCATTGAATCTCAATCCTGTTGCCAGGGAACACCAGAACTTGCATCAGCAGATCATCCCAAACGTCCTTGGTGACTGCCTCCATTTCGGTGTATTGCCGGAGTTTATTGATAATCCCATCTTCTTCGCCATCAGACAAATGCGCCTGTTCCATAGCTAATTCCAACTTTGCGATTTGCTCGGATAAGGCTAGCTCTTTTTGCCGAGCGGCAGCTTTTGATGCTAAGTATTCTGTCTTGCTGATTTTATCCAGCGCAAACGCTTCGTACTGGCCTTTCATTTGCCGCTTTAGCCCCGAAAGCTGCTCCTGCAAGACGATGAGATTTCGCCGCATACCGGCAACATCCAGCCCTTTTTCCTTCTGGTGCTCTCTCAGCAGCTTGTCCATTTCAACCGCCGTCTGAGCCATAGCGCGCAGAGTCACCAGCAAGGCCGTGTGGATTTCCTGTTCCCGTATCCGCTCTTGCGGGCAGGAACACACGTCGGTAACGTTGGGAGTCCTGCAAAAATAGTACGGCTCTTTTGTATTCCTGCGTGACATGGCATGGCCGCAAATGCCGCACCGGATTCTCGTTTTGCTACCGACCGGCACATGCCGCTCTTTGTACTCCTTCAAAGCAGCTTGTGCCCGGTCAAATTCCTCCATGGAAACAATAGGCTCATGGACATCTGGCACGATGATCCAGTCCTTTTTGCTGACCTTTACACTGTGCCCCCGACCAATCCTGTCATGAAAACGCCTGCCATAAACCGTCGAACCGGTATATTCCTCATTTCGGATGACTTTTAAGACCGATGCTTCTGTCCAAAGATTTTCCTCACCGATGCAATTCCATGAGGCGTACATCCCCTTGGCCGTTTTATGCCGCATGGGGGTGGGAACCCCCTGGCTGTTGAGCATCTTTGCAGTCTGCGCGATGGATACTCCACCGCCGACCATGACAAAGATACGGCGCACGGTTTCCGCTGCGGGCGGGTCTATCACCAGGTGATTCTTCCGCGCCGGGTCTTTTACATAGCCATACAACGGATGTGCCGCCAGATACTCACCTTTTTGGGCGCGGGCGCGTTTTGCGTTGCGGACTTTCCGGGATAAATCACGGCTATAAAGATCATAGAGTAGGGCCTTAAAAGATGTGTCCAGGCTGTCAACGTCTTGGGGCCGGATGCTGTCAATTCCATCGTTCACGGCAATAAACCGTACCCCCAAAAAGGGGAAAACCTTAGAAATATAGTTGCCGACTGTGAGGTAGTCTCGGCCAAACCGGGACATATCTTTTACGATAATGCATTGGATTTTCCCGTGCTTTGTCTGCTCCAAAAGTTCCTTTACAGCGGGGCGGTCAAAGTTTTTTCCGCTCCACCCGTCATCACAAAATTCTACGATTTCAGCATCGGCAAAATCCTCTTTTTGCTGGATAAAACTGTCCAGAAGATTTCTTTGGTTTCCAATGCTGTTGGATTCCTGTTTACCGGATTGCCGCAAATCCGCGTCCTCTGCGGACAGACGGAGGTATTTTGCCACTGTCATAGGCCCGCCTCCAAACCAAGCAGGCTTGCCAAATCTGCGTACTCATCCCGATATTTTAGATGGACGGCAATGTTCTCCTGGGCGTCAACCTCTATTCTCTGGATCAGCGCATGGGCCATGCTTTCAGTCAACTGTTTTTCACCCGCAAACTGTGTGAAAGTTTGCAGCCACGGGTTTGCTTTTGTTTGCGCCGACAAGTTGGATAATTGCTCTTCCAGTTGCTCAACCTGGGCCTGCGCCCGCTCCATTTCTGCGCGGTATTGCCCTTTCATTTCAGTATATTCCCGCTCGTCCATGAGCTTGTCCACATAGTTCTGATACAGGCTGTCATGCAGACGCTTATAGCGGGAAAGGGCTTGTTTTGCGGAGGAGATGCTGCGCTTCAGCGCGTCTTTTTTTGCAATAAGCTCAGCAGAACCATCATGTCCTTTTGCTAATTTAGCCATATCTCCGGCCAGTGTAATTTCCCGCTGCAAGCAGCCCCACAGTATCTCCATCAAAGCGGTTTCGTGCAGGTTCCGTTTAGGGCAGGAATCCGGGTTTTCCGCATGGCTGCGGCAAATGTAGGTGTAATAGCGATGGCCGCAGCGTTCGGAAACAGACTTGTAGCGTGTCATTTTTTGCCCGCACTCCGCGCAATAAACCAGCCCGGCTAAGATGTTGGGCGTAGTCCCTAAATCGTCAAATTTTCCGCACCTTTTATGGTGTTCGGCACGGCGGGCTTCGCCAATTTCCTGCACCTTGCGGAAAGTTTCTTCGTCCACAAGCGGCTCATGGGTATTGCGCACAACGGCCCAATCTTCCCTGGGAACCGGGCACATTTTTCTACCAGCGGGCAGGTTGTTTTTTGTGCGGCCCTGAATCGAGTGGCCCAAATACACCTCGTTGCGCAGAATGAGCTTGAGAATCGGGACGTGCCAAATTGTATTGGCAAAGCGCGCCGATTTTAGTTCCCCGCGAAGGTAGTGGAGACGGGAGGGGCAGGGGATGCCCTGCTCGTTTAAACACCGTGCAATAGGCAAATAGCCCATCCCGGAAAGCCGACACTGGAAAATTTCTTGTAGTACAGGTGCTGTCTCCGGGTCTGGCTCTAAACGGTGCTTGTCCTCCGCACTTTTGCGGTATCCATAAGGCGCCCAGGAACCGATGAATTCCCCGCGCTGCTGCTTGATTGCCAACGCAGAGCTGGACTTTTTTGAAATATCACGGCTGTACACTTCGTTGATGATATTTTTCAGCGGCACAATGTAGCCATCCTGGGAACGCTCGGCGATGAGAGTGTCAAAGCTGTCGTTGACGGCAACAAAACGCACGTCTAAAAAGGGAAAGATTTGCTCCAAGTACTGGCCTGTTTCCTTGTAATTGCGTCCAAACCGGGATAAGTCTTTCACCACAATGCAGTCGATTTTCCCGGCCCGCACATCATCCATCAGGCGCTCAAACTCCGGTCTTTGGAAGTTCGTCCCCGTGCGTCCGTTGTCACAGTACAGGCCGCAAAATTCCATATCCGCCTGAGCTTCTATGTACTCCAGTACCAGATTTTTTTGCGCTTCAATGGTATCCGCTCCGGGCTCGCCGCTGTCCTCAACAGAAAGACGCACATAGCCGCCAGCCTTGTAAATCTTCTGCTGGGTTGTTGGTTCCACAGGGGCCGGGGCCAGTGGGTTTACCTTGCGTTTTGTCCTCGCCACGTCAGCCCACCTGCCTTTCGGCCTGGGCCATGCGCAGCAAATCCCGCTGCAAGTCAAATTCGTTTTGCCAGCGGTAGACGATCTCCACCCGCTTGTCTCGGAAAATTATCACTCGCACAATCAGCGACACCACCAGCCTTCTGTCCAAGGCTATGATGTTCCGACAATGGCGAAATTGCTCCATCCAGCTTGTATCCATAGAAGCCGATTCCCGGTCCATCTCTTCCCGCAGAAGCTCGGCCCGTTGCTCAGCTTCCTCCCTGCGCTGGGTGTAGGTCTTTTTTAAGTCCTTGTACTCGTCCTGGTCGAGAATACCGTCTGCCAGGTTCTCGTAAAGTGAGCGTAGCAGCGTGTGCATCCGGTCAATTTCTTCCTGCTTTTTGTCCAATCGCGCCTGTAATTTCCGCATTTTAGCCTGCTGGAGTTGGGCCGAATCCGCCAGCTTTGATAAATCCTCCAAGTCGCAAACCTCTTGGATATGCGCTTGCAGAGCTTCCAGAACGATGTTTTCCAAGGCTTCCGTTCGCAGGCTGTGCGGGTAACAAGCTCTGCGTTCTTTGTGATTGGCGCAGACATAATAGACGTACTTTTTCTTGCCATAGGGCACCGTTTTCCGGATCATAGCCCCGCCGCACTCACCACAGTATGTTATGCCGGAAAACAACTCCACGGGCTGGCCTGCCTGGGCTGTGCGGGTATCCATGGCCAAAACGCGCTGTGTGGTCTCGAAGTCAAATTTGTCAATGATGGGTTCGTGGTTATTCTCGATTACCGCCCATTCGTCCCGCGGTTTTTGTACAATCCTTTTGACTTTATAGCTGGGGGTGGTGATACGGCCCTGCTCCAAAACGCCGATATAGACCGGGTTTTTCAGAATACGCAGCACCATGGCCGCATCCCATACGGATTTCTCTTTGATACGGAAAGACGTGTTGTATCGCATCCCCAAAGATTGCTTGTAGTCCATGGGTGTGGGGATGCCGCTGGCAGTGAGTTTTGCGGCGATGTCCAGGGCGCTGATGCCGTCCAGCTTCCAGTTGAAAATGTCCCGCACCACGTCAGCGGCGTACTCGTCAATCACCAGCTTGTGGCGGTCAGCCGGGTCTTTTTGGTATCCAAAAACAGTAAAGGAGCCGATGAAATCCCCGCGCTGGCGTTTGATTTCAAGCTGGCTCCGAATTTTAATAGAGGTGTCCCGGCAGTAAGCCTCGTTTATTAGATTCTTGAAGGGGACAAGTATTTCATCGGATTCCGCTTGGCTGTGCAGGCTGTCATAGTGGTCATTGATGGCGATAAAGCGTACCCCCAAAAAGGGGAAAATGCGCTCGATGTACTCCCCCGCTTCCAGGTGGTTGCGCCCGAAGCGGGAAAGGTCTTTCACCACTATGCAGTTGATTTTCCCGGCCTTGACCTCGCCCATCATCTCCTGAAAGGCGGGGCGCTGGAAATTGGAACCCGTAAAACCGTCGTCCACTTTCATGCCGCGCTCATGCAAGTCCTCGTGGCGCGACAAATAGTCACGGATCAAGTCCTTTTGCCCCGTGACGCTGTTGCTTTCCTCCTTGTCGCCGTCCTCCCGGGACAGGCGAACGTAACCACAGGCGTTCCATACCTGTGTTTTAAGGTTTTTCATGATATTCTCTCCAATCTGTTAAGGCTAAAAGTCAGCAAAAAACCTTAACAGCGGAGAGCACTGGCTGTCCTGTTAAGGCCATCTTAACATAACTTCTTTGCTTTGTCCAGGGTTTTCATAAATTTTCATTGGCATTTTGACTGAATGTAATGCACCAGGCATTCTTCCAATGTCAAACCCGTGTCTGCGTGGGAAATTTTCACCACATATTTGCCGTGCCTGTAGCAGTACGGGTTGCCTATCTGCTCAAGATAATCCAGCATCCGCTCCGCTTTGGGCAAGTCTGTGTTGATCTTCACGTCCCGGATATCCCGCAGGGTGGCGGGGTCAACGGTGCGCACATCCACATTTTGCATGGCTTCCAGAGTTTCTTGTGTGATATGTTCCATTTATTTTTCTCCCTTGTGTAAGTCTGTGTTCTGGAAATTAGTCCTTGAACCGATACCGCAGCTTCTTCCCGCCGGGGTACGCGTTGTACTTTTTACGGAGTACACGAGCATATCGCAGATTGCGCCTGTCTGTGGTGAAGTCAACTTTTGCAAGCTGGGCGATGTCAAAGGGGTCAACCTGGGACAACCGGGCCACAAAGGTGTAATCGTCGATTTCTGTTTCGTAAGTCTTGAGGAACAACGCCATACCTGCAATCATGCAGGATTTTAAGGAAGATGGGGAGCCATGCCACGCCCCGGCCAGCAGCTCCAGCATACGGGAAAAGGCAGGCCCGCCCAACAGCTTGTAGGCGCTCTTAATGGCCCTGGCGGGCTGAATTTCGTAGGCCGCGCCGGTGGGCCTGTCCAGCGCCCAGGTAAAGCCGCCCTCCGAAATGCGCTTGTCAATATCCAGCACTACGGCATCCGCGCCGGATTCCAGGCTGGCCTTGATCTCGTGGGGCAGCTTCAAGTGGCCTTTGGATTTATCCAGCCTTACATACATTTCAGCCTCCTGGGCATATGTAAGGCCAGTGTAAACCAGGCAGGGTACAATTACGTCCTTGCCGCCGTTCATCCTGCGCATGGCGCTGACACGGTGCTGCCCGTCCAGCAGATAGTATTTCCCGTCGCGGCAGCTCACCACGATGGGTGTGAGGTATTTGTTGTTCCAGCATTTTATGAGCCGGTTTACTACCGTCTGCTTCACAGGCCGCTGGTAGGGAAGGCCCGAGGTCAAAACGGCGGTGGAAAGCTGCTTTTTCTCACCGGGGTTGGAATACTGCACTAATTTTTCATTATGCTTCATACTGCTTGCTCCTTTCCATTTCGGCCACCAGGCCCTCCAATGCGGTGGTCACGGTGGCAACTCTTTTTTTCACAAATTCAAATTGTTCTTGCGAAATTTGCGGAAAAACCGCCACACATTCCGGGTCGCCGTACCAAGCGAAATCCCTATGAAAATTGTCAATCAGGCCGTCCAGGGCAATCAAAAACATATCCGGGGTGCAGGTGCCATCTTTGTCGGGGTTTTTGAGGTCGGCAACGGATTCCTCAAAGGTCGCATATACCTTGTTTCCAACAGAATAGGGCTTGTAATCGTCCACTGAATCTATCTCGCCTGCCACTAGCTGAGTGGCGGCATCCTCCTGCTGCTCTGGCTCCAGGCGGGACAATTTGAGAGCGTTTGTTTTGGTGACTTTTGCATCTGAACCACGAATGATTTCTTTTGCAGCGGGGGTAAGATTTTTAGCTGTCTGTATCTGTGTTTCCACCGTTCTTGGTGATACACCTAATTTTTCAGCGGTATCTTGAACGAAGCCTTTTGAGGTGGGCGAAATTTTTTCGCCCACCTCGCTGTGCTGATTTCCTCGATATGCGCCACCCTCGTATGTGGCTTTTGTCTCTGGATGAAGCATTTCGTAAATCTCCTTGCGGCGCAGGAGCAAGTTGCCAAAATCAATAATAGACAGATTTTTGCGTACAAAATTCTCATCAATCTCGGCAAGCTCTGCCTGCAAGCCCTGTAAATCCGTGACAGTACATTCTATCTCCGTCCAGCCTAGCAGCTTGGCGGCTTCAAGGCGGTGACGGCCCGCTATCAAGGTGTGGCCCTGGTCGATGGTGATGGGATTTAGCAGGCCCAACTCGGCTATACTGTCAGCTAATTTTTTTATGTCCTCCGGTTCGGCGTCCCGCCTGCCGGGGTTCAGTTTGATATCTTTGATGGGGATAAGCATCGGTTCCACTCCTTCCAAGGTTTATAGGACACAGCCTACAACTGCGCGATACGCTTGTCACGGCGCTTCCACCTCCATGGGGAGGCAGCCTCCATCCTCCAGGTAAAAGTGTGACCGCAGCGCGGCATCGACCTCCTCCATCTGCCGGGGGGTGAGCTTTCCGGCCCTTCCCCGCAGGCGGCGCTTGTCAATGGGATAGGGCTTCTCCAACCGGAATACCACATTTCCAGGCAATCCCCCAGCATCTTCCACCATAACATGGGTTGCCTGAGAAGGTTTATGAGCGGTGTGCCGCGCTTCTGCAACAAGGACGGTCGGACAACTGTAAAGGCCCTGGTCGGTCAACAGGACAAGGACGGGCTGCAAACTTGTCATCCTCTGCGAAAAAACAGTGTTCATATCGGCATAGTAAATTTCGCCGCGATAAAACTCAAGATATTTCTGTTCCATTTTGCTTGCTCCTTTTTATGGTTTGTCGATTCCTATCGGCACCCGGGAATCTGCGGAAACCATCAGGCGGCGGCTTGCGAAGCCGCTCCATAGGAATTGAACCTCCCCGCCTTCTTTGTGGCCGGGCCGCGAGTTACGGAAGTATCATTATCCCTGTGCGCTGTCGTCGCCCAGGCAGGAGCAGCCTGCCTTTTGCAGATGGATTTTTCGCTCGCCCGTTTTGGGGTCATGGCGCTCCAAGCTGTCCGGCTTTGCTTCTGGCGTACACACAGGAACGTGCCTGATGGGTGCCTGTTCAGTTTTCAATGTCCAAGAAATGTTTTTTCTGACAAGGTAATTTTAACATGATAACTTGATTTTTTTTAGGCTCTTGCAGTTCCGCTTTCATGCGGATAACCGGAGCAATTAGTTCCGGTTATAACCTTTCCACCATAGCGGAAAGGTTTTCAAGCATGGCGTGAATTTCTTCTTTCATCTGTTTCCAGGTTTGCTTGCCTAAAATGAGATAATCCAACGAAACATTAAAAATGTCTGAAAGTGACACCAGCAAATCTATAGAAGCGTTCCGCTCTCCAGACTCAACACTCCGAATATGCCTGTCTGTAACTTTAAGCAGGCTTGCCAGTTGTTCTTGCGTCAAACCTTTTCCCTTCCGCAGTTTCTGAATCCTTCTTCCTGTTTCAATAACGTCATAGTACATAAAAAGTCCTTCCCCGAACACAGCGGGAAGGACTTATAACACCGCACAAGGCAAAATCGGGCAAGCAAAAAGCGCCGTACAAATCAGGGCGGTTATGATATAGTAAACGTATTTACTATTATCCATAACCACTCCAACCTTGTACGGCGCTTGGCAGTCTCCACCGGCTCACGCCGGTTTCTCTCCGCTTGCTCGATTATAAGTTGTAGGTTTCTCTATTTGTTTATCTGTGCTGACGATGGAAGTGAAATCCATCGTACTTTTTCTGATAGCTGGCCCGCCGGAAATAACCCAGGTTGACCGGGTATTCCTCCTTGCATTTCCTGCAATGCACCATCTTGTGGCCGGTAACATCGGAAAACACCCGTTCTACAAGATAGCCGCAATAGGGGCAGCGGATATCCCGCAGGGAAAGCCCTTCCGTTTCGTGGCGGGAAAGCCGGAGCTTATACAAATTATCCTTGCTCACGGAGGTCTGGCGGTGCATTTTCACGGTATTCACAGGGCCATCACCCCATCCCCAAGCCCAATTTCACCGGTAATGTACTCGGAAATATCATGCCTTTCCATAAGGGACAGCTCTTTTAACCGGATGAGGAAAGCCGTGTAAGAAACGCCCATGGCACGGGCCATCTTCTGCACCAGCAGCTTGTCCCCCAGGCGCAAAAGATTATCCCCATAGATTGGGATTAGCCAGGAAACGCCAAACCTCCCCAGCACCTCTCTCACCATAAACCGGGGCATGAGCAGAGCAGCCGCCAGCCTGTCCACCCTGGTTTCCTGGATATTCAGCAGTTCTTTCAATTCCCGGGGGCTGTAGGCGCGTCCTTTGTCATACTCACGATGGAAGCAGGCCCGTGTTACCGTCCTGTCCATGATGTAGTGCCCCGCTTCATGGGCCAGGGTGAACCGTCTCCGGCCCTCCTCGCCCCGGCGCTGCAGGCCCTTTTCCAATACTACCGTCCCCTTTGGAAAGACCTCCCGTATGGGCCGGCGACCCGCGAAAACCCGGAGAGGGGTAATCCCATCGGATATAAACCCGATTTTGCCGGAATCTTCCTCCGCAAAGCTGCGGAATTTCAGGGGGAGTTTCAGATACCTGGTAAGGAAGCCCTCTATGTCCACCTTTAACGGGGCATTTTCCAGGTTTCCGAGATACTGGCGTATCATCCCCTCTGCCAATTCCTCGATTTCCATGTCTGTAAAACAAGAATTCAAGTTATACACCTCCTGCGGGGCCAGCCCTGCACATAGGCAAAACCGGTTCCTGCATATGATAATAACCGCACGAGCCGTTTTGTGTGCCCTGCGAAATTCCCTCTGTTATACTGCCGCCCGTCATTACAGCGCCTTAATAATGTGGCGGGCTACGCCCTGGACAACAAGGCTGCTTACATAAATATCCTCATAACCCGCATTCTCAGGGTGGAGGTAATAACGGCCCTTCTGTCCGTCAAAGCAAAGGCGTTTTAAGGTACTCAGGCGGTCGTCTGTCAAGGCTACAACGATATCCCCCACATTTGCGATGCTTGTTTTTTCAATCACAACCAGGTCGCCGGAGTTGATCTGCGCATCCACCATGGAATCGCCGGAAGCGCGCAGGACATAGAAATCCCCGCTGCCAAATACCGAAACCGGGAGGGGGATATATTCTTCCACCATGGCTTCCCGCTCGTCCGGCTCGCCGCAAGGGATAGAACCCACCAGCGCCGCCTGGTTGACCTCCGGCATCAGCTTGCGTATCTTCTCTGTGGAGATTACGCCGTTTTCGTAGGAAATCATGCCCCGCTGTGCCATGTCCACCAGATAGTAATACACGGTTGACCTGCCCATGCCCATTGCGCCGGCAATGGTTTTATTGGAGGGTGTTTCCCCGTTCTCCCGGAAATAGCCCTCTGCAAATTCTTTTATCTTTTCCATCAACTCAGGGCTTTTGCTTCGCATTTTATTCCTCCTATCACGAGCGACTGCTCTTGATAGGGGTATTGTAGCATATGGAAGAAGTGGAGTCAATAGGGTAAAATTATAGTGCGGCAATTTTGCCGCACTATTTGTAAAATATTAAGAAAATTACTGCTCCCGCCGTTTAGGCTTCTTGTTCAGCATCTGCCCCAAGGGCCTTCCCCAACATTTCCTGATATTGCATCTTTACGGAAGCAGGCCCCATGATTTGTATTTTTCCGGCAAACTGGAATACCCAGGCAAAGAAAGTCCGGCTGACAGAAACCTGCGCCCTTACCAGAAAATGCCCGGTGTCCGCTGTCTGGGTGTCCGCTTCTTCCCCAAAACGGTCAACAATAGAATCCATCATGTCATTTTCACATAGCAGCTCCACGGTTTCCAGACTGCCCTCATACATACTGAAAACATCTACTGTATAATCAACAGGATCAAATCCTTCCGGTTTCGGATGGGCTGGCTCGGCCAGTATCTCCGGGATGCCCATGCGGTCTACACGGAACGTGGTGATTTTATCAAAAAGGCTATAGTACCCCAGGACATAATATTTGTCCTCGTTGTAGAGCATAGCATAGGGCGAGAGGACGAACGGGTCCCCGCCGTGCCGGGGGACGCGCTCGCGGTTGGCGTCATAGCGGAAATACTGGAAGGAAATCCTCTGCCCTGTCTGGATGGCGCGGAAGATAGCGTCTATCACATAATAGATGTTTTCATTTTCGGGTTTGATACGGCCAACTGTGTACAAGTGGCGGTTTAACTGGTCCGCATAGCCTGTGCTGGCCATGGATATGATTTTTGCCACCAGCTCCCCGCTTTTTTTCGCGGTAATAAATTTAGAACCCTCTACAGCGTCAACCAGCAGCTTCAGCTCTGGGAGTTGAAATTTGCTGTCAGTAAAGTAGTACCGGTTGGGCCTGCCCTCTAGTATAATAATTTCTATCCCGCAAGCATTCAGAGTATCCACGTCGTCCCGGATCGTATTCCGGTCTATGACAGTCCCCAGCCCTTTAAAATATTCGATGATTTCAAAAGTGGAAATAGGATGCTCCTCGTCCGTCTGGGTTTGGAAAAGCCGCAGCATGCGGACAATCCGTTGTTTGTTGGTCACGCTTTACCCCTCCTTTCATAAAAATAGCCCATAGCAGCAATTTAATCAACGAAACGGCCATCCCGCTGAAAGTATAGCATGGCGGGAGGGAAAAGTACAGCCCTGCTAAGGCAGGCCCCGGCCTGCCTTTCCATAAAATCTCAGTTGACTTTTGGGAACAACTGTTCTATAATTAAAGCAAATAAGAACCTGCGTTCGACTGAAGGGGGCGGTACTCATGGGTCAATACATCTGCATTGACCTGAAATAGCTTCTACGCCAGCGTAGAGTGTGTGGATAGGGGCCTAGACCCCCTCACCACAAACTTGGTCGTGGCGGACGAAACACGCTCGGACGGCACCATCTGCCTTGCCGTGTCCCCTTCCATGAAAGCCTATGGCATCTCCGGCCGCGCCCGGTTGTTTGAGGTCAAACAAAGGGTGCAGGGCATTAAGGAGAGTACAGGCAAAGAAATCCAGTATATTATCGCGCCGCCCCGGATGCAGCGGTACTTGGATGTGTCTGCGGACATTTACGGCGTGTATCTGAAATACGTTGCGCCGGAAAGCTGCCATGTCTACTCGATAGATGAAATTTTTATTGATGTAGCAGAATACCTATCATTATACGAAATGACCGCCCATGAGCTGGCTATAGCTATTGTAAGGGACGTGCTTGCCACTACCGGCATTACGGCTACGGCAGGCATCGGCACCAATTTGTACCTGGCAAAAATCGCTATGGATATTGAAGCGAAGCACGTCCCCGCCGACAAGGACGGTGTGCGTATCGCGGAACTGGACGAGATGTCTTTCCGGGAAAAGCTATGGGGGCATAAGCCCCTTACAGATTTTTGGATGATAGCGGAGGGCACCACAAAACGGCTGGAGAAATTCGGCGTACACACCATGGGCGACCTTGCCAAACTGAGCCTCACCCATGAGGACTTGCTTTTCCATGAGTTTGGCGTGGATGCGGAAATACTTGTGGATCATGCATGGGGCCATGAGCCTTGCCGGATGGAGCACATTAAAAACTACAAAAGCGACACAAAATCCTTCAGCAGCGGGCAAGCCCTCAAGTGCGGGTATGATTATGATAAAACGAAAATTGTGATTAAGGAAATGACGGAGGAGGTTATCCGCCGCCTAATCGCCACGGACATGGTGGCCGAGGGCATCCACCTGCATATCAGCTATGACTGGAAAAGCACGGCGGACGGCACCTACTCCGGGCCGACGCAGGTCAATTATTATGGCAGGAAAGCGCCCGTATCGGCGCGGGGCACCACCAAGCTGGGCGGGCCGACTGCCTGCCCGTCGCGCATTATGAAGGCCACCCTGGAGCTTTTTGAGAAAATCATTGACCCGAAGTTGTCCAGCCGCAAGCTGTACGTCACGGCCATCCGGCTGTCCAACCGGGAGGATGTACCGCCCCAGCTTGGCTTTTTCGTGGACACGTCGGCAGAGGACAGGGAAATTGCGCTGGTGAAAGCCATGCTCCGGGTGCAGGACCGGTTCGGCAAAAGCGCGGTTTTCAAATGCTATGATTTGCTGGACGGGGCTACAACATTGAAGCGGAACGAGCAGATCGGGGGACACAAAGCAAATGGGTAAATATGATGATATTTTGCATATGGAGCGGCCCGCCTCCAAGCATCCAAAGATGGACTTGACCAATCGGGCGAAATTGTTCAGCCCATTTTCAGCCCTGCGAGGTTTCGACATAGCCGTGCTGACGAAGCAAAAAGAAAACGCCCTCATAGAGAGGGCGTGGCTGTCGGAGGATATGCAGGAGGTCTTGGAACGCAGGCTGTGCCAGATCAGCGCGGGGGACAGGGTGACAGTCACCTACTTCTGCCTGCGGAAAGCCATCGGGGACTATGAGATAGGCGAGTATGTGACGGAAACGGACATAGTAGAGGAAGTGGACGAGCTGGCCCAGGCCCTGGTGCTGTCGGGCACGTTCATCCCTTTTACGGACATTTACGATTTGCAGGGGGATTTCAGCCATGCTGACGGAGAGCAGACGGAAACAGTATGTTGAGGTTTTAGCCACCCATTATGTGGACGGGGAAGTGCGGCCCCGGTCAATCCACATCCCCTTGGTGGGCGAATTCGACATTGAGGAAGTAAAGCGGGTAGGGCTGACAAAAGACCATACAACCCATGAAATCGCCAAGCAGTACACGGTTGTGGTAAAAGGCAAGGAGACGCATTTATTCGAGGACAGCGGCAGATGGTTTGTGCTGATGAAAAGCTAAATAGAAAGAGGGCCGCTGCGGTATTCCCGCAACGGCCCTTTCGGTTACTCTGCTAGATTTCAATGCCCATCTTTTTTGCAACTTCTTCGGGGGTAATCCCCTGCTCTTTAAGTTTTGACATAACTGACCGCATGGTCACAGGGTGCAAAAGTTTTTGCTTTTGCGCTTCCAAAGCTTCAATTTCGGCCCTCTTTTTCTCAATTTTGGCATCAATTGACTGTATGCGTTCTTCTACTGTTTTGGCTGCCATACATAACCCGCCTTTCTTTTTTGTTTTAATTTTATCTCATAGGAAAGATGCCGTCAAGTCAATTTTTGGATGCCAAACTATTTTCGCAGCCCGGCTGACCCTCTGTTTCAATCCCTCCACAAAAATCCGCCAGCATTTTGTCTATTTCTGCAATTATTTCTTCTTTTTCATATCTGTTTACACCACGCATATTGAAGCCGGGATCACCCCACTTTTCCAGAAAGGTCCTGGGGGCCCATATTCTTTTCCATTCTTCTATCGTCCTTGTTGTAGCAAAATATAACGTACCGCTCTTTCTCGTAAGAAGTGAGATCACCTGGCCTCGCGCTTCCATTATGCGCAAGGTAAACCTGCCCAGGGCTGGGAAATGGATGATTCCTGCATCTATCAAATCGTCCACTGAAAAAGCGGACTGCCTTCTCCAAAAGTATTTTAAAATCTTCCACTGGGTGGGGGTTGTAAATCGCCGCAAAGTAGCTTCCCCTTTCATATTTTCATATGGCGGTATCCGGGCAGCACCTCCGGCTGCTGGTGCGTCTTGACCTCTTGGCAACATACGACATCCGGCTGTATACGGGCAATGGGGAAAAAGTCGCCTTTCCCCATGCAGGCCAGCAGGCCGTTAACGTTCCAGCTTACGATTTTCATGTAGCTGCCCCCAACTCAAAAGGATAAAAACAAAAGCCGCTATGTTGCTCTACAAGCTCTATATTTTTATTATAATCTTCACCTGGGTTTTAGGCAACAACCAACTAAACAAGGCTTTCAGGAAACGGTTTCCCTAAGTCACAGAAAAACGGCACCTGCCCTGTTGCCATGAATGCCTCCCGGATTTGTTTGGCAAGCTCTGGTGGGCAGAAGCGCAGATTGCTAATACGGTAAGGGGCAGCAACTTGAGCAAGGGCGGCTTCATCCAGCAAACAAGGCGCGGCTTCTTCTGTGAGAAAAGTTTCAAGGTCAAAATGCCCTGTATCCAAGGAGCCGGGGCAATCCCCGAGACATAACATCTGCACATTGCTTGCGGGTATGTGTTTTTCTAAAACGAACCTAAAGGGGGACATGGAAAAATTGGGGGCGACAAAAAAGGTTTGGACATTTTTTTCGCGGACAAGATAATTGACCGTTTTATCAAAAGCGTTTAAGGATTTATAGGTAGCGGGGCCTAGCATGAAAACCGTACAAGCCTCTTCAACTGGCCGGTATTCCCTGCCCCGCAATTTTTCGCGTATGGCCCTCGCCCCTTCGTATATTAACTGCTGGGGCCTGCTCTTTCCCGTCCCCAGCGCATCCGCTATCTCCAAGGCCGTTTTCCCCTCCAGCCGGAGTTCCATCGCCTCTCTTTTCCTTTCCGGAAGGATGGAATACTTTTCCCGGATAAGGGCATAGGTTGCGGGGGAGGTCAAGTCCACAATGGCCTTCCCGATTTTAAGCGCATAATCCAGGGCATGGCTGTCGGCTTCATGCAGGCAGTCATAGAGATAGGTAAAAACATAGTCCGCCTGCCCTGTCATCCAACGCTGCATCCGTTTTTCTATGGCCACGCCATCCTTAATGCCCTGGGGCGCAGGCGGCGAGAGGATTTCATCAAGCATAAAGGCCGGCAGGGGATACCGCCATTCTTGCAGGGCGCTTAGTACCTGCCCCTTTTCCGTATCATGGACAACAAGGGATAAACTAATTTCCTTGTGCGGGTTTGCCAGCTTGGCCCGGTAGGCGGCGGTGGCAAACAGGTCATGGAAGCGCCTGGAGGAAATATCCCAACAACCGTATAGCAGGAACCTGACTGTATCGTTTTCCTGTGCGACCTTGGCGATAGCGTTGTCCAGCCGTTCTTCTATATCGTTATCATACACGGGGTCTTGGCATAAAAAGCAGCAAGTAGCCATGTAGTGCCTCCCTGGATATTATTCTATCCTTCTTCTTTTTTGTTTTTCTTTTCCCATTTCCGAAGGGCTTTTTTGCAGATATACCGCTCGGGGTGAAGGAAAGCCTTTGCTGGTATGCGCAGGAGTTTTTTAAGGGCAGGAAGCATTTTCATTTCCGGCATGAATTTCCCTGCCTCAAAATAGGCATACGTGGACATGCGTATCCCCAGGGCTTCCGCTGCCTGTTGCTGGCTTAACTTCCGTTTTAAGCGCCTGCTGTGCAGCATCGTGCCAAAGTTTTCTCTGAATGCGGGCATGGCAGTCCCTCCATTCTCTAGGTAAAATTGTTGTAAGCAGCCTTTTCATCCCATTTGAGGGGTGAAATAGCGGGGGGTTAATCTTGCCCCTCAAAAAAAGCATAGCATATATCCCGAAATAGTGAAATATCACTAACATAAGAAATTCCTATCCCGTATCATTTATTTGATACGAGAGGGGGCGTTTTTACATGAACACACAGGAGGCGATAGCCAAAAGGATACGGCAGCTATGCCAGGAAAGGGAAATCACACCAAATGGGCTGGCTAACATATCGGCTGTCCCACAGGCCACCATCAAGAGTATTTTGAATGGGGAGAGCCAGAACCCCGGTACAGTCACAATCAAGAAATTGTGCGATGGGTTAAACATTACGCTGGGTGTATTTTTTTCAACCCCAGAGTTTGATGGGCTGGAACAGGAAATCAAGTAAATGCTTTATTTATAAGGCTCTTATGGATTGCATCTCTTACAAGGTTCATACCCCATGCCAGCCACTTCGTCGCGTGTTCCCGTGAAATGCTGCTTATTGGCTTCTTTCATTTTATCCACACTGGAACAGCCGGGGCGGTGGAATTTGCCTGTGTTGGTGTTTAGGATATAGTCCATACCGACAGGCTGGGCCTGCTCGGGTTCCGGGGCAGGTGCCGGTTCGATGTAGGTGCTTTCCCCATCTGTGTAATCAATGCGGATGCTGGGTTGCACGTTATAGGCGAACACGCAGAAGGATATGCCCGCGCCCCCGTCCTCCATGGAGCGGCCCTCCAGCAACACGCCGTTTGCCAGCAGGTTATCCCCGTCAAAGACAGGCGTAACCCGGTACAGCACATGGTTTTTCGTCTCTTTTACATAGTCGGCTACCATATTCTCAAAGGGAAGCATACCTTCTATATTGAGATACCGGGTGCCGGTGATAAGGTTCTGCGTGTTGGCGTTTTCGCCGGAAAGCTGGTAGCCTATCAGGTGGCAGCGGTTGTAAAGGTAGTTGCCGTCCACTATGCTGTCATAGCGCACAGTATGCCAGCCGCTGGGCTTTACCTGGCCGATTTCCCCCCGTTCTTCCGTTGGCATAATGTCCTCGCCAATACAGGCAAAGGCTGTGCCGCAGCGGCCCAGGCTGTCCAGCTCGGAGTAGCTTTCAAAGGAAACCTCTGTATAGTTGTCCTCCGTGAAGTAAGGCGCATTGCCGTTTACCTCTACATAGGCCGCGCCATCATAGGCGGGTATGCCTGCCAAGTCAACGGAAACAGGGGCAGGCGTGGGGACGGGCGTGGGCGAAGGTGTAGGGGTAGGCGTGGCAGTTGGGGAAGGCGACGGCGTGGGCGTTGCTGTTGGGACGGGGCTGGGCGTCGCTGTCTCAACCGTGCTGGTGGGTGTGCTGTTGGAGGTGGGACCTGTGTCCAGAGCATCCAGGGAACAGCCGCTGAAAACCAGCGCCAGGGCCAGAATCAAAGAGAAAACCTTAGCCTGCTTTTTCATCTTCCGTAAACCTCCATGGTAATTTTTTCATGGGAACTGCCAGTGAAATCCTCCTGGGAAACACAGCGCCACTTCCCATTATGGATGTCGATAGGGAAATGCCGGTCGGCTGGGTATGCCCGGTTCCAGTTGAAAAGGATGATTTCCTCAATGAAAAAGCTGAATGGCAGGATGTCGGCCCCCTCCACCAAGCAGAACTCCCCAGGCCCAGCTTTATCGAGGAAATGTTCGTCCTCCTGCACCTGCGGCGCGTCATAGCCTGCAAAAAGCTGTGCCGTATACGCGTTTACCCAAAGCACAGAGCCAGCCGTCATGCCAATGATTTTCTGCAACGCCTCCCTATCCTGGGACTGCCTGCGGTGATTGAATGCCACGCCGTTGCGGCTGTCTATAAAAGCAATTACTATCACATTCCTCCCCCCGTAAAAGAAATAAAGCAAACTAATTGATAAACCCCTCTTTTTGCCACATTATGGGTTTCTTTTTTTGTAAGGTTAAACAAAATTATATGTACTATCTTGCAATCAGGGAAGGAGTATGGTAAAATTATACGAAAGTGATTTTGTATCTAAAAGTTTACCTTTTAAGACGATATAATCTTACACCGTATAAGCTTTGTTTCTTCGTTTTCGCGGATTTTCCGGTAGAATGTGGGCCTGCTCATATCACAAAGCCGCAGGGCTTCCGGTGTGGAGATTTCATGCCGTTCCCATTGCCGCACGATATCCACAAAGTTTTTTGGGACAGGCTTTTCCGGTCTGCCAAAGCGGACACCCCGGGCCTTTGCCGCCGCTATGCCCTGGGCCTGCCGCTTCTTGATGTTGGCCCTCTCGTTTTCTGCTACAAAAGAGAGGATTTGCAGCACCAAGTCGGCAATAAAGGTGCCCATGAGGTCTTTTGCGGTACGGGTATCCAGTAGCGGCATATCAATGACGCAGATATCCACGCCCTTATCTTTTGTTAGGATTCTCCATTGCTCCTGTACCTCCTTGTAGTTGCGGCCCAGGCGGTCGATGCTCAACAGGTAGAGAAGGTCACCCCGTTTCAGCTTTCTGACCAGCCGCCTGTACTGGGGGCGCTCAAAGTCCTTGCCGGACTGCTTGTCCATAAAAATGTTTTTCCTTGGGACATTTTTAGTGTCCATTGCGATTTTCTGCCTGTCCTCGTTCTGGTCTGTGCTGGAAACGCGGATATAGCCATATGTCAATATACATCCCTCCTAACAATTAGAACAGGCAGCAGCCCTCTTAAAAGCTGCTGCCTGTTCTGTAGTTTTTCACATTTTCGCCTGTTAATTCTTATACTGCGGCCACGCCTGTTCGGCGTAGATCACCCCGCCCGAAGATGGGCTGCCATTATAGTAGAGCGCCAAATGCAAGTGCGGCCCGCTGCTGTTGCCTGTACTGCCCACATAGCCGATAAGCTGGCCTTGCTGTACTGTTGTCCCCGAAGCCACCACGATAGAGGACATATGGGCGTACCGGGATTGCCAGCCGCTTCCATGGTCAACGAAAACGCAGTTGCCATAGGAGGCAATGCCGTCAACCCCCATGCCGCTGTGCCAGCCAGCTTGCGCATAGGTGACAGTACCAGCGGCACAGGCGTAAACAGGGGTGCCCGTCTCCAAGGGGATGTCTATGCCCTCATGGCCGGGGTAGGTGTTCCAGCCGTGGCCCTCGCAGGGGTATGCGAAAGCCCCGTTTGCGATGGCGCTTGCCGCGCCCATGCCGCCCCCGCCGGTTTGGTAATAGCGTAGGACGTGCTCAACATAGCTGGCGTCGCCGTAGCCGCCGGGGTAGCCGTGGCTCATCTGGTACTGCTGGAAACTCAGGGCATTTTCCTTGCTGTAGCCCCCGCCGTGGGACGCGGCCCAATCAAAGTAGCCGTCGCCGTAGTTATAGGCTTGCAGGGCAAGGCTGATAGCGGGAATATCCGTTGGCCCAGTGGAGCCAGCCCGTGCCAGCTTGTGGGCCAGCACCCCCACGCCATGGTTGATGGATTCCTCTACCGGCACAGGCGTACCCGCAGGGTAGCCCAGCGATTCCGCGCATTGCATTACGTCCCCATTCGTAAGGGCCACGTTGCCGCCGGATTCCTGCATCATCACAGCCGCTGCCAGAGGTGCGTATTCGGGGATGCCATGGGTTTGGCAAGCGGTATTTATCTGGGGCATAAGGGCCAGTACATCCGCAGAAAGGTTGACATTGCTGGCAAACCCGCCGCCCCGCAGCACCCCAGCAATACCGAACATAATTAGGAGCGGAACAAGGAAAAGCGCCGCCAGGGCACCCAGCGTCTGCTTGCTGGATTGTGCCCTGACGGCGATATTTTCTACCGTTTCTTTCATTTTCGTGACAGCCTTTTCCGTCACCTGATAGGCAATGGCAACCGGCCCCGCGCTGGAAGATGCAGCCGCAGACGCGCCCCCCTCTGCGGCCTGCCCTGCCGCCTGGACGCTTTGCAAGCCTGCGCTGGATTCCCCAGCCAGCGCCAGCCCTGGACCCTGGTTTTGCAGGCCGGAAACAAGCGGGGTGTTTTGGTATGTAGCAAGGGCGGGCCTTTCGTAAAGCTGTAAGCGGCTGGGTTCATTACTGCCCTCCTTAGCAGTTGGAGGGGCTGCATGGGCAGGGGGCTTCCCCCTTTCCTCTGTGGGGATGCGCCTGCGTTCCATGCTCCGGGTGGTACGCTTGCCCTGTTTTGCCGACGGGGCCTGCGGCCTGTCCGGCAAGGGGCAGGGCATATCTATGCCCCGCGCTGGGGGGCCATCTGCCTGCATGGGCGGGTTTTGCGCGGGGACAGGTTCAGAAAAACTATCCCCTGTTACGGGAGTATAGGGTGGTGCCCCTGATGCTTTCCTGTACGTGGGCCAATCTCCAACCGGCACAGCCCTGGGCGCAACCGGTTCTGCCAAAGCAGCCTTGATGGCCTGCCCGCTTTTCTGGGCAATCGTATTTGCTGTTTGCAGCGCCCTGCCGCCTATTGTGTTAATGGCATACTGCTCCGGGCTTTGGGCTTCTGCGCTGGATTTATCCAGCGTGGCTAAACCCAATGGGGCCGTAATCTTATCTTGTAAATCCATCGGCATCAAATCCTTTCCTTTTGCAATATTCCTTCCATGTCTCTTTGCGGAAACACCCGCTGTACACATACCGATGGGCAAACTCCAACTGCATTTTATTGGGCGTTATGCCCATGCCCTCGTTGTGCTCTGCCTGGGCGTAAAGGCTTATGCCCCGCTGCTTTTTCAAGGCTTCCACCCGGCGGGACGCGCTGCCTATGTCCTTTGTAACCAGGAGGTACACGAACACCCGGTACGGCTTCACGCCACGCTCCTCTAAAAGCTGGCAGGTACGCAGGATATGTTCAATCTGGCTTTCCTGGTCGCAGGAGAAGCGCAGATACCGTATCCAGGTGAGCCGCGCCAAAATGTCCGCAATTTCCGGCGTTACCAGCCGGGCGTCCATGCCCTGGTTCAAGTCGATTTTATACCCGCTTTCAATCATGCCCGCCAACTGTTCTATGCCATAGTCACAAGCTAAAATGTTATTGTCCATAAGTACCAGCCTGTCCGTATCGGGCCGCACTAGCTGCCGCCATGTGCAGTAGGGGCGGATATCCCCCTCCTTCTTCGGCACGATGCACCAGCGGCAATGATTGGGACATCCCCGTGTTATGCAGCCGATAGCGTAATCGCACGAGGGGTAAATGCTGTAGTCCGGGAACGTGGCTTCCACTTCTGGGGCCAGCTCCGTAAACAGCCCATATCCTGTGCCGCCCTTGACAGCATCCGGAGGCAGATACGGGTTTTCCGGTGTAAAGTCAAATACCTTGCTGCTGTATACCTTGTCGTAAGAGTTTAAAGGCTCCCACCATTCTACAAGGTCGCCCTGGGCCTTATGCCATGCAGAGATTTTCATCAAGGCATAATTTGGGAAGTGCTTTTTGCCTTTAAAATGCTCCATTTCTGCGTCATGCAGGCCGATTTTAAGGCTGTTCATGGTGCAGCCTCCACCTGATACCGCACCTTCATCTGCGCCGGGTACAAATCCACCTGCGGCCTGCGTCGGCCCGTCCAGCGCAGACCACCTGCCTGCCCAACGCACTTCCATCCAGCCGCCCGCAGGCTCCCGCCGCTTTCGGTTTCCAAAGTATAAGTGATAAGCCGCTTATAGCCCATGGCCCGTGCGGCCCTCCATGCTGCCGCGTATAACATGGAACAGGCGTTACGGGTGCCGTCCGTGCAAAGGCGGTTCACTTCCAGCGTCCAGCCATCGTCCAGATAGCGGGATACGGGACGGCCTACAATCACCACTCCCACCACCTTCTCGCCGTTGGACAGTCCGATGGAAAATTTGTGGCCCGTGACCGGGCCGTGGTGGCGATGGCGCTCTGCCACAAAGGCATTGGCTTCTTTTAACGTCATGGGGATAATCTCAAGTTTCGTCTGCTATCACTCCAATCTCGCGGGCTTTACGGCCCGTGAATTTTGTTGTATAATCCCTTTATAGGGGGAATATAGATGTTTTTTCGCGCCGACAACCGGGCAGCCGTTTTTATTGATTACGAATATTGGTATGTGTCCATGAAAGACCGCTATAGGGTAAGGCCCGACTTGGATAGCTGGTGCCGGCAGATACGGGAAAAGTACCAGGTGGAGCGCCTTTCCTTTTTTGGTGATTTCCAGCATCCCAGCTTTTCCGGCGAGGTAGCCCGTATCCGTGCGGTCAGCAATGACATCATTGAAACAAAATGGGAAAGCCACGGGCAGGCGGTCAAAGACATGTCCGACGTTATCATGCTGGACGCCATATACAGGCTGGCGGCAAAAAAGAAATCCCCACCTAATTTCATTCTGTTCACAGGGGACGGGCATTTCCAGCCTGTTGTGCGCTATCTGGTGCAGGACTTGCGGAAGAATGTGGAGGTCTATGGTGTGCGCACCACCATGAGCCGCGCCCTGCGGGACGCCGCGTCCGCTTCCTTTGAAATTCCCAGCGAAGACGATCAGCTTACGGCCTGTTTCCGGTACATTGTGGCGGATTTTGACAGGATCGCACAAAACCATGGCAATGCCTTTGCCACCTATCAAAGCCTGGTTTCCCGCGTATCGGCCAGCAACAGAATCCCCAGGGAGCAGGTGGAAATGGCTCTGGGTGAAATGCTGGACAGGGGATGGCTTACAAAAAAGAAATACCGTGTGGCCTATGGCGAGCCTATGATAAACGCTATCCTGCCCGAGTGGGATGAATTGATTGAAGCAGGCCTGCACAACCCCGGTTAGGCGGTTCCATAGCTACAAAGAGGGTTCCACCCCCCGCACAGGGCTGGTCCGTGCCGTTGCCTCCATGGATATATTTTTGTACCGCCGCCGTATCTGCTCATCTGTAATACCCGGCAGCGGTACATGCATACCCAGGTCGCCGTACCATTCGGTCAAGCGTTTTGCATAAGGGATATTGTGCCGGTTTTCCCATTCCCAGATCTTCCTGCACATATCAAAAAAGTCCTCGATAAAATCATCCTCTTTCCTGTAAGAATTTGGAGAGCCAAGCCCTTCCCTCTACCCCCAACCCTGGGGGCACAGGGAAGGGCTGCGGTTTCCCACAGCCCTAAAGCTATTCTTTAACTGCTATCACCGCCAACCTTCCGTTTTTCTGTGAATATTCGCACGTCACCAGCGTAAGCAGCTTATCCCCCGGCCCGATTCCCACGGCTGTGTCGTAGAGCCGATGCGTCGTTATTTCCTCCACGGTCTGGCTGTCAACGTCCATAGGCTGAAAGATACTCCACTCACCAGCCCTGTAGCTGCCCTTCACGCGCAGCACAGCCGCTATGCGGTAGCTTTCCACCCCTGACGGAGTTTCAAAAACCACTTCCTTGTGGGCCTGCCAATACGCCTTGTCCTGGTACTTATGCAGGCAGGAAAACATACTGCCGTCGTTCATGTGGTGGCCGTATACCAGCAGATTGCCGCTGTCCAGGCTGCACCTGGTATCCAGGAAAGGCAGGCCATAAATGTCATACTCGCGGGAAAAGTCATGGTCTAAGTAGAATTCGGGTTTATCCTGGCTCTGCATAACGGGGAAATCTATAGGCGTACCGGGGATAGACACCCAGCCGATGCAGTCCGGGTTTTCTTCCTGCAACGCTGTGAAATCGCGTAATACGGCTGGCGGCTCCTGCGCTTCTATATGGTTTTCCGGCAAAGAGGTTTCCTGCGGCCCTTGCCCCATATCCGTAACAATGGGGCTTGCCGCCAGCCTGCGCAGGGCATCCATTTTCAAATCCTGTTCCTGCCCCTGCCAGTAGAACCCTGCCAGCCACAACCCCGCACAAACGGAACCCCCCAATAAGGCCACGGCAAAAATTGCCGCCAGGGCCTTTCTCATTTCAGCCCCCTGCCGCGCTTGCGCTTACGGAGGAAAGCAGCGATGCCCGCAGCCGCGCCAGCCAGTACCAGCGCGGCCCCGCCCACATAGGGCAGTAGAGGTAGTGTCCCGGTAAAGTCAAGTTTTGTGCCGCTTTCCTCCCGGATTCCAGGCAGATAGGTTTCCGCCCGCACCTTCTGCAACGGCGTATCGCCGCCCACAGAAAAAGATATTTTGTCCTCCCCGTCCTTTGATTTTATCCGTAAAGTATATTCCCCTTTGGGAACCCGGATAAAGCGGCGGGGGCTTTCCGCTGTAACCCAGCTTGCTAATTCGTCCCCGTCCTCGCTGCAAAGAACCGCATCGGCACCTGCAACGGGGCTGTCTGTGGCGTTGCTGTAGACGGACAAATCCACGGCAATATACGGGCAGGTGACGGTGAAATCCTCCTCCATGCCCGCCGGGATTTCGGTGGGTATTTTTTCTGTAGAGTAGCCGTCCGGCACTTTGACAGGTACAGCTATAAGCTCGGTGGCAGGCGCTTTTGGGAAGCTGGCCCGCCCCTGTTCATCCGTCCGTGCGGCCTGCAAAGCGGCGCTTCTCTTATAGGGGTCCTGGCTGATTTTCTCTGTCTCCCGCTGATTATGGAGGTTAGAGAGCGACTGGCTGATGTCGGCGGGGTCGGCTGTGCTTGCAGGCACGGGCATATCCTCCATAGGCTCAAACAGGCCTACGGTCACGCCGGGTACAGGCTTGCCGTCCGTGTCCAGTACAATAATAGCCAAATTCCGCTTATCAGCTTTGACTTCTTCGGGTTCTGCGCTGGGTTCGACTGTAGGGGCCGGGGTGGCAATGGGGTTCACGCTGGGAGGGGCTTGTGTAGCCGCTGGCGTGGGAGCAGGCGTGGCGGCGGGGGCCGCTGTTGTGCCCGCGCTGCCGGAAGCCCCGCCCTGGCTGGGGGCCGGGGGAGTGGGCGTGGGTTTCGGCACGGGCTTCTCTGCCAGATACTGCGTGAGGTTACAGGCAGGCTCTTTCAAAGTGTAGGCGATATGTACCGCGCCGCAGATTTCCTCTTCGTCTTTTAGGTGGTTGATTTCTTCCTGCGCGGCCCGCAGGGTCACATAATCGAAGGATTTTTCCGTGCCCGGTTTACCCAGGGAAGCCCCAAAATTCTCATAGGTTACGGTAACGCCCGCAATCTGCTTTTCATTTTCAGCGGCCAGCACAATGCCGGGGGAAAAAGGGCCGGCAATCAAAGCCCCGTTTTCCCTTGCCGCGATTTCCCTGCCCCCGCTGGTGCGTATCTCCTTATCGCCGCCGGAAACAGTAAGGCCCGTAACCGTGAATTTCACACTGGCGCTGGCAGGCCGGAAGCCTTTGGGAACAGCCGTTTGGCGCAATTCGTAGGAGCCGGGGGTAAGCGAATCAAGGGAAACCATACCCTTTGCGTTGCTTTCCACGCTGGGGTTTACAATACGCCCGCCGCAGTACAGCGTATACTTTGCGCCAGGGACCGGCTTCAAGGTGCGGGCATCCTTTACGGCCAGGACGGCGCTGCCGGTGGCCGGGGCTATGTCCAGCGTGTCATAGACTGCCAGGTTTACCTCCTGGCTGACGCTTTCCCCGTCACAGGTGGCCCGGATTGACTGGCGGGTGCTGGTATAGAGGGAATCAAACAAAACCGCCCCGTCCTGGACGGAAAGGGAAAAGGCGGGTTGCCCCGCCTCCACTTCTGTAACATCCTTTTCCATGTCAATTTTACCTGCGAAGGTCTGGCCCGCTTCTTCCCTGTAGAAAACCTGGTGGGGTGTGGGCGTACCTGTAGCTTTCGCGGCGCTGGCCGGGATGGTACTGGTAAAAAGCAAGGCCCCTGCCAAAAGGGCAGAGGCCAGTTTTCTTTTATTCATATTGAATTTAACCTCCTGCTTACTTTCTGCGCTTTTTGACAAGGTAGGCAGTCAAACCGCCCGCTCCTGCCAGCATACCCGCCATGGCAAGGCCCACGAACCAGGGGTTTGCGCGGGTATCACCAGTCTTGGGGACGCTGGTGGTGGGGATATCCGGAGTTTTCTTCTTGTTCTCCACGGTGATTTTTGCCTCGATGCTATCCTCCCCGATTTCGATTTCTGTTTCTTTATTATCCAGGATATACCCCTCCGGGGCATAGATTTCCTCCAAAAAGTACTTGCCCCAGGGCAGATTGTCAAAAACCAGTTCGCCGTTCTTGTCGGTTTTGCCGTCTGCTACCACCTGACCGTCTGCGTCCTTCAGGCAGAAGGAGGCCCCTTCCAGGCGGGTGTCCGTCCCGGTTTCCACCTTGACAATGCGCAGGGAGCCGCGCTTGAGCTTGTTGTGAAACTCAACCACGGCGGGTTCGCTGCCGTTTTCTACGGTGACAGTCTTGCCGTTCTCTATCACATAGCGGGAGGTGGTATCGTTTTCCACTTCTGTGATGGTGTACTCACCGAGGGGCAAATCCTGAATGTAGATTTCGCCCTGGGCGTCCGTTTTGAAGGTTTCCGCATAATCTTTGCCCGTCACCAGGAAGGAAATGCCCTCCACCATGTTGTCCTCGGCGGTTTTCTTGATGAGAAGCCCGCCCTTTGCGTTGACGGTGACAGTCTGTGCCTCGTCCTCGATATCCGCATGAACAGCCAATTCAAGGCCATCTTGGTATAGCGTCTCAAAGACCACGATGCTCTTGCCCGCCAGCCCGGAACAGTCAAAAGTAAACGATACTTCAACAGTACCATTTTCTTTTTCTGCCGTAAACTCTGCGGAGGAGGTGATTTCCTTACCGTCCACCAGCAGTTTCTCATTGGTAGACTTGTCCATCAAAACGCCCGTGACATTGTAGGTTTTGCCAACGGTTAAACCTGTGTACTCCACAGTGTCTATGATGGTCACTTCGCCCAGCGGGTCTGTGACCTTGTTCCCGTCGATGGTGGCGGTAGTCTTGATGTCGGGCTTGCCAAAATCAACAGTCTGGCCTTCATCGTCAATATCGGCGTGAACAGCCAGTTCCATATCATCCCGGTAAAGCGTTTCAAACACCACCACGGATTTCCCGGCCAGACTGGAGGCGTCGAAGGTAAAGGGGATGTCGATGCTGCCCTCTGCCTTGGACGCTGTGAAGGTGGCTTCGGCGGTGATCTCCTTCCCATCTACCAACAGTTTTTCCTTGGTGGATTTGTCCATGAGGGTGCCGGACAATTTGTAGGTTTTGCCAGGGGTAAGGCCAGTGTACGTTACTATGTCCACGATGGTGACTTTGCCCAGCGGGTCGGCGGTCTTTTCACCATCGACTGTAGCAGTAGTGCCGATTTTGGGGTTACGGAAAGTGATGGTCTGCCCCTCGTCCTCTATGTCGGCATGGCTGGCAACCTCGCTGCCGTCCTGATACAGCGTCTCGAACACCACCACAGCCCGGCCTGCCAAGGCGCTGGCATCGAAAGTGTATTCCAAATCGACAGTGCCAGCTTCAGATTTCGGCGTAAACTCTTTTTCTGCCGTCACCTGCTGCCCGCCGATTTCCAGCGGTTCACCTGTCGATTTGTCTATAAGTACGCCGGATAATTTGTAGGTTTTGCCCACAGTCAAGCCAGTGTAAGACACAGTATCCACCAACGTCACTTCGGCCAGCGGGTCAGCCACTTTCTCGCCGCCGATGGTAGCAGTCGTGCCAATCTCCGGATTGCCCTCAAACTTATCGTCAATAGTGCCCAGCTCGATTACGGTGCTGTCGCGGGTGATGGAGATATCGGGCACAGTCACCAGTTCATACCCCTCGTTGCCGGGGCAGCGGAGTTCTTCAAGCGTATAGTGGTCAAAGGGCAGGGCGCAAAGGCCGTCTTGCGTCTCCACCATCCAGTCCTCGGTGGTGAGGCCGAACCAGGTGCCTGCCAGGTTATCGGTTTCCTCGGTATCATCGTTTCCGTTGGTATTCTGGCTGTGGGGGTTCCAGGCCGTCTCTGTCCTGACCTCTCCATTTTCGTCGGTGACAAGAATATGGCTCTCGCCGGTGGTCTGGCTGGTGAGCTTGAACAGCACATTTGCGAACCTGTGCATATTGTCCTCGCCCACCTTCACAAAGCGCAGGTCGCCGCGCTTGACCTGGTTGTAAGCGGCGTCGCCCTCCCGGAACTCGGTAACTTCACCATCTTTGCGGACGGTAAAATCACGCACCTTTTTGTCCGTCCAGAGGTAGCCGGTTCCCGGCTTGGATTCCACTAACGTGTATGTCCCATAGGGCAGCGCCCGTGCGTCACTCTGCGCAATACCGTCCTTGACCTCGATAGTCAAACACACAGACTCCGGCTCATACAAAGCGCCGTCCACATAGACGGCGTTACGGCTCTTGTTGGTGATTTCAAACAGGGTGCCGTCCAAGGACGCGCCGCCCAAAGGCGTCAACAGCCCGGATTCCAGGTCACGCTTTTCAATGAGGACGCCGCCCCGGACTACCTCATTCTCCGCTACAAAGCTATAGACTTCATGGTGTTCAGAAACAATCACCGGCTGGTCGGGGGCCGTGTTCAGCATGGATTCATTGGTGGCGGATTCATGCAGAAGGTATTCGCCGAAGGGCAGGGCATCGTTGGCCGTGCTGGCCTTTCCCTGGCTGTCGGTAGTCAAGGTGAGCACTACCTCGTCAGGCGCAAAGCTCTTGTCATTTACTATGACGGGGTTGCGGCTCTTATTGATGATTTCAAACTGTATGCCGGAAAAATCCGCGTCGCCCTGTGGGGTTGCGCCTGTGATGGTGTCCCGCTTTTCCACAGATAAGCCGCCCCGCACCACGTCATCCTCGGCGGTCGCGGGGTACACCTTTTTGTTTTCGCTGATGGTGACAGTCTGGGGCCGGAAAGTGAGCAGCATATCGTCCTTCGTGGGGCTGGCGTGTTCCGGCAAAGGCAGGGCGACATGCCCCTGCTGGAGCCTAATCCGCTTGATCCGCGCCCGCACGGATTCCCGCCTGCCATCGGTATTCGCTGACACGCTCACGGACGGAACGACGTTCACGGGCAGCACAGTAGGGTTTACAGCTTCCTCCCGGCCCTGCTGCCTGTCCATAAATTCAGCCATAAAATCAGCGTTCCCGGCGCGGTTGCGGCTGCGTATCTCATCCTCTGTCATGCTGTGTATCTCCTGGGGCGTGGCCTCCCTGGCCGATTCCTGCCTGTAGTCCTTTGACTGCACCACGGTCAGATGGTTTACCTCTATAATGTGGTTGACGATTTCCGCCTGGTCGCGCCCGCAAAAAATAGTGAACACCCTCTCGCCGGGGGCGTTCACTTTGTCCATAGTCACGCAGGCGTATAGAACGCCGCAATCCTTAGCAGCCTGTTGAAATTTGCCGTAGTCCTTTTCCATGATGTCAAACTGCGCGAAGCCCTTGCCCCGCTGCAACAAATTTTCAAATTTCACAGCGCCCTTTGTGCGGTACTCCTGGTGCTTGAGCGCGGCGAAGATACCTGCCAGCGCCGCGCCGCCGTGGGCCGCGCCCGCCACCAGCTTGCCGCCGCCCGCCAGCAGTTCCTCTGCCAGACGGAAGGTGTAGGTGATGCCCTTGTACGTCACCCGGAATAATTCATCTACTGCTTCTGCCGTTGTGTCCATGTGTGCCCCCTTTCCTGTGCCAGCCGCTCCCGCGCCGCCACTTTTTCCCGGCGGGTTTCCGCATCCACCACACCGCTGCGCTTCCTGATATCCGCGCAGAGGAAGCGTTCACGGTACAGGGGCCGCACCTGTTTTTCCAATTCTTCAATTTGCTTTTTCAACGCCTGCCTTTCTTCATCTGTGATATCCTTTTTTAGCGTCCGTTTCAAATACCATTTCTTTTTATTGAGCGTATGGATTTTCTCATCCAGTAATTTTTGAAAGGACTGCAAATCTTCCTGGGTGTCGATTTTCTCCCGCGCCAGCAGCCTCGCCTGCGCCGAGTAGCGGTTCAGTTTGGCAGCCTCTTTGCGCAAATCAATACTTGGATAGCGTGGGTACGTCTGCCGCTGGACGCTCCGCAAAAGATAGCGGTAGTGGAGATAAGTAGCCCGTAGGCTCCGCATGGTGAGCCTACGGGCAAAGTACCGGGTGAACCGCACCTGATAAAAGTGAAATTCTTTTTGATTGTTCCATGCACCATAAACTTTGCTGGGTGCGTGAGCCTTGCTCTTTTCCTCTATCCTGCGCCGGATATCTTCCTCTGTGTACCCCCTCTTAAATTTGTAGAGCCGGAAAAAGCCGTGCCCCTCTGGTGCAATAGCTGGGTGGGCTGTGTCCCGCTTGACACGGTACCCCATTTCCGTTAAGATATGATAAAAACCCTCCATGTCACGGGCAGCGCCCACGGCCCGGTCGATGTCCTCATACATGGCAGAGTGGACGGTGGGGGACGCCTGCGGTTCCCGGTGGTGCTGGGCCGGATAACTTTCATAGCGGGACGGCTCTGCCTCCTTTATAATAGAAAGGCCGTACTTCTGGCAGAGGGCATCAGACACTTTGCGGATATGGTTTTCATAGAAACTGTTAGGCTGGTGGAATTTCTTACCATCCGCAAAGGAAACAGAATTTAATAGTATGTGGTTGTGGATGTGTACTTTGTCAACGTGGGTGGCAACCACAACCTCATACCTGCCCCCAAACAATTCCCGCGCCAGTTCCACGCCGATTTTGTGCGCCAATTCCGGCGTGACCTCCCCCTCTTTGAAACTCTGTTCTAGGTGATACGCCAGCCGCCCACCCGGTTTACCAAAACGCTCTTTGGTCTTGCGCATTTGGCTGGTGGGAGACTGCCAATCGCAGAAGGGTATAAACAGGTTCACCCCCGAAACCAGCCTGCCACCCTGGGTCTTGTCCGGGTTCATCACATAACGGACGCAGCGGGCCAGATGGTCAGTCACCGGCCATATCTTCGTCTGTGCCATCCGCTGTCCCCACAACGGCGTTCTCAATGCGCTTCAGCGCATCCCGCAGCTGTGCCGCGTTCTCAAAGTAAGCCGCCTCGTCAATCAGCCCGGTAGCGTTTGCCACAAAAGCAAGCTGGTTCAAGTTGTTGCCGATTGCTTTTATCTCCCGCGTCATGGAATGGTAATCGGCTGGGGGTGATTCTCTGGGCTTATACCCATTGATGATTTGCCGGACATAGGCCGACATGGTAAGCCCGCAGGATTTCGCCCGCTTCTGTAACCGCCGGTGCTCCTTTTCCGTCAAACGGAAATTAAACCACATTTAATCCTCCTTCCCAGGGTCTTAGGGGCAGCGCCCCTAACCAACTGCATTTGTGTAGACGTTTGTGTATACGAGCGTGTATACAAATGCGATGCTGGCTCGTCTTTGAACCGGGGGGCCCCCGGTATCAAAGACCTGTCGGCCCTTCGGGCCTGCTTTCGTCCTCAAGGGGCGCTTTTCCCGGCTCCGGCTGTTGCTTTCTCAGCGTAGCGTCAATGTATTTCCGTATGGCAATGGGGACTGTTTTGCGGTATAACTGCTCTACAGATTCCACCATACAGCGCTCCAAATCCTCGCCGTTTTGCTCCAGATAGAGAGTAAGGGCCTGGGATTTTTCATCTGGGAAGGGCAGGGCAAGGTTCAAGATATTTTCCCGTTTTGCTATAAAATTCACCTCCCCCCTCAAAATTGGCATGAAAAAAACCACCCAGGGGGTGGCCGTACAAGGGGTAGGATGTGTTCAAAGTTCAAAACCATCCCCCCTTTCCTGTGGATGCTTGGCAGGCTTTTTATGGGCTTGGGGGGCTTTATCCTTCTCCAAAACCTGTTTGCGGAAAAGGGAAATAAACCCGTCCAGTATGGCAGGGTGGGCGGTTGCCATGCAATAGTAAGGCTCTTTTCCTATGCAGGACGTGTCAACCGTCCTTGCCCACTCCCGGTTACGGGGCGAAAACCGCAAGTCCCATTCCTTGTGCTTGACAGTGCAGGCCAGTACCAGCTTTACCCGCTCCGTGCTGAATTCTTCCAGCACCTCCCGCACAGCCTCCTGCGGCAAGTGCATCCCGTCAAAGTGCTTGCCAATGCTCTCATCAATGGCCCTACCGCAAGCTTCAAAGGATTGCCGGGACGCGAAATAAGCGTCCCTCTCGCCATGTTCTATGGCATATTGGGCGCTCTGGCGGTAGATGGGCGGCTCCATGTAGAGCTTTGCGGCTTCCTCAATGGCCAGCAGTTCGGCCTGATAGACATCCTGTTCCGCTTTCATTTCCTCGTACAGTTCTTTCCGAATCTGTTCTTCCACAGCATCACTCCTTTCTAAAATACGCATAGAAAAAGCAGGACTCAAATATGGCCCTGCTCCCTCTACACTTTTCTACAGTACCTATTATAGCAGAAAAAGTTATCCTTGTCTTATCCTCTTTTCAGAGGTGTATAAGTGCCACAAATGGCTTTCCAGAGCCATTTTTCATTTTTTATTACTTGGAAAATTATCCTTTGGCTTTTTTCTCGCAAAAAACTACAGGACAATCACTTCCTCCCGTTCGCTTTTTTGCGGGGAAACAGTTGATTCCTTCCTGATCTTTTCTTCCAACTGCAGCACCCGGTCAAGCTCCGCCATGCGGGCCAGCTTGTCTTTCAGCTCCTGCTCTTGGGTGAAAGGCTTGCCTAATTCCGCTTGGGCAAGGATGATTTGCTGCTTGATATTAGCGAGTTCGCCCCGGGCTTTTTCCAATTCAGTGGGCAACCGCGTCAGTGCATTTTCGATTTTCATGATATTCCCCATGCCAGAATCACCCGGTTCTATGACATAGGTGAGCTTGCCCTTTAACAGAAATTCCTTTTCATCAAGGAAAGTACGCCTGCGGATGCACAGCGAAAAGCCCCGGTATTGGCCGATTTTTTCCGCCGAACCTATCTCAAACCCGGCAGCGGCTTCCATCAGCGCGGCCCCGGCATCCTTGCGCTCTGTATAGGTTTTGCCGCAGATTTCCATGCCCACAAAGCCCTCCGCAGGCTGGGGATGGGCATCCGCTGTGGCCATGTCCTCCTGCAAACATTCTATGCGCCACTCGGCGTCCGACTGCTCCTTGGGCAGAGACAGCCGCACCCTGTCCTCCAAACGGTACTGCTGGCTGCGGTGGCTGGCCTGCAAAATTTTCAGCTTTGCCACGTCCACGTCCAGCTCCATGCGTTCCTTGATACGGGGGTCTCCCGCGCACAAAGCCTTGACTTCCGCGAAGTCCAGAGCCGTACTGTCCACGTCCTCGCAGGAGCGCACAGGGGATTTGGAGGTCATGATCTGCCCAATAAATTCCTGCTTTTTCTGTACAGTTTGCCAGAGGTAAGAGTCGAACGTATTTTCTGTAACATAGCGATATATGTGTACTGTGGGGTTCTGGTTGCCCCTTCTTTTGATGCGGCCCTCCCTTTGGGTCAGGTCAGTCGGTCATTTTTTGCGGACAGTTCAATACAATCCTGTCTGCTTCGTTCTCTGCTCCTACGTTTCGTTTCTGTCCCTTGAGCCTTTCTTATCTTTTCCCTGCACTCTGGACAATACTTCGATATTGCGGAGCGGGGGACGTATTCAACACCGCACACTGTACAATTCTTAGGCTTTAATACTGTCCACCGTTTTGTGGGTGTGATATGTAATTCACCGACAAAGCCGATGAATTTATAGTAAATCTTGATTTCCTGCTTCACTGTTCCGTCTGCTGACTTCTCACGCTCCGAAACAAGTATCTTGTCTATCAGTGCATTTATGACTGTTGCGTCCAGTTCTTTTAAGCCTTGATAATTACGGATAAGGGAGAGGAAGTCACGGATTCCCTGCGATTTCTCATAGCTTTCGTTGAGCGTTTCCGTTACTTCCCTCAACCGTGCTTCGATTTCAAGCTGTTCTTTCTGGTATTTTCCCGACATCATCTCAAAATTCCGTTCGGTGATTCGCTCCATGACCTTATCCTCATAGAGAGAGGAAAACAGCCTGTCAAGCTCCGCAAGGCGTTTGTTCAGCTTCTTTTGTTCTTTCTCCATTGCCTTTGCCTTGCTCTGGTCTGTTTCCGTGAGCCGCTTCTCAATCGCCCTTACCGCCCGTTCGTCATTTACCGCCATATCCGCAAAACGGTTGATGTCGGCAAGGACAGCGTTGAATAAGTCCCTCGCTTCAATGGAGTGTGCGGTACACATCGTATTGCCGTATCTGGCGTAATTATTACAGGAATATTGTACGCAGTCAATGACATCTGGGCGTTTCCTCCTGTTGGCGTTCATCGCTCGCAACGCATAGCCGCAGTCTGCACATTTGATTACGCCTGCAAAGATATTCTCAAATCCCCCTGCGTTCTGTTCCCGCCTGCGGCTCGTCATAAGCTGTTGGACGGTATCAAATTCCTCCTGCGTGACTATCCCCTCATGGGTGTCGGGTATCACTTCCCATTCTTCGGGCAGCTTAGAGGGGCGTTTCTTGCTTTTCATGTTGGCGGCAATCCGCTTATAGCCTGCAAGGTTTCCCGCATAGATAGGGCTTCTTAAAATGCCCCTTACGCTGTTCTCGCTCCAGATATAACGGTTTTCTTCCTTATCCTCAAAGTACCGTTCATAACCTGTTGCCCCCTGCTCCGCTGCATAAGCGGCAGGGCGTAGGATGTGCTGTTTATTGATGTGCTTACGGATTTTAGAGATTCCGTTTCCTGCAAGTGCAAGGTCAAATATCTCCCTTACCACATGAGCAACCTTATCATCAATCAGCAGATGGTTGTGGTCGGCGGGGTCTTTGACATATCCGTAAGGTGCATACGTCCCCATGAATTTCCCCTGCTGAAACCTCGCACGGTACGCCGATTTTATCTTGACCGACACATCGGCGGAATACATTTCGTTTAGGATATTGCGGAATGGGGTAATGTCCATCGCCGATTTATTGAGCGTGTCCACGCCGTCATTGACCGCTATATACCTCACGTTATGCTCTGGGAAAAAGACTTCCAGATATAAGCCGCAGTCAAGGTAATTCCTCCCCAATCTTGATAAATCTTTTGTAATCACGCAGTTTATCAGCCCGTTTTCAATGTCTTTAAGCATTTCCTGAAAGGCTGGTCTTTGGAAATTTGTACCAGAATAACCGTCGTCCACATACGTTTTTACCAGATTCCATCCCTGCTTTTTCACATAATCAGCAAGAATAGATTTCTGTGTGGCAATGCTCGCGCTCTCGTTCTCCGTGCCATCGTCCTTTGACAAGCGGCAATAATCGCCGACATTATAAATCATATTTCCCGTTCTTATCCCTGCCATACTGTTAAACCTCCGTCTTTGCTCTACTCAATTTCATCTTCCATTGCGTACATTCTAAGCGGATAACCCGTCATTGTCGAAGGTGTCATCTTTGGCAATCCCCCTCCGTATATCCTCGGAGATAATCGGGATAAATGCTTCGGCAACGGTCTGTGTGCCGACATATTCCCGACTGATAATTACCTGCACTTTTGCTTTTGGTACAATACGTTTCCTCTTTTTGTTCGCTGTCTTATCCTCGCCCATATTCAAATCTCCCTTTCCAGACAGGGCAGAGGGAGTATATAAAATCCCCCTGCTCTGCCAATCAGACACCATCAATCGCCGCTGTTCAATTCTTTCTGCAATGCTTTAAGGAGTGCCGCCGCTTCATCGGCGGTCAACGTGATTCCCTTTCCGCACTTCTCACGGTTGGGGGAAAAGCTGCGGATGTCATACTTCGGCTCTTTCCCATTCCATGAAATCAAATTGATTTCCTTTGTGTAGCCGCTGTCGCTTGCCGACAGCACGGCGATTTCCTTTACAATCTCATACTGGATTTCTTTCATTCCCTACCTCAACTTTCTGTATTTACCTCCCGAAAAGAGAAGGTTAGCGGCTGTCCCTGTTCCGTTTCCTCTGCAATTCACGCTCCAAAAGTTTGATGATGGTGTCCTCCATCTGCTTCGGCGTTGTGCCTTTCGGGAAGTATTTCTTTAACCTCTCCATGCCGATTTTCACGGTTTCTTTCTGGTTTCCCTTTTCCTCGGTCATAATGGAAAATATCATATCCATGTCAAGCCGCCCGCTCTGGCTTAAGGTTTTCATCCGCTGTGCCTGTGAGAGTGAGGGTGTTGCTTCCTCGCTCTCCATTGTGGCGAATAAATTTTCCTGCTCGTCTTTCTTCAAAAAAGACAGCTCCACCGCAGGCGTGAGGGCGATTTTCCCCTCGTCCACCATCTGCAAAATCGGCGGTATCAGCTCCGTCAATCTGATAAAACGCTGTACGGTCATCCTGCCAACGCCGAAGCCCTGCGCCACCTTATCGTCCGTCCGCAACTTCGTCCCAACTTGTGACGAGGTTAAATCCGTGCGGAATCCCTGCCGCTTCATGGCTTCGGATTTCATCTTGTAGGCAAACGCCCGCTCGCTCGGCAGGATATTTTCTCGTTGCAAATTGCTGTCCACAAGGGTGATGATGGCTCGGTCACGGTCTAAGGGCAGGACAAAAGTGGGGATTGTGTTTAACCCTGCAAGCTCCGAAGCACGCACACGCCGCTGTCCTGCAATGACCTCATAACCGTTCCCGTCCTCTTTCGGGCGTGTGATGATTGGCGTTACGATTCCAAATTCCTTAATGCTTTCCGCTAACTCTGACAGCATTTCATCCTCCACCACATGGAAAGGGTTGTCGGGAAATGGGTATAAATCTGCGGTCTTTAATACCTTAAAATCCTGTTTCTTCATTCACATTCCTACCTTTCTTTCGCTCTGTTCCGATTACTTTTCTGCAATTCTTCCAATACCTCTGGCGGGATTTTGGAGAGCAGCCGCCCCATCTGCTCGTTGGTTCTCTGCAACTCAAATATCCTCTGGTTGGCTTTCTGTACCTTTAGTTCCTGCTCGTACTTTTCATCACGCATACGCCCCGCATAATCGGATTCCTGCCCGATTCTCTCTTTCAAGCTGTCGATATACGCCTGCTGTTTGCCGATTTCCTTAGAGAATTTCTCCACGTCTGGAAGCCATGCGGAGAGCAGTTCTAACGCCTTATCCCTTTTCTTGCCAGCGTTAAAAGCGTTGATGTCGGAGAGGGCAGATACGATTTCTTCATACTGTTTATCCAGTCTGCCGCCCAGTTTATAGAGCCATGTGGGAATATGCTTGCGCTTCGTTTCCATTGAGGATTGCCCCCGTTCAAGCTGATTCCACCGTGCGGACATCCGCTCATGGTAGGCGGTCTGCCACTCGGAAAGGCTCTTTTGGTTGCCTAAAATTGACTTTGCTGACAGCTTGTTGTCGGGCGTAAGCGGCACAAAGCATAGGTGCATATGGGGTGTCCTCTCATCCATGTGGACAACTGCGGAGAGGATATTTTTCTTCCCCACACGCTCCGAAATGAAGTCAAGAGCCGTCTGGAAATACGCTTTTTGTTCTTCGGGCGGCAGGCTGTTCATAAATTCGGGCGAAGCGGTGATGAGCGTTTCCACCATCATCACGCTGTCTTTCCTCGTCCTGCACCCTGCTTCGGCTACCATTCGGTTTATCTCTTTTTTGTAGGTGTAACGGGGCGGCTTCACAAGATGGTAGTTATCTTTGGAGCGTTCCATATCAATATCTGGGTTGCTTTTATAGGCTTCTTTCTTCCGCTCGTTGTGGCGTTCGCAAGCCGCAACGCCGCCTGCCTTGCGTTTCTGGAAACGCAGGATTGCATAAGGCATGGCAGGATTCCTCCTTTCTTTCGGCGGGTAATCTGTATGCGTGACGGTCATGACGATGATGACGGTGATTTTGGGATACCCCCTCATAAGAGCCGTAACCGTCACGCCGACATTCTTTTATCCGAAGCGGAAAGCGTAGGATAAGCAGGGCAAAGCCCTGCCATAAGGGAGTCCAGAGGGAACGTCTGGCACACGACTTTGCAGGGCAAAGTGTAGTGTGTTACACCCTGTAAACGCAGTCGGAAAAATCAGAAGATTTTTCTGACCGCAGGGGTGGCATTACGAGCCGAAAAGGGCGAGTAATGCCCACGCCTGCATTTTGCGTTTACGGGGTGTTCTCCCGTAGGGATGACAGCGGCGGGGGTATCCCAAAAACACCGTCATCATCGTCATGACCGTCACGCAGTGGGCAGAGCCGCCGGTTCTGCTTAAGTCTAAATGTCGTTGATAACAGCAAGGAAAATCATCCGCCCGCTGCTCCTGCGGCTGAAATCATAGCGGATATGGTTTTCAAGCAGGAAATCAAGGCGGTACTCGTTCATCCACTTTGTCAAAACATTCGCCGCTGTCCCTGTTTCCCCCAGAGCGTCCAGTAACTCGGTAGCTGTGCCAGTCCATTCCTCCCTGCCCTGCATGAAATCCACTAACCGAAAAAGAATATCTGGTATCGTTTCTTTGGCAAGCTGTTCCTGCTCCTTACGTTCCACCAGTTCCCAACTGCAATCACGGAAACGGAGCTTAAACTCCTGATAGGGCGTGTCCCTGCCCGTCACATACAGCTTGGCGGCATTGGACGCACGGCTTTCCTGTTCCAGGACAAAGGTTGCGTCCGCACTCCCCGTCAATCCCGTCGTGCCAGACACCTTGTTGAACACGTCGCTGTCATTCTGCTTTCGGATGTGGTGGACAACTACCACCGCCAGAGAATGCCTGTCTGCAAAGTCTTTGATAAGGGAGATGTCCCCGTAATCGCTTGCATAGGCGTTGTCTTTGGAAGCGGTGCGGACTTTCTGCAAGGTGTCAATGACAATGAGACTGCTGTCTGGATATTCTTTTAAATAATCCTCTAGCTGCACGATAAGACCGTCTGACAGCTTATCGCTTGCCACCGCAAAGTGAAGCCGCCCGCTTGCTTCGTCCGTCAAACGGAACAGCCTGTCTTGTATGCGGCAGAACGTGTCCTCCAGACAAAGGTAAAGCACATCGCCCTCCCGTGTCGGCATATCCCATAAGGGGATTCCCTGCGACACGCAGAGGCAGAGTTTTAACATGAGCCAGCTCTTGCCGATTTTCTGTGAACCGCAAAACAGGATTAAGCCTGTGGGTATCAGACCGTCCACCACAAAGGACGGTTTTTCAAGCGGCTCATAAAGGAGCGTGTCGGCGTTGACTGTCTGTAACTTCTGCATGAGATTTCTCCTTTCGGGCGGTGTCTTTGGTTTTGTTGCACATAGGCATGACCTCCTTAAAATAGATTTACTCCCACAAAAAGAAGTGAGAGTATGTAATGCCGCCAGTCCACGCCGATAAAAAGCGGATTTCTTTTTCGGGCAGTAACAGTTAAGGTTGGAGATACTTCCTCATTTCTGACTTAACTTTCTCCCTTGCAACTGAAACGGACTTCTGGATGGCGGAAGCGGTGCAATGCTCCATCTCGGCGATTTGGTAAAAGTTGAAATCATACTCGTAGTACAGCAGGAAACGCCGCCTCTGTATCTCTGGCAGTCGGGCAACCGCTTTAGCAAATATTTCATTCCTCTCTTTTTCAATCATTCTTTCATCAAGTGTCTTAGGCACCCGCAAAGCACGTCTGTAAAGCGTTTCGTCCCATACCTCGTTAAACTCCCTGTGCCGCTGATTCCATTGCTGAAGATTCCTGTTCCTCCGTTCCATCTGCCGAAATTCAAGAAAGAGCTGTTCTGATACTTCCAACTCGTGAGATTCCCCCTGCCCGTCCTTAAAGCTGATAGAATACCTTGTGCCGCCCTCGGCGGCTTCTTCTTTTAGCGTATATGTCTTTGCCCCGTATGCCATTTCCTTTCCTCCCGAAAAAAAAATTGAGTGAGAGGATTGCCCTCTCACCCAATAGCCCGTGGGGACGCTTAAATTTCCCCGAAAGGATATAAAATAGGCTTTAATTTTTTACGGAGCCTTTCAAGGCGTTTATAGACCGCTCTTTCGGTAAGCCCTGCCACCGCCGCAATCTCCCTTGTGGAATACCCCTGCATTTTCAGCAGGAGAATGAGCAGGGTATGCTTGTCCACCGTAAGCAATACCTGATACAGTTTCTCGTCCTCAATCTCGTCCAGTAAGTCCGCAACGGTATCTGGCTCTGCCTGCGGTTCTGTATCTGCCATTCCCTCAAGGTATTCCCCGAAGTCGCTCGTCCATCGGTAAAACCGCCTGTTAGAATTAAAATCTGCCCTGTCCGCAATGCGGATTTGCTCAATGACCGCTTCATCAACGCCGCACTCCCGCAGCACCTTTTCCTCGGCTTCTTTCCAGATACGCCACTTCCTGTCCTCTCGTCCGTGGTTATATGCCATTTCTTATTTCCTCCAATCTGAATTTTGAAAATGTAAAATCCAGATGGAGAGGTGGCGAACGACAGCTAACAGCGGAAACAGCCCTGCGGCATATTCCGATAAAAAACGACAAAAGAAAAACCGCAAAGGTTCTGTGACCTCTACGGTTATAGGAGATACATATTCTGTTAAGTGGAGATTCTACTTCTGGTTTCATGGTGAGAAGTAGCGTTGCATGGGCAGGGATTTTTTTAACTGGCTTCCTGCCATTTCCCGACATGCTATGTATAAGTCAACTCTGCCTTTCATAAGCAGATAGATTACTGCCCGAAAAAAGGACATAAAAAAACCTCCAAACTTTAAAACAGGTTTGGAGAGTGTCTGTTAAGTCTTTTCGGGCATAGCAATACCGCCCACCACACGCCGTTTTTTTATATGGTGGGCGTTTGCCTTAAAACCTTATGAAATAAAGTAGAGCCAATGAACTGTGACTACTCACTTGTTCATCGGCTCTGCGTCTTTGCGTCTGGCTCTTTTATCAACGTATTCCATGCTTATTTATTCAAAATACCCATAAATTCTTCCTTTCTGAATAATATGGCGATTAGCCTTACTCAAAACTTTTCGTTTGAAAGAAAAGGGGGACAAATCAAGTTTACAATCTAATACATAAACAGTAAAGCAATACTTGTGAGATTTTCCTTTAGGCGGTTTCGGTCCTGCATAACAATGAAAGCCATACCCAATTCCTTGTATCGCACCTTGTAATGAAGATATTGATTTCCCTGACGGAATTGCTTTTATAATTTTATCTGTTGCAGGAATATTCCAAATAATCCAATGCGTAAATCCTTTTATCGGATGGCTCAAGTCCTCAAGCGTAATCATCAAAGTAACTGCATTTGTATTTAGATTCCGAATGATAAATTCTGGTGAAATATCTTGCCCTCTGCCTGTATTCTCAATAGGGAATTTTCCACCATCATTTAACCCTACACATTCAAATTCAAGAATATTACTTTCCATATCATTTTCTAACCTTTCTGTTTTTGATTTCATTCTTCAGCTTCACTTAGTATCCAATTACTTGATAACGGTTATTTGCAAATCCTTTACTTCTATCAAACTTTCATGTTTACATTTCGGGCAGTAAAGGGGGAAATTCTTCAGTTCTGTATCTTCTTTTATCCTGTTTCGAGTTTTATTTCCACATACGGGACAACGTATCCATTCAAATTTTTCCATTTTCATCCTCCAATGTATCCTATAAAATATCTTGTATAATCCTACTGAAAAAAGCAAACTTGAACTTACCAACAAAACAACACATACGTCTTTTACAAAATACCATATCACCCATATTGGAACACCAATCATTTCGGGCAAGCAAAGTAAAAGTAGCGGTAATATACCATGTCTTATAATATCAAAAGCGGTCAACGGTTTTGTCCGTTTCTTTTTCTTCCATTTTTTTATTGTTGCTATTGGATATACTGCTGTTGTTAATAACGCAAAATATGCCACATTCAGCAACAAATGCCTTACAATATATGGGTTGCCAGATATTTTATATTGCTCTTTACCCAAAATAGCAAATATCACATTTTTGCTTATAATATCTGCTAACTGATTGGTAACCAGATAGTCATTCATATTAATAAGAATGACGATTCCTAATCCGCTTTCTGGTAGCAACAACATATTTGAAATATAATTCTCAACCAATCCAGAATGCCCCAATACAGGCTCTGTATATTCTTCTGTCAAAGTCCATCCCATTCCGTAATAATAGGGCGTATTATCATCTACATATACATTCTCATAAAACATAGTGTTTAAGCTGTCTTGACTGATAATCCCCATTCCCCCGTTTAGATACATCTGCAAATACTTTGCCATATCTGATACGCTGGAACTCAAATAACCTGCTGGAACGGTAGACCACGAATGTTCATCGGGATAGTCTGGCTCCCCTGCAATCGGAAACCCAAAATAATTTCGATACCCTCTGATTAATCCATTTTCTTTACTTTGTTCAAATGTCGCCGCCGTGTGTTCCATATGTAGCGGCAGAAAAATTTTTTTATTCATATACTCAGAATAACTAACTCCACTGACTGCTTCTATAATCTCACCCAACAAGCCATAATTGATATTTGCATATTGGTGCTGACCGTAACTCTCTGTTATTTTTGCATTGCCAAAACGCTGATATGTGCCTAAGCCGCCTGTCTGGTTCAAAAGCTGTCTTACCGTGATTTTATTTCCATCTGATTCATTTATAAAATAAGCTGAGGGGGCAATATAAGCCGAAATTTTTTCGTCTAAATCAATTTTATCTTCTTCCACAAGCCGCATAATGGCTAACGCAGTAAATGATTTGCTTACAGACCCTATAATAAAAGGTGTATCTATGCTTTTACAATTTCCATAAGTTTCAGCAAGCAGAACTTCTTTTGAATCTACAATGGCAACTGCCATTCCCGGGATATGTAATTCATCCAGTTCCCTCTTTAATTGGTTGTCAATATTATCATATTTTACATTTGTGTTTGCCAAAGCTGTATTATTTCCAAATGTGATGGCATAAGCCAATAATATCATTACGCAAATAGCTTTTTTAATTTTTCTTTTCATATTTTTTGCTGATATGCCATTATGCTACCATTTCTCCTCTATTTTTTTCATCCCTTCAATCAAAATATCTATTGACAAATTAAAACTATCTTCTATTGACTGTACATTTCCAAAGGCACGATGATTTTCAAGTAATGCAAATCCCTCTAAAAACCCTCTAAACATTCTAACTAAGTGAGAGCAATTATCTTGCGAAATATTCAGTGATTTAGTTATTTTGAAGAATACCGAAAACATCTTTGAAGTTACTTCTCTGGTCTGTTCATTTTCAAATTGGTTGTACCAAAGCATAGCACTGAAAACTCCTTGGTTTTCTGTTGCATACTTATGAAAAGCATGGCACATAGCTCTAATTGCATCATATCCAGTAAGTCCTATTACAGCTTGGATAATTCTATCTTCCATTTCCTTCCACCCATAAAGCATAATCTGCTGTTTTAGGTCATCAAGTCCATCAACATGATTATAAAGTGATGGTGACTTAACACCTAATTGTGCTGCGAGTGTTTTCAACGAAAGATTTTCTATGCCCATTTTATTCGCTATATATGCAGCTTCTTTGATAACCAATTCTTTATCTATTTTTGTTTTAGGCAAAATAGCACCTCCCACATACTTAATCAGATTTATATTTTAACAAATTAGATTAGTTAAGTCAAGGACTATCTCATGCTACACCATTTACTATAACCTTGTTATAAAAAGGCGATAGAGCTTCTTATACTCCATCGCCATTCTATTATGCGTAGATAATTTCCCTATTCACAATCTCTCTCGCATACGCCCTTATGTTATTGAGCCGCCCTGTCCATTCTAAGGCGTTTTCTTCCTTTAGGCGTTCCGTTATGCCCTGCGCCTGTTTCATGCCCTCTATGAGCCTTTCAAAGCGTTCCTGCGCCTGTCTGTCAATGTCGGCAAGGTATGTATTCAGCTTGCCGCTTGTAAGAAGATTGGTGTATGTAACCTTGCGGTACTGCTTCAGATAGTCCAGATGTCGCTGTCCCCATATGCCTATTGGCTGTTCTTCTTCGGCGGGTACAGTTAAGCATGGTATTAAGTAATCACCTTGCCTTTCATATTTGCCGCCCAGTTCCTCAAATAATGATTTTGCCATTGTCTGTTACCTCCACATTCTTTTTTATTTTGAATGTCCGCAAAATCCGTCCTACATCACGGGGACGCCATGGACAATCCAAGTTGTGTAATGCGATGAGTCTATCCTGGCAATTCGTCCCGGCCCCCATCTTCTCTGTACTCCCTAATAATATTCGGATTGTACCGCTCCTCACCTTGGCAAAGAGGGCTTTTTTCTGCACGTCAGAGTTAGCATCATGGATAAAAGCAATCTCATTTTCGGGTATCCCACGGGCTACCAGCTTGGCCTTTATATCGTCGTAAACGTTAAAACCACCGCCCTTTTTTGGCGTGGAGGAATCACAGAACACCATTTGTGTAAGTCGATTTTCCATACCGTCTTGCCAGATTTTCACGATATTTTCCACGCACATATTGAGTTTAGAGCCTGCCGCGTCCCCGGCGGCGGGGTCAATGAGCCGCTGGTCTAAGCCCAATTTCCTACCGTCATTTGTGACTACAAGCATGTTGTCCTTGTCGGCGTCCACCAAATGATTGTGTATAGCGGCAGCCCGCTCTGACAGCTTTTGCAGGTAGGCAAGCTGAAATTCCGTGGGTTTTGCCACTTCGTTATGGTAGACTGCCTCTGGAGTAGGAAGGTTTAACTGGTCAGCCGTCTTGATGTCCGCCACTTCATGGAAAAGTTTCATCAGCTCCGGCAGGTTGTAGAATTTTGCAAACCGTGTGCGTTGGCGGTAGCCTGTGCCCTCCGGGGCAAGTTCCATACTGGTGACTGTCTCCCCGAACCGGCTGGCCCAGGAATCGAAGTGGGCCATGCCCATTTTCTTGAGGGTTTCGTACTGCAAATACCGCTGCACGGTGTACATTTCCGCGATGGAATTGGAGATGGGCGTGCCCGTGGCAAAGATAACGCCCTTGCTCCCCGTAAGCTCGTCCAGGTAGCGGGTCTTGGCAAACATATCGCTGGCCCGCTGGGACTCAGAGGCGGAAAGCCCCGCCACATTCTGCATTTTCGTTACAAAAAACAGGTTCTTAAAGGTATCACTTTCGTCTACAAACAGCCTGTCCACGCCCAATTCCTCAAAGGATATCACGCTGTCTTTGCGCTTATTTGCCCGCAGCTTTTCCAGCTTCACTTCCAGGCTTTTCCGGGCGCGCTCCTTTGCTTTCACGGAAAATTTTTCGCCATTATTGGCTTTTAACTCCTCAATGCTGTTTACGATTCCCCTGATCTCCCTCCTTATGAGCGCTTCTTGCCGTTCTGTGCTGATGGGTATTTTCTCAAATTGGGAGTAGCCGATGATCACGGCGTCATAGTCTCCTGTGGCGATGCGGGCGCAGAATTTTTTGCGCCTGCTGGTTTCAAAGTCGCGCTTGGTGGTCACCAAAATGTTGGCGTTGGGGTAGAGGGACAGAAACTCACTGGCCCATTGCTGGGTCAGATGGTTGGGCACCACAATCATGGATTTATGGCACAGCCCCAGGCGCTTCATCTCCATAGCGGAGGCGGTCATTTCAAAGGTTTTCCCAGCCCCCACACAGTGGGCAAAGAGGGTATTTCCGCCGTAAACCGCCCTTGCAATGGCATCTTTCTGGTGCTTTTCCAAGGTTATTGCCGGGTTCATACCCGCCAAAACCAGATAGTCCCCGTTATACTCACGGGGCCGGATGCTGTTCATTTCTTCGTTATATTTGCGCACCAGCGTCTGGCGGCGGTCTTGGTCACGGAAAATCCAATCCCCAAACGCTAGTTTAATCATCTGCTGCTTTTCCTGGGCCAGCATGGTTTCCTTGGCGTTGAGTACCCGTTTTTCCTTGCCGCCTGCGTCCTCCACGGTGTCAAAAATACGGGTGGTGCGCAGGTTCAAGGCATCCTCCAGAAGCCTATAGGCGTTGGCGCGGCTGGTGCCATAAGTGACATAGGCCGGGATATCTGTCAACGGGACACTGGTTTTCCCGCTGATATTCCACGTTTCTGCTGTGTGTGAATGCCTGACGTGGATATACTCCCGTACATATTGAGGCGTATCCAGCAGTTCCAGCATGAATTGCTCATAGTATTCCGGGCCGATCCAGGTAGCGCCTAATCGCACGTCGATTTCGGAGGCGTCCAAGTCTCGGGGCTGGGCAGCGGCAAGGGCATCCACGTTGGCGTGGTATTCTGGATGGGCAACAGCCGCCGCCTGGGCTTTTGCTAATTTCACCCGCACATTGCCAGACAAATATTCATCCGCCGTTACATATTGGGGTGGTTCAAGCAGCGGCACACGGAAAATCTGCCCCTGCAATTCCCGGATAATTTCCTCCTTTGCCTTGCCCGTAAGCTGCGCCATGAAAGGCAAATCCACCTTGGCCCGCTCGCCGATAGATACAGCCAGGGCCTCGGTGGCGGTATCAACGTGGGTGATTTCAATATGTGGCTGGATAGTGCGCTTTGTAAACATATCCGCTTTTCGCAGGAAATGCCCCTCATCGTCCAGCACTTCCAGGGCGCAGAGCAGGTAATAGCTGGAATCCTGGGAGAAAGCCAGGCGGTTGCCACGTTCATTGATCAGGCCGAATTTCCTGGAGAAATCATTGTAAAGGCGGTCAAGTTCAGCCTGTGTTTCCCGGATGCCTCCATCAGAAATAAAGCCGTCTAACTGCTGGCCAATGAGCTTTTGCACACAGTCCCGCAGGCCCAACAGCCCCTTGACGCGCTGGGCGGCGGTCTTGCCCAGCACCTGCTTTACCATGATGGAATCCTGCCGGTAGTAGATGTCCCCATTTTTAATGGTATAGGAAAAGTTCTTCACGTCAGGGTCCGCGGGCAGGGTTTCTGTTGTTGCTTCGCCATCCTCCAAGTCCAAATCAGGCGGCTCTGCCTCTTTATATTTACCTTGAACATGGGTGATGGCGGTGGCAAGCTGCTGAGCCAAATCACCCTCGGGGAAGGGCACCACAGAGTATTCCTGCCCGCCGTACTGGCTGCTTGTGGCCTGCTCCGTGCCCAGCACCATGTGGGGGTTATCGAGAAAATATTGGTTGATACGAAAGCCCAGCGGGGTCTCCCCGGTATCCACCCAGGACGGGGTTTCTATGGCGGGGGCCTCCCGCTTTTGCAGGAAAAGGATATCTTCTATGACTTCCGTGCCTGCGTTGGCCTGGAAGGTATTGTTTGGCAGGCGGACAGCCCCCAGCAGATCGGCTCGCTGGGCCAGGTATTCCCTGACTTTGGTATCCCGGCTGTCCAGGGTGTAGCGGGAGGTCAAAAATGCGACAATACCGCCGGGCCGCACCTGGTCTAAAGCCTTGGCGAAAAAGTAATTGTGGATGGAAAAACCCAGCTTGTTGTAAGCCGGGTCATGAACCTTATAGTTGCCGAAGGGCACGTTGCCGATGGCTAAGTCGTAGAAATTGTGGCGGTTTGTAGTCTCAAAACCAGCCACGGTGATGTCGGCCTGGGGGTAAAGCTGCTTTGCTATCTGCCCGGTGATGCTGTCCAGCTCCACGCCATAAAGCCTGCTTTTGGACATGTCCTCTGGCAGACAGCCGAAGAAATTGCCCACGCCCATGGAGGGTTCCAGGATGTTGCCGCCCTGAAAGCCCATGTTTTCCAGCGCCTGATACATGGCGCGGATCACGGTGGGGATGGTGTAGTGGGCATTCAGTGTTGAGCCACGGGCCGAAGCATATTCCTCTGGTGTCAGCAGCTCTTGCAGTTCCTTATATTCGCCTGCCCAGGCGGGCTTGTTTTCGTCAAAGGCATCGGAGAGGCCACCCCAGCCCACATATTTAGATAGTATGCCCTGCTCCGCCGGCGTGGCCTGCCGGTTTTCAGTTTGCAACTGGCGCAATAGACGGATGGCATCTATATTCATTTTATAATGCGCCTTTGCGCCGCCCACGCCTAGGGCATCGTCTGTAATGCGGAAATTGGGTGCGGGGATGGGCTTCTCCTGCCCTGGGATGTGCAGCTTTTCCAAGATAATTTCATAGGGCATGTTGTTCTTTTCTGCCGGGTAAACCGCTGCGATAGTGCTGGTATATTTCGGTGGCTCCTTTGCCGGAGGGGCAGTTTCTAGAACAATGGGATTGGGCAGGGCAGTTTCCCGGGCAGCGGCCTCCTGCCCAAAACCATCTAACCCCCGCTGCCACAGGCCCCGGAGTACGGATGTAACTGTCTCCCAGCTATAGGTATGCTTTGTGTCAAATTTGTCATGGATGTTGATTTCAAAGCCATCTTTAGCAGCGAAATAATCGGCTTCCTCCCCAGTAGCCAGGGTAACCGTCTCTGCCGAGCCAGCATAGATACCGGCAAGGTTTTCCGCAATTTTCTTGTTGCCCTGCCCAGACTGGAACCAGCCGGAGAGGGCATCTTTATTCTGTGGAGACAGCATCCCCTCCTGGCCTGCAAGCGCGTCCCGCAGATCGTCCATGTCGGCCATATCCGCAGAGGGGAGGTAGTCTGTGATGAAGGTGTTGCGCTCGTCCCGGCACAATAGCTGCAAAAAGCGTTCCTTGGGTTCAGCCCGTAGGATGGGGTAGGCCAGCGCGGGGTCTTGCAGGTGCACATCAAATAGGCCGACATCTTCAATGACAAAGGCGGTATCATCCAGGTAAACGGTGTCGCCCGTCTTATAGGCGGGGGTCTGCGGGTCACGAGACGAAGGGTAGGTGATAACCCCTTTCTCCTCTAATTCTCGTGTGACAATGGGCGCCAGCTCATCTTCCTCAAAGTAGTACCAACCAAAGTCACACCCGCCACGGGCAAGGGTTTCCGGGGAAAGCAAACCGGCGGCATCCTGTTCCCTTATCAGGATGCCCCCATGGCCTGCTGTGCTGATTTTATATACCCCACCCGTCAATTCCCTGCTAGCCTGCACCTCGCCCCAGGGGGAGTGCTCCCCCTCCTGTGCACCCCAGGGCGGGGCTTCATCCGGGTAGTCTGGAATAAAGCCCGGTTCCTTATGCAAAGGTTCTTGCACAGCTCCTGCCCCTATTTCCATCTGGACAGGCGGTGTAATTTCCTCTGCATAGAGTGCCTGCCCGGCCTGTTTCTGCGCACCTTCATCAGGGAAATCCCCAAAAGCCCGCAGCCATGTTTTCTCCCGGAGGTCATAGACAGCAGCGCCATCGTACTGGAACCCATCATCCAGTTTGCCGTTGATGTAGGCTTGCGCCACGCTCTCAGCTTCCGCCATGGTAGGGTACTCCAATTTTTCGTCAAATCCATTTTCAAGATGGTGATAGACTACCACCTGATAGCGGGGCTGTGCTTCCTGTTCGCGAGCATAAAGCGCGGGGTACGTTTCCTCCCACACCTCCCGGTGCAGGCGGGTATGAAACTCTGCTATGTCATAGTAGAGCTTTGTAAACTGCAAATCGCTGGCCGTTGCCGCAAACCGTTTTATGGCGGCGTCGCACTCCAGGTGGGCGCTTCCCTCATCCGAATTGCGGCAGGCGTTGCAGTAGGCTTCATCCTGCATGGCAGCGGTCACTACCATGGACTTGTACTGCCCGTACAAATCCTGGACAGTAGGAGCAACCTCCAGCTCATCTGCTGGTTGCTCCAAATACCGGCTCTCCAAGATTTCCTTATCCTCCGCAGAGAGAAAAGCATCTTTCGCAATCAGTTCCTCTATACGTTTTCGCACCGCGTTCCACTTTAATTCAACTGTGGCGTATGGCTCCATGACGCCACCATGGCTGAAATCTATCCCCTTAGATGTATAGACAATATTGTCATTACCGCCATGAAAGCCGGAATATACCCCATGCAAATCCCGCAGATACTTTTCCCGCTCCTTCTTGTCCGGGTGGGTTTCAAAGAATTGGACAATACCCAGCCTGTAATCGTGCCGGTCGGCATCTTCCCGCAGCAGTTTGTCAATCTCATCCTGGGAGATAAAAAGCCGCCGCTGGGGGGTGAAATCCTCGGCGGCGGTAAATTTTACTGGTGTAAGCTGTAAATCTTTTAAGCCCTGCAAAATTTTATCTGTCCTGTGATAGCGGAACCGTAGCAAGTCCCGGTCGTGGGTATAATCCGCCAAAAAAGTGCCGCACTCGTCCACCAGCTTTTGCAGGCTTTCCGGTTCCTGCGTTAATTCCTTCACCTTGTTCAGCCGGTCTGGATGTCCGAAAATATCTTGAAACGCAGTACGAAGCGTGGGAAAATATCTGTCACGAGCCTCGTCCGCAATATCCTGTTGCAGATAAATCAGGGCTTCCGCCACCCGGCCCCGCTCAAAGGGCCAGGCCCGGTAAAGCATAAGCTGGCTGGCATATTCCCCCGCTTCCAGCAGCTCCCGGATACGCCCAGCCGCCTGCTCCCAGGAAAGGGCTGTGGCGAAATCCCTGTGGACGCTTTCGCCGGGGGCAATCAGCATCCCAGCATCGTCATACCAAAGGGCATATTTGCGCTCGCCCACATAGAAGCCCGCGCCGTTCTCCTTGTAATGGGCCTGCAAAAAGCGGGCGTTTTCCTCCAAGGGCTTATCCTTCATAAACTCTGCGATAATGCGCAGCCTGCTGCTGGGGTCATTCGCGCCGATGCGTAGGGCCTCATCAATAACTGCCTGGGCCAAACTGCTGCCGCCAGCCTGGGGCGTGTTCACCAGCGGCGTAAAGTCTGCCCCGCCAAAAAGCGAAAACTGCCCAAACCCGTCCTCTAGCTGTACACTAACTCCACCAATATCGTCTCCTCCACTTGGTGCTTCGCGTTGTTCATCAAGCCCGCCCACTTCATGGGATCGCGGGCTTTCATGCTCTCCGTGATTCCCATAGATTTCTGCATCTGTGGCATCAAAAGCGCCAGACGCTGGTTCGCCGCCTGGTCTATCTCTGCCAGATGACGGCCCAATGTCCCCTCCAGAATCAGCCGGTTGTAAAATATCGGACGATGCTCCTTCAGGTATGCCAGCCGCAGCAAGCCGTACTTGCCCAGATTCACGGGTTTCTCCACCTCCAATTCCGGCAAGAGAAATTCCCCCTCCTGCCGGTATGCCAATTCTGCCATGCTCTTTTCTCCTTTCGCGCTCAAAATTCTTGATGGTGACTTCAATTTGCCGCAGCACTTTCTCGCTGCTCCGGCTGACCGCCGTACCCAGGGCCGTGGCGGCGATAGGGGTGTTGAAATCGAACACACTCAAAAAATCCTCGTGCTGTAAGTGGCTGTCCGGGTCAAGTCCGCAGCGGGCTAAAAGCACGTAGAGGGTGCTGGTGGTGCAGGCGTCGCAGAAGCTGGCGTGAATGTTTTCCTCGTCCAGCTCCTCTAAAAAGGAACCCTCCGCGCTGGCTAAAATGTCGGCCCGGTTTTCCTGCCAGCTTTCCTCCGCCAACTGGCGGGCGGCTTCTTCCAACTGCCACGCTAGGCCGATGTCGGCGGAAACGTCATAATGATCGGCCAACGATTCCATAACAGCCTCTTGATTATCCCCGGTCAATTCCCAAAGATAGGGCTTTCTGGCGTTCTGCCGCTCCACAGTATCTGCGATATCAAACACATAGCGAACCTGGGGCGTGCCCCGGCTGGTGTCCACGATGGCAATGCCCTTTGAACCCCGGCGCACGGCGCGGCCCATGCGCTGGTTCCACACGTCAAACCCGGCGCAGGCGGTGGCTTCGGGCCGCTGGGCGTAGATGAAAACCTGCTCGCTGTAGGGATATTTGTAAAGACGGGCCGCCGTCTGCAAAAAGGCCGTCCACTCTGCAAAACTGGCTGTCAGGCGGCTGGTGGTGTCGGTGGCTAACTGTGTTAATGTCTGGACTTTACTGATCAATCACATCATCCTTTCTCGCGACAAAGTATAAATTCCTCTGCATTTCCCAACCCAAAAAGCAGAATACTGAGGTTTTCCAAGGCACTGTTGATGCCCCTATAATATTCCGCCTGTTCAATGCGCAGGGACGCGGCTATCTCTCCCACGGGGTACTCGTGGGGGGCGATATAGCGCTTGTAGATCAAGCTGTACTGCCGTTTTTCCCTGTCGGTTTTCGCATTGTCACTTATCCCCTTGAGGCAGTCCAGCGCCGTGTTTACCCATGACCATATCACACGGTTCCCAGCAGCAGCGAATGCCACAGACTGCACCCTCTGGTTTTGCAGGCTTTCCTCCCCTTCCATCAGCCGCTGGTACTCCGTATCCTCCAGCAGCTTCAACGCATGTTCCGTGCCCAGGTTGATGGCTTCCCGCAGGCGGCGGTAGTTTTGCAGCAGCCTTTTGGTGGCAAGGTATTTAGCGTTTTTCATATCCTGATATTTCTTTTCCGTCACAGCATGGGCCTTTTTCTCAGCGGCCCGCACCACCAGCTCCACTACAGATTCCGCCTGTTCAGCAGGCCAGCCGGTAATTTTCGACAAACGCGCGATGGTATCCAGGTACTCTTTTTCCAGGGCAGCATACTTGTTTTTCATAGACATTCTCCTTGTGTTAATTTGCAAAATCGGCGCAATACTGCGCCTTTACGGCGGCATTGTATCCGGCAGGGGCGTTGAACAGCAGCGCCAGCAGGTAGTTGTGGGCGTTGCGGACTGGTCCTGCCCGCCCCAGGCTGTCCAGGGCGTAGGCGGCGTGTTCATACCCCACCGACCGCATACGGGCCTTGGCAAAGCCTGCCGGGTAACTGTCCTGCCCTATGCGGACAACCGGCCCGCTGCGGCAAAGCACCTCCGTGATGAGGGACGCCACCTCATCGGCCAAATCCTGCCCATACTCTTGCCGCAGGATGGGGTACTCCACCTGGTCACGCACATTGGCGGCTGCTTCTTCCACGTCCTCCGCTTCTTCCCGGAGGGAAGGAAGGTCAATATTTTCAAGGTCTTTATGTTCAAGTTCTATAGGGTCAACATTTTTAACCTCAAGAGGTAAAGGCCCTTGACTTCCAGAAGTCAAATTTTTTGTTTTCTGGAAATCAACTTTTTTAACCTCATGGGTCTTGCCCCCCTGGCTGTCCGGCCCCTGTGGACACTTCACCGAGGCAAAATCGTTTATGTAGATTTTTGACGGCTTGCCCTGGCCCTGCCGCACCTTTTTGATAAGCCCGATTTCTTCCAACTGCTTCGTCCATTTGATGATGGTGGGGCGCGAACGCTGCATCTGCTTCTGCATCTGCTCCACAGTGTAGATGATGAAGAACCGTCCATTTTGGTCTGTGAATTTATCGGCGTTCCGGGCCGACAAGCCCGCCCGCTCCAGCATAAAGCAGTAAAGGAGTTTCGCCCCCTCATCCAGAGGGGCATAACTGCTGTTTTCCAGCAGCAGCTTGGGCACCTCCAAGTACCGGAACCCCCGCGCCGCCTGGGGCTGGAGGGGGGTCAGGTCAAGTTTTTTCATCTCCATTTTTAACGCTCCATTTCCGTATGTTTTCTTGACCGGGACAGCCCGCCAAGCAGGGTCTTTTTTACCTGGCTCAATTCCTCGACCCTGGCTTGTATATTCCAACTCATGAGCCAACTGCCCGCGTCCCTGTCCTTTCTGATAGCGTCCAAAAACCGCTGGCACTGTGCCATGCCCCCGTGCATGGCGGCTTGAAACTGCACCTCCCTGTCCGGGTATATTTCCAGTTTTTTTATGCAGCCGGGGCTGAGATAAGGGATTACTTGTTTCAGCGTTTCCGGCAAATGCCACGCAAGCTCCATCACCTTCCTTTTTGTGGCTGCGCCGCCCCATTTCGCAATCTCCATAAGCACATCTGTGTCCGTTTCCCAGCTCTTTACAGCGGCTGTGCGGACCTTGTCCGTGCCATACCGGGCCAGGAATTTGCGCACCACTGGCTCCGGGTCTGTAAGCATTTTTAACTGTGTGGCTTCATTGGCCCGGCAGGCAACTGCCACCCGGACAGACATATCCCTGTCCTTATAGAGCGCGGCCCACTCCCGCTCCCCGCCGTAAAGGGCGGCGGCTATTTTCTCCCTGTACCCACCCCGGCACCAGGCGGCAAGGGTATCCCGCCGGAATTCCTCATCCGATATGGGCAGGTAGCCCGGCTTCTCCGGGAAGGGGAGTACCTCGAAGCCGCATATGTTTTCATTACAAGCAGGGGTCATCTGGTTTTTCCCTCCTTCTCCGGGCATTTTCCTGCTTCTTCATGCAAAATACCAGTTCTTGATTTGCCCGGCTTAGCAAGTCCTTCATAGCTAAAAGCGGATCGGAGAAATAGTGCCCCCAGAAATAGTCGGTGCCGTTTTTGCAGGCCCAGGTCACAAACTGTGAGGGGGCCTTGCTGTGTACCCCCATTACAAATTCCATCTCACCAACGTGGACAGAATCTGTAAGGATATAACCCGCGTTTATCCTTATACTCATAGCTAAAGCACCTCCATCTGATTTTTTCTTCTTTCCCCGCGCCGCAGGAAATCCAGCCCTTGATGGCGCAGGCTGGCTTCTATTTCTTTCCAGTTTTCTATTTGCTCTTTCAGCATCCTGTCATGGCTTTCCCTATACTCCCGCCTTAGCTGGGCAACCTTCCCGCCTATGGTATCCGCTTGGGCCAGGTATTCCCGGCCCATGGCGGTAAAATCCAGGGGTCCAATATGCCCGTTCATGCGCCCACCCCCAGCTTGACATACAGCTCCAGCAGCCTGGGCCGGGTGCAATGGCACTCCTTGACAGCCGCCCGCACGTTGCCCTTCGTAATGCGCCGCCTCCCTGGCAGGCCGCAGTAATGGGGATAGTGGACGCTGAAAAACGGGCAGTCCGGGCAGTTGCAAATTTCGTTGTTATGCTCTGACATTCTTCATCACTCCTGTTTTTTGGTATAAAGAAAGCCCCAATCACACGAAGTAATCGGGGCAAAACAGTGCTATTCTATTGTAATTTTGCAAGGGTTTGACAAAGCGTTTCTATGTGTTCCGCCCAGCCATTCCCTCCATGCTTGTGGCACAATCCGTGTGCTGGTTCTTTCACCCGGCGCAGTACCCGCAGAAGCCGGGAAACGTCCTTCGGCATTATGATTATCTGCCTGATTTCGTGCGACCCATACCTCATGCGCACAGGGTCAAGGGCCGTGATACAAATACGTCCAGTTTGGAAAAACTCGGCTGCGCACTCTGCCAGCAGCACACGGGCCGCGTCAAAGTAGACGGGGTAGAAGTATTTCAAATCAGTGGGGGAAAGGTCTTTGACAAGATACTCTTTCAGGGTTATAATAGATTGGGAAACATCCAAAGCGCTGAAAAGCTGCCTTGCGCAAAGGGCGTCCAGCAAGTCCTGGCCCAAAGGCGAGCCTTTTATAGCGGCGGTTTTCTCACTCATTTTCGTCACCTGCGCCCACTCCTTCCTGTTGGGATTTCCAACCTTTCAAAAGGGAGAAAATAACATCCTCCATCTGCTTTTGTGTGTAGGTTTGCGGGAAATACTGCTTCAAGCGGTCTTTTTTCAGCGTGACTTGCATCGCCGCAGGCTTTTTGCGCGCCAGCACGACCTTCATTTTTGTTTCGGTCAACTGCCTATCCTGGCTGTACATTTTTAGCTGCTGGGCCTGCTCCAAAGTGGGAACAACATCCAGCCTGCCCATTATGGCAAGCAGCAAACCTTGCTCCTCCAATGTTAGATAGGAAATTTCCACGGCAGGCCGCAACACCAGTTTGTTTTCGTCTACCATCTGGAGCAGGGCAGGTAGAAGGTAGGTCAGACGGATATATCGGCGTATCTGGTCTTGGCTTTCGCCTACCTGTTGGGCCAGGATACTCCGTGATTTTTGCCCGCTAAAATTGTGTGCCACTGGCACACAATTTTTCTTGCTCGGCCTGCCAGCCTTACGCTTCATAGCTCCCAACTTCATCCTGTACGCAAATGCTTTCTCACTGGGCAAAATCTTCTCCCGCTGGAGATTGCTGTCCACCATGATTAGTACGGCTTCGTCATCGTCCAACTCTCGCACAAGCACGGGCATGGTGGCAAGCCCCGCCAGTTCGCAGGCCCTTTTACGCCGGTGTCCGGAAACCAGCTCATAGCCGCCCTCCGGCCTGGGCCGCACGATGCCAGGGACAAGCACTCCGTGTTGGGCCACGCTATCGGCTAATTCCTGCATCTTCTCATCGTCCGTAACGTGGAAGGGGTGGTTTTTGAACGGGTGCAGGTCTGACAGCGGGATTTCTTGAAATGGTTCCCCGGCGGTCTGGCCCTGGCTGACCCCAAAGAAATCGTCCAGGCTGGCAAGCTGAATTTTCCCCGCGCTGCCCCTCATGACGCTACCTCCAGAGTAAACGCATTGTAGGCTGTAGATACTTTACCGCTGGGATCGTGCAAATATATACTCTTACCCTCTGCGCTGGTTTCAGCGGCCCGGATGGATTCGGGAATGATAGTGTCGAAAATGCGCAGCTTGTTTCCGTAATTCCCTCGCAGCAGGGCCACAATGTCCCGCGAGTAGGCTGTGCGCATATTCGCCATGGTGATGAGGATACCGGAGATTTGCAGGCTGGGGTTGAATTTGCGCCGCACCAGCCCGATGGTGGCTAGAAGCTGCTCCAGGCCCTTAATGGACAGATAGTGGGCCAGCATGGGGATGATTACCTCGTCAGCGGCTGTCAGTGCGTTGGCTGTTAGGGTTCCCAGGGACGGGCAGCAGTCCAGCAGGATGTAGTCATACTGTCTGCGGACGGTTTCCAGAAATTCCCGCAAAACCGTTTCCCGGCCCATGACGCCAACCAGGTTCATTTCCACCATGGCAAGGTCGATGTTGGCAGGCAGCAGGTCAACCCCTTCCTCTTGATGCAGGATGTACCCGGCGGGGTCAAAGGGCTTTTGCTGGACAATTTTCCCCAGCACAGTGGAAAGGGTGGTTTCTATGCGGTCGGGCTGGTGATAGCCCAAGCTGGCAGTTAAAGAGCCTTGCGGGTCAACGTCTACCAGCAGGACGCGCTTGCCCTGGCGGGCCAGGCCAATGCCTAAATTCACGGTTGTGACGGTCTTGCCCACGCCGCCCTTTTGGTTGCAGACCGCAATGACTTTTGTTGTTTTTTTCATCTGAAGTCTCCTTGCACTAAAATCAAACAGGACTAAGCCAGTGCCCTCTTGCTGTAAGGATTTCTGTCTTAGTCCTATTTTAGCAGAAGCATTTGAAAGGATATACCCGATGGAGCTGCTGTTCCATTTCGTGCTTCCGGTTTTTGTCCGGCAGTCAATGCCTGTCAGGAAGGCCGCGATATCTGCCTGCGTCCAGCCGTATAAATACGCATCGAAAATAAAGCGGACGACCCTGGCCTCGTCCTCATTGACTATCAGGGGGGCGTATTTGATATAGCTGCCGGCAGCATCCCTTTGCCGGTCATATCCAAGCAAGGGGGGCGTCAGCAGCCTGCGGTCCTTGAAGCGCTGTGCCAGCGACCAGATCATGGCTTCCCGCTTTTTAATCGATTCTTCCTGTGCGAAAGAGGCGAGAAAGGCCAGTATGAATTCTGAGTCTTTGTCCAGCGTGTTCAGGTTGTCTGTTTCAAAAAGCACGCCAACAGGCGGTTCAAGGTTCTTGAGCTTCCGGATGAGGGAGATGCAGTCTACCAGGTTCCTGGCAAAGCGGGAAACCTGCTTTGTCACAATCAGATCATATTCCCCGTTTTCGCAGGCGGCAATCATGGCGTTGAAGGCGTCGCGGTTTTTCAGGGAAGTGCCCGAAATGCCCGCGTCTGCATAAATATGCTTTAAATCCCAGTTAGGCTTGTCCTTGGCTAGCTGCTTATAGTGCGCCTGCTGGAGCTCAAAGGAAGAAAGCTGCTCGTCGTTGCCTGTAGATACGCGGCAATAAGCACATACCCTTAATATCCTGGCCTGATCGCCCAAGCCGGCCCTCGGCCTGGCCGGGATGAATACCGTCCCGCCATCTTCCGCGCTTTGATACATCTTTCCGAATGGTTCCCTGTTATCCTGGGGCATTATATAACCTCCTTAGTGTTCCTGCATCTGATGAATCCGCTTGTTTTTTTCGGAAAGCGCGAAGGCCATCCTGCGGAGAGCCGCAATGTCTTCCCCGTCCAGGTCAAATTCATCAAAGGAAAGCTGCTTTGTCCTTCCCAGCAGATAATCTGTACTTACGCCAAATACGTCTGCGATCCGCATAAGCGTGCCTAACGGAGGCTGCCGCATATCGCTTTCGTAAGAGGAGATGGTGCTTCTGTCTACGCTTAACAAACTGGCCAGCGCTTCCTGGTGGAGATTCATGGACTGGCGAAGCTCTTTGAGCCTGGAAGGGAAAAGAAATATCATGTTCAGTACCACCTTGCTGTTTAGTAGAAATTATACCAGCAAATGCGTGACGGCGGGTCGCATGCGTGTGACAGTTTGCAACATCCGCGCCAACCGTATGTACATCGGCTTAAATGGGAAACGGGCATCCGCCTGCCGGAATGGCGTTCTGCCTTGTTTTGCTGCCGGCCTGTATGTTTTTGGAGGCGCCGCGGTTATAAAACCCATTGGCAAGGTGTCTGTCAAGGAGCTGGTGAGCGAATAGCGCTTCTTTTTCTGGCTTTGCGTCATAAAATCTTTACAGAAAATTCTTTGACTTTTTCATTCTGGGGGGATTATAATGTACATATGAGTTTATCAAGTGCTGAGGAGGGGTGGCATGGACGAAGCAGGGAAAAGAACGGCACGCCAGGATACATTTGTCCGGGAATTCGGCCGTGCCCTTACCTTTTTGCAGCGCAGCCGCAGCAAGTTCATGGGGGAGCGCCTGCGGGACTATGGCTTTTCCGGGGCCATGTACATGATTTTGCTTCATGTAGACCGGCATCCTGGCGCCAGCCAGGACTGCATTGCCAACCATATGTACATCAATAAATGCAATGTAGCCCGCCACACAAAAAAGCTGGAGCTTTTAGGATATTTGCGCCGGGAAACGGATCAGGCGGACCGCCGCCAGAACAACCTGTACCTCACCGAAAAAGGCAAAGCCCTGGCCCCGGAAATCCGTTCCTATCTGGGCCAGTGGGGCAAGGAAATTACTGCCAGCCTGCAGGAGGAGGAAAAAGCCACCCTGCTGGCCCTCCTCACTAAAACCACTGGGCAGACAAAATCCCAGCAGGGATGAACGCGTGCAAAGCACCTGGGAAGGCCTTCCAGGTGCTTTTTTTCAGCTTCTGCCTAAAAAGCGCGAGCAAATGCAGGGAAGCGGGGCTTCTCCCGCGCCGCCCCTTGTGGCGCTGCCTCCCATGTGAACGCACTGCAGGCGGCAAAGGCTTTGCCCGTTGGAGCGTACAAATATATCCTTTCTTTACTCGTCTGCTGCTTTCCTGACGAACAGCATGGATCTTAAAAGGCGAGGACCTCTGGCTGCCAGGAGACGGCAGAGCTTGACGAGCTGTACTGGTTTATTAACCGCAAGCCTCGCACCCCGATCCGGGAAAACATCCATATCATGACAATGGTGAGCAGAAAACCACGACTCGCTTGGACACTCCCCATCCCCCCCCCGGCTTGCATGTCCGGGCAAATTATGGTATAGTATTCTGCATAAAAGAGGTGGTGCGCGCAATGGCTAAAGATAAACGGGCAGTTCCTTTTGTAAAATGGGCAGGCGGCAAGCGCCAGCTAATGGAGTCCATCACGCCGCTGCTTCCCAAGCGGATTTCCTCTTACTGCGAGCCTTTTTTAGGCGGCGGGGCGGTCTTTTTCTCCATCCAGCCCAAAAAGGCGGTTGTAAATGATTTAAACCAGGATTTAATGCTGGTGTATGAAACCATCCGGGACGACGTGGACGCTTTAATTTCGTCCCTGCAAACCCATGAAAACACAGCGGACTACTATTACATGATGCGGGACATGGACAGGGACAAGAAGGCATACAGCGCCCTGTCCCGGGTGGAGAAGGCCTCCCGCCTGCTTTATTTAAACAAAACCTGCTTCAACGGCCTGTTCCGGGTAAACTCCTCCGGGGAGTTCAACACCCCCTTTGGGCACTATAAAAACCCCAATATTGTAAACGAGCCTGTCCTGCGGGCCGTAAGCCAGTATTTTTCCGCCAGCAGCATCACCTTTTGCAGCGAAGACTTTTCCCAAACCCTGGAGCGGGTAGGGAAAGGCGCCTTTGTTTACCTGGATCCCCCTTACGATCCCCTTTCCGGCACAGCCAATTTCACCGGGTATAACCAGGGCGGCTTTGGCAGGGCGGAGCAGATCCGGCTGAAGGAGGCCTGCGACGGGCTGACAAAGCGCGGCGTCAAGTTCATGCTTTCCAATTCCGCCACAGATTTCATCCGGGAGCTGTACCAGGCATATGACGTCACCGTTGTCAAGGCCAAGCGCGCCATCAACGCCAACGCCCGCAAGCGCGGCGCCGTAGAAGAGGTGCTGATCCGCAACTATAGCCGGACCCTCCGGGCATTTTCCGGGGCCTCGGCCGTGTAACAGGCGAAAAGAGCAGAACATCAAAAAAACAAAGGAGGACAAGAGCATGGCGCCAAAGCGGGAAATCAGCATAAAAGACGTAAAGGTGGACGACAGCTTCTGGAACGGGCGGATAGGCAACGCCGTGGAAAAGGCGGTGCCCTACCAGTGGCGGGTGCTCAACGACCAGGAGCCTGGGGCAGTGCCCAGCCACGCGGTAATGAATTTCAAAATCTGCGCGGGGCTGGCGGAAGGGGAATTCGGGGGCTTCCGGTTCCAGGACAGCGACCTTGCCAAGTGGATAGAGGCGGCGGCCTACAGCCTGCTGTATAAAGACAGCCCGGAAATCCGGGCCGCCTTGGAGGAGGCTGTAAGCGTCATTGAAAAGGCCCAGCAGCCGGACGGGTATCTGGACACCTATTTCATCCTGGAAAAGCCGGAGGAGCGCTGGCGGGACATTGCCCATGGCCATGAGCTGTACTGCGCGGGCCACATGCTGGAAGCCGCTGTGGCCCTGTTCCAGGTGACGGGCAGCAGCAGGCTTTTAACGGTGATGGAAAAAACGGTGAACCTTATCCGCCAGGTGTTCGGGGAAGGGGAGGGGCAGATTTCCTCCTGCCCCGGCCACGAGGAAATCGAGCTGGCCCTGATGAAGGCATACCGGGCCACAGGCCAGGAGGCGTATAAGGAATTGGCCCTGTATTTTATTGAAAACCGGGGCGCAAAGCCCGGCTTCTTAGAGGAGCCAGGCTTCCAAAACGCCAGCAAAAACAGGTGGTTCCAGGCGTCCTACCACCAGGCCCACGCCAGGATCCGGGAGCAGGAAACCGCCGAGGGCCACGCGGTGCGTGCCATGTATTTCTTCACAGGGGCGGCGGACGCGGCCCTGGAAACAGGGGATCCCACCCTGAAGGCCGCCCTGGAAAAGCTGTGGGAAAACGTGACAAGGCGGCGGATGTACGTCACCGGCGGCGTAGGCTCCCAGGGGGAGGGGGAGTGCTTCACCATCGACTACGACCTGCCCAACGACACCTGCTATACGGAAACCTGCGCCGCCATCGGCCTTGCCATGTGGGCGCTGCGGATGCTGCGGCTGGAGCCAAAGGAGGAGTATGCCGCCATTATGGAGCGCGCCCTTTACAACAACGTGCTCAGCGGCATCTCCCAGGACGGGGAGCACTATTTCTACGTGAACCCCCTGCTGGTAAAGCCGGAGGTGGCCCGGTTCCGCCGGGATCACCAGGACGTAGAGCCGGACAGGGTAAAGTGGTTTGGCTGCGCCTGCTGCCCGCCCAACATCACCCGCACCCTCTGCGGCCTGGGGGGCTATATCTACACCCGGAAAGGGGACGCCATTTACCAGCACCTGTATATTGGCAACACAGGGGAATTTGAAACGGAAAAGGGCAAGGCCCGGCTGCGGTGCGTTTCCTCCATGCCCTGGGAGGGCAAAGCGGAGATAGCCTACAGCGGCCCCGCCGGGGTGGAGGTGTACCTCCGCGTGCCCGGCTATGGGGAAAATTTCCGCATCACAAAGGCAGGCGCTCCCGTAAGCTTCACCCTCTCCCAGGGGTATGCCCGGCTGTGCCCCCAGGACGGGGACGCATACACCCTGTCCTTTGACATGAAGGCCCAATACCTCCAGGCCAACCCCCAGGTGCTGGAAGACTGCGGCAAAGCCTGCGTCCAGCGGGGGCCGCTGGTATACTGCGCCGAGGAGGCGGACAACGGCCCCCTGTTAAACAGCTTCACCGCTGATCTCTCCCAGCCCCCCGTTTTAGAAACAAGCCCCCTTTTCGGCGGCGTCACAGTGGTAAAAGCGGCAGGCTCCCAGATAGATTGGGAAAAGTGGCCCGCAAACGCCCTGTACGCCCCGGCGCCGGCCCCCACCCGTCCCGCCTCCCTCACCCTGGTGCCCTATTTCCTGTGGAACAACCGGGGCGCGGGGGAAATGCTGGTGTGGATGAACGCCCGGTAAAACAGGCATACCCCCGCGCAGAAGGCCCCGCCTCTGGGAAAGGAGGCGGGGCCTTCCTGGTTGCCCGGCCCGCCCATCACCCCTTCTGGGAATAGAACCGGGAGCTGGAAAGCACCAAGTCCCCCGCGTCGTCCTTTTGGAAGGTGTTCTCCTCATAGAAAACGAAGCAGTCCAGATGGCGGCGGACAGGGGAATACCGGGGGACAGCATAGTAAACCCGGTTTATCACCTTCCCCCTTGTCTCCGCTATGTCAAAATTTGCCAGGGGATGCTCAAACAGGCTTTCCGGGACATTCCCGCCGTCCAGCCAGTCCTTTATCCGGTTCCGCAGCTCCGGCAGGCTGAGGGCCTGCCTGCGGGCCGGCTTTTCCGGCTGCACAGCCTCGTAAAAGGTGTGGATGAGATCTAAAGCCGCGGGGCCGCCCGCATACTTCAAAAACAGCAGCAGGGACGGGCCGGAGGGGCAGTATTTCCCCTTTTCCAAATCAGAGTAAGACCGGACGTCCATGTGGAGTATCTCCGACATAGCCTGCTTGGTGGCCCGGCGGGCAAGGCGCAGGCTGCGTATCTGGCCACTTAAAAATTTTCTCGTAAATAATGTGTTTGTATGCATTTGAACCTCCTGAATAGATAATTGTTGTAGGAGAATATTATCTTTTATGGAGGCAAAATTCCAGGAGGGGCACCTCCGGTTTTGGAAAACACTGCCTTTTCGTGAAACTTCGTCACGAAATTTGTCATATTTTGACGCGCTTCCCGGCAGGAGAGCCATAGCAAAACGCCCCATGCATCTCTGCATGGGGCGTCCTGCTTGAAAAAGGAGATTTATGAAAAAGAAACTTGTACGCTTAATTTTCCTGGCGCTTGGCGGACACGCCGGAGTTTTCTGACAAAACCAGCTCAATCTGCAGCCCGGACTCCCCCGTCATAGCCCTGTCCACTGTCAGGGTCACCGTTTCCCCGGGCTTCTTGGTGGCCAGGAAAGCAGAAACCGTAGTGCCGGAGGTAATCTGGGTGTCGTCAATGGCAGTAATCACGTCCCCCTGCTGCAAGCCGGACTTGCTGGCGTTTTCCGTAAGGAGTTCGTATACATGGCAGCCGGGAGTCAGGCCGTACCACATGGCGTTCATCTTGTCTATATAGCGGACAGAAATGCCCAAAGCCGCCCTGTCCTTCACATAACCATATTCAATCAGGTCGGACACAATAGGCTGCACTGTGTCGGAAGGAATGGCAAACCCAAGCCCTTCATAGCCTGTCGCCACAATCTTAGAGGAATTGATACCCACCACATGGCCCATCATGTCCACCAGCGCGCCGCCGGAGTTGCCGGGGTTGATAGCCGCGTCGGTCTGGATGCAGTTCAGGGTAAAGCCTGTGTCGCCGTTTGTAATCTGCCGGTTCAAAGCGGACACATAGCCCATGGTCACGCTGGAATTAAACTGGATGCCTCCGGGGTTGCCGATAGCCATCACTGTGTCCGTCACCTGCAAGTCCTCGGAAGAGCCAAACTCCGCCGGGGTCAGCTCCTGATCCGCCTCAATCTTCAGCACAGCCAGGTCGGTCTGGGTGTCCTCGCCGATAAGTTCTGCCTCATAAGACATGCCGTCATGGGTAACCACCTTGATTTTGGTAGCCCCGTCTATCACATGCTGGTTTGTGACAATGTACCCATCTTTGGAGAAGATAATGCCAGAGCCTTCCCCGGCGGGGGAAACCTCCCCGCCCTCGGCAGGGGCATACTCAATGCCGCCGAACATAATGCTCTGCTGGCTTATCTGGTAGTTCTGCACGCACACCACAGAGGGGATCAGCTTCTGGGCCACCTTCTGGGAGGTCATTTCCCCTGCTGTGGCAGTTGGGGTGGTGTTTTTGCCCGCGCCCTCCAGCTTATATAAGGTAAAAGCCGCTGTAGACTCCGCCCCCTCCGGGCTTTGCACCGCCACCACCCCGTTTTGGATCAGGGCCGCGAAAACGCCTACAGAGCCAAGGGAAACCACCGCGCAGCACAGCACTGCCGCTAAAAGCTTCAGGCCGAATTTCCCGCCCCGCTTTTTCTCTTTAGGGGGCTTGGGGGGCTGCCCGCCTCCCTGATAAAAGCCGCCGGGCTGCTGGGCTGTCCCCCAGGTATACTGGGCGGGCCGGGGCTGCTGGGAAGGCTGGGAGTAATACCCCTGGCCCCCTGTCTGGGCTGTATAGGGATAGCTGCCTGTGCCATAGCCGGCAGCGGGCGGGGAAGCGCCCTGGCCCTTTTCCTGCCCTGCCTCAGAGGCGGCTTCCGAAAGATTGTTTTTATTTTGATCGTCATAAGGGGAATACATAAACCAATGCTCCTTTCAAAGAATTGTATTATGGACGCTGTTTGCAGATGCATGTTTTTGGCTTTCCTCTTGCTGTGGTTCTATTATCCCCCGCCTTTGTGAAAATCATGTGACGGCGGGCAGACACTTTCCTGAACATTTCCCCGCTTCCGGCAGAACCATGCCTCTTTTGCAGGGAAAAGGCCTGGCAGGCCAAAGCGCGCGCCTGGTTTTTTTCCAACAAGCCCTGTATTTCGAGTTGACAAGCAATACAAAAAATGGTAATCTTAATAGTAGAAACTTTAGCAGATTGCCCTGCGCATCCGGGCGGCTGCAAAGGCAAGAAAGGGACGAGAAAACATGTCTGAATATGAGAGATGGCTCCAGCAGGAGCTGGACGACAAAGACCTTGCGGAAGAGCTTTTGTCCGTGAAGGATAAGCCCGAGGAAATCAACGACCGGTTCTACCGGGATCTGGAGTTCGGCACAGGGGGCCTGCGGGGCGTTTTAGGCGCGGGCACCAACCGCATGAACGTGTACACTGTGCGCAAGGCCACCCAGGGCATGGCAAATTACCTTTTAAAGCACGCTGACGGCAAGCCCCAAAGCGTGGCCATCGCCCACGACAGCCGCAACAAAGGCGTGGCTTTTGCCCAGCAGTCCGCGGCAGTGCTGGCGGCAAACGGCATTAAGGCATATCTCTATCCCCAGCTTATGCCCACCCCCGCCCTTTCCTATGCGGTGCGGCACTTGAAGTGCGACGCGGGCATCTGCGTCACCGCCAGCCATAACCCCGCCAAGTATAACGGCTACAAGGCATATGGCTCTGACGGCTGCCAGGTCACAGCAGACATGGCAGACGGCATTATGAATGAAATCAATTCCCTGGACATCTTCGCAGGCGTAAAGAAGATGGATTTCCAGGAGGGCCTTAATAAGGGCCTCATCGAGTATATCGGCGAGGAGACAGTGGAAGCCTTTATCAACGACGTGTATAAGGAAAGCCTTATCGGGGACGCCAGCAACCTGAAGCTGGTTTACACCCCCTTAAACGGCTCGGGCAAAATGTGCGTCACCCGCATCCTGGACAAAATCGGCGTAAAGGATATCACCATTGTGCCCGAGCAAAGCGAGCCTGACGGCAACTTCCCCACCTGCCCCTATCCCAACCCCGAAATCCGGGAAGCCCTGCAAAAGGGCCTGGAGCTGTGCGAAAAGGTGCAGCCCGACCTGCTCCTGGCCACAGACCCGGACTGCGACCGGGTAGGCATTGCCGTAAACCAGAAAGGCCAGTATGTGCTGATGACGGGCAACGAAGTGGGCATTATGCTTTTAGACTTCATCGCCCGGGTAAAGAAGGAGCAGGGGAAGCTTCCCGCCCATCCTGTGGCTGTCACCACCATCGTCAGCACCGACATGGTAGACCCCATCGCCAAAGAGTACGGCATAGAGCTGCGCCGGTGCCTCACAGGCTTTAAGTATATCGGCGACATCATTGCCGAGCTGGAGGAGAAGGAAGGCAATGCCGACAGCTACCTCTTAGGCTTTGAGGAAAGCTATGGCTACCTGTCCGGCGGCTATGTCCGGGATAAGGACGCCGTAGACGGCAGCATGCTCATCTGCGAAATGGCCTCCTATTATAAGGGCAAGGGCATGACCCTGGTAGACGCCATGAACGCCCTGTATGAAAAATACGGTTATTATAAGAACGACCTGATGAACTTCGGCTTTGAGGGCGAGGACGGCATGAAGACCATGAACGGCATTATGGACCGCCTGCGCAGCGCGCCCCCCGCCGAAATCGCCGGCACAAAGGTTGCGGGCCGCAGCGATTACCAGGCCTCCCAGTCCTATGGGGACAAGGAAGGCGCCATCGACCTGCCCAAGTCCAACGTCCTGGAATACCGCCTGGAGGACGGCTGCAAGCTGATTGTGCGCCCCTCCGGCACCGAGCCGAAAATCAAGATTTACCTTTCCGGCAAGGGCGCAACCCGCGAGGGCAGCGAGGCAGTCATCCAGAAGATGAAGGACGCAGTGCCCGGCCTTCTGGGGATTTAGAAGCCGTACCAATAGGGCCACTCCTATCGGTACAACTTCTTAGAACCAAACACAATTTTATAGCAATTCTGGGAAACGGCATGGCGTGGGGCTGTGCCGTTTCCCCCTTATCTGCCCATCTCCACACCCCGAGAATGTCTAAAACGCAAAGTTTAATAAAGAAAATCAAAATACAGGAAATTAGTTTTAGGATCAAACCCTTTTCTCAAAAGGGTTTGCGGGGTGTGGGGTGGAACCCCACGACCTTACACTGTCGGCATAAACTCTTTGCAATGGATTACTCCCCACGCCCCGCCTTGACCTGGAGAGTGGTTTGCTCTATAATAAAAGAAGATAGAAAAGGGGGCGTGCCAATGGACAGGGAACGGATCGAACGGGCTGTGCGGGAAATCCTGGAGGCAGTGGGGGAAGACCCCCAGCGGGAAGGCCTGCGGGAAACTCCCGCCAGGGTGGCCCGGATGTACGAGGAGATTTTCTCCGGCCTGGGGGCGGATCCCGCGGCGCATTTGAAGCTGTTCCACGAAGGCGGGCGGCATGGGGAGCTGGTGCTGGTGCAGGACATCCCCCTGTATTCCGTATGCGAGCACCACCTGCTGCCCTTTATCGGGCGGGCGGACATCGCCTATATCCCCAAGGACGGGAAGATTATCGGCCTTTCCAAATTCGCCCGGATAGTGGACTGCTTTGCCCGCAGGCCCCAGGTGCAGGAGCGGCTCACCGGGCAGATAGCCGATTTCCTCTATGCGCATATGGAGCCGCTGGGGGTGGCAGTGTTCATCCGGGCCGAGCACTTATGCATGACCATGCGGGGCGCCCGGGCCGCCGGGGCCATGACCCAGACCTCCGCCCTTAGGGGCTGTATGCGGTCAGACGCCAAAACCCGGGCCGAAGTCATGTCTCTGCTGGGCGGGAAGTAAAAGGAGGGCTGGCATGGAAATGCGCGGCTTTGACATAGAAAGATACTGGCAGGACATTGCCAGCCAGGACAGGAAGGCCCTTGCCGCCTGGTTCTGGGAAAGCGCCCGGATCAACTGGCACTGCACAAACGAAAGCTTTTCCGTACAGGAGTTTTTGCAGGCCAACTGCGAATATCCCGGGGAGTGGGTATGCCAGGTAGAGCGCGCGGAGGAGCTGGGGGACACGCTGGTAACAGCCACCCGCGTGTATGCCCGGGACAAATCCCTTTCCTTCCACGCGGTGTCTTTTTTTAAAATGCAAAATGGAAAAATCCTCCAACTGGATGAATACTGGGGGGATGACGGCCCGCCGCCCCTTTGGCGGCAGGAAATGCGGATTGGGAGGGGCTTATGACAGGTGTTTTCACAGCCCGGGGCCACAGCTTCCCCCTCACCCGGCCCTATATTATGGGCATCCTCAATATAACCCCCGATTCCTTCTCCGACGGCGGGCGCTATCTTGACCCTGCCGCCGCCCTAACCCGGGCCATGGAAATGGAGGCGGAGGGGGCGGACGTGCTGGATATTGGGGGCCAGTCCACCCGGCCGGGATACACCCCCATCTCCCAGGAGGAGGAGTGGGAGCGGCTGGAAGCGGTGCTGCCCGCCATTCTGGAAAAAACCCATGTGCCCCTGTCCATCGACACCTTTTATCCCTGGGTGGCAAAAAAGGCCCTGGCCCTGGGGGCGCATATCATTAACGATGTTTCCGGCTTCCCGGAGGAAATGCTCCGGGCTGTGGCAGATTCCGGCTGCGGCTGCGTGGTCATGTGCCCCACAGGCGGCGTGCCGGACATCCTCGCCCATGTAAAGGGCTTTTTCCTGGAACGCCTCAGGGCGGCAGAGCGCCTGGGCGTCCCGAAAGAGCGCCTGTGCTTTGACCCCGGCGTTGGCTTTGGGAAAACCTATGAGGAAAACCTCAGCCTCATCGCCCAGGTGGGCAAAACCCGCGTCCCTGGGGCGGCCTGCCTGATGGCGGCCTCCCGCAAGCGGGTGACAGGCCAGCCCTGCGGCAGCCCGCCCTTTGAAAAGCGCCTGCCCGCAACCCTGGCGGCACACACCGCCGCCCTTTTAGGGGGCGCGGATTTCATCCGGGTACACGACGTGGCCCCCTCCCTCCAGGCGGCGCAGATGGCGGCGGCCTTGCGGGGCGCTTGGGAGGGGCGGGAACTGGAGCGGTAAAACCCTGTGCGCCCGGAAGCGGGAACCGCATAAAATTTTCACCAGCCCCATCAGCCCCGCCCCGGCAAATGTGCGCGGGCAGGAAATTTTCCGCCGCTTTTCTGGTAACAAATGGGTTACAGAACGCCGTTTTTTACCCAAAACCCCCTCTGTTTTACCACTTTTAACAGTTTGTTCACAATTTATTTTTGTAGAAAATAGATAAAGAAAGGAGCGGTACAAGATAAAAATTTAGAGTTTTTATCGCATCCTGTATCGCATGGTAATTCGCTATGAAAACCTATATCCCTGAACTTTTCAGCTTTATCGGCAAAAGCCCCACCTCCGCCCACGCCGTGCAGGCTGCCCGGGCCATGCTGGAGGAAGCAGGGTTCGCAGAGCTGCGGGAATCCCAGCCCTGGGCCTTGTCCCCCGGCGGGAAGTATTACGTCACCAGGGGGCTTACCTCCCTGCTGGCCTTCCGGTATCCCGGCAGGGGCTTTCGGGGCTTTTCCATTGCCGCCTCCCACAGCGATTCCCCCTGCTTCCGGGTGAAAGCCGCCCCGGAAATGGAGGTGGAAGGCCGCTATACCAAGCTGAACACCGAGGTTTACGGCGTCACCACCCTGCACCTGTGGGCCGACAGGACCCTCTCTGTGGCGGGGCGGCTGACAGTGCGCACAGAAGGCGGGGTGAAAACCGTCCTGACCGATATTCCCCGGGCGCTGCTGCTGATTCCCAGCCTGGCCATCCACCTGAACCGGGAGGTGAATAAGGGCCAGAAGCTGGATGCCCAGAAGGACACTCTGCCCCTTTTAGGAGGCAGGGAGGCAGATGTGCTGGCCCTGGCGGCGGAAGCGGCAGGGGTGCAGAAAGAGGATATCCTGTCCCATGATCTGTATCTGTACAACCGGGCCGGCGGGACTGTTTTTGGGGCAGGGGGAGAGTTTATCTGCGCCCCCCGGCTGGACGATTTAGAGTGCGCCTTCTCCTCCCTGCAGGGCTTTTTGCAGGCGGAAAACGGGGAAAACTGCCTGGTGTGCGCCATTTTCGACAACGAGGAGACAGGCAGCCAGACCCGCCAGGGGGCAGACTCTGACCTGCTTTCCGGGCTTATCAGCCGCATCTGCCTGGCGGCGGGAAAAACGGAGGAGGAAAAGCTTCTAGCCCTGTCCTCCAGCTTTATGGTTTCCGCAGACAACGCCCACGCCGTGCACCCTGGCAGCCCGGAGAAGTCCGACCCCACCAACCGGTGCTATTTAAACGGCGGCGTGGTGGTAAAGCATGGGGTGCGCTATGCCACAGATCCTGTTTCCGCCGGGGTGTTTAAAAAGCTGTGCGTGGACGCGCAGGTGCCTGTGCAGGAATATTACAACCACTCCTCCATCCCTGCCGGAGGAACCCTGGGGAACATTTCCGGCTCCCACATATCTGTGCCCACAGTGGACATAGGCCTGGCGCAGCTTGCCATGCATTCCCCCTGTGAGACAGCAGGGGCAGAGGATCTGGCCCACATGGTGAAGGCTATGGAGGTGTTTTTCAGCAGCGCCATTATCTGCGGAGGGGACGGCCTGTACACCCTGCGGCCTGCGGAGGAAGCACCGGCAGAGCCAGAGGAAGAGGCTGTAAAAGAGCCTGAAAAGGCTTCCGCGCCGGAGGAGGGCAGAGGCCCAGGCGAGCCTGCCCTTAAAACAGGCGAGCCTGGGCGGGATGCCGAGAAAGCGGAGGAAAGCGCGGGTTCGCCTTCTGCAAGGCAAGGCTCTCCTGCGCCCAGCGCCCGCGTACAGGAGGAAAAGAAGATGGACATAAAGCCGGTGGTACACAAGAAAATCGAGAACAAGCCCGGATGGCAGAATGAAACCGTGTTTTACCAGATTTACCCCATGGGCTTCTGCGGCGCGCCCTATGAGAACGACGGCAAACCGGTGAGCCGCATTGGTAAGGTGAAGGACTGGGTGCCCCATTTGCAGAAGCTGAACGTGGGGGCGGTGTATTTCTCCCCGGTGTTTGAATCGGACTCCCATGGCTATGACACCCGGGATTACCGGAAAATCGACTGCCGCCTGGGCACAAACGAGGATTTCAAAGAGGTGTGCCAGGCCCTCCATGAAGCGGGCATCCGGGTGGTGCTGGACGGGGTGTTCAACCACGTGGGCCGGGGCTTCTGGGCCTTCCAGGACGTGCTGAAAAACCGGGAGCGTTCCCCTTATAAAGACTGGTTCCACATCAATTTTGGCGGGAACTCTGGCTATAACGACGGCCTGTGGTATGAGGGCTGGGAAGGGCACTTTGAACTGGTGAAGCTGAACCTGCAGAACCCCCAGGTGGTGGAGCACCTGCTGTCCTGCGTGGGGGGCTGGATGGAGGAATTTGGCATTGACGGCCTGCGGCTGGACGTGGCCTATATGGTGGACCAGAACTTCATGCGCAGGCTCCATGGATACTGCCGGGAAAGGCGGCCCGATTTCTTCCTGCTGGGGGAGATGATCCACGGGGACTACCGGCGGATTATGAACCCGGAGATGCTGGACAGCGTGACAAATTACGAGTGCTATAAGGGCCTTTACTCTGCCTTCAACTCCCTGAATATGTTTGAGATTGCCCATTCCCTGAACCGGCAGTTTGGCCCTGAGGGCTGGACGCTCTACAAGGGGGAGCACCTGGTGTGCTTTGCGGATAACCACGATGTGAGCCGTATTCACAGCATTTTGACGGACAAAAACCAGATTAAGCCCCTGTACGCCGCTTTGTACGGGATGCCGGGCATCCCCTGCCTGTATTATGGCAGCGAGTGGGGCGCGGAAGGGGACAAAAAGGACGGGGATCCTGCCCTGCGGCCCTGCTTCGACGCCCCGGTGGAAAATGACCTGACGGAATTTTTATCCAAGCTGGGCAGAGTGAAGGCGGAAAGCCCTGCTTTGTGCTATGGGGATTTTAAGAACGAGACGCTTCTCAACAAGCAGTGGGTCATCCGGCGCTCCTGCCAGGAGGAGACAGTGCTGGTGGCCGTCAATGCCGAGGGCAGCGGATTCAATGTGAACTGCGGCTATCATGGCCCGGCTGTGGAGCTGCTGAGCGGGGAGAAGCGGGACTTAAACGGCTGCATTGAGCTGCCGCCTTACGGGGTGAAAATCTACCGGCTGGGCTAACGGCCTGACTGCCCTCCCTGCCTGCTTATAGCGAACGCAGTTCAAAGAAGCAGCAGCTTTTTTGAACTGCTGTTTTCGCGCCTGTAAAAGAAAAGGAACGCCAGCTTTTTAAGGGCTGGCGTTCCACAGCTTGTCGAAAAAGTCTGCCTCCGGGCAGACTTTTTCAAATAAATGCAGTAAAACAGGATAGGGTGGTAAGCAAGATGTTAGAACGAGGGAAAATGTGCGGGGGCATAGAAATGGTGGACACGGAAAGCCTGGTGCCGTCCGGACATCTATTGCGGCAGGTGGATGCGTCAGATGGAAAGATAGACGGTATTTCCGCCGTTTCTATCTTCCTGTTTTGGGTCCTGTTTGGAACTTCCCCAGACAGGACCCTTTTCGACGGGCTGGAGCCATATGGCCCCTATTTATATAGCCGCACCCCGGTTTTGTCCACCGCTTGGTACGCTTCGGAAAAATCGAATTGAAAAGGCGGGGCAATGCGCCCGGGGAACAAATCGGACAGGGGCGCCAGCACGAAGGCCCGCTCCAGCATCCGGGGGTGGGGCAGGGTGAGGCGCTCTGTGTCCTTCCGGCAGCCCTCAAACAGCAGCAAATCAATGTCCACAGTGCGGGCGCCATGGTATTCTGTGCGCACCCGGCCGAGCCTGTTCTCAATGGCAAGGCACTGCTCTAAAAGCTCTTCCGGGGAAAGCCTTGTCTCCGCCAGCACGCAGCAGTTGAGATAGTCCGGCTGCTCTGACGCCACGTCAAAGGGAGCCGTCTCATAAAGGTTTGACATGGCAAGAAGCCGCGTGCGGGGCAGCTTTTCCAGTTCTTCCACAGCCATTGCCAGGTTTTCCTCCCGGTTCCCCAGGTTGCCGCCCAGGCCCAGTACGGTTTTCATGGATTTTCCTCCCTCTTTTGGGTGATTTCCACTGCCGCATAGTCAAATACGGCGTTCATGGGGGCCTCCGGCTTTTTAAGCCGGAGGGTGATTTCCTCCACCTGGGGGAAGCCTGCGAACACCGCGTCGCACACAGCCTGGGCCGCCCGCTCTATCAGGTTGTATTTCGTTTCGGTGAAGGCCCGCTGTACGGTTTTGCGCACAGCGGCATAGTTTACCGTATCTTCCAGGCTGTCGCTTTTCCGGGCTTGGGAGAGGTCGGCAAAAAGGGTGATGTCCAGCACAAAAAGCTGCCCGTCCCGCTTTTCCTCCGGGTTCACCCCATGATAGGCAAAAATCTCCAGGCCCCTAAGGATTACCTTATCCATCTGCCTGCTCCTTTTCCGCCATGTGCTTGGCAATTTCCCCGTTCACCGTCTCCCGCCAGGCCAGAAGGCTTCCGGGGGATCGGGGATAGGTGGAGAAGGTCATGCCGCTAAAGCCGGGAAGGGCCTGCACGGCCTCCGGGCCTCGGAGGGATTCCAGCAGCTCTAAGGCCCGCATATCCTGGAGGGCGTGGTGGAACACCTTCATCCGCAGGGATTTAATGGGGCCGTCGGGGCCGGGATACACAGAGAAGGGGTCGCCCCCGGGGAAGGCCCGGCCTGCGTCTGTTACAGTATAAGGATCTATCCGGCTGCGGGAGTTCTGGCTGTTCCAGAAGTTCAAGCCCCAGTGGAGGAATCCCGCGATTTTGAATTTATAAAGCTGCCAGCCTAAAATGCGGTTCCGGTAGGAAGGCATAGCCAGGAAGCGGTTCGCCACGTCTACGTTCTGGGAACAGCAGGTGTAGGCCCACAGCCCCGGCGCCTCCCGCTGGAGGAAGCCCTCTATGTGATTGGTGGCGGCAATGGGGTTGCTGACCAAACCTTTGTCAAAGAAGGCTGTGTCGGAAAGTGCGTCATACAGAGGGAAGCCGTCCAAGTAAGGCAGAACCGATTCCCGGGCCTTTTTGTAAGCCTCCAGGTCTTTTTCCTCCGGTTCGTCGGAGATGTGGAAAACCACCTTGCCCTCTAAGCCTGTCCGGCGGAAATATCCTGTGAGGGCAGGAAGGAACTGGGCAAGGAATTCCCGGTAGGCCGGGGAGGATGCCGGGGTATCCCAGCCGAACAGCCGGAGGGTGGACCCGTTTTCCACCACATAAATGGCGGGGGCAAAGCCCGCGCCCCACTGGGTGAACAGGTGGGAAACCTCAAAGTATTCCATGCCTGCCTCCTGGGCCACACGGATGAAACGGCCCAGATTGGAAAAATCAAAGGTATAGGTATTTTTCGTTTTCCGGATGTTTGCAAGCTGGGTGCGGGGCCGCTCGGCCCCCACCTCTGTGTCCAGGGCAGGGGTGAGCACAGGGGTGAGCACCATGTTCATGCCCTCCTCTGCCGCGGCCCGCAGATAGCGGCCAAGCAAAGACCAGTATTCCTCGCTATATACAGGCACCCCGTACCACTGGGCCAGGCAGTCCCCATGAAGCCATTGGGTATAGATCAGCTTTTGCTTGGGCAGGGAAGCCCCTATAACCTCCAGGGTAAAGGTACACTGGGCGCTTTCCCCCTCGCCTTCTGCCAGCAGGGTGACAGGGTATTCCCCTGGGGAGCAGTCCTCCGGCACCAGGATGTCCACCCACACCACAGTTTGGGTGAAGCCGTTTGCCTCCAGCGCCCCGGAAAGAGGGAACAGGGGATCCGGGAACAGGCCGGGCTTTACGGAAAGGTAATCGCTGTCGTGGCGGGCGGGATAGGCAGGCAGCTCGCAGGGGACATTCCCCACCCGGTAGAGCCGGATATGCTCCTTTAAAGGGGAATCCACCTGGACGCGCAGGGGTTTTGTGCCCCAGCCGTCCCATTTGATGGCAGCCTGCCAGGCAAAGCTTTCCCCTCTGAGGCTGCTCCCCCTGCCATACTCCGTGCGGAAATCCTCCGCGTCCGGGAAGATTTTTTCCAGGGCCGATCTGCTATGGATGTGTATCACGCCAAAACGCCTCCTTTTGGATTTTCGTTATAGAAGGGCTGGGCCTTCTGTTTCAAACTGGTGGAAGTCCGGGATGTATGCTTCCCCCTTGGCGCTTCGGGACTGCACAAAGCCTGGAAGATCCAGGCTGAACAGGAAATCCTGCACCTTTTGCAGCTCCCGGCGGGTGATGGGCCGGGAAAGCTCCGGGCAGCCGGGCACGGGGCGCTGGGGGGTGTACTGGGCCATGAGGCTTACAGGGATGCCGGGGAAGTTTTCCTTGATAAGCTTTAATGCTTCCAGGGAATTTTTTGTGTGGCCCGGCAGAATCAGGTGGCGGATGAGCACGCCCTTCTGCATGATGCCTTTTTCGTCGCAGACAGGGGCGCCTGCCTGCTCCACCATCTCTTTGATGGCGGCAAGGGCGGCCTGCGGATAATCCTCTGCACGGGAAAGAACCTTGGCAAGGGCGCTTTCCGCATATTTGAAATCTGGCAGGTAGATATCCACTAAGCCGGAAAGGCTGCGCAGGGTTTCCACCCGCTCATAGCCGGAGGAGTTGTAAACCACAGGCACCGGGGGCTTGTACAGCATGAGGGCCTCCCGGATTTGCGGGACAAAGTGGGTGGGGGTTACCAGGTTTATGTTGTGCGCCCCCTGCTCCACAAGGGCCTGCATGATACCGCAAAGCGCCTTTGGGCTTATTTCCCTGCCAGGATTTTCCAGGCGGCTTATCTCCCCGTTCTGGCAATAAGCGCAGCCCAAAGGGCATCCTGTGAAGAAGATGGCGCCGGAACCCCTTTCCCCGCTGAGAGGCGGCTCTTCCCAGTGGTGCAGGGCTGCCCGGGCAATGCGCATGGCGCTGCCGCTTTTGCAGCGGCCCGTTTGCCTGCCGCGATCTACCCCGCAGGCCCGGGGGCACAGGGTGCAGCCTGTTTCCATAGGTTTCCTCCCTTTTCTCCGCTGGATGCCGGCGGCAGGGCGCCCCGGCCAAGGGGAGCGGCGCTCCCCTTTTGCGCGGCCTGAAAGGCCGCGCCCGCCTCCCCAAAGGGAGGCGGGGCCGGCCCTGCCCCTTGCTCCCAGCTTATTGCAGAGCCAGCATGGCGCAGTTTGATCCCCTGTGCCCCCGGGTGCGGCGGTGGGAGAAGATGAGGTCGCTTTCGCACATGGTACAGATGCCGCCTACGGTGATGTTTTCCTCCCGCACCCCTGCCTGCAGCAGGAACTGGCGGTTGCATTCCCACAAGTCCACATGGTATTTTACGTCTGCCTCTGTGGGCAGGGAGACAAACTTCTCCGCATTCTCCAGCTTGAGAAATTCCGCTGCCACTGGTTCGTCCACCTCAAAGCAGGCCTTGCAGATAGATGGGCCGATGGCGGTTATCAGCTTCCGGGGATCCGTGCCAAAGGCCGCCTGCATCCGCTCCGCCATTACCTTTGCCATGCCTGCCGCCGTACCCCGCCACCCGGCGTGGGCCAGGCCGATGGCATGGTGCTCCGGATCCACAAAATAGAGGGGCACGCAGTCTGCTGTGTAAATCACCAGGGTAACCCCAGGCACGTCTGTACACAGGCCGTCTATGCTTTCCATATCCTTTTCCCGCCAGATGCCGATGCCCCGCTCGGGAAGCCCCACCTGCCGGATGTTCACATGGTGATCCTGCGCCCCGGCAACGAGTGACTCGGCCTCAAACCCGGCGGCGCGGCAGAAAATCCGGAAATTTTCCGCTACGTTTTCATTCGGGTCGCCCCGGTTGGTGCCCAGGTTCATAGAGGCAAACTCCCCCTTGCTCACCCCGCCCACCCGGGTGGAAAAACAGTGGTTTACCATAGGAAGGCTGTCAAAGGCGGGGAAGCGCAGAAGGCCCACGCCCTCCGGCATTTCCAGCCGCATATTGCCCAAAAGGCCGGGGACAGCCTTTCTAGGCTCCTGTATCTCTGGCAGGGGAAATGTTTTCTTATTCACAGATAAACCCTCATATTTCTGTTTGATAATCAGCCTGCCCCCAAAGGGATGCCCGCAGCTTTTGCAGGCAAACTCCGCCCGGAAGCTTTTGTTTTTCAGGTTCCAGCGGGTAACCCGCTTTGCCTCCCCGCCGCATTTGGGGCAGGAAAAGCGCAGGTGCCCGGCCTCAATCAGCGGGCTGCCCAGGTCGCAGACATAGCTGGTTTTAAAGGTCATGCGCCGGTAGAACTCCCGGTCGCATATGTCCACAAAAGGCGCTATGGCTTTTTCGTCATACACCTGCTTTAAAATTTCCAGGGTCATCAGGCTGTCGTCCTTTGCCCTGTGGTGCTCCATGCCGCTTACATCCAGCTCTAAAAGCTCTGCCGCCCTGGAAAGCCCCACCTGGGTGCTGGCGCCCCAGCCCATTTGCACCTGCGCATACCGCTGCAGATCCACATAGCGGGACAAAAAGGGCACTTCCTCCCTGCCGCTGAAATAGCGGCAGTTTTCAATGAGGGTGAGGATGTCCGAGGTGCCCCAGGTCATCAGCACGCAGTCTCCAGCCCAGCGCTTAAAGCGGGCCGCTGCCTGCATGAAGGAAAGGCCCTCCTTCAGGTTTTCGTCTGTGATGCTGGTGAGGCTGGAAATGGTGCTGCTGATGTGTTTGCCCACCTGGGGCTTCACAAAGCAGGAAAACACAGACCGGGCCTTTAGATCCGGCCCGCATTTCACAGCGCCAAACTCGATAATTTCGTTGATATACCCCCGGAGCCTGCGGCTGTAGGCCGCGTTCCACTCCAGATCCAATATGACGGTATCCACAGGGCTTCCACCTCCTTTCCCGCAAAACCTGCCGGCCGGATCTCACCCCTTGCTCTTGCTGGCCTTCTTCATCCGCAGCTCCTTGGAGAGGATGGTTTTGCGCATCCGGATGCTCTGGGGGGTCACTTCCACCAGCTCGTCGGGGGCAATAAACTCCAGGCACTGCTCCAGGCTTAAAACCGAATGGGGCGTCAGCTTCAGGGCCTCGTCTGCCCCAGAGGAACGGGTGTTGGTGGCGTGCTTTTTCTTGCACACGTTTACCACAATGTCCTCGTTTTTGGGGTTTGCCCCCACTACCATGCCCTCGTATACCTCTACCCCCGGGCCGATAAAGAGCCTGCCCCTGTCCTGGGCATAGAACAGGCCGTAGGCTGTGGAAGCCCCTGTCTCATGGGCAATGATGGATCCCTGCTGCCGCTGCTGGATGTCCCCTTTATAAGGCTCATAGCCGTCAAAAACATGGTTCATAATGCCATTGCCATTGGTGTCGGTTAAAAATTCCGAGCGGTAGCCCATAAGGCCCCGGGCAGGGATTTTAAACTCCATGTGGGTGGAGCCGGTTTCCCGGGAACCCATGTTGAGCAGCTCTGCCTTGCGGGCGCCGATTTTCTCCATCACCGCCCCCACATAGTTGTCCGGCACCTCGATCATCAAAAGCTCCATTGGCTCCAGGCGCTTGCCGTCCTTTTCCTTATATATTACGCTGGGGGGCGATACCTGGAACTCGTACCCCTGGCGGCGCATCTGTTCGATAAGGATGGACAGGTGCAGCTCCCCCCGCCCGGACACCTTGAAGGTGTCTGTGGAATCTGTCTCCTCCACCTTCATGGCCACATTTGTCTCCACTTCTTTAAAAAGCCTGTCCCGCAGGTTCCGGGAGGTGACATATTTGCCTTCCCGCCCGGCAAAGGGGGAATTGTTGGCCATGAACATCATGGACACAGTAGGCTCGTCGATTTTCACAAAGGGCAGAGGCTCCACATGCTCGGTATCGCAGGCGGTCTGGCCGATGTTCAGATCCGCAATACCGGACACAGCGATAATGTCCCCCAGCCCTGCCGCTTCCGCCTCCACCCGCTTTAAGCCCTCGAACTGGTAGAGCTTTGTCACCCGGGCGTTTTTCCGGGTTTCTTCCCCGCCGCCGCAGATGGTGACAGTCTGGCCCACCCGCAGGGAGCCTCGTTCCACCCGGCCTATGCCAATGCGGCCTACGTAGTCATCATAGTCGATGTTGGAAAACAGCACCTGGGTGGGACCGTCCAAATCTCCCCTGGGCGCGGGCACTTCATTGATAATCATCTCAAACAGGGGGGTCATGTCTGTGCCGGGCGCTGAAGGATCCAGGCTGGCATAGCCGTCCCGGGCAGAGGCGTATACTACGGGGAAATCAAGCTGGTCGTCATTGGCCCCCAGCTCGATGAACAGATCCAGCACCTCGTCCACTACCTGGGCGGGCCGGGCGCCAGGGCGGTCTACCTTGTTCAAAACCACCACAGGCTTTTTCCCCAAAGCCAGCGCCTTTTTCAGCACAAAGCGGGTTTGGGGCATACAGCCCTCAAAGGCGTCCACCAAAAGCAGCACGCCGTCCACCATCAGCAGCACCCGCTCCACCTCCCCGCCGAAGTCCGCGTGGCCGGGGGTGTCTACAATATTGATTTTAACATCGTTATACAGCACTGCCGTGTTTTTGCTGAGAATGGTGATGCCCCGCTCCCGCTCCAGGTCGCCGGAGTCCATCACCCGCTCTGCCACCGCTTCATTTTGCCGGAAAATACCGCTTTGCCGCAGAAGCTGATCCACCAGGGTGGTTTTGCCATGGTCTACATGGGCGATAATCGCCACGTTCCGCAGATTTTCTCTCTCGCTGATGCTTCCCATTTTAATTCCTTCACATTCCTTTCCTTGTCTCTCAATTATTATGTGTACAGCTTGCGCTGGTATCGGCCTTAAAACCTGGCAACTATTATAGCAAATTTGCGTCCCGCCGTCAAATAGATATAGAGAACCGGAAAGGCTCTTTTTGTGAGGCCCTGCCTGCCTATGCACAAAGCAAAATCCCCGGCAGAACCGGGGATGGGTTTTCGTGCAATTTTTAGGGCTTGTTGGAAAATAGAGGAAATGACGAATTTGGGGTCAGAAGTGGTCAGATTCCAGGAAAAACCGCAGGCCAACCTGCCGGTTGACGAGGGTTTTTGACGCAGAAGCCGCCCGTTTGGGGCAAAAAGACGGTGTTTGCAATTTTTCAAACAAGCCCTAGTAATGGAACTTTTTCCGCTTCCCCAGAAGGAACGCCCCAGTGGTGAGGGCCGCCATAACCTCAGCCGCCACAATGGACAGCCAGACGCCGTCTATGCCCCAAATCAGGGGGAGCGCCAGCACAGCGCCCACCTGGAACACCAATGTGCGCAGGAAGGAGATAAGGGCGGAGGTCAGGCCGTCGTTGAGGGCTGTGAAAAAAGCGGAGCCGAAAATGGCCAGCCCGGAAAAAAGGAAGGAGAAGGAATAGACGGCAAAGGCATGTACAGTCATTTGGAAAAGGCCGGGATCATAGCTGACGAAAACGGCGGAAAAAGGCCGGGCCAGGGCTTCCGCCAGGGCCAGCATGACAGCGGAAGCCGTGAGGGTGATTGCCAGGCTCTTGCGGTACAGGCTGCGCAGCTCTGTATGGCTGCCTGCCCCATAGTGGAATCCCACCACAGGGGCCACGCCTGTAGAATAGCCTATAAATATAGCTGAAAACACGAAGCTCACATACATCAGCACGCCGTAGGCCGCTATGCCGTCTTCCCCGGCATAGCGGATAAGCTGGGCATTGTAGAGCATACTGACAATGGACATGGAAATATTGCTCATCAGCTCGGAAGATCCGTTGGCGCAGGCCTTTAAAAGGACCTTGCCGTCAAACCCTGTCCCGCACAGCCGCAGGAGGCTTTTGTTTTTCCGCCCAAAGTAGAACAAAGGCACAATGCCGCCCACCAACTGGCTTACCGCCGTGGCCGCTGCCGCGCCTGCCAGCCCCCAGGGGAATATGGCGGTAAAAAGCGAGTCCAGCACCATGTTGGTGCAGCCTGCCGCCACGGTGACAGCCAGCCCCAGGCCGGGCTTTGCGGCTGTGATAAAGAAGCTTTGAAACTCATATTGCAGCATCAGGGCAGGCAGGGCCAGCAGGGTAATCCTGCCATACAGCACGCAGTCCTCCAGCATGGATCCTTCCGCGCCCAGCCAGGCCGCCACAGGCCGGACAAGCACAAACCCCAGCGCCCCTATTGCCACGCCGGCCCCCGCGCCCGCGTATATGAAAAGGGAAAACATCTGCCGCGCCTTCCCCTCGTCCCCCTCTCCCAGGGTTTTGGCGATGAGGGCGCTGCCTCCTGTGCCGAACATAAAGCCCACAGCCCCCAGGATCATCAGGAAGGGCATGATGAAGTTCACTGCCGCAAAAGGCGTTTTCCCTACAAAGTTGGACACGAAAAACCCGTCTACCACCCCGTATATAGAGGTGAACACCATCATCACCACAGAGGGCAGGGTAAACCGGAATAATTTTTTAAAATCGAAATGGTCTGAAAGCTGAATTTGCATATTTCCTCCTATTTCAGAGCCTGTATCTCTTCCCGCAGCATGGCAAGATACCGCCGGGTCAGCCGGAGATAGGTTTCCCGCTCCTCCGGCGTCCAGGAGGCGAATATCCCGTTCTCTATTTCCATAATCCGCAGGGCTGTTTTTTCTGCCAGCCCCCTGCCCTTCTCTGTCAGGCATACCCGCTTTTTCCGGCCTTCTGCCTCCAGGTATACCACATCCTCCCCCTCCAGCTTGCGCAGAGCGGAGTTTACTGTCTGCTTGGGCAGGCCGGACAATGCCACAATGTCCCCTAAGGGGCAGGCCCCCTCAAAAAGGCAGATGGTGTATAAAATAATCATGGCGCTGTCGGAAAGGCCCAGCTTTAAAGTGGCCTCGTGGTAGGCCGCGTCGATTTCTGTAGCCAGCAGGTTAAAGCGCCTTACCTGCTCCCGCATCCCGTCCATAGATTCCTGGCCTCCTTTGCAAAATCCGGCGTCCTGGATTCTCTGAGTATGAAATCGTACTATGCCAGTATAGTACGATTTCATACTAAAGTCAAGGGCTTTTTCCTAGGGCCTGTTCACATAAGCGCTTGCAAGCGTCTTTTTGGCGGTTTTTTGCCATCTTCTTTGCCAAAAATTCTTGAGGTACGCAAAGTACATCTGCGAATTTTTGACTTGATTCTGCCAAAAACCTGCTCAAAAATCCACATGCTCATCTTATGTGAACACGCCCTGAAAACCGCATCTGTTTCTGCGGCTTTGGGGAATGGGCAAGCCCTAATCTTCCCATCCAAAAAAAAGGATAACGCGCAAAATCCGGCAAATACTAAGACGGAAAAAGCCGACAGGGCGGCGGGCATTTTGGAATGGGAAGCGCCGCCCTGCCAGGCCTGATAAATTTGCGCGAAAGGGAGCTATTGATATGAAAGCAACTGGCATTGTTAGAAGGATAGACGCTTGTGTTATAATAGGACAAAACCCGAAAACCCGCATGAATACTGGGGTTGCGCTGATTTTGTCCGAATTGGGAATGCCTAGATACATGGGGTTTGACATCGAATCCAAAAGGTGAAGAAGGAAGGGGATAATTGGCGACAAGTAAAAAATTACTCAGTAGGCTGTTTGACAATTTTTTGTCGAACGGCCTTTGCTTATTTTTCACAATAGAATATGACCGTGTAAATTGAAAACCTTTTCAAGAATTAGGATTATAAAACCGAAAGGGCAAGAATCTAATTTTTTGAAAGAGTAGGCTAGCAGCCTGAGTAGGTTTACAATCATTTTGGAAGGAATGGAAAGGGATAAAATTGAAGAAAGAGGAAACCTGTTTATGAGACTGCGGTTATCTTCAAAGCAGAAAAAGAAGAGTCAATTATGTACAACAAACTATGAATTTCTTCATAAACACAAGCTCTGAGAATAGAAAAAATCACCTTTTTCAGATGCATAAGGCACACCACACAAAACCCAATAGGACCCATCAAGGGCGGCCAGAGGTAGAAGCAATGCAGCGGAAGATGTCGCAAGGCACACTGAATCAAACCGCCAGGCAGGGCCTGTCAGCCAGAATCAGGTTTGCCAGTGCAAACACCATATTCAATTTTGCAGTCTGCTTCAACAGACCTCGGTACCGGGTTTTTCGGTACCGGAATCTGTTTTTGACTACGGCGAAAACGTGCTCTACTTTTGCTCTGACAGATGATTTTTCGTGCTCACGGCGCTTTATCTGTGCTTTGGAACGGGTGGGAGAATTTTTGGATTGAGAGGGCCGACGATTGATTTTATACCGAATTTTCTTGCCATTTTTGTTTCGTAGTACCGCATTTTTTCGCTTCTCCGCGCCAAGATACCCGCTGTCCCCATAGACGGCAGTTTCTTCGCCGGTAAGCAGTTCCGCCATCATGGTCACGTCATGGACGTTTGCGGCGGTGGCCTTCAGGGTGTGTACCAGCCCGGTGTCCTTGTCCACGCCGATGTGCGCCTTATAACCGAAGTAATAATTCTTCCCCTTTTTCGTGGAATGCGCCTCCGGATCCCGCTTCTTCTCTGCGTTTTTGGTGCTTGACGGCGCGGAAATGATGGTAGAATCCACAATCGTCCCCTTCTTCAGAATCAGCCCGCGTTCTTCCAGCATTTCCACAACCTGGTTGAAAAGTTTTTCCTGCAGGCCGTTTCGGGTCAGCAGATTCCGGAACCGCCCCAGCGTGTCCCCATCCGGCACCTGATTGCTGAAATCCACCCCGCAAAAATTAGAAGCCGCGCGGCTGTCGATTGCTTCTGCTACGGTTCCTTCATCCGACAAACTATACAGGTTCTGCAGCACATACGGACGCAGCATCAGCTCGATCCCATAGGGCTTGTTCCCGCGCTCTCCTTTGTAGTAGCACGGTCTGATTTCTTCCACACATTTATCCCACGGAATCAGCCGATCCATCTGCTGTAAAAATTCTTTTTTTCTTCGTCCGCGCCTGTGACAGTTCGTCCATCAGGCCTGAAAGGCTCAGTTGTTTGTTCATGTGCTTATTTTATTCCTTCTATTATTCCGCTGCAAGTTTTTTGTGCGGTGGGCCATAATTCAAAAATCGCAAAATAAATACATGTTTAAAGCTGATTCTAAATGTTATACGGCTAGAAAAAATGAATACAAAGTCATCTCTTCGTCTGCATATTTCTACAAAAATCGACATTCTCTTCTGTGGACATTGACAGTAAAAGGAATAAGCGCTATAATGAATCATAAAAAAAAACATGGGTTTTGGCACTGCTTCCAAAATCACAGTAAAAAAATTATTATATTAGGGGGCGAAAAGTATCCAAAAAAATCTCTTCAAAGACGAAGAGGACAATTATTCTGAAAGGAGACGATTTATATGCGAGGAAAAGTCAGACAAATAACTGATATGCGTATTTAACCATTTAATCTTTTTTGCATAGAGTTTGCTTTTGCTTTTTGTATGCTCTTTTGTACCTTGAAATGAGCTTATCTTGATAATGGGAAATGATATAACACGACTATCTGAATGAAGGTCTGATGGAGAGGGAATCTCTGTTAGGCTTTTTTTCGTGGCTGGAAATAGGATACTTTTGTTGAACGCCTGCAAATAAAGAATTTAACCGCCAATAATAGGGAGAAATTTCACATGAAATGTCTGCAAAAATACCAATGGGTCAAGCTGCCCAGGAAAGACCTACCCGATGCCAAAGGCATCATGGGTGCGTGGATGAAACTGGCCAGCCGTGCGGCGTTTCGCAAAGGACTCTCCTCTTATTGTGGCTATAAGAACCCCGTTGAGCCCGGTATGTGGGCCGGAGGAATTGTAGGGCTGAAGAGTATCCTGGGCGTTAAGAGCCGATCCAAGGCTCTGGGGACGCTGGAAAAGCTCTCTACACTCGGATATCTGGAATATGACTTAGATAAAGAAACGAAAAAACTGACCTATCAAATCACCGATTGGGTGGTAAAATGCTCTGGCGCGGCCTGCACGAAAGGCGCAGTCTACACCACAGATGGCTACGGCTTCCTGTGCCTACCCCGGAGCATTACAGAACGATTGGCACAGCAGCACTACAAATTTGAAGAAGCGGACGCCTGGCTGGACTTATGGTGTCACACAGTATGGGAGGACCCGGACAACGGGTTCTCTTTTTTTGCGCCTGTTATCCAGTATGGCAAGTACGGGGCAAATTTAACCTTGGAAACCCTGGGGCAACGCTGGGGCTGGGAAAAGACAAAGGTATGGAGATTTCTGAAGAAGCATGGGGATGCCTTCGCTCTGTACCGCCTGCCCGGCTCTTACGGATGTCTCATTTTTAATAAGCTGTACCCAACAGGTGCAGAGGTTTCACTGCCGGCTCAGGAGGACGTCGTGCGTATTTTTAAGGAAATACGTTTTCTGGGAGCAAATACGCTCAAGGGAAACGTGGGAAAAACCCGGTTCGGGAAATTAGTGGCGTGGTTCAGCCGAAAAATAAGCCGCGTTGCACTTTTGACCCCCATAATACGCGCGTATATTTCTCCTCCTAAGAGTTGGAAGAATGGTATTGATGACTGCAAGGGTAGATGCTATAGCTCTACCCCGATTGACCTTACGCAGATTGGAAAGGAGCTCTTTGACTATGAAGAACCAGGACGAAAATTTGACATACAGCAAGGAAGAAGCAAATATGGCCGAAAAATCCCAGGCATTCATCGACATTTTGACAAAGAGAGGGATTTTGGCCAACCAAAGTATTACCAACGAGAGAATCCGGGCGATCAGGCAGCAGAAGGACCGCAACAGCTATCACAACACCATGCAGCTCCTTCAGAACTACCGCACACTGGTCTGGGTGATGGAATGTTTCCCGGAGACGGTGGCGGAGGAACTAGATGTGCCGTTTGAGGACGTGGACGTTCTGCTGGAGCAGATGGACCTTCAACTGGCCATGGGGAACCGGAAACTGGAAAGCAGGATGGAAGGGACGAAAAAATCCCGGTTGCTGCTGGACCGGGTAAATGAAGCCCTCACGGTCCTGCGCCAAAAGCCTGGGAATGGGGCCGTGCTCTACAAACTGATCTATCTTACCTACATAGGCCCGGATATGCTGACTCACAAGGAGCTGCTTTACCGGCTCTCGCTGTCATCCCGGCAGTATTACCGTTATCGTGAGCAGGCCATTACGATTCTTTCCCTTCGATTGTGGTCAGCCCCTGCTACAGACGTTGATTTCTGGCTTGATATGCTGACTTTTTTAGAAAGTATTCAGTGAAAACATTTTGCCTATAATGGGATGATATTTTGCCGACCCCAAGTGGTTGACACGAAAATGGAAATATGGTAAGATGATATCGTACCAAATTGGGGGTAGCCCTAAAGCCACTTTGAGCGAGATTGCTTAAAGTGGCTTTTTTGCTGCCCAAATTTAACAAGGAGGCAATTTATGACAAACCCAAAAAAGAAGAAAGGCCAGCGGCTGGCAACGACCTACTGGTCACTGGTAGGGGCCGGAGCGGCAGTGATAGTGTCCTTGCAGCCTGTGTTCGCTGACACCATCTGGAATCGTTTCTCCAACATCATGAAGGACGTGTACGGACAACTGGTGGCCATCAGCACCATCGTGGCGGTCACGGCCGCAGCCATTGCCCTGCTGGTGCGCATGATTTCCCGGAACCAGCGTGCTGTGGACGAAGCGACAAGCTGGCTCAAACGCATCGTGGTGACGTGGATCACCCTGAACTCCCTGGGGTTCATCGTGGCGTACCTGCAGCCGCTGATTGCCGGAGGCAACTACGCCGGGTAAGGAGGTTGACGGCTTATGCTTGATTGGATTTTCGAGGGCATAGTCAACTGGGTGAGCAGCATTGTGGCCGAGCTGATGGACACAGTGTCCGGCCTGTTTTTAGATGCCCTGGGCACCGACATGACCGCCATGGAGGAATACTTCCCCTTCGTCAGCAGTGCTTTCACCGTGCTACAATACACGGCCTGGGCGGTGCTGTTCCTCATCACTGTGTGGCAGCTTTTCCGGGTGTTCGGCGGGCCCATCACGGACGCGGAGAACCCGTGGACACTGGTAGCCAGAAGCGCCCTGTTCGCGGCGCTCATTGGGTACGCAAAGCCCATCTTTGAACTCACCCTGGACATTGCCCGGGCGCCTTACACGGCCCTGATGGACATCACCATGTCGGCGGAGGACTTCACCTTTGCCGGGGTGGAGCAGGCGCTGTCAAACGGGCTGACTACGTTTGTGGCAGTCACGTCCATCATTGGGCTGTTGCTCATAGTGATTCTGGAAATTGCCCTGGGCTGGAATTATTTCAAACTCCTGCTGGAAACCGTGGAGCGGTATATCGTGGTGGGCGTGCTCTGCTACACCTCGCCGCTGGCCTTCTCTATGGGGGCCTCCAAAGCCACCTCGCAAGTATTCAGAAGCTGGTGCCGCATGGTCGGTTCCCAGCTTCTTTTGCTTGTGATGAACGTGTGGTTTTTGCGGGGCTTCAGCTCGGCCATGGGGCAGTACATCGGCAGCGGCGGGGCCTTGTCCAACGGACAGGGCAGCGTGTTCTTGTGGCTGTTCTGTGCGCTTGCGTTCCTCAAGACCGCCCAGCGGTTTGACAGCTACCTTGCCAGCCTGGGTCTGAACGTGGCCCAGACCGGCTCCAGCATGGCTATGGAAATGATGATGGCGGCAAAGGTCATCAGCGGTATAGCGGGTGCCCCCAAGAGTGCCGGGTCTGTATTCAAGGGTAGCGGTGCGGCGGCTTCCGGTGCGTCTGGGGGATTTGCCGGGTTCGCCAGCAAGTTCAAGGGGAATTCTTATGTGCGGGATTCTGTTGTAGCAGGCGGCACCCCTATGGGCGCAGGAGGCGGCCTGGGCTTTGTAGGGCGTGCCTTTGGCGGCATGGCAGCCCGGAATGGCGCGACCCTTACGGGAGAATCTATCGCTTCGGTTGCCACACGCCAGCCTTCGGTGTCCGGATCCATCGGCGGCGAGATTGCCGACCGCAGCCTGGGCAATTATATGCCGCAGCTGGGCGGATACCAGCTTCAAGGCACCAGCATTTCGGGTGGACAGATTAGTACCACGGCGGTGAGGGCAGACGGGCAGTCGGCCGAGGTGGCCATGTTCAGCGCCGCCCAGTATGAACGGCCCAGTAGCCCTCACGGTGTGGTGACAGCTTCAGACGGCAGCCAGTGGTATCAGATGGCGTCTGGGGCCGGGGCAGGTAGTTTCTACGATTCGCCCCTGTTCAGCGGCAGCGCAAGCGAAGCCGCACAGGTGGCGGAAGCGTTCCCCAGCGCGGCAGAGGGCACGTCCCTTCGCACGGTGTCGGATGGCGTCATGGAAGCCAGCACCGACAGCGGCAACACCATGTGGTACAACAGCGCCTACTTTGACGAGCCGGACGCGCCTCACTCCATCATGCAGGCGGGAAATGGCGTGGACTGGTATGCCATGCAGGCCCACAGCGTTGCCCCGGATTTCGAGGAAGGCGAGCCTGCCCAGGCTTACAATCAGGCGCAGTTCCAGGCGTTCATGCCCGGCTATGGGCAGAAGGTGTTCGGCGTGGACGGCTCCGCCAGGGAGGAAGGCCGGGTGGAAGTCCGGCACCAGGACGGCAGCGGCACCATGTTCTTTGACACAGCCCAGTACGCCCCGCCCCGTGGGGATTATCAGGTCTATGAGGATTCCAAGGGCGGACAGTGGTTTGCTATCCGTGGGGAAGCCGCTGTGGAGCGCAAACCGGTGTATGAAAATGGCAAGCCCGTCTATGACGGCAACAGCGTGAAAACTGTCTCGGTGGAGAGCGTGCGCTATAAGAGCCAGCCCGCGCGGTACGCCGAGCCGAAAGCACGCACATCGCTGGAAATCAAAGCGCCCAGGAGAAAGAGGTGAGCCCATGGAACCGGTCAAGCAACAGGTAGGGGATGGGCAGGATAATTTCGGGCAGGCGGCTGGGAAGCTGGCTCAGGCGGCAAAGCAGGCCAGTGAAGCCGCTGCCAGCCAGACCGCCCACGCCGCTGCGGCTACGGTGCAGGCAGGCTCCGGTGGCGCGGCGGCAGAGGTTGCGGCAGGTTCGGCGGCTGGCCCCTGGGGAGCCGTGCTGGCAGCAGCATGGGCCATGCGCCACACACTTTTTAAGGTGCTGGTGACCATGTGCCTGTGCCTGCTGTTTTTCATTGTGCTTATCGTGTCCCTGCCCACTATCGTTACCAACCCGGTGTTGGGTTTGGATGGGAACAAACCAGCAGATGACGCTACGCTTCTCAGCACATACACAGAATTAGCTGAAATAGTCGATCAGGCCGTGGAAAGCGGATATGACCAGGCACTGACGCAGGTCGAGGGTATCATTACGGGCGGCGGCTACGATTACCGCCTATCCATGGATGCCCTGGCAAATTACGCTTACAGTTCTGCCGGGTACGATGTCTGCTACATATTGGCGGCATACTCGGCCTCGCTGGAGCAGAAAAATACCAGCAAGGCCGACCTGACCGCTAAGCTGAATAACGTGGTCGGCTTCATGTTCCCGGTGACCCAGGACGGCACGGGAGAAACCGAAGTGGAAGTAGAAGGTGAGGACGATGAGGAGCCTACCACGGAGACTGTCGAGTTTGTAAAATGCACCATCCACCCCTTTGACGATTCGGTCATTGCCACGGCCTTTGGCATTGATCTGGACGCGGAGTATGGCCTGTTCAAAATCACTTATAAGGAAGCCATCGAGAAGATGGCGGCGGCGCTCAAGCGCACGTTGTATGGCTCGGTGGCAAACGGGCAGGCTGTGCCCCTGACGGATGCAGAGCTTATTGCCTTTGTGAACCGCCAGAATTGCAGCGCCATGAGGAAATACATCCTCTCCACGGCGCTGTCCCTGGTGGGCAAGGTGCCTTACTTTTGGGGCGGCAAATCCGCCCCAGGATGGAATGACGAGTGGAATACGCCCCGTCTGGTGACGGCGGCAGGGTCGCCCACCAGCGGCACGATTCAACCTTATGGACTGGACTGCTCCGGGTTCAGCGATTGGGTCTATAAGACAGCGGTGGGCGTGAGCCTGTACGGCACAAACTGGAGCCAGTGGGACAATTCCGAGACGGTCACGGCGGCAGAACTGCAGCCCGGCGATTTGGGATTCCTTGGCGGCCGGGCAGACTGGACGCACGTCCTGGTGTTTGCTGGTTACGGTGAGGGTGGCCAGCGGATGTGGGTGCATTCCTCTGGCGGCGAGGGCGTTATTTTCAATACGCCCAGCTACGAGGGGACGCTCAATCTTCGCAGGCCCAAATATGTGGACTTCGATGCCGCCCCGCCCAACAACGTGCAGCAGGGCATGCCCATTGAAACCATACAGGTGGACGTGACCCATTATTGCGCCTGTTCCCTCTGCTGTGGCAGCAACGCCGATGGCTTCACGGCCAGTGGGAAAAGAGCGGCCCGGGGTATGGTGGCTATGTCCAGTTACTATCCGTTCGGTACGCAGATTATGATAAACGGCACCATGTACACTGTGGAGGACCGGGGCGGCTCGGGGATAGAAAACAACAGGAGCCGGGTTGATATTTTTATTCCTGACCATAACGAAGCGTTGCGGTTGGGGAGATATCAGACCACGGCGCAAATCTACAGGATGGGGCGATAATTATGGATGAGAAAAGCTATAACAATGTGTACGCCATTCCGGCGAACTATACGGATTCGGGCAAGATACTGGGCGGGATGCTGGAGCTTCGCAATGCTATTGAAGCGGGGCTCCTGCTCATTCTGGCAGGCTATCCGGAGCTCATGTGGCTGCCCGTGTCGGGCACCATCAAAATCGTCATCATGACGGTGACGCTGCTGCCCCTGGGTGTGCTGGCGGTTATGGGTATTGACGGGGATTCCCTGTTCCAGTGCCTGTGCCATGTGCTGGCCTTTGCCGGAAACCGGCGGAAAATACATATGAGAAGAGTTGGTTATCAATATGACCCGAAAAAAGAAAAAAGGAAAAAAGCAAACCGCGCAGGGGTTCCTGCCGGTGAGAAGGATTCAGCACGGCGTGGTGGAAACCACGGACGGGCGATTCCTGAAGATACTGGAGATTGAGCCCATCAACTTCATGCTGCGGTCAGACGAGGAGCAGTTCAACATTATTTCCTCCTTCGCAAGCTGGCTGAAGATTTCGCCCATGCGGCTGCAGTTCAAGAGTATCACGCGAAAGGCAGACTCGGACAAGCATGTCGCAATGGTTCGCAGGGAGTTGGAAAAGGAAGAAAACGACCAGTGCAAGTCTCTGGGGGAGGGGTACATCCGGCTCATCAAGGACGTAGGCAGCCGGGAGGCCCTGACCCGCCGTTTCTTTCTCATCTTTCAGTACGAGGAGCAGCGCCGGGGGGACAGCGCAGACGCGGGGCAGGTCTACAGTGCCTTGCAGACAGCGGAGCAGAACGCCCGGGCGTATTTCCTCCAGTGCGGCAATTCCATTTTGCAGCCCCGCGACCCGGACGAGGCTACAGCTGAGGTGCTCTATATGTTCTTTAACCGACAGTCCTGCGTGGACGAGCCTTTTGCAGACCGGGTAGACCGCGTGGTGCTGGACACCATGGCGGCGAAGGGGAAAGTCATTGGTGTAGACCCGGTGCCTAAAATCAATATGACAAACTTCTTAGCGCCTAGAGGCATTGATCTAACCCACTTTAACTACACCGTCATGGACGGTCTGTACTACGCTTTCCTTTATATAAAAGCCGATGGTTACCCCAGCATGGTGCGGGCCGGGTGGATGTCTGCCCTGATAAACGCGGGTGAGGGTATCGATGTGGACGTGCATCTGCGGCGAGAAAACCGCAGCCGTACCATTGACAAGGTGGCTCAACGTATCCGTCTCAACCGTACCAAGCTCAAGAGTATGCAGGACACCAGTACGGACTACGAGGAGCTGACCAACTCCATCCAGGCGGGCTATTTCATCAAGCAGGGCATTGCCAACAACAACGAGGATTTGTTTTATATGTCCGTGTTCATCACCATCTCGGCCCGTGGGTACGAGGAGCTGGTCTGGCGCAAGCAGCAGATGGTGGATATGCTCAAGTCCATGGATATGCAGGTTTCAGACTGCCGTTTCCAGCAGGAAGCCGCGCTGAAATCTGTAATGCCCTTCCTGCATCTGGACACCTCCCTGGAACGCAAGTCCCAGCGGAATGTGCTGACCAGCGGGGCGGCATCCACTTATATGTTCACCAGCTTTGAGATGTCCGATGATACGGGGGTGCTGCTGGGAGTCAACCGGCACAATAATTCCCTGTGCATCGTAGACTTATTCGATACCCGGAAGAACAAGAACGCAAACCTGAACCTGCTGGGCACCAGCGGTGCGGGCAAGACCTTCACACTTCAACTCCTGGCCCTGCGCATGAGGATGCGGGGCATCCAGTGCTACATTTTGGCCCCTATCAAGGGACATGAGTTCCGCCGGGCCTGCAACCGTATCGGCGGGCAGTATGTGAAGATAGCGCCGGGTTCGCCCCACTGCATCAATGTCATGGAGATCCGGCACACGGTATCCCCGGAGATGGAGCTGATCGACGGTGACAGCGGCGAGGAGGATTCCATGCTGGCCCGGAAAATCCAGCAGCTGATGATTTTCTTCTCCCTGCTCATCCCCGACATGACCAACGAAGAGGAGCAGATGCTGGATGAAACGCTCATTAAGACCTATGCGGATTTTGGTATCACGCACGATAACGATTCGCTCTATCTGGATGCCAGATCTAACCCGCCCAGGATGAAGAAAATGCCGATTCTGGGTGACCTTCACAAGAATTTGCTGGAGAACCCCATGACTAAGAGGGTGGCAATTATCGTCAGCCGGTTTGTCACGGGCTCGGCCCAATCCTTTAACCAGCAGACCAATGTGGACCTCAACAACAAATATATCGTCCTTGACCTTTCGGAACTGAAAGGCAAGCTGCTTCCCGTGGGCATGATGATCGCCCTGGATTACGTTTGGGACAACGTGAAGGCCGACCGTACCAAGAAGAAAGCCATCATGATAGACGAGATATGGCAGTTGGTGGGCGCGTCCTCCAACAAGCAGGCCGCTGACTTCTGCCTGACCATCTTCAAGACCATCCGTGGATTTGGCGGCGCGGCTATCTCGGCCACCCAAGACCTTTCGGATTTCTTCGGCCTGGAGGATGGGAAGTATGGTCGGGCCATCATTAACAACTCCAAGAACAAGATTATTTTGAATCTGGAGCCGGACGAGGCCCGGTATGTGCAGGAGGTTCTGAAGCTTACCAAGACGGAGACCCGTTCCATCACTCGTTTCGAGCGGGGGGAGGCACTGGTGTACTCCAACAACAATAAGGTGCCGGTGGTCATCAAGGCATCCCGGGAGGAGCAGGAGATGATCACCACCGACCGGGCCGAACTGGAGGCGATTTTGAAAGAAAAGCAGCGGAATACGCATAAACCTGCAAATGAGTAAAACGTATTCCGTGCTTTTTATGCGTACAAAAAAAGCCATGCAGAAGGAAAAACATCAAAATGCGTATAAATCGGCGAATGAGTAGGGTATATGCGTATTTTACAGGAAATAAGTATTCAGCGCGTTATGCGCACAAAGGAGGTGCTGCCCATGCTGCTGCAGGAAGAACAGTATGTGGTAAACTGGCTGTCCCAGTACGGGGCGCTGCCCCGCGCCCAGGTGGTGCGGATGCTGCAAAAGCCCGTAAGGACAGCGGAGAAGATTTTGCGGAACCTGCTCCGCCAGGGGAAGATAGAGGACATATCCGGCGGGTACTATGTGGGGCTGGACGCCATGTGCAAGCCCGACCAGCGGACGATTCTGGCTGTGTGGGTGCTGCTGAAATTTATCAAGCAAGTAGAGCCCATGGCCCATTACCCAGCGGTGTACCCTTCACAGATCTTCTTTTTGAAGGAAAATGTCGGCTATGAAATCGTGGTGCTGTACGAGGGCGAGCAGAGCCAGCTGCGCCTTTTGCAGCCCCAGGACGACTTGAAGTACATCATCGTGCTGCCCCATATCTCCATGGCAGAGAACTTGCGGCTGCCCAATGTCCCCTGCCTGTTTGCCACGGTGGATTTTCAGGGCGGCGAGGAGCCTCAAATACTATTTTACTCGGAGGAGAACATCCATGAGCGTATTTCTGGAAGTGCTTGACAAGATAGACCGCAAGCTCAAACGCATGACCGAGCAGGTGGAAATGGCCCGCTGGCTTTGGAACGCGGGCCACTTTGAGGCGGCTTTTGAGCACGCTTTTCAGTTGGAGGATACGGCAGAGAGAGCCACATTGCTGACTCGGGTGCTGCCGGCTTATACGGGCAGGCCGTCTGCAAGAGACGATATAAGGAGGATCCTTGCAAAGAGAATCCCTGTAGAGATTGGTTTTACGGAGCAGGGATGGTTTGGGCTTCGGATCCCGGCACTCCTGCCGAGGAAAAAGCACGGTTCGGTAGATTATATACGGGACTTCCTGTATCCGGCTATGCAGGACTTCTTTCGTGATAAGGAGCCGGTGCAATATACCGACTGCGTGTTGATTTTTCGACACGTCTACAGCCGCAGCCGCCCGGAACGCCAGCACAGGGACCACGATAACATCGAAGCGAATATTGTCACAGATATTGTGGCCCTTTACACCATGCCGGATGATAGTCCTGCCATATGCGACCATCACTATTGTACGGCTGCGTCAGAGGATGACCGTACAGAAATATATGTTGTCCCCCGGGAAGATTTCCCTTACTGGCTGGAGGTCGAGAAATCCATGCCGGATGAGGGGGTGGGGTTATATGATAATCTCCCCAAACACACTTGAAAACGGTATGTAAGAAAAGCCGTTTTTTGAGGTTTCAAAAATTACATAACTCGAAAAAGGGAGGGAACCCCGTGTTTATGCGGGTTCCTTCTCTTGAATATGGGCCGCCTTTCGACCGAGGGAGAGGTAGCCAGGTCGAGAAATGCTTCCAATCGAGAGGTGTGAAAATGATTCAGTTTCGTCCCGGCAGTCATGTGTCAGAACTGGTCACATTGCTGTCTTTTGTAGGAGAGTTCCCTTTTCAGCATTTAGACCTGCTTGGGAGTAAGCGGGTGTATAAGGCTCTTATCGTTAAGCTGACAGATTCAGAGCAATTCCGCAATTCCCAGACAGGTGAGGAGATGGCCTGCAGGCTGTTCACCCTCAATGGCGGCGGAAGGACAAAAACGGTCCGCCTATATAAGCAAGCCTTACCTATCTTGAAATGGGTGCATCCCGGTGCTTATCCATATTATATGCATTCTTTCTGGAACCATCATTTCCCTGGGGACGGCCTGCATCTTGACCGGCATCACCGAATAGCTGAGGCTGCTGCGATGTGCTGGCGGGCAGGATGGGAAGTAAGGCCGTATGCGCTTCCAGGGCTGCAAAGGGAAAGAATTCTCCCTTTGGTTCCCGAAGAGCCGTCCTTGTATCTCTCCAGGGATATCAAACGTATTTCCGATGCCGAGTTGAACAAGACATCGTTTACGCGCATGGTAGGGGCTGCCTACTGTGCCGGAAACTGCTATGCGGTGTACAACACCCGCAAGGCGGCTATGAAATGGAACGGCATGGGCGAGTTCAAGACCGTCCACAGCCTGGCAGAAATCAGCCGGCTAAACGCAGGTATTGGCAATGTGGACTCTGCAATTCTGTTTGGGGCTTCTGAGGGAGTTGCCTTGCAGTCCTTCTCAGAGAAAAGCAAGGAACAAAAGAAAGATCTGCGGCCAGATGTAGTATTCAGCCATATACACTTTGTCCCCTTGGATGAGAATGGCGTCCGCCAGCTTCAGTTTTTCACGATCCCGGACTGGAAAGAGCGCCTGTTAAGCCTACTCTTTGACCCGGAGACCCGTTCTTTTAACCGTAGTTCCTTTGAGTACGATGCGCAGGTGGACGGTACGTTTGTCCTTTCCCACTTGGACGGCGACCTGGCCCGGCTCATCCGTTTCAAAGAGGGGATAGAGGGGCGAACCGGGCCCTTTGAGGTTTTGTGTTTCCCTCACCAGGTGGACTTCCTCCGGGAATACCTTGCAGGCCGGGCAGTCATAAAAACCATTGAGATGGATGCAGTGGAAGCTGCGCTGGGAATAGAAAAGAGGGATGCCTTTGAGTAAACGGAAAACTGTCATCATGGTTGCCGCCATTCTGGGATTGGCAGCCTTGCTGTACATAGGCGGCCTGATGGGGCAGCTATTGGCAGATTACCGGGAATGGCTGGCCCAGGATGGATTAACTGGTAATGCGCGGTTGCCCCCGGTAGACTGGAACCCAATCACCTGTTTCTCCAGCGCCTTTACTTTCAGCGGATTGCAGGGGGTAGGCTTGGTTCTCCTGGTCATCGGCGGTTTGTTGGTCTACTGGAAAGTTCAAGGCCGGTCTGGCGGCACTGACCCTCGGGGTTTCGGCCTTAGCAAATCCGGCACCTACGGCACAGCCAGTTGGATGACCGAGAAGGAGATGCAGCAGATGCTGGAGACCGCGCCCATCAGCAGGGCAAAGGGTACGGTTCTGGGCGAGTACCACGGCAAGGCTGTTTGTATGCCCGAAGATACCCGGCTGAACCGCCATATTGCCATTTTTGGAGCGTCCGGTACCATGAAATCCCGGGCCGTCATACGCAATGCGCTGTTCCAGTGCATCAAGCGTGAGGAGTCAGTGGTCATCACAGACCCCAAGGCCGAGCTCTACAGCGATACCGTCGGGCTTTTCAAGAAGTATGGCTACGAAGTGAAAGTGTTCAATCTGGTAGACCCGGCCCATGGGGACTCCTGGAACTGCATGGCAGACCTGGACGGTGATACCCTCATGGCCCAGGTGTTAACAGATGTCATCATCGGCAATACCAGTGCCGGGAAGGGCGACAAGTTCTGGGACAGCGGCGAGGGAAACCTCTTGAAAGCACTGATTCTGTTCATCGACCAGGATGCCAGCTTAGACAAAACGGAAAAGCACCTGCCTGCCGTATACCGGCTTTTGACCCAGAACAGCGAGCGCCAGTTGATGACTCTTTTTGAGAAGCTGCCTCTGGGACACCCGGCGAGAGCGCCCTTTAATCTGTTCTCCCAGTCCAGCGACACGGTGCGGTCTGGAATCATACTGGGCTTGGGTACGAGGCTGCAGGTCTTGCAGAACCAGGCGGTGGCAAAAATCATTAGCCGGTCGGATATCAGCCTGACAGCCCCGGCCCGGAAGAAGTGCGCCTATTTTATTATCCTCAGTGACCAAGATGCCACCATGGCGTTTCTGTCATCGCTGTTTTTCTCGTTCCTGTTCATCCGCCTGACCCGGTTTGCGGACAGCCAGCCGGGGAGGAGATGTCCGGTGCCAGTCAACTTGATACTCGACGAATTCAATAATGTTGGCCGAATCGGCGGCGCGGCAGATGGCTCGGACTTTGCCCGTTCGCTTTCCGTCATTCGTTCCCGGGATATCCGGGTCATGCTGGCGGTGCAGAGTTTGGGGCAGCTACAGAACCGCTACCCCAACAACCTGTGGTCAGAAATTATCGGCAATGCGGACATCCAGTTGATGCTGGGCTGCACCGATGACATGACCGCCCAATACTTTTCTTCCCGCAGCGGCGATATGAGCATCCGGGTAGACTCCACCTCGACCACGCGCCAGACCATGGCGGTGGCCCAGTTCATCCCCCAGTACCGCCAGACCGAGGGCCAGGGCCGCCGTAAGTTGCTTACTCCCGATGAGGTGCTGCGCTTGCCCAATGAGGAACTGCTGTGCGTTATCCGGGGGTGCAATGTGCTGAAACTCAAAAAGTTGGATTACACGCTGCACCCCATGGCAAGGGAGTTGAAAAATTGCTCCATTATGGATTACCGGCCTGCACAGGTGGTTACTCCAATAGCAGTTCCACCGCCGCCCCCAGACCCGGATAAAAAGAAAGCAAAGCCAGGCTTGTACAGCTCAGCCAAACCACCCACAGATTTTTAGGAGGTAAAATTTATGTTTATGGATGATGTATTATTGCAGGAAGGCCAGCCGCCCCAGACCGGTTCTGAAATGGAAGGAAATCGGGCGGACGTGGACCTAAAGGCGCCTCATGATGCGCTGTTTCCCCAGACTGGGACAGAAATCGCAGAGGAGGACCGTGGATCTGCAGTTCCGGTGCACGATCAAAACCAGTCTGACAGAATCTTCCCCCGCCGCCGGCGCGCTGCCAGACTCAGTCCCGTCCTGGCCATTGGCGATGGGCCCACCGTTGAAACCGACGCAGACAAAGCCCGCAGTGACCTGCTCGACCTGGTGGAGTCGCAAAAGACGGGCCGCATCCTCACGGGAACTATCCAGGGGGTGGAGCGTCCCAAGCCCGAAACATCCCTGGCAGTCATCTACCATGGGGCGTTCAAAATCATTATCCCTGCAGAAGAAGCGGTAGAGTTGCCGCAGGATCGCCGGGGCCGTTCGGAAGCGGAGCTTTACAATTATATGCTCACCAAGCGTCTGGGTGCAGAGGTGGATTACATCATAAAAGGTGTGGAGCCGCAGACCAGTCTGGCGGCAGGCAGCCGGTTGGAAGCCATGGCCACTAAGCGTCGTGAATACTATTTCGGTTCTGGGAGAGCCGGGAACCCGCCTATCCATGAGGGCGTGTGCGCGGAGGCGCGCATCGTGTCGGTCATCCGGGCAGGCATTTTCGTGGATTTATTCGGCCTGGAGACGTACATCCCCCTGCGGGAGCTGAGTTACCAGCGGTGGATGGACGCGGGGCTCTACTTCCAGGCTGGCCAGCGGGTGCTGGTGAAGGTGCTGGAGGTTGACCGTGCCGACCGGGAGAATGTCCGGGTGACGGCTTCTGTGAAGCAGGCCGGAGAGAACCCCTATGAAAAGGCTTTATGGCGGTACTCGGTGGGGAGCTGCTATGTGGGCACGGTGAGCATGGTGGACATCAACGGCGTGTTTGTGGCGCTGGATGAAGGCGTGGATTGTCTGTGCAGTTATCCTAAGCGCGGCAGGCCGCCCAGGGGGGCGCGGGTCACGGTGCGGATTCTGGGCATCAACCGGGAGTCCAACCGCATCTGGGGAGCTATCACACATATTGCGGCGGCGAGGTAAGAGAAAGGCACCTGCCATGACTGGCGGGTGCCTTACTTTTGACTGTTCCTGACTTCCATGATTTCTGCATTGATTTGTTCTAACGTCATATCGGCCAGTCCGTTTTCCGCAGCAATCTGGCTCGCAGCTTTCATAGCGCGCAGTCCTATATTCTGGGGAGAAGCTTCATAAATCGTCACCCCAGTAGCCTGGATTTCCCGTTCCAGTTGAGAACCTTTTTCAATATGAGATATATCGAAAACATCCACAGGCCGGTCAACCTTTTGCCGGATTGTTTCCATAAACCCAACAAAGCGCAGCCCGTGAAGCCCGCTTTCCACTAAAAGGTCAATGTCGCTTTTATCGGTAGCCGTGCCCTTGGCGAACGAGCCGAAAAGCACCGCCTTTGTGATGCCGTAATCAGCAAAAATGGGTGATAGCAGCGCTTGAATATCGCTTGTGTGCATAGCCATCCGGCAGGCCCCCTTTCTATTTTTTTCAGTATACATCATGGGGAGATAAAAGAAAAGAAAAATTTCAAAAATCCGTTGTAAATTCCGACAACCAACCGTGTGATAAGGATGAAAGCAAATCCTTCCACGGCCCAATTCCAGGAGGTACAATATGCTTTCAAAAATAAACAGAGCCATGGTGGCTCTTGCAACCAGTTTCTTTTTCCTGTTCTGCCTGTTCATCCCCGCCAGTGCCAGGGACGGCACCGATGGAACCGAGCTTCAAATCGCCAGCCCGGAACAGCTTGTTATTCAGTTGGGCCCGGAATGGGCTGGGGTGGAGTTCCAGTTAAAGACGGACTCCGGCCTGTACCCCGGCACGATTCCCGTGGGGGAGGACGGCGTACTGCGACTGGAGATTGGCGGCAGTAAAAGCTATACGCTGACCTGCCTGGGTTCTAAAGTTTCTGCGCCAACACCTGTTGATTCGGAACCCGAAAGCCAGAATGAGCCTGTCATTGAATCCCACAGCCATGAGCCGGAGCCTGAACCGGAAGCCCAGCCTGTACTGGCGGGCATCCCTATCTGGCAGTTGTGCGTGTTTGGCGGCGGGATGATTGTGGCCGTGGCTGCGCTGATCATCCTGTCGGTCTTGAAAAGGCGGCGGGGAGAAGAAGTGGATGAGGAAGACGACGAATACGAATAGTGCCCCTGAGTAGGGGCAGAGAGGAGCACCAGATGAAAAAAGAGTACGGTAAGAAAATTGGGGGTTCGGTAATAGTCGGGCTGGTTCTGGCAGTAGTGCTTGTGATGCTGGTAGGTTTTGGCAGCAAGCCGGATGTGGCAGAGGAACCGCTGCCCAGTGCTTCGCCGAAGATTGTTTTGTCGAGTAGTCAGGCGGAAGCAACACCTTCACCCAAGCCTTCGGCAAAGGCATCTCCTTCCCCGAAAGCGAAATCAACTCCAAAGGTGGAACTGGCAGAATCTGTAGAGAAAGAGGAGCAGGAGCCTGTTTTAGCGGCTAAAAGCAGCCCGGAACAGGCGGCACCCTCCAGCAGTAAAGCTCCTGCAGCTACGGCAACACCTGCTGCTATAGTAGTGGAATCTACTCCCCAGCCTGCGCCTACAGTCACCCCCAAGCCGAAAGAAAAGGTGTGGGTGGTGGATGTTCCTGCCTCCACACAGCAAATTTGGGTGGACGAGCAGGGCCACTGGGAGGACCGGCCCTACCTCACCAGCGACTGGGTATACCGCTGCAACGGCTGCGGCCAGACATTCCCCACCACCGGCGATGTGGACGCCCATCAGTGGGCTGCCTTTGATAACGGTGAAGACCACGGTGGCTACACTATGACCTCCGGGCCTATGTATGAGGTCAGCGAGCGGGTCTGGGTAGTGGACGTGGAGGGACACTATGAAACGGTAACTACCCCGGAGCAGGGGCATTGGGAAGAACGGTAATTCCCTCATAATTTAATAGAGCAAAAAGCAAGTGCATCATTAGGTGTGTCCACCTGGTGATGCACTTTTTTGTTCCTAACTTATTGCTCCTCGTTTTGGATGATGTTTTCAATATCCCGGCCTCCATAAAAAATACGGACAACCGTGACCAGGCATTCTTCCTGATTGACCAGATAAAACACCAGGAAATTGTCCACGGGCAGTTTGCGCATCCCCATGGAGGCCCATGGCTCCCAATCAACCATCATATGCCGAATTCCTTCGCAAGTTCAGCATGCACCTCATCTGCGCTGTACGTTATGCCGCCCTTTAGCGAGTCCATACCTTTCATGAGTTCAGCGTCCAACTCTTCCCGGGTCAGCCCATCCAGGGCGGTTGGCTTCATGGGAGGCAGGTGAAGGTCGAAAGGCAGCCCCCTTTGAAGGACGATCTGACTGTATAACATTTGAATTGCACTGGATGGAGTAATGCCCAGCTGCGCCAGAATCCCCTCCGCGTTTTCTTTTAGCCCGGTGTCGATGCGGGCGTAAACTGCAGATGTGTTTGCCATAAGTGCGGCCTCCTTTCACTGGAGAATATTATATCCCATTTATACAGAGATTGCAAGCATTTGCAAGCAAACAGACAATCCAAGGCGGTGCATTCGTGCATCGCCTTTTTTCATATACAAATTTATTCAGAAAGGAACAAAAGCCATGAAAACAACGCAAAAAGCCTTATCGATCCTGTTGGCCATGCTGCTGGTTTTCTCCTGTATCCCTACAGTCTGGGCGGCAGAAATGTCTTCCCAGTTGGAGAGCGCAGTGGAAAGCAGCATGGAAAGCACGCCCCCGGAGGAAGATATTTCTTCTTCAGAACCGGAAATCACCCCGGAGCCCTCGGCAACGCCTGAGCCCTCGGAGGAACCCGCACCCGCCCCAGCCCCGGTGCCTGACCCCTATGTAGAATACTTCGAGGTCATGGACGCAGAGTTTGGCGGGCAGTATGTGATGGTCGCCCCGGAAGCAGTGGACGTTACCGTTAGCTTCGGCCGAGAACACCAGGCGCTGGATATGGCCGCACCCGAGGGCTCCCCTGTCCTGGCGGCAGATGAGGGCACTGTTACCACCGTGCAGGTGTGGGACGGCTCGAAGTCTACCGACGATAACCAAAGCTACGGCCACATGGTGCAGATCCAGCACCCGGACGGTAATTCTACCCTGTACGCCCATCTGTCTGAAATCAATGTTCGACAGGGCCAGACCGTACAGCGGGGCCAGCAGATCGGCCGGGTGGGTTCTACCGGCAATGCCACCGGGGCGCACCTGCATTTTGAAGTGCTGACCCCCAGCGGCAAAGTGGATCCCTACCCCTATCTGACCGGCATTGAGCTGTATGCCCGTGACTCCATCTCCAGCGTGAAGGCCGACCTGGAGGGCGGCAGCCGGTACCTCACAGACTACGGCGTGACCCGGGATGCCATCGTCAACGAGCTGAGTGCCCACGAGCATGACAACTACTATCTGGGAACCACCTATGCTGGCGGCGACGTGCAGTCCCCCAACGGCGACACCTCCTACAACGGCACCGCTGGCATGAACTGCGGCGGTTTTGTGGGGTATGTGCTGCGCAAGGTGGGGCTCAACTGCTCTGCCGCCATCGACCTCATCAAAAGCACTGGTGATGACCTGTGGTTTGGGTCGGGCAAGCCTTATGACCTGTTGGCAGGTGCTTCCAACTATTATCAGCTGGCAAAGGCGGCAGGGCTTACCTGCTATGTCTACAACACAAAAGCCGAAATGCTGGCGGACGGCAAGCTGGAAAAAGGCGACATCATCCTCATGTACTGGAGCCTGCAGCCCTTTAACGATGGTGCGGACAACCACATCGGCTTTTACTGGGGCGAGAGCAGTGGGGCAATGCCATTAAGTTAAGCATTTTGTAAAAAGATAAAGAAACCGGCAAAAAGCCCTTGACAAAATGAGAAAAATATGCGGCGAAGCCCCTTGAAAAATAAAAACTTCAAGGGGCTTATAAAATGAAACAAACCGCAAAAAACTTACGAAAAAAGCTGCTGTCTCAGGTAAGGAAAATGGGAAAGAATCCCCAAATTTACGCCAGCCGGCCGGGACGGGATTTCACCCGCCGCAGGGCGCTGGATTTTGAAAATATCATTTTCTTCTTGCTCACCATGAGCTGTGAAAGCGTGGGCAAAAATCTCATGAAAGCTTTCCGTTTTCAAGAAAAAACACCTTCTGCCTCCGCCTTTGTGCAGCAGCGGAAAAAGCTTTTGCCTAAAGCCTTGGAGGACTTATTTCACAGCTTTTCAAATTCACTTACCCCCGAAAAGAAGTACCGGGGATATCGGCTGCTGGCAGTGGATGGAACGTCCTTGAAATCATCAGCATACCCTGCAGATTTGCTTTCTTATCTGCCCGGAACAGACCGCCAGCACGGTTGGAACAAGCACCTGATAAACGCTCTTTTTGACTTGGAAAACGGCATTTATACAGACTTAATTGTCCAAAAGGAACACGAGAAAAATGAAGGCAAAGCTCTGTGTGAAATGACAGACCGTTCGCGGATTTCAGAGCCGGTTATCCTTTTAGCTGACCGGAACTATGCGTCCCTGAACAACTTGGCGCATCTGGAAAACCGGGGATGGAAATATGTCATCCGCCTGAAGGAAAGGGATTCGGTTTTTGGTGTAAAACTTCCTTGTTTTCCCGAATTTGATATACCCGCAAGCCTCACTTTGGGGCGCCTCACAAAACGAAAACTGGAAACAAGAAATATCCCTGTTCCGGCAGATTATTATAAGCTTACAAGTCAGCGTGTTTTCGATTTCCTGCCTGTAGAAAGCGTTGGCTTTTACCGGCTTTCTTTCCGTATCGTACGCGTAAATTTCTGCAATGGAAAAACGGAAACCTTCCTGACAAATCTGAATAAAAATCAATTTCCGCCCGAAACTTTGAAAGCTCTTTACGCCAAACGCTGGGGCATCGAAACATCTTTCCGCAGCCTGAAATATTCAGTGGCGCTCATTCATCTCCACTCCAAAATTCCAGAACTTATTTTACAGGAGGTTTTTGCTGCTTTCCTGATTTTTAACTTTGCACAGGCAGCAGCCTGGAACGTGAAGCTTTCCTGCCACAACACAAAACAAAAACAGCGCCTCAATTTTTCCGACGCTGTCTTTGCCTGCTGTGCTTTCTTACGGAAACCTTTTCGAGAACTGGAAGGGTTGCTTTACAGAAAACGCTTTCCGGTAAGGCGGGGACGGGCTTTCCAGAGACCTGTTTCCTCGGGTAATCGGATTTCTTGGTTTTATCTTCCGGCACGATAGCGGGGCTCTTTGGGGGCGCTTAACTTAATGGCATTGGAGCAGTGGGGACGATATCCTCTGGCACAGCAGTACAGAACCCGGCAGCGGCAACCAGATCAGCGCTATTACGCCCAAAGCCGCAAACTGTATTTATATCGTTATCAAGATTGAGCCCAGCGACTACAATGTCACCCTGACCAAGACCTCGGCAGACGCGGAGTGCGTGGCGGGTAATAACAACTATTCTTTGGCGGGCGCCACCTATAATGTATATAAGGGCACGTCTGCCAGCGGCACGGTTGTAGCTACTTTCACAACGGACGCCAACGGCCATGCCGAGCTGTCAAAGCCCCTGGGTAACGGCACTTATTCCGTGAAGGAGACCAAAGCTCCCATGGGCTACGCGCTGGACAGCAAGGTCTACACCTTCACCATAAACGGTGCGGATACGTCCCTGGACGTGCAGGATGACCCCAGCCGTATTCAACTGACCGTGCAGAAACGCAGCGCTGGCAGCGGCAATGCCGTCCCGGATGGCGACGCGTCTTTGGCTGGGGCTGTGTATGAAGTCACCTACACAAAGAACGGGCAGACCATTACCGAGCGTGGCACCACCAATGCCAGCGGCATCGTGCGGTTCAGCCATATCCCGCTGGGTACCGTTACGGTGCAGGAAATTACGCCGCCTCCTGGGTACAAGCTGGATCCGACCGTACACACCTACACCGTCACTGGCGATAAGACCACCACGGCGGTCTACGAATTGACCCCCACGGATATCACCGATGAGGTCTATAAAGGCCGCATCAGCCTGCAGAAGATGGCGGAAATGCTCAATGCCGCAGATGTGCCCGAGACGGGCGCTGTGTTTGAAGTGTACCTGAAATCTGCCGGCAGCTATGCTGCCGCCAAGGCTGCGGAACGCGACCTTCTTACCTCCGGCACGGACGGCAAAGCCACCACCAAGCTGCTGCCCTATGGCACTTATATTGTCCATCAGCGCAGCGGCGGCAAGGGCCGGGAGCACATCGACGATTTCGAGGTGCAGATTACCGAGGACGGCGAGACCTACAGCTACAGCAAGACCAACCCCATGAAGTATGGGCAGTTCAAAATCGTTAAGACCTCAGAGGACGGCATCGTAGAGGGCCTGCAGTTCAGGGTGACGCGGCTGGCGGACGGCTACTCCCAAATCTACACCACCGACAGCAACGGTACTATCCTGACGGAAAAGCTGCCCATCTATGAGGACATTGCGGGTACGAAGCTGTTTGAGTATACCATTGAAGAGGTGGAGACGCCCATCCGTTATGTGATCCCGGAAAGCCAGACGGTGACGCTCACGGAGGGCAGCACGGCGCAGGTGTCTTTCCACAACATTCTGAAGAAATTTACGTTGAGCGTGGACAAGGATGACCGCGAGATAGGCGGCCCCCAGGGCAACGGCACGCTGGCCGGTGCCTGGTACGGCGTTTTTCTGGATGGCGAGCTGGTAGACCGCTACCAGACCGACGCAGAGGGCAAGTTCACCACCAAGGAGTACATCTGCGGCTATAACTGGGAACTGCGGGAGATTGACCCCTCCGAGGGTTATCTGCTGGACGAGGAACCCCACCACATCCCCGCAGAGCCTGATAACTTCACAGAGGAACACAACCCCATTGATATGGCCGTCACCGAACAGGTAAAACGCGGCGGCATTGCCATTGAGAAGCGGGATTTGGAGTCTGGCTTGCTGACACCTTTGGGTGGGGCCAGCCTGGACGGCACGGAGTTTGCCATCACCAACCTGAGCACCAATCCGGTGAAGGTAGGCGAAGGTGAGTTTGCCCCCGGCGAGGTGGCGCTGACACTTATCATCAAAGACGGCGCAGCCCAGAGCGAGCCCAATGCCCTGCCCTTTGGCAGCTACTCCATCCAGGAGGTTAAAGTTGGCGAAGGTTATCTGCTCACGGACGGCGAGCCCCGGAAGTTTGATATCACCGAGGAGGGCCAGTTGGTGGAGTACAAAGAGGGCGATGCCTGGTACAACCAGGTCAAGCGCGGCGACCTGGAGTTTGTGAAGGTGGCGGAGGACGATATGCACCGGCTGGCAGGCGTGCCGTTTAAGCTCACCAGCCAGACCACCGGTGAGAGCCACATCCTGGTGACAGACAAGAACGGACAGGTCAGCACGGCAAACGGGTGGAACGCCCATAGTGAGAAAACCAATTACAACGATACTGCCGAGCCCGGCACTTATGATGATTTGGCAGGTGTGTGGTTCGGCTTGACCACTGAGGGCACCATGGTGGATGTGGACGATGAACTGGGCGCGCTTCCCTATGACAGCTATACCTTGGACGAGCTGCGCTGCCCGGCCAACGAAAACTATGCGTTGGTGCACATCGAGGATATCGCCATCATGCGCAATATGGTGACTATAAATCTGGGCACCATTGACGATGCTTACGAGGAGCAGCCCGCTATCTCCACTACCGCTGCTGGGACTGATGGCGGCAAGCTGGTCAGTGCAGAGCAGGCGGCTGCTATTATAGATTCTGTCTCTTATTCCGGCCTGACACCCGGCAAAAAGTTCACCCTCAAGGGTTGGCTGATGGACAAGCCCACAGGCGAAAAGCTGTTGGTAGACGGCAAGGAAGTCACGGCGGAGAAGGAGTTCACACCCAAAGAGTCCGGTGGCGTGGAGGATATGACCTTCACCTTCGATGCCAGGCAGCTTGGCGGCCATGATGTGGTAGTATTTGAAGAATTGTACCTGGATTCCCAGCTTGTCACCGGCCACGCCAATATCGAGGATATTGGTCAGACCGTGACCATCGAAGAACCCCAGCTCAAGACCACTGCCACCATCAACGGCGAAAAAGAGGTGGACTGGCAGGGTGAAGTCACGCTGACCGACACCGTGCTGTACACCGGCTTGACCCCCGGCAAGACCTATCAGGTTAAGGGCGTGCTGATGGATAAGTCTACAGACGAGAAGCTGCTGGTAGATGACAAAGAGGTTACGGCTGAAGCGGAGTTCACCCCGGAGAGCGCTGATGGCAGTGTGGATATCGAGTTCACCTTTGACATCACGGGCCTGAAGGGCAAGAGCATCGTGGCTTTTGAAACGCTGTATAAAGACGGCGTGGAGCTGGCTGTTCACGCAGATATCAACGATGAGGACCAGACAGTGAAAATCATCGGGCCGGAAATCGGCACCACAGCCACGGTGGATGGCAAAAAAGAAGTTGACCCGCTGGGCGAGGTCACCCTGACCGATGCGGTTGCTTATACGGGGCTGACCGTCGGCAAGGCGTACACGGTGAAGGGTGTCCTGATGGACAAGGCCACAGGCGAGCCCCTTCTTATTGATGACAAACAAATCACTGCCGGAACACAGTTTGTAGCAGCGGAACCCGAAGGCACCGTTGAGGTGCTTTTTTCTTTTGACGCCAGTGCCCTTCGTGGGAAAGACGTGGTCGTCTTTGAAACTCTGTACCGGGAAGATGTGGAAGTTGCTTCCCATACCGACATCAACGATGAAGGCCAGACTGTGCAGATTCATGACCCTGAAATCGGTACCACGGCTACTGTTGACGGCGAAAAGCAGGCGGAACCCACGGGCGAAATCACGCTCATTGATGAGGTAGCCTACTCCGGCCTGACGCCCGGCAAGACCTATCAGATCAAGGGCGTGCTGATGGATAGGTCTACAGGCGAGAAGCTGCTGGTGGATGGCAAGGAAATTACCGCCACCACGGAATTCGTCCCGGATGAGTCCTCTGGCACTGTACAGGTGCCCTTCAAGTTTGACGCCTCCGGCCTGCAGGGCAAGAGTATTGTGGTGTTCGAGACGCTGTACTACCGGGATATAGAATTGGCAGTTCACGCAGACATTGAGGACGAAGCTCAGACAGTCTCCTTTGGCGCGCCGGAACTCAAGACTACCGCGACTATCGGCGGCAAAAAGGAGGCTGCCCCCTCCAAAGACATCGTGTTGGAGGATGTGGTGGCCTATACTGGCCTCACCCCTGGTAAGGAATACAGCGTGAAGGGCGTCCTGATGAACAAGGCCACAGGCGAGAAGTTCCTGGTAGGTGATAAGGAAGTTGCGGCAGAAGCCGTCTTTACCCCGGAAACGGCTGACGGCGAGGTCACGGTCACTTTCCACTTTGATGGTAGCGCCATCACCAGGAAAACCGAACTGGTTGTCTTTGAAACCCTCTACTTAGGCGACAAAGAAATCTGTACCCATGCCGACCTGGAGGATAAAGACCAGACTGTGACTATTGTCCCGCCCAGTGACACCCCCGACGTGCCCAAGACAGGCGATGACCGCAGTGTCCTTCTGCCCCTGATTACTCTGGGTGCAGCTATCGCCGGGCTTGCTGTACTGGGGCTGGTTCGGCGTAAGCGCAGAGGAATCCCTCAGACTGATTTTGAGGATGAGATAGACAGCGAATAGAAATAAAGTCGATGAGATATACAAAATTATATTTCTATTTAGCTTGACAAATCCCACCTGACGTGTTATACTATTTGTATAAATAGCTTTACGTTCAGGCTCCCGGATGGATAGCGTACCGGGACGGGCCCTCCGAGGGAGTGGCCCCCAATAGCGTAGGCAGCAGCGGGAGTATCCCGCTATTTATAGACATGGCCGGAAGGCTGCATAGAACATGATGGGTTATTTGCTATCCAGATAGCTCTGTGTTCTTTGCGGGCTTCCGGCTTTTTTATTTTCATAAAGGAGTTTTGGCCATGAAAAAACATAAAAGGAAACAGCAGATGCGCTGCCCCTATTGCGGCAGCCCGGTGGTATTCCGCAGCGCAGACGGTATTTATAAAGAAAACAGCAGCGGAGCCATGCTCTATGTGTGCAGCCGGTACCCGGAGTGCGATTCTTACGTCCGGGCCCACCCCGGGTCGGGTGCCCCCATGGGGAGCCTGGCCAACCACGAGCTGCGAACCCTGCGGCGCACGGCCCATTATTACTTCGACCAGCTTTATAAATCCGGCCGCATGAGCCGCGAGGATGCTTACCGCTGGTTGGCGGATAAGATGCGCACGCCACTGTCGGAGGCGCACATTGGGCATTGTGGGGAGTATTACTGCAAACAGGTGATCGAGGAGAGCAGGCGGGTCTTGGGCACGCGTGTCAAAGAGAAGCCGGAGAGGAGGGGTGCGTCATGAAATTGACAAAGGAACAGCAGGCACGCGTTGAAGAGAACCTGGGCCTGGTCTACAAGGTGCTGGGGGACAAGCTGGGCGGGCAGGCTGCTGTGGGCTGCCATACTCGGGAGGATTTGTTTCAGATTGGATGTATCGGCCTGTGCAAAGCTGTGGCTACTGACAAAGGCGGCACATTTTCTACATATGCTTATAAACTCATCTGGCATGAGATCTGCGACGCCCTGAACTACGCCAACTGTCGGCGGGTGGAAATCGTGCAGGAGGAGCCGTATGCGGAGAAACCGGCGGAGTCCGTGGACAAGCTGGCTGAACTGCGGCTGGATATGTTCTCCGTAATCGGGAGGGCTCGGCAAGCAGCACCTCCGTCTACTGTCCGGGGATTGGACGCCATGCTGCTGATGGCGGAAGGCTACACCTGTAAGGAGATTGGTGAAAAGCTGGGGGCAAGTGATAATCTGGTGACCGCATGGGTGTCGAAGGCCCGAAAGTTCTTGAAGGACCGGCCGCAATCTGCAGCGGTGATGGAGGCTTACGCGGCGTAAAAATCAAGAGGGATGCTGAGACTGGAAGGTTTCAGCATCCCTCTTTTTTGTTTTGGAGGAATTGGTATGAGAAAAAGGTTAAGATGGATTGTTCCTGTGGCTGTAATGACAGCCGTGTTTGTGTTGTTCCGATTTGTGCTGTTTATTGGGTATGTGCCTACTGAATCCATGGAACCCACCTTGCATAAAGGGAGTATAATTATCGGCAGCCGCATTTTTGGCGAGTTGAAGGTGGGCGACATCATTGTGTTCCGGCATGAAGGTAAGCTGCTGGTAAAACGAGTCGCGGCGGTCGGCGGTGATATGGTTATGCACAAGGAAAAGGAGATTGTTGTTCCAGAGGGATGCTTATATGTGGTGGGGGATAACCGGGATGCATCCTGGGATTCGCGCTTTTGGCTGAATCCATTTGTCAAAGCCGAAGCAATCTCAGCGCTCTATTATTCTTGAGAGTCCGGGCTATTTTGGCTTAACTCCTTTATGGCTTCCCTTATGGCCTTGCTGACTTCTTTCCGCTCGTAACGATTCAAATAAAGTGCATCGCATGTGAAAGAACTGATAGACCGCATATACTTGAGATGTTTCCATTCATCCCGTGATTCTGTTGTACCTACATACCACGGGGAATCAATGGGATCCCGGATAATCTGGCCTTTCCTTTCCATTTGACGTAAACAAAGGCAGCTTGTGAATCTGAAGATGAAAAATTTATCCTTCATCAGAGTATCTACATTAAAGGGTTGATGCGTTCTCCAGTACGCCCGTAAAATTCTGTTTTGAGTAAAAGTAAGTGTAAATTTCATATTGGCACCTCAAGCCGAAAAAACCAGGTTCCATTTTTAATAATGCGTAAACTGTAAAAATCAAGAATAAAAAGGTTTTAATTATGTATATCCGGGTAAAAAATAAGGGTATGTTTATGTATGGGTGATTAGATGGAAAAATATGCAACCTTTATTCGAAACAGGATTACAGAACTGCGTCTGAAAAAAGATGTGTCGGAATATCAGATGAGCCTAGATATTGGCATGAATCGGAACTATATCCAGGGGATTTCCTCTGGCAAATCCTTGCCCTCTATGGAGGCTTTCATAAATATCTGCGAGTATTTTGACATCACCCCCATGATGTTCTTTGATGCCGAAAACCGCAATCCGGGCTTAGTTCATCAGGCTCTGAAGGAAATGCATGACCTTGACGAAGAGGACTTGGAGATGCTGATAGGCTTTATAAGACGGCTTCACAAAAAGTAGAATTATGTCATATTCATGTAAAAGCGGCGTAGAAACCTTTGTGTTCCTGCGCCGCTCACACTTTTTTCATGTTAAAATGCATCCATCCAATAGGGGTCTTCCCAGCGATTTCGCGTGACGTTCCAACGCCGATACTGCATTTTCCCGTTATAAACACGCGTTCTCACCTCAATTACATCAGCCAATGGCATTATACCCATAAATATTCACCTGCCTTAAATTTAGTTATCTATTATCTTATAGTCATATTCATGTAAAAACTGTGCAAAATCTTCGGAAACAGAAGCCACAACGTTTCCCTCATGTATTACAGAATAACTTCCATCTTCATTTTTTTGAAGATAGGAGTCTTTGTTTGAAAGTCCCGTATAGAATCCGTCACCAATGGGTTCTTCAATTTCCTCTCTCGGCGGTTCATAGCACGGCTGAATAACAAAAGAATAAGAAAAAATCATCAGCACAGCCATGATGAGAGAGGTAAAAGCCATCGCCAAAGCAATACGCCTGGGCCGGTGCTCATAGTTCAGTATGGCATCTGCCCGCTGCATCAATCTTTTCCCGCCATCCAGTGAAAGTTCGGCAATCGCGAACATTTCAAAGAAATTGCCTTCCTTGTTCTTCGCGTAGAAAGCTGTACTCTCCAGTGTCCGTACATATTGAACCCGCCCGTCCAAATCACGTTTCTTCGCAATAGCCAAATCACACTTTAACTCCAGTGTCTGGTTCAAGTCATACTTGAGCAGGTAAACCAGAGGGTTCCACCAGAATATATCGCGGAGCAGTTCGACCAGCAGCTTCACCCAGATGTCACGGTTTATCCAATGCGTAAACTCATGCTCCAGCGCGTTCTGATAATCCTCACTGGAATAAGGGTAAAGCGGGAATAAGACGATGGGACGAAAAAAGCCAGTCACGGTTGGTGAACGGACAATGCCTGTCATGTAGATGGTGAACCCGGGCAGGCCCATCTGTTCAGCCAGAGCCTGCGCTTCTCCATACGGAGAACCGTCATCTTCTTCCAGTGGTACAAACGAGTACAGAAGTTTTCTGAATTTGCCGTAAGACCAGAGGAATCGGACGAAGAAGAACACCGAGCCGAGAATCCAAACTACGCCTCCAAACTGCAAAGGCGTAACTGCCAGACCGGGGACAGGCGATGTAAGGAAGTCATCCACGCGGGTAACAAGTTCACTGCCCATAACAACGTGCGTGAATGACAGCATCTCAAGAGGGAAAAAGCAACGTGCCAGAGTGCAGACAATTACACCAAGCAATGGCCACACGCCAAGACAAACAATCAGGTTCCGGCTTCGACGGCACAGGCAAAGCAATAAAACAAAAACACTGCTCCACAGCACCGCCATAAGAAAAGAGTAAATGGAAAAACTCACTCTTCCTCACTCCCCTTGTTTTCTTCTCTTCTCTTTTTGATGAGCTTCTCGATACCGACAAATACAGTTTCCGCATCAGCGGTATTGGAAAGATCAAGCAGGGCAGAGAGAATTTCAGGGATGTCCGTAAGCTTATAGTCTTGCGTGGTGTGTACCTGTAGGGCAAGGAACTCATTGCGGGACACGGTAGGCGCATAGCGTCGCGCGTTTTTCCGCCCCATGCCCATGTTGTCAACAGGGACAAGGTACTCTTTTGCAATCAACTCATTTATAAGGATATGAAAAGAGTTTTTTGCAAACAGTGGATTTTCTTCATCCTCCATCGCTTTTTCCAGAATCTCCTGCTTATTAAGAGGACGTGGAGAGTTCCACAGGATTTGCAGGAGAGCCAGTTCGGAAGACGTAACGGAGGAACTGGGGCGCTTTGGCATAATTTTAATAACACCTCCTCATCGTTAAAATAGTGGAATGGGAATAGAATTCGGAAAAACACGGGCGACCTGTCTTTATTCCTAAGCATCAGGAAAATGGAATGACATAGTGTCATTGAACAGGGTGTAATTCCAAATTGTACTTCAAGGATTATTATAGCGTTTTCCCGTTCTGCTGTCAATACCCTGTAATTAGGAATTCCAAAAATAAAAAAACCAAATGGATTAGAATATTTTTTTTATCTTGAGTATTGACAGGAATCTCGAAACATAATAAAATATAAATCGGGAAAATACAAGAAGGACAAACGTGATAGTTTAGATAGAGTTTACACATCAGGAGGCGTCTACGATGAAATCCCCAAAGATTATTTCGCTGATTATGGCAGTTCTCCTTTGTACATCCGTTTTCACGGGGTGCGGGCAGAGCGAGGAGGACAAGAAGTTTGACGAGCTGACCAAAACCAGCTCTGCACCGGAATCCCAACTGGAGACGGAAAGCGAAGCCTCCGCTCCGGTAGAGGACGATGCCGACATCAGCGGGACGCTCACCCTTAAGACGCCAGACAGTTTTTATTGGGAAAGGTGGATTAAACATTTTAACAAAAAGTACCCCAACGTAAAGGTGGAACTGGTAGGGGTGGGTACAGACCGGACAGAATATGCCCAGCAGACCATTGTGGAGCTGATGGGCGGCGAAGCCCCCGCAGACCTGGTGGACTTGAACTATCTGCCCTATTACGGCTGCGTGGAGAGCGGCGTCTTTGAAAACCTGCTGGAGTGGATGGACAACGACCCCGTGGTCAGGAAGGACGAATTGTACACAAACGTGCTGGACGCCGTGACGTATCAGGACAGCATGGCGGGCCTGCCGCTGGCCTTTCTTGCGGGAGGTATGCGGCTGAATAAGAAATATCTGGAGGCGGCGGGCGTGACCGGGACACCCGAGACAGCCAGCTTCCCTGAGATGATACAGTGGTATAATCAGGCTGTGGATTCCGGCGCTGTGCCCAAAGACGGCTTCTTTGTGGGCGGAACCTACAACCCCTACACCTGCTTCCAGACCGAATACCAGCGGTACATGAAGGAGAAGGAAGGAGCTGCTTCCTTTGATGACCCCTCGTTTGCCGAAACCCTGACGGCCATGAAAACTGTAAGCTGGAACAACATACAAGAGTTCCAGCCGGAATACAGCAGCCTGAAAAGCCTGGAAATGGCGGACAATGTTTTTATGGACGATTCCGTGGACGAAATACTGAGCGCGGGACACACCCCGCTGTGTGAGGAATCGGATTCGGCCACGGCTGCCATTCAGCTTGCCGCATCGGACGGCACCATTCAGTTCGGCGCGGTGGTGGGGCCGGTGGGCATCCCGGTTGCCAGTGAGAATAAGGAGTTGGCGTGGCGTTTCCTGCGGTTCTTCCTCAGCGAAATGGAACTGGAAGGCCAGCTGCCCTATGAGGGCGATTACTTCGGCCCCACTCCGCTGAACCGCCGCAACGCATTGGAACTGGCCCGGAGCGTGTTCCTGGACGACAAAGCCGCTGTGGAAATGGCAGACCAGTGGGCCAGCCGGGTGAACGCCATCAGCCTACTCACGAATAACAATGTGTTGATGATAGATATCAATGAAATTTTCAATCAATATTTCCAGAATGATCTGCTCACTCCGGAGCAATGTGCGCAGAAAATACAGGAGCGAGCGGAAATGTTCCTGCTGGAGTGAGGAATATTGTACATTCAAACTTTGAAACAAAAGCCCACGTGCTTTTGTTAAATAATTAAAATCGGAAGGAGGTGTAACGGATGAAAAAGGAACTGAAGAAGTCGGTTCGGAAGGATTCTCTCAAAACATATTATGCCTTGAGAGGTACCTGCGGAGGTTGCGGCCCCTGTGGGTGTAAAGGTTGCCCTTCGAACTACGCGACGGCAACAAAAACCGAATATGGCAATCTGGTTGGCTACGTCGAGTCCTATGGCTACTAAAAGAAGATAAAACGTAGCGGAGAATGCTATACATCGAGGGGGGCTGCGGTGGTTAAACTCTGGAGTCTCCCTCGATGTCCTTTTAATAACAGAACTTTTCAAAACTGGAGAGGTGAAAGAATGCCTTTTACAATATTTAGTACAAAAAGTCACTCATACCTGTATGATCGCCCCGAAAACAAGGTGGTTGAAATCGACAAGGAGATGTATGACGCTCTAAAGGGAAAACAGGGCAACGAAATTCGTCAGGCGGCGATAAGCAAAATGCAGGCTAAAGGGCTATGCATGGATAACAGCATAGAAACCATAGAACATCCATTCACGAAGGATATCGAACTGCATTTGAACGGCCGAATGGAGCAGGTGGCACTTCAGGTCACCCAAAATTGCAATTTGCGGTGCGAGTACTGTGTATATTCGGGTAAGTACAACAACCGAACACATTCCAATCGGCGGATGGATTTGTCAGTGGCGCTTTCTGCAGTGGACTTTTTGATGGAACACTCTTATTTGTCTGACAGGGTTGTTATCGGCTTTTATGGTGGAGAGCCACTGTTGGAGATAGAGTTAATCCATAAGGTTGTAGAATATGTTAAGGCGAAATATTCTACTAAAGCAGTCAGGTTTGCGATTACAACCAACGCCACGCTTTTGACGGAAGAAGTAGCAGAGTATTTTGACCAGAACCATTTTATTGTTATGGTAAGCTTGGATGGCCCCAAGGACTTGCATAACAAACACAGATGTTTTATAGACGGTCATGGTTCTTTTGACCTGGTAATCAGAAACCTTGAGAATATTCAGAAAAATCATCCAGACCTTTACGCAACCATGTCTACAAATACGGTGCTGAGTCCGGATATCGATTTCAAATCAGTAGAGGATTTTCTGATTAAGGATAACATAATTGGGAAACTGAACAGTAAAGTGAGTTTGTTAAGCGATACAGGTCTGGATGAAAAAATCAAATTTGACGAAAAAACTGCGGCTTATCAGCAGGCCGGCGAAGTTGCTCAGATGCTGGGTATGATTGGAGAGGTGGAAGTACCCGAGCAGTACTTGATAATGGGGGATTATCAGACTACACTCAAGGAGACCTATGATGGATTGACGATAGGAAATTATAAGGTTAAGTCCGCAGCGCCGTCTGGGCCTTGCATTGTCGGAACAAGCAGGTCATTTTGTGATGTAAATGGGCGTTTGTTTCCGTGCGAGAAAGTCAATGAGAGTAAAGAAATGTGCATTGGGAATATCTTTGAAGGCTTTGACATAGAAGCTGTGAGAAGAATTCTAAATATAGCGCAAACGACAGAAGCGGAGTGTAAAAAGTGTTGGGCGTTTCCTTTTTGCACGGCGTGTGTTGCTGCTTCATTGGGTGGTAATGGCCTTAGCAGAAAAAAACGTCTTTCAAAATGCGCAAACATCCGCCATGCTGCGCAGGAAAGACTGCGTAATGTTATGATTCTACAGGAATATGGTTATGACTTTAACCAATATGATATTCAGAAAGGCGAATAGGAATGGAAACACTACTTGTTTATCCCTTTTGTAGGGAGGTAAGCGATTTTTTGCGTTGCTCAGATATGGTGGTAAACTACAGTTCGATTCTTCCGGTATCCTTGGATAGTTTGGCCATGACGGGCAAAGATGCAGGAGTAAGTGACGGGGGTGGCATAACAGGCCATCTTGTCAGGAATGACTTCAGAACGGCCTTGAGTGAGGCAGATGCAGTTTTTATTTCAACTGCCCCCATGATTTCTGATATTGATATATATAGGGAGCAGGTCGATCTTACGATTAAAAGTGGGAAAAAACTCTTTGTAACTGAAACACTTTCGCAGCTTCTGGGAGACAGTTGTTCCACGAAGGGAATAGAAGTGTTGGGATATGAAGATGTCAAGATTAACCCAGACAGATTCACCAATCTTTTGTCTTTACCAGTTCCCATTATTTTTGTCATGGGAACTGGAGAAAATTGTGATAAATTCACACTGGAACTGAAACTTGGAAAGTTTTTCAAGAGTAAGGGATATCATGTTCTGCAATATGGAACAAAACCATTTAGCAGGATGTTTGGAATGAAAACCGTTCCAAGGTTGCTTTTTGAAGACCGGTCTGTAAAATCAAAAATCTAGGATAAGTAAAAGAGACTCCAGATGCACATATGAGGTGAGGTATGAAGAAAGACAAGGTTTATTGGCTGTTTTTATTGCCCAGCCTGCTGGGCGTACTGTTGTTTTACGCCATCCCGTTCCTGTTTTCGCTCTACTATGCGCTGGTAGACAACATGGGCGCGCAGGAGTTTGTGGGGTTGCAAAACTTTATCGACACGCTGACGAACTCCCTATTCCAGTCGGCGGCGCTGAACACGATTATTTTTATTGGACTATCCGTCCCGCTAAGCATGGGGATTTCTCTTTTCTTATCCCTCTGCCTGCAGGGCATGAAAAAAGGCCGCGTGCCCGCCACCATGCTGATGCTGCTGCCGCTGGTTGTACCCTCGGGCACCATTGTGTATTTCTGGAAGGTGCTGTTTGATTCCAATGGGCTTGCACAAAAATTGCTTTTGCAAATGGGCTTCAGCCACGAACTGGTGTCCCAAAACGGCTGGGCCATGGGCGTATTGGTGACCGTGTTCCTGTGGAAGAATGTGAGTTATAATATTGTGCTGTTCTGGTCGGGGCTCAACTGGATTCCCAAAACATACTACGAGCAGATGTCCCTGGAAGGGGCGGGGAAGTGGAGGCAGTTCACCAACGTGACCTGGATTTATCTGAGTCCCACCACATTTGTAGTGCTGCTGATGAGCATCGTGAACTCCTTCAAGGTGTTCAAAGAGGTCTATATGCTTTACGGGGCGTATCCTAGCCCGGATATTTATATGTTACAGCACTATATGAACAATCAATTTCTCTCTTTGAATATGCAGAAGCTCTCTAGTGCAGCATATATCTTATTCCTGGTTATCGGTGTGATTTTGCTCATCGTTTTCTACTTGCAGAAGCGTGTCACAGATGCGTATCAGTAGAAGACATATCGGGATAAAAATGGAGGACAAAATGAACACACCTAATATTCACTTATTCAGCACATCGGAACATTTCTATTTCTATGATGTGAATAAGAATGATCTCGTGATGATACCTTGCCATGTCTATGAGATGCTAAAACAAGGATCGGAGAATAATGAAGCTCCCGAAATCAAGGAATTAAAGCAGCAGGGGTATCTGCGCTCGGATTATGTAAAAACACAGGAACATCCAGTTACTCCATATTTGGAGACCCGGTGCAATATTTCCGTACAGTTACAAATATGCGGAAGACTACGGCATTTTGGGTATGATGATAAACTATGCGGTGCCACCGGACGCTGCTGTGCTCTGCGCGCTATGTCCGGTGGAAGAGGATTCCAGTATGTATTTTGTTGGGACGGATAGACTCTTCAAACATCATTTTGGCGTAGATGTCGCCTATCATTTTGTCTCAAGATATACATTTGATTTTTCTTCAGTCGAAACACAGAAGAAATATGAGTATCTTACCCTCCCGCAAAAGTTTGTGCAAGATCAGCTGGAAAAGGTCAATCCCAATACTTGTAGTGCTGCTGGTGATTTAATGGGAATTAAACTTGCTATGCAAAATATTATTTCTTCTTTATCGGGCACTAGCATGAAAGATAACAATAATAATCAGGGGGGATTGAATGGATGTACGCCAAGTTAAGTTTTTTAGATGGATAGTCTTTGTAATGTTGGTGGCATATCTTGTGGCTATTTCAATTTTCACTGTTTACTCCCAAACTGGCTACATAGCAAACCTTCCCGGCGTGAGTCTGACCCGACCTGCCAGGCAGGAGATTCCCTACGAACTACACTCCCAGGCTACCGTGCAAGAGGGACAGCTTGTGTGCCATATTCCCTTTGGCAGCGGCGTGCCGGGAGAGGTGATTTTACCCGGGCAGCAGGCAGCCGTTTCAAAAGACGGTGAAGAATTCGGTAAAGCTGTGGTGGACAGGCAGGAAGGAACGGTCTATGAACGCACCGGCGTGACCTTTTATCTGGAAATCACAGAAGGTGACTTGCAGGAAGGGGAAACCGTGAACATCGCCATAACGGGAGAGACAAAAGCCTACCCGAGCGCAGTGCCTCGCGCGTCCGTACACTATAATGAGCGCGGCGAAGCCTGCTTATACACGGTAGAATCCCAGCAAGGGCCATGGGGAACAAGATTTGTCCTGCAAGAAGAAGCAGTAGGAAATGTGTGGCCCCCCAATAATGACAGTGAATATGTACTTCCATCTACGAACATCGGCAAGGCCCCCATTGTGGTGAATTTAGAAGGGGACAGGGCCTACCCAGGGATGGAAGTGCGGTTAATTGATTAAGGAGGAAAAGTTATGAAAAAAAGGACAATCGCTTTCGTTTTGGCTTTGCTGCTTTGTCTGACGGCCTGCCAGTCTGACCAGGAAGCCATCTACTCTAAGTACACGGAGGAATCTTCTCTGCCCACTTCCAGTCCGGTGCAGGCAGATGCAAGCGAGCCGGTAGAGAGCGAAGCAGAAGAATCACCGAAAAAGGAGCTCTCTGGAGAGCTGACCATTTCCGATATGCGGAAAATAGCGGACTATGGTACGGACGCGGTAGTGTCAGCTTTCCAAAAAGAATATCCAAACGTGAAAATCACCGTGGACTACTCCCTGCCCGAGGGGGAGCGGCTGACCACGGAAGCGTACACGGCCTACTCCCAGCGGCTGGCAACCCAGCTTATGGGCGGCGAGAGCGCGGACATCATTACGTATTGGGACGGCATGGTTTCTGCCAAAAATATTGCTGAAAACGGCTATGCGCTTGACCTGTACGAGTGGATGGACAACGATGCAGATTTCCACAAAGAGGACTATTTTGCGAACCTTTTTGAAGCCCTGGAGTATAAAGATAAGCTGTATCAGCTCCCTGTGCTGTTTAACTACACGGCGGTAGTGCTGAACTCCCATATTACGGAGGAACTGGGATATACTTTCCAGCCTTGGGACAAAATTGATTACCAGACGATTATTTCTATTTATAAGGAAGCGGATGAAAAGGGCCTGCTGGCAGACGGTTTCACCATGGAGTTTGAAGATTTGATGAACGGCGGTTATCTGTTTCAGGAAGTGGTGTACCCCGATTATTTTGATGAGGATACGGACATGGTGAATTTTGATTCGCCGGAGTTTATCCAGTATCTGACCGACACAAAGGCCCTGCCTTCTAACCGAAAGATGGAAGAAGGAGCAGGCATGGTGGGCGGCGGCATGACCATGCAGGATTTCGCTCAGTCCAATGCGGGCGGCAATACTTCCCTCACGCTGTCAACCGGCGTGAGCATGGTGGATTTCCCCAACCTGGTAGAAGAAATTGAGGGCTGCACGCCACCCTTACTACTAATGTCGGAGAAGGGGACTTGTACCTTTGCCAGCGGCTTGCAGTATATGGTGTCCGCGTCATGCAAAAACCCGGAACTCGCTTGGGAATTCTTGAAATTCGCCATAGGCCATGTGGAAAACCCCGGTTATTACACAGTGCTGGAGGGCGGTACAGACTTTACCACCGGTTATTTGCCGGTGGAGAAGGCCAACTTCCGCGCATTCTCTAAATTGTATGCACAGGTGGATCAGGCTTCCCGTTCCAACCCGGACGGATGGATGACCGGCTTTAATTCAGAAACGGCACCGTGCCCGCTGGATGATGCTTTCCTGGAACAAGCAGAACGGGCCGCGGAGCAGTTTAATGTCCGGGCTGCCATGCCCTACGCGCTGGGGACCGTGCTTCAGCCTATCTTGAACCAGTATTATGACACGGACAGCCTGTCTGCCGAGGAATGTGCCCGGCAGATGCAGGAGAAAGCTGAGATTTTCTTGGCTGAATGATTTGAGGTAGATATACTGTCAGCTATGCAATGACCCAAGTCGAAGGAGGAACAGCAAATGAAAAACCAGAAACTAGTTAAGAAGAACACGAACGCTCAGAATATGGTTTTAGAGCAATATTATGTCCCGTGCCAGTGCGATGGGAGATGCCAGTGTTCCTGCGGCAACATTCCGCTGCGGACCGATGACTATAACAGCACCTCGAGCTATGCTTCCCCGTCTGCCACAACCCACAACTAACCAAAGTCCGATTTGAAGTCCTAAAGTAAACTAACCCCCTGTATAGCTGACGGTATTTCTATATATTTTGTGAGGTATGAAATGAAAGCAATTGAGAGTGTATTGAGAGAAATTTTTATAAAGAGAACAGGCATTGACTTCCTTGAAAGAACAAACTTACGAACGGAATTGCTGTTTGGGGAAACCATCGGCATGCCAGCTCGTGAATTGGTTTATGTGTATTTTGACATAGAAGCAAATCTTCATATGACAATTCCCGCCCAGTTTATTATAGATAATCGTTTCGATACATATGAACATATACTTGAATGCCTTCAAGAATTGAATTCTTGAAAAGTAAGGTGGTAAAATTTATGAGAAGCAAGAACCTTCCATCGCTGGTTTGCATCATAGTTTCTGCCGCAGTAGCCCTTTTCCCAATCATCTTCATCTTCGCCAATTCCTTCATGAGCGGTGATGAGATCGTTAGTCGCTATTCGGCTGAGATGATAGAGTCCAACGCCGGAGATTTCAGTTCTCACGGCATTCATTTCGTGCGGTTCGGGCTACTCCCGCAAGACTTCACGCTTGACCAGTACAAGCAGCTTCTTTTTGAAAGCCCCGGTTATCTGCGCATGTTCTGGAACTCCGTTTTATTGGTGATCCCGGTGCTGATTGGCCAGTGCGTCATTGCCCCGCTGGCGGCCTACGCCTTTGAAAACATCAAGTGGAAGTACAAAGAAGCTATTTATTTTATGTACATCATTGTTATGCTCATGCCCACGCAAATCCTGCTGGTTCCCAACTTTATCGTGGCGGGCTGGCTGAACATCCGGGAAAGTTATTTGGCGATTATCTTGCCGGCACTGTTCCATCCGCTGGGCGTTTTCCTCATTCGCCAGCAGCTGAAAAACTTTCCCAAGGAGTGCATGGAAGCTGCCGCACTAGACGGTGCCGGACCTTGGCGTGCCTACTGGTACATCGTGCGACCTAACCTGAAATCCGTAGTGGCGGCGCTGGTGGTACTTCTGTTTGCCGACAACTGGAATATTGTCGACCAAGCGGTAGTCTTCATCAAAAACACCTATGATAACCCGTTGTCTGTGTACTTGGGTAACGTGGTCACCGGCGATCCGGGTATGTTCTTCGCCGTGTCTGTGTTCTATTTGATTCCCGCGCTGCTGGTATTCCTGCTGGGCCAGGATTATCTCACCGAGGGCATTGCGCTGTCCAGTGTGAAGTCATAGGGAGGGGCGTTTATGAAAGCAAAAGGGAAACACGTCGCGGCCGGTTCGGTCAAACCAGAAGGCACCTGGAAAACCTCGCGCATGGTATATTTATGTGTTGCGGCTGTGTATTTCATTGTGGTAGTAGGTTCTACAGTCTATAGTTTGACCGCCTACCGAGACAGTCTCCCCCAGGTAGAACTTATCCAAGCAGAAAAGGGAAACGTACCGGCAGAGTGTCTTATTCCCGGCCCGGATGGAATGTTGATGAATACGGTAGAGCGCCAGGACGGGCCGTGGGGTAAGCGGTATGTGGTGAAACAGCTTTCCGTGTTTGCGTACCAAGAACTGCCAGATGGCAGGATGTTCGTGTACGAGGCGGTTTCAAACGAAAACCCCATTGTTTTACGCTCGACAGCAGACTTCTTGTACGAAGGCATGGAAGTAAGGATTTCTTGAAGGTGGTGACATCATGGCGAATTTGCAACTAAGAAATATTAAAAAGATTTATCCTCACAGCAACAGCGTTCGCAAAGGGAAAGGTGCGGCGGAGCGAAAGACCAACCTGCAAGTGACCGATGAGGGCGTTGTGGCCGTGCAGGACTTCAATTTGAATATTGACGATAAGGAGTTTATCGTACTGGTAGGCCCTTCCGGCTGCGGCAAGACCACTACCCTGCGCATGGTGGCGGGGTTGGAGGAAATCACTGCCGGTGAATTGTATATAGACGGTGTACTGATGAATGACGTGGAGCCGAAGAACCGGGATATCTCCATGGTATTCCAAAGCTACGCCCTGTACCCGCACATGAATGTTTTTGACAACATGGCGTTCCCGCTGAAGCTGCGGAAAGTGGACAAAAAAGCAATCCGCAGGCGCGTACAGGAAGTGGCAAAAATCTTGGACATCACCGAATATTTAGACCGCAAGCCCAAAGAGCTCTCAGGCGGACAGCGGCAGCGTGTGGCTATTGGCCGGGCCATTGTGCGGGAACCGAAAGTGCTGCTGATGGACGAGCCGCTATCCAATTTGGACGCAAAGCTGCGCAACCATATGCGCACAGAGATTATCAAGTTAAGGCAGAAAATCAATACCACCTTTATCTATGTCACCCACGACCAGACTGAGGCTATGACCCTGGGTGACCGGATTGTCATCATGAAAGACGGCTTCATCCAGCAGATTGGCACGCCGCAGGAGGTGTTCGACCATCCGGCAAATCGGTTCGTGGCTGGTTTTATTGGCACTCCGCCTATGAATTTCTTTAGCGGGCAGTTAGAGCATGACGCAACAGGTTACCGGATTTCCGTGGAGGGCCACTCCATGGAACTGCCCATGGACAAGCAGAACCGCCTGGCATCACGGGCGGTGCAGCCGCAAAAAGTCACGGTGGGCGTGCGGCCTGGTTACTTGAGTCTCGGTGAGACAGGGCTTTCTGCCACTGTGGAAGTCACAGAAATGATGGGCAGCGAAGTCCATGTGCATTGCACCGTCAATGGGAAAGATGTGGTACTCATTTTGCCCACGATTGAAAAGGACGGACAGCATTTCCGCGCGCCGGAGGTTGGCGAGAAAATCGCGCTGGACTTCAACGGCGGGCTGTGCCAGCTTTTCGGGGCGAACGGGGAGAATCTGGAAGGGAAATCATGAACATAGCAGTGATAGATAACTGGATTTCCCCTATTGGCGTATTGAAACGGACAGGGAAAACGATTTCTGTCATGCGGGTTTGTGAAGAGGGGTGTGCGGTTCAGATGACCGCAGGATCGACCAACTCCCATGGTACAATTTGTTCTTCCATCCTGGCAGAGTCCATGCCAGAGCCTGCCTCTTTGGTGGGCTATTCATGTTCGAAAGATGATGAAAAAGCTCAGATTCAAAAAGTTTGCCGCGCACTTGAAGACTGCCTGAATAATCCACCAGCCTGCATCAGTATGAGCATTGGCAGCGAAAACTGGTTGGAAACAAAGGAACTGGGTGTGACAACTAAGAAACTGGCAGATGCAGGCACACAAATTTATGCTGCCTGCGCCAACAAAGGTTGCATAGCTTTTCCGGCGGCATATCCTTGGGTAACAGGTGTACGCTATGTACCCGGTACAGTTGGACTTTATCGTGAAGAAAATTCGCTTGTAGGAAACGATGTCATCGTGGGAGAATTTACAACGCCAATACTTAGAAAGCTGGCTTCGGAAAACTCTTTTTTTGAGTGCCGCACGAATAGTATGGCTACACCTTATGCGTTGGGCACAATGATTTCAAAGGGCATGAAGGTGTCAGATTTACCCCAGTGGGAAGGATCGAGTTCGCCCGGCCCCATAGAAGAACTGCCCATGCCGACCGTAGCCTTGCGCGGACCGTTGGAGCAAATGATGGAACTGCTTTCCCTATTGAAGCAGGAACGTTACCAAGCGGCGCTACTCACAGATCGGGTGCAGACGGATTGGACAAACATGATTCTTCATGCTTCGGCAGAGGATTTCCTTAGATGGGTTAAGCCATTGAAGGAAGCTGGGATACTGTTATTGGATATAGAGGGGGGATTGGCTTCGATACAGAAGTACGGGGATTACCTTCTTAATTTGGAAGAAGTCAGTGTTGAGATTGGATATAGTAATATTTTGCAATTCTTTGGGACTGAATCCGAATAGTAGGAGGTGACAAGTGCCTTTTCCCTTCAAAGTGTGCCGAGAAAACTCAGCTCTGTAAAACTGAATAGAATTGGTAAGCCTGCTTCCTCACTAAGCCGACGCAGAAAATTCAGCGTGGGCTTAGTGCCTGTTTTAAAACCATCGAATTAACCAAATGAGGATATGAGCAAAGCAGACAACAGCATAAATACAGGAAGTTTTCTTCTCAGATCTGGTGGTAAAGCGGCAACTATTCTTAAGTTTGAGAAACAAGTTTTCAATGAAATGATTTTTTCATATGTATGCTAATCCACTCTTTTGGGATGTTTTGCAATAACCCGGCTCCTTGATTTTGTTATAATAACCAATAACTAAACTGCCTGTAGCCGCGTCTATAGTGTATTAAATAATTTTAAAGGAGGCCCTGCCATGCAAAAACGTTTTACCGCTCTGTTGTTAGCCATCGCCCTGTGCCTGTCCCTCGCCGCCTGCGGGCAGCGCGGGCAGGATGAACCGGAGCCCCAGGGCCCTTTGAGCGGCGAGCTGACGGTATCCCTCCCGTCCAGGTGGGGGCCGCTGGAGATATGGGCTGGCCGCTTTGAGGAAATACACCCGGATGTGGAGATCCAATTTCAATACGAGACGGAAGAAACCTATATTGATCCGCCTTCGGGCATTACCTTTGAGGGCGAAATCGTGAACGAACGCACGGAGCTGCCAACTGACGTTGCGGACAGCTATATCCGCAAGACCGTCACGTCCCTGTCGGGCGGCGAAGCGGCGGACATTCTCGATTTGGGGCCCATGTCCTATTTCAAATATGCGAAGTCCGGGCTGTTTGAGGATCTCAACGAGTGGATGGCCAGGGACCCGGAGTTCTCCCGGGAGGATTATTATACCAATATTTTGGAGGCCCTGGAGGATACGGAAGGCCATTTGTATGCCGTGCCGCCGGTGGTGCGCTTCAAGTTCATCATGCTCAACGATTATATCCTGTATGAAATGGGCCTCAATGGGGCCGATGTGTTCCCGGACGGCGTAAATTATGAGGACTTGACAGACCTGTTCCAGCAGGCCGCCGCCATGGGCGCGCTGGAGCCGGCTTCAAAGGGTCAGGAGGGCTGTTATTTTGCCCCGCGCACCAATAAGTCCTTCTTCCTGGAGTTTGTCCTGCCGCAGTACCTGGACGAAAAGACCGGGGAAGCCCGGTTTGACACGCCGGAGTTTATTGAATACCTGAAACGGACAGACGAGCTGCCCTTTGAGTACACGATGGACAAAGCGCCCGGCCGCAGCCTGTATTGGCCGAGTTTTTCCTGTGATGGCCCTTTTTGTCAAAAAGTTTCGTCCAGCATGCACGTTTTCAATAAGGCCGTGTCAGACCGCGATATAGGCTCCTCCCGTGGCCTGCTGTATAAGGACAGCCAGGGGAATATACCGTTTTCCACCGATATGGCCCTGCTGGCCATTCCGAAAGGCCCCAACGCAAAGCTGGCCTGGGAGTTCCTAAAATTCATAATAGAGGAGAAAGAATTCCCGGATTCGGTCTGGAAGGACTCGGTAAGCGAGAACTACGAATACGTGCACCCCTACAACCAGTCGCTGCCTATCAACCGGAATAATTTCCGGAACCTTTCTGCGGCCTTGTTCCGGGAACCCTTTGCGAAGCTCGCCGAGCCCTATATGGAACAGCTGAATACCCGCCTGAGCGTCAGCCAGGAACTGCTGGGCAGTCTGGAAGATATCTTTGCCGCCTACTACGACAACCACCTCATCTCCGCCGAGGAGTGCGCCAGACAATTACAGGAGCGGGGGTGGATATACCTGAATGAGTAAGGGACAACCGAACAGGCTTTGCCTCTTTTGATAATGGATGCCATGCTGATTCTTTCCTTTACTCTGCACTGTCAAGCAGGAAGCTGATCCAAATGGGAATTTGCTTATCCAAACATGACATAAAGTGGTATAATAGAAAGAAAAAGAGACAGCGAGGGAGAAAAAATGGCGCAGCGGGAAATCATGACAATGGTAGAATTTATGGAGCGGTTCAACACGGAAGAAAAATGCCGGGAATATCTGTACAAAATGCGGTGGCTGGAGAGATTTGTGTGTCCCCACTGCGGCGCGAAAGCGGAGCCGTTCCGAATCAGGAGCCGTTCCGAATCAGGAGCCGGAACCGGCTGTAGTGCCGGCACTGCATGAAGCAGACCTCCGTGATAGTGGGGACCATCATGGAAAAAAGTCGCACACCTTTAGTGAAATGGTTTTTGGCCATCCACATGATGAGCCAGGACAAGCGCGGCTGCTCCGCGAAAAAATTGCAGCGGGACCTGGGCATCGCCTATGACACGGCCTGGACCATGAGCCACAAGATCCGCCATGCCATGGGCGAGTGCAACGCGCAGTATATGCTCAGTGGCGTAATTGAACTGGGCGACGCTTTTTTCGGCGGTTCCCATGCCGGGGGCAAGCGTGGGAGAGGGACGGATAAGACCCCGGTGATATTCGCTGTGTCTCTGGATGAAAACGGGAGTCCGAGGTATGTGCGCGCACAGGTGGTGACCGCAGTGAATGGAGAAAATCTTGCCAGATTCGCCAAAGAACACGTCAAACCGGGTTCTGTTATTCACAGCGACGGACTTGCCGCATACGGCAGGCTGGGGAGTGAGGGATATAGCTTACAAGCAGAAAATTTCGATTTGGAAAAATCCCCGGAGCACTTGAAATGGCTGCATATCATTGTGTCAAATGCCAAGGCTTTCATTCTGGGAACTTTTCATGGCTTGCATAATACCCATTTGCAGGCGTACTTTGATGAATTCTGCTATCGGGTCAACCGCCGCTGGCAGCCTGAACGGCTTTTTTCTCGTTCTGTCCTCGCCGCTGTTTCTGCTCCGCCTTTTACTCGTTATGTGTTAATTGGATAGGCAGAAATGGGAAAAGAGAGAAACATGCAAAAGCTATGGGGCATGACGCTGCGAGATCTGGCAGAGCACACAAAAGCCTGTACAGAGCATCTGTCCGTGAGTTTCTGGAATACGGTGGGAAACCTGTGGCGGAGTTAGATGAATGGAATCGGGAGATGCTGAGGCTGGAAGCGCTTGGATATAGCCGAACTAGGAGAGCAGCCAGTGTGCGCAATTCCTGCCACACAGTAAAAACAGTGTTGGTTACCGTTGCAAGCAAAGGCGTGTCCATTGGAAGAAGGGATCAGCAATGACGAGTTGGGGCACTACTATTCCCAGATAAGATTCATAGTATAGTGGGTTATATCACACCTGACTGCGCCCCATCCATAAAGAGTTGGCTAAGCCAGACGACGTAACCATGTCGTTCGTTGCTGTGGGAGGAATACCGGTGCTGGGCATGGGTAACAAAAGTCACGAAGAGGATACAGCACAAGCCTAGAGCAGCCGTAGATGATTTGAGTTTGTTTTGGATTGGATGCTTAGCAATCTCTTTCTGGCTTTAAACGCGTAGAGTTTTTCGTTTTTGGCGAGACCATGAGTCTATCCCCAAATTATTTATGCACGTCTTACTTGCGTATTTTTCGCCAGATTGCATTGTTTCCTCTTGCCAAGTGCCAGCATGCCTACGGGAAAACGCTTTGTCTGACAAAAATCTGTCTGCGTAACCCGTACACCACTAATTTCGAAATATTCTCTAAAAATAGAATATTTTAATTACATCTAATCTTGACGTCTCTAGATATTTATGATATAGTAATAACGCAGGTATAAGCGCTGTATGCGTAAAATTTTTATGTTTAATTGGCTTTTTCCCATTTCGGGATTTGGTTGCTATGAAACTCTGTGCTAATGCGCGCTATGCAAAGCGTATTTCATAAATTTGCCTGCATAGGGAATTTCAAAGTGAGGTGAAACAAAATAGACTTCTTGCGAAATAGATGAAACTAGGCAAGATCGCGCGGTCAAGGGACGGGGAAGGTCTCCAGTGGAGACCGTTTTGACCTGACCAATCCGGCAGGCGAGACAGCCCCTTGCAGGGTCTGGGGGCGAGCGTCTGGTGTGAGGCAATACATTCACTGCGTGAACGCTTGCAAGCTGCGAACCGGCCGAGTCGGGAGACGAGACTCAGAGCCCCAAGGTCTTGCCGCAGGGCGCGTTTCTGTGCGCCCGAGGGCCCTGACATACTTCAAAAAATTATTTTCGCAAGAGGTCTGTTTTGTTTTAGCTCTTGGCACAACACTTCTAGTGAGCCCTTTGTGCAAAAACGGTTGTCAAATATTGCCCATGCGCTAAAAGTATAGGAAAGGGGACGTGAAAAGTTCGTCTACCTTTTCAAAAGGTGGTGGGATTCCTAGGAGATGGAGATGTCCCATGTGGACGTACTCAAATAATGCGTATTAGCGTTCGCTATCAGAACCGGTATACATGTCCCCGCTTCGGTCGATGCTGGAGGCAGTCTCCACCGAAGACCAGCGCTGGAATTAGCACGAAAGTAATAACCTAATTAAAATAGACCGCTTACTAAAATCAAGGCGCGAAAAATTTGATGTTGTTTTCAATGTTAAACGCTCGCCCATGGTATGTTGTGTTCTTGATATTTGCATCAAACATCACAGTTTGTTTGTTCTTAATGGACATGCGGACGCATAGCAACGTAGCCTCCGATCAAGTCTTGGACGCTACCACAAGCTCCGCAGGGAGCCTGACACTCCTTGGCCGCACAATTCGTTCAATATCATCTATTTCGCAAGAGCCGTAATGGAAGTCTTTCTAAAATAAAGGAGGCATATCAGATGGCATATATCACATTTAGTACACCCTTTGGATTTCGGCTATATGATCGTGAAAAGAATAGGGTGGCCCCGTTGCAGCAGGAAGAATACCATGCCTTGCAGAACATAGCGGGAGGTATTGGGATGGAGATTGATTATATATATTTGAATAAACTTCAAAGAAAAGGCTTCTGCAATAGGAGTGACCTTGTTAGTATTGAGCATCCTGCAACAGATGAAATTGAATCTATCGTAAGCACTCACATAAATCAAATGGTTCTTCAAGTAACACAAAATTGTAATTTGAGATGTGCATATTGTGCTTACTCTGGTAGTTATTATAACAGAAAACACAGTAACAAACACATGAGCATTGATATTGCATTAAAGGCTATAAATTTTTTGATGTCTCATTCAACGAATGTAGATGAAGTTGCCATAAGCTTTTATGGTGGGGAACCTATATTAGAGTTTGAATTGATTAAGCGTGTTGTGAGTTATATTGAACAAACATACCCTGAGAAAAAAGTAAGATATAACATCACATCAAACTTAACTTTATTTAACGATGAAGTAATTAAGTATGTTATCGAAAAGAATATTTCTATTATGATCAGCATTGATGGTCCGAAAGAAACGCAGGATAAGTATCGTGTTTTTTTAAACGGTAAAGGCTCTTACTCGACAGTTAAGTTAAACGCTGAACGAATGAAAGCGCAAAATCCTACATATTTTCAAAAATGTCACACTAATACGGTCATTTCTCCTGATGGAGATTATAGGAAAATTAAGGATTTTCTCGATACAGATGAATTGTTTGGTCCACTTTATTCATCTGTAACATTGGTCAGCAGTGATGATTTAAAGGAGCCGATTTCATATGGGGATGATTATTATAGGTTGGTGCGCAAAGAAAAGTTTAAGCTTCTTCTTGCAATGTTAGGCCTAGTGAAATTTGATGCGATATCAGCAATTGTGAAATCTGATTCGGCAGAAATTATGAAAATGTATAGGCTTCTTAAATCTGGTGGAATTCAAGGAATAACGAAACATCATCCAGGAGGTCCTTGTATTCCCGGAGAAAAGAGAGTTTTTGTTGATGCAGACGGTCATATCTATCCATGCGAAAAAATTTCAGAAAATGAACCCTTTCAAATAGGGAATCTTGAAAATGGGTTTGATATACAGCGAATTAAAGAAATGATAAATGTCGGCAAGTATACAGAGAAAGAATGTTTGAATTGTTGGGCGTTTTTATACTGTGGAACATGTGTTGCAAAAATGGTTGATAAAGGCGATGTGTCGAGGGAAAAACGGTTAGAGCATTGTGAGCATGTAAGAAATAGTCTTATAGGGAAACTTCAAGATTTAGAAATGCTGCAACATTATGGATGCGACTTCAAACGAATGGAGGAGATGTGATGAAATTGTTAGTTTTTCCCGCAAACAAAGATGTGAATGCATTCGCCAGATATGGTGATATGGTAAAAGAATTTAATAATATAGCTTTTGTCGTCCCTCGAAAAATGGACGCTGGATTTGTTGATTTTGCTAGTCTTGATGGAGGTCCAGCTACCCAAAAATATATTACTGACGATTTTGATAGAGAACTGCGCACTTCGGATGCTGTGCTTTTTTTAGAAAATGTAAAATCAATGTCAGCGAAATTTGTTTTAAATAAATTTCAGGCGGCCTTATCGAGCGGAAAAAGGGTTTATGCTGAGTACATACCTCATGGGGTAGACTCAAAAGCTATTACTGTTTTGAGTGGAAGTAGTGCCCCTGCTGATTTTTCTACTGACCATGGGCGAGATAACGTGTACGAGATACCCGTGCCGGTGGTTTTCATATTGGGTTCTGGTCCGAACACACACAAATTTCTGGTGCAAGTTGCCCTACGTAAATTCTTTATAGATAGTGGGTATGCCATATCTCAAGTAGGAACAAAATGTTTTTCAAACTTCTTTGGATTCCCGTCTATTCCATCTTGGACATATCAAAGTGGAATGACCGAACGCGAAAAAATAATCGCTCTCAATCGTTTCTTTTACAACCAGTATGTACAGGATAAACCTGAAGTGATGCTTATTGGTGTACCTGGTGGTTTTATGCCCATGAATCCCATGAAATATGAAGATATGGGAATTTTTGCGTACTTGATTTCTCAAGCAGTTACACCTGATGCAGCCGTTTTCTGTTCCTACGCGATGGATTTTACTGATGAGTACGTTAAATGGCAGAAGAATGTATGTAAATATAAACTAAATGCGCCAATAAGACATGTGATTATATCGAATACATCTATGAATATATCCCTTGAAACCAGGAAATGTGAATATGTTACCAAAGCCTTTTCATCCATTGATAATTTGATGGTTCCCCTAAATAAAGATATAGAGTTTTTCTATTCACTTGACAAAGAAAGTTTAAATCAGCTTGGGAAATCTCTATTAAATTTATTGATAAGTAATCTTTAAAGGAGGCTATTCTATGTACATTGCGCAGGTTAAAGACAAAATTGTGCGATTTCTAAAAGAAGCAAACTCAAATTGTGTAATTCCTGACGAAAATGAGGATTTATTTTCATCTTTTTGTCACATTGCACCGCGAGATTTAGTATATGCCTTGCTTGAACTAAGTAGGGAGTATCCAATAAATTTCAATCTGATTATTGAAGATATCGAGGTTTTTTCAATAAATTCTCTTGCGAACGCCATTAATGCACAAATTATAACATGATGTTACATTTACGCATTGTGATTAGGGAGTAGGATTAAACTTCGGAATTTATTTTTTTAAATAAATTCGATTATCGCTTCGATTAGAGAAAAGAGGTGAAAGTATGAAAAAGATGCTGAGAAAGTCTACGGAGAACCAAATGGCAAGCACATATTACTATGTGACTATTTGTGGTTGCAGTTGCAGTTGCTTGCGTCACTGCGGGGTGGAGGTTTCCTCATGGTACCCGAAGGAAGCACAAACTTCTGTAGATGACATCGTGGGTTCCTCTAATTCCGGACGAGTTGCAGCGTGATAGGTACTCTGCAGAAAAAGTGAGTGTAGTACGGTAGGTCATAAGACGTAGTTCGGAACACGAGAATCTCGCGTTTTTGAATTACGTCTTTGACCTTTATTTAGTGATTTGGGTTTCTGGGCAAAATTCAGGTGTTAAATAATCTCTCTTAGAACATATAAATTTGTTTTTTATAGATTCCTTTGAAATTATATGGAGCTGTGTAAATACTGTAGATTATTTTAATATTTATTGAATGCCAATTTTATCAAGGAAAGGAAGTGCCACAGATGCGTATGATAAAGAAAATTGTCTTTTTTCTTCTTTCAGCCGTCATACTTCTCATGACAGGATGCCAAAGCACACAGGATGACATCTACAGCCAAGCAATGGGGAGACCGTCTTCTGCCAGTGAACAAGGTTTATTAACATCAGAAGCGGATGGCTTGAGCGGCAAGCTAACCATCAAGACGCTGATCTCTTTTGACGAGAACACCGCCATGTACTTTCTGATTCAGGAATTTATGAAACTGCATCCGGATGTGACGATTGACGTGGACTCCAGCGTATCCAGCCTAGAGTGGGCCAATATGTCCCGGGCAGAGATCCAAATGGCCAAGGATAGCTTTTCTTCGGGGATTTCTATGGAGATTGGTAGCGGCGAGGCGGATTATATTATGTATGATGTCCGGGATAGGATAAATATCCCCCAGTTTACCCGCAACGGTTTGCTGATCGACCTTTATCAGTTCTGGAATCATGACCCTGAACTGAATCATGAAGACTATTTCACCCATGTGCTGGAGGGCTTTGAGGTAGACGGCAAGCTGGCTACGCTGCCCATTGCTTTTTCCTTTTATGACCTTTATCTGAACCGTGAGATTCTGGATGAACTCCAGGTCGATCCGGAAAGTATTGAAACTGTAGACGCTAATCGAGTTCTGGACTGGTATGAGCAGGCCCGGGAGTTACACGGGGATTTGAACTTGAATTTCTCCTCTCCGGGCAAGGACGGGCTGTACTACTATTTGGAGCGCTGCCGGTATATAGACCTGGAAAACCGGGACGCTGCCTTTGATTCCCCGGAATTCATTGAGTTTTTGACCCGCACCAACAATGCGCTCAATGAAGATCCCGGCCTGGACCAGCAGCTGCTGGGAATGGGGAACAATGGCGGGCTCTTAGATGCCAATATCAGCTACCGGAAAACCGGGAAGTACCCGGAAAACATTTTTGCCTGGCAGGCGGACACATTCAAGACTGTGGTAGAAAATGCCCGACCTGGCTTTTTTGTCCTAGAGGACTCTTTTCTGCCAAACCTGATTACCATGCAGCAGCCCAAAGAATACGCAGTGGGGCCATACCCTCTTACCTCTTCCGATGGAAAGCTGGGGGTGCGTTCCGTGGAGGAATTCTGTGTGCCGGTCTCCATGAAAAACCAGCCGCTGGCTTGGGAGTTCATCCGGTACTGCATAAGTGCCCGGGATAGAGAGTATCTGGACTTTGCGGAGATGGGTTCGTCGGCGGCTTATACAAACCGAATCCCTCTCTGTAAAACCACTTTCCAGAATATGCTGGCCGATATCGACCAGAATGGCCTGCACGACCTTTCGGTGGGATACAGCGACTTCGATACCATTGACCCAGCGGCCATGACAGAAATGATGGACCGGATTCTGGATCGTCCCATCGTCAATATTGATTTGTACAGCGTGGATGTGGACGAGTTTTTGCTTGAGTTTTACGATAACGGCCTGACCACTCCGGAGCAGTGCGCCGAAAAGATGCAGGGGCGGGCGTACATTTGGCTGAATGAGTAGAAAAAAATCATAGTGCGGCGAGAAAATCTTAGGTCTTTGCTTCGAGGTGTAGTACGAAAAGGAAAGCAGCAGAGAAAACGGGTATTATATGTGTAGGGGTCTGTACCTTTTGGTGGTAGCTTGCGTTACGGTATACGCACAGAGTAGACACCAGTGCAGTCTACCGGAGATTAGATTAACCATACCAAAGGAATTGGAACACTTCCCGAAGTTATATTAACTAAGACAATGACAAGAAATATGCGAGAATATTGTGATTCAGGAGGAAGTTTTATGGGAAAAAGAATTTCTCAAACATATTGTGTTGACGAAATTCAAGCAATTGGATGAAGAGACCGTGCTTGTGTCTGTAAATGCATACAGATATGCCGATTGCGGTCGATTCCATTTAGTAGTTCAATGTCGGGAAGGAAATGCGGTTGGTGTAATGATAATTTGCATAGTGAAAGTGTGAAAGAAATGAAAATTGCGATTATTGATAACTATATATCAAACGAGTTTGTGAAAGAAATGACCGGTGAACCTATCAAATCTTATCATGTGATTGACGGATGTTGCCTACCTTATCAGGATAGTAGCAAGTCCCTTTCACATGGCTCAGTCTGCGCAGCCATTATGGTTGAGTTTTCTCCGCAGGTCGAACATATTGGTATTTCCGTTGCATCCAACAGTCAAGACGATTTTTCAATACCAAATATTTGCCTAGCTCTTGATTGGTGCTACAAAAACCAAATACAGTACATTTGTATGAGTATTGGAACGAATAATTGGCTTGGTGCAAGACCGATGCAGGCGGTGACTAAAGCGCTTTCAGAGAGTGGAAGCACCTTAATCTGTGCGGTTAGTCCAGAACGGGAATTAACTTACCCAGCTTGTTATCCCTGGGTTATTGCGGTTAGTTATGAAGAAGAATGTAAATATATCATGCAAAATAGTGTATCATGTTCTACTTATGACGTTGTAGTTGGATATTTCCACTCGGAAACACTTAGGAAACTGAGCCAGCATGACAATTTCTTTTTAAAAAGGTCTAGTAGCATGGCTGTTCCATTCTTTTTAGGACAGCTAATAAAAAGCATAGATATCAGCGCATTACCATACGAATATCCGCATAAAAAAGCACTCAGTTTTGATTATGCACGATGCACAACGCCTATCGTGAGTGTTGTACATGAAAACATAAATAAAATAAAAGAATTTAACTTATTGCTACAAAATTGTGGTTATATGAGTGCTTTGATATCGAAACGCCTAAACATGGATTGGACTCAATTAAATGTCCGTGTTAATGATGAATCCGAAATTACAATTGCGCTAAATGCAGTACGAAACGCTAACATTATTTTGTTTGATGCAGATGGTCTCCCCGATGGAATAGGCAGCATATGGGATTTAACTATAGACTTATGCACATATTCTTTCGGAGAGGCATTGACGTCAATATGTAATTTTTTTAATGCGTGATTATGTCTATGTTGTGCCAAGGGGAATTAGCGGCTTTTGGTGTTCTCCGACAGACCTCGCAGCGTCATGTCCTCCCACAGCTTTTGCATGATTCTCTCTTTTTCCATTTGGATCAGTTCCCTGTTCGTTTTTTGAGGTTTCCCGCTTCTCTTTAGTTTACAGGAGAGCTTTTTCCTTTGGAATACCCCCGCGCCAGCGGGATTTGTTCAATAATGATTGTAGCTAACTGAACCGCTCAATTTGCCAGGAATCCCCCTCCCAGTTAAACGAAATAATTAAGTCAGTGGCCCAAAACGAGTTAAACACAATCAAATTCAAGTTGTAAAAATCGCCCCCGAACCGTGTGATGTGGTTTGGAGGCGATTTCTATGTTAAATCAATTTTCAGATTATCTGCGAACACTGGGCAAGTCCACCAACACGGCTTTCGCATACTGTCGGGATGTAGGGCTTTATCTCAAGTGGTGCCAGACAACCTTCGGCCAGCAGCCAGCCCAGCTCTATCGGGCCAACGTATTGGAATACATTTCCTTCATGCGCAATGTGAAAGGCTATAATCCCCGGACGGTAAACCGTCACCTGTCGGCACTCCGTAATTTGAACGAGTGGCTGGTGGAATCTGGTCAGCAGGCCGAAGCCGCTGTGCTGCCCCGGGATTTCATGAAAATCCAGCTGCAGTATGCCAGCCCCTGCACCATTACAAAGAAGGATGTGGAGGTGTTCCGTCAAAAACTCCTTGAGAGTGGCAGCAAGCGGGACTATGCCATCATCACCCTGTACGCCTACTCGGGCATCCGCCGCAGCGAGTGCGTCAATTTGAAACTCGACCAGGTTGACCTGACCGCCAGGGAGATCCGTATAATTGGCAAGGGAGACAAGCAGCGGCTGGTCTACCTGAACGACAAAATTGTACACGCGTTGCGGGAGTACCTGAAGGAACGCCGGTCTGACAGCCCTTATTTATTTGTAAGCAGACAGAGCGGCAAGCTGACACCCAGCCGTATCAACCAAATTTTCAATAAGTATTCGGATGTTATCACGCCAAAATCTTTGAGACATTTTTTCTGTAGCCATGCTTTAGAGAGCGGCTACTCCATCCACGAGGTAGCCAATCAAGCTGGGCACAGCAATGTGCAGACTACGCTGATTTACAGCAATCCCACTGCCCAGGCTATGAAAGAGAAGGCCAACAAGCTATGAGGAAAAATATTATCTTTGTTGTGCTGGTCTTGATGTTAGTAGTTCTGGCTGCCGTGAGCGCATGGCAAGTATATGTGCCCCTTCAGGAAGATGTAGAGAGTGTGCGGTCTTACCGTTTCTTTTCGGATGGAAAGAACTATGTCACTTGGATTGAGCAGCCCTATAAAAGTTTCCATGAGCAAGGCTGGACGAAGCGCAATCCAATCCCAAACTCCACTTACAGTTATGAAAAGATCACGGCCACCCCGGAATCTGTAAAGGCCATTCAAAACGGCCTAGGCCTTAAAACGGGCATGGACAAAAGTGATATCTGGGTATCCCATGCCATTGGCAGTTTTATCTATGAGACGGCTTGGAACAAGCGCCAAAAAGCCAGAGACGCACGGGAAGAACGGATGCGGAAACACTTTGCGATGTTCCCGGCCTACCCGAAAGACTTAGCGAAGTTCTGCGAGAATCACGTTTTTGCGGATTCCATCCTGTATGTATCCAAGTTACAAAAAGGAAAGCGCGAGGCTGTATGCAGGCATTGCGGTAAAGCCTTCCAGGTGGGGGGCGAAGTCAAGCCGGGCGGTTCCGGCCATTGCCCCAAGTGCGGCGCTGTTGTGAACTACCGTGCCCAATGGGCAAAAAACGAGGTGGTTCATAAGGCGAAGATTTGTGTGGCCTATAAGGTAGAGGGCCAGCTTCTGCTCTGCTATGTGGACGTGGTGCGCACGATTCTTCCGGATAATCCTAAACCGCAATACGACTTTTCCGACTATTTCAAAACTTTGCTGCTGGACAATAGAGGAAAATCCACTGAATACGCCTATGCCTGGTGTCAGGCGCCTTATCGGGGGTTCGATTGGTACCGGCTGCGCAATGGGTCAAGGTGTTATGGCAATACCTTTGTGTACACAAATAATCTGTGTGAGGTGTTCGGGGAGGATTACTGCCATGTGGATTTGCAGGCGAGCCTTACAGATCTGCGCCGCCCCATACATTTTCATCGGCTGCTGGATAATCTGAAGGATATTCCACAGACAGAATATTTGCTGAAAGCGGGCCTGCCTGTCTTAGCCAGCAATATTCTGCCAAGGAGCGAAGCAAGGAGCCTCCCGGAGTTCATCGGGATAGGGAAGGAATATTTGCCTGCCCTGCGTGAAAGCCAAGCTGATTTTGAAGAAATCCGGTTGATAACCGACAGCGGAGACCATGTGCCGCCTGATGATCTTCGCACTCTGTGTGCCTTGCGTTTGAATGGATATGAATTGCAGAATCTGCGGAGGATTATCCAGTTTAGCCCGCTAGGACGCGCTTTGCGGTACGTTCAAAGTCAGAAAGAGCAGGCTGCCCCTTTATACAAACGCCGGGGTATCTCCTACTTCATCGGCATTTACCGTGACTATCTGAACATGGCAGAGGAGCTTTCCAGCGACATGACAAAGCGTGCTGTCCTGGAGCCACCTGATCTGTGCGGACGGCATAGCCTGCTGATTGGCCGCGTCAATGAACGGAAGGAGGAACTGAAAAACAACCGGCTGCCCCGTGCTATCGAGAACGGTCTGTACTGGTGGGCGCGCCCTTACGTCAAGGATGGCCTTTGTATTGCCTACCCTGAGAAGCGCAGCGATTTTACCGTGGAAGGCCAGAAGCTCAACCACTGTGTAGGAACTTCCCATTACTATGAGAACCATGTCATGGGACGGCGGATGGTCTTTTTCATCCGCCGGGACAGTGCGGCGGACAAGCCTTATTTCACAACAGAGATTGATGTGGAGACAGGGCAGATTCTTCAACTGTACGGCTTTGCGGACTGCTCGGCACCGAAAGAAGTGCGGAGCTTTACGGAAGGCTTTGCAAGGGCTGTAGTGAGGTGGCGGTCAAGAAGAGCGGTGGTAGCATGATTTATTTTTGGATTTGACCTTGCGCTCCCCCCTAAAATCTGCTATACTACTTAGCATAGTATCCGGTTTGCCACAGAGCAAACACAGTCAACGAGTTACACAGCGTCTGGGAGCAGTATGCTCTTAGGCGCTTTTTCTTTTTTTCACAACTTCATACATGGCCCCCGGGCACAAAAGGCGCAGAGACATATTCTTTGCGTCTTTTTTTATATAAATTTCCACCCTTATCCCCGGGAGCCAACAGGCCCCCGTGCATATAAAATCAAAAATAAAGGAGTAAAAACAAATGGATTTTGAGACAAAAACCAGCCGTATGAGGGCTCTCATCACAAAGATACGCACAGCAGACACCGCCTACTACCGGGACGATACCCCCATCATGACCGACCGGGAGTACGACCAGTTGGTAGACGAGCTGAAGGAACGGGAATCTGAAACGGGCCTCATTCTCTCCGGCTCACCCACCCAGACCGTGCCGGGTGAAATCATGGCAGGGCTCACCCCGGTGCGCCACACCCGCCCCATGCTTTCGGCAGATAAAACCAAGTCCATGGATGATTTAGTGCGTTTTGCCGACGGCCGGGGAGTGGTTCTCTCCTGGAAAATGGACGGCCTGACCCTGGTGCTTCGCTACGAGGGCGGCAAATTGCAGCAGGCCATCACCCGAGGCCGGGAGGGCATCATCGGCGAGGACGTGACCCACACGGTGCGCACATTCCTTAATGTTCCGCTGGCCGTTCCCTCCATCGAGCCTTTCGAGGTACGCGGTGAGGGAGTCATCTCCTGGGAGAATTTCGAGAAGATCAACGCGGACCTGGAGGAACCCTATACCCACCCGCGCAACCTGGCGGCGGGCAGCGTGCGTAAGCTGGACCCGGCAGAATCGAAAAAGAGGCTGCTGGAGTTCGTTGCGTTCGACCTGGTAACAGATTTGCAGTTTGCCACCAAAATGGAGCAGCTGGCGTTCTTAGACCAGAACGGGTTTGATGTTGTACCGCATAGGCTGCTTCCAAACCCGGACACAAGGAGTGTAAACCTTGCGATAACGGCGATGAATCCGGCACGTTATGCCTACCCGGTAGACGGACTCATCCTGGAGTATAATGACATCGCCTATGGCAAAAGCCTGGGCGCAACCGGCCACCATGAGAACCGCCTTATCGCGCTCAAATGGAAGGACGAGCTGTTCGAGACAAAATTTCTGGGCGTGGAGCTGGCTACTACCCGCACGGGCATGGTGAGTATCACCGGCCTGTTTGAACCGGTAGAGATGGATGGCGCGACCGTCAGCCGTGCCTACCTCCATAATCTTGACATCTTCGAGGGATTCCAGCTTGGTGTGGGCGATACCATCCAGGTCTACAAGGCCAATATGATCATCCCGCAAATCGCGGAAAACCTCACAAAGAGCGGTACGTTCCGTCTGCCTGCGACCTGCCCCTGCTGCGGTGAGCCGCTGTCTGTGGAGACAACCTCCGGGGGAACCCGGCAGCTCCATTGCCACAATCCCCATTGCGCCGCCAAGTTGGTGCAGAAGTTTGCCCATTTCTGCGAAAAGACCCGCATGGACATTGAGGGCCTGTCCGCCACGACCCTGGAGAAATTCATAGGCCATGGCTGGATCCGCAATTTTGGCGACCTGTACACGCTGGAGCGTTACAAGGAGGAAATCATCCACACAGAGGGCTTCGGTGCGAAGTCCTACGGGCGCCTGCAGGCGTCCATTGACAAGAGCCGCTGCTGTACGCTGGCAAAATTTATCGCCGGGCTGGGCATCCCCATGGTGGGCCGCCACGCCGGGCGTGATTTGAACAAGGTTTTCGGCGGAGACTGGGACGCTTTCGAGCAGGCCATCAAAAAAGGCTTTGATTTCACGTCGCTGCCCGATTTCGGCGAGACCATGCACAACAACATCTATAAATGGTACGCGGACAAAGAGGAAGAAAAGCTTTGGCGTCCGCTACTCCATCACATTACATTTATAAAGGAGACTTATGACATGACAAACACAAATAACCCCTTCGCAGGCAAAACCGTGGTAGCCACCGGCAAGCTGGTCAATTACACCCGTGACGGCATCCAGATGAAACTGTTGGAACTGGGTGCCAAGCCCGGCTCCTCAGTGAGCAAAAAGACCGATTACCTCATTGTGGGCGAGAAGGCTGGCAGCAAGCTGACCAAAGCCCAGCAGTTGGGCGTGACCACCTTGACCGAGGAAGAATTTGAAGCGATGCTGGCCTGAACAGGCACAAAGGGAGCGGGACAGATGACTGTCCCGCTTTCCCATTTTTATGGAGGTTTTGATTATGAAATTGACAGAAAAACGGGCGTATCGGCTCACATGGGACGAGGTTGGCGAAATCATAGCCGACGAAATGGAAAAGATTTTAGGCTTCCGGCTGGCGTGCATGGCTTGCTATGGCGATGACAGCTATTGGGACATACAGTTCCCCGGCTACCATATGCCTCTTTCGCAGGTGTGTGCCCTGCTGGAAGCGACCGACGCCCCCAAAGAGGCATGGGAAGATGCCCTGCCCGATGAGGGGGATAGGACGGTCACCTGCCTGGGGCTGTATTTGCCTTTGCAGCTGATAAAAAAGAATCTTTCCATGACATGGCAGCACACTCTGATTACGCCCGAGGGCTTGTGGCTGGTAGGCATTGAGGTCTTGCCAGATGGCGACTTCCAGAGTCTCTGCAAAACTCTTTTGCAGGCCGTGGAGGACATCCGGGCGTACATCGCAAAATGGGAGGCGGAAAATGATGGATAGGCCGTTTCAGGCAAGACCCGTTTCCCCGTCCGAGCGGGTAGACTTTCACTGTAAACGCTGCGGTAACTGCTGCCGTCATTTGCACGAAACCGTACCGTTGAACACATTGGACGCGTTTCGGTTGGCAAAGCACCTGCGAAGCAGGGGTGAGCAAATCAATACCCTGGACGATGTTTACGCACGATACGCAGAAATCGTTCCCTTACACGAGTGTGGGTACAGTGTCTATATGCTCAAAACAACTGGGCCAGATGATGCCTGCATCTTCCTCAAGGACAACCATTGCACGATTCATCCCGCAAAGCCCCATGCCTGCCGGTTATACCCGTTCGCGTTGGAGCCAAAGGGTGATGGCAAGTATGATTACCTTCTTGCTCTGGAGCAGGCCCATCATTTTAAGGGCGGCCAGATACAGGTCAAGCGGTGGATGAAAAGCGTCTTTACCAAAGAGGACAAAGAGTTTTATGACATGGATTTTGGCTCGACCCCTGAGATTGCACGGCTCTTGAACAAAATCTCTCCAGAAAAACAAAAGCAGGCGCTGGTGCTGTTTCTCTGGTACAGGTATGGGGATATTGATTTGGATAAGCCCTTTATGGAGCAGTACCGAAGGAATATCGTAACTTTACTGGCTGCGTTAAAACAGTTGGCAAAAGAAGGAGATTGACTTCTTCAGCGATGTGACATATAATGCAGTCAATAAAACTAGCTTTTTAGCGGTAAGGAGACGGCTCTTGTGGAATTGTGGGAAGAAGGGCTTCACAAATATGAAAGCGCAGACTGATGCTATCATAAAATGCCCTAAGTGCAAAGCTTTTATCGATAAAGGCGTTACAACCAACGTGACGGATTCTAGCGGCTGCCTGATTATCGTTCGCAATGTGCCATGCTATAAATGCAGCGAGTGTGATGAAACTCTTTATACGACAGATGTGATCAAGCGTTTAGAAAGGATTATCGCATCCGTACAAAAATTGATGCAGGAGATTGCCGTCATAGATTACGCACGGACGGATTGACAGGCTCTTAAACACAAAATCAGCTCTATAAGCAAAAGCACACAGGGGATACTCGCCTTTGTGTGCTTTTTATTTTCAACAACATGGAGGTACACAAAATGGACGATAACCGCAACCAATACCAAATCATCCGCAAAGATGCCCGCAACTGCTTTGTGGAAAGCCTGCGTGACGCCTTCGAGTTCGGCAAAGTACATCTGGGCTTTGCTACCTATGACATGAAGCTCCCGGCAGGCCAGCGGCAGACCAATTCCGTGCACATCTACATAGCAGTGGATGAATTTCTGGAGTTGTGTCGCAAGTTGACCTCCGGTGAGATGCGCCACAGGCTGGTTCAGATGAAGAAATCGGAGGAGAAAGCACCGCTGTATAAGTGCCTGGGCGGCACCTCAGCTGAGAAGCTGCAGCGCATAGGCCGTGCCCGCTCAGACGGCAAGAGCCTGTCCCGGACGGCGGAGCTGCACTGTGGCAAAAACGCGGATTTCCTGTTTGTCGCCAACAGCGGCCCCGGGGAAACCAACAAGACCGGGCTGATCGTGCCGCGCTTTGGGAATAACCCGGAGAACCATGTGGCGGTCAGCATGAGCTGGGATGTTTTCAGCGGGTTCATGCTGACCACAAAGGCCCACTATGAGGCTTGGCTGGCTGCGTGGTATGCGCGGCAGGCGGAAAAGCCTGTGCAAAAGAAGCAGGAGGCCCCTGCGAGGATGGAAGCTCCACCGGAGACAAAATATGATGATATGAGTATGTTTTAACAGGCTGGGCCGGGAATCCTTGTGGGTTCCCGGTTTTCTGTTGCTAAATGGGTAGGAAACTGCTATAATAATAGAAAAGCAGAAGGACGGAGGTTGTGGCATGGCACTGGCGGAGAAAAAAATAGAAACGTACACGTTTGCAGACTTGTTAGAGTGGGACGAAGGGGAGCGCTATGAATTGATAGACGGCGAAGCGGTGCTGCTGGCCTCGCCCCGGCGGGTGCATCAGGAGGTCAGCGGTGAGTTGTTTGCGCAGTTGCATAGGTATTTGCAGGGCAAGACCTGCCGGATCTACGCCGCGCCCTTTGATGTACGGCTGTTTGAGCGGGACGGGGATGCCCCCGAGGACATGGATACCGTGGTGCAGCCGGACATTTCCGTTATCTGCGACTCTTCCAAGTTGGATGACTTAGGCTGCAAAGGTGCGCCGGATTTGATTATTGAGATCCTTTCGCCGTCCACCCAGCGTCACGACCGTGTGGTGAAGTTCAACCTGTACCGCAAGGCCGGGGTGCGGGAGTATTGGATCGTAGACCCGGAGGGGAAAACGGCCCAGTCTTTCATTTTGGAAAACGGCTACTACACGCCCAAAGAGGTGGGCCTGCCCGGGGAGAAAATGCCTGTGCAGATTCTGGAGGATTGTGTGATGGATTTGACCCCGGTTTTTCTGCAATAAACTCTGTGAGAAAAAGTTGCCTATAATTTGCCTATTCTAAGGTAGTGACACGAAAAAGGAAATCTGCTATAATGATATTGTGCAAAGTTGGCCCCAGGAATGAGGCCAGCTTTTATTTTATCAAGGAGGAAAAAGTACATGAAATACTGCCCCTATTGCGGCGCTGTCGTATCAGACGGCGCCTTTTCTTTTTGCCCGGCGTGCGGGAAGGCCCTGCTGGAGCGTGCCAAAAAGGAAAAGAAACCCAAATCCACTAAAGCAAGGAAGCACCCCAAACCCGCCCCTGAACCACCTGAAGATGACTATGACGGCTACTATGATGACCGCATCCCCCTCGACGCAGACAAGCGCCGGGAAGGTCTGGATTTCGGCATCGTCAAGAAGGTGATCGCTGTTGTAGCCTGCCTTCTGGTCGTGATTGGTGCCTGCGTGGCTCTGTTGTATGTCTTATGAGGGAGAAATTCAAAAAGCTACCCTGTGCTTTACGGAAGCAGATAGCAAGTCAAGTGGTTCTGGGCGTTGTCCTGGCCATTTTTGGTCTGATTTTGTCCCAGAATATTTTGCTGTGCCTGCCGGGTCTCATGGCGGGAGGTGTCCTACTTGTAAGCGGGACCGGGCTGTTCCTGCGGGCCATCGCTAGTGACTATCTGTGCCTGCATGGTGTCTGTGTGGAAATCGAGAAGCACAGGCGTATCCTTATAGATGTGGAGGGCAAGCGCATACAAATTTTAGTGGGGAAACCAATAAAAGGGCTGCGTGTCGATGATGCTGTCAACCTTTACCTGCTGCCCGATACTCCCCTCTACGAGCAGGACGGCCTGTACCGCCTCTCTACCTGCATCGCCCTGGAGCGAGAAAGTGATTGACCTTTCCCTGCAAATGTGTTATAGTGTGTACAACAGTTTCATGGTTTCTCCGGGAAATCACAGTCAACGAGTTACACAGTGTCATTTTGCCGAAAAGGCGGAGTGGCACTTTTTTTATTTCCCGGAGCCATGAGGCTGAAATTTTTATGTGGCGGATATCCGCCAGAAAGGAGTAAGTATGTTAGAAGTCATCATCACAGGAGCCGTTGTGTCCAAGGGGTTCAACGATGAACCGGCCATCAAGTTCGCAGAATCGGGCAAGGCTGTCTGGTTCCGGATCGGCAAAAAGGTCTTTGACCCACAGGCGGATGACAAATCCCGCTGGGTGAATTTCCCGGTCAAGGGCTTCGGCGATATGCCGGACCGGATCGAGAAAATGCAGCTCAAGGAAAAGTCCTTCATCAACCTGCGGGGCCGTCTGGACGAAGAGTCCTGGACAGACAAGGACGGCGAAAACCGCAAATCGGTGTTCATCGTTGTGGAGGATATCGAGTATGCAGGCGGCAAGGGCCAGTCTGAAAAGGACGATTCCAAACCGAAGGCTGCACCTCCCGCCAAACAGGAAGAGCCTGCTGGTGAGTTCACTGGTTACGAACCTTTCGGCGGCTCGTTCTTTGACGAGATGTAACAATGAAACCGGGCGTGTAGAAGGCGCACAATGAGTATTTTTGCTTGTTGTGCGCTTTTTTGCGTCCAAAAGAAAGGTGGACACTATGCAACAGACAAAGCAAAGAGGGCTCAGGGACAAGCTGTGCGTCATCGGCTGGCTGATCCTGACCTGCTACCTTCTGCGGCTGTGGCCCTTTGTGCTGGCGCTGCTGGGGGTGGGGATTTTTTTCATCATCCGAGCGGTAGTGCAGTACACGGAACGACCTCAGCTTACGCCATTGGAGCCCCTGCCCGTCCGAAAAACCATGAATGTGGAAGAAGAGCAGACCGTTTACGCGGCGGCCTGCCAGAGGGTCAGCGAGCTGGTAGCCCAGGAGTACCCGGGTGCCCGTTGGGTGTGGGAGTCTGCGGATGCCAAAAGGCAGGTCAACAAGAGTCTGCCCATGCACATCCTGTTGAACCACGCTGGTGGGTATCGCCGGGCCAGGGCTGTACTGCTGGACGGCAGGGTTATCGCTCTGCGCTTCGAGACTTCGGCTGAACCGGAGCAGGAACCCGCCCCCAACAATTACAATCTGCTGGCCTTCCAGTGGGTGGACGCCAACGCCTTCGCTTTGGAGGAACGCTGCGCCGAGGCCACACAGGGCGGCATCACAGACCTGATCCTTACAGAATCCGAGCTGCCCGTGCGGGAAAGCTGGCAAGATATCTGCGAAGAACTGCGTCGGCATGGATTCCCTTCGGCGCGGGTCGTGGCAGAAGGCATCAAAATCAACACAACAGAGGAGATGGTACAACATGAGCGCGCTCAATAATCTATTCAACTTTTCCCGGCCCCTGCCGGCACCATTCGACACCCTGCCTAACAAAAAAGTTCCGGTTGCTTCCAAGTATGGGGACGGCACACAGTCCACGCTTTGCGCCACGGTCATTAAGGCCGTAAACGCCGTGTGCGCCAGTATGCGCGGCGGAGATGGCGCGGTGGGTGTCATTGACCACCGCACGGTGGCGGAGTACAAATCCGCTATGGGCCCGGACACCTACCATCTGGTGGTGTACAACGGCGACACCGGGGATATCCTGGCGAACATCTTTAACAAGGACACCGAGACTTTCGAGAGCTACGTCCTGAATACCTCCAACCGTGACGGCGCTGCCGTTGTGATGGCTATGTTCCCGGTACTCTCCCGGGACAGCGAGTTCCAGGACACCTTTGAAAAGTATTACGAGCAGTATGACAGCGGCTTCCCGGACATGAACGCTGCTGTAAACAACATGGCGATTCTTTGCGACAACGTGTACCGCCGTGTCAAAGACGAGACCTGCGAGGCCCACGTTAAAGTCAAGGTGGACAAGTCCGGCAATCTGATGCGGGTCTCCCAGGCCCAGCTGGACGCGGGGACGTTTACCCCAACCAGCGTTGTGGCGGGCGAGTTTGACATCTTTGCCAGGACCGGGCCTGCCACCATCAAAAAGGCTGGGATCATGGTAGAACACAGCGATTTTGTGGGCAAATACGAACTGCATCCCAGGGCCTTCAGCCCCCAGGAGCAGACGCTTATCCCGGAACTGCCCGAGTGGTACATCATTCCGCCCGAGGTGGTGGATATCTGCAAACACGCCCAAGCTACCACTGGCAAGCCCGCGCAGATGCGGAATTTCCTGCTGCGGGGCCCGGCCGGTACAGGCAAAACCATGGGCGCAAAGGCGATCGCCGCCGGGTTGCATTTACCCTATAAAAAGTACACCTGCTCTGCCAACACGGAGGTTTTTGACTTTGTGGGCATGATTTTCCCTGACTCCGAGAGTAGCTCCACTGGGGATGCTGCTTTGGACAGGGAAAAAGCAGAGCTGGAAAGCATGGGCGGTATCACCTATGAAAATGTGGCAAAGCTCATGGGCCTGCCTGGGCTGGATGATATGGACTATGACCCGGCGGGGGTGTACCAATCGCTGACGGGCATGGAGAAAGAAACGGCTACCGCTCAGGAATGTATGGGCGTGGTCATGAATCTGGTGACAGATAAGGTGCGGCAATTATCGCAGCGAACGGAAGAGAGTCAGTCCCACGGGCAGACCTACCGCTATGTGGAGACAGACTTCATCCAGGCGCTGAAAAACGGCTATGTGATTGAAATTCAGGAGCCGTCCACCATCGTCCAACCGGGCGTGCTGGTGGGGCTGAACTCCCTGCTGGAGCAGTCCGGCAGTATTACCCTGCCCACTGGTGAAATTATCCAGCGGCACCCGGACGCGGTTGTGGTGGTCACCACCAACATCAGCTATGAGGGGTGCCGGGGCCTGAACCAGTCTGTGATTGACCGCATGAGCCTGGTACGGGACGTAGAGCTGCCCACGCCGGAGGTCATGGTGCAGCGGGCTATGTCCGTTACCGGGGCCACCGACGAATATCAGGTGGGCCAGATGGTGCAGGTGGTGAACGATTTGGCGGAGTATTGCCGCAAAAACAGCATTTCAGATGGCTCCTATGGTATGCGCAGCCTGATCGATTGGATTGTCAGTGCGGAGATAACGGGCGATGTGTACCAGTCCGCGCTATACACCATCATCAGCAAGGCGACTTCCGATGAAATCGACCGGGAGGCGCTGGTCAGCTCGGTACTGGAGCCGATCTTCAGCCCAAGACGCAGGACAGCATAATAAAAAGGGAGTGTAAAAATGATCACAATCGAAAAAACATATAGGGAGACACGGCGCAATGAGCTGCTGGAAAAGTACATGGATCTGCCCGGCTACATCATCCGCGACAACTGGCCGCTGGTGGCTGCCACGCGCATGGAGGTAGAGGACGTAAAGCAGGAACTGCTCATCCGGGGGATGCAGGCCATTGAGACCTACAACCCATCTGCCGGGGCCAGCCTGCGCACGCACCTGAACATCGCTATGAAATTTACCCTGATGAAGCTGGCGAAGAGATCCTCCGACCGGGGCATGACCCATGTGCCCCAGGGGGTGCGGGTGACGTTCTGCTCACTGGACGTGCTGCGGGAAAATGGTTTCGAGATAGAAGAGTAAAAAGGGAAGCCGGGCTATGCTCGGCTTTTCCTCTATAAAGGAGGTTTGCCACTCATGGCAAGAGTGAATCATAAATTAGTCAAGAAGCTGCTGAACGAAAAGCGCAGCAAAATTACGGACCGCCAGTTTTTCACCAGTCGTACCCTGGCCGGGCATTTTGAGGACATGGCGGCAGCTCAGACCCGGCGCTACCATTATAACCGGCGTGTGCGGGTGCAGCTGGACTGGGAGCCGGAATCCCCGGAGACGGCCTGCACCGACAATACATTTATCAAAATCAATACGGGGAACAGCTTTGTTACAAAAATCAAAGGGCGGATGGAGCGCTATCAACTCGTGTGCGGGATTTTTGCCCATGAGCTGGGCCATGTGCTCTATACAGATTTCCTCACGTCCCAGACCCACACAAACTACTTGGGCCGAGGGGTGTGGTACCCGGAACCGCCTGCCCTGCGCACATCTGATGATTTTGCCCATGAGAAAGCCCTGTGGGCATACCTCAAGACAGACGAGAAGAATCTGAACGCCGTGCAGACCGTGGTGCGTTATATTATGAATATGCTGGAAGACGGCTATGTGGAGAACCGTATGCTGGTGGATTTCCCTGGCACCCTGGGCTTTGGGCTGGATATCATGCGTAAGAATCAGTTTGAGGAGATGCTTACTGTCACCCAGATGAAGGAGGCAGAAGAAGATGGATGCTTTCACATTCTGGAAAGCATCCTGCAAATCATGCTCGGCTATGTGAAGTTTGGGCAAATCAAGTATGGCGACGAGCCCTTGAGCGATGAACGCATCCAAATGACCTTTGGCCTTATAAACGAGCTTGACCGGGCGGTATCCGACCACTCCATCAAGACCCGCCTGAATACCGCCAATCTCATTCTGGTGCGCTGCTGGGACTATATTGAAAGCTATTGCGAGCTTTTGAAGGCCAGGGCAGAGGAAACTGCGTCTGTGGTGGAAGAAGTCTCCAAGCGTCTGGGCGGGCTGTCCGGCATAACAGCTATTGGCACGGGCGGTGCCCCTGTCTCGGAAGATGCAGATGGGGAGACGCCCTCCGCTACCGCCGAAAACCGAGAAGAAACTCATGCGGATGCGGAGGAAGAACAGCCTTTGCTGGTGGGTGGCTCTGGTGAAGAAGGCAAGCGGGACGTGTCTGCCGAAGAAGGCGGCCGTATCCCCTACCACCAGACGGATTCCCTGTATGAGCCCCACGACGGCGCCATCGAGCGCAATGATGATTATGCGAGGGAGCAGTATGACAAAGCTGCTTCTGATATTGAGCGGGTGCTGGACAAAATGGCGGAACGCGCCGCCTGCGAGCAGTTGGAAAATGACCGGCTCAAGGAACTCAATGAGATGGCCAATAATATTGCTTACGGGGATATCCATGCAGGCGTGCATATGCGTATCAACCGCATGGCCCGTGTGGATGAGCAGTTGGTGGAGCAGTACAACGAAGTGGCTCCTAGACTGGTCACCATCTCCCGGCAGCTTCAGCGGAGTATCACCAAAGAGTTGAAGGAGCATCGGCGCGGCGGTAAGCAGACCGGCCTCGTCATGGGCAGGCGCCTGGACACCCACGCCCTGTGCCGTAATGACGGCAAGGTGTTCTACAAGACCGCCCTGCCCAATGAGATACCCGAACTGGCGGTGGGCCTGCTGGTGGACGAATCCGGCTCCATGTGGAGTGCGGATCGTGCCACCTATGCCCGGGCTGCTGCCATTATCCTCCATGATTTCTGCGAGGGGCTGGAGATCCCTGTCATGGTCTATGGGCATTCCACGGGCCGCGATGGGCGTGGGAATACCGTAGAAATGTACTCCTACGCCGAGTTCGATGGCTTCGACCGGGATGACAAATACCGTTTGATGGATATTTGTGACCGAAACAACAACCGGGACGGCGCGGCATTGCGCTATGTGGCCGAGGCTCTTTCCAAGCGCCAGGAGGCTGTGAAGCTGCTGATTCTGGTTTCGGACGGCCAGCCTGCCGATATGGGGTATGACGGTACTGCCGCCGAGGAGGATTTGCGCGGTATCAAGCAGGAGTACCAGCGGAAGGGCGTTATATTTGTGGCAGCGGCCATTGGCGAGGACAAGCCCAGCATCCAGCGGATATACGGGGATTCTTTTCTGGATATCACGGATTTAGAGAAGCTGCCTGCCAAGCTGACGGCGGTTGTGAAAAAGCACATTAAATTATAAGGGGGGAAAGCAATGAATATTGAAAAAACATCACGGGTCTGACCACGGAAACCGTGGAAATGACCGAGGTGGATGGCATGGGGCAGGGAACTGTGCTGCAGTTCATGCAGCTGCCTAAGAGTAGTAGCGAGCATCAGGAAAAAGAAATCCGTACCTGTCTTGGCGATATCTATGTGATTGTCAATGCTCTGCGGGACTATGCGGCTCTTTTGGAAAGGGCCGTTACAACTCGGGAGTTGACAGAGGTACATGGAGCCATCTTCAATCTCCATGCCGCCAGATGCCGGAAAATCGCAGGAAAGTATGCCAGCGCCATTGGCTACAACTATGATGCGGCTCTGAAGCGATGCCGGAAACGGCGGGCTAGGGGTGTATCAAACGAAGATATTGGCTTGGACGGCCTGGAAGCTTTTGCATGTAGACATAAAAAAGGTAGGCAAACCAGTAAAAGCAAGGAAACAGATAGCCAGACCTTGCAAAATGGCAAAAAAAAGACTATACTATAAGTGAATAAAATAGGGAGGGCATACAGTATGCCTGTCAAAAAATTTCAAGACCTCACGCTGGCAGATGATTTTATCTTCGGCGAAGTGATGCGGCAGCCAGATAACATCAAGCCTTTTTTGGAGGCTCTGCTTGGAAAAGAAATCGCCCGAGTGGTGGTAATCGACAAACAAAAAGACCTGAAGGATGAATACGATGCCCATGGTATCCGTTTGGATGTTTATCTGGAGGATGAAAATCACACCAAATATGATGTGGAAGTACAAAACACCTTGCATCGGAAGTTGGAGATGCGTGCCCGTTACTACCAAAGCGGTATCGACCGGCACACCTTGGAGGCTGGGGAAGATTATGAGCAAATGTCCAACAGCTATGTGATTTTCCTCTGTACTCAAGACTATTTCAAGGCGGGTTTGGCTGTCTATGAGAGGGAGAGCCACATCAAAGATGCACCGAATATTCCATATGACGATGGCTCCCACGTATTCATCCTGAATGCTGGTTTCACAGTGGGGAATGCCAATCCGGAAGTGCTGGGATTCCTGCGTTATATCCGAGCAGGGTATACTGGCGAAGCTTTTGATGTTACCAAGTCAAAGTATTTGATGCAAATCGATCAAGCTGTCCATGACATTAAGCACAACAGTGGAAGGGAGCTGGAATATATGACACTGGCAATGAAAATGCGGGACGAGCGCTGGGCTGGCCGCACGGAAGGCCAAACCCAAAAGCTTTTAGAGGATTTGAAGGCTTTGATGATGAATTTAGGGCTCTCAGCGGAGAAAGCAATGGATGCGCTGAATGTCCCCTCAGAAGACAGGGAAAAATACAAAGGTTTGTTAGATAAGTAAATGATTGAGGGCACTGGTGTTTTCCAGTGCCCTTCCCTTTTGAAATTTTGTTATGAAACCTGATTCTTTAACAGATATAAAATACTTTTCCGGTTCTGTATGTGTGGTTGAAAACAAGCTATACTATCTCTTAAAAGTAAATTCTTTTTACGAGATAGGAGCAGGTACATGACAGACAAACGATTTGGAAACCGCTTCAAAGAGTGTCGAGAGCGGTTGGGGATCACCCAACAGGAGCTTGCAGAAATGGCAAAATTGCCTACTACATATATTTCTTTGGTGGAACGTGGAGAAAGATTTCCTCGTTTTGAAAAACTGGTCAGATTATTGAATTGCCTTGGGGCCTCTGCGGATGAAGTCTTTTGCGATGTTGTGGAGGGTTCCATGGAAAGATATTCGGGTGAAATATTTATTGAGTTGAACAAACTGCCCATAGAAGCGCGAAGCAATATCCTGGAAGTCGTGAATGTTTTGATGCGGCAGGCGCAGAAAAGTGAGAGGGAAAAGCAGGGCTGGAGAGATTGACATTTTCCGCCAAACCTGATAAAATAGCTACAACAGTATCCGGTTCGGAAAGCGAACACAGTCAACGAGTTACACAGTGTCATTTTGCCAAAGGGCGAGATGGCACTTTTTTGTTTCTGTGCAAAATTTTTCGGGCCGGGCAACTGGCAAAAAGGCAGCACTCCTCTGGGAGCCGCTGCCTTTTTCTATTTTATCAACCGAAAGGAGCCCTGAAAATGTCAACGTGTAATGACAACTATTTCGCCACCTTCCCGGATTTCCCGGCCATGCTGGGCTATCACGAGGAGCAGAACAAACACAGCCAGTGGGAGCGCTGCCAGGTCAAGAGCCTGCATGTGGAGCCCCTGGACACGAAAGCGCCGCTCTATAGCGACCTTTCTTCCTTCGCCCATGGCGTCAGCCTGAACGCGGTAAAGGACACCGCCCAGAACCTGGGCCTTGCCATGCGCATGGCAGAGGGGTACTATCCCGTCCGGGATACGGCTTACAAAAGCCTGCTGGGCAGGGCCAAAATCAGCGGTTCGGTACTGGCCAAACTCAAGCGTGATACCTTGGCCGACATCATCAACGCCTGCCTGAAGGAGCATGGTGACGATGCACTGCTGCTCATCCGGAATGAAAAAGTGTCGGCAGTCCATGCCGGCGGGGAATCGGATTATTCCGTCCTGCCAGTCAATGAGCTGCTGCGGACCCTGAAGGCCAAGCTGGACGAGCGTTTCCCCGGGAACAAATTTGAAAACGGCTACTGCGACCATTCTGTAGTCAGTGCGGCCTGGTCAATGCCCGATCAAAAGGACGATCTGCTGGGTTCCTATGCAAAATTGCTGGCAGCCCAGGGAAAAAGTGCTTTGGCGGCAAAGCTCACGCCCGGCATCCGGTTCATGACTTCGGACACGGGCGTGGCCTCTGCAAAAGTCTCGGCCCTGCTGGTAGGTGGGCAGTACCCCATCCATATCGGCGAGTGCGTGGCAGTAGACCACCGCAAAGGACATACGGTCAAGGATTTTGAGAATGCCTTAGATCAGGTGTTTGCCCAGTTTGGCGACTTGGTGGGCAAACTGCAAAAGCTGCTGGACGTGGAGCTGGACTACCCCATCAACGCCATGACCCGGGTGTGCAAAAAACTGAGCCTGCCCAAGAAGGCGGCACTGGAAGCCATCTCCATGTACGAAATGGCTTTGGGCGGTGGTTCCGCTACGGCCCATGACGTGTACTTTGCCATGCAGGAGATCCCCTTCATCCTCAAGACACAGGGCGCACCGGAGGGCAAGCTGCTGGCCGTGGAAGAAAATATGGCCCGTGCGCTCACCCTGCGCTGGTCAGATTTTGATCTGGCGAAGGGGGTGGACTACTGATGGCGGCACCGAAAATCCTCTGCGACACCGCAGGTATGAGCGAAAAAGATTGGCTGGCAGCACGGATGCACGGCCCTTTGGGGGATATTCCCTACACTGTAGGCGGCAGCGATGTGGCAACTATTTTTGGGTTGTCCCCCTGGATGACCCCGCTGGAGCTGTGGAAGATCAAAAAGGGGCAGATGAAGCCTGCACCAAAACCCAATGGCGGGCAGCTTGAAATGGGGCACCTGTTGGAGCCCATCGCCGCCCACTGGTACGCGAAAAAGACGGGGCATACGGTCATGGATGACACCAATCTCTACCAGCACGCCGACCATCCCTACGCCCTGGCAAACTTTGACCGCCGGTTCATCGATCCCATGGGCGAGCCGGGTATCCTGGAGTGCAAGTCCTGCACCTACCACAAAGCCGCTGATTGGGCCAATGATGCCATCCCGTTGCACTATGAGCTGCAGCTGCGCTTCTATATGGCAGTGGCAGATGTGGAACTGGGCGCGTTTTCGGCCATCTGGGGCAACAATCCGGACATCGACATTGCAATCCCGGAAATCACCCGTGACCGGGTCAAAGAGGACATGATTTTTGAACGCCTGGAGGAGTGGGTCTGGAGCCTGGAGCATGATAAACCGCCCACCATGGCGGACGTGGCCCCCAGGGTGGCGATGGAATCGCTGGCAAGGATTTACGGCGCCAGCCAAAAGGCGCTGCCTACCCTGGAATTCTCTACAAAGTACGAGCCGGCCCTGCGCAAGATTGCGTTGCTTCAGGGCAAAATCGCGGATTGCAATAAAGAGATTAAGCAGTACGAAAAAGAGGTGGAGGCCCACAGCGTGCGCATCGCGGAAATTATGCAGGCCCACGAACACGCAGTTCTGGAAACCACCAAGGACAAATTTTTGATTGATTTTGTCACAAAAACCACCCGCCGCCCGGACTCCAAGGCGCTGAAAGCCAAGTATCCGTCTGTTTACGCAGAGGTGCTGAAAGCGTCCGAGAGCCGGAAGGTGAAGGTGTCGATAGAACCCAAATAGGAGGGACAACGATTGTTATGTGAATTTGAACGGCTGATTTATCCGTCCAGCCCCGACCCGTCCAGCTATATGGTGGCTATGTACCGGCCCTGCGAGAAGATCCGGGACATGGCCGGGAACACATTGGACAGGGTCAAGGCAGTAGGCTACTGCCTGCCCACGGCCTCCGACCTGCGCTTTGACATACAGGGTCAGTGGAGCCGCAGCGCTAAGCACGGCCTGCAATTTGAGGTTGACCGCTATGAAGAAGTGCTGGTGCCCACGAAGGAGGGCGTCATCGCCTATCTTTCGTCCGGGCAGATCAAGGGCATCGGCCCCAAAATGGCGGAGCGCATTTACGATGCCTTCGGCCTGAAAGCCCTGGACGTGCTGGACAAAGAACCCCAGCGTCTGCTGGAAATCAAAGGCATCAGCGAGAGCAAGCTCAAAACCATCCAGGAGTCCTACCTTGTAAACCGGGGTGCCCGGGATGTGGTGGCTTTTTTGGCCCCCCACGGCGTAAGCCCCCGACTAGCGGTGAAGCTCTACCAGGAGTACAAGGAGCAGACCATGGACATCGTGAAGAACCACCCCTACCGGCTGTGCGAGCTGGCGGGCATCGGCTTCAAAACCGCAGACGCCATCGGCGGCAGCATGGGCATCGACCCGCTCTCCACGGAGAGGGTAGACCAGGCGCTGCTGTACACACTGTCCGACGCGGAGGGCTGCGGTCATCTGTGCATGGAAAAGCGCGCTTTCATAAGCGCCTGTGAGAAGCTGTTGGATACGCCCAAACTCACCTTTATGATGATAGCCAACCGTGCCGCCCGTCTGGTGGAGAATGGTCAGCTCGTCACCTTCGGGCCCAACGTGTACCGCACAAAGGCGGCCCATGCGGAACAAAAGCTGGCAAACCGTATTAAGCAGCTTCTGCGCATACCCGTTTCCGGCTGCCTCAAGCTGGACGCGGAACTGGATAATGCGGAAAGGCGCTTCGGGGTGAACTTTGCCCCGGAGCAGCGCACGGCTGTTAAGATGGCCCTAACCCAAAGCCTTTCTATCATCACGGGAGGCCCGGGCACAGGCAAGACCATGATCCAGCGGGCGATTCTGGACATTTACAAGCGCCAGCATCCGGACCATAAGATTTGCTGCTGCGCCCCAACGGGCCGGGCCGCAAGAAGAATGGAGCAATCCACCGGTCACCCGGCCAATACGGTGCATAAGACCTTGAATCTGCTGGCAAACGAAGATGGTGACTACGGCCAGCCTGAACCCATCGACGCAGACCTGATACTGGTGGACGAGGTGTCCATGCTGGATATTTATCTGGCCAACTACCTGCTGCAATCGGTGTCTCTGGGCTCCCAGCTGGTGCTCATCGGCGATGCCGACCAGCTTCCCTCTGTGGGGCCGGGAGCGGTGCTCAGCGAGATGATCGCCAGCGAACAGGTGCCTGTGGCCCGTCTGGATAAGGTGTTCCGTCAGGAAGAGGGCAGCCGCATTGCGGCCAACGCCAAGCTGATACGCGATGGTTACAAGACACTGGAATGGGGAGACGATTTCTCCCTTGTGGAGTCGCCCACCATTCAGGAATCGGCTGACAAAATCGTAGAGCTTTATATGCGGGAAGTGGAGAAGCACGGCCTGGACAACGTGGCCCTGCTCACGCCCTACCGCAAGAAAACCGCGACAGGGGCGGACTCCCTCAACGCCCGCCTGCGTGACCTGGTGAACCCGCCTGACCCGGAAAAACGGGAGGCCCATTGCGGCAAACGCGTTTTCCGGGTGGGGGATAAGGTCATGCAGACAAAGAACTCGGAGGAAGTCAACAACGGGGATGTGGGGTATATCACCCGCATTTCTTATGGCGAGGACACCACGGTTCAGGTGGACTTTGGCGGCCTGACGGTAAATTATTCCACCGAAAGCCTCTCTAAGCTGGACTGGGGCTATGCTTCCACAGTCCACAAATCCCAGGGGTCGGAGTACCAGTCCGTCCTCATCAACCTGCAAAAAGCCCACTACATCATGCTGAACCGGCCGCTGATTTATACAGCTATCACGCGCGGCAAAAGCAAAGTCACGCTGGTGGGGGAGCGCCGGGCGCTCTACACGGCCATCAGCAAGACGGAAACCGAGAAGCGGGGCACCTGTCTGGCCCAGCGGTTACAACAAAATTCATAAGGAGGCAAAAATTATGGCGAGCGTTTTACAAACATACCGGGAGAAGCAGACGGAAATGTATCACAGCATTTCCGCCAACACCCTGCCCACAAAGGAGGTCGTGCGGATGCAGGAGCTCAATTACCGCATCTGCGTCATTGAGACCTTCCAGGCATTCTGCAAGTCCGCGCCCATGAGCTTAGACACCAGGGTGCTGGGCTACCATTTCCAGATGGTGGACGCCTACGTCCGCTTTGTGCTGACCGAGCGCCGGTTCGGCCCCAAGACCGACGAGGACGGGCAGAAAAAGCGCGACACCGCCCTGGCTTCCTTTGAAAAGGTGGTGCAGGACGGCCGGAAGCGTTTTTCCAGCTTTGCCCCCAGCAAGCCGGAACAGTATAAAAATACAGTGAACCAGTATGTGAACACGGTGCTGCCTGTTTGGATGCAGTACCGCAACACCTACATCAATCTGTGAGGAGGTGCCGATATGGCGCTGAATTTAGCAGTTTTCGAGAAAATCAATCAGGTGGAAGGCTTCGACCCAACTCCCTTTGCCGTGGACTATACTGACCTGACCACCGGCGAAGTACGTAAACGCCTGCCCGTCATGGCGCAGATTGCCTGGTTCCGGTTGAAGTACCCGGAGGGGAAGATTGTGGTGCAGGCGGCCCCCGGTAAAGACTGCTTCGTGGCAACGGCCCGCGTCTACCCCAGCTACAAAGACCCGGCGGACTGCTTTTTGGCGGAAGCCACAGCCTCCCGTGGCAAGTGCGAGGACAAGCCCAGCGTCTCCCCCAGAGAGTGGGCGCAGACGGCGGCTATTGGCGTTGCTCTGCGTAATGCGGGCTTCGGCCTTCAATTTGCTATTGCCGGGGAAGAGTTCCTCGAGAATGTGGGTGAGCCGCTTCCGGCAGACCCGGAGTATATCGTGGATGACCCCGCCCCCAAAGAGCTGACCCAGGAGGAAAAGTTGAAACAGGCCATGGACGTGCCCTGTCCCATTGTCAAGTTCAAGGGGAAGAGTTTGGGCGAGGTCTTGAAGCTGGACCCCGGGGCCATTAAGTGGATCGCGGAGAAGTTTACCGGAGGCGAGGAGATTAAAACAGCGGCGCAGTTCATCCGGGACTGTGCTCTGAAAGCCAGCGCCTGACATGGAGCGCATTTACATGGTGGATGTGGTGGCCCTTTTAGGGCTGCCCGTCCCGGATAGAGCGTCTTTCTATGTACCCTGTCCCTGTTGTGATACTGGCAAAGGCAAGCATCTGAACATCAACCTCAAGAAAGAGGTGTTCCGCTGTGCAAGGTGCGGGGAGGCAGGCGGTATTTTTGACCTGTACTCCCTGTTTACCGGCACGCCCCGGGAGCAGGCACGCAGGGCTATCATAGAGAGGATAAGCCCGCCCCAACGGACTGCCGCTTGGGAGGATCAGGTGCAGCCCAGAGAAAACCGGCTGGCACCTATTGAGGCCCGGAACAAGGCGTATCAGGACTTACTGTCCGTGCTGACATTGGCAGGCGGGCATCGGCAGAACCTGCATAACCGGGGTTTGACCGATGACAACATTGTCCGGCTGGGATACAAATCCATCCCTGTTGGCAGTGGCATTGCCATTGCCGACCGCCTGCTGGGGTACGGCGCACAGCTTGCCGGGGTGCCAGGGTTCTTCCGCACAAAATCCGGCCAGTGGGCCTTTGTCCACCAGCGCCCGGGGATACTGATCCCTGTGAAGGATATCCAGGGCCGGGTGCAGGGGTTGCAAGTCCGGCTGGACGACACAGAGAAGCGCAAGTTCCGCTGGGTTTCCAGTGGGAGTTTTTCCGGCGGCTGTAGGGCTGAAGGCTGGACACACTTGGCAGGGGAGCCCAAAGAGACGATCCTGTTGACAGAAGGCCCCATGAAAGCCGATGTTATCCACGCTCTGACCGGGCTGACGGTTTTAGCCGTGCCCGGTGTGAATGCTCTGACAAAGCTGGAAAAGGCTTTGTCTGAGCTGCGGCAGGTGGGTTTACGGGAAATCAAGACGGCCTTTGATATGGACTACTGCACGAACTGGTATGTCCAGAAGGGCTATGATGAGCTTCTGAGCCTGTTGGGTCACATGGGCTTCCGTTACGGCACCTATGTGTGGGATCCGCGCTATAAGGGCCTGGATGATTTCATTTGGGCAAAGTTACAGAAATAGAGGGAAAGGGCTGGCAGATGCCGCCCTTTTTCTTTCTGCAGGAAGGCTAGGTTGACAACTACTATTGAATAGGGTATACTTAAATGGAAGGCGGGGATAGAATGATACGGGAGTTTGTTATGACTGCTGAGTTTGACAAGCAGTGGAAATCCATGGGATTAACTGACATGGATCTTCTCAGGCTTCAGCGTATGATATTGTCTGACCCCAAAATTGGACCAGTAATAAAGGAAACCGGTGGGTTGCGGAAGCTTCGTTTCCCTTTTGAAGGAAGAGGCAAAAGGGGCAGTGCTCGCGTAGCGTATGTTGATTTTCTGTTTTGTGAAAGAGTATATTTAATCAGTGCATATTCTAAGAGTGAGAGAGATAATCTTACAAAAGAAGAACGGAAAGCAATCAAGAAGATGATTGGGGCGATTGAAAAGGCCCTGAAAGAGGGAGGCACAGCATGAGTGTTTATGAAGGCATTATGAAAGGCTTGGGAGAAGCTTTGGAACACGCGGAGGGGAAGCGTGCATTTCGGACGGTTCGTGTTTCATCAAAAGAAATTGAGCCTCTTTCGACGTATACGCCGGAGATGATCAAGCAAATCCGTTCCAGGCAGGAAATGACCCAGGTTACTTTTGCTGAATTTCTGGGGGTTTCTCCTAAGACCGTAGAGGCGTGGGAAGTCGGTCGGAATCGGCCCAATGGGCCTGCTTGCAGGATATTGGCCATGCTGCAGCAGGACCCAAAGCTGCCTGAAAAATATGGGTTCATAAAGACAACCTAAATACAGTAAAGAGAAGGAGCGGTTCAGAACCGCTCTTTTTCTTTTGCAAATTTTTGCGTATTCCCGTTGCAAATGCGCACAGTAAGACGTGTAATCACAACAAATAATCTTCTTGGAGGTACTTATGCTTATTGCAATCGACCACGGCAACTACGCCATCAAGACACCCCGGTTCACCTTTGTCTCCGGCCTGACCGAACACACTGTAAAGCCGCCCATGTCCGATGAGATTCTGGAGTACGGCGGCAAATTCTGGACGCTGGCCAGCAAACGGCTCCACTATATGCGGGACAAAACCCAGGATGACCGCTACTTCATCCTGACCCTGTTTGCCATTGCCCGTGAGCTGGAGCGCAAGGGTCACTATTCGCCCACCGAGCGCATCCAACTGGCTGTGGGCCTGCCGCCGGAGCATTACGGCAGTCTGAAGGAGAAGTTTGCCGGTTACTTCAAGCGCAGCGGCACGGTAAAATTCACCTACAAAGACCGCACGTATTCCATCCTCATTGACCAGGTGATGGTATTCCCGCAAGCGTTCGCGGCCGTGGTGCCCCAGAGCAGCATGGTGCTGAACACCCTTCGCCTTTTCATTATCGACATCGGCGGCTACACTACAGATGTCCTTCTCCTGCAAAACGGCAAGCCTGACCTGCAATTCTGCCGGTCGCTGGAAACGGGCGTTATTACCATGGACAACGATGTCATCCGCAAGGTCAGCACGCAATATGATATGAAAATCGAGGACGAGCATATCGCGGCGGTGTTACAGGAGCGCAAGATTTACTTGCCCGAGGAGGTCAAGCAGGAAATCTTCCGTGCGGCCCAATCCCATGCAAATGACATCCTCAACCAGCTCCGGGAGCTTCAGGTGGATTTGCGTGCCAACCCTGCTATCTTCATTGGCGGTGGCAGCATTCTCCTGCAGCCATATCTGAGTGAGTCCCCGTTGGTGGGCAACGCCGAGTTCATCGACTCCCCCAATGCCAACGCCCTGGGCTATGAGATGCTGGGAGAAAAACAGCTTGCAAGGCTGAGGGGGTAAGCCATGCGGAAGAATGGGAAGTACCGTTTTACGCTGCAATTCCCGGCGGAGACGGAGGAGCAGATACGGGCAGGAGAACTCTTGGAACGGCTGGGCAATCGGAAAAGTGCTGTCATCATTGCAGCACTGGATGAGTATTTGCAGGCCCACCCGGCTTTGCAGAACCCGAAATGCAAAGTGGAGGTAAACGCCACATACAACATCCAGCCCGGGGATATTGAAAGAATGGTGAGGGAACTGGTGCAGGCGCAATTGGGCCAAACAAAAGCCTCTGATAAAGTGGTTCCCTTACAGGAGAATACAGATGTGAATGAAATGCTGGATAACCTGGATTTATTTCAGTAAAATGGAAGATTCACACAAACTAATGGTTTAACAGTGAGTGTATGTATTTAAGATTCTTTATTTTTAGAATTTATTAGTGTATAATATATAAATGAAGGGAAATGGCGGAATTATCTTATTTGGAAATTCACACTAAAGAGTCATACCTATGTGATTTTTTATGAGGCGAAAGGCTGTCCCACAGCAATGTGGGGTGGCCTTTTATGCTTTTTTCTGGCCAGGAGGTGATATCCCGCGAATCGTTAGACCAATAAACTTTTGATTTTGAGCCTAGGCATACCATCAAGGTGTGTCTGGGTTTCTGTGTTTCGGCTGCTCTGATGGTGTGTTCTGGCAGAAAGGAGCACATCATGTATCAGCAAAACGCAGAAAGGGACGAGTTGAGGGCGCGGTTTACCAAATGGATGAAGGTTACGGTCTATAGAGCACGTCTAAATTACCTTAAATCGCAAGAAAGAGTAGCAAATACTATTTCACTGGAGGATTTGCACGAAGAGCAGTCGGACATCTACGAAGGAGAAATCCACTGGATTGCGGAGATGACGGCCACGGAATCATTTTCATTTGAGGAAGAGTATGTCGAAGATGCTTTCTCTAAGTTAGCACCAGTAAAAAGAAAAGTGATCACCATGCTGTTTCTATTCGACATGACCCCGCAGGAGATTGCGGATCAGATGGGATGCACCGTGCAGTATGTTTACAAGCAGCGGTCGCTGGGATTAAAAAAACTGCGCGAAGCTTTGGAAAAGAGGGAAAATCATGGCTGCTGATATATTTTTTAAAGTACTCTCTAAGGCGGTTGCGGGTGATAAGGAGGCATTGGCGGACGTTGTGGAACTGTACATGCCCCTGATAAACCGCTATAGCCGAATTAACGGTGTGTTGGACGAGGATTTGCGCCAGTATATTTTCCTGCACATCCTAAAAAATATTTCCAAATTTTCTCTCTAAAAAGCACGTATGAGTTGGTGGCACCAACTCAACGCGATGACTCCGCAGCGGGACAATGATACTTCCGTAATTCGCGGCCCGGCCATGAGGAAGGCGGGGAGGTGGGATTCCTATGGCCTGTTAGCCACAGGCACCGGAGAGGATAAATTTTTGTTTTTGAGTTGTAATCCTGAGCTTTTCTCCGTGTAGTCTTGTATATGGCCAACCGGCCATATGTGCATAATCCAACGGGGAATTGGCAATATTAGGAAAAAGAAAGGAGCCAACCGACATGGCAGAGAGAAAAAGAATGACAGCAAAAGACCTGGACGAACTGGTGGACATCCGCACCGTTCATGTAGACCACAACCTGCCTTTCGAGGAGCGTGTGCGCTCATATGTGGAACAGGTAAAGGACCCGTACTGTTTTCGGGTGGGGAACGTGAAGGTCCGGGTTTCCTATGCGGGCAAGGACAAGACCCTGAATGACAGCTTCAGCACGATGATAAGCTCTCTGTAAATTGGGGAAGATTTCCACTGGATTTTCCTCTCGTTTTGTTGTATAATGAGCTTGGACAAAATCAGCGTCTCCCCTGTCATTCAGGTTTATGGGATACAGGAAGGAGAAGCGCTATGAGTATGCGGCTTGAACAGAAGTTTAAGGTCGCCATCTACCTGCGTTTATCGAAGGATGATGGCGACCTTTCGCTTTCTGAAAATGGCAAATCGGAAAGCAACAGCATCCACAACCAGCGTGAGCTTTTGATGGGCTATTTGAAAGGTCACCCGGAAATGGAGCTATACGGAGAATATAAGGACGACGGCTACACCGGCACCAATTTTGACCGCCCGGAGTTCCAGCGGATGCTGGAGAGCATCCGGCGCGGAGACGTGAACTGTGTGCTGGTAAAAGACCTTTCCCGGTTTGGGCGGGATTATATTGACTGCGGCAAGTATATCGAAAAAATTTTCCCACAGCTTGGCGTGCGGTTCATCTCGCTGAATGACCACTATGATACGGCTGCTATGGGGAGCACGGACAATATTATCATCCCCTTCAAGAATCTGATCAACGATTCCTATAGCCGCGATATCTCGGTCAAAGTCCGCAGCAACCTGGAGGCCAAGCGGCGGCAGGGGGCGTACACGGGCAATTATACGCCGTATGGGTATAAGAAAGACGATGGGGACAAAAACCGCTTAGCCATAGATGAATATGCGGCAGAAATCGTCCGCGACATCTTCAAGTGGAAAATAGAAGGCTTTAGCCCGGAACAGATTGCCCGCAAGCTGGACGCTATGGGCATATTGTCACCGGCAGAGTACAAGAAATCCACTGGCAGTCATTTTGTCACCGGCTTTCAGACAAGCGGGAAGGCAAAATGGAGCCATGTCACGGTGAGCCGGATTTTAGGGAACGAGGTCTACACGGGAACCCTTGTACAAGGGAAAAGGTCATCCCTAAATTATAAAACAAAACGGATTGTTTACAATGACCCCCGCGAATGGGCGCGGGTAGAGGATACCCATGAGGCCATCGTGCCCAGGCCCCAGTTTGACCTGGTGCAGCAGCTTATGCAAGAAGACACCCGGGCAGGTTCCCGTGGGGAGGCTGTGCAGCCCTACTGTGGCCGTATTTTCTGCGGAGACTGTCAAAAGCCTATGTTCCGGAAAACGGTAAACTCTGGCGGCAAGCGGTACGTTTACTATGTGTGCAGCTCTTACAAACAGGATAAAACCCAGTGCAGCCAGCACAGCATCCGGGAGGACGTGCTGGACGCCACTGTCCTTGCCACCGTGCAAAGGCAGATTGAGGTTATCCTGGAAATGGAGAAAGCCATGGACAAAATCGAATCCTTGTCCTGGGAGAATACGGAGCTTGCGAAAATTGATGCTGGCTTAGCGTTCCAGCGGCAGGTCGTGGAAAGGAACAACGCCCTGCGCCTAGATATCTATGAGGATCTGCGGAGCGGGATACTCACGAAGGACGAATTCCTGTCCATGAAGGAGGAGTTTACTTCCCGCATTCAAGAAGCGAACCAGGCCATAGAGCGGCTTACTATGGAGCGCAGCAATCTCCGCCACGGCATGAGCCAGCAGCAGGGGTGGCTTGCGCAGTTCAGACAGTATGAGAATATCACGGAAATTACCCGGCTGGTGGTGGTCAGCCTGATTGAACGAATCAACGTGTACGAGGATGCGGAGATTGAAGTGGTGTTCCGGCAGAAGAATCAGTTTGAAGATATCATGCAGTTTTTGAATGAGCAGGGAGGTGAGTTCAGTGGCGCGCGTGTCAAGAAAATCGGACAGGCCGGTTGAAGCGGTACAGGCCCCAGGTCTATTCCGCACAGCCCTATATCTTCGTCTCTCTGTAGAAGATAACGGCAAGAAGGATGCGGACTCTTTGGAAAACCAGGAGGCTTTTTTGCGGGGATATGTGGCGGAAAGGCCCTATTTGGCTTTGTCGGGGGTTTATACGGACAACGGCCGCACTGGCACGGATTTTGACCGCCCGGCTTTTAGCAGGATGCTGGAGGACGTGCGTGCCCGTAAAATTGACTGCATTGTGGTGAAAGACCTTTCCCGTCTGGGACGCAACTATGTGGAAACGGGCAACCTCCTGGAAAAAGTGTTCCCGTTTTTAGGCGTCCGTTTCATCGCGGTCAATGACCATTATGACAGCGCGGACCTGTCCTCCAGCGAGGAGTTGGGCGCTTCGCTGAAAAACCTGATCAATGACATTTATGCCAAAGACATTTCCCGTAAGTCCGGTTCGGCGCTGAAGGCCAAACGGCTCCGGGGCGAGTATGTGGGCAGTTATGCCCCGTATGGCTACCTGAAAGACCCCAGCAATAAAAACCACCTTATCCCTGACCCGGAAACACTGGATACCGTCCGGGAGATATTCCAGTTGCGGGCAGAGGGGAACGGAATCAGCACTATCACCCGGATATTGAACGAGAGGGGCATTCCGTCCCCGGGCCGCCTGCGGTTTGAACGTGGTATCTTTTCCAATAATAACCAAAAGGGGAAGGATCTGCCCTGGAACCGCCATGTGCTTTCTGACATTCTGAAAAACGTAGTGTATATTGGCCACCTGGCCCAGGGACGCTCTGGCAGCGCGCTGTATCGAGGCATCCCCTTCCATCGCACGGAGGAAGCAGAATGGGACGTGGTAGAAAACACGCATGAGCCTATTATCGAGATGGAGTTGTGGGGCAAGGTGCAGGCAGTAAACGAACAGGCGGCAGAAAAATATAAAAGCTGCTATGGAAAGTACGCCCACTTGCCTAAGCGGGAAAACCCATATGGCTCCCTGCTGCGCTGCGCGGACTGCGGGAGGGTGCTCAAGCAGGTGCATTCCTACAGTCACGATGGGAAAAAGGGCTATTTTAATTATAAATGCCCGGAGCATATCGAATTAGGTGATGCCGCCTGCCCGAAGAAGAATATCCGGGCCGATGACCTTGATGCGGCTGTGCTTGCCATCTTGCGGCGGCAGATGGATTTGTTTCTGGATGTGCAGAAGGTGCTGAAAGAGTGCCTGGCAATGGAAAAGACCAGGTCAAAGCAGAAGGCCCCGGCAGAAAGTATGCAGGCACTTGAGCAGGAAATTGACAAGAGAAACCGCCAGTGCACAGACCTGTATGCGGATTATAAAGAAGGCATCCTCACAAGGGACGAGTATGTATATGCCAAAAAGCGATACCTGGATGAAATCCAGGGTATGAAACGGCAGCTTTCCGAACAAAAAGGAGTGCGTAAAAAGATGGAAAAACTGGTGGATGGAGAACAGAAATGGTCACAACTTATTGAGCAGTATTATCTTGCCGACCGTGTTTCGGCTGAGATGATACAGGCCATGGTGAAAAGCATGACGCTGGACACAGACAACAGCATCTCCATTGAGTTCCGGTACATGGATGAATTTGAAAAGATGCTGGCTGCCTGTAAAAAATACCGGGAGGCGGCGTGATGAAACATATTGCCATGTATCTGCGGCTTTCCCAGGAGGACGTGGATGTGAAATCAAACGTACTGAAGGATGAAAGCAACAGCATCCACAGCCAGCGGCTGGTGATACAAAAATATATAGAGGGTACTGCTGATTTGAAAGGTATGCCCATCTGGGAGTTCCGGGACGATGGCTACACCGGCACGAATTTTGACAGGCCGGAAATGCAGCGGATGCTGGGGCTGGCCCGTTCTGGGGAGATTGGCTGCATTGTGGTGAAGGACCTTTCCCGGTTTGGGAGGAATTACCTGGAAACGGGGGATTATCTGGAGCATATCTTCCCGTTCCTTGGCGTGCGGTTTGTTGCCATCAATGACAGCTATGACAGCAGTAAATATGCGGGCACCACGGGTGGGATCGAAGTGGCGTTCAAGAACCTGATTTACCAGCGGTACAGTCAGGATTTGTCTGAAAAGGTAAAATCCGCCATGCACATGAAGATGGCAAAAGGCCAGTATGTGACCCACTGCCCCTATGGGTATAGGAAAAAACCAGGGGTCAAGCATGAAATGGTGCCTGACCCGGTGGCCGCTCCCATTGTGCAGGAGATTTTCCGTTCTGCCATAGACGGCATGAAAAGCACGGAGATTGCTGCCATGCTCAATAGCAGGGGTGTTCCCACGCCCCAGCAGCATAAAGGCACTGTCCGCAGCGACCTGCACAGCGCTCCCATGTGGAGCCACCAGGCCGTTTTGCGAATCATCCAGGACTACAAGTATACTGGGGCGATGGTCAATTTCAAGTGTGAGAATACCACGATCCGGGCAAAAGTCCAGCATAAGCTGGATCGATCCCAATGGGTCATCGTAGAGGACAGCCATGAACCCCTGGTGACCCATGAGGAGTATGAGGCGGCCAATGCCACGCTCCGCAAGCCCAAACGGACGAAAGCTATCAGGACTCAACGCCCGGATCTGGTCTACTACTGCGGGCATTGCGGCCGTCGGCTGCGCAAGACCTTTGGTCTTGACGAATACTATTCCTGTGCCACGCAGATGTACCAGAAGGACGCCCCGTGCGCTCCAATCCATTGGAGCCGCACTGAATTGGAAAGAGTGGTGCTGGAAGCGTACAAAGCCCATCTGGCGGTGCTGGGAGAGCAATATAAGCAGAGCCGGAAAACGCCGGCAGTAGACCCTTTGAAAGAGTGCAGAGGACGACAAAAGGTAATCTCGGCGAAATTGGAGGGGTTGGACAGCAAAAACCTTAGTCTATATGAGCAATACCGCGCCGGTAACTTTGATAAGGAGGACTTCCTTCAGAAAAAGACGGAATTACTTCATGAAAAAGAATGCCTGCAGAAAGAATTGGCTGCGCTGCGGATGGAAGAGGAAAGGCTGGCCCAGGCCAGGAAAGCAGAAGATAGTGACCGGCAGGCGTTAAAAGAGGCGGTAGATAGTCTGGCTTGTTCGGATGAGCAGCTGCGGGGGAAAATGTACGATGCCATTGAAAGGGTAGATGTATTGGATAATTCCGAAATTCAGATTAGATGGAAAGCTTGAAAAATGGACGAAATACGGCTATAATAGATAAAATATGGAATATACGCATTTCCTTTTTAAGGAGGGAAACTTATGGCACAGACAGCATTGCGGTCGATCGCTTTGGCGGGATATCGTTCTTATAACAATGATATGGAACAAAACCAGATTGAGCTCCATAATGTGAATGTTATTATTGGGGCGAATGGCGCAGGGAAAAGCAACCTCATTTCATTTTTAGAGATGATTTCTTTTATGATGACACGGGGAATGCAACACTATGTCTCCCAGCACGGAGGGCCTCAATCCCTGCTCTATTTGGGGGCAAAGCAAACAGAGAAAATTCAGGGGAAATTGGTAATCGCGGATGATGAAGGAGAAAAAGAGGACATATATTCCTTTTGCCTTGAAAAAAGCGCTTCTGATCAGATGTTTTTTTCCGAAGAACGTATGTCATACCAGGATCAGCGGCACTTTATGCCTTTTGAGAAAGAATTTGGTGTGGGCCATTTTGAGGCTGGGCTGGCAGATGACTGGGAGGCCACTGCTAAAACACTGCGCAGATATTTGGGACAGTTAAAGGTTTTCCATTTCAACGATACGACTATAAATTCCCGTATCCGTAGTAGTACCAATACCACAGACGGAGGCTACCTGCGTTCAGACGGTGGGAATATAGCGGCATTTTTATACCGTATGCGGGAAAACCAGGATGAAGTGCTCTATTACGAAAGGATTGTCCGATATATCCGCATGGTACTCCCACAGTTTTATGATTTCATTCTGGAACCGGATAACGGCAGGCTGGCCCTAAACTGGCAGCAGGCTGGCAGCGAGGAAGTATTCGGCCCCCATCAGTTTTCTGACGGAGCTCTACGCTTTGTAGCCCTCACCACGTTGCTGCTCCAACCGCCCCGGACCGCGCCCATGACCATTATTTTAGATGAGCCTGAAATTGGCCTCCATCCCATGGCGATTTCTCTGTTGGCCAAGGAGATCTGCATGGCAAGCAAAACCTCGCAAATCATTGTGTCAACCCAATCGCCCCTGCTGCTGGATCAGTTTTCCTGTGACGATATAATTACAGCTGATTATGATGCAGTCAATCAATGCAGTATCCTTCGCAGGCATAAAGAATCTGAATTGCGGGATTGGCTGAAAGAATACACGCTGGGAGAATTGTGGGAGAAGAACGTGTTGGGAGGGATGCCTCTATGATACGCGTGAACGTTTTGGCAGAAGGGCAGACAGAAATGGTTTTCGTAAAGTCTTCTCTTAACCGTCATTTCAGGGGGCAGATAGTTTTAAATTCCCGCTGTGTTCTTACCGGACGTGATAAACATTCAGGAAAAGAATACCGTGGAGGGATGTCAAAATATCAAAAGGCAAAAAACGATATAATGCATTGGCTGCTTGAGGATACGGGTGCGTATGTCACCACCATGTTTGATTTTTTCCGTTTGCCGACGGATTTCCCAGCGTATGAGAAGGCGATGGAATACCAGGACCACAGGCAATCTGTCAGGATTTTAGAAGAAGCATTGAAAGCAAATATTACATCAGACCCGGATTTTAGGGGCCGCCCAGAGAGGTTTATCCCCTATATACAGCTTCACGAATTTGAGGCACTGCTATTTACAGATGTCCGTGTTTTGAAAGGGGACTATCTGGAGCCCGATGAGCAGCGAAATTTGGACTGGCTTTATGAGGAAACAAAGGAAATCCCTCCGGAAGAAATCAACCACGGCGCAGAAACGGCGCCATCCAAACGGTTGCTCAATGCCGTTGATTATCGGAAAGGGGCCCCTTGCGTGTGGATAGATTCTCTTACAATCCCAGCAATCCGAAACAAACGCCCTCATTTTTCTCAATGGCTAGACAGCTTGTCCAGTTTAGAGGGCTTTTAAGCGAAAATTTCTTTTGTGATTACTTGACACAAGCAGACGACCTGGGGCGGGTAGTTATCCCCAAGGAAATCCGGCGGACCCTGCGGATCCGGGAGGGGATGCCCATGGAAATTTTCACAGACGTATCCGGCGGGGTAATCCTGAAAAAGTATTCCCCTGTAGGGGAGATGTCCCAACTGGCTTCCGCTTATGCGGAAACCCTGGTACACCTGACCGGGCACGGGGCTGTGGTGTGCGATACCGAGCAGATTATCGCCGTAGCCGGCTCTGCCAAAAAGGATCTGCTCCACAAGCCCCTTTCCCCCCAGCTGGAGGAGCTGGTGCAGGGGAAGCGGAATTTCATTTCCAACGCGGAAAACACCGTGCTGGTGGCCCAGGGCCAGCCGGCCACAGCGCTGGCTGTGTTCCCGGTGGTGTCTGTAGGAGACGTGATGGGGGCTGTGATGCTTCTGAAAAGCGAGAAGTCTCCCGCCCGGGTCAGCGCGGAGGCCGCCGAAAGCGCCAAGGCCGCGGCCATGTTCCTCTCCCGGCAGTTAGAGGCCTGACAGCAGCCGGGAGAGAGGCCCGCAGGCCTCTTTGCCGGGAAAAAGGCCTGTAAACCTTGGAAAAACTGTAGGTTTGCCCTTGATTTTTGGGGAACCGGGTGGTATACTAGATATGGTAATAGGAAGGATGATGAAAGAGTGGGGCGACCCGCTCTTTCGTTTGCTTTGGCAGGAAAGGAAGGGGAGGCGCTTGGAAGCAGGGACAAAAAAGAAAGGCAGCGTGGCGGAACGGGTGCGGCAGATGGCAGAGCCTTTAGCCGCTGGGCTTCACCTGATGCTGTGGGACGTACAGTTTGTAAAGGAAGGCGCCCAGTGGTATCTGCGCATTTTCATCGACAAGGAAGACGGCGTGGGCATAGACGACTGCGTGGACATGACCCACGCCCTCAGCCCGGAGCTGGACAAGGAGGATCCCATCCCCCAGGAATATATGCTGGAGGTGTCCTCGCCGGGGCTGAACCGGAAGCTGACACGGCCCGAGCATTTTGAAGCGTATTTGGGCGCGCCGGTGAAGGTGAAGCTGATCCGGCCTTTAGAGGACGGCAGGCGGGAGCTTTCCGGGGAGCTGGTGGATTTCACGCCTCCCGGTTCCTTTGAAGTCCGGCTGGACGAGGAAACCTCCGCAAGCTTTGAAAAGAAGGAGTGCGTTTCTGTTACGGTAATGGACGACGATTTTTAGGAGCAGTAAAATGGAGTTCACCATACAGGCAGAAAGGCTTGCGGCAGCGGAATATATAGAGTTTTTAAAGCACACAGACCTGGGCAGCCAATATCCCCGGGAGCGCTTTGAGGCCCGCGTAGAAAAGCTGGTGGGAAACGCTTCCATTTCCCTTACAGCCCGGGACAGCGCAGGCGCCCTTTCAGGGGTGTGCTTCGGCATTACAGACTTTGCCTACTGGCTGTTTATCACAGACCTGGGCGTGATACGCTCCTGCACTGGCCAGGGGATTGGGCGGGCGCTGGTGGAAAAGGCCCTGGAAACAGCCGGCGGCGAAAAGGACATTATACTGTACACCTGCCCCCATGAAAACGCCGTCCCCTTTTATGAAAAGCTGGGAATGGAAAAAACAGATGACATTATGATGCATAACAAAATAGAGTGGACGGGTTTTACCGTCACATGACTCTGGCACAACGGCAAGTATTTGATATAATAAGGAGTGGTTTGGAAAAATGGCGCGGAAGAAGAAGGAGCCGGAGCAGCAGGGCAACGAGGAATTGTTTGTGGCCTTGGGGCTTTTGGAAAAGGAAAAGGGCATCCCGGTAGATTTTATGCTGGACAAAATCAAGAAGGCGATTGCCACAGCCTGCAAAAACAACTATGGCAACGAAGAAGTGGACGTGCGGGTGGATGCAAACACCGGGCGGTTTGACGTATACCTGCTGAAAACCGTGGTGGAAGAGGTGGAGGATTCCAACCGGGAAATCCTCTATGATCTGGCAAGGGAGATAAACCCCCTGGCCCTTTTAGGGGAGCAGGTGGGCATTAAGCTGGACACCAAGCAGTTTGGGCGCGTGGCAGCCCAGACAGCCCGGAACATTATCCGCCAGGGCATCCGGGACAGCGAGCGGGGCCAGATGATGCAGGAATTCCAGAGCAAGCACCAGGAGCTGGTAAGCGGCCTGGTGGAGCGCATTGACCCGAAAACCGGGGCCATTTCCCTGCGCATCGGCAAGGCGGAAGCTGTGCTGCCCAAGAACGAGCAGATTGGCGGGGAAAGCGTAAACGAGGGAGACTACATAAAGGTATATGTAGTCGATGTAAGGGAAACGGAGAAAGGCCCCAAGGCCATTATCTCCCGCACCCACCCGGACTTGGTAAAGCGCATGTTTGAGACGGAGGTGCCGGAAATCTATGACGGCACAGTGGAGATAAAGGCTGTATCCCGGGAGGCCGGATCCCGCACAAAGCTGGCCGTGCAGAGCCACAACCCGGACGTGGACGCTGTGGGCGCCTGCATTGGCGCCCGGGGCGCCCGGGTGTCGGAGATTGTGGACGAACTGGGCGGGGAGAAAATCGACATTGTGGAATACAGCGACGATCCCCAGAAGTTCATTGCGGCAGCCCTGTCCCCGGCAAGCGTGCTGAAGGTGGAGGCCGCCGAGGACGGTTCCCGTTCCTGCAAGGTGACAGTGCCCGACAGCCAGCTTTCCCTGGCTATCGGCAACAAGGGCCAGAATGCCCGCCTTGCCGCCAAGCTGACCGGCTGGAAAATTGACATCAAGCCCGAAAGCGGCTTCTACGGCGAGGAAGCGTGACGCCAACGTAACGCTTCACCCGAGACGCGGGGAGCGCAGGCGGAAACCTTTCGCCGCGGAATAAATTCCGCGCTTACAGAGGCCATCGCGTGTTCAGGGCGCTCCCGAAGCGCCCTTATATACAGAGACAGTAAGGATAGTAGGCCGATGCGCTGCGGCCTGTAGCTTGGTTTTTGGATCAAACCTTTTTACAAAAAGGTTTGCGGGGTGTGGGGCGAAGCCCCATGGCCTCAGGAGGGAGGGCAGGAAATGAAGCAGAAGAAGATCCCCCTGCGGATGTGTACGGGCTGCGGGGAAATGAAGCCCAAAAAAGAGCTGGTACGGGTGGTGCGGGGGCCTGAGAAGGAAGAAGGGGTCCCGCCGGAAATCTCCCTGGATTTGACCGGGAAGAAGCCCGGGCGGGGGGCCTATATCTGCCGGAGCCTTTCCTGCCTGCAAAAGGCCAGGAAGGCAAGAAGGCTGGAACGGGCGTTTTCCTGCAAGATCCCGGACGAGGTATATGAACAGATGGAAAAGGAGATGGGTGCCGATGGCGGATAAGGTGCTGTCGCTGCTGGGGCTGGCAAGGCGCGCCGGCAAGGTGCTGGGCGGCTTTGACCTGTGCGCCCAGGCCGCCCGGGACGGCAAGGCAAGGCTGCTGCTGGCGGCGGCTGATATTTCCGGCAAGACTTACAAAAATTTGCGTTTTGAAGCGGAGAGGGCGAAAATTCCCTGCGTGCGGGTGGAAGCGCCTATGGCAGAGCTGGGAAAAGCCTGCGGGGTCAGGGCCGGGGTGCTGGCTGTGACAGACGAGGGGTTTTCCAAAGCCCTGCTGGAGCTTAAAGAGGCTGTGAAGCGAGAAGGAGGAATTTGCTTATGATGGTGAAATACAGAGTGCGGGAGGTGGCGAAGGATCTGAACATCCCCAACAAGGAGGTTATAGATACTTTGGCCAAGTTCTTTCCCGAACCCAAGAAATATATGACCGCGCTGGAGGAAAACGAGCTGGACATTGTGCTGGAAAGCTTTACCCAGCAGCGGAACATGGAAAGCCTGGACAGTTATTTTGCCGAGCGCACCGCCGCTCCCGCGGCGCAGGCGGAAAAGCCCCAGGAAGAGGCCCCGGCCCAGAAGGCGGGGAACAGGCAGCAGCCGAATAAGGGCGCGAAGCCCCAGGAAAAGAAGGGGCAAAAGCCCCAGCAGGCCCAGGCAAAGCAGCCGGAGAAGCCCGCCGCGCCTGCTTCCGGAAAGCAGCAGGCCCCTGTGCAGGTGCGGGAGCCGAAGCAGCCTGTGCGCCGGGTGGTGGATACCCGCACGTCTAACGTGAACATTGACAAATACAGCGAGAAATACGACCGCCTTGCGGATCAGAAGGTGGGCGCCCGGAACGACAATGTTGTGACAAAGCAGAAGTTCACCAACCGGAACCAGCAGCGCCGGGGCCAGCAGCGCCGGGGCAAGCGGGAGACAGAGGCCGAGCGTTTGCGCCGCATTGCCCAGGAGCGCAAGGCAAAGCATATCACCATTGAGGTGCCGGAGGAAATCACGGTGGGCGAGTTTGCCCTGCGCTTAAAGGTTTCCGCCCCGGAGGTTATCAAAAAACTGATGGGCCTGGGGGTGTTTGCCGCTATCAACGATGCCATCGACTTTGACACCGCGGTGTTAGTGGCAGACGAATTCCACGCCAAGGTGGAAAAAGAAGTGGTGGTCACCATTGAGGAGCGCATTATTGACGACAGCGAGGACGAAGAGGCAAACCTGGCGCCCCGCGCCCCTGTGGTGGTGGTTATGGGCCACGTGGATCATGGCAAAACCTCCATTCTGGATGCCATCCGCCACTCTAATGTGACAGAGGGCGAGGCAGGCGGCATTACCCAGCACATCGGCGCATACCGGGTAAAGGTGGGCGACAGGGACGTAACCTTCCTGGACACCCCCGGCCATGCTGCCTTTACCACCATGCGCGCCAGGGGCGCCCAGGTGACGGACATTGCTGTGCTGGTGGTGGCGGCGGACGACGGCATTATGCCCCAGACGGTGGAGGCCATCAACCACGCCAAGGCTGCCGGGGTTTCCATTATCGTGGCCATCAACAAGATGGATAAGGTGGGGGCAAACCCGGAGCGGGTTATGGAGCAGCTTACGGAATACGAGCTGGTGCCCGAGGCCTGGGGCGGCGACACCCCCTGCATTCCGGTGTCTGCCCACACCAAAGAGGGTATGAACGACCTTTTGGAAATGATCATCCTCACTGCCGACATGATGGAACTAAAGGCCAACCCCGACCGCGCCGCCAAGGGCACTGTGGTGGAGGCGCGCTTGGACAAGGGCATGGGCCCCATTGCCACTGTGCTGGTGCAAAACGGCACCCTCCACGCCGGGGACATTATTGTGGCGGGCACCACCGTGGGCCGGGTGCGCTCCATGATGGACGACAAGGGCAGACGGGGCCAGGAGGCCGGGCCTTCCGTACCTGTTGAGATTACGGGCCTGAACGACGTGCCTGTGGGCGGCGACATCTTCAACGCCGTATCGGACGAGCGCCTTGCCCGGGAGCTGGTGGAGCAGCGCCTTACCGAGCAGAAGGAGGAAACCTTCCGGGCGCAGACCAAGGTTACCCTGGATAACCTCTTCGAGCAGATGAAGGAAGGCGAGATGAAGGAGCTGAAAATCATCGTCAAGGCAGACGTGCAAGGCTCTGTGGAGGCTGTGCGGCAGTCTTTGGAAAAGCTTTCCAACGAGGAAGTGCGGGTACACATTATCCACGGGGCTGTGGGCGCTGTGAACGAAAGCGATGTCATGCTGGCAAACGCTTCCAACGCCATTATCGTGGGCTTTAATGTCCGGCCGGATCCTGTTGCGGAGGAAAGCGCCAAGCGGGACGGGGTGGATATGCGGCTGTACCGCATTATCTATGACTGCATTGAGGAAATTGAGTCTGCCATGAAGGGCATGCTGGCGCCCAAGTACCGGGAGGTTTCCCTGGGCCGCGCCGAGTGCCGGGAGACTTACAAGATTTCCAACGTGGGCATGGTTATCGGCGGCCATGTGACAGCCGGAAAAATCACCCGCAATGCTCTTGTCCGGGTGGTGCGGGACGGCATCATCGTGGCAGACGACAAGATTGCCTCCCTGCGCCGCTTCAAGGACGATGTGAAGGAGGTTGCCGACGGCTATGACTGCGGCATCACCCTGGAGAAGTTCTCCGACATCAAGCAGGGCGACATCCTGGAAGCCTACGAAATGGAAGAGTACCGCGACTAGCCAACGTAACGTTGGATCTGTGACGCGGCAACGTAACGTTGCATCTGGGACGCGGGGGACGTGGCAGAAAGTCTTTCGCTGCGGAATAAATTCCGCGCTTACAGAGGCCATCGCGTTCCCGGGGCGGCTGTAAATTGGAAGTTTTTAAAGAGTCCAGGAAAGCTTTTTTCAAAGAGTTTCCCTGGCGGGGTTTGGGGCAGCGCCCCAACAGGGAGGAATTGCCATGAAGCATGACATTGTTATCATCGGCGGCGGCCCGGCGGGGCTGGCGGCTGCTATTGCGGCCAGGGAAAGCGGCGTGGAGGATGTTATTATCCTGGAGCGGGAAAAAGAGCTGGGAGGCATCCTCAACCAGTGCATCCACAACGGCTTTGGGCTGCATACCTTTAAAGAAGAACTTACCGGGCCGGAGTATGCCGCCCGGTACATAGAAAAGGCCCGGGAAATGGGCATCCCCCACCTTTTAAGCACTACGGTGGTGGATTTGCAGCGCCAGGGGGATTCGGTGGTTGTCACCTCCGTAAGCCGCCAGGACGGCCTTCTGCAAACAGAGGCCAAGGCCGCCGTGCTGTGCATGGGCTGCCGGGAGCGGCCCCGGGGCGCCTTGAACATCCCGGGCACCCGGCCCGCGGGCATTTTCTCTGCGGGCACGGCCCAGCGCTTAGTGAACATGGAGGGCTACCTGCCCGGACGGCGGGTTGTCGTTCTGGGCAGCGGCGACATCGGCCTGATTATGGCCCGCCGCATGACCCTGGAAGGCGCCAAGGTGCTGTGCGTGGCGGAGCTGATGCCCTATTCCGGGGGCCTTAAGCGGAACATTGTCCAGTGCCTGGACGATTACGGCATCCCCCTGAAACTGAGCCACACAGTGGTGGACATTGAAGGCAAGGAGCGCGTCACCGGGGTAACCATTGCCCAGGTGGACGAAAAGCTCAAGCCCATTCCTGGCACAGAGGAGCACTTCGACTGCGACACCCTGCTGCTTTCTGTAGGGCTGATTCCGGAAAACGAGCTTTCCAAGGCTGTGGGCGTGTCCCTTTCCCCCGTCACCAGCGGGCCGGTGGTCAATGAACAGTTAGAAACCAGCATCCCCGGCGTATTCGCCTGCGGCAACGTGTTGCATGTCCACGACCTGGTGGATTACGTCTCTGAGGAGGCCCAGCAGGCAGGCCGCAGCGCCGCACGGTTTGTCCGGGAGGGCCGGGAAGGGGGACAGCAGGAAATCCCCTTACAGCCCGCAGGGGCTGTGCGCTATACAGTGCCTGCCAGCATCTCTCCCCAGCGCATGGGGGATGCGGCTGTGGTGCGCTTCCGGGTGGGCCGCAACATGCGGAAGGCCACAGTACGGGTGCTTATTGACGGCAAAGAGGTCTTAAAGCGCCCCAGGCCTGTGATGGCCCCCGGGGAAATGGAGCAGGTGCTGCTGAAGAAAGAATGGTTTACAGGAGCGGAACAGGAAATCGTGGTGGAAGCCACTGACGGGCAGGAGGGAAGATAAGGATGGTACGGGAACTTACATGTATTAGCTGCCCTCTGGGCTGTCCCTTAAAGGTAGAGCTGGACGAAAGCGGCAGGGTGGTGTCTGTCACCGGGAACACTTGCAAGCGTGGGGAGGAATACGGCAAAAAAGAAGTGACCGCTCCCACCCGCACGGTCACCTCCACAGTGAGGGTGGAGGGGGCAAGCGTGCCCGTTACCTCTGTGCGCACCCAAACCGACATCCCCAAGGAGAAAATTTTTGCCTGCATGGAGGAAATCCGCAGGGCTGTGGTGAAAGCCCCTGTCCATATCGGGGACGTGGTCATTCACAATGTGGCCGGAACTGGGGTGGATGTGACGGCAACGAAAGCGGCAGTGTAGCAGGTCGCCCCAGAGCGGGGCCGCGGCCCAGCGAAGGCAGAAGAGAGGGAAATGTTTTGTTGGAAAAAAGCGTAACCACTATTCTATTTGATTTGGACGGCACCCTGCTGCCCATGGAGCAGGACGCCTTTGTGAAAACCTATTTCGGCCTGCTGGCAAAAAAGGCCGCTCCCTTTGGGTATGAGCCGAAGCCCCTGACGGATGCCGTGTGGAAGGGCACCGCCGCCATGGTGCAAAACGACGGCTCTGTCCCCAACTGCGAGCGCTTCTGGCAGGTGTTCGGGGATATCCTGGGGGAAAAGGCCCGGCTGCTCCGCCCGGAGTTTGACGATTTTTATGGCCGGGAGTTCCACAAAGCCAAAGCTTCCACAAGGGAAAACCCTCTGGCGAAAAAGGCGGTGCAGGGCCTGCGGGAAAAGGGCTATGACGTGATACTGGCCACAAACCCTGTCTTCCCGGAGGTCGCTGTGAAAACCCGTTTAAGCTGGCTGGGGCTTGCCCCGGAGGACTTCTCCCTGGTGACTGCCTATGAAAATTCTTCTTACTGCAAGCCAAACCCAGCCTACTACCGGGAAATTTTGGAAAAAACAGGAAAGCGCCCGGAAGAATGCCTGATGGCGGGGAATGACTGCAGGGAGGATTTGGCGGCCATGCAGGCCGGCATTGCCGTATACCTGATAACAGACTGCCTGGAGCACAGGGAAGGCGCGGACATAACCGGCGCGGAAACAGGCAGCTTCCAGGATTTTATGGCATACACGCTGGGCGCATAAATAAAACTTGACGAAAGGGCGGTACCGGGTGCAGAGGCAGGCGTTTCTTCCTGCTTTGTCCACATTCCGATCCGCATGGCAATAAAGCATGAAGCTGTATTTTGACAAGCGCCCCTTTAGCTGGGAGGCTGATTACACCATTTACGAGGAGACAGGCCATCCGGCTTACCAGGTGGTGGCAGCGCCAGAGGAAAAAGAAAATGTAATCCGCCTTTTTAACCAAAACGGGGTGGAGCTGGGCCGGGTGCGCTGCCGGAAAACGATTTTCGGAAAATGGAAATTTTCCATCTGGCAGGATGAAAACCAGATTGGCACTGTGGAAAAGTACAGCAGCCATGGAGTTGCCCGGTATGAGCTGAAGTGTTACCGCTGGCGGCTGTTTGGGAACATCATGGCCTATGAATATGACATCTATGACGGCAAGTATATGGTGATGCACGCCGGCAACGAGGACAACGCCTTTCCCGGCAAATTCGTTATCGACACCAGCTATTCCAACAACGAACAGCCAGCGCTGCTGGTAGCCCTTGCCATGGAAGCCGCCAACAGCACCCTGCCTCCCAGAAAGTGATTTTTCTGGACGCCTTTCATGTCCCGCTGGTTTTGGGGCAGGATATTTGCAGGAAAACCTATATGACACAGAGAAAGGATGAGAAAAATGGCAGTAAAAACCTTTACGCAGGAAAACTTTGATCAGGAGGTGCTGGGCGCCCGGGGTCCCGTATTGGTGGATTTCTGGGCAAGCTGGTGCGGACCCTGCAAGATGTTCTCCCCCATTGTAGACGATTTTGCCGCTTCCCACAGCGGGGACGTGCTGGTGGGCAAGGTAAACATTGACGAGGAGCCGGACTTAGCCGCCCGCTACGGGGTGATGAGCATTCCCACTGCCATCCTCTTTAAGGGCGGGGAAGTGGCAGGCACCCTGGTGGGGGTACAGCCCAAAGAAAACCTGGAAGCCCTGCTGAAATAACACAAAAGCGCACAGGCTTGCGGGAATGTTCCCGGCAGGCGTGTGCGCTTTTCCATTGGAAGGAGACGATGGTTCATGCTATACGATATGATTGTAATAGGCGGCGGCCCGGCGGGTTATACGGCGGCGCTGTATGCGGGCCGGGCAAACCTGTCTGTGCTGGTGCTGGAAAAGTTGGCGCCGGGAGGACAGATGGGCACTACGGATCAGATTGACAATTACCCCGGCTTTCCCGAGGGCATAAACGGCTTTCAGCTTGCCATGGAGATGAAAAAGGGAGCGGAGCGCTTTGGGGCCGAAACCAAGCTGGCAGCGGTTACAGCGGCGCGGCTGGCAGGAGACATCAAAGAGGTGGAGGCAGGCGGGGAGCGTTTCCAGGGGAAAACGGTTGTGCTGGCCTGCGGCGCGCATCCCCGGGAGCTGGGCCTCCCTGGGGAAAAGGAGCTGCGGGGCCGGGGCGTTTCCTACTGCGCCACCTGCGACGGCATGTTCTTCCGGGGCAAAACCGTGGCTGTGGCAGGCGGCGGCAACACCGCGGCGGCTGACGCGCTGTACCTTTCCCGGATTTGTGAAAAGGTGGTCATGATCCACCGGCGGGATAAGCTGCGGGCTTCGGCAGCTTATCTAAAGCCTCTGCTGGAAACCGGGAACGTGGAGTTTTGCTGGGACAGCCAGGTGGTTTCCCTTTCCCATGAGGCAGCCCTGACCGGGGTGGAGCTTCTGCATAAAAAGACCGGGGAGAAAAGCTTCCTTCCCTGTAGCGGCTTGTTCGTGGCCATTGGGCAGGTGCCGGACACAGGGCTTTTCGCTGGGCAGATAGATTTAGACAGCGCGGGCTATGTGCAGGCAGACGAAAGCACCCGCACCAGCCTTCCCGGCGTGTTTGCGGCGGGGGATCTGCGGGCAAAGCCCCTGCGCCAGGTGGTCACGGCCTGTGCAGACGGCGCCTGCGCAGCCCAGGCCGCAGAGGAATATCTTTCCATATGATAGCCACTCATTGGCTGGGCGGCTCTTTTGGGCCGCAAACAGGGCATCCTCCTGGGGGAGGATGCCCTTTGCGCTTTGCGCGGCAGCGGTTTTGAAAAAACCGCTGGTTTGCGGCCTGGGGCGCTGGGGAAAGCGCTGTCATCTGCCTGTCCGGGCAGTGCTTTTCCCCTCCTGGCTCCAGGTGAAAAAGAACTTGGGCAGGGACAGCACGATGCCAATGCCCAGGGCTATGGCTATGGCTATTTTGATCGTCTCCAGGCCAGTGCTCAGGGCCAGGGAGTTGTCGCTCATAAAAAAGTGGTAGCCTGTGTAATAAATGCCTGCCCCGGGCACCAGGGGGAAAATGCCGCAAATCAAGAAAACGGTTACCGGGGCTTTGCGGGCAAAAGAAAACACCCGGGAAAACCAGGTAAGGGCCACAGTGGCAAAAAAAGAGGCCCCGACCACGCCCGCGCCCAGTTCCATGCTGACAAGGTATACCAGCCAGCCTACAGCGCCGGTTATGCCTGTGCAGAGCCACTCCCGGCGGGGCGTGTGGAAAATAATAGAAAAGGCTACTGTGGAGACAAAGGCCACCAGGGTCTGGAAAAGCCAGGTGAGAATGATAATGGGAGGAATCATAACAGGGCACCTCCTGTCAACAGGGACAGCGCCCGTACCACCACGCCTACGCCAACGGCAATGCAGCCGCCCACCAGCACAGCGTCCAGCATACGGATGGCGCCGCTTAAATAGTCGCCGTTAAAGAAGTCCCGGATAGAGGTGGTGAGGGCCACGCCAGGCACCAGCCGGATTATGGAACCAATGATAATTTTATCCATGTTGTCCCCCAGGCCCAGCAGCAGGAAAACCGCCCCGCAGAAGGTGACCAGGGCACTGGCGGAAAGGTTTGTGAGAAACTTGGAAAGGCCCTTCCTGCCTGTCCAGTACAGGTAAAGCTCCAAAGCAATGCCGCAGAAAAAGGCAATAAGAGCGTCCCGCCAGCTCCCGCCGAACAGGTAGCTGAAACAGGCGCTGCCTACAGCGCAGGCCAGCACAGCCAAGGGCAGGGTGGAATACGGCATGTCCCGCACCTGTTCTAAAACGGCAAAGGCTTCCTCCACGGTGTGCCTCCCCTGGACAATCTCCCGGGAAAGCTGGTTCACAGCAGAAATCCTGCCGAAATGGATAGCGGTGCTGGGCACGTGCTTCAGGCGGGCGGCGTGCTCTACCCCCTGCTCAACGCCTGTGGCGAAGATGGCGTTTGTCAGCACGTACACGTTAAAGGTGTCGATTTCATAGGCGGTGGCCACCCGCTCCATGGTTTCCTGGACGCGGGAAATTTCCGCGCCATTTTTTAAGAGGACCTCCCCCATCTGGAAGGAAAGCTCCAACGCGCTTGTCTTGTTCAAATTTGTCCCTCCTGCCGGGGATGAAAGCCGCCCATGTTCCCCGAGCCTTTCCAGCCACAGGGGCCTGGCGGCGATACCCCAGGTCTGCATCCTTACTCCTCCGGCCCCCGGGGCGTGCCGTCTTTGTTAAAATTCCTGTGCAGGGCAAGCTCTGTGGGCAGGATGGTGATGAGCATCACGATGCACTCCAGGATAATCAGGCCGCCGCCTATCCAGCCGGTGGTATCCTCGTCCAATTGCAGCACCAGCAGGACAATAAAAGTGATGAGGGTGACGGGCAGCGACACCAGCCCAATGACCCACCACAGCCTGCCTATGTACTGGTGGGCGAAAGCATTTGCCAGGTCGCTTTTGGAGGACATAGGCGTGCGGTAGCCAAAGGCGCTGTTTCTGCCCGGCGTGTGCCGGGTGAAATACCAGCCTGTCCCCAAAAACGTGGCGGGTATCAGCAGGCTGCAGAAAAAGAGGAAAAACCAGAACCACATATTGTAACCGCCTTTCTTTTTGGTGTATAATATTTTTAAAAGGTTGTTGTTGATATCATAATGATATTATAGACGGCTGTGGGAACAAAGTCAAGGGCTGGGGAGGAAAAACATGAAAACCATCGCGATTGTGGATGACGACATTTATATAGGCGACATGCTGGAGGATCTGCTCCACCGGGAGGGCTATGCCACTTTGCGGGCCTATTCAGGCACAGAGGCCCTCTATCTGCTTTCCCAGCACAAGCCTGACCTGGTGCTGCTGGATCTCATGCTGCCCGGCCTTTCCGGCGAGGAGGTGCTGCCCCGGATAGAGGGGGTTCCTGTGCTGGTGTTAAGCGCCAAGGCGGCAGTGGCAGACAAAGTGAGCCTGCTGATGGGGGGCGCCGCAGACTATATCACCAAACCTTTTGACACAAAGGAACTGCTGGCCCGCATTGTGGCGGCCCTGCGCAAAAGCCAGGGGGCAGACAGCGGCGTGCTGGCCTTTGAGGGCCTGCGGCTGGATGTTAAGTCCCATGAGCTGACAGCGGACGGCGTGCCTGTAAAGCTTACCCGGACGGAGTTTGCCATCCTCCGCCTGCTGCTGCAGAACCCGGAAAAAGCCATTGCCAAAAGCGCGGTTTTAGAGAGCATTGCCCTGGACACCCCGGACTGCACCGAGTCCAGCCTCAAGCAGCATGTAAGCAACCTGCGCAAAAAGCTGCGGGACGCCTGCGGGAAAAATTATATCGAAGCTGTGTGGGGCATTGGCTTCCGGCTGGGCTGACAGCTTGCCGCAGAAGCTTTCTTTCCGGAAATATGGCTTGCAAAGGACATCTGCGGGGTGTATACTGGAAACATATAAAACCGCGCGCAAAGGCTTTTACAAGGCTGCCATACAATCATCAGTAAAAGGAGTTGTGTCAAATGGATTTCTGCTTTTCCAAAACCGCGCCTATTGTGGAAACCGCCAAAGGCAAGCTGCGGGGCTTCCGCTTTAAGGGCGTAGATCATTTCTATGGCGTGCGCTATGCCAAAGCCAGGCGCTTCCAGATGCCCGAGCCTGTTGCGCCTTGGGAAGGCGTGAAGGACGCGGGCAGCTATGGCATGATCTGCCCGGTGCTGGGCGAGCCGCAGCCCTCCGGCGAGGTGCTGATTCCCCACCGCTTCTGGCCCAGCAGCGAGCACTGCCAGTATCTGAACGTGTGGACCAGCAGCTGCGACCGGCTGGCAAAAAAGCCTGTGATGTTCTGGATTCACGGCGGCGGGTACGCGGCGGGTTCTTCCATCGAGCAGGTGTGCTATGACGGCTTCAACCTGGCAAAGCTGGACGACGTGGTGGTGGTCAGCGTGAACCATAGGCTCAATGCCTTTGGCTATCTGGATATGTCCGCCTTTGGGGAGAAATATAAAAATTCTGTCAATGCGGGCATGGCTGATTTGGTGGAGGCCCTGCGCTGGGTGCGGGAGAACATTGCGGGATTCGGGGGCGATCCGGATAACGTGACCATCTTCGGCCAGTCCGGAGGCGGCGCCAAGGTGACAGTGCTGGGGCAGATTCCTGAAGCGGAGGGGCTGTTCCACAAGGCCATTGTGATGTCCGGCGTAATCCCCTCTGACATGAACCAAAACCTTGTAAGCGGCAAGGAACTGGTGCTGGAAATCCTTAAGCCCCTGCATATTCCCGAAAACCAGGCAGAGCGCCTGGAAAAAGTGCCTGTGCCCCAGTTTATCTGGGCTGTGAACAAGGCTGTGCGGGCCATTTACAAGCAGGGCAAGCGGGTAAGCTGGGGTCCTGCTCCCAACGGCTACTATGTTTGCGATCCCCTGGAGGGCAGCTTTACAGCCCACTCCCTGACCGTACCCACCATGGTAGGCTCTGTGCTGGCGGAGTTTGCCTTTGGCCCGGGCCGGGACATAAAAAACATGACGGAAGCGGACAGCGAAAAGCTGGTAAAAGATTTCTACGGGCCTGAGGGCGGCGGGAAAATCCTGGCAGAGTTCCGCAAGGCCTATCCCAACACCCCGGTGGCTTTCGCCGCGGATATGGACGACATGTTCCTGCCCGCCACTGTGGAATATGTGAAGAAAAAGGCAAAAGACGCCAGCGCGCCTGTGTATAACTACCTGTTTGCAAAGGTGTTCGATTATGACGGCGGCAAGGCTGCCTGGCACTGCTCGGATATCCCCTATTTCTTCCACAACGCCGGGATGATTCCTGTCTGCCACCAGGAAAACTGGGAGATGCTGGACAGAGTAATGTCCAGCGCGTTTGTAAGCTTTGCCCGTACAGGCGATCCCAACACCCAGGGGCTGCCCCAGTGGGACAGGTGCCAGGATGGCAGGATGGTGACCATGGTGCTGGACGACCAGTGCTATACCCAGACCAATATGCAGGATGAGCTGCTGCCCCTGCTGGCTGCCTACAAGCCCCATGCATCCTTTGATTTCGGCGCGCCTGCCGAGGAAGAGGAAGAGGAAGGCGGAAACGCCTGGGTGTTCTAAGGGTATTTTTCGCGATAAAAGATGGCAAAGGCCATGGGAATATGGCCGCGCAGCCAGAAAACAGTTTCTGTTTGGAAAGGAGCGATCTGCATGAAACAATGCCCTGTCTGCGGCGCTTTGCATGGTGATGAGCAGGCCCAGTGTGCCTGCGGCGCCGATCTCACCCGGCAGCAGCCGCTGCCCCCGCCTGCCCAGGCCGCCCCTCCCGTGCAGATGGGCAGCCTGCCTCCAGTCCCGCCTTTTGCGGGGCGGCCCTTTGTCCCCAGCCCTCCGCGCCCTGCGTTTGTCCCCAAAACCTACACCTGGGCAGACGTGCTCACGGTGCTGGGCTTCACCGCCGCGCTGACCGGCTATTTCCGGGCCGGCATCCTGCTGCTGCCCTTAGGGCTTGTTGCATCCCTTGCCGGCTTTTGGGGGAACAAGCAAAGGGGGCTGGCTGTGGCAGGCGTTGTCATCTCTGCTGTGGGCCTGCTGCTGGAAATTATGTCCATTCTGGAGAAAAACTGCCTGCTGCCTTATTGGCTGACTGACGGCGTTTTTTTCCTGTAGTCCCTGCCCGGTATTTTTGAAAATCCACAAAAGGAAGGATGTTGTTTATGAACGTACTGGAAACAAGCAAGGCCCCTGCCGCCATAGGGCCTTATTCCCAGGGGTATGAAGTAAACGGCCTGGTGTATACCTCCGGGCAAATCCCTGTAGATCCTGCCACTGGCGATGTGCCAGAGGGCATTTCCGCCCAAGCCCGGCAGAGCTGCGAAAATGTGGGAGCTGTGCTGGCTGCGGCAGGCTCAGATTTCTCCAAGGTGTTCAAAACCACCTGCTTCCTGGCTGATATGGGGGATTTTGCCGCTTTCAACGAGGTGTATGCCGGATATTTCACCTCAAAACCCGCCCGGAGCTGCGTGGCGGTTAAGGCGCTGCCCAAAGGCGTACTCTGTGAAATCGAGGCCATTGCTGTGAAATAAGGAAAGGCGGCGCGCCGGGGCTGATGGTTCTGGCGTCCGCAAAAAAGCACTCTCTTTCCATACCGTACATGATGAGGATTCAGAGATTTGTAAAAAACGGAATGGATATTTCGCCGCTGTTGATGGGCTTGACTCTGATGGCTGAAATTGGAAAAACCATGTATGGAGATGCTATCCGGCCAGGGCTTACGGCAGATCAACTGAAGAAGAGGTACGATAAACGTGCCCAGACGTATAACCAGCAGTGGGAGGAGCCGGACAAAAAACCTGGGATTTCAGGAAGCCCTTCACGAAACAAATGAAGCGGAGCAGCAGGAAAAGGAGCATATAGAGATTTAACAATGAAAACAAAAAGCAGGAAAGCCCGGATTTTCCCGGCTCTCCTGTTTTTTTGCGGTTTTAGGGCGTGTTCACATAAGATGAGTATGTGGATTTTTGAGCAGGTTTTTGGCAGAATCAAGTCAAGAATTCGCAGATGTACTTGCGTACCTCAAGAATTTTTGGCGAAGAAGATGGCAAAAAACCGCCAAAAAGACGCTTGCAAGCGCTTATGTGAACACGCCCTAAGGGGGTTATGCCTTCTGCCCAATGGCAATGGCCTTGCGGTTAAAATCCAGCATATTGGCCTTCTTGGGCGGGATGCACTTCTGGATGGCGTTGTCCAGGGTTTCCTCTGTGCAGAAATGGTAGTCGCCCCCGGCACAGCACACCTCCTGGAACAGCTTCCCGATAAGGATCATGTTGGAAAGGCCCTTCAGGCCGTTTTCCTCTGCCAGGGCGGAGGAGGGCACGTAGTATACGGTTACGTCGGTGCGCTCCACCTTCTTGTCAATGAGGGAGCTGTCAATGAGCACCGTGCCCCCCGGCTCCACTGTGTCGATAAATTTGTCCAGGGAGGGCAGGTTCATGGCCACCAGCACATTGGGGGCTGTCACCAGGGGAGAGCCGATAGGCTCGTCGGAAATGCAGACGCTGCAGTTTGCAGTGCCCCCCCGCATTTCCGGGCCATAGGAGGGCAGCCAGGAGATTTCCTTGTTCTCCAGCAGGCCGGCGTAAGCTGCTACTTTCCCAGCGAATAGCACACCCTGGCCGCCGAAGCCAGCAAAAACGATATTTAAATCTTTCATTTCTTTACGCCCCCCTCTATGTCCTTGTACACGCCCAGGGGATAGTAAGGCAGCATATTGTCCTCCAGCCACTTTAAGGCTTCAATGGGGGACAGGCCCCAGTTGGTGGGGCAGGTGGAGAGCACTTCCACAATAGAATACCCCTTGCCCTCAAGCTGGTTCTGGAAGGCTTTCTTAATGGCCTTGCGGGCAATGTTCACGTTCTTCACATTGTTCACTGTCACCCGCTGGGCCAGGGCCACGCCGTCCAGGGTGGACAGCATTTCGCACACCTTCACAGGATACCCGGCGGTGTTGGTGTCGCGGCCGTAAGGGGTGGTCTGGGTAACCTGCCCGGGCAGGGAGGTGGGGGCCATCTGCCCGCCGGTCATGCCGTAAATGGCGTTGTTGATAAAGATAACGGTGATGTTTTCTCCCCGGGTGGCGGCGTGTACTGTTTCGGCAGTGCCGATGGCGGCAAGGTCGCCGTCGCCCTGGTAGGTGAAGATGACGTTTTCAGGCTTGGCCCGTTTCAAGCCTGTGGCAACGGCCTGTGCCCTGCCGTGGGGAGCCTGCACCATGTCGCAGCTAAAATAATCGTAGCACATAACAGAGCAGCCCACAGAGGCCACGCCTACGGCTTTTCCCTCTGCGCCCAGCTCCTCCAAAGCCTGGGCCACCAGCCGGTGGACGATGCCATGGGTGCAGCCGGGGCAGTAGTGCATAGGCACGTCTGTCAGGACAGACGGCTTTTGGAATACGGTTTGCATATATTCAAAGCATCCTTTCTAGTTTTTTCTCTTTGACTTCCCCGCCAAGCGGGCAACAATATGTCCAATACCTGCGGAAAGCATTTCGCCAACAAAATCCGCAATAAATTCTATAAAAAATTCTAACACTGTTGTACCTCAAAGCAGCAGCGCGGGCATGGGGGCAGCGGTCTGCGCCCAGCCGATGCGCGGGAAGCGAAGCGTGAAGTTCTTAGGGGCCTGGCCCCTAAGCGGGGTACAGGGGCGGCGCCCCTGGGGGGTTACACCAGGGCTTTTATCTGCTCCAGCACCTCGGCGGGGGTGGGGATCATGCCGCCGGTGCGGCCATAGAAGCAGACGGGCTTCTGGCAGCCTATGGCAAGCTTCACATCGTCTACCATCTGGCCCATGCTCATCTCCACCACCAGGAAGTTCTTCACATGGGCCGCGGCGCGGTTTAAAGCGTCTGTGGGGAAGGGCCACAGGGTGACGGGCCGGATAAGCCCGGCCTTCAGGCCCATTTCCCGGGCCTTGTTCACAGCGCCCCGGGCCACGCGGGAGGAGGCGCCGTAAGCTACCACCACCACGTCCGCGTCATCAACCATGTATTCCTCCGCCCGCTGCTCGTTCTGCTTGATGGTTTCATACCGGACAAAGCGCTCCTTTACCAGCTCCTCCAGCTTGTCGGGGGTCAGGTACAGGGAGTTTACAATGTTATGGGCACGCTTGCCCTCATGGCCGCAGGCGGCCCAGGGCTTCTCCGCCAGGGCCTTTTCCCCCTCTTCCGGCAGGGAGACAGGCTCCATCATCTGGCCCAGCATGCCGTCTGCCAGAATCATGGCGGGCATACGGTATTTGTCGGCTAAGTCAAAGGCGTCGGACACCAAGTCCACCATCTCCTGCACGGTGGAGGGGGCCAGCACCAGGATTTGGAAATCCCCATGGCCTGTGGCCTTGGTAGCCTGCCAGTAGTCCGCCTGGCTGGGCTGGATGCCTCCCAGGCCCGGGCCGCCACGCTGGACATTGATAATCAGGGCGGGCAGGTCGGAACCCGCCATATAGGAGATGCCCTCGCCCTTCAGGCTCACGCCAGGGGAGGAGGAGGAGGTCATGGCCCGCACGCCGGCGGCGGCAGCCCCCAGCACCATGTTCACAGCGGCAATTTCCGATTCAGCCTGCAAATATGTACCGCCTATTTTCGGCATACGCTTGGACATATAGGCCGCAAGCTCTGTCTGGGGGGTGATGGGGTAGCCGAAAAAGTGGCGGCACCCCGCCCGGATGGCGGCTTCAGCCAAGGCCTCGTTGCCTTTCATCAAAACCTTCATAGAGTATTCTTCCTTTCCCAATATGCTTTACTTTTCTACGGTGATAGCCGTGTCCGGGCACATGGTTGCGCAGGCGGCGCAGCCCACGCACTTTTCCGGCTCCATCAGCCTGGCGGGGTGGTAGCCCTTGCTGTTGAGCACATCTGTACACAGCGCGATGAGGTGCAGCGGGCAGGCGTTTACGCACATGGAACAGCCCTTGCACACCTTCTCGTCTACGAGTATCCTAGCCATATTCTTCCCTCCTTCTGTCTAAGACATTGGGACTCTGTCCCAAACCCTGCAACCCCTTTTAAAAAAGGGGTTGATCCTAAAATCACTTTTACATATTGTGTATTTGTTATATGGGTATAGTGCAGCGCTTATTCCCACGCGAAGGTCACGAGCCTTTTTATGGACTTGAAACCTTCCGGCACGCTGCCGCCCATGGCGGCGAAATCCGGCACAGTGGAAAAAAGCAGGGGCAGATGGGTCAGCGCCGCTGTTTTCTCTCCAAAAGGCAGGGCTTCCAGCACATCCTGCATCTGCGTTTCCGCCCCCAGGTGGGAGTTGTTCACAATCCCTCCGGCCTTCAGCCGGCAGGCACCTTCAATCTCTTTCAGCAGCGCTGCCGCTTCCTCCGGGGTCTGGGATAAGGCCCTGTAGCGGTTTATCACATACAGCATGGCATAGCCTGCTGCGGTAAGCCGCTGGTGCAGCCCGCCCAGGGCGGTAACCCCCGCGTCATCCCCGCCGGCGTCGATAAACACTTTCCCAGCGTCCTCCTCAAAAATGGAGGAGATTTCCGGGGGCAGGGTGGGGGTATCCAGGGTGGTTCCGGCAAACACCGGGGCGATAAGCCGGACGCCGGAACTGCCCAGCAGCCCCCTGTATTCAGAAGATCGGAAGTAGGGGTTTACAATATCCAAATCCACCACGGTGACAGGCCCTCCTTGCTCCGCTGCCTCCAGGGCCAGGTTCAGGGCCAGATTGGTTTTGCCGCAGCCATAATGGCCGCAGATAATGGTGATGCGGTGCGTCAGGATGTCCATAGCGTTTCCCTCCTGCATCTGAGCATATTAAAATCATACCACAAAAAGACCGGCGGTTCAACAGAAAATGCCGCTTTAAACGGCTAAATCACAGGGTTTTTCTGGAAATTCGGCAAACTGTATAATTCATTCAAATAGCGTTCACAATTTACTTACGAAAACTTCAAATAATCGTGAATCCCCCTTCATAATTATGGGGTACAATACTGTCAGCATCAAGAAAGGAAGTGATACATGAAGGGAAGTTAAACAAAACGGTAACCCGGAAACATAAAATATCATCTCACTCTTTTTCAAATTTTTTCTAACTTACTGTCCCTTCTATCGGGCAAAGGCTTGGCAGCAGCCAGCCTGGCGCCAATGCCCGATAGATGCGGCAGACCAAAAATTCTCGCTCCTGCATTCTGTGTGCAGGGGCGTTTTTAATTGCCAAAATAAAAAGGGCTGTTTTTGCAAAAGGTAAATGCGGGGCGAAAACAAGCGGCTTGTTTTTTTGTTTTCAATTTTACCCCGGAAAGGAGCTTTGAAACCATGAAACCAATGAAAAAAGGGCTGGGAACCTTTTGCAGGGCAGTGCGGTTCTTTTCCCTCAGCGTCGGGCTTACAGCGGTGTGCATGCTGGGCACCCTGGGGCTTATGGGCCCGGGAGCGGCCCAGGCCCTGGAGGCCTCGGCTTTTAACGGGGAGCAAAGCTATGACATGCCTGCGTCCCCGGCTGCGGCTGCGGCGGACAGCGGGGAGCTTTCCGTCATTCCCCTTGGCTCTGCCTTTGGCATTAAGCTTTTTACAGACGGGGTAATTGTGGCCTCCCTGTCAGACATCTACACGGAAAACGGGGTGTGCTGCCCGGCTGCTGAAGCGGGGCTGCTGCCTGGGGACTATCTGGTAGAGGCAGACGGCATGGAAATCCAGAGCAACGCCGCCCTGGCAAAATATATCGGGGTAAGCGGCGGCAAACCCATCCGCTTTCTGGTGAAGCGGGGGGAAGAACAGTTTGAGGCCACTGTGAACCCTGTATACGGCGAAGGGGCCTTTAAAACCGGCATCTGGGTGCGGGACAGCGCTGCCGGCGTGGGCACCCTCACCTTTTACGATCCCCAAAGCGGCATGTTCGCGGGCCTGGGCCATGGCATATGCGATATGGACGCGGGAGGCGTGATGGCCCTGAAAAGCGGCGAACCGGCCCCCATCACCCTCTGCGGGGTGACAAAGGGCCTGCCCCAAAGCCCGGGCCAGCTCCGGGGATATTTCTCCTCTGATGAGTCCTTAGGCAGGCTTCTTGCCAATAACGAAACCGGCGTATACGGCACTCTGGACACCCCGCCTACTGGGACGGCCCTGACTGTGCTGCCCCGGGAAGAGGTACAGGAGGGGGCGGTAAAGCTTCTCCTGAGCATCGACGAAAACGGCCCCAGGCTCTATGAGGCAAAAATTGAGGGGATCGCCAGCCGCGACCAGCCCACCAAAAACCTTGTGCTCCGGGTGACAGATCCCCGGCTCCTGGAAGCTACGGGAGGCATTGTGCAGGGAATGAGCGGCGCGCCTATCCTGCAGAACGGGAAACTTGCGGGAGCCGTAACACATGTGTTTACAGAAGATCCGGCTATGGGGTATGGGATTTTTGCCCAGACCATGGTGGAACAGGGCAGGGCCATTGCCAGCCAGTCTGTCCAGGAGCATGACGCAGCGTAAAAATACGGACAGGATATCCGGGCATTCGGAGGAGTGCCCGGATATCCTGCTGTTTTTAGCAAACTGGAAGAACTTTTTGTTTTGTGCAGGCTAGGTCTTGTTTGAAAAATCGAAAGCGCTGTCTTTTTGCCCATAAGCGGCCCTATTCTGCGTCAAAAATCCTCGCCAACCGGCAGGTTGGCTTGCGGTTTTTTCCTGGAATCTGACCACTTCTGAATCAAAAATTCGTCATTTCCTCTATTTTCAAACAAGCCCTAATGTTTGGGAACGGAATTCTGCGTGTAATCATGCCATAACTTTATATCCTTTTTGTTCAAGCTATCCGGAAGTCCCCCCTGGACGCACCCCAATACCAACTGCTCTGACGAAGTGTCCGTACATTTTTTGATAAATCAAGCGCCCCCATTTTATCAGGGGCGCTTGTTTGCTGCACTTGTTTCGATTTTTCTATTGCTCCGCCGCCTTGTTCACACAGGCGATAGCGTTCAAGCTCCGGGGGTAGCCAATGTAGGGCAGACACTGGGACACGACTTTGATAAGGAAATCCTTGCTGTTGCCCATGTTCATGTTGCCTTTGGCATGGGCGGCGAGCTGGGACTCACACCCGCCCTGGGCCGCCAGGAAACAGAAGGTTATCATCTCCCGCTGGGCTAAAGTCAAACCCGTGCGAGTGTAGTAATCCCCAAAGCAGTTTGCCGCCAGCCAGCGGTTGATGTGCCCAGCCTTCCACGCCTCTTTCATGTGTTCGCCGAAGATCTCCGCCTGGGCCTGGGCGCCCATTTCCAGGCGGTTTTCCATGGTGGTGGTCGCCTGACCGGGCAGGGGCAGCTCTACGCTGCGGCTGGTCAGTATCTCATTTGTGGCTGCCAGAAACGGCCATACCCGGCCCATACCCAGGTAGTCAAACGCCTGGTAGACCACCTCTTTTACCTGCACCGGGGAGAGGCCCCCGTCCAGGGCTTTTGGCAGCATGGTCCTGTACGCGTCTATGCCCTGGCAGCCCAGCAGGGTGGCTAAAACTGCCAGCCAGCGGGTTTCCTCGTCCAGCCGCTGGCCATCCTCGCCGGGGACTTCCGCAAAGGCAAAATTCTCAAAGCGCTCCATAAATTCCGGATCTGTTTTCCGCAGATTTTCCATGCTGATGTCCTCCCGCTATTCCATAAACATCAAATTTATTTGTTGTTCAGCGACCACACCTGCTTCTGCCCCGCCACAGCAGGCGTGTTCTGCGCCATCACGCCCACCAGCTTGTGGGGGACGTAAGGCTCTTCTAAGCAGGTCAGTTCCTCCGCCGTCAATTCCAGGTCAACCGCTTTTGCCGCGCCCTCAATGTGATGCAGTTTTGTCGCGCCCACTACTGGGGCTGTAACTTTTGTCAGCAGCCACGCAAGGGAAACCTCTGTCATGCTCACCCCATGCTTGTCGGCCAGCTCCGCCACCCGGGCGATGATCTTCCCGTCCTGCTCCGCCATCGCGTCATACTTGCCTTTAGCGTAGCTATCCTCCTGCAAACGCTTGGATGTCTCGCCGGGGCGTTTACTGAGCCTGCCGCCAGCCAGGGCGCTGTAGGGGGTCATGGCGATGTTGTCCTCGGCGCAGAGCCTTGCCATCTCTCTTTCTTCCTCCCGGAAAATCAGATTGTAGTGCCCCTGAATGGACACGAACTTCGCAAAGCCGTTCTGCTCAGCGATGGCATTAGCCTTTGCCAACTGGTAGGCGTAAGCATTTGAAATGCCGACATACCGCACCTTGCCCGCCTTGACGGCGTTGTTGAGGCCCTCCATGATGTCGTATATGGGCGTGTTGTAGTCCCACATATGGTAGATGTACAGGTCAACGTAATCCATGCCTAAGTGCTGAAGGCTGGTGTCCAGCAGTTTGGCGATATGCTGCTGTCCAGTGACCCCGGCCTCGATTTCCTCCGCGCTGCGGGGGACAAATTTCGTTGCCAACACCACGTCCTCCCGTTTCGCAAAGTCCCGCAGGGCGCGGCCCACGAACTGCTCGCTGGTGCCGTTCTGGTAGCCGATGGCGGTGTCGAAGAAGTTGACCCCCAGCTCCAGGCCCCGCTTAAGGATCTCCCGGGAATGCTCTTCATCAAGGGTCCAGCTATGCTGGCCTGTCTGGGCGTTGCCAAAGCCCATGCAGCCCATGCAGATGCGGGAAACGTTCAGATCGGAATTGCCTAACTTTGTGTACTTCATGCTGATTCCTCCCATTTTTATTTATTATCCTGATTCATCCGTATCTCCGGCATGCTTTCCTTTTGTAACGCATACCGGAGATAATCCAACCGGTCTAACTGCTTTTCGTGAAAGTGTATTTCATCCAACATCCTCCGGCGCTTTTGATTGAGCATGAGCATCCGCTGGGCACCGGTGCTGTCCCCCTCCTGCGCCAAACGCATATAGCTCTCTGCTTCATCCGGTGCAAAGCCAATGTCTTGCAAGGTCAGGCTCAACCCCGCCAGGGCTTCCTGTTTTATCATTTGCCAAGCTTCCCTTCTTAAAGAAATGAGCGCCCCCGCCGGAGAAACCTTCTCTCTGGGGACGCTTTCATTTTACCGCTGGTTATGGGAAAAGTCCAATACTTGGTTTCTATTTCAGTTCATGCCTAAAAGGCATAGCTGTTGATACACAGACAGTTTACCGCGGGATTATCACGTCATGGCGCCGTGCGCTCAGGTGCGCGTATTGGATGCAACGTCACGTTGCGGCATTTCTGACGTGGGCGATAAACTGCTCCACCGCCCTTGACCGCGCCTGCTCCTTCTTCCACGCCAGCACCGCGCCATTCTCTAAACTGGGCGAAAGGGGCACCAGCCCCAGGCTGTCATAGTAGGTGGTGCCCAGGTCAAAGCAAAGGGCCACGCCCACCCGGTGCTTGACCATGATGGCCGTGTTGGTGATAAGGTTGTACCGGGCCGCCACTTTCGCCTGGGCAAAGCACTCCCCGAACCACTCCCGCACCTGCTCGTTTACCTGTTCCCGCCAGGAGAGGATGAGGGGGTAGGGGAGCAGGTCTTGAGGCGTGGCCTGGGGGAGTTCCGCCAGAGGGCAGTCCTCCCGCACCAGGGCGCACCAGCGCTCCCGATGGGGCATGGGTACGGTGTGGTACCGGGAGATATCTACCGGCAGCATCAAAAGCCCCATGTCCAGCAGGCCGTTTTCCATGCGGTCCTTTACCTCGTCCGCCGTGGCGCTGTAGATGCGAAACTGCACCAGCGGGTGCTGCTCCTGAAAGGACACCATCAGGTCAGAGAGATGGGCCATGTTGCAGGTTTCCCCGCAGCCGATGGCGATTTCCCCGGCCAGTTCCTCCCGGCTTTGGAATTCCCGCTGGGTCTTGTCGGCCAGCTCCAGCAGTTCTTGGGCCCGGCGCTTTAGGAGCATACCGTCCTCCGTCAGCAAAATCCGATGGCTGTTCCGGTGGAACAGCGACGTGCCCAGTTCTTCCTCCAGCCCCATGAGCTGCCGGGAGAGGGTGGGCTGGGTCACGTGCAGCAACTGGGCGGCGCGGGTGATGTTTTCCTCCCTTGCCACCATGTAAAAGTATCGCAGGACGCGCAGTTCCATAGGCTCCTCCTTGATTTCAAATGACCTTGAATTCCTTCCATTTCCCGGACTTCAGCCGCAGGGCGAAGATAACGGCCCGGATGATCCAGTCTAAGCACATAGCCGCCGCGATGCCGATCACGCCCCAGTTTAAGCCTATGGCCAGCAGCACGGAGAACACCAGCCGCCCGCCGATGGTGGACGCGATGGAGACGATCATAGTAAACTTAATGTCCCCGGCGGCCCGCAGGCCGTTGGAGAGCGGCCCGGACATGGGGAAGGCGACGGTGTTGAACACGTTGTGAATGAGCACGAGAATGATGACCAGGCGTTTTGCCTCGCCGGATATCTGGTAAAAGTTCATCATAATCGGCGTGATGGCGAACACCAGGGCGTTCCAGGCCAGGGAAATGGCCAGGGTGATTTTCAGAAGCTTTTTGAAGTAGTGCTCGGCCTGGGCCGTGTCCCCCGCGCCCATGCACTGGCCTATCACGGTGATAAACACCGGACCCATGGTCACCCCGGCCAGTGCCGCTAAAGACCATATGCTCTGGGCGATGCCGTTGGCGGCGATCTGGTAGGTGCCGAACAAGGCCACCACGCTGGAGAGCGCCACCTTCACCAACTGGAAGATGCCGTTCTCTACCCCGTTTGGCACGGCTATGCGCAGGATGCGCTTCATCAATTCCCCGTTCCACTTGCATATCTGCCGCCATGTGTAGCGCGCGTCAACGCCCTTGCCGAAGCACAGCAGGGTGATAACCACCGCCGAGAACACCCGGGCAATGAGAGTCGGCCAGGCCACGCCCGCCACCCCGGCTTTCAGCGCGAACACTCCGATTAGGTTGCCCACTACGTTTATCGCGTTGGAAGCGATAGAAATGTACATGGTGACGCTGGTTTTGCCGAGGCTCCGGTACAAGGCCGCGCCCGCGTTGTAGACCGCCAGGGCCGGGTAGGAGAACACGGAAATTTGCAGATAGATGATGCAGGCGTCCATGACGGCGGGCTCTACCTGCCCGAAAAGCAGGCTGAGCATGGGCTGGTGCAATACTAATATCACGACGGAAATCACCAACGAAAACAGGGTGGAGGAGGTGAGAAGCTGGCTGGCGGCTTCACTGGCATCTGCTTTCACACCACGGCCGATATACTGGCTGATGATGACGGCGCCACCCGAGGCCAGGGCCGTGAACAGGTAAATAAAGATGGTGCTGAAGGAGTTCACCAGGGACACTCCGGAGACAGCGGCTTCCCCCGCGTAGCTGACGATGAAGGTGTCGGCGATACCTACCAGCATCACCAGAAGCTGCTCTAAGAACAGCGGGACGATGAGGTTTTTCAGGTCTTTGTTTGTGAACATGGACGGTCCCTCCTGTTGGTTTCTGGCTTTATTTTAGCACCAGAAGGAGAGTTATGTCCAATGCTTGCTTTGCATATAAGTTCATGCCTTTTGGGCATTACATCCGGTTTTCGTTCCCCCAATCGCACAGTTGGTCCAGCACTACCATCAGCGACTTGCCCCGCTCCGTCAGGCTGTACTCCACCTTGGGGGGTATCTGGGGATAGACCTCCCGGTGGATGAGCCTGTCCCGCTCCAGCTCTTTCAGGTGCTGGCTCAGGGTCTTGTCGGAAACTCGGCCCAGGTACCGCTGCAGCTCATTGAACCGCACAGGCTCGTACTCCATCAGGCAGTAGAGAATGACCATTTTGTACTTGCCGGAAACCAGCGAGAGGGTGTAGCTGAAGCCGGTGTCTTGAAAATTGGCCTTTGAGATATTCTTTTCTGTATCCATTTTACACTTCCCTGTAAGTAAGTATATAACATAGAAGTGGGTACTTGTATTTCCTTCTAAAACAAGTATAATAAAAGAGACGCGAAAAGTAAAGCCTTTTCAAAAAAATATAGGAGGTCATTCCCATGAAAAAAGATTTAGGCGTAAACCCTTACCTTTTCCCCATGCCCACCCTGATGATCAACACCTACAACGAGGACAATACCGTGGACAGCATGATGATGGCCTGGGGCGGCATCTGCGCTGGGAATATGGTGGCGCTGAACCTGGAACGGGAGCACAAGACCTGTGCTAATTTGAAAAATCGCAAGGCGTTTACCATCAGTGTGCCGGACGTGGCCCACCTCAAGGAGGCGGACTTTTTGGGCATCGCCAGCGCCAATAAGATGCCGGATAAGTTTGCCCGCAGCGGCCTGCATGCGGAGAAAAGCGAAAAGGCTGACGCGCCTATCGTCACTGAATTTCCCTTGACAGTGGAGTGCAAGGTGGTCAGCATGGAAGAAATCAACGGTGACTACCATGTGTTGGGCGAAATCGTAGGCGTACTGGCAGAGGAGTCCGTGCTGGACGAAAAGGGCAAGGTGGATGCCGCCAAGCTGAACGCATTTGTGTTCGACCAGTTCCGCAACGGGTACTATGCCATTGGCGAGAAGGTGGGCCAAGCGTGGCACAGTGGGGCTGGGCTGATGAAGGGGGAGCAGGGCTAAGAACCTGTATAATTCTTTTTTTGTTGTATGTTTTTTCGCGTGGGTACTTTCCTGCACCCGCCATAATGACAGGAGGCGTCTGCCACCGAGAGAGCGCAAAGGCTCCTTGGCGGCAGGTGTTTTCTGTCACATTTTCTTCAGGTGAAAAAGCAAACGGCTCTGGGGCGCTGCTCTGAAATCTCACACTTTAAGGCTTCCAGATTTTTTGTGGGGCGCTGCGGGCTAGGGCTTGTTTGAAAATAGAGGAAGTGCCGGAATTTTTGTTCCAAAGGGAGCGGTTTCAAGGCGGAAACCGCAAGAAATACTAGACCTCTTGCGAAAATAAAAATAGAGCGATAAAATAGAAGCATGAAATACGAAAAGCTAGCGGAATATTCAAACACAAAATTTTGGAGAATTACCGGGGTAAAGCGGGCAACATTTGACAAGATGGTAGAAATTCTGCAAAAAGGATATGCGGAAAAGCACCGGCGCCGTGGGAGGACGCCAAAGCTGAGCATAGAGGATCTGCTGCTGGCCACCCTGGAATATCTGCGGGAATACCGTACCTATGCCCATATAGCGGCCAGTTATGGGATAGCGGAAAGCAACATCTACCGAGGGATCAAGTGGGTGGAAGACACGCTGATAAAGGATGGGACATTTTCGCTGCCAGGACGGAAAGCGCCGCTGAAAAGTGATGCCGAGTATGAGGTGATTCTGGTTGACGCAACGGAATCGCCCATTGAACGACCAAAAAAAGCAAAAGCGATACTATTCCGGAAAGAAAAAGCGGCACACACTGAAAACACAGATGCTTGTCAGCCTTCAAACCGGAGAAATCATTGCACTGGCATTTTCTAACGGAAAGAGGCATGATTTTCAACTATTCAAGGACTCTCATGCCCATGTCAAGGCAGAAACGGTGTTGGAGGCGGATACCGGATACCAGGGGCTTGCCCAGATACACGCCAATTCCCTCCTGCCAAAAAAGCGTTCCAAGAATCATCCGTTGTCCAAACAAGAACGCAAAGATAACCGCAAGATTTCAAGGGAACGTATCTTGGTTGAACACGCCATCCGCTTTGTCAAAAGATTTCGCATTCTCTCTGAACGCTATCACAACCGCAGGCATCGTTTCGCACTTCGCTTTTCTTTGATTGCTGGTATCTGCAATTTTGACCGTTTTGCCTAATTTCGCAAGAGGTCTATTAAGTGGGCTTGCCCTATTTTTTGATTATTTAGAAAACAAAAATTCTTTTACGATATCTGCAAACTTCTCTGCATTTGATAACACGGCGGGATGATTGCCTGTTGGGAATAAATATGTTCTGCCATTCGATACAAGCTGTTCCATTTGACTATATTCCTCTTCAAGATTTCTACGGCACATTGTATCTTCCTTACTACCAACAAATAGTGTCGGCACTTCAAGCATTTCTAAAGGCTTATGGAATAATGGAAGTTTTGAATCAGCACATTCTACCAACACTTTTGTATTAAGATCAACAACAGTTTCCCAATCTTCTCCTTGACACCTGTAAGTTTTCGTGAAGAGTGAGAAACCCAGGACGGGTCTACTTTTCAACATGAAAAAATGTGGAAAACTCCGGGAAACGGCTTAAATACTAGGTTTTTTCGCGGAAAACTGCTTGAATGAAAGCGAAAATTTTGCAATCTCGCAAAATGGGATTGCAAAATTTTTTTGCCCGTTTTCAGCCCCAAAGTGGCCTGTGCGGCGCAAGGCTGCCAACCGCTCAGATTTGCCTTTTAGGAGCGTTTAAGGACACACAAGAAACCTTTTAAGAAACCGCACAAACCTAGTATTGGCGCGGTTTAAGCAGCTTTTAAGAAAATAACAACAGCCCTTTAAGCGAACACGCCCAAACGCCGCTTAAAGGGCTTGTTTTTTGCTTTCAAGCGGAAACAGCGCGGACATTTTGTGTCCGCGCTAGGAAAGTGTGTCCGCGCCTTGAAAGCACTAGGTTTTCGGGCTGTTTTGCCGGGGCGTGATTTTTTCAAAATGTCCGCGCTGATTTTTATTATCACTTGAAAAGTTAGGTTCCTTAAACGATTCTGGAGAGGCTCTAAAAGGCATCCCAGAATGCGGGAAAAATCCCGAAAAATGGGATTTCTTCCCAAAACGCTCACAAGGGAAAAAGTCTGTGGTATAGTATCGGCAATCAAGTTACAGATGTATCTATTTAGCCAAAAAAATATCGCCTTTGGAAAGGGCCTGCGCCATGTGCGTCTTTACAACACTCTTTGCATGATTTACCCGGCCAGCGGGGTCGGTATCTCGCTGGCAGTTTTCGCAGCTGTCCAAAAAGAATACTGTAGTCGCAACCATATCTTGAAGAATAGACAGGGCTGCGTTACGCTGGACTTGATTTTCCATCTTGAGGACATGGGTTAGCTCGGCTACAACATGATAAGCCACTTCCACCTCGGCGTCCTTGCCATTTCCTAATAAAGCAGATAACTCCTGTAGCTTTTTAGGTAGTTTCTCTCGCACAATTTCTAAAGACATAGCGTCCTTGACCATTGGCTCCACTTCCTGGACTTCTGCTTCACCACGCAGATATGCTGCGCTTACATTGAAAAACCGTTCCAAAATAGCCATATTTTTGGCATTAGGTTCTCTTTCAGTATTCTCATAATTTATAAGTGTTCTGACTGGTATTCCTGTAGCCTCTGATAACGCTTTCTGTGTTAAGTTGCGCGTTACGCGCAATTCACGGATAACTTGTCCTGTGGTCATACTTTCCTCTCTTGCTCCCAATTAGATTTTTAGACTATCCACAGCGATTGGGGATATATTTGTGGGACTAGAGCTAGTATATCACGGATTACCTACTCAGGCAACACAAATGTAAAAAAACCTCTTGATTTACCTTTTTGGGTATGCTATACTTTATACAAAAGTTACCGTTAAGGGTAATAAATGAAATGAGGTGGCACCTTGTTAGTTGCTAAGATAGAAGAAATCCAGCGCCGCCGTGAAGAGGCGGGCCTGTCCAGATGTCAGCTATCCCAGGCTGCTGGACTCCCTAAAAATGCACTTTCGCGTATTGAATACAGGCAAACAAGCTACACCTACCCCATCCGGGCGAGGGCTATAGCGAAAGCACTACACTGTAAGCTTACGGACATCTTTGACGATGTACCGGGCAAATAAACAGCAGGAGGTTCAGATTATGAACGCAATGCAGGCATTCAACTACGAGGGCAACGAGGTACGCACGGTTATGAAAGACGGCGAGCCGTGGTGGGTGTTGGCCGATGTGTGCCAGGTATTAGGTATCCAGAACAACCGGAATGCAGCGCGGCGGCTGGATGACGATGAAAAGAATACCGTCCATCTGGCGGGCGGTATTCGGGGAAACCCCAACATGACCATTATCAACGAGTCCGGGCTGTACAAAGTCATCCTGCGGTCGGACAAGCCGGAGGCCAAAAAGTTTACCCGCTGGGTGACCCATGAGGTACTGCCCACTCTCCGCAAGACCGGCACCTACAGTATGCCGGGTGCAGCGCAGCCCTTTACCATGGAGCAGATGGCGCAGTTTGCGGCTGCGGTAGCCGCCCAGGTGGTGACGCAGATTGTATCCATCATTGTTGCTACAGTGAAAGAAGCAACACAAACCGCACAGCCCGCAGCACCAGCGGCTACGGCCCCGGAGGTGATCCCCTTTTTCGCAAGTGATGGCCCCGCCAAGTGCAAGCTGGAAACCTTCCCGCCGGATATCGTCCGCAAGGTGGAGGAAATGCTGACCGCTATGGAGGAACAGCAAAACCTTAACTTTAGCATGATTGCTCGGTTCTGCACCATCAACGGCTATACCATTTCCAGCCCCGCCGTAAAAACCTACTACCAGCGGCATTTTGCAGCCGCATAAGCCGAAACTGCCCCCTGGGGCAGTCCGCAGGGGATGACCGCCCTGCGCTGACGATGGCAGGTCATGAAAGACGGTGAAATAGTGAATCCTGTGCTCGCTGATTTTCCAAAGTTATAACCTGATCGACTACATGACGCCTGTTGAAAATGTACGGCTCACCGCCAAGCTGGACACCGCCCCCATTCTGGAACGGCTGGGGCTGGAGCAGGACGAGATCACCCGGAATGTGCTGAAACTGTCCGGCGGACAGCAACAGCGGGTGGCGATTGCGCGGGCGTTGGCTTCCGATGCCCCGGTCATTCTGGCGGACGAGCCGACCGGGAACCTGGATGCCGACACCGCCGGGGAAATCACGGCGATTTTGAAAGAGAGCGCCCATACGTTCGGGAAGTGCGTGGTGGTCGTAACGCACTCTGGCGAGGTGGCAAAACAGGCGGATGTGGTGCTGGAAATCAAACGAGGACATTTGAAAGAGAGGGAAATGTGATGAAGAAAATTACTGCTATTTTGGCGTGTATGGTGGTCTGCTTCTTGCTGTTCACCGGCTGTACCAATCAGAAAGACGGCAGCGATCAGGACACAAATTTGGGGAACTCCGTGGAAATTGATGATACGGATATTGATATTGACGCCGGAACAAAGCCGGGTGCCGAGGACAACTCTGACAATGTTTCCCTGCCAGATGGCTACACTTACAGTTTCAAAGACCCGGATAATGCGGACGGTATTGTAGTCACGCCGAGGGAGTAAGAAAAAATTCCCGTTTCACACAGGTTCCATATTGGCTTTATATAGGTTCCACATGGTGGCGGTACTTTGGTAAAAAGTGCCGCCGTCTTTGAACTGGGCGGCTTGGGGAGGTAGCCGCTGTGGATCGCAGAATGTTCTTGCCAGATTTGAATATTGATTTGTCAAAAAAATCCTGGCTACTGATAACAGCTACCCTACCTTTAATGATGAACTCTTAAATCATAGCAATACGTTTAACAAAGCAACTGCTCTTATCTGTCCCGTACAGATAGGCGCAGTTGCTTTTATACATGGCTTTTCAGCAGGTTGTCGCTCCCCGCCCTCCCATCTGTATTTTCAAAAAATTCAGATGGGAGGGAACGGCCATGTCATACAATCATGGCAAAGAAGAACGCAGATGGAAGCGTTGGAAACTGGCTGAAGAAAAGGTGCTGCGGGCCTGCAGCATGGATGAAAACACTATCGAACAGCTTCGCCTTTGGGACAGGGCTATGTTCAATTCGGACAGGCGCTTTTATGAGAAGTTGCAGGATACGGGTACATACCTGGACAGTGTTGCCGGGAGTGAAGCGCCAACTGAGATTTACACGGTGGAGGATCTGCTGAATGATATTGAAAATGCGGAACTGCTCAAAGCCCTGCTGACGGTGGACAAGCTCACTCTGTAAATCACTTTGCTGAAAATGAATGGGTACTCCGCCAATGAGATCGCCATACTCATTCACCTGTCCACGGAAGCCATTTATAAGCGGATAGCTATACTGAAAAAGAAATTAAAGAAATTTCAAGGGTAGCTCCAAAATCGCACGTCCCTACGGGCTGCTGGGTGAGAGGTCAAGTCCTCTCACCCAGTTTTTTCGTAGGAGGACGGGCAAATGACGTTTATGGATAAGGTCTGTACGCTTCGGACAGAGGTGCATAGCGAGGGCGGAACAGCGTATTTCATCAGCTTTACGGATGGGCAAGGCGAGTTTTACGATTTGGAGGTATCTGAGCCTTTCTTCATGGAATTTCGTCAAATGGAGCGCAAAAACCGCAATCTCCAACAGTCCGATTGGCGGCATAGGGAGGGCTGGGATTTGTGGGATGAAACACTCTATAAGCGGGCGTTCAGAGTTCCCAAAAGTGTTGAGGAATTGATTTTTGATGCAGAGCAGCGGGAACTGCTCAATAAAGCTATTGCCGCGCTCCCGGAAATCCAGCGGCGGCGGTTTCTGCTCTACCATGAGTATGACCTCAACTACCGCCAGATTGGTGAGATGGAGCATTGTAGGCCGCAGTCAATCAGGCACTCGGTTATTCGGGCCAGAGATAAAGATAAAGGCCGAGATAGAAAAGTATCGGGCTGGGTGATATTGAGATACCCTCATATCTTTGGATATGGGGGTATCTGCTAAATGTTCTCTAATGGAATTTTACTGATGCAAAAAAGGGCAGCTCCATAAAGGCGGCCGCTCTGGCAATCTGCTGTTAAATTCTAACGGTTATCCCATTCAGCCGGCTCATTTTAAGCCCGACCAAGCACCAGTTATTGCCTGTCTCTATTTCCCAGCAGGATGCCGCCGGAAAACTTTTAGAAGCTGTACCAACAGGCTCCTGCACAAACCATTCCGGGAAATTCAGCGGGCTTCCGTGTTGGAAATCCTCGACGATGCGAAAACGTTTTTCAAACGTTCGTATTTCTGAACGCATATATGCGTTTGCAGTTCTCCGCCTTGAACCCTACAAAATTTCCTCGAAAATCTCCGCACAATCCTATCGGTACAGCTTCTTAAAGGCGAAAGCTTGAAAAGCTTTTCACCCCCCAACGCGGTTTTCCGCAAAAAATGTTTCCAGCATCTCCGCCAGCATTTCTGGCGCGTCTATGCTGGCCTCATGCCCAGCGCCGGGGATAAACGCCAGCCGCGCCCTTGGGATTCCCTTCCCCATGGTGCGGGCGGCTTTTTTGTTTGCCCTGTCCTTCTCCCCGCAGAGCACCAGGGCAGGGCAGGCAACCTCCTGCAGGCGGCCCTGGTAATCCAGCCCCAGCATGGAGCGGGTGAGGCTGAGCGCATCTTTTTTTGCAAGGCCCATGCTTTGGAAGGCTTTAGAGGGCAACAGGCGGAATATGCCGTTTTGCACCCGCAGCAAGGCCCGGGGCATGGCACACTGCCCGCCAATAAGCACCAAGGCGCTTACCTTTTCCGGCCTTTCCAGAGCAAAGGCCAAAGCCAGCACTGCCCCTAAGGACAGGCCGCAGAGGGCCAAAGGCCCTTCTGTCTTTTCGCAAAAGGCGCAGAAGCCCTGGTACAGCTTTTCATAGGTGACAGGCCCGCTGCCTGCCAAAGAGAAAAGATCCGGGCAGGACACAGGCCCCGGGGATTTCATATGGCCCAGCACCTTGTCCCAGCTTGCGGGAGACTGGCCCAGGCCATGGAGAAACAGCGCGGCAGTTTTCATAAAGGATTCTCCTTATGGCTTTTGCAAATAGTATACCTGATTTTCTAAGCTGGGGCAAGGGCTTGTTTGAAAATAGAGAAAGTGCCGGATTTTTGTCTAGGGCGAGGCGCTTTCAAGGCGGAAACCGCAAGACAGGCTGTCGCCTGTCGAGGATTTCCAACACAGAAAGCGCCCGGATTTAGGCAAAAAGACGGTGTTTGCGATTTTTCAAACAAGCCCAAGGCCGGGGCAGGTTCCCTGGACATTCCCCGGCGGCCTGCGCGTATTCCCCTGGTCTGTGAATTCTTGCGGAAACAAGCTTTTGCTTCCCCGCACACCTTGACAAAGCCTGCCCGGGCGGGTATAATCAGAAAATGTTAAAACTACACTGATTTAGTATACTTTCCCCGCCGGGGGCCTTGGGAGGATGGTCTGTTTGGACGGATATCTTTTGCAGCTTGCGGACATAGAAAAAAGCTTTGGGGACACAAGGGTTTTAAAGGGCATCAGCCTGTCAGTTTCTCAGGGGGAGTTTATCACGCTTTTAGGCTCTTCCGGCTGCGGCAAAACCACCACCCTGCGCATCATTGCCGGGCTGGAATCGCCGGACAAGGGGCGCGTGCTGCTTTCCGGACAGGATGTAACGGAGCTGGAGCCGAACCGCCGGGACGTGAACACAGTTTTTCAAAGCTATGCCCTGTTCCCCCACATGAACGTGGGGGCAAACGTGGGCTACAGCCTGAAAATCCGGAAAACCCCTAAGGAGGAAATCCGCCGCCGGGTGGGGGAAATGCTGGAACTGGTGCAGCTTTCCGGCTTTGAAAAGCGGATGCCCGGAGAGCTTTCCGGCGGGCAGAAGCAGCGGGTGGCCATTGCCCGGGCCTTGATAAATGAACCCAGGCTCTTGCTGCTGGACGAGCCTTTGGGGGCTTTGGATTTGCAGCTTCGCCGGCAGATGCAGCAGGAGCTGAAGCGCCTGCAAAAAAAGCTGGGCATTACCTTTATCTATATTACCCACGACCAGGAGGAAGCCCTGAATATGTCTGACCGCATTGCGGTGATGAAGGACGGGCGCTTCCAGCAGATTGGCCCGCCCAACGAGGTGTATGCCGCCCCCAAAACCTCTTATGTAGCCCGGTTTGTAGGGGCGGCGAACATCGTCCATGGTACAGTGGAAAAGGTGGAGGGGGATGTGGTTTCCTTTACAGGCACCCAGGGCGGCGGACGGTTTTTGTCAAGGGGCCATGGGTTTGCCCCCGGGCAGCCTGTCACCCTGGCCCTGCGGGGAGAGCAGGCCCAGGCTGTGAGGGAGTTTGACAGGCGGGACGAAGGGCTGCCCGGGGTTGTAAAGGAAAAAAGCTTTTCCGGGGGGATGCTGCGCATTGCGGTGGAGCTTTCCGGCGGGGAGGAATTTATCTGCATGCGCCAAGGCATAGACGCGGGCCTTGCCCCTGGGGATTCAGTGAAGATCCAGTGGGAGCCGGCTTCTGCCTGCCCGGTAGACTTGTAGAGTAAAAGGAGGGGGAGCCTATGAAAAAAAAGAGGAAAGCCCGCGGCGGCGCGTTAGCGGTTTTGCCGCTGTATATTTTCACCCTGGCCTTTGTGGCAGGCCCGCTGGTGTATATGCTGGCTTTGAGCTTTATGACCCGGGCGGAAACCTGGGGGGTGGTGCCGGCCTTTACCCTGCGGAACTATCAGGATATTTTCCAGCCTGTGTACCTTGCCACCTTCTGGGAATCCTTAAAGCTGGCGGCGGTAAGCACAGTGCTGGTGATTGCCATTGGCTATCCCTTCGGGTATTTCATGGCAAAGCTTACGGCAAAATGGAAAAAGCGCACCATGATGCTTTTGATGATCCCTTTCTGGACAAGCTCCCTTTTGCGGCTGTACGGATGGATTATCATTTTCCGGGCCGGGGGCGTGCTGGACAGCATTCTTTCCAGCCTGCACATTACAGAAGAGCCTTTAAAGCTTTTATACACCTATCCTGCTGTGGTGGTGGGCATGGTGTACGCATTGGTGCCCTTTATGATTTTCTCCGTCTATTCCAGCGCGGAAAAGCTGGATTTCAGCCTGGTGGAGGCTGCCAGGGACTTGGGGGCCACGCCCTTCCAGGCTTTCCGCACTGTCTCCCTGAAGCTGACCCTGCCGGGGCTTTTGTCCGGGGTTATCCTCACCTTTGTGCCCAGCATGGGGCTGTTCTTCATTGCGGACATCCTGGGCGGGAACAAGGTGGTGCTGGTGGGGAACCTGATACAGGAGCAGCTTATGAAGGCCCACAACTGGCCCTTTGCCGCCGCCCTGTCCGTGGCGCTGCTGCTTATCACCACCCTGCTGCTGTTCTTGTACCGGCGGCTTTCCGGCGTGAAGGAACTGGAAGGGCTGGTGTAAGCGGTATGCAGGAGTTTTCTAAAAAGGAAGTGGCTGCGATGGAAAATAAATATGACAATCCCGTGTTTTTTGAAAAGTATGGGAATATGCCGCGCTCCAAAGAGGGCCTTGCAGGGGCCGGGGAGTGGGAAACCCTTAAGGCCATGCTGCCGGATTTTGCGGGGAAGCGGGTGCTGGACTTGGGCTGCGGCTATGGCTGGCACTGCGCCTGGGCCGCCGATCACGGGGCGGCCTCTGTGGTGGGGGCAGACTGCTCCCAAAGGATGCTGGAGGCGGCCCGGGAGAAAAATGCCCGGGAGGCTGTGGAATACCGCCTGCTGTCCATAGAGGAGGCGGCTTTCCCCCCGGAAAGCTTTGACGTGGTGATAAGCTCTTTGGCCCTCCACTATGTGGCAGACCTTCAGGCCGTATACCATAAGATATATGGCTGGCTGGCGCCGGGAGGGGTGTTTGTCTTTACAGCGGAGCACCCGGTGTTTACCGCCCAGGGGCCTCAGGACTGGGTGTATGATGGAGAGGGGCAGATCCGCCATTTCCCGGTGGACAGCTATTTTTACGAGGGAGAGCGGCAGTCTGTTTTTCTGGGCGAGCCTGTGAAGAAGCACCACCGCACCCTTACTTCCTATATAGACGGGCTTTTGGAAGAGGGCTTTTCCCTTTTGCATGTGCGGGAGCCTCAGCCCCCGGCGGGCATGATGGAGCTGCCCGGCATGGCTGACGAAATGCGCCGCCCCATGATGCTGGCGGTGTCGGCGCGGAAAGGGCGGGGGTGAAGGCATGAAGAACCGCACAAAGCTGCCCAATATTTACCTGGGGGTTATCCTGGCCCTGTTGTATGTGCCCATCCTGCTGGTGGTGTTCTACTCTTTCAACGAGAGCAAAATAAGCTCTGTATGGGGGGGCTTTTCCCTGAAATGGTATGAGGCCCTGTTCCGGGACAAGGCCCTGTTTAAAGCCCTGGGCAATTCCCTTATCCTGGGGTCCGCAAGCTGCCTTTGCGCCGCTGTTATCGGCACCTTGGGGGCTTACGGCATGACAAAGGCCCGGCTGCGCACCAAGGGCGCTGTGGAGTATATCTCCACCCTGCCTATTATGATACCGGAGATTATTCTGGGCATGGTATTTATGGCCTTCTTCTCCCTCATCGGGATTCCCTTTGGCATGGGCACCCTGGTGCTGGCCCATACGGCCTTCTGCATCCCCTATATATTTATGCTGGTGAAGGCGAGGCTTGTGGGCATGGATCCCAGCCTTGCGGAGGCGGCCCTGGATCTGGGGGCTTCGCCCCAGCGGGTGTTTTTCGACATTACCCTGCCTTTGGTTGCCCCCGCCATCCTTTCCGGGATGCTGCTGGCCTTTGCCATGAGCATTGACGATGTGATTATCAGCGTGTTCGTAACCGGCGTGGACACCAACACCCTGCCGGTGAAAATCTATACCCAGTTAAAAACCGGGGTTACCCCGGAGATAAACGCCCTGTGCACCCTGCTTTTCGGGGCGGTGCTGGTTTTGTGCGGCCTGGCGGTATGGCTGGGCAGAACGCCGAAGAAAAAACGAACAGGCTCCCAGGAAGAATCCTGAAGCCTGTAAAGAATACAAGGAGGTAAAGCAACATGGACAAGAACATTACTTTGGATCAACTGGAGCAGTACCGGAAGGCGTTTGCCGGGGACGCGGCAAAGAACGTGGCCCTGCGGGCCTGCACGGCAAACGGGGTGGTGAAGTCCGCCATAGATCCCGGGGCGGCCCGGAAGAACAGGCACCAGTATTCCATCTGCCTGGAGCAGGGGAAAATCACCAACCAGAAGCAGACCGGGCGGTGCTGGATGTTCGCGGCCCTGAACACCATGCGGTTTGACATTATCAAAAAGCTGAACCTAGACACCTTCGAGCTTTCCCAGAACTACACCCTGTTTTATGACAAGCTGGAAAAGTCCAACTATTTCCTGGAGAACATCCTGGCAACCCTGGAGGAGCCCACCGCCGGGCGGCTGGTTGCCCACCTGCTGCAGGATCCCCTGGGGGACGGGGGCCAGTGGGACATGCTGTGCAACCTGGTGAATAAATACGGCGTGGCGCCCAAGGACGCCATGCCGGAAACTGCTGTTTCCTCCTCCACCCGGGAGATGACCCGGTACATGACGAAAAAGCTGCGGGAATGCGCCTGCGTGCTGCGGGAGGGCCATGCCGCCGGGAAGTCCATAGAGGCGCTGCGGGGGGAAAAGGAGGGCATGATGCAGGATATCTACAACATCCTGTGCATCTGCCTAGGCACGCCGCCCCAGGCCTTTACCCTGGAGGTCCGCACAAAGGACAAGGAGTTTATCCGGGAGGAGAACCTTACCGGGCAGGCGTTCTTTAAAAAGTATGTGGGCTGGAACATGGACGATTATGTAAGCCTCATCAACGCCCCCACTGCCGACAAGCCCTATTACAGGACATATACCGTCAAGATGCTGGGCAACATAACAGAGGGCCGGCCTGTAAAATACCTGAACCTGCCCATTGAGGAGCTGAAGGCCGCGGCCATTGCCCAGATGCAGGACGGCAAGCCCGTGTGGTTCGGCTGCGACGTGGGCCAAAGCTCTATCCGGGACAGCGGCATTATGGACTTGGGGGCCATCCGGGCAGACGAGCTGTTTGGCACAAAGTTTGGCATGAACAAGGCCCAGCGGCTTGACTATGGCGACAGCCTGATGACCCACGCCATGGTGTTCCAGGGGGTGAACCTGGACGAAAAGGGCAATCCTACCCGCTGGCGTGTGGAAAACAGTTGGGGCAAAGAGCCTGGGGACGAGGGCTATTATGTGATGAGCGACGAGTGGTTCTCGGAATACACCTACCAGGTGGTAGTCCATAAAAAGTATCTTTCAGAAGAGCGCCAAAGCCAGCTTGCCCAGCCCCCCATCCCCCTGGAGCCTTGGGATCCCATGGGTTCCCTGGCGCTGTAGTGCGCCTGCCCGCAACCCCTTTTGAAAAAAGGGATTGACCCGAAAACCAATAGAACATATCCGTATCAGGAATATGTTTTAGGCTTATCTAAAAGGAGTTACGCTATGAAAAAAATGACTTGCTTGCTGTTGTCCCTTCTTTTGTGCCTGTCCCTGTTTGCCGGATGCTCCGGCAAGGCAGGGGACAAGGGGGAGCTGGTGCTCTACACCTGGGAAGGCATGTTCCCCCAGGAGGTGCTGGACGGCTTTGAAGAGGAGACGGGCATTTCCGTCAATTACGCAAACTTCGACTACGACGAAACCATGCTGGCAAAGCTGGAGGCCGCCAGCGGCGGGGAATACGATCTGGTGCTGGCAGACGATTATATCATCGAAACGGTGATACAGGAGGGCCTGGCCCAGAAGCTGGACAAAGAAAAGCTTTCCAACTGGGGCAGCATCAACCCCCTGTACCAGGGGCAGTTCTTTGACCCCCGGGACGAGTATACTGTGCCTCATGGCGCGGGGGTGCAGACCATCGTATACGATCCCGAAATTGTGGGGGGAGAGATAAAGGGCTATGGGGATCTGTGGGACCCCGCCCTTGCCGGGAATGTGGGCCTGATTGCCAACTACCGGGTGATAAACGGCATGGCCTTAAAGGTGCTGGGGAAAAGCTATAATGTAGAGGACACCGGGGATATCCAGGCCGCAGGGCAGAAGCTTCTGGAGCTGGCCCCCAATGTCCGGCTGATTAAGGATGACAACCTCCAGGACGATCTGATTTCCGGGGAAGTGGGCGCGGCAGTGATGTATACCTCCCAGGCTACCCTGGCCCTGACCACCCGCTCCGATTTGAAGGTGGCGTTCCCGGAGGAGGGCATTGGCTTTGGCATTATGGCAAGCTTCATCCCTGCAAACGCGCCCCATCCGGAAGCGGCCTACCAGTTTATGGATTACATCCTGCAGCCGGATATTTCCGCCCAGTGCTTTGAGTTTTTGGGCTATTACTGCACGAACAAAGACGCGGAGGAAAAGCTCTCCGAGGAAACCCGGCCTTACCTTACCCTGCCTGACTCCTTCTCAAAGGACAACATGGAGATGATCGAGAACATTTCCGCCGAGGCCATGGAGGAGCACCAGAAGGTGTGGACGGAATTTAAAGCGGCCTGCGAGTAAATTGTCCTCTCAGGCTCTGGGCTGGTGAATCTGCCTGGCTCTTTTATAGGGTGCGGGATAGCTGTGTGACGGCTTTCCGCACCCTGTTTTTTCTTTTGGGGAAAACGGCGGCATATAGTAAACGCACTTCAAAACCGGTGCAGTCCAATTTTGAAGCGCGCGGCCTTGCTACTGGTTCAAAAAAAGCTGTTGCCTCTTTCTAAACTGCTTTAACTATATAGCTAATCCCGCCGCCATGCACACAGAAGGAAGAAAAATCATATCCTGTTCTAAGCAGGAACAAGCCCTATATCCCGCCTGTAGGCGGCTGTCTTGAGACGCGTCCTGCTGCCCGCGGGCGGCATCCTTCCAAAGCCTGCAAAATTTGGAAAAAAGTATTGCGAACCGGGGCGGAGTAGTGTATAATGCAAAGAGCCAAAATGAAACGCCAAGCTTTATGGCCGGGACGTTTGAGGAAGCTTTCCGGTGGTGTTTCTCTTCTAACAGGATGCCATGTACCCGGATGTTGGACGGGCTGGTTTCCGTATATGCCAGGACGGCTGTGCGCTTCTGGAAAAAGGCTTTATATATTGTATTTTTGAAACAGAGTAAATGAACATTTACTTCAATGGCGGATACACCTGGCTGAAAATCCTTTTTTAAATCAGCCTGGCATAAATGTTTGCGAGCATATCGAAGGAAGGAGAGCGCAAATGATGGAAAAGATACTGATCGTTGACGACAGCTTTGTGCAGTCAGCCCGGTTGAAGTCTATTCTGGATGATGAGTATGATGTTACCATTGCACAGACAGCGGAAGATGGGCTAAGCTGTGTGCGCGACGGCGATTTTTCCTTGATTCTGCTGGACGTGGTGCTGCCGGGCATGGACGGCTTTACCCTCTTGAAAAAGCTGCAGGAGGAGATTATCACCCAAAGCATACCCGTCATCCTGATTACCAGCCTTTCCGACGCCAAAAACGAGCAGTACGGGCTGGTGCTGGGGGCTGTGGATTACATCACAAAACCCTTTAATTCCCTGATTGTAAAGGCAAGGGTAAATACCCATATTAAATTGTACAATTACCGCAGGCAGGCTGAGCGGCAGTCCCTGACAGACCAGTTGACCGGGGTTGCCAACAGGCGCAGGTATGAGCGTACCAGCATCACCAAGTGGAGCGAGGCCTCCCGGCTGCGGGTTCCGTTTTCTATCTGCATGTTTGACATTGACCACTTCAAGGCTTATAACGATACCTTTGGCCATCCCGCGGGGGACAAGGTGATTGCCGCTGTGGCCAAAACCATCTCGTCCCACCTGCACCGCACCACAGATTTCCTGGCCCGGTATGGCGGGGAGGAGTTTGTGGCCCTTTCCATGGGGGATGTTTCGGAAAAAATATTCGGGCACGTAAAGAAAATCCGGAAAGCGGTGGAGGAGATGCACATCCCCCACGACCCGTCTGTTTCCGAGTGGGTTACGGTGAGCATAGGAGGGGTTACGGTTGTCCCTTCGCCGGAAAACACCTATCCTGTTTATCTGAAAATTGCAGACACCATGCTGTATGACGCCAAAAACCACGGGCGCAACCAGGTGGTTTGGGCGGACGAGCGGCTGAAGCAGATGTGGGAAAAGTGAGCGCAGGATAGAAGCTGGAGGAACATATGGGACTGTTCAATTTGTTCGGAAAGAAAACGCCTAAAAAGACGCCGCAGAAAGGTGAAAAACCACGAGACGCGGAAGAGATGGTGGTTTATTCTGGTATGCGCGTAGAGGTAATGGACGCGAACGAGCATATGCTTTTTGTGGCAAAGCTGCTGAACCTGCATGAAAGCAGCGCGGATCTGCACCAGTATTCTGAACTGGCTTTTGACCCCGGGGAAGGGCCGGTTCATGCCAAAATACGGGGGTACAGCGACTATCAGCGGAAAGCTGTCTACATGGAGGGGGATATAGCCCCTGCTGCCCATAAAATATGGGCAGTGGAGAAGCTGAAGATCTGCAGGGTGGCAAATGATCGCGCTTTCTTCCGCCTCCTCACAAACCTTGATGCAACCGCCACTGTGTTCAGCGGTTTGGGAATAGGGGAAAAGCCCTGCAAACTGCTGAATATCAGCGTGGGGGGCGCAGCCATTAGCTCAGCCTATAAATACCATATGGGGGACAAATTCCTGCTGAAGGTAAAGCTGCTGGAGGACAGGCCCGTATCAGCCATATTCAGCCAGGTGGTGCGTATTACAGAAAAAGAGGGCAGGAAGTTTGAATACGGCTGCCGCTTTTTAGGGCTGACCGAGGAGGATCAGGAAAAAATCACCCAGGATATTTTTGTATCCCAGCGAAAACAGAGGGGCCGCTTATAGCGGCCCCTCCAGCTTTTTCAAATAAATGCAGTAAAACAGGACAGGGTGATAATCAAGATGTTAGAACGGGGGAAATGCGCAGGGCACAGACAGATGTGGCGTACCGGCGGTTTCTACGCTGCACGCTAAGCGGGGCGCTGCAACTTCCGGCACCGTTTCACAGAGGAAACGATAGAGGCGGTGTTTCAATGGATATTGGAGGAGGCGGGCAGCGCGGGGGCGTTGACCCCGGCGGCGGTATTTATAGATGGGACGCACATCAAAGCCAACGCAAATCTGAAGAAGAAAATGAAACGGGAAGTATCGGCAGCGGCAAAACGATACCAAGAGGAGCTGCTGGTGGAGGTGAATGCGGACTGGGAAGCCCACGGGAAAAAGGCAGGCTTCAAAACGGTGGCCAAAAGCACCACAGACTCGGACTGCGGAGTGTTTATGAAGGGGAAGCACCAGCGGCAGGTTGGCCCGCGGTTTTTTCCTGGAATCTGACCGCTTCTGACCAAAAGTTCGTCATTTCCTCTATTTTCAAACAAGCCCTAATGCCATTAAGTTGGCCGCGAAAGAAGAAACGGCAGAAGGCCACAGGATTCCGAAGGTAATCCAGAAGGGACTTATCAGAAAAAGAGGCAGCAAAAGCAGACAGGGCAACGCCCTTAATTGCCTGCGCTTATTTTTTATGCCTTTTCCAAAAGCCCTGCAGGCTGTGCCAGGTGTATATCCAGTTGCAGGAAAGGCTTGCCTCCCGGAAGGGTATGCCAGTGAGGAGATAGCACAAAAAAGGGATGGTGGCGGCGGTTTTCAGCACCAGCCAGCAGGCGGCAAGGTTCAGTGCCGTCATGCAGAGGGCTTCCAAAAGAGTTGCCGGGTAGTGGTTGAAAACGGCGATAAGGAGGTTGTGCATCAGGTAAATGGGCAGGCCCAGGGCCACCAGCGCCCGGCCCTCCCCGCTGGGGGAAAGCTTCCTCTTTACATTCTGCTTGAAGAACAGGAAAAGGCAGGCTGCCAGCGCCACCTCAAAGCCTGCGGACTGGTTCATAAAGGGACCTGTAAGGGAGCCGTTTTGCAGGGTGAGCACATGGGTGCCCCCGGCAATCAGCGCCCAAAGGCCCAGGATGATGGGCACAAGGACGCGGTTGGGAACGCGGCGCTCCAAGCGGCCCAGGTAATACCCCAGCAGGAAGGTGCACAGGTGCCCGTCGAAAATCCGCAGCCGGCTTATCAGCTCCAGGGCGGCAAATTTATCCAGTTCGTCCGGCAGCAGGGCTGTAAGCATGGCCTGGAGGGTTACCAGGCCGATGAGGGCCAGCACATAGCAGTGGCCCTGGCGGCTAAGCCCCTGGAGGGCGCTGTACAGCAGGGGGGAGAGGACGTACAGGGCTATCATCAGGTACATATACCAGAAATGCACGGCAATGGGAGAGGATAGCGCTTCAGCCAGCTTGGAGAAGAAGGCCTGGGGCGTCAGGGCGCCGTTCGCGATGCAGATCCGCAGGGCTGCCAGCATAGTCCACGCGGCAAGGGGCGCCGCAAGCCGGGGCAGCCGCTTTTTCAGCAGAAGCCCCAAGTCCATGGTCTTTTCATTGGAGCACAGGAGATAGCCGGACATCATCAAAAACAGGGGCACAGAGGTGAAGGCAAAGGCTGTGCAGAGATTCAGCAGCTCCCACTGGAGGTCTACCTCCTCTTGCAGCAGCAGGGCAGAGGTGTGCATGAAAATGACGCCGCACATGGCAAGCAGGCGGAGAAAATCAAAATAATCAATATGCGCCCTGGCTTTTTCCGGCAATCCCAATCCCCTCCAGTATAGGTTCCCCTCCAGTATACCGGATTTCCCGGGGAATTGCAACAGAAAGAAGCGCGGGGGGGTGTCCAAAGCGAGGAGTTTATAGAAAGAAATTCATCAATTTGGATAAGTGGTTTTAGGATCAAACCCTTTTTTCAAAAGGGTTTGCAGGGTGTGGGACAGAGTCCCATGGTCTTGCGCCGACAGCACAAAATGTGTGTTTTGGACACTCCCTTTGCGAAAATCCCCTTGACAAAAGGCTTTAAAGGGCGTATAATCTCAAAAGGAAAACAAAGAGGCAGGGCGCGATGGCTTTTGCCCACCGGTGCGGTTTTGTCCGCCACAGGTCAATAGGCGCAGGAAGGGTTCGGGCTGTTCAGGCTTGGGTCCGGGTTTTGCGGGATTGATTTGCGGGCGGATGGATTTCTGCCCGTTTTTTGCGCCCTGGTTTTTTGAGAGGTACTTTGAGGATTAACGTGATGGAGGTGCTACCAATTAGCAACAAGGAACTGCAGATCAATGAACAAATCCGCGACAGGGAGATCCGCCTGGTGGATTCCGACGGCTCCCAGTTAGGGGTTATGCCCCTGCAGAAGGCCAGGGAACTGGCGGAGCAGCGCAACCTGGATCTGGTAAAGATTGCCCCCCAGGCTACGCCCCCGGTGTGTAAAATCATCGACTACGGCAAATTCCGTTTCGAGCAGTCGAAGCGGGAAAAGGAGCAGCGGAAAAACCAGCGCACTGTGGAGATTAAAGAGGTGCGCCTTTCCCTGAACATTGACACCCATGATTTTGAAACCAAGCGGAACCATGCGGTACGCTTCATTGGCGAGGGCAATAAGGTGAAGGCCTCCATCCGCTTCAGAGGCCGGGAAATGGGCCATCCGGAGCTGGGACAGGAGATTATGCGCCGGTTTGCCGAGAGCATGGCGGATGTGGCAAACGTGGAAAAGCCTGCCAAGCTGGAGGGCAGAACCATGCTGATGTTCCTTGCCCCTAAGCCCGTTAAATAATTTTCCCACATTATCTGTTTTAGAAGAATCGAATCAAGGAGGACTGCAAAATGCCGAAGCTGAAAACCCATAGCGGCGCGAAAAAGCGCTTCAAGCTTTCCAAAAACGGGAAGGTGATCCGCGGACACGCCTTCACTAGCCACCTTTTCAACGGCCATGGGAAAACCCCCAAGGTCAAGCGCCACGCCAGGGGCACCACGGTTACCGACAAGACCAACGTAGCCGCTGTCAAGCGGATGCTGCCCTATAAATAAGGCGCAGGAACAGGAAATTACGCAACGAGATACTCTGAAAGGAATGAATGATAAATGGCTAGAGTTAAGGGCGCGATGATGACGCGCAAAAGAAGGAAGAAGGTTCTGAAGCTGGCGAAGGGCTATTGGGGTTCCAAGTCCCGCCACTTTAAAATGGCCAAACAGGCCGTTATGAAGTCCGGCAATTACGCATACATTGGCCGCAAGCAGCGCAAGCGTGACTTCCGCCGCCTGTGGATCACCCGCATTTCCGCTGCCTGCCACATGAACGGCATGAACTATTCCACCTTTATGAACGGCCTGAAAAAGGCTGGCGTCACCCTCAACCGCAAGATGCTTTCCGAGATTGCCATTGCCGATGCCGCCGCCTTTACCGCTTTAGTAGAGAAGGCCAAAGCCGCCCTATAAAAAGATAAAACTGCGCCTGAGGCAGCAATGCCTTAGGCGTTTCCGCTTCTTGCGAAGCGGGCAGGACAGCTTGCGCCGGAAAGGGTGACAATGTGAAAACAGGAGAGAAGAAAAGCATAGGATACCCCCTGATTACCAGCCGGAAAAACCCTCTGGTGCGTTCTGCCGCCCTGCTGGGCAGCTCTGCTGCCGCCCGCCGGGAAAGCCGGGCATTCCTCTGCGAGGGCGCCCGGCTCTGCGAGGACGCGGCCCGCTCTGGGCTGGCAATTGCCACCTGCTTTTTTACCGCCGGGGCCTGGGAGAAATACGGCCCCTACCTTACGGAGGTGCTGGGAGCCTGCGGAGAAACGTACCAGGTGGAGGAGCATGTGGCGGCCCTGCTTTCCGGCACCAGGAATACCCAAGGGGTTTTCTGCGTATGCCGGTGGCCAGGAACCCTGCAAGAGGACGTTATTGGCTTTGCCCCGGCCCGCTCCTGCCTGGTGCTGGAGGACTTGCAGGATCCGGGGAACCTGGGCACCATCCTGCGCACTGCCGAGGCCCTGGGCATCGGGCTGGTGTTCCTGCTGGGGGACTGCTGCGATCCCCTGTCCCCCAAAGCCCTGCGGGCTTCTATGGGCGCGGTGTTCCGGGCAGGGCTTATAAGGGAGCCTTCGCCCCAGCGCCTGGCGGAACTGCTTAAAAGGCAGGGCTATACCCTCCATGCCGCCGTTCCGGATAATGGCTCCAGGAAAATCACGGAGGTGGATTTCGGGGAAGGCTCCCACGCGGTGTTCATCGGCAACGAAGGGAACGGCTTGCGCCCGGAAACCTGCGGGTTCTGCCATGATGCGGTAACGATCCCCATGGCAGGGAGGGCGGAGTCGCTGAACGCGGCGGCGGCAGCTACCATCCTGCTGTGGGAAATGCGGCGGGGGACAGAAAAGAAGGAGGGGTAGCAATGGACTATCGGGCGTATTGGATTTGGCTGCAGCATGCCTTTGGAGAGGGAAGCCCCCTGCCCTGGCAGCTAAGCAGGCGCTTTCACGGCGGGGCGGCGGAATTCCATGAGGGCGGGCCGCGGCTGTGGAACTCCCTTTCGTTTTTGTCGGATCAGCAGGCTGCCGCCCTTTACGACTTTACGCTGGGCGAGGCGGAAGCACGCCTGGAATACGCGGAAAAGGTGGGGTGGTTTGTACTAACGCCGGAGTGTGAGAAATATCCCGAGGCCCTCAGGAATATTTCTGACCCTCCCGCGGTACTGTATGGTAAAGGCCGCCTGCCGGAGTTCGGGAAAGGCCCCGCCGTGGCGGTTGCCGGGGCCAGGAAAGCCCTGCAGGAATCGGTTGCGGCTGCCAGGAAGATAGGATATCAGTTGGCCGCCGGAGGCGCTCTGGTGGTAAGCGGCGGCGCGGTGGGCATTGATTCCGCTTCCCTGGCTGGGGCCATGAGCGCCTCGGGCCGGGTGATAAGCGTGCTGCCTGTGGACTTGAACAGCCCTTATCTGGCGAAAAACGCTTCCCTGCGCCAGGAGATACCAAAGCGGGGCGGCGCCCTTTTAAGCGAATATTTTACCCAGCGGAACCCTGCCATGGGCGGCTTCCAGACGCGCAACCGGCTGATAACCGGGCTGTGCGACGGGGTGGTGCTTATCCAGGCCGCCATGAAAAGTGGCACCATTATATATGCAAGGCATGCCGCCGACCAGAACCGGGACGTGTTTGTATACCCAGGCCCTGCCGGGGCAGCGGAGTATGCCGGAAGCCAGGCCCTTCTGCGGGACGGCGCAAAGGCTGTCTCCTGCGGGGAGGACGTGCTGGAGGACTATGCCCTGCGCTTTCCCCTTCCCAGGAAAGAGCCAGCGTGCCTGCCTGATGAATATGAGGGCATTTTTGACGACATCTGCCTGCCGGAAAGGGAAGCCGTCCTGGCAGATTCCGCAGGCAGGGCTGTTTCTATTGGGCCGGGACTGTCCCCGGAGGAAGAGAAGGTTATGTCTGCCCTGCAAGGGCAGCTTCTCACAGCCGCCCAGCTTGGGGCGGACACCGGCATTCCTGCCGGGAGGCTTTTGGGCCTTTTGACGGAAATGGAGCTGGAAGGCCTGGTGGAGTCTGTCTCCGGGAAGCGCTACCGGCGGCTTAGGCGGTAAGCGGCTTTCAAGCTTTGCCGGGAAGAGAGGCCGGGGGATATATTTCTTGTAAAGAATTATAACAGGATGGAAATATTGTAATATGATATGGTTTGCAGGGAGGGCCTGCAAGAAAGGAAGATGGAAACATGTCGAAGCTGGTGATTGTGGAATCGCCTTCCAAGGCGAAAACCATACAGAAATATTTGGGGCCGGACTATGAGGTGATTGCCTCCATGGGCCATGTGCGGGACTTGCCCAAGGCAAGGCTCAGCGTGGACGTGAAGGACAGCTTCAAGCCCAAGTATAGCATTATCAAGGGCAAGGAAAAGCTGGTGAAAGAGCTGAAGGAAGCGGCGGCCAAGTGTGACGGCGTGCTGCTGGCAACTGACCCTGACCGGGAGGGGGAGGCCATCTCCTGGCACCTGGCCTATATCCTGGACTTGGACGAGGGCGCCCGGGACAGGGTGACCTTTAACGAGATTACAAAAACCGGCGTGGCAGAGGGCATGGCCCATCCCCGGGCCATTGACTTGGACTTGGTGAACGCCCAGCAGGCCAGGCGCATTTTAGACCGCCTGGTAGGCTATACCCTAAGCCCTTTCCTGGCAAAGACCATCCGGCCCAGGCTTTCGGCAGGGCGGGTGCAGTCGGTGGCGGTGCGGATGATTGTAGACCGGGAAGAGGAGATAAAAGCCTTTGTGCCGGAGGAATACTGGAGCATTGACGCAAAGCTCACCGCCCCGCCCAGCAAGGCGGTGTTTGCCGCCGCCTTTTACGGGGACGAAAACGGGGAGATTAAAATCGGCTCCCAGGAGGAGTCGGATAAGCTGTTCGCGGAACTGGAGAAGGAGGATTTCGTGGTAGGCCCGGTGAAGAAGGGCAAGCGGAACCGCCAGCCCGCGCCTCCCTTTATCACCTCCACCTTACAGCAGGAGGCTTCCCGGAAGCTGGGCTTCCAGGCCCGGCGCACCATGAAGGCTGCCCAGGAGCTGTATGAAGGCGTGGACGTGGAGGGCCTGGGCACCATGGGCCTTATCACCTATATGCGTACCGACTCCCTGCGCATTTCCGAGGACGCCATCCGGGAGGCGGGGGAGTATATTGAAGGGCGCTGGGGCAAAAAGTATCTGCCTGCGAAGCCCCGGCACTTTAAGTCCCGGGCAAACGCCCAAGACGGCCATGAGGCCATCCGGCCTTCCACCATTTCCCTGACCCCGGAGCAGGCCAAGTCCTCCCTGACCTCTGACCAGTATAAGCTGTATAAGCTTATCTGGGAGCGGTTTATTGCCTGCCAGATGGCAAACTGTGTGCTGAACACCAGCCAGGCCACCATCCTGGCAGGAAAATATATTTTCAAGGCCTCGGGCTTTAACGTCCACTTTGACGGCTTCACCGCCTTATATGAGGAGAGCAAAGACGAGGAAGAAAAGGCGGGGAAGGATTTGCCCCCCTTAGAGGAAGGGCAGAAGCTGAAAATTAAAGATTTAAAGGGGAACCAACACTTCACCCAGCCGCCCCCCCGGTATACGGAAGCTTCCCTGATTAAAACCCTGGAGGAAAACGGCATTGGCAGGCCCTCCACCTATGCGGCCACCATTTCCACCATCACCACCCGGGAGTATGTGGCCCGGGAAGGCAAGGCCTTCAAGCCTACAGAGCTGGGAGAGGTTATCACCAAGCTGATGAAAGAGCGCTTCCCGAAAATCGTCAACGTGCGCTTTACCGCCCAGGTGGAGGATGAGCTGGACGCGGTGCAGCGGGGGGACGAAGCCTGGGTGCAGACCCTGCAGCGGTTTTACGATGACTTTGATAAAACCGTCCAAAAGGCCAAGAAGGAAATGGACGGGGTGAAAATCAAGCTGAAAGAGGACGAGACCGGGGAAGTCTGCGAAAAATGCGGCAAGCCCATGGTGATAAAATACGGGCGGTACGGGCGGTTTATGGCCTGCTCCGGATATCCCGAGTGCAAGAACGTGAAGAAGATCGTCAATGAGACTGGCGCTGCCTGCCCCAAGTGCGGCGGGAAGATTATAGAGCGCAAGTCTAAAAAAGGCCGGGTGTTCTATGGATGCAGCGAGTATCCCAAGTGCGACTTTGTTTCCTGGGATCCGCCCTCCAAGGAAAACTGCCCTGTGTGCGGCAAGGTGCTGCTGCAGAAAAAAACCAAGGATAAGCGGCTGTACTGTGTTACAGAGGGCTGTACCTTTGAGGGCAAGCTGCCTGCGGAAGAAGCGTAAAGGTTTTTAGGGTTCCCAGGGGGATTTTTCCTAAAAAAAATCCCCCTGGGCCGCCGGAGGCAGGAAGCATGAGACAGTCCGGGAAGGAGGCGCGCATGGAAGAAATCAAGGTGCTGGGGGCGGGCCTGGCAGGCTGCGAGGCCGCCTGGCAGATAGCCCAGCGGGGCGGGAAGGTTGTCCTGTATGAGATGAAGCCGGAGAAGTTTTCCCCGGCCCACCAAAGCCCGGGGTTTGCGGAGCTTATCTGCTCCAACTCCTTAAAGGCCGCAAGGCTGGACAGCGCCGCGGGGCTTCTGAAGGAGGAAATGCGGCGGCTGGGTTCCCTGCTGGTAGATTGCGCGGAAAAGTGCCGGGTGCCTGCCGGAGGGGCTTTGGCCGTGGACAGGGGGACGTTTTCCCGGCTGGCTACAGAAGCCATAGAAGGGCACCCCAACATTACAGTGCGGCGGGAAGAAGCGCCCGCCATACCGGAAGGGCCTGTGGTGACGGCAACCGGGCCTTTAACCTCCGGCGCCCTTGCGGGGGAGATTGAAAAACTGTGCGGCGGCGCCCTCAGCTTTTTTGATGCTGCCGCGCCTATTGTGGCAGCGGAAAGCCTTGACATGGGCAAGTGCTTTGCAGCCTCCCGGTATGACAAAGGGGAGGGGGATTACCTTAACTGCCCCATGAACAAAGAGGAATATGAGCGCTTTGTGGAGGCTTTGCTGGGGGCGGAGCGCGCCCCGGTACACAGCTTTGACGCAAGGGATCCAAAGGTGTATGAGGGCTGTATGCCTGTGGAGGTGCTGGCAGGCCGGGGCCGGGACGCTTTGCGCTTTGGCCCCATGAAGCCGGTGGGCCTGCGGGATCCCCGCACCGGGCACAGGCCCTGGGCGGTGGTGCAGCTCCGCACAGAAAACCGGGAGAACAGCCTGTACAACCTGGTGGGCTTCCAGACCAATTTGAAATTTGGAGAGCAGAAGCGGGTTTTTGGTATGATTCCCGGCCTGGAGCAGGCGGAATTTGCCCGCTTCGGGGTAATGCACCGCAACACCTTCCTTCATTCCCCCGGGCTTTTGGCGGCGGATTTTTCCATGCTGGAAAGGCCGGAACTGTTTTTTGCCGGGCAGATAACCGGGGTGGAAGGATATATGGAGTCTGCCGCGTCGGGAATTCTGGCGGGGATAAACATCTTGCGGCGGCTGCGGGGACAGGAAACCCTGGTGCTGCCGGAAACCACCATGATGGGGGCCTTGAGCCGGTATATTTCCGGATATGAGGGGAAAGACTTCCAGCCCATGGGGGCAAATTTCGGGGTGCTGCCGCCCCTTTCGGAAAAAATCCGGGACAAGCGCCAGCGGTATATGGCCCTGGCAGAACGGGCGCTGGCTTCTGTGGATTGGGAAAGCGCCAGGGCTTAGGGCTTGTTTGAAAATAGAGGAAGTGCCGGAATTTTTGTTCCAAAGGGAGCGGTTTCAAGGCGAAGAACCGCAAACGCATACATGCGTTTAGAAAGGCTGAACATTCCGTTTATGGAATGTTTTCGCCTTTCGAGGATTTCCAACACAGAGAAATGCCCGTTTGGGGCAAAAAGACGGTGTTTATGATTTTTCAAACAAGCCCTAATGGAAAGCAGGGCGGAATTTTATTGTTTTTCAGGGCAAAGGAGGCTGGGTCATGAAAATTATTGTAGACGGGTTCGGCGGGGACAACGCCCCCGGGGAGATCCTGCTGGGCTGTGCGCAGGCCATGGAGGAACTGGGAGTAGACATCCTGCTTGCCGGGGACAAGGACAGGCTGGAGGCCGCAGGGAAAGAGCTGGGCATAGGGGACAAGCTTGCCAAAATGGAAATCCTGCCTGCCGGGCAGGTGCTTTCCATGGAGGACGAGCCTACCAGCGTGATAAAGGATAAGGCCGACAGCTCCATGGCTGTGGGCCTGCGGGCCTTGGCAGAGGGCAGGGGCGACGCTTTTGCCAGCGCTGGGAACAGCGGCGCCCTGGTGGTGGGAGCCACCACCCTGGTGAAGCGGATACATGGTGTAAAGCGGGTTACCTTTGCACCCATTCTGCCCAAGGCCGGAGGCTTCTTTATGCTCACCGACGGCGGCGCCAACGTGGACTGCCGCCCGGAAATGCTGGTGCAGTTTGGGTTGATGGGTTCTGTCTACATGGAAAAGGTGATGGGGATACGCAGTCCACGGGTGGGGCTGTGCAACGTAGGCAATGAAGCCCACAAGGGGGATGATCTGCGCAAGCAGGCCCACGCGCTTTTTCAAGAGTGTAAAGGCATTAACTTTATTGGAAACGTGGAGGGCCGGGAGCTGCCTTATGACGGCTGCGATGTAGCGGTTACAGACGGCTTTACAGGCAACATGATGCTGAAGCTTTATGAAGGCGTGGCCCTGGCCTTGATGGATCAGATAAAAGGGGTGCTGACCAGCGGCCTGAAGAACAAGCTGGCGGCTGCGATGGTATATAATGACATGAAAAAGCTGAAAAAGCACATGGATTATAATGAATATGGCGGCGCGCCTATTATGGGGGCGAAAAAGCCTGTGTTTAAAATCCATGGCAGCGCCAAGGCCGCCACAGTGAAAAACGCTTTGCGGCTGACCCGGGACTACACCCGGTCTGGCATCATTGCGGACATTGCCGAAGCGGTTGGGAAGAAGCAGGAATAATGTAAAGCGCTTTAGCTTTACTGATTTTGAGAAAGGGACGTGGCTCCATGAGATCTCTGGAAGAATACGAAAAGCTGATTGGGTACAGGTTCCGGGACAGGAAGCTGCTGGAAACCGCCCTGACCCACTCCTCCTATGCCAACGAGCACAAGTGCAAAAGCTATGAGCGGCTGGAATTTTTGGGGGATTCAGTGCTGGGCTTTGTGACGGCGGAATACCTTTATGGCCATTTTCCCAGCCTGCCCGAGGGCCAGCTCACCAAAAACCGGGCGGCGCTGGTGTGCGAGCGCTCCCTGTGCGGGTTCTCCCGGGCGCTGGAGGCGGGAAGCTTTTTACGGCTAAGCCATGGAGAGCGCCACTCTGGCGGGCAGGACAGGCCCAGCATTCTGGCAGACGTGTTCGAGTCCACCATTGCCGCCATCTATCTGGACAGCGGCGACCTGGAGCGGGCCAAGTCTTTCATTTTGCGGTTCATCATCCCTGCCGCCAAGGCCCAGAACGCAAAGCCCTTTAAGGATTACAAGACCACCTTGCAGGAGATTATCCAGCAAAATCCGGAGGAAAAACTGGAATACCGGGTGACCGGGGAAAGCGGGCCGGATCATGACAAGCACTTTACGGTGGAGGTGCGCCTGAACAGCAACGTAATCGGCAAGGGGGGCGGGCGCAGCAAGAAGGAAGCAGAGCAGCAGGCTGCCCGGGAAGCATTGGAGCTGATGGGCTATTGAGCAGGGGAAAGCACTTTAATGTGGCGATTTTCGTGCCCCATGTGGGGTGCCCCCGCCAGTGTAGCTTTTGCAACCAGCATACCATTACAGGGGATGCAGGCCAGCCTGCGCCGGAGGATGTAAAGGAATCTGCCTACACAGCGTTCCGCTCTTTGGGAGACAGGGTCAGGCAGGCAGAAATCGCTTTCTTTGGAGGCAGTTTTACTGCCATTGACAGGGCGTATATGGAAAGCCTTTTACAGGCGGCCCGGGAGTGCGTGAAGCTATATGGCTTTACAGGGATTCGCGTCTCCACCCGACCTGACGCTGTGGAAATGCCGGTGCTCCGCCTTTTGCAGGCATATGGAGTGACGGCTGTGGAACTGGGCGCCCAGTCGATGGATGACAGGGTGCTGGCCCTGAACAGGCGGGGCCACACTGCCGCCCAGACGGTGGAAGGAGCCAAGCGTGTAAAGGGAATGAGCTTTTCACTTGGCCTGCAAATGATGACAGGCCTTTACGGCGATACAGACCAAGCAGCTTTGGAAACAGCCGACAAGCTAATCGCTTTACAGCCAGACACCATCCGGATTTACCCCACAGTCGTACTGCCTGGCACAGGGCTGGAGGATTTGTACAGGCAGGGCGCCTACAGGCCCCAAACCCTGGAGGAGGCTGTGGCCCTCTGTGCCCGGCTGCTGCCAAGATTTGAGGAGGCAGGGGTGCGGGTTATCCGCATGGGGCTGCACGCAGAGCAGGAGGTGGAGGCCCAGGCCATAGCCGGGCCGTACCACCCGGCTTTCCGGCAGCTAGTGGAAAGCCGGATCTTTTTGCAGCGGGTGGAGCGGGAACTGTCAAAGAGGGGGCCGGGGGCTTATGAAGTATCTGTAAAGCCCAATTGCTTGTCAACGGCGCAGGGCCAGCGGAAGGAAAACCTGGACAGGCTTTTGCAGGCAGGCTTCCGGGTGCGGCTCCTCCAGGACGAAGACGTGCCGGAAAAAGGTTTTGTTATAAAACAGGAACGGAATTTGTGAAAAAGGATGGAAACGGATGATTTTAAAGTCTTTGGAATTGCAGGGGTTCAAGACATTCCCCGACAAGACCACGCTGCAGTTTGAGCCGGGCATCACTTCCGTGGTGGGGCCTAACGGCAGCGGCAAGAGCAATATCAGCGACGCCATGCGGTGGGTGCTGGGGGAGCAGTCTGTGCGCACCCTGCGCTGCTCCAAAATGGAGGACGTGATTTTTGGCGGCACGCCCCAGCGCCGTGCCCAGGGCTTTGCGGAAGTCACCCTGACCATTGACAACAGCGACCGGGGCCTGCCCTTTGACAACGACACCGTAGCCATCACCCGGCGGTATTACCGCAGCGGGGAAAGCGAATACTTATTAAATAAAAGCACTGTGCGCCTGAAAGATGTCAACGAGCTTTTAATGGACACGGGCCTGGGCCGGGACGGCTATTCCATTATCGGCCAGGGCAAAATTGACAGCATTGTGGCGGCCCGTTCTGAGGACAGACGGGAGATTTTCGAGGAGGCCGCCGGCATTTCCCGTTACCGCTACCGCAAGGAGGAATCGGAGCGGCGGCTGCAAAAGGCGGAGGACAACCTGGTGCGCCTGCGGGATATCCTTGCGGAGCTGGAGAGCCGGGTGGAGCCGCTGCGCATCCAGGCGGAAAAGGCGGAACAGTTTATCGCCTTTGACGGGGAGAAAAAGGGGCTGGAAATCGGCATCTGGCTGGAAACCCTGGAGCGATCCGCCAAAGCCCTGCGGGAGCAGGAAGGCCGCATGGGCGAAGCCCGCGCCCAGCATCAGGAGCTGGAGGAAACGCTGGAAGCCCTGAGCGCCCGGGGGGAGGAAAACCTCCGGGAGACAAACCACTGCACCGGGCAGATGGATCAGCTTCGGGGAGAGGCCGGGGGACTGGAGGAGCAGGCTGTGCGGGCCGAGGGGGAAATTGGCCTTTTGGAAAATGACATTGCCCACAACAGCCAGGACATGGAACGGCTGGAGGGGGAGATTCTGGAGACACAACGCTCGTCAGAGGAAACCGGGCGGGAAATAGAGGAAAAGCAGCGGGAGGCCGGGGAAAAGGAGCGGCAGATCCAGGAAAGCCATGACAAGCTGTTGTCCTTTACAGAGCGCCTGGAAAAGCTGCGCCAGGGGGCGGACGAGGCCACCCGGAAGCTGGAACAGGCGGCGGTGGAGCTGGCCCAGGTGAACGCAGGCCTTTCCGAGGAGCGGATACGCCTAAGCTCCGCCCAGTCCTCCATGGCGGAAATCCGGCTGCGCCAGGGCGCTGTGGAGGACAGCGTGGGGCAGGCAAAAGAGCGGGAGCAGGCTGTGAAGGCTGAAAAAGAAGAACTGAACCAGATGCTGGAGGACACCCAAAAAAGCCTTGCCGCCCAGGAAAACAGCGTAAAGGGCTATGAAATGCGGCTGGAGTCCCGGCAAAAGCGCCTGCAGGCCGCAAGGGAGGAAATGGACAGGCTTACCCTGGACGCAAACGAACAGTTGCGCCGGGCGCGGCTTTTAGAGGATTTGGAGCGAAACCTGGAGGGCTTTGCCCAAAGCGTGAAAGCTGTGATGAAGGAAGCGGGCCGGGGGCTGCTTTCCGGGATATGCGGCCCGGTGACAAAGCTTTTAAATGTGCCCCGGGAATATGCCGTGGCCCTGGAAACCGCCCTGGGCGGCGCCATGCAGAACATTGTGGTGGAGACGGAAGGAGACGCAAAGCGCGCCATTTCCTTTTTAAAGCAGCGGGATTTGGGCCGGGCCACTTTCCTGCCTTTAACCACCATCAAAGGCAGGGTGGCGGACACAAGGGAAATGGAGCACATGCCAGGCTTTGTAGGGGTGGCCTCCCGGCTGTGCCGATGCGAGGAGAGGTTTTCCGGCGTGCGGGATTCCCTTTTAGGCCGGGTGGCTGTGGCGGAGGATTTGGACAGCGCCGTGGCCATTGCCAAGGCCACTGGCTACCGCATCCGGGTGGTGAGCCTGGACGGGCAGGTGGTGAACGCCGGCGGCTCCCTCACAGGAGGATCCCGCGCCAAAAACTCCGGGCTTTTAAGCCGCACGGCAGAGATTGGGCGCATTAAGGAAAAGGCCGGGGTTTTGCAGCAGCAGGCCCAGGCAGCGGCCCAGGCTCATAAAGAACGCCAGCAGGAGCTTTCCGCCTGCGAAGCCCATCTAAGCGCCGCCAGAGGGGAACAGCAGGCCCTGCAGGAGGAAAAAATCCGCATTGCCGCCGAGTGCGGCCGGGTGGAAAAAGAGCTTCTCGCCCTTTCCGCAGAGTTGGCGGGGCTGGAGCGGGAACAGAAGGATGCCGGGGGCCGTTTGGCAGAACTGGAGAAAACAGGGCTTGCCTGCCGGGAGAACATCCAAAAGCTGGAGGGGCAGGCAAAAGCCTGGGAGCAGGAAAGCCAGCGCCTTGCCGGAAGCCGGGAGGAGCAGAACGCCCGGTGCGGGGAGATTGCAGAAACCATACAGGCCCTGCGGTTAAGCGAGTTTTCCGCCCAGAAGGACAGGGAATCCCTGCTGGAGGCAGTGAGGCAGCTGCGGGCCAGGCAGGAAAATTCCGGGGAGCTGGCGGAAAAGCTCCGGGGGCAGATAGAGGAGCTGGCGGGAAAAAACAAAGCACTGGGCGGGCAGATAGAGGGGCAGAAAGCCCGCATTGAGGAACTGCGCGCCAAAGCCGCCGCCCGCCGGAAGGACATGGAGGAGACAGCCCGCCGCCGCACAGAGCTGGAGCAGGAGGCTGTCCGCCTGCGCATGGAGGAGCGGGAAACCACCACCGCCCGGGAAAATGTGGGCCGGGAACTGGCCCGCCTGCAGGAACGGGCTGACAACCTCCAAAAAGAATACGACGGCATTATTTCCCGGCTGTGGGAGGAGTATGAGCTGACCCGGCGGGAAGCAGAGGAAATCGGCATTAAAATTGAAGATCTGCAGGCGGCCCAGCGCCGGCTGCAAGAGCTGAAAAACAAGATTAAGGCCCTGGGCGCTGTGAATGTGGCGGCAGTGGTGGAATATCAGGAAGTGTCGGAGCGGTATGAATTTTTAAGCGCCCAGGTGGCGGACGTGGAGAAGTCGAAACAGGAGCTTTTGGATTTGATACTGGATTTAACCCAGCACATGCGCCAGCAGTTCACCGAGCGGTTTGCCCAGATAAACCAGAATTTCGGCGCCATCTTCCGGGAGCTTTTCGGCGGGGGCGCGGCAGAGCTATCTTTCACAGACGAGACAGACGTGCTTAAAAGCGGCATTGAGATTAAAGTGCAGCCCCCCGGGAAGATTGTCAGCCATATAGAGGCCCTTTCCGGCGGGGAAAAGGCCCTGGTGGCCATTTCCATTTACTTTGCCATTATGCGCGTGAACCCCCCGCCCTTCTGCGTGCTGGACGAGATAGAGGCCGCCCTGGACGATGTGAACGTGAGCCGCTATGCCCAATACCTGCGGCGCATGAGCGGGCGCTCCCAGTTTATCACCATCACCCACCGCCGGGGCACCATGGAAGGGTCGGACATGCTCTACGGCGTGACCATGCAGGATCAGGGCGTCTCCAAGCTTTTAGCCCTTAAAACCGAGGAGGCCGCCGAGTTCAGCGCGTAGCCTCAGGCGGCTCAGGGGGGATTTTTAAGGGAAATCCCCCCTGAGAACCCCCAAAACCTTTATGTTTGCCAGATTGCCGCATATGGGAGGGAAAACCTTTGGATATACGGATAAAACGAAAAAAATGGCTGATAAACATTCTGCTTTACAGTGTGGCTGTATTTTACATCCTGCTTCTCCTTTTAATTCTGTTCCGGCAGCGCCATGCTGTGCGGTCAGTTAATCTGATCCCCCTGCGGGGCATCACCGCGTTTTTGACAGGGAAAGATTTGGTCACCGGCAGCATGGAAAATGCCTGGTTTATAAGAGGGTTCGCGCTGAGCAACATATTGGGGAACATCGTCATTTTTGTGCCGCTGGGCGTGTATCTTACATTGTTTCATAAGGACAAGGCAGTGTGGAAAAATACCCTGTGGGTCGTTTTGGCAAGCGTGGCGGCGGAGGCTGCCCAGTTTGCTTTTAAAATGGGCATAGGGGATATTGACGATGTGATCCTGAACGGGCTGGGAGGCTTATTAGGCGTGCTGCTGTGCAGGGGCATTTACTGGCTGTGCAAAAACGAGGATTTTAAGGCGCGCTGCGTGGTAGCCTTTATGGCGCCTCTGGCGGGGATGCTCTGCTTTGGGATTTTGCTTCTGATGAATGCATGATACATATTTAAAGGAAGGTGAAAGCATGGGATTTTTTGACAAGATACGGGACGGCCTGAAAAAGACCAGGGACAACATCAGCGGGCAGATTACCCAGATGGTGAATTCCTTCACGAAAATTGACGAGGAGCTTTTTGAGGAGCTGGAGGAGCTTCTGGTTATGGGGGACGTAGGCGTGGAAACCGCCGGCTTTCTCACCGAGCGCCTGCGGGAGCGGGTGAAGCAGAAGGGGCTTACCGATCCCGCCCTGATTCTGGGGGAGCTGCAGGAGGAAGTGGCCCAGCTTCTGATGGGGGACGACACCCTGCACACCTCCACAAAGCCTTCCGTTATCCTGGTGATTGGGGTAAACGGCGTGGGGAAAACCACCACCATCGGCAAGCTTGCCAGCCGCCTGAAGCAGGAGGGGAAATCTGTTATCCTGGGCGCGGCGGACACCTTCCGGGCCGCTGCCATTGAACAACTGGAGGTGTGGGCGCAGCGGGCCGGCGTGCCCATCATCAAGCACGCCGAAGGGGCCGACCCTGCCGCTGTGGTGTTCGACACCATTGCCGCCGCCAAGGCCCGGGGATGCGACGTGGTGATTTGCGACACAGCGGGGCGGCTGCACAACAAGAAAAACCTGATGGACGAGCTGTCGAAAATCCGCCGGGTCATTGACCGGGAGCTGCCTGACTGCGACAAGGAAACCCTGTTGGTGCTGGACGCCGCCACCGGGCAGAACGCGGTACACCAGGCCCGGGAGTTCCAAAGCGCGGCAGGCATTACGGGCATTGTGCTGACAAAGCTGGACGGCACCCCCAAGGGCGGCGTGGTGCTGCCCATCAAGCGGGAGCTGGGGCTTTCCGTGAAGTTTATCGGCGTGGGGGAGCAGGTGGACGACCTGCAGCCCTTTGACGCCGGGGCCTTTGCGGCAGCGCTCTTTGACACACAGGGCCGCGCCCCTGTGCAGGTGGATTTATCCCAGGGGGAGCCGGAGGAAGCCGGGGAATGGGCAGAGGAAACGCCCGCGGCGGAAGAACCTGCCGGGGAGTCTGCGGCCCAGGAACCAGAGGAGGCAGAAGAGGAGCCGGGACAGGAACAGGCAGCAGAAGCGGCTCCCATTGTATGGGATCTGCCTCCCATGGAAGAAGGCGGGCAAGAACCGGAGCAGGAGCCGGAGGAAAAGAAAAAACGCCGGTTCTGGCCTTTCGGGCGGAACTGACTACAATAAAGGAGAGGCTGGGAATATGAAATTTGTTATCGCCACCCACAATAAAGGCAAGCTGGTAGAATTTAAGCGCCTGCTGGAGCCTATGGGCATTGAAGCTGTGACCATGGATATCACCGAGCCAGAGGAGACAGGCGCTACCTTTGAAGAAAACGCCTGCATCAAGGCCCAGGCCGCCTGCAGGGAAACAGGCCTGCCCGCTGTGGCAGATGATTCCGGCCTGTGCGTGGACTATCTGGACGGCGCGCCGGGCATCTATTCGGCGCGGTTCGCGGAGCCGGGCAAGCGCCGCCTGACTGTGCTGGAAAAGCTTCAGGGCGTGCCCAAGGAGCAGCGGGGGGCGCACTTTGTCAGCGCTGTGTGCTGTGTGTTCCCAAACGGCGACCGCATAGACGCCATTGGCAAATGCTTTGGGGAGATTGCCACAGAGTCCCGGGGGGAAAACGGCTTCGGGTACGATTCCATCTTCCTCCAGGGGGACTTGACATTTGGGGAAATCAGCAGTGAGGAAAAGGACGAACGCAGCCATAGAGGCCACGCCTTCGCGGATTTTGAGCAGAAGCTGCGGGCCTATCTCCAGGAAAAAGAGGGGGAATAAATTTTGCTTACAAGCAAGCAGCGGGCGTATCTGCGCTCTTTAGCGGTAAAGGAAGACACCATTTTAATGGTGGGCAAAGGAGGCCTGAGCGGGGAGATTGCCGCCCAGGCGGACAGCGCCCTGGAAAAACGGGAGCTGATAAAGGGCCGGGTGCTGCCGGATAGCTGCCCGGTATCCTCCCGGGAAGCGGCAGAGGCCCTGGCCCGGGGAACGGGAAGCGAAGTGGTGCAGGTGATAGGATCCAAATTCGTGCTGTACCGCAGGAAAAAGAAGGACGCGAAAATCGTCCTGCCCCGGTAGGCGCCTTTATGAGGACAGGCGTTTACGGCGGCACCTTCAACCCTATCCACTGGGGGCATGTCCGGCTGCTGGAGGAATTTAGCAGGCGGCTCTCCTTAGACAGGGTACTGCTGATCCCCACAGGCCTGCCCCCCCACAAGCAGGTGCACGCCCTGGCAAGCGCCCAGCAGCGGCTGGATATGTGCCGGCTGGCAGTGGAGCAGGTGCGGGGCGCGCCCATAGAGCTGTGTGAAATCGAGCTGTGCAGGCCAGGGAAAAGCTATACGGCAGACACCTTGGAGGAGCTGCACAGGCTTTACCCTGGGGAGGAATTTTACCTTTTGATGGGGGAGGACATGTTCCTGACGGTGGACAACTGGTACCGCCCGGAAACCATTATGGCCCTGGCAGTTTTGTGCTGCACCCCCCGCAGCTCCGGCGGCATGGAAAAGCTTCGGGAAAAGGAAGCGCGGCTTCAGCGGGATTTTGCCGCCCGGTGCTGCCTGGAGGACATCCCCTATTTCCCCGCCTCCTCCACCCAGGTGCGGGAGCTGGCAGCCCGGGGGCAGAACCTGGAGGCCCTGGTGCCCCCGGCAGTGGCGGCGTATATTGCGGAAAACGGGCTGTACAGGGAGTGCCTGTAGGGACGCGGGAGAAAGCCTTTGGGCCGCCGCAGGCATCCGGGCCGCCCCGGCGGCCCGGATCGCGCTTTGCGCGGCGCCGGTTTTTTTAAAACCCGGCGGCCTGCGGCGGAAGCGCTGGGCGCGATGGAGCCAGAAAAAAGAAGGAGTGCAGGTTTATGACCTATGAGGAATATGAGCAGGAAGCAAAGAGGCGCCTGACAGAAAAACGCTTTGTCCACAGCCAGTGCGTGGCGGCGTGCGGGGCGGCGCTGGCGGAGAAATACGGGGCAGACCCGGAAAAGGCGCGGCTGGCCGGGATACTCCACGATATTATGAAGGACACAGGCGAAGAAGAACAGTTGAAAATCATGGAGCAATTTGGTATAATGCTTTCACAGGCCCAGCGCCATAACCCCAAGCTGTGGCACGCCCTCAGCGGCGCGGCCTACGTGGAATACGTGCTGGGGGTGGGCGACAGGGAAGTGGTGGAGGCCATTGCCTGCCACACCGGAGGAAAGTCCGGCATGGGGCTTCTGGACAAGGTGCTCTTTGTGGCGGACTACATCTCTGCCGACCGGGATTATCCCGGGGTGGAACGCATGCGGGAGCTGGCAAAGTCCAGCCTGGAGGAAGCTATGGTGGAGGGCATTGCTTTTACCGTGGCGGAAAAGACAGGGGAAAGGCAGACGCTGGATCCCCAGTCCATCTGCGCGTATAACGAGGCGCTGTGGGCGCTGGAGGACGGGCCTGCCTAACATGCTTTCCCGCCCTTGCGGGCGCTGGAGAAAAGAACGAAAGGGAAGTGACAATATGGAACCGTATGAACTGGCAAAGCAGGCGGCAAGGCTTTTAGACAGCAAAAAAGCCGAGCGCGTTAACATGATAAAAATTGACGATATTTCCAGCCTGGCAGACTATTTCCTCCTTGCCACAGGCATCAGCAGCACCCACGTGCGCGCCCTGGCGGACGAGGTGGAAGAGTATCTGAAGGAAAAGGGCAAGGCCCCGGCCCGGGTGGAGGGCTACCGTTCCAACTCCTGGATACTGCTGGACTACTCCGAGGTGGTCATGCACATCTTCACCCAGGAGGCCCGGGACTTCTACGACCTGGACAGGCTGTGGGCCGACGGGGAGAAGGTGGACTGGCAGGAGCAGGCATGAAAAAAGCCCGGCAAACGGGAAATTTTTTGAAGATTCCTAAGAAACTTTTTTATAAAAAAGTTTCTTAGGCTGCCGGAGGCAAAATAAGGAAAGGAAGATGAAGGGTCATGAAGTATGAGCACAAGGCCATAGAGCCTAAATGGCAGGAAAAATGGGAGGAAGCCGGGGTGTTCCACGCGGAAGGGGCGGAGAGCAAAAAGCCCAAATATTTCGCGCTTATTGAGTTCCCCTATCCCTCCGGGCAGGGGCTGCACGTGGGCCATCCCCGGCCTTACACCGCCCTGGACGTGGTGGCGAGAAAGCGCCGGATGCAGGGCTATAACGTGCTGTACCCTATCGGCTGGGACGCCTTCGGCCTGCCGGCGGAAAACTATGCCATTAAAAACCATGTCCACCCCGAGGGCATCACCCGGGACAACATCCAGCGGTTTTCCCGGCAGATACAGTCTTTAGGCATTTCCTTTGACTGGAGCCGGGAAATCAGCACCATCGACCCGGACTATTACAAGTGGACCCAGTGGATTTTCCTCCAGCTTTACAAAAAGGGACTTGCCTATAAAAAGGAAATGAACGTTAACTGGTGTACAAGCTGCAAGTGCGTTTTAGCAAACGAGGAAGTGGTGAACGGCGTGTGCGAGCGCTGCGGCAGCGAGGTGGTACACAAGGTAAAAAGCCAGTGGATGCTGAAAATCACCGAGTATGCCCAGCGGCTCATTGACGATCTGGATTTGGTGGATTATCCGGACAGGGTGAAGGCCCAGCAGAAAAACTGGATAGGCCGCTCCACCGGCGCGGAGGTGGATTTTGATACCTCTGCCGGGGACAAGCTGACTGTGTACACCACCCGGCCCGACACCCTCTATGGGGCCACGTATATGGTTATCTCCCCGGAGCACCCCTACATCGAGAAGTGGGCGGACAAGCTGTCCAATATAGCGGAGGTGCGGGAATATCAGGCCCAGGCTGCCCGGAAGTCCGACTTTGAGCGCACGGAAATGGCGAAGGACAAAACCGGCGTGAAGCTTCAGGGCGTTACCGCGGTAAACCCTGTGACAGGCGGGGAAATCCCCATCTTCATTTCCGATTACGTGCTGGTAAGCTATGGTACAGGCGCCATCATGGCGGTGCCTGCCCACGATGACCGCGACTGGGATTTCGCGAAAAAATTCGGCCTGCCCATTATCGAAGTGGTGCAGGGAGGCAATGTGCAGGAGGCCGCCTTTACCGACTGCGAGACAGGGGTTATGGTCAATTCCGGCATGCTGGACGGCCTGACTGTGGAAGAAGCCAAAAAGAAAATCACGGCTTATCTGGAGGAAAAGGGCATTGGCCACGCCAAGGTGAACTTCAAGCTGCGTGACTGGGTGTTCTCCCGCCAGCGGTATTGGGGAGAGCCTATCCCCATGGTATACTGCGAGAAGTGCGGCTGGGTGCCTGTGCCGGAGAGCGAACTGCCCCTGCGCCTGCCGGAGGTGGAAAGCTATGAGCCTACAGATACAGGGGAATCCCCCCTTGCCAAAATGACGGACTGGGTAAGCACAGCCTGCCCCCGCTGCGGCGGCCCTGCCCAGCGGGAGACGGACACCATGCCCCAGTGGGCTGGTTCCTCCTGGTATTTCCTGCGGTATATGGATCCCCATAACCCAGACGCCCTGGCAAGCAAAGAAGCCCTGGAGTATTGGTCGCCTGTGGACTGGTACAACGGGGGCATGGAGCACACCACCCTGCACCTGCTGTACAGCCGTTTCTGGCACAAATTCCTCTATGACATCGGCGTGGTTCCCACCCCGGAACCCTATGCCAAGCGCACCAGCCATGGCATGATTTTAGGGGAGAACGGGGAAAAAATGAGCAAGTCCCGGGGGAATGTGGTGAACCCGGACGACATTGTAAACGAATACGGCGCGGATACCCTGCGGCTGTATGAGATGTTTATCGGCGACTTTGAGAAGTCTGCCCCCTGGAGCAACAACGGCATTAAGGGCTGCCGCCGCCTGGTGGAGCGGTATTGGAATTTGCAGAACATCCTCTGCGGGGAAACAGGCATCCGCCCCCAACTGGAGGGGGCTTTCCACCGCACCATGAAGAAGGTCAGCGAGGATACGGAGGTGCTGAAGTTTAACACCGCCATTGCCGCCCTGATGGCTTTGATGAACGATATCACCGCCCAGGGAAGCATCACCAAAGAGGAGCTGCGCGTTTTCACCATCCTGCTGAACCCCTTTGCCCCCCATGTCACAGAAGAGGTGTGGGAGGCGTCCTCGCTGGGGCAGGGCCTTGTGGCCCAGCAGCCCTGGCCTGCCTATGACGAGGAGAAGTGCAAAGAGGATACCCTTGAGATTGTGGTGCAGATAAAGGGCAAGGTGCGCGCAAGGCTCAACGTGCCCGCGGGCATCAGCCAGGAGGAAGCGCTGGCCCTTGCCAAGGCCGAGCCGAAAATCGCGGAGGAAATCGGCGGCAAGGCCATTGTAAAGGAAATATATGTGCCCGGAAAGCTTGTGAACCTGGTGGTCAGGTAAGCTGGGCAGAAAAAAAGCAACGGCGTGAAAACCGCTGCTTTTTTATATGCCTTAACAGCGGCCCTGCGGCGCTTTTTGCCGCATACTCGCCCTGCCCCGCGCATAGATATAGAACACCGAAAAGAGGGGTGCCCAATTGGATCCCCAAAAAGAGGTGTCCAATCATGAACGTACTTGACGAACGCGCAACCAAGTTAGGGGAATTCATTGTGGAAAACAAGGCCACCGTCCGACGGGCGGCAAAGCAGTTTGGGGTCAGCAAAAGCACGGTACATATGGAAGTAACGAAACAGTACGGTTTATATGGACAATGCGATAACGAAGGAGCAGGAACACTTACTGTGTCCCTGCTCCTTTGCCCTGTTTTCACAGTTTCTCTCTCAAGTCCCGCTTAATCACCTCCGCCACATCAAGGATCATTTTCCTTTCAAGCCTGCCGCACCCTTCCAGCACTTGTAACCCTTTTCCTTCGTTCTCCCGCGTCCCGCATACCGTGCCCCTTCCCAACAGCTCATCCGCCGAGACGCACAGGATTTCCGCGCAGACGCAGAACATCCGCAGGCTCATCCCGCGCTGCCCTCTCTCAACAAGGCTCAAAAACTGTACGGAGCAGTCCAGCCGCTCCGCAAGCTGTTCCTGGGTAAGCCTTTTCTCCCGGCGCAGCTTACGTACCCGCATACCAATTTCTTCATTTTGCATATTCTGAAACCTCCTGAAAAATGTAGGGTTTCATTATAGTTGAATTCAAAAAGCAAACCGGCAGTTGATAAATATCAAACCGCCGGTTTCTTTCTTTTTGGTGGGAAGAGCCTGTATAATAGGTACTGCGATCAACGCAGAACGGAGGGAGCAGCTTGGACAACCATATTTTCACATCCTTAGCCCTGCCGGAGCTATCACCATCCCCTTTGGAAAAAGATCTGGCTCCGCACCGTGCGTGGCTGAACAGCCATAACCGGGAGCGGCCCGACCCGGAAAAGCCCTTTCGCATTGGCGTGTACATTCGCTTTTTCAATCAAACCAGGCATGAGGGCTATCTGGAAAAGCATAAAAGCCAGTTTGCCGCATCCATCGCCATGTGCCCTAAATGGCAGTTGGTTGGGTTCTATGTGGACTACGGTTCATCCGCGCCGAAAATGTCCTCCTCGCCGGAATGGGCGCGGCTTTTGGAAGACTGCATGGCAGGCAGGCTCGACCTTATCCTGACTCAGAAGATCTCAAATGTATCCGGCGATCCTTTGGAAATGTCTCTCTGTGCCCAGATTCTGGCCGCAAAAACGCCGCCAACTGGCATCTATTTCATCTCAGAGGATATTTTCACCCTAGCTTCTTATTATCTGGAAGATCTTCGTGACGCGGCTCTCCTGCCGCCAGGAAACGCCGATGGTTGACCGGGAGAAACAGGATTTCAAGGAGGCGCAGAAACGCCGGACGCGCCAGCGGATACAGAACCAGGCCCAGACCGATCATTACGAGTACACCCCGGAAAATCCCGCCGTAGACTATTTTGGCGGCAATACCCCGCTGCGTGTGGCGGTATACGCCAGGGTTTCCACAGACAACGTGCAGCAGACCAGCTCCTATGAACTGCAAAAGAAATATTACGAAGGATATGTTGTCCGGCACCCCAACTGGATCCTGTGCGGGCTTTACTGTGACGAGGGGGTTTCCGGTACTACCGACCGCCACCGGGACGGCTTTAATCAAATGCTTGCCGACTGCCGGGCCGGAAAGCTCGACCTGATTATTACCAAGAGCGTATCCCGCTTTGCCCGGAATCTGGTGCTCTGCATCAGCATCGTCCTGGATTTGAAGGCTCTTTCTCCGCCCGTGGGGGTGTTCTTTGAATCAGAAAGCATATTTTCCCTTAACGAGGAAAAATCCATGTCTTTAAGCTTCTTTGCTATGATGGCGGAGGAAGAGTCCCATATCCGTAGCCGGAGCATGGAAACCTCTCTGCGTATGCGTCTGGATCACGGCCTGCCCCTGACCCCGGAGCTGCTGGGGTACCGGCATGACGAGGAGGGCGGCCTGGTCATCAACCCGGAAGAAGCTCCCACCGTGAAGCTGGCGTTTTTCATGTATCTGTATGGCTGCTCTACCCGGCAGATTGCGGAAACATTCAATGTCCTGGGGCGCAAGTCATATCTGGGGAACGTCAAGTGGACGGCAAACGGTATTGTCGGCATCCTCAGAAACGAGCGGCACTGCGGACAGGTATACACCCGCAAGACATTCACACCCAATTTCCGGGATCACCGTTCCGTCAAAAACCGCGGCGAACGCCCTCACAGCAGATATCTGGAGCATCATGAACCCATTGTGTCCCCTGCCGACTTCACCGCCGTGCAGCGCATGCTGGACAACGCCAGGTTTCGTGGCCACGAGATCCTTCCCAGGCTGCGGGTAGTGGAAAGCGGCCTGCTCAAAGGCTTTGTGGTTGTCCATCCCCGCTGGGCGGGGTTCGGTGAGGCTGACTATACCCGCGCCGCTCAAAGCGTTGGAACAGACAGCCCGCCGCGGCCGCAAATTGAGCTGCATCCCGGCGACCTGGATCTGCGCGGTTTTCAGGCCGTGCGTCCGGAACTGTATGACTCCCCGCTTTCGGGTTTCGTATCATTCCGGGAAAAATCCCTGAGCCTGAGCACCCAGCTCGTCCGCCAGTTAAGTGGGCGCGATCGCATCGAACTGCTTCTGGATCCCATCGGCAGGCGCATCGCCCTGCGCCCCGCTGAACCGGAAAACCGCTATGGCGTAGTCTGCGCCAGGCGTTCAGGCGGAAGATACCACCCCCGGGCCATGCCCTCCGCTGCCTTTGGGGGGACGCTTTTCAAAATATTCGGCTGGGATACGGCCAATTTCTACCGCATCATCCCTGCTCTATATCAGTCAGGCGATGAACTGGTCTTTCTCTGCGAGGCGGCTGACGCGCAGGCGTTTCTGCCTGAAACAGCCTGCCCTGCCGGTCAGATCTACACCCCATACCGCGAGCGGGTGCGGTATGTTCCCACCGCCCAGACCGGAAGCTTTGGCCCGGATTATTACCTGGTGCGGACACGGGAGGCTGTGTCCCTTGCAGGCCCCAGCCGGGTTTTGGATGATGGCAGCGGCCTAAAGACTACAGACCGCAAGACTCTGGGGGAATTCATCCGCCGGGAGCTGGCGGGATTTCATTTGGAGGAACCTGATGGAAACTGAACTGAACCTGAACGGGTACCAGGTGGCGCGCCGGGAGCTTTTCGCCCATACAAGGGAGCCTGCGGCAGTCTTTTCCCGCTGCTGCTTTTATGTAAACGCAGCCTGTCTGGACATATTCCCGGAGCATGATACCGTGCAGGTCATGATATGCCGTGAAAAGCATTTGCTGGCGCTTTGCCCCTGTCCTGCCGGCCAGCGGGACGCGCTGCTATGGTGCCTCCGCGCCGGCAAACGCAGGCCCAGGCGCATGACGTGCCGGCTGTTCTTTGCCATGGTCTGCTCTATGATGGGGTGGGATCCGGGGCTGCGCTACCGGGCGCTGGGCAGAGTTGTCCAGGACAGCACGCAGAAAGCGATACTCTTTGATTTGAACTGTGCGGAAACATACGGATCGGGTTCCCGGAATACGCCTCAGTATCCAGCGGACTGGCGGGAGCGGTTCGGCCCTGACTACCGGGCGCATCAGGCGCTTATGGCTGCAGATCTGGTAAAAGATTACGCCGTATACCAGGTTGGCGGAGAACCCGGACTTATCCCGGCGCTTCCCCAGAAGGAGGACGGTACAGAGTGAAAAATATGCAGAAAGGAATGATACCGGGCACAAAGTGCCGTGTTTTCATGGCTTTTTGTGCGAATCCTGGTTCGCGTGGCGATTAGAATGAGCAGAAAAGCGTTGTGGACGCTTCAATCAGACCCAGAGTTCCAGTGTGTTTCCATGCCCCTGCCGGGGGAGGAGTTCCAGACGCTGGAAAAAGCCATAACCTCCGGCAGGGTTCGGGAGCCTGTAGCTGTCTGGCACAGGATCATGATTGAGGGGTATCCCCGGTATGAGATCTACACCCGGCACGGCATCAAATTTGCCCTGGAGGAAATGGTATTCCCATCAAAAACAGACGCTGTACTCTGGGCGTGTGAGCGGCAGCTTCGGCGGGGGCATATAGTAACCGCCGCCCGGCATTATCTGCTGGGGAAGTTGTATCTGACCGCAAAGGAAAAATCCCCCAAGGCTGCCCCTGCTGAATTGGCTCGAAGGATTTCGGCAGAATTTGGCGTCTCCCCCGCCAGCCTGCTCGAATACAAGAGCTTTACGAACAAGATGGATCTTCTTCGGCACAAAGAGCCGGAGCTGGCGGATGGGATCCTTTCAGGGAAGTATGCGCTTTATCTGCGTAAATTCACGAATTTAGATCATAAAAGCTCCCGTGAGCTTTGGGCCATGGCGCATACTCCCGGCAAGGGCGGGAATCTCGCCCCCGGCCCGCTTCCGGCGCCTACCGTAAAGGATATGCCAGCCTTCGACCCGGACGGGCCGCTTATGAGCCTTGTCCTCACCATACCCTCATGGGTAAATGTTTTAGAAAACAGCGGCGGGAGGCACAGCTTTTCCCAGGCTTCGCCCGTATGCAGGGAGAAGCTGGAGCAGGCCCTGTATAACCTGTACGCAGCGGCAGAGTCAGCGTTAGCGGCATTGTGGGAGGAATAGTGTGAAAAATATGCAGAAAGGAACGGTACCGGGCACAAAACACCGTGCTTCCAAAGAACTTTGTGCAAATTGTGTATCGCGTGGCGGTTGATATGGACGGACAGCAGAGATTTGTTCCCAATGTACACTTTGAACTGATTCCCATAAAAAACCTGGTGTCCAACCAAAAATATCAGCGGAGCCTCTCCCAGACACAGATCGACCGGGCCTCGGCAGATTTTGACCTTCACCAGGTCAACCCGGTGAAGGTCAGCCGCCGCGATGGTATAAACTATGTTTTCAACGGACAGCACACGGTGGAAATCGTGGCAAAAATTTCCGGTTCAAGGGAAACACCGGTGTGGTGCATGATCTACGACGACCTGGAATATCAGCATGAGGCGGACATTTTTGCAAACCAGATGCGGTACGTCCGGGCACTGAGCGCGCTGGAAATTTTCCAGGCAAACTTGGAGGCAGGCAATAACCGGCAGCTTACCATCCTGGCGCTGGTGGAGTCCTATGGGCTGAAAATTGGAGACGGTACCGGGGGGAACCGCATTTGGGCCATCTCCACAGTCGAAAATATTTATGAAAAATACGGCTACCAGATCCTGAACCGGGTGCTGCGGCTCTGCGTGGGCACCTGGGAGGGCGAGGCAAATTCTCTCTCAGGCAAAATGCTCGCGGCTGTGGCGAAGCTTGCAGCCGCCTTCGGCGAAGAACTCAACGAGGATATCTTTGCCGAAAAGCTGGGGGTCGTCCCGGTCAAGCAGCTCATGCGCAACGCCAAAGAGCGCGGCCATGGCTCCTCCGGACTGGCGGCAGTGCTGCTTGAAGAGTATAACGGCAGAAAGCGCAATCCGGCGGGGAGGCTGGCTGTCAGCAAATTGATGGCGGGGGTATGAGGGCGGGCAGGACTCCTCTCCAAGGACGCGCTGCGCTGTGCTGTCCTGCCAGGATTATTCCAGAACCCTTTCTATGGGAATCCCCCTTGCCATTTCTCCCTTCATGCGGTACAATATTCTTGAAAGGGGGCTGTCCCCATGCAAAAGGTATATTCTGTTCGGGAAATCGAAAATATTCTCCACCCCGTTTTTGCCGGCTATGGTGTACGGCGGGCGGTATTGTTCGGCTCCTATGCAAAGGGACAGGCTACCACCCGGAGTGATGTAGACATTCTGGTGGACAGCGGCCTGCGGGGGCTGGCGTTCTTCGGATTGCTGGAAGGAGTTGCATCCACCTTAGATGTGCCGGTTGATTTGATCGACGTGTCACAGATTGAGAGCGGATCTCAAATTGAGCTGGAGATACAGCGGACGGGAGTGTCAATTTATGAACAGTAAGGATATGGCCGTGCTGAAGAAAATCCTCCATCACATTGAGAGCATTATCCGTTACTGCTCTGATTGCCGCTCTCTCGAAAGCTTTTCATCGGACACGATGCGTCTGGAGGCCACTGTATTCAACCTCATGCAGATTGGCGAGTTGGCAAAGGTATCTCTCAGCGACGAGGCCAAAGCCCAAATCAGGACTATCCCCTGGCAGCAGATATATGGTATGCGCAATCGTATTGTGCATGGCTACTCCGGGGTCAACATGCAGATCGTATGGGATACCGTGTCAGAGGATATCCCTTCTCTGCGCAAAGAATTGGAGCTGTTCATGGAATCAAATACTTAAAACCTGTTTTAAAATCCTCTCTGGCTTACCAGAGGGGATTCTTGATTTCCTAAAAGAGACATGGTGCATATGGAGTAATAGAACAATACGGTTGTGATAGCTTATGGAACGAGAAAGATACAATTTTTCTATATCCAGTATACTTAAAAACTTCTTTCAAATACAGAAACGATACCAGACGACAGAAACTGGTATCGTAGATACCGAAGAAACAGCAAAAGCGAAACCGCCAAGATACATTTCAGCAAACAGCTACAGGACACCTTGGCGGTTCTTCTAAATCTCAGCAAGTTAACGCATTCCAAATACTATGAGAAATCATCAATTATCCTGTTAAATAGAGATTTAATATCCATATCGTCAGAAAGCGTGCCATAGTCAATTACCAGATCATATGAAATCTGTTCTGCCAGTTCGCGGTTTGCAAATATCAAAACTGCACTATCTGAAACAACTTTTTGGTAATAACGTATACAATTATTCACATCCCTTTTTGACAGATGGTACCACCCGGTTTCAAAATCCGACTGGCTGAAGAAATCACATAAGATGGCGCAAGTATATCCTTTATATTCAAATTGGTTTTGAAGCCGCTGTCCTAACAGCATTACATAGTCATAGTCTTGAATTGCGTATCGGAAAAGCAGTACAGGGATATCATTTTCACTGACTGCTATAGGAAGAGCGCTTGCCGCTTCACCAAATTCTTCTGCTTTTACAGTCTGCACATTAAATAATGCAGGAATACTTTCCTTTGGGGGAAGCATTTGATTCTGCGTCAGAATATATGCGATTTCAGCACATATCTGTGGAACTAAAATACTGTTAGAAGTTTCATAATTTAAATTGTATTTGTCTTTAAGGCTTTTTAAGACAGCAGTTTCTGTATAAGGCACAACTAATTCAATCCCATCAATGGGATTATGGACTAGTTTAACTAATTTCTGGGACACACCGTTGTTGCCAATCTGGCGCTTCACTCCGAGAACACATGGAAATGCCGCTGGATATGTTAGTTTCAAATCGTTAGATGCGGCGGCTACTAAAACAGCCCTGCTTTGGAGTTGATGCAGTAATGGTACCATTTGCTTGGCATACAGTAAATGATACATTCCCAGGCTCATAGATATGATATTGTATTTTTGAGTAATACAGAATTGCAATGCGCGAATCAATGTGCGAAATGAATGACTGGCATATTCATGATTCATCATTAAACCGGAAATCTCAACTTGCTCCCAAACTCCTTTTTCATGCAAGCCTTCAATCAAAAGCGCCGTGCACAAAGTCCCGTGAGTAATAGGCAGGGAAGGAGATGAGGTTGTTCCTTTATATCCACCGCTTCCTTCCAGTTTTTTTACAGGGAAGTGCTCTTGATAGTATGGCACAAGCTTGTGCAATGCTTTCCAGTCAATCCAATCATCAATTACGCAAATTTTTACTGGCATTATATTCCGCCTTATATTATAGTCGATAAAAACAAAACGTACTTTCGGTTATATCGGATAGATAAATCATGTTGTCTGCCATACACGGCAAACCAGCCAGCAGGGTTTTATGCGGTGGTATCCAGCAACTTGAAGAATAACACAAGTTAAGTGACTATGTATTGTGTCCCACTCTCAAGCCGCCCCGCCCGCTATTCTTCACGCTGGCTCAGCAGGAGGACAGGCTCTGTTTTAAGGTTCCGGTTCACCAAAACCACAGACAGTGCGAGGGTAAACAGCAGCAAAAAGGCGGAAATTCCCGCCGCTAAGGGCAGCGCCGCGCCTTCTGTGGCTAATCGGGAGGCTAAATCTCCGTTTGCCTCTTCCGTCACCCAGGAACTGAATTCCGTACTGTAGGCAGACTCCTGCTCATTTCCCAGAGATTCCATCTGGTTTGCGGCAAGCAGGCCAACCCCGCTTCCCAGCACCACCGCCACAACAGCCAGCCCCATTATGCCGCCAATGAGGGAAACGCGGCACTGACGGCGGCTCATGCCCAAGCCGCGCTCGATAGCCGTTCTTTTTTTCTGTTTCACAATAAAGAAGTACAGGAGCAGAAGGATGATGATCATGGCCGAAAGCATCCCGGCCATGCACAGCAAGGCCGCTATGCTGCCTGTCTGCCGCAGATTTTCCGCAATCTGTTCATAACCGTTGTCATCATAGCTGATTTCCAGAAACTCGCCTGCCCCCGATTTTTGAAAGGCACTGTCAAAAGCGGCAACCGAACCATTGGGGATCTGAAAAGAGGTGGTATAGGCAAGCATGGGGCCGAAATCGGCAATATTCTGCTCATCGGACGCCTGCACGGATTTTGAGGGGATAATTACCGTATCCCTTCCCAGCTCGCTTATGTGCGCCTGATCGGGATTGGGTCCCTGATAGCGGTAAATCCCAACAATTTCATAGGCCGCGTCCCAAAAGACCGGGTATACATCCCCCTGGGTATTGGCAAGTGAGAAATCAATAGCGCCAAAGTTATAACCAAAGGTGAAGCCGGGGCTTGTCCTATAGTTTGCGAAAAACAGCGGCAGTTGAAGGCTGTCCCCCACTTCCAAGCTGTTGTGCTTTGCAAAGTCCTCCGGCACCATGCAGACCAAAGCCCCGCTTTGAAACTCCTCTTCTGAAATTTCCCGACCCGCAGACATTGTTGCTTCCCTTTCATGAAAGGATGGCAGGAGGGAACAACTTTCGGTAGGCAGTACGGGGAGGATATCCTCAAAAAGGGCCTGGCGTTCTATAAGGCTCAGCCAGCCCTTTCCTCTCGCTGTTTCATAGAAGCCGTCCGTCACTTCTTCCCAATGCACCCCATCCGGCATATTCATATCGCTGTCCAGTTTGATTCCCTGACCGTCCGTCTGGGTAGATTCAGGCCAGAACCAGGGCGTGAACTCCAGTCCCGAGGGTACCTGCACATCCAAGTGGGTGTTGGCTTGATACTGCAGCCCGGCAATATATGTTTTTCCAGCTTCTAAAGGGGCCGGATTCTCTGTGAAATGGTCGCAGAACCAAAGGGTCTTGCTGCCGCGGTCGTCTCCCCACAGGACTTTTTTAATGTCCACCAGTACAGGCTGGGTGGGCACGCAATCTTCCACCGGGCTGAACTCAATAAAAAGATAGAAATTGTATTCTTCCGTGTTGACGGGGGTTCTCTCGCAGTCCTGCAAAAGGGCGCCATAGTATGGGCGCTTTTCAGGGCCTTTCAGATACTCCGCCCCTTCAAACTCCAGGATGCTCTCCGGCAGGACGGTATCATAGGCAGGATATGTCCAATGGACATACTCCTGCAGGGCAGCATCCCATTGGTCATATGTGGCGGTTCTTGTTTCCTTTTGCGTCACCGTGCCGATAGTGGTAAAAATTTCTTCCATCTTTTTCAACTGCTGGGCCGACTTCATCCACAGGGCCGCGCCAACCATCAGCAGCGCTGTGCCCGCCGCCAGCAGGATCAGGAATAAAACCAGCTTAAACGGAGTCCTGAAAAGCTGCTTGATACTGTTTCCCATAATTTCCTCCTATTGCAGGGCAGTCCCATCTTTACAATGGGACTGCCCTTATTCCATATAAAAAGCATATTGGGTTTGTTTGCATAATTTTGGAAGCCAATCAAGACAAATCTCTGTAATAAGGCTGCCGCTTTATGAAAAATTTACCACAGAGTGGTTTTAAAAAAGACGCGCAGGTAATGGGGGCAGGTTGTGAATACAGGTTCTTACTCTCTTTCCAACCTTCCGTCTGTCATCCGGTAAACCACATCCGCCTGCGCGGCGATGTCCAAATCGTGTGTGACTACAATTACACAATAGTTTTTTTCTGTCACCAACTGCTTGAGTAGCCCAATAACCATCTTCCCATTCTCTGTATCCAGGTTGCCTGTAGGCTCATCCGCCAAAATCACTTTTGCCGAGGAGGATAGCGCCCGGGCAATCGCCACTCGCTGCTGCTCTCCACCGCTGAGCATTGCCGGAAACTTTTTTTCCTGTTCTTTTTTCAGGCCAACGCTTTCCAGCAGTTCTCTGGCCCGTGCGGCAGCCTCTTTTTTGGAACACTTTACAATTTGCATAGGGTACATCACGTTTTCCAGAACGGTAAGAGTGGGGAAAAGGTGAAATCCCTGATAAATGAGGGAGATGTTCTCCCGCCGATGGCGTTCCTGCCCAATCTCATCAAGGGGCGTTCCTCCGGCATAAACGGCTCCTCTCGCAGGCGTTCCCAGACCAGCGAGCACAGAGAGAAGGGTTGTTTTCCCGCTGCCGGAATGACCGATTACAGCATAAAACTTTCCCGCTTCAAAGGAACATGACACATCCTTCAGCGCCTGGACTTTTTGATATCTGCTCTGGTAGATATAGTCTACATTCTTTGCCGAGAGCATTTCCATAACGGTACTTCCTCCCTTTCCATTCTCAATCGATCTTTGTTAACAATTCTAAGACGTTCATGCTGAACAGGAACGCCAGGGCAATGATAATACTGAGAAAAGCGCAGACTAAAAAGATGCCCTCCATCACAAGGATATCGCCCAGGCCCAGGCTGGTTGCCGCCAGCAGTACAGGCAGGGTGACAACACAGCCCAAAAGCATCAGCAGGGCGTTTTCCAAAAAGCAGCGCAGGGCGCATAGAAAGCCGGGCCGTCCCAGAGACAGGGCAATCGCGATTTCCCTGCGGGAGCTGCGCAGCACCAGAAACAGAACGAAAACAATCAATAAAACTATAAGAGATAAAAACGGGGCCTGAAACCACCGGAAAATACGGATATTCTCCTGTATCCTGTCTGCGGTTTCTATAAACAGCCTGTCGTTGACTTCCAGCGCATTGCCCTCCCGCTCTTTGAAGGAGTCGGGATCAACCTCCTGAAAGCCCGCTTTTTTCATCCCGGCCTTCCATTCGTTAAGCTGTAAAGGGTCAGCCACTGTCCCCTGAAAGGACGCATACGTATAATCCAAGCCAGCGTCCTGCAAAAAAGACTGAAGCCAGCGGGCCGGAACTGCCACATCGCTGGCATTGCCCGCAGCAACTTCGCTGGAGACATAAGTGCCCGCTACGACCAGACTGGCCTTTCCAACCTCTACAAAGCGAAAATGCATGTCATCCTCCTCATATTCCCAGACATACAGAGGAAATTCTATCGTACCGCCCAGGGAAATGCGGTGGCGGGAGGCGTAATCCGTGCTAATAACGCAGGCAGGCTGATCGCCGGAAAACAAGCTCTCATCCCACCCCTGAGCGTAGGATATCTGTTCCCGTATAAGAGGGGAGAGCAGGCTGCTGTCGTTAATCCCTATCATAGAGGTGTCGCAATATTGAATAGGCTGCTTCTGGTTCTTTTCATCTATGTTCCCGCCCGCAAGCATGGTGTAGAGGGAGTCACTGATGCCCCCGGAAAGCAGGGCCTCCATATGCTTCTGATCGATTTCCAGCCCCGCCTGCCGATTCCCATTCGTGCCGACCACCTGCACGGTTACTGGTATCGTTTGCGAAAGGTTCCGCAGTATAGCCTCATTGTTTTGGATGTTCCCCATGTAAAACGCGATACAAAAAATGATCAGAATTCCAAATACAAAAACCAGAAAGCTTCTTCCTTTATTGCGGTGTAAATCTCGCCAAACTTCTGTGAGCGTAAACATGGAATCCCTCCAATACAGGAATAGTACTATTTAAATAAATTCTACTACAGTATATGCAGTTTGTCAATAGTGAAATCCCGGAGAATTTATTTATGTTTACACGAACTTAAAATATAATATATATTAAATTAGAATAACAATATTGTGCTCTGCTTTCTCCCAAGGCCCACAAATTTTGGATATTAATGCCAGTGTAAAAAACAGGGATGATACAAAGCACCAAAAACTGTTTTTCATAGCGTTTTGCACGAATCCTGCTTTGCATGATGATTAAAGTAAATCACTCCTGCCAGTTTAAAACCAGATACCTGTTTCTGTGCCGCAGTATGTGGTGGGAAGGAGGAAGTCTTCTGACTTTGTTCGTTCAGTTTATTACGCGTTCCTCTCTTTGTTCCGGTACATGCACTGTCTGCTTGAGAGAGCGTTCTACCTTATCCATGTTCACCTCCGTGAATAGCTTTACTATGTAATTTGCTGCCGCTCCCTCCGGGTTGGGGTCGTGAAAGCGATAATTCAGTTTTTGCTTTTTCAAGATGAAGCCCTCCTTTGCTTGTCCGTATACCAGATATATGTGGACAGGCCTTTTGCTAGCACGGTTAACAGGATCACAGCCGCACACGGACTTCTTGAAACCTTAGTAATATCTGCTCTTATAACGAATTAGCTTTTTATTTATCAAATTTGTTTATAAAGCAAGTATACCTGCGAATGCTGAATTTGTCAATACAAATTTGGAGAAATTTTATCTTTTTTGCTTATATATTGACGATATTGTTTTTGCATGTTATACTTTACTGGACAGACAAAGAACTGGGAGTTGATAATGTGAAAAATACTGAAGAAAGGAACGATACCGGGCATAAAGAGATGGTTTTTCGGAGTTTTAAAACAGACTCTAGCTCTTTGTGCGAATTCTGTATCGCATGGCGATTAAAATGGCAATTGGCGAACGAATTCGTTTTTTTCGGAACAAACGCAGATTGACGCAAAAGGAGGTGGGGATGCAACTGGGATTTTCGGAGCGTTCTTCTGTTGTGCGGATGGCCCAGTATGAATCTGGTATCCGCACGCCCAAGAAACAAATGACAGAAGATTTAGCAGGAATATTAGAAGTTGATCCTGCTGCGCTGACTGTTCCGGACATTGACAGCTACAATGGGTTGATGCACACGTTATTCGTTCTGGAGGAGCGGTATGGCCTGATGATTGACAAAATGGACAATGACTTTGTAATCCGGCTGGATAAATCTGATATGGAAAAATTCATGATGCTATATGACAGACTGTCCACGTGGTATGAGCAGTCCCATAAATATCGCACCGGAGAAATTTCCAAAGAGGAATATGATACCTGGCGATACAGCTACCCTAAGTATGCCGCATATCCTCGTCTGGAAATTCCAAAACCAAACAAGAAGTAAAGTGAAAGAAGGCCCTGCCAACATGGAATCGGTGGAGCCTTCTTTTTTAACAATTCTTCACAACCAGTTCAATGCGCACAGCCGGCAGGATTGTGGCACTTTTTGTGGCGCCTTTCGAGAAAAAATGCGATGCTTGCTCGTCCAGAACCACGGTTCCTGACGCTTTGCCGCCTGCGGCGATTCTCACCCCCAAGCCTCTCTGTTTTCCTCCTGCCGGACAGGCGGTTCCCGGGGTGTGCAAAACCGGGTTTTCCGCGGGCTTCTGCTTTGCCGCAAGGTACTTTTTTACCTGCCCGGGCACGGTTTTTTCATAGAGTTTTTCCAGAAATTCCCCCAAAGACCGCTCCAGAGACAGCCCTTTTTTGTCCAGATAAATGGCAAGGGCTTCTGTTTTTCCCTGTTTTGCCATCTGAAAATCCCTCCTTCCTATGATGGCTTTCCCTCTTTTTCCGGGCAGGAAGTCTCTGTTTTTTCCCGTTTCAGAACCAGAAGCTGCTCCTTTTGCCTGCCGATAAGCGCCCGCTGGGCGCGGATAGCGTCATCCTTTTTGTACAGCAGCAGGCCATAAAGCGCAACTTGTTTTCTGCTGGTTCTTTCTGCTTCCTACACTGTCCATAAATAAAAAAATTGATTTAGATGCTTCTCTCGAAGTGACTAAATCAATTGTGATAACCCTCCACATCGCTATTGCTTTTCCAGTGGAGATATGCTAAACTCGGTAGTAACAGAACTCTGCTTTCCTGTTAGAGAGGTTAACTATGAATATTGCCGCCTACTGCCGGGTCTCCACCGACAAGGAAGACCAGCTCAACAGCCTGGAAGCCCAAAAAAAGTTTTTCTCCGAATACACCCAGCGTACCGGGGACGTGCTGGTGCGCCTGTACGCCGACGAGGGAATTTCCGGAACAAAAATCAAAAACCGCAGGGAGTTTCTCCGCATGATGGCAGATGCCGAGCGCCATCTTTTCGATATGGTGGTTGTAAAAGATATCTCCCGCTTTGCCCGCAACACGGTTGACCTGCTGCAGAGCATCCGTAAGCTGAAATCCCTGGGCATTGAAACGCAATTCCTGACTGCCAACATGACCAGCATGGGCAACAGCGAATTTGTACTGACTATTTTTGGCGCGCTGGCCCAGGAAGAAAGCGCCAATACCTCCAAGCGGGTCAAGTTCGGCAAGAAGATGAACGCCGAGAAAGGCCGGGTGCCCAACATTGTCTATGGCTATGACAAGACCATTGGCGACTACTTCAACCTGGCCATCAACCAAGAGGAAGCCGACATCGTCCGTCAAATTTTCCATATGTACACCGTGGAGGGCGCGGGCGCGGCAAAAATTGCCAATACTCTCAACGGACGTGGCTTGAAAACCAAGCGGGGCTGCTCCTGGAGCCAGAACGCCATCTGCCGTATCCTTACCAACGAATTGTACACGGGTAAGATCATCAACGGCAAGCAGGAGGTATCAGACTTCCTCACGGGCCAGCGCGCGGACAAACCGGAGGATGACTGGATCGTGGTGGACAGGCCCGAACTGCAAATCATCGCTCCAGAGCTTTTCCAGCAGGCCCAGGAGATTTTGGACTCCCGCCACAAAACTTTCCGCACCGACCACCAGCGCCAGAGTAACCGGCATCTGTTCTCCACTCTCATCAAGTGCAAGGAATGTGGCTGGTCATTTTACCGCACCGTGCGCACCTATAAAAACACCTATGTGCGCTGGGTCTGCTCCGGGCACACGGGCCGGGGCGCGGATAGCTGCCCCAATGCCATCACTGTGGACGAGGATGAATTGATAGACGCCCTGCAAGAATATTTCGCCGGGATATTAAAGCAAAAGAAAAATGTTATCTCCTACGTGGTGAAGGGGTTTCAGCGGGTCTACCGCGCCAAGGATGATAACCAGGAATATGAGAAAGAATTGACCACCCAGCTGACCAAACTCCAAAAGACCCGTCAGAAGTACATGGACATGTACACCGACGACCTCATCACCCGAGAGGAACTGAACGAGAAAATAGGCGGTTCCAAGAAGGAAATCGAGCGCATTGAGAACGAGTTGAAAATCGTCGGCTACAACATCACCAAGGGCGACCAACTGGAAAGCATCCTGCAAAACACTTTTAAGACCCTGGAGGATATCACCGACGTGCGCCAGATGACCAACGCCCAGCTTAAGCGCGTGATACAGAAAATCGAGGTGGACAAGGACGGCAACGTGGACATCTATTTGCGTATTCTAGGCGATTTAGGGTTGGAAGAAACCGCTTTGATTCATGACAACCATACATAAAGACGTATCCCAGCGCCTGCAATACATTGACCGGGGCCTTTATCGGGACGTGAAAAATGTGCTGGCAGTCAACAAGGCGCAAAGGCATATACGGGGCGGCATGGCCACGAAGAAAAAATACGAGTCGCTGAAATAATGGGGCTTGAAGGATATAGTATAGCGCAATTCAAAAAAGGCGGCCGCCTGCTTGAAAACCGGCAAGCACTGGTTTTCAAATGCGTTTGCTATACCGAGTGCCTGAGCGGCTAAGCCCCTTTGCCGGTTTTGAAGCGTTATGGCTGCAGCCTGCCGCGAAGCCCTGCCGTCCGTATCTGGCGGCAGGGCTTTCCTTTGCTTTCTAGGGCGTGTTCACATAAGCGCTTGCAAGCGTCTTTTTGGCGGTTTTTTGCCATCTTCTTCGCCAAAAATTCTTGAGGTACGCAAGTACATCTGCGAATTTTTGACTTGATTCTGCCAAAAACCTGCTCAAAAATCCACATACGCATCTTATATGAACACGCCCTAGAAGAAATTATGAAGCCTTCCGGCGCTCCGGCGATTGACGGAAGCAGGCGCTTTACGGTATAATAACCGTAAAGCGGTAATTGCCCCGCCCGGTTCTTCCCTCCGGTCAGACGGGCGATGGGCACAATACCAACGCGCTTACGACAGCAGAACCAGCAGCCAAAGAGGCCCGGCGGGGCCGGGAGAGGAGCAAGTCTATATGGAAAAGGAATTTGACGTACAGGCACAGCAGTTGCGGCTTTTGAACCTGCGGGTGTGGAAGGACGGGGGCCTGGTGCTCTCAAAGGACTATGACAGCGAAATGCGGCGCAACCAGTATTCCGCCAGCAAAAGCTTTACCAGCGCGGCGGTAGGCATTGCGGCAGGGGAGGGACTTTTGTCCCTGGACGAGAGGCTTGTGGACGTTTTCCCCCGGGATATCCCGGCAAAGCCCTGCGAAAACCTGGAAAAAGCCAGGGTGCGGGACTTGCTCACCATGGGGCTGGGCCAGGGGCAGGGGTATCTTATGGGAGAGCAGCGGCCCTTCCTCCAGGAGGAGGACTGGGTGAAATATGCCCTCTCCCTGCCTTTTGAGTACGCGCCGGGGGAAAAGTTTGTCTATAATAATGTAGGGCCTTATTTAGCCGGCGTGCTGGTGCAGCGCCGGGCCGGGTGCGACCTGGTAAGCTACCTGACCCCCCGGCTCTTTGCCCCCATGGGCATCCAGCGGCCCACCTGGGAGACAGATCCCCAGGGCTTCACCTTTGGGGCGGGCGGACTGTTCCTGTGCGTCAGCGAGCTTTTGAAATTCGGGCGGCTCCTGCTGCAAAAGGGCCAGTGGGAAGGCAGGCAGCTTGTCCCGGCGGATTACCTGGAGCAGGCTGCGGGGAAACAGATGGAAAACGGCGAGGAGGGATACGGCTACCTGTTCTGGCGGGGGGAGAAAAATTCCTACCGGGCAGACGGCAAGTATGGCCAGTATGCCCTTGTGTTCCCGGAGGAAAACGCCGTTATCTGCACCAACGCAGAGCTGTTGGATCAGAGGAAGCTTCTTAGCTTCCTTATGGAAAACCAGCCGGCCCTGCTGGCAGGGAAGCTGTGATTCTCAGCGCCAGCCGCCGGACGGATATCCCGGCGCTGTACGGGCCATGGCTTTTAAACCGCCTGGGAGCTGGGGAGGTGCTGATACCCGACCCCTACCGGGCAGGGGCAGGCACCCGGCTGCTGTTTTCGCCGGAAACGGTGGACTGCCTGGTGTTCTGGACGAAAAATCCCTTGCCCTTCCTGCCCCTGCTGGAGGAGATAGAGGGCCTGGGCTATACCCGGTACTATTTTTCTTATACCATCACAGCCTTTGGCCCGGAACTGGAGCCAGGCCTGCCCCCTGTAAAAGAGCGGCTTGCGGCCTTTCAGGCTTTAAGCAGGCGGCTAGGCCCCAGCCGGGTGGACTGGCGCTTTGACCCCATTATCCTGGACAGAGAGCGTAACCCGGCCTGGTATGAAAAGCGCTTTGCCGCCCTGTGCCCTGTGCTGGCCCCTTATACCCAGCGGTGCATCCTCAGCTTTGCGGACTTTTACCGCCACCTGGGGAAGAATTTTCCCCGGCCTGGCCGGGAGGAGATGGAGGAGACTGCCCAGCGGCTTTCGGAAGCTGCCCAAAAGCAGGGCCTGCCCCTGTTCACCTGCGCCGAGGAAGGGGACTTCTCCCCCTGGGGCATCGGGCATGGGGCCTGCATCGACAAAGGAAAGGTGGAGGAAACCGCCGGCTATCCGGTGGACGCGAAGCCCCACCGGGGCCAGCGGGGGGCCTGCGGTTGTGTGGAGAGCGTGGACATTGGCGCCTACGGCACCTGCGTAAACGGCTGTGCCTATTGCTATGCCACCAAAAGCCATGCCGCGGCCCGCAGCCGCTATGCCGCCCACGATCCCCAGTCCCCCCTGCTTACAGGCTGGCCCCAGGCGGGCACAGTTTGGCGGGAAAAGCGGGCTGTGTCCCTGGGCCTTGGGCAGCTTTCATTTTGACAGCCGCGCCCTGCTGAGGCCAAAACGGCGTGCAGCCTCCAAAACGCCCTGCCGGGGCTGACACTTCCCTGCCGGGAACTGCCAGGGGTTTTGCCCCCCCGCGCCGCTTTCAGCGGCGCGGCCCCGGCGGGTGCGTCCCGGAAAAACCTGCCGATAGAAAGGAGATGCCGCCTTATGAGCAAATATGAACCCCTCTGGCAGTACCTGCACGGGCTTCCGGAGGCCGCCTGCACCCTCAGCTTCCAGGAGATTGGGGGGATTGCGGGAGTGCCCCTGGATCATGCCTTTTTACGGCACAAGAAAGAAGCTGCGGCATACGGCTGGCAGGTGGGGAAAATCTCCATGAAGGACCAGACCGTGGCGTTTCAAAAAATCCAAGAATGACGGAGGAACTGCATTTGCCGGATAAACAATATTATGAAAATGAAGAACAGCCCCAGCGGGCACTTTTGGCGGGGATAGACACCGGGGAGTTTGACCCGGAAGCCTCTATGGCGGAGCTTTCCGAGCTTACCCGCAGTGCCGGGGCAGAGCCTGCCTTCACCCTGATACAGAAGCGCCCCTCGCCGGATGCCGCCACCTGCTTAGGCTCCGGCATGGCGGAGGAGGCCGGGGAACTGGTGAAGCGGGAGGGCCTTGACCTGGTGGTATTCGACCGGGAGCTAAGCCCCACCCAGATACGGAACCTGGAAAAGCTGTGCGGCGTGCGGGTTATCGACCGCACCATGCTGATACTGGATATTTTTGCCCTGCGGGCCAGAAGCCGGGAGGGCAAGCTTCAGGTGGAACTGGCCCAGCTTCGATATCTGCTGCCAAGGCTTATGGGCCAGGGCGCGTCCCTGTCCCGTTTAGGCGGCGGCATTGGCACCCGGGGGCCTGGGGAAACCAAGCTGGAAACAGACCGCCGCCACATCCGCAGGCGCATTGGCAGCCTGAAGGCCCAGCTAAAGGACGTGGAAGCGGCCCGCAGCGTGATAGACAAACGGCGGAGGAAAAACGGGACTGTAACCGTGGCCCTGGTGGGCTATACCAACGCCGGGAAAAGCACCCTGATGAACCGGCTGACCCAGGCTGGGGTGCTGGCGGAGGACAAGCTCTTCGCCACCCTGGATCCCACCGCCCGGGCCTTAAAGCTGCCCGGCGGCAAAACCGTCATGCTCATTGATACGGTAGGGCTGCTGCGCCGCCTGCCCCACCACCTGGTGGAGGCCTTCAAATCCACCCTGGAGCAGGCCGCCACAGCGGACATCCTGCTGAATATCTGCGACGCAAGCAGCCCGGAGGCCCGGGAGCACCTGGCTGTGACGGAGGAGCTGCTGCAAAGCTTAGGCGCGGGGGACAGGCCGGTTATCCCGGTGCTGAACAAGTGGGACGCGGTGGAGGACAAAACCCTTGCCCCCCGCCTGCCCGGGGCGGTGCATATCAGCGCCCTCACCGGAGAGGGGATAGAGGCCCTTCTTTCCCAAATTGAGGAGAACCTGCCGGAAAAAACCTTTGAGGTACAGCTTCTCCTGCCTTTTTCCAAAAGCGGCCTTGGGGCAAGGCTGCGGGAAGAAGGGGCGGTGCTGTCGGAGGAATATGTGGAAGAGGGCCTGCGGCTTAAAGCCCGGGTGGACGAAAGGCTTTATGGGCTTGTGAAGGAATTTGACACAGAGAGGGAGGCCCATGGATAAAGCGCCTCTTTTCTGCATGTACGCCCCCCTCTTGTACCGGGGGGCTTTTGGCCTGCTGGTAAGAATTTTGTAAAAAACTTTTCCCAAAATGTAAGGGATATCCCTGAAAAAACCAAAGATTCTCCCGTATACTATAGTTAGCGCAGTGCAAAGGAGAGAAAGGGTTGCTGTGCCGGCGTCTCTTTGCAGTAAGTGTGGGGGAGGTTTTTTGTTATGGCAAACGGGGACAGGAAAAAGAAAATCTGGACGGCCTTGGGGCTTATCGGGGGCCTTTTGCTTATGGCCGCCCTGTGCTTCTGGGCAGGAAAACCCATGCTGGAGCTTGTGTCCAATCCAGAGGGGTTCCGGGCCTGGGTGCGGGAGCAGGGCCTGTGGGGAAAGCTTGCTTTTGTGGGCATGATGGCCCTGCAGATTATCATCGCCTTCATCCCCGGGGAGCCGCTGGAAATTGGGGCGGGCTATGCCTTTGGGGCCATAGAGGGAACGGCCCTGTGCCTTTTAGGGGCGCTTTTGGGCGGGACGGCGGTGTTCCTCCTGGTGCGGCGGTTTGGCATGAAGGTGGTGGCAGTCTTTTTCCCAGAGGAGAAAGTGCGCGGCCTTTCCTTCCTCAAGGATGAAAAGCGGCTGAACCTGATAGCCTATATCTTTTTCCTGATTCCCGGCACCCCCAAGGATGTGCTGACCTACATGGCGGGCCTGACCCCCATGAAGCTTCCCTTCTGGGTTTTCCTCACCCTCACCGCCCGCATCCCTTCGGTGCTTACCTCCACCATTGGCGGCGACGCCCTGGGCGCTTCCAACTACACTGCCGCCCTCTGGGTGTTTGCGGCCACAGCCCTTATCAGCGGGGCCGGGGTGCTGCTATACCGGCGGTTTACCCGGCGGCAGGGCTGAAGCCCCGTCCCGCGCGGGCGCTTTCATGGGAAATGCCCCGGGGCTTTCCTCACATATAAAATGCATATTTTTATGCATATAATGTATAACAGCCAGGCCCCAGGCCCTTTGAATGGGGACAGGCCCCATAGCGGCGCTCCAGTGTTTGTGCAAAAGAAACAGAAAAGTGCGGGGATAGTGCAGAGGTTTCTGCCCTATCCCTCTTTTTTTGAAAAGACTGCATAAATATGCATACACCCCTTGATTTTTCCGGAGGATGGTGTATAATAATGAATGTCCCAAAGACGAAGAAATATGGAAAAAGAAAATACAAGCCCCACAGGAAAGGAAGCTGCGTTATGGCAAAGGAAATCAAAAAGGTAGTGCTGGCATACTCCGGAGGCCTTGACACCTCCATCATCATCCCCTGGCTGAAGGAAAATTACAACAACTGCGAGGTCATCGCCGTTTCCGGCGACGTGGGCCAGGGCACAGAGCTGGACGGCCTGGAGGAAAAGGCGAAGAAAACCGGGGCCTCCAAACTGTACGTGTTAGACTTGAAGGAAGAATTCGTGCAGGACTACGTGTACCCCACCGTAAAGGCCGGGGCCGTTTATGAGAATAAATACCTTTTAGGCACCTCCTTTGCCCGTCCTATTATTGCCAAGGGTATTGTGGAAATCGCCAAAAAGGAAGGGGCCGACGCCATCTGCCATGGCTGCACCGGCAAGGGCAACGACCAGGTGCGCTTCGAGCTGGCAATTAAGGCATACGCCCCGGACATGGCCATTATCGCCCCCTGGCGCGTCTGGGACATTAAGTCCCGGGAGGAGGAGATTGCATACGCCGAGGCCCACAACATCCCCCTGAAAATCAGCCGGGAGACGAACTATTCCAAGGACAAGAACCTGTGGCACCTGTCCCACGAGGGCCTGGATTTGGAAGACCCCGCAAACGAGCCTCAGTATGAAAAGCCCGGTTTCCTGGAGCTGGGGGTGTCCCCCCTGCAGGCCCCGGACGTGCCCACCGCCATCACCCTGCACTTTGAAAAGGGCGTGCCTACCCAGCTTAACGGCGAAACCTTAAACGGCGCCCAGATGGTGGAAGCCCTCAATAAGCTGGGCGGCGAAAACGGCGTGGGCCTGGCGGACATCATCGAGAACCGGCTGGTGGGCATGAAGTCGAGAGGCGTATACGAAACCCCCGGCGGCACCATCCTCTACCACGCACACAACAAGCTGGAGGAGCTGTGCTTGGACAAGGAAACCTATCACTACAAGCAGCAGGTGGCCCTGAAGTTTGCCGATTTGGTCTACAACGGCCAGTGGTACACCCCCCTGCGGCAGGCCCTGTCCGCGTTCGTGGATTCCACCCAGGAGACGGTAACAGGCGATGTGAAGCTCAAGCTTTATAAGGGCAACATCATCGACGCGGGCGTTACCAGCCCCTATTCGCTGTACGACGAGGAGATCGCTACCTTTGACGAGGACGAGGTGTATAACCAGGCTGACTCCGCTGGGTTCATCAACCTCTTCGGCCTGCCCATCAAGGTGCAGGCGAAAAAGGGCCTGACCTACGATAAGTAAACGGCATATGGAACGGATAGACATCTATGACAAGGACGGCAGCCCCACAGGGGTTGTAAAAGACAGGAGCGAACCCCTGGCAGAGGGGGAATATATCCTGGCTGTGGGCATGTGGATTGCGGACAGGGAAAACCGTATCCTACTCACCCAGAGAAGCATGGAAAAGCGCTGGGCGCCTGGGAAATGGGAGAACACCGCGGGCCACGTGCAGGCCGGGGAAACCTGCGTGCAGGCGATTTTGCGGGAACTGCGGGAGGAAACAGGCATTGCCGTCTCAGAAGAACAACTGGTACATTTGGGCAGCGCCGCCTCGGGGAAATATTTCGGGGAGAACTATGGCGTCCGGCTGGAGGTGCCTGTGGAGGATATCCGCTTCCAAAAAGGGGAAACCTGCGGGGCAAAATGGGTCACCTTTGAGGAATTCGCGGAAATGGGCCGCCAGGGAGAGCTTTCCCCCTCTGTGCTGGAACACCTGCAAGGGGGATATAAAGAAGCGTTCCTGGAATTTGTAGGCTGTCCCGGCAGCACAGCCCTGGATTTTTCATAATAAAAGCAGGCGGCAGCACTGAGGACAAAAACTCCCCAGTGCCGCTGCCATTCACCAGACAATCAGGTTTTGGGTCAAGCCTTTTTTAAAAGGCTTGTGGGGGTTCCGGGGGCAAAGCCCCTGGCAGAGTTTGAGGCGGAGCCTCAACCAAGGAGGAAAGCAGATGAAGCTGTGGAAAGGCCGCTTCCAGAAGGAGGCAGACCCCAAGACAAACGATTTCAATTCCAGCATTTCCATTGACAGCCGGATGGCCCGGCAGGACATTGAGGGGAGCATCGCCCATGCCGCCATGCTGGGGGAGTGCGGGATTATCGACAAAAGCGAAAGCGAAAAAATCCAGGCGGGCTTAAAAGCCATCCTTATGGACATAGAAAGCGGCGCCTTAGCTATAGACCCGGACGCGGAGGACATCCACACCTTTGTGGAGGGGGAGCTGACAAAGCGTCTGGGGGACGCGGGCAAGCGCCTGCACACCGCCCGCAGCCGCAACGACCAGGTGGCCCTGGACGTGCGGCTCACCCTGCGGGAGGACTGCGCGGGCCTGAAGGCCCAGATAAAGGAACTGATAACCGTGCTGTGCAAAAAAGCAAAGCAGTACGCTGGGGCCGTTATGCCGGGATACACCCATTTGCAGCGGGCGCAGCCCATCACCTTTGGGCATCACCTGCTGGCATACGCGGAAATGCTTTTGCGGGATTTATCCCGCTTTGAGGACGCTTTAAAGCGCATGGACGTGATGCCCCTGGGCAGCGGGGCCTTGGCAGGCACCACCTACCCCCTGGACAGGGAGCTTACCGCAAAGCTCCTGGGCTTTTCCCAGGTGAGCCAGAACAGCTTGGACGGGGTATCTGACCGGGACTTCTGCGCGGAAATCGCCTTTGCCGTGTCCATGGCCATGGTGCATCTCTCCCGGCTGTGCGAGGAAATCGTGCTGTGGTGCTCCTGGGAGTATAAGTTCATCGAGCTGGACGACGCCTTCTCCACCGGCTCCAGCATTATGCCCCAGAAGAAAAACCCCGATTTGGCAGAGCTTGTCCGGGGAAAATCCGGCAGGGTGTTTGGCGACCTGATGGGCCTTCTCACCATGATGAAGGGCCTGCCCTTGGCCTATAACAAGGACATGCAGGAGGATAAAGAGGCCGTGTTCGACGCGGTGGATACCTTGAAGCTGTGCCTCACGCCTTTAATCCCCATGCTGGAAACCATGACGGTGCTGGAGAAAAACATGCGCTCCGCCGCCGCAAAAGGCTTTATCAACGCCACAGACTGCGCGGACTTCCTGGTGGCGGAAAAGGGCCTGCCCTTCCGGGACGCCTATAAAATCACCGGGGAGCTGGTGGCCCTGTGCATTGAAAAGGATGTAACCCTGGAAACCCTGCCTCTCACAGCGTATCAGGCTGTGTGCCCCGCCTTTGACGAAGGGGTGTATGAGGCCATCTCCCTGGAGCGCTGCGTGGAGGGCCGCAAGGTTTTAGGCGGGCCTGCCCCGGAAAACGTGCGGATGCAGGCAGACCGGGTGCTGGGGCTGCTGGGGGCCTAAAGGGGAAAGACCTTGGGGCTTATGCGCTTTCGTTTCCCGAAACCGCGCCCCAAGCCCTGAAATTTCCTCCAAGGGGAAATTTCCCCGGGAAACACTTACGCTGGTTCCCCCGCGGCGGAACAGTCCCCCGGACTGTCCCGCCTCCCCTTCCAGCGTTTTTGCAAGGCAAATAAGGCCGTCTCCGACGGCTTAGGGCTGCGCGCCCTAAGAACCCGCCAAAGGGCCATAGGCCCTTTGGAACCCCTCTTGCGCTCCGCGCTGGACATGCAGTACAAAAGACAAACTCATAAAACAAGGTGATGAAGAAAATGGAAAAGATAAAAGCAGGCGTGGTGGGGGCCACAGGCTATGCGGGCAGCGAAATCTGCCGGCTGCTGTTTGCCCATCCCCAGGCAGAGCTTGCTGCCATCAGCTCTGTAAGCTTTGAGGGCATGGCCCTTTCGGAAGTTTACCCGGCCTATTACGGCCTCCAGGACATGGTTTGCGGCACCCAGGAGGAAGTTGTGGCGAAAGCCGACGTGGTTTTCGCAGCGCTGCCCCATGGCCTTTCCCAGGAGCTGGCGGCGCGGTGCCACAGCCTTGGCAAAGCCTTCATCGACATGGGGGCGGATTTCCGCCTGGAGGACGAGGAAGCCTATAAAGAGTGGTACGGCGGGACGTATACGGACAAGGCCCTCCACGAAAAGGCGGTGTATGGCCTGCCGGAGCTGTTCCGGGAGGAAATAAAAGGGAAAAAGCTGATTGCAAACCCCGGCTGCTACACCACCGCTGTGCCCTTGGCCCTGGCCCCGGCTTTGGAGCAGGGGCTTATAGAGACTGGGGGCATTGTGTGCGACTGCAAGTCCGGCGTAACCGGGGCGGGCCGCAAGCCTGTGCAGTCCAACCACTATCCGGAACTAAACGAAAGCTTTACCGCCTATAAGGTGGCAAACCACCGCCATACCCCGGAAATCGAACAGACCCTCTCAAAGCTTTCCGGGGAAGCCATGCGCGTCACCTTTGTGCCCCACCTGCTGCCCATAAACCGGGGAATCCTTGCCACCTGCTACGGAAAGCTTCGGCCCGGGGTGACAGAAGAACAGCTTTGGGAAGCCTACCGCGCCCGGTATGAGGGAGAATTTTTCGTCCGCCTGCTGCCTAAGGGACAGGTGGCAAACGTGAAGAACGTACACTACACCAACTTCTGCGACGTGTCCCTGTTTGTGGACAGCCGCACCGGGACGTTTATCGCCATCTCCGCCATCGACAACATGGTGAAGGGAGCGGCGGGCCAGGCCATCCAGAACATGAACCTGAGCTTTGGCCTCGAGGAAACCACAGGGCTGGTGCTCTTGCCCCCAGCGTTTTAAAAGGTTCCCGACCCGATGGGGGAGGGAACACAGAGAAAAAGGCCTAGAGGAAACCACAGGGCTGGTGCTCCTGTCTCCGGCGTTTTAAAAGGTTCCCGCCCCGCTGGGGGAGGGAACACAGAGAAAAAGGCCTAGAGGAACCCACAAGGCGGTGTTCCTGTCTCCGGCGTTTTAAAGGGCTTTCATCCACAACAGGCAGACATAGAGGTTTTTGAAGGGTTCAGGGAAACTTTTTCCTGAAAAAAGTTTCCCTGACGAGGTGTGGAGCGGCGCTCCACGGTCTTAGTGAAAGGGGAAAATGACGTGAAATTTATAGACGGCGGCGTAACAGCGGCCCAGGGCTTTACAGCGGGCGGGCTGCACTGCGGCATTAGGAAGAACAAGGCAAAGCCGGACTTGGCTATGATTTACAGCGAGAGGGCCTGCGCGGCGGCGGCAGTGTACACCCAGAACCTGGTAAAGGGCGCGCCTATCCTGGTGACAAAGGAAAACATCAAAGACGGCAAGGCCCGGGCAGTTTTCTGCAACTCCGGCAACGCCAACACCTGCAACGCCGACGGCGTGGAGAAGGCGCGGCGCATGTGCGAAATCGCCGGGCAGGCCCTGGGCATCGATCCTGCAGACGTGGTGGTGGCTTCCACCGGGGTTATCGGGCAGGTGCTGCCCCTGGAGCCGATTGAAAGCGCGGCCCAGGCTTTGGCGGATTCTTTAACGGCAGACGGATCCCTCCGGGCCGCCCAGGCCATCATGACTACCGATACCTACGCGAAGGAAGCGGCGGTGGAGGTGGAAATCGGCGGCAAGGCTGTGCATATCGGGGGCATTGCCAAGGGCAGCGGGATGATTCACCCCAACATGGCCACCATGCTCTGCTTTATCACCACAGACTGCGCCATTGCCCAGCCCCTGCTGCAAAAGGCTGTGAAGGCGGCGGCAGACAGCACCTTCAATATGGTGACAGTGGACGGGGACACCTCCACCAACGACACCTTTGCCGTTTTAGCCAACGGCGCGGCGGGAAACCGTGCAATCACAGAGGAAAACGGGGACTATGCCGCCTTTGCCCGGGGCCTGGAGGCTGTGGGCCGGAAGCTTTCCAAAATGCTGGCGGGAGACGGGGAAGGGGCCACAAAGCTTCTTGTCTGCCGGGTGTCCGGGGCCGCTTCCCTGGAGACGGCACGCACCTGCGCCCGCAGCGTCATCGCTTCCGACCTGACAAAGGCCGCCATGTTCGGGGCCGACGCCAACTGGGGCCGGGTGCTGTGCGCCCTGGGCTACAGCGGGGCAGATATTGACGTGGACAAAATCGACGTGGCCTTTGCTTCCCCTGCCGGACAGGTGGAGGTGTGCCGGGCAGGCCGGGGCGTGGATTTTTCCGAGGAGCTGGCGGCAAAAGTCCTTTCGGAAAAAGAGGTGGAAATCCTGGTGGGCTTGCACATGGGGGAGGAGAGCGCCGAGGCATACGGCTGCGACCTGACCTATGATTACGTGAAGATAAACGGGGATTACCGCACATGACAGGCTGCGCCCCAGGCAGGAGGGCATCCCGGGCTTCTGTGCCCGCGCCGCTGCTCCTGCTTTCGGCGCCGCTATAGCTCCAAACGCCCGCCCCGCAAACCAGGGCCGCCTCCGGCGCCCCTGCCGCGCCTTGCGCGGACGTGGGCAGAGGGCCGCTGCGCGCCCTTCTGCCCACGTGTTTGCGGGCCGGGCGGCGGAGCAGAAAGGAACTGCTTATGAAGCTGCCTGAAAAATTCAAAGAGGGCTTTCGCGCCTTCTGGCAGGTCGCCTGCTTTGTGCTGGCTGTCCTGCTGCTGACAGATTTCCTGGTGTGCCTTATAGCGGCCTTCGTCGCTTTAGACTGGCTGCTGAACCAGGCGGCGCTGGTGGTGTTCACAGCGGCAGCGCTGCTTTTGGGCATTATCTTTTACCTGCCCGCCAGGCGCGTGGGGGTGGGGAAGCTTCCCCGGCGGCTGCTGGCAGGGGGCCTGGCAGGCGGCGGGATTGTCCTGGTGTTCTTTGTGGTGATGTATATTGCGGCCATCTTCTCCATGCTGGAATATATACGCCACATCAAGGCGGACGACCCAGGCTGACAAAAACGGAAAGAGGGGAACCCATGAACATAACCAACAGCGAGCGGGCCGCCATCCTGGTGCAGGCCCTGCCATACATCAAGCGCTATGCCGGGGAGACGGTGGTGGTGAAATATGGCGGCAACGCCATGCTCAATGACGAGCTGAAAAGCGCTGTCATGAGCGACATTGTGCTCATGCAGCTTGTAGGCATCAACGTGGTGGTGGTACACGGCGGCGGGCCGGAAATCAGCGGGATGTTAAAGAAAATCGGCAAGGAAAGCAAATTCGTAGGCGGCATGCGGTATACCGACCAGGAAACCATGGACATTGTCCAGCAGGTGCTGGCAGGCAAGGTGAACAAAGACCTGGTGCAGCTTTTGGAAACAGCCGGGGCCAAGGCTGTGGGCCTGTGCGGTCTGGACGGCTCCCTTTTAAAGGCCGACCAGTTGGAGGAGGACTTGGGGCTGGTGGGAGAAATCCGGGAAGTAAACGCGGAAATCATCCACAACGCCACGAAAAACGGCTATGTGCCGGTAGTCTCCACTGTGGCGGCAGGGTATCATGGGGAAGTCTATAACATCAACGCCGACGTGGCGGCTTCCCGCATAGCGGCGGAATTAGGGGCCATGAAGCTGATTCTTATGACAGACGTGCGGGGGCTTTTGCGGGACCGGGACGATGAAAGCACCATCATTCCCGTGGTGAACGTCAGCGATGTAAACCGCCTGAAAAAGGAAGGGGTGATCAGCGGCGGCATGATCCCCAAGGTGGACTGCTGCGTGGATGCGGTGCGCCGGGGCGTGGGCCGCACCCACATTATCGACGGCCGCATCCCCCATTCCATCCTGGTGGAGCTGTTCACCGACGAAGGCATCGGCACCATGTTCTACTAGCAGCAGCGTGACGCTGCACCCAAGACGCGGAATCTCGCCTGCCGGCTCGGTCGGGTCAGAACGGTCCCCACTGGGGACCTTCCCCGCAGGCGTTCCGCCTGCTGGCGGGCAAAAGCTTTTCGCCGCGAATACATTCGCGCTTACGTAAGCCGCCGCGTGTCCGGGGTGCTCCCGCAAGCGTAACGCTTGACCTGAGACGCGGGGGACACAGCTAAAAATTCTTCGCCGCGAATACATTCGCGCTTACGTAAGCCGCCGCGTGTCCGGGGCGCTCCCGGCAGCGGGCTTTGGGCAGAGCAAATCAACCAGAAAGAAGGGGAAGCATATGACATTCCAAGAGATAAAGGAACAGGACAGCCGGTATATCCTCCACACCTATGGGCGGGTGGACGTTGCCCTTGTAAAGGGCCAGAACGCCCGGGCCTGGGACGGGGCCGGCAAGGAGTATATCGACTTTACCTCCGGCATTGGCGTAAACGCCCTGGGCTATGCCGACCCCCAGTGGGCAAAGGCAGTGGCGGGCCAGGCTGGGGCAATCCAGCACCTGTGCAATTATTATTACAGCCCTCAGAACACAGGCCTTGCACAGGAGCTGTGCCAGGCGGCGGGCATGGCACAGGCTTTTTTCTGCAACTCCGGGGCGGAGGCCAACGAGTGCGCCTTTAAGGTGGCCCGGAAATACGGGGAGAAGCGGGGGGCCAGCACCATCCTCACCCTCACAGATTCCTTCCATGGCAGAACCCTGGCCACCTTGGCCGCCACAGGCCAGGAGGCCTTCCACAAGGATTTCCAACCCCTGAACCCCGGCTTTGCCTATGCCCAGGCAAACGACCTGGAGGCTGTCCGGGAAAAGCTGGACGGCTCAGTGTGCGCGGTGCTGCTGGAAACCGTCCAAGGGGAGGGCGGCGTGGTGCCCATGGAGGAAGGCTTCCTCCATGAGGTGCAGGCCCTCTGCCAGGAAAAGGACGTGCTCTTCATGCTGGACGAGGTGCAGGCCGGCGTGGGCCGCACCGGATATTTCTATAGCTGCCAGCAGTGGGGCCTTTCACCGGATGTCATCACCACAGCCAAGGGCCTGGGAGGCGGCCTGCCCATCGGGGCCTGCCTGGTGGCGGAGCGGCTGCGGGACATTTTAAAGCCTGGGCAGCAAGGCTCCACCTTTGGGGGCAACCCGGTGGTGTGCGCCGGGGCCAGGGAGGTTGTCCGGCGGGTAAGCCAGCCGGAGTTTTTACAGCAGGTGCGGGAAAAAGGCGCATACCTTACAGAGAAGCTTTCCGCCCTGCCCCAGGTGGAGGCTGTGCGGGGCCGGGGGCTGATGCTGGGGGTGAAGCTGAAAAAAGGCGACGCCCACGACGTGCTGGTGAAGTGCGCCGAAAAGGGCCTTTTAATCCTCACCGCAAAGGCGCTGGTGCGCTTCCTGCCGCCGCTGACCATCACGAAAGAGGATATAGACGCGGGCCTTGGCATTTTCGCCCAGGTGTTAGAGGAAATATAACCGTCCACAACACAAAGTTTTTTGAAGATTTTTAAGGAGCTTTTTTTCAAAAAAGTTCCTTAAAGCAGGTTTGGACGGCAGTCCAACCAAAAACAAACAGCGAAAAGAGGGAATCACCATGAAGCATTTGTTAAAGCTTTTGGATCTGAGCGGTCAGGAGATCATGGAAATCCTGAACCTTGCGGACCAGCTTAAATACGAGACAAAGCATGGCATCGAGCACCACCGCTTAAAGGGCAAGTGCCTGGGGATGATTTTTGAGAAATCCTCCACCCGCACCCGGGTTTCCTTTGAGGTGGGCATCAACCAGCTAGGGGGATACGCGGTGGTGCTCAGCTCCGACGGATCCCAGATAGGCCGGGGAGAGCCAGTGCAGGATACGGCCCGGGTGCTTTCCCGGTATGTAGACGGCATTATGATCCGCACCTTCGGCCAGGACGAAGTGGAGGCCCTGGCAGAGCATGGCAGCGTGCCTGTGATAAACGGCCTGACAGATTTCTGCCACCCCTGCCAGGTGCTGGCAGACCTGATGACTGTCCGGGAGTTCAAGGGCGCCCTGGAGGGGCTGAAGCTGTGCTTTATCGGCGACGGCAACAACATGATGAACTCCCTGATTGCAGGGGGCCTGAAGGTGGGCATGGCGGTTTCCGTGGCCTGCCCGGAGGGCTACCGCCCGCCTAAGGAAATCCTGGACTTTGCCGACGGGTATGGCTGCTTTGAGCTGACGGACGATCCCCTCCTTGCCGCCAGGGACGCGGACGTGGTGGTGACAGACGTGTGGACTTCCATGGGCCAGGAGGAGGAGCGCCAGAAGCGGGAGGCCGCCTTTAAGGGATACTGCGTGGACGAGCGGCTGATGGCTGTGGCAAAGCCCGACGCCATGGTGCAGCACTGCCTGCCCGCCCACCGGGGCGAGGAAATCAGCGCGGAAGTGTTTGAGGCCCATGCCCAGTATATCTTCGAGGAAGCGGAGAACCGCCTCCACGCCCAAAAGGCTGTCCTGGTGAAAACCATGGGCGGGGAGTAAGGGGAATACACGGCTATCTTTTCCTATTCTTTCTTTCAGAAATAATAAACAAGCGCCCTGCTGAAAAGCAGGGCGCTCTTTTGTTTTTACAGGCCATTTGTATAGGCCGATTGGGGAACGGGCGGGCGAAAAAAGAATGGCATGATGGAAGTTTTTTGAAGATTCTAAAGAAACTTTTTTTCAAAAAAGTTTCTTTAGCCGCCGGAGGCAGCCTTGCGCTTTCAGCGGGCCAGCTTTCCCAGCACCCGGCCCTGGCAGCGCAGATCGTCATATTCGCAAAGGGGGATGGGCGCATACCGGGGGTTCAGGGATTCCAGCGCCTCCAGGCCCAGCCGCTTGATATAGCCGTCCCCGTTTAAGAAGAAAATCCCGGTTTCCCCCACCTGCACGCAGCCCTCCACCCGCTGGACAAACACGATGTCCCCGTCCTTATAGGCAGGCTCCATGCTGTCCCCATTTACCCGCACGCAGAAATGGGCGTTTTCCGGCACCTGAGAGCCGGGAATCTCCAGCCGGGTTTTGTAGCCCGCATCGCTCCAAGGCTCCCCGGGGCCTGCGGAAACCGCCAGGTCGTAGCAATTGATATAGGTCACCCACCCGCTGTCCGGCTCCTCCGCCGGGCCGGGCTGCGCCATGCGGCTGTATTCCTTGTCCAGCACCATGTCCACCAGCTCCCTGCCGTGGGCGTCCAGCAGCCGGTACTTTTTCACCCGCTCCCATTCCTCCGGGGAAGGGGCGCCTGCCGGGCCAAGCTCCAGAAGCTGGTCGGCGCTGTATTCCAAAACCTGGGACAGGCGGCGCAGCCGGAACAGGTCTGGCTGGCGGCGGCCTGTTTCATAGCCGGAATAGGTGGTTTTGTCCACGCCCAGGGCGTCGGCAATTTCCTGCTGGCTGCGGCCTGCGGCCAGCCGGGCGGCCTTCAGTCTTTGGGGGAAGCTCATGGATACCGCTCCTTTCTTCGTGTTCGGGCGCTTTCCGGAGGGGGACTGCTTTTTTCTGTATTATACTGTGGGGTGGGCGGATTGTCAATACAGAATCGGAAAGCTTGACAAAATGTCGATATGCCGCTATAATAAGAGATAGATTGTCAAAATGACAACTAAAAACGCAAAAACAGGCAGAATGGGAGGATGCAGCAGAATGGGATACTGGGCGGCGTTTGATTACGAAAGGATGGCAAGGGAGGCGGCAAAGGAGCGGGATGCCCTGCACGCGCTTTTGGAAAGGCGGAAGAAGAACCCGCCGGAAAGGGCGGATCAGGAGCTTGTCTGGCAGCGGGAAAACAGCTTGCTTTACACGATGTACTTAGAGCAGCGCTGCAGCGCTGAAGCTCTCTCCCGCAGGGCCAGGGTGCGGGCAAGGCAGGAGGCGGCCCATGGAGCGTAAATACAGGCTGAAAGCCGGGGAGACGCGGGAAAAATGCGCCAAGTATTTCCAGCGCTGCCAGGAGACAGGGCAGGTGCCCACAGCGCCGGGGCTGGCCCTGGCCCTGGGGCTGGAGGGCCGGGAGGAGCTGGAAGGGCTGGCGGGGAAGGAGGGCCGCACCTGTGCCCTGCTGCGGCGCGCCCTTTCCCAGGTGGAGGAGGCCAACATCCAGGCGGCCTATAAGCGGGACTCCGGCCCCAGCGCCCGCTTCATCCTGCAAAACGGCTTCGGATATTCTGAGAAGCCCCGGCAGGAAGCGCCCTCCGGGATTATCCGGGTGCGGCTGACAGAGGAGGACTGAGGTGAAAAATAGAAGGAAAGGGACGGCGCCGGGGGCAGGGAGGCAGCTTTTTTATGGCTCTTTCTGCGCACCCCGTATCGGGTGGCAATGAAGATGGATGTGGAAATTCCGAAAAGCGCCTTTAACCCCCTGTACCTGCCCCTGCTGCGGGAGGACGCCTGCCGCTACCTGGTGCTGTATGGCGGGGCGGGCAGCGGGAAAAGCGTGTTTGCGGCCCAGCGGCTGCTGGTGCGGCTGCTGGAAAAGCCCCTGTGCAACCTGCTGGTGGTGCGGGCTGTGGCCGCCGCCAACCGGGACTCCACCTATGCCCTGTTCCGGCAGGTGATAGCCAGGTGGGGGCTGGAGGGGCTGTTCAAGTGGACGGATTCGGACATGCGCATTACCTGCGCAAACGGCAACAGCGTAATTTTCAAGGGCCTGGACAATACGGAAAAGCTGAAGTCCGTCACCTTCCCCAAGGGGGAGCTGACGGATATCTGGATAGAGGAGGCCTCGGAAATTGAGGAGCAGGACTTCAACCAGTTGGACCTGCGGCTGCGGGGCAGGGGGGGCGGCAGGCAAATCACCCTCACTTTTAACCCCGTCTCCCCCCTGCACTGGCTGAAGCGCCGGTTTTTCGACCGGCAGGATCCCCGGGCAGTGGTGCAGAAGTCCACCTATAAGGACAACTGCTTTTTAGACCAGGCCTATAAGGAAACCCTGGAGGGCTACCGGGAGACAGATCCCTATTATTATCAGGTATACTGCCTGGGGGAGTGGGGGGTGTCCAGCCAAAGCGTCTTTGCCGCCGGCAGGATTGCCAAAAGGCTGGAAAGCCTGAAAGAGCCTGCGGCCCGGGGGGATTTCACCTTTTCCACAAGCTACAGCCCCATGTGGAACCGGGTGCTGATAGAGGAGGGCAGCGTCCAGTTTGCAGACTCGGCCCTGGGTGCGGCAAGGGTGTATGCCCTGCCGGAAAAGGGGAAGCGGTACGTTATAGGAGGGGATACGGCTGGGGAAGGCTCCGATTTCTCTGTGGCCCAGGTGGTAGACGGGGACACAGGCCAGCAGGTGTGTACCCTCCGGGGCCGGATGGACGAAGACGTGTTTGCCCGGCAGGTATATTGCCTGGGAAAATGGTACAACACAGCCCTCATAGCCCTGGAGGCGAATTTTTCCAGCTATCCCATCCGCACGCTGGAAAACCTGTGCTATCCCCGGCAGTATGTGCGCCAGGGGGAGCAGGCCCTGGGCTTCCGCACCACAGCGGGCACAAGGCCCGTCATCCTGGCAGAGCTGGTGGAGATAGTCCGGGAGCACACAGGCTGGATTTGCGACAGAACCACCCTGGAGGAAATGCTCTCCTTTGTGCGCACCCCCCAGGGCAGGCCCGAGGCCCAGCCTGGCGCCCACGACGACTGCGTTATGGCCCTGGCCATTGCCTACCACGCCCGGCGGCAGATGGATCCGCCGGAGGTTTTCTGGGGCTGCGCGGTAAGCCGGGGCAGGGGGTATTAAAGGGAAGGAAGCCTTGTGGTTTTATAGGTAAAAAAGGAGGAGCGGTATGCAGAAAAGGATATTGGCTTTGCTGGCGGCAGCAGGCGGGGTGGTGATACAGGCCCTGGGCGGCTGGGACGGCGCTTTGCAGGGGCTGGTGGCCTTTATGGCGGCAGATTACGTAACCGGGCTTGTGGTGGCCGGGGTGTTCAGGCGGTCAGGAAAAACAGAAGGGGGCGGCCTGGAAAGCCACGCGGGCTTTTTGGGCCTTGTGCGCAAGGGGGGCATCCTTTTGCTGGTGTTTTTGGGGACGCTGCTGGACAGCCTGCCTGGAGGCGGCTTTGTGCGCCCGGCGGTGTGCTGCTTTTTCATGGCCAACGAGGGGCTGTCCATCTTGGAAAACCTGGGGCTGATGGGGGTGCCTTATCCCCGGTTTTTGCGGGACATGCTGGAGTCCCTGAGGGAGAAAGGCGGGGCAGGGGAAAGCCCTGCGGAGGAAAAGAAGGAAGGCTGATGGAGGTTTTGGCAGGGAATAGATATGAACAAAGTGTTAACAATGGTAAAAGGGGTTGAAAATATGAGGAAAACATGCTAAAATGTAACCAATTTGTAATGGTTGTCATTCTTTTGCAAATATAGGGGCCGCGGCTCCCAGGAGATACTACATATGCCGTATGGCCTGGATGAAACATGCTGAAAGGGGCGGTTTGTATGGGCGGAGGTTTTTTCAGGAATTTGCTGGCTTTTCTCGTTGCCTTGGTCTTAACGCTGGGGACGGTTATGGTGCTCAGCGCCGCCACCCAAAAGAAGGCTGACGCGGCGGATCGGTATTCCCAGCAGGTGCGCCAGGAGGAAACCCAGGTGGAGGAGCTTTCCGCGCCTGTCCAGTCCCGCCGGCCGGCCTCCTTTTTGGAAGCGGCAGGGGGCTTCCTGCTGATTATCGCTGTCTCCGGCGCAGGGGCCATGTTGCTTTTGCGGGTTGTCCGGAAGGGGCGCGCTTCCCACAAAGGGCAGGCTTACCGTCCTAAAAAGGACATGGCCCATATTGTGCGGCGGGTATAGCCTTACATATTCCTGTTTTTCAACAAGCCTTGGAAAGGCCGGCAGATGTGCCGGCCTTTTTTTGTGCAGGGAAAGGAAAAAAGCAAAAACGTGTTGCCAAAAAAGCATTTTTTTGCTATAATAAGAGGATAAGAAAAAGCGGGGCCTGCAGAGGCCGCCGCTATGGAATAGGCAAAACCGGTAGTTACATTGAGGAGAGAAGTGCAATGCAAACAGTAAGGACAAGATTTGCGCCCAGCCCCACAGGGTTTATGCATGTGGGAAACCTGCGCACAGCGCTGTACGCCTATCTGGTGGCGAAAAGCCAGGGCGGGAAATTTATATTGCGGATAGAGGATACGGATCAGGAGCGCCTGGTGGAAGGCGCGGTGGACGTGATTTATGAAACCCTCCGGAAAGTGGGTTTAAAGCACGACGAAGGCCCGGACGCGGGCGGGGCCTTCGGCCCCTATGTCCAAAGCGAAAGGCTGGGGATTTATAAGCCCTACGCGGAACAGCTTGTAAAGGAGGGCAAGGCTTATTACTGCTTCTGCACCAAGGAGCGGCTGGAGGGCCTGAAAGAGGAGAACGCTTTCGGCGGCTATGACCGCCACTGCCGGGACTTGCCCCCGGAGGAGGTGCAGCGCCTTTTAGACGCGGGCACGCCCTATGTCATCCGGCAGAAGGTGCCCCTCACAGGCACCACCACCTTCCAGGACGCTGTGTTTGGGGAAATCAGCATCGAAAACAAGGAGATTGAGGATCAGGTGCTTTTAAAGGCCGACGGCTTCCCCACCTACAATTTCGCAAACGTCATTGACGACCACCAGATGGGCATTACCCATGTGGTGCGGGGCTGCGAGTATCTCACCTCCACGCCTAAGTATAACCTGCTGTACGAGGCCCTGGGGTGGGAAATCCCGGCTTATATACACCTGCCCTTGATTATGGGCCGCAATGAGGACGGCTCTGTTTCAAAGCTTTCAAAGCGCCACGGCTCCACCAGCTTTGCCGGGCTTCTGGAGGAGGGGTATCTGGCCCCGGTTATCACAAACTTTATCGCCCTTTTAGGCTGGGCGCCTAAGGACAACCAGGAGGTTTTCTCTTTGGAGGAGCTTACGGACGCTTTCTCTGTGGAGGGCATCAGCAAATCCCCGGCGGTGTTTGACTATGACAAGCTCCAGTGGTTCAACGGGGAGTACATCAAGAAGATGGGGGAGGAGGAGTTCCTCCAGAACGCCATGCCATACTACCAGGAGGTTTTCGGGGAGGCGGAAAAGCCCTGGGGCGTGCTGCAAAGCATTTTGCAGGCCCGCATTGGAAGGTTCCAGGAGATTCCGGGGCTGCTGCACTTCTTCAAGGAGCTGCCTGACTATCCTGTGGACTTCTTCGTGAACAAGAAAAGCAAGACAACCCTGGAAAACAGCCCCCAGATGCTGGAGGCGGCGCTGGAGGCCCTGCGACAGCTCCCCGGGTGGGAGCTTGACACGATACACGAAGCGCTGATTTCCCTGGCCCAGAAGCTGGAGGTGAAAAACGGCACCCTGCTGTGGCCTGTGCGCATTGCGGCGGCAGGCACCCTGGTGACCCCCGGCGGGGCTATGGAAATCCTGGCCCTTTTAGGCCGGGAGGAGGCCCTCAGGCGGCTGGAAGCAGGGCTTTTAAAGCTGAGGGCATAGACGGACAAAAAACGGTAAAGAGGTATGGATATGAGCGAAACGAAAAATTTGGACGAGGTGGTTTCCACCAACTTCATTGACGATTTTGTGAAAGAGGACATGGCCCCTGGGGGGCGCACAGAGGGGATGCGGGTACACACCCGTTTTCCCCCGGAGCCTAACGGCTACCTGCACATCGGCCACGCCAAGGCCATCTATGTGGATTTCGGCACTGCCGACCGCTTTGGGGGCGTGTGCAACCTGCGCATGGACGACACCAATCCCACCAAGGAGGACGTGGAGTATGTGGAGGCCATTAAAGAGGACATCCACTGGCTGGGCTATGACTGGGGGGACAGGTTCTATTATGCCTCCGACTACTTTGAGGACATGTACAAAGGGGCGGAGGAGCTGATTGAAAAGGGCCTGGCCTATGTGTGCGAACTGACCCAGGAGGAAATGCGGGAGATGCGGGGGGATTTGACCACCCCGGCCAGAAGCCCTTACAGGGACAGGCCCAAGGAGGAAAGCCTTGACCTTTTCCGGCGGATGCGGGCAGGGGAGTTTGAGGACGGGAAGATGACCCTGCGGGCCAGGATTGACCTTGCTTCCGGCAACTTCAACATGCGGGATCCGGTGATTTACCGCATTAACCACAAGGCCCACCACCGCACCGGGGACAAGTGGTGCATTTATCCCATGTATGACTATGCCCATCCCTTTGAGGACGCCATGGAGTGCATCACCCACTCTTTGTGCTCTTTGGAGTTTGAGGATCACCGGCCCTTTTATGACTGGGTGGTGGAGAATGTCACTTTGCCCAGTAAGCCCCGGCAGATTGAGTTCGCCCGCTTAGGCATTAACAACACGGTTATGAGCAAGCGGAAGCTGCGGGCGCTGGTGGAGGGAAACTATGTGGACGGCTGGGACGACCCCCGGATGCCCACCCTCTGCGGCCTGCGCCGCCGGGGCTACACCCCCCGGGCTATCCGGAATTTCAGCGAGCGCAACGGGGTTTCCAAGGTGAACTCTACAGTGGAGTATGCCTTCCTGGAGCACTGCCTGCGGGAGGATCTGAACCAGCATGCCCGGCGGGTGATGGGGGTGCTGCACCCGGTGAAGCTGGTACTCACAAACTACCCCGAGGGCAAAACTGAAATGCTTACAGTGGAAAACAACCCCAACTGCCCGGAGGACGGCACCCGGGAGGTGTCCTTCTCCCGCACGCTGTGGATTGAGGCGGAGGATTTCCTTACAGAGCCTGTGCCCAAGTATAAGCGGCTGTATCCCGGCGGGCCGGAGTGCCGACTGAAGGGGGCCTACCTGGTAAAATGCGTGGGCTATGAGACGGACAATGAGGGGAACGTGACGGAGATCCACGGGGAATTTGACCCGGACAGCCGGGGAGGCGATCCGGCGGACGGGCGGAAGGTGAAAGGGGCCACCCTTCACTGGGTGGACGCGGAAACAGCCCTGACAGCCCAGGTGCGGCTTTACGACAACCTGTTCTCTGTGGAAAGCCCGGAGGAGGGGGACTTCCTGGATTATCTCAGCGAAACCTCCCTGGAGGTGCTGGAGGGCTGCAAGCTGGAGCAGGGCCTGCGGGACGCAAAGCCCGGGGAAAGCTTCCAGTTTATGCGCCAGGGGTATTTCTGCGTGGACTCTAAGGACGCAAAGCCCGGGGCGCCGGTATTCAACCGCTCTGTGAAGCTGAAAGACAGCTTTAAGCCCGGCAAATAAAGCGATTGCAGCCCCCTGCGGGAGATGGTTCCCGCAGGGGGCTTTTTGCGGGTTTGGAGGAGCGCTTTGACAAATGCTGATATAGTTTTAGGGTCAAAACATTCCCAAAGGGAATGTTTGCCCTTTTTTCAAAAAGGGCTTGTGGGGGTGGAGGGGGCAAAGCCCCTTCCCCGCCGGAGGCATCCCTGTGAAATATTCTGGTTGACTTGCGGTGGCAGCATGTGGTATCATAGAGAAAAGCAGGCAAAATCTGCGAAAAAACCTAACATCAAAAAGGGTTTTTAGAAACTTTGCCACAGGCGCGCTGGCGCGCGGAGAAGGGTGGTCGGGCCTGTGAAAAAAACAAAAGCCTATTGGCTGTTTTTGCTGCCAAGCCTTTTGGGGGTGCTGCTGTTTTACGCCATCCCCTTTGGGTTTTCGCTGTATTACGCGCTGATTGACAACATGGGTTCCCAGAGCTTTGTGGGACTGCAAAACTTCTCGGACACCCTGGCAAACTCTTTGTTCCAGTCTGCGGCCCTGAACACTGCCATTTTCATCGGGCTTTCTGTGCCTTTGGGCATGGCTTTGTCCCTGTTTTTGTCTTTGTGCCTGCAGGGCATGAAAAAGGGGAGGGCGCCTGCCACTATGCTGCTGCTCCTGCCTTTGGTGGTGCCCTCTGGCACGATCGTCTACTTCTGGAAGGTGCTGTTTGACGCAAACGGCCTTGTGCAGAAATTCCTTTTGCAGATGGGCTTTAGCCATGAGGCGGTGTCCCAGAACGGCTGGGCCATGGGGGTGCTGGTGGCGGTGTTTTTATGGAAGAACGTGAGCTACAACATTGTGCTTTTCTGGTCGGGGCTGAACTGGATCCCTAAGACCTATTACGAGCAGATGGCCCTGGAGGGGGCGGGGAAGTGGAAGCAGTTCACCAACGTGACCTGGATTTACCTTTCGCCCACCACCTTTGTGGTGCTGCTGATGAGCATTGTCAACAGCTTTAAGGTGTTTAAAGAGGTGTATATGCTCTACGGGGCCTACCCCAGCCCGGACATTTATATGCTCCAGCACTATATGAACAACCAGTTCCTGTCCCTGAACATGCAGAAGCTGTCAAGCGCGGCCTACATCCTGTTTTTGGTCATCGGCATTGTGCTCCTTGTGGTGTTCTACGCCCAGAAGCGCGTCACCGACGCCTACCAGTAAGGGGGAATATACATGCAGAAAAGACGCATACTCCCGAATATTATTATCGGTATTGCGGCGGTTGTGGCGGTGTTCCCCATTGTGTTCATTTTCGCCAACTCCTTTATGGGCGGGGCGGAGATTGTCAGCCGGTATTCGGCAGAGGTGATGGAGTCTAATGCAGGGGATTTTACTTCCCACGGCATCCACTTTGTGCGGTTTGGCCTGCTGCCGGAAAGCTTCACCCTGGAGCAGTATCAGCAGCTTTTGCTGGAAAGCCCGGGGTATCTGCGGATGTTCTGGAACTCGGTTTTGCTGGTGCTGCCGGTGCTTTTGGGCCAGTGTGTGCTGGCTCCCCTGGCTGCATATGGGCTGGAAAATATACAATGGAAATACAAAGAAGCCATTTTCTTTATGTATATCATTGTCATGCTCATGCCCACCCAGATTCTGCTGGTGCCAAACTTCATTGTGGCAGGGTGGCTGAACATCCGGGAGTCTTACTTGGCCATACTTTTGCCCGCGCTGTTCCATCCGCTGGGGGTGTTCCTCATTCGCCAGCAGCTCAAGAACTTCCCCAAGGAGTGCATGGAGGCCGCGGCCCTGGACGGGGCGGGGGCCTGGCGCACGTATTGGTATGTGGTGCGGCCCAACCTCAGCTCAGTGGTGGCGGCGCTGGTGGTGCTGCTGTTTGCGGACAACTGGAACATTGTGGATCAGGCGGTAGTTTTCATTAAGAATACCTATGACAACCCGCTGTCTGTGTATCTGGGCAACGTGGTGACAGGGGATCCGGGCATGTTCTTCGCGGTGTCGGTGTTCTATCTGATTCCGGCGCTGCTGGTGTTCCTTTTGGGGCAGGATTATCTCACCGAGGGCATCGCGCTGTCCAGCGTGAAATCGTGAGGAGGCGGGGACATGAAAAGCAAAGGCAGGCATCATGTGGGGCCAATGAAAAAAGAGCAGAGGATAAAAACCTCCCGGGTTGTGTATCTGTGCATTGCGGCGGTATATTTCCTGGTGGTGGTGGGCGCCACAGCCTACAGCCTCACAGCCTATCAGGAGCAGCTTCCCCAGGTGGAGCTGATAAAGCCGGACAGGGGGCGGCTGCCCCCGGAGTGCCTTACAGACGGGCCTGATGGGAAAATCATGAACACAGTGGAGCGCCAGGACGGCCCCTGGGGCCAGCGGTATATTATCAAGCAGTTCACTGTTTATGCGTACCAGGAGCTGCCGGACGGGAATCTGTTCGTGTATGAGGCGGTGAGCAACGAAAACCCGGTGGTGCGCAGCACCACGGCGGATTTCTTGTGGGACGGCATGGAGGTATCCATCTCCCTGGAATGAAAAAAAGCGCCCCAGGTGGAGCGCTTTTCTTTTGCCGTGCTTTCTTCTTAACAGTCGCAAGGGCCTCTAAAAAGCTTTTTTACTTGTAACCTGATTCAACGCGCTTTGAATCTCTTCAGCTAGATCAACCTTGCCACTAAATCGTAGACTGCTATTCAGCAGTTCAAAAATTTTTGATAAATTATTCGCCCAGCCAATGGAACTCATAGAAAAATAGTCTGTCCACTTATCCAGTTTCGCATCGAAATTTACACCTCCATCTACAAGTCCAGCATCGCAGAGACGCAGAAAGCGCATTTTGCTGTCACCCAAGGACAAGGCGTCCATCATCTGATCCTCTGTAATAATACCCATCTCACGCATAGTATCTACAGCATCTATACGTTGGAAAAGAGATAGTTCACCTTGAAAGTGCTGTCGCAAATACTTCAAATTATCTTCCGTGGCACCTTTTGAATCAGGCAAATTTCGTGGCGGTTGCTCCGCTTTCCATGTGCGATAATCATCCAAAAGCTGCTTGCCGGGGTCTTCTGCGTTCGTTGTATCATAGGTAGATGAATTTTTTATTTGATCAAAAGAAGTAACTGGACAATCTCCTCTTTGATTGGATGTGTAAAAACTCCACATTCTTTCTGAAATGGAAAGTCCGCTAATAGGCATTTTGGCACCTCCTCTGTTATCAATCCTGTCTGAAACAAAAATTTTTACGAACAGATTATCCTTTCTTTAAAATTTATCTCTCCCCCCCTTTTTTTATCCATAAGCTGGAGGTAAAGCAACATGTTTTACCCAAGCCCATGTAGAATTTATAGAAAGAGTATCCGCCATGCAGACCCATGGGTTCAACTGCAGCCTACCTGTAGGAAAAAATTGAGATGCAAACTCAAATCTACCCGCTTCTAAATATAACACTAGTAGAACTATAATGTCAAGGTATTTTTGGATTTTTGCTTATATTTTTCAAGACATTCAAAAACCAATTTATATGGGGTACAATAGCGCCTGTCTGTGTTGATGGGAATTTTCCACTACAATGATACGTCCTCTTCCGCATCTGCCACTGCTTATACGTATAATTCAAAAGCACAATTCGTTAGCAAAAATACCTGCGTCAGCGGTTCCTCCGCCATAGGAAACGCAACCATGAAGCGTGGTACCGCTAATACTTATAAATCCGTTGCTCTTGCCTGCGGCAAAAACGGAAACCTTTCCTGCGCGCATATCGCTCTTTACAACAAGATATTGAAAAGCCGCTAACCCCAAAAGAACAGGGAGACGAGAAAGGGTTTTTCATGGCTCCGGTCTGTCGGAAAGGTCCGCCAGATGGCAGACTGTACTTTGCGATTACACAGATTTGGGGACGCTCCCAAAGCGTTCCCTGCCCTTGACTTTTCCTGGGGGATGCCATATAATGAGATGGATATAGGAAAACCGTTGACCGGGAGGAGTACCAGCCGCTATCCTTTTTAAGAGAGCCGCCCAGGGTGGGAAGGCGGCAGGGGAAGGCTGGGAATGGCCCCGGGAGGGCTGGCAGGAAATGGCCGGACGCGCCCCGCGTTATGGGGAAGAGTTGGGCAGGCGGCAGCCTGTCAATTTGGGTGGTACCGCAGGCAGAGCCTGTCCCATGCGTGGGGCGGGCTTTTATTTTTTTGTGGGCGGGGTTTTCCCGCCGGAAAGGAGCAAACATATGGAATATCAGTTTTCTGACCGGGTGAAGGCGCTGAAGCCCTCTGCCATCCGGGAGATTTTAAAAAACTCCTCCGCCCCGGGGATTATCCCCCTTTCCGCCGGGAACCCGGCGCCGGACGCCTTCCCCTATGAAGCCATCCGGAAGGTTTCGGCACAGCTTTTGGAGGATACCCCTATTGAGGCTTTGCAGTATGGCGTGACAGAGGGGTATGCCCCTCTGCGGGAGCACCTGCTGGGGTATATGAAGAAAAAGCACCAGGTGGGCACAGAGAACGATGATATCCTCATTACCAGCGGCGCCCAGCAGGTGATGGATCTGCTGACGAAAACCCTTTTAAACGAGGGGGATACGGTGCTGTGCGAGGCCCCCAGCTTTATCGGCTCTTTGAACACCTTCCGATCCTACCGGGCAAAGCTTGTGGGCATTCCCATGGAGGAGGACGGCATGGACATGGCCTGCCTGGAAAAGGCTTTGGAGACAGAGAAAAATGTGAAATATCTGTATACCATTCCCAATTTCCAGAACCCCTCAGGCATTACCATGAGTTTTGAGAAGCGCAAAAAAGTGTATGAGCTGTGCCAAAAGCATGGGGTGATGATTCTGGAGGACAACCCTTATGGGGATCTGCGCTTTGCAGGGGAGGACGTGCCTTCCATTAAGAGCCTTGACACAGAGGGCATTGTGATGTATGCCGGCTCTTTCTCCAAGGTGGTTTCCCCGGGGATGCGGGTGGGTTATGCCATCGGCCCCAGGGCGGTGCTCCAGAAAATGGTGGTGTGCAAGCAGGGGGAGGACGTACATTCCAACATGTGGGCGCAGATTGTGTGCCACCGCTTTATGACAGGCTTTGACTATGAGGCCCACCTGCAAAACCTGCGGGACATTTACAGCCGGAAAAGCGCTGTGCTGCTTTCCGCCATGGAGGAGCATTTCAGGCCCCTTATCACCTGGAGCCATTTTGAGGGCGGGCTTTTTGCCTGGTGTACCCTGCCGGAGGGCACTGATATGCTGGGGTTCGTGAAGCGGGCCATGGAGCGCAAGGCCTGCGTGGTGCCGGGCACAGCGTTCCTCACAGACGAAACAGAGCCTTGCCGCTCTTTCCGCATCAATTTCTCTACGCCTACAGATGAGCAGCTACGGGAAGGCGTGAAGATACTGGGCGAAACCGCCAAGGCAATGTAGCGGCTTTCACTGCCTGCGCGAAAGCACGCTTAGCTAAATATTCGGGAAAGAGGTTGAAACAATATGGAAAGCAATGAGAAAAAACGCATTTTAAGCATGTACCAGTGTACAGGCACCTTTACCCTGGGGAATTACCTGGGGGCTTTCAAAAACGCGCTCCGGTTCCAGGAAGAAGGTTACCAGTGCGCCTATGCCCTAGCGGACCTCCATGCCATCACCGTGCGGCAGGAGCCGGCACAGCTTCGCAAGTACACACAGGACGCCTATGCCTTCCTGCTTGCCATGGGCATTGATTTAAGCAAGACGCTCTTTTTTATCCAGAGCCATGTGCCCCAGCACGCCCAGCTTGCCTGGATTTTGAACTGCTACACCCAGTTCGGGGAGCTTTCCCGCATGACCCAGTTTAAGGATAAATCGGCTAAACACGCGGACAACATCAACGCCGGGCTTTTCACGTATCCCTGCCTGATGGCGGCGGACATCCTTTTATATCAGGCGGACTTTGTGCCTGTAGGGGCGGATCAGAAACAGCATGTGGAGATTGCCCGGGACATTGCGGAGCGCTTCAACGGCATTTACAGCCCCACCTTCACAGTGCCAGAGCCGATTATCCCCCAGCATGGGGCCAGGGTTATGTCTTTGCAGGATCCCACCAGGAAAATGTCCAAGTCTGACGGGAACAACAACGGCTGCATCAGCGTGCTGGATGATCCGGATACCATTATGCGCAAGTTCAAACGGGCCATTACAGACAGCGAGGCCTGCGTGCGCTATTCTGACGACAAGCCCGGGGTGAAGAACCTGATGGAAATTTATTCCTGCATTACAGGCAAGAGCATGGAGGAAATTGAAGGGGAGTTTGCGGGCAAGGGCTATGGCGACTTTAAGCCCGCTGTGGCGGAAGCCGTTATCGGGGAGCTGCGGCCCATTCAGGAGCGCTTTAAGGAAATTTTGCAGGACAAGGACTATTTGCAGCGGTGCTGCCGGGAGAATGCGGAAAAGGCCGGGTCCATTGCCCAGCGGACAGTGTCCAAGGCTATGAAAAAAATCGGCTTTCTGCCCATGAAGTAGGTTCTAAGCTGGAAAAGGCAGAAAAACTGCTTTTCACACAAAATTCATGGTTTCAGGTATTGCGCGCCGGGGCCGGGGGTATTATAATATAGGTACTGAAATTTGCAATTGACTGCTTTGCGGCGGGTTTCCCGCTGTGAGAAAGGATGAAAAAAATGGCTGCTGTTACAAAGGACATGATTATCGGGGAAATTCTGGATATGGACGAAACAACCGCCCCTTATTTTCTGGAGATGGGCATGCACTGCCTTGGCTGCCCCTCTGCCCGGGGGGAGACGCTGGAGCAGGCCTGCGGGGTACACGGGGTGAACCCGGACGAGCTGGTGGAGAAACTCAACCGGCACCTGAGTGGGAAATAGTCTGATACGGCTTGCGCAGACTGCCGCCCGGCGTTTCGGCCAGGCGGCAGTTTGTCTTTTTGCCCAGTGAAAGGAGGGCGTTTATGGCAAGGCCCCTGTTTCAGCTTGGACCCAGGCTCAGCCTTTGCGCGTCTTTGGTGCGGGAGGGGGCTGCGGTGGCGGATATCGGCACAGATCATGGCTATCTGCCCATATGGCTTTTGAAAACCGGGCGGTGCCCCCGGGCCATCGCCGCGGACATTAATGCCAGTCCCCTGGAGGCTGCCAGGCGGAACGCCGCCCGGTATGGGGCAAAAATGCGGCTTCTGCTTTCAGACGGGCTGCAGGGCCTGGGGCCTGGAGACGCGGAGGACATCGTGATTGCGGGCATGGGCGGGGAGCTGATTCTGCGCATGGCAGGGGAAACTTCCTGGCTGCGAAATCCAGGGAAGCGGCTGGTTTTGCAGCCCATGAGCTGCGGGCCACAGCTTCGGGCAGGCTTGTGGGGCTTGGGCTTTTCCATTTTGGAGGAGCGGGCCTGTCTGGACAGCGGCAAGGTGTATGCCGCCTTTTCCGCGGCGTTTACCGGGGAGAACGGCCCTATGCCCCTTCTATACCCCTACATGGGCAGGCTGGAGCCGGGAAGCCCGGCGGTGCGGCTATATGCGGAAAAGCAGGCGCGGATTTTGGAGAACCAGCGGAAGGGCGCGGCCCATCTAGGGGAAACGGCCCGGGCAAAGGCGCTGGGGGACGCGATGGAGACCCTGCGGGAAGCTTATCTGGGGGAGGCATAGCGGATGGCAAAAAGGAACATATTGTCTTTGGCCAGACAAGGAAATAAAGAAAAGCGCGGCCTTTCCCTGGTCAAACCGGCAGGGAGGGAAAGAGCTTCCACGCTTGGCGCGCGGGAAAAACAGAAAGGGAAACAGGAGAAGCCTATGGTACGGATTTGTGATATATACAACGTGATAGACCAGGCTGCGCCCTTTGAGAGCGCCTTAAGCTTTGACAACAGCGGCCTGCTGGTGGGGGATCCGGCGGCAGAGGTGGCGCGGGCCTTGATTGCTTTGGACATCACCCCGGCAGTGGTGGAGGAAGCGGCCTCCATAAACGCGGGGCTGATTATCAGCCACCACCCGGTTATCTTCACGCCTTTAAAAAGCCTTAACAGCCGCGCGGCGCCTTATCTGCTGGCCCAGAAGGGCATTGGGGCGCTGTGCTGCCACACAAACCTGGACATCTCCCCGGTGTGCGGGGTGAACGTGGCCCTGGCAAACAGGCTGGGGCTGAAAGCTATCCGGCAGGAGGATGTTTTCGGGGAGGACTGCATCCTGTTTTCCGGCGAGGCAGAGGGATCGCCTTCGCCTTTGGAATTTGCCCGGCTGGTGCGGGAGCGGCTGGGCGCAGGTGCGGTGAACCTGATTCCTGGAGAGAGGGCTGTGAAAAAAGTGTTCCTCTGCAGCGGGGCTGGAGGGGGCTTTGTCCAGTTTGCCGCCTGCCGGGGGGCGGACGCCTACATTACCGGGGAAATGAAGCACCACGAAATGCTGGAAGCAGCTTCCACAGGCCTGACCTGCATTGCGGCGGGGCATTATGAGACGGAAGCGGTTTTTGCTGAATTTTTAGCCGCTTATTTGAAAAAGCGGCTGCCTGGGGCAGCGTTTCTGGTGTCGAAAACAAGGCCTGTGCACCAGTGTGTGACAGGGTGAAGGTTTTTTGAGGATTCTTAAGGGACTTTTTTCCTCAAAAAAAGTCCCTTAAGCCGGGGTTTGTGGCAGAGTTCCAACCAAAAAGGAGGTGGCGCCCATGGCGCTGGACGGCGCGTTTTTGCGGCATATTAAAAGGGAGCTGGAGGAAAAGCTTTTGGGGGCGCGGGTGGACAAAATCCACCAGCCAAACCGGGAGGAGCTGGTAGTTGCGTTTCGCAGCAGGGAGAGCGCCTGCCGGGTGCTGTTTTCCGCCCGGGCCAACAGCGCTCGGGTACACCTGACGGAAATCCCTTTGGAAAACCCCAAGCAGCCCCCCATGCTGTGCATGCTTTTGCGGAAAAAATTGCAGGGGGCAAAGCTTCAGGCCATCCGCCAGCCGGAACTGGAGCGGCTTTTGCATTTTGATTTTGACGCGGTGAACGAGCTGGGGGATCATGTGACCCTGACGCTTACCATGGAAATCATGGGGAAGTACAGCAATATTATCCTCAGCGACGGAGAGGGGAAAATCATTGACGCTTTAAAGCGGGTGGACGCAGAGATGTCCTCCCAGCGCCTGGTGCTGCCCGGGCTTTCCTATCGGCTCCCGCCGCCCCAGGACAAGCTTTGCCTGCTGGCGCGCACCGCCCAGGAGGCTGTGTCTGCCATGGAGTCCCTGCCCAGGGACATGGAGCTTTCCAAGGGGCTGCTGGCGGTGCTGCAGGGGGTATCTCCCATTGTATGCCGGGAGGTGGCCCACCAGGTGGGAAGGGGCCGGGAACTGACCGTGAAAACCCTGGGGGAGGAACAGCGTTTCCGGCTGCGGTTTTTCCTGCAGCAGCTGAAGGAAACCGTGGAGGGCCTTACGGGCCGCCCCTATATGGCGGTGGATGTAAAGAAAAAGCCCATGGACTTTTCCTTTTTGGACATCCACCAATATGGCGCTGCGGCAGTGGTGAAGGAAGGAGAGAGCTTTTCCGGGCTGCTGGACAGCTTTTACCGGGAGAAGGATCAGCAGGAGCGCATGCGGGTGCGGGAGCAGGACTTGCTGCGGCTGCTCTCAAACCATGCCGAGCGCCTTTCCCGGAAAATCGGGGCGCAAAAGGGAGAGCTGGATCGGTGCGCCCAGCGGGACTCTTTGCGGGTGGCGGGTGATTTAATCAGCGCCAACCTGTATACCCTGCCGAAAGGCGCGAAGGCTGCGGATCTGCCTGACTATTACCAGGAGGGGCAGCCTTTGGTACACATCAAGCTGGATCCTGCTTTAACCCCCTCCCAGAACGCTCAGAAATATTATAAGGAATACCGCAAGGCCAAGACCGCCGAGGAGAAGCTGCAGGAGCAGATAGCCCTGGCAGAGCGGGAACTGGTATATTTGGATTCGGTGCTGGACGCCCTGGCCCGGGCGGAGACGGAGAAGGATTTGCTGGAAATCCGGGCAGAGCTTACAGAGCAGGGGTATCTCCGGGCACAGCGGGGGAAGAAGGCCAGGAAGGAATCTCCCAGCGTGCCTTTGCGCTTTGAGACTGCGGATGGGTTTACGGTGCTGGTGGGCCGGAACAACCGCCAGAACGACCAGCTTACCATGCGCACAGCCAATAATAACGATCTGTGGTTTCATGTGAAGAACATACCAGGCTCCCACACGGTGCTTGTCACAGAGGGCCGCAAGCCTACGGAGGCGGCCATGGAGCAGGCGGCTGTGCTGGCTGCCCGCCACAGCCGCGCCAGGTCTTCCGCCCAGGTGCCAGTGGACTACACCCAGATACGCCATGTGAGCAAGCCCCAGGGGGCCAGGCCCGGCATGGTGATTTATGAGAATTACAAGACAGTTTTTGTGAACCCGGCGGAGGACGGGGCTGAACAGGAAATGGGGTAAAAGCGCAAGGGTTTGTTTGAGTTGAGAGGAGATGGGCAAATGGTTAAAAAAACAGTTACATGGAACAGCTCCGTTAATTTCCATATGCGTCCTGCCGGCACCTTTTCCCAGGAAATGGGGCGGTTTTCCAGCAGTATCCGGCTGACCTATGGGGAATTCCGGGCTGACGGCAAAAGCATGATGAACCTGATGGCAGCGGGCATTCCCGCCCGCGCCCAGCTAGAGGTGGAGTGTGCCGGCCCGGATGAAGCCGAGGCGCTGGCCCGGGCCGCCTGTCTGCTGGAAGAAGAACTGGGAGAATGACAGCTCTGCCGCCTGCTTTTTGCGGGCGGCCTTTCCTTTTCTGCGGGCTTTGGCCTGCATCTCGCAAAAAAATTAAAAAATCGGAAATTTTTTTCAAAAAAGGCTTGCAAAATCCGAAAATCTGTGGTATTATCTTAGAGCACCGGAAGTGAGATGCAAAACAAGAAAGTTTGATTTTCAATATGGGGGTATAGCTCAGCTGGGAGCCTGAGAAGTTAAATGTATGCCCCCACTGAGAGCACCAAATCTTCATTATTCCGCTTATATCAACCAAAATTGAATAAAGTGTACTCCGATGAAGAATATCATCGTATGATGAAAAACTCGGGGGTATAGCTCAGCTGGGAGAGCGCTTGAATGGCATTCAAGAGGTCAGCGGTTCGATCCCGCTTATCTCCACCACAGGGTACACAGGAAAAACCGCATGGCAGGGCCGTTTATGGCTTATGTAGTGCGGTTTTTCTGTTGTCATAAATCAGTAAAACCGCAATTCCGAACATTTTTCCGAACAAGGTAGAGAGCTTTGTCAAGCCGTCAAGAAATCTCCCAAAATCTCATCCATTGCGGCAGAGGTTTTCGCACCGCTCTGTAGTTCCTCGTGGATATAAACCTTGGAAGTTATAGGGGAATTGTAATCGTGCCCCAGAAAAGCCTGTATCTGCTTGAGGGGTACCCCGTGGTCAGCCAGCATCGACCCAGCAAAATGCCGTTACGGTATAATAACGACAAACGGAAAAAGCCTTGATTTTCAAGGGGTTTGAGCGTTTGCCGTCATTTATTCAATTCCTTTTCCAAGTTGAAATCTTACGAGAAAAATATCGAAAAAAGGAGGCTGTTTCATTAACGACAAAATTTAATAGCGCCAGCGGTCCAATCTATTGTTGAACTGCTAGTTATTGTAGATATAACATTTTTATAGAAGGGTTTCCAATCTTGTAAATATACAGAATATGCCACAAATACTATATAGTATTTGTGGTATTTGAAAGATCATATTAATATTCAACAATACATGGAGATATTTATTATTGCATAATTTTCTCATATTCTTCAATTGCAGCATAAAGAGGGTAGATTCGACCAGCTGTATATAATATAATTTTACGAGTATCTTGCGTATTCTGTAATATAATGCAGCGCCAAATTCCATCTGTTCCAGCAACGGATTGATGAGCAAATTTTTGGTAACAAAGGCTAGGGATTGAAATATCTTTACATATTGTATCAAATTCAGGTTTTGATATTGCTACATCAGTAAGCTTTAAATATTCTATTTTTTTACAATTGTTTTTGATTTGTAATAGAGTATTTGCTTTTATTTTGGACCAGGATATACTTTTGCTTATTTTTGAAAAATGGCAGAAAGGCATGGTATCCTCCTTATTGTATTGATTTTCTAAAGTTTCAATGATATAATTATTATGAATTATTGTATCCAATTATGAGGAGTTGTATGATGATGGATAAGAAAATTTACATTGACATCTTTGCTGGATGTGGGGGCTTGTTTCGAGGATATAAGAAGATATTCTTTGCCGTTCTATAACTGCCGATAAGTTTCTAAACAGCCCTATTTTGTAGGCATTTTTGTGATTTTGGTTGAAGAAACATTTTATTTTCCTACCATGTCCTACATCGTCCTGAGAAATTAGGTTGAAATGGTGTAGGTTTTGGTGTAGATTCAACCAATCTTAATCTTGCCTTCAAGGTTGGCAAAACACTTTTTCTTCTGCTCCATAGTGGCTTCGTTGTATACATCCATCGTAGTAGAAATATTGGCGTGACCCATGATTTCTTGAATGATCTTCAGGTTGGTTTCGTTTTCGCAAATGCGTGTGCAGAATGTATGACGTAAATTGTGGACTGAAAAGTGCGGGAGCAAAGTAGGCTCTCGTCTTTCTTTTTTCGCCCGGTCAACTTCCATAGTGTTATAGGCATTGATGATCCGTTTGAGAGTTTGATTGATACTGGTAGGATGATGGATAGTTCCCCTGTTGCCGACAAAAACAAAGTCAGAGTAACCGTCAATTTCCTGCTGACTGAATCCCGTCTGCATTTGTCTAAGACGTTCATTCAGCAAGGCACGTTTCACTTCCTTGAACATAGGAATGTCTCTTGTGCCAGCATCGGTTTTGGGAGTAGATATATAGAACCTACGTCCTTTACCTTTTTCAACTTCGGTATAAGAAACACTGTGATTGATAGAAATGATGTTCTCTTGAAAGTCACAGTCCTCCCACCGTAAGCCAATAGCCTCACCTATACGACAACCAGTTCCAAGTAAAAATGTGATCAGGCCAAGCCATTTGTGATACACGGACGAATTACGAAGGAAATCGACAAATGCTTCTTGCTGCTGTTCTGTCAATGCGTGGCGTTTATCCTGCCCCCATCCATTCTGCTTTTTGAGTTCCGCATAAACTTGATAAGCTGGATTAGACCTGATATATCCATCACGTACTGCCAGAGTAAAGATAGGATGTAAAATGGTATTGACAGCATGGATCGTGTTAGGCTTCATTTCCTTATCAAAATACAAAGAAAGATAGAATTGCTTAATATCACTGTACTTGATTGAACCGATTGGACGAAAACCAAGTTCGTTCCTAATCCAGTTGTCATAAGTGTTCGCATAGGTAAATCGTGTAGAGGGTTTCAGTTCTTTTTTCATGCTCATGTACTTTTCATAGAAGTCGTTGAGCGTTTTTTTGTTTGCAACAAAACTTTGAATCCCATCATCCGTATCACGTGTAAGTTGCTTTTCAATTTCTCGTAAGGGTTCACAAGCCCGTTTGTGTGGTGGCAACTTATCAGTTTCTACAAGCCGCCAACTATAAATTGTACGTCTAACACCTCCTGCATCGTTAAAGCGATACATATACATTCCGTCAGATCGTTGAGTTTCACCATTCCTTAAAACTCTGCCTTTTGAATCACGCCGTTTTGTTTCAGTTCTTTTTTCGGACATTGTACACTCCTTTCTTATCCGAAAAAAGACCCTAATGTGGTTGATTTAATTATACCACATCAAGAGTCTTGATTCAAGGCAAATTACAAGATATTTAACTTATCAATGTAGTTTTCAAATTTCTTACGTTTAATTTGCGCTCTCGTTCCATTCCACAAAATGAAATCTGCATCTTTGTTTTCAGAAACGATTTGGTATAATTTGTCTCTACCAATTCTAAAATAAGCTGCTGCTTCATCTATCGACAAAGTGTATTTCTCCCAAAATGGGATTTGGCGTGATAGTGCTATTGTTTCGTGTATATTATCACCCCCCCGCTATCTTAAATAATAATTTAGTTTTAACTATCTTGCTTTAGTTTGCTAATAACAGTTTGTAAAAGTTCGGATTGTTTTAACATTGCATCTTTGTTTTCATAAAAATGCTTATATGTATCGTTTGATTCTGTATGCTTTGATTTTTCTAAGAACTCTTGCTTAGATATAATTCCTTTTTCTACTAATAGGTTAATGATTGTTCTAAGTGCAACATCTATATTAATAATTTCTTCTAACAACGATAAACTGGTATTTACATTTAAAAGTTGTGATTCAAAAAATTCCATTTCCATAATTTGTACACCTCTCTTTTCTTTTACATCCAAGTTTATGTTCGGATTGCAACCATATATGATCGCTTATATACCCATCAGTATACATTTCTGGAGGAACAGGTTTTCTTAACCACCATGTAGTATTGACACGAACCTTATTATATTTTTTTAACATTCGTTTTAATTCAATTTCTTTGAATTTATAAGCAAAGCATATTGCTCCAGTCCAAAGTAGGCCAATAATATCATCAACAATTCTCGGCTGAATTTCACCATAAATTAGCACTTCAAGTAATTGCCAGCAAATGCTTATAGCAACGACAATACTAATGAGCCATATGCAAAATTTGTGATTCATTTTCATTGTGACTATCTCCTTTTATTTCGATAGTTAGAGTATCGTTCAGCAAATCCTTTCTCAAACTGCCTAATCTGACCATCGAATAGAAAGCACCTATACCACGGCAACTCATCTTCTTCGTGATCCGAAAAATCGTAATCACGCACTCCATCAGTCCACATAAAATGACACATTTGAAATTTGCCATTATGAAATCTTGGCTTGCAGAAATATATCTTTATATTGGAGCCGCCAAAGAGTTTTGCTTTAACGGCCTCAATGAAACAGTTTGATTTATAGGTTTCTGTTATGTATTGAAAATTGTTCATACCGATGTTGAACCTATCCCACCAGTTCGGACAGCAGTAGCATTATCATTGTCTGTAACGTCATATCCCATGATAATGCCTTGTGCAAAAGCATCTCCAACGTTGACTTCAAGTGTCTTACCTGTCTTACTGTCGTTTGTGATCTTAATGAAAATATGCCCCTCATTACTTTCATTATTATAGTAATCACCGTCTACAACACCAACAGTATTATCAAGTTGCATCCGATATTTAAACCCATAGCTGCTACGGGGATAAAGCATGAGAACTCTGCCGTGGCTTAATTGAGCCTTGACAAATGTAGGAACCTTAATGGTCTGTCCCGGCTTTAATTTAAAAGAGATAGGAGAAAAGAAATCATACCCAGCACTCCGCACAGTGGCTCTATGCGGAAGTTTAATATTCTCATAGGGTGCAACACAAATTACACCGTTTTTGGCAGTACAATCACTTGTTAATACCTTGTTATATTCTGTTTCAGATACACGTTCAAACTTATTCATATAGCCCTCCAAATGTGATATTTTTCATATGCTCTAAGAATGTGCTGCATGAGCATTGCTCTTGTCAAAAGGCCAACACCGCCCGGAACAGGAGTTATCAAGATATTCTTTGTGTTAGTTTTGTCAATAGATATATCTCCGCACAATCTATCTTCAGTATGGTTAATACCTACATCAATAACTACCGCTCTTTTTTTGAAAAGACTACTGCTTATAAAATCTGGTTTACCAACTGCGCTTACAAAAATGTCTGCTTTCTTAGCAAGTTCCTCAAGTTGCTTGCGATCCGTAAAGGAGTGGCATAAACATACTGTAGCATTTGCATCTGTCATAAGACGTGCCATAGGTTTACCAACAATATCGCTTCTACCAGCAATGACACACAATGCACCTTCAGCAGATACACCAATTTCATTAAGCATTTGCATGATACCGTCAGGTGTACAAGGGGCGAAAGGAGAATCAGTTAAGAACCCGTCTACATCTTTATCAGGATTCATATGATCTTTAAAATCATCCATCGTCAGGCTAAAGGGTAAAGGCAACTGGAGAATAACACCGTCTGCTTCCATGCTGTATTTCAGTTCTTCAAGTTTCATACTGACTTCATGATAGACCTGTTCACGTGTTGTAGCTGGAATATGAACGTGTACACATTCAAACCCAACTTCTTGAGCATCCTTAATCTTGCCTTTTATATAGGCGGTTGATGCAGGATTATCACCAACTTGAAGTACATAAAATTTAGCTTTTATACCATGTGCTTTAATCTCATCTTTCCATTTCTGAGCAATAGACTTACAATCAATATACTCCATTCAATCCTCCGCAGTTGTATTTATTGTTATATGCCATAGCTTCTACCGGGGCATTTAAGCCTCTCCATAATGTCTGCAATGAGAACCTTATACCCATCAAGACTACCATCATAGTGACGGCAAACGATACCATGCTTATTCAGGAATGTAAACAGATCAGCCGCTAACTGGTCGCTCTCGCTTTCTGTCTGGAAACGTCCAACAGGATTGTAAGGTTTAACACGGTTGACAAACACATTCATTGAGTCATAAGAGTTAAACACCTTAGTACAAAGGGTATCAAACTCATCACCAAGCACAGGATCGTTAGCATAGAAAGGCGACAGAATGATGGGGGAGTCTGTCACTACAACATCAACCTTATCTTGAAGGCGACTGATACGGAAATACTGTTTACCAAAGATATAGGCTTGATTCTGGAACACGGCCTTGCTCTCTTCCCAAACTTTATCTTTAGCAAACTCTGTGACTAATTCTGCATTAATGCCAGCCATCTTGAGTTGCGAGAAGATATATGCTGCACCAGTAGACTTTCCTGCTCCGGGCGCACCAAAAAGATTTACAACAAGCATTAGTTACCCCTCCCTAATTTTTGCTTTTGGATTGTCTGTCATAGAATAATTTGCAATTACATCTTCTACATCATGACGAATATCCTCAACCAATTCACTTTCTTCTGGATCAAGGTCATCTGTTTCAAATTGGACTTCAAGAATATATTTCAAGTATTGCCTCCATTCATGTCATTCCATAAAACTGTTTGATTGGATTTTAAAGATTTTTGCACATCAATAATCCTTTGATTGCTTGAACCCATAAACTGTAATGTAATATCTCTCTTGTCGATTTCAAATTTGCCATCGACAATCACATTACATAACCGAACAATTTTTTGAATCAATGCTTCGTTTTGCGTTGCAGGAACATTAAACGCAAAATCTTCAAATTTATAACCTGTATACAACCAAACAGCTTTTTGAGGGAAAATGGTTTTGAATTTGAAAATAATGCGATAAGTTAATTCGGGATTTGCTAAAGGATCGCCACCTGAAAGTGTTAATCTACTGGCATATTGAATATCGTAGTAATATTGCATTAACTGATCTAATACTGAATCAGTAAATTTTATGCCGCCGTCCTTACTCCACGTTTGAGGATTTTGACACTCTGGACATTGGTGGGGACAGCCTTGAGTAAAAAATACTGCCCCCAAGCCAATACCATTTGCTACATCGTCATATTCAATACCAGCGTATCTTAAATCAGGATTCATTTGATCCATCATGATTAATTTGTGGAGTATATTTGCTGTGCTGTTCACGCTCAAGCACTTCACGCTGTTTGCCATCATTGAAATTACGATAGTCTGTTGTAAGATACCCTGTCACACGGCGAAGCTGCTGAATGTTCTCGCTGCCACATTGAGGACACCTATCATTGAACTCGCCTTGATAGCCACAATTCAAACAACTATCAATAGGGAAGTTAAAGGCCAGATACGGAATATCAAGAACCTTGAACGCATAATCAATAATGTCCTCAACAGCCTTTGTATTCTTTACAAATGTACTATCCAATTCAACATAAGTAATACAGCCGCCAGTAGGATACTTGCAGAATGGAGCCTCACATTCCAACTTCTGCTGGATGGACACCTTCTCCCAAACAGGGACATGATGAGAATTTGTCAAGTATTCATGTGATGTGACATTTTCAATAATACCATACTGATCACGCAGCCCCATCAATGCTGTCCGGCAAAGCCCCTCGGCAGGAGTAGCATAACAAGAGAAGTTCAGATTATTGCGCTCCGATGCTTCAGCGGCGTATTCGTTGATACGCTTGACAACAGACAGGGCAAAAGCATGAACGTCTGCATCATGAACATGATTCTTACCAAAAAGTGCTTGACACATTTCAGCAATACCAATATATCCAATCGCCAGTGTATTGTGTTTCAGCGCATTAAACACGTCCTTTTCACAATTCCTTGCATCCTGAATTGTATTGTTCTGATACATAAACGGCGCAGACTTAGGAGATTGCCGTATCATGATTTCAAAACGCTCCAAAAGCCCACGCTCTGTCAGCTTTAAGGTTTCCTCAAAAGCCTTCCAGAACCCATCCAAATCAGGCTTATCACGCTTGCCAAGACAAATACCAAACTCAATACCCAACTTAGGAAGAATAATTGTGTTAGGAACGTTATTACCACGTCCTTGACGAATATAACCAAGACCATGCCGATCATACCCAATCAATGTGCGACAACCCATCGTAGCAAAGTATGTATCAGGATTATTCTCATCCTCATGAGCCTGTGACCAGTCGCAGTTACACCAGTTAGGATAAATACGCTTACTCATAGATTTAAGAGCAAGCTGCTTGAGATCATAGTTTGGATCGCCAACATTAGCATTAGTTCCTTGCTTATACTGGAAAATGCTAATGGGGAAGATACTTGTAAGGTGATGCCGTCCAATGCCGTCAATGCTGGCCTCCATGATCCACTTAGTTACCAACCGTCCCTCAAAACTGGTATCACGTCCAAGGTTGATGCTTGTAAAAGGAACCTGTGAACCCTGTCGAGATTCAAGTGTATTCAGATTATGATAAAGTCCTTGTGCTGCCTGTTTGCCCTCACGCTCCAACATATCCATAGCATACTGATAAGCAGTTTCATTAAACGACTTCTTGAAATACGGATCATCAATAGACCGCTTACTGTTCTTCCACTGATCTAAAATCCAGTCTGCATCTTCTCTGCTATAATGATCCAAGTACACAATACCATCTGCAAAATGTTTATAAAAACTAAGTTTTACGAACGGTGCAAGATCAAGGTCTGTATGAATACTACCGACACCACCAAATTGCACCTGACTTTGACACTGGAACGCTACAGCATACAACTGACAAGCTGTGCTAAAAGAGGAAGGCGGTCTTACATCACCATTGCGTGTCCTGAAACCATAAGTAAAAATCTCTTGGAAGTTCAGATTAAGACAGTTATGAATACCATAGATTGCCTTTTCAAGATCGTGCTGATATACCAACATCTCCTTATGAGCATTGGAAACATCTTGAGACAGGCCATCAAAGTCCAGTGCGATCATTTTGCCAATATCGGCTGAAGCCTCTTTTTCACGTCCAGAGAATGAGGATTCATCGACATTCGCATTTGAGTGAAAATTGACTTTGGAATCAGCACGTACCATGATTTTCTTGACAAGATTACTATTCCTATCACGGATTTTAGTTCTTTCATTTCGATACAAGATATATGCCTTTGCAATGTCTTTGCGATAACTAAGCATAAGTTGAATTTCAACCATATCTTGAATCTGCTCAACTGTCAAATTAATGCCTTTATTTTTTGACTCAATACGATCAGCAATATCATATGCAAGTTGCTTTGTATCATCTGCCAAAGAGCCATCAACCTCTACAATCGCTTTGCAAATTGCATCACTAATTTTTGTTTTGTCAAACTCAACTTCTCTGCCATCACGCTTTATTACAGTCATTGAACCACCTCTTCATTCTAATTTTTCAGTTCAATCAGATACCGAATAGTACACTGATCTTCTTTATATACTATAATTTCATCGTTACGAAGCATACTTCCTTCGTGTGCGTGTAAACAATTTGCTCCCTTACAAACACGTTGCAGTTCATCATAATTGAAATTATAATATTTACTATCAAATGAATGTACATCATAAGGCTTGCCATATGCTACATCCATAAGAGCCATAAAGCCTGAATTGGAATTTCCTTTCGCCCAATAACTACCTGAAAGGCTTGTATAACCTAAAGACTTTCTTGCTTTAGGAGCGTAGTAAATTCCATAGCCAAACATCTTGCCAGTAATAACAGCATTGGTAGGTTTTAAGACTAAGCCGCTATTAATAATTGACCACCAATTCTCATTGCGACTCCCATGAAAGAGTAATTTAGTATTCTTGATATTGTTGTCTTTAATGAACTGATCATATCGTTTCTGTGTTCTAAGATTTTTGACTTTCCATGCACGATAAAATTTATCAGAACAAGAACCTAAAGCAGTTTTAATAATTGCAATATCCTTGTTGTCACATTCATCAAATTCAAGACCAAGTTGTTCAAGAATGGTACAATCTTGCTTTTTGACTTCTTCGGGAGTTTCATCAATAACTTGATGTTGAACAACCTGACCACTCATAACATCAAGCAAGTTCTGTTCTTTATCAATGATACTTGCAAAATCATTTTCAGATGTTGCGAGAAACGATTTTACATTACTCATTTTACGTGGAATTGTGGTAAACAACTTTAATAGAATATCGTTAAACTTAGTAACATCTTTCACATCAAGCAAACTTGTTAGAATATTTTGTGCTTCATCGACCATTGCTTGTGTAACTTTATTCGATGAGATAGTATAGTTATCACTAATGGCTTTTCGTGCCATGTTTTGTAGACGTTCTACAATCTCAGCAATAGACCTATTCTCAATTTCCTTATACTTGTTACTTTGCTTTGACTCTTTTACTTGCACTAAATCTTCTGCTAAATCAGTCTGATCAACGTATCCTTTTTTAATTTTCTCTTTGTACTTTGACTCCCATTGACTCATAGGATAAGTTCTGCGCTGCGGATTGCTACCTACTCTACCGTATTCAGCAATCCATGTATCACCATTAGGAATTTGACGATAATATTTATTATTGTTTGCAGACGCAGTAACCATGACTAAATATCGGGGTTTATACTCTGTCATGGCAATTCCTCTTTACAGACTACAAATCAAGATTTCAATATCAAAGTCATCAAACACATCCTGAATGATTTCTTTGACTTTCTCCCAATCCAGCCTGTCAAGGCCAGAACTGATCTTAGGCATTGCCAACTTAGTAATATTTAGATTTTCACATTGATCCTTCATATCAATGATGGTATCAAGCAATGTGTCATAATCAGGACGATGATAATGTTTTGGCTTAGTAACAAGATTAAATACATTGTCCACTAAGAGAGCCTTGCCTACATATCCATACTTTTCATTTGCTTCAAAAGGATAGTCCCTAAACAACTTAAAGCGCATATTATAAACTTCATCGAATTGCTTTGCAATTCCGGCACCAAGAGAGAAGTCACCAGAGATACAATGAGCAAGGTAATAACCCTGTGGGACAGCAAACAAATCTCCTGTCATTTCCATATAATTCATAATGTTCCTCCCAATTTGTTAAAGTAGAATTTTGCCAATCTCATCCCATCCATGAACTCGAATAAGACCATTTTCTTCAGCATTAAAGTTTTTGTTATGAGGTTGACTCATTAAAATTCCCTCATAAACACCGCCATCAAAGTTGTGTACTCCATCATCAATCAACCAGTCACCATACACTAATTGCTATATTACATCGTCAATCGTGTTAGGAAATTCATCACTCAATACTCTATTCAATACAACTTCTACAACCGCCTTTTGACCAAGATAAGATTGTCCTCTGGCCTCCAGATATACAAGTCGTGCAAGCGTTTCACGTTCGTTCTCTGTAATATGATTTGCTATTGTGGTATAGAAAGGCTTTATTACAGGAATAGTTGAATCAATATAAACTAATTGACATTTCTCACTTGATTGAATTGGTTGCACTTCTTTAGCCTTGTTTTCTTGAGCCGTTGTCAGACCCACCACAATAATACCGAATATTAAAACTAAAAATGCGATTGTAATTGTTAAAACTTTTTTCATGTATCTCCTTTGTTTTCATAAGGTATTCCTAAATAATCCATTACTTCACGATAACCAAGACCACCTTCCTCACGACTTTTCATCACAAACTTATAAGTGTTTGGCTCAATATCAGCTAAACGCTGAATACGATTTGGCTCTTTCTCTAAATGACAACCAAACAAGCACAATTTACATCCTGTATTATGTTCTTTAGTAAACTCAAATTTACCATTTTCAAGTTGAACTATCTCGCCATATGGAGGTGCAATAGGAATATTAAAATCATGTAAGTATCTTAATATATCCTGTCGAATCCAAAATCCCATAGGAGTTGACTTACCGTGACCATCTTTAAAAGCATTGCAGCCTGTTTTTAAGTAAGCATCTCGCCGCATTTGACTATCTTCGGCTAAAGTTCCATAAATAGGATTAGCTTTTACTTCCTTTTGAACAAGTTTAATCGGTTGCTTTTTAAGAATATCACAACAATGTTCACTGATTGGAAATGGCGCATTGATTAAAAATCTCCATTTCTTTGGAATTGACCATGTTTTTGAGATGTTGTTATCTCTGGTATATCCAGAAAGTCTTAATACGATAGTCGCAGGACAGTTAATAGAGCGCAAATAGTTTGCTGTTTCAATTCCCTGATCAAGATACGGTTCAATATCGTCATCATATTTCAAACCTCTCTCATCAAGAAAATCCTTTACGTCACGGATCATTCGAGCAACTTTCTTGCTTGCCACTGGATACCCTTCAGTTTTTACAACATCAAAGAAAGTAATCTTGCTTCGTACAATGTGTAAATCAATTTTTATATCATATTTGTTTTCAATATATTCGCAAAAGAATTTAACGTGTTTTGGCATAGACGCAAATTCGTTACTTGTATTTGCATAAATAACAAGCAAGGGTTTATTACCATGCTGTTCACGATGCAATGACCAAAACTTTGCAAACATATCTAACAAAACTGAACTATCTGCCCCCCCGAAAATGAGAGGGAAACATTATATTCAGTCTTTTGACAAAACTCAAGGAACTTTGCAGTTGTTACTTGCAGCTTTGTATTAAAAGGACGTGATTGCATTTTAATCAAGTCCTCATTGGTATAAGTGTATTCTCCCATTAAATTTTTCACCTTTCATGTTTACAAATTAAAAGAAGTGTGCTATAATTCAAATGCCATATTTTGAGATAAGGAGTGATCTATAATGGCAGAAGCCGAAAACAAACAGCGCAAGTTAGTTCGCCGCCCAGCAGAAGAACGTATTGCCGAGATTGACAAAAAGATTGCTGGACATAAGGATGCTATTCAAAAATTAGAGGCAAAGAAAAATGCAATCCTTAATCCAAAGCCACGTGCTTCTAAAGCCGCTGGCCTGAAAGCCCTTATTTCAAAGGCAAAAGATGCTGGAATGAGCAATGAGGAAATTGCTCAGAAATTAGGGATTTCCCTTGACGAGCCTGAATCAACACCCGTTGCTGATACGGAGAAAAAGAAATAATTTACTTGATGAGGACGTGTGTTTTGGCGCACGTCCTCGCCTTTTATTTCATCATTCTTGATTTAATCCTCTGATCTTTATGTAAATCCCTGAGTAATTCATCTCTATATGCTTCGATTTTTTCATAGCAAGACTTGCAGCATACAATATATTCGTCTTTAACAGTGTTTGGGGTACGCTGCTTGGTGCTGAATTGAAACCAACGTCCACATATAGGGCAATATCCTAAGAGCCGATGTAAAATTTTCAACTAATCATCTCCATGAATTTTTGTTCAGTCAAAACCATTACGCCGAGTTGCTGCGCTTTTGCCATTTTTGATCCAGCTTTCTCACCAGCAATAAGATAATCTGTTTTCTTAGAAACTGAACCAGCAACTTTTGCTCCAAGTTCCTCTAACTTTTTAGTAATACCATCTCTGGTGAAGTTATGTAGTGTGCCAGTTGCAACAACAATTTTGTCTTTGAATGGATTACTTTTGACAACTGTAATCTCAGGCTTTGAAATCGTAATGTAATCAAGAAGTTTTGCAAACAGAGCAACATTCAAAGAGTCCTCGAACCATTCTTTGATACTATTGGACATTACTTCTCCAAAATCATCAAGTACAGTCCAATCGAAATCATTTCCTACTAAATCTTCAAACCTTGCAATATCATATTCACAATACCTTGCAATGACCTTAGATGCTGTCTTACCAACATTAGGAATACCCAAAGAAACAAGGAACTTATCAAATGAAACATTTCTTGATGCTTGAATAGCATCCCACAATTTTTCATAGGAACGTGTACCAAAGCCATCCATTCGGACAATTTCATTTTTATACTGATCAAGACGATACAGGTCTGAAAAATCATTTAGCCATCATACTTGAACATCAACAGGCATGGATTTTCTTTTGCGAATTTATTTAGTTCATTTTCGTCTTTAGTTTTGTCAAGCGAGAGCAAAGGAATATCGTGTTGTACCTTTGCCAGCTTGCTCTTGACTTCATATCCAACAGTCTGTGTAGGTGAATTACTTAGGATAATCCCTGTCTCATTCTCAAGCCGCTTTAACTTATCAAATAAGAAATCATATTCCGAGTCAGGAATAAGCGGATCAGAACGATTATAATAAGCATCACGACACTTATTGAGTTTTCGTACAAGGTCAGCAATTATTGAACTATTCATGCAATCCCCTTTCATTATTGTATTTGTTGTTATACACTTTCTGGTAGATGGAGCATCCGAGGAACGCCCCATCTATTATTAGTATAGTTGTATTTCTTGTTATTGTCAAGCAGTTACCGCAAAATTTTTCTGAGAAAGTATGTGAACACTCCATACAGAAAATATCCTGAATACTGTGGATCAGGCATGAATATCATCTGAAGATCATAACGATGGTTAAATGTATGGAGGCTTGCAAGATACGCTTTTGCCGAAAACTTTGTATCATAGTTCCCCATGATAATATCTTGATAGTTTGCGTTCTCAATCAGTAAATACTTCTTGCCCGGATATGTAGCCATTTCTTCCTCAAACCTTGCCCGTTGTTGTGAAAGATTGCCGCTTAGTTCCTCCAGTGATCCTTTACGTTCTACCATAATTTCTTTATCAAAGAACAAATCTCTATCAATATTCAAATCAGGATTGGCAGGAACATAAAAACTATAATCTCCATTTGACAATGCTTTTGTCTTATGGGGAATTTTCTTTTTATCAAACCAATCAAGAATATGTTGGTTCTTCTGTTCTCTGGTATCACTAAGAATTACAATAGACCTAACAAGCTGGTCAATTTCTTTATCAGTATATTTGTATAGTTCTAAAATTCCAATCACCTCACAGATAAACCCAAAGCTATTAAATCGTTGGCAGCACCATAAGGAATCCTTTTACCATTGCAATACCATGCCAACTGTTTAGCCACTTTTTTAGAATAACCTTGTTTTATTAGATTATGAACAAATTTCTTGCGGCTCATTTTTAAATGTTTGAATGTTGCTGCAAATGAACAATTTCTGTTTTGTGGAAAAGTGCCGATTATATCACCACCATCTACACATGAATCAAACGTTATGGGAGGCATCTCACTTATATTAAGTAATGGCCTACCATTATAGTATAAAACACTACTTTTATCTTCTCCCATTTAGGCACTCCATTCTTGGACATTATAGCCATTCTTTTGCAACCATTCTGCTACCAAATGTCTATGGCAAAAATCTGTCGGCCTTTCATAGCATACTAAAGCAACATCACGTCCTGCTGCCATTGCAGTTAAATCAGCAACTACCTGTGTAGGATTAAGCACAGAAAGAACTTGATTATCAAAACAACAGATATAATAGTCGTTATCATGATTCTCTTTCCATTTCATAAAGAAATCATATTTTGGTGCAAGTTTTTTATACTGGAGGCCATTGTAATTATTCGGAGCCTTGCCACAAATGCTAATTGGCACAATATCTTTAGGTAACGATTTCAGTTTTGCAAAATATGTGGTATAAATCATTTCAAAATACCTTCTTCCACAGATTAATTTCACGGTAACATCTACGCATGAATTGTTTTAATTTTTGAATATCGCCAGTATTATCTTCTCCATACTTATAAAACAGTGAATCTTCCCGTCTAATATACAAACATTTGCGGTATAATGATAATGAGCCATTATATCTGCCAATGCTATGCAAATTAGATTCGGCATAATCAATGAAATTCAAAATTGAATTGGCAGCATAATAACTATCAATCTCTTTCGTTTTAAATCTCACCATTGTATTTTAACCTACTTTCTATTTAAAGCAAGATTAGCCAAGGTGATTTGTTTGATTTCCTCCCAACGATTTGCAAACGCATTTTTAAATTCAACTGGAGGTGTATTTTGAAGAATTTGAATGACACCAAGCATATATAATGTTGTCATCTGCTCAGAAAAATCAGATTCGGGAATATCAGGAAATTGCAAATTCCTACACCAAATATTGAAATTTTCATCCATTCTGATTTGTAAATCAGTAAGCCCATTATTAAATATTATAGTATGCTTTTCGCTCATAAAAAGATATTGAAGTAAAGTGGAAACTTCCCCAAGCATGAACAGTTCGTCTTTAGTCCTCACTTTCTATCCTCCTATGTCCAATACAAAAGTATACGTCATGAATAGCTTTTTGAGCATCTTCACACTCATAGCAATGAATACAATATCCCTTCTCACAACCATCGTACTTTGCGTTGTCTGTGCAATTAGCGCACAGACAACGTTCGTTTCCGTAAGGACATTTCATGCTGGTTCCCCTCCCTCAGTAGTATTATCCCTGACGAAAGACCATTTCTTCAAGATACATTCATGATCTGTCTGGCTCTGCTGCCAGTCACCATTTTCGTCCTTAGACCAACGGCCTTCATCTGAACATTCCAGCGTTTTGATAATGTCCCCAACATTGATTGGTGCTTCATCATACTTTTTTCGGCGCACCTTAACAACCTCTGTAGAACCATCACAAAGTCGATATAGCGTCAGTTTAGGATTCTTATATTTACATTCATACTCCTGCACAAAGGCGTAATCAGGTAACATATCAGGCATTATGGTTTTGACATAACCAATGTTGTTGAGTTCATACTTCAAACGTTCATTAAATGAAATCTCAGTATCATCTAAGTCATTCCAAATTTCATTGAGTGCTGCATCATAATCGAATTTTCGATACTGTTTGTCTGTGGCCTCAGAATATTTCATGATATAAGAGATAAATTCCTTCGGAAGATCAGACTTACTAAATTGTGAACGTTCATATAGCTTATCAAGGATTTCAACAAATCTTTTGATTTTACCAATCGAACCAAACTCATCAAAATAGGATAAGCATGATTCTTACCCAAGATTTCTTCCTGCGCCTCTGCTGCGATTTCTGGTGTACCCCAATTCAAATCAATATCTGGCAACGATTTTGTCTCAAGAATACGGCTTTTACTGATAAATCGTTCCGGGTACAACTTGATAGGACTTTGGAAACGATCAACCTTAGAGAATCCAAGGAGAGTATTAGTAAAATAACCAACTGAACTACCACGGCCTGAATTTGTCAGAACGCCGCCTTTTTCAATGGCACGTTTTACCATGTAATAGTCGATTAGAAAGTAATCCGACATATTGGTGTCTTTGATTACTTGAACTTCTGTTTTTACTCCCTCAAAATACTCATCATATTGTTCTGGAGGAACATCATTGACATATTCCTTAAATAGCCGTGTGATCAGCTTACTATATTCCTTATTGCGTTCCTCCTGCGTTAATTTAGGAAGTAATACACCATCAATGACGTGTTCTCCATCATACAAAGTAGGCAACTTAATATCTTTAGAGAAAATCGGGTTTAGCGATCCATCTGGCAAAATGTCATAATCGTCAAATTTCAGCAGAAGGTCGGTATTATCCATTGCTCTTTGAATTTGCTTTTTGGTAAACACATTCTGCTCCAAAAAGCGATTCATAGTAGTATCATCGTCAGGATAATCCATATACCAACCATCTTCATCTTCGTATCTGGTTGGATTTGTCGCAAGCATATAATTACGCTCTGCCTCTTGTTCTGGATAGATGAAATGGCTGTCCATACCAACAATCATTTCAATACCATATTTTTCAGACAATGCCAAAATACGCTTATTAAGATTGATTTGTGCTTCTGTCTTATGATACTGAATTTCAAACATAAAGTTGTCTTTAAAATGTTCATGAAGTTTGACAACAATATCTTCAATATCATCGTAATGCCAGAAAGCTATACAAGCTGTGGTGACAAAAACATCATTTGCTGGAAGGCTCAACAACAATTCGGTATCAAGACGAGGACGAAAATAATATCCATCTTCACTTGCTGTAGATAAAACAGAATTAATTGCTCTACGCCCATTTTCGTTCTTGGCAAGTAAAACAATATGAGAGTTTGTGCGATCCTTTTCGTGCCTATCCTTGACCCAATATGCTTCGCATCCAAAAATAAATTTCAGATCATATTTCTTAGAGAGTTCATATGTTTCAAAATAGTATCCCTGAAAACCGTGTTCCACACTGGAAATTACTTTGTGACCAAGTTCAACGGCACGTTTTGCATAATCTTCATTTACAGCAGCCGAGTCCTTAAATCCCCAAATATTACTATATGATGTATGACGGTGATAATTTTGCATTTACTCACCCCTATCTTCATCTTTGTTTAATTTTTCTTTTTCTTTCTTTCAGTATCAACACTCCAAAATTCTACAGAAAACTCTACACTATCAGCAGTTGGTTTTTTATCAAGTTCAAGCCCTACAAATTTATAGGTAGAATCTTTATAAAATTCTGATGCAATTTTCTTGAATTTGTCATATGCGTTTTGTCCATTAATATGACAGTTCAACTTAATTTTATCATGTTGCATATAATCAACCTTTCATAAACTCAGAAGCCATTTTCCTAACAATAATTTCGGCGGTATTTTCATTATGTTCTGCATCTTTCCAAGACTTACCTTCTATAATTGCAAGAGCCTCGGCCCAGCTTAGTCCACCTCTTTGTGCTAACTGACTAAGAGACTGACCATGATTTTCCCATGCTTGCCCTTCATGGATCATCAGCAATCCACGGGGAATATACTGCTGCGGTCTACTACCAAGAATAGGATATGGGTCATATCGTCCAATTTTTTTATCCATATCAGCTTGATTAATCAAATCTTCTAAGTTTTCATCGGAAATTGCTGGTGTTCTATCCCATAACGGAATACGTTTTACTTCCTTGAGGAAATCAATAATAGTCATGTAAGCAACTCCCTCATACTAAAACAAATCAGCATCCTCGTCTGCGTCCTTTTTACGCAACTCCCATTGATCATTGAATCGCTTTAGATGAACACAGGTATTTCGGAAATTACAAAGATTATTACAGAAGAAAGTATCCTCTGCTTCTTTGCCTGTCTTGCTGAGTTTTGTGAACGACCTTGGAGGCCACTGACTTGAATCATCCTTATCCAAAGACTCAAATAAATCGGCAGTTTTATTTACATAATCCAGAGTCTCTTTCTTGAGTTCATCGGTAATCTCATACTGGCGAACATACGGCTTAATAATATACTTAGACCTAACTTCCTCCGGCAGAGAATCCAGAGAGTTTTCATCCAAGGCTTTCTTGAGCATGATTTCAATGTCAATCTCATCATAGCCAAGTTCGGTCAGATCACTTTCGATATGGTGCTGCAACTCACTTACCAACTTGCCACGGTTCAGAACCTTGACAATTTCAGTCTTGGTTCTGGAGTTGGCACGTTTCTTACCCATGAATTTGACTTCGCAGTATTTTAGCATAATCCATGACACATCACGCACCGTATACCCCTCTGCCTCTTTTGCCAGAGCATAAAGAACAAGCTGCCGCCCATGATGCAGAAGATCAGCCGCTTTGAAATCTGTAGATGTTTTCCAATCGTAAATTGAAATAGTCCCATCTGCATTTTCACGAATAAGATCAATGTAGCCCTGAATATACCTGTCCTCAGACAAAGGATAGATAATCAGTTGCTCAGTCTGGAACTTTCCCTTTGGCGGTTGGAATGTCTTACAGAAATGTTTCATGTCTGCAATCCAGTTGTTGCGGATACTGTCATTACCCTTGAAATCTTTTGGAAACTCAATCCCAAGCATATCCAAATCTAAAAGTTCTTGATTCAGAGTATCAGGGAGTTCATCAACTGTAGCCTCCCCATTAATAATTTCCTCCAGCTTGTCATGAATTTTCGTTCCAAGGACACCATAAATACCATTTACTCCTTTATCATGCTCAATGTATGATTTAAAGGTTTCGTACAAACATTCCTCAATAGTATTACACTTTGAAATACTATATACATTCTTTTCAGCATCAAATAAGGCTTGAAGTCTTGGGTCTTTATCTCGCTTTGCCATAACATCTCTCCTTACGGTTGTATTTGTTGTTATTTGAAAACAAACTCACATCTATAACCAAATAACGTGCCTTTGTATTAATTCAGTGAACGCCTCTTTACCCATATCAGATGGGCTTGCTTTACTTCCTTTTGGTAAAATCTCATTGTCCTTATCAAATACATATCCTACTTTGTTCTTAAACACAGCATTGTTAAGAATCAATTTCTCAGCTTGTAAGCGTATCTGATCTTCATCCAGTCCTTCATCATAAGCCAAAATAATCTTATTTGTCATGAGAGATTTAATATGCTTGGCCTGAACATCACTTACATCACAGCCACACGTTGCCAAGCCAATACCGCTCCCCATTGAATGAAGCTGCTGGACAAACTTTTCAGACTCACCAATTACAACTATGTTCTTTTGCTGGATTGTTTCATAATTGTGATGGTATCCATAAAGGGTAAGGCTGCGGGAACATGGAATGATCGGCAACCAGCGTTCATCTTTGGAGCATTTACTATCGTTCAATCTCCCCATGATCCCGCATAATTTACCGTCCAGTGTATATTCTGGAACAGTGATCCGCAAAGTTTCTATATCAAAACCTACATTAAAATATTCCTGTGTTTGAAAGCTAATACCATCTCGAAAGAACATGAGATTATACTTTCCTGCATACTCATCAAGAATAGAAGTATCATATGTTTGCATCGAATACTCCGGCTCTTGAATTTCTTTCATTAAGCCTTTGTAGAACCCGCCAAAAGGATACTTGACCTTTCTACTAAATTGGCTCTTTTGCAATCCAAGTTCATCCGCAATAAAGTTTAATGCTTCAGGAAATGTCATACTCTCATATTTCATCACAAGAGAATACAAATTGCCATGTGCATTGATTGAAAATCCATCAAACTTTAATGTATCAAGTTTGAGCCGCATAGCTGTGGGATTGTGACCTTCATCACGACTGAACCTGATTTCATTTTTATGCTGCCTATATGTAATCTGCGTAAAACCCATACACTCAAGAAGGGTAATACACGCATCTACATTGTTTGTTAAGTAATTCGATAACGACAAGGCATTGACGATAATATCACCCTCCCTTCTTATCGAACTTTACTTATCCCTCAAGCCACCTATTATCAATGTAATAGAAACCATACACAAGGCCACCAATTAGTAAAACCCAAACAATCCAAAATACAATCAACTGCCATTTAATCTCTAAGGAATCAATCGTTTCCTCTATAGAACTATTACAGTAAAAAGTAGTATTTGAAATTGTGTTGTCCGATAACACTGTATAAATAGTTCCTTCATACTCCAAATCAGAACCATAATATACATCTCGTAAATGTGAAGTTTGATAAATGGTTGTAATGATGTGTTCCGGGAAATAGTCTATTGTTCCATATGGAAACTCTACACCAAGAAACGAAATGTTATCAACATGAAGATAATCTCTATCAATGCTATCCCAAGTCCAATAATTCTCCGTTGTAGTATAAGTTTGTGTCTTACCATTGACAGTGCGTGTTCTGGTTACTGTTCTGGTGTGCATCGTATATCGCTCAGTCACTTTTGTCATTGTGGCATACTGGCCTTCAACTTCAGGATATGATACAGAACCAACCGCTGCCAAATTGCCATGAACGAACGCATTGCCAACATTTGTTCTCATTCCATATCTGAACAATTCAGGATCATCATTGATCTGCAATGCTGTATTGTACTCTTGATATGAATTCATCAGGCTATCATTGATTTTGTCTGATAATACAATGCCAAAAATCAACATTACCGCTACAATAGCAACACTAAAGATAATTTCTCGCTTAGTAACTTTCATGCAAATATCCTTTACTCAAACAGATTTGTTGGAGCATCTGAAGAAACATTATAGTCAAGGTATTCGTACCCAATAATTTCATATCCAAGCATCCCAAGAATCTGTCGGTTCGGGAACTTCCTTACGTATTGATTATAACTCTTAACCCATTTGTTAAAGTTACTGCGATAGTTCGCAATCAGATTCTCAGTAGTCGCCAACTCATTCATCAACTCACGATAGTTTTCATTGCTCTTGAGTTCTGGATAAGCCTCTGCAACAGCCTGAATCATGGTCTGAATCTCCTGAACGCTTTCATCAGAGGAACTACCACGTGCATTAACAACATCCATCAAGGTTTGATATTCATGTTCGTCATAAGCCTGAACACAGTCAACCAAATTGGGAATCAGGTCTGCTCTACGCTTCTCTTGAACCTTAATCTCTGACTGTGCTGTGTTAATCTGTTCCTCCAACGAAATAGCCTTGTTCTGAACCCCTTGGAATGAAAAAACACACAACATCACAACAGCGATTACAACGGTTGCAACAATCAAAAGCAACTTCCAATTCTTCATTTTACACACTCCTTGTTGTATTACTTGTTATTTAACATAATTAAATCGTGATACAGTTTTGCGATTTCTTTCATTTTTTCAGGCGACATATCAGCAAATGACATTGCACCTACATAAGCATCACAGCCTATATCATTCGGATTTACCCACTGACTGTATTTAGTACACCGAATTTTATCATTCTTGCGTCTATTACAATCAGCAGCATCACAATGGGAACATAAACAACCCACACTCATGCCGCATATTTCCCCAATTTTGCTCGAATTTTATTCATCAACTGACCAATACGCTGACGGCTAACACCAATTCTCTCCGCAATTTCAGACTGCGTAAATCCATCAGCCAACAACTTAATAACTTCTTGCTCCTGTGGATTGGAAATTTTCTTACATAGAAAACGTATGTAATCCGTTTCTGCGGTATCTTTTTCAATGTCTACATTATCAGGAAACATATCACCAAACTCTACGACACAATCACCATCATCTGAGGCCATTCGAGTATTCATTGATACAATATTTTGAGCAGGAATAACGCTACTCGTCTTATTGTGCCTCAATACGCCATTGTACTCATTAAGCATAATGATATATGCAAAAGTTGAAAACTGGCCTTTCGTTTCATCAAACGCCATAGCTGCCTTACACAATCCAATCGCCAGAACGTCATAGTATTCTTCAAGATTGATTTTGTACTTATGAGCAGCACCATAAATGAGTTTGTGATTATCTTCTACCATTTTTTGTTGTGTACTTGTCAGATGTTCCATTGCTTTTACTCCTTATAATTTACTTGTGTTCATTAAATACAGAGCAATATCCAATCTCTTTCCAACGATTGAATCTGCCATTGAATTGATAAAGGACTTGAATTTTATCATCATCGTTTCTTGTTTTATCAAGAAATGCAACAATATATTTCTTATCTCGATCCAATGGAATTGTTTTTCGTACATTTGTATATTTACCGCTACTGTCTTTCTCCAGTTGGTATGCTTTTACATCAAACTTTTCTCCGGGGTATTCATCATCCCAAAGTGGCCTCGCATATACCATCTCAGAAAAAACTTCCTTGATTTGCTTGGCATTAGAAACCTTATCAACAATTTCCTCATCGAAACGGTCATCCCAATCAACATCCATCTTCTCATTGTCGGCATCCATTGTCTTAATTGTGGACTGGACACTATCAAAAGCCTCAACAAAGGCCATATTTGAGTCCGTTTCCTTAACACCAAACGTCATAGAAAGCGTCTTGCGCTTCTTTTTAGTCTGCTTATCAACATACTCACCCTCCTTGCAGAAAGGACGCTTGGTATCTGACTTCTGCTTGGGAATGACGGGAGTACCAACAAAACTGAATCGTGCTTGATAACTCATTTACTTTTTCTCCTTTACTGTTTTTTAAATAGCTTCAAAGTTAAATTCCAAATACTTTCGTGAGGCCAGATAGTCACACAGATGAACATATTTCTGAAACTTATTCTTAGGCTTTGGCAACTCAACCTTAGAATACTTTGATGTATTCCATTGCCCCATATGAGATTCAATGGCGTTTACTACAAAGGCTTCCTGTTCATCAGTCAACAACTGGCTTTCAATATTACACCTCTTTACAAAATTTGCTGCAAAAATAGGATGGTCAAATACCGTTCTCTTTCCATTACCATCACCCTGTTTCAAGCCATCATGAAGAATAAGGCTTACAATAATCAAGTCTTGCTCGTCATTAGTAAATGGGAACATTTCAAGATTAAACAGCTCATGAGCAATAGACACAGCAGCTTTAGTATGCCGGACAAGGCCACCATCTCCAAGAGCATAAGAAGGATGATACTTGCCACTTGACGATGCAGGAACCGTAAAGAAATAGTCAGGAAGATTGTTTACGCAATATGTAGTAAACTTTGCAATTTTTTCTGAATGAATCCAGCCAATCTCTTTTTCAAACGTATCCCTATTCATTAGTCCTCCAGAAAGTTCTTAAACTTCTCGATGATCTTAGCGTTGTGAGAGAACTGCTGCTCCATAGAACCATCTAAACGTTCAAGTTCAGCCTTATAAGATTCAATCTCCTGACGAGTAGAATTGATACGGGCATTTACATTTGCCAGCCTATCAATCGTTGTGGTAATCACGGATACTGCGTTCTCAGAATCCTTCATCAGACTGTCTAACTGCGCCGCCTTTTCGGTCAAAATAGTGGAATTGCTTTGTGACTTACGCATCATTTTCATTCTCCTTTTTATCTGTATTATTTGTAGTTTCCTCTGACTTGCTTTCTGTATCGTTGTTCTCGTCCTGTTGGTTGTTAATTGCCAAATTGTGATTACACCACTGACGTAAAAGCATCAACTGCTTCTGAGGATTAAGATTCTTATTCTGATTCATCTTCTCAAGAATAGAACCACACATGGTTTTCATACCAGCAGACAATCCAAGCACATATGCCTTTTTCATCAAACGCTGAATCATTTCCTCTGTCTCGTTCTTTGCCTTCTGCTTTGGATCAGTAACTTCCTCAACAGGATCAGTGCCACTTTCTAACTCTACAATCTTTGCCATCTTATACCTTCTTTCTTGTTGTATTTATTGTTATAAGCCCTTGAAAATATGCTTTATAACCTCTTTTGTCCACCCATTGCCACAGAGTGAACGCCGAACATTGTCACTATATCCTTCTGTAAAATTATCTGGCAATGTTTGTAACCTCTCATACTCAACAGGTGTCAGTTTGCGAATACGTCCATTATCCCAAACTTTCTTTTCTTGATAACCACCATTCACACAAGTCAAAGTTGCACATTTAAATTGAGGATTGTAAACTCGTTTCAACATATCATGTGTATTAACTTGTAATGTAGCGATTACTTTTTTATCTACACCATGAAAGATATATGGCTTATCATAATAATCTTTCTCTGGCGCATCTGATACCATTATATCTTTCAGGACAGTTGTGTTTGACTTAGGCAGCGAACCAATATGAATATTCGTCCAATACAATCTCTCCCTGTCTTGTGCAGAAAAGAGATTTGAATTTATCAACTGAGGAATTTGCCCCCCAAGTTATCGGTAATAATATTCTGATCAGTCTTGCTTTTTGGAACTACATTCTCCAACAGGAACCATTTTGGCTGAATTTCTTTGACGGCTCTTGCATACTCAAAGAAAATGCCAGATTTGCCCATCAGTCCTGAACATACTTGATTGTTTTCTTGCCGGACTACCGATAAACTCTGGCAGCACGTACCAGCCATCACCAGATCAAAACCTTTAAACTGCGAAAAATCTGCTCCAATAACATCTCCATGATGAATAATTTCAGGAAAATGCCTTTTGCTAAGTTCGATAGCTGGTTCAAAAATTTCATAAGTATGGTATTCATCAACTGGTATTCCTAATTCTTTTAAGGCCAGCAATCCAGTTTCAAGACCGCCACAAATTGATAAAACCCTTAATCCCATTACATCACCAACATGGAGAATTTACAACAGCGTACATTCTGTTATCGCCACGGAAAATAAAATCACGAATTCCATGCTTAATAAAATCTGTGTAACTTCTAATTTCAATACATTCAGTTCCGTCAAGCTGATATACTTTCTTTCCTGCATTGAAAGCATAAATGATTTCATTGAATACTCCATGTCCAATCATTCCTGAAAATGTAGAGAACACAATAGCATCACAGTTATTGAGTGCTTTATATGCGTAATCAAGAATGACGCTTTCTGGTTGATCTTGCGGGATGGTTGTGCGAGGATTTACAATAACTGCATCTTTAAATTGCCGTTCAATACACTTAATTTCAAAATTCTCCATAGGTGTATCGTACTTCCAAACATGATGAGCATAGTAAATTTTCATTAGCATCTCTCCTTATAATCAAAATAGTCTGCATCCTTGATTTTTGAATTCATTAACTTGGTTATTCCATTGTTCTTGAGTCCATCCAAACTCTTTCATCAAACACTTCTTGCATTTGAATTTTTCAATATCACGACCAAACATTTTCATATTCATTGCAAGCGTATTCTTATCTTTTAATTTGAGCGGCTGTCCTCTTGTATTCAGGCATCCGTTTTCACAATATCTACTAAAATACTTTCTGGCTATATCTTCGTCTAATCCAGCATATTTTGCGTATTCTTGAATAACTTCATCAGTTGGCTCTTTACGATATACACCACCAGTCCATGCTTTTGTAACATACTCATTAATTGTACAATTCATAATGAGCCACTTATTTTTTTCTATAAAATCTTGTTTTAGAATATCTCTCCACCGATTGTAGAGATATGGATACCAAAACTTATCAAGAACCCAAGTATACTTTGTATAGTAAGGGCAAGCGATACCACAACCTACTCTCGTATACCCATACTTATACTTTGGATTTACTTCAATGTTTTCAGAAAGTATATAAAGCCAAATATCTAATTCAGTCCATTTACGAATAGGGAGAACACCAATCCAGTCTCGATCACCCCACATGGGATTTTTAGTAATATCATCATAATTTGACCTCTGGCTGCTTTCCTCATTACGGATACCAAATAGGAATAATATTTTTTCATCTGCGGGGAAATAATCTACAGTTGGTTTTTCTTTGAAATAAGTACAACAGAATCGTGCAAATCTCGTTGGAATAATGCCACTATCATGAACATATTTATAGAAACCACCATACTGCGGATCAGGATAAATATGTTTGAATCCATTTCGTTTTGCCATTTGATTACTTTCTGCTACATCAAGTGTTGTAACATTAAAATAAGTCTCGCAATCTATTCCCGATTTCTTTACCAAATGATTTACTACCATGCTGTCTTTGCCAGTAGAGTTTGTATTAACAATCTTTCTATCTGTATCTATACATTGTTCATGTAATAACAAAAGACTCTCATGTTCAATTTCTTTTATGTGATCTTGATTGCGACAAATGGTTTCATTCCATGATTCAAACTCTGCATATCCCTTGTTTGTTCTATGTTTCTTCAGAGATAAATTCAAGTTATCATCAACCGTAATCCTAAATAGACAAACTACTTGCCCCCCCGTTATAAAGGCTTTAATGATGTTGTTGTCTAACCAGAATGTATTTTCCTGATACCAACTTGTATCGCAACCACAACTATCTAAGAATTTAATAAATTCAGGATAAACAGGTTGCATCAAAATCCTCTTTTCTAAAATAATTCAGTTTCCCAAATCTCTTGATCCACTCGCTGGCAAGCAATCTCATAATATTTTTCATCAAGTTCATATCCAATGAACTTACGTCCAGTACGTGCCGCTGCCAAAGCAGTTGATCCAACACCTACAAACGGATCAAGAACGATTTCATTTTCATGTGATGAATTTTCAACAAGTATTTGCATTAATTCAATCGGCTTTTCTGTATCATGCAAATTATTTCCGTCTGCGCCCTTTGTTTTGATATTTGGAACAGATAAAATATCACTTGTACCGCAGTTATTAATTTTCACACCCTTGCCTTTTCTGAAGAACAGAATATATTCAAACTGTGACATATAATACTGTCCCATAATCTTATTCCCTTTGTTCCAAATTAGAGATTTGATGAAGTGAAATCCAGTTTTTGTAAAAACATTGAGAATATGAATTAGATTAACGTGGTTTGTCATTACATAGCAATGACCACTATTTTTTAGTATGCGGTAAAATTCAGGAGCATATTTTGTGCAATCTACATCATTGTGTTGAAATACTTGACCTTTTCGATTTATGTCTTTCTGGAGCATACCGCCACTGTTTCCTGCGTTTCCCCTTGCTGTAGTTCTGTATGGAGGATCGGTAATAATCAAGTCAACCGATTCATCAGGCATCAATGACATTCCTTTGATACAGTCATCATTGAATATTATATTTGTTCGTAAAGAACCTTTATCAAGTGGTAGTGCTTGCCCCCCCAAGTTTTAGTTGTTGCTGCCATTCTGTACCCCTCAACCAAATGCGGGAACAGGGTGCATAGGAGCAGTACAACAAGCAGGGATACAGGCCAAAGTAATAACCATCACAGCAATGCTTAAAAGTCGAATTTTATGTACTCTTTTTTGTTCCATACGTGTCATGCTATTATCATCTCCAATGTTTGTATTTCTTGTTATTTATCAAAAATATATAGTTGTTCCATAATGTCAATCCGTGACGCATTATCCAGCGTTCGCTTAACTGGTTTCGACCAGATTGACTTCCATCCATCCGGGGATACCTGTTCTGATACCAGAACGATGCTGTCTTTTGAACATTGTTCAGCCCACTCCCAAAACTCATCATGATTGAATGTCTGCTGATAGCCTGTCGTGTTCTTATACGGAATATCGCAGTAGATCACGCCACCTTTGAACTTAGACATATCAAGCTGCTGGTAATCAAACTCATCAAATTCAATCCCTGACAAATTTGGGATTTGTGCCAACAGATTTCGCTTTGCTTCGTCATAGTAGTTTCTGATCGTGCCAATCTTTGTCCTTACTGTACCAGCCCTACCACCGAAAAACTTTCCGTTATATGATGCAAGAAAGCCAACTGCACCGATATACCAATCTGGATATTTACCGTCTTGATCCTGCCACGACTTTCTTACATCACTATATTCTTGCTTTGAAATGTCATCTGGCAATTCATCTATCATGTCCAAATGTTTGAATAACTCAATTAAGTAATGATTAATGTCATAACCAATTTTTCTCTTGCAAGAAATTTTGTCAATTACATTTGCCCCCCGATAAAAGGCTCTAAGTAAAAGTTTGCGTCTGTCTTGTCGATGTATGACTGAATAATAGGAACAATATGTTTGGCAATCCGGGACTTGCTGCCAACATATTTAATTTCGCATCACTCCTTTAATTTAATCCAAAACCCAAGGTCTGAAAGACCTTTGATTTCTTTGTCAAAGTTGTCTTGAGTGAAAACAACAACTTCACTTGGGAACGGTGCTGGATCAGCACCATCGTTGAACTTTAACCGCCCTTTAACAAAGCAGATATACTTTGCATGAGCAAACACATATTCGTGTTGTGGCCTTGTATCTGTTCTTGCTGGTATAAGCATGACCGCTGTGATCTTGTTGTTTTCACTCTCTGAACAACATTTCTCAATCCAATCCTCTTGTCCGGGATTATCCTTCGTCCTACGACTGTACGGTGGATTACAGAAAACTACTTGCCCCCCCCAATTTTGCGAGATGCCATCATCCTGCACAGTGTAGAATTTATCGCACTTATGATTGTTTTCGTCTGCACACGGATCAAGAGTGAAACGGAATACTTGATTCAAGCGGTCAAAGAACTTCTGCGGAGTTCCCCAGCTATTATTACCAGTGCTTAATAAAACTCTGTCCATTCTTTAACCTCGTTGTTGTATTTCTTGTTATTTGCTTTCAATCAACTGTTGCATAAACATATCACGCAACGGAATGATATGATTGGGATGTTCCCGATCTCTAATTTCCTTACAGAAGCCATAGAACTTATTTTCAAGCGGAGTAAGCAGCGATCCCATATGGCGATACTGTCCGCTTCTGAATACTTCCTGTGCAACAGACCGCATATGTTTCCACAAATGATAGTAATAGCACTTGAATTTTACCATGTACCCAGCATTGTCCTCAACAACAAAACCTTCAACTACATTGCCATCATAAAGATATTCCTCATCCATGATTTCAGTATACCAGTTACGGAAACTCTGCCAATCCATAAACTGATATGCACGTGTCTTAACTTCAAATCCGAACTCTTTACCGATCTGAACAAGCTGCTGATAAGGCAATTTCTCATATTCAAGTTGATTTTTTACAATATCCAACAGGAACAAATGTGATTTGTCGTATTTGATAATGTGAGGATCATTTTCCATGTCTACACACTCAAATACCATTGTGACATTCTTCCGCTTCAGATATTCCTTCAGGCCAGCAGCGTCATTTACATTCTCATAGAACATTGCCTTCAACCATGCTGAAAACTCGCTATCAGGACTGGACTTGCTGGTAATAAAGAAATCATCTGTATCAGGGTTATATGACACCATGCCAAGGAATCCATTCTCTTTTACATATGCAGTAACGGGGAACTTCAACTTATGCTGGAGCATACTAAACTTTGTTTCTGCTCTCTCATTAACATTAAAGAATTTTGGGTAAGAACGGGCAACTACAGTTCCATTTGCTGTATTAATAAACAAACCTCTGGCCTTAGTAGTCTGCTCATTCCACTTCTTATCATAGAAAGCCTCACGGGTAAAGTTGAAAGAGGAAATGTCGCCATACTTCTTTTCGTAAATGTATTTGTTCTGACGCATTTTATCCACAACTTCCATAACGTTTTGCTCTGTTTCAGTATATTCAGTTGGTACAACTGCTTCCTCGTTAGTCTGCTCTTTAAACACTGTGTTTCTGATCATTACAGGATGAAAACCGTCTGCATCCAAAACTACAGCCCGAAGATTACCGCCGAACTCAACGTTACCTTCCAGATCAAAACACCGTTTTGACACCGTAATCGGAGAATCCTCAGTGTTACGATGACCAAACACCTGATATGTATTCTCAGGCATAATTTCATCAAATGTCTTTGCAACATCTAAGTATTCACTATACCGTCCAACTCCACGAATCATCTGTTCAGATGCAATCTCTGTCAGATTATCAGGAATTACACTTAAACCAGCATGAGTAACCAAAACAGTTTTTTCATTGTATGTATAATACACACACTGATTAAATTTACGATACAACATTCGAGCAATTTTAGAATCCAACCCCCCAGCCTCAAGCTGCTTGCGGGTAACTTTTTCAAACTCTGCTGATTTAGATGTGCCACCATGTGCCCAATACCAAAGCCAGCGTTCATGATTTCCTTCCAGCAAAATCACATTAGGGCGATTCATGTTTTCATACAAGAAGTTGATTACCTCTACATTCTCAATGCCACGATCAATGTAGTCGCCGCAGAAAATGTATAATTCATCATCTTTGAATCCATCCTTCAAATACTCTTTCAAGACGGTATAACATCCGTGAATATCTCCAATATGATGAATCCTCTTATAATGAGAGAAATCACTTGGCTTATACCAAATTTTATGTCCGATAGTATCTATCAGACATTCTATTTATATCAACCTCGCTACATAGCAGCCTTGTGGATCACTAAAGGACAAGCATGACAATTCCTAAAACCATTTACAAGGATTTTGACTACCTTTTAACTTTGTTGCCTAACCTTTCACCTTTGACAAGTCTAAACTTTGAGCATTGAGCCTTCAGCTTTCAACTTTCAGCCTTGAACTTTACAGTCATCTTTTAAGTTCTATTCTGTGGCGAACTGTCATAATGCAGTTCCCACTTGATAGAATTTATAATTTTTATATAATAATCATATTCCAATTTGATTATGTATTAAAAATTACGATAACCGTAATTTCAGAAGGTGGGTAGAGTTTTTATTAATTTACACCTCAGAACTCTTTCCCAAAAACTCAGGCGTGTCATGGTTTATAGTTTTCGCCATGCAGCGAAGGAGATATGCTTTAGTAAGTAATCTCGATGGTGGTCAGAGCATTGCTGACGGACAGGGCGGCATCAATCTCGGTCATGAACGCCGTAATCATACTGTCCAGTTCCTCGATCCGCTTCTCAAGTCCAACGGGATCAATCAAATCCATAGAGTTTGACTTAATGTAAGTCCGAACAGAGGCATCAAACTCATCTCCATTAGTCTTGGCATCCTTATTACCCATCAGGCCAGTTACAAACTGCTCTGCCTTCTGCTGGAGGCTATCGTTATTGCGCTCAAGATCGGTCTTTGCTTTGGCAAGCTGCTCTACCATAGTGTCACGCAAACTCTTGAAGAAATCCATACCATGATTCTTCTTGTCAATAGCCTGAACCACAGTGTACTCCTGATCACCAATCTTGACAGTGGTATTGGCATTGGACACATTCACAGCATCTTTAATAGCGTTACGCCGCTTAATAAGGTCAGTTGCCTTATCATAAGCAGACTTGGCATCGGCGGTGAACTCTGCAACGGTCTTGCCACGTACCTTATCCTGATTATTCTTCTTAGTAGTGATAAGGTTGCAAGCACCAATGGCGGCAAGAATACGATCATCCAGCACCTTCAGTTCTGCAAGAGCCTTGTGAACAGTCATCTTCTCAGTAGTCATTTTACATACTTCCTTTCTAAACTTTGATTTTTGAAAAATGATGTTCGCACAAGCTGGACTCGAACCAGCATCTCCTTACGGTGTTCTACCATTGAACCATTCTGCGATAGTTGTATTTGTGGTTATTAGCCAAGTTTTAAGAGGCCACGCCCCTTAAAACTGAAATTCAAGAATACATATGCTCCTTAAATTCCTGATATTCTTCAAATTTTCTTGCCATATCCATTTTGTGTTGAGAAGTTGGTTTCAAGTCCGGCTTTCCAAAGAAAACTTTTAGCTTATCAAAGTCAGACCTTGACAAATCACCATGCTCTTGTTCATACTGGTACATCCTATTATATATACCATTCAGATAAATCTTATTCCACTGAAATGTCTTGCCAATTTCTTCAGCCGCACGATTTGCAGAACTTGATATGTTTGTAATTTGCGCTGTTGTAAATTGAGCATTTTTATAACTCCTGAATAAGAATTTGCTTTTGGCATAAGTCATAACGCTGCCGCCGAACTTACTTGAATCATAGGTGTCTGAGTCACGATAGTTTATAAGAACATACATAGCCAATGGAGGCAACATAATTTTTTCTTTTGTCTCTGGATGAACTACATACCCTTCGTCCTCATAAATATCTTCTTTTAGAATGTTTGAAAGGTATTTAATTTCAATTCCAAACCATACCAACACAGCAGCAGACCTGAATGTATCAAACTCTGATCCACGCTCTGAAAAGGCTTCATCCATCGTATTATGAAGTTCTTCATAGTCCCGAAAATAATACCTATCATACAAATGGGAGCGGTCAAGATCAAAGAATGTAATATCACCAAGAATTTTTAATGGTTCATCTGTTCCGTAGCCTTCCTCAACCATCCACTTCATAAAATCATTCATCTTGCTCTTTTCAGAGTTAAAAGTGATAATAGATGTAGCATTAAAAGCAGAAAGCATTTCAATTAAATCTTGTCGAGTCAGGTCATTATAGGCCACGTCAGGCTTCATTCCAAAGAATTTTGTCAATAAAGTTCTGATATGTTGCTTGCTTTTTTCATTCATTTTTAGCGAGGATTCTTCAACATATCTGTCCATCACCAAGTTATCTACCATTATAATCACCTCACACTATTATAATAACATAGTTAAACGCACTTGTCAAGAAGATTTTTGCATTTATTGTTATTGTGGAGAAAGAAAATCAATGGATTAAGATAGCCTTAACTTCTTGCTGCTGGACGTTAATCCAGCGTCCTTACCAGAGCATTTTGTATCACTCACTTCCGTTGTTGTATCTATTGTTATTATAGTCGGCTTGCGCCGATTTGTCAAGCCTTATTTCCAAATTTCCCTAAGTTTTTCATAAATTCTTTTGCATGGTTCTGAAATGCTCGATGCTTTGCAAGAATATCATCTGGCATATCGACAGACATATATTCCTCAAAAATTTGCCTACTGGTTATAGAACAACCACGCTCCAGATCAAAGATACCAGCATAAATACGGTTACGATCATCATACAGCCGGACTTGGAAACAAACAGTTCTGCACATCTGCATGGCTTGACCTTTTCCATATAAATATACATTAATAATGCTCTTGATTTGTGCTTGTTCGGTAATTGTAAGTTTCCCTAATAAAACAGGATGGATAGGAAGAATCAACAAATCCAGTTCTGGAAAGTACATATTATAGTTATCGTCCACATACTTCAAATCCATCAAATCTTCAATCTGGCTAAACTTACGCCGTCCACGATTGACAGGCTCTTTTCTACCATATACTGCTTTTATAGTATATGTGGTAGTAGAAGTCTTACAAATCACTACAGTCTTAGACACATACTTAATGCCAATAACAGCATTATCAGTGTACACAGAGGACGCAAACAACCGCCGAAACTCCAGAAAAACGCCCATGTTACCAACGATTTCTGTAGTCATAAACTCAATGCCCTTATCTGTTGTAACCTTAAACATCCCAAACTGACCCAAATTCTCTACCAACTTATTTATTTCCTGCTTGCTGCTGTAAGGCATTATGAATCATCCTCCTAAAAAGTCTTGACATTTTAGATAATTTACCTTATAATCAGTGTAGATGAGATAACTTTCTCAGCCACGGTCTTTATAATACCAGATAGTTTTCTCATTGTCAAGGGAAAAATGAGATAGTTTTCTAATTGGAGGTATTTTCTATGGAATCTACGCTATATGAAAGAATCCGTATGCTGTGCGAGAAAAAAGGCATTTCAATCGCTAAACTGGAAAATGACTGTGGGTTTGCTAACTCAACCATCAAGAAATGGAAGTCCTCAAGCACCCCTGGCGTAGATAAAATCAAAGTTATTGCACGTTACTTTGGCGTGACCGTTGACTATATCCTTGGTCTGACTGACATTCCTACACCAGCCGATGAATTAATTGGTGACGATGACATTATATCCATCCAAAGAGCAAGATCAAAAATGGTAGGAGGGGATAGGCAAAAAATGATGCAAATGCTCCGTATAGGTTTTGAATATGCTTTTAAAGACGATAATCAGTAAGTCCGTTTTATGGGACACTATTTATGATACAATCCAAGTGAGGTGATGGCCTTGATTAGATACGCCTATATTTGTAATCAAGTCTTGCAACTTTACAAAAAGCTGCCAAGCATCAAATTTCCTCTTGATCCACGACTATTCTTTGAACAGATGGATAACTGTAAAACAATGACGTACAATAAATTTGCAGAACTCAATCAATGCCCTTTACAAGAGGTCTTTGCTCTATGCGAAAGTAAAAGCGGCTGCACACACTATGACGTAGGAAAAAATCGGTATCTTATTCTATTCAATTCATCCAGAGAAAACCATAATGTTTTAGGACGTATTCGCTGGACTCTGGCTCATGAACTTGGTCATGTTACGCTCAACCACCTTCCATATATTGCTGAACCTCATATTGCAGAAAATAATTTCAATAATCTGTCTAATCCAGAACTTGAGGCTGAAGCCGATCATTTTGCTGCACTCTTGTTATGTCCTATGCCTTTATATGAAATGCTAAACGTAGAATCAGCACAAGATATTCAACGTATCTTTGGCCTGTCATGGGAGGCTTCTAACGTTCGCTGGAATGAATACATCAAATGGAAACGCAATCATAGAAAGACCGCTTGGGAAAACGATATGAAAAGATTAGTCAATCAACGTTTAGAACTAAAATAATTTTGGCTGGAGAAGTAGGACTTGAACCTACAAAGAAGGTTGCGCTACCTTCGCCGCTCCATAGTACGGTGTGTCTACCAATTCCACCATTCTCCAATATGGCGGCAGCGGTGGGATTTGAACCCACGGGCGAATATTAGTCGCCAACGGTTTTCAAGACCGCCTCATTAAGCCACTCTGACACGCTGCCATATCCCTCCCTCACCACAAACGTAGTGAGGGAGATTTTGTTTTACAAACACGCTTCAAGGCCAGCAATAGCCTTTTCCATTTTTGTAATGCGCCCACGTAATGAGTCAATAGTGCTTTTGATTTCCTCTTTATCAGTTGCTACGTAATAACCCTTTTGACCAGAACATATCGGGCTTCCATTACTTCGAGCGGCATTAATCATATGCCGGATCATAGTTCTTGGAACACTAAATGCCTCTGCTAATTCACTACTACAAATTGGATAATCTTTACCTTTAGAATGTTCACGTAGATATTTTTCGATTAAATCCATATGTATCACCTGTTGAATGAATTACTTGCGTTTACTGCACCACGATCCATCAATCTTTCTCATAGAATAGTCAGATAGTTCACCATTATAAGATGCAGTAGTTTTTACATCTTCGTTTGTGACCACAATCCTTACACTGGTTGCACCCGGAAACATTTTCTTTGTGTTTTCAAGAATCTCATGCAGAAAATCATCCATTGTAAACACTCCTTAATAATTATCAGGGATAGACCAGTTTTCACAAAGACGAGCGTCCATCTTAGTCTGACTTACACTGATCTCACTCTCAACATATGTCGGTGCAATTTCACCAGAATCATTTGTAGTAAGAATCCAAGTAGACGTAGTCACAACACTTTCTGTATACAGTCCATTCGGCTCTGCAAGAGGTACAATGTTCCAATAACTACCTCCACCACGGGCCTCTTGCGAAGATTCAGGGGCGGTAATTGCTGCTCCATAAGGAATACCATACCCAATACAAGTCCCCTGATAAATCCATTTACCTGTGTACTCATTTTTAGTATACCAATAACAAATAAGATTAGGATTATCACGCATTTCATAGATTTCTTTCAACTGAGAATACTCAAAGAAATTTGTGATATTTGGAAAACTTTATTGTGCCAATCCCAATATGATTTAACATACTCTTCATGTTTTTCAGATTCTTCCTTAACTTGTTTGATCTCATCTTCTGTATCGCCTTTTTTCATTACAAGGCAAGACCCATATTCTCCACCGCCATGTTGTCCTGTGATAAAAAATCCCTTTTGCTTTAACTGTTCTACCTCTTTATTTATTGTGTCAGTCTGACCACAAACATCAACTAATTCAATTTTCATAATTTTTCCCCTTTATTTTACAATCCCCTATTGATCCAGTCCTGCAAATCTACACGACATTTATCAAAATCTATCCCTTCAATTTGGCATCCAACATACTTTGCTCCACAGACTGGACAGAATTTGAATTTTCCTTTAGTGATACGACACATTTCTCTATATGGATTATCCGCATAATCAGTTTCAAACCGATGACCACAGTTGGTACACTCTGGTTTGCTACTGCCTCCACGATTTACGACATTCATTTTGCAAGTATTCTCATTACAACTCAAATTTCTTGCTCCTTTCATATCAATACATTGTAGCTGCTGGACAACCCATACAATTCAAACAATCAAGCAAATCTTTTGTATGACGATCTGCAATAAATTTTTCATCATTAGCCTGTTCAGGAGAAATACAAACACAACATTCCAGACATTTAGAAAAATCAAAATCATCATCATATATTTTTCCAGTAAACTTACCTAATCTTTTCATCACTTATGCTCCTTCCAATCTCTAAACCCATTCACATATTTACCATCTTTCTGAACACAAGCCAAACGGAATGCAGAAAGAATTGCTTCTGTATCAATGTCCATGCAATTATCACGCTCCGCATACTTTTTATGCTGCTCTGGAAAAACATCTTTGAAGTTTTCCTGCTGCCGCTTTGCATCAAAGTATTGCCATACATCAAACGCTGGATTATCTGCCGTTTTCAAATAGTCTACAAAAGAATCTCGAATTATCCGTACCAGTTCATTATCAGAATAATACTGCTTTGGTGTTCCAGTATATTCAGAAAGAAAATCAATGATAGATTCTTTTGCAGATTTTTCACTATGCTTTACAGCATAGATAAGACCAAGTGTTAAATCGTTCATTACTTCACCGCTTTCAATTTCCATACTCCATGATCATATTCTGCTTCTCCAAGAATCTTTGGTTCAGCTTTATGTGATCCATCATGATATTTGTCCACAGAATTTCTTGCATCTACAAGCGTTTCATATACTCTCAAATCATTATCAACCATCCAGCCACCAAGTTCAGGCCAATAGTTAATCCCCTTACCACGATGAATATACATACCCTTTGTTATATACTTCATGGTCATTTCTCCATTCTGAAGTTATAAATCTGCTCCATTTTTGCAGTAACTTTCCGATAGCAATATTCTCTGGCTTCTGCCACTGTCATACGCTGCCGATCAATCAACACAATTCCGTTGCGAAAATCCTCACGACAATCTTTATCAAACAGTTTTTCCAGTGTAGGATCAATATACATCTCATGACAATTCAAGATGTAATTTTCCACATCGGACAAATCAAATGTGATTTTTCCAGTATGCTTAATTTCTCCATCCACTTTTGTAATTTCCCAATCATCAACGGGGAATACTCCAGATTCAAGCCTATCCAAAAATCCAATCACTTCATCGTAATGCCAATCTTTCAGATTGTAACTTCCGAATTGAAACGTATCCCAATTCATTTTCCGCAAAGCATCAAGATAAGATTGCCATTTTTCTTCTACTGGCTTTTGTTCCCATGCTGCACGACCTTTGCTTTCTCTGATTTTTGGAATAATCCAGATACCCAGCAGGACAAGTAAACAAACCGCAAACATTGTCATTCACCTACGCAATCAGATTGTTCTACATTCTTATTATACTTGTATTTGTGGTTATTGTCAAGTCCTATTTTTCAAATTATCCACATAATCTCTTGCATAACCTAACGTACAACCATAACGATCACGATACAACTTCATTGCAAGGATCGGGCGTGACTGTGCAAGTTTTTCTACTTGCATATTATATTCCGGGATTGCTTGCTTAATAGTTTTCCCAAACAAAGAATACAACCATTTCAAAAATTCTTGCTCATGACTATGCGTGTTATGATAACCATGAGTCACGTAAAATGCCATATCAACTTCGTGCCGAGTGACAATATTTCCATCAACCAACACATAATAAATCTCATCTTTCATGTTATTTTTCCTTTCTGGCCTTTGCCAATTCTCTTTGTTTCCAGTATTCATGTTGCTCATTCTTTTGTAAATGCCGACATTGTTTTCCAAGGCAACCTTTACGCTTCATTTCTTTTACAGTTAATGATCCACAATGGAGAGCGCAATATGCTACTGGATTTTTTGGCCTACCACCAAAGATTGTTTTCTCCATCAATACTCAACCTTCTTTCCATCAGAAAGGCAAGCCGTTACATACTCATAAAGCCAGTGATACAAAATATCTACGCTTTCATGAAACGCATTGTACTTGCCATTAAATGTATTCAAATCCTGTGTCATATACTTAAAAATCTCTGTACGATGAAACCGCTGCTTTGCAAGTTCAGAATTTTCCACACACGTATATACCCATATGCACTCACACTTCGGTCTAAACTCATCAACCTTAACTCGAATCTTTCCACAAGCCGTATCAAAGTGATATGCTCCATACCGATCCTGCTCTGCTCCAAGCTGACGCATCAACTTGTCAACTCGCTTTACCAGACAATTATAATCACGTTTGTACACCATCTTATTTATCCTCCTTGAAAAGCTGCTCCACCTGTTTGATCATCCTGCGAGTTTTCCATACTTCGGAAAAGTACATTGGAGTAAACCAATAATTTTCCAGTGTGTCATCTACTGCCATAGGCTTTGAGATTGCATCGTCAATCTTGATATAGGCCGCTACACCAAGCAAGGATAACTGAATGTAGCACATAAGTCCAACAGTCAAGTCAATATCCTGCGCCGCAACAAGCAAGTGATTCTGGAAGTTCAACCCCTGTTTTTCCAGTATGCTCTTAATTGTATTGACTCCGGCAATCAGTGTCGATCCTGCGCCGCAACAATCATCATTGAGCGTTATGTACCCTTTCTCCCTAACCTCCTGCGCTACATTCTCCATCGTGATTTCTGCCATAAGGCGACTCACATTATAGGGAGTGAAAATCTGTTTGTGTTGCTTGTTGACAAGACCAAGTTCAGTATAGATAGTCCCAAGAAAATCTTGATCGGGATTTTCCTCTAAAGCCATTACTGTATAAGCCAACAACTTCGGGAAAGCCGCCTGATCCTCTTTGTCATACTTTTTGATCGTATCCATATACAACTTTTCCCGTTCATCATAATGGCTTTTATCCAGCGCATTAGAGAAAGAACACGAACACATAACCACAAAGTCTTTCCAAACTTCCCACGGAGATAACTTGTGTGTCAACTTATTAAAGGTGTCCACAAACTCTTTTCTTATTGTTGTGTTCATAACCGCTTTCCTTTCTGGCTGTTAGCCTTTGATTGTCGCCCACGCAAAAGGATAATTCCTTTTGTAATAGACTTTGTTGTTTGACTTCCAATTTTCCACATCTACATCCAGCTTTGCCTTTGCATCATCCAGAGTGTCATACTCTCCAATGACAAAATATCTGCGGAATGAAACAATATCGGGAGAAATAATGTTTTGGTACATCTTGTTTTCCTCCATCCCCGTATAGCCGATAGGTCAGCTTATGATTTTTCCAGTATGATTTACTCGGCCTGATCCTCTTCGCCTTCGTCCTGCCTATTACACGTGCCGTTGTTCACGCAACTCTCACAATCATACGTACCGTTCTCGCAATTCGTGTCCTCACCAACAAGGGCTTTCATAACGTCACGGCGCATCTGAACAGAGGCGGGCTTTGCGCTGCCAGAAGTTACGGTCTTATTGTAGTCATCAGAGGTAGAGGGGCTTCCGTTAAAGAAGTCTGCCAAAATATTGTTGATCTCATCCTGAGACTTTTCCGCTTCAACCGCCAGATAGCAATAGTAAACTGCGCTGATAAAATGTGTCCTTGCCTTAACGGTCTTAATAAGCTGTTTATCCTCCTTGCTATCCAAACTATCCAGAAATTCCTTGTAAGCGTTCAGACCAGAGTCGAGGCGGCTAATAACCTCATTGTCAATCTGAACGTCCTGCGCCCACTCCCGGAAAGACTTTGTACCAAAATCAGGATTTTCCACTGTGGCAATATGGTACAACTGCATAGCGATCATTTCATCAGTAAACCGCTTTTTTCCGGCCTCTGTAACAACTGCCTGAATGGTGTCATGTCCAGCCAATTCCTGAAATACTTTCAGATTTGCCGTATTTACTCTGGTCAACTCGATAGAGGACAGAGGTTTGCCATTGTTAAGCCGCCTGAAAAACTCCCGTACCTCATCCTCTGTCATATCCTCATAATAGTAAATAGTCAGGTTATAATCCTTGATCCTATCCTGCGCCCACTCCGGCAACTGTTCAAATGTCATGCCGCTGAAGTCCTCTGTGTTACCATCATCATCTGTCACGGCGGGGAAGTCAGTAGCCAGTGCATAATCTCCATTCAAAAATCCACTAATGGCATTGCTGCGCTGCTTTCCGTCCAGACTGTCATACGCTCCGTTCTCATCCCGTGTAAAGTACATAGCGGGAATGGCATAACCATAAAGCATACTGTGAATGAGAAGGCTCTTTTTTCCATTGTCCCATACAAGCCCACGCTGCACCGCATTGTCGAAGTTTACCTTGCCCTTGTTCATCTGATTAGTCAGAGTCTTTGCCGTCCACTGAATATTAAAACGTGTCATTTTTATTTCCTCCTAATAATTTGTGTTGTATTTGTTGTTGTTTTTCCAACTTACTAAAAAGACTGGTTTATTCCTGTGTTTCTTTCTAATTTTCCGCTCTTACGATCCTTACCAACTCGAACAAACAATCAAAAACTTTTTCTGAACACTTTCCGTTCTTTGTTTTCCAAAACCGTACATGGACGGTTCCTTCTGGAGTGATAGTAACTTGTGAAAGTCTCTCATTGATCCAGCCTTGAGTCTTAATCGGACAATTTACGCCATGCTGCCGGAACAAATAATTGACGATCTTATAAGTGTGACAGTTATAACGGCTTTCATAGATTGACACATCAGAATTTTCAAGTGTACCGCCATTACGGATAACCTCATACGCCGCCGCAATCTGCCTTTCCATTTCTGCGTTACGCTCTGCTACATACTTTTGATCCTCTGCATCCCTCTGTGCTTTCCGCTCCTGTCTAATCTGTTCACGCTTTTCTGCAAAGGCTTTCCGACTTTCCCAACAAGCGTCAATCAAAGTAGGACGGATATATTTTAAATACTCAATCCATGTCAACTGAATATGATCCTGCGCCTCAATTTTCCGCTTGACACATTCAATAAATGTGTCCTGTGTTTCAATTCCGTTTTTCTTGACCACGCCAACCGCTTCTTCTACATTGTAGTCCGCATTGACTGTACCAATTTCCATTGCCACTTTCTGATCTGGATAGCGTACATAAAGCATACAATAGCTATTCCACTGACTTTCTGCCTCTGGCTCTCCACAATACAGACAACCTTCCACAAGCCGCATATCCTTATTGTGATACGTGATTGAATTGCCGTCTTTCTTGTAACAAATTGTCCGCTGATTTTCCAATGTAGTGTTTAACTCTTTCAGTTTCATCTTGCCTTACCGTCCCTTCTTTGCATTTTCTGCAACATATTTTTCATACGCAATATGACAATAACTTGCATTGCATGGATCATTGCCTATAATTTTTCCAGCGATAAATGGACAATACTTTTCAGAACATAAAGTTAATTCTTCACAAGCAGTTTCAAAATCCACAACCATTTTCTGCCCTCCTTACTGTGTCATTCCAGCTAATGCCGCCGCTGGAATATCAATCATTGCAACGAATTTTCCACTGTCATAGTTAATTCTTTCAACTGGCAAAGAAAGTATAGCGTCATAGGAACACATTACATTTGTCAACTCAACACGGGATTTTCCACTATTGTCATGCGTTGATTGCATAATGATATTGTTGTCCCGTACAATCAACTCTCCATTACATACCGCATTACGAAGCTGCCGGATTGTCATTTTGCTTTCCATGTTCCGATCCTCCTTTTACGTTATCAAACGCCACAATCAATGCTTTCAAGAATTTCCTTTATCGTTACGATCTTGTAATACTGCGTCTTGTTGTAATTCTTGTTATGACTTTCTAACCACTCTACTAATGACTTAATGTAATAATACATATCGCTCCAATTTTCAAAACTCAATCCACACTCTTTTAACTTTTCGTGATTGATTGATAACTTAATTTGTTCGTTCATATTTCCTCCTATGCTACTCTGCAAATTTCCATGTAGCAACCTTTATACCGCTTGCCGCCACTCTGCCTTATGTCATATCCCATACTAAAAGGAATAAGGACTTTTCCCTCTGCTTTCAGTTTTTCCAATAAAGCACCAATATCCACATAGCCTTGTGCAAAGCCCGGAACAGAAATATCATCCAGACGATCCAATTCACACAACCGATCATGATATTTAATCTTGTTCTTTCTCTGTGCAAACCATTTTTCCCAATGAGAATTTCCGCAATGATAATGTGCGTGTTTAAAAAGCATTTCAATTCTCCAGCGGACTTCCTGAAGGCTGCGCTCTGTACTTTTCCAGCCGTTAATAGCAAGCATAAAATCATTGACTGTTCCGGCTTCCCAATTCTTTTTACTGCAAGGCATTAGCTTGTAACCATCAGTATTGATAACTGCTTGATAACGTGCCATTTTATGATCCTCCTTTAATGCGCCCTATTGTGGTAAATCGTTCTGCCATAGTCTGAATTTCCAACATTGTAAATGTAGCTGCCACATTTCACAAGCAAGGCATTTTTACCATAAAACTTGTCTTTCATTCCCTTTATTGATCCACTGGCAGAAAAGTTAGGAAACACTTCTATGTGCAATCTGCGCCCTTCTGCAACTGGCAGATATTTAACCCTCATTTTTCCGTTACCTCCCATATAGTCCTGCAATAATATTTTGACCTACACTTCCATTTGCTTTTCTGTTCCTATTCTGATACTGTAAATCTGTTCAATGAATTTCATAACTCTGTCTCTGTCCGCTGCCGTTTGATTTACAACAGATACAAACCGCTCTGTGTTCATCCCTTCCAGAATTTCCACTAATACCGCAAACTTCCCCATATTGTATTCCGCATTGAGAATACGTGTTTCCAACTTTCCGCTGCCTGTTACCGCTTGTATTGCTTTCTGAATGGCCTCTAATGCCGCCGCTTCAAACTTATCAAGCATTTTTCCATTTCTTTTGCAAGTTTAACCGCTTCTTTTTTGTTGTTTACTGATCCAGTTATTTCAATCCAACCAAAATCTTCAACATAATACATAAGTATGTATTTTGATTTACAAAAAATTCCTTTACCATCATTCAAATGAAATTTTGCGCCGTTAATTTCAAAATCACGATTTACTTTCATTTTCTCCGCCTCTTTTTCAATGCTCAATAATAGCAACGTTTTTGTAAATATTCTTTTCCGGGAAATGGTAAAAGGAAGTCACCGCCTGAATACTGATTCGCTTTTACTGGCCTTAAAACCTTGTAGCCGTTATTTTGCAAGTGTGCCTTTATTGCCTTTATTCCGGCTTCGGCTTTATTGTGCTTTACCTCTTGCATAGCCTTAAAAGTGCCGCTCTGATCTGCTGCTATCAACTGCCGCTTCGTCTGGTAGATATAAGCCGCTTTTATTCCGTCTGCCGTGGTGAATGTCGTGTAAAATGTCATTACAAAAACTCCTTCCGATTTTGCCCTATCCGTTGCCGTTTGTCAAGCTGCCACAATGGGGAGACTATAAAAGTATAGCCTGAATATTTCCGGGCTTCTCCCCGTTGTGGATCACTTGATTTTCCAGCTTGTTAATATTGCCCTTCAATAGCATATTTCAGCCGCTTTACAACCGTTTCTAATTCTGCCGCACAAGTTTTTAATGTCTGGCGGTTTACTCCTTCCATCTGTTGAAGTTTTGCCTTGTATGCGTTTCCTGTCCCGTCCTCTTCCGGCTCTATCATGCGGGAAATTTCCGCTAAATACTGCCGCATATAGTCATATACTGCCGCCGTTGTTACCGTGTTGTATGCGCTGGCCTTTGCCTTGTTAATAGTCATTTTATTTTGCCTCCCGTTTTGCCGTATCGTCAAAAATGATTTTCCCGATCTTGTCTTCGCAATCAATGCGGATCACGCTTTTTCCGTTCTCTGTCACAACCTCAAAAGGAATATTTTCATATTCCAAATTTGAAAGAATATCATTAAATACTTTTTGAAACATTCTTTTTTTCCTCCTGTCTGTCTGTTATCGTGCTAAATATGTATGGTTTATTGCGTTACATTCCGCATAGCAACAATATTGCCTGATCTCTGGCCTGTCACCGCCTTTAATATATAGGCAGTTTTCCATATTATGAAATTGTGCTTCGTTTTCTGCTCTTTCCAATAGCTGCCGCAATTCTTCCAGTGTGATTTTTAATCCATATTCTGTATATTTCATTTATGCCGCCTCCCCATTTTTCACGGCCTCCCGCCATGCGCTGATCTCATCCATAACAGGCTTTAATGCTTCATCAAGTGTAAAGCCATATTGATCCAAATACTTTTTTAATTGTGCGCTTGTGCAAGTATACTTCTGGCTTCCTGTCTCATTCTCTAAATAGTCATTAGTCATAGACTGAAACGCTTCCCAAACAAGGGATTTAATAGAACGGCGTGTATTTTCAAGATTGATTTGTAAAAGGCTTTTACCGTTGCCGCCGTTTGTGTTCCGCTCTGTTACGTCAAAATATGCCGTGATACTGTCCCGCAAATAGCCGATATTTAGCTTCATGCTGCCAGTGTTCAGAAAATAAGAATCAAGCGTGTTAAAAGTCAAGTTTTGATTTGTCATTTTGAAAACCTCCATATTTTGAAAGAATGAGTTTATAGTTTCACAGGATGGGGCTTTATTTGTAGCGGGAAAACCCTTCAGAAAACCGCCGCTTTTGTATTTGTGGTTATTATGCCGCCTTCTTGATAAAATCATCTAACAAGGCATTGACGGCGGCTTCCTGATCCTCATATGTGCGGGAATAGTCCCGCCAAATTGCTTCAGCTTTTTTGTCATATTCCCGGATCAAGTCATAATCAACCTTCGCCCCGATAGGATCATAACCCGTTGAAATAATAGTGTTGTTGATCTGATAGTAGTCACAAGCCCAACCTTCCCGCCGCTCTGAATAGGCGAAGGGGCTTTTATGTCTCAAAAGGTTTTGAGCATTGCAATAACCGATCTTCAAAACGTTATAACCACTGTTTCTAATGGCCTTTTTTGTCGCTTTCAGTTTCATAATAAACCTTCACTTTCTCCCCGTGTTGCCGATAGGCCAGCATTTAAAATTGATTGTATTTGTTGTTATTTGTGCCAGTGCTGCCGTTTATACCCCCTCATAACCTCATCAAGATAAATTCTGATTTTGCCATACTTGAAATATTGCCGCCCTTTTGCCGTGTCGTATATTTTCGCCTTGTGCCATTTTTGCGGTTTTTCACTGTCCACAATAGACAGCCGCCACATAATAAAGGGATCATAACCTTCTTCAATATGGACTTCAAGACAAGCGCAATTTGCCAGACTGTAAAGGCCGTGAATTTTTACGCTTTCATTTTCCGGCTTTTCTGCCGTTTCCTTTTCTGTGACCTGTTCCGGCTCTGCCTCTGTCTCTGTTTCTTTTGCGCCGTCCTCTTCGGCCTCTTCGTCAAGTTTCAAGCTGCCGAAAGTTTCAACCGTGAAAATATAGCAACCATCTTCCCCGATCTCATTTGTACGTGTTTCAATGATTTTAGCGGGGATTTGCCCGGCGTAATAAGCCATAGCAATATATTTTTGGTAGTTTTCACGGGCAATAGGATCAAATTCTTTTTCTGGCTTATATCCGAAAAATTTTTCACTTTCTTTTGTAATGTTCTGATTCCATGTTGACCATACCGCCCCATAGGAAGGCTTGCTTTCTTTCCCGTCAATGATTGTAATATATTCAATACCGTTGATAATGTCTTGAATTGTGATCGCCTTTTTCATTACTATTACCTCCCGGCTGCCGCCTTAATTGTATTTGTGGTTATTGCCTCTTTGCTTTTGTGAAGGCTCTTTTGTATTCCCTCCTTCACTGTCTATATTGTACCACACAATAACCAGAAATGCAAGTGTTTTTTGATTGAAATATTGCACAAATAAAGGTGGTTGTTTTTGTGCAAATTGTGGTTGTATTTCTGGTTATGCTGGCGGGATCATGTGGACGGCTGACGGCTGGCCTGAAGGCTGGCGTGTGCGCTGGCGTTGTGTGTGCTGGCTGCTGATCTGGAATGTGGACGGGATAGCAGAACAACGAAAACCCCGCCTTTTGTTCGATTGAAACGGGATCAAAAGCAAGGCCGGAACACTGGCAGAAATGGACGGCGGGAAGCTGGCGGCTCTGGCTCTGGCCTGATCCCCGCATGAATCCCCGCTTTTGTTCGCTTTTGGCTGCTCTGGCTTTTGTTCGGTTTTTGGAGTATGCCGAACAAAACCGCCTTAAAACAAGGGGCTTTTGTACTGCCGGAAGTGTGCTGATCATGTGGGGGGGTACTTTACACTTTTTCGAGAATTTGAAAACGCCCAGCCGCCAGAGTACATCTACTCAACATCCAAACCGCAAATCAGCCCACTACCCCAAAATGTCATCGAAAATGTCATCGTAAAAACTCCTGTACTCCAGCACTTTTCAGCCGACCACGTAGATCACAAAAACACCAATCTCGCTGCCGAAACCTCTCCAAAACTCCTATATATAAATAGGTATGACGATGACCCTGTAATTGCCTCGAAAAACTATAACAAGAAATACAAAAATCAGTTGACAAACAGGGTTTAAAAGCGTATAATAGATAATAGAAAAGGGACTTGAACATAGGGCCTTTTAAGCACATCGGTAAAATGAGCAAGACAAGAAACTGGAGGTTTTTACGATGACACAAAATATGAAGTTGACTGATGGTGAGTTTCAGGTAGCACTTGCTCCTTGGGTTCAGCAGTTCATGGAGGCCAAAGCCGCAGAGATTCATTCCCCGGCTGTCAAGGTAGCTGCTCCTATTATGGATCAGGAATACAGCGAACAACAGCATTGCAATCATAATCCCACCGATCCTATTTATTTGCTGGAGGATGTGGAGCGGTTCAAGCAATTCTTTCTGACCAGAAAAGGACACAAGAACGTCAATATCCGGGACTATGCTTATTTTGTGTTTTCTTTGAACATGAGTCGAAGGGCGGGGGATATTTTACACTTGCACGTATATGACGTACTGAATCCTGATGGTTCTTTTAAAACACACGTGACATTTGAGCATGAACAAAAAACAGGCAAGAAGTCTATTGTGTTATTGAATAGTAAAGCAAGGGATGCTCTGGCTATGTATTTTAATAGCCTTGGTGAGTATAGAATGTCTGATTGGTTATTTCCGAACTCTAAAAAACCAGATGAGCCGATGAGCGTTGATGGGATGCGGAGGATGCTTCAAAGAGCAACTAAAGCATTGGGAATTGATATGCACATGGGAACACATTCTTTAAGAAAGACAAATCCCTATCATATGATCTCCAGCAGCACCAACACGCAAGATGAGGTGATGGTGTCGCAGCTTCTCAAGCATAACGACATTAAAACCACCTATCATTATATTAAGCGGAGTCAGGCTCAAATGGATGCTTTTGTGGAAGCACATGGACTGTAAATGGTGAGAGTAGGGCAATGTGCTTTTGCCTACGGCAACGCCCATTGTTGTGTCCTTGCTGGTGCAAGTCCACAAGAATAACATATCAAAAGGTCTATGTATAAGCGATTTCATTCAGTTGCCCTCCAGAGAAAGTGGCTGGAAACTGTTTGAATACAGTGTGTTTGACGGGTTTTCTGTATGTACCACTTTGGCATAATATTATATATATTTAATTATGGCAAAAAAGTACATAGGCAAAACCTTTAAAACTCCTTGTAACACAGAAGTTTTCAGGCATTTTTTCTGGAGGGCAACTAAGGGGTCTTTTTAGAGGGAGGTGAGAAAAATCGAAAGCAAAGAAGTAAAATTGAAACGTGGAACGTATAACGAGAGTTCTTTGGTTGATAAAGTATGCTCTGAGGCGCAGCGGAGATCATACCACCACAAAGAGAAATTCGCCAGCGGTAAACATCAAAGTATGTTTTTGGATACATTAGCAAGATACTGTGATTATGAGTATGATCCTGAAACTAAGAAGTATAAGGTGTTGGAAGTCTACAAGTATCCGAAGTCGCTGTATGATTCTAAGATACATAAAGGTATTTATCAGTATCTTGCTCCGCTGATTTTATATCAGGTTGTGTATGGCAAGGATAGTAAGGCCAAGAAAGATCGGATGGCTGTGATTACCTCTCTGGACTTGGCTCACATTACGAACCTTGTTAATTCAAACTACAATAATATGAAATACAATCAGGATGCAGCACATACGGATTTGGACTTCGATCAGAATGTGTTGACTGAGTATTTTAATAAAGCCGATAATAGAATTGATGATTACATTCGGAGATGTATTAAGTATCTTTCAGCTATGAACTGTGTAATCTACAACGAAACACATATGATTGGTATTATGCCAAAAACAGCGGAGATCAATAATGGTCATGTAATTATTGAGCCAGCGCAAGTTCGTAGAGCAACCGATGAAGAAATGGAATTGTATGCCAAGTTAGTAGAACAAGCAAGCAAAAAAGCAAAGATTGTTTATGACAGCGAAAAGTGGTATGGGAAAAAAGCACTAAGATATAATACCGAATTGACAAGATTGATGCGAGAGAATGGGATTATTTTTGTATGCAGAGCGTTTGAACTTTGGCGAGTAGATGAAAAGCAATGTAAAAACATCTTAAAAAGTTTTTCAGATAAAACCATAACTCAACGGCAGAGAGAAATTGGTATCGTGTTCAAACAAATTATGGACACAAACGCTGAAAATAGATTTGCAAAGAATCCAAAGTTGGTAAGTAATTATATCGAACAATTTAAGAGATTATCTGACATAACGCTGCCATATGACTCTGAGGACATTTTGCCAGCGTTACCGTCAGCGAAAAATAGAGATTATCAAGAAAAATTGCAAGAAAAGTATGGTTATGAAATTGAATATGGTATAGGAGGACATGAAAATGAATCTAAGTAAGGTTCAGCAAGAAGCGGTAGACTTTTACACTGGATGTTGTAACGTCATTGCATCTGCTGGCTCTGGTAAGACAAGGGTGTTGGTTAATCGAATTGTGAGTTTGATTAATGATCATGATGTTGAGCCAACGAATATTTTAGCGATCACTTTCAGCAAAAAGGCAAAAGAGAACATGATGAAACGGCTGAAAGAAATGATACCTGAATATGCTTCACGCATAAATATTGAGACTTTTCATTCTTTTGGGTATCGTATTATTAGGAAATTTAATAAGGACGAATTTGAAATTCTGGATCAGGATTGGAAAAAGGTAAAAATCATTGAGGAAGTTATTCAGCATACATTTGGTGAAAAAGAACCTGATGGACAAGAAATCGCAGATGTTCTAAGTTTTATTTCTATTCAGAAAAATCAGATGAAAAAGCCAGATAAAACTACAAGGTATGGTAAAATTTATAGTCAGTATGAAAAATATAAAAGCGCACACAATCAGTTAGATTTTGATGATATGCTGGTAAAGTGTTATGAAATTTTGAGTTCAAATGAAAAGGGGTTGGCTTATTGTCAGGAGCAGTATCAGTTTATCTTGGCAGATGAGATGCAGGACACCAATGCAGTACAGTATGAAATCTTACGTCTGATTGGAAGCAAATATAAGAATGTGTTTGTCGTTGATGATCCTCTTCAGAACATTTTTATGTGGCGTGGTAGTGACAATAAGTATGTGCTTGGGTTTGATCAAGACTGGCCTGAAGCGAAAATTATCCATTTGAATAAGAACTATCGCAGTAGCCAAGATATTGTTAAGGCAGCAAACCTTTTTGCAAGATGTATTCCAGAGTCCAAACATCCTCATTATGTAGAAAGTATTTCTGATAAGGGTAAGTTTGAGAAGCCAGTGTATGAAAGGTATCTGAATGAGTCAGCAGAAGCAGATGGTATAGCGGCAAAGATTAAAGAGTATTCGGAAGCTGGGTATGAGTACAAAGACATTGCGATATTGACAAGGACAAATGCACAACTGCAAAATTTTGAAGCATCTCTTTATCGACACAGTATTCCTTATTCTATCGTTGATGGACTGTCGTTCATTGATCGCCGTGAGATTAAGACTGTGCTGTGTTATCTCAGACTTATTTGTGATATGAATGATGATGAGGCTTTTGAATACATATATAACCGACCTAATAGATGGCTTGGTCAAGCCTTTATTCAGGAAGTACGGCGGCTTGCACGTAGAGAAAAGATTTCTATGTACTGTGCAATGTTTGCAGTAAGTAAAGCAAATTGGCGGTACAAGAACGCCGTCAATAATATATATGCTACTATTAAAACTGTAGGTGACGAGAAGTATAAGACCGTTGCTGACATTATTAAAAACTTACGTGACTATCTAAATCTTGATTCTTATGTTTCAAAAGATTTGTGTGAAAATGATGATAGTCGTGTTGAAAATTTGAATACGCTTGAACGAATGGCTTCAGACTATGACGATCCGAAAAGGTTTATTGCCTTTATGACAAGGCTTTCAAAGGAAAAGAAAACCAATCCAAATTCTGTTCAGTTAATGACGATCCATAAATCTAAGGGACTGGAATTTCCTATTGTATTTGTTGCTGGCGTGAACCAAGGATTATTGCCTCATGAAAAGAGCGAGAATCCAGATGAAGAAAAACGGCTCATGTATGTGGCTATGACGAGAGCGGAGAAACTTTTGAATATATCCTCCACAATGCAGTATAATGGGAAAGAGGTTGATGAAAGTGAATTCATTTCACATATTTTTTAGGATAAATAACCATAAATACAACAGTATAAGGGAGGAATATAAATCAGATAGGAGTAGATGTTTGAAATGGAATATAAAAGTGAAAAGCCTTCGTGCTTAGAATGTATCTGGCGTGACCAGTGTGAAAGTGATGAAATTTGTGATTTTTTTGATCCCGGTAGATTACCTACGGATGAGGAAATTGAATTAGAGATTGAGATTCAACGAAATCAATACAGGTTGGATTTTCATAAATATGCTGATGAATATGGAGATGGTCGCAATGACCAGTAAGGAGTGTTGAAATTGATTTACTTAGATAATGCAGCTACAACAAGAATTTCACATGAAGCATTTGAAGCTGCACTATGGGCTTTGCATGATGATTATGGCAATCCGAGTAGCCTACATCAAGCCGGAGTTAGTGCGGCAAAAGTAGTGGAAAAAGCCCGTAATCAGATTGCAAGTTACATTGGTGCAACTCCTGATGAAATTGTATTTACGGCTGGAGGAAGCGAGGCCGACAATCTTGCGTTGCGTGGCATGGCTCCATACCTGAAGAAGATTGGAAAGACTACAATTATTACCAGTATGATTGAGCATCATGCGGTGCTTCATACTTGTCAAGCCTTAGAGAAAGATGGATTTAAGGTAATTTATATGCCAGTAGATCAGGATGGTCGTGTTGATATTGAGGAACTGGATCGTGTAATACAACAGTTTAAGGATTCGTTGGGTATGGTATCAATTATGGCTGTGAACAATGAAATTGGGTCTATTCAGCTTATTGATGATATTGGTGATTTGTGTCAGGAATTTGGGGTCATTTTTATGACCGATGCAGTTCAGGCGTTGGGGCATATCCCTTTAGATGTGAACAAGAGTCATATTGATTTGATGGCAATGTCTGGACATAAAATTAATGCTATGAAGGGTGTTGGAGTTCTGTATGTGCGCCGTGGGCTGAAAATTGATCCAATTATCACAGGGGGCGGTCAAGAGCATCATCTTCGTGCTGGAACAGAGAATGTTCCCGGTATTGCATCTATGGGTGCTGCTGTAGAACTTTTACATAAACAAAGCACTATGGATTATCGAGAGGGTATTTATAAAAGTTTGCGTAAGGTATTCTTGGACGAACTTGATAGACTTGGTGTGGAGTATCATGTTAATACAGACGGCGGTGTTCCGGGAATTATCAGTCTTACGTTGCCTCATTGTGAGAGTGAAGCTATGTTGTTGTTGCTGAATGAAAGGGATGTGTGTGTATCCGCTGGTTCTGCGTGTACTGCTGGTTCACTTGATCCTTCTCATGTTCTGAAGGCATTGTATCTGGATGACCATGATGCGAGTTGCACAATTCGTATTTCAATGGGACAAGATAATAGCAGCGAGGATATGTTAAAAGCAGCACAGGCCATTGCTGAGTCTGTTAAACAACTTCATGCAATGTTATGATTGTAGAGCAAAGGAGTGATTGTGCTGGAACAATGGGCTGGTGCTTGGTATGACGGAGAAGATTTGTCATGGCGTTTCGAGATTTCTACATATGGCAGGATTCGGAACGCCATAACAAAAAGAGTATATAAGCCCCATATCGGGACAAGTGATTATTTGCAAATTTGTACTTCAATTTGTGGACGAAATAAGAACATCCGAATACATAGATGTGTAGCAGAAACATTTTTGCCGAACTGGTTCAATGATGAGATTGTTAATCACATTGACGGTAACAAGCAGAATAACCACCTTGAGAATTTGGAATGGTGTTCGAGGAAATACAATTATGCACACGCCGCACAAATGGATTTGATTGATACTGATAATATGTTTCAGTTTGAAATGAGTTCAAGGGGTGGTCAGTATCAAGGGAGTAATAATGGAATGTCTAAATTGACTGAAAATGATGTGCGCTATATTCGAGAACATTATATTCCAAAAGGTAAAGGGCAAAAATGCAATCGTCAAGAATTGGCTGTGTGTTTTGGAGTAAGTGTAGGTCTTATTTCAAGAATTGTGAATAATCAAATTTGGACACACGTTTGAAAGGAGAATATTTTTTGGAAAAATTTTATACAGTAAATGAAGGTTCGGCATTATACGAAGATTATTGGGATTGGAAAAATAGTATTGAACCTAATCGAAAAATTGTAGATGACTTTTTTAAAGAATTTGGAATTGAGTCAACTTTATTTTGTCCGTTTTCAATGGTTATTGGTATTGTTCCTACAGAAAATGATAAAGTTAAGTTTGCAAAACAACTTTGTTCTAAAGAGACAAATGAAGGGTTACGATTTTTTAAGAAAAACTCTCTTATTAATAAAGAATGGGTAAAACGTGCTGTCGGTTTGAAAAATGTGAGTAAACCTTCACCAGCATGGTACAACAACTATATGATGGGACATAGTTCATCAAGATTATTTGATTATAAAGGTATTTTGTATTGTTCGTTTAGTGCAGATCAGATTGAAATGAATTCGGATACATTTACAGAAATTAAAGGTAGTGAATTTTATAAGGTTATGGAGGAAATTGAAAATGGTAAAAGTGATTAATGGCGATTTACTGGAGGCCAATGAAACTTATATTGTTCATCAAGTGAATTGCTATGGAGCAATGGGGCGTGGTGTTGCTGCTCAAATCAGAAATAAATATCCTGATGTATACCGCCGCTATCAGGAGTATTGTGCAGATCACTTTGCTAAGAAGTTACTTGGTAAAGTTTTGCTGGTTCCTACAGATGACGGAAAGGTGGTCTGCAATGTTTTTGGACAGGAGCGGTTTGGTGTTGGTAAGATGCACACTGATATTGCAGCACTGAGTAAGGCGTTGACGAGTCTTGCAAAGATTATTCCTTACAATGAGCCTATTGCTATGCCATATATGATTGGTTGTGGTCTTGGTGGAGCAAGTTGGGATATTGTGTATCCTGTAATTCGGGATATTTTTGCAAAGCATACTGTTGTTCTTTATAGAAAATAACAAGAAATACAATTATCAGGAGGAAATATGAAAGTATTAGAATTGTTTGCTGGAACACGTTCAATCGGGAAAGCCTTTGAGCGGGGGGGCATGATGTTTTTAGTATAGAGTGGGATAAAAGATTTGAGAATATCGACTTGTATGCTGATATTAATACGATAACCGCTGATGATATTTTGAAAAATTTTGGTAGACCTGATGTAATTTGGGCTTCTCCAGATTGTACAACATATAGCATTGCTGCTATATCTCATCATAGGCGTAAAGAGGATGATGGAAATTTAGCACCTGTTTCAGAGTATGCTAAGTTTTGTGATAATGTTAATCAACACGTATTGAAATTAATTCATGAACTTAATCCTAAGTATTGGTTTATTGAGAATCCACGTGGAGGACTTCGTAAAATGAGATTTATGAAAGACTTGCCTCGATATACGCTTACATATTGTCAGTATGGAGATACACGAATGAAGCCTACAGATATTTTTACTAATCATCCTAACCCTTGTTTTAAACCGCCATGTCATAATGGCGATCCATGTCATGTAGCTGCTCCACGTGGAGCGAAAACAGGAACACAGGGCTTAAAAGGGCATATTGAACGTTCTATTATTCCTGATAGGTTGTGCGATCATATTGTTGATATTTGTGAAAATGAAAGGGGCGATTAAGTGAAATGTGTGATATGCGGTAAGGAAATTGAAAAGAGCCAATATTCAAATGCCGTGTTATGTAGTGGAACGTGTTTTTATAAGAATTTTTGGAATGAAATTATTGCTGAGAAAGAACAACACATCATAATTAATGGTGAATGTTATCGTGATGGTGGGAATGTAGATAATCCGAACTATTATGATTTTCTTGGATATTCTGGCAGACAATTTTGGATTAGGTTTTTTGATGGGAGAGAGATAACCACCAACAATCTTTGGTATCAGGGTAAAATACCAGATGAGTTTTTGAGTCAGTTACCTAATACTGCTGAGTTCTTTTATCCTGAACAACCAAAAGGCGAGAAGTTATTGTTTTGAATGGAGTGATTAAATGCTTGAGAATGGGGTGAGAATACCGTCCCTTGATGGAAAGGACATTTTTGTATCGAATAATTGTGTTAATCAAAAGATCAACGAAAATGGAAAGCCAATCGGATATAGGCTTAGAAACCAAGCAGGAGTTTTGAATCTTGGACGGTTTATCAACACATTGGATTACAGTCTTGATCTTATTAAGATGCAAGAGGTGTTTGCTCAGATATGCCCGAGTGAACAATTTTCGTTCTACCAAAACAAAAAAGATTATACTTACAGGGTCATTAATGTGACATTTAAGTATAGCAATAAGCAATATAACAAGGTTCAAAAAGGCGATAAGACATTTTACATTTTACATAAGTATATGAAAATTGAACGCAAGATGAAGAATAGACATTCGGCGTATGACTTTAAGAATAAGCGGCCTATTGTTATTCCTGAACAGGAGTGTATTGAGATTCGTCCGGGTACGGCACTTACAGATTGTTATGATAGGATGGGAGGCCAGTAACCTCCTATCCTATAATGGGGAGATAGCTTAACGGGTAGAGCATTTGGTTGAAGCCCAAAGGGAGATGGTTCGAGTCCTTCTTTCCCCACCAAAAATTTTTAGGAAATTTTCAAAAAGCCCTTGACAATAACAAGAAATACAACTATAATAGATAATGTCAGGATGACAAAGACCTGACAAAAGAAAACGCCTAATAACAACAAATACAAATGGCGCATTGGTCAAGTGGTTAAGACACCGCCCTTTCACGGCAGTAACACGGGTTCGACTCCCGTATGCGTCACCAGAGCCGTTTTGAGAGCAAATGTTCAGTTGGGTCAGCTAAACTTGAGATGTGCCGTATGGGTTATCGTTAAGCCTTATGACTGTGGATAGACACTAAAATGTAATATCATTCCGATGTGATGCCGTGTCGGTTAATGCAGAGAGAAACTGTACGGCGTAAAACAATATAAAAGGTAGATGTAGAATGACTCCGATTGCAAATATGAATGTTTATAATGACGGAATGAGAAAGAGTATGTTGGATAAGATTTGGTTCTTGGACAAAATTGATGGCGGCATTGATACAATTTATGATTATGGATGTGCAGATGGATCATTGTTGAAGATAGTTGGAGAAATTTGTCCAAGCATGAAATTGATTGGATATGATATTAGTCAGGAAATGATTGATATTGCCAAACAGAATGTTCCCAATGCTGATTATCTGTCAACTAATCCAAAATCAGATTTGCATAATACTATTCTTAATGCTTCGTCTGTATTTCATGAAATTCATGCGTATTCATCTGACATTGAATGGGATTATGGAAATATTTTTAATAGTGGTGCTACATATATTGCAATTCGTGATATGTTTTATTCCAAGCGTTCCTGTCATCCAACAAATTCTATTCAGTTAGCAAAGGTTCTTCAGCATGAAAACCCAAATAAAGTATCAGAGTTTGAGGCATATAATGGCCTGTTGGTAAACAATAAAGATTTTTTACATTACTTACTGACATATCGGTATGTTGAGAATTGGGATAGAGAAGTTCGTGAAAACTATTTTCCTCATAGTATTGAAGAATTTCTAAGCAAAATTCCTCGCCAGTACGAAATCGTGTTTTATGAACATTATACATTACCATTTTTGCGAGATAGAGTTTATGAAGATTTTGGATTTACATTGAATGATCCTACACACGCTAAGATACTATTAAGGTTGATTGGATAGGTGTTGATATAGAGCAGATGAATATATAGGACATGAAAGTTTTGTGGTATCTAATCATGTAGCAATAAACCACCATCTGCTAAATACTGCGGGGTAGAGAAGTTGGTTATCTCGCCATCCTCATAAGTTGGAAATCACTGGTTCGAGTCCAGTCCCCGCAACCAGTACGGTATGATCAACCAGCCTCCCACCGAAATTTGCAATAGAACGGGAGAGCGGTGTGGGAACTACATAGTGCCAATTAAATGTAGCGTAGTTTAAAATCTGATGTAATTTTTGGGGCGAGTGTGGTGTGGTTAAAGTACCGTTCGATTCGGTTGTCAAACATCAGGAGTTTAGTTAGACCATATGAATGACTAAATACTATGCTATATGCTGCTGTAGCACAATAGGTAGTGCAACGCACTTGTAATGCGTAGGTTGGGGGTTCGAGTCCCTTCAGCAGCTCCATTTAAGTATTAAGGGTCTGGATTTTTTACGGCAGTTAGTCAGACTTAAATAAGGAAACGCCGCTTTACTTAATACTTAATTTATGGGGTCATAACTCAGTTGGTAGAGTGTCTGCTTTGCAAGCAGGAAGTCCGGGGTTCGAGTCCCCGTGGCTCCACCAGATATACGCCAGTAACTCAGTTGGTAGAGTAACGGCCTTTTAAGCCGTGAGTCGTGGGTTCAAGCCCCATCTGGCGTACCACAAAATTATATTTCATAGGAGGATAACATGAAATACAATATTAGGCAAACTGATTACTATGGAAAATCCTGCACCGATGGTAAATGGTGGTCATGGGAACAAAAATGTGATCGGTGTGGTGCTGATTGTCAACATACTGGAATTATGACTACAGCAAGGCCAGATGTAGATGAAGTTGATTTTTGTGTTAAATGTTATCGTGAATTAATGGATCAAAATATTCCTTATGAAGATGCGTATAGATTATATAAAAAGAAATAATTCGCTGGTATGATGGAATTGGTAGACGTGGCAGACTCAAAATCTGTTGGTAGTAATACCGTGTGGGTTCAAATCCCACTACCAGCACCAAATAAAGAAAACTCTGTGGTCAGCAGAGTGCGCCGGGTTGAACGAAGGGCGCAGTTGTGGGAGTAGCGGAGAAATACTTTGGACTGTAAATGCCGGGAGGTGAAGAAGCCAAGGGAAAGCGGCTTCAATCGACAATGCGAAATCTCAAGTAATTAATAGTCCTGAAAATCAGGACATGACATTGTAGCCAAGATTGGTAAGGCAGTAGTCCGCAAAACTATGATCGTGGGTTCAAATCCCACCAATGTCTCCATATCCCGTATAACAATGGTCTTGGTTCATCTCACTTTTAGCGAGGGCGGCTTGCAACGCAGCGGGATTTATATAGGGGTATAGCCAAGCGGTAAGGCTGGGGACTTTGACTCCTTGATCGTAGGTTCGATTCCTACTACCCCTGCCATAATTTTAAGGTGGTTGAGTTTATGAGAAAGAAAGTAGAAGAAACGGCTGAAAAGATTGTAAAAAGTATTCCTGCATCTGATAATGGTGCTGGTGTGCTATGTACAACTAAATCTGGTCAGAAATTTCAGATTAGTCAGAATGTAGAGAAGATGAAATTCACTTTATGGAAAGTTGTCGATAAGGGGTTTATAAAAGTAAAAATAGCAAATTCACCAGTTGATTTGTATGATTTTGTTCCTTGGGATAAGTAAATAGTTTATATGCGGGAGTGTCGGAATTGGTAGACGATGCGGACTTAAAATCCGCTGGCCTGTGGTCGTGAGGGTTCGATTCCCTTCTCCCGTACCAGCCGCTTTGGGTAAGCGGTAACAAAATCTCCTTTCTTTGCTTTTCGGGTGCTGACGGTGGGAATAGACCACTACTGCCGTGTAAGTGCGGCTTTATATAGAGGGTGTAGTGTAATGGTTAACACGCTTGCCTTGGGAGCAAGAGTAGCGGTTCGAGTCCGACACCTTCTACCAGAAGTCAAGGATTATTCCTTGGCTTTTTTATATTCCTGTGTAGTTCAGTTGGTAGAACACTTGACTGTTAATCAAGGAGTCGCTGGTTCGAGTCCAGTCGCAGGAGCCAAAAATATTTAAGTGAGGTGGCAGTATGGCAAACAGATCGGGCAGTTTAACTACTGCCAAAAAAATATGTTCTACTTGCGGAGAAGAAAAGACTTTAAAACGAGGGTTTTATCGAAGCTACAATCCATTACATAAAGATGGGTATATACCTATGTGTAAGGAATGTGTGATTAAAGCGTGTGCTAATGAAGATGGAACTGCAAATGATGAAAAAGTTTATCTCATTATGCGTCAATTAGATAAGCCTTTTATAAAAAAGGAATGGGATCAAACTGTTAGTCAATACGGTATTGATTCGTCTGCAAGTTTAATCGTTGGGAAATATCTTACAAAGATCAATTCGTTACCCCAATTTAAAATGTTGGATTTTGAACAAGGTGAGAAATATAGTCAAGCGGCTCAAAGCGATAATGCTGTTGGAAGTTCTTGGCGTAAAACAAATCAAAACGAAAAAGTATATTATTTGAACGATGAGGAATTTGAAGTAAGCGAGGAAATGATCAGGTTGTTTGGAGAAGGGTATACCTCAAAAGAGTATCAAACAATGCAGCGAATTTATGATGATACTAAGCAAGATTATCCGAATATTTCAAGCAATCAGAAGAACTTACTTTTACGTTATGTTCGTTTTGCTGCAAAGGAAGAAATCGCAACAAATTCCGGCATTATTGCCGATGCTGAGAAATGGTCTAAGTTGACTACCGAAGCACTCAAGCAATTAAATTCTATTGATGTACAAGGTGGTGTTACGTGTTTTTCTGAGTTCTTTCAAAAATTTGAGCGTGTAAAAGATGTGACAAGGATTTTGCCACGGTTTAAGTATCGACCTAATGATGCGCCAGATTTTATCATTTGGTGTTATATAAACTATTGTCGCAGATTAGAGGGAAAGCCAGAAGTCCCATATGAGGATGTTTACAAATTTTATGATGAAAAGGTAGCCGAGTATGTTAAGCAATATGGTGATCCATATGGAATTTTCACAGATGATCCTACACTAAATAATCGTGAAAAAATTAAGGAGTTCATTGAGTTACCGTCAGATTATTATGGTGACAATGATGATGAAGTTGAATCATGACATTAGAAGAAATTAAAAAATGTGATGATTTTGCAAGTTGGTGGATGTGGTATCCAGATTTAGCGTTAGATTTGATGGCTCCCGCAGAGGGAAGCATTAAATTACATTTAGATCAGCGAGTCTTTATGAGGGCTGGCGCACGATTTTTTAGTGAACATGGTTGTTTTAATCGAGGCTATGGAAAGACATTTTTAGAATTTGCAACAATGGTAGTAGTTGCAATTCGTTATCCTAATATTGAGTTGTCTTTAACGGCTCAGACAAAAGAGAACGCTGCTGCACTGTTAAAGGATAAATTTACAGAGTTAATTCGTTATTACCCAATGCTGGAAAATGAAATAAAGAAGTCCAGCTTTATTAAAGGTGACGCTCTGATCGTTTTTAAGAACGGTGCAAGAATTGATGCTTTAGCTAACGCACAAACCAGCAAAGGCCAGCGTAGAAAGCGTATTAGCATCGAAGAATCTAACTTGATGGATAATGTTATTTTTGAAGATGCTCTTGAACCTGTTGTTGAAGTTGGTCGTACTACTTGCGGTAAATTAGCAATCGTCAATCCAGAGGAAATGAATCAGCAGATTAATTTTTATACTACTCCCGGATTTAGGGGTTCAGATGAATTTAACCGAAACCTTGCAATGTTCCACGATATGCGGGATATAAAGGGTAAAATTGTATTAGGTTCAAACTGGATGCTTGGTTGTTGGTATGGTCGTGGTTCAAGTAAAAGAACTATTTTAGAGAAAAAGAAAAATATGTCCTCTATTGCTTTTGATATGAACTACGGTGGGAATTGGGTAGGTAGTTCAACAGGTGCATTGGTAAATATCAACCGTTTTATGAATTGTCGGACTCTTACAGAGCCAATATTAAGCAGTACAAGTGACGATGATGAGTTCTATTTGGCAATGGACGTTGCACGTTCTCAAAACAAGAATAATAACCAGTCATCTATTGCAGTTGGTAAGGTTATAAGAAACTCTGATGGTAAAATTACGGAGATTCAGTTAGCAAATATCATTCATGTTTCAAATATGCTGAACTTTGGAACTCAGGCTTGCATTGTCAAGCGTGTCCGAAAGAGGTATAACGCTAAGATTGCTGTTGTCGATGGCAATGGCTTGGGAACTGGATTGATTGATAAACTGATGGAAGAAACATACGATCCTTTAACTGGAGAAACATATCCAGCTTGGGACACAATCAATACTGATGCTGTTCCTGATGCAAAGAAAGCCGATAAATGCCTTTATGATCTCAAGGCTCAGTCTTGTCAAACGATGATTTTAACAAATTTTATTGATATGATTGATTCTGGTACGTTGAGATTTTTAGAGAGTAAAAATGGCGGCGATTATGCTATTAAGGATAATGATGATTTAAATTCAAAAGTTATGCCTTTTGTACAGGAGGAATTGTTCTTCCAAGAGGTTGGTAATTTAAAACTTCTTCAGAGTGGCAAGAATCTATCCGTTGAGAAAGTTGTAAGTAAGTTTGACAAAGACCGTTTTTCTGCGGTTGCTTATTTGCTTTACTATATTGTAAAAGTAGATGATAGTGGAAGCAAATCAAATGTTGACATTAAATCATTTGCCGAACGGTTAAAAGCGTTGAATCGTAGGCCAAGAATGTATTAAGAAAGGACGGTGATATAATGCCAGTAACAAAAGTAATTTACTCAAGTTTGGATTATGACAAAGATGTAAAACGTTTTGAGGAAACCGAAAATGGCAAAAGCCGTCTTGACTTAGCGGGATTCAAACGATTAATGATTCATGATTTGTGTACAAATACTGATGTTCTGAAGTCTCATAAAATTAAAGGTTATTCGTTAGAACGAATTGCTGATGCGCTTGAAAATCCAACAAGCAATCCTATGATGTTAATTGAGATAAGTCATTATCTCATGTATACTTCACAATTCTATATGCGTTTGAATAACTATTTTGGGAAAATGGGACTGTTTAATTACAATATTGATGTGTATGATGTTAAAGAGAGCGAATTGGATAGTGAAGAAAAGCAAATGAAACTGAGGGACGCATATGCAAATGTGTGTTCTGAATTTGAAAAGATGAGTTTCAAACATGAAATGTTAAAAATCACGAGTGTTCTACCCATGCAGGATGTATTTTATGGATTGATTTTTGAAGATAGTTCAGACTTTTTTGTTTTGTCAATCAATCCGTCCATTTGCAAGATTTGTCAGGTACAAGATGGCGTATTTAATTTCAAGATACAATTAAGCGGAATTAACCCATTGCATATTGGTTCATATCCTGATTATGTCAAACAGGCATATTTAGATTATCGGAATGGAGATTCTTATTTTGATGGATGGTTTGTTCCACCAGCAGATAAGCAGATGTGTTTTAAGTTTAATGAAAATTCTATTACTCCGATGCCATTTTTGCTTGGACTTATTAAGGATATTTTGGACTTAGATACATACAAGAAATTGAAATTGCAGAAAGCAAGGGTTGATAATTATAAGGCTATTGTTATTGAAATCCCTATTGATGAGGATGCTGTAGACAAACCGTTGCTTACAGATGAAACTTTGGCTGTATTTGCAGAAATGAATAAAGCAAATATGCCAGAAGATGTTGGATTGATTCATGCTCCCGGAAAGGCCACAGCGGTTAGCTTTAAGGACAATGCAAATACTGCGAATAATCTGAGTGATGCTATTACTAATTTATATGATAATGCTGGTGTCACAAAAGAGTTGTTCAATAGCGGATCATCTGCAACGGCAATGAAAATGTCGATTGAGAATGATGCCGCTTTTATTTATGGTTTTTATCGGCAAGTAGAGCGTGTATTTACACGGTTCATTAAACTGCGTAAGTTCAATAAGCCACAATTTAAATTTGCATTGAGAATACAAGATTCTACTGTTTTTAATCGAAATGATGTGGCTGACGCTATGCTGAAAGCGGCTCAAAATGGAGAGCCGTTTAAGATTGATTATGGTGTTGCTCTTGGTAAAAGTCCGAGTAGAATTATTGGTTCACTCTTATTGGAAAATACTGTACTCAAGTTGCATGAGAAATTTGTACCATTGCAAACTTCTTATACTGCTACTGGTGATGAAATTACAGGTCGCCCTACAAATGAGAGTAAGGGGCAGGATATTGATGAGAGTGGTGAAATTACAAGAGATAACGAGACAAAATGTTTATTGATGTTTCCATGCACGATATTCTTAAAATTGTTCATGAGCAAATTGTAAGTGAAATGTATTTAGATACAGATGTTGATTTGTTAAAACAGACTATGGCAAGTGGTGAATCAGAAATAGTTTTGTCTGCTGATGAAATGGACATTCTTGAAAAAAGTTTCATTAGTGGTGATTCTGCTCTGGAGATTTATGCTTCTCCGCTTGATTATTATGTCGCACTTTCACTCGGCAATGCAAAGTTCGACATGATGATGTTTGCAGAAGAATTAGATACATTGAAATATAGCATTGATAAGTTTGAAAATGAATTATATATATCTGCCGATGCTGAAATGGCAAGCAAGAAAATGATTGATGTAGATGAAATTGCAATGTTCTTGGATGTTGCACCAACTGACATTTTCTATTTGCTCCATATCAGTGGTGAAGCAATGACATATTTGTATGCAGATATGGTTGATGATCTTGTGCTGAAAAATGTTTTACATGATCCTGAGTTTGAAACATGGCTTGATATTGATACGGAACAAGATTTTTTGCTGAAGAAGTTTACTGGAATGGAAGATGTGCTTAATGTCTTTGCTAATATTGTAGAAACTATAATTCAATTTATTCAACCTATAACTGCCGATATGTATTTAGATTGTGAGGCAAGCGCAGGATTAAAGAGGTATCGGTTGTTATATGAAATGGACGATTTAACTCTGAGTGATTTTGACAATATGACTTTGGAAGAGGTCGATTATGTGATAATTGTAGAATAACATAAAGAACTCTATTTATAAAAGGTGGTGAAATAATGGTAAGAAAACAAGGTGGATTATTACACGCCAACTTTGCTGCAAATGAAAATGTCGTTGAACGTTGTTTGGCAGAAGTTAAAAAGGTTGAGCCGAGTTCACTTGCAGACAAGTTATATCACATCACCATTAAAACAGCGGCTTATACAGAATTTCTTATGGATGGATTTGAATTTACAACTGACGGATTAGGCAATTTCTCAAGCATTGCACTTGGCGGCACAAATACTGCTGAAATCCGAGAAGTAAAATTCAAAACGTCAGTAAACGATTGTATTATTTGTTTTATCTATTAAGGCGGTGATGCAATATGTCTATGGCTTATGGATTTTATTGGGGTGTATTCTATCCCGTCCATAGTCCTCCGTATGATCCGCCCGGAGGCGGTGATGATCCTGTTGTTGCTGGTAGCTGCTTTGCTCCAGTAGGACAGCCAGAGGACTATAAAGGATTCCTTTTTAATACCGCTGCGTTATGTTCAGATTATATTCTGTATGCTTAAAAAGGGAGGCGGTGACTGATTAATGAATTTTGTTTATGAGTTGTTGAGGGCTGGTACGACACAGGCCAATTCGGATTCTGGTGCAGAAGTCGCCCGAAAGATTAACGACAACTTTAAAAAGGTTCAGGATAAATTTGCGGATGTAGATAAATTAATCAAAGAGGGTGTCGCTGCTGACGTTCCGATTGGTGATGAAACTACGGCTGGCACAGTAAAATCCAGCAAATCCGAAAACAAAATTACTATTAGTGGAGATGGCACAATGGAAGTCAATTCGCTGAATGTAATGATTATGATTTAATTTTAATGGATTTCAAGTTGGCAGATGGGGTAACTGGTGATAAAATTGTTTCAGCTTTGCGAGAAAGCAATATACTAACTGATATTTTGTTTTATTCTTCGGAAGAAGATGCTATGTTGGCTGCTATCAGTGCCAATATGCCACCAATTGATGGTGTTTATTTAACAAAACGCGACTATACTATTTTTACAGAGAAGATTGAAAAAATCATAAGTAAAATAGTAAGACGCTCAGAAGATGTTGTCAATTTGCGTGGCTTTGTTCTCGATAACACTAGCGATTTTGAATTAAGAATTAAAGAAATCTTGAATATCTGTTGGCAAAAGTTTAATGAAACGCAAAAAGCATCATTAACTGAAACTCTCTTTGGATTATTGGACGGAAAAAAAGCATGGATTACAAAACAAGTCGAAACGGCAAAGTCCTCCGCCATTATTTTTGAATATGCAAATAACAATGAGCGTATGTTGAGTATATCTGACAGATTAGACATACTTCAAACGATTTTACCGATTCTATTTACTGCCTACAATCTGCCAGATACTGTATGCCCAAAAGATTTCAAACAATACTATATTGATAAAATCAATATGTATCGTAATCGTCTAGGGCATATCACATTCGGTGAGAAAACTATTTGCATTAAAGGCAAGGATATAGAAATTAATCAGGATCTTCATAGGCTTTTGCGAAAAAATATTGCGGATGTTGATATTACAATAAACCAACTTGAAACATATATTACTACAATGATGTAAATTAGCTAACACACTTCTGTTTGAATTTAATCGAAGTGTGTTACTTTTATCTATGATATATCTATAATATTTAAACACAAGATATCTTTCAGGCTAAATTATCATGGATGACGAAAAATTCCAACTATGCTAATCTTCGACTCCTATGATACGAATATGGATTAATATATGAAAAGAAAAAAGACTCGATTGCATGATTTACAATAGAGTATACTCCCTTACATAAAGCTGACGACAAAAATGAGTTTATTGTCATCTTGCACATTTTTTGTGCACTTGTTACTGTTTAATTTGGTGAATAATATAGTAAATTCGAGTCTAATAATATATCATAGAAGCTCTTCGTGAGGGGGATGTTGTTAAAAAAGGTTGCGTAGGTATGCCGTTACGGTATAATAACGACAAACGGAAAAAGCCTTTATTTTCAAGGGGTTTGAGCGTTTGCCGTCATTTATTCAATTCCTTTTCCAAGTTGAAATATGACGAGAAAATTATCGAATAAAGGAGGCTGTTTCATTAACGACAAAATTTAATAGTGCCAGCGGTCCGGTATATTGCCGGATCGCTGATTGCCGTGGGCGTTTCACTTTTGCAGGTGGGCGCCCTTTTTTCATACCCATTTTCAGAAGAAAGGAGATTCACATGGAATTAAATGAAATGGAAAAACGGCTGCTTTTTCAGGTTGAGGGCGACTATCAATCCAAAGTCCTGAACGAGCTTTACATGACTGTCCGGTACACAAAGAGTCCCGAACAGCGGAAGGCAGCGGAAAATCTGATGGCAAAGCTGCGCGTTCTGACGGATGCCGAGTGCATGGACATCGTGCGGGATATTCAAAAGAATTACTGTCTGCCTTACCCGCCCCGGACGATTGGGGAAAAGATTGCCGAGGCCAGGCAGCAATCCGGTGCGGAGAAATTGAAGGGGCACGACATCATGGCGCTGGAACGCTTCGACCCGGAGGTACGCCACATGATCGTCTTTGCCATCCTGGGGGCCGCGGCCAGTGATATAGCTGAAATGCCCCTGCGTGAGATCGCCAGCACCGTGTTACCCCTCTATTGGGAGGAAGAAAAACAAAATCGCACATTTGCCGGGAATCCTGACAGGCAGTATAATAACGGCAGAGTAAGACATGAAAGGAGCGTTGAGCATGGAACTGACATACAGAACGGAGAGCGGCTACCGTCTGCCCAATCTGGACGTGCCGGAGGCACCGAAGGTCGGAAAATATGGGATGCTGCGGCGCAGTTTCCTCGCCAATCACCGGCACGGGATTTACACCGGGATGCTGTTGACCGGGGAACTGAACGCCCATCTGGAGAAGATCGACCGGGAGGCCACCGAGATGGTGGAGCGGTTGACGGCGCAAATGGCGCGGGAGCAGGGCGTGACCGAGGAACTGAAAGCGTCCGATCAGATGAAGTGGGTGGGCCTGATGAACAACATCCAGGCAGCGGCGGAGGAAGCGGCGATGGCGGAAATCGTGTACTTTGATTGGGACAACAAGGGCAGCTCTGGCCCCCAGGACGGCCTTGCCGACCATGTGGGCATTGTGGAGAAGGTGGAGAACGGTCTTGTCTACACCGTGGAGGGCAACTCCGGCGATAGCTGCCGGGAGAACCGCTACGCCATAGGCCATTATGAAATTTATGGATACGGCACACCTGCCTACTGACCCCGCAGACGTATAATTTTCGCCCTGGACTGACTGGAAACAGTTCGTCCAGGGCGGCTTTTTTCATTCCTCAAACAGCTTTGAAACGGGAACTTCCAGTACATCCGCGATCTTAAACAGCGTTTCCAACGACACGCCAAAGACCCGCGTGGGGCTTTCAATTTTAGAGACATACGACCATGACCGCCCGATCTTATCCGCAAACGCCTCCTGCGTCAGCCCCTGCAATTTTCGGTAGTATTGCACCTTCAATCCGAAGCGGATGTACTGTTCCCGATATTCCGTTTCCATAGCGCACCCCTCTTTCCGATAAAAGGGTAACACGAAAACGGGGATTTATTTAGAGAATGTAATTGCTATTTATAGCAATACAATGATATAATAGGGCAATCACAGGTCAAGTATTCCCGCCGTCCGGCGAACGGGCGGGCACAAGGAGGTCATGCGATGGAGAAAACCTGCTTTTTTATCGGCCACCGGGACGCGCCGGACAGTCTGGCCCCGGTACTGGATGCCCTGGTGGAGCGGCATATCACGGAGTATGGTGTGGGGGAGTTTGTGGTAGGGCGCTACGGCGGGTTTGACGCGCTGGCGGCAAGCGCGGTGAAGCGGGCCAAGGTGCGCCACCCGGACGTGCGGCTGATCTGCCTGCGGCCCTACCACCCGGCTGAACGGACTGAAAAGACACCCAGCGGCTTTGACGGCTCCTTTTACCCTCCGGGGATAGAGCAAGTGCCAAGGAAGCTGGCTATCGTCCGGGCCAACCGCTACATGGTGGACAACAGCGACTTTCTGATTGCCTACGCATGGCACCCCGGCAACGCCCGTGAGTTGGTAGAGTACGCCCAGCGGCGAGAGCGGCGGGGATTATTGCGTGTGAATGTGCTGGGCCAAGCGTAGGTCGTAACCTACCGCTGAAGATAAGGGCATACGAATAAGAGCCATTGACCTCGCAATCAACGGCTCTTACTCTTTCATTCTGATTGCCCCATCCAAAGTGGCTTCTACGATAGGAAGATATTTTTCCGGGCATAGTTGCATTTTGTGACGCACTCTCTGGCGTACTTCACTGTTTTCCTGCATTAGCGCAGGATTGAAGTAGCGTTCCATAGGTAAATGACAAATTTGTATCAGTCGCAACATGACCGGGACGCTGGGAATTATTAGACCTAATTCAATGTTGGCGAGATAGCGAGTTGATACGCTTACTTCCTCTGCCAACGCTCTGCGTGTCATTCCTTGCGCTTCACGCCCTGCTCGTACATCCTCTCCAAAAGTTTCAAAACCGGGACAATCCTTGACCTCTGCCATATTACATCACCCAAGCACATTGTATAGTTCATACTCATTCTTTGGAATGATGTAATTTTCTCTTTACTTCCCTTTATAATTCATCTTTGTTGAATCGAAAGCCCTGTCTTACGTTGTATCAGCCATGAAATTGTGCTATAATCGAAGCGAAACTTTAGAAAAACGGGGTGCCCCATGTACGATGTAATTGTTATCGGTGCTGGCCCTGCCGGAAGTACCGCCGCAAAGGTACTGGCTGAAAGAGGGCTTCACGTCCTGCTGGTAGAACGGCACAAACTCCCTCGCTATAAATCATGCTCCGGCGTCCTGATCCAGAAGTCAATAGATTTGGTGCGGCGCTACTATGGACAGGATGTACCGCTATCTGCAACGTGTACCCCGGTAGAAAACCGGGGCATGATCTTCACAGATGATAAAGGTCGAGAGTTCCGCTTTGAACAAGGCGGCTTGAACGTGTGGCGCAGTTCCTTTGATAACTGGCTAACGGAACAGGCGGCAGCGTCCGACGCAGAAGTCCGGGACGGCACCAACGCCATCTTCTGTGAGGAACAGGACAATTTGATCTCTGTCACGCTGCGGGGGGAATCCTCCTGCACAGAGCAGGCCGGATACGTCATTGATTGTGAAGGTGTCACCGGCATATTAAAGCGGCAGTTACTTGGGAACAGCCGGGATTATATCACGACTTTCCAGACGTTCAACCGGGGAACAATCCAGTTAGACCCGCACTACTTCTACGCCTACTTACAGCCGGAGCTGTCCGAGTATGACGCATGGTTCAATGTGAAAGATGAAATGCTGGTGCTGGGCGTTTCGGTCAAGAACACCAGCAGGATCGAGCAGTTCTATCAGCGGTTCATCTCCTACATGGAAACCCACCACGGCTTGCAGATCGGGCAGCAGGTCAAGGCGGAAAAATGGCTGATGCCCCATATCCGGCCCGGTTGCTCCGTCACCTATGGACAGGGCCGGGTACTATTTGCCGGTGAGATCGCTGGGTTCCTCAATCCGATGGGCGAGGGGATTTCGGCGGGAATGGAGAGCGGCTACCATGTGGCCCAGGCCATAGCAAATCACTTTGACGCTTTGGATATGATTTATACAGACTACCAGCGAGACACCCAGCAGCTAAAGTCTTACATGGAGCGCCAATGGAATTTTGTTGGGCGAATGGCCGATACATTTTCGGACATGATTATCTAAACGAAAGGTGCGGGGACAAAACACAAATGAGTTTTGTCCCCTGCACTTTATTTTTTGAAAAAATGTGACGTGCCGTAGAGGTTTCCTGTCTATATTGGTGAAGGGCCTTAAACGCCTCTGCAATTCATTGAAGCGCACGGCCCCCTTGGAAATTTGCCACAGGATTTTCAATTTCCACTTGCCGCCCAAAATATTCAGTCCGATCTCCATAGGGCATTGCTCGGTAATTGCAACTGCTTTTGCCATAGGGTGGAGCATCACCAAGCCGACAGACAAGCTGCTTGCGTTCATACTTGAGCAGGGCTGGGGCGAGATACATATGAACCGAAACGAGGGGCGGATGATTCGCGGCGGCGGTACTCCCTACGGCGGCCCTGGGACGGCCCCGAAGACCGGCAAGGGGAGCAACAGCAGAAAGTATCAATGCCCATGCTGCGGGTGCTCTGTGAGGGCTACAAAGGCCGTGAATGTGGCTTGCTTAGATTGCGGGGTGCCTATGGTGCTGGTAAGCTGAAATTGAAAGTTAACAATCAAAAAGACACGGGCTCGCGCTCGTGTCTTTTGGCTTGTGGTGATAACCTTGCCCGCATTTTCCGAACAAATTCCGAACAAAAGCAGGTGTCTTAGAATGTAGACGCAGCCACGCTTTTGTTATAATCCGTTAAGTTGCCCGAATCTCCCAACGTTTACCAGTTCTAAAACTGTGATATATTCTAAGTTTTGAGACGGCTCTTTTTCTCTTGTCTGCATGGCATTCAAGAGGTCAGCGGTTCGATCCCGCTTATCTCCACCACAGGGTACACGAGAGAAAAGGCTTGTTTCAAAAGGAACGAGCCTTTTCTTGTATGTTGTATGTGTTTCGTAGGCCAGCATATCCCGGCCATACAAGCACATTCCCACTAGGGGCGTTCAGAACTTTATGAACGCCCCTTTTTTCATGCCAATTTTTAGATACTATCATTATAGAAAGGAGTTTTCCCCATGAAAGACCGCCTTGACTATGATTATTTTTACGGCGGGGAATCGGAGCAGTTCAGTTTCTACCGTATCCCCCGTCAGCTCATTGTGGGCCTGGAGTTCAAGCACGTTTCCACCGACGCCAAGCTGCTTTATGGCCTTATGCTTGACCGTATGGGTTTGTCGGCCCGGAACGGCTGGTATGACGAAGAAAACCGCGTGTTCATCTACTATCCCTTAGATGAAATCAAAGAGGCCCTGAACTGCGGCAACGATAAGGCGGTCAAGCTGCTGGCAGAGCTGGGGAATGTCCAAAGTGAGGAGTTTATAGAAAGAAATTCATCAATTTGGATAAACTAATGTCAACACTTTCTACTGCTTTAATCGCTTCTTTTAATACAGATAATCCATTATCTGTATTACAGATTGTATTCGCACGACTGTCAACTTTACTTTGGATTCTTTGCGTTAATCCTTTCTTTTCCAGCAAACGTAATGTTGACGATACTGTCATAGGGTCAATCATCGAGAAATCGGATATTTTCTTTTGCGTAATTTCAATATCACTTTCACTTAATTCAACAATAACAGCAAGTATGACATATTGAGTATGTGTCAAATCAAACTGACGTAAAACTGATTTAACCGCCCTTTGCCAAAGAGTAGATACTTGCCAAAATAACAAACCAATGCTTTCATCGCGCGAATTATATCGTGACTCCTTCATTGTGATACCATAGACAACAATTTATCCATTGCGTTAGGCAAGTTGGCTGTTATTCCTCTGCCCATACCTTCCATTTGCTCGTCTGCCCCTCCACTAATGATAACCGTATGTGTTATAGTGCTTTCTGTTATAACATGACCAAACGATATGGTAATCTTGCCTAAATGAGAACTTGTAGTAAATTCCCTTTCAGTATCAATGCTGTCAATCACAAACGGGAGTGATTGCCCATTTTTCATTGACATAATTCCATTACTACCAGTCGCAAAGTTACCATGCAACACTACATTTTCCACATCATTATCCCACTCTTTCCAACGGGAAACATTACTATAAAGTTCCCATAATTTTTTGATGTCAATATTTCCAGACACCATGTTTTCGTACTTGAACATTTTTGATACCTCCAATAATAAGTTTGCTTATTATAAGCGCACTTATTATAATGGACATGATTAAAAAAGTCAAGATAAAGCAAGATAATATTTCTTGACTTTTATGATAGTGTTCAAATTTTTATTTGTTTGTCTGTCATATATGGAAATGTCCCAAAAGATGTATGAATGAGAGGGATTCCGTAGTAGTCGGCATTGTGCTGTAATGTGTATAACTGGCTGTCTTATGGAATTGTGGGTAACTCTGTTTGCAGGACGTGGGAAAGCTGCTCTTCAGCTTTTCCATGTGCTGTGAATAGAGTTATCCATGATTCCATAGCCTGTTATGCACATTTCCACAATGCTTGTCTTTTGCTCTTTGGTTTCTTTGGTTCGGAATAGTGTGGTGCTGGCGGTCTATCGCTTGTTTTCGGTTGCTTGCTTCTTTACCGTACATGAGCATTTGCACCGGGAATGTAAAACGCGCGTTTGGACACATACTCTCCCCAAATCCCGCTTGACAAGCGGGGCGGGAGGGGGTATGATAAGCATAAGCATGATAGAGGCGCGGCTGACAAGAGTACGTTTCCAGCAGGCCCCGGGCAAGGGTGGAAGCGGAAAGGGGATGCCGCCGAGGCTAAGGAGCGCCCAGCTCCTTTTGCCGGGCTGCGGGAGAAGATCCCGCAGACTGTCGCCTTCCTTGCAGGGAGGGCGGAGCGCTGTTGTGATTCATATGCCTTTTTGTGAAGTCATGACAGAGTATGTCATGACTTTTTGCATGAGAGAGGGAAAAACATGAAGAAAGCAAACCTTATCAAGGGGGTGCTGCTGGCGGTTATCCTGGTGGCAGTGTTTGTAGGCCCCCTGCTTGCCGGAAACGGCGAGAGCGCCGCGGAGGGGGGCGGGTTCTATGGCACCGCCTGGGCGCTGCTGCCCCCGGTCATCGCCATTGCCCTGGCCCTTATCACCAAGGAGGTCTACTCCTCCCTGTTTGTGGGCATTGTCATAGGCGGCCTGCTCTATTCCGCCTATTCCTTTGAGGGCACTGTGCTCCACGTGTTCCAGGGAGGCATTGTCAGCGTGCTGTCCGATGGGTACAACATCGGCATCCTGGTGTTCCTGGTAATTTTGGGGGCCATGGTGGCTTTGATGAACAAGGCCGGCGGATCCGCCGCCTTCGGGCGCTGGGCCGCGCAGCACATCAAAAGCCGGGTGGGCGCGCAGCTTGCCACTGTGGCCCTGGGCGTACTTATCTTTATCGACGACTATTTCAACTGCCTCACCGTAGGCTCTGTTATGCGCCCTGTAACGGACAAGCACAAGGTGTCCCGGGCAAAGCTTGCTTATCTCATCGACGCCACCGCCGCGCCTGTGTGCATTATCGCCCCGGTTTCCTCCTGGGCGGCGGCTGTGGCCAGCTATGTGGAGGACGGCAACGGCCTCAGCCTGTTTATCAAGGCCATCCCCTTTAACTTTTACGCCATCCTCACCATTGTCATGATGATTGGCATGGCGGTGATGAAGATGGAGTTCGGCCCCATGGCCCGGTTCGAGCGCAGCGCCCAAAATGATGGCGACCTGTGGGGCGGCAGAAACCCCTATGCGGGCGCAGCCGGGGAGGAGGAAGAGGAGAAGGGCATCGTGCTGGATCTGGTGCTGCCCATTGTTGTGCTGATCATCTCCTGCGTTGTGGGCATGATTTATTCTGGCGGCTTCTTTGAGGGCGCGTCCTTTGTGGAGGCTTTCTCGGGTTCCGACGCCTCTGTGGGCCTGATGCTTGGCTCTGTCTTTGCCCTGGCCTTCACCATTTTGTACTACTGCCTGCGCAAAACCATGACCTTCCGCCAGACCATGGACTGCATCCCTGAGGGCTTCAGGGCCATGGTGCCTGCCATCCTCATCCTCACCTTTGCCTGGTCGCTGAAGGCTATGACAGATTCCCTGGGCGCCAAGGTGTTTGTGGAAGGCGTGGTAAAAGGCTCTGCCGGGGCTTTCCAGGCTTTCCTGCCTGCTGTGGTGTTCCTCATCGGATGCTTCCTGGCCTTTGCCACTGGCACAAGCTGGGGCACCTTTGGCATCCTTATCCCCATCACCCTCAGCGTGTTCCCCCTGACCGATCCCCTGGGCGTGGTGTGCGTGTCCGCCTGCATGGCGGGGGCTGTCTGCGGCGACCATTGCTCCCCCATTTCTGACACCACCATCATGGCTTCCGCCGGCGCCCAGTGCGACCACGTGGATCACGTGTCCACCCAGTTGCCCTATGCCATCACAGCGGCGGCTGTCAGCTTTGTGTCTTACCTGTTCGCGGGCTTTGTACCCAATGCCCTTATCGCCCTGCCCGTCTCCATCCTGCTGATGGTGGGCACCCTGTTTGCCATGAAAACCATCCACGGCAAAAAGCAGGGGGCATAAGGGAGTGCTCCTGAAAAGAGGATAGAAAAACCGGGGCGCACCCTTTTGGCCGTCAGGCTGGGGGATGCGCCTCTTTTTCCGCTACCCCTTTTCCTCCTGGCCCAGCCAGGAAAGCCCCTTTTTGGAAAGGAGGAACAGGGCGCAGATGTTGGGCAGGGCCATCAGGCCGTTGCAGGCGTCCCCAAAGCGGAACAGGGTTTCCAAAGGCAGCACACACCCTGCCACAGCAGCCCCGGCAAAGGCCAGGGCAAAGGCTGTGCGCCCCCTGCCCCGGGTAAGGTAGAACAGGCCGCTCCTCCCGTAACAGCACCAGGCCACCGAGGTTGCAAAGGCGAAAAGCACTGTACACAGGGATACGGCCCAGCGGCCCCAAATCCCCATAGCCTGCTCAAAGGGGTAAAAGGTAAGCTGCGCCCCGGAAAGGCCGGGGGCCGGGCAGCACAGGATGCACAGCCCTGTCACCGTACACATCACCAGGGTGTCCAGGAACACCTGGAAAATCCCCATATATCCCAGCTCTGCCGGGGCGCGGCCCTCCACCTCCTCATAGGCAAAGGCAGAGCTGCCCAGGCCCGCTTCGTTGGTAAACACCCCCCGGGAAATCCCGGCCTGCATGGCAAGCACCATCCCCGCCGTCCCTCCGGCCCCGGCCCGCAGGGAAAAGGCGCTTTCCCATATAGAGGATAAAGCGGCAGGGAGGTTTTCCCGGAAAACCCACAGCACAAAAAGGGACGCGCCCATAAAGAGTATGGTCATGGCAGGCACCAGCTTTTCCGTTATCTTCACAGCAAACCCCAGCCCGCCCCGGGCCACGAAAAAGAGCGCCGCCCCCGCCAGAAGGGCCGCCGCCCAGCCGGGACCGCCCAGATCCTCCCAGGCGGCCCGGAAGGCGTGCATCTGCACCATGTTGCCCATGCCCAAAGAGGAAAGGCAGCACCCGGCGGCATAGACCAGGGCCAGCGCCCCGCCGTATTTCCCCGCCTTTTCTATGTAGCGCAAAGCTCCCGTGCCCCGTCCCCTTACAGGCTTAAACCGGGCGCATAGATAGTTTTCCATGAAAACCGTCATCATCCCCAGCAGGGAGGAGGCCCACATCCAGAAAAGCGCCCCTGGCCCTCCTGCCATAATGGCAGCGGCCACCCCCACAATGTTCCCTGTGCCAATGGAGCCTGCCAGGGCGGCCGTGAGGGCCTGGAACTGGCTGACCCCGCCGCGGGCTTCCTTCCGGCAGCACAGGGCCGCTTTCAGCCAGCGCCCCGCCCTGCGCACCTGGAAAAAGCAGGTTTCATAGGAAAAATAGGCCCCGGCAGACAAAATCAGGGCCAGGGTAGGCCAGCCCCACAGCACCCCGCAAATCAGTTCTCCCATGTATCTCCCCTCCTGTGTATGCCTCCGGCGGCTTAGGGACTCCGAGTCTCGCCTGCCGGCTCGGTCGGCTCGAGACGGTTGCCACTGGCAACCCTCGCCCCTAAGAACCCTGCAACCCCTTTTAAAAAAGGGGTTGACCCTAAAATTAAACCCCTATCCCTTAAGGCCCATCCTCTTTTCAAAAAACTCCTGGGAGCTTATACCGGAATACCGCAGGAACCGCCCCAGCTCAAACAGGGAATTGGGATCCCTTGTCACCCGGCACACCTTTTCCTCGCAGGAGAGGGTACATAAAAAGCCCATTTCCTTTACAATGCCGGGGGTAGACTTGCTCATGGCCCCAAAGGGGTAGGCCAGGGCCGTAGGCGGGGCAATTCCCCCCTTTTCCGTTATGGCCCGCTGGGCCTCGTTCAAATCCCCCATAAGCCTTTGGCGGTACTGCTCCTCCGATTCCCCGGGAAGCTTCTTCACCCCCAGCGCCCCTTTTTTGCTCTGGTGCAGGTCATAGCTGTGGTTCTGCACCTCCACCAGCCCGGAGTCCGCCATTTCCTTCAGCTCTTCCCAGGTGCAGTGGGAATAGTAGGCGCTTTCGTCCGGGGTGTCGGTGTAGAGATCCGTATAGCGGCCTATGGGGGAAATGACAAATTTGCTGTTGTATTTCTGGGCCAAAGGGAAGGCGTATAGGTAGTTGCTGTAGTATCCGTCGTCAAAGGTGAGCAGCACAGGCTTTTCCGGCAGGGAGCCTCCTTTGGTGTAGGCGATAAGATCCTCAATGAGGATGGTGGTATAGCCATGGCTTTGCAGATACCGCAAATCGTTTTCAAACTCTTCCGGGGAGATGACATACTGGCCGTGCCGGGCCGGATCCTTTAGCATGGAGTGGTACATCACCACTGGCACTTCCACCCCCTCCGAAGCGGCGGCAGCCATAAAGGCCCCTGCACCCAGCGCCAGGCACAAAATTCCCAGCCCCGCCATTTTCAGGTTGATTTTCACAAGGGCAAAAAAGCCCTTTGGTTTCTTCTTCATATGGATAGCCACCCCCTGTATCCATATATATAGGCCGCGGCAGGCAAAAATGAGTCACGCCCGTCTCATAAAAAAGCGGTATAATAACGCGGGGTGATGAAAATGGAAGAAATCCGGGCCAGGATGTCAGAAATAGAATACAAGCGGCATCCAAGGGATGTAAAATATCCGCTGGCTGTCCATAAAAACTTCCTTGCCAGCCATCACAAGAAAGTTTCCATAAAGGCCCATATGTTTTCTGCTCTTTTGCACCCTGCCCTCTTCCTCTCTATCCTTCGCTTTTATGAGACAGGAGGCTTGAGGGGCCGGGCAGCTTGACAAGGACGGGAGGCGGTGGCATAATGGAAGCGGCAGGCCCTTTGCTGCCGCAGAAGGAGGCACACACATGGAAGCTGTTTATCATGCCGCAACAAAAGAGGAACTGGCCTGTTTATGGGAAAAGAACCTCCTGGCCTACCCGGCGGATCCCCGCTGGGCCAAGTGGGCCAGGGAATATACCGCCTATAACGAAAACGGCATGGGCATAACCTTTGCCGCTGTGCTGGAGGGGGAGCCTGTAGGGGAGGCCACCCTGCTGCTGTCCCCTGCCTGCGGGGCCATAGGGGGCAGGCTGGCTTTGGCGGACGGGAAGTCTGTTGGGAACGTGAATGCCCTGCGCATGGAAAAGCGCTGGGAAGGCCAGGGGCACATGTCCAGGCTGGTGGGGGTTTTAGAGGGCTATGCCAGGAAGCGGGGCCTGGAAGCCCTGACTATTGGGGTGGGCGCAAAGGAAACCCGGAACCTGGGCATCTATCTCCACTGGGGCTATGGGGAGTTTGTTATGGCCCAGGAGGAAGAGGGGGAATTGGTGCTGTATTACCGGAAGAATTTGTAAAATACCAGGCAGCCGGGCGGCAGGGGAAACCCGGCCGCCTTTTTATTTGGAAAAATTTTGCCCAAGCCCCTTGACAGGGGTGGAAAGCAGTGGTATACTGCTGTCATGGTTAATTACTCAAGTAACTAGCTAAACAAGAAAGGAGGCGCGCATGCGAAAGGTAGATTTCAGCGGGGAAAAGCCCATTTTTCTGCAAATTGCCGAGAGCTTGGAGGATGCCGTGATCTCCGGCGCTTTGCCGGAAGGGGGTCAGCTTCCCTCCATCACAGAGCTTTCCGTACAGTATACTATCAACCCGGCTACGGCCTTGAAGGGCATAAACCTGCTGGTGGATCAGGGGGCCGCCTATAAAAAACGGGGCGTGGGCATGTTTGTAGCAGAGGGGGCCAGGGCCTTGCTGCAAAAAAAGCGCCAGGGGGACTTTTCCCAGCGCTTTGTGGAAGCCATGGTTTCAGAGGCACAGCGGCTGGAAATCGGACGGCAGGAACTGCTGGATATGGTGGCGCTGGAATTTGACAGCGCGGAGAAAGGAAGGGCAGAAAATGGCGATTGAACTGAAAGGCATCTCCAAAAGCTTTGGACAGGTGCAGGCCCTGAAAGGGGTAAGCGCGGTGTTTGAGGAGAACAAGATTTACGGCCTGCTGGGCCGCAATGGCGCGGGGAAATCCACCCTGCTGAACATTTTGACGAACCGGGTTTTCCCGGATGAGGGCACAGTGCTTGTGGACAGGGAAAATGGGCTGGAAAACGACGCGGCTCAGGCCAAAATCTTTTTGATGAGCGAAGCCACCCTGCACCCGGAGGCTATGCGGGTGAAAGGGGCCTTCCGCTGGGCAAAGGCTTTTTACCCCAGCTTTGACGAAAGCTACGGGGAGAAGCTTTTGGGGGATTTCGGGCTGAGCCCCGGGGCGAAGATCTCCGGGCTGTCCACAGGCTACCGTTCCATTTTCAAGCTGGTGCTGGCCCTTTGCGTAAACGTGCCTTATGTGCTGCTGGATGAGCCTGTGCTGGGCCTGGACGCCAACCACCGGGAGCTTTTCTACAAGCGGCTGCTGGAAAAATATGCGGAGAACCCTTTCACGGTGGTGCTCTCCACCCACTTGATTGAAGAGGTGGCAAATTTGGTGGAGGACGTGGTGATTATTAAGGAAGGGGAGATTTTGCGGCAGGAATCCCGGGAAAGCCTGCTGGCCGGGGGGTACACCGTATCCGGCGGGGCCGCGGCGGTGGACGCCTACATCCAGGGCAAAAAGGTGATAGGGATGGACGCTTTGGGCGGCCTGCGCACAGCCTATGTGCTGGGCGCTCCGGAAAAGGGCAGGGAAGCTGCCAAAGACCTGGAATTTGGCCCCATGGATCTGCAGAAGCTGTTTATCCAGCTTACAAATTCCTGAGAATCCCGCACGTGCTGCATTTATTTTTTCACAGAAACGAGGTATTACTATGAAGCTCCTTTCCTCTTACCGCTACCAGGTACACGACCAGCGTATGGCTATCCTGGTGTTTTATGGCGTGATGGTGGGCATGGTTTTGCTGAACCTGCTGTTCCTCCCTTTTGCAAACGCGGCGGACGCAGACCTTACCATCACTTCCGGCGGCATTACCGCTGTGACCATGGTGTTCTCTTTTATCCTCTCCCTCTGCGCTTTTAAGGACAGCTTCCTGCTGAACATCCAGCATGGGATTTCCCGCCGCAGCCAGTTTTTGGCCCGGATGGGGGCTATGGCTACTGTCTGCGGGGCGATGGCTGTGGCGGATGAAATTTACACCCTGCTTATTTCCCTGCTGAGCTTGCCCTTCCCCAACAGCTTTTTTGCCCATTCCCTCTATGAGATATGCTATTGCTCTAACGTCACGTCAGTGGTAAGCTCTGATTTCACCTATACCGTATCCACCTCCGGGGCTTCCGCGGTGCTGTCCATTGTGTTCAGCTTTTTTGTGCTGCTGGCGGTGAATGCCTTCGGCTATTTGATTACTGCCTTCAACTACCGTCTGGGCAAGGTGGGGAAAATCATCCTCTGGGCTGGCTGGCCCTGCCTGCTGATTGCCGGCAGCGCCCTTCTGGAGGTGAACCCCTGGCTGGAAAAAACGCTTCTGTCTTTGCTGTTAAACTTATGCCAGATGTGCCTTTCCAGCCTGCCCAGGCTGTGCTTTACATGCCTGGCGCTTACGGCGGTTTTCTCCGGCCTTACCTGGCTGGTGATGCGCCGGGCGGCGGTGAAATAAGAACCTGTTAGGAAAGCGGCCTCCCTTCGGGGCGGGCCGCTTTTTTGATCTGCGCCGGGGCGCGGGCTGGGAACAGGCTATACCGGTTTTCAAGCCCTATATGCTTTTTTTCAGGCGCAGGACATTCCAGCTTGCGGGAGCCAGCTTTGCGCGCAGGATGCCGTCTGCAAGCTGGTTCCTGTCTGTGGCGGCATGGGGACAGACCGCTTCCTTTTCCGCTGTGTTTACGGCGCCCATGTCCGGGTTTTCCAGCACTAGGTGCTCCAAAAGCTGGTAGCCGGGGAAGCTTCTCAGATCCGCTTCCAGGGTGATATCCTCGGACAGATCCCGGTTTACGGCGAAGATGGTGAGGGCTTCCCCTTCGTTGTCCCACACAGCGGCGGCATCCACGTCGGTTACGTCTGTGTAGTCCAGGGTGTCGTGCCTGGAGGAGCGCAGGGCCGTTTCCAGGGCAATGCCCCTGCCGTACCGGGAGGCGTGGAGGTAGGGATAATAGATGGTCTGCCGCCAGGCCGGGCCGTTTTCCTCGGTCATAATGGGGGCGATAACGTTTACAAGCTGGGCCATGCAGGCCATGCGCACCCGGTCGGAATGCTTTAAAAGGGTGATAAGCATCAGGCCCACCAGCAGGGCGTCCTCAAAGTCGTACTGATCCTCCAGCAGACGGGGGGCCACGCTCCAGGGCCGGTTCTTCATGGTGTCGTCGTCGGCCTCGTTTGCGTGGAACCACACGTTCCATTCGTCAAAGCTGAGCATGATGTCCTTTTTCGAGCGCTTCTTGGCCTTGACAAAATCGCAGGTGGCGATAACGGTCTTGATGAAATGATCCATGTCGTCAGACTGGGCCAGGAAATTGGCGGTATCGTGGAAGCGGTTGCCGTAATAGGTGTGCAGGGAGATGAAGTCTACGCTGTCGTAGGCCTCCTCCAGGACAGTGGCCTCCCACTGGGGGTAGGTGGGCATGTTGGTGTTGGAGCTGCCGCAGGCCACCAGCTCCAGGGAGGGGTCAATCTGCCGCATGGCCTTGGCGGTTTCGTCTGCCAGGCGGCCGTATTCATAGGCGGTTTTGTGGCCTGTCTGCCAGGGGCCGTCCATCTCGTTGCCCAGGCACCAGGTTTTAATTCTGTGGGGGTTTTTTATCCCATGGCTTATCCGCAGGTCGCTGTACTTGGTGCCGGAAGGATGGTTGCAGTATTCCAGCAGGTTGCAGGCGGCCTCAATCCCCCGGGTGCCCAGGTTCACCGCCATCATCACCTGGGTTTCCGCTTTTTTGGCCCAGCTTGCAAACTCGTTTACCCCGATGAGGTTTGGCTCTGTGCTGCGCCAGGCAAGCTCCAGGCGGCGGGGGCGGTCCGCCACAGGGCCGACGCTGTCCTCCCAGTAAAAGTTTGAGACAAAGTTGCCCCCGGGATACCGCACAATGGGCACCCCCAGTTCCTTCACCAAATCCAGCACGTCCTGGCGGAAGCCTTCCCCGTCCGCCGAGGGGTGGCCCGGCTGGTAAATGCCGCCGTACACCGCCCTGCCCAGGTGCTCGATGAACGATCCGTAAATACGCTTGTCAACGGGGCTTATCTGGAAATCCTTGTCCAGGGTGATGCGCGCAAATTTTTTACCACTTTTCATGTTTTAAAATCCCTCCTGCTGAAATTATTCCGCGTCTTGGAAAAGTTTGGTCGCAGCTTTTTGCAAGCTTCGTCCTTCCTTTTTCCCCGGATTTGTGCTACTCTTACAGTATAATACAAATCATCCGTCATGTAAATTTCCAAACGGGAATAAAAAATATTTTTTTAAGGAGTGAAGCGCATGAAGCTTACAAACCTCCGGGTAAACCATTTCACCACCCCTCTGGGCCACTTTTTGGGCAGGCCCATTTTTTCCTGGGTGGCACAGGACACCCCCGACAAAAAGCAGGACAGCGCCCAGGTTACAGTTCACACCTCGGAGGGCGCAAAGGTGTATGACAGCGGCAGGCGGGGGGACATTTCCTCTTTGGGCTTTGAGGCCCCTATAGAGCTTTTGCCCCGCACCCGGTATGTGTGGGCTGTTACCGTGTGGGGGGACGGGGGAGACAGCGCCACAGCCGGCGCCTGGTTTGAAACGGCTAAGGAGGATGAGCCTTGGCAAGCCAAATGGATTGCCGCGGACATGGATAAGGAGCGGCACCCTCTGCTGCGGAAGGCCTTCTCCCTGCCGGGAGAGGTGAAGTCTGCCCGGGTGTATGCCTGCGGCGTGGGGATTTATGAGCTGTATGTCAACGGGAAAAAGGCCGGGGACGAATACCTGCTGCCCGGCTATCACTGCTACGACGCCAATTTGGAATATCAGACCTTTGACGTGACCGCCCTGCTGCAAAAGGGGGAAAACGCCTTGGGCCTGGCATTAGGGCCGGGGTGGTACAAGGGGGAAATCGTGTTTGACCGCTACAAGGATTTGTACGGGGACACCATGCAGGCCATCTGCGAGCTGCATGTAGAATTCACAGACGGCACGTCCCTTGTGATAAACTCCGATGAAACCTGGGAAAGCCTTCCCTCCCCGGTGGAGTTTTCCAACATCTATGACGGCGAGGTGTTTGATGCCAGGAAGGCTGTGCCCCAATGGGCAGAGGCCGCATGTGCCGCGCCCTCCTCCGGCGTGGAGGTGCGGCAGGAGGACAGGCCCTTAGTGGCCCGGTTCGGGCCGAAGATTGTGAAAAAGCGGGAGTTTGCCCGGGTGGAGATTATCACCACCCCTAAGGGCGAGACGGTGCTGGACTTTGGGCAGAACATGACGGGATGGGTGGAGTTCCATGCGGACGAGCCGGAGGGCACGGAAATAAAGCTCAGCTACAGCGAGGTGATGCAGGAAGGCTGCTTCTATCGGGACAACCTGCGCTCGGCTAAATGCGAATATACCTATATCAGCGGCGGGAAGCCCGCCCGGGCGCGGCCCCATTTCACCTTCTATGGCTTCCGGTTTGTAAAGGTGGAGGGCGTGAAAAACGTAAAGCCGCAAGACTTTACAGCATGCCATATCCGTTCAGACATCGACCCCATCGGCTCCATGGAGACGGACAATCCCCGGGTAAACCGTTTGTTCCAAAACGCCATGTGGGGACAGTTTGACAACTTTCTGGACGTGCCCACCGACTGCCCCCAGCGGGACGAGCGCCTGGGCTGGACAGGGGACGCGGCGATTATCAGCGCCACCGCCTGCAAGAACATCTATATGCCCGCCTTCTTCCACCATTTTGTGGTGAACCTGGCCCATGAGGAAAAGGCATACGGCGGGGCTGTACCCTTTTTTGTGCCCAGCCCCAAGGTGGCCCATGAGGACAAGCCCCAGTCCTGGGTGAACAACAACGAAAAGGGCTGCGCCATCTGGAGCGACGTGGCCACCATGATGCCCTGGGCTGTATATGAAAATTACGGGGACGTAAACCTGCTGCGCCGGGAATATGATGTGATGAAAACCTGGGTGGAGCGTATCCGGAAGGACGACAGGCTGGACGGGGACAGGGGCCTGTGGCTGCGGGGAGAGCAGCTTGGGGACTGGCTGGCCCTGGACAAAAAGACGGATTTGGAGCACGACCAGGATCCTTTCGGCGCTACGGATTTGCAGTATACCGCCTCCTGCTTCTACTATTATTCCACGTCCCTTACAGCCAAGGCTGCCAAGGCCCTGGGCTATGCAGAGGACGCCACTGATTATGAAGTCTTGGCGGAGAAAATCAGAGCGGCTGTCGTAGGCGAATATTTTAACCCGGACGGAAGCTTCAAGATAGAGGGCACCCAGACTGCCTGCGTGCTAAGCCTTTATTTCGGCATTTTCCCGGAGGGGAAAAAGGACGCGGTGCTTGCCCGGCTTATTAAGCGGATTGAGGCCAAAAACTGGCATTTGGACACTGGCTTCTGCGGCACGCCGTTCCTGTGCCGGGTGCTTTCCGACAACGGCGCAAACGACGTGGCCTACACCCTGTTTTTAAATGACGATTTCCCAAGCTGGCTGTATGAAGTGAAGATGGGGGCCACCACCATCTGGGAGCGGTGGAACTCCATCCTGCCTGACGGCTCCATCAGCGGCACAGGCATGAACAGCCTGAACCACTATGCCTATGGCTCCATTGCGGACTGGATGTACCGGAACATGGCGGGGATCAGCCCCTGCGAGGAGGCCCCCGGCTATAAGCGGGCCGCTATCCGCCCCATGCCGGATCCCCGCATCCGCTTTGTGGAAATGGGCATGGATACGGCGGCGGGCCGGTATGAGGTGTGCTGGCGCTATGACGGGGAGGCCCTGCGGTATGACATCACAGTGCCCTTTGACTGTGAGGCCGACCTGCTGCTGCCCGACGGCAGGACAGAAAGGCTTGGCCCCGGGCGGCACAGCTTCTAGGGCCTGTTCACATAAGCGCTTGCAAGCGTCTTTTTGGCGGTTTTTTGCCATCTTCTTTGCCCAAAATTCTTGAGGTACGCAAAGTACATCTGCGAATTTTTGACTTGATTCTGCCAAAAACCTGCTCAAAAATCCACATGCTCATCTTATGGGCGTTATATATTAGGAAAACAAGCAAACGGAATTGTTTTAGGTTAGGGGGTCAGCCTGCGGCCCCCGTAACCATAGGGGAATTGAGTTCGATATATTCTGCTATACGGCGGAACTCGTCAGCGTATTTGAATTTCACGCTGATATTGCCGCCCTCGTAAACCTTAATGTGGTCGATCAGCTCGCCTAAAATTTCCCGTGTCAGCTTGTCAATGTTCCGGTATTTGAGAAATGCGGTAAGGCATGGGCTTTCCGCATCCACACCATTTTCCAGTTGCTCCTGCTCCGCCGTCAGCGTTTGCATAATGCGTGTGAGGGCCTCAATCTGCTGCTCATAGTCCTCGCTCATGTGCCGGTAATCGTTGCGGGTAATTTCCCCGTCTTTCCAGTCTTGATAAAGGGCCTGCTTGTATCGCATGATTTTAGCAAGCTCTTTTTCTTTTGCAGCGATGGTATCTTCCAGCCGCTTTGACTTGCTCCTTTTCAGAGGTGCGGAGTTGATACGGGCAACAAACTCGGAATAGGTAAGTGCCAGATGCACCTGTTGCTGGATCGCAAACAGCACTCCAGCCTCAAGGCGGTCACTTTTAATCGAGTGCATGGTGCAAGCCTTTTCTGAAAGGCTTTTATACGTCCCGCATTGATAATATACATAAATCCCTTTGGATGCGATCCGGGACATCGCCCGGCCACAATCAGCACATTTCAGAAAACCACTGAACAGGTAAAGCTGTTTCGCTTTTGGAGCGGTGCGGGTATCCCGTTTGAGCAGGCTCTGCACCTTTGTAAAGGTTTCCCGGTCTATGATGGCCTCGTGGGTATTCTCCACGATAAACCATTCTTCCTCCGGCACTTTTTCTTGAATGTGGATTTTATAGCTTTTCACCCGCTGGCGGCCTTGTACCATATCCCCCACATAAACACGGTTTTTTAAGATCGTGTCTATGGTGATCGTGCTCCACATAGGATTGCCCTGGGCGTTGGGGGCGTTGTACTTGAGCCCTTGCTGTTGCTTATAGGCTGTGGGACAAAGTGTCCCGTGGTCGTTCAAGTAATAGGTGATCCCCCGTTTGTTCATGCCGGACAGAAACAACGCAAAAATGCTTTTTACCACTTCGGCGGCCTCGGGATCAACCAACAAGGCGTGTTTGTCATTCGGGTCTTTCACATAGCCATAGGGGGCATACGAGCCGATAAACTCACCGTTGCGGCGTTTCATATCAAATACCTGCCGGATTTTCTTTGAGGTCTGGTAGCAGTATTGATCGTTCATTACATTCGTGATCGGCACAATAATGTTTGATACGCTGTCCGGGTTGCGGTAACTGTCCACCCCCTCCGCCAAGCTGATAAACCGTACATTCAGCCGGACAAAAAGATTTTCAATCAAGTTCCCGGCATCGGTATAGTTACGGGAGAGGCGGGACAGGTCTTTGACAATCACGCAGTTGATCCTGCCGCTATACACATCGGCCAGGAGCCGCTGGAAATCTTCACGGTCGGTATAGTAACTCCAGCGAAGATTGCGGCCTCATATCCAATCCAAACATCATTTCCAACAACAATATCCCCTTTGTTGTCCCATGCCTCGGTTATTTGGCTAACATCAAGTCCCCATTCCTCAAAGAAAATGGGAAACGGATAAGTCGCAAGTGAAGTCATGCTATGGTTGGCGCTATTGAACAAGAAACGAGCGCCACAGGCGATAGAGCAAAACTTACCGATAATCAGCCTGTCATGGTTAATAGGATAATGGTAAAGAACATTATTCTTTTGAAAATCAACAGGATCATTTACAAAGTCGTTATACATGGTGTAGTCGCCCACAATGATGCTGGGATCGATAATAACATTTTTCAAATATACGGTTTCCCGATCTTTTGACCGGGGATAAATTTTTTGCTTGTCCATCATGAATTGCTATCCTCCTCAGAAATCAAGTTACTCATACGAATAACAGATAGGTTTGTTTTCTTGACATTCACTAAAGTCTCCTGCTTGCATTTCGGGCAATACAGAGGAAAATTGATGAGCTCTGTATCTTGACGCACTTTAAGTCTGGTCTTATTTCTACATATAGGACATAGAAGCCATACCATTCGATTCATTAAAGACTTCCCTCCTTGTGGTTTGATTGAATAAGCGTTTTGTGTTCCCATTTTCTACTCATGAAATAGAGTAAGCCTACAATAGCAGGCAAGACTGGCGAAAGCGCCTGGCCGTAATAAATGCCAGAAAACCCCATATTAAGTGCAAAAGCCAAGAGCCAACTCACAGGCAAACGCATAATAACTGCGCCCAGTAAAGCGTTAATCATAGCGATATTTGCCGCACCGACACCAATAGCAAAGGAATCCAAAGTGTACATAATTTATATGGCCCTTATGTGAACACGCCCTAAAAAAAATAAAAGAACTCCTCCGCCTTCGGGCGGGGGAGTTCTTTATATGGGCCTCAGATTGTCCAGCGCTTCATGTTTCTTTCGTGTTTTGCCCGGTAGATTTCCGTCAGCTCCTCCGGGGTGATGGAGTAGCACAGCAGGACATCGTTAAAATACATCATCACGTCGCACATTTCCTCAATGAAATCGTGGCGGGTTTCCGGGTTTTCCAGGATGGCCTTGTCGCCCTGCTTTTTGATGATGTCCGCCGCCTCCCCGGCCTCTATCATCATCCACAAAAGGGAGTCCCGGCCCTTTTGTGGGTTTAGCCCGCCCCACTTGTCAAAATATTTTTCCTGCAATTCCTTCTGGATTGCCTGCATCTCCTCAAAGCCAAAGCTGCTCATGCTTTCCTCCCTTTCCCCAGCGCCGCCTGTTCAAGCTGTGCCGGATCCCCCGCAAGGTACACTGCCCCGCAGCGCCGCAGCTCTTCCTCGTCCCGGAAGCCCCACAGCACGCCGCAGGCATCCATCCCGGCGTTTTTCCCGGTTTCCATGTCCACGCCGCTGTCCCCTATGTACAGGATTTCCCCAGGGGAAAGCCCCCAGGCCGCCGCCATCTCCAGGGGCACAGCGGGGTCTGGCTTTTTGGGGGAGCCTTCCCGCTGGCCCCGCACCTGGCTGAGCACCTTGCCGTAAAAGGCGTGGGCAATATACTGGGTCATGTTATCCGGCTTATTGGACAGCACCCCCAGCAGGACGCCCCTCTCGTGCAAACGCGCCAGCACGTCGGGCAAGCCGGGATACGGCCCTGCCAGGGCCAGGGGATCCGCCTCATACCGGCGGTCGTACGCCGCCCGCAGGGCTTTCACGTCCTCTGGCCGGAGCCTTGCCCCCACGGTTTCCAGCATCCGCTGAATCAGCACGTCCGCCCCGTTTCCCACCAGCCGCTTGTAAGCGGCGGGGGCAATGGCGGGCAGGCCGAAGCTTTCCAAGGCCCCGTTGCCGAAATGGGCGATGGAAAAAAGGGTGTCCACCAGGGTGCCGTCTAAATCGAAGAGACAGGCTTTATAAGGCGTGGTTTCCATAAGAATCGTCATACGGCAGGGGCTTCCCAAAGAAGAGCGCCCCGCCGTTCCTTTCCGCTGTATTTTACTGCCGTCTCTATTATGCCATGGGGCTGGCGGAAAATCAAGGGGCAGGCAGGGCAAAAGATAGGCGTGGTGGCTTTTTAACTTCAAATTTCAGAATTTCTCCGTCATAAGTTGGGAGTGTCCAAAACAAGTATTTTAAAAAGCGGGGAAACACAAAAGTTTGTGGGCAAAAGCTAACGTAAAACGTACGTTTTACGCCAAACGCCATGTGTCAGCGTTTCCGCCCCGGGCCAACCGAGCCGGGGAAGATCCCCGGCAGGGACCGCTCTGGCCCGACCGAGTCGGTAGACAAGACCAGGCGAGACGCAATGCGTCTAAACCGCCGGAGGCATAAAACGCGCGCTTGAACGCTCCCGCTTTGGGCGCCTTTTCTCATGCCCTCCATACGGCGCTTTTTTGAAATTAGTGGCCCTTTGTCAACAAGCCCAATAGGGAAAGAGTCTTTTCTCTGTTATTTATACAAATCCCCGGTTTCTTCCGTCTTTGCGGCCCTTATGCCGGCCCTATAGCTCTGGCTCTGCCCTGCGGCGGGGCCGGGGGGCCACTGTTACGGTAAGCTCGTTCTGGCTGGAAAGGTTGGAGTCAATGTCCAGGGTATAGCGGATATCCATGGAGCCGCCCTCCTGGCCCAGGGCCACCTTCAGCTTGCTGGTGAACACCCCTACAGTGAGGGAGCCGAAGCCTGTGTCATACAGGCACAGATGGCGGCGGCCCTCCTCCAGGATAAGCCGGGTGGAAGAGCCTTGGCGGATCATGGTAACCTTCCCTGGCTCCACCTTGAGCACGGCGGTGTGGGCCTGCCGGGGATCGTCCTCGTCGTATTCCTTATAGGCGATAAACTGCGCGCCGTCCCGCTGGGTATAGGTGCCAGTGGTGCTCAAGGTCACTTCCCCGCGGTCCTCGGCCTCGTATAGCTGCCGCCCGGTGATGCTGATATTGTAATCGTCTTTAAGCATGGCTTTCCTTTCACCTCTCATAGGGACAGTGCTGGTTTCCTGTTTTTTACACAATAAAAGAATGCTGGGGACTGTTTTGGGGCATGTGCTCTGGTCTTAATATGGGGACAGGCTTTTATTAAGCAAATTGCTAGGCGCCTTCCATGCTTACCCGTCCTGTGCGGCCCTGGACAGAGTGCCCTAAGAACAGCTCTGCCACGCCCGTGAAGCTTTCCGGCTCGTCGGTGACAAAAAAAGCGGCGCTGCGGGGATTTCCCTCCCCGCAGAGAAGGCCGTCCTCTGCCAGCCGCCCGGCTAGGGCCAAGGCGGCTTCCCGGCCCGCGTCCACCAGGGACACGGAATGGCCCATTACGCTGGCGATGATGGGGGCAATGATGGGATAGTGGGTGCAGCCCAGAATCAGGGTGTCCACGCCGGCCTCCCGCACGGGGCCTAAGTACCGCTGGGCCACCAGCCGGGTGACCTCCTCCTGGGGGGAGATAAAGGCGTTTTCCACCAGGGGCACAAAGAGGGGGCAGGCCTGGGAGTATACCTCCAGCTTGTAGTCGATCCCCAAAAGGGCCTGGCGGTAGGCGTCGCTGTGGATGGTGGCGCTGGTGCCGATAACGCCCACTTTTTTGTTCTTGGTAAGCCCGGCGGCAGCCTTTGCCGAGGGGCCGATAACATCGAAATAGGGCACAGGCAGGTTTCTGCCAATGTCTCCCGCTGTAGAGCTTACTGTGCCGCAGGCCGCCAGCACAGCCTTCACATCGTGGTTCATCAGGAAAGCCATGTCCTGGGCGGCATAGCGGCGGATGGTTTCCCGGCTGCGGGTGCCATAGGGCACCCGGCCGGTGTCCCCAAAGTATACAATGCTCTCCCGGGGCAGGATTTTCTCCAACTCCTTCACAGCCGTAAGCCCTCCCAGGCCGGAATCGAATACGCCGATAGGCCGATTATCGGGCTTTCGGTTGCCGATAGGCTGGTTGTCGGGCTTTCGGCTGCCAGCAGGCTGGTTATCCATTGCCGCCGCCCCCTTAGCAGCCCGCCTGCCGGAAGGCAAGGGCAATCAGCCTGTCAAGCAGCTCTCCATAGCGCAGCCCCATAGCCATCCACAGCTTGGGGTACATGCTGATAGAAGTAAAGCCCGGCAGGGTGTTCAGCTCGTTTAGAACCACCCGGTTGTCTCCCTCTGTCACGAAGAAGTCCACCCGGGCAAGGCCGGAGCAGCCCAGAAGCCGGTATGCCCGCACAGCGGTTTCCTGAATCTGTTTGGCGGCTTCCTCCGGGATACGGGCAGGGATATAGAGCTGGCTGGTGCCGTTTACATATTTGTCGTCGTAATCATAAAACTGGGCGGAAGCGCCGATTTCCCCCACCATGGAGGCCAGGGCGTCCTGGCGGTTGCCCAGCACAGCGCACTCCACCTCCTGGCCTTTGATGCCTTCTTCCACCATGATTTTGCCGTCCTCTTTTGTCGCCTTGCGGATGGCTTCGTCCAGGCCCTCGGGAGACTCCACCTTGCTGACCCCCACAGAGGAACCGGCGTTGGCAGGCTTCACAAACACAGGGAAGTCCAGGCGGGCGCAGATTTTATTTTTGATGGTTTCCGGCGCGCAGTCGAAGCGGTCGGCGTAAAACCACAGGTAATGGGCCTGCTCGATGTTGGCGGCGGAAAGCAAGGTGTGGGTGACAGCCTTATCCATGCAGATGGCAGAGGCTTCCGTATTGCATCCTACATAAGGGATGCCGGAAAGGGCCAGAAGGCCCTGGAGGGTGCCGTCCTCCCCGTTTTTTCCATGGAGGGCGGGGAACACACAGTCCAGATGAATGGTGCGGGGTTTTTCCCCCAGCACCACCAGCCCGTGAAGGGAAGGATCCGGGGAGAGGAAGGCAGGCTCCACCGGGCCTTTCTCCCATTGCCCTGAGGGCAGCAGCGCAAGCTCGCCGGTATACAGCAGCCAGCGGCCCTCCTTGGTGATGCCCACCATGTAGATATCATATTTTTCCCTGTCCAGGTTTTCCAAAACCGACGCTGCGGACATGAGGGAAACCTCATGCTCAGAAGATTTCCCGCCAAAAAGTACGGCAAGGCTGACTTTTTTACCGGATTCGCTCATAATGATTCCATCTCATTTCTATAAAAGAATATTTTATTCAGAAAGTACAGAAGGAGTTCAAAGGACATAACCCCGCTTTTCATTATACTATATGCACCGGGATTTCGCAACCTGCAAAAGCTTTCAGGCAAGACTTTTCACAGGCCGGGCCGCTTCCCCTGGGAAAGGGGCAAAAAGCCACCGCCGCCTTTGCGGCTATTATATCATCGCTGTGTGTCACCCGTGTGAATTCCTGCAAGAAAATAATGGCGCAAAGAAATGGGGGCTTTCGCAATTATCTTTGTCATGCTTATACCTTACAGGCAGGCAAAAGGCTTGATGCTGACTTGTTACCGCCAGCGCTCAATCTGCGGCGTTAAGAATCCCGGCAATTCCTGAATTTTCGCGGGATGCACGGTGTTGCAAGGGGGCTGGGTTTATGGTATAATTACTGTGCTTTGCTAAATGATTCTGCCACTACGCGCAAACCGGAAAAGGATGATTCCTATGAAATACAAATTTGCCAGCGACTGCCACAACCACTCCGCCTGCTCCCCGGACGGCCATGACGCCATTGCCGCCATGTGCGCCAGGGCGGCGGAACTGGGGCTTTACGCCTACACCCTTACGGATCACTGCGAATGCCAGAAATATGAGGAGCGCTACCGGGCGCGGGTGGAAAACGCCTGGGCGCAGATGGGGGCTGTCCGGCCCCCGGAGGGCCTGCGGTTTTACCGGGGCATCGAGCTGGGCCAGCCCAACCAGGATACAGCCTCTGCCAAAGCCGCCCTGGAGGGCCGGGGCTATGACTTTGTCATCGGCTCCGTCCACAATATCCGGGACTATGAGGATTTCTTTTTTTTAGAGTACAAGGATGCTCCCGCCGGCTATATCGGCTCTTTGCTGGAAACCTATTGGCGGGAGCTTCTGGAGCTTATCGCCTGGGGGGATTTCGATTCCCTGGGGCATCTGACCTACCCCTTGCGCTACATTGAAGGGGAGCACGGCATTCCTGTAGACCTGAAAAGGCACCGGGAGGCTATCGACGGAGTGCTTTCCGCCCTGATACGGGCAGGCAAAGCTTTGGAGGTGAACACCTCGGGCCTGCGGCAGAAAATCGGGCGCACCCTGCCGGATTTGCCCCTTTTAAAGCGCTACCGGGAGCTGGGGGGGCGGCTGGTCACTTTAGGTTCCGACGCCCACTCCACGGCAGACCTGGGAAAGGGCATTGAGGAAGGCATGGACGTGCTGAGAGAGGCGGGCTTTACAGAGTTTGCAATATATGAAAAGCGGCAGCCCCGGATGCTGCCGCTGGAGTAAAAACAGTTTTCGGGTCAAGCCCTTTTTCAAAAGGGCTTGCAGGGTGCGGGATGGAATCCCGCGGCCTTAAGAAAGGATGGTATCAATATGGCAATGGAACAGCTTTTGGAGCTTTTGCAGGACAACGCGCAGCTTACCCCGGCGCAGTTGGCGGTGATGGTAGGCAAGGAGGAGGGCGAGGTGAAAAAGGCCATCGCCCGCTATGAAAAAGATGGGGTTATCAAGGGCTACCACGCGCTTATCAACTGGGAGCGCACAGAGAGCCAGAAGGCCGCCGCCCTCATTGAGCTGCGGGTTACGCCCAAAAAGGATACGGGCTTTGACGAGATTGCCGGGCGCATTATGAACTTTTCTGAGGTGGAAAGCGTATACCTGATGTCCGGGGGCTTTGACCTGGCGGTGACGGTGGTGGGCCGCACCATGCAGGACATTGCCATGTTCGTGGCAAAGCGGCTGTCCACCATCGACGGGGTGCTGTCCACTGCCACCCATTTCGTGCTGACGAAATATAAGGACGGGGGCGTGGTGTTTAACAGCGACTACGAGGAAATCGACGAGAGAGGGAGTAATTTGTGTGATTGAGCTTAATTCCCTTTTGAACCCCACCATTCAGCAGATAAAGCCCTCCGGCATCCGGAAATATTTCGACATCGCCAACGAGATGGAGGACGTGATTTCCCTTTCCGTAGGGGAGCCGGACTTCCACACCCCCTGGCACATCCGGGAGGCGGGCATTGAGAGCCTGGAAAAGGGCCGCACCCGCTATACCCCCAACAGGGGTTTTGCAGTTTTGCGGGAGGAAATTGCGAAATTCATTTCCCGGCACTATCATGTGGACTATGCCCCGGAAACGGACATACTGGTAACGGTGGGCGGCTCGGAAGCCATCGACCTGTGTATGCGCTGCGTGCTGTGCCCCGGGGACGAGGCCTTAATCCCCCAGCCCAGCTTTGTGTGCTATGAGCCTATTGCCCGCATGGCCGGGGGCGTGCCCGTCATCATTGAGACAAAGCCGGAAAACGGCTTTCGCCTGACAGCGGAGGAGATAGAGGAAAAGGTTACAGACAAAACCAAGCTTTTGGTGCTGCCATACCCCAACAACCCCACCGGGGCCGTCATGCGCCGGGAGGATCTGGAGGCCGTGGCCCGGGTGGTGGAAAAACACAACCTGCTGGTGCTCTCCGATGAGATTTACGCTTCCCTTACCTACGGGGAGGAAGGCCATGTGTCCATTGCCTCCCTGCCGGGAATGCGGGAACGCACAGTTTTAGTCAACGGCTTCTCCAAGTCCCATTCCATGACAGGCTGGCGCTTAGGGTATGCGGCGGGGCCGAAGGAACTGATGGCCCTGATGACAAAGCTGCACCAGTTCGCCATTATGAGCGCCCCCACCACCAGCCAGTACGCAGCCATTGAAGCCATGAAAAACGGGGACGAGGATATGGCTTACATGCGGGAGCAGTATGACATGCGCCGCCGGCTGATTCTGGACGGCTTAAACAGCCTGGGCCTCAAGTGCTTTGAGCCGGAAGGGGCCTTTTACGTGTTCCCCTCCATCAAGTGTACAGGGCTGACAAGCGGGGAGTTCTGCGAAAGGCTTATCTATTCCAAGCACGTGGCTGTGGTGCCCGGGGACGCCTTCGGAGCCTGCGGCGAGGGCTTTTTGCGCATTTCCTACTGCTATTCCGTCAAGCACATCACCGAGGCCCTGGAGCGTATGCAGGCGTTCCTCCGGGAGCTATGAGGGAGCGGGTGTGGCTGGGCCGCTGCCCGGATTATGACGGGGAAGCCCTTTTTGAGAAAATAAGCGGGGCCTTTGAGGCCCTGGGCGTTTATGACAGCATAAAGCCCGGCATGACGGTGGTGTTAAAGCCCAACCTGATACAAAGCTCCAAGCCCCAGGCCGCCATCTGCACCCACCCGGCCTTTACCCAGGCTGTGGGCAAATGCGTGCAGCGGGCAGGGGGAAAGGTGCTCATTGCCGAAAGCCCCGGCGGGCCTTACAGCCCTGCTGTGATGAAGGCGGTTTTTAGAAACTGCGGCTATACGGATATGGCGGAAAGCTGCGGCTTTTCCCTGTATACAGACTGCAAAAGCCGGGAGGTTTCCCTGCCGGAAGGGGAGAGGTGCCGCCGGGTTTCCATTGTGGAGCCTTTTCTGGAGCGGGATTTCCTCATTGACCTGCCAAAGCTTAAAACCCACTGCATGGTGGGATATTCCGGGGCGGTGAAGAACATGTTCGGGGCGGTGCCGGGCCTCCAGAAGCCGGAGCTGCACTGCCGCTTCCCGGAAAAGGAAGATTTCTCCAAAGCCTTAGTGGATATCTGCGCTTTCCTGCGCCCGGATTTCAGCCTGATGGACGGCGTCTGGGCCATGGAGGGGGACGGCCCCACAGGGGGCCTGCGCCGGGATACGGGTTTTATAGGGGCTTCCCGCAGCCCCTATGCCCTGGACGTATGCATGGCAGGGCTTCTGGGCTTTCCGGAAGGCTCTTTGCCCATGCTGGCGGAAAGCGCCCGCCGGGGCTTAGGCCCCAAATCCTTTACAGAAACAGAGCTGCTGGGGGAAAGCCCGGAAGGCCTTCAGGTGGCAGATTTCAAGCGGGCCAGGGCCTCCAGCACAGATTTTATAGACCGCCTGCCCGGGTTTCTGCGCCCGGCAGCCAAAAAGCTGAGCACGCCTTATCCGCGCATCCAAAAGCAGGGCTGCGTGGGCTGCGGCAAGTGCGCGGAAAGCTGCCCCCAGAAGGCTATCTCCATGGAAGGGGGCAGGGCCGTTATCAGCTATAAGGCCTGCATCCGGTGCTTCTGCTGCCATGAGATGTGCCCCCGGCACGTGGTAGGCGTTAAACGGCTGGGTTTGTTCCAGTGGTAAAAAGGAGTTTGATAGTGATATATGAAGATTAGAGCATACGCCAAGGTGAACCTGACCCTGGACGTAACCGGCAGGCGGGAGGACGGCCTGCACACCCTGGACACGGTGATGCAGAGCGTGTCCCTCTGGGACGAAATAGAGCTTACCCCCGGCGGCCTGCCGGGTATCCGGGTGCAGTGCAGCCGGGACTATATTCCAGTGGACAACGGCAACACAGCTTACCGGGCCGCCCAGTATTTTTTCCGGAAAACAGGGCTGAAGGACGAGGGCCTGAGCATTGTCATCCACAAGCGCATCCCCAGCAGGGCAGGCATGGGGGGCGGCAGCACAGACGCGGCGGCAGTGCTGCGGGCCTTGAACAGCATATACGGCGCGAACCTTCCCATGGAAACCCTGCGGGAGCTTGCCACCCGGGTGGGGGCGGACGTGCCCTTTTGCCTCCAGGGGGGCACCTGCCGCTGCACAGGCATCGGGGAGATACTGGAGCCTGTTACAGAGCTGCCGAACTGCTTTTTTGTGATCTGCAAGCCCCCCGCGGGCATGAGCACCCTCAGGGCCTATGCCCTGCTGGATCAATATCCCATGTCCCGGAAATACGGCACCCCCCGCATGGTGGAGGCATTGGAAAAAGGGGGGCTGCCCAAAATCGCCCAGTGCCTCCAGAACCGCTTTGAGGAAACCCTCCGGCTGGTGCAGGTGCGGGACATCAAGAAAGCGCTGCTGGGGGCAGGGGCCATGGGGGCTGTGATGACAGGCAGCGGCTCTGCCGTATACGGCGTTTTCGACACAGAAGCCGCCGCCCGGAACGCCGCCCAGCTCCTTACAGATAAGGGGAAGGTTTACGTCACCCGCCCCCTGCGCTCGGGGGAGATACACTGAGGGCCGCTTTCAGAACCTTCTAAAACATTCAAGTTTGTGTTCCGCTGTTTGGCGGATACCATAAAAGCCAAGTGAAAGGGGAAAAGAAAATGGAAAAAATCAGAATCGGCATTGCGGGCTATGGAAACCTGGGCCGGGGGGTGGAAAGCGCCCTTTTGCAAGCAGGGGATATGGAACTGGCGGGCGTGTTCACCCGCCGAAGCCCCGACTCCCTCTGCACCCAGACAGGCGCGCCTGTCTACAGGATGGAGGACGTGCCCGCTATGGCGGAAAAAATGGACGTGCTCATCCTCTGCGGCGGCAGCGCCAATGATTTGCCGGAGCAGACCCCGGCCCTGGTGCAATACTGCAACGTGGTGGACAGCTTTGACACCCACGCGAAAATCCCCCAGCATTTTGCGGCTGTGGACAAGGCCGCCCGGGAAAGCGGCAGGCTGGCGGTTATCTCCGCCGGATGGGATCCGGGCCTTTTCTCCCTGAACCGGGCCTACGGTCAGGCTGTCCTGCCCCAGGGCAGCGACTACACCTTCTGGGGCAAGGGGGTCAGCCAGGGCCATTCCGACGCGGTGCGCCGCATCCCCGGCGTGCTGGACGCCCGGCAGTACACCATCCCTGTAGACGCCGCCCTGGAGCAGGTGCGCTCCGGGGCAGAGCCAAAGCTTACCACCCGGCAGAAGCACACCCGGGAATGCTTTGTGGTGGCAGAGGCCGGGGCAGATTTGCCTGCCATTGAGAACGCCATCAAAACCATGCCCAACTATTTTGACGAATATGACACCACTGTTCATTTCATTTCCCAGGAGGAGATGGACAGGGAGCACAAGGGCATCCCCCATGGCGGCATGGTGTTCCGCACAGGCTGTACCGGCCTGAAGGGGGAAAACCGCCACGTAATCGAGTATAAGCTCACCCTGGATTCCAACCCGGAGTTTACCGCCAGCGTGCTGACCGCCTATGCCCGGGCTGTGTACCGCCTGTACCAGGAGGGCCAGCGGGGCTGCAAGACCGTGCTGGACATCGGCCCCGGCTACCTCCATCCCCAGTCTCCGGAAGAGCTGCGCAGAAACCTGCTGTAAAATAAAGATATAGAAGCCCCCGGCAGAAAGCGTCTTTAGCTGTATGGGCAACCGTTAGCTAAGAACCTGTATTCATAATCAAAATACTGCCAGATGAGCGGGAGTTTTGGGTCCGGTCAAGGCAAATGTTTCGCGAACGCATATATGCGTTCGCCATGCAAAACCTTAGCCAACAGCTTAACGTTTGCGTCTCTGCAAGAAAATGTAATACAGAGCGGCTTCAAAAAAGGCCGCTCAGATGGCAGTTACAGGTTGTGAATACCGGTTCTAAGATAGTATAACACTATTATGACAATGGAATATCCGTTGCCGCCCTGTTTAAAACAGATAGGAATGTGGCGGAAATCGGCGCGGACTGCGGCTGTAGCAGCCTGTCTAATTTCAACCGGCAGTTTCGGCAGGTGACGGGGTGTTCCCCGGCGCAGTACCGCAAGAAATTCCGCAGCAAGGAGGAGTCAACGTGAAATACCCGTTCAGCCGCATTCTGTACGGCGGTGATTACAACCCCAACCAGTGGCCCCGGGAGGTCTGGCAGGAGGATATGCGCCTTTTCCAAAAGGCGGGCATCAACTCCGCCACAGTGAACGTGTTTTCTTGGGCGAAGATCCAGCCGGGCGAGGAGACTTACGATTTTTCGGAGCTGGACGACATCATCGCCATGCTCAGCCGGGAGAATTTCGACATCGTGCTGGCCACCTCTACCGGCGCCATGCCCGCCTGGTTGGTGAAGCGCTACCCCGAGGTGGGCCGGGTGGACTACGAGGGCCGCCGGCATAAATTCGGCCAGCGGCACAACCACTGCCCCAACAGCCCGGCGTATCAGAAATTTGCCCGGGCGCTGGCCTCCAAGCTGGCCGAGCGCTATGGGGGCAATCCCCACATCGCCTGCTGGCACGTCAATAATGAGTATGGCGGCGAGTGCTTCTGCGAGAACTGCGAGAAAGCCTTCCGGGTCTGGCTGCGGAAGAAGTACGGTACGCTGGACGCCCTCAATAAAGCGTGGAACACGGAGTTCTGGGGCCACACCTTTTACGATTGGGATGAGATTGTGGCACCCAACGCCCTTTCGGAGGGCATCGGGCGGGAGAAGACCGCCTTTGCGGGGATTTCGCTGGACTACCGGCGGTTCATGTCTGATAGCCTGCTGGAAAATTACAAGCTGGAGCGGGATGCCATCCGGGAGTTTGACAGGGAAACGCCCATTACCACGAACCTGATGGGTACATACAAGGGATTGGATTATTTCAAGTGGGCTAAGGAGATGGACGTGGTCAGTTGGGACAATTACCCGGCTTACAACACCCCTTGGAGCCTCACCGCCATGCGCCACGACCTGATGCGAGGCCTGAAATCTGCCCCCTTTATGCTCATGGAGCAGACACCCAGCCAGCAGAACTGGCAAGCGTACAACTCCTTGAAAAAGCCTGGTCAGATGCGTGCCCAAAGCCTGCAGACCATCGCCCACGGGGCGGACACCATCCAGTTTTTCCAGCTAAGGCGGTCGGTAGGGGCCTGCGAAAAGTTCCACGGGGCGGTGATTTCCCACTCTGGCAGCGAGGACACCCGGGTGTTCAAGGAGGTCAGCCGCCTGGGAGCGGAGCTGCAAAAGCTGCCCGAACTCATCGGCGCGGGGAACCCGGCGGAAGTGGGCGTCTTCTTTGACTGGGACAACTACTGGGCGCTGGAGTACACCAGCGGGCCTACCGTTGATCTAAAATACGAAGGCCAGATTCATCAATACTACAGGTATTTTTACGATCATCATACCCCCGTGGACATGGTGCCTGTGGACGGGGATTTCTCCAAGTACAAGGTGATCTGCGCGCCGATGCTGTACATGGTAAAGGAAGGCGTGGCCGAGGCTTTGGAGAAATTCGTGGCAGAGGGCGGCACCTTGGTGACCGGCTTCATGAGCGGCCTGGTGGACGAGTCCGACAACGTACACCTGGGAGGCTACCCCGGCCCCCTGCGGAAGCTCTGCGGCATCTGGGTGGAGGAGATCGACGCGCTGGCCCCGGGGCAGGAGAACACCTTGCAATTCCCCGACGGCACGCGGGCAAAATGCGGCCTGCTTTGCGACCGGATCCGTCTGGAGGGGGCCGGAGCGCTGGCCCATTATGGCGAGGACTTTTATGCTGGTTCGCCCGCCGCCACCAAGCATAATTTCGGGAAGGGCATGGTCTATTACATCGGCACCCAGCCCGACAAAGAGGGCCTTGCCAGGCTTTTAGGCGGCGCGGCGGCCCAGGCAGGCGTGAAGCCGCTGCTGGACGAAGAAACCGCCCTGGAGGTGGCCCGGAGGGTCAAGGGCGGGAAAGAGTACTGGTTCGTGCTGAACCTGACGGGCAAAGCCCAGCCTCTGCCAAGGTGTTTTGCGGGGGACATGGACTTGCTGACAAGTCGGGATGGTTCGGCGGAAATGGAACCATTCGACGGCATGGTGTTCTGCAAATAAGCAAAGAAAATCGGCGCAGCCGCCTGGCCGCGCCGATTTTCTTTGCCGTTATTGCAGGGCCGGGAACAGCCCCTTCACTGTGGGATAGATTTGCCGGAATTTCTGGTAGCGCTCCTCATACCGGGCGGCAAGGGCGGCGTCCGGCTCCACCCGGCCCGCGATCTTCACCAAAGCCTTGCAGGCATCCGCCACTGTGGCGTATTCCCCGCAGGCCACCATGCTGAGCATGGCGCCGCCGTAGCCAGGGCCTTGCTCGGTCTGGGGCAGCAGCAGGGGGATGCCCAGCACGTTTGCGAGAATCTCCCGCCACAGAGGGCTTTTGGAGCCGCCGCCGCACAGGGTGCTTTGGGGGATTGACAGCCCCAGCGCCTTCGCCACCTCGAAACTGTCTCGGATGGCAAAGGCCACGCCTTCCAGCACAGCCTGGGTCATGGCGGCGCGGGTGGCAGCCATGTCCATGCCGATGAACGCGCCCCGGGCGCTGCTGTCGTTGATGGGGGAGCGCTCACCCATAAGATAGGGCAGGAAATAGACTGTGTTGTTTCCCAGTTGCGATTTGTCTATGCTGGACTGTTCGGCAGCATATTCGGTGGTAGAAAGAACGTCCTCGCACCACCACTTGTTGCAGCTGGCGGCGGAGAGCATACAGCCCATCAGGTGCCAGCCGCCGTCGGCATGGGCGAAGGCGTGAAGGGCGTTATGGGGGTCGACGCCGAACTTTTCCGAGCTGATGAACAGCGTCCCCGACGTGCCCAAAGAGATGTTGCAGCCGCCATCGCCCACCGCCCCTGTACCAACAGCCGCTGCGGCGTTGTCCCCCGCCCCGGCGCAGACTTTCACCGTCTCCGGCAGGCCCAGCTCTTTGGCAGCCTCCGGCAGCAGGGTGCCCACCACCTGCCAGCTTTCAAATAATGCGGGCAACTGGCTCTCCCTTACGCCGCAGATTTCGCACATGTCCCGGCTCCAGCACTTGTGCTCCACGTCCAGCAGGAGCATGCCGCTGGCGTCGGAAAAGTCGGTGCAGTGGATGCCGGTAAGGCAGTAATTCACGTAGTCCTTGGGCAGCATGATTTTGGCGATTTTCCCGAACAGATCCGGCTCGTTCTCCCGCATCCACAAAAGTTTGGGCGCGGTGAAGCCTGCAAAGGCGATGTTCGCAGTGTATTGGCTCAGCCTGCCCCGGCCGATAGTCTCATTGAGATAGTCAACCTGCCGGGCGGTGCGGCCATCGTTCCAAAGGATCGCCGGGCGCAAAACATTGTCCTCCCCGTCCAGGGCGACAAGGCCGTGCATCTGCCCGCCCGCGCCGATGCCTGCCACCTGGGCAGGGTCAAACCCCTCCAGCAGTTCCGGCACGCCGGTGCGGACAGCCTTCCACCAGTCTTCCGGATTCTGTTCGCTCCAGCCGGGGCGGGGGAAGCTAAGGGGGTATTCTTTCGTCACGGTATGGCACACGCGGCCCTGTTCGTCCACCAAAAGCAGTTTGCAGGCCGAGGTGCCTAAATCTATCCCAATGTAAAGCATGGCGATTCTCCTGTTAAAAAGATTTTCTCTATTATATTCCAAAAGGCCGGGAGAATCAAGGGGGCTGTAATGGAAACTGCCATGGCTTATTTATCCAAAATAAATCGAAAACACCGTTTTCATCTTATTCGAGTGCAGGGAACAAAGGCCGCGCTTCCCAGCCGCTTTTACTTTTTGCGCCCGGTTCCTTTCCCCCGGCCCAGAAGGAGCTTTTCCCCCTCCACAGCCACTAAGGGGAACAGGGACAGCCCCGCCACCAGCAGCCACTGGAAGCCTGTCAGGGCCGTTGTGCGGAAAATGGCCATCAGCGGCGGGAACAGCACCACGCTCACCATAAGGAAGCCGCAGAACAATCCGGCTGCCACAAGCTTTTTGTTGGAAAAAATCCCCAGGCGCAGCACAGAATGCTCGGAACGCATGTTAAAGCTGTGTACAAGCTGGGAGAGGCTTAAAACCGCAAAAGCCATGGTGCGGCCTATGGCAGGCTCCATAGGGTCTGCGTCAAACCAGGCCCGGCCCATGGTGTAGCTGAGAAGGGCCAGCGCCCCCACCAGGCACCCTTCCACAGCCACAGAGAAGCCCATGCCCCCGGAAAACACGCCCTCCTCCCGGGGATGGGGCGGCTCTTTCATCACGTCCCGGTCAATGGGATCTGTGCCCAGGGCCAGGGCCGGCAAGGAATCCGTTACCAAGTTAACCCATAACAATTGTATTGCCAAAAGCGGCGCGGGGGCGCCCAAAAGGAAGGCCGCGAACACCACCAGGATCTCTCCGATGTTGCAGGACAGCAGGAAATGGATGGTTTTGCGGATGTTCCGGTAAATGCCCCGGCCCTCCCGCACAGCCGCCACAATGGTGGAGAAATTGTCATCCGTCAGCACCATGTCCGCCGCGGACTTCGCCACCTCTGTGCCGTTTTTGCCCATGGCGCAGCCGATGTCCGCAGCCTTGAGGGAGGGCGCGTCGTTCACCCCATCCCCTGTCATGGCCACCACATAGCCCCGGCGCTGGAAGGCCTTCACAATTTTCACCTTGTGCTGGGGAGACACCCGGGCAAACACCTTCACATCCATAATCTTGGCGCTCAGCTCTCCCTCTGTAAGCCTGTCAAGCTCCGGGCCTGTCATGGCCCTGTCCCCTTCCCCTGCTATGCCCACCCGGCGGGCAATGGCAAGGGCTGTGGCGGCGTGGTCGCCTGTTATCATCACCGGGAGGATGCCTGCCCCCTTGCATTGGGAGACAGCGGCCTTCACCCCCTGCCGGGGCGGATCCTCCATGCCGATAAGCCCGCAGAAGATAAGGCCGCTTTCTGTCTCCCGGTCGTCCCCGGGCAGCGCGTCCACGTCCTTATAGGCCACCCCCAGCACCCGCAGGGCCTTTTCCGCCAGCTTCCCGTTGTCCGACAGAATACGGGCCTTCTCCCCCGGCCCCAGGGGCACCACGCTGTGGCCCCGCAGCATCCGGGTACACCGGGCAATCAGCACGTCCGGCGCGCCCTTGGAGATAATCCGCACACCGCCTCCTGCCCTGTGGGCCGTGGTCATCATCTTCCGGGCAGAGGAAAAGGGGATTTCCCCTATGCGCGGGCTTTCCGCCTCCAGCTCCCCCTTCTTCCGGCGGCAGGCCCGCAGGAAGGCCGCCTCTGTGGGGTCGCCCGTAAGCTTTCCCCCCTCCTCCTCGCAGTCGTTGCACAGAGTGCAAAGCTCCAGGGCAAACTGGGCGTCTGCCCCGTCTAAAGGCTCCGGGCCATAGGCGCCGGAAAAGGCCGCCACCGTCATTTTGTTCTGGGTGAGGGTGCCGGTTTTGTCAGAACAGATAACCTGGGTGCTGCCCAAGGTTTCCACTGCCGGCATATGCCGCACAATGGCCCGCTTCTGGGCCATGCGCTTCATGCCCATGGCCAGCACAATGGTCACCACAGCCGTCAGCCCCTCGGGAATTGCCGCCACCCCCAAGCTGATGGCTATCATGAACATTTCTAAAGGCGGGGTGTGCTGCAAAAGCCCCATGGCGAAAATCACTCCGCAGATGAGAACAGCCCCCAGGCCCAGCACCCGGCCTGTCTGCTTCAGCTTTTCCTGCAAAGGTGTCTGGGGGGCGCTTTCCTCCTCCAGCATGTGGGCAATGTGCCCCACTGCCGTGTCCATCCCTGTGGCGGTGACAATGCCTGCCCCCGCCCCGTTTGCAATGCCTGTGGAGGCAAACACCATGTTTTTCCGCTCTGCCAGCGGGCAGTCCTTGGGGCACAAATCCTCCGCGTTTTTCTCCACTGGGGCCGATTCCCCTGTCAGCGCCGACTCCTCCGCCCGCAGCTCCACGCTTTTGATAAGGCGCAAATCGGCGGGCACCAGATCTCCTGCCTTCAAAACCACCAAATCCCCAGGCACCAGCTCGGTGCTGTCCACAGTCTGGCGTTTCCCGCCCCGCACCACCCTGGCCCGGGGGGAGGACAGCTTCTTCAGTGCGTCAATGGCTTTGTCTGCCCGCAGCTCCTGCACAGTGCCAATAACCGCGTTTACCACCACAATGGCCAGGATGATAATGGAGTCTACAAACTCCCCGTCTCCCCGCAGCCGGGAAACCCCGTAGGATACCGCCGCGGAGGCCAGAAGGATAAGCACCATTAAATCCTGGAACTGCCCCAGGAACCGCATCAATACGCCCCGCTTCCTGCCCTCCTGCAATTGGTTTTTCCCAAATTTCTCCTGCCGCTTTTGCACCTCCCCGGGAGACAGCCCCCGCTGGGGGTCTGTGCCCAGCTTTTCCGCCGCCCCCTGGGGCGTCACATAATGCAGTTCCATTTTGCTTCCTCCTTCGGCTCGCCCGCGCTTTTACACAGGAACAGGGAAACAGCCCCTGTTCTCCTTCCCCTATTCCTATGCGGTTTCTTACAAGTTTATGAAGCTTTGGGAAAAGGCTGGTAATTCTTCCTGGCAGTTGATAAAATGGATAAGCAGGCTTTCATGGCCTGCCACACCACTGCGAAAAGGAGACACTATGGAATTTTTCCTGCCCTTTGATGGCCCCATCCTCACCTTTATCCAGCAGCACTTCCACAACCCCGTCACAGACGCCTTTTTCCCCTTTGTCACCTACTTAGGGGAGCTGGGGGCCTGCTGGGCGTTTCTCAGCCTGGTGCTGCTGTTTATGAAAAAATACCGCCGGGCCGGCATTTTGATGCTGGCGGCGATGCTGCTGGGCACTCTGCTGGGCGAAGGGCTTTTAAAGCACCTTATCTGCCGCCCCCGGCCCTTCCAGTATATTTCATCGGACTTCCTCCCCCTGCTCATCTCCCCGCCCAGCGGGTATTCCTTCCCCTCGGGCCACACCTGCGCCTCCTTTGCGGCGGCCTCGGCCCTGTTCTCCCAGCACAGGCGGGAGGGGATTTTCGCTTTCCTGCTGGCCTCCCTCATCGGGTTTTCCCGCATGTTCCTGCTGGTACACTTTCCCAGCGACGTGCTGGCAGGCGCCTTGCTGGGCGCCCTCCTGGGGTTTGGCACCGCCTTTCTCTATCAGAAATGGGTTTTGCCCAAGTTTCCCCGCCTGGAAAGCTTTGGCATAAACTCTTAGGCAGTTCATATTCAAGGTCAGAGAGGTTCCCGGCACTGGACGGGCTTTTTTGATATGTCAATGACCGTCGGGTTTTGCCGACAGGGTATGTGCTTTATGGCGGCTGACATCTTAAGCGGCACTTCACAGGTAATTTCCCCGTCACAGCACACAAAGTCTGCTTGACAAGCGCCAGCTTGCCTGCTCATCTTTTATGCACGCTGATGAATAAATTCCTGTTGTGATATGCCGCTTAGGATTTATGCGGTATTGCCTAAAGAAACGGGGCTTTGATTTTTGAACCGCCCCCTGTCAAGTAGACAGATGAAAAAAAGAAAATTAGGCCGCGAGGGTCTGGTTCCTGAAAGCAAGGGGATCCAGGCCCTCATGAGCAAATCAGACGTCCTCCGGCAAGGGATTCGAGAAGCCTGCAATTCATCCCCCCATTTCCAGCAAGCTTGCAGTTTCCTGTGAAATGTGGTAGAATACTGGCAGTATACGTGAAAACGGCAAAGGGGAGGCGGAAATTTGGATCAGCAGGTGGCAGAGCAGCTTCGGGAAGCGGGAATACGGATACGGGAGCGCTGGGGGGACAGCCCCCTGGCTTTCGTGCGCACCTATGGCTGCCAGCAGAACGTGGCGGACGGCGAAAAAATAAAGGGGCTGCTGGCGGAAATGGGCTTTGGGTTTGCTGAGGGGCCGGAGGAGGCGGATTTCCTGCTTTTCAACACCTGCGCCGTGCGGGAACACGCGGAGGACAGGGTGTTTGGCAACGTGGGCGCTTTGAAGAACCTGAAGCGGCGCAGGCCGGAAATGGTTATCGCGGTGTGCGGGTGCATGACCGAGCAGGCCCATGTGGCAGAGCGCCTGCAAAAAAGCTTCCCCTTTGTAAACATGGTTTTCGGCACCGGGGCCATCCACCGCCTGCCGGGAATGCTTTTAGAGGTGCTGGGGGAAGGGAAGCGGGCCTTTCTCCGGGGCTGCCAGGAGGAGGCCCGCCTGGAGGGCCTGCCTGTGCGCCGGGACGGCAGCAGCCGGGCCTGGGTAACGGCCATGTATGGCTGCGATAATTTCTGCTCTTACTGCATTGTGCCCTATGTCCGGGGCCGGGAGAAAAGCCGGGAGCCGGGGGCCGTTGTGGCGGAGTGCCGGGAGCTGGTGGAGGCGGGCTTTAAGGAAATCACCCTTTTGGGGCAGAATGTGAATTCCTATGGCAAAGGGCTTTCCGCCCCTGTAAACTTTGCGGGGCTTTTGCGGGAGATAGACAAAATAGAGGGGGACTACCGGATACGCTTCATGACCTCCCACCCCAAAGACGCCTCCCGGGAGCTGTTTGAGGCAATGGCCCAAAGCCGGCACATCCCCCACCACATCCACCTGCCCTTCCAGTCCGGCAACGACCGGGTGCTTAAAGAGATGAACCGGAAATACACCCGGGAAAAGTATCTCTCCCTCATCCGCGCCGCCCGGGAGCTGATGCCGGACATCACCTTCACCACCGACGTAATCATAGGCTTTCCCGGGGAAACCTATGAGGAGTTTCAGGACACCCTTTCCCTCATAGAGGAGGTGGAGTTTGTGAACCTCTTTACCTTTATCTATTCCCCCCGCAAGGGCACAAAGGCAGCAGGTATGCCAGACCCCGTCCCCCACGAGGAAAAAACAAAATGGTTCGCGGAGCTTCTCCGGGTGCAGGAGGGGATTGCCAGCCGCAACTGCCAGAAGCTTGTGGGCACAAGGCAGCGGGTGCTGGTGGAGCACATGAACGAAAAAACCGGGCTTTTGCAGGGCCGCACCCCGGGCAGTCTTACAGTGGACTTCCCCGGCGGCCCGGAAAAGATAGGGGCCTTTACAGAGGTGCAGGTTACGGAAGCAAAAGGCCCTGCTTTGCGGGGCGTAGAAATCAATGAAATATAAAGGAGGAAATGGCTGTGTTTGGAAAAGGAAAGCGGTTTGATGAGGTTTCCAGTGAGAGCTTTGCCTGGGGCATTTTGAAGGTGGTGGAGGACCGGGAGACCGGCGTGCAGTATTTATGCACCTGCTCGCCCAGCACCGGGCCCACCTGCGTCACCCCTTTGCTGGACAGAAACGGGAACGTAATCGTAAGCTTAGACGAGTAAAAGGAGGAAATTATGCGGATATTGCTGCTGAACCTGAGCCCGAAAAATTATGGGGCCACCCAAGAGATACTCAAGACCTTGCAGGAGGCGGCGCCCAAGGAAGCCGAAACAGAGCTTGTGTGCCTGGGGGACTGGGACATCCGGTACTGCAAGGGGTGCAAGGCCTGCTATAAAATCAGGGCCTGCGTGGTGCAGGACGACATGAGGGCTTTGATGGACAAGGTGGAAGCCGCGGACGTGCTGGTGCTGGCCGCCCCCTCCTATTGGGCGGACGTGCCTGGGGTGTGCAAGTCCTTTATCGACCGCTGCACCCCCTACAGCGACACCAACCCCGACCCGGACGGTCCCCGGCTGCGGGCGGGCAAGCGGTGCTATGGCATCGCCCTGCGCACCGGGGTGCGGCCCATGGAGTGCGAGCACATTTTGGGCACCATCGAGCACTGGTGCGGGCACATGGGCATCACGTTTTCAGAGGGCGTCTTTTTCTGCCAGATTGAGGGCAAAAGCGATATCACCCCCCACAAGCCCCTGCTGCGGGAAAAAGCAGGGCAGTGGTTTAAAAAAACCGAGAAATGAAAGAAAAAATTCATAGGGAGGACACAAAACATGGATATCATCGAAATCACCCGGGAGCTGGGCAAGCAGCTGCAGGCCGAGGAAAGCTATATTAAAATGCGGGCGGCCCAGCAGGCCTGCGACGAGGACGAGGGCCTGCAGAAGGCCATCGGGGAGTTTAACTTAAAGCGCATGGCCATCAACAACGAGGCCCAGAAGGACGACCGCGATGAGGAAACCCTCCAGCGGCTTAACGGGGAGTTCCGGGCGGCTTACGCCTTGATTATGGAAAACGGCCACATGCAGGCGTATAACGACTCCAAGGTGGAATTCGACGCCCTCCTGCAGCGGATTACCGGCATCATCGGCCTGTGCGCCGATGGGGAAAACCCGGAAACCTGCGACTATGACGCGGCCAGTTGCAGCGGGGACTGCTCCTCCTGCGGGGGAAGCTGCCACTAAGCGGAGCGTTTCAGGAAAGACAGGGAAGGGGTAAAAGGCTATGGAATATTCCCCCATGATGAAGCAGTATATGGAAACCAAGGAAAAGTATCCCGGCGAGATACTTTTCTTTCGCCTTGGGGATTTTTACGAAATGTTTTTTGACGACGCCGAGCGGGTTTCCCGGGAGCTGGATCTGGTGCTGACCAAAAGGGCCTGCGGCAACGGGGACTTTGCCCCCATGTGCGGCGTGCCCTTCCACAGCGCGGAGGGATACATCGCCCGGCTGCTGGAAAAGGGCTATAAGGTTGCCATCTGCGAGCAGATGGAGGATCCCAAGGCTGCCAAGGGCATTGTGAAGCGGGACATTGTGCGGGTGGTGACCCCGGGCACAGTGGTGGAAAGCAGTATGCTGGATGAATCCCGGAATAACTATATCTGCTCCCTGGTATACCGCCCGGGGGCTGTGGGCATTGCTATGGGGGACGTTTCCACCGGGCAGCTATACGCGGCCCAGCTAAACCTGCCCCACAAAGCCCAGCTTCTGGGGGCCGTTACAAACCGGCTGGGGCGGTATGCCCCCCGGGAAATCCTCTTAGACCCGGAAGCCGCCGCCTGGGAGGAGCTTACCCGGTTTATCCGGGAGCGCAGCGGCGGCGCGGGGGAGAAAGCGCCGCCGGCGCTGTATGAAAACCAGGAGCGGGCGGAAAAAGCCGTCGTCTCCCTTTTAGGGAACCGCACCCTGCCGGAACTGGGCCTCACTGGCAGGCCCCTGGCAGTGCTGGCCCTTTTTGCGTTTTTTTCCTATCTGGAGCACAACAAAATGAGCGGCAGGGAGCGCATGAACCGGCTGGAGCTGATGGAGGACGGCGCGTTTATGGCCCTGTCCCTGATGGATCAGCGGAACCTGGAGCTGACGGAAACCATGAGGGGCAAAGAGCGCCGGGGATCCCTTCTATGGGTGCTGGACAAGACAAGAACCGCCATGGGCAAGCGGCTTATCCGCCAGTGGGTAACCCAGCCCCTTTTAAGCCCGGCCCAAATCACCCTGCGGCAGAACGCGGTGGAGGAGCTGGTGCAAAACCCGCCCTTTTTAGACGATTTAACGGAGAAGCTTGGCGGCATCCACGACCTGGAGCGCATTATGACCCGGGTGGTGTATGGCTCGGCAAACGCCCGGGAACTAAAGGCTGTGGGGGAGGCCTTAAAGCGGCTGCCGGGAATCAAGGCAGTGCTGAAAGAGGCCCAGGCCACCCTGCTGCAAACCCTGGACAGGGAAATCGATCCCTTAGAGGACGTGCCCGCCCTTCTGGACAAGGCCCTGGTGGACGAGCCGCCCCTCTCCATCCGGGACGGGGGCACCATCCGCCCGGGCTTTGAGCCGGAGCTGGACGAGGTGCGCCGGGACAGGGACGGGGGCAGGGAGCTTCTGGCGGCGCTGGAGGCCCGGGAGCGGGAACGCACAGGCATCCCCAAGCTGAAAACCGGGTATAACCGGGTTTTCGGCTATTACATAGAGGTGTCAAACTCTTATAAGAACATGGCCCCGGCAGACTATATTCGCAAGCAGACCTTGTCAAACGGGGAGCGGTACGTCACCCAGGAGCTGAAAGAACTGGAAGCCCGTATTCTGGGCGCCCAGGACAGGGCGCTGGAGCTGGAAAGCCGGGCTTTTGAATACCTGCGGCGGTATCTTGCCCGGGCGCTGCCCTATATCCAGGCAGCCGCCGGAGCCATTGCCGTGCTGGACGTGCTGTGCTCTTTTGCGGCGGTGTCCGCCGCCCGAGACTACACCCGGCCCACAGTAAACCTCAGCGGGAAAATCTATCTCAAGGACAGCCGCCACCCAGTGGTGGAGGCCCTTTTAAGGGACAGGCCCTTTGTGCCCAACGACGTGGACATGGATATGGGGGACAATCGGGTGCAAATTCTCACTGGGCCCAACATGGCGGGAAAATCCACCTATATGCGGCAGATTGCCATCACCGCGATACTGGCCCAGATAGGCTGCTTTGTGCCGGCCTCCAAGGCGGAAATCGGCATTGTAGACGGGATTTACACCCGGGTGGGGGCTTCCGACGACCTTTCCGCCGGGCAGTCCACCTTTATGCTGGAGATGGCGGAGGTGGCGCAGATCCTCAAAAGCGCCGGGAAAAACTCTTTAGTGGTGTTCGATGAAATCGGCCGGGGCACCTCCACCTTTGACGGCATGAGCATTGCAAGGGCTGTGCTGGAATATGTCCACGACACAAAGCAGGTGGGGGCAAAAACCCTTTTTGCCACCCATTACCATGAGCTGACCGCCATGGCCGACGAGCTGCCCGGGGTGAAAAACTTCAACGTGGCGGTGAAAAAGCGGGGGGACGACATCACCTTCCTGCGGCGGATTATCCCCGGCGGGGCGGACGACAGCTTTGGCATTGAGGTGGCAAAGCTTGCCGGGGTGCCGGACAAGGTGCTGGGGCGCGCCAAGGAGGTTTTGGCCCAGCTTGAAAAGGGAAGCCTGCCCCAGGCGGGACGGCAGCCCGGACTGCCGCCGAAGGAAGAGCCTGTGCAGCTTACCATGGACTCCCCGGAAAGCCGGGTAATTACAAGGCTTCAGGCCATCGACGTAAACGCACTCACCCCCATTGAGTGCATGAACATCCTGTTTGAGCTGCGGAAAATGCTGCGCTAGGCGGCTTGCAGACCCTTATGTGAACACGCCCTGGGGAAAGGAGAGGCGAAATGGAAAGCTATCAGGACATCAACGCCCGCACCATTGACAGTTGGGTGGAGGAAGGCTGGGAGTGGGGAAAGCCTGTCACCCACGAGGCCTATGAAAATGCCAGGGCCGGCAAGTGGGACGTGCTGCTCACCCCCACAAAGCCTGTGCCCCATGAATGGCTGGGGGATTTAAAGGGGAAAAAGGTGCTGGGGTTAGCCAGCGGCGGGGGCCAGCAGATGCCCATTTTCGCCGCCCTGGGGGCAGACTGCACAGTGCTGGATTACTCCCCCAGGCAGATTGAAAGCGAGCGCATGGTGGCACAGCGGGAGGGATATGAGATCCGCATCATCAGGGGGGACATGACAAAGCCCCTGCCCTTTTCTGACGGGGAGTTTGACCTTGTCTTCCACCCTGTTTCCAACTGCTACGTGCGGGAGGTAAAGCCCATTTTTAAAGAGTGCTTCCGTGTTTTAGCCCCCGGCGGGGCGCTGCTTTCGGGCCTTGACAACGGCGTAAACTTCATGTTCCTGGATGAGAACAGCCGGGACAAGCTGTGCGTTTTCCCCTTTGACCCGGTGGCAAACCCGGAACAGCGGGCGCAGTTGGAAGCGGAAAACGACGGCATGCAGTTTTCCCACACCTTAGAGGAGCAGATTGGGGGCCAGTTGGAAGCGGGCCTCACACTCACCCATGTGTACGAGGACACAAACGGGGAAGGGATTCTCCACGAACACAACATCCCCACCTTCTGGGCCACCAGGGCGGTGAAGGGCTGAGGCTAAGAACAACGGGAAGGAGGGCACAATATGCTGCCAAACAGGGAAACCGCTGAAAAGGAACTGGAGCTTGCGGGGGTGATGAACCCCGGACCCTGGACAAAGCACTCTGTAAACGTAGGCGTCGCCGCCCGGAACATTGGGGAAAAGGCGGGGCTTGACGGGGAAAAAGCCTATATCCTGGGCCTGCTCCACGACATCGGCCGCAGGGTGGGAGTGGTGAATATCCCCAGGCACGTGTACGAGGGGTACCGCTACACCATGGATAAGGGCTGGGAGGAGGCGGCGAAAATCTGCATGACCCATTCCTACCCTCTCATGGAAAAAGAATTTGACAAGGAGACGGAAAGTGTAGAGGAAGCCCGCGTCAAGGAATACATCCTTGGGTGCCGGTGCGGCCCGTACGACTGGCTTATCCAGCTTTGCGACAGCCTTGCCGCGGACTATGGCTTCTGCATCCTGGAAAAGCGCTTTATCGACGTGGCAAGGCGCTATGGCATATGGGAAAACAGCGTGGACAGGTGGAACCGCACCTTTGAAATAAAGGAATATTTTGAAGACCGCATGGGGTGCTCTATTTACGACGTTTTGCCGGACGTGGGCCGCACCACACTTTTGTGCCCGCCTCCTTGGAAGCCGCCAGCCAAAGGATAAAGAAGGGAAAGCTATGTTTGAAATTCAAAAGCTCCGGGAGAACTCGGGCCTGCTAAACAGGGCGGCCCGGTGGTTCCATGATAAATGGGGCATAGACGAAGCCGCCTACCGGGAGAGCATGGAGGACTGCTTAAAAGGCGCGTCCCCGGTGCCCCAGTGGTATGCGGCGCTGGAAAACGGGGCAATAATAGGCGGGCTGGGGGTTATTGAAAACGACTTCCACAACCGCAAGGATTTAGCCCCCAACGTGTGCGCCGTATATACAGAGGAGGCTTACAGGGGGAAGGGCATTGCCGGGGCGCTGCTGGAAACGGTGTGCCGGGACATGGCCTCTTTAGGGGTCAATACCCTGTACCTTTTGACAGACCACAACAGCTTCTACGAGCGGTACGGCTGGGAGTTTTTCTGCATGGCCCAGGGAGACGGGGAGGAAAGCCCCGCCCGGCTGTACCGGAAAATCACAGAATAAAGAGAGGCCTGCTTGCAGGCAGGCTTTCGCCCTATTTTTAGAAAGGCAGGCGGGGACATGCCCGAAATTCAAGTGCTCAACAGGCAGGTGGCAGAGCTGATTGCCGCCGGGGAGGTGGTGGAACGGCCCTCCTCTGTGATAAAAGAGCTGGTGGAAAACGCCATTGATGCCGGTTCCGCTGTGGTGACGGTGGAAACCCAGCGGGGAGGCAGAACCTATATGCGGGTGACGGACAACGGCTGCGGCATCCCGCCGGAGCAGGTGCCCACAGCCTTTTTGCGCCACGCCACCAGCAAAATTGTCACAGAGGCAGACCTGGACGCCATCGGCACCCTGGGCTTTCGGGGGGAGGCTTTAGCCGCCATTTCGGCGGTAAGCCGCATTGAAATGCTCACCCGCACAAAAGACGCGGAATTGGGCCTGCGCTATAGCTGCCTGGACGGGCTGCACCCGGAGACAGAGGAGGCGGGCTGCCCCCAGGGCACCACCATCACTGTGCGGGATCTGTTTTTCAACACCCCGGCCCGGATGAAGTTTTTGAAAAAGGATGTGACGGAGGGCAACGCCATTGCGGGCATTTTAGATAAAATCGCCCTGTCCCACCCAGAAATTTCCTTCCGCTACATCCGGGACGGCAAAGAGGTGCTCCACACCCCGGGGGACGGGAAGCTTTCCTCCGCGCTGTACGCGGTATACGGCAAGGAGTTTTCCGCCTCCCTCATCCCCGTTTCTTATAGCCTGCAGGGCGTGGGGGTAAAGGGCTTTATCAGCAAACCCGCTGCCAGCCGGGCCAACCGATCCATGCAGAATTTTTTCATCAACGGGCGGTATATCCGCAGCCGCACTGCCTCTGTGGCCCTGGAGGAGGCCTGTAAGGGGGCCGTAATGGCGGGGAAGTTCCCGGCCTGCGCTTTACACCTGGAGCTGGGAAAGGAAACGGTGGATGTAAACGTCCACCCGGCGAAAATGGAAATACGCTTTGCAAACGAGCAGCCTGTGTTTGACGCGGTGTATTACGGGGTGAAGTCTGCCCTGCGGGAAGGGGACTCCCCCAAGGTGATGGGGTTAAACCAGTCCCGCAGCTATGAAATGCCCCCCCGGAAGGTGGTGCCCATCACCAGTATCAGCCCTTCGGGAGGATTGGAGGAAGAGCCGGGCCGCCCCCTGTTTTTAAAGGATTCCGCGCCGGAGCAGCCCGTCCCGGCGGAAACGCCGACTGTCCAGACGGAGCCGGAAGCGCCGCCCTCCCTTTTGCCGGAACCGGAGCCGGAAATCAGCGTGCCCCGGCTGGGCCGGACATATGGGGAGGGAAAGCTTCCCGCTGTGAAAAGGGAACCGGAGGGCTTCACCCCGCTGGTAGAAAATGCCCTGGAAAACCGCCCGGCGGCAGAATCCCCCCAGGCAGAAGCCGCGCCCCTTCCCTTGCCGGAAATCCCCCTGGAGGAAAGCCCCCGGCCTGTTTTTGCCCCCCTCCCCCTGGAAGCGGCCCAGACAGAGGAACAGGGGGAAGCCCCCTCTCTGCTGGGAGATCAGCCCTTCCATGGGAAAATCATAGGGGAGGCCTTTGGCACCTATATCCTGGTGGAGCACAGCCCCCAGGCCCTGATGCTCATTGACAAGCACGCGGCCCACGAGCGGCTGATTTACGAAAGGCTGAAGGCCCAGGGGCCAAACGGGGAGGCCCAGGCCCTGCTGGAGCCGGTGCCTGTCAGCCTGGAGAAGGAGGAGTACAGCGCTGTAACGGCAAACCTTTCCAGGCTGCGGGAAGCAGGCTTTGAGGTGGAGGATTTCGGCCCGGGCACAGTGCTGGTGCGGGCTGTGCCCCTGCTGCTGGACGGCGGGGACGGGGCAGCGGCGCTGATGGAGATTGCGGGGTATCTGGCCCAGCAGAAAGCCACCCTCACCACCCAGCACATGGACTGGGTATACCACAACGTGGCCTGCCGGGCCGCCATCAAGGCCGGGGACGTAACCCACCCGGAGGAGCTTGCGGCCCTGTGCCGCCAGTTGGAGGAGAACCCCCAGGTGCGCTACTGCCCCCATGGCAGGCCGGTGTATGTGCTGCTGCCCCGGCGGGAGATTGAAAAGCAGTTCGGGCGGGTGTAATGCAGGGGATATGCATGCTCTGGAAAGGAGGCAAGCAGATGGACAAAAAGCTTTCTGTAGTGGCAGTGGCCGGGCCTACCGCCACAGGGAAAACAGCCTTGGGAATTGGGCTTGCCAGGCGCTTCCAAGGGGAAATCGTCTCCTGCGATTCCATGCAGGTGTATAAGGGCCTGCCCATCGGCACCGCCCAGCCCACTCCCGCGGAGCAGGCCCAGGCCCCCCACCATCTGGTGGGCTTTCTGGAGGTGGAAAAGCCCTTCAGCGTTTCCGATTATGTAGGGCTTGCGGGAAAAGCCATTGCGGATATTGCGGGCCGGGGGCGCTTGCCCCTTCTGGTGGGGGGCACCGGGCTTTATGTGCGATCCCTTCTAAACGGCTTTTCTTTTGAGGAAGGAGCCAGGAATGAGGCCCTGCGGGCAAGGCTTTTGGAGGAGGCCCAAGAAGACGGCCCGGAGGAAACCCACAGGCGGCTTGCGGCCTTAGACCCGGACGCCGCCCGGGAGATACACCCCCGCAACGTGAAGCGGGTGCTGCGGGCGCTGGAATACTGCCTTTTAACAGGGGAGCCTTTCTCCCGGCAGGCAGCCCGTTCCCGCCAGGCGGAAAGCCCTTACCGGGCGCTGCTGATCTGCCCGGTTTACAAAGACAGGCAGCTTTTATACGACAGGATAAACCGGCGGGTGGACGCCATGCTGGAAGCGGGCCTTCTAGAGGAGGCAGAAGCCTTTTTCCGCCGCTGCCGGCAAATGGATCCCCCGCCCACCGCGGCCCAGGCTATTGGCTATAAAGAGCTTTTCCCCTATTTCCAGGGGGAGGTTCCCCTTTCGGAGGCAGTGGAGCGGATAAAGCAGGAAAGCCGCCGCTATGCCAAAAGGCAGATCACCTGGTTTGCCCGGGAGCCTGGGGCGCGGCCCCTTTACCTGGACGGCCTTGCGCCGGAGGAAGCCCTTTTAAAGGCCATAGGAATGGCGGAAGCGTGGAAGCAGGAAGGAGGCGGGGCCTTTTGAACCAGAAGCAGGTGCGCTCTATGGCGGCTGCCAGCATAGCCATTCTGATTCTCCTCTATGTGGGATTTTATTTTGTAAACCGACAGGCAGATTCCTTCACCCAGGACGGGATTGTAACAGAGCCTGCCATGCGGGGCCAGGTGTCGGACACCCTCCAGGCCCAGGGCTTTGCCATCCGGGACGAGGAGGTGCTGGAGGAAAGCTTCAGCGGCGTGCTCAATTACCGGGTGGCCAGCGGCACAAGGGTGTCCCAGGGCGGGGTGATTGCGGAGGTGTACCAAAGCGAAAACGACGCCGCCGCCCAGAACAGGATAGACAGCCTGAACCGGGAAATCGAAAGCCTCCGGCAGCTTGCAAAGCCCTCGGATCTTTTTGTGTCAAACCCCGCCATGATTGGCGCGCAGATTTATAACGCCCTGGGGGATATTTCCGGGGAAATCCGGCAGAACAACTTTTCCGAGATAGGCAGGCTTAAGGATTCCCTGCAAAACGCCCTGAGCCGCAAGCAGGTGATTGCCGGGGAAGAAAGCGCGGAGGACTATGAAGAGCGGGTGGAAGCCCTGGAAAGCGAGCTTGCCGCCCTGGAAGCAAGGGGAAGCCGGGCAGTGGGCGTGGTAGAAGCCCCCAGGGCCGGATATTTTATTGACAGCGTGGACGGCCTGGAAAGCGTGATGGAGCCGGACAAGGTGCAGAACATCACAGTTTCCCAGGCAAAGAAGCTTTTAGAGCAGCAAGGCCCCTGGAGCGCCCCGGCGGGATCCATCGGGAAAATCTGCGCCGATTTCACCTGGAAGCTGGTATGCGTCATACCGGACGATGAGATGGTGAAGTTTGAAGGGGTGGACGCCGTCACCCTGGACATCCCCTTTGCAAGCGCCGAGACTATCCCGGCCCGGGTTGCGGCGAAAAACCGGGATCCCAACACAGGGGAAACGGCGGTGGTGTTTGAATGCGCCTACATGGACGCGGACTTGGCCGCTGTGCGAAACGAAATGGTGCATATCAGCGTGAAAACCTATGAAGGTGTGCTGGTCAGCGAGCGGGCCTTGCGCTTTGAGGACGTAGAGTATACGGAGACGGACGAAAACGGGAACACGGTTACCAAGGTGCGGGAAAACGTAAAAGGCGTGTATGTCCAGTATGCGGGGCGGCTGCGGTTTGTGCAGGTTTTCACGGAAAAGGACGTGAACGGCTATGCCGTGTGCCGCACAAACCTGACAGACGAGGAAAAGAAAAGCATGGTCACAGACCAGACCGTACAGCTTTACGACCAGGTGGTTGTGAGCGGGACAGATTTGTATGACGGGAAAGTGGTGCGTTAGCCCCTGCCCGGGAGAAAGGGAGGATTCGTGTGGGAAGCCTGGCAACAGAAGCCATGAGAAGCTTTGATGAGAATTTTAAGAGGGTGGGGGAGGAAATAGCCCGGGCAGCGGAAAAGGCCGGGCGGGATCCCCGGGAAGTGTCCCTGCTGGCAGCCACCAAAACCGTTCCTGTGGAAACCATCCGGTACGCCCTCTCCCAGGGGCTTTTCCACATCGGGGAAAACCGGGTGCAGGAGCTTCTGGACAAGTATGGCGCACTGGAAAGGGAGGCCTGCGACCTGCAGTTTATCGGGCGGCTGCAAACCAACAAAGTGAAATACCTGATAGGAAAGGTAAGCTGCATCCAGTCGGTGGACAGCGTGAAGCTTGCCAGGGAAATCGCCCGGCTCAGCGCCGCCCAGGGCCTTGTAACCAAGGTGCTGGTGCAGGTGAACATCGGGCGGGAGGAGCAGAAGGGCGGGGTGGACCCCGACGCCTTATACGGGTTTATCGACCAAATCAGGGAATTTCCGGGCATTTCTGTAAACGGATTGATGGCAATTCCCCCTGTTTGTGACAAAGAAACTGTATTATCGGGCTATTTTTCCGCCATGCGCAAATATTATGTTGACATAGCGGCTAAAAAATTGGATAATGTTAATATGCACAGCCTTTCCATGGGCATGTCGTCAGACTTCCCCCTGGCTGTGGCCTGCGGGGCCACAATGGTGCGGGTAGGCTCTTCCCTGTTCGGGGCGCGCCAGTATGTGTGAAAAAAGGGGAAGCGGCGGAAAGACGGCCGGGTGAAAAATACGGAAGAAAGGAAACGGCGCCGGGCGGCAGGGGAAAAGGCCTTTCCCCGCAGAGGCCCCGCGCCCCGTGGCGGTTGATATGGCAGGCTTAAAAGAAAAATTGCAGCGGATGTGGAATCCGCCGGATGACGAATATGAATATGACGACTACTACGAGGAGGGGGAGGAGGAAGAGGATCCCCAGCCCTCCGGCGGCGGATCCTACGGGGAACCCAGGCGCAGCAGTACGGACTACGGCTTCGACACCTTTTCCACCCGTTCCAGCTCCTCCTGGAGCGGGCGGGACACAGGCAAGGTGGTGGATTTCCATGCAAAGCAGCGGCCCCAGGTGGTGCTGTTCCGGCCGGTTTCCTTTGGGGAGGAGGCCAAAACCATTGCGGACGAGCTTCTGCGCAGGCACACAGTGGTGCTGAACCTGGAAAAGACGGAGAAGGACGTTTCCAGGCGCATTGTAGATTTTTTAAGCGGCGTGGCCTATGCCAACAACGGGAAAATACAGCGGGTTGCCACCAGCACCTTTATCATCACGCCCTATGACGTGGATATTTCCGGCGACGAAATCCTGGACGAGCTGGAAAGCAGCGGCATGTATTTCTAGGGGCAGGCTGTGGGATACGATGCCGATTTGCTTTTGAGAAAGCTGGAGGATGGTTTGCGCAAGGCCCGGGGCCGTCCGGCCTTTTTAGGGTTCCTGGACGAGGGCGGCAGGGCAGTCCTTTCAGAAGCCCTTTCCCGCAGGCGGGATGTTTCCTTTGCCTTTTGGGGCGGCTTCCCGGAGGCGGAGCGCGCCATGCTGGGGCTTTTTCCGGATTATATGGAGGCAGACGCCCAGGCCTTCCCCATAAAGGCGGTAACCTTCTCCTTCCGCCCCGCCGACAAGCCCGGCCACCGGGACTTCCTGGGGGCCATGCTGGGCCTGGGGGTGGAGCGCAGCGTGGTAGGGGACATCCTCATCGGGGAGGGCCGCTGCGTAGCCTTTGTGAAGGCGGAGCTTGCGCCCTATTTCGCGGAGAACCTTCCGAAAATAGGCCGGGTGGGGGTGAAGGCCCGGCTGGGTGCGGAAGAGCCTTTGCCTGTGGGCCACACCTTTAAGGAGATAAAAGGCGTGGCGGCTTCCAGCCGCTTAGACTGCCTCACAGCCCTCGCCGCCCGCATCAGCCGGGAAAAAGCCGCCTCCATGGTGGTTCTGGGGCTGGTGCAGGTAAACCATCGTGAAATTTGCAGCCCCAGCGCCCGGGTGGCGGAGGGGGACGTGCTCTCCATCCGGGGGCATGGGAAATATATTATAGACCGGCTGGGACCCTTAACCCAAAAGGGCCGGCTTTCGGTACAATGCAGGAAATATGAATAAGGGGGATACCGAACCAATGCTGACAGTAAAGGAAATTAACGAGGTAAGCTTTGGAAAGGCCGGCTTTTCCGGCTATAAGCCGGAGGATGTAGATAATTTTATTGACGAGGTGGCGGCTTCTTTCACAGAACTGGAGCAGGAGCGGGACGCCGCCCGGCAGCAGCTTCAGGAGCTTAGCCAGCAGAACGCGGCCCTTGCCGGGAAAATCGAAGATCTAAACGCCAGAAACGGGGAGCTGCAGAAAAAGCTCTCCATCCTGGCCCAGAAAATCGAGTCCTACCGGGCAGACGAGGACGGCATTAAAGAGGCCATCATCAGCGCCCAGCGCATGGGCAAGGAGGCTGTGCAGCAGGCCCGGGACAAGGCCTCCCTGATGCTGGAGGACGCCAAGGACGAGGCGGAAAAAATCCTGGATGACGCCAAAACAGAGGCGTCTAAAACCGCCGGGGAGTATGCCGCCCAGGCAGAGTCCAAAAAGGCGGAGCTGGAGGAAATCAAGCGGCAGGTATCCACCTTCCGGGTGTCCCTTTTGGAAATGTATAAAAAGCATTTGGAGTGTATCGACCACATCCCCTCTTTCCGTCTGAAGGAAACAGAGGAAAGCCATCGGGAGGAGGAGTCTGAGGTACAGCGGGAACAGCGGCTGTTAGAGGAGCGGCAGGCTCAGCAGAAGCGGCAGATGGAGGAAGAAAGGGAACTGGAGCGGCAGCGGGAAATCCAGCGCCAGCGGGAGCTGGAACGGCAGCGGGAAGCGGAACGCCAGCGGCAGCTCGAGCAGCAGCGGGAAGCGGAACGCCAGCGGCAGTTAGAGCAGCAGCGGGAGGCGGAACGCCAGCGGCAGCTTGAGCAGCAGCGGGAAGCCCAGCGCCAGCGGCAGCTTGAGCAGCAGCGGGAAGCCCAGCGCCAGCGGCAGGAGGCGGAGGAGGCCCCCGGGCTGCATGACCGGGTAAGCTATGTCCAGGAGCAGTTACAGCCCTCTGTGCCGGAAAGCGACTATATGGCCGGGGATCTGTCTGACGTGGGCATCGACCTGCAAACCTACAGCAGCATTCCGGAAACCCTGCGCCGGGAAAAGAGCAGCCATTACAGCAACCTGGAATTTGGCGACGGGGTAGAGCTGGACGCCAAGGGGCGCAAGCGGAAGAAATAAGGAGGAAAGCGTGGCAGAAACGAAGAAAAAGTGGTGGGCAGCCCTGGCTGTGCTTTTGGGCGCGGCCCTGCTGGTAGGGGGGGATCAGGCTTCCAAGGCCATGGTGCTGGAAAACCTGCGGGGTAAGCCCCCTGTAGCGGTCATCCCGGGCTTGCTGGAATTTTCCTATGTAGAAAATTACGCGGCGGCCATGGGCCTTTTCGACGGGCTTATCTGGCTGGTGGTAGCCTGCACAGCCGTGGTGTGCGTGTTTATCCTGCTGGCCCTCCTGTTTTATAAAGGGCACACAGTTTTCAGCTATATCACCGCCATGCTGCTGCTGGCAGGCGGGCTTGGAAACCTCATAGACAGGTTTTCCCATGGCTTTGTGGTGGATTTCATCCATGTGCTGTTTTTTCCCTATATCTTCAACGTGGCAGACTGCTGCGTAACCATTGGCGTGGTGTGCTTTTTCTGCCATTACCTGGTAACGGCCCGGCGGGAGAAAGCGGAAAAAGAAGCCGCCGGGGAGGGCTGAGCTGTGGGGGAAAGGGTTTTCGTCACAGTGGAGGAAGAGGGGCAAAGGCTTGACAAGCTTTTGGCCCAGGCCCTGCCGGGCGTCACCCGATCCGGGGTGCAGCGCCTGCTAGCAGAGGGCCTTGTAACGCGGGAAGGGAAGCCCCTGGCAAAAAGCGCCCGGCTTCCGGCAGGCGCGCTGCTGGAGGTGTCTTTGCCAGAGCCAAAGCCCCTTTTGGCAGAGGCGGAAAACATCCCGCTGGACGTGGTGTATGAGGACGGGGAGCTGCTGGTGGTGAATAAGCCCAAAGGCATGGTGGTGCACCCGGCCCCGGGCAGCGAGAGGGGAACCCTGGTAAATGCCCTGCTCTTCCACTGCGGGGATTCCCTCTCCGGCATCAACGGCGTGCTGCGCCCCGGCATTGTCCACCGCATTGACAAAGATACCAGCGGCCTGCTGGTGGTGGCAAAAACTGACCAGGCCCACCAGGCCTTAGCCAGCCAGATACAGGCCCACAGCCTCACCCGGGAGTACAGGGCCGTGGTGTATGGCAGGGTGAAGGAGGACGAAGGCACAGTGGACAGGCCCCTGGGCAGGCACCAGGCGGATAGGAAAAAAATGGCTGTGCGGCCCGATTCCCCCTCTGCCCGCCACGCGGTCACCCACTATTTTGTAGAGCAGCGCTTTCCAGGCTTTACTTATCTGCGCTTAAGGCTGGAAACTGGCCGCACCCACCAAATCCGCGTCCACATGGCAAGCCTGGGCCATCCTGTGGCAGGGGATCCGGTATACGGCCCTAAAAAGGTGATAACAGCCCTGGAGGGCCAGTGCCTGCACGCGGGAAAAATCGGCTTCCTCCATCCCGCCACAGGGAATTATATGGAGTTTGCGTCTCCGGTGCCCCCAGTGTTCGAAGCATTTTTGGAAAAACTGCGCCGGGAGGGAGCCTTATGACAGAAAAGGAACAGAAAACAGGACGGCTGGTGCTGCTCCTTCTTGCCGCCCTGGCAGTGGCCCTGGGCGGTTTTTGGTTCCCCCAGAACAGCGGCCCGCCCTGCTCGGTCACCCAAGTGATCTCAGCCCAAAAGCCGCCCTTTGGCCCTTTAGAGGACAGTCTCCCGGCCCAGCAGGTTTAAGAAGCTGTACCAATAGGCCGCAGCCCTAGAGTCTGTTTTAAAACTCCGAAACGCCGTCTTTTTGCCCAGTGACAAACGGTTTCTGTGTTAAAAATCCTCGAAATACGAAAGTATTTCTTGCGGTTTTTGCCTTGAAACCGCCTGCCCTGAACAAAAATACTGGCATTTCTCTGGTTTTAAAACAGACTCTAATCTTTTCGGGAAATTTAGCGGGCAGGCGGGGAACGCCAAAAACAGGGGAAATGGCAATCTTATAGGAACCGCGTTTCCTATAAAAGCCATTTCCCCTGTTTCTATTTTGTACCGATAATTTTGATTTTCTCTGCCGTCAGGCCGGTTTGCTCTATGACGATTTCCTGCACAATCAGCATGTCGCTGTCCTGCAAATCCCCGGCCACCACCACGCTGCACTCCTCCGTTGTGATGTAGGCCACGCTTTCCTCGTAGCCCTTGGCCTTGAGGAGGCTTTCTACATTTGTCTCCTTGAGGATGTTCTGGGCCATGGCGGAAGCCTCCTCCACAGCGGCCTTCTTGGCCTCGCTGTCCGCGTCCACATCCTCCAGCACCCCGTCTAAAAGCTCCAGGGCCTCGTCCCGGGAGTTCTGGCGGCTTAAGCGGGCCTCAGCGAACATGTCTGTTCCAGCCTTGGCCTGCAGGTCGTCGGTAACGGTTTCCACGTAGGCGTTGTTCACAAGCTGGGCCGCGCCCAACTGGCTGCTGGTGTCCTCCCCGTCCCCAATAGGCAGTTTGTTGGTGCCCGCAAACTGCCAGTTGAGATAGACCGCTGCTCCCAGGGCCAGAACCAGGGACGCTAGAACCAATTGCTTTCTGCCGAATTTCATGCTGATACCTCCAGTGTGTTTTTATATGTTTGCCAGTGGCTTATGTTTTCCTCCAAATCCCCTCACCCCCCGCAGGTAACGCACACCCGGGAGGAGGGCACGCCCAGGGCGGTTTTGGCGGCGTTCACCAGCTTTTCCCGGATAGCGGGATCCCCCGCCTTGGCGCTGACAATCACCACTCCCTGAATTTTCGGCTGGGTTTCCGTAACGGTCAGGGGCCGCTGAGAGCCTCTTTCGTCCTCCACAAGCACATGGGACGATTCCTTTTCCCAGGCCCCATCCCCGCCCTGCTGCCCGCTTTCCCGCTTGTCTGCGGCGAATACCCGCCTGCCGCTGTTTTCTAGGGTTATCATCACCGCGGGGCTGTGCTCCCCGGTGATGGCGGTGACAATCCGGGACAAATCCGCCTCCAGCGCCCTGGCATAGGCAGTGCCGTCCTCTGCTTCCTCTGCCTGCTGCTCCTGTGGCTGGGGTTTTTGCAAATCAAGGCTTGATAGGGCCAGCAAAGCGATGCCGCATATGCCTAAAATCACAGCCCAGCGCAGGGCGTTTTCCTTTTGCAGGGCTTTTTTCACCCATTCTCCCGCTTTTTTAAGATCCATCTGCTGTTACCTCAAGTATCACGCCGTCCCCCAGCACATTTCCCAGCAGCGCCCTGGCCCTCTCCGCCTCTGCCGGATAGGAAAAGGCCGCGCTTACCTTCGCTAATACTATGCCGGAATCCGCCGAACTAGTTATGCTTACGTGAATTTTTTTCGGGGAAAGCCCTGCGGCCCCCAAAAGGCCCCGCACAGCCCCTTCCGCTTCCTCCTCTGTGGCCTGCTCATACTGGCTGTTTAAAAAAGCCGTCAGATCTGCCCCGGTTTCCCGGGCCTGGGCCTTTGGCAGGGCAAAATCCCACCGGGCAGTGAGCAGGGAGGAGGCAATGGAGGCCAGCAGGGTGAGGACAATGAGGGACTGGACAAAGCGCACCATTTTGTCCTGGGGGCACAGGTTTCCTATGGCCCCAATGGCGATAAGGGCCGTACACAGCCAGGAAGCCCCTTCTAAAACTTGAGCCATAATCGTTTCGGGATACAGGATATGCACAAAAAGCCATGAAAAGGCGGCGCTTTGTACCCGGTATCTTTCCTTTCTTTTGTGTTTTTCATACGCTTATCCTCCTTTCGCAAACAGCACCACCCCCGCGCAGGTGATGCACACCACACAAAGGCTTGCAAGCACTGCCAGCACCAGCTTTGCCGCCGAGGCGCAGGAGCCTAAAAGCCCGGCGGCAGCAGGAACGCCAAAAAGCTCCCCAGCTATCTGCCCCATGGTACACACCCCGGCCCAGATGGAAGCCTCTATTATGGACGGGGCGAAAATGCACAGCGCCGCCAGCATCCCAAAGGCCCCGGCCCCGGAGCGCACCACCTGCACGCTGCTCTGAATGGCCCCCACCGCGTCCCCCAGCGCCCCTCCCACAATGGGGATGGCGGAGGAGGCAATCAGCTTCACGGTTTTTCCGGCGGCAGCGTCTATGTGGGTGTTAAGGATGGTTTGGATGGAGAGGATGCCGGAAAACAGGGTAACCGCCAGCACCAGCATCCACTTTATGAAGCTGTAAAGGCTGGCGGAAAGCCTCTGCACCGGCATGCCGGAAACGCCGGAGGAAACAGCCAGGGCCAGATATATCCGCAGCAGGGGCAGCAGCAGGCCGGAGGAAAGCAGGGGCAGGGCGCTGCCCGCCCCCAGGGTGAGAAAGGTGTAGGCGCTGCCTGCCGCCACGCTGCCGGAAGCGGCAAGCAAGGCCCCGTAGGCGGGCATACTGGCCAGGAGGAAGGCAGAGGCGCTTTCCGCCGTAACAGCGCACTGGGCCAGCAGGGCCAGGATGGCAGGCAGGGTTATGGCGGCGCAGGCCAGGCACCCGATGAGAGGAACCATAGGGCTGAGGGAGCCTTCCTCCATGCATCCGGCAAGGCGGCACAGCAGCAGAACGCCCAGAACAGCCCCCCAGGCTTTTAAGGGGCCTGTCAGCTTTTCCTGCACCAGGGCGCACAGGGCCTGAAAGATTCTCCCGCCATCCAGGCCCTCTTCCCCCAGATTATCTGCCCCCCATTGGTTTAACAGGGCCTTTGTGCCCCTGTCCAGGCTGTCCATGGCTTCTGTCAGGCCGCTTTTTTCCGCAATCTGCTCCGGCAGGCTTTCCGCCTCTGCACCCTGGGCCTTTGTGCCTGCCCCCAGAAGGACAAACATCACCAGGCAGGAAAGGACGGCAGCCAGCAGCTTTGTTTTTGCGGTTCGCTCCATGACGGCCCCCTCCTTTCCTTTGTTTTAGAAGCCCCAGACATGTTTTCCTTGCTTTTAAAAGGGGCTGCGGGGCGTGCCAGCGCTCTGCCTATGCCCCCAGAATTTCCCCCACATATCCCAAAAGCTGGGTAATCAGGGGAAAGGCCGCCGCCAGGATGGCGGCCTTGGCGGAAAGCTCTACGGCAAAGGCCAGGGCAGATTCCCCGGCGTCCTTGCAGGTGTGGCTGGCAAACTGCCCTGTCACAGCAATGCCCACCGCCTTCAGCATGATTTTTCCATATTCCCCCGGCAGGGCCGCCGCTGTGTCCTCCAGCCGGGAAACAAGGGGGGCAAGGCCCTCTAAAGCGGAGAGCAGCAGCAGCGCCGCCGCCCCCGCCGTAAGCAGCAGGGAAAGCTCCCGGTTGTTTTTTTTCAGGACAGCCCCAAAGGCCGCGGCGCACAGGGCGCAGACAGCCCAGGCGGTCATAGGTCAAAAATGGCCTTCACGGCCTGGAACAAGGCGTTTATCTCGTTAATTATCATCATCAGCACCACAATCAGCCCCGCCAAAGTGGTCATCATGGCCTGCTCCTCCCTGCCGGAGCGGATGAGAAGCTGGTTTAAAACCGCCACAATAATGCCGATAGCCGCAATTTTAAAAATCAGGTCTACTTCCACGTTCCTGTTCCTTCCTTTCCCCGGGATGCTTTGGCTTTGAGCGGGCATGCCCTAAAGCAAGAGTAAGCACAGGGTCAGCCCGCCGAAAAGCCCCAGGCAGATGTAAAGCCGGCTCCGCTTGTCCCGCTCCTCCCGGGCCTCCAGCAGGGCCTGGCCCACAAGGGAGGCATACAGCTCCAGGTGCCGAAGCTGCCCGGCGGCGTCGCTTGCCCCCAGCCCTTGGGCAAAGCCCTGATACAGGGCCTTGTCCCCCTGCCGGGGCAAAAGCCGGTTCCCCGCCTGCAAAAGGGCCTGCTGGGGGTTCTGGGAAAAGAGGGGGGAGGCGGCGGCTTCCCGGCAGAAGGGAGAGCCGTCCTCCCGTATCAGATCCCCCAAAGGCCGGGCGGCAAAGCTTACGCCGGTTTTCAGGGATTCAATCAGCCGCTGCCACTGCCCCAGCAGCCGTTCCCGCTGCCAAAGCTCCCGGGCCTTGGAAAAGCCCCAGAGCAGGCCTCCCAGCAGCAGGAAAGCGCTGCCTAAAAGCTTCATCATATCCGGAAGCCGGGGCATGTACGCCCGGCTGCGGCATGTTCGTGTTTCTTCATCTGGAATCCTCCGCGCAGGGGCTTGTAAGGCCCTGCATGCTTTCTATGGCGGCAATTTCCCCCGGATGGCCGCGGCCCGCCAAAGTTACCGCCAGGGAAAAGGCCCCCGTGCCCAAAAGCCGGCGGCACAGCGGGCGGCGCAGCAGATCCCCCGGGGCGGCGTGGACAGAAGCGATAAGGGTCACCCCGGAAAAGGCCGCCTTTTGCAGGGGGGCGAAATCCTCAGGGGCCAGCTCGTCGCACACCACCACCTCTGGGGAGAGCATCCGCAGGGCTATGTCCAGCCCCAGCGCCTTGGGGCAGCCCCTAAGCACGTCGGTGCATGGCCCTAAGTCCCATGGCCCGCTGATTTCCCCCCGCTGATCCAGCACCGCCACCCGTTTAGCCGGGGCGAATTTCCCCAAAGACAAAGACCGGGCAATGTCCCGCAAAAGGGTGGTTTTGCCGCTGGAAGGCTCCCCGGCTATGAGCACCCCGCCCGTAAGCCCCCCGGTTTCCAGAAAGAGCCTGTCCCCGCAGCCCTGGCGCTCCCGGGGGATGCGGAAAACCAGGGTGGTGATGTCCCGCAGGGTTTTGATTTTCCCGTTTTCCAGCACAGCCGTGCCGCACAGCCCGGCCCGGCAGAAGCCCCCAAAGGATACATAGCCCTGGCGGATCTCCTCCTCGTGGCTGAACACCGAGTGCCCGCACACCTGTAAAAACAGCGCCTGCAGCTCTTCCGCCGTCACAGCGGGCAAAGCGCCTGTCAGCGCCCGGGTGGCGCCGCCCCCTTCTGTGAGGAAGAAAATGCCGTCCCTGCCGCAAAGGCTTACCGGCTGGCCCAGGCAGAAGCGTATGTCAAAGGCCTGGGCCTTCACGCTGTCCTCCACGCCCAAAAGCCTGTCCCGGTAGGCAGGCAGTTCCCTGGCAATCCTGTCAAAACCCATGGTATCCATGCGGCTTCCCCCTTTCTTGATGTACATGGCTCCGGCGGCGTAAGAACCTTTTTTAAGGAAAAACTTCTTACGAATCTCCAAAAACCTTCGTGCGCCTGTTCCCGTTCTGTCTATATCTATGGGACAGGCCGGGGGATTAGAACCGGGAACCGCGGAAGGCAAAAAAAGCCCCGCGCACAGGGCGCGGGGCAGAAGCGGGGGTGTATTACAAAGGCTGGCTTTCCCACCAGCGCAGGAAGGCCCGGAGGGTTTCCTGGTCGTTTTCATAGGTGACGCTGGCGAGGGCCTGCTGAGGGGTTTCCCATTTCATGCCGGTAACCTCCTCTTCTTGGGCCTTCTGGTCGCCGCCGGAAACCTTCCCGGCAAAATAAATCACATCCTTTAAAACCCCCGGCTTGGGGCTGTAGGTGACCATGTGGCGGAAAGCGGTGTTCAGCTTCACCGTAAGCCCGGTTTCCTCCCGGATTTCCCGCAGGGCAGTCTCCTCCTCTGTCTCCTGCTTTTCCACGTGGCCCTTGGGGAAGGCCCAGTGGCCCCCGTTTTTGTGGCGTATAAGCAGCACCTCCACCCAGCTATCGCGCTGCCGGTAGACAATGGCGCCGCAGGACTTTTCTTTTTTCATGTTCCGGCTCCTTTCCAAGGGGGGTTATTCAATGCGCGCCACTGCGCCCTGCACCTGCACAGAGACGCTGGCATCCTTGTCCCCGGTGTTTTCCATCCTCACCCCCACCTTATACCACTTGCCCTTTTCCACCTCCACAGTGACAGGCATCCCGGGGGTGAGATAAAAAGGCTCTGGGGGCCGGGTGTCGTCCACAGGCAGCAGGGCCACTTCTGTGTCCCCAAGCCCCTCCCCGCAGGAAAGGGTAATGCTGCCCCCATCGGAGGAGATTTCCTCGTGGGAATAGGCGAACTCCTCCCCGCTGCCAGGGGGCACGTAGATAGTGAGGGCGATATCTTTCCCGCCGCAGGCAGCAAAGAGCAGGGCGGGCAGCAATGTCAAAAGAGCGGCTATGCGTTTCATCATGTCACCTCCATGCTGTGAAAAACCGGGCCGCCCAGGCGGCCCGGTACAGTACAAGGATTTACCGTATGGAGAAACGGTATTCGGTCTTGGTAGCAAAAGCTTTTCCCGGGGTTAAGAAGGCAAAGGGGAAGCCCGGCTGGTTAGGGGAATCGGGATAGAACTGGGTTTCCAGGCAGAAGGCGGTGTGAGGCTCCATGGCCTTGCCGTCCTTGCCGGTTAAAGGCTCCGGCGCCTTGTTAAAGGTGTAAAGCTGCACGCCGGGCATGTCCGACCACACCTCCATCACCCGTCCGCTTTCCGGCTCAAAGGCCTCGGCAAGCTTCCGGAAGCCCTCCCCGTCCACGCAGAAATTGTGGTCAAAGCCGCCGCACACCTGGATCAGATGGTCGTCCGCGAACATATCCTGGCCCAAAGGCTTGGGGGAAGTAAAGTCCAGCGGCCCGCCCTGTACAGGCAGAAGCGTCCCTGTGGGAATGAGATCGTCTGTTACCTCTGTCACCTGCCCGGCATGGATTTGCAGGGTGGTGTCAAAAATTTTCGCCTGGGGATTCCCGGAAAGGTTAAAGAAGGAATGGTTGGTGGGGTTAAAAGGCGTGGGCTTGTCTGCTGTGCCGCTGTACTCCATGCGCAGCGCCCCGTCCTTTGTGAGGGTGTAAGCCACCGTCACAGAAAGCCTGCCGGGGAAGCCCTCCTCTCCCTCCGGGCTTTCCGCAGAGAAAGTGATTTGCGGCTCCTCCCCGTCCTGGGCTTTGGCCTGCCACAGCACCTGGTGAAAGCCTCCCGGGCCGCCATGCAGGGAATTTTCCCCATCATTTTTGGCTAAAGGATAAGCTTTCCCCTCCAGATGGAACAGCGCGTTCCCAATGCGGTTGGCATACCGGCCCACCGCGGCCCCCTGAAAGTTCGCCCCGAAATATTCGGGCAGGGTGCGGTGGCCCAGCACCACGTCTCCCGGGGTTCCAAGCTTGTCCGCCACCCACAGGCGGTGAACGCGGCAGCCGTAATCCGTCGCTTCCAGAGTAAGCCCCTTCGGGCCTTCCAGGATGTAAAGCTTTGCCTCCCTGCCGTCAGGCAAAGTGCCAAAAGTTTTTACAGAAATAGGCATGGGAGTATTTTAGTCCTCCATCTTGCCCAGCAGGGCCGCGCCGATGATGCCTGCGTCGTTGCCCAGCTTTGCCCGGCAGATAGTGGTCTTTTTGGTGGAATTCATGGCATACTGCTCTTTCTCTACATACTCCCGCACAGGGGCCAGCAGGGTTTCGCCCTCGTTGCTGATGCCGCCGCCCACGCAGAGGATGTCGGGCTGGAAGATGTTGATCATGTCAATAAGGCCCACGCTGAAATAATGGATATACTCGTCCACAATTTCCTTGCCCACAGGATCGCCCTGGCGCATGGCGTCAAAAGCGGTGCGGCCGTTTACATTGTCCATGCTGCCGTCGGCCAGCGTCCACAGGGGGGAGTCCTTAGGAGCGTCCGCCATATGCTCTTTGGTGGTTTTGATAAGGCCGGTAGCGGAAGCGTAAGTCTCCCAGCAGCCGTGGCGCCCGCAGGTGCAGGGGCGGCCGTCCACCACGATAACGGTGTGGCCCAGCTCGGCGCCGGCGAAGTTGCTGCCGGAATAGATTTTGTGGTTGATGATAATGCCGCCGCCAACGCCAGTGCCCAAGGTGATGGCAATAGCGTTGTCAGAGCCTTTCAGGGCGCCCGCCATGTACTCGCCGAAAGCTGCGGCGTTGGCGTCGTTCTCCATCAGTACCTGCTTGCCCTCCAGGCGCTGGGAAAGCATTTCCTGCATGGGGGTGTTTTTAAAGGGCAGGTTGTTGGCAAATTCAATAATGCCGGTGGATTTGTTGATAGTGCCGGGAGAGCCTACCCCTATCCAGGGCACGTCTGCCAGGGTCAGCCCGGCGCTTTCCAAAGCCTTGCGGGCTGTTTCCGCCATGGCGTCCGCCACCTGCTCCGCGTTTTCGGTCTGGGTCTTGCTGTTGGCGCGGGCAATGATTTTATTTTCCTCATCTACAATGCCCACGGCGATGTTGGTGCCGCCAAGGTCGATGCCAAGATAGTACATAAAACATGACTCCTTCACAAAAGAAATTCAGGGGATCTTCCCTTGCCCCAATTATACTATATGTTGGGGTGCAACGCAAACACTTTTTGTGAAATTTTGAAAGAACTTTTCCCCGGCCTGTCCGGTTCCCCGGCGGGAAACAAGGCGAGAACAAAATTTCGGAAAACCCTTGCTTTTTAAGAATATATGTTCTATAATAAAGGCTGTAGAAAGCAAATGAAAGGGGCGCGGCCATGGAAAACGGGATTCTGCACGTGGATATGAACAATTTCTATGCTTCTGTGGAGTGCCTCTTTGCGCCTCAGTACCGGGACGTGCCCATGGCAGTGGCAGGGGACGAGAAAAGCCGCCATGGGATTATCCTGGCCAAAAACATGCTGGCAAAGGAAAAGGGCGTGAAAACAGCGGAGCCAATCTGGCAGGCAAAGCGCAAGTGCCCGGGCCTGCAAATCCTGCCGCCCCATCACGAGCGGTACGCCCGCTTCTCCAGGCTCGCCAAGGAGATTTACAGCCGCTATACCGACCGGGTGGAAAGCTTCAGCCTGGACGAGTGCTGGCTGGACGTGTACGGCAGCGGCAGCCTTTTCGGGGACGGGGAGCAGATTGCCCACAGCATCCGCCGGGCTGTGAAGGAGGAGCTGGGACTGACGGTTTCCATCGGGGTTTCCTACAACAAGGTGTTCGCAAAGCTGGGAAGCGATTATAAAAAGCCCGATGCGGTGACAGTGTTCGGCAGGGAGGCCATGGAGGAGGTTATCTGGAAAATGCCTTGTACGGATCTGCTGTTTGTGGGGCCTCAGACGGCGAAAACCCTGGGGAAGTTCGGCCTGCACACCATCGGGGACATTGCCCGCATGAAGCCTGTTGCCATGCGCCAAATGCTGGGAAAGCTGGGGGATACCCTTTGGAAATATGCCAACGGCCTGGACGATGCCCCGGTGGCGGCTGTGGACGGGGAGACAGAAGTGAAGTCCATCGGCAACAGCACCACCCTGCCCCGGGATATCACCACAGAAAGCGAGATCCGCTGCACCCTGCTGGATCTGGCGGAAACTGTGGCGGCCCGGCTGCGCAAGCACAGCCTGAAGGCCGGAGAAGTGCAGATTACAGTGCGCAGCGCGGACTTTGAAGAGTACCAGCGCCAGCAGAAGCTTCCCGCCCCTGTGTGCGACTCCCAGTCCTTATACCGGGCCGCCCTTGCCCTGTACCACAAAGAAAACAGGCGGTGGGCTGTGCGCCTGCTGGGCCTGCGGGCCGGGCATCTGGTGGACGCGGGGGAGGCCCAGCTCAGCCTTTTTTCCCAGGAGGATGGCACAGAGCGCCGGGAAAAGCTGGAGACGGCTGTGGACGTTCTGCGCGCCCGGTTCGGGAAAGACAGCGTGGGCCGGGCCTTGGGGCTGGAGCGCGATAAACAGCAGCCCCCCGGACGGTGAAACCGGCTGCGCCGGTTTTGCGGGGCTTCGCCCCTGCACATTTCTTCCTTAAAGGAAGAAATGCACCGTCCGGGCAGGGAAGCAGAAGCCATGGGGGAGCCAAAACAGAAGGAAAGGGGAGAGGACGTTTGAACCTGATGGAAAAGCTGGAGGTGCTGACAGACGCGGCAAAGTATGACGTGGCCTGCACCTCCAGCGGGGTGGACAGGCCGGCAGTGCCCGGGCGGCTGGGGAGCGCGGTGAAGGCGGGCATCTGCCACAGCTTTGCGGCAGACGGGCGGTGCATCTCCCTTTTAAAGGTGCTTTTAAGCAACGACTGCGCCTTTGACTGCGCCTACTGTGTGAACCGCCGCACAGCGGACAGCCCCCGGGCTACCTTCACCCCGGAGGAGCTGTGCAGGCTCACCATGGAGTTTTACCGCCGCAACTATATTGAGGGCCTGTTTTTAAGCTCTGCTGTGGTAAAAAACCCAGATTACACCTGCGAGCTGATGCTGCAAACCCTCCGGATGCTGCGGGAAAAGGAAAAGTTCTGGGGGTATGTCCATGTAAAGGCCATCCCCGGGGCAGATCCCCTTTTAACCCAGCGGCTGGGGTTTTACGCCGACCGCATGAGCGTGAACATTGAGCTGCCCTCCCAGAAAAGCCTTTCCCTGCTGGCCCCCCAAAAGAGCAAGGAGAAGATTTTAAAGCCCATGGGCCAGATACGGGACGGCATCCAGGAGAATGCCCACGATCTGGCGGTGTACAGGGGCGCGCCCCGCTTTGTGCCTGCGGGGCAGTCCACCCAGATGATCATCGGGGCCACGCCGGAAAGCGACAGGCAGATTTTAAACCTCACCGAGGGCCTCTATAAAAAGTACAGCTTAAAGCGGGTGTTCTTTTCCGCCTACATGCCTGTGGTGGAAAACAGCAGCCTGCTGCCTGCCCGCTCCACGCCCCCGCCCCTTCTGCGGGAGCACAGGCTCTATCAGGCAGACTGGCTCCTGCGGTTTTATGGCTTTGCCGCCGGGGAAATCCTGGACGACGCCCACCCGGACTTCAACCCCCTTTTAGATCCCAAATGCAACTGGGCCGTAAACCACATGGAGCATTTTCCCCTGGAAATAAACAAGGCCCCCTATGAAATGCTGCTGCGGGTGCCGGGCATCGGGGTGAAAAGCGCCATGCGCATCCGGTCGGCCCGGCGGTACTGCCAGCTTGACTTTGAGGGCCTGAAAAAGCTGGGGGTGGTGCTCAAGCGCGCCCGGTACTTCATCACCTGCAAGGGCAAAAGCATTTCTCCCCTGCCCATGGATAACCCGGCGGTAATAGCCGGGGCCATCAGCGAGCGGGGCTTTGCCCAAAACGCCGCCTCCCTGCAAAGCTGGCAGGGGGAAGCCTTTTCCGCCCCGGAGCAGCTTTCCCTTTTTGCCCCCACCCCGGCGGATAAGGTGCAGCGGCTGACAGGGCAGATTTAGGGCAGAGGCTCACCCCCTAAAGACCCGCGCTAGCTTTGAAGAAGGTGATGCATTCGTAAAACGGATGGACGGAATTTTTGTGTTTTTCAGGTGGATTCATCAATGTCCGCTTGGACGATTTTATCCAGGAACCGCAAGAGAAAGGAGGGAAAAGGATGGCACAGGGAGTTGTATATCGGTATGACGGCAGTTTTCCAGGCTTTTTGTGCTGTGTGGCCCAATGCTTTTTCGACAAAGCCCTGCCTTTGGGAATCGAGCCTCTGGACGAGCCACAGGCCACCCTGTTCCCGGTGCGGGAAATCGTGACGGAGGAGGCCCTTGCGGACAGGGTGGCCCGCTCCGTCCCCCAAAAGATTTCCCCAGAGGTGTGGGACATGGCACGCCGGGGGTTCCTCACCTGTATGGAGGAAAAGGAAATGCGCCTGCTGCGCTTTTTGCTTTTGGGCTACAAGGAGGGGGGCAGGGCTGCCCGGCTGGCTGTCAACAGCGATGTGGACGCTGTGAACAAGGCCCTGCTCTACCTGAAAAACGAGGCCCATTACCACGTGGAGTTCCTCCGCTTCGCGGATTACGGGGACTTCCTGGGGGCCACCATCACCCCCAACAACACGGTGCTGCCCCTGATTGCCCCCCATTTCTGTGAGCGCTTTAACACAGAAAATTTTATGATTTACGAAAAGACCCACCAGTTCGGCTTTTTCCACAGGCGGGGAGGCCAGCGCGGCTTTTTCCAGGCCGACCGTATCGACTTCCCGGCCCACACCCCGGAGGAAGAATGCTTCCAGGCCCTGTGGAAGCGGTATTATGACACTGCCGCTGTGGAGGGGCGCATAAACCCCAAGCTGCGCCGGGGCAACATGCCCATGCGGTACTGGCAGAATATGACAGAGTTCCAGCGGGTGGGAAAATGAAGGATGGGGTAGGAAAACTTGCAAAACAGGTTGTGAACAAACTGTGAACAATGGGAATTTCCGTACAAAAAACCCCTGGTTTTTGGGAAAAACCGGGGGTTTTGTAAACCATTTGTAATCTTTTTACTAGTTTGTCATTTTTATCCCCCTGCCTAAGAAAAACGCCTTTTTCAGGTTGCAGCTTCAGAGGGGGGCGGAGGGCCGCCGGCGCCAGACTCCATAGACTGCCGGACAGCGGCCCGGTATTCCATAGGGGTGCTGCCTGTCTGGGCCTTAAACTGCTTGGCAAAGTAGCTGGGGCTGGAGAAGCCGCAGTCCAGGGCAATGGCGGTAACAGGCTCGTCTGTCAGGGAGAGGCGCTCGGCGGCGGCAAAAACCCGGCGGCGCTGGAGGTATTCCATGGGGCTGCAGTGCAGGTAGCGCTGGAAGGCCTTCTGGCAGGCCCGGGGGCAGATGTTCACCTGCCCGGCAATGTCCCCCAAGGTAACAGGCTCCCGCAGGTGCTCCTCCATCCATTTAAGCATGGCCTTCACCCGGTCTTCCTGCACCTCCGCCACCTGCCGGGAGGGAGCCACCTGGCCCCGCTGCCTTGCCAGCAGCACCATGCGGGACAGGGCCTCCCGCACCAGAAACTCATAGGCCGGAGGCTCCTCCTGGCAGGCCTCGAAAACCCGCCGGAAGTCCTCAAAGAAAGACTTGTCCTCCGGGCCGGGGGAAAATTTTATCACAGCCGGGCCTTGCTCTATGAGCGGGCGCACATATATGGTGTCGAACACGCTGCCGGGGGATCCAGCCACAATGGCGGCGTCGAACAGGAAGGAACGGTATTGGGAATCTCCCTGGGTGAAGGCAAAGGAGTGCAGCGCCCCGGAATTGATAAAATAAGCGTCCCCGGCGCAAATGCTGTAGAGCTTGTCCCCAATGCCCATCTGGGCCTGGCCCTCCAGCAGCAGGAAAACCTCCATCTCCGGGTGCCAGTGGGAGGGGACGGCGGAAGGATGGCAGCCCCGGTATGGCCCGCTGACATCGTTTACAATCAGGTCGAAAAAGTGGGGGATGTCCTCGGTAAGCTCCCGCCTCTGGGCGTCCAGGTTCATAGAGGGGTTTTTTTGCAGCATGGGCGTGCGTTTTATCATAACAGCGTAATCCTTCCTTCCGCATTTTTCGCGGGGCCTCTCCTCAGGTGTTCGCTTTTGTACTAGTATATGCCGCTTTTGTGAAAGCGTCAAGGGCTTTTTCAGCGTATACTAAATACAACGAAATAGCCCGAAGCTCCCAGGGAATCCATGGGGAGGAAGGAGCGGGGGGCGTTCGCTTTCTGTATAACACAGCGTATAAGAGGTAATGCACTTCCTTTAATTTTGGGGGCCGCAGGACGGATGCGGCCTCCCTGTATTTTTCGTATGGGGATGTTTTAATACGCAAAAAGCTCTGGGAACGCGCCCGGGGCTTTTTGCGTATGGCCCCAAATGTCAAGAAGTTTTTAGAAAAAAGTTTGAGAAGCAGCAAGGTTTGTAGGAGTATACAAAGAAAGCCCCGTGTTGTTGTACAACAACACGGGGCTTTCTTTGTACGGAGGCGGTGCTGCATTGGTTCGGCGTACAGCAAACAAGCCGGAAAAGCCTCTGCTTTTTCGGCTGGCCCAGGCTATTCAGTTTTGGCAGGTCAGGCAGAGGACATGAAAATGGACGTCATGTCCTCTGCGGACTTCCAGCCAAGTATCTTTCTGGGGTACTGGTTCATCCAGTCCTGCACCTGCCGGACTGCCTTTTTCGTTACCTTACTGAAATCCGTGCCCTTGGGGAAGAAACGGCGTATCAGGCCGTTGGCATTCTCGTTGCTGCCCCGCTCGTAAGCGCTGTAGGGGTGGCAGTAGTAGATTTTTGTGCGGGGGCCGCGTCCATAACGGGTGTGCTCCATGCCCTGGCAGTCCGCGAATTCGCTGCCGTTGTCGCAGGTGATGGTCTTGAAGGTGCGCCGGAACTTGCGCCTGCCGTATTTCTTCTCCAAAACGTCCAGGGCTTTCACCACGCTGCCGGCTGTCCTGTCCGGCAAAAGGACAATAATCTCATATCGAGTTGTACGCTCTGTCAGCACCAGCAGAGCGCCGCGCCCATCCTTCCCGCTGACAACCGTATCCATTTCCCAATGCCCGAAGGTTTTCCGCTCCTTCACCTCCGGCGGGCGCTTCTCAATGCTGTCCCCAGCAGAAGCCCGTGCGGCTTTAGGGCGGCTGGACTTACGGTTCCGGCGCCTGCCTTTATAGAGGAGGTGCTCCTTTTTCAGCTTCAGGAATACGTCCTCCCGGTAGATGTAATTGTAAATGGTATTCACACATAACCGGGTGGAAAACCCCCTTTCCTCCTGCATTTTCGCCGCCACAACAGCGGGAGAGTATCTTTTTTCTACTATCATCCGTTCGATGTAATTTGCCGCAGCGAAGTCGTTTCCCAGCTTCAAATCCATCCCGCGAACCGCCAAATGCGCCTGATACCAGCGCTCCGCCGTATCAGCGCAGTAAACCTCTACGAACTCATACTCTGGGGTCATCTGCAAGGTTATGCCACGATGGATTTCGTTGTAAATGCTTGCCCGGCTCACCCCGATATACGCCGCGATTTTTGTCTTGCTTTCCCTGTTTTTCAGCATCCGCTCTATAATCAATCGGTCGTTCCACTTGATATCCTTACAACCGGTTTTTTTCATGGTTTCGCTCCTTTTTTGGGGCAATCGCAACCGTGCCATCTGTAAACAGACAAGCCCCGGCCCATGAGGGCCGGGGCTGTCACTCATACCAGCAGCAGGCCCTCATCCTTTGCGGCCTGTGTGTTCATAATATCCTCGCCGTTGCGGTAAATCGCTAAAATCCGGAACCCGTCCCGCAGCTTGGCTTTCGCCTTTTCCGGGTCGTCATAGGTCAGGATCCGCACGTGTACCTTGTCCATGAGCCAGTACACCCTGCTGGGGTTTGCCAAACTGTCCTCCATAGCCCGTTTCCGGCTTTTGGGTATGCTCATCTTGAAATCGTTTAAGCAAACAGGCTGCTGCATAAATCATCCGCTCCTTTATCCGTTAAACCGAAATATACCATTTGTACATTATATAAACTTTTATACTGATTGTATTTTAGCGGGTTTGTCGAATTTTGTCAACAGGGAATATCCCTTTGGCAATAAAAAAAGAGGGAGCGCCCCATGGGGCACTCCCTCCAACTGTCTGTGCTTATCTCTGCGGGCCGGTATCTGAACCCCTTTCAGGGACTGAATCCCCACCCCGCCCGCCTTTTCCCAGTCCGGCAGGTTCCTGCTGAAACCGTCCACAAGCACGTCCTCCTGGGTTAAAGGCCTGCCCAGGGCTTGGGCCTTACTCTGTCCCAAAGGCACGAAAAGCCTGTTTTCCTGGGGGATTTCCGGCAGATACCGGTCAAGCCACGCCTGCTGCTCCTCCATAGCGTAAGGGCCGGGAAACGCCGGCGCCAGAATGTACACCTGACAGCCCTCCTGCCCTGCCAGCAGCCTTGCGGCCTCTATCATGCTCCACTCCGGGGCAAGGTTTGCAAAATATCCAGGCTGGAACAGTTCCTCCAGGCTTTCCAGTTCCAGATTCGGCTTTGCCAACACGCCGACTGAATTTATATAAATATTCTTCATAGTCTTATGCTCCTCTGTTATTTAAGATTTTTCACCTGCCCGGCCCATCGTCCCGTACAGGGGGCTTTTCCTGCTCCAAAAAAGCTTGCTTCTCAGAAAAGAGCTTCATCTCCTCCAGCAGCAGGTGGGCCTGCTCCTTCTGGGTGAGGGTGTACGGCCCCCGGTCAATCCTATCCAGAAGGCCCTGTATCCGCTGGAGGCGCCCTTCCCGGACAGCCCTTTCCAGACCGTCTACCACGCCCTTTTCGCTTACCTCCTCCGGGATTTCCCCCGGCAGGCAGGCCTGCACAAGCTCGTATACGCTCTGGGCAAATCCCTGGATATCCGGGGCCTTTCCGCCCAGATCCAGCAGGAGGGCCAGCTCCCGGAGCCGCCGGGATTTTTCCTCCAGCTCCCCCTCCTGGGGGAAAGGCCTGCCCAGCTCCGCCCGGTCGTTTTCCAGGTCCCGGCGGGCGGCTTCCAGCCTGTGCCGTTCATTGTCCAGATCCCTGCTGATATTGTCCATCCGGTTCTCCAGCCGGGTTATCATGCCCCCGGCGCTTTCCCCCATGTCCAGGTAATAGCTGCCCTTCCCCCGGAGGATAAGCCGGGTTTCCTGGGAAAAAGCGTCCCATTCCGCCGCTATCCCGAAGCCCCGGTAACTGCCCAGCTCCATATTCTCCGTATATCTCGCGGCCCGGCAGGCTTCCAGCAGCGCCGCCCCGGCAGCTTCCCGTTCCGTATACCGCCTGCCCAGCACCTCCATGCCCGCAAAGCCCTTTTCCGGGCTGGGATGGGCGTCCCGCAGGGCGGCGTCCGATTCCAAACCTTGTATGGACTGCTCCAGCCGTTTTATCTCCCTAGGGTACTCCGACAGCACCCGGTTCTCCAGTTCATACTGCCTGCCCTTATGCCCGGCCTCCAGGATTTTCAGCCTGGAAACCTCCACGTCCAGCTCCATGCGCTCCTTTATCCGGGGATCCCCGGCGCACAGGGCCTTGATTTCCGCATAGCTGAGGGCTGTCTCGTCCACATCCTCAAAGGAGCGGACGGGGGATTTGGAGGTGACTATCTGGGAGATGAACCGCTGCTTTTTCTCCACGGTCTGCCAGAGGAAGGCGTCGAAGGTGGCGTCCGTCACGTACCGGTAAATATGCACTTTTTTGTTCCGGTTCCCCTGCCGGGCCGCCCGGCCCAGGCGCTGTTCCAGATCTCCCGGTTTCCAGGGGCAGTCCAGGTCATGGCAGGCGATGAGCCTGTCCTGGACGTTCATGCCGCTGCCCATTTTCTGGGTGCTGCCTATGAGGACGCGCACTTCGCCGTTGCGCACCTTTTCAAAGAGGGCGTTTTTCTGCTCCCGTTTAGGGTAATCATGGATAAAGGCGATTTCCGCCGGGGGGACGCCCCCTGCCGCCAGCTTTTTGTAAATATCGTCGTACACGTTAAAGGCCTGGGGCGCGCCTGCCTTCCCTTTGGGGGTGGAGGTATCGCAGAATATGAGCTGGGTGGTTTTTTCTGCTTGCCCCTCCCGCCAGATATCCAGGACGTTTGCCGCGCACATGTTGATTTTGCTGCCGGGGAAGTCCGGCAGGGAAGGGTCCAGGAGCCGCTGGTCAAGGCCCAGCCTGCGCCCGTCCGTGGTAATTTTCAGCAGGTTGTCCTCTGCGGGGCCTGCCATTTTATTGTGTACGGCCTCCGCCCTGGCGGACAGTTCCCGCACCAACGCCTCCTGCTCCGGGGAGGGCAGGGCCTTTTCCACATGGAACTCCACCTCCGGGACGGGCAGGCCCACGTCTTCCGCTGTCTTGATGTCCGCGGCCTCCCTGAAAATGTTCATCAGCTCCGGCAGGTTCGTAAACCGCGCCAGACGGGTGCGCTCCCGGTAGCCTGTTCCTTCCGGCGCAAGCTCCGCCTCTGTGACGGTTTCCGCGAACTGCGCGGCCCAGTTGTCGAAGAACCCCCAGCCCTTTTCCTGCAAAGTGCTGTTCTGCACGTACCGCATCATGGTGTAAAGCTCCGCGACGCTGTTGCTCACAGGGGTGCCCGTTGCCAGCACCACGCCTTTTTCCCCGGTGATTTCATCCAGATACCGGCACTTCATCAGCAGGTCGGAGGCTTTCATGCTCCCCTCCGGGTTCAGCCCCGCAACAGTCCCCATTTTTGTGACAAAGGACAAATTCTTAAACTCATGTGCTTCGTCTATGAACAGCCTGTCCACCCCCAATTCCTCAAAGGAGGTTACATCGTCCCGCTTCACCCCGTCCCGGAGCCTTTGCAGCCGGGTTTCCAGGGAGCGCTTAGTCCGCTCCATCTGCTTGATGGTGAACCGTGCGCCCTCCCCTGACTCCTTTTTCGCTTGCTTCATGCCCTGTTCCACCTGCTGGATTTCCCGGCGCAGGCCCTCCTCCTGCCGTTTTTCGCTTAAAGGGAGGAACTCAAACTGGCTGTGCCCGATAATCACGGCGTCGTAATTGCCGGTGGCAATGCGGGCACAGAACTTTTTCCGGTTCCGGGCAGAGAAATCCGTCTCCTTTGCCACCAGGATATTGGCGGCGGGGTAGAGCTTCAAAAACTCAATGCCCCACTGGCCCACAATGTGGTTGGGAACCGCAATCAGGGACTTATGGCACAGGCCCAGGCGCTTCATCTCCATAGCGGCGGCAGCAATTTCATAGGATTTCCCGGCCCCCACGCAGTGGGCCAGGAGGGTGTTGCCGCCATAGATGGTGCGGGCAATGGCGTCGAGCTGGTGTTTGCGCAGCCTGATTTCCGGGTTTATCCCGTCAAAGACAAGATGGCTCCCGTCATACTCCCGGGGCCGGGTGCTGTTGTAAAGCTCATTATAGCGGACAGTGAGGGCCTGGCGGCGCTGGGGATCTTTCCACAGCCAGTCTTTAAAAGCCTGCCGGAGGGCCTGCTGCTTCCCCCGGGCCAGGGTGGTTTCCCGTTCGTTCACCCGGCCTGTGCGCTTATGGGTGCGGGGATCCTCCGTATAGTCCACCACCCGGACAGGGCGCTGGTTCAGGGAGGCTTCCAGCACCTCATAGGCAGACTTCCGGGTGGTGCCAAACCGCTCTGAGAGGGCTGTGGCGTGGACGCCGTGCACCTGCCATTCCCCGGTGGCGGCACTGTAGAAGGCATGGGTGCGCGTGGCGGCGGCAGGGGACAGGCCGAAGGCTTCCGCCATAAACTGGTCGATATACGCAGGCTCTATCCACACAGCCCCCAAGCGCGCGTCGATTTCGGCGGCTGTGAGGGGCCGGGGCTGCACCCGCTCCAGGGATCCCGCGTTTATCTGAAACGCGGGATCCCCTTTGGCGGCTTCCTTTGCCGCCTGCCACTTTTCCCGCACATTGCCGGATAAATACTCATCGGAGGACAGGTATTTTTCCTCCCCGGGACCGTGGCCGAACAGGGGGTTTAAGAAAATATCCCCTTTCAGCTCCTGGTAGATTTCCTCCTCCGTTTTCCCCGTAAGCTGCGCCATAAAGGGCATGTCCACTTTGGCCCGCTCCCCTAAAGACACAGCCAGGGCTTCGGCGGCGGTATCCGTATGGGCAACGGGCCGGTGGGGCCGGATGGTGCGTTTGGTGAAGATATCTGCCCTGCCTTTTAATTCCCCGTTTTTGCCTACTTCCTCCAGGGAGCAGAGCAGGTAGTAGGAGGAATCCCGGTCGAAAGCCTGGGCGTTTTTCCTGTCGTTTATCAGGCCGAACCGCTCCAGAAAGCTGTGGTGGAGCCGGCTCAGCTCCCCCTGGGCCTGCTGGATTTCCCCCTCCGGGGCGTCCTCCATCTGAAGCCGCAGGAGCCGCCGGGTGCAGTCCCGCAGGGAAACCATGGCTTTCACCCGTTCCCCTGCGTCCCCCCGGAGCTTTGGCTTTTCCAGGGATTCCCCTTCCCGGTAGTATACTTCCCCGTCTATGACCGCAAAGCTGTAGGGCTTTACGTCCTCCGGGGAGACGGGCTTTTCCTCCTCCTGGCGGGGGCCTGCTTCCTGATATGTTCCATGAATATGGGTGACGGCCTGTGCAAGCTGCCCTGCCAGATCCGCGCCGGGCGCGGGGGCAACGGTGTAACCCTGCCCGGCATATTGGGTGCTTTTGGCGGTTTCCACCCCCAGTACCATGTGGGGGTTATCCAAAAAATACCGGTTTACCCGGAAGCCCAGGGCTGACTCCCCGGTCTGCACCCAGGCAGGCTCCTGTTCCGGCGGGGATTCCTGTTTTTGCAGGAAAAGGATATCGCTGACAACCTCTGTGCCCGCGTTATCTTTAAAGGTGTTGTTAGGCAGGCGGACGGCCCCCAGCAGGTCGGCGTGCTGGGCCAGGTATTCTCTGACCTTGGTATCCCGGCTGTCCAGGGTGTAACGGGATGTGAGAAACGCTACGATACCGCCGGGGCGCACCTGGCCTAAAGCCTTGGCAAAAAAGTAATTGTGGATGGAAAAACCCAGCCTGTTATAGGCCGGGTCGTGTACCTGGTACTGCCCGAAAGGCACGTTGCCGATGGCAAGGTCATAGAAATCATGGCGGCTGGTGGTTTCAAAGCCCGCGATTTTTATGTCCGCCTGGGGGTAAAGTTGCCGGGCTATCTGCCCGGTGATGCTGTCCAGCTCAACCCCGTACAGCCTGCTTTTTGCCATGCTTTCAGGCAGGCACCCGAAAAAATTGCCTGTGCCCATGGAGGGTTCCAGAATCCTGCCGCCCCGAAAGCCCATGTTTTCCAGGGCCTGGTACATAGCGCGGATAACTACGGGCGTGGTATAATGGCTGTTAAGGGTGGAAGCCCTGGCAGATTCATATTCCTCCGGGGGCAGAAGCCCTTTAAGCTCTTTGTATTCGCTGGCCCAGGCGGGCTTGCTTTCATCAAAAGCGTCCGCCAGCCCGCCCCAGCCCACATATTTAGAGAGTGTGTCCTGTTCCGCCGGCGTGGCCTGCCGGTTTTCCGTCTGTAGCTGCCGCAAAAGCCTGATGGCTTCCACGTTCATTTTGTAGTGAGCTTTAGGGCCGCCTACACCCAGATTCTCATCTGTAATGCGGAAATTGGGGACAGGGGCGGGCTTCTCCTGCCTGCCGGAACCAGTTGCCTGCACAGGGGCCGGAAAATGATTCTGCACGGCGGGATCTTCTGCGGAAACCAGCCAGCCGTCCGGATCCCGGACAGGGCCTTTCTCCTCCGGAGACGGCGGGGCGGCAGGTGTTTCCCGCTCCTGCCGGACAGCTTCCCGCAGGATGGGCACGATATCCCGGTACTTCTCATACTGGCTGAGGAAATCTATCACGCCGCCGTCCCCGTCTCCAATGTCCTGGCGCTCCGTATAGCTGCTGCCATCCGGCATACGCAGGGTGAATTTCACTTTATCATAGCCCAAATATGGGCCGTATTCCGGGTCGTCCGCAGCGTACACAGCCTGCCAGGAGCCGTATTTTTCGATTCCTTCTGCCTGTTTTTTTACATAATGACTGTCGGTTTCTTTCATCAGGCGGTCAAATTCAGCGAGGGAATAAGAGGTCTTATCCTGGAAAACTTCGCTTTCACTCCATTCGCAGAAGATATAGGGCCTGCTGGGATCTATGGACAGAGAAGGCGTGGGCGCACTCTCCTGTTCTTGCGGGGCAGGCGCTTTTTCCTCTGCGGTCGGTGGGGCCTGTTCGGGAACAGCCTTCGCAGAGGGGGTGGTTTTAACCTGTTCCTGGGCCTTTTCATCGGGGAAATGCCCGAAAACCCGCAGCCATTTTTTCTCCTGGAGGTCGTAGACGGCAGCGCCCTCATACTGAAAACCATCTTCTTCCATAGAGCCGTCAAGATGCCTCCGGGCGGCTTTTTCCGCTTCGGCTAAAGTGGGGTAATCCAGTTTCTCATCAAAGCCGTTTTCAAAATGGTGGTACACAACTACCTGATAGCGGGGCTTTGTTTCCTGTTTGTCTGCGGAAAGCGCAGGGTACGTTTCATCCCAAATATCCCGGTGCAGGCGGGCATGAAACCCCTGCATGTCATAGTAGAGCTTAGCAAACTGCAAATTACTAGCTGATGCCGCAACCCTTTTTATGGCAGCGTCGCACTCCAGGCGGGCGCTTGCTTCATCGGAATTGCGGCAGGCGTTGCGGTAGGCTGTGTCCTCCATCACAGCAGCCAGTACCATGGGCTTGTACTGCTGGTACAAGTCCCGGACAGTGGGGGCAGCGGTGGCCTCCTGCCCATCCGCTGCCGGCCCCTCCAGATACCGCCCCTCCAAAACCTCCTTATCCTCCGCAGAGAGGAAAGCGTCCTTTTTGATCAGTTCCTCTATACGTTTTCGTACCGCGCCCCATTTCAGCTCTACCTTGGCATAAGGCTCCACAATATCTCCATGGCTGAATTCCACCCCTTTAGAGGTATAGACAATATTGTCATTAACGCCATGGAAGCCGGAATACACCCCATGGATGCCTGACAGGTACTTTTCCCGTTCCTTTTTGTCCGGGTGCTGTTCAAAGAATTTGACAATGCCCAGCCTGTAATCGTGCTGGTCAGGCCCTTCCCGCAGCAGCTTGTCAATTTCGTCCTGGGAGATAAAGAACCGCCGCTGGGGGGTGAAATCCCCGGCGGCGGTGAATTTTATAGGCTCAAGCTGCAAATCCTTTAAGCCCTGCAAAATCTCATCGGTTCTATGGTAATGGAACCGCAGCAGGCCCCGGTTGCGGGCATAAGCGGATAGGAAAGCGCCGCACTCGTCCACCAGCCTTTGCAGGCTTTCCGGTTTCTCCATCCACTCTTTCACTTTGGCTAATTTGTCATAATGCCCCAAAAAGTCCTGAAAGGCTTTTCCCAGCGTGGGGAAATACCTGTCCTGGGCGTCCTCCGCAATATCCCTTTGCAGGAAAACCAGGGCTTCCGCCACCCGGCCCCGCTCAAAGGGCCAGGCCCGGTATACCATAAGCTGGCTGGCATATTCCCCTGCGTCCAGCAGTTCCCGGATACGGATTGCCGCCTGTTCCCAGGTCAAAGCTGTTGCAAAATTGCCATGGGCGCTCTCACCGGGGGATATCAGCATCCCGGCCCCGTCATACCAAAGAGAATATTTGCTCTCCCCCACATAGAAGCCAGCGCCGTTCTCCTTATAATGGGCCTGCAAAAACCGGACGTTTTCCTCCACTGGCTTATCCTTCATAAACTCCGCAATAATGCGCAGCCTGCTGCTGGGGTCGTTCGCGCCAATGCGCAGGGCCTCATCCAAGACGGTCTGGGACAGGCCTGCGGGTTTTAGGGATTCCTTTTCAGGCGGTGGGCTGTTTTTTTGAGGCGCGGGCGCTTCGGCCTTTTCCAGCTCCATGGAGAAAAAAGAAACCTGCCCCGGCGTCTGGGCAGGGGGGTGGCGCTGCCGCCTGTGGGATTCCAGCACGGTTTCCCGCACGGCCCGCTCCACCTGCCGCAGCAGGGCGGAACTGATCTGCACGGCAGTTCGCGCCGCCATGTGGATTTCCCGCCTGTCCCCCTCCAGAGGCAGGAACCGGGAGAAATCCTCTTCCGGCTGCTGCCCGCACCGGGAGAGCGCCATGTAACAGGCGCTGCTTTCTATAAACCTGCGGTATTCCCCGGCCTCCGGGAACTGCCTGTCCAAAAGCCTGCGGGCCGCGCTCTCTACAAGGGCCGGGAGGGTTTCCCCTCTGGCCCCATATGCCTGCCCCAGCGCTTTCTGTACAGCTTCCGCAAAACGCGGCCCATACTGCCAGGGCCGGGGGAAGGGCCTGCCCTCTGTGTCCGACACATCGTACACATACCGCAGGTATGCGCCGTTTTTGTCCTCTGCCGCCAGTACAATGGCCCTGTCCTCCCGGACAACCTGCCTGCCCATGCGGCTGCTCCAGAGATCCGCCTCCGCGCAGGCCGCAGCTTCCGGGCGCTGGGAGAAAATCAGCAGGGCGTCCTCGTATGGATATTTATACACCCTGCCCGCTGTTTCCAGGAACTTCCCCCAGTTCTCCCCGTCCTGCAAAACAAGGGCCTCTGTCTGGGCCGCAGCCCACAGGCAGAGCCGCGCGTTGTCTTTCTTCTGCGCCTTAGCCGCCTCTGCCTGCCGCCGCTGTTCCTCCTGTTCTTCCTCCTCCATGCCCGCGAGGAGCTCCTCCAGCAGGTTCCGGTTCAATACGTCCTCCTCCCGGATAAGCACCTGCCGGCAGATTTCCACCCCGCCGTGCTCTGCCGCCGCCATCCGCACAGCCGCGTCCGGATGCTCCGAAAGCTTCCCCAGGGCCGCCTTCCCCATATAGGGGGCGCAGGCCGCTAAAACCTGGGGGCTGTCCCAATGGGCGCCCACAAGGCTGTCCGCTGTGTCTGTGCTGCCGGCGTACTGGCAGGCGGTTTTTGCCACCTCCGGATCCTGCTCCCGCTCCAGAAGGGCTTTGCGCAGGGCGTCCCCGGCGTTTCTGGCAATGTATCTGCGTACAACAGGATCCGGATCCCCCAGAAGCTCCGCCCGGAACCCGTCTGTGGCATACTGGGCCACAGCGGCCCGCACCAGGACGCTTTCATCCTTTACAAGCTTTTCCCACTGCCCCGGCCCGCCCACAACGGCGGCGGAGGCCCGGTTATAATCGCTGGGGCTGTCCATCCAGTTTTCCGCGATGGCCTTATAAAACTCCTGCTCCGTATAGGCGCTGAGCATGGAAATGGGGAAGGAAGCCCCGTATGGAAACGCGTCCCGGAGGGGGAAGGGCCGTTCCCAGGGAACGCCGCTTTTCTTAAAATACCGGGTAAACTGTGCCGGGTCAGATACCATCCGGGGCTGCGCCAGCTTCTGCTGCCGTTCATAAGCTCTGTAAGCGTCATGCATATTCCCTACCTCCTAAAAGGGCAAATCTTCGTCTAAGAAAGCGAAAGCGTCCTCCTCTGCGGGGGACGCTTCTTCCTCTGCTATACTGTCCGGGGGCGCTTCCGGCTCCTGGGCAGGCTGTTCCCTGGGGGTGAAGTCCGCGAAGTAGATTTCCCTGGCTGTTACCTGGAAGCTGCGGCGGCTTTCCCCCCGCCTGTCCGCGTACCTGCGGGTGCAGATAAAACCCTGCACGGTCATGGCCCGGCCCTTTGTAAAATGGCGGCAGGCAAACTCTGCCTGCCTGCGCCACGCGGCAATGTCAATGAAGTCCGTCTCCCGTTCCTCCCCCTTTTTGGCGTAGGGGCGGTCTACCGCCAAGGTGAAGCGGGTGTAGGGGATATGGTTTTCCGTATGCTTCAGCTCCGGGTCTGCCGTAAGCCGCCCGGTCAGCACAGTCATGTTTAACATTTCTCTCATCCTTTCTTTTTCGTTTTAGCGGTTTAAGGAAGTACTGATTAAATCTGTCGATACGAGATGTGTGCCAAGCCGTCAGGTGTGATTTATTCAGTGGTTCCTTAAGATTTATATTGGGGCCATGCCTGCTCCGCGTAAATCACCCCGCCGGAGGAGGGGCTGCCGTTATAGTACAGGGCCAGGTGCAGGTGGGCGCCAAAGCTGTTGCCCGTGTTCCCCACATAGCCGATAAGCTGGCCCTGCTGGACAGGCGTGCCGGAAGCCACTGTAATGGAGGCCATGTGGGCGTACCGGGACTGCCAGCCGTTTCCATGGTCGATGAACACGCAGTTTCCATAGGAAGCAATGCCGTTTACCCCCATGCCGCTGTGCCAGCCGCCCTGGGCATAGGACACGACGCCGGGTGCGCAGGCATAGACGGGCTGTCCTTCCCCTGCCTGGATGTCGATACCCTCATGGCCCGGATAGGTTATCCAGGGCGTGGTTCCGGAGGGGTAGGCAAAAAAGCCCCCCAGGATGGCGCTGGCGTCCCCCATGCCCGCACCGCCCCCGTTTATCTGGTAGTACCGCAGGACGTGATCCACATAGTCTATGTCCCCATATCCAGACCAGCCATGGGCCGCAGCCTGCTGGATGGAAAATTCCCTGGCGTTCTCTTTGGAGTACCCGCCCCGCGCCAGCGCCCAGGTGATATACCCGTTTCCGAAATTGTAGCCCTGAAGGGCAAGGCTGATGGCGGGGAGATCCGCAGGCCCTGTGGAGCCTGCCATTCGCAGGTTGCCTGCCAGGATGCTTACGCCGAAATCAATGGAAACCTCTACAGGCACGGGGGTGTGCACAGGGTACCCCATGCCCTCCGCGCACTGCATCACGTCCCCGTTTACCAGATCCGCGTGGCCTCCGGATTCCTGCATCATCACTGCCGCCGCCAGGGGCGCATATTCCGGGATGTGGTGGCGCTCGCAGGCTTCTATAATCTGGGGCATAAGGGACAGCACGTCCTCCGAGAGGTTTACGTTGGAGGCAGAGCCGCCAAAGCCCGCCCCGCCCAGGGCGAGGAGGAAAAACAGAGGGACAAACAGGAACGCCGCCAAGGGGGAGAGGGCATTTTTTGCCTTCTGCTTTCCCGCCCTGGCGGCGTTTTCCACCATTTCCCTTATTTTATCCGCTGCCTTTTTCCCGGCTTCCACTGCGGCGGTGACGCCGCCGGAAGCAGCCCCCGCCCCGGCAGAAGCGGCCCCCGCGCCAACGCCCTGCAGAGCGGAGGTCTGCAGGGCCTGCCCTCCTGTGTGCAGGGCGGCGTTTTTTGTCTGGGCCTTGAGGGAATTTGCCAGGGGATCCTTTTCCCAGGTGCGCAGGCCGGCTCCGGCATTGTTGGCGGCAAGGGAGGCGTTCTCCCGGCTTTCCCTCACTTTTACCCCTGTCCCGCGGGTATCCCTTACAGCAATTTGCCCCCTGGCCTTAAACTCCGGCCCGGGCTGGGCCCGCTGCCGCCGGTACTGTTGTGGGGCAGGCGCGGAGCCATGGCGGGCGGATGAAGGATTCTCTGCCTGGGGCAGATCTGTCAATCCCCCATCAAGGGAGGGGCTTTCTGGTAGGGTGGCCCCGTCCTGCGGGGCAGAACGCTTTTCCAGCGGCAGGCCCTTTTGCGGCGGCTTTTCGTCTGGCTGCGCCGCGCGGGACCTGTTTTCTGTTGTATGTATCCCGTCCCCTTCCCGCGCCTGCATCTGCCGGGCGTATGTGCGCAGCTCCAAAGCTTCATCCGGGGAAAACCGCAGGGAAGCTTTGTCCATTCGGACTTCCGGGCTGCCTGTCCGGGTGTGCAGGCTGCTTTCCCTGTAAACTCGCAGGGGCGCGTCCCTGGAAGGAGCCGCGCGTATATCCCCGCCCGTCTGGGTGGTAAATATGGGCCTTGCAGGTGGGGCAGGGGCTTCCGTCCCGGAGGGCATATCCGGCTTTTGGGACATATCCCGCAGGGGGGCGTCCATTTGCAGGGAAGCTTCCTTCCGCTGCTGTAAAGGGGCTTTCTCTGTCTTTCGGATATCCAGGGGCCTGTCCCCGGCAGGGGAGGCCCGCGCCGGGGCGGGAAAGGGGGCTTCCTTTCTGCCGGGTGGTTCTTCCCTGAAAGAAGGGACAGAAGCTTCCTGCCCTGGTTCAGAAAAAATATTTCTGCCAGATGGCGCTTCCTGTTTCGCGGGAGGGAAGCTGCTGCCCTTGTCAGGCGGCATTTTCTTGAAAGACGGAACCTCCCCAGGAGAGGGGGAGAGGGCAGGCGGGATCCCATTTTTTGAAACCGGCGTCTCTTGTTTTGCTTCAGGGGAACTGCCTTTCCCGCCCCTGGAACCCTCCCCCAAAAGCTCTTTTTTCAAAAAGCTTTTTACAGCCTGCTTCCCCTGGTCCAGGAGGGGATCCGCAGCGTCCTTTGCTTTGCCCCCCGCCGCGCTTATGGCGTACTGCTCCGGGGGCCTTTCCTGTTCCCGGGAAGGGCCGGGCGCTTTTGAGCGGAGCAGGGAAGCCCCCTTCTGGGCCAGGCCTTTTCCAGGGGCTTTCCCTTCCTTTTTATGGCTGTTATTTTTCATGTGCGTATCATCCTCTCTTAAAATAGAGTGTAATTTTTTCTAAGGCGGCACGCGCAGCCGCCGCAGGGTATGCCTGTAAATCAGACCGGCTTCACCTCTTAAAAAAAGAAAGGCCGGGAAAACCCCGGCCCTCCTGATGCTTTTCTGCTGTATTTCTCTGACGGATTATTCGTAAGTGGGTGGCTCGGAGATGGTGCGGATCCAGGTTTCATTGCCCATGCTGTCCATGGTATACTCGTGGGAGTTGCTCACCTCGTCGATGAGTGCTTTGTTGGAACCGGAATCCGTAAAGTTTACCACCAGGCAGCCGTTGGTATTGGAGCGCGGGTCGCGGCCTGTAACCTGGCACACCAGCTTTGCCACGTCAATGCGCTTCATGGGGTTCTGTCCCGCATCGCTGCCCAGGGTTTTGCCTGTGGCGAATTCCAGCAGGGCATAAATCTGCTTCCTGGTGGCCCACACGCTGTCCCCGGAACCGTTTACAAAGGCGTCCCGCTCCAGCACGCCATGGGAGATGAAGTACCGCACCGGGGTCAGGCCATATGCCTTGTTTACAGAGGGGTCTGGTACGGAAACAGTACCCATGGGCAGGTTCTGCTTGTAGCCGTCGGACATAAGGCGGTAGGCCATATAGCACATGTGCAGGCGGGATATGTTGGAATCAGGCTCCCACTCATAGAGCAGGGTGCCGTCATGCTCCCCGAACCCGGAGAACAGCTTGTAGTGGATGTCGGAAGTGGGGTCAGGCGCATCCGGCTTGGAACTGCCTCCGCTGTTACCCAGGATCGTTACCTCCGGGGCCTTTACATGCACGGCGGGCTTGTTATTGCTCTGGAGGGAGGCGTAATTGATATAGGTGGAGTTTGCAGCGTCCGCCTTAAACTGTACGGTAAATTTGGCCTCTACGCTCTCCCCGGCAGGGATGTCCCCTAGGTTTAAAACGAGCTGCCCGTCCTGGAGGAACCATTTGCCGCTGCCCATCATATAGCGCACCCCGTCAATGTACACGGTGTCGTTTATCAGGGTCAGCCTGGAGGAATCCAGCACGTCGTATGCCTGCACGCCCTGCCATAAATCTTTGCCGCCGTTGCGGGCGGTGATGGTATAGGTAACCTTATCCCTTGCCTGCACCACGGTCTTGTCCACGTCCTTGCTGCCCCCCACATCGTTGGGATTCTGAGGCGTCAGGGGCAGGACTGCTACGCCGGGGTCGGTAACGGTCTTTTCCCCGTTATCCCCTTTCGCAGTGGCGGTGTTGTAGATGGTGGTGTTTTCCACCGCGTCCTCTAAACGGGCCTCAAAGGTGATGCGGGCGCTCTGTCCGGGGACCAGATCCCCTAACCGCAGGGTGACGGACTGGCCCTCCATGCCATAGTCTCCGGTATCCCCGTTCACCATGACGGAGCCGTACACCAGTTTCACCCCGGCAGGCAGTACGTCTGTCACCACCACGTTTTTCCAGTCCGCTGTGGCGTCCGCCCCATTTTGCACCTGGAGGGTGTAGCGGATGACGTCCCCCGGATGGGCCTCTGTAACATTGGCGGTTTTGCTGATATCAGGCTTTGTTTCTCCCCCGTCAATCTGCACCCCTGTGTCGGGAAGCTGGGAATCCTCTTTTCCAGGGCTGTGGAGTACGGCGGTGTTTACAATGTACTGGCCCTGGGCGCCATCCTCTACCGTAACCCGGAAGGTGAAGCGGGTGCTCTCCCCAATACCAATGCTTTCCGGCAGCAGGGTCAGGGTTTTTGTGCCCGCGTCATAGGCATAGTTTGCGGTGGCCTGCCCGTCCTGCTCCACAGAGCCTGCCACAAAAGACAGGTGCTCCGGAATCACGTCTGTCACAGACGCGCCCTCCCAGGGGGCGGTAGCGGCCTGCCCGTTTTCCAGGGTGATGGTGTAGGTCAGCTCCTCCCCCACATGGGCATAGGGCCGGTCTACGGTTTTCGCGCCCACGCTGCCCTGGGCTTCGCCGGGGTCAACGGTGACGCCTGTATCTGCGGCGGGCTTGTCGTTGTCGTTTTCGCTGGACAGCACGGCGGTGTTCTGGAAGGTCTGCCCGTAAGCGCTGCTGTTGACAGCGGCGTTAAAGGTAATGGTCTTTATCTGGGCCGGGGCCAGATCCCCCAGCTCTACCGTAAGGGCGCGGCCGGCGTTGTCATAGGCATAGGGGGCGGAAAGCCCGTCCACCTGCACGCTGCCATAGCAGAAGGTGACATACTCCGGCAGCACGTCCGTCATAACGGCGCTGCGCAGGTTCACAGTGGCGGCGTCGGAATTCTGGGCGGTGACGGTGTAAGTGAGGATATCCCCCACCCTGGCGGTATCCCGGTCAACGGCCTTCTGTGCGTACATCCGGGCAAAGCCGTCCCCGATAACCGTCCCCCCGTCCTTGACGGTGACGTCCGGTGCGTTTTCGCTTGTGAGCACAGCCACGTTCTGGAAGGATTTGTTATAGGCTGTGCTGTTCACCACAGCCCGGAAGGTGACGGTTTTTTCCTCATCCGGCGCAATCTCCCCCAGCTCTACAGTGAGGGTGCGGCTGGCGCCGTCATAGGAATGGACGGCAGTGGAACCGTCTATTTCCACGCTGCCCGGGGCGAAGTCCACGTAAGAGGGGATATAGTCTGTAACCTTCACATCCCGCAGGCTGACGGCGGAAACTCCGGCGTTCTGAGCCTTAATGGTGTAGGTGAGGGTATCCCCCACCTGGGCGGTGGATTTGTCTACAGACTTTTCCGCCTGGAGCCAGGCTTTGCCGTCCCCGATGACAACCCCCTGGTCTTTGGCTTGGGTGTCCCCGCAGTTATCCGCGGAGAGCACGGCGGTGTTCTGGATGGTTTTGTTATAGGCGCTGTCCTTTACGGCGGCGGCAAAGGTGACGGTTTTCATCTCCCCGGGCTGCAAGTCCCCCAGTTTCACGGAAAGCAGGCGGCTGGCGCTGTCAAAGGAATAGGAGGCGGAAACCCCGTCCACCTGCACGCTTCCATAGGAAAACTCCAGATCCTCCGGGATAACGTCCTCCAGCGCCGCGTTTTCGAGGGCCACATCGGCATCCTCCATATTGCCGGCCTTTACGGTGTAGTGGAGCACGTCCCCCACCTGGGCAGCGGATTTATCCACAGACTTTTCCGCCAGGATTTTTGCCTTGCCGTCACTGACGGAAACGCCTTCGTCCGTGCCAGTACCGGGTTCCCCGTTATCTGAGGAGACAACGGCGGTATTCCGAAAAGCCTGCCCGTAAGCGGTATCGTTTACAAGGGCGGTAAAAACCACTGTTTTTTCCTCTCCGGGCCTGATATCCCCCAGCTTTACGGAAAGCTCCCTGGTCTGGGTATTGTAGGAGTGCCTGGCGCTTTCCCCGTCCACCTCCACGCTGCCCCGTGTAAAGGTGAGGAAAGAGGGGATGGGATCTGTAAGGACTGCGTTCTCCAGATCCGCGCTGGCGTCCGGGGCATTCTGCACCTGAATGGTATAGGTGAGGGTGTCTCCCACTTTGGCTTCCCTTTTGTCCACGGACTTTGTGACGGCGGCAGCGGGCCTGCCGTCTGTGTACACATAGGTGACCTCGGTGATATAGCCCATGTAGTGGAAGTTCTCAATGTCCTTGTGGGCAAACTTTTCTGTGCCGCTGGTAGTAACGCTTTCGGCAATCTCGCGGCCCTTTTCATCCACAAAGCGCTCTGTTACCTGGTCCATCCCATCGGTAAAGTTCAGCTTGTGCCAATCCGCCGCAGAGTGCTTGATGGTGGCCTCCAGCAGATCCCCATAGGCCCAGTAGGTTTCCACCAGGTCAGTGTAGGGGTTTGCAATGCCCAGGGCCTTCAGCTCTTCAGCGGTGATCACCCGGTTGCGCATACGGTTGATAAGGGAGACGGCTTCGGCGCGGGTGATGAAATCGTCGGGCTTGAAGGAGCCGTCCGGGTAGCCTTTGATCCAGCCGGCCTCAGCGGCGGCGTTAACCGCCTGGTAGGCCCAATGGTCTGGAGTCACGTCGTTAAAGAGGGCCTTGCCGGAATTCTCAAGCTGGGCGAAGCGGGCGGCAAAGGCGGCGAATTCCGCCCTGGTAATGGGGGAATCCGGCGCGAACCTGTTCCCGTCCGTGCCGTTTGCCAGTTCCAGGTTGTAGCACATTTCCAGTTCCTTATAGTACCAGGCGTTTTGGGGCACGTCCCGGAAGGTGGTGCTGCTCATCTGGCGCTTGGGGGCGGGGAAGGCCCCTGCATGAAGGCGGTAGAAGATGGCGGCGGTTTCGGCTCGGGTCAGGTTCCATTCCCCATGCACGGTTTTGTCCGGGTATCCCAGGATATAGGTCAGATCCTCCTGGGAGTAGACGTACCGCGTGGCCTGGGTGAAGCCCTGGTACTCATATCCCTCCACGTGGGGAGGTTCCTTTGTCCAGGAGGATTTGGCGGTACGGGGATCCGCGATTTCCCGCCCGGTGGCTTCGTCTATAAAGGTTTCGGTAACGCTGCCCAGGCTTCCGGGTTCAACCGCCTCTTTGGCCCCGGCAGGCAGGGCGAAGGTGCTCAGCACCGCTAAAACCGCCAGAAGGGCGGCAAGCATTTTCTTACAGCTTCGTTTCATAATGAATTGTCCTTTCCCAATAATTTTTTAAGGTTTTGATGATGCTGTCCTGCTTTTCGAAAGCGTGCCCCGCAGCGGCCGGGCGGCACCCGCAGGCGGCGCAGCAGGTGTTTTTGCGGCATATTGTCAGCCTCCTTTCTAAAAATGGGCGCAAAAAAAGGCCGGGGCCAAAATTGGCTCCAGCCGTAAAAAATGCACAGGCTATGAAATTTTCTTTCTTCTGATAAGGGCGGGGCGCTCATGCTCCCCGGGGCCTCTCTGCCTGTAAATACGCGCGGGATTTCAAAACGCCTCCGCCGGGGGCAGAAAAAGTTTGTTTTACGCAATCCCGCCCCGGCGCTTGCGGATCCATCTGTAAAGGTAATGCCCGCCCGCGCCCAGGGCCGCGCCGCCCAGCAGGACGTAAGCGCAGACGGCCCAGGCAGTGCGGTACCAGGGCGCGTCCTCCGGGATATCCTCCTCTGGGACAATGCCCCGGATGGGGGTTTTTATCTCAATTTCCTGCTTTGTGGGCACACGCTCCACCGTATAGCTTTCTGTGATTTCCATCCCATCAAAGGCAAGGCGCAGCGAATAGACGCCGGCGGGCACCCGTATGAAGGGTTTCGCTTCTCCATCTGTAACCCATGCCGCCAGTTCCTTCCCGGCGCTGTCCAGGAGCTGGGCCTCTACCCCCATGACAGGTTGGCCCGTGCCGCTGTTGAGGATGGAAAGGAAAACCTCTATGTATTCGCACAGTACAGAAAATTCCGTCCCCGTTCCCTCCGGCAGCTCTGTAGCTTCAGCTTCCATGGTGTAGCCCTGGGGCGTGTCCATGGGCACAGCCAGCAGGGCAGTGGTGGGGGCGCTTTTGATAACAGCGCGCCCCTCGCTGTCCGTATAGGCGGTGCGCAGGGCGTTCTTCTTTTCAAAGGGGTTTGCCAGCAGTGCCTCGAAGGCTTCCTGCTCCTGGATTTCGGAAATCTCCTGGCTGATATCTACGGCATGGCTGTCCGGCCTGGCGTCTGGCGGGGCCTCTTCCAGCAGGGCAGGGTCGAAAATCCCTACCAATACCCCCTCCAGGGGCAGGCCCTCATTGTCCACTACCGTAAGGGTTAAATCCCGCTCCGAACTCAGAAAGGAGAAAGAGAAATAGGCGTTGCCCGCTGCCGCCACCTGTGCGGTCTGGGGTTCGGGCAGGGCAAAGCCCTTGTTGGAAAGGCAGTCTTTGGGGGCGATGGTGTAAAGGCCGGCAGGGACGTTTGCCCGGATGAGGCCCTGGCTGTCGGTCTTATATTCCTTTTGAAAGGCGGCGCTGTCCGCCCCTGCGCCCGTTACTTCAAAGACAAAGCCCTCCCGCCTGTCCGTGTTGGAGGTGCAAGCAATGGTGAGGTTCTGGAGGTCTGCCGGGTTCGGGGTGGTGATGGGGTTTACAGAAGGGGCGGGAGTGGAAACGGGAGCCGCCGTCTGGGTGGCATTCCCCTTGTAGGTATTATGAACCTGGCTCTGGCCGGGCCGCTGGGTGGGCTGCACAGGGCGGGGAGTGGGGACGGGCGTCGCCGCAGGCCGGGGCGTGGGAGCAGGGGTGGGGGCAGGCGCCGCCTTTGCTTCCAGTTTCTGCGTGAGCGTAAGGCATTCTTCCTTTAACGTATAGGAAATCCTTACAGGCCCGCAGATTTCCCCCTGGGCCTTCCGGTAGTTCAGATACTTTTCCGCCTCCCTGGTAGTGACGAAGCTTTTTACCGTCTTTCTGCCCTCCTTGCCCAAGGCCGCTCCGAAATTTTCAAAGGTAATAGTGATGGACTGGATATTTTCCTCCCCCAGCCCTGCCAGCTCCATGTCAGGGGAAAACGCCCCGGCAAGGAAAATTTCATTGTCCTCTGCCAGATACTTTTTTCCCTGGGAGGTGCGCACCCAGCTTTCTCCTCCGGAGAGGGACAGGCTGGGAATCTCAAAGGAAACGGGAGCCTCCGCCCTGAGATACCCTGCCGGGGCCGCGCCGGGGCGCAGTTCATATAACCCAGGCGCCAGGTTTTGCAGGATGATTTCCCCCTGTGCGTTGGTGGTGAAATCCTTTTGCCGTTTCCCTTCCCGGTAGAGGGAATAGGCCGCGCCGGGGATGGGGGTTCCGGTTTTGCCGTCTGTCACAGTGAGGGTGGCCCCGCCCGTTTCCGGCTCCAGGGATACCTTGTCGTATACCGCAAGGCAGGCGGTAATTTCCTCCTCCGCTCCCTTTTCACCATCTTCCTCCGCTTCCCTTGTGAGGACGAGGGTCTGGGAAACGCTGCGGTACAGATCCTCGAACGCGAGGGAGGTATCGTCAAAGGCGGAAACAGCAAAGGCCGGGGATTCCCCGGCCTTTACCTCTACGCTGTCCACTTTGGTTTTGCCCTCTGGAAGCTCCAGCTCCCCCTTAAAGGTATCCTCAGCTTTTACCCGGTAAAATACCAGGTCAGGCTCCGGCCTTTCCCGAACCAGGGCCTGGGAGGGGGTGTGGCAGGAAAGCAGGAGGCCGGCTGTTAAAACAGCCGCCGCCAGCTTTTTCAGTATCATGAGGCAGTCTCTCCTTTCCATGAGAACCCCCCCGCTTCCAGATGGGAGCGGGGGGTCTACAAAGTATAAAGTATGATGTTTTAATCTTCCTGGTACACCAGGTCGTGGTAGATGGTTTCCTCCACGCAGTGCTTGATGGCGTTCATGCCGCCCACCCACTTCATGGGATCCCGCATTTTCAGGGCTTCGTCCAGCCCGTCTTTTTTTGCCATGTGGGGGATCCAGTCTGCAAGCCTCTGCCGGGCGGCTTTCTCCACATACCGGATTTCCGCCTCCAGCCTGCCGCCGGATACCAGAGACTGGTACAACTCCCGGTCGTATTCCTGCAAATAGCGCAGCCGCGCCCCGCCGTACACGCCGGGATAATCATATTCTTCCTCCTCCACAGCTTGCGCCGGGGTGGTCTGTGTTTCGTTCATAGGATTCTCCTTTGCTTTTACAGTTGCCAGTTTCCGCAGTCATTAGAGGAGCCGGCAAATTCAATAGGCTTTTAGCAGCGCACACTCCAAAAGGATCTTTACAGAGCTGGCATAATCAGAGATGGTTCTATGCACCTGTCTTGGGCAGCATACTGCTATATCCGGTATCTTTTTTGCACTTCCGCCAGAGACTTTCCAGCCGGATATCCTGTGTGTGCGCTGTGTGATGTTTCTGAAAAAGCTTTCATGGCTTTTCAAGATGTCCAGCATATTTTCCTACATGCCGTACTGTGCTCAGTGATACGCTTAGCCCATAAGATAGTCATAAAAGTAGCAGTTCTGCTGACTGAAAAGCTGTGCTACGTAAACATTGCCATCTATCACGTAAGCGGCAACACCAGTTACTTGGTCAACGTCCTTAAACATAGCATTGCGGTGTGAGACAGAGTTAAGCCATGCAGTTACCCGTTTATTGGCGCTGGCCTGTAAATCGTTTGAAATCTCTCCTGTAATATCATACTCTGGATCATTTTGGGAACGCACAAGGTTTTCAGCATGGAGTTTTGCTCCCACCGTATCCCATTTGCTTCCATCAGGCCGTACATGGGCTATTGTTCCATAGCTATGCTCCTTTGCCCTAACAGCAGCCCATTTCTGGATGGTAGGATGGTGCTTGAGTTCTCCCAGGCCTTCTTTTACCCGCAGTTCGTTCACTTGCCGGAGGATTTCATTGGCAAGGTCATAGTCATAATACCCGCCGTTTTCGTCCACCGGGGATTTCCCTGTAGGCAGGGTGTAGGTGGGGTTGTAGTTTTCCCAGGGCTTGGGGGTGGGGCTGGGTTCTGTGCCGGCGTTATCGTCATCACCATCCCCAGGATTGGGAGAGGGGGTGGGGGGAGGCGTGGGTGTGTTGTCCGGATCCTTATCCCCGTCATCTTCCCCAGGCTTGGGGGCAGGCGCTTCGCCGTCTGCTTTATAAGCGTCTATTTTGCTGAAATTCAGGAGCATCTGTGCCACCTGGCACCGGGTTGCAATCCCTCCGGGCACCAGCTTCCCGTCACTGCCCCCGATGATCCCATAGGCTGTAGCCCATTTCAGCGGCCCTACCGCAAAGGAGGAGGCTTTCCCGCTGTCCGGGAAGTACCCGAAGGGGGATTCCTGCTCCTTCAGCTCAAAGCCGAATTTCTGGAAATACCGGTGCAGGAACGCGGCAATCTGTTCCCGGTTCACGCTGTCCCGGGGAGAGAATTTCCCGTTCCCTGTACCCCCTGTTATGCCGTTGTCCACAGCCCACAGGGTGTAGGGATAGAAGTAATCCCCAGAGCGTATGTCTGTAAAGGGGTTTTCCCGGCCTGCTCCGTACCCTGTCGATACCCCGGCAAGCCTGCCCAGCACGGTCACGAACATCCCCCGGTCCATAGGGGTTTCCGGGCTGAACTCTGTGCTGCTTGTGCCGGAAAACAGTTTGTTTTCTACCGCGTACTCCACTGCCTCATAGTACCAGTCTTTGGGGCTTACGTCTGTAAAATCCCCCATGCCTGCCGCCCCTGCCGTACCCGCCAGGGTAGCAAAGAGCATCCCCGCTGTTAAAACCATGCTTAAAAGCTTCTTAAAGAATTTCCCCCGCTTCATAAACCTGCTGCCTCCTGTGTCAGATTTTCCGGGTTCCCCCGGCCTTTTCCTTTCCGTCTGAAACAATTATAACACAGTGGGCAGTGGTTGTCAAGCTATATATCATACTTTCGTATCTTTTTTATGCGCTCCAGAAGGGGCTATTCCTGGCTTTCCCCGCAGGCCCAGCTTCCCTCCCTGGGATCTGTCGCCATCAGCCCATAGCACCGGGTATCCCTGGGCACGTTCCCCACAAAGGGGACGATTGCCCCGCCCACCTTCACAAGGCCATGGCCCGGCGGGACGTTCTCAAAGTAGGACTGCTGGTTTTTGGAGATCCCGAAAAGCTCGGAAAGCTGCTGGGCGTTGGCAGGGGACTGGTTGAGCATCACCACGAAATCCGTGTTCGCCAGCATGGCCCTGCCGGATTCGCTGGCAAGCACCTCCTCCACGGACTGGGTGGCCCCGGTGCAGAAGCCGTTGTATTTCCGGATCCTGCGCCAGAGCTTCCCGAAAAATGCCCCGGTTTCCTCGTCCTGGAACAGGAGGGAGAACTCGTCCGCGTACACAAAGGTGATTTTCCCCCTGCGGAAATTGCGCATCACCCGGTTTAAGAGGTGATCCAGGGTGATAACCGTACCCAGGGACTTCATCTGATCCTGCAGGCCGTTGAGGCTGTAGCAGATAAGGCTGTTGTCAGAATCCACATTGGTGGGGGCGGCAAAGGCGTTGAGATAGCCGTCCACAAAGCGCTCAAGGGCCAGGGACAGCTCCCCTGCCTTTTTGTGGCCCATGGCTTCCAGCGCATCCTTGAAATCCCCCATCAGGGGCGGGGCGGTTTTCCCATGGCTGCGGAGGTACTCCCTGTACACGCCGCGCACAGCCCGGTCTATCAGGGACTTGCTCTGGGCGTCCAGCCCCCCGCCCATAATCTTCTCGCAGCAGGCGGTGATAAATTCTGTCTTGTAGGAGAGCGGGTTTTTCTCCGCAAAGTCCAGCTCCATGTCAAAGGGGTTGATGCTGTCTTTGCCGATGTGGTAAATCTCCCCGCCCAGCTCCAGCACCTCTTTTTTGTACTCGGATTCCGGATCCAGGATAAGGAAGTCCGCCTTTTCCGGAGGATACCGCAGGCGCAGGGAGAGAAGTTCCTGCTTGCAGAAAAAGGATTTGCCGCCCCCGGTCATACCCAGGACAAAGCCGTTTCCGGAGGATTTTGCCAGCCTGTCCACAGCTACCAGGTTCCGGGTCACCACGTTCTGGCCGTAAAGCACCCCGCCGGGATCGCATATCTCCTGGGCGTTGAAGGGCACAAAGGCCGCAAGGCTCTCAGTGGTCAGGCCGTGGTCGATGTGCAGCCGCTGGAGGCCATAGGGCAGGACGGTGTTCAGGGCGTCAAGCTGCTGGTCTGTGCAGACGTCCAGCTCGCAGTTGGCGGAACGGGCGGTGGAGCGGATAAGCTCTGTGTCCGCGTCAAGCTGCTCCAGGCTCTGTGCCATATGGCACAGGGTGACGCAGGCTACCACCACCCCGCAGTCCCGCTGGGTGATGTCGTCCAGGACGTCCTGGATATTGGCCCTGTCCTTCCGGAAATGGTAGGGTTCCGGCCCCGCCACCTGGCTGCGCTGGAGCTGCTTCTGCCGGGATCGCAGGGCATTTGCCTCTACGGAATCCAGCCTGCCCTGGAAGAATTTTACCGCCTCGTCTGTGGGGATGGGGATAAAGCTGACGGACAGGACAAGCTCCACGTCCAGGTCTGTCAGCTTGTTGAGGGTCTTGTCGTCTATGAAGCTGGCGTGGCGGGTCATGGCAAGCACCCGCCCGAATTTGTCCCCTGTCTTGAAGTGGCTGCTTTTCAGGCTTAAAGACAGGGGGGCCACGCAGTCCTTCACGCTTATGCCCTGCCGGCGCATGTCCCTGAAATCAAAGTCCCAGAAGTTTTCATCCCCCGGGCGGTAGAAGTCCCGGAGCAGCCGCAGCCGCTGGGACAGGCCCAGGGGCCGCAGTGTGGAACCCATGCCGGCAAAGCGCAGGGCAAGCTCCGTGCCCGCCCGGTCAAAGTGGGTTTCCGCCTCCCTGGGGGTGGGGCGGGCAGCGGACATGGTGAAGAACCTGTCCTGGATAATGCCGCTGCCCCGCCCGGCCTGGGATTCCAGCATGGCGTTCAGCTCCTGCCGGAGGGGGTCGAAGCCGTCCCCCTGCAGAGGATGGCGCAGGCGCTCCAGGGCCTCCTCGTTTATGCGGCGGTTGAAAATGGTTATCTGGGAAACCTCCGCCGGGGTGCAGCTTTTGGCCGCGGCCCGCAGGGATTTGATGAATTCCTGCTGCCTGCCCTCCTCCGCTATGGAATAGTTCACGTCCGTAAACCGGAAGCACATGGAATATATCCCGCCCCCGGAAAGGATCATCCCGTTCTCATAGGCCCGCTCCAGAGGCACAGCGTCCTGGGTGCGCCGGGGCTTTTTGAAATACTGGGGGTCACGGTGTTTTGTCTTTACCTTCTTTTCGCTTAAAAGCATGGGCTTTCCCCTTCCTTTCCTCCTGCATGTATAATTCCAGAAGCTTCTTTTCCGTACAGTCCGTGCGGAAATACAGGACGTCCCGGTGCAGGATCCGGGAACGGAACAGGGCCGGGAGGATTTGTTCCAGGTACATCCCGTGCCAGCGCACAAACCCGAAGGCCCCAAAGGGCAGGGCCGCGAGGATGCACAGCCAACTGATGGTTTCCATGGACAGCCTGTCCCGCAGCAGGAACCAGCACAGGACAGCCGAAGCACCCGCAAGCCCTGTAAAGACGAGCTGGCGCAGGTTCATGCCAAAGAATACCTCTGTCTGGCAGTCCCGCACCTCCTGGGCAGCTTTTATCTGCATACGCTTTCTTCCTTTCTCATGTTAATGATGGCTGAAAATCTGCTGCACTGCCTGGTCTGCCCCCTTGATGAGGCCCAGCAGGAGCAGCATGTTAAAGATAAGGGTGAACATATAGGTGATTTCCTCCGCCGCGGCCCCCAGCCAGTTGAAAATCCCCCAGCTCTCAAAAGTGATAAGGGGGTTCTGGGAGTAGGCGGCAAAGACAATCATGGCGAGGCCGATGACAAGGCCCTCCAGGCTTACGGCGGCAAAGGAATGGAGGAACCCCCGCCCGATGTGCCGGGTGTCCTCCGCCCCGAAGCAGCTTAATGGGATGGGGGACAGGGCCGCGAACAGGTAGATTTTAAAAAACCTGCCGATGACCGTAAGCATGAGGGTGACGGACAGCACCAGGGCCACGATAAAGCCTAAAAGCCCCAAAAGCAGCTCCGGCACCTTGGCAAGGGGGTTTAAGAGCGCGCCCACGGTGCTGGCGATAATGTCCATGATGGAATTCCCCCCGAAGTCCGGAGCGGTTATCCCGGCCCAGGCGTTGCCGTCGGTCAGGCCCGCGCTTACAAAGACAGAGCCTGTCAGTGCCCCGCATACCGTGACAATGCCCGTTACAATGGGCCAGGCCATTCCCACGGCGTATTTTGTCAGGGCAAAGCGCAGGAAGAACTTCAGGAGCATTTCGGGCTTTTTCAGCTCCGCGTAAGAAGTGGCGGTGTGCACCACGTTCCACAGGGTGAGCACTGCCAGCAGGGCATAGGAAAAAGCCTGGAGGCCCCCGTTTACGGCTTCCATCACCGAGGCCGCCCCCGGCGAGAAGGAAGAAAGATCCTGGGTGAGGAAGCCGTAGGATACCTCCATGGCGGAGCCGAACAGATCCAGGATCCCCTGAATAAACATATGCCCCCTCCTTTAGCCTGTAAAGGCGGCGATAATGGTGGGGGAGAAGAAGATGATCACCCCGCCCGCCATCACCAGGAAGCCCTGGACGCGCTGGCTGGCGTCATGGCTGCTGATGGACATGCCGATCTGGATGATGCCGAACAGGCACACAGCGCCGCCGGCAAACCTGGCGATGCCGTACAGGATGGAGGTGATGTTCCCAAACATGGAATCCACCTCCGTAATGCCTGTACCCGCTCCCGCCCCGGTGGCCCCCGCCGTCATGGCGAAAAGCCCAAAGAGGGCCAGGGCCAGGAGGAAAGCCGTACACAGCCGGAGGGCTTTCTTTCCAGGCTTTACAGGCGGTTTCTTTTTCGTAAGCGCTTTTGTACGCATAAAATAACCACTTCCTTTTTTAATCATGTTTTCTAAACAGGCAGGCCCAGGGCCGCGATTTCCTCCGGGCTGGCAGGCTCCCCGTCCTCCCCGATGAACACAAGGCTGGCGGGCCGGGGGATTTCCGGCAGCACCACCCCCGCCTCCTTTTCCGTACCGTCCGGCTGTGCCTCCTTCCGGATAAGGGTGAAGCGCCCCTGGGCGTCGAAATCCCCGGTAAGGTCTGTGCGCAGCCGGGTTTCCCCGGCAGCGGCTTCCTTTGTGCCCGGATCATAGGGCAGGCCCTCCCCAAAGGCTGTCCGGCTGTAGGCCGGATGCTCCCGCAGGCTGAATTTCAAGTCCATGATGGGCGGCTCGCCCCGCAGCAGCAGGACGCAGTATCTGTTATTAAGGGAGCGCACCTCATCCGGGGTCAAAAGCTCCCGCCCCAGCTGCTGCTCGTTTTTGGAGGAGCCGCCGTTGCGCCCCCGGTTAAACCCGAAGGTGTTGGTCTTGATGGTCTGCTTCCCGATAAGCTCTGAGATGTACTTGCAGGTGCTTTCCTCGTTGCCGCCCAAATACAGCAGGCTGTCGCAGTTGCCCACAATGCTCTGCCACTCCTTTTCATACAGCGCCTTTAGCTGGCTCAAATCCTGCAAAATGATGGAAGCGCTCACCCCGTATTTCCGGAAGGTGGCAAGGTATTTCTCAAAATCCTTCGGCAAACAGATGTTCGCAAACTCGTCCATCAGCAGGTGCAAAGGCACGTCCAGCCGCCCATGGGCGCCGCCATAGCGGTAGATGACGTCCAGAAGCTGCCCGTACAGCATGGAGACGAAGAAGTTTAAAGAGGTGTCCGCCACCGGGGTGATGGCAAAGAGGACGCTTTTTTCCTTTGGGATATCGTACAGCCCCAGGCTGTCCTCCGCTGTGTCCGAAAGCCTGCGGATGCTCTCCAGGTTGAACTTCCCCAGCCGGGACAGCAGGGTAATCTGGATGCTCTGGAGGGTTTTCGCCGCCCCGGAGTGGTAGGCGTGGTAGTGCCGCAGGGCAATATGATCCGGCTCCCGCTGCTCCAGGCTCTCAAAGAGCAGGTCAACGGCGTTTTTCTCCTTCTTTTCCTCGTCCACCTGCATACTCCGGGCCAGAAACTGCACCATGGGGAAGCTCTGCTCCTCCGGGGGCGCGAAGTAGAACAGGTAGTAGCACAGGGCCGCCAACAGCTCCTTGGCGGTGTCCTCCCAGAACTGATCCCCCTTCATGGCCCCCTTTTCCGTGGTGGCTTTCCAGAAATTTTCAATCATCCTGTCCACATCGTCGTCGTTTTGCAGGTACACAAAGGGGTTGTACCTTTGGGATTTCTCCGGCTCAAAGAGGTTTAAAACCTTCACCCTGTACCCCTGCTCCATCAGGTAGCTGCCCGCGGCCCGGAGGATTTCCCCGGAAGGGTCAAGCACCACATAGGACATGCCGCCCTGCAGAAGGTTGGGCATGACATGGCTGCGGGTCTTTTGGGAGCCGGAGCCGCCTATGACCAGGGTGTTTAAATTCCGCTGGTGGCGGAACATTTTCTCCCTGTCTGTGGCAATAGCCATGTCCCTTGTGAGGATGAGGTTCTGGGCGGGGCGCTTTTTGTCCCTGTACTTCCGGGCCAGGACCCGGGGGCTGCCCCAGCGGGCGCTGCCGTATTCCTCGCCCCTGCGGAAGTTCAGGAGGGAGGTGAGGTATACCCCCACTCCCAGAACATAGAGCAGCAGGAACATGGCCAGGGTTTCCCAGGTTTTGGGGACAATCTGGATGTCCAGGGGATTTTGGGAAGCGCTGTTCAAGGCGGCGGTGACGCCGGGCAGGCCCTGCCCCAGGCCGGGGGCTATTTTCAGGGCCAGCCAGGCCACCAGCACGCCCCCGGCAATGGAAAAGGCCAGGGCGGACATGAGGTTCTGTTTCTGTTTCATGGGTTAAAGCATCATCCTTTCCTGTGCGGATTTTGTACCGTGCGGCGGTTGGGCATGGAAAAAGCCGCAGGCACAGGGCCTGCGGCTTTAAGTGGGTTCCGGGGGGAAGGAGGGGAGGTTCAGGTGGTCGATTTCCGCCCCGCAGTCCTTTGCCCTTGTAAGCTGCTCGCTGTATTTTACGGTGGGAAAGCACTTTCCCTCACAGAGATAGAGAAGCTGCCAGACAGCCTCCGCGCTGTCCCAGCCGTGCATCCGCACCCCTACATAGGGGGTTCCCTGTTCGTCCTGGCGCAGGCGGGAGAACCGCCGCCACTTTTCCAGGAGGTACCGGGCTTTCAGCCTGGTGTCCTCATCCCCCGCGTTTTTCCCGTTGAGTTCCAGTATCCCCATGAGGAGGTCAAAGCTTTCCGGGCGGATATTCAGGGTAACGGGCGTGTTTTGTTCCATACAGGCACATCCTTTCTGTTTCTAAAAAAATTTGGGCATGGAAAAGGCCGCGGTTTTACGCCGCGGCCCTTCCCACACCTTTCACTGTACTCAGTATAGCAGAAAAAATTCCCCTAAAGTTCCCCTAAAATTCCCCTCTTTCGGAAAATTCAGGGCTGTTTGGAAGAAAATTCCGCAAAAAGTCCGCACTTTTGGGGCCAACAAAAAATTATAACCGTCATGCGGCACAGGATTCTCAAAAATGTCATGCCAACGCGGTTTTTTGTGCCCACATTTTTTTATCCTGCTTTATACTACCTCCTTCCCCCGCCGGGCAGGGCGTTCTGCGGGCCTGCCCGCTCCCGCGCGGCCCTTTCCAATTCCTTCTCCAGGGCGGCGTACACCTGGTTCCCCGCCCGGATTACCCCGGACACCATCTCCTTTACGGCCCCTGGGTTCTCCACGCTCTCCGGGAAATCCCGCTCCCCAAGGGAAAAGCCGGAGGTTTCCAGCCCCCACCGCCTGCACACATAGTAGCCGCAGCAGAAAGCCGTAAAGCTGCTCTCCTTCCCAAAGGCGTACCGCTCCTCTTTAGACAGGATGTAGTGAGAAATCCCCTTTAGGGCGCAGGCCACGAACTCCTCTCGTTCCAGGCTCCCGTTAAACACAATGCGGGCTGTGGCGTGTCCCTCCCCGACCGGGAAGAACCCCACCCCCATTTCCCTGGGCACTGCCCCGCTGACAACGGTGCGGTAAGTGTCCGCCGATTCCCCCTGGCCTATGGCTGTCACCAGATCCCGCCACGCACGCCTGGGCGGTTCCGGTTCAGGCTCCGGGGCGGATTCCAGCTGGGAAGCGGCAAAGGCTTTTTCCGGGTTATACCAGACAGCAGTGCGCCCAGTGTTCCTGTCCTGCCGTTTCATCCCTATGAGGATATCCAGGGCGTGCTCCCCTTTTTTGGCATAAATGCCCAGTTCTGTGCGCTGCCTGTTTGAAACAAGCTGCCGGGCCTGGGGCCGCTGCAAATATACCAGCATAGCGTTTACCGGCCCGCCCCCCACGGTATCCGGGGCGCGGTTGAACCGCTCGCAGATATCCAGGAGCTTCAAAAACGCGGAGGGCTTTCCCCACACCAGGGAGAACCCCTCCAGTGCGCGCCCCAGAAGCGCCTCCCGGATTTCCTGCTGGCTCTGTTTATGTGCTTCCATATGTCCGTCCTCCTTTCATTCCCTTACCGCTCCGGCCCTTTGGCGGGACCCTCCTTCTCCGCGCCTGCCCTGGCTTTCTGGCCCTGCTCCCGGCGTATGCTGTGCTGCCGGGCGAGTTGCTCCCGCATGGAGAGGGCAGGCCCCCGCCCCGGCCCGTGGGGGCGCACAGGGGAAACCCTGCGGAAATCCACTACAGCCCTAACCTGGGAACTTGTCCCCATAGGCAAAGATGCCGGGCTGTTCCCCATCGGCAGGGCCGTCTCCGGCCTGGCTTCCTCCCTTCCGTACAGCCCGGAACTGGCGGCGGAGGGGGACCCGTTCCCGCTTCCGGGCATGGTAGGGATTACGCGTTCCATCCCTTCCGCCTGCTCCGGCAGGGGGATAACCACGCTCTCCCGCTGGTAGATAACCGCGTTTTCCGGCAGGACCAAAGGCGTCTGCCCAGGAAGGGCATAGGGGTCCCGTTCCAGATCAGAGGGCTTTACATATTCCCCATCCTCCCCTACAAACTGGTCGATACCCCGGCCTTCCTCCTGGGCTTCCGGCTGCGGGGGCGAGTTCTCTGCCGCCTGCTCTGCCACTGTGCGGAATTCCGCCGCCTTTACCGTGTTAATCCGGGTAATCCCCAAAAGGTTATTCACAAGGGCCATGTCCGCCTCGCTGAAATAGACAGTGAAAACCCGCTCCCCTTTGGGGCTTTTTTCATCCATGCATACGGTGGAAAAGAGCAGGCCGCTCTTTTTCGCCGCTTTCTGGAACGCCGGGAAATCCTGTTCCCGGATATTCAGGGCTTCCAGCCCCGCGCCCCGGCGCAGCAGGTTGTGCAGCTTGATTTCCCCCTTTGTCCGCACCCCCTGGTGGGTAAGCCCCATAAAGAATTTCGCTATCTGGGGGGCGTTTTTCCCGATGATCTCCACGGTATAGGCTATGCCGTTGAGGGTAAAGGAAAATAACTGGTCAATGGCGTCCGGTGTTGTGCTCATATACGTTCCTCCTTTTGTTCTCTTTCCGGGTTCTGCCCCTGGGCAGGCCGCATCCGGAGGGCGGCTTCCCGCTCCTGTTCTACAGCCCGCTCCACCATCCCGGAGCGGGCCGCGATATCCCCGCACAGCGCCCGCTCCCTGTAAAGGGCCAGGGCTCTGGTGTTAAGCGCCTCCAGCTCTGCCTGGAGGGAAGCCAGCTCCTCCGGCGCCGGCGCGGCCCGGATTTTCCGGCGGACGCGGCGGCGCTCCAGGTTCAGGGCGTGGATGCGCCCGTTTACCTGCTCCGTGTAAGCCTGGAGCTGCTCCATGGTGTCAATTTTATTCCGGCACAGCAGCAGGGCTTCCTCGCTGTACTGCCGCAGCCTGTACAGCTCCCGGCGCAGATCCATGCCGGGATACCGGGGATAGGTTTTGTCCTCCACCCGGCAGAGCACGAAGCGGTACTGCAAAAAGCAGCAGCGCAGCCCCCTCCAGTGCCGCCTGCGCAGAAGGTAGTGGGTGAACCGCCTGCGGAAATACTGGATCTGGTGGAGGGAGGCCCACTGCCCGCCATAGGTGTAATATTCCCCCTCCCTCCGGGGCGCAGGGCCGGGGCCTTCCTGCCGGGCGGGGGAGGGCTGCTTTTTCCCGGCGTTGGGTTCCAGAAAACCCGGAGCGGGATCTCGCCGGCCTTTTTCTGCCAGCCGCCGGATAATGTCCTCCTCCGTGTACCCCCTGGCGAATTTGTACAGGCGGAAATACCCTTTCCCAGGCGGGGCAATGGCTGGATGCGCCCTGTCCCGCTTCACCCGGTAGCCCATCTGCTTTAAGGCTTCATAGAACCCGTCCAGATCCTCCGCCATTTCCAGGGCGTTGTCCATGTCCTGGTAGATGAGGGTGTGGACGGTGGGCCGCTTTTTCTGTTCCGGGTGCAGCTCCGGATAGCTTTTGGCCCGGGTCTTTTTCTGCCCCCCGATTACCGACAGCCCGTATTCCCGGCACAGCCTGTCCGACAGCTCCCGCAGCCGGCCGTACTCCTCCGGGGATTCATGGTATTTTTTTCCGTCCGCGTCTGAGACGGAATTGACGATATAGTGGTTGTGGAGATGGTTTTTATCCACATGGGTGCATACCACCACCTGGAACCTATCCCCCCAGGCTTCCCGGGCAAACCGCTTCCCGATTTCATGGGCTGTCAGGGGATCCACCTCCCCGGGCTTGAAGCCCTGCTCCAGGTGGTAGGCCAGCCGCCCGTCTGTCTTTTCGTACTGCTCCTTCACGCCCAGCATCTGGCCTGTGGCAATTTCCGGGGACGCGGCGCTGAGCCTGACGCCCGATACCAGCACCTTCCCCTCCCACATGGTTTTCTGCGGGTTCATCACATAGGAAATGCACCGGTGCAGATGGTGGGTCACAGGCCATATGCTTATCTGGGCCATGGCGTTTCATCCGGGACAGCCGCCTCCCATTTTCTCTGCATGGCCCGCACCACCCTGTCGGCCCGGCGGGCAAAATCCCTGCTGATATTGTGGCAGGCTTCCCCTTCCGGCAAGGTGAACATGTTTGCCACTACCGCCACCTGATCCAGGTCCCGCTGGATGGCCCACAGCTCCCGAAACACCTTCCGGGCTTCCGGCGGCAGGGCAAGGCGCGGGCGGAGGCCCTGTATCAGGACGCGGGCGTACTGGTTCATGGACATGCCGCAGTCCTCCGCCATGCGCTGCCAGTGGTTTTTCACATACACATCCAGCATACAATGGGTTTTGATTTTTTTCATTCCCCTTTTCCTCCCTCTGAAACTGTGCCCGCCGCGATTTCAATCCCGCGCAGCAGCCCGGTGATTTCCTCCACCACAGCGGCATAGGCATTCCCGTCTATCCAGGCGGTGCGGTTTCCTTCATGGGCAATGGCATCCAGACGCCTGCCCGCTTCCTTCAGCTTTCCCGCTGTTTTTTCCCAATCCATCTGAGGGGCAGGGGCGGGGGCTGTCCCCAGCAGCAGTCCCTCCAGGAATTCGCTGCGGGACATTTCCGCCTGCTCCGCCCTGCTTTTGAACAGGGCCTGTTCCTTCGGCCTGAGCAGAAGGAACACATCGGTTTTCTTTTCCTTACACATAACAATTGTCATGCGATACAGGATTCGCACAAAAAGAGATGAAGCATCAACCCTTTGTGCCCGGTATCTTCCCTTTCTTCAAAATTTTTCACACCGGTTCCTTTCAAATAAATTTTTCTATACTCATGCGCGGCAGCGGTTTTTCCAAAGAGGGGTATTAGGGGTGGCGGGCGCCGATGGCGCTTACCCCTAACAAGCAGCATGTTCGAGAAAAGCGGAAAAGTGCCACGTGGCACTTTTTGTGGCGCTTTTCGAGAAAAAATGCGATGCTTGCTCGTCCAGAACCAGGGTTCCGGACGCTTTGCCGCCTGCGGCGGTTCTCACCCCAAAACCTCCCCGTTTTCCTCCTGCCGGGCAGGCGGTTCCGGACTGTCCAAAACCAGCTTTCCAGCGGGCCTTCGCTTTGCCGCAAGGTACTCCTTCACCTGTCCGGGCACGTTTTTTTCATAGAGCTTTTCCAGAAATTCCCCCAAAGACCGCTCCAAAGACAGCCCCTTTTTGTCCAGATAAATGGCAAGGGCTTCTGTTTTTTCCTGGGGGAACGCCGCCTTAAACAAGCTCTCCGCCTGGTTTTTCCCCTGTTTTGACATCTGAAAATCCCTCCTTCCTATGATGGGTTTTCTTCATTTTCCGGGCAGGAAGCCCCTGCTTTTTCCCGTTCCAGGGCTTCCTCCAGGCCGGGGATTTCCCGTTTCAGAACCAGAAGCTGATCCTTCTGCCTGCCGATGAGCGCCCGCTGGGCGCGGATCACATCGTCCTTTTTGTACAGCAGCAGATCCTTCGCCGTCAGGAATTCCTCATAGCTTCCTGTCAGGTTCCGGTATTTTTCCACCAGCTCCTCCAGCAGCCGGTTCCGCTCCCGCTCCGCTTCCTGCCGGGCATACCGCCTGCCCTGCCACATTTTGTAAAATGCCCCCACCGTTTTCCCCCCCTTATACACATTTTTCTGTAAAACCTGCCGCCCTGCGGTTTTCCGCCTGCGCCTCCAGCTTCCGGATTTTCCCCTGCAGAACGTCAATCGTGACGGCCTGCAGGCTCACGGTTTCCTCCTTGTACCCCAGCAGCAGGTCATAAAGCGCAAGCTGTTCCCTGCACTCCGTCAGTTCCCGCAGCAGGGATTCTTCCCCTGGCGGGCTTTCCCCGGGCGGGGCCTCCGGGCGCAGCAGCCTCCTTTTGGCCTCCAGATACTGGCTGTAGGCTTCCCGCCTGCCTGCACCTCCCTCCGCAAGGTACATCTGCTCCACAGCGGCTTCCACCACCTGGGGGCGGTACTGCCCCCGTTCGGCGCACAACTGATCCAGATGGGAAATGGCTGTCTCCGAAAGCGCCACCTTGATTCTCTGCCTGGGGCCGCAAGCCCCTGCCTGTGTCTCCAGCATGATAAAACCAGTCCTTTCTTATAGAATAATAAAAGAAAAAGGACAGCCCCGCCGCCCTTTCCCTGCTTTTTTACCGTTCTTGCCCCTGTAAGGGGGAGGCCTGTTCCCTCTGCCGCTCCAGCAACCGCACCTGGGAAGCCAGCAAATCCACCAGTCCAGGGTGGCTGCTGAGGCAGCAATCATCCTTTCCCTCCCAGGCGGGAGCGCCCTGCGCCCACTGCCTGTTTCCGGGGGAATACCGCCTGTCCCATGGCTGGGAGCGGATAGTCCCTGCCAGCACCCAGGCTGTGCGCTCCGGCCCGAACCGGGCGGAAACCGCCGGGAAGCCCTCCATATGCAGGCGGCTGTCGTAATAGCTTTCCTGGATAAAGGCGTCCAGGGCATCCCGGCAGGCCCGGTTCAGGCGTTGGGAAGCCTGCCACCGGGCTTTTTCCCCATGGGCGGCGGCATATGCCAGGGTTTCCCGGTAGACCGGGGGAAAAGGCTCCCGGCCCTCCGGCGCGCCCCACGTTTCAAGGTACAGGGCCTCCAGCCCGGCGGCGTCCCCCTCCCGCAGGCTCATGCGCCGGGCGCACATGGACTGCCCGGCTGGTTCCATCCAGTGCTCCTTTATAAAGTCCTGAATGGCCTGGGCCTTCTGCTCCAGGGTTAAAACAGGCTCCGGCTGGATGGTTTCCTCCACCGGGATCTGCTCCAACAGCTCCTCCGCGTAAGCCGAGATAACCCCCTCCAGACCGTCCAGCAGGACGGGGCCGCCGGCGTATTCCTGATAGAGCTTCTCCAAAACATTTTCGCTCTCCAGCAGCATATCCAGCCGGGGTTCCTCCAGCTCCATGTATTCTAGAGCGGCAATTATGTCCTCCCGTATGGCAAACTGCCGGGCCTGCCCTAACAGCTCCTCCGGGGGCAGGGCGAGCAGCCGCTCCCTGTATACCGCCTGCTCCAGGCCCGCTTTTTCCAGCAGTGCCTGCCTTTTTTCTTCCGGGTTCACGCTGTCCCGCCCCCTTTGCTGAGGACAGCCAGGGTTTCCTGGTACTGCCGATGGAGTGCCTCATAGGGGCCGGCGCGGACAGGGCAGGGGTGTGCTCCGCCTTTGCCAGGGCATAAGCTGTGGTACTGGTTTGTGTTTTTCAAGTCTGGTTCCTCCTTTAAAATGGTATTCTGGGTAAGCTCCGGGCATGGAAAAGGCCGCGGTTTTTATCCCGCGGCCCTGCCTGCACCTTTCACTGTACTAAGTATAACAGGAAAAATTCCCCTAAAGTTCCCCTAAAATTCCCCTCTTTCAGAAAAACCGGAATTTATTGTTATGTCTATTATTAAAATATTTTTCCAAAGACCAGCTTACAACGCAGCCTGAAAAAAATGATCCAGAGGGATCTTTTCAAGGCTGTTTCCGCGCGGCTCTGCTGGTTGGATGTGGAATATTTCCACGTCCGGCAGGCTGTCCTCCGTATCGAAATCCGCAGTGCTGTACTGGTTCCCGTAGAAATTATTGCCTCTCTCTGCGCCGAACATGATAACAGAGAGCTTCTCTACGGCATTGGTGTGGCACCGGAAATATTCGCTTTTCTCAATCCCATAGAGATCCAGGGTGCGGTTTAAAGATAATCCGTGGATATAACGGGAAACGAGAATTTTATACTGCCTTTGTTCGCGGGGATTTTTACTGGCTTCACAGATAAGCCTCATCTGCTCCAGGGCGCTTTCCAGTTGTGCAAACAACACCCTGTCCTTGGCGGAAATCATGGCGATGGAGCGCACCTGCTGGTTTTTCACGCTCTCCTCCCGCTCCATCAGCATCTGCATCTGAGCGTCGTCCAGCATCTGGACTGTACTGGTTATGCGGGCGTCCACCGCGGACTTTAACAGCCGGTAGTTCTTCAGGAGATATTTTGTGTAAGCAATATTGCCCTCCCCCGGGCTTTTCTCCTGCGCCGGAGGCGGGGCCGGGGGCTTTTGGGCAGGGGCTTCCAGCTTCTCCGTGAGCCGGACTGCCCTGATAAGCTCCATCACTGTTCCCGCCTCCCAGCCGGATTTCTCCGCCACCAGGGCAAGGGTTTCCTGCAATTCCTCTTTGATTGTGCTGTACGCGTCCTTCCTGCTCATGGAAATAGTTCCTCCCCGCTGTTTGTATTTAATTCGCCTCTATATGGGAAACAGCGCATAAAACACGCTGGTATTCCTGTAAACCCCTTAAGGCAACACCGCACAATTCACGACTGCCGTCTTAAGCGGCATTGCCTTAAACCTCCGTAAGCTTTGACTAATCTAAAAGCACAGCGGCCTCCTCCGGCTCGTTTTCCAGTCCCTTCAGCCAGGCGCGGATGTTGTTCATGAGCCGACGGTATGAGTATCCAAAGGGTAATAATCCGTGGTGGACGCGCTGTCCATCAAGTCCCCGCTGAGCTTCCTGTCGGGCCGGAGCCGGGTATAAATCTGGAAAAAATCCAGCAGGGCTTCCCTGGCCCGCCCCTCATCCACGTCCTCCATCTAGGAGCCGGGGATTTCCCAGCATACCCTCATCACTTTTTCCAGCTTTTTGTACCTGCGCCCTCTGTGCCAGGATACCATGCTGCCGCCTCCATTCTATCATATTTCACAAATGCAAAGCAATAGATTTATCATTTTATTCTGGAAAACCTGCTGTATAAGGGCCGCACATCCCCCGCAAAATCTGTGTTCACCCGCACCTGGACAGCGGTTTCCATGGTGGCGGGGGCGTTGTACAGCACCGCCAGCAGGTAGGAGCGCACGTTTTTGATTCCCCTGGCGGCGTTCACCACGTCCAGGGCATAGGCTACATGCTCCGGTTCCAACTCGCCCAGGCGCTTCTTCACGGCGGTTTCCGGCAGAAGCCCCCCAAGCAGGGGCACAGGCCCTTTCCGGCACAGGCTGTCGCAGATAAGCCGCACCACCTCCCGCACCTGCTCCCTGCCGTACCCGTTTGCCACCAGCCAGCCTGTATCCACCTGCTCCCCCACAAGGGCTTCCAGTGCGGAAGAATCTTCCCGCCCGTCCCATACGGGTGTACTTTCCCCATAGCCGTATGGCAGGAAAGAAGGATTGTTGGTATTCCTCTGGTAAGTATTATTCCTGTATTTATTACTTAGGGTCACTTTTTGGGAATTCCAAGTCCCAAAATTTGGGAGTCCTGTGTCCCAATTTTTGCGGCGCGTCTGCTTTTCCACACCATAGGGCTTTCCCGGCGCGGCGGCTTCCGTATAGACAGGCGCTTCCGGGCCGGCGGGCTTGTCCTCTATGTAAACCTCCTGCTCCGCTTCCCGGATGAGCTGCCAGCGTTCCTCCTCCGCGTGATCCTCCTGGTATGCCTCCAGCATCCGCCGGTCCGCCTCCTCCGCCTTATAGGTATTTACTTCCCGGTCGGAATACACGTCCTTCACATAGATTTTCGTGTGCCTGCCCGCGGCCCGCCTGCGCTCTATCAGGCCTATATTTTCCAACTGCTTCATCATTTTCCCGGCGGTGTTTTTGGATACGCGGAACAGCTCCATTACCTCGCTTTGGGAGTAATAGATATACAGCCTGCCCTCCCGGTCGCTGAACCGCTCCGGGTTCCGGGCAGACAGGAACACCCGGTTGTACATGCGGGAATAGAGCACCTTGGCTTCCAGGGACACGTCCCTGAAAACAGGGTTGTCCAGCAGGACCGTGGGAAGCTGGATATGCTCCGACTTCCTCCGGCTCAGCCCCACTTCCATGTAGGAAAAGTTCACCTGTCATTCCTCCTTCGCTGTTATTACATATATAATATAATTATTATAATTTTATTTAGACACGCAGATCCTCATTCCCAAAATCCTGTAAGCCGGGGCAGAGGGCGCGGGCGCAAAGGCTGTGATGAGACAGAAGCCGATGCAGGAGAGGAAAAAGACCGCGCCGCACACCAGCAGTATGGCGAGGGCGCCGCCAAAGGGACGCCGCGCCCACCAGCTTGTGTAGATGCAAGCTGTGCCCCCGAAGGCAACCGACAGCAAAAAAATGTCATGCTCAGGAACAGCCATTCCATGCCTATTACGTCCTTTTATGGTTCTGTATGCAGGGAGAAGCGTTCCCCGTCCAGGGAGATTAGGGCTTCCCCGTCCCTTCTGGCGGAGATATCCCCTCTGTCATGGCAGATAATATACCTGCCCGGATAGGGGGCAAAAGCAAGCGCCCTGCGCCTTTCCTCCGGTTTTCTGCCCCTGTCCCGCAGCACTCTTTCGACATCATCACAGTCCATCCCGCACAGCAGCGCGTGGAGGATATCGCAGGCAGATTGGGCGTGTGACCTGCCCGTAATGAGGCGGCAGGCCCGCTCCGGCAGGCCGTACCATAGAGCAAAGGCTGCGGCAAATAGCTGGTCGGCTGTGCGCAGGTATAGCTTTTGGAACTTAACCGTGTTATAATACTCCCATAGCCAGGGCGGGAGCGCCGGGACAAAAAATCCGGACTCCGCTTCTGTTCGCTGGCAGACGGGAATGTAAAGTTCAAAGATATATTTCCGCCGAACCTGTCCGCTGTCCAGGCAGGCTCCCTCGTGCCCGTACACATCCCGGAACCACGCGAGCCATTCGGCAAGGCTCTGGTAGGACAGAAGCGGGAACATTCCGTGTATGCAGGCGCTTAGCTCAACCATTCTTTTGCCCCTTTCTGAGGTGATTTTTTGAGCAGGAATAAATTTGAAGAAGCTTATTGCAATCGAAATGATGTAATGCGTATAATGCCAATTTATGAAGTGACAAAAATATTTAAAGAAGATTTGAAAAGATTTTCCGGCTATAAGAGAACTTTTTTCTGTCCGGAATGCAAAACTGCTCCACTGGTCTATGTGGATGGTGCCACACCGTATTTCAGGACATGGAGCCAAGTTAAGCACGCTCCGGATTGCCCTTTACAGCAAGACGTCATGTCTGCAAAACAAGTGGACGCATACATGAGAGAACCTGAAAACAGAGACAAAATTGTAAGGGAATTAAGGAAGCTGTTTCTTTTACTTTTTGATGATGACAAAGAGAAAAGGAGCGAAGAAACGCCTTTCTCAAAATTTTCCTTTGGTGAAAAAAGAAAAAATAGAAAGGAAGTTGAGAAGAGCTACAAGAGACTCCCACAAAAACGTATAGATGTGACTTTACACGACTCGGATTTTATGTGCTATAAAATGTTTTACGGAAATGTTAACTTATTATGGGAAAAATATAGTGGCGGTTATAAGCTGGTTCTTAGAAGTATGTCATCACATTCCTTTATTTGCCGGATTTATATAACTAATAATAGTTTATTCATATATTGATGGAAAACTGAAAGATTCCAATTCCTATGGTGGGAGAATAGTTTTCTTCGCCAAATTGGGTAAAGATAAATGTGGTTATAATATGACCCGATTAGAGAGTAGTGAATTTTTATATATTGAGCCGCTATAAGTTGTTAGAACACTTTATAGCTACTATTATTTTCACAACTTTAAAACAGGGTTTACTACTTCCTCCGCAAACTCCCCCAGGGTATACTGCTCCCGGCCTTCCGCTCTGAGCCTGTCGGAAAACTTTTTCCACTCCACTGCCAGCTTCATCAGCTTCAGCACGCCCACTTCCTCTGGCGTAACCTCCAGCATCTCCGGCCCCACCATGCAGCCCAGGGCGCGCCGGAGATAGCAGTCCGCTGTGTACATGTCCAACGCTTCAAATTCCTCCCACACCTCTTTGGCAAACTTCTTCCGGTTCAGCCGGGGCTTGTCAGGCGGGATAAGGCCCTGTGCCTGTAAATCCTTTTTCACCTGCGCCCGCATGGCCCTTTCCTTTTGGGACATGGGCTTTTTCTTTTTGGCTGGCATTCCAATCACATCCATACTGATAGAATAAGTCTATATGCGCTTTGCCCTTTCGGGCTGGAAGCAGGCTTTCAGGAAAAACCTGCCGGAAACCGTTTATGTAAGCAGCGCGTTCAAAAGCCGGGCAGTCCAAAAAAGCAGGCAGAGGGCGGTAAAGCCCGCAATTATAGCCACAGGCAGGCCGGGCCAGAAAATGCCGGGTTTTCTTAAAGCTGCCACGGACAGGCAGAGGGAGCCGAGAAAACAGCCCAGCGTAAACCCTGTCAGAAACAGGGATCTGGATGATAGAAGGGAGGCAAAACAAAAGCAGTGTCAACTGCCCGCACTTGACAGCACCACCAGTCGCCCGTCCTTCTCGGCCTGGGCAAGTTCCCGCAGATGGTCAATTGGCCCAATATCCTCATACTTTTTCAAACGAATTATGGCACAACCGACTTCCGCCAGCTCCTTACCGGTCAACACTTCCCCTGGTTCCAGCCCGGTGTCCTCGTAGGCGGCGAGGCGGTCAAATGCTTTTTTGATGGGGCAGTTTGTACACCCATCGTCCCCCTGTTTGATACAAACCTCTTTGCACATAAAGTTGTCTGCACCTTTTATCTGCCAGCAATGGTTACTGCCTATACAAAAATCATATGTCAACCGTTCCATCGTTTCCTCCAATCCTCCTCTCCAGTTCCGGCAGTTTCATAAAGCACCCCCAAAATGTACCTGATTTCTTCCCGCTGTGATGTCCAAACAGCGGCTTTTGCCCGATTGCTCTCCAGACTTTTTCAGCAGGAATGTCATATTCCGACCACTTGAAAATAAGTACTCCATCCGGCTTCAGCACTCGAATACATTCCGCGAATCCATCATGTAACATCTGTGGCCAGTTATCGTCCAATTTCCCATATTTCTTGACCAACCACGCCGTTTCCTTTGCTCCTGTCAGATGGGGCGGATCGAACACAACCAGAGAAAATGAATTATCAGGAAATGGAAGGGCTGTAAAATCGCATAGAATATCAGGTTCAACTTTCAGGGTACAGTTCCCTGCGTTTTTCCAAAGATGGTTGTATTCCTCTCTTCGCTTATCGCAGTAGATAGCTGCTGGGTGATTTTTGTCAAACCAAATAGTGCGTGCTCCACAGGTCACATCTAGTATTTTTTTATCCATCGTTCCCTCCAATCTTCGACTTTGCCAGCGCGATAGCCGCCATGTACTCTTTCCCGTATTGGCTGTCCCCATGCGTATCCCGGACGGCTTCCTCAAATTGCTGTATGTCCCCAGAAAAGCAGCCGCACTTCACACCGATTTTCCCGTCCCTGCAAGCAAAAAACGTTGTGGTATCCGCTCTGGATCCTATGTTCCCGATCCATATAATGGAGGCATCGCCGTAAACCTGGGCGTTGCCGGAAACCTGGGCGTTGCCGTAAACCCGGGCGTAGCTGGAAACCTGGGCGTTGCCGTAAACCTGGGCATCGCCGGAAACCCGGGCATTGCCGGAAACCCAGGCATTGCCGTAAACCCGGGCGTTGCCGTAAACCCGGGCATTGCCGGAAACCTGGGCGTTGCCGTAAACCCGGGCGTAGCTGGAAACCCGGGCGTTGCCGTAAACCCGGGCATCGCCGTAAACCTGGGCGTTGCCGTAAACCCGGGCGTTGCCGTAAACCCGGGCGTTGCCGTAAACCTGGGCGTTGCCGTAAACCCGGGCATCGCCGTAAACCCAAGCGTTGCCCATCTGCGCAAGGTTCTTTTCCGTTTCTACCCAGCCCCCCAGCTCCCCGGCTTTTACGTCCTGGAAATCCCGCAGCGCACGAATACGGTGAAGCGTCTGGCCGCACCATTCCTTTTTTTCGTCTGTTAGTACGTATTTTTTCTGTTCCATATTGACTTCCCTTCCCACTCCCCGCACCCATCGCAGGGGAGCATGGTTTTCAAAAATTTATGGCAGACAGGCGCGTCATCCGCATCGGGGCCAAAGTATGCGCAGACAGCGCAGGCCTGCCCTCGCCTGTCCAATATCCTGTCAAGCTTTTTGCACCCGGTGCAGGTGCGGGGCCAGCTACAAGCCATCCGCGCCCACCTCCCCGCCGAATATATCCAACTGGCCGTCCAGGTTCTTATCATCCATCCACCAGCGGAAAACATCATCGGCGGTTTTCCACTGGCAGGGCTTGCCCCGGGCCTTGCGTTCCTCCAACATACGGGCAAAGGCCCTGCGGTACAGGTTTTCAAACTTGGGCCATTGCTGGAACTCGCGCCAGCGGCTCTTGCCAGCCATTGGGCAACCCACACAGCCCACCCGGCTAAATCCCATAGTGTAGCAAGGGTTTATATCCGCTTTTGCATCCCTCAAAAACTGCCATACATCCCGGTCTGTCCAGTCCACAATGGGATGGATTTTGATTTTGGCTTTTATTTGGCAAGGAGCAATAATGCCTTTGTCGCCATTGTCAAAATCAAATATCTGCTTGTCCGACTTGGTTTTTCCGGACAATTCCGCCACACCCGCATCGGAGCGGTTTTGGCTTTCCGCCCTGCGCACACCCAGCACCACGCACCGGCTTTTACCGCGCCCCTCCTTCAAAACTTGGCAGCAGTACCGCACTGTACGCGTCGGGGGCATAAGCTTTTGGGGGATAAGCGTCCACATGGAGGCGGGCTGGCCCTTGTACCGGGGGTGCAGTATTTCACACTTGACGCCCTCCAGCTCCAACCTGCGGAACACCTTGCGCACATGGTAAACCGTTTCCGGCGCGTCTGCGGTAGTCAAGTTGTGTATGACCTCAAAGGGCACCCCGGCCCGCCTGCAAAGCTCAAGGCACACCTCGCTGTCTTTGCCGCCAGAACAGGTCAGCAGCAGGGGCTTTTGGTAATAAAACTCGCTAAGTTTTGCCGCCTCCTGCAGGCGGGCGATGGCTTTATGTTCCAGATCCATTAAGCACCCCGCTTTCCCTCAGCCCCAGCACCCAATCCGCCGACACCCCCAGGCAGGGGCACAAAAGGGCCAGCTTATCCGCCCCGGGCATAACGCCTTTGTTCATATAGGCATTCAGCACATTTAAGCTCAGCCCCGTTTCCTCCGCGATTTGACGGAAGCTTTTCCCGCTTTCCAGCCGCGCTTCCCACAGCCTGTAGGTGATCTGCTTTCTGTCGTCCATCCTCTGCCCTCCCATCACGCGGGCCAGCTTCTCTCTCCCGCAAGCTGCCCTGCCGCCGCCATCCGGTATACTGCATCCACTTTAAATCCCCGTGCCAGCAGCTCTCCCGCGTCCGGCAGATCCCAGGGGAAAATACAGCGGCTGCAAAGGCTCAGCTCCAGCGCGGCCTGGGCGGCTTTTGGGCCGTGCTCCACCTCCGTCTGCCTGATTTTCCAGCATATTACCTCGAAAAACGCCTCGGCGGTCTGGGAGGGAAGCCCCTCCCGCCTGTCCAGTTCCGCCAGTTCGCAGGCCCACGCCTGCCAGAGCGCCGCCGCCTGCTCCCCATAAGGGGAAAGGCTCCCCACCTGCTCAAGGAAATCCGTCATGGTAAACATTACTTCTCCTCCTGCTGGGACTTCCAGTTTTCCAGAAGGGAGAAAATCACATCTTCCATCTGCTTTTGCGTATAAGATTGTGGGAAATATTGTTTCAAACAGTCCTTTTTCAGTGTAACCTGGGAAACCGCCGCCCTGCGCTCCCCCAAAACAGCATCCATCACGTCAGGGGACAGCCGCCCCTCCTGGCTGTATTTTTTAAGCCGCTGGGCCTGCTCCAGAGTGGGCACAGCAGCCAGCTTCCCCATAATTTCCAGCAGGGAAGCCTGTTCTTCCTGCGTTAGATAGGACAATTCCACAGCGGGCCGCAGCACCAGCTTGTTATTGTCCACCATCTGGAGCAGGGCAGGGTGGAGGCAGGTCAGGCGGATGAGCCGTTGAATTTGCCTTGCACTGTCTGGTGATTTTTCTGCTAAATCATCTCTGGATTTGTGGCCCACTGGGCCACAATTAGCATTGCCCGGCCTACCCGCCTTGCGCTTCATGGCCTCCAGCTTCATTTTGTAGGCGAATGCCTTTTCGCTGGGCAGGATTTTCTCCCGCTGGAGGTTGCTGTCCACCATGATGAGGGTGGCTTCATCATCGTCCAGTTCCCGCACAAATACGGGCATAGTATCCAGTCCCGCCAGCTCGCAGGCCCGCCTGCGCCTGTGTCCGGAAACCAGCTCATACCCGCCCTCTGGCTTGGGTCGCACGATGCCAGGGACAAGCACTCCATGCTGGGCCACACTCGCCGCCATCTCCCGCATTTTTTCATCGTCTGTGACGTGGAACGGGTGCCCTTTGAAAGGGTGCAGCTCTGCCAGGGCGATTTCCTGAAATTGTTCTCCCGCTGGCTCCGCAGAGGGGCCGAATAAATCGTCGAATCCTGTCATCTGGATTTTCGCCGCGCTGTTCCTCATGCCGACACCTCGCGGGTCAGGGCAATATAAGCCTCCGACACTCTGCCATTAGGATCATGAAGATAAATGCTCCTGCCCTCGGCGCTGGTTTCCGCCGCCCGGATGGACAGGGGAATGATGGTATCAAAAATCCGCAGCTTGTCCCCGTAAGCCTGCCGCAGCATCTGCACGATGTCTCGGGAATAGGCCGTGCGCATGTCCGCCATGGTGATGAGGATGCCGGAAATTTCCAGGCGGGGGTTAATCTGCCGTTTCACCTTGCCGATGGTATGGATAAGCTGCTCCAGCCCCTTAATGGAGAGATAGTGGGCCTGCATGGGGATGAGCACCTCGTCAGCCGCCGCCAGTGCGTTGATGGTGAGCATTCCAAGGGACGGGCAGCAGTCCAGCAGAATTACGTCGTATTGATTACGGACGGTTTTCAGGTACTCCCGCAGCACGGTTTCCCGGCTCATGGTGTTCACCAGCGTTACCTCCAGCCCGGAAAGCTCAATGTTGGCGGGCAGCAGGTCAACGCCCTCGGCATGGTGCAGGATGCCCTCGCCGGGTGTCAGAGGCACATCCTGAATGATTTTCCCCAGGATGGTGGAGACAGTTTCCTCCATCTGGTCAGGCTGCTGGTATCCCAGGCTGGCTGTTAAAGATCCCTGTGCGTCCATATCAATCAGCAGAACGCGCCTGCCCTTTTTTGCCAGCCCGATACCCAGATTTACAGTGGTGACGGTTTTTCCCACCCCGCCCTTTTGATTGCAGACCGCGATTACCTTACTCATGCTCTTTTCCCTCCAGTGTCAATTGATGGGGCAGCTCTGTCCGGGGCTTCCTTTTCCGGGCGTACAGTTCCGGGTTGGCCCGATAGTATGCCCTGCGGTACGCCGCCCGCTGCTCCTGGTTGGCGGCGTTATAGGCCTTGTCATATTCAGCCCGGGCGGCTTTTTCCTCCGGCGTGTTCGCCGGGTGCGCCCGGTTCCACTCCCGCGCCCTGGCCCTGATGCGTTCCTGGTTTTTCTGATAGTAGTCCCGCAGGTACGCTTTGCGCCGCTCCTTTCGGGCCTGCTCCCGCTCCGTCTTTTGCCGTTCCAACTCTTCCGGAGAGGGAGGAGGGGAGGCGGGATCATGAAAGAATTCCGCAAAGCTCATGCCCGAAAGCTCCAGAAGGGGCCGTACCGTTTCCGGCTTTGGAAAGGTGTTTCCCCGCAGGATATTCCGCAGGGTGTTGTCTGGGATCCCCGTCTCCCGCGCCAGCTCCGCAATGGAAGTGTAGCCGCTCTCCAAAACCCACCTTGCGGCGTTGGGATAGGGCCACCTCCGCACAAGCTGGGCAAAGCCTGGGGTGACTGGCCCGCCCTCCATCCGGCGCAGGATGTCATGGACAGCCTGACGGGTCAGGCCGAACCGCTCCCCGATGGCCCGGCAGCTTTCCCCTTCTGCCCAAAGCCGGGCGATCTCCTGGCGGCGCTGCTGTCTCTGCCGCTCTTCCTCCGTCAGTTCTTTAAATGATTTTGCCATGGAGCCTCCTTTCGTCACGCTTCACGGTACACGCAGGGGACATGTTCTCCCTCCGGGCAGTCCGCCCAGGCGTCATAGATACGGAAATTCCGGGGATTATGCCCCGCCTCCCGCTTTCTGCACCTGGCGATATACCCTTTCGCAGTTTTGATGCTGCTGGCAAAACCCCAGACGTGGGAATACCCGCCGCATACCTTCCTGTCGCTCTCGTACTCCATGAAATACTGCTTCATACCGTTCCCATTCCCTTTCCGGAAAGTGTCTAAAACAATCCTGCGACTCCCTCCGCAAACTTAGTCCCTGCCCCAAATTTCGGAAGTTTTACCCATGTGTGGGATATTCACTTGCCAGCCTGAAACGGCTCTTTCTCTACAATCCGTTTTCTGTTGGTTTTGTCTGCCTCTCACACTGCCTGTAAATAAAAAATTGTTTTAGACGCCTTTCTCAAAGTGTCTAAAACAATTATGACATCCGCCCTTTTTGCGTATGGCCCGTTTTCTCCTTGCCTTTTCCGGCTGGATGTGGTATTCTCAAAGGTAAGATGCGGGATTGACAGAAAAGCGTGCTGGAACAGCGGGAGAGAGGTGGTCTTGCGTGAAGCGGGAGACAAAGGTGACAGCAGGGAACCTGGGCCGGTACATGCTGGCGTTTTGCAAATGGGTGCTGGCGGCGGTGGCCCTGGGCGCGGTGTGCGGCGGGGTTGGGGCGGTTTTCCACAATGCCATTGACGCTGTTACAGAGCTGCGCATGGAGCAGGGGTGGATACTCTGGCTGCTGCCCGGGGCAGGGGCGCTGACATGGCTGCTCTATAAGCTGTGCCGGGTGGGCTTTTCGGTGGGCACCAACGAGATTTTCAAGGCCGCGGGGGGAGAGGGCCATGTGCCCTTCCTCCTGGCGCCCCTCATCTTTATGGGCACCCTGCTTTCCCACCTGTGCGGCGCGTCTGTAGGGCGGGAGGGGGCGGCCCTGCAGCTTGGAGGCAGCATGGGGTGCAATTTCGGCAAAGCCCTCCGCTTTGACCGGGAAGATGTGCAGGTGCTGACCATGTGCGGCATGTCCGCCTGCTTTTCCGCCCTTTTCGGCACCCCCCTTACGGCGGCGGTGTTTGTGTTGGAGGTGCTGCGGGTTGGCTCCATGCGGTATAACGCCTTGCTGCCCTGCGTGCTCTCCTCTTATACTGCCGCCTTTCTGGCAAAGTTTATGGGGACAAAGCCTATGGCCTTCACAATAGGGGCGGCGCCGGCCTTCAGCCCTGTGACGGCCCTCCAGGCGGCAGGGCTTGCCGCCCTGTGCGGGGGGCTGGGCATCCTGTTCTGCACCTGCGTGCATATGGCCGGGCATCTGCTGGAAAAGTGGATGCCTAACCCCCTGGTGCGCGTCACCGCCGCCGGGGCTGTAATGGCGGCGGCAGTGACCCTTTTCGGCCTCTACGATTACGCCGGGGCAGGGGGGCACATGATAAACGCCGCCATGGAAGGGAGCGTTCCGGGCTTTGCCTTCCTTTTAAAGCTTTTGCTGACAGCCCTGTGCGTGGGGGCTGGCTTTAAGGGCGGGGAAATTGTGCCCACCATGTTCATCGGCGCTACCTTTGGCTGTGTCGCAGGGCCGTTTTTGGGCCTGGATCCAGGTTTTTCCGCCGCTCTTGGGCTGACGGCCCTGTTCTGCTCTGTGGTGAACTGCCCTCTGGCCTCGGTTTTCCTGGCTGTAGAGCTTTTCTCCCCAGGGAACATTGCCCCCTTTGCTGTGGCTGTGGCTGTGGCCTACGTGCTTTCCGGCTATTTCGGGCTTTACGGCAGCCAGATAATCCTTTTCTCCAAGGTGCGGCAGGAGGATATTGAAATGCACGCCCGATGAAGAGGGGGCCAATCTGGCATAGTACAGAGTTTTTGATTGTGTTTTTTGTTTTGCGCCGCAAATTTTGACGGCATCTTTAAAAGCCAGCCGCCAGATTTTTAATGTAATCTGGCGGCTGGCTTTTTTCTTTCGCTTGTTATGCTTTTGATGCAAAATATCATTACAGTGGGAAGGAGCGGATTGGTTTTGAAAACATATGGCTACGCGCGGGTTTCCAACACAGAACAGAACGAGGAAAGGCAGGGTGCGGCGCTGAACACCGAAACCTATGCCCGCCCAGATTTTACTGGAGCCAAACCTCCAGTTCCGATAGAAAAAACCGCTGCGGCAAAGGCAGCGGTTTAAAAGCTATTTTACCGTTTTTATAGTCCGTATTCCCCGCTTTACAAGCTGGAAAAGCAGCCCCAGGCCTATGCCCGCCAGGATGAAGCGCAGGCTCATGAGGGAGGCGTTATAGCGCCCGAAAACATATGTCATGGAATAGATGAAGACGTTTGCGAAGTAAGTTCCGGCAAGCAGCCACGCCTGCTTCCTGTTTTGCTTCAGCACATGGGCCGCTATAAAGGCCAGAACGCACAGGCACAGATCGATCCACTGCGCCAGGCGGATCCACTCCAGCTTTACGTCAAAAACCGTTTCCCAATAGAACACATCCGCTATCAGCCGCCAGGGCTTTAAAACCAGGTAGGAATACAGCATGCTTTGGGGATTTTCCTGCCGCCATACCTGCTGCCGGTATTTTGCCTTGACGGCATCCCGCTGCAGATTTACATACCGCTGAAAGGCCGGCTGGGGCGTGCCGTCCTCCTGGAGATACCGGGCATACTTTTCCCGCACCACCTGGTTCACGTTGGTTTCATAGTCCAATTCTTCATCCAGGGGATATCCCGTTCCCTGATAGGTGCCTAAAAGGGAGGGGTTGCCGGCCCCATAAGTCAGGGGGATAAAATCGTGGAAATGGACATAGTTGCGTATCGTCCAGGGTACAAGGAAGCACAGCACCGCGCCGGCCAGGACGCCGCACTGGCGCAGCAGAAGCTTCCTGTCATATTTCATAAGGAGCAGGTAAAGCAGGGCCAGAAGGGGATATGGGGCGATGTTGGCCTTACATTGCAGAGACAGCATATAGGCTATGAGGCAGCACCAGAAGCTGCGCCAATCCGGCTTCTTCGCCATACGCATGGTGTAGTAAACCATGGCAGTGAGGGCCAGCATAAAGGGCGTCTCTGTTAAAATCAGGTTATCCATCCACACGATATCGGCCCGGAAAAAAGGCAGCATGGCCGCCACTCCACACCAGGCCGGGGCGAAAAGCCTCACGCTGCGGTATACAAACCAGGCGGTGAGGGTGCCCATGGCAACCCAGAAAAGCTTCAGCGCCGCCCATAGGAGCCTGCCCTCCCCAAAAACCAGGGAGAACAGGCCGATGAGCACAGGCATACCGGGCATAATCTGGGCGCTGGGATGCTGGCCGTCGTGCATGGTTACCATGCCTGTGCTGGCAAAGGTGATGCCGCTGTTTACATAGGAGAGGTCGTCGCTTTGCAGGGAGTAGGTTACTCCCAGGGTATAGATGCCCAGCAGGCGTTCTAAAAGCAGCAGGGCCAGGACAAGCAGGGCAGTCCTGTGCTCCAGCGCAAAGGCCCGCAGCCTTGCTTTCACAGGGCATACCCCCTCTCTCCTTTTTCCTTCCGGACCGCCGCGCCCTTAAAGGCCAGCCCCAGCAGCCAGGCGGCAAGGATTGCCAAAAGGGGGAGGTATTGCAGGGCGTAGCGGCCTGTGGGCACAAAGAGGAAGGAACTGGCAAGGTATACCCAGAACACCAGGGAGGGGCCCCAGCCCTTTTTGGAGAAGAGGGCGCGGACGCCGCCGCAAAGGCCCAGGTATACGGTGATGTCCCGGACGAAGAGGGTGAGGATGCGGCAGACCGCCTTGGGGATGTCGGACATGAAGATGATTTCAAACTTCCCAAAGGTGAGCCAGTATACGGTGCCGAAAAAGTCGTCCCGCAGAAGGCCCAAAAGCAGCTTTACGTTCCCTAAAAGGGAGCCGGGATCCTCTAAGCCTAAGGCCTTTACGTCCCGGGCAAGGCCCGCGTATATGGGGTTTGTCTGGGTGGAAAGGAGGATGATCTGGTGGAAGGAGACGAAGTTGCGGATCCACCAGGGCAGGCAGATGAGCACAAAGCCCCCGGCGAAAAACAGGAGGGGCTTAAAAAGGCGCTTCCAGTCCTTCCAGCAGGAGACGGCCCAGGGGATATAGAGGAAGGGGGCGATGATGATGATTAAGGGCCGCACCAGCACAGCCGCCCCAAAGCACAGGCCTGCAAGGCCGTGAAGCCGCAGGCTGCCCTTTTCCATGGCGCGGGCAAAAAGCAGGAAAAACAGCATCATTAAAAAGCAGTAGAGGGTTTCGGTCAAAAGCCGGAACACGTACAGGTAAGGCAGGCCGTTCAAAGCAAAAAGCAGGCTTGCCAGAAGCCCCGCCCCCCGCTTCCCTGTGAGCCGCACAGCCAGCAGGTAGGTGAAGAGCACGGTGGCGGCAAGGAGCAGGCACTGCACCAGCTGGATGCAGTTGATCCCCTGCGGGCCGGAGCCGAAGGCTGCCATAAGGCACACCAGGAAAATGGGCAGGCCCGGGGACACCACGGCATCGGGGCCGCAGCCCCAGTATCCGTAATATTCCCCATTGAGCACCCGCCGGGCCATTTTGATATAGTGCTCCTCGTCAGGGGTGTATTCGGTGTTGTATTTCCCCATAGCCTCCACGTGGTACAGGGCAAAAAGGAAGGAGCCCAGGCAGATAAGGGCCAGGGCTGTAAGCTGGATAAGACGTACCTTATCCTTAAGAAGCCACTCCTCACATTTTTTCATCCTTGCTGTCATGTTCCTCTTTCTCCCTTTCCGCTAAGAATTTTTCAATGGAGACGATTTGGGTCAGGCGGGTGATGCGGTCCGCCTGGCGGGATATCACCAGGGTTTGGTAGAAGGTGATGAGCAGCAGGGCGAAGATGCCCAAAAGGTAGATGAGGTTTACGGGGGTTTCAATGCTCATGATGCTGCACAGCCAGATGACAATCCCTGGGAAAAAGGCCACTGCCAGCAGGGACAGGGCTATGAGCAGCCAGACGAAGGAATATTGGATGCGGAGGCGCTTGCGGTTTACATTGTGTATGATGATGAACACCACCAGCACCGCCATGACGATCATCTCAATCCGCAGCAGCAGCCCCATGGCTTTTCCCTCCCTTCCGCATAGCGGCGCACAGCACGGCTATGGTTACTTTTATCATGTAATAGGCGGATTTCAGGCTGTGGATGGAGGACTGGCCGCCCTCCCGCTGGAACATGTTCACAGGAATCTCCCGAACCCGGAAGCCCTGCTTGTGCAGCATCACCAGGGATTCCGGTTCCGGGTAGTCCACCGGATAGTCCTGCGCCAGATATTCCAAAGCCTTCCGGCCCGCGGCCCGGTATCCGGAGGTGACGTCTGCCACCTGCTCCCCGGTTAAAAGCCGGATGATGAAGGAGAGGTAGCTTATCCCCAGCCGGCGCATAAAGGTGGACTGAAAGCCGCTGGCTCCCTTTTCCACAAAGCGGGAACCAACGGTAAAGTCCGCTTCGCCCCGGGCGATGGGAGCCAGCAGGGCAGGCAGGCTGCGGATATCGTGCTGGCCGTCGCCGTCAAACTGCACCGCCGCGTCGAAGCCCATAAGGCTGGCGTACAGGTATCCGGACTGCACTGCGCCGCCGATACCCAGGTTCTGCACTAAAGAAATGCAGGGGATGTTGTTTTCCTGGCACAGGGCTTCCGTGCGATCAAAGGAGCCGTCGTTAACCACCACATAGTCCACCTCCAGCCCGGTTGGGAACTCCTGATCCCGTATCTGCTTTACCGTGCGGACAATGGTTTCCTCCTCGTTGTAGGCCGGGAGGACTAACAAAACCTTCATTCCTCTTTTTCCCCTTCCTTTTTCTTGCCGAACACCAAAAATTTGCTAAAAAAATAATTGAGCAGCACTGCCAGGAAGGACAGCACAATCTTTGAGAGCATAGTGCCGTCTAACCCCCACAGGGAGAACCTGTCCAGCCTTAAAACATAGGCGGCAACATACAGGCCCGCTTCCTCTATGCCAAAAGAAAAGAGCCTGCCGCTTAAAAAGGCCAGCGCCTCCCGCAGGACGAACCCCGGATGCCAGGCAGGGCTGTGGAACACAAACACTTTATTCGTGACATAGGCAAAGGCCGTGGCAATCAGGAAGGTGAGCAGGTTTGCGAACAGAACATGCCGCCCCTGCCACGCTTGCTGGAACAGCCAGAACACGGCGTAGTTCACCACGGTGGTCAGCACGCCGAAAAACAGATACGCAAGCTGCTCCTTATATTGAAGCAGCAGGGCTTTCCCTTTCTTAATGGATCCTCACTTCTTTGCTGGTTATTTTTTATAGGGACGCTTAGGGCTTGTTGATAGCTGCGGGCACAGGATTTTTTGCCTTTTTTCAGGGGAATTCCCCCGCTGGCAAAAAAGTATACCATTTTGCCAGCGGGCAGGATAAACAGATTTATCCAAAACACAGGGTAAAAGCCTTGCTTTTTGGGGGAAATAGTGGTAAAATTATACAAACAAAAAGTTTTCAGATTGGATTGCTAAAAAGTATACATTTCAAAATGTTTTCACATGGTTTTATATTATCATAGCTGTTGAATCCGCTGCTTTTTCAGAGTGGGGAATCGCGGAATACAAGCTGCGTGGGCCGCTTTTCCAAGCGCTCCCGCCAGACTTTTACGATATTCCCATCCGCCGCGGGTTTACTGCAACGGGGGCAGACGCCTGCCGCCGCACGCCCGCCCAAAAGAAAAAGTTGACAAGCCCCAACAAGATGTGGTATACTGGGAGCACCTCGAAAAGAGGCTTTATTTATGTTGCCTGGAAATGCAGGCGGCTGGCCCTTTTTGGAGGGAGGCTGGGGGAGACCCCAAATTTATTTCCGTAAAACGGGAGGTGCCGACAAATGCGCGTGAAGATCACACTGGCCTGCACAGAGTGCAAGCAGAGGAACTATCTCACCAAGAAGAACAAGAAGAATGACCCCGACAGACTGGAAATGAATAAATATTGCAGGTTCTGCCGGAAACACACCCTGCACAGGGAAACAAGATAAGGGGTGTCAGCATGGCGGATAACGCAAAAAAGACCGAAAAGAAGCCCGAGAAAAAAGAAAACCCCTTTGTGCGCTTTTTCAAGCGCATCGCAAAGTTCTTTAAGGACTGCAAAGGCGAAATGAAGAAGATTGTGTGGCCCACCCCCAAAGCTGTTTTCAAGAACACAGGCGTGGTGCTGGTCACCATCCTGGTGCTGGGGCTGTTTGTATTCGCCCTGGACACTGTGTTTATGAACCTTCTGAGCCTTGTCATGGACGTGGCGAAGGGCTGAGATGACTGCATCGGAGGTAACACATGGCAGAGGAAGCAAAATGGTATGTGGTACACACCTACTCCGGCTATGAGAACAAGGTGGCCTCGAACCTGGAAAAAACGGTGGAGAACCGCCAACTGCAGGAGTTGATTCAAGAGATCCGTGTGCCCACCGAAAAGGTCACTGAAATCACGGACGCCGGCAAGCGCAAGGAAGTGGAGCGCAAGATTTTCCCCGGCTATGTGATTGTGAAAATGGTTATGACAGACGAATCCTGGTACGCCGTGCGCAACATCCGCGGCTGCACAGGCTTTGTCGGCCCCTCCTCCAAGCCCATCCCCCTGACAGAGGACGAAGTCGCCCGGCTGGGGATAGAGAACCGGGAGTTTGAAATCAGCTACCAGGTGGGGGATTCGGTAAACATCGTAGACGGCCCCCTGGAGGGCTTCATCGGCACAGTGGAGGAATTGGACGTGGAGAAGAACCGCGTCCGGGTGACGGTTTCCATGTTCGGCAGGGACACCCCTGTGGAGCTGGAGCTGGATCAGGCGGAGCCTGTGGGCTAAGCGCCGGAAGTCACCGGAAAGAAAGGTTTTTGTTTGATTTGCTCTGTATTGGGCAGGAAGCTGCCCAGTGGGAGATACAGGCGGATTTTTAAGCGGAATACCGCAGCCGCCTGGGTCGTCCGAACCACAACGGAAAGGAAGAGATCAGAAAATGGCACAGAAAGTTACGGGCTTTATAAAGCTCCAGATCCCCGCCGGCAAAGCAACCCCGGCCCCCCCTGTCGGCCCTGCCCTTGGCCAGCACGGCGTGAACATCATGGCGTTTACAAAGGAATTCAACGAGCGCACCAAGAACGACGTGGGCCTGATTATCCCTGTGGTAATCACCGTATACGCCGACCGCTCCTTCACCTTCATCACCAAGACCCCTCCCGCCGCTGTCCTTATCAAAAAGGCCTGCGGCATTGAGTCCGCCTCCGGCGAGCCTAACAAGAAGAAGGTTGCCAAAATCACCCGCGAGCAGGTGCAGAAGATTGCCGAGCAGAAGATGCCCGACCTGAACGCCGGCTCTGTCGAGGCCGCTATGAGCATGATCGCAGGCACTGCCCGCAGCATGGGCATCGAAGTTGTAGACTAAGGGGCAGGGGGTATAGACGAATGAAACACGGTAAGAAATATAGAGAGGGCGCAAAGCTCATCGACCGCCAGAAGCTGTATGAGGTAAACGAAGCCCTTGATTTGGCTGTAAAGACCGGCACCGCCAAGTTTGACGAGACGGTAGAGCTGCATGTGAAGCTGGGCGTTGACGGCCGCCATGCAGACCAGCAGGTGCGCGGCGCCATCGTGCTGCCCAATGGCACCGGCAAAAACGTGCGGGTGCTGGTTATCTGCAAGCCTGAGAAGATTGAGGACGCTCAGAACGCTGGCGCGGACTTTGTAGGCTCTGAGGAAATGGTGCAGAAGATCCAGGGCGAAGGCTGGATGGATTTTGACGTGCTGATTACCACCCCGGACATGATGGGCATGGTAGGCCGTCTGGGCAAGCTCTTAGGCCCCCGGGGCCTGATGCCCAACCCCAAGGCCGGCACAGTGACCCCCGACGTGGCACGTGCTGTCCAGGAAGCCAAGGCTGGTAAAATCGAGTACCGCCTGGACAAGACCAACATCATCCACTGCCCCATCGGCAAGGTTTCCTTTGGCGTGGAGAAGCTTTCTGAAAACTTCAACACTCTGATGGACGCCATTGTGAAGGCAAAGCCCTCCGCCGCTAAAGGCCAGTATGTGCGCTCCTGCGTGGTAAGCGCCACCATGGGCCCTGGCGTGAAGATTAGCCCTGCCAAGTTTATCTAAAAAGAATATTGCAAAGTGAAAGGGGATCCTGCGGGATTCCCTTTTTTGTTGTCTACCGAAAACCACTGGCAAGGCGAGTGGTTCAAAAGAAGGCTTCTGGCGATGATGTAGAAAGAAAAAACACCAAAACGGTGCCTGCCCGTCATGGTGATAACCGTGAAACTGTTGAATATATGGGAGAATCCAGCGGCTGCGTTTTGCGCGGTGAAGCCAGGCCGCTTTAATTGTTGGGGATACCGTGTATTACAGCGGTGTGGGGAAGACCATTGACAAGCCCCCCAGATGTGATCGTTCTGAATTGCTGCGCGGCAACTATGCCCGCTGACTGGTTATCCACCAATCAAGCTCATTCAGTACAATGTTTGATGGCAGGGGGAGAAAGGATTCTTTTCTGGAAAATCAAGCCCAGCTGCCACGCTTTCAGCATAGCAGAATTAATCGATAAGAATTATTTATTCTCATTGCACACCGCTCGTGATGAGCTGCCGGGAAGGAAAGCCTGCGGTTAAGAAAACTTGATGGTTTAACGATAACCCTCATAAAAAGCGATACCCAGTAAGCCCACGATAGTTTCCTTTATAAAGCACAAAAAACGAGAAAAGGCCACTGCTGGTCTGGAAATTTATCCAGCCAGCGGTGGGCCTTTTCTTGAAAGGATTAGGAAAACGGCCATTTTCGGCGGTCTTGGGCGAAAATAAGGACGGTTATTCCAATACCCATTGTATCAAAATAACCGTCCTTAGATGGTGGGGATAACTGGACTCGAACCAGTGACCTCCTACGTGTGAAGCAGGCGCTCTAACCAGCTGAGCTATACCCCCGACTGCAAAAATTATTATACCAGACTTTTCCCGTGCCGTCAAGCCCTTAAAGAATTTTTTCTGCTTTTTTTCTCCCGGGCTTGTGCGGAAAACGGAAAAAGGGACGGCGGCAGGCACAAAAGGCGGCTTTCCACAGCTTTTATGGGAAGGCTGTGTTCCATATCTGGGGGTGCTGTCAGGAGCGGCCTGCCTAGCCAATAGGCGCGGGGGCTGCTTGGCGCAGAAAAAAGCGGAAGCTGTCTTTTTTTATTTCTTCCCGCTTTCTTCTATATGGCACCTGTTTAAGGCAAATTCAATGAAAATGCCGATCAATTCATTGCGGCTGTGACCGGACTGGGCTGAAATGGTGTCCAGCCGGCTTACCAGCTCTTCCCTGATACGGATGGAAAAAACTTTGTAACCATCCTCGCCTTTCGCCTTTTTTGGCTTGATAATCAAGTCGCGGTTTCCCATGGGAAATCACCTCCTTGTAAACATATTTTATGGTTGCAAGAAGGTGATTGATATATTATAATTTATGTTAAAAACATGTGATATTGTTAAAGCTTCCTGCCGCGGTATTTTATGGGAATTGGCGTGTTACTATTGACGGGAAACAAAAGGGCATTTTATAATATTATTCAGGGGTTTCAGGGTTTTTTATCTGGCTTTTCCTGCTATATAGCCACAAAAAAGCACCTGCATCCTGTTTGTTCTGCGGGAAATCTTGCCACATCGGCTTGCAGCGCATACCAGCCCGGGTCTTGCCCAAGACCCGGTGTCTTTTCTCTTTATAGATGGTATAAACAGGGTTTTAAAACAGATAGAAACGCTGCTGACATATGCACGAAAGAAAGGGATGAGGAAATGGGAAACTTTCGGGAAGACTTTTCAAGGATGCTCAGAAGCGCGCGTGCGGCGCAGAAACTGACCCAGAGCCAGGTGGCGGAGGTGCTGCACATAAACCGTTCCACTTACACCTATTATGAGACGGGGAAAACCATGCCGGGCCTGAAGGAAATCCGGGTGCTGGTGTCGCTGTACCATATTCCGGCGGAGGCATTCATTTTTCCGGAGCGGTATCTCAATGAAGCTGTCCAGGTAAAGCCCAGGCGCAGGCGGAAAGGCTAGGGCTTTCAAAACGCAGTTGCCATCCCTGCTTAGGGCTTCTTTGAAAACAGAGGAAAAGGCAGCGTTCTCGTTTTTCAAACAAACCCTGGTGGGAGCAGGAAATTCACTGCCGCGTACACGATATGGCACACCGTGAAAAGGGCAGCGGGCAGGGCGGCGGGCCAATTTTTCCGGTGCAGGATATAGGACAGCAGGGCAAGGCAGGGGGGCAGGGTTAGAAGGAGGATAACCCAAAAGGCAGCAAGGCCCCTGTAATAGAAAGCCCAGCCCAGATAATACAGGCACAGGCAGCCCAGGGCAGCTTTGGCCCAGGGGCCAAAAGCCCTCTTTTCCCGCTGCCCTTTATAAAGGGGCAGGCACATAAGCCCTACCGATAAAACCTGGCATAGGGAAGCGAAAGAGTCCAGGGCCTGGGTGGCGGACTCTCCGCGCAGAACGTCACAGGGGGCGGGGACAGCGGACCAGAAAAAGTTTGGGGCCATCAAGGCCAGGAACAGGCACAAGGCCCAGGGGTCGAAACCCAGCCGATACCCTCTCATCCTTCCCCCAGGATCTCCTTCTGCTTTTTCTTTGACAGGCCATGAAGCACCAGCCGATAGGATTTCTCCGCCAGCTCCCGTATAAGCTCCGCCGGCACAGACCCTTCCAGCCTGATGGAGTTCCAGTGCTCCTTGTTCATGTAGTAGCCAGGGATAATGTCCTCATACTGCTCCCGGAAAAAGCGTCCCTCCTGAGGCTCCAGCTTCAGGGTGAGCAGGGCGTCCTGCCCGGTTTCGTCCTTGCAGATGGCGGCGAAAAGCTTGCCTCCCACCTGGAAGCGGGTCCACTGCCATTCCTCCTTGAAATCCTGCACTGCGCCGGGTTTTTGGATAAGCTCGTCATAAAGCCAGGGATACTGCAAAATGTTTCCTCCTTGCCTTTGTGTTTTCCATACAAGGGCTTGTTTGGGGCAAAAAGACGGGTTTGCGATTTTTCAAACAGGCCCTATACATACAGTATAACATAAAAGCCACGGGAGGTACAAGGACTATACAAAATCCCGCTTGCTTTTTTCAGCAGAATACGATACAATTTTATCCGTAAGCACGAGAGCCGCTCGGCATCCTCCCGCGCCTGTTTTGACGGCGCGTTTCCGCCCTGCCCGTACACGCTCTGATACTGAGCAGGCTCTTTCATTCCCAATTTATGATATGTTCAAACACAGCGAAAGGACGGTTTTGCAAATCATGGATGTCCAAAAACGCAAGGAGCTTCAGATTACCGCGGAAAAGGTGCGCCGGTGCATTTTAGAAGGCGTTTTCCATGCGAAATCAGGCCATCCGGGGGGCTCCCTTTCCTCGGCTGAAATCTTCACCTACCTGTATTTCCAGGAAATGCGCATCGACCCCCAGAACCCCCGGTCCCCCGATAGGGATCGCTTCGTGCTCTCCAAGGGGCACTGCGCCCCCGGGTGGTACGGCGCCCTTGCCCAGCGGGGGTATTTTGACGTAAGCGAGCTGCAGAAGCTGCGCCACATTGGCGCCATGCTCCAGGGCCACCCGGACATGAAGGGCACCCCCGGCGTGGATATGAGTACCGGCTCCCTGGGCCAGGGGATTTCCGCTGCTGTGGGCATGGCTATGGCAGGCAAAATGGACAAGGCTTCCTACCGGGTGTACACCCTTTTAGGGGACGGGGAGATTGAAGAAGGCCAGGTGTGGGAGGCTGCCATGTTCGCCGGGCACCACGCCTTGGACAACCTCTGCGTGCTGGTAGACTTTAACGGCCTGCAGATAGACGGGCCTGTGGCCGAGGTGGCGGGGCCGGAGCCTATAGACAAGAAGTTCGAGGCCTTTGGCTTTGAAACCATAACCATCGACGGCAACGATTTCGACGAAATCGAAAAGGCCATGGAGGCCGCCAAAGCCTGTAAGGGCAAGCCTTTTGCCATCATCGCCAAAACCATAAAGGGGAAAGGCGTTTCTTTTATGGAAAACCAGGCGGGCTGGCACGGCAAGGCCCCCAACAGGGAGGAGTATGAGGCCGCTGTGAAGGAAGTGGAAAGCCGGCTGGAAGCCTTTGGGGCGCTTTAACTGGGATTTTTACTAGAAAGGATGGCTGTGTAAATGGCTGAAAAGGTTAAAAAAGCGACCAGGGAAAGCTTCGGGGAAACCCTGGTGGAGCTGGGGAAGGATAACCCGGATATTATCGTGCTGGACGCGGATCTGGCAGAGGCCACCAAAACCAATATTTTCAAGAAGGAGTTTCCAGAGCGGTTTATTGACTGCGGCATAGCGGAGTCTAACATGATAGGGATTGCCGCGGGCCTTGCTGCCTGCGGGAAAATCCCCTTTGCGGCTTCCTTTGCCATGTTCGCGGCGGGCAGGGCTTTCGAGCAGGTGCGCAACTCTGTGGGGTATCCCCACCTGAACGTGAAGGTTGCCGGATCCCACGCGGGCATTTCTGTGGGAGAGGACGGGGCCACCCACCAGTGCTGCGAGGACATTGCCCTGATGCGCGCCATCCCCGGCATGGTGGTGCTCAACCCTGCCGACCATTATGAGATGGTGGACGCGGTGAAGGCGGCTGCGGCCTATAAAGGCCCGGTTTACCTGCGCCTGGGCAGGCTTGCGGTGGAAAGCTGCACAGAAGATGTTGCCGAGCCTTTTGAGCTGGGCAAAGGGCGCACCCTGCGGGAAGGGGACGATATTGCAATTGTGGCCACCGGCCTGATGGTGGGGGAGGCCCTAAAAGCCCATGAGGCCCTGAAGGCGTCCGGCATCCATGCCAGGGTCATCGACATCCACACCATCAAGCCCATTGACAGGGAGCTGCTTATCAAAGCGGCCAAGGAGACAGGGCGCGTTGTCACCGTGGAGGAGCACAGCGTTATCGGCGGCTTGGGGGAGGCGGTCTGCGCCTGCCTGTGCGAGGAGTGCCCTGTGCCTGTCACCAGAATCGGCGTAAACGACGTGTTCGGACACTCCGGCCCGGCTGTGGATTTGCTCAAGGAGTTCGGCCTCAGTGCGGAAAACATTGAAGCCACTGTGAAGAAAGTGCTGGGGAAATAAAGGCTGCCGAAGCCGGCCTCCCGCCCCACGGGCAAGGCCCGGGGGCCTTGCCGCCCGCGAAGCGCGCCGCCAGGCGGAGCCTGGCGCGTGGGGCGGGGGCTGGAGCAGCAGGGCCTTTATGGGGGAATCCCTACAGGAAGGAGCGGGTTTATGGCAGATATCACCATCCGGGAGGCGCGGGCAGAGGACGCCCAGGCCCTGGCCCGGCTGAACCGGGAAGAAATGGGCTATGGCTACCCTGTGGACAAGACAAAAGAGAAGCTTGCCATGCTGCTGGAAAGCGGGAAGGACAAAATCCTTGTGGCGGAGCTGGACGGCACTGTTGCCGGGTATGTCCACCTGAACGACTATGACGTGCTGTATGCGGATCACATGAAAAATATCATGGGCATTGCCGTTTCCTCCTCCTGCCGCCGCATGGGAATCGGCAGGAAGCTGCTGGCTGCGGCGGAGGACTGGGCCAGGGAAACAGGCGCGGAGGCAGTGCGGCTGGTATCCGGAGAGGGCCGCACAGGGGCGCATGCCTTTTACCGCTCTTTGGGATACAGCGGCAATAAAAAGCAGTTGAACCTGAAAAAGCGAGTATCATTATAAAAAGAGGAGGCCTGCGGCGCGCAGGCTTCCTCTTTTGTATAGGATGGAATGGAAGTTGTTTTTCAAGAAGGGGTGCGGAGAAAATGGGCAACAAAAGCAATGCCAAAGCCCAAAGCCGCGCCGCAGATAACCTCCCGCACCCGGTGCCCCAAGGATTCGTTGAGCCGGGGGATAAGGTCGTGGAGGGCCTTTCTGCTGGCCTCGTCATCGCTTGCCTCCAGGTATTCCACAATATGGTTGATGGCCCGGGCGTGCAGGCCCGCCGCCCAGCGGACGCCTGTTGCGTCATACATGACGATAAGGGCCAGCACAAAGGCCAGGGCGAACACAGGGTGGTTGAAGCCGTACAGATAATAGGAGGTAAGCAGCACCGAGCAGGTCACCGCCGAATGGGAGCTGGGCATCCCGCCGGCCCCGGCCAGGCGGTGGCGGTCGAAAGACTTGTGCTTGATGGTGTCCAGCAGGGTTTTCAAAAGCTGGGCTGCCAGCCAGGAAATAACGCTTACGTTAATAAGGGGGTTGGATAAGAAAAAGGAGAGGTTCATGGTTTTACCGCCTGTCCGCAGGCTCTTACGGAAATAAGACAGCCGCAGGATATAATTTATGAAACGCAGGGATTTTTTTATTGCTCATAGAGTATCATATATTTTTTTGCCTGCCCTGTCAATATGGAAATCGCGGCGGGAGGAGAGATTCCCGCAAAAAGGCTTTAAGCCTTTGCCGGAAGGGGAATTTTACGTATTTTTCCCAGCGGGGCAGGAGTGTCTTGCAATCCCGGGGCGCATGTGATAAAATTTCTACTTGAAATCTTTTGTTGTCCTGTAAGAACCTGTATTCACAACCTGTAACCACCGTCTAAGCGGCCTTTTTGGAGCCACTCTATGTTAAATTTTCTTGCCATGCGCCAGCATGTCTGCGGAAATTTGCCTTGATTGGCCCCAAAAATCCTCGCTCATCCGGCAATTTCGATTATGAATACAGGTTCTAAAACGGAAAGGCGGTATTATGATGGCGCAGCCAGTGAGAAATTATGCCAGGGAAATGGAAAAGCTGGTGGAAAAGCATGTCCGAAGGGGAGAGCGGCCCAGGCTGCTGCTGCACGTCTGCTGCGCCCCCTGCTTAAGCGGCGTGCTGGAATATGCCGCCAGGTTTTTCGACACCTCCCTGGTGTATTACAACCCCAATATCGCGCCAAGGGAAGAATATGAAAAGCGGCTGGAGGAAGTGAAGCGGCTGATATCGGAAATGCCCCTGGAAAACCCGGTGAAGCTGCTGCCCTGCGCCTATGACAACGAAGCCTTTGAGGTTGCCGCCCAGGGCCTGCGGGAGGCCCCTGAGGGCGGCGCCCGGTGCATGGCCTGTTTCCGGCTGCGGCTTTCCTACACGGCAAAGCTGGCAAAGGAGCAGGGCTTTGACTATTTCACCACCACCCTTTCCATCAGCCCCCTGAAAAACGCTCAGGCCCTGGGCGCCATCGGGGAGGAGCTGGGGGAAGAATACGGGGTGGCCCACCTGCCCAGCGACTTCAAGAAAAAAGACGGGTACAAGCGCTCTATAGAGCGCTCCAAGGAATACGGCCTGTACAGGCAGAACTACTGCGGGTGCGTCTACAGCAGGATGTGCGCCGGCCGGCCCGCGGAAAAGGAAGGGGAGAGGCAGAATGGTTGAGCATAACGGGATACAGTACAGGGCGGCGGACGCCCATGCCCACATATACCCGGGGAAGATAGCGGAAAAGGCAACGGCTTCAGTGGGGGATTTTTACCACATCCCCATGCAGAACGTGGGCCTGCCCCATGTGCTCGCAGAGCGGGGCGGGGAAGCAGGGATAGACCGCTTCCTGGTGTGCTCTGTGGCCACCAAAGTGGAGCAGGTGCGTTCCATCAACCAGTTCATCGCGGAGAAGTGTGAAAAATATCCCCAGTTTGTGGGCCTGGGGGCCTGGCACCAGGATGTGGCGGATATCCAGGGGGAAATGGAGGAAATCCAGCGGCTGGGTCTTCGGGGCATTAAGCTGCACCCGGACTTCCAGCGGTTCCAGATAGACGATCCCCGGATGCTTCCCGTATATGAGGAGGCAGCCCGCCGGGGCCTGCCTGTGCTGTTCCACACAGGGGACAGCCGGATGGACTTTTCCTCCCCCAGGCGGCTGATGAAGGTGCTGGAAAAAATTCCGGACTTCACCTGCATCGCCGCCCACCTGGGGGGATACACCGAGTGGGACACAGCCCGGCGGGAGCTGCAGGGCGCCAACGTGTATATTGACACTTCCAGCTCCCTCTTCCTGGTGGAGCCGGAAAAGGCCCTGGAGAGCATCCGGCATTTCGGGGCGGATCACACCATGTTTGGCACAGACTTCCCCATGTGGAATCCCAAGGAGGAGCTGGAGCGGTTTTTCCGACTGGGGCTTTCTGAGGAAGAAAACCGGGCCATCCTCTATGGCAATTTCGCCAGGCTTTTCGGGCTTGCATGATGGAGCTGAGCCAGTCTGCCTTCCTCCAGGCCTGCCGGGAGGAAATGGGGGAAGAACGGCTGCGGGCAGGCATTGGCACCCTGGGGGAAAAGACCCAGCACGCGGTGCTCAAGCGCTTTTTCGGGCCGGAACCAGAGAGCCGGGAGGTGCGGGTGGGACCGTATGTGGCAGACGTTTTTGGGCCGGAGGGCATTGTGGAAATCCAGACCCGGGGCTTTGACCGCCTGCGGGACAAGCTGGACTATTTCCTCCAAGCCGCCCCGGTGACGGTGGTATACCCGGTTCCGGCGGTGAAATGGCTTGTCAGGGTGCAGGAGGACGGCACAGCCGGGACACGCCGGAAAAGCCCCAAGCGCCCTGGGTTTTGCGAAATCCTGCCGGAGCTGTACCGCATAAAGCCGCTTCTGGGCCGGGAGGGGCTGCGGTTCTGCGTGCTGCTTTTAGAAACAGAGGAGTTCCGGCTGGAGCGCCCGGAAATCAAGGTGGGCCGTAAGCGCACAGTGTGCTTTGAGCGTATGCCCATCCGGCTGCTGGACGCTTTATGGCTGGAGCGCCCGGCGGATTACAGCGGGCTTTTGCCCCCAGGGCTTCCCGGAGAGTTTACCGTGCAGGATTTCACCCGCCCTGCAAAGCTTTCCCGGCAGAAGGCCCAGGCCGCCTTAAATGTGCTGCGCACAGTGGGGGCTGTGGAGCTGGCGGGGAAAAAGGGCCGGGCTTACCTCTATAAGGCTGGCGGGGTGTCCTAAAACTCCGGCATAGGCCCTGCTCTGTATAGTGTGTCAATTGACGGGGCAGGACAAATATGGTACAATAGCCGCAGACAGGCCATGGAAACGAGAAAATGTGGGACTGGCAGGGAAACCTGAGGAAAAAGAAGGAGGCAGCGCTATGGAAAGCTACAGCGACAGCTACAAGGCCGCGGGCGTGGACGTGACCGCGGGGTATGAATCGGTGGAGTTGATGAAAAAGCATGTGGCCCGCACCATGATTCCCGGCGTGGTTTCAGGGATTGGCGGCTTTGGGGGGCTGTTTGCCCCGCCGGTGCAGGGCATGAAAGAGCCGGTGCTGGTGTCCGGCACAGACGGCGTGGGCACCAAGCTGAAAATCGCCATGCTTATGGACAAGCACGACACCATTGGCATCGACGCGGTGGCCATGTGCGTCAACGACGTGGTGTGCTGCGGCGCAAAGCCTTTGTTCTTCCTGGATTACATCGCCTGCGGCAGGAACTTCCCGGAGAAAATCGCCCGGATTGTGGCGGGGGTTGCGGAAGGCTGCGTGCAGGCTGGCTGCGCCCTTATCGGCGGGGAAACTGCCGAGCACCCCGGCATGATGGCGGAGGACGATTATGATCTGGCGGGCTTCACCGTAGGCCTGGTGGATAAAGAAAAGGTCATAGACGGCAGCAGGCTCCAGGCCGGGGACGCGCTTATCGGGGTGCGCTCCTCCGGCGTGCATTCCAACGGCTTTTCCCTGGTGCGCCGGGTGTTCGGTATAGGGGACGAAGGGGCGGTTGTGGAAAAACACATGGACGAGCTGGGCAGCACCCTGGGAGAGGCGCTGCTGACCCCCACCCGCATCTATGTAAAGCCCCTGCTGGCGGCGATAGAGGCGGCGGACGTGAAGGCTGTGTCCCACATTACCGGCGGCGGCTTCTATGAAAACATCCCCCGCATGATGAAGGAGGGGCTTACCGCCAGGGTGGAAAAGGCGGCCCTGCCCTCTCTGCCCATTTTCGATTTAATCGCCAAAACAGGCGGCATCCCGGAGCGGGACATGTATAACACCTTTAACATGGGCATTGGCCTGTGCCTGGCTGTATCCAAAGACACGGCCCAAAAGGCCCTGGAGGCTTTGCGGGGCGCCGGGGAGCAGGCGGAGATTATCGGCCAGGTGGTATCTGGGGAAAAGGGGGTTGTGCTGTGCTGAACATAGGCGTGCTGGTGTCCGGCGGCGGCACCAACCTGCAAAAGCTGATTGACGCGCAGCAGGCCGGGAAGATTGAAAACGGCGCTATCCGGGTGGTGGTTGCCAGCCGGGCAGACGCCTTTGCCCTGGAGCGGGCCAAAAGGGCGGGCATAGAGGCCATTGTCCTGTGCCGCAGGGACTATCCCGACGTGGAAAGCTACAGCGAAGCCCTTATCCATGCCTTGCAGGCCCGGGATGTGGATCTGGTGGTGCTGGCAGGGTTTTTAACCATTACAGGGGATAATTTCATAAAGGCATATGAAAACCGCATTATGAACGTGCATCCCGCCCTGCTTCCCGCCTTTGGGGGGAAAGGGTTTTATGGCCTGCATGTCCACGAGGCTGTGCTGGCCCGGGGCTGCAAGCTTACAGGGGCCACAGTCCACTTTGCCAACGAGGTGTGCGACGGCGGGCCTATCATCCTGCAAAAGGCGGTGGAGGTAAAAGACGGGGACACCCCGGAAACCCTCCAGCGCCGGGTGATGGAGGAGGCGGAATGGGTGCTTCTGCCCCAGGCCGTCAGCCTGTTCTGCGAGGGCAGGTTACAGGTCAAAGACGGGAAAGTGAACATCTTAGCGGAACAGAAGAAAGGGGAATGACAGATGAAGCCAGTCAGCATTTATGAAGAACTGCGGGGCAATTCCTATCCCGGCAGGGGGATTGTCATCGGCAAAAGCGGGGACGGCAAATGCGCCGTTACAGCCTATTTCATTATGGGCCGCAGCGTGAACTCCCGCAACCGGGTGTTCGTGGCAGAGGGGGGCGATATGCGCACCCAGGCCTTTGATCCCGCTCTGCTTTCCGATCCCTCCCTGGTGATTTATTTCCCCGTGCGCATGTTCGACGGCGGCATGATTGTGACAAACGGCGACCAGACCGACACCATCTATGACAAGATTGCCGGGCGCCCGGACTGCATAGCCCCCGGCTGTTTTATCCGCGCCCTGCTTACCCGCACCTTTGAGCCGGATCCCCCCATCCTCACCCCCCGGATTTCCGGCATTATCGACTTAAAGGACAAGGGCAACTACTGGCTGTCCATTTTAAAGAGCACAGACGGCGACGGGGACTTTGCCCAGCGGCAGTTCTTCTCCTATGAGGCAAAGCCCGGCCTGGGCCATTTCATCCACACCTATGAAGGAGACGGGAACCCGGTGCCCTCCTTTGCGGGAGAACCCACTCCGGTAGAAATCCCCAGCGAAATTGACGGGTTCACACAGGGCCTGTGGGAAAGCCTCAATGAGGACAACAAGGTTTCCCTGTTTGTGCGCTTTATAGATTTGGAAAGCGGCGCTATGGAAACGCGGATTGTGAACAAGAACCAGTGATATAATGGCGCAATATCCTGGGGCGGGCTGATGCCCGCCTTGAGAGCACCCCTTGCGGGGCGGTTCTCTCAAGCTCTTTCCGGCCACAGGCTTTTGCTTTGCAAAATCCTCCAGGGGAACACTTACGCTGGTTCCCCTGCGAGTGAACGTGCCGCTGGCACGTCCCCTCTACCCTTCCAGCGTTTCGCGCTGCTGGAAGGGCAAGACCTTGGGACTCTGTCCCAAACCCTGCAAACCCTTTTGGAAAAGGGTTTGACCCGAAAACTAATTTTCTTTTTGCAGAAAGGTTGTGCGTTAGATGGCAAACGAAATGTTGTTAAAATATGGCTGCAACCCCAACCAGAAGCCCTCCCGCATCTTTATGAAGGACGGCGGGGAACTGCCCGTACAGGTTTTAAACGGCAAGCCGGGCTATATCAATTTCCTGGACGCTTTTAATAGCTGGCAGCTTGTGAAGGAGCTGAAGGCCGCCACCGGCCTGCCTGCCGCCGCGTCCTTCAAGCATGTAAGCCCTGCCGGGGCCGCTGTGTATGCGCCCCTTTCTGACACCCTGAAAAAGATTTATTTTGTAGACGATCTGGAACTTTCCCCCATTGCCAGCGCCTATGCCGCCGCCAGAGGGGCAGACCGCATGTCCTCCTATGGCGACTGGGCCGCTCTTTCCGACACCTGCGACGCCTCTACAGCCAGGCTGCTGGCCCGGGAGGTTTCCGACGGCGTTATCGCACCTGGCTACACAGAGGAAGCCTTGGAGATTTTAAGGAAAAAGCGCAAGGGCGGCTATAATGTAGTGCAGATAGCCCCTGCCTACACCCCGGCCCCCACCGAGCACAAGGACGTGTTTGGCATCACCTTTGAGCAGGGCCGCAACGAGCTGAAAATTGACGAAAGCCTCCTTGAAAACCTGCCCACCCAGAACAAAACCCTCACAGCGGAGGCCAAGCGGGATTTGATTGTCTCCCTCATTACCCTGAAATATACCCAGTCAAATTCGGTGTGCTATGTGAAGAACGGACAGGCCATTGGCGTGGGCGCGGGCCAGCAGAGCCGGGTACACTGCACCCGCCTTGCAGGCAATAAGGCGGACAACTGGTACCTGCGCCAGTGCCCCAAGGTGCTTTCCCTGCCCTTTAAAGAGGGCATCCGCCGGGCAGACCGGGACAACACCATTGACGTATACATTGGCGACGAGTATATGGACGTGCTGGCAGACGGTCAGTGGGAGAATTTCTTCACCGAGAAGCCGGAGGTTTTCACCCGGGAAGAGCGCCGGGCTTGGCTGGACACCATGAGCGGCGTGGCCTTAGGCAGCGACGCCTTCTTCCCCTTTGGGGACAATATCGAGCGCGCCCGTAAATCCGGCGTGGAGTTTATTGCCCAACCCGGCGGATCCATCCGGGATGACAACGTGATTGCCACCTGCGACAAATACGGCATGGCTATGGCTTTCACAGGCATCCGCCTGTTCCACCACTAACCAGCGTGACGCTGGACCCGGGACGCGGGGAGCTGGCTTTGCCCGCTGCGGGGCAGGGGTGGGCATACGCTTGTGGACGCGCAGGGAACGGGTTCCCGGGGGTGGCCGGGGAAAGGGATGCAATATGCGCAAGGCTATTTTTTGGGATTTTGACGGGACGCTGACAGACGGACAGCCCACTTGGCGCAGGTGCCTGGTGCTGGCGCTGGGGGAATCCGCCTCGAAATACGGGGTGATGGAAGAGAAGCTGCGGCCATATTTGAAAAGCGGCTTGCCCTGGCACCCGGACGGCGACCAGACCTTGACCGGGGAAGCGTTCTGGGAGTGCTTAACAGCAAAATTCGCAGAAGCCTATGAGGCCCAGGGCGTGCCGTCCCTCCTGGCGGCGGAGGCCGCGGGGCGGATGCGGGAGGTTGTGCAGGATGAGAGGCTGTACCGGGTGCGCCCGGAAGCGCCGGGGGCCTTGATGGCCTGTGCCTTTAAGGGATACAAAAACTACATCCTCACCAACAATTTCCCGGAATGGGAAGGGCTGCTTGACAGGCTGAAGCTACGGCATTACTTTGCCGGGGTGGTGAACTCCGGCACGGTTGGCGTGGTGAAGCCTGACGTGCGCATCTTCCGCAAGGCGGAGGAGGCGGCGAACTTCCCGGGCCGCATCTGGATGGTGGGGGACAATCCCATTGCTGACATACGGGGCGCGAAAAATGCCGGGTGGGGCGCCATCCACATAACAAAGCCCGGCTATCCCCACAGCGGCGCCGATTATACGGTGCAAAGCCTGGAGGAAATCCCGAAAATTTTGTAACCCGGTTTTTAGGTCAAGCCTTTTTTCAAAAAGGCTTGCAGGGTGCGGGACAGAGTCCTGCGGCCTTAAAAGGGCCTGTCTTTTAGGCAGGCCCCCTTCCGGGGCAGAAGGCTTTAGCAAGTCAATGCGTGAAAACACATAAAAATCACAGCAGAACAAAAAAATTACTGTGCAAAAATTGGAAAGGGGCCTGGACAATGGATATTCTGGTAATCGGCAGCGGCGGGCGGGAGCACGCCATTGTGCGCAAGCTGAAGGAAAGCCCGAAGGCAGGAAAGCTGTACTGCGTGCCGGGCAACGGCGGCATCGCCTGCGACGCCGCCTGCGGGCCGGTGGGGGCCATGGACAAGGAGGGCGTGCTGGCCTTTGCGAAAGAGCACAAGGCGGATTTTATCTTTGTGGCCCCGGACGATCCCCTGGCCGCGGGCATGGCAGACTTTTTGGAAGCGGCGGGCTTCCCCTGCTTCGGGCCTAACGCCAAGGCGGCGGAGATTGAGAGCAGCAAGGTGTTTTCCAAAAACCTGATGAAAAAGTATGGGATACCTACGGCGGCCTATGAGGTGTTTACGGAACAGGGCGCGGCGCTGGAGTACATCCGGGAGCAGGGGAAATATCCCGTTGTTGTCAAGGCGGACGGCCTGGCTTTGGGCAAGGGCGTTGTGATTGCGCAGAACGAACAGGAAGCGGAAGAAGCCCTGCAGTCTATGATGGAGGACAAGATTTTTGGGGACAGCGGCAGCCGTGTGGTGGTGGAGGAGTTCCTCACCGGGCCGGAGGTGACTGTGCTGGCCTTTACAGACGGGAAAACCCTCTGCCCCATGGCCTCCTCCATGGATCACAAGCAGGCCTATGACGGGGACAAAGGCCCCAACACCGGGGGCATGGGCACCATCAGCCCCAACCCCGCCTACACAAAAGAGGCGGCACAGCGCTGCATGGAGGAAATTTTCCTGCCCACCATGCAGGCCATGAACGCCGAAGGCCGCAAATTCAAAGGCTGCCTGTATTTCGGCCTGATGCTCACGCCGGACGGCCCTAAGGTGATTGAATACAATTCCCGCTTTGGGGATCCAGAAGCCCAGGTGGTGCTGCCAAGGCTTGAGACAGATTTGGCGGAGATTATCACCGCTGTGGCCCAGGAGCGCCTGGGAGAGCTGGAAATCAAGTGGAGCGAAAAGGCCAGCGCCTGTGTCATCCTGGCAAGCGGCGGGTATCCCGGCAGCTATCCCAAGGGCCTGGAGATTGCCGGGCTGGACGAAAAAGGGCAGATTGCCGCCATGCCGGAGGTGACAGTATACCACGCGGGCACCAAAAGGGAAAACGGGAAGTTTTACACAAACGGCGGCAGGGTGCTGGGCCTCACCGCTTTGGGGGATACCCTGGAGGAGGCCCTGGAAACGGCTTACCGGGCTGTGGACATGGTGAATTTTGAAGGCGTTATGTACCGCAGGGACATTGGCAGGCGGAAGCTTTAAGAGAGGGGGAAAGGAATGTGGGGGAGTCGGAAAGGCAAAAGCTTCTGCGGAAGCAGGGCCTGTTTTTAGCCATAACCTTTGGGGTGGTCTGGGGAGGATATTTCACAGCCTGGGGCTGCGGCCAGCGGTATGGAGACGCGAATTTTGACATTGTGCTGGTGCTGGGCAGTCTGGCTCCCCTTGCGGCTATGTTCATCTGCCGCAGGCAGGAGGGCTATGGCTTTGACCCGGAGCTGTGGGGCCTGGCCCCTCACTTCAAGGGGAATTTCCTCACCTATGGCTTTGGCTATGTGTTCCCCACAGCCCTGGCGCTGGTGGCGGGACTGCTGTTTTTCACCATGCACCCCCAGCAGTACGATCCCCAGGGGGAAACATTTATCGCGGGGCTGATAGAGGGCGGCATGACCCGGGAGCAGGCTTCCGGCATGTTCAGCTCCCTGCTGGGCATGGGGGTGCTGGCAGGGCCTTTTGCCAACATCCTGCTGTCAGCGGCAGAGCTGCTGGGCTTCCAGGGATACCTTTTGCCCAAGGCCCAGGAGCTGTTCGGTAAAAACGCCCCTATGAAAGCGGCTTTGGCCTGCTCCGGGGTGTGGGCGCTGTGGTATGCCCCCCTGTTTTTTGACGGGTATTTTTACGGCAGGGCTTATGGGGGTTTCCCTGTCCTGGGGCTTCTTACCGGGCTTTTGTTCTACTTCCTGCTGGGCCTGTCCCTGTCCTATATGACCCTGCGCACCGGAAGCATCCTGCCCGCCGCCCTTTCCCGCAGCGGCGTAACCGCCATGGCGGCGGCAGGGATATACTTTGCCAAAGGGGAAGTGGGCCTGCTGACCGGACCGGGGCTTTACGGGGTGTTTGGCTGTCTGGGGCTTCTGCTGTTCGGGGCGCTGTTCCTGCTGCGCATCCGGCGGATGGACAGGGCTGGGAAGCTGTATGCCCAAAGGGCTAAAAAGCAGAAAACCCTGCCGGCAACGGGGCTGGCCAAAGGCTGAACGACCCCTTACCCCCATATATACTATATTATAGAGAGGAACGGTGCATATTCTGTACCGCATGGTGGCTGCAATGAAGATTAGTTTTTCCACTCTTGCCTGTCCGGATTTTTCCTGGACAGACATCTATTCCATGGCAAAAGACCTGGGCTTTGACGGCATTGAGGTGCGGGGCCTGGGAGAGGACATTTTCGCGGTGAACGCCCGGCCTTTTACGGACGCACGCCTGCCCAGCACTATTGAAAAGCTCCGCTCCCTGGGGCTGGAGGTGCCCTGCCTTGCTTCCGGGTGCAGCCTGAAATATAAAAAGGACTACGATAAAAACATCTCGGAAATCACCCAGTATGTGGTGCTGGCAAAGAAGCTGGGCACCCCCTATATCCGGGTTTTGGGCGATCTGCACCCCCAGGCTGAGGACGAGGTGGACGACAGCTTTGTGGCCTCCTGCCTGCGGCTTTTAGGCACCATTGCCCAGGGCTTTGGGGTCACCCTGCTGGTGGAGACAAACGGCGTGTATGCGGATACCAAACGCCTGAAAGCCCTTTTGGATCAGGTGAACATGCCCTCTGTCCAGGCCCTGTGGGACATGCACCACCCCTTCCGCTACAGGGGGGAATCCCCGGCGGAAACTGTGGGGAACCTGGGGGAGTACATTAAATATGTCCATGTAAAGGACAGCGTGATGGAGGGCGGGGAAGCCCAGTACCGCATGATGGGAGAGGGCGACCTGCCTCTGCCGGAAATGTTCGACGCCCTCCGCGGTATCGGCTATGACGGCTACATCTCCCTGGAATGGGTGAAGCGCTGGGCCGGGCACCTGTCCGACGCAGGCGTGGTGTTCCCCCAGTTTGCCAATTTTATGCACGATTACTTTGCCTCTGTGTCCCGGAAGCGGGTGGAGCTGCAGGATAACCGTGCCCGCACCGGCAAATATGTCTGGCCCAAGGAGACGCTGATTGACGAAACCTTCCCGGACGTGCTGGACCGCATGGTGCAGGAGTTCCCCGACCAGTATGCTTTCCGCTACACAGAGCTGGACTATACCCGCACCTATTCCGAATTCCGGGACGACGTGGATCAGTTTGCCCGGGCGCTTATTGCCATGGGGGTGAAGAAGGGGGATCACGTGGCCATCTGGGCCACAAACGTGCCCCAGTGGTACATCACCTTCTGGGCTGCCACGAAAATCGGCGCGGTGCTGGTGACGGTGAACACGGCCTATAAAATCCACGAGGCGGAGTACCTGCTGCGCCAGTCCGACACCCACACCCTGGTGATGATTGACGGCTTCAAGGATTCCGACTATGTAGGCATTATGAAGGAGCTTTGCCCGGAGCTTACCCGCTGCCTGCCCGGCAAGCTTCACAGCAAAAAGCTGCCTGTGCTGCGCAATATCATCACCATCGACAGCAAGCAGCCTGGCTGCTACACCTGGGAGCACGCCATCGGCCTGGGAGATTCCATCCCGCCCACAGAGGTGGAAGTGCGGCGCAGCCGGATTCACAAGGATGACGTGTGCAACATGCAGTACACCAGCGGCACCACAGGCTTCCCCAAGGGGGTTATGCTCACCCATTACAATGTGGTGAACAACGGCAAGGCCATTGGCGACTGCATGGATCTGTCCACCGCCGACCGCATGATGATCCAGGTGCCCATGTTCCACTGCTTTGGCATGGTGCTGGCCATGACAGCCTCCATGACCCATGGCTCCACCATGAGCCCCATCACTGCCTTCTCTCCCCGCAAGGGCCTGCACTGCATTAACCAGGAGCAGATAACCGCCTTCCATGGGGTGCCCACCATGTTCATCGCCATGCTGGAACACCCGGACTTTGCAAAAACAGACTTCTCCCACATGCGCACAGGCATTATGGCAGGCTCCCCCTGCCCGGTGAAGGTCATGCAGGATGTAGTGGAAAAAATGCACATGAGTGAAATCTGCATCACCTATGGGCAGACCGAGGCTTCCCCCGGCTGCACCATGAGCAAGACCACCGATTCCTTGGAAACCCGGGTGAACACTGTAGGCGGGGACATGTTCGGGGTGCAGTGCAAGATTGTGGATCCGGAAACAGGGGAGGACTTGCCCGATAATGTGGACGGCGAGTTTGTGGCAAAGGGCTATAACATTATGAAGGGCTATTATAAAATGCCCGAGGCCACCGCCGCCGCCATTGACCGGGACGGCTGGCTCCACACAGGGGATCTTGCCCGCCGCACCCCGGAGGGCAACTATAAGATAACAGGCCGCATTAAGGATATGATTATCCGGGGCGGCGAGAACATCTATCCCAAGGAGATTGAGGACTTTATCTATACCCATCCCAAGGTGAAGGACGTGCAGGTGATCGGCGTGCCGGACGAACAGTACGGCGAGGAAATCATGGCCTGCGTGGTGCTGAAGGAAGGGGAGGAAAGCTCTCAGGAGGAGATAAAAGACTTTGTGCTAACCCACATGGCAAAGCACAAGGTGCCCCGGTATGTGCAGTTTGTAGACAGCTTCCCCATGAACGCGGCAGGGAAAATCCTGAAGTATAAGATGCGGGAAGAGGCGGTGCAGCGCCTGCGGCTGGAAAAGGCGGAGTCTATTGTAACAGCATAGGCGGCCCAGTCCGGCCTGTCAGTGCGCCTTGTTAGGCGGGCAGCGGCTTTCCGCCGCCCCTATCGGCCGCGCGCCCAGCGCTTTATGCGGGAATTCCTTTCCGGATAAAAAGCGGCGGCATAGAGAGTTATAAATATTTCACACTCCTTTCTTGACAAAGCGTGTGGTGAGTGATATATTTATAACATACGCCGGCTGTAAATTTATCCCATGGAGGAATGGAACATGAAGTCAAAGGTCACGCTAAAGGAAATTGTAGGAACCAAGATTATTTACGCGGTGCTTCTTGCCTGCTATTACTGGATGTGGGCCAGACGGGACTGGCACGATTTTTATGACATCATCCAGAACATGGTTGTGGTGTTCACCATCATCTTTTTCGTGCTGCAGGCAAACCGCATCCGCATGTTCAGCAAAGAAGAAAAGGACGAGCTTGCCATTCAAAATTTGCGCAGAACAGACGCAGTCGGGTTAAAAATCATGATAGCCGCTGTCATCGTCATTGCCTTTGCCTGTGCCGTCAAATGCATAGACGGAACCATGGCGGGCTATGCGCTGGTCGGCGCAATATTGGTGCTGGCTGTGGTGCGGTTTATCATATTTTGCGTAATGGACAGCAAGGGAGTTTAAGAAGTTGTACCGATAGGATTGGTGCGAAGATTTTCGAGGAAATTTTGTGGGGTTCAAGGCGGAAACCGCAAGAAATACTTTCGAATTTCGAGGATTTCCAACACTGAAGCCCGCTAAATTTCCCGAAAAGATTTGTGCAGGAGCCTATTGGTACAGCTTCTAAGGCCTCCCGCGGTTCATGGTATTTCTGCGCGATGGCAGCGTGAAAAATACGGAAAAAGGAACGATGCCGGGCGCAAAAGGCGGATGCTTTATCTCCTTTTGCGGAAATCCTGTATCGCATGGCGATTGGTATGGCCCTTAAAACAAAGGTCAAGGAATATCGTGAAAAAGCGGGAATAAAACAAAGCGAACTGGCGGAATTGGTGCATGTAAGGCGCGAAACCATTGTCCATCTGGAAAACGGGAAATATAACCCATCGCTGAAGCTGGCGATGGATATTGCAAAGGTTTTTCAGGTGGCAGTGGAGGAGCTGTTTGCCTTTACAGAGGATTGAGTCCGCCGGGAGAGCTGTTTGGAAAGAGGTTGCGGGGCAGTCCCCAGGCCTTAGAAAAGGAGAAAAAGTATGAAAGCACCTATTACATTTGCCATAGCAGGGTTTGGGGACAGGGGCAGCACGTATGCCTCCATGCAGAAGCTGTTCCCCGACAAGATGAAGGTGGTGGCAGTGGCCGACCTGAACCCCCAAAAGGTGGAAAAGGCCCAAAGGCTTTATGATATCCCAGTGGAAAACTGTTTCGCAAGCGCTGAGGAAATGCTGGAGCAGGAAAAGTTGGCGGACGTGCTGGTGGTGTCTACCATGGACAGGCAGCATGTGGGCCATGCCATCCCCGGGCTGCGGAAAGGGTATAACATTCTCCTGGAAAAGCCTGTCTCCCCAGAGCTGGATAAGTGCCGGGAGCTTCTGGAGGTGGCAAAGGGCTGCCCGGGAAAGGTTATCGTGTGCCACGTGCTGCGGTATACCGCCTTTTATAACATACTCAAGGATCTGCTGGACAAAGGGGAAATCGGCCAGGTGGTATCCATCTGCGCCAATGAAAACGTGGCCTACTGGCACCAGGCCCACAGCTTTGTCCGGGGAAACTGGCGCAATTCCCAGGAAACCAGCCCTATGATATTGCAGAAGTCCTGCCACGATATGGATATCCTCACCTGGCTTACAGGAAAGAAGTGCAAGGCCGTCTCCTCCATTGGCGGCACCCGGCTCTTTAAAAAGGAGTGCGCCCCGGAAGGCGCGGCCCCCCGGTGCCTGGAGGGCTGCAAGGTAAAGGACAAGTGCATCTTTGACGCGGAGAAGATTTATATTACCGATCCCAAAACCGGTATCAAAAGCGGCAAGGGCTGGGCCACCTCCATTTTAAGCGTGGAAAACACCCTGGAAAGCACCTATGAAGCCTTGAGAACCGGGCCTTACGGCAGGTGCGTGTATTTCTGCGACAACGACGTGGTCGATCACCAGCAGACCCTGCTGACCATGGAGGACGGCTCCACCATCAGCTTCACCATGTGCGCCTTCACCCAGGACTGCTACCGGTATTTCAAAGCCATGGGCACCAAGGGGGAGATCGAGGCGGACATGAAGTCCAACATCATCAAGGTGCGGCGGTTTGGGCAGGAGGAAGAAACCATTGACGCAGGCGCTTTTGCAGAGGATCTGAAGGGTCACGGCGGCGGTGACAGCGGCATCATCGGGGATTTCCTGGACATGCTGCTGGGCGGCAAGGAGGCCACCCAGCGCACCACCACCCTGGAAAGCTCCATGGAAAGCCATTTCATGGCCCTGGCGGCAGAGGAGTCCCGCCTGCGGGGAGGCGCGCTGGTAAACCTGGAAGAGTTTGTGTCCAGCCTGCCTGAAAAGCAGTGAGGCTTTTTGATAGTTTACACAGTGAAAAAAGAGGACGGCAGCCGCCGTCCTCTTTCTGTGTGTGCCAAAAAACAGCCCCCTGCTGCCAGCAGGGGGCCGGGAAACTTTTCCGTTTTTACAGGTTCGCTTTCAGCCAGGCAATGTCTTCTGTCAAGCATTCTATGCGGCTTTTGCCGCCATAGCTGGCTTCCCGCTCCACCACATAGATCACATTGTCCCACTGAGCGTCAGCGGCGGCCTTCACGGCTTTCCAGTCCACAATGCCGGTGCCGGTAGGCACGTTCAGCTTCTCCCGTTCCTCCATCATCTTCTTGAACTCAGGAGGGAATACAGGCTTCCCGTCCGGGCCAATTTCAAACTTGGGAGGCGCATCATACCGGGACTTGGGCTTGTCCGCGCCGATAACAGCGCCGTTCTCCTTAATGTGGATGGCCGCGATGCGCCCGGCGTACTTGTTGATATACGCCACAGGATCGATGCCGGCGGCAGAAGCCCACCCGCAGTCAATCTCAAAGGCCACTGTGCCGGGATCTGTGTTCTCAATCAGCGTGTCCATCAGGTAAACGCCGTTGTCCTGATAGAACTCGCCGGTGTGGTTGTGATAGCCGATGGTGATGCCATATTCCTTTGCCAGCTTGCCGAACTTGTTCAGCTCCTCCGCTGTCCCTTGGCCTCCTCCGTTGTGTTGAAAGCAGCCATGGGGCAGGCAACGAACGTAACGCCAAGCTTGGCAAGGTAGGGGAGATCCTCCTCCATGAAGTTAAAAGCCACGTGGGCGGAATCAGCGGTAACGCCCGCCTCCTCCAGGGCCTTTTTCACGTCCTCCACAGGGATGTCCTGATAGCCCCGGGCAAACTCCACCCCGGCATACCCCATTTCCCCTGCCTTCTTGATTTTTTCCAGCAGGGTCAGGGGGCAGTCGAACCCAAAAGAGTATAATTGCAGATTTACGTTATCCAAATTACAATACACATCCTCGTTTAAAGCATAAAAGCCTTTTGCTGCCCATTTGCAAGCAAAACCGCAATATTATCCCCCGCCTGGGAGACGGGGGATAACGCCAACTATTCCTGCCGTTTCATTACAGGAGCAATATCGCGGCGGGTTTTTTAATTAGTCGAAGTATACGGGCTTGCCGGTGCGGGAGGACTCATAGATGGAATCCAGGATGCGGGTAACCACAAAAGCCTGGTCAGCCGTGACGAACAGATCGCCTTCGCCGCGCAGGGCCTTTACCCAGATGTCATGCTCCTTGCTGACGGGAGCGGGGCCGGCGCTGAAGCCGGGGATATAGGAAGCAACCTTGTTGCCCACCATGGTGATAGCGGGCTGGCTGGCAACCACGTGGTTCAGGCGGGCCTGCCCGGAAACAGTGTCAAGGCCGCCTTTGGTGCCTACCAGCGTGGCATAAGCCTCGTTGTTGGCGCCATTGTCCTCAGCCATGTTGATGGCCCAGGCAGCGCGCAGGTTGATAACAGCGCCGTTCTTCATCTTGATGTGGCCTACAGCGGAATCCTCCACGTCGTAGGTCTTGTTGTTCCAGCTATTCTGGTTGCCCATGCTGTCAACCTGGCCCTGGAACTTGGGATCCAGCAGGGTGCCCAGCTTCTCGAAGGAAGTGCCCACCACATAATCCACTTCGTAGTTGTTCATCAGGAACAGGGTCAGATCCAAAGCATGGGTGCCGATGTCAATCAGCGGGCCGCCGCCCTGCTTGGACTTGTCGGTGAACACGCCCCAGGTGGGAACGCCCCGGCGGCGCAGGTAGGTGGCCTCAGCATAGTACACATCGCCCAGCCAGCCATCGTCCACAATGCCCTTGGCAACCTGGTTCATGGGGAAGTGGCGGTACTGATAGCCGATGGTCAGCATCTTGCCGGTGCGGTCCCGGGCCTCCAGCATTTTCTTGGCGTCGGCAGTGGTAGCAGCCATGGGTTTCTCGCACAGAACGTGCTTGCCAGCCTCCAGGGCGGCCACTGTGATTTCGCAGTGGGCGATGTTGGGGGTCAGGACATGCACAGCGTCAATGCTCTTGTCAGCCAGCAGCTCATGATAGTCGGTATAAACCTTGGCGTCGGGGGTGCCATATTCTTTGGCAGCCTTCTCGGCGCGCTCGGGAATCAGGTCGCAGAAAGCAACCAGGTCAACATACTCTTTCTGCTGGGCCATGCCGGGCAGATGCTTGCCGTTGGCGATGCCGCCGCAGCCGATAAAGCCGATCTTTACTTTTGCCATTGGGATCTCCTCCTGGAATTTTAACAATTATGCGCCCCACATACAGGGCTGCACCTATATTCTAGTACAACACCTGGAAAAAGGCAAGGCATTTTTTGTGATTTTTTCTAAAAACTGCAAAAAACCTTTTGCCACATTATGACAACTGCAAAGTGCCCTATTCCGCAGATGTTTTGTTGTAAGAAACGCACAAACGCATAACTGCAAGAGGCGGCAGGATGCCCCGCCGCCCCTTGGCCCTTTTATTTCGTCAGCACGTGCCTGCAATACTTCACCGCGCCGCATTTGGGGCACCGCAGCTTCCGCTTTGTGATGGTGTGAGGCCCCATAATGTAGGCGCCCATTTCCGGCACAAACCACTCGTGGCATTCCGGGCACTCGAAGGCCCCGGCGTCCCGATCTAAAACGCAGGCGATGATAATGCCTAAAACGACCACTACAAGGCCGATGCCAATTAAAAGGCACCGCAGCCAGGTTTCCATCTCCAGCGCCCCCGCCACTACTACCAGGGGCAGTGCCGCCAGAATGGCCAGCGCCGCCACCAGGGCGGACAGGATAATCTTCTTCCTGCTTTCCTGGGCTTCCTTTACAAGGTTCATCATGTTTTCCTCCGCTTTCTTTTTATAGTCCTCCTCCGCCACCCGCTCCCCGGCCAGCAGCTCGTTGACGGTTATATCCAGCTCCCTGCACAGGGGTAGCAGCAGCGACACTTAAGTTTCCGGTTCTGGCTTTATTGCTCCATGCCCCTGCGTTGCGCTGGTTGTAATAAGCGATCAGCAGGTCGGCAAGGTTCGGTGTCTGGGGTTTGGAAAGTTCTTCTTTTACCTCTGCCATCCAGACAAACAGGGCTTTGATCTTCTTCCTCACATCCTGCATGAGCCGGTTGGTAGCTTTAATCCAGCGGTTCAGTTCCCCTTTCTCGGTGCGGATGCCCTTTGCTTCCATCTGCCGGACATTAGCTCCCTCGTGGACAGTAGGTATCAGGTCAAGCCCCTGCCGCACATAGGAACGGTGGTCGATACGCACATCCAGCCCTTTTTCCTCAAATTTTGTATTAACGGCAGCCGCCCACTGCTCCCGCCAGTGTTCCAGCGTTTCCGGCTCGTGCCAGTCTGTTGTATGGACAGCGTTAAACATATAATCGCCGTTTTTATCCCGGATTCGGTTTCCATCTTCATCAAGGAGATATTCCCGCCGCTGTTTTTGCCCCCATGTGCCATCCGGGTTCAAGGGGCGCATGGTTGTCATTACATGAAAATGCGGGTTGGGGATGCCGCCGTCCTCTTTCTCCGGGCTGTGAAAAGCAAGGTCGGCAATCATGCCTTTTGCCACAAACTGCTCCTGCACAAATTTTCTCGCCAGCTCCATATTTTCTTCCAGCGTTAATTCATTCTGCATGGCAATATCAAAGGAATAGGCAATCTGGGCTTTGGGATGTTTCTCGCAGCCCTCCACAGCATTCCAGAGGGCTGCCCTGTCAAGATAAACTTCCGGCGCATGGGGCGGCAGCATGATTTCCGAAGCGATCACGCCGCCCTTTTTGGTGTAATCGCTGACTTCTCCATAGTAGTTACTGTAAAGACGTTCCCCGGCTCGGTAGGCTGCGCTGGCAATGGCGCTCTGACCGGCGCTGCGCTTTATCTGTGCGATTGAAAAATGATAAAGTGCTATCCTTAGTCACCGCCTTTCTCCTGCCCGGAAATACGGGCGTGGTTCTCTGTGGCAGACCGGATGAAATGCTCCGCCTGCGGCAGATTCAAAATGTTTTCCATGAGGGAATAAAATTCCGCTTCGGATAGCTCCTTTGTCTGTGGTGCAATGCTCTCAACGGCTGCCCCACGGGTAATCAGCCGGTGCGTCCTCTGTTTCCGGGAACCGCTTTCCAAATACGCCTGCCGGTTTTTCAAACGCTGCATTTTCCGTTTTTCCCGTTCCAACAGGACAGTGGTTTTTTCATATTCCTGCTTTAACTGTTCCAAAGATTTTTCCATGTTCTCACATCCTTTACTGATAAGATAAAGAAAGACCATCCGCAGACAGTCTGTGTGTCAGTGCTTCTATAAAACCCGATGAAAAGGGAAAACCGCAGAGCGGATTTCTCTTTGCGGCGGGTACACAGGGGATAGCCGCTTTAGCGGCGCAAGGGGGTGCAGCCACCTTGTCGGAGCGAAGCGAACGCAGACCTCGGATTGCTGATTTTATCAGCGGCAGAGGTAAGCTCCGCAGGACGCACGATACATGGTCTTTAGACTATGTATAGAAGTGCGCCCTTAGTTCCTAAGGGATTTTGCCGTTTCCGGCAGTCTTGCCCTTTTTCTTGGAACGCTTGGAAAGATACTTCGGGCAGTCAACCACAACCGCCCGGAAGCTCTGTTTACATTCGTGCTGGCATTTCCGGCACAGTTCGTTGTAAGTGATACGGCTGCGGTCATTTAAGAAGAAAGACCATTCCAGCCGCCGCTTGTTGCTCATTCTTGCCATAACCGGCTCCTTTCTCCGTTTCTATCTGATGTACGCAGATAGGCTGTTTTGGTGTAGCGTTTCGGTATCATTTTTAAGGTTTTTCCCTCTGTATGCCCCTTTGGAAAGTGCGGCAGTATTGCAGTCAGGGAATGATACCTCACGCTTATTTGTCGCTTCTCGGTACGGTTTCGGAGCCTTTTGCCATCCATTCAAAGAAAGCAATTTTGCTGACCTTGATAAGCCTGCCCCTGCGGAACGCCGGAAAGCCGGGTGTGTGTACCAGCTCATAGGCGCTCGCTCTTGAAATTCCCATAATCCGCTGAATGTCCGCCACATCCAGAACCAGCGGTAAATCCTCGTAGCTGTTCAATCTCTTTTTATCGTTCATTCTGTTCCTCCCATAAATCAAATAGGTTAAAATGCTTCCTGCTGCCGTTCTCCCCAAAAGCCGTTTTCCTGCCCCATTCCTGCGGTGTTTCCCTGCATTGGTGCGCCGGATGCGTCACTTCTCCTGCCGGTCATATCCCTTTTGGACGGTCATTCACTTGTCAAGGTACTGTGCGGTACAAAATTACCAACTGCAATCATCATAGCGGACTATCCTTGACAAAACAATGCTTCTGCGATACCATGAGTGTAATGGATATAACTAAATTATATAATTACCATAAACAAAGGCAGGGGATAGGGATGGAGAATCAGTTTATACGGCATGAGCCATGTTTTGAGAGGATTTTGTTTGTCCTGACGCTGGACAGGAAGAAAATGAAAGAGCGGATTTTGATTGGGGAAGAACAGCAGATCCGCTTCCGGCTGAACAGGAGCCAAAACGCAGAGGTACTTTGTGATATGACACGCCCGCTGGGAACTTTTTTGATAAACTTTGAGCGTGACACGGACAGGGACTGGAACTTATACGGGCTTTCTCCGCTGCGGCAAGCCCTCCACTCCAACCGATGGAAACAGCCGGAGCTGGAGCAGGCGGCAAGCGAATTTCTCTGGGGAAAATATCTTAGCAATGACCCGCTGAAAATGTATGTGGCGTTCCGTATTTGGAACAGCTATCTGCTTGCCAGAGAACCCCGTGACCGTAACGCTGCCTGTGACCGCTTCATGGATAAAATGAGCAGCCTGACCGGGGTATTCCATAACGAAGCCATGAGCTTTGACATGGAGACAGGAAAACCGAAACATTTTCAAGCTGGCAGCCTTTATTTCAAAGGCGCACCGTCAGAAGATACCCGGCTTGACCTCTGGTTCCCGGACAACCGGCGCACAGAAGAATGTGTGTCTGCCTATGCGTCCCTCTACCCGTTGATTACCTATTATCTGAACCGGCTGAATGACTGGGGGCTTTGCTTCCGGCAGTGCAAGGTCTGCGGGAAATATTTTCTGGCAAAGAGCCAGCGGTATGAGCTGTGCAGCGACAAGTGCCGAAAAGCACAGGCGCTTCAAAACAAGCGGGAATTTGACGAGAGGGCAAGAGAAAATAACTATGACCTGCTTTATAAAAATGAATGCCAGAACTGGCGCAACAAAATAAACCGGGTAAAAAATACCGCAGGCTTTCCGGCTGACCGTCTGGAAAAAATACAGGCTGCCTTTTCCGACTTTAAGAAAGAAGCATTGCAGAGAAAAAAGGCTGTAAAAACAGGAACAGCCAGCCCGAAAGAATTTACGGACTGGCTGTATCAGCAGAGTAATGTAATTGTGGAGTTGTTGACAGAATATTGACTAAAAGCAAGTTATTTAGACAAAGCAAAAGACGCCTTGCTAAGCAAGACGTCTTTAGGAACTCCTTCTACGCATGGCAGATGAGCTATTATCAGTATATGCGATTTTCTGTGATTTGTCAATAAGTTTGGGTTGCAAACATCTGTTAACTATTTCCTACCACTTACGCTTGAGCCTTATATTGTTCATAATGCTGAAGTTTTTTTCTTAATGAGTGATCCTGCTCGAAGTAAAAAGCCGTAACTAATAAGCAATATGAATCTCGGCGCTCTACAACAACCATATAGCGTTCTTCTTCAAGTAGCATATGTACTCTGGTTGTGTTGCGATACGGTTCACTCCAAACTTTTACTCCCTCACATTCTTCACATTGCGTTATATCACAATTATAATTCTCGATAAACGCACGAACCCATCTGATTCTCTCGCATCTTCTAAAATCCGGCACACGTTCTCCACTTTTTAGATAATCTTGGCAGGTTACATGAAAAAATGCCTCTTCCTTTCCATATTCAATCGGATGCTTGCGAATATTTACCTGCTTTCCTTCAAATGTAGGACGTGATTTTATAAAGTCATTCTGAAAAATCTCATATAACGCTCCTTGATATTGAGGATAGTCATTATTATAGTCATCCCAAAATTCTAATTTTGGCAACCAACAATTATCTCTTGTCATACTGTCCCTCCCGCTTCCCACGAAAGCAGGTTTATTTTTTCCTCACGCAAAAGCGTTGTTTTTCGCAATGTATAGCCTGAACGTTCTTTTATCAAATCAATAACTTCTTGTTTTGCACTACTCTTTACAAATCCATCAGGAAATCTGCGATTTTCATAACCGATAGCACCTATAATAACATCAACTATCTGCATGATTTGAACTTCATCAGATCGTATAGGTTGTAACCGCCGAATCACTTTTTGAGAAAAGTCATACATAGAATTGCAGCATACTTCTCTCAATTTTTTTGCTTTTCGAGCAGAGTTAGTATCTTTAATGTCAATATAAACATCATAGTTATCAGTTGGAGAAAAGATAACTTTGAGCATATCAAAATACATTTTATAATACCACGTATCGTGTGTTTGATGATAGCGTTCGTGATTTAGTCTTGTCTTGTCTGGAATAATGACACCCCGAAAATGTAAATCATCATCATCAAAGAAATAATTAACCAAATCTTTGTACAAATCAACTTTTGCAGGACTGATTTTCGTCCACTTCATTTCCATTGCTTCGGAAACATTATTTCTTTTTTTGATTTGACGAATCCGCTCATTGATTTCTCTCAGTTTCGCCTGTGGACACCACACGGCTCCTAACACCATAACATTACTGTTATCATATTCAAGATGACATGTCTCATCACAGTAAACATTATACAACATATTTTCACCACCTCAATTATCTTTTTTCATTCCGTAATGTACCGGTTCCTCTGCCACCATAGATAGTGTTGGTTCTGTATCATAAAGATATGTAACCTTATCCGGTTCTTTTGAAACCTCTGGGCTAACCAGTCCAAAGTATTTCTCAAAGAACCCTTTTAGTTTTTCAATAACTGTCTGTTTCTTCTTATCACGAGAACCTCCACCTCCGAAACGGGAAACGGGCGGCATCAGTCGATCAACATCTGTGCCGGTGGTTTTGAGTACGCCATCACGGAAAGCGTTCTCCACAAACTTTCTCGTTTCTTCCGGTTTCAATTTTTCTTCAGTGATCAAAGTCTGAATATCGGTCTCTCTCTGCTCTCTGACAAAACGCTGCCAGTCAGTATTGACATTGGTATTTGTGTTGATAGTAGCAATAAAGTTTTCAATCAGTTCCTTTTTAGACCTAAGCTGCAAGCTGGATTTGATTGCTTGTAGTCCTGTGCTTTGATCTCGTCATAGTTGGCAAGGTGGGAAAAGTGTTGCGTACCGTTTCGGGAAATAAACTCGTCTACGATGTGAGCTATGTTTTCTTCGGTCAGTCGGTTGTTGTTCGTGACCTTGACAAACTCCTTGGAAGCATCAATGAACAGGGTACGGTTATCCGCTTTGCTACGCTTCAGAACCATGATACAGGTCGCAATGGAAGTACCGAAGAACAGGTTGCTCGGCAACTGGATGATGCAGTCAATGAAGTTGTTGTCAATCAGATACTGGCGGATCTTCTTCTCAGCTCCGCCACGGTACATGATGCCGGGGAAGCAGACAATCGCCGCAGTTCCGTTGGTGGCAAGCCATGCCAGAGAGTGCATGATAAAGGCAAGGTCAGCTTTTGACTTCGGTGCAAGCACCCCGGCAGGAGAGAAACGAGGGTCATTTATCAAAACAGGATTGTCATCGCCCTCCCACTTAATAGAGTAAGGGGGATTTGAAACAATAACCTCAAACGGTTCATCGTCCCAATGCTGCGGAGACAACAAAGTATCTTCGTGGGCAATGTCAAACTTGTCAAAATCAATGTCATGCAGGAACATATTGATGCGGCAAAGGTTGTATGTAGTCAGGTTGATTTCCTGACCGTAAAATCCCTGACGGACATTCTCTTTGCCAAGAATTTTCGCCGCTTTCAGAAGCAGAGAACCAGAACCACAAGCAGGGTCATAAACCTTGTTGACCTCTGTTTTCCCAGCAACAGCCATACGAGTCAGAAGCTCGGAAACCTCTTGGGGAGTGAAGAACTCACCGCCGCTTTTTCCGGCGTTGGATGCGTACATACTCATAAGGTATTCGTAAGCATCGCCAAAGGCATCAATGGAATTATCCTTGTAGTTTCCCAAGCCCATGTTTGCAACGCCCTCGATCAGCTTCACGAGGTTTGCATTACGCTTTGCAACGGTGGTTCCCAGCTTGTTGCTGTTGACGTCAATATCATCAAACAATCCCGCAAAATTATCTTCGCTTTCGCTGCCCTTTGCTGATTCCTCAATGTGGTTAAAGGCAGCTTCCAAAGTCATATTCAGATTTTCGTCATTTGCGGCTCTCTTTCTGACATTGCAGAAAAGCTCGCTGGGCAGAATGAAGAATCCCTTCGTTTTAACCAAGTCCTCGCGAGCCTGTTCAGCATCTTCATCGGACAACTGTGCATAATCAAAGCCCACTTCTCCGGCTTCAATCTCGCCCTCGTTGATGTAATTTGTTAGGTTTTCAGATATATAGCGATAGAACATCATACCCAGCACATAGGACTTGAAATCCCATCCGTCCACGCTTCCACGCAGTTCATCGGCAATCGCCCATATCGCCCGATGGAGTTCATCACGCTCTTGTTCTTTTCTTATATCAGCCATTTTCTTTCTCCTTTTCATCGGGAATAAAGTCCAGAATATCATCCACCTTGCAATCAAGAGCAAAACATATCTTTTCGATACTATCCAAAGATACATACTGGTCACGCCTTAGTCGGGTTAGAATATTAGCACTAAATCCAGCTTTCTCCGTCAATGCGGCGGTCGGGATGCCCCGGTCTATCAGCAAGTGAAATAGTTTTTTATATGTTACAGCCATATAGTCCTCCTTGCCATGATAATCACTCATGATAGTATATCATGAAAATGTGAAAATTTCAATTCATCGTTATAGATATTTAAATCGGAATAGTGTAAGAAAAAAGCCTGATGCAGTAGTTATTACTTACATCAAGCCTTTATATCTTTTGCAGTTCTGTATAAGCGTGGGTTCGTCATATTTGGTGTGGTATCTTTAACTATGGGAAACTCCCCGCTCCCACTTGGATATGGTCTTGTCGCTGATGCCCAGCATCTCCGCCAGTTGCTTTTGGGTGAGGGCCTTGCGTTTGCGTTCTCCGGCAATGAATTTGCCGGTTTTGTTTTGATCCATGCCCTGCCTCCTTTCTGGCCCTATTGTAGCCTGTTTTCCGCCGCTTTCACACACACGAACCGTAGAATATGCCAAAACTCCCTCCATTCTACGCTCCGTAGAGTGAAAAAGCAAGGCCTTCCTGCCTCTTTCAGGCCGGCTCTTTCCCCTTTCCCTGTCTTGCGCAAAGCCTGCTGGTATGCTATAATGTCCATAAACTTACCGGACAGCCCTATATTTCCGTGGGAAAGCCACAAAAAGACAGATGAGGAATAAGGTGATTCTATGTTGATTGGCAAGTACATCCTTTCGTTAGACCAGGGCACCACCAGCTCCCGGGCCGTATTGTTCGATGCCTTCGGCGGCATTGCGGGCATGGGCCAGCAGGAGTTCCCCCAGATTTACCCCCAGCCCGGGTTCGTGGAGCACGACGCTGTGCAAATCCTCAACACCACCCTCTTTGCCATGCGCCAGGCTGTGGCCCAGGCCGGGGTGACGGCGGCGGACATCGCCGCCATCAGCGTCACAAACCAGCGGGAAACCACTGTGGCCTGGGACGCGGTGACAGGCATCCCGGTGTGCAACGCCATTGTATGGCAGTGCCGCCGCACAGCCCCGGAGTGCGAGCGCTTAAAGGCCGGGGGCATGGAGGACTATATCCGGGACGCCACAGGGCTTCTCATCGACCCCTATTTTTCCGGCACAAAGATGAAGTGGATTTTAGACCATGTGCCTGCCGCCCGGGAGCTTGCCAAAAAAGACCGCCTGCGCTTTGGCACCATTGACACCTGGCTGGTGTTCTCCCTGACAGAGGGGAAAACCTTTGTCACCGATGTGACAAACGCCTCCCGCACCATGCTCTTTGACATCCGCCGCCTGTGCTGGGACGAAACCATGCTGGAAGAACTGGGCATTCCCCGCAGCGCCCTGCCAAGGGTGTGCGAGTCCGGGGAGATTGTGGGCATGTGCAGCCCGGATCTTTTGGGGGAGGAGATCCCCATTGCGGGCATTGCGGGGGACCAGCACGCCGCCCTGTTCGGCCAGTGCTGCTTCCAGAAGGGCATGGCCAAAAACACTTATGGCACAGGCTGCTTTGTGCTGATGAACACAGGCGACCGCCCTGTAAAGTCTAAAAACGGCCTTATCACCACCATTGCCTGGAAGGTGGGGGGGAAGGTGTGCTATGCCCTGGAGGGCAGCGCTTTTAACGCAGGCTCTGCCATCCAGTGGCTGCGGGACGAGCTGGAGCTTATCAAAACCCCCCAGGAGGCCGACGCCCTTGCCGAAAGCGTGGAGGACGCGGGAGGCGTGGCCTTTGTGCCGGCCTTTACAGGCCTTGGCGCCCCCTATTGGGATATGTATGCCCGGGGCGCTTTGCTGGGGGTGACCCGGGGCACCAAGCGCGCCCACCTGTGCCGGGCGGTTTTGGAGAGCATTGCCCTGGAAAGCTGCGACCTGGTGCGCACCATGGAGAAGGAGTCCGGGGTGAGCATGGCAGAGCTGCGGGTGGACGGCGGCGCTTCCCGCAGCCGGTTTTTAATGCAGTACCAGTCCGACATCCTGGGGGTGAAGGTGCGCAGGCCCCACTGCCTGGAAACCACTGCCCTGGGCAGCGCCATGATGGCGGGCCTGACGGTAGGGGTGTGGGACAGTATGCAGGAGCTTGCCGGCATCTGGCGGGAGAACGCGGTGTTTACCCCGGAAATGGAGTCCCGCCGCCGGGAGCAGGACATTGCCCGCTGGCACGAGGCCGTCAAGCGCAGCATGGGCTGGGCCGGGCAGCAATAGGCGGGGCGTGATGTTCAGCCTGCCGCCCTATGCGGGAGAGGTGCTGGAAAAGCTGGAGGCCGCCGGGTTTGAGGCCTGGTGCGTGGGGGGCTGCGTGCGGGACGCTCTTTTGGGCCGCGCCCCTGCCGACTGGGACGTATGCACCTCTGCCCGGCCGGAACAGACGAAGAAGGCCCTGGCGGCGTTTTCCCAGGCGGAAACAGGCCTCAGGCATGGCACTGTCACAGCCATCACCTCCGGGGGGCCTGTGGAAATCACCACCTTCCGCCGGGAAGGGGCTTATTCCGACCGCCGCCGCCCGGACAAGGTGGAATTCACCTCCTGCCTGGAGGAGGATCTGCTCCGGCGGGATTTCACCATAAACGCTATGGCCTGGCATCCCCAAAGGGGCCTGCGGGACTGCTTTGGGGGTCAGGCGGATTTGCAGAGGGGGCTTCTCCGCTGCGTGGGGGAGCCGGAACGGCGCTTCCAGGAGGACGCCCTGCGCATCCTGCGCTGCCTGCGCTTTGGGGCTGTGCTGGGCTTTGCCATAGAGGAAAATACGGAAAAGGCCCTGCTGGCCTTGGCCCGCCTGCTGGAGGGCATTTCCGGCGAGCGGGTGCAGGCTGAGATGGACAAGCTGCTGGCAGGGACATGGGCGGAAAAAATCCTGCACGAATATGCAGAGGTTTTCCGCGTCCTTTTCCCGGAAATATCCTGTGGGGACGTAAAGCTGCCCTCTGAAGGCGGCGCTGCCGGATGGGCGGCGCTGCTTCATGGCCTTCCGGCGGCCCAGGCGGAAGGCCTGCTGCGGCGGCTGCGGTTTCCAAACCGCACACAGAAGGAAATCATGCAGATATGGGCCGGGAATCCCCTGCCCATAAGCCAGTTGGCAGTGCAGGGCCGGGACTTGCTGGAGCTGGGCTTTCAGCCCGGGCCTTTCCTGGGCAGGGCGCTGCACACCTTGCTGGGCCAGGTGCGGGCAGGGGAGGCCCCCAACGAAAAAGGCTCCCTGCTGGATTTGGCCCGGAAGCTTTTGGCGCGCGGAGGACAGGTATGACAAAGCATCTGATCATTGCCGGGGGCTACATATCGTGCCCCCTGAAAAAAATATGCAAAAATGTGGCGGTTTTCCTAAATTTTGTCTTGAAATGCAGGCCGGTCTGTACTATAATTTTAGATGGAAATTTGTGCAATCTTTCACAATTTTATTATCAAAATAAAGGAGTGCATGGACATGAACTATCTCAACAAGAAGACTGTGGAGGACATTGACGTTAGCGGCAAGAAGGTGCTGGTGCGCTGCGACTTTAACGTTCCCATGAAGGACGGCGCTATAACCGACACCAAGCGTATTGTCGGCGCCCTGCCCACTGTGAAGTATCTTTCCGATCATGGCGCAAAGGTTATCCTCTGCTCCCACATGGGCCGCCCCCACAACATCTTCAATGAGACTGTGAAGCTGGACAAGAAGGAGAAGAAAAAGATCGACGCCATGCCCGAGGCAGAGCAGGCTGAGGCCACCGCCAAGGCTCTGGAAGCCGCGAAGGGCGACGTGAAGAAGTTCTCCCTGGCTCCTGTTGCGGCAGAACTGGGCAAGCTGCTGGGCAAGGAAGTTGTGATGGCTTCCGACTGCATCGGCCCCGACGCCCAGGCAAAGGCCGCTGCCCTGAAGGACGGGGACGTGATGATTCTGGAGAACATCCGCTTCCACGCTGAGGAGACAAAGAACGATCCCGATTTCGCCAAGGCTCTGGCTTCCCTGGCTGAAATTTATGTAAACGACGCTTTTGGCACCGCCCACCGGGCCCACGCCTCCACAGAAGGCGTTTCCCACTATCTGCCCGCTGTGTGCGGCTACCTGATCCAGAAGGAAATCACCGTTATGGGCGGCGCCCTCACCGAGCCTAAGCGCCCCTTCGTGGCTATCCTGGGCGGCGCTAAGGTTTCCGACAAAATCGGCGTTATCGACAACCTCATCAGCAAGGTGGACACCCTGATTATCGGCGGCGGCATGGCCTATACCTTCTTAAAGTCCCAGGGCCATTCCATCGGCACCTCCATCTGCGAGGAGGATAAGCTGGAGCTTGCCAAGGAAACCATGGCAAACGCAGAGAAGAACGGCGTGAAGTTCCTGCTGCCCGTTGACACCAAGGTGGGCAAGGAGTTCGATCCCAACACCGAGAGCCAGGTAGTGGAATCCACCAAGATTCCCGAAGGCTGGATGGGCCTGGATATCGGCCCCAAGACTGCCGAGATGTTCGCTGACGCCGTGAAGAACGCGGGCACTGTGGTGTGGAACGGCCCCATGGGCGTTTCTGAGTGGGAGAACTTTGCCGCCGGCACTATCAGCGTGGCCAAGGCTGTGGCAGAAAGCGGCGCTATCTCCATCATCGGCGGCGGCGACTCCGCGGCTGCTGTAGAGAAGCTGGGCTTTGCCGACAAGATGACCCACATCTCCACTGGCGGCGGCGCTTCCCTGGAGTTCCTGGAGGGCCTGGAGCTGCCCGGCATTGCCTGCCTCAACGAGAAATAATTGCCTGATACGGGAGGGCGGGGGTTTCTCCGCCCTCTTTTCAGACTTGCCATGAAAAGGAGCATCTCCCATGGGACGAGCAGATAAACAATTCTGCGCGTTTCTGCGCATGATCATCCGCGACTTAAATGACATCCACGCAGAAGAAGATATGGAAAAAAAACAGAAGCTTATTGAAGATCTGAAAGGCGATCTGCAAAAAACTTTGGAGGACTGATTTTTATGAATAAAGCTGTACGCAAGGCCGTTATCGCCGGAAACTGGAAGATGAACAAGACCCCTGAGGAGGCCAGAGAGCTGATTGCCGCCATTGCCCCCCTGGTAAAGGACGCTGGCTGCGACGTGGTTGCCTGCACGCCCTATGTAGATCTGTGGGCTGCCCAGGAAGCCGCCAAGGGCACCAACATCCAGATTGGCGCGGAGAACTGCCACTGGGCCAAGTCCGGCGCTTTCACCGGGGAAATTGCCGCTGACATGCTCAGCTCCATGGGCGTGAACATCGTCATCATCGGTCACAGCGAGCGCCGCCAGTATTTCGGCGAAACCGACGTAACCGTACACGACCGCACCCGCGCTGCCCTGGACGCCGGGCTTACCGTTATCCTCTGCGTAGGCGAAACCCTGGAGCAGCGGGAGCAGGGCATCACCAGCGAGCTGGTTGCCATGCAGACCAAGATTGCTTTAGGCGGCGTGACCAAGGAGGAATTAAAGCGCATCATCATCGCCTATGAGCCTGTGTGGGCCATCGGCACCGGCAAAACCGCCACAGCCGAGCAGGCAAACGAGGTGTGCGCTGTTATCCGTGAAACGATTAAGGAACTGTACGACTGCGCCGCAGGCGACGGCATCACCATCCAGTACGGCGGCTCCATGAACGCCGCAAATGCAGCCGAGCTGCTGGCCCAGCCCGACGTGGACGGCGGCCTTATTGGGGGCGCTTCCCTGAAGCCTGCCGACTTCGCAGCTATTGTGGAGGCGGCAACCAAGGGCTGATTGGGGCGCTGCCCCAAACCCTGCCAGGGGACGCTGTCCCCTGGACTCCTGCAACCCTTTTTGGAAAAAGGGTTGATCCAAAAACAAATCACCAGGCCCCGCTGTTCTTAGGGAACAGCGGGCCTGCTTGGCTTCTCTATTTGGAAGGAAGGTGGGCCTTTATGGCATTCGTTCGAGGTAACGGCCCGGTGCGGGATTAGCCTGAAAGCTGCACCGGGAGCCATGCTGTCAGGCTTTCTGCACCGGCATTTGGGTATACTAAATGAAAAGGAGCAGATATGTTGAACGAACAGCTATATAAGGCCTGGAAGGCCGAGGAAGAAGCAGCCCGCATGGTGGGCTGGGATTTTTCCCACATCTATGGACGTTACGAAGAAGAGGACGATCTGCCCTGGGATTTCAGGGCAGTCATAGGAGAGCGCTTGAGGCCGGAGCACCGCCTGCTGGACATAGATACAGGCGGCGGGGAGTTCCTGCTCTCCCTGGGGCACCCGTATTCCCTGACCAGCGCCACAGAAGGGTATCCGCCTAACGTGAAGCTGTGTGGGGAAACCCTCAAGCCCCTGGGGATAGATTTCCGGGAGGCGGCTGATTCTGCCGCCCTGCCCTTTGGGGACAGCGCCTTTGATGTGGTGACAAACCGCCATGGAGCCTTTGACCCCATAGAGCTGCACCGTATTTTAAAGCCAGGCGGCCTTTTCATCACCCAGCAGGTGGGGGAGGACAACGACCGGGCTTTGGTAGAACTGCTGCTGCCCGGTACGCCTAGGCCCTTTCCAGGGCTGAATCTGGAGGAGCAGGCCAGGCGTTTTGCAGGCGCGGGCTTTGCCATCCTGCAGGGGGAGGAGGCTTTCCGGCCCATCCGCTTTTATGATGTAGGGGCGCTGGTGTGGTTCGCCCAGGTGATCCCCTGGGAATTTCCCGGCTTTTCTGTGGATTCCTGCCTGCCCCGGCTGATGGAGGCACAGGAGATTTTGGAGCGCCAGGGCTGCGTGGAAGGAACCATCCATCGCTATTTGCTGGTGGCGCAAAAGCTTTGAATATGTAGAAAGGTGGTCGTACCATTTGAAAAAACCTCTCGTTCTGATGATTTTAGACGGCTTTGGCATTGCTGAGAAAGAGGGCAACGCCATTGTGGCCGCCAATACCCCTCAGTTAGACAAGATTTTGAAGGAAAACCCCGTAACGAAAATCGGGGCTTCCGGTATGGACGTGGGCCTGCCCGACGGCCAGATGGGCAATTCTGAAGTGGGCCACACCAACATCGGCGCCGGCCGCATTGTGTACCAGGAGCTGACCCGCATCACCAAGTCCGCCCAGGACGGGGAGATGGACAAAAATCCTGCCCTGGTGAAGGCTATGGAGTCTGCCAAGGCAAACGGCAAGGCACTGCATTTCATGGGCCTGCTGTCTGACGGCGGCGTACACAGCCACAACACCCACCTGTACGCCCTTTTGGAAATGGCAAAGCGCATGGGCCTTGAGAAGGTGTTCGTCCACTGTTTCCTGGACGGTCGGGACGTGCCCCCCAGCAGCGGCAAGGACTATGTGGCACAGCTTTTGAAAAAGCTGGAGGAAATCGGCGTGGGCAAGGTGGCCACTGTTATGGGTCGGTATTATGCCATGGATCGGGATAACCGCTGGGAGCGGGTGGAGAAGGCCTATGCCGCCATGGTTTATGGCGAGGGCGAAAAGGCAGAGTGCCCTGTGTGCGCTGTGCAGAATTCCTATGACAAGGAAGTGACGGACGAGTTTGTAATCCCCACCGTCTGCGAAGGCGCAGAGCCTGTTGCAGCTGGCGATTCTGTCATTTTCTACAACTTCCGGCCTGACCGCGCCCGGGAAATCACCCGCACCCTGGTAGATCCGGACTTCTCCGGCTTTGAGCGGAAGAATGGCTTCTTCCCTCTAAACTTCGTGTGCATGACCCAGTATGACGCCACCATGCCCAACGTGGACGTGGCCTACAAGCCCGAATCTCTGGAGAACACCTTTGGCGAGTACATCTCCCAGAAGGGCATGACCCAGCTCCGCATTGCGGAAACAGAAAAATATGCCCATGTCACCTTCTTCTTTAACGGCGGCGTGGAAAAGCAGTATCCCGGCGAGGATCGCATCCTGGTGAAGTCCCCCTCTGTTGCCACCTATGATTTACAGCCGGAGATGAGCGCCTATGAGGTTACGGACAAGATGGTGGAAGCTGTGAAGTCCGGCAAATATGACGCCCTCATCCTCAATTACGCCAACTGTGACATGGTAGGCCACACTGGCGTGTTCGAGGCCGCTGTAAAGGCTGTAGAGGCTGTGGACGCCTGCGTGGGCCGGGTTGTGGAGGCTGTGAAGGAGATGGGCGGCTGCGTGCTGCTCACCGCCGACCATGGCAACGCGGACAAGATGGTGGAAAACGACGGCTCTCCCTTTACCGCCCACACCACCAATCCTGTCCCCTTCTGCGTCATCAACCATCCCTGCACCCTGCGGGCAGGAGGGCGGCTGGCAGATATCGCCCCCACCATGCTGAAAATCCTGGGCCTGCCCCAGCCCGCTGAAATGACCGGGGAGAGCATTATCCAGTAAGCTGATCCCAAACAGATGCCCTGTATGAAATCCCCCTCTGGTTTTGACCAGAGGGGGATACGTATATAAAAAAGAACCGGCAGGCAAAGCGCCCGCCGGTCTGTTTTATATGCTTTGCTTTTTCCTTATTCCGGGAAATACTCCTGGGAATAGATTTCAGTGCCGTCAACAGCGTTATAGGTAACAACCACAGAGGGGTTAGTCACATCAATGGCGTCAGGCAGAGTGCCGGCAATGCCCTTGAAAGTGGTGGCAAAGGTGTCGCTGTTCATCTGCTCTTCCATAGCGGCCTTGGTGGCTTCAATGTCCACTTCCTCGCTAAAGGTGAAGGTGTAAATCAGCTTGTCGCCTTCGCCGGTAAGTGTAATATCCATGCCGTCGCCCAGAGAAGACATCATGGTTTCAAGCTGATCCTTAACAGCGGGGTCAGCCAGGAACTCCTCTACGCTGGCATACTTCTCAGTGCGCACACCAGTGGCGGCCTCGCTAGAAGCCTCGCTGGAAGCCTCGGAAGAGGCTTCGCTGCTCTCAGCAGCCTTGCTGCTGGCAACCTCAGAAGAAGCAGCGCTGGACTCTGATTTAGAGGAAGATGAGGACTTGCTGTCGCCGCTGCAAGCAGCCAGGGACAGCACCATGGCGAAGGCCACAACACAGGCCATCAGACGGAAAAGATTCTTTTTCATTGCAATATCACCTTTCTGCATTTTGTACTGGTATTTGCAAAGGGCGCAGGCCCCTGTAAAACCACATACAAGTATAGAAGATAAAATTGCACTTGTCAAGAAGGGAAGATACGCTTTGTATCCTTCGCCAAAGAAACAAAGAAATAAAGGAAAATATTGTAATTGTTTGCATGATTTTTTGCTGATTCTTACAAGGTTGTAACCCGCCACAGGCTTTTTTGTCTGTCAAAAGCCAGGCTCCAAAACCTTTGAACCACTAAAAGCATAACCCCCCAACTCGTGCGCGTCCAAAGCCACAAAACACTTGACACATTTCCCCGAAAGGGGGTAAGATGGTACATGCTGCTGAACTGTGCAAGTAGAAGGGGGATTTTTGTGGAAACAAACCGCCAGTGCTTCCGCCGCGGCATACGGGATGGAATGCCTATTGCCCTGGGGTATTTTGCCGTAGCTTTCACCCTGGGCATCGCCGCAAAAAACGCCGGGTTTTCCGCCCTGCAGGCCATGGTGGAAAGCCTGACCAATAACGCTTCCGCCGGGGAATACGCTGTGTTTTCCCTGGCAGCCGCTGGGGCGGGCTACTGGGAGGTAGCCGTGATGACCCTGGTGGCAAACGCCCGGTATCTGCTGATGAGCTGTTCTCTAAGCCAGAAGCTCCCGCCGGAAACCTCGCTGGCCCACCGGATGCTGGTAGCCTTTGACGTGACAGATGAAATTTTTGGCATCTCTATCGCCTATCCCGGCAGGCTGAATCCTTGGTATACATACGGCGCCATGGCTGTCTCCATTCCCGGCTGGGGGCTGGGCACCTTTTTAGGCGTGGCAGTGGGGAATGTGCTGCCCCTGCGGCTGATGAGCGCTTTAAGCGTAGGGCTTTACGGCATGTTCCTGGCAATTATTGTGCCTCCCTGGAAAAAAGATAAGGTGGTGCTGGGGCTGGTGCTTCTCAGTTTTGCCGCCAGCTTTGCCCTTGCAAACTGGCCCCTGCTGGCAGGCATTTCCCCGGGAATAAAAACCATCCTGCTGACAGTGGTGCTCTCCCTGGGCGCGGCAGTGCTGTTCCCTGTGCAGGATGAGGAGAGAGGGGAGGGGCAGGCATGAAAAACATCTGGCTGTACATTCTGGTTTCCGCCGGCGTCTCTTATATCATCCGGGCCACGCCCCTGGTGCTCATCCGGCGGGAGATAAAGAACCGCACCCTGCGCTCCTTCCTCTATTACGTCCCTTATACCACCCTGGCGGTTATGACCTTCCCCGCCATCATGGAGGCCACCCAAAGCCCTATAGCCGGGCTGCTGGCCCTGCTGGCCGGGGTATTCCTGGCCTGGCGGGGCGCAAGCCTGTTCAAGGTGGCAATGGCCTGCTGCCTGGTGGTGCTGGCGGCCGAGCTGTTTCTGGTGCCAGGGGGAGGAATCGGGTAAAATACAGCGCCCCCGCCGGACAGGCGGGGGCGCTTCGCATGCCCCGTGTTTTCATGCGAAGCTTTGAACCAAGCAGGCCTTCCTCTTTCATCCGCAGGGCTGCGTGATGAAGGATATAGGCGTTTCCGCAGGCTTTGTCCAGTAGATACGGAATATTTTCTTCTGTATAGGCGATAGCGGCCAGCTTCTTCAGAGTTTTATTGGCGCGCTGCCAGAGTTATTTACGTGGATTAGACTGCCCTTTTCCCGTGATGTAAAATGTCATTACATGGAAGGAGCGGATCAGTTTGAAAACATACGGTTATGTGCGGGTTTCCAGCACGGAGCAAAATGAGGACAGGCAGCGTATTGCCCTGGTGGAGGGAAAATGCGTAGCAGAGAAAAACATTTATATGGACAAGCAGTCTGGCAAGGATTTCGAGCGCCCCCAGTACAAAAAGTTGGTCAAAAGGCTGCGATCAGGCGACCTGCTGTACATAAAAAGCATTGACCGCCTGGGCCGCAACTATAAAGAAGTCCAGGAGCAGTGGCGCGTTTTGACAAAGGAAATGGGCGTGGATATCTGCGTAATAGACATGCCGCTTTTGGACACCCGCACCGCTAAAGATCTGATGGGCACGTTTATTGCCGACCTGGTGCTGCAAATCCTCTCTTTCGTGGCGGAGAGCGAGAGGGAAAATATACGGCAGCGGCAGGCAGAGGGCATTGCGGCGGCAAAGCGGCGGGGGGTGCATTTTGGCCCGGAGCCGCGGGCCATGCCGGACAGCTTTCCAGAATTATGCCAGGCGTGGAGGGAGAAAAAAATCAGCCTGCGGGAGGCTGCGGAGTGCTGCGGCATACCAAAGTCTACATTTTACGACGCGGCAGCCCGGCTTAATGAGGTGAAGGAATAAATGGATTGTATAAAGTGTATAAAAAACGGTGTCCGGAATTGTGTGGAACTCCGGACACCGTTTTTTATGCTCTTTTTTGTGCCTTACACCTAGGATATCGGTTCAATTCCCGAAAAAATAAGCCCGTTTTCGGGCGTTTTCCAATGTCCGGAGTTCCACACAAATCCGGACGGATGAAGCGGAGGTGACGTGCTTTGACAAATTTTTTGCCGGAAAATGACCAGGAATTGCGAGACTGCCTGTCCGAGTTGGCAGAGAGCGTTGTCGCGCACATCATCGATCAGGATCCAGGGCACCATCAGGAACTGCTGAGCGCTTTTGTTTCGCAATTGTTTTTGTGCGCCACCAGACAGAGCATGCGTGAAGAACGCAAAGCGCGTCAGGCCGAGGGCATTGCCAAGGCGAAGGCCAAGGGCGTCAGCTTTGGCAGGAAGCTGCGGCCCCTGCCGGATAATTTTGAGGAGGCGCGGCTGCTGTGGCGCAGCCATGAGATGAATTTGCAGGACGCTGCCAAGCACTGTGGATTGCCCAAAAGCACCTTCTATGGGGCGGTGCAGCGGGTGGAAAGCGCAAACAAGTCTTAAGGGGCCTCGAATAAGTCACGCCAAAAGGCTTAGCGCACGTCTCGCTAACGGCCTTTGCGCGGTATTGCTATAAAAACGAGTGGGAGGGAACCCATGCTGACTTTGAGGATCAAATCGGGAGAATACATTACCATCGGGGAGGACGTGGCCGTACAGATTTTTGACCGTCCAGGCGATTCCTTCGAGGTGTCTATAAAGGCCCCGCGGGAAGTGCCCATCTTCCGCAGCGGCGTTTTTGAGCGCAGCGAGAGCAGGCCCGATGGCCTGAAAGACCAGCGGGTGAAGCCGCCGTCGGAGAAGCGGCGGGACGAAAAGCGCCTGCGGGCTTTGGCAAGGCGGGAGGAACGGTATGCCGCTGTGCGGGAAATGAGCACGATTCTGGATAAATTGGAAAAAACAAGGGACTGCGCGGAGCTGCACGAGATGCGCAGGCTGTTAGACAGAGTGATTTAGGTTTCTGCGGGCACGCGCGGCCCGTTGAAATATACAGCGCTGTGCGGGTGAACTTGGCCAGTTTGACCAAATGGCGCAACGCACACAGAACTCCGGCGACGAACGCCGGGGCGAAGTTTACGCTAAAATCATATTAAAGGAGAAAAGTTATGCGTATTCAACACAACATTATGGCGATGAACGCCTACCGGAACTACAATACCAACACTTCCGCGCTGAGCAAGAACCTGGAGAAGCTGTCCTCCGGCTATAAGATCAACCGCGCTGGCGACGACGCTGCCGGCCTGGCTATTTCTGAGAAAATGCGCGCCCAGATCACCGGCCTGAACGCTGCCCAGAAGAACGTAAAGGACGGCGTCAGCCTGGTAAAGACCGCTGAAGGCGCCATGCAGGAGATCCAGGACATGCTCAACCGCATGGACTATCTGGCCACCCAGTCTGCCAACGGCACCTATGACAACGAAGTGGACCGCAAGAACCTGCAGAAGGAAGTGGACGCGCTGAAGTCTGAAATCAACCGCATTGCGGACAGCGCCAACTTCAACGGCATCAAGCTGATGGACGGCCAGCGCGCAGAGTCCGCAGGCACTGCTGTTACCATTAACAGCAGCGTCAGCGGCACAGTTACCGCTGGCGTGGCTGGCGGCGGCGGGGCTATCAGTTTAGGTGATGCTAATTTCACCACAGCCAATACGGATTCACAGCACGCAGGCGCAGACGGAGTTAATCGTCAGGATGCTAGCTTCACTATTGATTTGACAGGCTTTTCGGCTACTGCTGGGACAGCCAATGAGACAGTTTCGATCAAATTTGGTGCAATCAATCTTGGAACAGTAACCATACAAACTGCTGGTAGCGCAATGAACGCGGTTGGACTCGCAACTTCCATCGCGGATGCCCTTAGCGCATCAACCGTTAATATTGGCGGTGTGGGTTTTACTGTAACCAATACTGGTAGTACTCTTGTCTTCACTATGGATCCCGCGGCTGCCTTAACGAGTGCGAATGCTGCTAGTGTTAATGAACTTATTGGCGCAGAGGTGCAGATTGATGGCACGGCCCAGATTGACAAGAAGGGTGTTGAGCATGGTGCTGTAGACATCACAGAGGCTGTTGCAGCGAAAGCAGGAGACCTGGCCGGTATTGACTTCACAATCACCGAAGATCTGATGGGCCAAGGCAAGCAACTGACCATTGGCGATACGACATTTGTATTCCAGACAGAAGCGGGTACGACTCCTGATACTACTACTGTACCCACAGGTACTACAGCAGTTGTGATTGATGTCAGCGGCAAAAAGACTGCTGCTGAGCAGGTGCAGGAAGCTGTGCGTAAGATTGCCACGGCTGGTAGAAACATTGGGCATGACAAGGATGGCGATGGCACATCAGATGCCACTTTTAATATTTCCTCTGTCGGCCCGAACACGATCCATTTGGATCAGCAGATGCCTGGCACCGGTACCCCGCCGGTTTACAGCGTTGATGACATGAAGGGGATGTTCTCCGCTGCTAATCCCACCACGTCTGCTGTAGCAGGCAGCCTGGAGCTGTCTCCCACCATCAGCGTGGACGTTGCGGAAGGCGAGCGCGTAAGCTTTGGCGACGGCAAGACCTATGTGATTGTCGGGGCCACCAGCGACAAGCTGACCGCTGATATTGCCGCAGCCCAGGCCGATGAGAAGGTAAGCGAAATTTACGTAACGGCTGAAAGCTTCAACGAAGAGCTGAGCAAGTTTGCCCTGGATAAGGCTGTGAAGGACGCGCTGGCTGACACCGCCGCAACCGGGTATAATGGCAGCAAGCTGACTGCCGCCGTTTCCAACGGCACAGCCACCATTACAGCCGCTGCAAGCAGTGATGTTGGAGTAGAAGACACACAGACAAAGCTGGAAGCCTTCCAGACGGCTGTGGAAGCAAAGCTTGCTAACTTTAAGGTGCAGAAGGTCACCGAAGACGACATAGGCAACTCTGGCCTGAAACTGCAGATTGGCGACACCAGCGACAGCTTCAACCAGCTTCAGGTGAAGATTGGCGATATGCACACCAGCGCTATGGGCACCATGGAGTCTGTTGTAGAGGGCGGCAGGCAGACGGCTGTTTCCGGCAAGTCCATTGCGGACATCAACATCAGCACCCCCGAGGGCGCCCACGAGGCCATCGACGTTATCAAGAACGCCATTAACTATGTTTCCGGTATCCGCGGCGACTTGGGCGCAACCCAGAACCGCTTGGAGCACACCGCTAACAACCTGAGCGTTATGGCTGAGAACATTCAGGATGCTGAGTCCACCATCCGCGACACAGACGTTGCCGAGGAAATGATGGCTTACACCAAGAACAACATCCTTATCCAGTCCGCACAGGCTATGCTGGCCCAGGCCAACGCAGTGCCTCAGGGTGTTCTGCAGCTTCTTGGCTAATCTTTACAGCATTTTTACAATTTCAAAAAAAGGTTATGGGGCGGGCGTGTGCCCGTCCCATTTCCTGCTTTTGGGGGAGCCGCCCGCCTGGGGCAGTTTCCCCAAGGTCAGGAAAAGGAGGAAAAACATGGACACCATTTTATCCATTGGCATTATTTTTAAAAACGACATCCGCTGTATCGAGCGCTGCTTGAAGGCGCTCCAGCCCTTGCGGGACGCTGTCCCCTGCGAGCTGGTGATGGCGGACACAGGCTCGGACGACGGCAGCCGCGCAGTGGCGGAAAAGTATGCGGACACCTTGTTTGATTTTCCCTGGATCAACGATTTTGCGGCCGCCCGCAACGCGGTTATAGACCGCTGCACAGGCGAATGGTACTTATCTGTGGATACGGACGAATACATGGACGAGGATGTGGAGGAGATTTCCCAGTTCCTCCTCACTGAAAACCAGTCCTGCAACCTTTGCCGCGTTACCATCCGCAACTATCGGGACTATTCTATGGACGGCTCTTACGCCGACTTTTACACCCTGCGCATGGTCAGGCTTTCCATCGGGGCACGCTATCAGGGGGCCATCCATGAGGCGTGGACGGGCCTGGAGCGTGCCGGCTCTGCTTTGCAGTTTACCAAGACCATTTTCCATCACGACGGCTATGTGAACATGGCCCAGAACCCGGAAAAGCTTAAGCGGAATATGAGCCTTTTGCGGGATAAGGTGAAAAGCGATCCTAAAAACCTTCTCACCCGCCTGCAGATTATCGAAAGCGGTTTTCAGGAGCCGGACTACTTAGACCAGTTGAAAAAGTCCCTTTCTATGGTAAAGCGCAAGGTGGCTGGGTGGAAGCTGTTTGGCCCGCCGATTTTCCGCCACGCAGTTTCCATCGCCCACGACCGCAAGCTGGCCGAATTCCAAAAGTGGGCCGACCAGGCGGAAGAGTGGTTCCCGGATTCCTATTTTGTCCGTATCGACGTAAAGGTTCACCGGATGCTGGAGAGCTTTGAGCGGGAAGAGTATGCAGAAAGCGTCCGCCAGGGGGAAGCGCTGCTGGAGGCTTATGCGGATTACCGGGCAGGCCGCGGGGATTTGAACTGCCAGGCGTGCAGCACGCTGCAGATGGCCTCGCCTTATCATGAGCGGACTGTGCGGCTTTGTCTGGCCAGCGCCTGCCTGGAGGATGGAAAAGCCGGAAGGGCCTTGGCGCTTTTGCAGGAGCTGGAGTTCAGCCGCCTGGACAGGGTGCAGACAGAAAACCTGACCAAAACCTTGTGCGCCCTGCACATGCGCAGCCAGGAGGACACAGACTCCCTGGTACTGGCAGCGTGGGAGGGGATTACCACCCCGGAGCCGGACGAAAAGCGGGCAGAAGAACGCCGCCTGACCTTCATGGTGTTTGGCTCGGCAGCGTTTACCGCCAACTACCAGCAGGACGAGGCAAAGAAAGCAAACTTCTGCCGCCACGCCTGCGGAGTCTTTGCGCCTTTGGCGGAAAAGTGCGGGCTGGGCCTGGCTGCCTCTATCCTGGGAACGGAAGACCCGGAGGAAATGGCTGCCTTGCTGGCCCGGGTGGGCAAGTGGGCAGAGCTGCCCTTCCCGGCCCTCAGCCGCTCCATAGAGTCCGGAGTGGAGTTCCCGCTGCCTGGGAAGCCCCTGAACGTGGAAAGCATGGACGAGCTGGCAGGCCGTTTGGCTGCAGACTGGGGTGTGTTTTTCCCCATGGTACAGCGCGCGGCAGAGGAGGATTTCGCCCAAAACTGGCAGAAGCTTTGCTGGGCCAGGGGATTGTCCCTAAACGCACTGCAGAGGCACAACTGGAAAAGCGGCAGGGAAGAGGACGGCATGGCCCTGGCACGCTTTTTCGCAGACGTTGAGAAGGTGTTTTTGCCCAGATGCTATAACCCGCAGGTGCTGGCAGAGGAAAACCTCTCTGTGCTGCCGCCTATGCACCGCTTCGGGTGGTATTGTGTTCAGGCTTTTGACGCGCTGGACAAGGGGGATGTGATTAGCTACACCCACTTGCTACGCAAGGGCCTGGCGGCCCATGAGGGCATGAAAGCCGTGGTTGAATTCTTGACCGACCACACCCCTCAACTGCAGGCCGCGCGGCCTGACCCCGAGCTTCTGGCTTTGGCGGAAAAGGTGCGGGGGATGCTGTCGGTCTATCCGGAGGACGACCCGGCAGTGGCGGCCATAAAGCAAAGCCCCGTATACCAACGGGTGGCGCATTTAATTGAGGAGTGAAGGTATGGATAAGGAGACAGGGAATGCCTTAAGGGAGCTGCTGCAAACCATGGGGGAAGCGCTGGGTCATCTGCATAACCATGAAAATGAGGAGCTGCGCCAGATGGTAGGGGAATGCCGGCAGCAGGCCGCTGGCATACTGGAAAGCGCTCTGCCCCGCCCGCTGGAACAGCAGGTTCATGCGTCGGCGCTGTCGGACGAAGACTGGCTGCGCACAGCCTGTTTGGTTCTGGCGGAAGAGGAGGAGCCTTTTCAGCCGAAGAATGCATTTGACCGGGAATTCTGGTCGCTGTTGGATTACCTGTGGTCCCACAGCGAGGAAGAGTTGCTGGGAACCATGAAGGGGAACCTTCAGAAGGTCAAAAAGGCTTCACGGGAGGGCTATATAAGTTTTGTGCGGTATTTTGCGCGGTTCCCCTTCTGGGGCACCATAAACCCGGACAAGGGCGACTATGATACCCTGGAAAAGCGGGCGGCCGTCTTAAAGCGGCACAGCTATGACTTTTTGTGGCTATACCAGCGTATGGAAGACTATTTGTCCCGGCGCACCCTGTGCGCTGTTTTAAAAAACTGGGCCTTGCTGGATATGGTCGATTTGCAGAAGGTTAAGTCGATCTTTCCAGACTACTGGGAACCGGATATCTTCCCAAGCAATGAAGGCGATATCCTGGTAGACGTGGGGGCGTACATCGGGGATTCCATCGCGCAGTATATCAATATGTATGGGACAGGCTATAAGAAAATATACGCGTATGAGATTTCCCCGGGCAGCTATGCGCAGCTTTGCGAAAATATCCAGAAAAATAAATTGCATGATATTCTTCCTGTCCGCAAAGGCTTAGGGGCGTCCCGGGGCGAGATGTTTATTGAGGACAACCGTACCGACGCTTCGGTCAACCAACTGCAAAGCCAGGGGAGCGCCCAGGCCCGGGTGGAGGTCGTCCCCCTGGACGAAGACATAGAAGGAGCCACCTTTATCAAAATGGACATCGAAGGGGCCGAGCAGGGCGCCCTGCTCGGTTGTGAGCGTATGATACGCTCACAACATCCCAACCTGGCTGTCTGTACATACCACGGGTATGAAGATATCTGGAAAATCCCATTGATGATTGACAGCATGTATCCAGAGTACCGTTTTTATCTGCGGCATTACGGCGGCAATCTGATTCCTACAGAGTTCGTGCTGCTGTGCAAAGCCGAGGGATAGGGGCCTTTCTATGATGGAAATCAGCATAATGAGGTTAGAGACAAATGACGTTGGCCGTCAAATCCTTTATGGAGGGTACGGCAGAAAAGCTGGGTGTAGGGAAGCGGACAGGAGGGGGTTCAATGGTTCCTGTCGGCAGGGAACAAGCTGCCATAAACGCAAAGCAATCATAAAAGGCCGGCCCGCAGGTTCTCTTCCTGTGGGCCGGCCTTTTTCGAGTCAGGTCAGGATGTTCTTGTAAGCCAGCCGCTCCATGCCGCCGCCAAAGAGACAGGCCTATCGGTTGCGCTCCTTTAAACCTCTCTCTATATCCCTCTGGGCATCCCTCTTGGCTGCGTCTGCCCTCTTGTCATAGAGCTTCTTGCCCTTGCATAACCCCACCTGCACCTTCACCCGGGAATCCTTAAAATAGAGGGAAAGGGGGATAAGGGAGTAGCCCTGCTGCTTGACAACGCCGTAAAGCCGCTGGATCTCCCGCTTGTGCAGCAGCAGGCGGCGCACCCGCATGGGATCCCGGTTAAAAATGTTGCCGAAGTCATAGGGGCTGATGTGGCAGCCGTTTAAGAGCATTTCCCCGTCCACCACAGAGCACCAGGCGTCCTTCAGGTTCACCCGGCCTTGGCGCAGGGATTTTACCTCTGTACCCACCAGTTCAATGCCGGCCTCATAGCTTTCCTCCACGAAATAGTCATGATACGCTTTCTTGTTCTGGGCAATAGTTTTTGTGTTCGATTTCGCGGACATGGGACGCCTCCTTTTAATTTGTTGCGGCTAAAGCTTGTCTGCGGCAAAAAGACAGTGTTTGCGGTTTTCAAGCAAGCCCTAAGCCAAAATGCTTTTCTAGCACAGCCAGCATTTCTTCTATTGTGCGCGTGCCGTCGCGCAGCAACGTGAAAAAGCCGCTGCTTTCAAACGCGCGGTACACAGCAGGGCTGTTAACCTCTGCCAGGCATTCCCGGTAATTCTCCATGGCCTTTTCCGGATTCTCCGCCTGCTGTATCTGCGACAGGATAAACTGCTTTTCCGGATCCTCCCGGTCAAAAAAGCTTTCCACAGAAAGGCTCTGGGGAGCCAGCAGGAAAGCCACATGGTGGTAGTCGGAGATTCCTTTCAGCCACGCGGGAGAAATATTGGTGTCCACAAACACCTTTTTCCCCTCCCCCGCCAACTGGATCAGGCGGGCAATCTCCAGGCCGGCCGCTTCCTGGCTGCACCCGTCAATCCACTGGGCATACTCCCGGGGCGTACGGCTGATAAATTCCTGCCAGCTTCCCATGGTCTGAAAATAGGAAAGTGCCGGCTGGTTCTCCGGGTCAACAGCATCCATCAAAACATCGTGGTAGTTTTCGCCGCAGCAGATACCGCCATGCTTTTCCGCCAGCAGCCGCACCATGGTGGATTTCCCGGCGCAGGCCGTTCCGTTGATAAAGTAACAGTCCCGGAAAAGGGTGCGCAGAATATTGCTTTTTATGGGGATTTCCATTTTTCCCTCCTAAAGGCCCAACGCCCCAGCAGCCAAAAGGCCAGGATACACAAAAACAAGGCGGCCACATTATACTGTATCGGGGCCAAAAAGGATACGTTGAAAAACATGTGGCACAGTGCGGCAGAAAGCAAATTCCCATGCCGCAGGTAGAGCCATCCCAGCACAAAAGAGACCAGCACTGCCCAGAGCAGCAGGAACGGGATGTCCTTTGCCCCCATCCCATTCCGGGCAACCCACATGGGGATATGCCAGAAGGCCCAGGCCAGGCCCGCCAGCAGCAAGGACCCAGCCTTTTTCCCGCCTGCTGCCAGGCTTTTCAGGAAAAACGCGCGCCATGCCAGTTCCTCCGCAAAGGCGGTGGCGTAAAGGTACACGCAGCTAGTCGCAAGGCCCCCTATGGATCCGTAAGAGTCCCGGAACAGATGGGCCCCTGTGGTAAGGGCGTAGGCCAGCGACACCAAACACCCCAGCACTGCGACGCCCAGGCAGGCCACTGCCTCTTGGCGGGAAAAGGCCCGGCAGTTTTCCAGGATGTGGGACTTTGCCTTGCCGGCAGGCAGCAGGAACCCTAAGGTGGCCAGGGGCGGCACAAGGACAAAGGCCCCCGCCAAGCCTGCCAGGGCCTTGGGGACTGCCATGCCGCCCAGCTCCAGCAGGCGGGGCAGGTAAAGGGAGATGGAAAAAACATAGACCAATACCAGCCATAGGGCGGCTTTCCTTTTATCCGTCATAATTCCTGCCGGCCCTCCATAGCCCTTTGCAATGTGACCTCGTCGGCGTATTCCAGATCGCCGCCCACCGGGATGCCGTAGGCAAGCCTTGTCACCTTCACCCCCAAAGGCTTTAAAAGCCGGGACAGGTACATGGCTGTGGCCTCCCCCTCCACAGTGGGGTTGGTGGCCATAATCACCTCCCGCACCCCGCCGTCTATCCGGGGCAGCAACTCCTTGATTTTCAACTGCTCCGGCCCAATGCCGGACAGCGGCGAAATGGCCCCATGGAGCACGTGGTACAGCCCGTTATACTCCCCGGCCCGCTCCAGGGCAAACACATCCTTCGGCTCCTCCACCACGCAGATTAAGGCCTTATCACGCACAGGGCTGCGGCACACCGGGCACAGCTCGTCGTCCGTCAGGTTGCAGCAGACAGCGCAGTAATGTATTTTCTCGTGGGCCTCCAGAATGGCCCCCGCAAAGCCTTCCGCCTGCTCCTTTGGCATGTCCAGCACAAAATAAGCCAGCCGCTGGGCGGTTTTGTGGCCTATGCCGGGCAGGCTTTCAAATTTTTCCACCAGGCTTTCCAGGGGCGGGACATGGTATCCCGCCATTACATCAGCCCCGGTATGCTCATGCCGCCGGAAAGGGCGCCCATGCGATCTTCCCGTTCAGCGGCAGCAGCCCGCAGCGCCCCGTTGACAGCGGCGGTCACCAGATCTCCCAGCATCTCCGCGTCCTCGGGATCAATCACCTCGGGCTTTATCTCCACAGCCTTCACTTCCAGCTTGCCGGAAACCACAGCCTTCACCGCGTCTCCCCCGGCTGTGGCGCTGTACTCCTTCTCGTCCAGCTCGGCGGAAATCACTTCCATCTGCTCCTGCATTTTCTGGGCCTGCCGGGCAAGCTGCTGCAAATTGGCAGCCCCTCCGCCGCCATATCCCTGGGGTAATCTTGCTTTCATAAAGCTGTCATCCTTTCAAAATCAAAATATTATAGTGTCAAATCCTGAACTTCTCCCCGCTCACTCCTCCACCTGTGTGGGGATGCCCGCTTCCTCCGCCCGGCGGAGCAAATCCTCCAGCGGGTCTGCGGCAGCGCTTTCCTTAGAGGCAGGGGGCCGGTAGGGGCCAAGCTTATAGGCACGGCCTGTCACCTGGAAAACCGCCTCCCGCATACGCTGGCGCTGCTCTGCCTTCTTTAAAAGCTCAAAGGCGATTTCCGGGGCCTCAATCAGCAGGTATTCCCCGCTGGTGTAGGCGGCAGAGCCGTCAAAGGCCATGGCAACGCTTTTAGTGGTGCCCCGTATCACCTGCAGAATCTCCGGCCACTGGCGGAAGCGCTGGGCCTCGGCGGAAAGGGCCTCCACGTCCACTGGGGGCTGGCTTTTAGGGGCCGCGGGCTTTTTAGGCGCCGGGGCTGGGACAGGCTTTTCCGCCGGCGGGGCGGGGGGGCCGTCGAACACCGGAGGAATTTCCTCTGGCTCCGGCTCAGCCGCCGGGCTGGCGGGCGCGGCTTCCTCCGCCCGGGCAGGGGCTTCCTCCTCCAAAGGGGGCAAGGCCCTGGAGGGCACACCGCTTTCAAGCTGTTCAATCCGCCGCAGCAGGGCGGCAGTGCTGTCGTCCAGCTCCGGGGAGCACAGCCGCACAAAGGCCATTTCCAACTGGGTGCGCTGGTTCATGTACCGCATTTTGTGCAGCGTGTCCTCCAGGGTGTCCAGCCCGTGAAGGATGGCGGAAAGGCTCATGCCATAAGCCTGCTGCTCCAGGGCCGCTATCTGGGTGGGGGGCAGGGTGAGAAGCTTTCCCGGATCCCGCATGGTTTTAAACAGCATCAGGCTGCGGAAATATTCCGCCATCTCCTCGCACAGCCGCACCATGTCCTTTGACTCCTTGTGCAGGCCGTCCAGGGTTTCCAGGGCCTTGGCCGCGTCCCGTTCCGCCACAGCCTGGGCCAGGGTGGTGAGATACCCCTGGGCCGCCACCCCGGCGGTAAGGCCCACCACCTCCAGGGTGACGTGCCGCCCTCTTCCCAGGCACTGATCCAAAAGAGACAGGGCGTCCCGCAAAGCGCCGTCTGCAATGCGGGCAATAAGCAAAGCCGCGTCCTCGTCCAGCTCCGCCTCCTCCAGCCCCGCCACCTGGATAAGCCGCCCCGCCATGGCCTGGGGATCGATGCGGTGGAAATCGAACCGCTGGCACCGGGAAAGGATGGTGGGCAGCAGCTTGTGAACCTCGGTGGTTGCCAAAATGAAAATTACGTGGGCAGGAGGCTCCTCCAGGGTTTTCAAAAGGGCGTTAAAGGCAGAGGCCGAAAGCATATGCACCTCGTCGATGATATACACCCGGTATTTGGCGGTGGTGGGGGTGAAGTTTGCCTCCTCAATCAGCCCCCGGATGTTGTCCACGCCGTTGTTGCTGGCAGCGTCAATCTCCACCACGTCCAGGATGGACCCTTCCTCCAGCCCTCTGCACACCGGGCACTCCCCGCAAGGGTCTCCTTCCCTCGGATCAAGGCAGTTGACGGCCCGGGAAAGGATTTTGGCGCAGGTGGTTTTCCCTGTCCCCCGGGAGCCGGTGAACAGGTAGGCATGGGCAATGCGCCCCCGGGTCAGCTCGTTTTTCAGGGTTACGGTAACCTGGGGCTGGCCCACCACGTCCGCGAAAAACCGGGGCCTGTATTTCCGGTACAGCACCTTATACACAAACGCCGCCTCCCTTCATACGTTTATCTTTATTTTATGGAAAAACAACAGCCCGATAAGATATGAGAACGGACAGGCGACCTGCATCGCCCGGGAACATCCGCTTAATGCTGCTCGGTTCCCCGCCTGACATGGTTCACGGCGTCCCGCCGCGCAGACCTGTCCGCTCCCATATTCTATCGGGCCATTTGGCCGCCTGTCCACTATTATAAACGCTTTCTCTTGAAAAAACAAGAGGGAAATGCTATTATAAGAGAAAATGCATCGTGTAAAAAACCTGGAAGCTGTACCAATAGGCTCCTGCACAAACCTTTTCGGGAAATTTAGCGGGCTTTAGTGTTGGAAATCCTCGAAATACGAAAGTAATCCTTGCGGTTTCCGCCTTGAACCCCACAAAATTTCCTCGAAAATCTTCCCACCAATCCTATCGGTACAACTTCTTAGAGAAAGGAACGATACCGGGCACAAAAGGGGAGGCTTCCCCGCTTTTTGTGGAAATCCCGTATCGAATGGCGATTTTTATGCAGATTCGTAGAACCACCCCCGCAGACCTTCCCGCTGTGGCAGCCCTGTATGACGAGGCCCGGGCCGCCCTCCGCGCAGCCGGAGTAAATCAGTGGCAGGACGGCTATCCGGACGGGGCTTCTGCCAGGGCCGACATGGAAAAGGGCGCAGGCTTTGTGCTGGAGGACGGCGGGGAAGTGATTGCCACAGCCTGCCTGGCCTTTGGCCGCGAACCCACCTATGACGTAATAGAGCAGGGCGCCTGGCAGGCCCAGGGAGAGCCTTACGGCTTCCTGCACCGGATAGCCGTTTCCCCCAGGGCAAAGGGAAAGGGCGCGGCAGGGCTTTTCTTTGAAGAGCTGAAGCGGCAGGCCCGGGAAAGGGGCATCCGCGTCCTGCGGGGGGACACCCACCGGGACAACAAGGCCATGCAGCGGGTGATGGCAAAAAGCGGCCTCTCTTACCGGGGCATTATCCATATAGAGGACGGCACCGAGCGGCTGGCCTATGAGATCATCCTGCCCTGACGCGAAAAGCCCGGCCCACAGGAAGAGAACCTGCGGGCCGGACTTTTTTGTGCTTGCTTTGTTAAGGCAGCTTGTTCCCTGCTGCCAGATAGAGAGCGTACCAGTCCTCCCTGGCAAGATCCACGTCGCACCCGGCGCAGATTTCCTGCAGGCGGGCCGCGTTGGTGCTGCCGCTTATCACCTGCATCCCTGCCGGATGGCGCAGAATCCAGGCAGTGGCAAGGGCCTGGGGGGTAGAGCCATACTTTTCAGCCAGCTCCTCCAGCTTTTCATTCAGGGCCGGGAACTTGGGGCTGCCCAGGAACACACCCTCAAAGAAGCCATACTGGAAGGGGGACCAGGCCTGGATGGTTAAGCCCTTCAGGCGGCAGTAATCCAGCACCTCCCCGTCCCGGTCGGCGGCATGGGGGAACTCCGTATTGGCGCAGATGGCGTGATCCACAAGGCCCGTAAAGGTCAGGCCGAACTGAAGCTGGTTTACGGCCAGCTTCTGCTTTAACCCGGACTGGAGCAGCTCCGCCTGCCGGGCGTTAAAATTGCTGACGCCGAAATGCAGCACCTTGCCGCTGGTTTCCAGGCGGCTGAAGGCCTCCGCAACCTCCTCCGGCTCCATCAGCGCGTCCGGGCGGTGGAGCAGCAGGAAATCCAGCCTGTCCGTACCCAGCCGGGAAAGGATGCCCTCCACGCTTTCCAGAATGTGCTCCTTGGAAAAGTCATACATATTTTTGCGGATGCCGCACTTGCTCTGGAGAACCATCCTGTCCCGCAGGCCCGGCTCCGCTGCCAGCAGCCTGCCAAAGGCGGCTTCGCATTCCCCGCCCCCGTAAATGTCCGCATGGTCGAAAAAGTTCACCCCATTGTCTAAAGCCGCGTGGACAAACCGGGAAAGCGCCTCCGGCTCCATGCTGCCAATGCGCATACAGCCCGCCACAATGGCGGAGGCATCCACCCCGCTGATATCCAAATATTTCATAGCCGCGTCCTCCTGTTTTCCGCCTGCTTTGCAGGCATGTTTGCAAATAGTATAGCATGGATGGTATACTATTTACAAGCCGGCAGGCGACGTATGCTGCCAGAAACAGCGCAAAGGAGGCGGCTTATGGCGGAGAAATGGGAATTTGACGGGGTTCTCCATGAAATACCGGAGAAGGGCGGGGCCTATGTGGCCTTTCCCTGGGACATCCGGCAGGTGTTTGGGAAGGGGCGGGTGAAGGTACACGCCCTGTTTGACGGCCTGCCCTATGACGGCAGCATTGTAAACATGGGGCTGAAAGGCCCAAAGGGCGAAACCGTCTATATTATCGGGGTGCTGAAATCCATCCGGCGGAAGCTGGGGAAAAGGGAAGGGGATTGTATCCACGTTGTGATAGAGGAACGGCAGTGACCGTTCCCCTGCAAACCAGCAAAATTTTGTCGAGTTGGACTCCCGCCCGGCAGGGCGACAGCATTTAACTTTTTGTCGGAACATGGTAAAATAGAGGAATGGAAATAGAAAGATTAAAAACAGCACTGGAAAAGGTAGAGGACCCGAGAAGAACGGACCGAGGCCATGTACTGCACAAATTGGAGGACATTTTAATAATCGGATTGTGTACTCTGGTATGCAACGGCAGTGATTTTTCGGATATGGAGGATTTCGGAAGGGAACGGGAGGAATGGCTAAGGAACTTCCTGGAACTGCCAAATGGGATACCAGACAGTGACACATTCCGGCGAATTTTCGAGCGATTGAACCCTAAAATGCTGGCCGAAAGTCTGTATGACTGGCTGGCCAACAACCGAAAAGAAGGCAGTGTAATTGCAGTAGATGGTAAAACGATTTGTGGAAGCGGAAACCATAATCACAAGGCATATCATGTAGTAAGTGCTTTCGTGGCGGAAAATCAGGTCACTTTGGGAGAGATCGTTACCGAAGAAAAGTCCAATGAAATCACTGCTGTACCGGAACTTCTGGAGCTGTTGGAGATAAAAAACAATATCGTGACAGCGGATGCCATGAGTTGCCAGAAGGAGATCGTAAGAACAATTACCAGTAAAAAAGCTGACTATGTGATTGCCCTGAAAAGGAACCAGCCTGGACTACTGGAGAATGTTGTTCTGTATTTTGACAGCTTTCGGGAAGAAATCCCTCTGTTCAGCACAGATGAAAAAGACCATGGCCGAATAGAAAAACGGGAATACCGTTTATTAACAGACCTGTCCTGGCTGCCGGAACAGAAAGACTGGAGTGGCCTAAAGTCAGTGGGAGAGGTTCGCACAACTGTTACAAGGAATAGGGAAACTTCTACTGATACTCGGTATTTCATCTCCTCGCTAACCGAACTGCCACGTTTTGCCCATGCGGTACGATGCCATTGGTCTATTGAAAACCAGCTGCATTGGTGTCTGGATGTTATTTTTGACGAGGATAGCTCCAGAGCAAGGAAAGATATGTCACCGCTCAACCTGAATGTCCTTCGCAAGGTTGCTCTGTCTCTCTGTAAAAATTGTCAGAACCCTAATCTCCGTAAATCAAGCCTACAGAAACGCCGCTTCCGCGCTTCCCTTAATCCTGATACCTTCCTCTCCATTTTGTTGGGAACTTAAATGCTGTCGCCCTGGTCCCTACGGGAAAGCGGCTTGACTTTCCCCGGGATTTTGTGCTATTATAAATTCGCGTACTATATTCTGCTTTTTTCTGGTTTCCCCGGCAGAATACGGTGGCATTCTTGCTTGTCGTGCTTGTATTTTTACATAAGGAGAAACGGCCTGTAAACTGAGGATAAACGCTTTGCCGGCAGAAGGGAAGCCTTCCGGAAAACCGGAGGGTGGCCCAGGCGGCAGGAAAGGTTTTGGGATAAATTTTATCAAAGCTGGGAGCAGGCCCTTTCTGGCGCCGCCCTCTAGCCGGAAAGGAATGGAATGTTTATGAAAAAGCTTATGGTATGGATGCTGGCGGCTCTGCTGGCCCTGGCCCTGTGCGCCTGCGGCGGCAAAGACGAGGCGGAAAGCTCTTCTGCTTCGCCCAGCCCCAGCCCTAGTGCCAGCCCCAGCCCCAAGGCAAGCCCCTCTGTAAAGCCCAAGGCCAGCAAAAGGCCAAAGGCAAGCCCCAAGGCCAGCAAGAAGCCTTCCTCTTCGTCCCGGCAGGAGAAGGAGGAAGAAAAATCCTCTTCTGAGGAGAGCAGCGAGAGCAGCCAGCGCCCCAGCCAGGGCGTGGAGGGCACCCCTCCTCCCGGCGCGATAATTGAGCCGGCGGATACCCCCGCCCCGGACTTTACGCCGGAACCTCCTGAGTCTACCCCGGAACCGATTCCTTCGCCGCCGGACATTTCCTCTTATATTGGCGGCAGCCTGGGGGCCTTTACCAGCGTGTATGGCGCCCCCACCAGCAGTTCCTATACCAGCAGCAGTATGGGCACCGGCGAGGACGGTATTTTGGCCATAGGCGGCTATACGGTGTATACATACCGGGATGAAACTGGCTATGAGTATATAGTGGATATTGGCTGAGGCCGGAAGATTTTGAAACAGCAGAACCCTTTGAAGTGGGCAGGGCGCAGCCCTGCCCACTCTCAAATTGTATGAGAGGATTCGACCTTTCTCGGAAAAGAGAAAGGAAACGGCAGAGGGAGGAGTGCGGGTGGAAACAGTAGAAATGCGGGTGGTGGCCCGGGCGCGCAGCGGCTTCCCTGTAAAATTCGGAATTCCCCGGCAGAGCGGGCTGGTGGAAGCCCTGCGGGCGGAAATCGTTTTTGAGCCGGAGTTCCGCTCTCCCGAGGCCCTCCGGGGACTGGAGGGCTTTTCCCATCTGTGGCTGCTGTGGGAGTTTTCCGCAAACCGCCGGGAAAGCTGGTCGCCTACAGTGCGTCCGCCCCGGCTGGGAGGCAACCAGCGGGTGGGGGTGTTTGCAAGCCGATCCCCTTTCCGTCCCAGCCCCATCGGCATATCCTGCGTGACCCTGGAGGGCATAGATCTTTACACCCCGGAAGGCCCTGTCCTCACAGTGGGCGGCGGGGATCTGCTGGACGGCACGCCCATTCTGGACATCAAGCCCTATGTGCCCCTTTCTGACTGCCAGCCCCAGGCCAGAGGCGGCTTTTCCGACGATCACCGGGCAGACAGGCTTTCTGTGGACTTTCCTCCGGCGCTGCTTGCAAAAGTGCCAGAGGAGCTGCGGGAAGCTCTTTGGGGCGTTTTAGAGGGGGATCCCCGTCCTGGCTATCACCATGACCCGGAGCGGGTGTATGGCCTGCCTTTTTCCGGCCTGGAGGTGAAGTTTGCCGTGGCGGAAGGGGTGCTGCAGGTGAGGGCGGTGGAACAGGAATAGACTGCAGAAAAAGGATGCCGCAAGCGCTTTTGCTTGCGGCGTTTCTGCTTTGGCAGGGGGGGTTCCATTCAAAGGGTTTTTGGAATCCGCCGCCGGTTTATAAAGAGATCGCATATCTCTTTTGAACTACCTTAACTGACAGGCTTCGGGGCAAAAATGTGCTATAGTTAACGCGGTTCAAAAGAGGCAACAGCCTTTTTTGAACCAGTGGCAATGCCGCGTGCTTAAAAATCGGGCTATACCGATTTTTAAGTGCGTTTGCTATATAATAAAAGGGGCTTTGCCTGCGGGGAGGGGAAAGTTTAGCCCGGCCTGTAGCGATGCCTAACTGGGCAGAGGGGAGGGCCGCTGCCTGGATTTAGGAGCTATATTGGGAAATGGAGACAAAGTTTTCAGAAAACTACACCAAGTTTTTAATCAAATTACTAAAAACTACTTGAAATTTTTCCAAAATATGATATGATAGTACCAAACAACCCGGTGATGCCGGAATAAGGAGTATGGCGCAATGGATAGTGATAAGCTTACGGCCCCTGATAAACTGAAAACGCAAGAGGAAAATCTTCCCCTTTACCTGTTCCGCGGCGGGAAAAACCGCCGCGCCTATGAGTATATGGGCCTGCACAAGTCTGTGAAGGACGGCAGGCCCTGCATGGTAGCCCGGGTTTGGGCGCCTAACGCCAAGGCTGTGTCTTTAGTGGGAAATTTCTGCAATTGGGATGCTGCCAAATACCCCCTGCAGCGCCTGGACGACGGGGTGTGGGAGGGCTATACAGACTTTGAGTTTGCTCCCTATGAGCTGTATAAATTTTATATCAAAACAGCAGGGGGAGAGGATGCCTACAAGGCAGACCCCTATGCCAGCCACTGCGAAACGCGGCCCGGCACGGCCTCCCGGTGGTATGACCTGGAGGGGTACCAGTGGCACGACAAGTCCTGGTATGACCAGAAGGCCCGAAGCCCCCACTATAACCAGCCGGTGAATATCTATGAGGTGCATGCCGGTTCCTGGCGGAAATATGCGGACGGCAGCGTGTTCTCCTATGAAAAGCTGGGGGATGAGCTGATTCCCTATGTGCGGGATATGGGCTTCACCCATATTGAGTTCATGCCCCTGACGGAATACCCGTATGACGGCTCCTGGGGCTACCAGGTGATGGGATATTTTGCCCCCACCTCCCGGTATGGCACACCCCATGACTTTATGCGCTTTGTAGACCGCTGCCACGAGGCGGGCATCGGCGTGATTATGGACTGGGTGCCCGGGCACTTCCCCCGGGACGCGGCTGGCCTTGCCAAATTCGACGGCACCCCCTGCTATGAATATGCCGATCCCAGGAAGGGCGAGCACAAGGAGTGGGGCACCCTGGTGTTCGACTATGGCAGGCCTGAGGTGATGAGCTTCCTCATTTCCAGCGCTGTGTTCTGGCTGAAGGAATACCACATAGACGGCCTGCGTGTGGACGCGGTGGCCTCTATGCTGTATCTGGACTACAACCGGCGGGACGGGGAGTGGGTGCCCAACAAGGACGGCGGCAAGGAAAACCTGGAGGCCATCGCTTTCCTCCAGGCCCTGAATGAGGCGGTGTTTGCCGAGATACCCGACCCCATGATGATTGCGGAGGAATCCACCTCCTGGCCCATGGTGTCAAAGCCCGCCTATCTGGGGGGCCTGGGCTTCAACTACAAGTGGAACATGGGCTGGATGAACGACATGCTCCGGTATATGTCCATGGATCCCCTGTTCAGAAGCGGCAACCACAATTCCCTGACCTTTTCCTTCTTCTATGCCTTTTCTGAGAACTTTGTGCTGCCCATCTCCCACGACGAGGTGGTGTACGGCAAAGGCTCCCTTATCAATAAAATGCCCGGGGACGATGAGATGAAGGCCGCCGGAATGCGGTGCTTTGTCAGCTACATGATGGCCCATCCTGGGAAGAAATTACAGTTTATGGGGACAGAGTTTGCCCAGAAAAACGAGTGGAATTTTGAAAAGGAGCTGGAGTGGGGCCTGCTCCAGTATAAGGAGCACCAGGATGCCCAGAGGTTCTTTAAAGCTGTGAACCACTTCTATCTCAGCCGTCCGGAGCTGTGGGAAATCGACTTCTCCTGGGAAGGCTTTGAATGGATATCCAATGACGACTACCAGCAAAGCGTTATTGCCTTCCGCCGCAAGGCAAAGGACGGCAGGGAGCTGGTGGCTGTGTGCAACTTTGTGCCGGTGCAGCGGGAGAACTACTGCATAGGCGTGCCCTTCCGGGGCGTGTGGGCCGAGGTGTTCTCCTCTGACGCCAAGGAGTTTGGCGGGGAGGGCGTGACAAACGGCAGGAAAATCAAAACTGTGGACGAGCCTATGCATGGCTGCCAGCAGAGCGTAAGCCTGACCCTGCCGGGAAATTCCGTGTTCTTCCTGGAGTGCGTGGAGAAAATCCCCAAAAAAGAAAGGCCCGCGGCATTGCCCGTCCCCAAAAAGCCAGAGGCAAAGCAGGCGCCCAAGCCACGGGCGGCGGGGGTGCAGGCCCCCTGATAGGGGACTGCTGCGGTCAGGCAAAGCGCATGTTTTTTACCGTTTTGGAAACAGGGCTTTTTATACAGGCAATAAAATATATGATTTAGGAGGACAAAGAAATGTTACCCAAACAAGAGGTTGTGGCCATGCTGCTTGCAGGCGGCCAGGGCAGCCGGCTGGGGGTGCTGACGAAGGATATCGCCAAGCCCGCCGTGCCTTTCGGAGGGAAATACCGCATCATCGACTTCCCGCTGTCAAACTGCGTCAATTCCGGCATTGAGACGGTAGGCGTGCTTACCCAGTACCAGCCCCTGGAGCTGAATGAATACATCGGCAGCGGGCAGCCTTGGGATCTGGACAGCATGAACGCCGGCGTACATGTGCTCTCTCCCTATGAAAAGCGGAAAAAGACCGACTGGTATAAGGGCACTGCCAATGCCATCACCCAGAATATCCCTTTTATCGAGCGGTATAACCCGGATTATGTGGTGGTGCTCTCCGGCGACCATATCTATAAGATGGACTATTCCAAGATGATTTCCTTCCATAAGGAAAAGGGCGCGGCAGTGACAATTGCCGTACAGCCTGTGCCCATGGAAGAGGCCAGCCGTTTCGGCATCCTCAACACCAATGAGGACGATTCCATCTATGAGTTTGACGAGAAGCCCAAGAAGCCCAAATCTGACTTAGCCAATATGGGCATTTATGTGTTCACCTGGGAGAAGCTGCGCAAGTTCCTCCTGGCTGACGATGAGGATCCCAAAAGCTCCAATGACTTTGGTAAGAACGTGCTGCCCGCCATGCTGAACGCTGGCGAGAAGATGTTTGCCTATCGGTTTGAGGGCTACTGGAAGGACGTGGGCACCATTGACAGCCTGTGGGAGTCCAACATGGATCTGCTGGATCCCAACGTGCCCCTGGATCTAAGCGATGCCGACTGGCGCATCTATTCCCGCAACCCGGTTATGCCTCCTCACTATGTGGCAAAGGGCGCCCATGTGCAGAACTCCCTAATTGCAGAGGGCTGCAACGTGTACGGGCAGCTGGAGTTCTCTGTGTTGTTCGCAGGGGTGTACGTAGCCCCCGGCGCTGTGGTGACGGATTCCATCGTCATGCCCGGCGCAAGGATAGAGGAGGGCGCCCATGTGCAGTATGCCATTGTGGCGGAAAATGCTGTGATAGGCCCTAACTCTGTTGTAGGCAAGCGACCCGAGGAAGTGGAAAACAAGGACGAGTGGGGCGTGGCTGTAGTAGGCCCGGACTGCAAGCTGCCCGCAGGCAGCGTGGTGCCCCCCAAGGCTATGATCGATGCTGAGGAGGTGGAGAAATAATGCGCGGCAATGAAGTTATTGGCATCCTTTTTGCCTATGTGCATGAGGAGCGTGTGCGGGAGCTGACCCAGAACCGGGTGATGGCTTCTATCCCCTTTGGCGGGCGCTACCGCCTGGTAGACTTCCCTTTGTCCAACATGGTAAACTCCGGTATGAACAAGGTGGGTGTCATTACAGAAGAAAATTACCAGTCCTTGATGGATCATTTAGGCTCCGGCAAGGCGTGGAACCTTTCCCGCAAAAGCGAGGGCCTGTATATGCTGCCTCCCTTTGGGGCAGACACCCGGCGCACAGACGGGAAAATAGAGTCTTTGGCCTCTATCATGCGTTTCCTGCAGAATTCCCACGAGGAATATGTGCTTTTGTCCGACTGCGACACGGTTATGAATATTGATTACCGGGATGTGTTCAAGTTCCACACCGAGAAGCAGGCGGATATTACGGTGATTTACCGCCATGGCATGTCCCCTGACACCGACAAGAATGTGGTGTACACAGTGGATCCCGAAGGCGTGGTGCGGGATATGCTCATTAAGCGGGGCAGCGATGCCGACTGCAATTACGCGGTGGGTATGCGCCTGATGAAGCGCGACTTGCTTATCAACCTGGTGCAGGACTGCATGAGCCGGAACCTTTCCGACTTTGACAGGGATTTAATGCAGCGCAACCTGGGGGATCTGCGTATCTGCGGCTATGAGTACACAGGCGCCGCTTATACCATTACCTCCTTCAGCAGTTATTTCAACGCCAACATGGCCCTGATGGATCCCAAGGTGCGCAGCTCCCTGTTTATCCCGGACCACCCCATCTATACGAAAGTGCGTGACGAAATGCCCGCCCGCTACGGCTTAGGCTCCTCTGCCAGCAATTCCATTATTGCGGACGGCTGCATTATTGACGGCGAGGTGGAGAACTGCATTCTCTTCAGGGGTGTGAAGGTGAAGAAGGGCGCGAAGCTGAAGAACTGTGTGATTATGCAGAACTGCGTCATCGGCGAGAACACCAAGCTTGACTATGTGGTGGCGGACAAGAACGTGACCTTTGCCGACAACCGCACGATGGCTGGCTACCAGACATATCCCGTCTATGTGGCCAAGGGCGGGCAGGTATAATCCTGCTCTCTCCCAGCGGGCAAAGACTTTTTACCAATTGACGTAAGAAAGGAAGATTTCCGTATGAAGGTTCTGTTTTGCGCCAGTGAAGCCCTCCCGTTTTCCGCGTCCGGCGGTTTGGCTGATGTAGCCGGATCCCTGCCCCAGGCTTTGCGGCAGAGACTGATTGGCTGCCGTGTGGTAACGCCTCTGTATGACTGCGTCCCCCAGGAGCTGCGGGACAACATGAAGTTTATCACCAGCATCAGCGTGCCGGTGGCTTGGCGGCGGCAGTACTGCGGCATTTTCGAGGCCAAGATTAACAATGTAATTTATTATCTCATTGATAACCAGTATTACTTTAAGCGCAACAGCCTCTACGGGCATTTTGATGACGCGGAGCGCTTTGCCTTCTTCTCCCGGGCCATCCTGGAGATGCTGCCCTATGTAGATTTCAAGCCGGATATCATCCAGGCCAACGACTGGGAAACCGGCCTGGTGCCTGTTTACTACCGGCTGTTCTATGCCAACAACGAGTGGTATTCCGGCATAAAAACCTTGTTTACCATTCACAACATCCAGTATCAGGGCCAGTATGGCAAGGAAATCCTGGAGGATGTGTTTGGCATACCGAATTATGAGAGCCAGCTTTTGGAGTTCAACAAGGACGTGAACCTGATGAAGGGCGCTATTGAGTGCTCCAACTGGGTGTCCACTGTAAGCCCCTCTTATGCCCAGGAGATTTTGGATCCCTGGTTTGCCCATAAGCTGGATCCCATCCTGCGGGAGCGTTCCTGGAAGCTTTCCGGCATTTTGAACGGCATTGACACTGTAAACTATGATCCGGAGACAGATCCGGCCCTCTTTGCGAATTACAGCCAGAAGGATAAGAAAAATAAGGCTGTGAACAAGGAAAAGCTGCAGGAACGGCTGTGTATCAATGTAGATCCGGACGTGCCCCTCATTGGCATGGTCACCCGGCTGGTGTCCCACAAGGGCTTGGATCTGGTGAAAGATGCTGTGGACAATATTATGGAGTATTCCAATGCGCAAATCGTAATTTTGGGCAGCGGTGATTTAGAATATGAAAACTACTTCAAGTGGATGCAGGAGAAGTATCCCGGCAGGTTTGTGCTGTGCTTGGGCTTCGTGCCGGAGCTGTCCCGGAAGATTTACGCGGCCTCCGACATTTTCCTCATGCCCAGCAAGAGCGAGCCTTGCGGCCTCTCCCAGATGATAGCCCTGCGGTACGGCTCTATCCCTGTAGTGCGGGAAACCGGCGGCTTGAAAGACTCCATCGCTGACAGCGGGGATGGAAAGGGCAACGGCTTCACCTTCCTCACCTATAATGCCGGGGATATGCTCAATTCCCTGCACAGGGCCATTTATGCATACAACTCCGACAAGGAGGGCTGGGGTGTTCTGGTAGACCGGGCTATGGGTTGCGACAACAGTTGGGGCAAGTCTGCTGGAGAATACATCCGCCTGTATAAGGAAATTTTGAAAAACTAAGCGTATACCAGATCCCCTTTATTTTGCCGGGAAAGCTGTAAAAAGCTTTCCCGGCTCTTTTTTTCTTGGGCAGTGCTGTGTAACGGAAAATTCCGGCCGCATATATACGCCGTGGAATGCTGCACACCCTGTCCCACCCCATTTCCAAAATGTCAAGATAAATTATGATATCTGTCCTAGAAAAACTTCTTGACGAATTCTTTCCTCTGTGCTATAATAATAAACACATTCGGGGAAGGCCTGTGGCCTGTTCGCAGCAGTATTTGCTGTGTAATGTGCGGGTGTAGTTCAATGGTAGAACCCCAGCCTTCCAAGCTGGTCGTGTGGGTTCGATTCCCATCACCCGCTCCACTTCCGTATCAGCAGGATGCTGAAAAATATTTTAGTGCTGAGAGGGGCCTTGAAAGTTAAGGCCAGGAATGTTTTCATTCCTTTATTTTATGCGCCAATAGCTCAGCTGGATAGAGCAACTGCCTTCTAAGCAGTAGGCCAGGGGTTCGAGTCCCTTTTGGCGCGCCAATATGGTGGATGTAGCTTAGCTGGTTAAAGCGCCAGATTGTGGCTCTGGAGACCGAGGGTTCGAATCCCTTCACCCACCCCATACATAAACGCGGAGTTTAATTCTCGTAATTAGGCTCCGTGTTCCCATATTGGGCTGTCGCCAAGCGGTAAGGCAACGGACTTTGACTCCGTCATCCCGTGGGTTCGAATCCCGCCAGCCCAGCCATACCAGAGTCATACGAACCCCGCCACAATCTACTTTGTAGGCCCGGCGTTCGTGTTGGCCATGATGTTGCCCAAAGAATGAGGGCAACACGATATTGGCTTCGCCAAATCGAAAAGCACTCGGTAAAAACCGGGTGCTTTTTCTTTTGCATATAATCCCGAGGCGGGAAGGAGTGAAAAAACCAGGATAGCGGTACACACGCCAATGTTACCTCGCTATCCTCCGATGCCTCAAACAAGGCGGGCCGGGGAAACAGACTTGGCGACAGCCAATGTCTTTCCCTCGGCTACCTTGATTTTAACAGAGCAGGAACCAAAAATCAAGCCTGCAAATAAAAAGTCAAGTCCCCAAATGAAAAAAGTCAAAAGAAAGTGAAACAAAAAATGAATACAACAAACAGACCGCCACCGAAAAGCGGCAGTCAGAGAAAAGGTTATATTTCATCTAATCCATCAAAGACCCGTCCCAGAGACCCTTCTCTTTAAGACAATCCCTGACCCTGCCATAGTAAATACGCAGGAACTTGGTGCCTCCAGCAGTCATGTAGACGTAGAACGGTTTGCCTTCCGAACGCTTTTTATCGAGAAATTGATACACAGGATCGTCAACAGGCTTCAGCTGGAGCAGGATGGACATGATGACGAACAGAGTTTTCCGCAAATGTGGAGAACCCCGCTTGCCGATTTTGCCCTTATTGGACACTTTGGAACCCGAATCGTCCCTGCCTGGGTCGATGCCTGCAAAAGCGACCAGCGAACTCTTTTGTGCAAAGCGGCGCACGTCGCCGATCTCTGCCATGAGCTGGGGGCCCACAGAGGGGCCAACGCCGGTCATAGCCATGACGGTATCATACTCAGGGAGCTGAGCGGCCAATCGGTTCATTTCCGCACGGAAGACCTCAGCAGTGTGCGAGATGGTATTAAGCTGCGTTATGGCCTCTCTCACCAGCAGTTTCGTGGTCTCCGACTTTGGAACCAGCGGAAACAGCGTCCGAGCATTCTCGTGGATTGCCGCAGCTTTTGCCTCACTGAAATTGTAGCCATGACGCTTGCACCACTTTTGGTATTTCACAGTAAAAGCGTTCAGGCTGAGCTTGGCAACACAGTCCACGTGCCAGAAGGTTTGGGCAAAATCCACCCACTTCTGGCTGCCGTCTGAGCGCACAGGGCTGCTGAACAGAGAGCGTACGCCGGGATAGGACTGCTCCATCAGGGCGATCAGATTGTTGGAGCAGGCAGTGCGGTTCTTGCTGGCCAGCTGGAACTGGCGGTTAAGGGTTTTGAGTTGATATCTTATGGTGTCCATGGGACTATATTGCCGCAATTCTTCCCAGTTGTCAAGAGTGTATCTGGCAATTTTCTTTGCGTCCGCCTTGTCAGTTTTGACGCCGTGCAGAGAATTGTCGCCATAGTTCCTGAGTAACAAGGGATTGACCGCTGAAACCCACAGGCCGCTTTCATACAGTACATTGGCGATAGACTCATAATAATTGCCGGTGTGCTCCATAACTACCCTGACCTCACCGTCCAGAGCGCCCAATTTCTCCAAAAGATTGGCAAACCCCTGGCTATTGTGTGTCACATTGAAGGGACGGATCACAATATCCGTCTTTGACCGGAGCACCGCCACGGTGCTCCACCCGTTAGAAACATCCACTCCCACAGCATACATTTTGGAATCCTCCTGATTATGTAATTACAACGGTAATCCATCCTTTTCTCATCACCGATTCCATCTGTTTGCTGACTCGAGCGGATGCTCTACCTGCACAAATCGAACGCTGCGAATGGGGGGATGGCTGACGGACTTTTTTACGAGCGCTTTGTTCTTGGAGGAATTCGCCAGACCATTGCCCTTCCATTCTAACAGCTTTGGCATGAGATGTCCCAAGCCTGTGGCTGGCTGCCATAAACATGGGGCAATTATATTGTAACAGGAGGAAATATAAAATGTGCATCGAAAACACCACCGAGGCCGCAATGGCCACCAAAGACCAGGAGCGGGGAGTCCTGCAGCAGATCAAAGCTATGGTGGCCGAACTGGGGCCGGACAGCTACATCGCCACCGCTTTCCGCGGCGTGTTCGACATCGCGGAGGAGAACATCGAGAACGACTTTTCCGGGAACCCGGTTGACCACGCCCAGGAGCTGGGGGAGCAGCTAGCCCAGCGCACGGTGCAGGCCGGCCAGCTGGCCGAAGAGAGGGACGCATACAAGGCCAGGGCCGAGGCGGCAGAGGCCCAGGTGATTGCCCTTAAGGCCAAACTCTACGACTATATGACAGCCTAAAGAAATCAATACCACGCCCAAAGGACGTGGTATGAATGATAGGCCCTAAAAGGGCATGATGCCAGCAGCGCCTAAAGGCGCAGAATGAGAAACGCCAACCGCACTTTGGGTTTGGCGTTTCTTTTTTACACTTCTTCTAAATCTTTAAAGGGATCTTCGTACTCTTTAAAGCTCATCTGATCCATGATCTGGTCTTCTCTTTCCTGATCCTGGATATACTTCTGAATGGCTTTTTTGTTTCCTCCTACGGTGCTTACATAATATCCTTTGGCCCAGAATACTCTACGCCCATATTTGTATTTCAAGTTCGCATGTCTCTCAAATATCATCAGGGTACTCTTCCCTTTCAGATATCCCATAAATTCTCCCACGCTCAACTTTGGCGGTATAGAAAGCAGCATGTGGATATGATCGAGCATTGCATGGGCTTCTATGATTTCCACATGCTTGTATTCACATAGCTTCCTCAGGATTTTCCCTATATCTGCCCGCAGTTTCCCATATACTACTTTCCTGCGATACTTTGGTACGATCACAATGTGGTATTGACATTTCCATTTTGTATGTGATAAACTTTGCTCGTCCATTTGGACTGACCTCCTTTGATTTTTGTGCGGTTGGCGTTACCCGCTTCCATTATATCAAAGGAGGTCTTTTTTTATAATCAACGCTATCGCTTTCTTCGGTCTCCGCCGGCATAGCCGGTGGTTGCTCTTATAACGCATAAGGGAGAGTCAATTTTGACTCCCCCTTTACTTATCCTGTATCTTTTTCAAAAATCATCGGGATACGGCGCTCCTTCTTCCCATCTATATCTAAGCTCACACTGTCTCCCGTCATACTCGATTTCTTTTGAAGTTTTTCCTCCAATATAGGTTTTGTTTTGGTGTATGCAGTCTACACACCAGGGCCAGGATGACCCTTCCGCGCCGCACACACCTCTGGTGGCTATTTCATCCATATGTGAATTGTTTCCTCCTTTATTCGTCTCTGCTTTCCTCTGCTTCAGCAAGCTCCAGCTCTATGATATCTTCGATGTGGCGTCCCAGCACCTGAGCCACCTTGTAAAGCTGGTACACATCTCTGGGGAGCCTAGTCCTCCGGCCCCAGGCGTCCAGCGTCGGCAAAGGCACCCCGCTCCGGCGGGAAAGCTCCGACCGGGAGATCCCCATCTCCAGGCACTTCTTGTCTATAGGCGTTGTGTTTGCGGCTGCGGACAGTCTTGGCATAAAGGCCCCCCTCCTCCCATTTCACTCTATTATATGCGTATGTATGGCAAAAGTCAAGCCGGCATATGCACCAGGAAACTAACCGAATGTTTGTGCGCCTTAGCGGCTTGTATTCAGTGCGTGTGTATGGCAATATACAGACACAATCAAACCACGGAGGTAAACAAAATGAACGCGAAACTTGCTAAAATGGTCGAGGACATGAAGAAACAAACCATCGGCGTGGAAATCGAAATGGCGGGGATCACCCGGCAGAATGCCGCTAAGGCGGTAGCAAAATATTTCGGCACCGAGCGCACTGTTCGGCACGATTGCGGCAGTTACGATTCCTGGAGCTGCCAAGACCGGCAGGGCCGGGTGTGGAAAATCACACGGGACGTGAGCATCAGCGCTAGCTCCGATATCAAAAAGGCCGAACTTGGCACCCCCATCCTTACCTATGACGACCTGGAGGACCTACAGGAAATCGCCCGCCAGCTTCGCCACGCTGGGGCGGTCAGCAACCCGGCCCACGGATGCGGAGTGCATATCCACATCGGGGCTAACGGCCACACCCCGCTTCCCTGCGGAACCTGGCGAACCTGATGGCCAGCCACGAGGGCCTGTTGGCCAGCGCCCTGAATCTTGACCAGGGCCGAATGGAGGACTACTGCAGAACCGTTGACCCCCGCTTCCTGGAGCGGCTCAACCGGGAAAGGCCCAGCACGATGGCGGCCCTGTCCACTATCTTTATCTTCTTCCACTCGCAAAGAGTTCTCAATATTTTCCCTACCTCTGCCCTCTTCTCCTTATAGAACACCTTCCTTCTGTACTTTGGTGCAAATACTATGTGGTATTTGCAATTCCACTTAGGTCATTTTACAAGGAACTACACGCAGACCGTGAAACGGGCTGCTGACAACAAACAGGCGCTATGCTCCCGGCAAGGGGCATAGCGCCTGTTTGTTGTGGGGGTATCCAAAGGGGGCAACGCCCCATTTGGCACACGACTTTGCGAAGCAAAGTGTAGTGTGTTATACGCTCTGTCGGCGTTGCCGTGAAAATGCCGTTGCCGCCGGAGAGGGCAAGGGCATTTGAAGCGGCAGGAAAACAGGGCTTTGTTTGGGGCTGGGAAGCCGGAAACAAAGGGCTGGTTTCAGCAGCAGACAGGGCGTATATGAAAGCCCTCGTCCACCGTCCTCAGCCTATGGGACAAAATGTCCCAAACCTTTAGACACCGTGACTATATGTGTGGCCACACTCATTTATTTTAGTGGTCGTTCTTTTCTCAAAATTGAAATGGGCGGGAAGCCATTTTAGGGCTTTCCCGCCTTGATTGCCCATCAGCAAAGGCAGGCGGGGCTGTCAACGGCGGCGCATTTGTGCGCCGTTCATCTTGACCGTTGACTGGCTCGGCTGCCTTTGCTATCTCCCCCGATAAACTGAAAGTTTTAGATTAGTCCCACACGATTTCCAAACAATCGAAGTTATCTGGAATTGGTGGTACGCACGAATAAGTATTTAATTCAAATGCCTCTATTGTAATTACTCCATCAGAGCATAGCCATTCGCAATTTACTAATTTTTCTAATTCCGCAGGCAAAATGGTTGTGCAAATCACGATTGTATCTCCTGCAAGAACTAATTCTTCTTTCCCATTGTTTTCTACGATTTCTGTATCATCGTGGAGAGCAACACGCACCCATGCTATGTCAGGCATTAACTCAATCTTTTGTAGCATATTTCGTATTTCAGAAAGCGTTGGACGGCCAAATTCCCATTGGTTCGGAGCAATGGAATCCTCCTCTGTGTTTCCATCGAAAAATTCATCAAGCGTTAGTAATGGCAAGCGTTCTTCATTTTCTTCCAATATTTTTTTGAATGTATTCAACTCTATCATAGTCACAATTCTCCTCGCAAATCAGAATTAGTTGATTTTATCCTCTCCCCGGATTTTCTTGTTTTTTCGTTCTTCTAACTCCGCAATTTGGTTCATCAAGCAATCTGAAAAAGTCCCCTCAATCGGTGTAGCTTCTCCTGTTGTGTAGTAGTCAAGAAGGACTATGTTATTATTCTTGTCAAAACAAAATATTTCATCACCATTCCCTATAATGGACAAGAATGGGATAAAATCAGTAAAACCTTCATCGTGTAGTTCTTTCGTTTTTTCACGAATATCCAAAAAATCGGGTATTCCATTGGCAATTCCATAGACTATAATTCCTCGACAGAACGACCAAAATGGGCCTATGTCATATTGTTTCGCTTGTGGCCATATTTCTTCTCGAACCTCCATATAAAGCCCACCTAATGGGGACATAGTGAACTCTCTAAAATCAGCAGGAAGATTTATCCCATACTGATTTTCAAAATCCTTTATATCCTGCTCCGATGGCTCATTTCCCATACAAGCTACAACCTGATAAGTCTGCTTATCATAATTATGGAAATAATCATAAACTTTTTCCAATGACATAATATACCTCCTACAAAATGCGATTTTTTATTTTCTTACTTCCGTCCCCGCTGTGGGGTTGGTTTTTTCAGCAAGTCCGACTTCTGTGCAATCTTTTTCAGCCACTTCTTTTCTTCCCCGGACAGCTTCTTAAAGTTCAGCCGTAGCCGTTTGCAGATAAACGCCAAAGACGCTTGCTCCGGGTCACTGTCTGGGTTGGTAATTTCGGTAGCGGCTTCCAATAATCCTTTCAGCGGGTTATCCTCCGGGACGCTGAAAAAATCCTCCCTGTGGGCTTCCCGCAGGCCGGCGGCTATCTCGTCTATGTCCTGCTGGATTATGTAACGGCAAAAGCTATCATCATCAATATGGGCAGCGATAAGCTGTCTTAACTGCGGGTCGGTCAAGCCGGGATTGTGCTGTTTCATAATCATTGCGCTCATAGCGTCCACAATGGCGTTTGCGCTCTGTACCTGCTTCACCGCCGTTCCGTTCACATAGATTTCAAGGTCGGCCATCAGCTTGATAAAATCCGGGTGCGCCGCCAATTCGCACAGCAGAGCATTGTCCACCTGCCCGCTTTTCAGCAGGTCAATCATTCCGTCACTCAAACGCAGGTCTGCAAGATCAGCGTTTGGGTGACGCTTCATTTCAGACAGCCCCAGCAGATAGTCGGTGGTCACGCCGTAAAACTTCGCCAGCTTGATAAGAGCATAGTGGCTGATGTCCTTAAAATCGTCCGCTTCATAACTGCCCAACGCAGACTTGGAGAGGTTCGTCTGCTCTGCAAGCTGTTCCAGCGTCAAGCAACGCTGCACACGCAGGTCTTTCAAGCGTTCTTGAATGGATAAAGACATTTTCTCGCCCTCCTTGTCTGTTCGATAAATCGGAAGTTAGTGAATCGGTAATAATTCCATATTTTTTGCCCGCTTTAGATTTATTTTAAGGTCGTCATATCCAAACGGCTTGCCATGTCCCGGATATATTAGATTTGGTCTAAGTGCGATGATTGTTTCCCAAGATTTTAGGAAATCCGTTTTATCCTCCGCCCAAATAGTTATTCTGTGTAAACTTGGCAATCCGTTCATAGCAGCGTCGCCGCAGAATAGAGAACCGTCATTAGTTAAAAGAGATATGGAATCGGCGGTGTGACCGGGAGTATCAATGATTTTTCCTTGCAATAAAAGTTCCACTTGCTTACGGTTTTGTTCGGTCACTTGAATACATCTACATGAATATTCTTGCGTTATTGGAGGAAACAAATGCTTGCCCTTGCCAACAAATTTCATTAAGAAACAAAAGAGCAAGGCAATCTTGGTTGTGCAACCGCCATGAAAAGAGTTTTGCCCTTTATATAATCTTTCTAACGCCTTGTCACTCATAACGATTTGAATGTCAGAGCATTCCGAGAGTATTTCATTCAAATAGCCTGCATGGTCATCGTGAGCGTGTGTCAGAAAAATATATCGTATCTGTTGAGGGGCTATTTGCATCTTTGCCAGTTGCTTTTTGAAATGTGCAAATCCTCTTTCATACCCTGTATCAATCAGTACATAGCCGTTGTCAATAGGATATATCCAATTATTTACTATCCTGCTTCCTGCATTGAGCATAGATGTTCTCTCTTTTCATTTATTTTCATCGGCGTCAACTTTCAATTTACTGTTCTGTATTTTCCCATTATACCACAATTCCGAGAGCGTGGAAATAGCGAGTTTTCCGGGCTGATTTCCTACCTCTTGGATATACGGCACAGGCAATCAAAAAAGTATACACTTGAGATAGTTCATCGATGGACAAGCCTCTTGAAAACTAAATGACCGTCTGAAAAGGAATACCCCGGCTGGGGAAGTGTGCTGTGACCCCGCTTCTGGACACCGTGACCAGAGAGGGTGAGCGTACCAACGCCGGAACACGCCGCAGGAATGGGGCAGGAAGCCTTTTCGGGGAAAACGGCAGCAAGAAGAACAACGGAGGGAGTGCATGAAAGAAAGACCCTATCAACATTTGCCACCGCTGGAACACAGGCCGGACAGCTTCCCCTACCGCATGACCCCGGCGCAGAGGAAGCGAGCCAGCAGCCTGATCCGCCGGGAGTGCTGCAACTGTGGTGGTGGAAACTGCTTTGCGCTGGACGATGGCGACACCTGCACCTGTCCGCAGATGATTACATTCTCCGTCTGCTGCAAGTGGTTCCGCTGGGCGGTCTTGCCGCTGGATAGGACGCTGGAAGCGGAGATTTACCGTGACTGTGCTTTGAAACGCTGCTCGGTCTGCGGAAAGCCCTATGTGCCAAAATCCAACCGGGGCAAATACTGCCCGAACTGCGCCGCCAGAGTACACAGGCGGCAGAAAACAGAAAGTGAACGGAAAAGGAGGTCTGCTGTGGACAGTTAAGGCGGGGAAAAGCCTTGATTTGCAAGGCTCCGCAAGCCCAAAACCGGGGCGAGCGGTATGTTTTATCGCCCACCCCGGAAAACGGGCTTCTAACCGTCCACAAAACACGCTATGACAAACACGATTTACATTCACCAGCCGGAGAAAGTCATCAGCTTCACCCGGCTCCCCAATTTCCTTTTTGAAGCCCCATCATTCAAGCCCCTGTCCAACGAAGCGAAGGTGCTGTACGCCTTTATCCTGCGGCGGGCGGAGTTATCCCGGAAAAACGGGTGGGCGGACGAATATGGGCGGATTTACCTGTATTACCCCATCTGCGAGGTGGTCGCCCTGCTCCACTGTGGGCGGCAGAAGGCGGTGAATACCCTGCGGGAGTTGCAGTATGCGGGGCTGGTGGAAATACAGAAACAGGGCTGTGGAAAACCCAACCGCATTTACCCAAAATCCTATGAAGCGGTTCCAAACACCGACTTCAAGAAGTCCGGCTGCGGTACGCCGGAGGGATGAAAACCGTACCCTACAAGTACGAAAATCAATCCTCTTGGAGTACGGAAACCGGACGATATATAGAAATACAGAGATTAAAACCATCTATTTATATCGATTCCATTCCAATCCTATCAGAGATATTTTCGGCGGGAAAACCCGCCGGAAAGGAATGGAATGGGGAAAGGAGTTCAATGGCGCAACACGCAATTTTGCGATTTGAGAAACACAAGGGCAACCCGGCAAGACCGCTGGAAGCCCACCACGAACGGAAAAAGGAGCAGTACGCCAGCAACCCGGACATTGACACCAGCCGGAGCAAGTACAATTTCCATATCGTCAAGCCGGAGGGGCGCTACTACCATTTCATTCAGAGCCGCATTGAACAGTCTGGGTGCAGAACGAGGAAAGACAGTACACGCTTTGTCGATACGCTGATAACCGCCAGCCCGGAGTTTTTCAAGAAGAAATCCCCGGAGGAAATACAGGCGTTTTTCAAAAGAGCGGCGGACTTCCTCATTGACCGGGTAGGCCGGGAAAATATCGTGTCGGCGATAGTACACATGGACGAGAAAACGCCCCACCTGCATTTGACCTTTGTTCCGCTGACGAAAGACAACCGCCTGTGCGCCAAAGAAATCATAGGCAACCGGGCCAATCTGACAAAGTGGCAGGACGATTTTCACGCCTATATGTTGGAGAAGTACCCCAGCTTGGAGCGTGGGGAGAGCGCAAGCAAAACGGGAAGAAAGCATATCCCCACCCGGCTTTTCAAACAGGCGGTTTCCCTCTCCAAACAGGCGAGGGCGATTGAAGCCACGCTGGACGGTATCAATCCAATTAACGCCGGAAAGAAGAAAGAGGAAGCCCTCTCTATGCTCAAAAAGTGGTTTCCGCAGATGGAGAACTTCTCCGGGCAGTTGAAGAAATACAAGGTCACGATAAATGACCTCTTGGCAGAAAATGAAAAACTGGAGGCAAGGGCAAAGGCCAGCGAAAAGGACAAGATGAAAGGCGTTATGGAACGGGCAAAGCTGGAAAGCGAGTTACACAACATTCAACGGCTGGTTGACCGTATCCCGCCGGAAGTGCTGGCAGAGTTGAAGCGGCAACCGAACTATGGAAAGGAAAGGTGATTTTATAACGAATATCAGATACAAAAAGGAAACAGAAATCGTGACTTTTCAAGGAAAGGAAATCACGCTGGAAAATCTCTCCCCGGTATTTACACCGGAGCAGGAAGCGGCAAAACGCCGGGAACTGGAACAGCAGCTTTATGAGGTGTTCCGCAAGTACGCCGACAAGCGGCAGAAAGAGGAAGCCGGGGCGTAAGTTTTTCCAGCCACATCATTGATTTACGGGGCTGTTGGCGGTATAATAAGACTGTCAGCAGCTCCGTTTCTTTTTTAAGAAAAGGAGCGACAATATGAATAATCGGATAGACGCAATCTATGCAAGACAATCGGTAGACAAAAAGGACAGCATTTCCATTGAAAGCCAGATTGAGTTTTGCAAATACGAATTGAAAGGCGGTAGTTGCAGGGAATACACAGATAAAGGATACAGCGGCAAAAACACAGACCGCCCGAAATTTCAAGAGTTGGTGCGGGATATTAAAAAGGGCCTGATAGCAAAAGTCATTGTCTACAAACTTGACCGTATCAGCCGTTCCATTCTGGATTTCGCAACCATGATGGAGCTGTTCCAGCAGTACAATGTGGAGTTTGTTTCTTCCACGGAAAAGTTTGATACTTCAACCCCGATGGGCCGGGCCATGCTGAATATTTGTATCGTGTTCGCACAGTTGGAACGGGAAACGATACAGAAGCGGGTGACGGACGCTTACTATTCCCGCAGTCAGCGGGGCTTCAAGATGGGCGGGAAAGCCCCCTATGGCTTCCATACGGAGCCTATCAAGATGGACGGTATCAATACAAAGCGGCTGGTAGTGAAGCCGGAGGAAGCGGCAAATATCCGGCTGATGTTTGAAATGTACGCCGAGCCGACAACTTCCTATGGGGACATTACCCGGCACTTTGCGGAACAGGGCATTTTATTTAATGGCCGGGAACTGATACGCCCCACGCTGGCGCAGATGTTACGCAACCCCGTCTATGTGCAGGCGGACTTGGATGTGTACGAGTTTTTCAAGAGCCAGGGGACGGTGCTTGTCAATGACGCCGCCGACTTCACGGGCATGAACGGGTGTTATCTCTATCAAGGCCGGGATGTGAAGCCGGGCAAGGCCCAAAGCCTGAAAGACCAAATGCTGGTGCTTGCGCCCCATGAGGGGATTGTCCCCTCGGATATATGGCTGACCTGCCGCAAGAAGCTGATGAACAACATGAAAATCCAGTCCGCCCGGAAAGCCACCCATACATGGCTGGCGGGGAAAATCAAGTGCGGGAACTGCGGGTACGCCCTTATGAGTATCTTCAATCCCTCCGGCAGACAGTACCTCCGCTGTACGAAACGGCTGGACAACAAAAGCTGTCCCGGCTGTGGGAAAATCATCACGGCGGAACTGGAAGCGGTGGTGTATCGGCAGATGGTGAAAAAGCTGGACAGCTACAAGACACTGACGGGCAGGAAGAAAGCGGCAAAGGCCAATCCCAAAATCACCGCCCTGCAAGTGGAACTTGCCCATGTGGATAGCGAGATTGAAAAGTTGCTGGACAGTCTGACAGGCGCAAATAATGTGCTGCTCTCCTATGTGAATGTGAAGATAGCCGAACTGGACGGACGCAAGCAGGAACTTCTGGCGAAGATGGCGGAGTTGACCGTGGAAGCCATCAGCCCGGAACAGGTCAGCCAGATTTCCGGCTACCTCGACACTTGGAAGAACGTATCCTTTGACGACAAGCGGCGGGTGGTGGATTTGATGATTACCACCATTGCCGCCACAAGCGACAGCTTAAACATCACATGGAAAATCTGACGGGCATATCAGCGCCCGTCAGACCGTTACCTTGTGTAGTCCCTTGTAAACTGTACTTTTGTATGTGCTAAACTTTTATTGACATCCATCTGTATGTCCTCCTTTTCCTGGTGCTGAAGATGGCAGGGCAGAAAGGATGAAAGCTTACTCAAAAGAACACAATCCGGCAAACAAAAACCTGCAAAGAAAAATCAATAGTCAATCTTATCAGGATGCAAAAAATTTTGTGGTAAAAAAAGAGAATAGCAAAGCAGACCAGCCGAAAAAGCTGGTCTGAAAGAAATTAAGAAAACTCAAGCGGCGTAAACTTCCTTCACCCGAGCGTAGTAGATGCGCAGGAATTTATTAAGAGCGGCAATCTTCGCGACCTTTTTGGGTTTGCCCTCCGTCTCTTTCTTGAGCATATATAGGTATACAGCGGCGTCTTCCGTGGGCTTGACGGTTTTAAGGCACTTCATGATCTCATATCCGGTTTTTCGGAGGAGCGAAGATCCTCGCTTGGAAATATTGCGCTGAGAGCCAACGAAGGATCCAGATTGGAAAGGCGGGGAATCGATCCCGGCGAAAGCGACTAAGGCACTGCTGCTGTGGAAACGGCGCACATCACCAATCTCTGCGATAAGCCTGACAGCCAGGATGTCGCCAACACCGTTCATAGAGCGGACAACATCATATTCCGGCAGGGAGGTTGCAATTTCCCGCATTTGTGTTAGAATAGTCTCTAAAGTCCTGTTGATTTCTTTCAGGACTCTAACTGCCTCCAGCGTCAGCATTTTGGTGGATGGGGCTCTGGAAGACAGAGTAGGGATACTGTCATGAGCCAAGCTGTAGATTGCTCTCGCCTTGGTCTCGCTTTGATGGTATCCTTTCTTTTTGGCCCATGAACAATAGCTGCGGATGAATTGGGCCTCACTTTTCTTTTTGATATTGTCAAAATGCCAGTATTCCTCCACAAAATCCGCGAGCTTATCTTTAGTCGGGACATCTGAGCGGGCACTCTTCCCTGGGTCCAACCTGCTTAACCGAATGTTTACAATAAGGGATGGCGGACTGTTTTTGTTTCGGAGGCTGCGCTCCAGTAAAGCCCCTCGTCCCGCCAATTACTCCCCTATTGTAATTAAATAAGCGCAAATGTCCAACATCCGTCGATGCCTTCCATTTACGCTTTTATAGTACCAAAATGCCCCGGCCAACCAATCGGTCAGCCGGGGCTTCACTTATGTTTTATCCTACTTGCTGTTATCCGACGTGGGCACAGCGCCCATCATCTGTGCAAACCTGTACAGCGCGGTGACAAGCTGTTCCCGGGTCATCAGATCTTCCCACATACCGTTGAAGCTTTCCGTGCTGCCGCCCGCAATCAGGCCGCTGTCCACGGCCCATTTCCGGACTTCCTCGCTGTAAGGGCTGGTGTCGTTGTCCTGCCACTGTTGGCGCATTTCGTCGAACAGCTTCTTGAACTGCTTCCCATGGGTGTTTCGCCTCCTCTCTATGGATTTTCTTCATGGTTTCTCTATCGGAGCTGGTCTTGCCGGTCATAGTGCAGATGTTCGTTTCGGACCTTCGCGTGGCTCACAATTTTGATATGCCCCTGTTCCTGGCGTTCCAGGGACTTTTTATATCCTTCCTCGGTGAGAAAGGCGCGGCTGCGTTCCCCTTCTTGGTATGAAATAATAAAAATCCCCCGGCGGAGCCAGGGGTATTTTTAGGATCTGTATTCTTAATCGAAATTGCCGGATGATCGAGAATTTGGGGGTTCAATCAAGATAAATTCTCTTGCCATGCTAGCAAGTGGCAAGAAAAATTAACATAGAGTGGCCCCAAAAGACCGCTTAGACGGTGGTTACAGGTTCTTAATCCGTACTTCCCTAATGGAAAGAATGGAGAGGGAAAAAAGACGTGTTCACACCTCGTCCAGATACACGCTTACCTTGATAATGCGCTCGTTCTGGGCGGAAAGGTACGCTGGGGAGCGGCGGACGAAATCGAAGAAGCCTTCCTCTGTTTCCTTCTGGGAGACAGAGCAGGAGAAGTGCTGGTTTGCCTCGTTGGGCTCGTAGATCACGTCCATATGCAGGTGGAAAAACCCTCCGGCAGGGTTGGGGTACTGGCGGATGAGGGTGAAGAAGAAAAGCTCTATCCCGGTGAAATTGTCTGTCACTGTTTCGAAAAGAAGGGTATCCTCCCCTTCCACCGGAATACGGCACATCTCCTCAAAGGTGTCTACCAGTTGGGAAAGGGCCATAGGGGCGTCTGTGGCTTTATCTAAAAACGCAAAGGCTTTTTGGTTTTCCATGGGAACCACCAAGCGGCGCGGCATTCCGCGCCGCTCCTTTCTTTGTTTTTACTGCCGGCTGAACTCGGAGAGCAGCAGGCCTTCGTTATGCTCCAAGGCCCAGTTAATGCTCCACTGGTTGGAGAAGAGCAGCAGGTAGCGGCCTTTCATGTCCTGCACTTTCTTGGTATCTGAGGTGAGGTTCAGCTTTTTCAGCTCTATTTCGTCCAGACCTTCGTTATCGATCCAGCGGATGAAGGAATAGGGCAGGGAGGACATGGCAATCTCTACGTTATACTCGTTCTCCATGCGGTACTGGAACACGTCAAACTGCAGGGTGCCCACCACCCCCACAATGACCTCCTCCATGCCGGCGTTTACCTCCTGGAAAATCTGGATGGCGCCCTCCTGGGCTATCTGGGTGGCCCCCTTGACAAACTGCTTGCGTTTCATGGTGTCCTTCTGGCGCACCAGGCTGAAAAGCTCCGGGGCAAAGGTGGGAATGCCCTCAAACAAAACCTTCTTTCCCGGGGCGCACAGGGTGTCGCCAATGGAGAAAATGCCGGGATCGAACACACCGATAATATCCCCCGCATAGGCCTCCTCAATGATTTCCCGGCTTTGGGCCATCAACTGCTGGGGCTGGGCAAGCTTTATCTTCCGGTTCCCCTGGACATGCTCCACCTCCATGCCCTTTTCAAATTTCCCGCTGCAAATGCGGATAAAAGCGATGCGGTCCCGGTGGGCCTTGTTCATGTTGGCCTGGATTTTAAAGACAAAGGCAGAAAAGCCTTCATCAAAGGGATCGGCGGTGCCGCCCAGGGCGGGCCGGGGCAAGGGCGGGGTGGTCAGGCGCAGGAAGTTTTCCAGGAAAGGCTCCACGCCGAAATTTGTCAGGGCAGAACCAAAGAACACTGGGGAAAGCTTGCCATGGCGCACCTTCTCCTGGTCGAACTCATAGCCCGCCCCGTCTAAAAGCTCCACATCGTCCCGGAGGGTGCCGTACAGGTTTTCCCCGATTTCCGTAACCAGCGCCTCATCCTCCAGTTCGTAATCCCGCTCCTCCACCTCCCGGCGGCCCGCGTTTTCCTCCTCGGGGATAAAGCGCAGCACCTTCTTTTTGCTCCGGTCATATACGCCCTTGAAATCCACCCCGGAGCCGATGGGCCAGTTGACAGGATAGGTGCCAATGCCCAGCTCTTGCTCGATTTCCTCCAAAAGGTCGTAAGGATCCCGGGAATCTCTGTCCATCTTGTTGATGAAGGTGAAAATGGGGATGTCCCGCATGACGCACACCTTGAAAAGCTTGCGGGTCTGGGCCTCCACGCCTTTGCCGGCGTCAATCACCATTACGGCGGAATCTGCCGCCATCAAGGTGCGGTAGGTGTCCTCAGAGAAGTCCTGGTGGCCAGGGGTGTCCAGGATGTTGATACAGTAGCCGTCATACTGGAACTGCATGACAGAGGAGGTGACGGAAATGCCACGCTGTTTTTCAATTTCCATCCAGTCGGAGACAGCATGGCGGGAATTGCGCTTGCCCTTTACCATGCCTGCCAGGGTGATGGCCCCGCCGTACAGCAGGAATTTTTCCGTCAATGTGGTTTTGCCGGCATCCGGGTGGGAGATGATGGCAAAGGTGCGGCGGCGGGTGATCTCGTTTCTATTAGTATCAGGCACAAAAAGCCCTCCTTTTTTGTTGTGGATTTGATGTGGCAGGGCTTTTTATCCTCAATGCTTCATGGGGATCCCCCTTTTTCCATAGTTTCTGTGTTCCATAAAAATCCAGTATGTAGTATACCATATTTCCCCGGAACATGCAAGGAAGGTCGGGACGCTGTGACAAATTTTGAGGGCAGGAGGTGCTATGATGTAGTGCAAAAGAGGCAGCAGCCTGCTTTGCACCAGTGTCAGGGCCACCCGCTTGAAAATGGATAGCGGTTTTCAGCCATGAATCGTGCAGTGTTGCCTTTACTATAATCTCCCAAAAGGAGGTCGTGCAGTATGGGGAAAATTTTGCGCCTGCTGGGGACATGCCTGACAGCGGCTTTTCTGCTGGGGAGCCTGCCCCACATCTCTCAGGCGGCAGAGGTGAAAGCGGAAAGGGACATTGTACAGACAGAGCGGCAGGACGGCCGGGAATTTTGCCTGCGTTACCAGGTGCGGGCCGAGGACGCTTTGGGCCTTCGGAAGCCGGGCCGCCTGCTGATAGTGGTGGACAACAGCCTTTGGGCTGCGGATTTGGCGGAGGAGCCATTGGGACAGGCATATGAAGAAGGAAAGCCCCACAAAGCCATCGGAGAGGGGGAAACGCTTTATATGGAGCAGGAGGGGCGGTTTCTCCCAGTCTCCTTGCGAGAAGGACAGTGGAAAGCTTCCGGCGGGCAGACAGCGGGAGAGCGCACCGCCCAGGGGGATGTGTTCTCCTGCCCCCTCTATACAAAGGGAGAGGCCCAGACAAAAGGCGAACATATCCGGGAGGCGGTACAAGCCCTTCTGGAAAGCCTGGTCCAGGACGCGCCGGATACAGAAATTGGGATCCTGCGGGCCGGGGGCCGCGTGGATGTAAGCTCTGTGGTGGCGGCAGGGGAAGGGAAAGAAGTCCTGAAGGCCTTTTTGGAGGAACAAAAGCCCCAGGGCCAGCAGAATTTTCCGGCAGCCCTCACCCTGGCGGCAGATCTTGCAGAGGAAAGCAGCCTGCCTGTGTGCCTTGTTATCCTGGCGGCAGGCACAGAACCCCTTTCCGGGGAAAAGGCCCTGCTATGTCAAAGCCAGGTGCAGCGCATACGGGAGCTGGGCGGGCGCTCTTTTGTGGGGGTGCTGGAGGATCTGGAGAAAGAGAACGACGCCTTTTGGCAGTCTCTTGCCAGCGCGCCTGGGGAGGAGCATTGCTTTTTCCATGCAGATCCTGCCCTCTGCCTGGAAGCGGCGGGGAAGCATACCGCCGGGGCCTTCCAGGTGGAAATCCGCGAAAGGCTGGATCCCCGCTTTACGTTAAGCCTGCCGGAGCAGAGCAGGCTGGAGAAAGCAGGGGCACAGGTGCAGCAGGCAGAAGGTGTGTGGCAGGTATCCTGGCCTGTGGAGCTGTACGGGGACAGGCCCTGGGAAGGAGAGCTGACCGTAGAAGCCAGGACGGATTTCCCGGGAGGCAATGGGGTGCCTGTTGGAGCGGAAGGGGCAGGAGTCTATACCCAGGGCGGGCAGATAGGGGAATTTCCCCCTGTAAAGGCCAACGTGGGGGCGTCTCTTGTTTTGGAAAACCGGCAGGCGGAAATTTTCCTGGGGGAGACTGTCCCATCCCTGTGGAAGGGGGAGAAAATCCACCAGGCCATGATGAAAGGCCCTGCCCCCAACTGGTATGGCAAAGGCAGGACAGGGGCTTTTTCTTTTCAATGGGAGACAGAGGCGGGAGCCGCGGCGGGCACGTCGGAGGAGCTTGGGAAAACAAAGCCGCGGGCAGACACGGTCTACCGCCTGCGGGCAATCTTCACGCCCATAGGCTCCGGCACCGGGGCGGCGGGAAAGCCTGTAGAACGGCTGGAAGCGGAAGGCACGTATGCTGTGTCGGTAAAGCCCGGAACGCTGCGGGTGCGGATGTTTGGGGACGATATCACTCAGGAGAGCCGCCTAGTGCTGGCGGTTTCCGGGCCGGGCCAAAGCTATGCCCTTACCGCCTGCCCGGAGGCAGATCCCCAAAGCGGCAAGCTGGTGCTGGAAGCCGAGCTTAGAAACCTGCCCTACGGGAAGTATACGGTAACCCCGCTGGGAGCCGCCGGAAAAGGCTTTGCGCCCCAGGAATGCCTTTTGGGCGTGTGCAGGGAGAACGACACAGTGGATACCGCAAGGCGCTTTGGGGTGGTGCGGTTTGTATACCAGACGGGCCGGGCGGGGTAGGGTTTTCAGTGGCAGGCTATATTGGGGAGCATAGAGAAAAAACCTCCGCTGTTGCAGCGGAGGAGACGCAGGAAAAGAAAGGAAAAATCAACTGCGCCATTCCCCACAGCGCATATGAGAGAAACAGAAACCCAGGCGGCATGATATGTAGTTTTTAGGGAGACGGACTTTTCTTCAAAAGTGAATAGATCGGGAAAGCTGAAAAGGCGAAATCCTTTTTTCCTATTTGCAATACACTGAACCAACAAAGCGCCGACATCGCACAAGGCTTTCCTTGCCTATTCCTATCCTCTTACCATTTTTATAGCTTTTTGCTAAATCCATCTTTACATTTAAGAAAAATTCCGCCAAAAGTCAAGAGTAAATTACAAAAAAGTTCAAAAAATTTTCTCGACTTATGAAAAGCGGGGTTTCGGCGTGTTCGGAACCCCCGCTTTTGTGCAAAAAGGTAACAGGAAACCAAACCGGGCGTTTTTTCCGTTTCCGGCTCCGCTCCCTTTGTGTTCAATTATTCTGGGGCTATGTTATGTACCGATCGAAAAGCATTTGCGGCGTTGCCCAGCCCAATATCCGCCGCGGGTAGTTTGCCAGCCACTCTTCTACTTCTGCAACCTCTGCCGCTGTCACTTCATCAAAGCTTGTTCCTTTTGGAAAGAAACGCCGAATTATGCGGTTCATATTCTCATTGCTCCCCCTTTCGTATGCAGAATACGGGTGGCAATAATAAATCTTTGTAACATTGTTATTATGGGCAATGGCAATCCGCTCACTATCAGCAAGGTCAATGTCCCCAATCCCCCTGTTGATCCCAACCCCGGCGGCAGCTCTGGCGGCGGAGGGACCATCAGCACCTACGCCGTCACCGTTGAAAAGTCGGAGCATGGCAAAGTGACCTCCAACCGCACCAATGCCAGCAATGGCAGCACTGTCACCCTGGCCGTCACCCCGGACAGCGGCTATGTGCTGGACGCTCTGACCGTCACAGACAGCCGGGGGAACGAGATCAAGCTGACGGCCCAGGGCGGCAACAAGTACACCTTCACGATGCCCAGCAGGGCTGTAACGGTAAAAGCGTCCTTTGTTCCTCTGCCGGACGATACGCAAAAGCCCTGCGACGGCGGCGCGGACTGCCCCTCCCGCGGCTTTAGCGACCTGGGGAGCGTGGGGACGTGGTATCACGAGGCGGTGGACTACGTTCTGCGAAATGATCTAATGGGCGGCTACGGCAACGGCCTGTTTGGGCCGAACGATAACCTTTCCCGCGCCCAATTCGCCCAAATCCTCTTTAACAAAGAGGGCAGGCCGGTTGTCAACTACCTGTTGCAATACGGCGATGTGGCGGAGGGCGCGTGGTACACCGAGGCCATCCGCTGGGCCACCAGCCGGGGTATTGTGGGCGGCTACGGAAACGGGATGTTCGGCCCCAACGACAACATCACCCGTGAGCAGTTGACCGTCATGCTCTCCTGAGCGGAACTGGCAGAGGGCGGTGAGCAGGTCCAGGTAGATGCCGTCCATCACCCGGTGGGCGGCTTTGAAGTAGGGCCGCAGGGGAGCCATAACCAACAGCGCCTCCTGATACTTGCCGTAGACTATCTCCACCATGGCGCGGGTCAGGTACTGGTAGCGCAGCATTACCCGCAGTTTCAGCAGGTCTCTGGGGGCCTTTTCCCGATACCATGTGTCAACCGCCTCGTCGTTTCCCTGATACATGGCGATCCGGCACATCAGCGCGTCCAGGTTGGGCAGGAAACGTTGGCAGTCAGGCCGCTGAAACCGCTCCCGCAGGGCCTCCAGATGCTCTATGGCCCGGTCCGCCTCCCCCTGGTCGATCCGCAGCCGCACCAGCAGGCCGATCAGGGCAAATTCAATGTCCGGGGTCCCTTTCTTCTGAATTTTTTCCAGACGGCCCAGCAGGTCCAGCATCCGCCCGGATATTTCCTCGCCCTTTTCAAATTTACTCTCCGCGATGGCGCACTCCGGGAGCGCCACGCCGTCCCGTTTCAGCAGGAAACTCACCGGGATACGGTACTTGCGGTAGAGATCGTCATCCTCTCTGCTCCACGCACAGAAGTCCTTGCCGCCGTTCATAATGCTGGGCAGACGGCTGGTGACAGAAAACTCCGGCATGACGATCTCCTTGCTGGACAGCAGGCTTACAACATTGGTGAGCTTGGACAGAATGTCGCCCACACTCCGCTGGGGCAGAGCGATGTCCAGATAGGCCAGCCAGCCCCGAACAGATTTGTAGTCCGCGTCAGACCGTTTCAGCCGTCCGGCGCAGCGTTCCAGTTCCAGATACCACGCCTCGGAAGCGTCATAATCCATGCAGATGGAAGAAAGCATACTCATCCCCGCCATCAGCGCAGGAGAGGACAATACCTGCTCCCTGGGCAGGGCGCGGTAGTAGTCCTCCATCTCGTCATAGTGGGCGAGGCCGGGATGAAGTTCACTGTTCTTAATCAGCAGTTCGGACACCTTCTGATACTCCCCGCAGCGGGTGTAGCAGTCCAGGGCATTTTTATAGTTGTCGTGCAGTTCATAATAGAGGGCGGCGCGGCCATAGAGCCAGTTTTGTTCCTCGGCGCTATATTCCCGTTCCTGCTGCCAAAGGAGGAATTGCCGGAACACAGGCCAGAAGTGGCAGCGGTGGAGATCGTCATAGCGGAACATGGACGTGTCCTGCTGCAATTCACCCAGCAGCTCCCCGGCGCGGCTGTTTCCGGAGAGAATCCGGGCGAACTCCACGTCAAAGGGTTCAAAGGGGGCTAAGTCCAGAAGCAGGCGGCGGGTCATTGGCTTAAAGCGGCGGTACACCGCTGTTTGAAAATGGGTGAACAGCTCCCGCCGCACATCCGCATCCACGGTTTCATCATAGGGCCTGCCGCCCTGCATCTGGTGGCAGAGGATGCCAAGGGCCAGCGGATAACCCTTGCAGCTTTTTTGGATTGCGGACATCTCTGCCGGTGTGGGGGAGATGCCGGAGAGCGACAGCAGTTTGTCCGCTGTTTCCTGGTCCAACATCAAGTTTTGGGTTTCAAAGACCTGCATCCGGCGCTCATAGCGGAAGGACGCCAGCCAGCCGGGGACAGCTCCACGGCTCAAAAGAACGAAATGTGTTTCGAGGCGCTCCAGGATCAGCGCGCGAAGGGCTTGCTGCGCGTCCGGGCTTTTTAGGGCCTGCAAATTGTCCAGAAGCACCGCGTCGCAGGTGAAGTTATGCGCCGGTTCCAGCGGTTCGGACAGGGCATCCCACCGGCAAACAGTGTACGGCTCCAGAAGGGCCGAAGCTGCGGCGCTTTTACCGCAGCCGCAGGGGGCGCTGAAGAAAATTACCTGCCGCTGTGCCCATGCCGTCTTGAATTTTTCTTGTAGTTCAGTCGTTAATACAATGTTCTGATCCATACCTCGCCTCCCTGTGAAAATTTCCCCATGTGTGCTTCAAAAAATAGAAAATCTCCGGTGTCACAGTTGCGTGATGCCGGGGATTTTTTATGTCTTAACCCCCAACTCTTTTGGTTTCTCCAAGTACACTTTGCAAAATTCTTGCGCCGCTATGGACTGACTGTATTTTATCACACAAATTTTTTTTGCGGTATCAGTCCAAAGTATGAATTGGGGCAGTTTTTTCAATTTTTTTAATCGTCATTTTCGCCAAACTTTTTGCCGTGATTTTTGTCGAATTTTACAAAGCGATATGCGGTGCTTCTGGACACGCCCAATCGCCGCCCGATTTCCTCCAGTGAAAATTTTTTCTCCCGCCAAAGAATCGCGTAATCGTCCGCTTCCGCCGGACGCTCAATGCCCGGATTTCCCCAGCACCGTCCCGCCGCCTTTGCCGCCGCAATCCCCTCCGCCTGACGCTGCCGGATGTTTTCCCGCTCCTTCTGTGCAACGTAGGCCAATATCTGCAAAACCAGATCAGCAACGAACCGGCCTGTCAAATCCTGCCCCTCCAACCGGGCGCGGGTGTCCAGCAAGGGGAAGTCCAGCACCACAATGTCGGCGCTCTTTTTCTTGGTGATGATCCGCCATTGTTCCAATATTTCATCATAGTCACGTCCCAGCCGGTCAATGCTCAGGATGTAGAGCGCATCGCCGGAACGCAGCCTCCGGAGCAGGCGCTGGTAAGCGGGCCGGTCAAAATTTTTGCCGCTCTGTTTATCCAAGTAGATGTTTCCGGCAGGAATGTTAAGGCCAGATAGCGCGGCAAGCTGGCGGGCCTCATTCTGGTCCTTGGCGGACACTCGGATATAGCCATAGTTCATGGGAATGTACCTCCACAATAGATTTTGTCAAATCTATTGTAGCGGACAGGGCCTGTTAGGAAAGCAGCGGCTTTGATTTTTTAATCCGCCTACATCTGTGTAAACGAATGCTACAATCCGTTCTCCCGAACAAACTGCTTTAACAGCTTTTCCAGCTTGTAGACGAGCGCATCAGGCAATTTCCGGGCGGTTAAGGCCCTGGGGATTCTTACCCCGGACACGCCCGTGACCACCCGGCGGAACACCACACGCTCGTCATGGCGGTGAAGGGCCTTTATCTCATATCCCTGACTTGTCCAGGAATCGGAAATGTAATAGTCAATTTCGTCCGGGATAAGCGCATGGAAGGGGTATCCTTCCTCCCTCCACATGGGCGAGGTCATTCCCGGCATATTCTCATACCAGAAGGCATCGTAGAAGTACGCTTCTGCTGGTAAGCTGTCACCGAGTATCTGCTCAATCTGCCGGAAGGTCAGGGTCAGAGGGGACTTGTCAGACAGGCGGAAGTATTCCCGCAATTCGAGGTATGGGGATTCTCTCAAAGGGGCGGTGTCAACGAAGTCCCCCAGCAGTTCAAACAGGTCGATATGCTCCCCAAAGGTATCGTCCGAATCCGAGAACATATCGCAGGCGCATTGACGGTGAATGTAAATCAGGTTTTGCACCCTCCGCCCCTTGCCGATCACCTTCTCGATCACCTCAACCTCCTGGTCAGCCAGCATGGGATTTCCGCAAAACGCACAGCGGCCCCCTTGCCGCTGCCAGACCACTTTATACTTACCGTTGGCCTTCTGTTCGTCCCGGCGGTGCTGAAGCTGGGAGAATCCAAGCGGTCGGGCGTCGAGTGCGGGTTGAGGTTCGGCGCATAAACATTGACGATGAAATAGTCCTTGTATTCCAACGTGATAAGCCGTCCTTCTTCATCAAACTTATCAATGCCAAGCCCATACTGGCAGGAGAGAGGCTGCCGCCGTGACAGCACCAGCGTCCCGGAGTAGTTCGTGCGCTTCGCCGGGTTCCAGAACAGCAGATAGCCGGGAACATTCAACGGACATTCTCCCTTGATTTCCTGACAGCACAGCACATCCGGTTTTGCGTCTGCCAGAAACTTCAAGAAACCGTTCCGTCTGCACCGGGCAAGCCCGTTGACGTTCCATGATACGATCTTCATGCTTGTATGCCTCCTGCGGGAAATTGTTCCTACAAGGAGTAATTATAAGTGGATTCGGTCAAATTTGAAATAATATAGTTTCAAAGTGGAGTAGCAAGCTGTCCACACAGGAACACCTCTCCGAATAAAAGCGTTGTTTCTGGGACGCAAGCAGGGTTAAAGGTTTCGATGGAAAAGGCGAGCAATGTATTGGAATATCCTTTTCGGATTTTCCAATACGCCCGTTGGGGTCCCCCCAAGCCCCGGACTGGCCGCTCTGCGTCCAGTCGAACACGCCTGACGGCGTGGCTTTTCGCTCCCTTCGGTCGCTCATTCCTGCACATCCGCGCAGGAAGGGAAACGCCCTTTCAGGGCGTTTCCTCATACCGTATTGGGCAGTAAAAAATTTAAATATCCATCTGGCGAGAATCGCCGTTCTTGCGTTCTGCCAGATTGCAGTCGATATAAAAATCTTCCAGGCCAAACCCGGCAAGGTTTTCTTCAAACAACTGGATTTCCTTTGTAGCAAGGTTGATAGCGCCAACACCAAAACACTGGCTGGCCTTCTGCGGCAAAATCTCATTCAAGCAGTCAGCACACAAAAAAGAAGCGGCCTTGTCCACGTCCAGGGTTTCGTCGGCGAGAAAGTCCACAGAGCCAGTAGCGTATCCCCGGTCATAATCTAACATCAAACTGGCAGAGAATCCGCCGTCCGTGCTGCCACCGCCACCGAAAGACACAACGCCAGCATATTCTTCAATCAACTGCCCGTTCAGTCTGTCATAGCGGTTGATTTCAAGCGGCTTGATCTCAAAGGTATTTAAGCTGATGAGCGCAAACACACTGGTGCCCCTGTTGTTTTTGGCAAGGATAAAGCACTGTTCCCGCAGCCACCCCCCGGCGTCCTGCGCCGTCAGGCCGGCGTCAGCAAAAAATCCCGCACCTTCCCTATAATGGTGTTGTAATCCCGCATGGGCAGGGCCTGCAGCAGCTTTTCGTTCACCAGCCGGATGCCCTTGTTGTCCCGGTCCGTGCAGGCGCGCACGGCCATTAACGTCATGAATTCCCAGGACAGGTGGGGCAGCACCAGGTTCTTGAACCGCCGGTTCATCTCCGCTGAAATGGCGAGGGTGTCCGCGCCGGTAAGGGAATCGAAATCGAAGTGCATTTCCTCCACCGTCTTGCCGTCGAAGGTAAACGGCTTTTTCAGCCTGTGGGTGTAGGTGCCGGGATCCGGCGCATTTTCCAGCGCGGCTTCCACCTGGCTCACCTGTTCCATTTCGTCTTTTGTGGTAGTTTCTTTCTGCATAGTGCCCTCCTTATAAAAAATGAGCCAGGGCGACAAAAGCGCCGCCCCAGCCGTATGCTCTTTTTTTACTTGCCCAGTGCCTTGCGGATATCCGCCATATAGTCCTTGTCCATGATGACACACTTCATGTTGCGCTTGTCCACTTCCCATAGCTGCTTGCCGTCCCGGTAGCCGGCAAAATAGTACACCACATATTCGCCATTGGCGTCGGCGGCCCCCATGGGGGCGCGGCCTCCCGGGTCAAAGGACTTGGGCCGGACGATCATCACGTACTTGTTGGCCCAGATGCCCACCTCCGTCTGTTCGGTGTCCCAATATTCCTCGGCTTCCCGCAGTTCGATCATGTGCTTGTTCGGGGTGGCCAGCCTCACAGCATCGCCGGTGGGACTCAACCAGTCTATTTTGCAGGAGTGGATATCACCAAAAGCATCCAGCCCTATCTGCTCTCCCTGCAATATACGGACAGCGAGGAAGGAGAGGCGGACGATCTGCAGATTGTGTTACAGGACAGGGAGCGGCTGTGGATGAAAAAATGGATAGAGCCCATGATACAGGCGGCCTCCTCCACCAGGACAGAGAGCAAAGGGGCAGGCGGGAACGCTTCCAAAACCTGTAAAGTCACCCCTGCCATTGGGCTGAATATCCGCACAGGGCCTGGGGTGCAGTACGGCAAACTGGGGGCTTTCCCCTGCGGCACAACAGTGCAGGTGGAGTCCATAGAAAACGGCTGGGCCAAAATCCAGCATGGCGGCAGGACGGCCTACATATCCGCGGCCTATATCCAGCCCGCCGGGGAGGGCGCTTCCGGGAAAGGGGGAGCCGCCACTGTCCCCGCCCTGAAAATGCAGGCCGTGCTGGTGCAGGAGAACCAGTCCGGCGGCGGGACTGACCGGGTGCTGGACTGCGGGCAGTTTGAACTGGATACCGTCCGGGCATACGGCCCGCCTGCTGAGGTGGAGATAAAGGCCACGGGCCTGCCCTTCAGCAATACGGTGCGGCAGATGGAAAAATGCCGGGCCTGGGAAAACTACACCCTTTCCGGCATAGCCCATGAGATTGCGTCGCAAAACGGCATGGGCTGCCTGTTCTCCTGCGCCCAGGATCCCGGTTACAGCAGGGCGGAGCAGTTCCAGGAAAGCGATATCGCGTTCCTCTCCCGGCTGTGCAGGGACGCGGGCGCCTCCCTGAAAGCCGCCAATAACATCCTGGTCCTGTTCGACCAGGCCGGTTTCGAGGGAAAGCCCCCTGTACGGGCAATCAAAAGGGGCGGCGGCTGTCTCAGCTATGACCTCTCAGTAGGGACAGCGGACGTGCAGTAGCTCACTTCCTCATAGAGAGGAGGTGATACACTTTCCCTACTTTCACAAGGAGGGAGGTGGCGCATATGGGACAAAAGCTGCTGCGTTTCGCAGTATGCTTGGTATTGGCAGCCCTGCTGCTGGTTTACTTAGCCCCAAAAGCGTGTTGACCGCTCGGCCGGTACCCGAACGGTCAACATGTAGTTGTTGATGTAGATAGGGGCTAACCGCCATGTGACAGCGCCCTCTTTATCTTTAATTATACCACATGCTCCGGCTTTGTCAAGAACAAGGCCGGGGCTTTCATTTTTACGCAAAGCAAGGTGAGAGCATGAGGAACCCTGAATACCAGTTTGCAGACACCAGTGCGGAAGCCATTGTGGCCCGGCTGGTGTCGGATTATGAAAAAAGCACGGGCGCCGCTGTGCAGCCCGCCAGCCCGGAGCGGCAGATTATACAGTGGGTAGCCAGCATCCTGGTGCAGGAGCGGGTGCTGATGAACGTCATTGGCAACCAGAACATCCCCAGCCGGGCCGAGGGGGAGAACCTGGACGCACTGGCCCAGCTTTTAAAGCTTCAGGGGAGGCCCCAGGCCCAGCCGGCAGTGTGTACCCAGCGCTTTTATATCTCAGAAGCCCAGCAGAGCGCTGTGCTGGTGCCCCAGGGCACGCGGGTAACCTGCTCTGGCGGGCTTATCTGGGAGACAGTGGAGGACGTGTATATCAACATTGGCGACACGTATGCAGACGCGCAGCTGCGCTGCCAGACCCCTGGGGCAGTAGGCAACGGCTATGCCACCGGGCAGTTGGACACGCTCATCGACCTGTACGATTACTGCACCGCCACAGAAAACCTTACGGAAAGCGACGGCGGCGCGGACGCGGCCACAGACGATGAATTCTATGAGCTTATGCGCCAGAGCATGGACGCTTACAGCTGTGCCGGGGCCAGGGGCAGCTATGAATATTTCGCAAAGCTTGCCAGCACGGAGATAGGGGATGTGATTGCAAATTCCCCCACCCCAGGGGTGGTAAAGCTCTATGTGCTTATGGAGGACGGCGCCCTGGCTACAGAGGAAATCAAGGCGGCAGTGCTGGAAAAGTGCAGCGCGGACGAAGTGCGGCCTTTGACTGACCAGGTCTTTGTGGAGGATGCGGAGCCTGTGGACTATACCATAGACTTCACATACTACACCCAGCCCGGGACTGGAAAATCTGCCACAGAGATACGGGAGGCAGTGGGCAGGGCTGTGGAAGAATATGCGGCCTGGCAGTCCGGGAAGCTGGGCCGGGACATCAACCCTTCTGTGCTGATAGGCCTCTTGATGCAGACAGGCATCAAGCGTGTGGTGCTCACCTCCCCTGGCTTTACTGTGCTGCAGAATGACGGCAAAAACCCGCCCCAGGTGGCAAGGCTCCTGGGCACGCCTGCCATTACAAACGGGGGGTATGAGGATGAATAAATCCCATGGCTTCACCAAAGAAAACCTGCTGCGCTCCCTGCCCCCTGGCCTGGCCAATGACCCCAGGATGGTGGCCCTGGCAGAAGCCATAGCGGGCCTTTTGGTGCAGCAGAAGGAAGAAACCGGGCGGCTCTCCATCTACCCGCAGATAGGCAAACTGGATGAAGCTCTGCTGGATATTCTGGCCCATGACTTCAAGGTGGACTGGTGGGACAGCGACTACACCCTTACGGAAAAGCGGCGCACCCTGCAAACAAGCTGGCAGGTGCATAAAACCCTGGGGACAAAGGCGGCTGTGCAAAAGGCCATCACCGCCATTTTCCCCAACACCACCATAGAGGAATGGTTTGAGTATGGAGGCCAGCCCTACCATTTCCGCCTGTCCATTGAACTGGGCGGGGAGCATCTTGACAGGGAAAAGCAGGCCCGGGTTCTGGAAAGGGTCAGCTATTATAAAAACCTGCGCTCCCATTTGGACAGCGTATCCTATGCCACTAAATTTGATACAGTGCCCTTTGGGAATCACCGCACAGCCGCCTTCTGGCTGAAAACGGCCGGGTTTGACCTCCGGTTCCTATAGCAATCCAAGAAATTAGCAAGGAATGCCAGCGGCAGAAAACCAACCAGCGCAGTCGGAAGGGCGGATCAGCGAGAAAGCCTGAGCAATACCATGCGGGAGCTGGGGTAATAATCTGATTTTCAGCTTGCGAAGAATGGCCTTGATTTTAGACCACATATTTTCAATTGGATTCAAATCAGGGCTGTACGCTGGCAAGTACAGTAATTTCATGCCAGCCCCCTGCAAAAGCGTCTGGACCTCTTTGACATGATTCGTGCGCATATTATCCATGATGACAATATCCCCCTCGTGCAGCGTGGGAATGAGCGTGTTTTTGAGATAGTCCAGAAATTTTTCACGGGTCGTTCCACCGCTGTAAATCGTATAAGCAGTCTCACCATTGCGTCTTACGGAGGAAAGAATCGTGGTATTGGCAGGTGTATTCAAGGGAGTCTTGTCTACTGACCGCTCCCCGCCAATGGCCCGCCCATAGCGGCGGCTCAAGTCCGTGTTTACGCCGCTTTCATCCAGGAATACCAGTTTGTCTGCTTCGCACTGCGTTATCATTTCACTCCAGGCTTCTCTCGCTGCTACAACATCGAACACGCTCCCGCTCTGCCGCGTAAAAGGACTTCTTCTTGTAAACATAACCCAGTCTGATCACGGCCTTTCGCACCGTTTCGTTGCTGACAGACAGTCCCTGTTTTTCGATGATCTCGTCGATCGTGATATCCGGCTGGGCTGTGATCAGCTGGTCATTATCCTGCAAATCTTCTTCTGTCAGTGCTGGTTTCCTTCCTCGCTGACTGGTTTGAAGTTCTACACTGCCAGTTTTCTTCATTTGTCCGCTTAAACGATACACTGTGCTTGTACTCACCTGGAAATACTTTGCCACTGTCTGCGCGTCGTGGGTCTTTTCGTATGCCTGCACCAGTAGTCTTCTCGCCTCGTTGTGTAACATTGCTATCACCTTCTGATATCATTCTACACCTCATGTCAATTCACTGTTATTTTATTGGATTGATATAAATGGCGTCCTCCAGGACTGCACCACCTTGTCCGGCGAAAAGCGGCTGGACGGCACGTGGGTTCTGGGACAGTCCCTGTGGGGCCTTGCCATGGAAGGGGTACAACTGTCCATGGCGTTTTCCGAACCTGCCGGGGGCAGCGCCTGCCCCTTTGTTATGAATCTTGGCGTACATGCCAGAATCACTGGGTTTTACGCCCGTGCTTATCATGTAGCCCAACAGGTCCTTCCGGGAGCCAACCTCATACCCCAGCGCTTCCAGGTGATCCATTGCCCTGCTTTTTTCCAAAATGATTTCTTTCATAAGAATCCAGTCCTTTCGTATTATAAAAATGTATCAGGCGGAAACCGCCGCCGCGGCCGTCCCATAGCACTGGCCCTGGCAGCTCCCATAGCAGGTGGCGCTGCAGGTGGTGCCGCAGGTTGCAGCGCAGCCGCCCCCGCATCCCCCTGAACAGCCGGAGCCGCAGCCAGAGCACCCGCTGCAACCAGTACAGCTTCCGCCACAGCCCCCAGAGCAGCCGGAGCAGCCCTGGGAACAGCCGGATGCACATCCCGTCATACATACGTTGGAACAGCCTAAGCAGCCGCCTCCGCAGCCTCCAGAGCCGCCGGAACAGCCTGTGCAGGATCCCCGGCACCCTCCCGTACAGCCGCTATCGCAGCCGTTACAGCTTTTGCAGGCACTGGAACAGCCGTTGCAGCCGCCTGTGGCGCTGCCATAGCATCCCCCGCAGCCAGAACAGCCGGAACCGCACCCGCTGCCGCAGCCGGAGCACCCCCCGCACTGGCCCGAACAACTGCCGCTGCACCCGGAACAGCTTCCGCCGCACCCGCCGGAGCAGCCTGTGCCGCAGCCCCCAGTGAAGTTTTTCCCACAGGAGCCGCTGCACCCAGAGCCGCAGCCGCCGGAACAACTGGAGCATGGATGTTGTCGATAAGCTGCTGGATAACAGAGTTTACCACTGTCTCGGCATTTACTGGGTCTGTATTCTGGAACCGCCGGATATCCATGTGGTATACCGGGGCTTCTGAAAAAGTATAATGGATATCTGCCATAGCGCCCCCTAGAATTCATCGTCAAAGGTGAAGGTAAAGCCTTCCAGGCCTACCACAAGGAATACCAGGACTTTCAGGGCTTTCCCCGGACGGGCGCAGGGTGCTCAGCCGCACCGTCACTTTCCAGGTAACAGATGCCTGCACCCTGCGGTGCACCTACTGCTACCAGGGTGTAAAGGGTAGCCATGTCCTGCCTTTTGAAACGGCGAAAAAGTTCGTGGATCTCCTTTTGCGGGACGACAACCCTTATATCAACACCCGAAATTCCCCGGGGGTGGTGCTGGAGTTTATCGGCGGGGAGCCTCTTTTGGAAATTGGCTTAATCGACAGAATACAGGCCGTTCTGGTAGCCGCCGTGCCCGTGTGCGCGGCGTTCATCGGCAAAGGGCTTAAAGCCCTGGGTGCTTACCTGGGGCAGAAATCTGAAAACGAGACGGCAAAAAAGTATCTGGCCGCTGCCGCCGACGCAGTAGCCACCGCCGTGACATACACCAGCCAGGTGTATGTGGACAAGCTCAAGGAGGCCGGCCAGTTCACCAAAGAGAACCAGCGGGAGGCCCTGGGAATTGCGGTGGCCCAGGCCAAGAACCTGTTGACCGCCGAGGCTGCGGCCTTCCTTGAGAGCGCCTATGGCGATTTGAATGAGTACCTGCAGAGCCTCATCGAGGCGGAGGTAAGGAACCAGAAGATGGGGGTGGGTACCTTGACGCTGAGCGCATAAGGACATACGGAAGCCCCCGGCTTTCCCGATTGGGAGGGCCGGGGGCTTTTTTATTTTCCGGGCCTATTTCTCAAAGTAGATGCTATACACGGCCTCGGCTATTTCATTGTAGCAATTCCTCTGGCCGCGCTCAATCGCGTTCTGGAGCATTTTAGTCGCCATCTCGGAAGCCTTTTCGTTCTCGCAAATTTTTGCTATCTTCTCATACGTTGTCATTTTGTTTTCTCCTTGTATTCTATGCCGCTCTCCTTCTCCCTGTATACCCGTTAGGCCACATAGTCAAGGGTGATTCATAAATATTTTTGAGAATAGAAAAAGCCCCAAGCATTTACCGCTCAGGGCTTTAGGAGAGAGGCCTCCAGCGTATTCATTTTCTGTGGCCAGGAGGTTTTTTTGTTCCCGGTTCATTGGGCATACGCACCAGAAGATCCGTCAAGTCGCAGTTAAGCACCTCACATATCTTGTCCAACTGTTCAAGGCTGACACGATCCGTGATCTCGTGATACAGGTCGCTAATCGTGTTGGGACGTATGCCGGTTTTACGCGCGAGGTCTGCCTGCGTCCACCTCAGTTCACCAAGCCGGGTAGACAGTAAAATCCTAATCATAGCCAGTCTCCTTTACGATAGATTCTACCAGAGACTGTCACGTATTTCATGAAATTGTTAAATTATATCGCATTTCGATATAAAAATGCATAAAAAACCGCCACATGGACATCTCGTGGCGATTTTTTCCTTATTTGCCCATCAGCAATTCCAATGGACAAGCCATGACAAACACCCCGCCGACCATCGTAATTGTCGGCGCTGGGTTCGCCTGGCGCTCTTTTGGTGGACCCAAAGGGGATCGAACCCTCGACCTCCAGATTGCGAACCTGGCGCTCTCCCAGTTGAGCTATGGGCCCGGATATCAAAACTATGATAAAAAGCAATTTCGTCTAGGATATAGACTCTTTCATCCTTTAAAAAAGCCTTTTTCACCCTGTCAGAACGCTTACTGCCTAACTTAAATTTAGTATATCACAGAATGGAAAAAAAGTAAAGAGGGATTTCAGGAATTTTTCTTAAAGGCAAGCATTACAATTAGGTTACACAAGGTCAAACGGCCTGTGTAGCCTAATTTTTTTGCAAAGAAATAGGAGAACAACAGAACCGGGGGTGAAGAATCTTGCGGAAATATAGGTATTTGACATTCGCGGACCGCAAGCAGATTTCCGCATGGTATCAGTCAAACGACCGTGCGGCGGACATAGCGGTTCGGCTGGGTATGAGCGTAAAAACGATATACCTTGAATTGAAGCGCGGGGAAGAAACGGACGAAAGCGGGGCCGTTATCCTTGACCGCAACCAGCGGCCCGCATACAACCCCGTTCTTGCCCAGCAGAGGTTACAAGCGAACTTCAAGCGGCGCGGGCGCGTCGCGGCGGAGGAAGCGACGGAAACGGCGGGAGCATAAGCCCGCGAGAATTAAACAGGAGGTTTTGGCAGTGACAGAATTTGAACGAATCACGCAAAGCCCGGAAACGCTGGCGGCGTTCCTTGCGTCCTTGCCCTGCATTGAGGGGCCGTGGGACGAAGCCTTTCACGAACGGTTCTGCAATTACTGTCCGGCGAAAGATTGTGACAACTGCCAGTATGGGGAATACCGCAACAATCCCCTTTGGTGGTTGAAGTTGAGGGACGAACCCAGCGAGGGGACAAGACAGGCGGCGAAAAGGCTTGCAGACCTTGTAAAGCGATATTCCGCGCTGGAAGCCGCAGAACTGCTGGATATATCCTTGAATGCGGCAAAAATTCTGAACGAAGAAAAAGACATTGATTGGGCAATGGCTATCAGCGCGGCGCAGTCAATAGGAATCTATGACCGGGGATAGTTCACGGGAGAACGCGAACGGCACTAATAACCGAATCAAGCCGGAAAACTTCAAGTTTCTGCTGGCGTTCTAACTGTTCGACCCTCCATTTTATAGAATCCTGATCTTCTCCATACGGCGACAAGGCTTTGTAGATATTCCCAAAGCCGACAGCAAGCCCTATATCCTTATACATAGTGGGCTGAATTTGACATATCAGGTTAAGAAATTGAGCGTCGTTCATAGGCGCGAACCCTCCATTCTGTATTTTATTGTATTTTACCACAGATGCAAGCATCCCAAACCGGGAGCCCAGCGCGTTCTGCTCGCTGACGTAGCGGTCAATCAGCAGCCGGATTTCTTTTGACAAGTTCATCCTGTCCAGTTCGCCGGAGTATATGTCCGACTTGCGGAGAATCGCCTGGTATTCCCCGTCACTGTTTACGATGCCGTTCATGACGCTGTGCATACGGACATCCATCAATTGGTACAATGCAGAATCTTTTTCCAATCCAATCCCTCCTTCCGTGGTGTCGTAGCTTACCTCTGTTTTGGCGGGATTGCAAGTGGAAAAAGAAAAAAGCCGGAAAACCATCTTGTAGCGTCCGACATTTTCTGATAAAATATTCATACGGGTACTGCCATAACGGTAGGCGGCTAGTTCTTCTGCGGAAGGACTGTGACCCTCCGATTACATAGAAACCTGCTTGCAGGAATCTGGGAAAGGAGGGCTGAGTGGATGTTGACGATTGAAGGATTGATTTCAGTGCTTGGCTTATGCCTGACCTGCTTCGGTCTCGGATACGCCATCGGAAGCAAGGATAATAATAAACCACAAAAATAGCCGCCCCACAGTCTGCAAAACTAAGGCGACTATTTTTGTTGACCTAAATTCGGACTAGCCGTCTATCGGCAGTACCTTTATGTAAATATATCTTAGCAGATTTATATGGAATTGTCAAACGCTGCGGAGCTTTCCACTGAAATCATTTTATAGCGGATTCCGCATAAAAGCAAGGAAATCTTGTCGAATCCCGTTTGTCGAATGTCGAATTGGGTGGGGTAAATTCCGCACAGGTGGGGTAAAAGGGGTAAATTATTTACCCCAGGGGTAAAAGTCATCAAACTCTCACAGCGGCACAGGCGGCTATTTCCAAATGATGCCATAGGATTTTGGGTACTCGCAGGCGAAAGTATTGAAGAATGGCTTAAAATCAAGGTTTTTTAGGCTTGGTGGGGTTCATCACGGTGGGTGGTGGACCCCAATTTTTTGGTTTTTGGATGCCGCTGATAGGATGGCGATAGGGGCAAAAATCGTACTAACAGGCAAAAGTATACTTTCACGCAAAAGTCCGGGGTTTCCGTGATAGTATAAAACGGAAAGGTAAAAGGGTGTAGGGTATTGTCGGTTTTGGCTGAAAGGCGTATTAGTTTGACGGAAAATGCTGTTGAAAAACGGGAGATATGATACAAACACGGAAATGGCTCGGAGTTTTCGTGTTTGTATATGAGTTTCCGTGATAGTTTGGAGTTTTGCGTGATAGTATAGAGAAAAATTGAAAAATGGTAGCGGGAGAAAAAGGGCTGTTCGAGAGCTCTTTTTTCTTTTGGGCATTTCTGATCCGCTTCCACTCTTTCTAAAAATGACGGTGCTTTTAATATTTTTTTGAGCTAAAATAAAAAAAGTATTTTTCTCTGCAACCAAATCTGAATTTTTACGGGATATACAATGAAGGGCATAACAGCCAGGGAGGTGAGTGAGACCATGCAGGATGACAGAATTGTTGAATTATATTGGAAACGCAATGAGGCGGCGATCCAGCACACAGACCAGAAATATGGACGTTACTTAATGAAATTATCGTATAACATTCTCGCTGATTGGGAGGACAGTAAAGAGAGCGTAAATGACACTTATTTAAGTGCATGGAAATCCATGCCCCCGCACAGGCCGAGTGTTCTTTTAACATACCTTTGTAAGATTACGAGGCAGATATCAATCGATGTTTTCCGAAAGAGGAACAGTGCGAAAAGGCAGGCGTCAGAATATGCCCTGTCTCTATGTGAATTGGAGGACTGCGTTTCTGCCGGAAACACAACAGAACAGGATGTTGACCTGCACCTTCTGGCAAAGGCTATTCAGGATTATCTTGCAGAATTACCGGGGGAGACAAGGGATGTATTTATTGGAAGATATTTCTTTTCGGATTCCATCCGTGAGGTAGCAGGATATTATGGCATGAGTGAGTCCAAGGCAAAGAGTATGTTGTACCGCACCCGTATTGGGTTAAAAAAATATTTGGAGCAGGAGGGATTCTTTGATGAAACGTGAAGACATCAGTGATGCATTAGGTTTAGTGGATGAAAGTGTGATAAGCCATGCTCTTATGGTAAGAAGAAAAAAGAAGAAATTGCGGTCAAAAAGAAATAAAATGTGGATAATGCGATATGCTGCGGCAGCAGGTCTTTGTCTGGTCTGTGCAGGGGTTGCAGCCATTTGGTCTGTATTACGGCATGAACCGGAAAGTGACCTTCCGCAGAATGGGTATAAGGTACAGGAACAGCCTATACAGGAAAGCCCAGAGTCCGAAATGCCGGAGCAGTTTGCCCCAATATCTTCCCTGCTTGCATCAAATAGCGGGAACTTTATGGCACAGCAAACAGAGAAATATGCAGTCGTCCCCATAGAACAATACAGCGGGTTTTATACGGAGGTTCCCTCGGCTGGCAGTTCCGTGTTAGCAGAAAGTATGGGTAAAAGTATTGGCAATACCGGGGAATGGCACTATGTTTCGGGACATTCAGACTTGCAATATCTGATCCGGAACGATGGGCAGGAGAGTTCGCTGTGGAAATTCCAATGCTTTGACAGCGGTGAATACCCATACGATGATGTCCTTAAGCTGGTATATCAGATTGATTCCGCGGATGCGATCACAGAAATAGAAGTGGCGCCTGCCAGAATGGATAATACGGATGCAGGAAAGAAAATACAGGAAGAAGTTGGGACACGAAAAATAACCGACAGGGCCGCAATAGAAACAATATATGAAGTGCTGTCCGGCATGACCTGCTATGGGAGCGGCCAGTGGGAGAGGATTGATTACGGGGATGTGGAAGCGGCGGGCGATGGGCAGACACCATCCCATGAAGCGGTGAGGCTTGGGCGGTATTTGTCAATAACTACAGATTATGGGAACGTAATAGATGGTTTGAAGTATACAGCGGTGTCGGATATGTTTTACGAGTTTTCAGGCATTGCCTACAGCCCCCTGACAGAAGAACAGGCTGCAAGTATATGTGAAATTATCGGGATCATGGGGTATGAGGGAGAAGACCGGCAAAGCCATGACGTGAAGACAGAGGATGCTCAACAGGAGAAAGAGAATTCAGATGCCGGAGCAGGCACGGCCCTTTTGGAAAATACAAATACAGATGTAAGTTTGGAATATGTGACGGAGCTGCAGACAAAAGTGAGCAGTGCCATGATGAACCATGAAATGCCATTTGTCATATCATCATCGGTCTATGAGAACCCATACAGGCTCCATGTTGTAGTGACATCAAACGCAGAAGAGGATTTGCAAAGGCTCCGGGATTTGGATACGATAGGCGGGGTTATGGAAATAGAGTATGTTCCTGAAAATATCAACAGCCGACAGGATTTATATGAGCAGAAGAATTAACAATCCTGTTCTTGGCTTTAGCAGGAACGATATTTTATCGAAGTAGTATGAAACAGTCTGGCAGGCGTACAGGCAAAGCACGGAAAATATGAAATCCTATATGCAGCGCCAGTGGAGCCTTGTCGGGGGAATGGCCGGCACGTTCAGGGAGATGGAGTAACAGTATATATCTGATGCATAGTTCAATACTGATAATTTATTGTTTTCAAGGATAAATTGATTTAAAGGAATTTCCATGCTATACTGTCCTGCGAAAAGATAACTGAGGGAGGTGGGAAATATGCTCTGCCATTTAGTGATTGACTTAAACAAAGGACTCTGTACAAAGTCTGGTGTCTGGACGAAATTTGTACAGAGGTAAAAACTATCGTCCACATTGGATTTTGTACTTTTTATTCTGAAAAAATTAAGAATAGAATGGAGAAAATTCAATGGAAGAAAGATCATTTAAGAAATATATTATTTTGTGGTTAAGCCAGGGCATATCAGGACTTGGAAGCTCCATGACCGGGTTTGCGCTTGTTTTGTGGGCATATGGACAGAGCCATTCCGCAATGTCCGTTTCGCTCATGTCCTTTTGCAATTATGTGCCGTATGTATTTTTAAGCCTGTTTGTCGGCGGTTTTATAGACAGGCATAAGAAGAAAACGATCATGCTGGTTTCGGACAGCATTGCGGCGGCTGGTTCGCTGGCAGTATTGGTATTTCTGCTTATGGGAAGTCTGGAAGTCTGGAATATCTATGCCATAAATGCGGTGGTCGGTATAACGAATGCATTCCAGCAGCCTGCGTCCGCAGTGGCAACGGGAAGGCTTGTGCCAAAGGAGAAGATTTCAAATGTCAGCGGGATGAATTCTTTTTCCAATAATCTTATCGTGGTATTCAGCCCCATGCTGGCGGCTTTCCTGTTTGCGGCAGGCGGGCTCCCGCTTATCCTGCTGATAGATTTGGCGAGTTTTGCTTTTGCATTTTGCGTACTGCTGTTCTGTATTACAATCCCGGAACAGGCGCAGGACAAAGCATACAGTTCACCCTTTGCCGGGATAGCGCAGGGGTTTGATTTTCTGAAAAAAGAAAAAGGCATATTATACATCATGCTTACGATGGCGCTGATCAATTTCTGTTCAAGGCTGACCTATGAGAATATTTTATCGCCAATGATTCTGGCAAGAAGTTCCGGGGACAGTGCTGCACTTGGAATTGTAAATGCCTGCATGGGGGCAGGCGGGATTGCCGGGGGAATCTTTGTTTCCGTGAAAAAAGAGAGCCGTTATAAGACAGCGGCTATTTATGTTTCGGCGGCACTGTCTTTTCTGTTTGGGGACTTGCTGATGGCAGTCGGTAAAAACGTATTTTGGTGGTCGGCTGCTGCGGCTGCTGCCAGCCTGCCTATTCCATTTATCATGGCAAACCAGAATACGATACTGTACCAGAAGATTCCTGCTGCCATGCAGGGAAGGGTGTTTGCTGTCAGAAATGCTATTCAGTACAGCACGATTCCGGCTGGAATTATCCTCGGAGGCTGGCTGGCAGATTATGTGTTTGAGCCTTTTATGGTTTCCGGGAACAGGATGGCAGGGATGCTGGGGAGGATCGTAGGGGATAATGCCGGGAGCGGCATGGCAGCAATGTTTTTATGTACCGGGATATGCGGCTTTACGGTGAGCATGGTTTCCTGTTTCAACCGGGAAATAAGGAAATTAAACTGATTGGATAATACATAAGGGGCGGGTTATCCTGCTCCTTATGATACTTTTTGTGGGATGTATGCCCCATTATGAATACGAAAATGTAGCTCAGATACGAGGTGTAATGTATATGAAAATAATTGCTATTATAGAGGATGACCAGCATATCGGGGACATTCTGGAAAGGACGCTGACCCGTGAGGGGTATGGGACGCTCCGGGCATATTCAGGAACGGAGGCGCTCTACCTGCTCTCTGAACATACGCCGGATCTGATACTTCTGGATTTGATGCTCCCCGGACTGCCTGGAGAGGAAATCCTGCCCCGGATGCAGGGAATTCCTGTTATTGTAGTCAGTGCAAAAGTTGGGATAGATGATAAAGTTGATATGCTGCTTGGTGGGGCGGCAGATTACATCACAAAGCCCTTTGACATGAAAGAACTGCTTGCCCGTATCACGGTACAGCTCCGCAGGAGCAGCGGGAGGGAGCCGTCTTCTATCTTATCCTGTGGTGACCTCAGGCTGGATATGGTGTCCCATGAGCTTGCTGTAAAAGATATTCCGGTAAAGCTGACAAAGACGGAATATGCCATACTGAAACTGCTGATGCAGAACCCGAAGCAGGCTATTTCAAAGGCTGTGATCCTTGACCGGATATGTGAGGACACGCCGGACTGTACGGAGCGTTCCCTGAAACAGCATATCAGCAACCTGCGGAAGAAGCTGCGTGATGCCGGAGACAGGGAATATATAGAGGCGGTCTGGGGGATTGGGTTTAAGCTGGACGTGTGGTAGATTTTGACCATTTCTTGACTTTTTTCTTGACCGCTGCCTTGACCATTTCGTTATAGAATGGGGCAACGAACATAAGGAGGCAGAAGATTATGGAATATTGTCTGACAACTGCTATGCTCTGTAAGCAGTATAAAAGCTTCAAGGCACTGGACGGGCTTACCATGCACGTCCCCAAAGGGGCAATCTATGGACTTGTTGGCAGGAACGGGGCGGGGAAGACCACGCTGATCCGTCTGATTGCGGGCATTCAGGAGCCGACTTCCGGCGGATACACACTTTATGGGGTGAAAAATACGGACAGGGGGATACACAAAGCCCGCCGCCATATGGGGGCCGTGGTGGAAACACCATCCATCTATATGGATATGAGTGCAGAGGAAAATCTGAAAATACAGTACCGTGTTTTGGGGCTCCCGAATTATGAGGGAATCCCGGAACTGCTGCAGTTGGCCCGCCTGGATGGCTGCGGGAAGAAAAAAGCAAAGCATTTTTCGCTTGGGATGCGCCAGAGGCTTGGGATTGCCGTTGCCCTCTGCGGCTCGCCTGATTTTCTGGTTCTGGATGAGCCTGTCAATGGCTTAGACCCGCAGGGGATTGTTGAAATCCGGGAGCTTATCTTAAGGCTGAACCAGGAGCAGCAGATTACCATCCTTATTTCCAGCCATATCTTAGACGAACTGTCAAAGCTGGCTACACATTACGGTTTTGTGGACAGGGGCGCTATGGTGAGGGAAGTAAGCGCCGCAGAGCTGGATGCTGCCTGCCGGAAATGCATCCGCCTGTCAGTGACTGATACAAGGGCGTTGTGCCGGGTACTGGACGGCATGGGAATGGAATATAACATCATTTCTGAGTCGGAGGCAGACATATATGGGGAGGTCAGCGTCACACAGCTTGCAGTCGCCCTTGATAAAGAGGGATGTGAAGTCAGGTCCATGCACGAGCATGACGAAAGCCTTGAGAACTATTATATGAACCTTATGGGAGGTGGCAGGAATGCGTAACCTTATTTATGTGAATATGATGAGACTGAAAAAGAACAGGATTTTCCGTGCGGGGGTGGCCGTGTCAATGGCATATGTTGCATTCCTCCTGTTCATGAACTATCAGGAAGCGGCAGACACGCCGGAGACTGTGATCCGGCAGCTCAACTGGTATTTCCTTTCCACACTGCCCGTTGCGAGCGCATTCTGCTCTGTATTCTGTGGCATGTTTCTTGGAACAGAATACAGCGATGGGACAATGAGGAACAAGCTGATGGTGGGGCATACCAGAAAAGAGATTTACATTGCAAATCTGTTCACTGTTTATCTGGCAAATGCCTTTGTGTACCTTTCAGGCTGCTTTGTCACAGCCGTTATGGGAACTGCGATGTTTGGCTGGAACCTGGCAAACCCAATGCAGCTTGCTTTCCGTATGTTCAGCGGAATCCTGATGCTTGGGGCGTATGCCGGGGTATTTACCCTGCTGTCCATGCTGATTGGTAACAAGGCCATTTCCGCAACTGTCTGCATGGTATTGTATGCCGCGATGTTCATAGGCGCCCCGTTTTTACAGACGGCGGTATTCAGCTATTACCACGGTGCGTCGCTGAACCATATGCCCAGCGAATCCATACGTCCCTTATTGGAATTTTTATATGATTTCCTTCCGGTTGGGCAGGAGCTTCAGATTTCGGGCATCTTTATCCATCTGTACCGGCTCCCGCTGTATTCTGTCATCTGCATTGCACTGACAACTGTCTGCGGGATGGCAGTGTTTACAAAAAAGGATTTAAAGTAAGGAACGGGGGTGGGATGGTGTTTCCGTGGGTTTTGTGCTGTCTGCTGTTTTTTTTAAATGCCCTGTGGGTTTTGAAGATACTGCTTATGAAAAAAGATTTAAAGGGCCTGGCTGCCCAGTTCCGGGATTATTTAAATAAGGAAACAAACAGCCTGCTCACCATTCCCACCCATGACCGCCATATACGGAAAATAGCTGCGGAGATAAATACGGGATTAAGGAACCTGCGGGGAGTGCGGCATAAATATATGAATGGCGACAGAGAATTGAAGGACGCCGTGACGAACATCTCACATGACCTGCGGACGCCGATCACCGCCATATATGGCTACCTTGACCTGCTGGAGCATGAGGAAGATGTGGAAACAGTAAAATTTTACATCGGGCAGATACAGAATAGGACGGACTGCCTGCGGCAGCTTACGGAGGAGTTGTTCCGGTATTCGGTGATCGTTTCCTCATGGCAGGGTGTCTGTGAAGAAGCCGTGCTGAACCGGATACTGGAGGAGAGCCTGCTCGCCTGTTATGGGGAGTTTGCACAGAAAGGGATAGAACCGGAGATTGAGATTACAGAGGTTCCGGTCCACTGCCGAGTAGACCGTCCTGCTTTTGACAGGATTGTCAGCAATATATTGAGCAATGTCCTGAAATACAGTGACGGCGACTTACGGGTGAGGCTGGATGCAGACGGGACGATACGTTTTACCAATTCTGCAAAGAGCCTGACTCCGGTTATGGTAGAGCGTTTGTTTGACCGCTTTTATACGATTGAGACCGGGAGAAACTCAACCGGGTTAGGGCTTTCTATTGCAAAGGCGCTTACTGAGCGCATTGGTGGAAAGATAGAGGCAGTTTATACAGATGGGAAGCTGACAATATCACTGAGGTTTCAGGGACAGAATCAGTAAAGCACAGACCGCCGCACGATGGCCTTCATCTGCCATATGCGGCGGTCTGTCTTTTACGCAGACAGGCCGGGCGGCCTGATAAGGGAAATTACTTGGAAGGGTAATATGCGGGTAGGCTTATCGGACGAAAAGCGAAAAACTTTAGGGGTGTTTTTGATATTTTTGCGCTTCATTTATGCCTTTCGTTCCCGAAAAGTGGTCGTTTCGTTCCCTCCGCCCGAAAAATAGAAATTTTCTGCCGATATAAAAGGTGAATGCCTTTGCAGGATTTGAGGTGATGGATTTTGGAAATAGCAGTTGTAGATGATGAAAAAGCGATCAGGGAGCATATATGCGCCCTGATCGAAGAGCAGAAACCGGGGAGCCATATAGAAGCCTATGCCACGGGCGGGGAGCTGCTTGCGTCGGGGAAACGGTTTGACATTGTCTTCCTTGATATACAGATGGACGGCATGAACGGCATTGAGGCGGCGAGGAAACTGCGGGAACGGCAGGAGGACACCGTCCTCATATTCATCACGGGCATTAAGGAGTATGTGTTCGATGCCCTTGACCTTTATGCGTTCCACTACCTGTTAAAGCCCGTGGACGAGGGGAAATTTGCGGAAGTGCTTCAAAGGGCGGCAGGGGAGGCAAAGAAAAAGAAGGAAAAGAAATGCCTTTTCATCCGGACGAGGAACCTTACGCTTGACCAGTCTGACATCCTGTATATCGAGAGCAGGGCAGGAAGATTTTTGATATGTACCTTGCGGGAAACGGCAGCCAGAAGATTAAGAAACAGCTTGAAAAAGACGGCGACCTCACGGCGATGGGGAAGAGCCTGTGGCATTACGCCACCATCAGCCATATCCTGAAGAACCGCCTCTACTGCGGCGAGCTGGAATACCGGAAGGAATATGTGCCGGACTACCTCGAACAGAAAAGGGCGAAGAACAACGGGGAGTTGGAGCGCATCATCGTGGAAGGGAAGCACCAGCCCATCGTCACCAAAGAGGAATTTGAAAAGGTGCAGAAACTGATAGAGGAAAAGAGGCCGCAGATGGAGCATTTCAGGAAGAACAGGGGCATCCACTCGGATGACCTCTGGCGCAGGAAGCTGCGGTGCCAGTGCGGACACGCTTTCGCAAAGACCAGGTGGCACTCCAAGTCAAGGGACTTCACCACCTACACCTACAAGTGCTATGACCAGACCCGGACGGGGACGGTTTCAGCAAGGCTGAAAAACGGCCTGAGTATCGAGGGCGTCTGCCGGGTGCCGCTGGTGCAGGACTGGAAGGTACACACGATGGCGCAGAAAGTCCTCCACGCCGTTTTCGATGACCCGGAGGGGACGCTCCGGGAAGCAGCGGCAGTCCTCGGCCTCGGCGCGGCAGGGGTGGAGCAGTCGGAAGTCCTGCGGGACAAGGAAATCATAGAAGAACAGCTCAAAAAGGAGCGGGGGCGCTACGAGACGCTGCTCGATATGCGGATGAACAACGAGATACCGAAAGAGGTATTCAGCCGCAAGCAGCAGGAGGTGGAGAAAAAGATAGCGGAGCTGGAACAGCAGATGATGCAGTACGGCGATGTGAAGCCTGCCACGGAGGCGGACGTGAGCGGCAAGCTGGAAAACCTGCAGAGGCTCATGGGGCAGCCGCCCGTGCCGGAGGATGGGGAGTTTTCGGAGGAAGATATCGATAAATATGTTTTCGGGGTAAGGGTTTACGAAGACCGCTTTGAGTGGCTCTTAAACTTAAGCCCCGAAGCCCGCGGGGAACTGGACGATGCCGGTTCCCCTGTTTATTTTACGAAGCTGACGGTCACGCCGGATGACGAGCGGGCATGGTTCAAGATGCACCCGCAGTGGTCAAAGTCCAACAAATATGTGGAACTGGAGGCATGGATTTATATTTAGACGAAAGAGACAGGGCGGAAGGGCTGTGGCGGCCTTTCCGTCCTGTCCGGCATTTTGCGGTCTTACTCTGTAATCATTTCTTTTACTTCTGTTGGCAGGCATTTCCCTAAAAACATAGCCTTGCAGTCGGAAAATCCAAGCAGATATGCAAGCATCCCAAACCGGGAGCCCAGCGCGTTCTGCTCACAGACGTAGCGGTCGATGAGCAGCCGGATTTCTTTTGATAAATCCATCCTGTCCAGTTCGCCGGAGTATATGTCCGACTTTCGGAGAATCGCCTGGTATTCCCCGTCACCGCTTACAATGCCGTTCATGACACCGTTCATGCGTGTGTCCATCAATTGGTATAATGCAGAATCTTTTTCCAATCCAATCCCTCCTTCCGTGGTGTTGTAGCTTACCTCTGAATTTGGGATTTAGCAAGTGGAAAAATAAAAAGCTGGAAAACCATCTTGTGGCATCCGACATTTTCTGATAATATATTCGCATGGGGTACTGCCATAACGGGTAGGCGGTCAGTCCTTCTTTGCAGAGGGGACTGCCCCTCTGACTACGGGTAAAACCGGGAAAGGGGGGATGCTTGATGAGTGACTATGAACTGCTGACGGTTGTTCTGATGATTCTTGGAATCATCGTTTCGATCTTGATAGCGTACATAAACCACACAAAAAAGTGACCGCCCCAGCCAAAGGTAAGGTCACTTCTTTGTAAGTAATTTTATCGGGGCTGACCGTCTATCGGCAGTATTCCCTTTTGTGTTTTTATTGTAACAGATTCCCCCGCATCTGTCAAACGCTGCGGAGCGTTCCGCTGAAATCATTTTATAGCGGATTCCGCATAAAGGCAAGGGGTTAATTTGTCGATTTGTCGAATCGCAAAATAGGGTGGGGTAAATTCCGCACAGGTGGGGTAAAAGGGGTAAATTATTTACCCCAGGGGTAAAAGTCATCAGAATCTAACAGCGGCACAGGCGGCTATTCAGAAATAATGCCATAGGAATTTTGGCACTCGCAGGCGAAAGTATTGAAGAATGGCTTAAAATAAGCTGAAAGCAAGGCTTTCAGCTAGGTTTTTTAGGCTTGGTGGGGTTCACTGGAATGGTTGGTGAACCCCATTTTTTCGTGTTTTTAGATGCCGCTGATAGGATGGTGATAGGGGGAAAAATCGTACTATCAGGCAAAAGTATACTTTCACGCAAAAGTCGGGGGTTTCCGTGATAGTATAAAGCTGAAAGGCGTATTAGTTTGACGGAAAATGCTGTTGGAATATGGGGGATATGATACAAACACGGAAACTGCTCGGAGTTTTCGTGTTTGTATATGAGTTTCCATGATAGTTTGGAATTTTGCCTGTTAGTATGCTGTAGATGTTAATGGAATATTGAAGATAGGTGTGGTGTAGATATAGTAATAAAAAGCATGGAGCCTTATAAAAAAGTATAGGTTTATAACTGCCTGTCTGCTAATTTTACTGGCATTTCTATTGTTCAATATTTTTAATAGAAATAGGAATTCGACCATAGAAACATTCAATGCGGATGCTGCAACAAAGGAAGAAATTACAGACGAACTGGTCATAGCATTATTATTTATTAGACCTCTTGCGAAATTAGGCAAAGCGGATAGCGTGTTCAACCAGGATACGTTCCCTTGAAATCCCGCGGTTATCTTTGCGTTCTTGTTTGGACAACGGATGATTCTTGGAACGCTTTTTCGGCAGGAGAGAATTGGCGTGTATCTGGGCAATCCCCTGGTATCCTGTATCCGCCTCCAACACCGTTTCTGCCTTGACATGGACATGAGAATCCTTGAATAGTTGAAAATCATGCCTCTTTCCGTTAGAAAATGCCAGTGCAATGATTTCTCCGGTTTGAAGGCGGACAAGCATCTGTGTTTTCAGTGTGTGCCGCTTTTTCTTTCCGGAATAGAATCGCTTTTGCTTTTTTTAGGTCGTTCAATGGGCGATTCCGTTGCGTCAACCAGAATCACCTCATACTCGGCATCACTTTTCAGCGGCGCTTTCCGTCCTGGCAGCGAAAATGTCCCATCCCGGATCAGCGTGTCTTCCACCCACTTGATTCCTCGGTAGATGTTGCTTTCCGCTATCCCATAACTGGCCGCTATATGGGCATAGGTACGGTATTCCCGCAGATATTCCAGGGTGGCCAGCAGCAGATCCTCTATGCTCAGCTTTGGCGTCCTCCCACGGCGCCGGTGCTTTTCCGCATATCCTTTTTGCAGAATTTCTACCATCTTGTCAAATGTTGCCCACTTTACCCCGGTAATTCTCCGAAATTTTGTGTTTGAATATTCCGCTAGCTTTTCGTATTTCATGCCTCTATTTTATCGCACTATTTTTATTTTCGCAAGAGGTCTAATATAAGTGCGGAAGAAAACAAAGCCCCTAAAATGAGGCAGGACAGTTCTTCTGCATTTGACACATTGAACGTAATTTAGCGAAAAAGATAGTGAAAAGAAATCTTAAATATGCTATAATATAAAAAACACAAGCATATCGTGTCTCTTTTCGACACGGAAAGGAGCGGGAACAATGCGGTCGAAAAGATGCGATAAATTGAACCCGCATTTTGTGTTCGGGAGAAAGCCAAAGAAAAGATGGGAGATACAATTACAAAATATACCAGAGCATTGAGAATGAAGGAAACAGCTTCTTACGGCGTGCCGCTGGTGCTGGCCACCCGGGGAGAGGAAGGCTCCTGCGCGCTGTATGGAGGCAGACTGACCATCGTCCCCGCCTTGCCTGCGGAAAAGGTTTTGGATACCATGGGCGCAGGGGATTCCTACCTGGCGGCGCTGCTGTGCGAATTGCTGAAGGCATCCCCTGCAGGCGTTTTGCTGGAAGGGGCTTTCGGCTGCGGGATACCGATTGCCGGGCGCACAGAATTGGAAGAATGGGAGAAAATGAAACCAAAGGAGGTGGGCGGATGAAGCTGGCGGCTATTGGCAGCAACTGCATTGATTTTTACCAAAACCTGGAGGGCGGCCTGCCCTGCCCGGGAGGCGGCCCTGTGAACATGGCGGTTTACACCCTGCGGCTGGGGGGCACGGCCTCTTACATTGGCCCGGTGGGGGATGACCCTTACGGGGCGCTAATGCAAAAAGCCATGGGGGAAAAAGGCGTGGATGTGTCCCACCTTCACGTCCTGCCTGGGGCTACGGCAGTCTCCCAGGTGGAGCTGCGGGACGGCGAACGCATTTTGGGGGATTATGACGAAGGGGTGCTGGAAAATTATACGCTCTCCAGGGAAGATATAGATTTCATCTGCACCCATGACGCGGTTGTCTGCGATTTGTGGGGCAAGGTGGAGGGGTTTTTCCCGGAGCTTCGCGCCCGGGGCCTGCCCACAGCCTTTGACGGGGCCATACGCCCCGATGACCCTGCGGGCCGGAATGCTCTGCCCCACACAGATTATTTCTTTTTCTCCCCGGATTCCGGCGACACCCCGGCATTGCGGGAGCAGCTCAGGCGTTACCATGCCCAAGGCCCCAGGCTGGTGACTGCCATGCTGGGGGAGCAGGGCAGCCTCTGCTTTGACGGGGCAGCCTTTCACAAGTTTGGCGTTGTCCCCTGTCCGAAGGTGGTGGACTCCATGGGCGCGGGGGACAGCTACATAGCAGGGTTCCTTACAGGTATCATTGGCGGGGCGCCTGTGGAAAAGGCTATGGAAATGGGCGCCGCTGCCGCTACGGAAACCTTACAGTATTTTGGCGCGTGGTAACAGGCGCATCAAGTAAAAGGAGCATGAAAATGGAATATACACCTACTGCCTGGGCAGAACCCCAGGGGCCTTGCCTGCGCAATTTTGACGAACAGGGCGACCTGGACAGCATAAATGGCGCGCTGGCTTTGCGGCCCGAAATTGAAAAAATTGTAGACCAGATTTGGGAGGAGGGCTTTGACCGCATTTTCTTCATGGGCATAGGCGGGACTTACGCCTCGGCCATGCAGGCGGAGGTCTACATGCGGGGGCGTTCCGCCCTGGACGTTTGCGCTGAAAACGCCGCCGAGTATCTCACCACAGGCAACAAGCGGCTGACAAGCCGTTCTGTGGTTGTCTACTCCAGCGTGTCCGGCAACACCCTGGAGATGGTGGGCATGGTGGAGAAGGTCAAGGCCCTGGGAGCCAGGGTGCTGGCTTTCATCGACACGCCCGGCTCGGTCCTCACCCAAGAGGGCAGGCGGGATTACCTGGTGGTGTACCCTAAAAACGAGCAGTTGAAGTTCTACATGCTGGCAAACTACCTTATGTACAAAAACGGCGAGTTTGCCGAGTATGACCGCTATAACCGGGAGATGGAAGCCAGCCTGGCCCGAGGCCTGGTGGAGATTGAAAAGGATGCGGACAGATGGGCCTGGGAATTTGCCAAAAGCAAGGCCTTCTTCCTCCAGAAGCACCCCGATGTGCCCCACTATTTTATCGGGGCAGGCAGCCAGTGGGGCGCCGCCTACTCGTATGCCATGTGCTATTGGGAAGAGCAGATGTGGATACGCACCAAGTCCATTACCTGCGCAGAGTTTTTCCATGGAACCATGGAGATTATCACAGCGGACACGCCGGTTACCCTGTTCATGGGAGAGGACGAGCAGCGTCCCCTGGCAGAGCGAGTGGCCCGGTTCCTGCCGAAGGTATGCGGAAACTATACGGTTATCGACACAAAGGAACTGCCTATGCCTGGCATCTCCCCAGAGTTCCGCGGCTCTGTTTCCCATTTGATGATGCACGCCGTAAACAACCGTGTGGACGCTTATCTGGAGCTTTTCCTCCGGCACCCCTTATCTATCCGGCGGTATTACCGGCAGTTTGAATATTAAGGAACCACGGAATATAGTAAACGCGTTTGAACATAGAAAAAGTGCCGGATTTTTAAAACAGGCCCTTCCAGTAACTGTAAAATGCGCCGCAAACCGTCATATGTCTCGTTTGGGGCAAAAAGATGATGCTTGCGTTTTTCAAACACGTCCTGATCATCCCAAGAAGAAATTTCAAAGGGAGGTTGAAAAGCCGTGTTTCGCCCTCACCCATCAAACATCTGGCGCATGTAGAGAAGCAGCTTTTTCTCACGGCGGCTCACCTGCACTTGGGTCATGCCCAGAATCCGGGCGGTTTCGGTCTGGGTTTTGCTCTGGTAATAGCGCAGGGCAATCAGCTTCTGATCCCGTTCCTCCAGGGTGTGGAGGATGGCCTGGAGGGTAAGCTGCTCGGTCATTTTTTCCTCCGGGGCCTCCACAGGGATTTCAAGCTGCTCCCCTTCCTCGCCGCCTGTCAGAGACACTGGCGCCCGGCAGGCTCCTAATGCCAGGGCCGCTTTTTCCGGGGCCACCCCCAGCCTGTCCGCAATTTCCCCCAGGCTGGGGCTTTGGCCTGTTTCCTTTTGCAGTTCCTCTGCCGCCGACTGGGCTTTCCGGCCCAGCTCCCGCAGCCCCCGAGACACCCGCAAGGCCCCGCCGTCCCGGAAAAGCCTGCGCACCTCTCCCAGGATGACAGGCACAGCATAGGTGGAAAACCGCACGCCCCTTGTGCTGTCAAAGTTTTCCGCAGCCTTGATAAGCCCCAGGCACGCTGCCTGGAACAAGTCTTCATATTCCACGCCCTTGCCCATGAACCGCCTTGCGCACAGGTGGGCAAGCCCCATGTTCTCCTCCACGTCCTGCACCGGGAGGAGGGGGGCCTCACTCCTTGCGCCCAAAGTGCTTTGTCAGGGTTACGCTGGTGCCCCGGCCCACTGCCGAGGTGACCCGCACGCTGTCGCAGAAGCTCTGCATGACCGCAAAGCCCAGGCCGGCCCGCTCCTCGCCCCCGGTGGTGAAAAGAGGCTCCATGGCCTTTTCGATGTCCGGGATGCCGCAGCCCTTGTCCCGCACCCGCACCACAGCCTTGCCGCTTTCATAAAGCTTGACGGTTATGTACACAGTGCCCATGCGGTCTTTATAGCCATGTACGATGGCGTTGGTGACAGCCTCGGAAACAGCGGTTTTCATGTCGGTCAGGTCTGCTACCGTAGGGTCAAGCTGGGACAAAAACGCCGCCACTGCCGCCCGGCCAAAGCCCTCGTTTACGGAATTAGAGGAAAAGCACACCTGTGCCTGATTCAGCGCTTTCATCAGCCAGCCCTCCTTTCAATGGCGGCCACCCCGCTGATACCCGCCAAATCTACCATTTTTGTAAGGTTCTGGGAAAGGCCGCACAGCACCACATGCCCCCGCCAAAACCCGCACAGCCGCACCCGGCCTAAAATAAGCCCAATGCCGGAGCTGTCCATAAAGGGCACCCCGGTGAAGTCCAGCCGCAGGCAGTATGGCTTCAGCTTCTGGGCTGTATCGTCTATAGACTCCCGCATTTCCTTGGCGCTGTGGTGGTCGATTTCTCCAAAGAGCTTTGCCGTCAGCACGCCTTCCTTGTAGCTTAACTGCACGTTCATTTTTTTCATCCTTTCTTTTTGCTTCCTAAAACCTTGGGGCGCCGCCCCAAACCCCGCAAACCTTTTTAAAAAAAGGTTTGACCCAAAAACTATGTTTTTCAAAGTTTACTATATTGTTTAAAAAAAGAAGGCCCCTGCAAAAAGCAAAAGCCTTTTGCAGAAGCCTCCGCCCTTTTACAGGGCTATTGTAGCAGGCGCGTTGTGCAATTTTTCGGGAAGCGTGTCAGGTTTGCAAATTTTCCAGCTTTCCTTTAAGCTGCTCCCGGATTTCGCTGGCAAGATAGAAAGATCCGCAGACAATGAGGGCGTCATCCCTGGTCATATCCTTCATGGCGGCGGCAATGGCCTCGCCGCAGGTCTGTGCCACCGACACGTTCCGGCAGAAGGCCCGGGCTGCTTCCGCCAGCTTTTCTCCAGGCAGTGCCCGGCCCCAGTTAGGAGTGATGGCAATCAGCTTGTCAAAGGCGGGGCCAACGGCCTCCAGGAACCGGCCGCTGTCCTTGTCCGCCATAATACCCATAATGGCGATTTTCCGCTGGGGCACAAAATCCTCCAGGGCCGCACGTAAAGCTTTGGCGCAGCCGGGGTTGTGCCCGCCATCCAACAGGCACAGGGGCTGCTGGGAGATGACCTCCATCCGCGCCGGGATAAAGGCCTTTTGAAAGCCTCTTTTTAGGGCTTCGTCGGAAATGGCAAAGCCCTCCTTGCGCAGGATTTTGATAACCTCCAGCGCTGTGGCGGCGTTTTTCACCTGGTGCCCTCCCAGGAAAGGGGTATGCAGGCGCAGGCTTGCGCCCTGCATATCCGCCGCAAAATCTGTGCCAAAGATGGAGGCCGCCTCCACCTGGATTTTCCCCATGTCCGGGATAAACAGCTCCGCGCCCTTTTCCCGGCACACTTCTTTTATCTGTTCCAGAACTGCCGGGGCCTGCTCCGGATACAGGGCCAGGCGGCCCCCGGCCTTGATAATGCCCGCCTTTTCAGCGGTAATCTTCTCCAGGGTGCCCCCTAAAATGGCGGTGTGATCCAGGGAGATGGAGGTAATGGCCGCTGCCGCCGGGGTTTGGATGATATTGGTGGCGTCTGTAATGCCGCCCAGGCCCACCTCCAGCACCACGACATCGCATTTTTTCCGGGCGAACCAGTCAAAAGCCAGGGCTGTGATGCACTCAAATTCTGTGATATACTGGCCCCGCCTGTCCATTTCCTCTATAAAAGGCCAGATGCGCTCCACTTCTTCCGCCAGCTCTTCCTTGGGAATCATCTCCCCGTTTATCTGGAAGCGCTCCCGGAAATCCAGCACATAGGGCGAAATGTAATATCCGGTTTTGTAGCCGCTTTCCCGCAGGACAGAAGCCGCGAGGGTGCAGGTGGTGCCCTTGCCGTTGGTGCCCGCCACGTGGACGAACCGGAGGGCGTCCTGGGGGTTCCCCAGCAGGCCCATCAAGGCCGTGATATTTTTCAGCCCCGGCTTTACGCCGAAAAGCAGGCGGCTGTCAATTTTTTCTATAGCTTCTTCGTAGGTCATGGGCAGCACTCCTTTCAGAGGGAAAAACATGAAAAGCTTTGGAGAATACGGGATCCCGGCGCTGCCGGGATCCCGCTTCTGTGTCAGTTATTTTGGTTCAAATGAAAGCCCATTGGGTTTCCCGCAGGGAAACAAGCAGGTTTTGGGAGCCGCCGCCGGGAGTTTGCTCACGGAGACGGCTGGCAAAGCCTGCGCAGGCCGCGCCAGCGGCCCATGGGCGGGGCAAGGCATCGTGGTTTTTCGATCAAACCTTTTTTTCAAAAAGGTTTGCGGGGTTTGGGGCAGCGCCCCAAGGTCAGGCCCTGGGGGTTACCGGAAAGCCGCAAGGGACTCTTCAATCATGCGCACCTTTTCCCGAAGCTTTTCGCCGTTCTGCTTCACGCCGTCAATCACCTTCTGGGGCGCCTTGGACATAAAGGTTTCATTCTGAAGCTTGGCGTTCACTGTATCCAACTGCTTCTGGGCGCTTTCCAGCTCCTTTGTAAGCCGGGCGGTTTCAGCGGCCCGGTCGATGAGATCGTCCATGGGCAGGTATCCCCGACAGGCAGCAGTCACCACTGTGACAGCCCCTTCCATGGCGGCAAAGCTTTCCTCGATTTCCACGCCGCTGCAATAGGCCAGGCGGGCAATGGCCTCCTTCTCCGTCTCAAAAGCGGCAGGGGACTGGGTTTCAATATAGAGATGGGCTTTCCGGGAGGGGGGCACGTTCATCTCGCTGCGGCGGGTGCGCACAGCGGTTATCAGCTCTTTCACCTTCTCCATCTCTTTTTCGGCCTCCGGGAAATGGAGGGCTTCGTCATACACAGGCCAGGGGGCCACAATCAGGGCCTCGCCCTCGTGGGGCAGGCTCTGCCAGATTTCCTCTGTGATAAAGGGCATAAAGGGATGCAGCAGCTTTAAGGTACTGCACAGCACCCACACCAGCACCTGCCGGGCAGACTGGGCCGCTTCCTCGTCCGTACCGGACATGGGCAGCTTTGCAAGCTCGATAGTCCAGTCGCAGAACTCGTCCCAGAGGAAATCGTAAATTTTCTGCACAGCAATGCCAATTTCAAATTTCTCCAGGTTTTCCGTAACTTCCTTTGCCACTGTGTTAAACCGGCTGACAATCCACTTGTCCGCCAGGGTCAGCGTTTCCGGCAGGGCGCAGGGCACGTCTTTGCCGTCAATGTTCATGTGGATGAACCGGGCGGCGTTCCAGATCTTGTTGGCAAAGTTCCGGCTGGCAGCCACCTTGTCTGTGGAGAAGCGCATATCGTTGCCAGGGGTATTGCCGGTGATGAGGAACAGCCGCAAAGCGTCTGCCCCGTACTCGTCAATCACCTTTACGGGATCCACGCCGTTGCCCAGAGATTTCGACATCTTCCGGCCCTGGGCATCCCGCACCAGGCCATGGAAGCAGACCTTCTTAAAGGGAATGTCCCCGGTATGCTCCAGCCCGGAGAAAATCATTCTTGCCACCCAGAAGAAAATGATATCAAAGCCGGGCATCAGCACGTCGGTGGGATAGAAATATTTCAAATCTTCCGTCTTTTCAGGCCAGCCCAGGGTGGAGAAGGGCCACAGCGCCGAAGAAAACCAGGTGTCCAGGGTGTCCTCGTCCTGCTTCAGGCGCTTTCCTCCGCACTTGGGGCAGGTATCGGGATCCGTCTCGGAAACGATGGTTCCCCCACAGTCTTCGCAATACCAGGCCGGGATGCGGTGCCCCCACCAAAGCTGACGGGAAATGCACCAGTCCTTGATATTTTCCATCCAGTTGTAGTATACCTTTGTGGCCCGGTCTTCCGGGATAAACTGGATTTTTCCGCTTCTCACGGCGTCAATGGCAGGCTTAGCCAAAGGCTCCATTTTCACAAACCACTGGGTGGAGATCCTTGGCTCCGCCACGGTGTGACAGCGCTGGCAGGTGCCCACGTTGTGGGTCAGCGGCTCCACCTTGATAAGGAAGCCGCCCTCTTCCAGGTCTTTTACAATCTGCCTGCGGGCGTCCATCCCTGCCATCCCGGCATACTTACCGCCGTTTTCGTTGATGGAGCCGTCCTCGTTCATCACGTTGATAATGGGCAGGTCGTGGCGCTTGCCCACCTCAAAGTCGTTGGGGTCGTGGGCGGGGGTGATTTTCACCACGCCGGTGCCGAAGTCCATCTCCACATATTCGTCCGCCACAATGGGGATTTCTTTATCCACAAGGGGCAGGATAACATTTTTGCCGATTAGGTGCTTGTAGCGTTCATCCTCCGGATGTACCGCCACAGCAGTGTCTCCCAGCATGGTTTCCGGGCGGGTGGTAGCAAGCTCCACATACCCGCTGCCGTCTGCCAGGGGGTAGCGCAGGTGCCAGAAGGAGCCATTCTGTTCTTCAAAGACCACCTCAATGTCGGAAAGGGCGGTCTGACAGTGAGGGCACCAGTTGATCATCCGCTCGCCTCGATAGATCAGCCCCTTTTCATAGAGCTTCACAAACACATGGCGCACTGCTTTGGAAAGTCCCTCGTCCATGGTGAAGCGGGAACGCTCCCAGTCGCAGGAAAGGCCCAGGAGCTTCTGCTGCTCCACAATGCGGCTGCCGTATTTTTCCCGCCAGGCCCAGGCACGCTCCAGAAATTTTTCCCGTCCCAGGTCTTCCTTGGTGACTCCTTCCTCCTTCATGACGTCCACGATCTTTGCCTCTGTGGCGATGGAAGCGTGGTCCGTGCCGGGCAGCCACAGGGCGGAATAGCCCTGCATCCTTTTCCAGCGAATGAGGATATCGGGCATGGTGGTGTCCATGGCATGGCCCACATGGAGCTGCCCGGTGATATTGGGCGGCGGCATGACGATGGTGTAGGGCTTTTTCTGGGGGTCAGCCTCTGCGTGGAAATAGCCGCCCTGCATCCAAAAATCATAGATGCGGCGCTCCACCTCTTTTGGCTCATAGGCCTTGGCAAGATCACAGCTCATTTTCATCTGTCCTTTCTACTTCTATAACTGGCAAAACCGGGCAGAACGCCCTTCTGCTTCTGTGTTTTTCCGGGAGAAACATCCCTGAATCTACATTATCGTATTTCCTGGAGAAAATGTCAAGTGGGAAAACAGGGCGGGGCAGGGCGACAGCATTTAAGTTCCCAACAAAATGGAGAGGAAGGTATCAGGATTAAGGGAAGCGCGGAAGCGGCGTTTCTGTAGGCTTGATTTACGGAGATTAGGGTTCTGACAATTTTTACAGAGAGACAGAGCAACCTTGCGAAGGACATTCAGGTTGAGCGGTGACATATCTTTCCTTGCTCTGGAGCTATCCTCGTCAAAAATAACATCCAGACACCAATGCAGCTGGTTTTCAATAGACCAATGGCATCGTACCGCATGGGCAAAACGTGGCAGTTCGGTTAGCGAGGAGATGAAATACCGAGTATCAGTAGAAGTTTCCCTATTCCTTGTAACAGTTGTGCGAACCTCTCCCACTGACTTTAGGCCACTCCAGTCTTTCTGTTCCGGCAGCCAGGACAGGTCTGTTAATAAACGGTATTCCCGTTTTTCTATTCGGCCATGGTCTTTTTCATCTGTGCTGAACAGAGGGATTTCTTCCCGAAAGCTGTCAAAATACAGAACAACATTCTCCAGTAGTCCAGGCTGGTTCCTTTTCAGGGCAATCACATAGTCAGCTTTTTTACTGGTAATTGTTCTTACGATCTCCTTCTGGCAACTCATGGCATCCGCTGTCACGATATTGTTTTTTATCTCCAACAGCTCCAGAAGTTCCGGTACAGCAGTGATTTCATTGGACTTTTCTTCGGTAACGATCTCTCCCAAAGTGACCTGATTTTCCGCCACGAAAGCACTTACTACATGATATGCCTTGTGATTATGGTTTCCGCTTCCACAAATCGTTTTACCATCTACTGCAATTACACTGCCTTCTTTTCGGTTGTTGGCCAGCCAGTCATACAGACTTTCGGCCAGCATTTTAGGGTTCAATCGCTCGAAAATTCGCCGGAATGTGTCACTGTCTGGTATCCCATTTGGCAGTTCCAGGAAGTTCCTTAGCCATTCCTCCCGTTCCCTTCCGAAATCCTCCATATCCGAAAAATCACTGCCGTTGCATACCAGAGTACACAATCCGATTATTAAAATGTCCTCCAATTTGTGCAGTACATGGCCTCGGTCCGTTCTTCTCGGGTCCTCTACCTTTTCCAGTGCTGTTTTTAATCTTTCTATTTCCATTCCTCTATTTTACCATGTTCCGACAAAAAGTTAAATGCTGTCGCCCTGCCGTAGGGACAAAGCCCCGCCGCCTGCTGTATACCTGATTTAGACAGCAGAGAGCAGAAATAAGGCAACAGGTTATTCCTGAAAATTTTCTAGAATTTCTCCACATGCAAAACCCGGCGCTGCCGCAACGCCGCGCCGGGCGGTTCCTGAACGGGCAGCAGGCTTTTTCCCTCCATGCCTGTTCCGGAAGAGCAGCCTGTGTTTACAGGGGCTGGGTTTCCGGGCGCTGGCGCAGATAGCGGCTGATTTCCTCCTCAGTGTCCATGGCCATCACCGCTTCTGCCGCAAGGCGGGCTTCCGCCAAAGACCAGTGGGAAATAAAATTGCGCACTGTCAGGACAGAGGCTGGGGCAACGCTGAAATCTGTCAGGCCGAAAGCCAGAAGCAGGGGGGCCATCAGGGCGTCGGCGGCGGCTTCGCCGCACATGCCCACCGGGATATGATGGGCGTGCGCCTGCTGGACAATGTGCCGTATAGTCCGCAGGACACAGGGCTGGAGGGAAGAAAACATGCCGGAAATCTGGGGATTGTTCCGGTCGCAGGCCAGCATGTAGCCGGTGAGGTCGTTGGTGCCGATGCTGAAAAAATCCGCGTCCCGGGCCAGCACATCTGCCAAAAGGGCGGCAGACGGGGTTTCCACCATAATGCCCACAGGAATGTGGGGGTCAAAGGCCATGCCCTGGGCAGTCAGCTCCACTTTAGCCTTTTCCAGCAGGGCGCGGCCTGCCCAAAGCTCCTCCGGGGTGGAGATGAGAGGGAACATCAGCCGCACATTCCCCCAGGCGCTGGCCCGGAGGACGGCCCGGAGCTGGGTGTATAAAATTTCCGGGTGCTGCAGGCAGTACCGGATGCCCCGCAGGCCTAAAAAGGGATTTTCCTCCTTGGGCATGTTCAGGTAAGGCAGGGCCTTGTCCCCGCCTAAATCCAGGGTGCGGATGGTCAGGGGCCTGTCCCCCAGAACTGCCGCCGCCCGCTTATAGGCGGCAAACTGCTCTTCCTCCCCGGGAAGCCTCTCCCTGTCCATAAAGAGAAATTCCGTGCGGAAAAGGCCCACGCCTTCGCCGTCCTCTTCCAGCACCTTCTCCGCGTCCTCGGGCTTGCTGATATTGCAGTAAAGCCCGTAGGTTTCCCCGCTGGCTGTTTGGGTGGGCATGCCCCGGAGCTTGTTAAGCTGCCGCCTGCGCCGCAAAAACCGCGCCCGGCGCTGGCGGTATGCCTGCACCACTTCCCCGTCCGGCTCAGGGATTACCTGGCCTTCGGTGCCGTCCACAATGACAAAGGAGCCGGGCTTTAAAAGGGTGGTGGATCCGGGCAGGCCCAGCACAGCCGGCACCTGCAAGGCCCGGGCCAGAATGGCGGAGTGGGAAGTCCTGCCGCCGATTTCCGTTACAATGCCCACAATGTTTTTCGGGTTAATCCCCGCCGCCACAGAAGGGGAAATCTCCTTTGCCACCAGCACTGTGCCCTTGGGGGCCTTTGTCACCTCAATTTCCTTCAGGCCCAGCAGCACGCACAGCAGCGCTGTGCGGATGTCCCGGATATCTGCGGCCCGCTGCTGGGTCATATCGTCCCCGGAAGCTAAGAACATGGCGATAAAGAGCTGGCAGATTTGATCCAGCGCCGCCTCGGCCCGCTGGCCCTCTGCAATGCGCTTTTCAATCTCCCCCTGGAAATAGGGGTCGGAAACCATCTGGATGTGGGAGGAGAGGATCTGGGCCTCCTTGTGCCCGGCAGATCGGCGCAGCAGCTCCGCCTGCTTTGCCGTATTCCTGCAAAAGGTTTCCATGGCCCCCTGGAAGCGCAGCAGCTCCGCCTTGGGGTCTGCCGGGGGCAGGTCGCTGTAAACAAGGCTGTGTTCCTCCAAAAGCATTACCCTGCCTAAACCAATGCCGTCCGAAGCGGCAATCCCTTGCAGCATACCTCTGCCCCCTTTCTAGTCCCGCGGAACGGTATCATACTATATGGGATATTATACTGGATTCTCCTCCAAAATGCAAGCCGGAAAATCCCGGTTCTTTGGGAAAAAGAGACAAGAAAAAAACAAAGAAAAAAGGCCCCGAAGGGCCTTCTTCACTTTGCCGCAGGGTCTTTGTCCCGCTCCCATACCAGCGTGCCATAATCCTGCACAGCCTGTTTGATTTCTTCCGGCGGCAGACCGAAGCTTACATGGTTCATCATGTCGTAATCCTCGAAATAGTACGCCTTGGAAATAAAATTTCCCCATTCTTCCTTTGGCGGATCTATGCCATAAAAGGAGGCATACGGCGCATAAAATGTCCAGTCCAGATCCAGGTAGTATAAATTCGGCCCCGAGTTCCGATAGTCCATCAAATGCAGCTTTGCCAGCAGCATATGCCCCAAGGTCGCCCGCCGGCTTATTAAAAGCGCCCACTCTGTATCCTCCCGGCTCTCGTCTAGGGGAACGGCCTTGCAGTTCAGCCCCACCTGGGGGGAATCCTCGGAAAAGGTCAGCCGCAGTGCGCTGTCAATGGGCGTGCCGTCCCCCCATTCCGTGGTAAACTGCACGTCCAGCAAGTCGTCAACAGGGAAATCCACCGTGATAACGTTCAGCAACACCATCACCCCGGCAGCCGCCCCTCCCACCACCAGCAGGACGGACAGGGCAACCAGCATATATTTCATGCGGATCCGCCGTTTCACCCGCTGCAAGGCGGAAACGCCGGGGGGCGGGGCCAATGGCACAAGGGCCAGTTTTTTTTCATCCTGCAAATTGTGATAAACCTCCTGGCAGGGCTCGCAGCCCGCAAGGTGCTCCTCCACGGCGGCTGCAGTTTCCGGGGCGCACACGCTGTCGTGGTACAGGGGCAGCAGATCCCGTATAATGGAACAGGGCAGCTTCACGATAATTCCTCCTTTATTTTCAGTTTCGCCCGGTGGTAGGTCACCCTGGCCCAGCTCTCCGTTTTGCCGAACAGGGCGGCTATCTGGGCAAAGGGCAGTTCTCCCAGCGCCCGCAGCCAGAACACCTCCCGGTACGGCTCCTCCAGGGTGTGGAGCACCCGGTGGATGGCCAGGGCCTGCTCCTTGTCCCCGAAGCGGCTTTCCATGTCAAAGGGGTCGGGGGCGTCCTCCGGCAGGGCCTTGGTGCGCCTGTGCTTTTCCAGCAGGGAGAAATAGGTGTTTTTGGCAATCTGGCACAGCCATGCCCCCATACTGCACTCTCCCCGGAAGCTGCCGATTTTCCGCAGGGCCTTAAAGAAGGCCTCCTGAGTGGCCTCCTCCGCCAAATCCGGATCGTGGCCCAGCTTCAGGATGTAGCCGTATACCGCTTCAAAATATTCGGTATACACCTGGTCAAACTCCTTCATCTTCCCCGCCCCCTTTGTCTTTTAGACCGGCAAAAAGCCCTTTTGTTACAATTTTTTTACAAAAAAGCAGAAATAAAATACAGGCCGGGATCTGCCCCGGCCCGCGCTTTATCTGCCATTTATTTCATCCAGGCCCTTCTGCCAGGCATCCAAACCTTCTTTCAGCTGCTCTCCCTGCTCCCCGAAAGCCTCATCAATGATGGTGTCCACCTGCCTTTGCGCCCAGGCATTGATTTCCTCCTTTGTAGGGAAATAGATAGAATCGGCAACTAAAACTATATCTTTATGGAGTGGATCTTCCTTTATGGTTCCATGGACGGAAACAACATCACCGCTCATAACGCGGCCCTTCTCATCCGAATAAATCACTTCAATATATTGCCCCATCTGCCCGTTCATCAGCATAGTAAACCTCCGGTTCCCCCTGAGCCGTATTCACTGACCACCTCCCCGAATATAATAACCTGCTTGCCGATATAGTTTGCCGGATAGCGCTGCAGTTGTTCATAGCCCACGTTGGAATCGAAATTCGACTCGCCGAAAGCAGGTTCGGGCACAGGCGTGGGCAAAGCCGCAAGTTCTTCCTGATAGCTGGAAAGCACCGCCTCCCGCTCTGCAATCATGTCAAGGGCTTCTGTGTTTTCCTGTATGGTTTCTTCCAGGCGTGAAACCGCCCGATCCTGACTATAAAGGGCATTCTGTGTCTCCGCTTCTATATCGAGAATCTCCAGCAAATTGCTCAGCAGGGCAATAAAAAAGCAAATAGCCGGGATGGCAAGAAGAACCGTTCGCCTTCTCCGTTCTTTTTTCAGGCTTTTTTCCAGAAAATATTCCTGCTGGTCAAAGTATTCATGCTGTCTCATCCTCCTCGTCCCCGTTTTCCAGTTCCGCTTTCCTCTCGTCCAACAGAGCCTTTGTCTCCGCAATGGATTCCTCCAGTTCCGCAAGACGGGATTTTTTCTCCGCAAGAGCATCCTCCGCGTCAGATAATTGGGAACAATACGTGTCCAGTTCCGATTGAGCCATATAAAGTTCCCAGTCCGGCTCGCCTTTAGCGTCCGCAGCCACTATCACTGCCGCTATCAGAAGCGCGATAATCCCTAGGCCCACCCACGTAATGCGTTTCTTTTTCCTTTCATGTTCCGCCAGCTTCGACTGTAAATCCATATCTCCCTCTCCCATACTATATTCTTATATAAGTATATATCTATATAAATTGTCAAGGCCAGCGGCAGTCTTTTATAGTTATTTGGGGGTGACGCTATGAAAACAGGCATACGCATCAATCTGGACGTGCTGCTGGAAAGCAGGGGAATCACCCGGTACGAGCTGGCGAAACGCACCGGGATACAGTACATATTATCGACCACTATTATAAAAACAGAGTAACGCGCTATGACAGCGATCTGCTGCTGCGCATGTGCAATGCCCTGGACTGCGAAATCGGCGAGCTTATCCAGTTGACATAAATGCAGCAATATGAACCGTCCTCCCCTGCCCGGCCCTGCTGCTGTGCGGGGAAAGGGACGGGGCGGCGGTTTCCACCACGGCGCTGCCCAGGATAGTGAGTGTAGACGGCGTGTTGAAGTCCAGCAGGCCGCGAAAGTCCTCGCCGGTTCGATAGGGGGCGGGGTCGATCCCGCAGCGTGAGAGCAGCATATAGCCCACGCTGTTCTCTACGACAGCGCTGTATGCAGCCAGCAGATTGTCCTCGTCCAGCTCTTCCAACAGGCTGCCGGGCTTGTGGGCTGCCAGGTCCTCCAGGCGGTCGTCTATCGTGTATGCGGTGGCCTTCCGGGCAGCGGCAAGCAGGGTTTCGGCAAAGCCAGAGGCGTCCTCCAGCTGGCCCAGGTAAGATTCCATAGCCTTGACTATCCCCTTTTGATGTTCTGGCCGGACGTGCCAGAGAGGAAAGGCTTAGACTTATCTGTTTCTCTGGTATCGGCTATGTCGTAGTAGTATACCAGTTTCTTCCCGCCGCCCTCCGGCACAGGGATGCCTTGACATGGACATGAGAATCCTTGAATAGTTGAAAATCATGCCTCTTTCCGTTAGAAAATGCCAGTGCAATGATTTCTCCGGTTTGAAGGCTGACAAGCATCTGTGTTTTCAGTGTGTGCCGCTTTTTCTTTCCGGAATAGTATCGTTTTTGCTTTTTTTTGGTCGTTCAATGGGCGATTCCGTTGCGTCAACCAGAATCACCTCATACTCGGCATCACTTTTCAGCGGCGCTTTCCGTCCTGGCAGCGAAAATGTACCGTCCCGGATCAGCGTGTCTTCCACCCACTTGATTCTTCGGTAGATATTGCTTTCCGCTATCCCATAACTGGCCGCTATATGGGCATAGGTACGGTATTCCCGCAGATACTCCAGGGTGGCCAGCAGCAGATCCCCTATGCTCAGTTTTGGCGTCCTCCCACGGCGCCGATGCTTTTCCGCATATCCTTTTTGCAGAATTTCTACCATCTTGTCAAATGTTGCCCGCTTTACCCCGGTAATTCTCCGAAATTTTGTGTTTGAATATTCCGCTAGCTTTTCGTATTTCATGCCTCTGTTTTATCGCACTATTTTTATTTTCGCAAGAAGTCTAATGCAAACAGACATACACTTTTGTGAAAAGTGAGAGTGCGGAATGAATCACCTGTTCAGTTCTGAACACCAAGGTTTAGACAACGGCAGGTGATTTTTATTTTTCGTGGAAAATCTGGGTGTCTCAGTTCCCCTTCATCCCAGCAGCCAGTCCAGCTCCATTTCCAGCCGGGCAATCTCCACCTCCGGCTTCACCCGTTCCCCGTGGAAGTCGCTGCCGCCGGTGGCATGGAGGCCATGCTTTTCTGCAAGGTGCAGATAAAAGGCCTGCTGCTCCGGGGTGTGCTTGGGATAGTAGCACTCAATGGCGTCAAGGCCATAGCCCTTCAGCTTGATAACCAAATCTTCCAAAGGCCCGTTTTCCAGCTTCACCTGGTAGGGGTGGGCAAAAGACACCTTGCCGCCTGCATTTTTGACAGCCGCCACGCATTCCTGGGCGCTGGACTTGCGGCGTTCGATTTTCTGATACTCCTCTGTGTCCAGATAGCGGTCAAAGGCCTCCCGGTTGTTTTGCACATACCCCCGGCGCACCATCACCTGGGCAAAGTGGGGCCGCCCGATAATGGCGCCGCCTGCCAGCTCCTCTACCTCCCGCAGGTCAATGTCCACGCCCTTCTCCCGCAAAAACGCGGCAATGCGGTACTTCCGCTCATCCCGGGCAGCCTGCATCTTTTTGCAAAGCGCCTGTATGCTGGGCGCGTCGGCTGAAAAACCATAGCCCAGTATGTGCAGGCTGGGATATTCCCTGGCGCTCAGCTCCACGCCCCGCAGCACCTTCACCCCCAGCCGCTCCCCGGCGGCAATGGCCTCCTGAGCGCCGGAAAAGGTGTCGTGGTCTGTCAGGGCCAAAACCTGCAGGCCCTTTTCCTTTCCCATTTTAACCAGCTCCCCGGGGCTGTACTGCCCGTCGGAAGCTGTGCTGTGCATATGCAAATCCGCAGCCACCAAACCGCATCCACTCCTTTATATCATGTAGTATAGCCCACCAGGCCCGGCTTTGTCAACCAGACAGGCAAAACCCGGGCCCTCCCGGCAAAACAGCTTGCTTTTTTGGGAAAGTGTGGTACAATAATATAAGCCAAAGTTTTCTTTGGCGGGCAGCTTGTTTTTCAACAGGCTGCTGCTTGCCGCTGGCCCTCTTAAATTTTCGCTGGGAGGGTAGACAGCCCCGCCTGTACAGAACGCAGGCGTAGATCGCTGAATCACGGGCAGTCCCCGTGGTAGAAAGGATGGTAAACCATGAACACACAAGCCTTTGAATCTTACGAATCCCAGGTGCGCTCTTATTGCCGGAACTTCCCGGCAGTGTTCACCACTGCCAAAGGCCCCTTCCTCTATGACGAGGACGGCAGGGAGTACATCGACTTTTTCTGCGGCGCGGGAGGCCTGAACTATGGGCACAACCCTGATTTTATCAAGGAAAAAGTGATCCAATACCTCCAGGAGGACGGCGTCATGCACGCCCTGGATATGTACACCGCGCCCAAACGGGATTTTATCGAATTTTACGAGGAAGAAATACTCAAGCCCCGGGGGCTGCCCTATAAGCTGCAGTTTCCCGGCCCCACCGGCACAAACGCCGTAGAGGCGGCCCTGAAGCTGGCCAGGAAAGTGAAAAAACGCCAGAACGTTTTTGCCATGATGGGCGCGTTCCACGGCATGACCCTGGGTTCCATTGCCCTGACCACCGACGCTTCCAGCCGGGCCGGGGCCGGGGTGCCCCTTGCAAACGTCACCCACATCCCGGCGCCCTATATGTTCCCGGAGCTGGATACGGTGAAATATATGGAAACCCTGCTGACAGACGACCACTCCGGCGTGGAAAAGCCCGCCGCCCTTATCCTGGAGACAGTGCAGGCCGACGGCGGCATCAACCCCTTCCCGGTGGAGTGGCTCCGGGCTGTGCGGGATCTATGCGACCGCCACGGCATCCTGCTGATAGTGGACGATATCCAGGTGGGCTGTGCCCGCACCGGCTGGTTCTTCTCCTTCGAGCGGGCAGGCATTGTGCCGGACATTGTCACCCAGTCCAAGTCCATCGGCGGCTATGGCATGCCCTTTGCCCTGGTGCTGATAAAGCCGGAGCTGGATATCTGGGAGCCAGGGGAGCACAACGGCACCTTCCGGGGATACCAGCTTTCCATGGTGGCGGCAAAGGCCGGGCTGGAGCTGATGCTCCAGGAACGGGTGGAGGAAAAAGTACGCGGGCAGGAGCCTGTGATAGCCCGGTACATGGAGGAAATCCGCGCCCTTGACCCGGACAGGATTAAAACCCGGGGCATTGGCTTTGTGTGGGGCATTGACTTCTGGCGGTATGACCGGGATGGCGTGATGTCCAAGAAGGTGCTGGACATCTGCTTTGAAAACGGCCTGATTGTAGAGCGGGTGGGCCGGGGCAACACAGTGGTGAAGGTGTTCCCAGAGCTGCTCATTGACGAGGAAACCCTGTGCAGGGGCCTGGAGATTCTAAAGAGGTCTGTCAAGCAGGCTATTGGATAAAAATAAAATATATGGGCCGCCGGGGCTTCCCAGCGGCCTTTTTTGCGGCTATCCCTTGCACCTTTGGGCCGTATGCTTTATAATAAATAGTGAGAAACCCAGGAAATCCCCGCTGGGCAGCCGCCGGGGAGGATTATGGAAAGGTGGACGACCCGATGCCGGAAGAATATACATTGCCGCTTAAACAGATTGCCAAAGAGCTGGGGCTTGCAGAGGTGTGGAGCCCCAAACCGCTGGAAGGGATTTTAATTTGTTCCCGGGATGTGGACAGGCCGGGGCTGGAGCTTTACGGCTTCTGTGACTATTTCGACCCCAACCGCATTGCCATTCTGGGCCGCTCGGAAATGGCCATGCTGGAGGCCCTGGAGCCTGTGAACCGGGCGGCCTCCATCAACCGCTTTTTTGCCCTGCGGCCCCCGGCTGTCATCATTGCCCGGGGCATTATGCCCGGGGAGGATATGCTGGAAGCGGCAAAGGAGTATGGGGTGCCTTTGCTCTCCTCCCAGGACACCACGTCAAACATTATGGCAAGCCTGGTAGCCTTCCTGAATGTGGAGCTTGCCCCCCGCATCACCCGCCATGGGGTGCTGGTAGAGGTGTACGGCGAGGGCATCCTGCTGGTGGGTGACAGCGGCGTGGGCAAAAGCGAAATAGCCATTGAACTGATTAAGCGTGGCCACCGGCTGATTGCCGACGACGCGGTGGAAATACGCCGGGTGTCCAGCAAGTCCCTGGTGGGCCAGTCCCCGGAAAACATCCGGCATTTTATTGAGCTGCGGGGCGTGGGCGTTATCAATGCCCGGCGCATTTTTGGCATAGGATCGGTAAAGCCCAGCCAGAAAATCGAGATGTGCATCAACATGGAGGTGTGGGATCCCGCCAAGGTGTACGACCGCATGGGTATTGACAACGAGTTTACGGAGATTCTGGGCATTAAAATCCCTGTGGTCACCATCCCCGTAAAGCCCGGGCGGAACCTGGCAGTAATTGTGGAGGTGGCCGCTATGAACAACCGCCAGAAGGAAATGGGCTATAACGCCGCCCGGGAGCTGCTTGTCAGCCTGGGCATGGATCCCAACGACCTGGCGGCAGGGGATGTGCAGGTGGATCTGGATATTTAGGCGGACACAGCCGCATAAACCCGTCCCCTGCACCTATATTATTAGTATAAAACAGAAAGGAGCGGTGCAGCGCTTTGCCCTTCTGTGGGAAAGCCTGCGCCGCATGGCAACTGCTTTGGAAACATATTTGAATTTTGAGGGCTTGGACAGGGCGGCCCAAGCCCTTTCGGTGCGCAGCCTTGCCCAGGAGCCTATGGCCCTGCACACCACCTTTAAAATCGGCGGGCCTGCCGACCGCCTGCTTTTCCCGGAAACAGAGGAGCAGCTTGCGGGGCTTTTGCAAGCTGTAAAAGAAAGCGGCCTGCCCTGGCTGGCGCTGGGCAACGGCTCCAACCTGCTGGTGTCCGACCTGGGGATACGGGGGGCGGTGCTGTGCCTTTCCGGCAGCTTCAAAAAAGTGGAGCTGCTGCCGGACGGCCGCACCCTGCGGGCCGGGGCCGGGGCAAGCCTTGCCACTGCCTGTGCCTTTGCAAGGGATCGGGGACTTTCCGGGCTGGAATTCGCCTGGGGCATTCCCGGCTCTGTGGGGGGGGCGGCCTATATGAACGCCGGGGCCTACGGCGGGGAAATGAAGGACGTGCTAAAGAAAGCCTTCCATATAAGCGCCAGCGGGGAGCCTGGCTCTGCCGCCGGGGAAGCCCTGGGCCTCTCTTACCGGAAAAGCCGCTATACCGGCGGGACAGATATTGTCACCAGCGTGGAGCTGGCCCTTGCCCCGGGAGACGCCGCCCAGGTTGCCGCCAGAATGGAAGAACTGATGGCCCGGCGCAAGGAAAAGCAGCCCTATGACCAGCCCTCTGCGGGCAGCGTTTTTAAGCGCCCGGAAAACGGCTTTGCCGCCGCTTTAATAGACCAGTGCGGGTTAAAGGGCCGCAGGGTTGGCGGGGCGCGGGTCAGCGAAAAGCACGCCGGGTTTATTGTAAACGCGGGGGGCGCCACCTGCCGGGACGTGCTGGAGCTGATTGAAATCATCCGGGAAACGGTGAAGCAGCGCACCGGCACCCTGCTGGAGTGCGAGGTGCGTGTGCTGGGAGAGGGAATGGGATAAAAACATGTGGATGCTTTTGGCTTTTGGCTCCGCGGTTTTTGCGGGGCTTACTGCCATTTTGGCAAAATGCGGCATCCGCACCACAGATTCCACTGTGGCCACAGCGGTGCGCACCATTATCGTGCTGGCTTTTTCCTGGGTGATGGTTTTCATCACAGGATCCCAGGGGCAGATTGCCGGGATAGAACCTGTGCCCCTTTTGTTCCTCATCCTGTCCGGGCTGTCCACAGGGGCCTCCTGGCTGTGCTATTTCAAGGCCCTCCAGGTGGGGGACATCAACAAGGTGGTGGCAGTGGACAAGTCCAGCGTGGTGCTCACCATCCTGCTGGCCTGGATATTCCTGGGCGAGGGCGTTACCCTGCCCCGGGCCATAGGCGCCCTTCTCATTGGGGCAGGCACCTTCCTGATGCTGGAGAAAAAGCCCGGCGGGGCTGCGGGGGGAAGGAAGAAAAGCTGGCTGTTCTATGCCGCAGGCTCTGCTGTGTTTGCAAGCCTTACCTCCATTTTGGGGAAGGCGGGCATTACGGGGGTGGAATCAAACCTGGGCACAGCTATCCGCACCGGGGTGGTGCTGGTGATGGCCTGGGCGATGGTGTTTATCACCGGGAAGGCCAGGGAGGTTTCCCGCATCCCCCAAAAGGAGCTGGGCTTTATCGCCCTGTCCGGCGTCTGCACAGGGGCCTCCTGGCTGTGCTACTACAGGGCCTTGCAGGAAGGCCCTGCCAGCGTGGTGGCGCCTATAGACAAGCTGAGCATTTTGGTAACTGCCGCTTTTTCCTACATAGTGTTCCATGAAAAGCTGACAAAGAAATCCGGCGCGGGCCTTGCCGCCATTGTGTGGGGAACCCTTATTATGCTGGCGGGATAGGCTGCCTTTTAAAAATGACGGATTGGTTACAAGGGGTTACAAAACCGGTTACAAAGCGCCGCTTTTTGTACGGATTTACCCACAATTCACAGTTTGTTCATGGTTCTTTTCCGGCATAAAACCCGCAGCCGCGAGTTGTGCGGTGTTGCCTATAGACTTTTTGCCCCTCCCATGGTATACTACAGGTAGTACAGCTTAAACGGCGGCAGGGCCGCTAGGAAAACACAAATTTTTTGGAGTGATGATTTTTGGATTTCAACGCCTTTGATTTCATACAGGGCCAGTTAAGCGAAGAACTGTTAAAGCAGGGCTTTTCCCAGGCAAAGCCTCTGGCAGACAGCAGGGGGGAGGCTGTTATTTTTTCCACAGAGGACGCGGCCTACAGCCTGTTATACGACGGGAAGGCCCAGCACTTTGAGCTGCGTTCCGCCTCTGTGGACGAGGGGGAGCCGGGAGAGTGGCGCAGGCTTGCCATGTGGCTTTTTGACGAAAAAGAAGGGGAGCGGTCTGACGCGGAAAGCATTGCCAACGATTTTCTGGAGATCATCCGCGGCCCCAGGCAGCTAAAGCAGGTGCAGCAGAAGCGCAAGCGGGGCAAGGACGAGGAGCGCAGCGTGGATCCTGTGTTTTTCATCAACCGGCTGGTCAATATTTTTCCAGAAATAAAAGAGGACATAAACGGGGAAAAAATAGTGTATGGGCAGGTGCGCCCCGCCACCTTTGTGCGGGACAAGCTGGTGCCCAAATGCGAAGCTTTGGCAAAAAACAGGGCGGGCAGCGACGCCATGAAGAAGCTGTGCGCCCTGCTGGACGACATGTATAAAAACGGGGACATGGATCTGCGCTCTGTCATCACCGCCGTGCTGCTCAACGGCCTGAGCGACGAGGCCTTTGCCGCCATGCGGGAAGGCCTGGGGGAGGAGCTGCAGAAAAGCTCCCGCTTCAGCCGCCGGCTGCGGGGGAAGCAGGTGAAGCCGGAAAAGAAGAAAAAGCAGAAGAAAGTGGAGGCCAGGCTGGATGCCAGCCGGTAAAAGGCCCCACAGCGCTGTCAGACAGGAAATGATTTGTGCGCGCCCGGAGGCTGCCTGCCGGGAACGCGCCCCCGGGCGTATTGGACGGGGAAGGGAGTGCCTATGATTAAATCTGTAAAGGAAGCCGTTTGCAAACGGCTTTCCCTGCTTGTTTTTATCCTGATTGTAATGCAGCCCCTTTTGGACGTGCTGTCCTTTTTCCTGGGGGAGATGGGCAGCAACGCCCTTTCCACCCTGCTGCGTTTTGGGCTGCTGGCGGTCGTGGCGCTGCTGGGGTTTATTGTCAGCGGCAAAAAGCGGCTTTATATTGTTTTTTACGCTGCTGCCGGGGTTTTTTGGGTTCTGCACATGGCAAACTGCTTCCGCATAGGATATCAGTCCATGGTGCAGGACGCGGCGAATTTCCTGCGCATTGTAAGCTTCCTGGTGTTCACCCTGTCCCTTATCACCTTTTTCCGCCAGGGGCGGCAGGTGCGCCGGGCAATCCTTCTGGGCTTTGGGGTCAATTTCGGCCTTTTCTGGCTGTTCACCCTGCTGCCCTGGGTGCTGGGCATGCCCCAGTATACCTATGACAAGCTGTTTGTGGGCATGATGGGCTGGTTCAGCATCCCCAATGCCCAAAGCACCATCCTTGTGCTTACAGCCCCTTTTGCCATTTACTGGGCCTATCACACCAGAAAATATCCCTTGTTCCTTATCATGTGCCTGCTGTGCTTTTCCATGATGTTCGTCACAGGCACAAAGCTGACCTTTTATTCCATTTTCATCATCGCCGGGGCATATGCTTTCCTGTTTGCCCTGCAGCAAGGGAAGTCCTGCCTGCGGTATTCCCTGCCCCTGCTGGGGATGATGGTGCTGGTGTTCGTGTTCCGGCACCAGTCCCCCATGGATTTGCGGGAGCAGATGTCCGCTTATTCAAGGGATCTCTATAACCAGAAGGTGGAACAGAGCCTGCAGAAGAACGGCGGGGACAAAGAAGCCCTGGAGGAGGCCCAGAAGAAGGCTCAAAGCAGCACGAAGGACAAGGAGAAGGATAAAGACAAGAAAAAGCAGCCCGTAGCGGAGCGCACCATGGAGCAGATCCATAAGGGGCTTTTCTATGTATACACCGACTCGGAAACCTATGGGGATTTCTTTAAGGACATGAACGAGCGCTTTGGCGTGTACCGGGTGATGGACGCTTACCGGTACAGCACTTCTTCCGGGGTATTATCCGACTTCCGGGTGATGAAGTCCCTGTTCTCCCAGATGGTGTGGGAGGAAAAGGATTTTGCCACCCGCCTGCTGGGATATGAATACAGCGAGGTGGTAGTGGGAGGCACCATTTACGACTTGGAGAACGATTTCCCTGCCATCTACTATTTCTTCGGGTATATTGGTTCTGCCCTTTATATGCTGGTGTTTTTCTATATCGCTTTTGCCATTATCCGGGCCTTCCTGCTGGACGTGGCCTGGGGGCTGAAGGCCGCGCCGTTTCCCCGGGAAGGCGACAGGAAGGCAAAATGCCTGTGGGGGGCAAAGGGGTTCTGGCAGGGCTTCCGGCAGTTCCTTACAGTGGAGATGGGGGCTGCGGGGATGTCCTTCCTGCTGGCAATCATTGCCGCCCAGATTTCCGGCTATGTCCTGCGCCGGCCCAACGTGACCATCTATTTCGCGGTGTCTGCCGCCTACCTGTTCCACCTGTGCGTGGACATGCGCCGGGAAAGCCTTTCTGCTTTAAGGAAGGCGGTGCTGGCGAAGATTTCCCGGAACACGCCCTAAAAAAGACTTCTGCCCTAAGGAGGCGGCGCTTTTGGAACTCCAGCTTCTAAACCATCCATACCGTTATGAATGTGAAAACCTGTGCCGGCTGTTTTTTCCATACAGCCCGGTGCAGGTGGTGGAAAGCCTTTCCGGCGGGAAGGAGCCATGGGCTTTGGCGGCTGTGGAGGAATGTTCCGGCGGCTGCAGGGTGCTTGTGCGTGCGTCGGATGGGGAGCGGACAGTGGAAAAGGCGGGGCAGGGGGAGGCTCTTACGGAATATGCTGTGACAAACCGGCTGTATGCCGCCTTTACAGAGCTTACAGGCCAGCGCCCTGCCTGGGGGATGCTTACCGGGATACATCCGGTGAAGCTGCTGCGCCAGTATGCGGAGGAGCTGGGGGAGGAGGCCGGGGTGGAGAAATTCCGCAGCCGGTGCCATGTGACAGAGGCCAGGGCAAGCCTCGCCCTGCGCACCCTCCAGGCTCAAAGGCCCGTTACCTCCGCCCTTTTGGAAAACGACTGGAGCCTTTACATTTCCATCCCCTTCTGTCCCACCCGCTGTGCCTACTGCTCTTTTATTTCCCAGGACGTAAAGCAGGCCAAAAAGCTGATGGAGCCGTATTTTGCCCTGCTTTTGGAGGAGCTTGCCAAAACGGCGGAGGTGACGAAAGCCCTGGGCCTGCGCCTTGTCTCGGTCTACATAGGGGGCGGCACGCCCACCACCCTTTCGGCACAGCAGCTTTCCCGGCTGTGCGAAGCGGTGCACACCCTCTTTGATTTGTCCTGCTGCCCGGAGTTTACTGTGGAGGCCGGCAGGCCCGACACCATCACCACGGAAAAGCTCCTGGCTTTAAAGCAGGGGGGCGCTACCCGCATCAGCATCAACCCCCAGAGCCTTTCAGACCAGGTGCTGGAGAATATTGGGCGCAGGCACACCGCCCAGGATGTGCTGGACGCTTTTGCCCTGGCAAAACAGGCGGGCTTTGAGGACATCAACTGCGACCTCATTGTGGGCCTGCCGGGGGATTCTCCCGCGGGCTTTGCAAACACCCTGGAGGGGGTGCTGGGGCTGGGCGCCAGCAACGTGACCGTACATTCCCTGGCTTTAAAGCGGGCGGCCCGCATTGAGGCGGAAGGGGGCACAGAGCTGCACAGGAAGCAGCGGGAGACTGCCGCCATGATGGACTTTTCCATCCGCCGCCTGACAGAGGAGGGCTATGTGCCCTATTATCTCTACAGGCAGACCCGCATGGCGGGGAATCTGGAAAATACGGGCTGGGCAAAGCCCGGCAGCATCTGCCGCTATAACATCTACACCATGGACGAATGTACCTCGGTCATTGCCTGCGGGGCAGGGGGCGTAACCAAGCTGAAGGATCCATACAGCGGCAGGCTGGAGCGTATTTTCAACTTTAAATATCCTCACGAGTACATTTCACGCCACAGGGAAATACTCCTGCGAAAGGACGGTGTAACACAGCTTTATGAGCAATTTCGCCAGCGGCTATATTAAATACATCAACCATCTGGAGCAGATAAACGATGGCGCTGTAACAGACCCTGCCAAGATGGTGGAGGAGGTGGAGGGGGCCTACCGGGAAAGCCTGCGCAACGTGGCCCGCAACATTTCCGAGCGGAAAAAGCGCGCCCGCATTGTCATGCTTTCCGGCCCCAGCAGCAGCGGCAAAACCACCACAGCCCACCTGCTGCGCATGTATCTGGAGGGCTTTGGCATTAAGGCCACCATCATCTCCCTGGACGATTTCTATCTGGGCCGGGACAAAACCCCCCGCCTGCCTGACGGCTCTTACGATTTTGAGACGGTAGAGGCCCTGGACGCGGAGAAAATCCTCCAGTGCCTTTCAAACGTGATTGCAACGGGGAAATTTTCTGTGCCCCACTACAGCTTTTCCCTGGGCCGCCCGGACGGGCCGGACGCGGAATATGAAATTGGCCCGGAGGATATGGTGATTGTAGAGGGCATCCACGGGCTGAACCCCCTGTTTACCAGGGGCCTGCCGGAGGAATCTTACATTAAGCTGTATGTCAGCGTGAAGCAGCAGATTAAGGACGCAAACGGCGAGGTGCTTTCCCCCATGAACCTGCGGCTTATCCGCCGCATTGTCCGGGACATCAAGTTCCGGGACAGCTCTGCCGAGCGCACCCTGTCCATGTGGCCCCAGGTGATTGAAGGGGAGAACCGCTATATCCGGCCTTACCGGATCTGGGCCGACTATACGGTGAACTCCATCCATATCTATGAGCCATGCGTCCTGCGCACAGTGGCCATCCCCCTTTTGCGGGCCATTGAGATTGACAGCCTGTACTATAAGAAGGCCCGGGATTTGGAGTCCCGGCTTATGCGCTTCGAGCCGGTGGACTGCGCCCTGGTGCCGGACGGCTCTATGCTCCGGGAGTTTTTAGGCAAGCGGTAGGGCGGGCCATCCTTCCCGGCAAGGATTTTTCGGGGATGTAAGGGATTCGTAAAAGATTCGACAGAGAAAACCGCTTTACTTTCCGGAAGGATGTGCTATAATAGGAAATAAGAAAGCGGCAGGCTTTCTTAAATCTGGACACTAGAATAAAGGAGGCAATCGTTATGAGTATTTTAGACGACGTGGTCATAAACGCTAAATCCGCCGCTGAGGCCGTGGGCCGCAAGGCGGGGCAGCTTGTGGACGTGTCCAAGCTGCGCATCAGCGCTGCTGAGATCAACGCCGAAATAGCCAAGCGCTATGAGGTGCTGGGACAGTATGTGTATGAGTGCAGCCGCAGCACCCTTTCCGCCGACCCGGAGGCCGCCGGCCAGATGACGGAAATTGACGAGCTGAAAGCACAGCAGGCCGCTATCGCAAAGGAACTGGGGGACAAGCAGAACAAGGTGTTCTGCCCTGTCTGCGGCAAGCAAAGCCCCACCTCCGCCACCTTCTGCAGCGCCTGCGGCGCTAAGCTTATGCCGGATCCGGAGCCTGTGCCCCAGGAGGCCGGGCCGGATGACGCCAGGGAGGCTGCCGAGGCAGACGGGCCTGACGTGCAGAATTCTGACATCCCGCCCCGCCAGTTCCCTTAAAGCCGGGAGGACATAAGGCGGAAGCAGGGAGGCGGACGGCTTGTCCCTTCCTGTAGGATTTCGTTTCATATGACAATGTGTGTGCTGCGTGGAGCCGGCCCCCAGGGGCCGGCTTTTTGCTGCCTGCCGCACACCGGGCTTTGTGCTTTTATAGCGCCAAAAGGCTTGCCAGGAAAATCGCGCTATGGTATACTATAACATAGTTACGCTTTGCGCAGGGCGGATGTGCGCAGGGAGCACCCCTCCTTGCGGATCCTGCCAGGCGCTGGGTTGAAAAGTTACGGAAAGGCATGATGCTTTATGGTTCGGAAAAGTTTCTTTTTGCTGGCGGCAAGCATGCTGCTTTTGCTGACAGCTTGTACAAGCCGGGAACCCTTACCCCAGGAGGACGAGCAGCCTGCGTCCCGGACAGTGGCCCTGACGGTGTGGGGCGCCCAGGAGGATGAAGAATTGCTGAGGGAGCTTTTCGCTTCGTTCCAAAAGCAGTATGCGGGGCAGGCGGATTTTGAATTCACCTACCAGGCCCAAAGCGAATCGGGCTGCAAGGACGCTTTGCTGGCTGATTTGGAGGGCGGCCCGGATGTGTTTGCCTTTGCGGACGATCAACTGGCCGCTTTGGCGGCGGCCGGGGCTTTGGTGCCCCTTGAGGATACGGCGGGCATCAGCGGCGCCAACCTGCCTGCCGCTGTGGAAGCCGCCAGTGTGGACGGCACCCTGTATGCCTATCCGCTGACAGCGGACAACGGCTATTTCTTATATTACAACAAGGCGTATTTTACGGAAGAAGATGTGCAGAGCTTTAATCGGCTGGTGGAAGCGGCGGCAGAAGCCGGGCGGGTGGTAACCATGGACTGGTCCTCTGCCTGGTATGTATATGCCTTTTTCGGCAACACCGGCATGGAAGTGAAGATAAACGATGACGGCATCACCAACACCTGCACCTGGAACAGCACCGAAGGGCCTATCCATGGGGTGGACGTGGCCCAGGCCATGCTGGACATTGCAGCCAGCCCGGGGTTTGCCAACCTGCCGGATACGGAGTTCCTGGCCGGGGTGCAGGATGGCTCGGTAGCGGCAGGGGTCAGCGGCGTGTGGAACGCGGTGGCGGTGGAGGAGGCCTGGGGCGAAAACGCCGGGGCCGCCAAGCTGCCTACCTTTGACTGCGCTGGGCAGCAAATCCAAATGGCCTCCTTCTCCGGGTGCAAGCTTATCGGGGTGAACGCCTACTCCTCCGAGGCGGAGTGGGCGGCCCGGCTGGCTGAATGGATTACCAACGAGAACGGGCAGGCCCGCCGTTTTGCGGTGCGGGGGCAGGGGCCTTCCAACATACACGCGGCAAATTCCCCTGAAGTGCAGGGATCCCCGGCTATTGCGGCCCTGCTGGCCCAGTCTGAGTTTTCGCAATTGCAGCGGGTAGGCGGGAAATTCTGGGATCCGGTTTCCGAGTTTGCTGGAAACATGGCCCTGGGCAATCCCAGCGGCGGCCCTTTGCAGGCGCAACTGGATAAGCTGGTGGAGGGAGTAACGGCCCGGTAAAGGCGTTTTGTGCCGCCTAGGGCTTGTTTGAAAAATCGCCAACACCGTCTTTTTGCCTAAATCCGGGCGCTTTCTGTGTTGGAAATCCTCGACAAGGCGAAAACATTCCGTAAACGGAATGTTCAGCCTTTCTAAAACGCATACATGCGTTTGCGGTTCATCCGCCTTGAAAGCACCTCGCCCTAGGCAAAAATCCGGCACTTTCTCTATTTTCAAACAAGCCCTAGTTTCTAAAATATTTCTCGGAGGGGACTTTATGAAAGGCAAGCTGACCCTGCAGCAACGCCTGATTCTGCCCATCGTTTTGCTGGGCCTGGTGACGCTGCTTTCCAACATATTGGCTGTATTCAGCATCAACAATGTAAACGCCAACGCCGGCACTATCGTTGACACGTACATGGCAAGCGGGACAAAGCTGGAGGAAATCCGGCGGTCGATGATGGGCATCCACCGGCTGGCCCTGTCCCATATTGTGGCGGCGGATCACAGCACCATGATCCAACTGGTGCAGGAAATCAAAGAGGAGGAGGCGGCGCTGGATGAGCAGTTGGCCGCTTATGAGGGCTTTGTGCCAGAGGAAGAAGGGGAAACATACCAGGCGCTTTTAGAGGATTATGCCGCTTTCAAGCATGCCCTGGTAAAGCTGGTGTGCGCCAGCGCGGACAGCAAAACCCAGGAGGCCTATGCCATGGCGAACGGGGATGTGGCCTCTTACGGCAGCTCGGCGGAGGGGTGCATTGACACGCTGTACGCTTCTGCCAGCGCCCGGGCAGGCACGGCCCGGGACAGGCTGTTTATTGTATACCTGACCTCCCTGATTATCAGCGCCTGTACCTTGGCGGCAGGGATTGTCCTCGTGGCGGCAGCCTTCCGGATTGTGCGGAAATACGTGGTTGCTCCTATCCGCCAGGCTATGGGCACGCTGCAGGACAGTTCCCAGCGCTTGGGCGGCGTGGTGGGGCAGGTGCATGGCAGGATCCACAGCTCCAGCGGCAGCGTGCAGGCCCTTTCCAACCTGACCTCCCAGCTTTCCGCCGCGCTGGAGGAGGTTTCCGGCAGTGCGGGGAACATCAGCAGCAGTGCTGCCGGAACCCAGGCCGACGCTCAGGATATGGCAGAGGAGTGCGCGGCCATCACCTCCTATTCGGTGGAAATGCGGGGGCGGGCTGAGGAAATTGAAAAAACCGCCCGGGAGAATATGGAATCTGTCCGCACCCGGACAGAGGAAATTGTGTCCCAGTTGAGTACGGCGATTGAAAAGAGCAAAAGCGTGGGGGAAATCGGCAGCCTGACAAAGGACATCCTGTCTATTTCCTCCTCTACCGACCTGATTGCTGTCAACGCATCTATTGAAGCGGCCCGGGCCGGGACGGCTGGCAAGGGCTTTGCCATGGTGGCCCGGGAGATACGCACGCTGGCAGATTCCTGCGCCGAGACAGCCGGGCACATCCAGGAGGTGAGCGGCGTAGTTACCGGGGCGGTGGACTACTTGTCCGGCAGCGCCCAGGAGCTGGTGGAGTATTTAAGCCATGCTGTGCTGGAGCAGTTCCAGCGCTCGGCGGCGTCCGGCAAGCAGTATCGCGATGACGCGATTTATGTGCAGAGCAGCATTGAAGCCTTTAACAGCCGGGTGGAGCGCCTGCGGGCCGCCATGGACGAGGTGGCTGGTTCCATCGCCAATATTTCCGACGCTATTGGCGGCGCGGCAGAAGGCGTTAACGGAGCAGCCGGCCGCACCCAGGAGCTGGTGGAAGACATGGCTGGAATTGCCCAGGGAATGGCGACAAACGGAGAGATTGTGGGCGATCTGCAAAAGCAGATGGAATCTTTGGCAAATTTGTGAGGATAAACATCTCCGGCGGTTCTACGCCGGAGATGTTTGCCTAGGGCGTGTTCACATAAGAGGAGTATGTGGATTTTTGAGCAGGCTTTTGGCAGAATCAAGTCAAAAATTCGCGGATGTACTTGCGTGCCTCAAGAATTTTTGGCGAAGAAGGTGACAAAAAACCGCCAAAAAGACGCTTGCAAGCGCTTATGTGAACACGCCCTAATATATAACCTTTGGCGGTTTTGGGTAATATAGTGGGAGGCAGCGCTGGTTTTCCTTTCCATCCAAAATTGCATAAAATTAGAGGAGAATCTTCGTGCAGAAAGCAGGTAGACTTTTCCAGCTTATACGAGTAAAATAAGAATGAATCGTAAATTGAATGTATACAGGATTTGCCTGGGAATATTACAAAAAGGTGACAAGCCGCCAGATCTGGTGTTTGGCCTTGCAAAGAGGGCGGATCCATAGTATAATACATGTAAAGGCAGGACTGGGCGACTTTGGAATATTCCAAAGTTAAGCGGGAGGCCTCCCGCTTAATCATACACTTGGCGGCGAAAGGTGGTTTTTCGGGCCGCCCGGGGTTGATTTTTCCCGGTAGATGGTGTAGTATTATGGATGGAGTAATATTGTTCTTGTTTTGTTTAGCATAGTGTAATACTGTATACTGTACATTGGTTTTCAGTTTAGAAGCATGTTTTTTAAATGGGTATGTCGCAAGGCCATTTTCCATATGGAAAATGAAACGGGCGGCCGCCCGTTTCATGCTAAGCCTGATAGCAGCGGCAATGCGACGGGCCTGCCGGATGAAAGGGGGAGCCGCGCCATTGACTGACAAGGAATTGCATAAGCTGGGCAGGCGTGAGCTTTTGCAGCTTTTGCTGGCCCAGGGCGGGGAAGCGGAAAAGGCGAAGGCTAAGCTTGCCGAGGTGCAAGAGGAAATGAGCAAGCTGGAGGAAGGGTATGAGCGCCTGAAGGAACGCCTGAATGATAAGGACGCCCAGATTTTACAGCTTCGGGAAAGCCTGCAGGCCCAGCGGCAAAGGCAGGGCTTTGCGCCGGAGGAAGATTTTGACATGGATTTTGCCCAGGTGCGGGGAAGAGGCCAGGCTGCGCCTCTGCCCCCGCCTGTTTTGCAGGAGGCCCCCCGGCGGCAGGTATACGCAAGCCCGCCGCCCCGCCCCCAGCAGCGGGAGGAGCCGCCTTCCCCTGGAAGGAAGCCCCGCCATGCCCAGGGCCAGGAAATGCCTTTGGCCCCGCCGCCTGTTCGAGGGGGCAGGGAGCAGCAGGCGCCCCGGGTGCTGGAAGTGGTACAGGTGGTACAGGGGAAATTACAGCCCCAGAGCAGGATGCTTCTGCGCTCCCAGCGGGTGGAGGAAGGCTCCTGAATCAAACCGGATGTGTCTGTACGGTGGATAAAGCGGGTTAGTAAACGCGGTGGAAAACGGGGGAAGGCTGGTTCAAAAGGCGCCTTATCCTTATTTGAACCGCATACGCTATAACGGAGCGCGGCCCCACGGCAGTCCCTGAAAGGCAGCAGGCCACTCAGGGCCGGACGGGTACTTCATAAATCAGTTGAAGCGAGGGGTGCGCTTGAGGGAAAAGAAGGAAGAAAAGGAAAAAGAGGTGGATCTGCCCACTGTTGCCCAGGTGGAGGCAGAGCTTGAAAAGGAACTGAGCAAGAAGGAGCACAGCCGGGTGCTGCGCACCACAGTCTTTGCCCTGATGGTGGCGGCCGCCGCCGCGGTGATTGTGGCGGTGCTGGTGTTCCCGGTGCTGCGCATAAGCGGCACGTCTATGACCAACACCCTGATGGACGGGGACATTGTGGTGACCATGAACACCTCAGACTTCGCCACCGGGGATGTTATCGCCTTTTATTACAATAACACCCTGCTGGTGAAGCGGGTTATCGCCACAACCGGCGACTGGGTGGATATAGATAAGGATGGCAATGTGTTTGTAAACGGTGAGGAGCTGGAGGAGCCTTATGTTTCCGGCAAGGCCCTGGGGGAGTGCAACATTACCCTGCCTTACCAGGTGCCGGAGGAACGCATTTTTGTCATGGGGGATCACAGGGAAACCTCCATTGACAGCCGGAACACAGCGGTGGGCTGTGTAAACAAGGAACTGATTGTAGGAAAGCTTTTGTTCCGGGTATGGCCCTTAAGCGGGCTGGGGGCGGTAAAGTAAGAACCTGTATTCATAATCGAAATTGCCGGATGAGCGGGAATTTTTGAAGCCAATCAAGGCAAATGTTCGCAGCAAGGCTGTCGCCTTGCAAGAAAATTTAACATAGAGTGGCTTCAAAAAGGCCGTTTAGACGGTGGTTACAGGTTGTGAATACAGGTTCTAAGTGCCCTGTATTGAAAGCACGAAAGGATGGAGAGCATGGCAAACGCGGTATTTGACAAGCAGGCGGCAAAAATGCTGGGAAAGCGGCGGCGGGTCCGCCGGTGGATCCCGGTGGTAGTGGGCCTTGCGCTGGTTGTAACAGTGGGCACCTTTTATTTTATGATCCAGCAGGGGCAGGCAATGGCCCGGCGGGACATGGTGCTGGACTGCGCGGTGCCTGTCCACCAGCACTCTGAGGCGTGCTTTGACGGAGAGGAAAAGCTTGCCTGCGGCTACGCAAACTATGTAGTCCATGAACATAACGATAACTGTTACGATAAGGAAGCGGCCCTTGTGTGCGCCCTGCCGGAAATCCGGGAGCATCACCACGTGGAGGCCTGCTATGAAAAGCGCGAGGTGATGATCTGCGGGCAAGAGCAGACAGTGGGCCACGTGCATTTGGATGACTGCTATGAGGAAGCCTTAACCTGCCAGTTGGAGGAGTCCCCGGCCCATGCCCATGGCGCTGCCTGCTATGATGAAAACCAGGAGCTGGTCTGCGGCCTGGAAGAAGGGGTTGGACACAGCCACGGGCCAGACTGCTCTGAGAAAGAGCTTGTCTGCGGCCAGGAGGCTGGGGCTGGCTCCCACATCCATACAGACGACTGTAAAGAGACAGAGCTGATCCTCACCTGCGGCAAGCCGGAAATCAGCCTGCACGCCCATACAAAGGAATGCTATTCCGTGCTGGGCGAGGACGGGACGCTTTCTAAGGTGGAAAGCCTGCCGGAAGGCGGGGAGACAGATCAGGTGCTTGTGCTTACCTGCGGTATGCTGCAAACAGAGAAGCATGAGCATGGCAACGAATGCTTCCGGAAGCCGGAGCAGGAAGAAAGCACAGTGGAAAGCCTGCCGGAAAGCGGCGGGGAACAGAGCAGCGCCCTGGAGGAAAGCGCTGCCTCCAGCAGCGCGCTGGAAAGCAGCGGCCTTGCCAGCAGTGATGTAGAGAGCAGCGGCCTGGAAAGCGGGGAGGACACCCCCAGCAGCCAGCCGGAGGAGGCAGAGCCTCAGCCGGACAAGGCGCCCCAGGAAGAAACTGCCTATGAGGACGCCACCTTAAAGGTGAAAGTGGAAGGGGAATTGCCAGAGGGAACCCATCTGGTGGTGGAGCGCCTGGAAGATCCCCAGCAGCTTGCCCAGCGCCAGGCCAAGCTGAAACAGGCCATGGGGGATGAGGAGTATGCCCTCCACGCCCTGCTGCAAGTGGGCTTGCAGGATGAAAACGGGGAGCAGGTGCCCTTTGACGGGCCTGTTTCCCTGAAAGCGGAATTTTTCGGTGAGGGCGTTTCCGCCGAGGGCGGCAAGGTGTGCGCCGTTGCCTTTGCGGAGGCCCCGGAGGATGACACCCTGGAGACAGTGCCCGGCATGGTGCTGGACAGGGAACGGGCACAGCAGCTTCCTGTAACACTGGGAGAAGGCGGCGGGGCTGTCACCCAGATAGAGGAGGAGACGCTGCTGGGCTTTGGCAGCAAAGCCCCGGTGAAGGTTGACGCCGATCAGGTGAACGGCGTGCAGGAGCAGGAGGATGAGGACGCCAATGTGCTTCACGTGTCCCAGTCCTTCTCCTATGACACAGATTCCCTCTTTAACCTGGTGTTCCATGTAGAGGGTGACGCCACCCTGCCGGAGCAGGCGGAGCCGGAAAGCCCGGAGGAGCCGGAAGTTTCCTCCCAGGCGGATCCTGCCCTGAAATGGGGAGAGGAAGAAACGGAAAGCCAGGCAGCAGATACAAAGGATGAAGGGGATCCGCTGCCCTCTGCTGCGGAAAGCCCGGAGGAACCGATCCAGGAGGAAAGTTCCTCCAGCCAGTTGGCGGATGAGACAGTTTCCCAGCCGGAAACCGATTCCCAGCCCGCAGAGGCCGCGCCCAAGCTGCGGCTGGGCGGCGCTATCGTAGCAACAGGCGGCATCCTGCCTGCAAACTCGGTGCTGTATCTGGAGCAGCCGGTGGAGTTCGTGGTGGAAAAGGTGCAGGCAGGCGAACCGGCCTATCTGCCCTATGCCGACTATGTGCAGGCGGGGAAGGATGAAAGCGAAACACAGGAGGAAACAGGCCTGTCTCCTCTGGAGGTTATGTCTTATAAACTGCGCTATGGCGGGCAGGAGCTGGATATCTCCGCCTGCCGGGTGACAGTGGAGGTTCGATCCACCCAGGAGCTGGAGGAGCAGATCAAGGCCCTGACGCCGGAGGACGTGGCAAGCGAGGCGGAAGGTGATGTAGGCGTAATCCTTTCCATGCTGGCGCCTGCCGGAAACGGCGAAGAGGCTGTGGGCGAAAAGGTTATCTACCCCAGCGCCGAGGCCGTTGCCGCGGCAAAAGCGGAAGAGGACATCCAGAATGCGCCCCGGATGGTGGAGGAGCAGCGCCTTGCTGTCAGCGAAGAATCGGATATTTGCATGCTGGATTCCCGGGAGGTGACCCAGGACAGCGAGGAAGTCATTATGAATATGGTTGTGCATAAGCAGGGGGTGCCCATGCCCACAACCGCCGAAGAGCCTGAGAACGCAAACCGGGCCGTAAGCCGGAACACCATTGCCCTGACCACAAACACCTCTGTAAACCCCCACTATGCAGTGGAGTATTACGCTTATCTGGACAGGGTGGACAGGAGGCTTGCCAATGATGTCGCAAACAGCTTGTCTGTAATTGACACCAGCGCGGCAAGCAACGGTGGCACGCGGAAATTACCCGTTAATTCCCCGATACAGACACTGACCAATTTGCAGATTGAGACAAGCGCGGATAAATATGGAAAGGTCAAGTCAACGGAAAAGCTGACGGAAATCTATAAGGCAAAGGGCAAAACAGACGATCCGGATGATGTCTGTACCTATTTCACAAAGCCCAACATCCACTATATTGACGCGCTGGTAGACCCGGACACAGGCAAAAAGTCTGATTCTTACATTTTGAAGCAGATTTGGGTGCTGAAAGACAGCGCGAAGGATATAATGGACGAGGAAGAGCGGAGCAAGCCGGTGTATTGGGATATTTATGGAGAATCGTGCCGCGACATTGTTCCGGATGAAGACAAACTGGTAGCGAATTGCGAGAATAAGCTGCATTTTACCAACAGAAGAGATGCGGCGGGGAAATATGGCGAGGATGTCTACATCCATATTGCCCATGAATCTATCCTGCGCCTTGTATATGAGCCTACTGATGGGCCGGAAACGGTTAACGGAGTTTTTTATGACTATGATATCAGCTCCGGGCCTGGGGATAAGAAAATACTGGATACAAAGTCAAGCGGCATAAACGCCTATTTTAAAAAGACAGGAGTCCCCTTTGCTTTCGGCAATAATAATGCCGGCACCGATTATGGAACTTTGACCTGGAACGGCAACTATCTCAATAAGTTTAATACAGCCAGCTATGAAGGTTGTACATTCGGCCTTGTCACAGGTATACAAAATGGTGTGCTGCAATTTGCCGAAGGTATTGAAGTCCCTGACCTGTTCAGCACAGGCACATTTACGGGAAAACGTGTGTTTGAGAATGGCGGGCTGACGTTTAACCGTTTAGGTGATACCTACACGCTCACTTCCGTAAGCGTAGATGGTGCGGCTCTTACCGGGCTGGACAGATTCAGCCATCCCGGCCAATATGATGGAATACAAAACAAGAAAAAGATCTGGACGAACCATTTCTGGCCAATGGATAGTTTCCCCAATCCAGATGGCGACGGCCTATTTGGCAACCCGGAAAACATCCGGTATTTTAGAGAAATAGGTGACTGGACTAAGATGCCAACCAGTGACAACGGTATAGCCCACAACAGCTATTTTGCCATGCATAGCACGATAGAATTTGACCTGACGGCAAATTATGCTGGCCCGCTGGAGTATCTGTTCTTTGGCGATGATGACATGTGGGTGTTCCTGACCGACCCAAGTGGGAATTCCCAGTTGATTTGCGATATCGGCGGCGTACACCGTTCAGTGGGCGAGTATGTAGACCTGTGGGACTACATTGATCAGGGGCAATCCGGCGGCTACAAACTGGATTTCTACTACACCGAGCGCGGCGCTTCCGGCTCTACCTGCTGGATGCAGTTTACACTGCCCTCTGTCCATGGCGGCACCACAACGGTGGAGGAAGCCTACACGCAGTTGAAGATAGAGAAGAAGGTGGAGGGGCTGACAGTTGGAGGGAACCTGTCCTCTGGCGGCTTTGACATCAGCCAGCTTCCCAGCCATGATGAGGAATTCATCTTCAACTTAAAGCTGACTACAGCCGACGGCGGCAGGCTGCCGGACGACTACTCCTATGCCAAGTATAACGCCGACGGCCAGCCTGTTGTAGACGGCGGCGGCATACTGGACAAAGACATGGTGCTGCATAGCGGCGCGGACTTCACCCTGAAAAACGGCGAGTATATCATCATCAACATGCTGCCGGATGGAACTAAGTATACGGTTACAGAAAACCGGGAGAAGGTTTCCGGCGGGCTGGAAGAGGTGAAGGATGATAACGGCAATGTTACGGGGTATAAGATAAAGGAAAAAGACCCGGATAACGATTACCTCTGCTCTGCCTATATAACGCAGCATAACAAGGAAATCGGACAGATGGTGCAGGGCGAGCCGACAGACTTTGGCAGAGACACTGACAGAACTATGTCGGGCCAGGTACACCTTGGGGAAACAGATGACAAAATCCAGGTTGTCGCCTATGTGAATACCGTTTATGCTTACGAGCTGCCGAAAACAGGCGGCGGAGGCGCACAAGGATATATTTGGGCAGGCGTGGCGCTGTTAAGCGCGGCAGGGTTGGCCCTGGTATATAAAACTTCTCGGAGGCGGGGGAAGGAGGGTGTGCAAAAGTCTTAAAAACCAATGCAAACCTATTATATAAAAATAAGAAAGGAAATGAGCGTATGAAATCTATGAAAAAGTTCTTGGCACTCGCCCTGGCGCTGGCCCTGTGCTTTGCTATGGCTATCCCGGCGATGGCAACAGAGGAGGGTGGCGAGGCAGTAGCTAAAACGCAGACCTTAACCCTGGAGAATCCCACCCCGGGCCACACCTACAGCGTTTACCAGATTTTCACTGGTGATGTTGGAGAAAAAGATGGGAAAGACGCTCTTGCCAACATTAAGTATGGCGTAAACTTTGGCGGCTTTGGTGCCGATGAGGCTGTTGGCACTGCAGTTGACAGCAGCGTTACAGACGCAATTTTGGATGCTGGCGAAGGCTTTGCCAGCGACCTGCTCGCAGCCCTCCGGGGTGATGCTTATCAGACCATGGGCCCGGCAGAAGAGGGCAACCCTTTAACAGTTGAGGTAGAAACTGGCTATTATCTGATTGTTGACAACGGAAGTGACGCTGATGATACGGTTTCTGCTTTGATGGTTCAGATTATTGGCGACACCAGCGTAAAGACCAAGACAACTGACACCACTATGGATAAGACTGTGGAGACTGTGAAACCGGGCGAATTCACTGACGACGCAGGCCACACCATTGGCGAAGTCTTCCAGTTTAAACTGGAGGCTAAAATTCCTGTAGCCCAGCTTTGACAAGTACATGATCCGTTTCAAGGATACTATGTCCGCTGGCTTGACCTATGCTGGCAATATGGAGGTTCAAGTTGAAGGTGAACCTAGCAAGGAAATTCCTGCAAAGAGCGAGAGTGCTGACGGGTATGTATTTAACTACACTAATTCCGACTATGAGCCGTTGCAGGAGGAGCCTAAAAGCAAGGCCGGCGTTTCCTTCACTGTAGAAATTACAGACCTGTTTGAGTTCATTGGCGAGAAGGATTGGCCTACAGTTACAGACGAGGAAACTGGGCTTGAGTATGTAAAAGTTGTTCTCACCTATGACGCATATCTGAACGAGAACGCCATCGTAATGGGCACTGGCACAGATGAAAATGGCACCCAGCTTGGTGATACCAATGCCAACAAGAACACAGGCTCTCTTGACTTCACCAGGAACCCTGATAACGAAGAGGAAGGCAGCACCACGCCGGACGAGAGTTATGTATTCACCCTGAAAATTGACGGCACCAAGTATAAGGACGAAATTGGTGAGGATAACCGGCTCGAAGGTGCTGGCTTCACACTGTACACTGCAGAGCAGGACAAGAACGGTAAGTGGGTAAAGGGTAACCCTATACTCTTTGAAGAAGTTGCCGGTAAAGGCATGGTCTATGATAAAGTTGATGAGGCAGGCAAAGGCACTGAGATTACAACTGGGACAGAAGGCAAGTTTGTCTTTAACGGCCTTGGCCCTGGCAACTATATCCTGAGCGAGACTACTGTGCCTGAAGGCGGTTACAACAGATCCGCTGATATTCTCATTACTGTAACAGAGGGTGAAAAGAATCCGACTACCCATACTATCACCTGCACAGTCACAAAGAAGTATATTGGCAACGAGGATGTTACAGACGAGGACGCTGACAAGCTGAACAATAATGGCACTGGCGTACCTGGCGAGGGCGCTGCTATTCAAGTTGTCAACAAGACCGGCACCCTGCTGCCCAGCACTGGCGGCATCGGCACCACCATTTTCTACGCTGTTGGCGCTGCGCTGGTGGTTGGCGCTGGCATCCTGCTGTTTGTAAAGAAGCGCATGGGTTCCAAGGGCTAAGCCCAGTGCTCTTGAAAAAGAGCGCACCAAATTACACAGATAACTGATTCGTTTTATCCCCGCTGTCATTGGCGGCGGGGATAAACATCAGTAAGGAGAGCCTTGCATATGGCAAAATGGTTGAAAAAAAATATGATCAATATATTTTTAGCCGTTGTGATTCTTGCAGGGCTTTGCTTACTGCTGTATCCCACTTTCAGCGACTGGTGGAACTCCCTGCACCAGTCCCGGGCCATCGCCTCCTATGTGGAGACGGTGGAAGGCATGTCCCAGGAGGAAATGGACGCCCTGCTGGAGGAGGCCCGGGCCTACAACGAACGGTTGTGGGACAAGGGCAACCGCTGGATCCCCTCCCCCCAGGAGGCGGAGGAGTACCGCAGTCTTTTAGATGTGTCGGGCACCGGCATTATGGGTTATGTAAACATACCTGTGATAGACGTGAGCCTGCCCATATACCATGGCACTGACGAGGCAGTTTTGCAGGTTGCCAGCGGCCACATTGAGGGTACCAGCCTGCCGGTAGGCGGGGCGGATACCCATGCCGCCATTTCCGGCCACAGGGGCCTGCCCTCTGCCAAGCTTTTCACCGATCTGGATAAGCTTTCCGAGGGCGACATCTTCACCGTCACAGTCCTGGGCCAGGTGCTTACATACCAAATTGTGCAAATCCGCATTGTCCTCCCGGAGGACACCTCGGAGATGGAGCTGTACCGGGGGGAGGATTACTGCACCCTGCAAACCTGCACCCCTTATGGCGTCAATACCCACCGCCTGCTTTTGCGGGGCAAGCGCATTGGCGACGTGAAGGAAGCGCTGATTGCGGCGGCAGAGGCTGTGCGGGTGCCCACCTATGTGGTGATTCCCGCTGTGGGCGTCCCCATGCTGTTCATCCTGCTTGCCATCCTGCTGATTTTCTATAAGCGCCGCCCCCGCCTGACAGCGGAGGATTTGCGGGATCCCTTTAAGCGCAAATAGCGGCGGCTTTCCCTAGCCTTTCAATCCCAAAGGAGGAATTTGCCCATGAAAAAGAAATGGATCCGGGCGGCTGGCGTCCTGGCGGCGGCCCTGTGCCTGCTGCTGGCCCTGCAAATGCTGGCAGGCGCCGCAGGGCCTTGCTCCCTTACCGTATACCCCTGCGACCCGGCTAAGTCGGAGGAGATGAAGGATTTGCTGGAGCCAGCCCCTGACGGAAGTTCTTCCCTGCTGGTTTTCGATTTATACAAGGTGGCGGACATGAGCCGTTCCCCCTCTTTTGATACCTACGATTTCACCCCCGCGGAGGATTTCCCGGAGGTGGAGATTCAGGACGACATCACCAGCGAGGGCTGGCGGGAAATTGCCCAGAATGCGGCGGAAAAAATTTTCTGGCAGGACGGCAAGCTGCGGGATGTGCTGGAGATGGAGCCGGTGAAAAGGGATATGCCCCTGGGCGGCGAAACCCAGTGTACAGGGCTGGAGCCTGGGGTCTACCTGGTGATTGCCCACAAGCTGGGGGAGGATTATAAGGATTATGTGACAGAAAAGGCCGGCAGCCTGGTTACCCAGTTCCAGGGCAGCCAGAACCTGTACACCTTCATCCCGGAGGTTATCACCCTGCCCAGCAAGGAGGCAGATGAGAACGGGGTCATCAATGCCGCTAATCCCGGCGAGTGGCTGGAGGACGTGACAATATACCTGAAGCCCGGCATAAACGATGCCCTGGGATCCATCACCATCACCAAAAACCTGCGCTCCTTTGCCGGAAAGGCCAACACCTTTGTGTTCCATGTGAAGGCCACCCGGGATGGCAAGCTGGTGTATGACAAGGTGGTTTCCCTGGACTTTACAGAGGCAGGCACAAAAACCCTCACCCTCACAGATTTGCCTGTAGGCTCTGTTGTGACGGTAGAGGAAATCTATTCAGGGGCAAGCTGCACGCTGGTGCCGGAGGGCTGCTCCAGCCCGGCGGATCCCACCGTGACCCTGGAGGAAATCCTGGAGTTTGTGTTTACAAACGATATGGACGGCCCCAACCAGGGCCATGGCATCCAGAACCATTTCACCTATGGGCCGGACGAGGAAGGCAAGCTGGGCTGGCACCTGACAAAATCTGAAATCAATGGGGGAGGGGAGACGTGATGAAAAAGGCTTCCATTTGCGCGGCCCTTTTGGCGGCGGTGCTGACTGTGTGCGCTTCCCTGCCGGCGGCGTGGGGATATTTCACTACCTATACCCAGGCAAAAGGCGGCTATCCCCTGTACCTGGGCCAGGAAACGGAAATCCACGAGGATTTTTCTGACTGGACTAAGCACGTTACCATTGAAAACACCTCCGAGCTGTCCCCTGTCTTTGTGCGGGCCAGAGGCTTTACAGACAGCAGCCACAGCCTTACCTACAGCGCCCCGGAGGGCGGCTGGCATGAGGAGGAGGGCTGGTGGTATTATGACACCATTTTGCAGCCTGGGGAAACCACCAAAACCCTGGATGTGAAGATAAGCTTCCCTGCTGGCGAGGAGCCGGAGGAGGGAGACGAGTTCAACGTGGTGGTAGTGTATGAATCCACCCTGGTGCTGTATGACGAGGACGGCAATCCTTACGCCGACTGGAGCAATGTGCTTACCAGCTATGAGGAGGGGGCCTGAGTATGAAAAACAGAAGGAGGAAAGCGCTGCCCATCGGCACCCTGCTGATGTTCATTGCCTCGGCGGCCCTGCTGCTCACCAGCAGCATTGGCAGTGCCCAGGCGGCGCTGACCTATTTTTCGGAAACCTATAAATCCCAGGTGGAGCTTTACAACATCGGCGTGACGCTGGTGGAAAACGGCCAGGACGTGGCCTACCGGAATTACGGCAATGAGGCTGACGGCAACTGGGAGGAGAGCGGCAGCGGGCTTTTGGGGAACATGCTGGCAGAAGGGGAAACCCTGAAGCTGGGCAAGGCGTATCCTGAGGAGCTGACTGTGCGCAACAGCGGGAAAATTGACGAATTTGTGCGGGTGAATATTTACCGGTACTGGGTGAAGGGCGAAAAAGAGGAAAAATGCCAGGAGCTTTCCCCAGAGCTTATCAAGCTGGAGCGGGCAAATGAGGATTTATGGATAGAGGACGAAACTGCCACCACAGCGGAACGGCTGGTACTGTATTATACAGAGCCGCTGGCTGCCGGGGAGGTTGCCCTGCCCTTCAGCAAAACCCTGACCATTGACGGCGGGGTGGCGAAATTTGTGACAAAGGAAACCCTGCAGGTGGACGGGAAAACCGTAACCCGCACCACCTATGATTATAACGGCGTGGAATTCCGCCTGGAAGTGGAAGCCAACGCCGTACAGACCCACAACGCTGAGGACGCGATTATCAGCGCCTGGGGCCGGGATGTGGATGTGCATCCCAATGGCAAGCCCCTGCGCCTGGGCTAAAGGAGGAGGGAAGGCATGAAGCGACTTGCAAAACCCATGCTGGCAGGGCTGCTCGCGGCCCTGTGCCTGTGGGCTTTCTGCCTGCCGGCTGGGGCCATAGACAGCCAGCAGGAGGAGAATTGGTACCTCACCTTTACAAAGGACAAGAAGATGTCCGGCAATTTTGATTCCGGAAGTATCAGCAAGCTTGTGCAGGGTATGCAGCCGGGGGATTCCAGCGATATTGTCATTAACCTGCGCAACGAGAGCAGCAAGGCCACCAACTGGTATATGCTCAACGAGGCCATCACCTCCCTGGAGGACGGCACTGTGGCAGAGGGCGGCGCCTATACCTACCGGCTCACCTATACAGACAGGGCCGGAAAGGTGAATGTCCTTTTTGACAGCGAAACAGTGGGCGGCGAAACAGACGGTGTAACCTCTGAAAAAGAGGGGCTGCACCAGGCCACCGATTCCATGGAGGACTTCTTCTATCTGGACACCCTGCAAACCGGGGATACAGCCAAGGTAGAACTGCATGTGGCGCTGGACGGGGAAACCCAGAACAACCTGTATCAGAACACCATCGCGGACGTGGAGATGGAGTTTGCGGTGGACGAGGTGAACGACAACAACACCAGCAGCCGCAACCAGGTTGTGAAAACCGGCGATGAAACCAACCTTTTGCCCTTATATGCCCTTATGGCGGCCAGCGGCGTCCTGCTGCTGATTATTGCCTGCTTCAGCGTGAAAAAGAAGCGGGAAAGCGGAGAGGAGGGCAGCCGGCATGAAAGGTAAATCCATTCTTTTCAGGCTTCTTTCTGTCCTGGGGGCTTTCTGCTTGGCCTGCGCCTGTACGCTCCCCGCTCTGGCGGCAAAGCCCCAGTATATCTATACGATCCGCGTTTTCGCCGGGCAGCAGGGGAAAATCAACGGGGGAAACATGATAACGGAGAAAAAGGCCGCGGGAGAGCGCGTGAACCTGCGGGATTATTCCGTTACCCTGGATAATGACAGCAAATATTATATAAAAGGCTTCCGGGAAAGCGGCAAAGGCACAGAGGAAGTGTTGGGTGTTGGCAACAGGCTTTCCACCTTCCTGGTGACAAGGGATCAGGACTATGTGGTGGCCTATGGCTTAAAGGGCGACATGGTGGAATACACTGTGAATTTCCAGGACGCCCAGGGCAACACCCTGGCCCCCAGCGAAACCTATATGGGCAACGTGGGGGATCGCCCTGTGGTGGCCTACCTTTATATAGAGGGCTATCAGCCCCAAAGCTATAACCTGACCAAAACCCTGTCATCCAACCCCATGGAAAATATCCTCACCTTTGTGTACACCCGGATAACCCAGCCCAGCACCACGCCGAGCGGCGGCGGTACAACGGTGATACCTCCTTCCGGCCCCGGGGCCACTGTCATCACCCCGGCAGACACGCCTGACACCGACGAGGATGAGGAGGCAGAGCCTTCCTCTGCCCCGGAAGAGGAGGAGTCTGAACCCTCCTCTGAGGCCCCTGCGGAAATCCCGGAGAATCCTGTGCCCGAGGCCCAGCCGGAAGAGCCGCCGGAGCTGATAGACATTGATGAAGGCGAGGTGCCTTTGGCCAATGCAGGCGAGGGCTTTAAGCCCTCCCAAATGGAGCTGCAGTCGGAAGGAAAGCTGTTCTGGCAAAATATCCCCCTGTGGACAAAGATTACAGCCGGGGTGCTGGTGCTGGGCGCCATTGCCACTGGCCTTTGGTTCCTGCTGTTTTTCCGGCGGGACAGGGAGGAAGTTTCCATGGAAGATGAACACCTATGAGTAAAAAAATAATTGCCCTGCTGTGCAATGTGCTGGGCACGCTGATATTGGTGCTGGTGATAGGCTTAAGCCTTGCCGCCACGCTTCCGCGCCTGCTGGGCTATGAGATTTACCACATTGTCACCGGCAGCATGGAGCCGGAAATCCCTGTGGGCAGTGTGATATATGTCTCCCCCGTCCCGGCCGAGGAAGTGGGGGAAGGGGAAATCATCGCCTTTTGGCGGGAGGACGCAGTGGTGGCACACCGGGTGCTGGAAAACAATATAATCGAGGGCCAGCTTGTCACCAAAGGGGATGCCAATGAGCAAAAGGACATCGACCCGGTAGCCTACAGGGAGCTGATAGGCCGGGTAGAGCGGCATTTCCCTTACCTGGGCGCCATGCTGGTGCTGTTTTCCACCACAGTGGGCAAAATATACGTGATATGCTTTGCCGCCTGCGGGGCCATGCTGAACATACTGGGAGGCAGGATACGCCAGCGGGCCAGGGAGAGCGGCGAAGCGGAGGATTACCGATAGAGAGCGTCCGGCGTGAAAAATAAAGGGAAGGAACGGTGCTGGGCGCAAAGGGCTGTTTTTCACAGCTTTTTGCGCAGGTTCCCTATGGCGGTACATAAAAAACAGAAGAAAGGAACGGTACCGGGCACAAGGGGCTGTTTTTTAAATGGCCTTTTGTGCGAAACCTGTATCGCATGGCGATGTATGGGGAGAAAGCTGAAATGGATTGCGGTGGCGGCTCTGCTGCTGGTGTTTGCAGGTTCAGGCGGGGCTGTGTTAGTGGCCCAGCAGCGGTATGCCAAAAGCCAGCAGGTATATGCCAAGGCCGCGGAGGAATTTACAACACAGGGAAAACAGGCGGATAGCGCCAAAACAGGCAGCGGGGGCCAGTCCCAGACAGATGGGGAAGGCCCCCTAACCCCGTTTACAGTGGATTTTGAAAAGCTTCAGGGGATAAACCCCCAGGTGGTGGGATGGATCTACTGCGAGGGTACTAAAATCAACTACCCGGTAGTGCAGGGGGACGACAACGAATATTACCTGCATTACAGCTATGAAAAGCTGGAGGACAACTGCGGGGCCATCTTTGCAGACGCCCAGACAGCCCCGGACTTTGCAGACTCCAACACAGTGCTGTATGGGCACAACATGAACGACGGATCTATGTTCGCGGGGCTGGAGCTTTGGCGGGAGCAGAGCTATTATGAAGAGCACCCTGTTATGTGGCTGCTCACCCCCGCCACAGACTATCGGGTGGTGCTGTTCAGCGGCCACACAGTGTCTGCCTATGGGGATGTATACTCCATTTTCCGGGCGCCCATGCCGGAGTTTACCCAGTATCTGGAGGAAAACCTGGCGCTGTCGGACTTTGACGCCCGGGTGGGCGAAATGGATCCCAACGGGCGCTATGTGGTGCTTTCCACCTGCGCTTACGATTTCGAGGAGGCCCGCTATGTGGTCCATGGCAAACTGGAGCCTGTAGGCCCTCACGGACGGGGGTGGTAACGTTCCATGGGACGGAAGATTGCAGGGCTTTTGGCCCTCCTTTTGCTGCTGAACCTGTGGGGGTGCGTCACCCAGGCCGGCATGGATCCGGAGCTGCCAGAGGAACCGGCTTCCCAGGAGGCTGATTCCCGCCCGGAGGAAAGCGCCCCAGAGGATTTCACCCCTTACCAGGCCCCGGCTTTTGCAGATTCCGCTTTCCACAGCGAACAGGCCCAGGGGGAAAGCGGGGTGCTGCTGGATCTTTCCGCCACAGCCCAGGGGTATGTGGGGGTTTCCGCCCAAGGGGAAGGCAGGCTGAAATTCCAGGTGCTGCAAGGGGAAACGACATACACGTACAACATCGGCTCTGACGGCACGCCTGCCATCCTGCCCCTGCAAAGCGGGGACGGGGACTATACCTTCCGGGTGATGCAGGAGGTGACAGAGGGCAAATACGCCAAGCTCTATGAGGCAAGCGCTTCTGTGGCCCTACAGGATCCCTTCCAGCCCTTCCTGCGGCCCAGCCAATATGTGCCCTATGGGGAAAACTCTGCCTGTGTGAAAAAGGCAGGGGAAATTGCCTCCGGGCAGGCAGACGCTTTAGGCGTGGTGGACGCAGTGCTGGGCTACATCTGCGAAAGCGTCACCTATGACAAGGAGCTTGCGAAAACGGTGGAGAAAACATATCTGCCGGATCCGGACAAAACCCTGGAAACCGGGACGGGCATTTGCTTTGACTATGCCAGCCTTGCGGCGGCCATGCTGCGCAGCCAGGGAATCCCCACGAAAATGGTGTTCGGCTATGTGCAGCCCGACGATTTATACCACGCCTGGAATATGTTCTACACCCAGGAAAGCGGGTGGGTTTCCGTACAGTATGAGGTGGAATCCAACACCTGGAACCGGCTGGATCCCACCTTCTCCGCAAACAGCCAGGAAAGCGGGTTTGTGGGGGACGGAACAAACTATACAGACGTTTATTACTACTGACAGGCCCCTGCCAGGCGAAGGAGGAAGTTATGGGAAAAAGAAAGCTGGACGCGCTGGGAATCAGCGCTTTTTGCGAAAGCATGGCGATGATGCTGCAGGCGGGCATCCAGACAGAGGAGGCTGTGCAGCTTTTGCGCCAGGAAAAGGAAAAGCCCGGCCCTCTGGAACAGGCCCTTGCCCTGGTGCAGGGAGAACTGGAGCAGGGGGGAAGCCTTTCCGGCGCGCTGGAAAAAACCGGGATTTTCCCGGCCTATGCCTGCAAAATGGTGGCGGCGGGAGAGTCCTCCGGCAGGCTGGAGGATGTGCTCTTCCGTTTAAGCCGGTATTACGCCGGGCAGAAAACCATGTCGGAAAAGCTGCGCAGCGCCGTAACCTACCCTGCCGCCATGCTGGTGCTGATTATCGTGGTGCTGGTGCTGATGCTCACTATGGTGCTGCCCGCCTTTACCCAGGTGTACGACAGGCTTACCGGAAGCCTGGCCCATTCCGCCTACAGCTATATACAGTGGGCCTATGGCTTCTGCTGGGCGGCTTTAGGGGTGATGGTGCTGCTGGCGGCTGCCCTGCTTATAGGGCTTACCCTGTGGAACAGCAAAAAGCGCCCCTTAATAGAGGGGCTGCTCTATAAAATCCCTGTTACGAGGGACATCCTGCAAGAGCTGGGCATGTACCGTTTCACCTGCGCTTTGGCCACCTTCCTGGCCAGCGGCGAGGTGCAGGACATCGCCGTGATGGAGAGCCTGAAAATGACGGAGTGCCAGCCTGTGGAGGAAAAGGTGAAAAAGTGCATCCTCCGGATGGAGGAGGGCCACAGCATGGCCCAGTCTGCTTTTGAGGAACAGCTTTTCCAGCCGGTTTACGGGCGGATGCTGCTGGCAGGAGAGCGCAGCGGCAGCCTGGAGCCGGTGCTGTGGCGGCTGGCAGAGCTTTTGGAGGAGCAGTGCGGCGCCCGGACAGACCGCCTGGTGGGCGTGGTGGATCCCCTGCTTTCCGGCGTGCTGCTGGTGACAGTGGGCATCTCCCTGTTAAGCGTTATGCTGCCCCTGCTGGGCATTATGAACTCCATCGGCTAGGGGGCGGGCTATGTACATAGATAAAAAAAGGCGGCGCTGGCCCCTTGTGCTGTGCGGGATTGCCCTGGCAGCAGTTCTGGCGCTGGTTTTCTGGCAGGGAAGGGGGCTTTCCCGTCAGGAGATGGAGGAAGAAGGGGCGCAGGCTGTGAAAAACGCTGTGCGGCAAAGCGCCATGCAGTGCTATGCGGTGGAGGGGGCCTATCCTCCCACACTGGAGCATTTGGAGGAAAACTATGGCCTGCAGATAAACCGGGAGGACTTTTACGTGGTGTATGATGTGTTCGCCGTAAACCTGCCCCCGGAGGTGACGGTGGTGCCACGTCCCCGGCAGGAAACGGGTTTCATTCCAAAATAGAATGATGAACAAACTGTTAAACATGGGAAAATTTGGCAAAAACCTGCTGCTTTGTAAACTACTTGTAATCTTTTGTAATCATTTATCATCTTTCAAAAACAGGCCGGAAGGGAGCTGGTACATGTGAAAAGGGGAAGCTTTTCCCAGGGGGTTTTCACCCTGGGCATAGCCGGATTGTTCCTGGCGGGATTTTTCCTGCTGGTCACCTTTGGGGCCGCCACCTACCGGGAAACAGTGGAGGGCCAGGGGGAGAACAACCGCACCCGGGCTTTGGTAAGCTATCTTTCCACCTGCCTGAAAGCAAACGACAGGGCAGGGGCGCTGTCCTGGGAAGCCTGCACAGAGCAGGATGGGCTGAACGGGGCGCTTTTGACCATTGCGGACGGAGACAGCGGCTATGCCCTGCGCATCTACCAGTGGGAGGGGCAGCTTTTGGAGGACTATGGCCCTGCGGACGGGCCTTTGCAGCCGGAGGACGCCCAGGTGCTGGGAGAGACGGCGCTTTTTGAGATTCAGGAAAGGGACGGGCTGGCCTACGTGGTGACAGACGGGGGGGAGGCGCCCCTGCGCCTGCGCAGCGGCCTTGTTTTGAGGTGTGGGAATGAATCGTAAACAGGGGATAACAGCTTTTTATATTGAGCTGCTGGTGCTCATCCTGGTGTTCCTGGGCGTTATACTCACCCTCACCCGGATTTTCGCCTTTGCCAAAGAGGAGAGCGGGCAAGCCCAGGTACTCACCCGGGCGGTGTGTCTGGCGGAAAACGCCGCCGAGCTGGTGGGGGCGGCCCAAAGCCCCCAGGAGCTGCTGGCCCTTTTGAACCAGGGGGACAATGCCCAGCAGGAGGCTGACGGCGGCGTGCGGGCCTGGTACAGCAGGGATATGCAGCCCCGCTGGGACGGGGATTTCTGTGTGGATGTGTCCTGGCAGGAGGAGGGCAGGCTGGTGGAAAGCGAAATTGCCGTATACTGGCAGAACGGGACAGAGCCTGTGTACACCCTGCGCACCGGGGCCTATAGAGGGGGTGACGGGGCATGAAGCATATACCTGTTCGTTTAGGGCCGCTGGCCCTGCTGCTCACGGTGGTGGCCATCTGCATGACAGTGCTGGGCCTGCTCACCTTTTCCACTGCCCGGGCGGATCTGGCTATGGCGCAGAAGCTGGCGGCCTCTACCCAGCAGCGGTATGAGCTGGAGGCAGAGGGCCAGGCATTTTTGCAGGAAGCGGCAGAGGCGGCTGGCAAAGAGTTTGTGACAAAGGCAACAGGCGGTGTATCATATAAAATCTATGGATTTACGCAGGAAGCCTTGTCTGCGCTGGGGATGGAGAAGGACGAAAACGGGGTTTATTGGAAAGAACTGAGCCATGACAGCCAGACGCTGCGGATTGGGCTGGACTTTGCGGATGCGGCGGATCATGAGGGGAAAGGCTTTACAGTGGTCTGCTGGCAGTTTTCCCGGGAGTGGCAGGCGCCGGAGGAGATTGGCGGCCTGTGGGCGGGAGAATAAGGCTGGCGCGGAATCTCCATGATTTAGGGAGTGTCTGAACCATGCATTTTATATCTACGGCGCAAGTCCATGGGGCTTTGCCCCACACCCCACAACCCCTTTTAAAAAAGGGGTTGATCCTAAAACTAATTTCTTGCATTTGTTAAATTCCATTTAAAACTCTGTGTTTCAGCCACTCCCATGATTTTGAGCGTATTTACAAAAAGACAGGCAGATGGTATAATAACCGCAGAGCGGTTATTATACTTGATTTTCAAATTGCCCCGCCCAGTTCTTCCCTTCGGTCAGACGGGCGACGGGCAGTACCAACGCGCTTTGCGCTTATGGTATAATAACCTGTGAGGTTATTATACCATTCTTTTTGCCCTGCGGAGGATCTCAAAGAGTTGGAGGAGGAAAGGATAAACACTATGGACATACAGGAGCTTTTAGAGAGGGCGTGTAACGAGCAGGCGTCAGACATCTTTCTGGTGGCGGGCCTGCCCATTACCTTGAAAATAAAGGGGCACCAGGAGCGCTGGGGGGAGGGCTTCTGCAAGCCTGCGGACACCCAGCGGTTTGTGGAGCAGATTTACACCGTTGCCAAGCGGGAGGACACCCACCTCTGCCGGGGTGAGGACGATGACTTCTCTTTTGCCATTGGAGGCCTGGGGCGCTTCCGGGTGAATGTGTTCCGGCAGCGGGGCACGCTGGCGGCTGTGATACGGCTTATTCAGTTCGGCCTGCCGGATCCGGCGGCTTTGGGTATCCCGGAGGAGGTGCTGTCCCTGGCGGAGAACCAGAAAGGGCTGGTGCTGGTTACCGGGGCGGTGGGTACAGGGAAATCCACCACCATTGCCTGCATGATTCAGCGCATTAACCAGGGCCGGGACTGCCACATCATCACCATGGAGGATCCCATTGAGTATATTTACCGCCATGAAAAGGCTATTGTCACCCAGCGGGAGATCTCCATCGACACTCCCGGCTACCCGGCGGCGCTGCGCTCTGCCCTGCGGGAAAGCCCGGACGTGATTTTGCTGGGAGAAATGCGGGATTACGACACCGTATCCGCCGCCATCACCGCTACGGAAACAGGGCTTTTGCTGTTCAGCACCCTGCATACCAGCAGCGTGGCCCACACCATCACCCGCATTATCGACGTGTTCCCGGCAAACCAGCAGCAACAGGTGAAAATCCAGCTTTCCCAGCTTCTCAAAGGCGTGGTGTGCCAGCAGTTGGTGCCCAGCGTGGACGGCGGGCTGATTCCGGTTTTTGAGATTATGAAGAGCACCAACGCCATCCAGAATATGATCCGGGAGGATAAGCTGCACCAGTTGGAATCTGTTCTCCAGTCCGGCGCTGCCGACGGCATGTGTACCATGGACGGCAGCCTGCTGAAGCTTTGCCGGGAAGGGCGGATAACCAAGGAAACCGCTTTGGTCTACTGCACCCACTATGAGGTGATGTCCAAGCGGCTGGCATAGCTGAGAAGCTACTTTCATAGGAAAATACCAAGGGGGAGGCTTTTTACAGCCTCCCCCTCAGTATAAATAAGGAAAGAAGAAAATGAAGTCTTTTAATCTGATTTAATCAAGGGCCTTTTCCAGGGTGTCCACCACAATTTGCAGCGCCTTAATGCGGGCATATTTTTTGTCTACAGACTCTAAGATATGCCAGGGCGCAAAGGTGGTGCTGGTTTTTTGCAGCATTTCGTCAATGGCCATTTCATATTCGTCCCATTTTTCCCGGTTGCGCCAGTCCTCATCTGTGATTTTCCACTGCTTCGAGGGGGTGTTCTGGCGGTCGGTGAAACGGGCCAACTGGGTGTCGGAATCAATATGCACCCAGAATTTCAGGATGACAGCGCCCCAGTTGTGAAGCTCCTGTTCAAACTCGTTCATCTCATAAAAGGCCCGCTGCCAGTCGTTTTCAGAGCAGAAGCCCTCCAGGCGCTCTACCATAACCCGGCCATACCAACTTCGGTCGAAAATGGCGATGTGGCCTGTTTTGGGCAGGCGCGTCCAGAAGCGCCACAGATAGTGCCGGGCTTTTTCCTTAGGCTCCGGGCTGGCGATGGGGTGTACCTCAAAGCCCCGGGGATCCAAAGCCCCGGTTACCCGCTTGATGTTGCCGCCCTTCCCGGCGGCGTCCCAGCCCTCGTATACCATGATGACAGGCACCCGCTTGCGGTACAGCCGGTTGTGGAGCATCCGCAGCTTTGCCTGGAGGCGGTCAAGCTCCGACTTATATTCTTCATCGCTGATGGTTTTGTCTAAAGGCACATCCTTCAGCTTAGGCATTTTCACTAAGGGGAAGGCGTTTTGCAGCAGGGGCACTGCCAGCTTGTCGTTGTGCAGGGCTGTTTCAATGCCCATGCACAGGGTTTCCATCACCTGCAGCTCCGCAAATTTTTTGTTCTTTGCTTCCACCAGATACCAGGGAGCGCTGGGGGTGTTGGTGTCGGTGAGATACCGGTCAAAGGCATCCTGGCAGTCTTCATAATGGCGGTTCTGCCATACATCCCGGCGGCCTACCCGCCAGGCAGTGTCTTTATCTTCCAGCAGGCCGTCAATGCGCTTTGCCTGCTCCTTTTTGTTTATGTTAAAGAAGAATTTCAGCACCAGATAGCCGTTGTCGGTGAGCTGCCGCTCGAACCGCTTTACGCTGTCCACCCGCTGGGCATACACCTCGTCGCTCATGCCGCCCTGGAGCCTGTCCTTCATAATTTCGTCCATCCAGCCGGAATCCAGGAATGTGAACTTTCCGGCCTCCGGGATTTTCTCAAAATAGCGGTACAGGAAAGGCAGGCGCTGCTCCTCCTCGGTGGGAGCGCCCATGGAGAACACCTTGAAAAAGCGGGGGTCAATATTGCGGATAACCCGGCCGATGGCGCTTCCCTTGCCGGCAGCGCCCCAGCCCTCAATGAGAACCAGCACAGGCAGCTTCCTGTCTTTAAGCTGCATCTGCTGGAGGGCAAGCTTTTCCTGGGCGGCCTTCAGGCGGGCCTTCAGCTCTTCTTTTTCCGGTTTTTCCGGGGGCATCCAGTTTTTGAGCATAACCAATACACCTCTTGGGGATTTGTTTTAGGTTGTTATCAGTATATCACAAATTTGTCTAAAAGTCACCCCCCCTGTTTTGAAAAATTTTAGAAATATTTTCGGAGGGCGAAAAGAAAAGGGCGGGAGGGGGTCCTGGTTGTGAATACAGGTTCTTATAGGGCAGCATAAAGAAAAGGAACCCAGGGCCTGTTGCAGGGAGCATCTCATCACAGCAGGCCCTTTTTTGCCTTCCATTCCAGGGTGCGCCGCACAGATTCCTCTATCCGCGTTAAGGGGATTTCCCCGCTTTTGGCGGCGGCTAAAAGAGCGTCATAGTCTGCTTTCCAGTCGGAGGTGAGCAGCAAATCGTTGCCTGCCAGAAAGGCTGTTACCGCCGGGGACTGGCGGTTTGTATACAGTTTGATGGCATCCATGGAAAGGTCGTCGGTCATGATGACCCCTTCAAAGCCCAGCTCCTCCCGCAAGATATCATGCACAGGCTTGGAGAGGGAGGCGGGCTTAGAAGGATCCATGCAGTTGATAATGTTGTGGGACACCAGCACGCTGGGGGCGCCAGCCTCTATGCCGGCTGCAAAGGGGAGAAAATCCTCCTCCTGGAACTGCTGGTAAGGCCGCTCGTCCACGGCAATGCCTGTATGGGTGTCCAGGTTATTGCCATAGCCAGGGAAGTGCTTCAGGGTGCTGGAAAGGTTCTGCTTCTCCATGGCTCCCACCAGTTCTGCTGTCACCTGGGCGGCTTCCTTTGCGGGAACGCCCAGGGTGCGGGCATAGATATAGTCCCCAGGGTTGGTGGAAATGTCGCACACCGGGGCCAGGTTCAGGTTCAGGCCCAAATCCAGCAGCAGCGCTGCCTTTTTCTCAGTGTCCTGCTTGATGCCTTCCACGCCTCCCTGCTGGTATACCTTCTGCGGAGAGGCAAAGGGGGCGCTTGCCAAATTCTTGTTGGAGCTTATCCGCACCACTGTGCCGCCTTCCTCGTCCACCCCCAGGAGCAGGGGCGTTTTTGAGGCCGACTGGCACTCTGAGAGCATGTTTTGCACCTGGGCTTTTGTTTTGCCGGAAAAGTCTTTGGCAAACAGGACGTAGCCTGCTGGGCTATACTGCTTTGTCCAAGTGTTTGCGTCCCAGTCCGGGAAACGAGGAAAGAAAAGCTGGCCCACCTTTTCTTCTAGTGTCATGGTGTAAAGCTTTTTGTCCATTTCCGTGGGCAGGGGCAGGGCCATAGGCGGGGCTGCCACCTGTTTTTTCAGCAGGACGCTTTGGGCGTTGCAGAAAATCTGGGCGGCTTGGGCGCGGGTGGCAGTGCCCTGGGGATCCAGGACGGTTTCCGAAAGGCCGCGGATCAGTTTTTTGCTGATGGCCCAGTCCATGGCGGTTTTAGCGTAGCTGGAGATTTTGTTGTAATCTGTAAAGCCTGCCGGGCTGCCGCTTACGGACATGTCGTTGCCTGCGGCTTCGGCAAAGCGGTACAGCAGCGCTGCCATCTGCTCCCGGGTGATGGGGCTGCGGGGGGCAAACTGGAAATTGCCCATGCCGGAGACGATGCCGAAGGAAGCGGCCCACTCCACATTTTTCGTATACCACTGCCCGGGGGCTGTGTCTGTAAAATGCTGCTGGGTAAAGCTGGAGGTGTCTGCCCCGGCTAAGTTTGCAAGAACTGTGACAAACATGGCCCTGTCCATTTGTCCGGAGGGGTTGAAGGAGCTGGCTGAAACACCTTGGAACAGCTTTTCCCCATAGGCGTATGACACGGCATCGTAGAACCAGTCGCCCTGCTTTACATCCTGAAAAGGCAGCAAAGCAGGCTCTGCCACTGCGGCAGCCTTTTGGGCGGCTGCAGAAAGCAGGAGGGTTAAAAACAGTGCAAGCAGTTTTTTCATAAAATTCCCCATAGCATATCATATTTATAACAATAGCATACCACAAAACAGAAGAACAATGCAAGCTTTGGAAAATATTGGGGAGTGTCCGAACACGCGGTTTATATCTACGGTGCACACCTATTGGAACTGCATTGCCTGTAACGCGTAAGAGGATGAAAACAGGCTAAATGCCCCCTGCCTAAAAAGACAGGGGGCATTTGATGGCTGGCTGGCGTTAGGGCGCGGGGGAGGCACTTTCTTCCAGCACAGGCTGTATTTCCATTTTGCCGGAAAGGGTGTGCAGGTGGATTTTCATCTCCCCCTGCCCATACACTGCCTGGCCCGACTTCCCGCCCAGGATCCCGCCTACAGGGAAGCCGCTGGAAAAGCTGCCGGACATGGAGTCAAAGTCTGCCCGGAAGCCCGGAGACTCTGGGAAGCCCTGGGGCAGCAGCAGGGTGAGGCGGCCTGAAAGGCTTTCCAGCCGGATCCGCTCTGTAAGCGGCTCTGTCTGCAGGGTGATTTTGCCGGAAACGCTTTTGGCCTGCAGGCTTTCCCCGTTGCCATACAGATGGATGGAGCCGGAAACTGTGTTGGCCTTCAGCCGCTGGCACCCAAAGCCATACAGGTCAACCTTTCCGGAAGTGGAGCCAGCGTCAATCAGCCCGGCCTGGAGGTTTTTCCCGTATACTCTGCCGGAAACAGAGGCCAGCTTCAGCTTTTCCGCCCGCAGGCCCAGGGCCTCTATCTGGCCCGAGGTGGTGCTCAGGGAGAAATCCTCTCCGTGAAGGTTTTCAGCCTGCACGCTGCCGGAAACATTTTCCACCTTGATTTTTTCCAGCCCCATGGCCGCGGGCACCTGCACCAGCAGGTATTTGGAAAGCCGCAGGCCCTTCCAGAAGCTTTTGTCTTTTGTCCAGCGGATGCGCATGGTACCCCCGTCTGTTACGGTAAGCTCTAACTGCTGGCTTTCCTGCAAAGGGTATTGGGCGTATTCCGTCACGTTTACCCACTGGCCTTCCCAGGGGACGATTTCTACCGGGCCGTTTACCCACTGGATGTCCAGCTTGCTGACCTGGGTGCTGCCGTCGGGGTAATGATAGGGAAGGGGCTGCTCGCCTTCGGGGATATCCTGCTGGTTTCCCCACCACACAGACACCCCGGGGATTTTCTGCACTGCGCCCTTGGCCCACTGCATCCCTTCCGCAATGGCGTCCATGGTTACGGCGGCTGTTTGGCTGAGCACCTGGCCCACTTCCCGGGCGGCCTCTTCCACTTCCCCCCAGATATCCCCTTCCGCCGGCTGGGGCGGCATTACCTCTGGCTCCGCAGGCCCGGGTCCGGCCTGGGGCTGCCCGGCAGGGCCGCCTGGATTTTCCCGCAGGCGGGCCATGGCGTCCTCAAAAGCACGGTCCACCCGCTCGTCCTCCAGGGCGTCTAACAGCCGCAGGGCATCCTCCTGGGAGATTTTTCCCTCTCCCACCATCTCTAAAATTCTGCGCTTCTCGCTGTCCATATCTGTCGCCGCCGGCGCAAGCCGGCTCCTCCCTTTCTTCAAAATATTATCAGGTCAGTTTTTCCCCCGCAGGCGGTTCAGCTCCTCCACGGCCTGCTCTACAGTCAGATCCCCCTGGGAGAGCCGGGAAAGCACGTCGGCTTTCTCCTCCTTCCGCCTGGCCTGCCGCTCCTGGGGAGATTCAAGCTGCAAAGCGCCCAGGGCTGCCTCCAGCATGTTCTTTACAGTGGGATAACTTACCCCCAGCTCCTTTTCCACCTCTTTAATGGATCCGCGGCACCGCAGGAAGGTTTCAATAAAAGAGAGGTGCTTTTCCTCTAAGGCGCAGAACCTGCAGGGGGAAAAGCGCCCGGTAAGCTCAGAGCCGCAGCAGGTACACTGTAGCCGGGTTACCTCCATAGTCTGTCCGCACACCGGGCATTTTGCCGGCGCGTGGTATTGCTCTCTGCCCATTTTCATCACCATGCGGTACAAAGCAGCCCTCCCCTGCCCGGTACCGTCCCTTTCTTTTGCGTTTTCTACAGTATACGCTGTGAATTTAATTTTGTCAATAATAAAATCAATTTTTTTAATAAAACTGCTTGATTTTTTTAATTTACACATAGAGCTGGCCCTGGGCGCAAAAAAGAACCGCAAGGGCTGTTTGTGTCCCTGCGGTTCCTGTGATATTTGTTTATAGCTCTGCTTTATGCCAGAAGGGCGCGGCTGTTGTAGAAGATCTGGGCAACCTCGGCCCGGCTGGCTGTGCCGCCGGGATTCAGCTTCCCGCCGCTGCCATTGAGTACGCCGTGGGAGACGGCCCATTCCATAGCTTCCTGTGCCCAGGAGGAAATTTTTCCCTGATCGGAAAAACCGGAAAGGGCGCCGGGGCGGATGGAGACATCCTTTCCATACTTCACCGCATAGCTATAGAGGATTTTTGCCGCCTGCTCCCGTGTTATTTTGCCGTCAGGCCCAAAGCGGCCGCCGCCCTCCCCGCTGACAATGCCGTTTTCAGAGGCCCAGGCCACGGCCTTCTCGTAATACCTGCCTTTGGGCACATCTGTAAAGGCGCAGGCGCTTTGAGGCGCAGGCTCTCCTGCCAGGCGGTGGAGCACTGTGACCAGCATGCCCCGCTCCATCCTGCCCTCAGGGCCGAACTCCGTCCCGCTTACGCCGCTGAAAAGCTTTTCCCCATAGGCCCACTTGACGGCCTCCCGGCCCCAATGGCTGTTGATGTCTGTAAAGGGAGTGCCAGGATAGGGCGTGTCGCCCAGGAAATGGATGGCGGCGTTTTTCAGGCCGTCTACCCCAGGGGCGAAGCTTGCGTTAGGCGCCTTGTCTATGGCGTCCCACTGGGCGCGGGTGCCTTCAAAATAGACGTCCGCAATCCCGCTTTGGGCAAAAGCGCCATGATCAATTTTCCTGACGCCGGCGGGAATGGTAATGCTTTTCAGTTTCCTGGTTTCCATAAAAGCAAAAGGCCCTATTTCCCGCAGGGACTGGGGCAGGCTTACACTGGATATGGAATTGCCGCCGTTGGCGAGAAAGCTGTCACCCAAGCGGGTGATACCCTCTTTCACAGCGACAGTGCGGGATTTCATCAGGACGGACATATACGTGCACTTGCCTGCCGCCGAGCTGGACCAGCGGTAATCCCCGGTGGAGCCGGAGCCTGTGAAGGTTAGGGTGCGGGCGGAGCTGTCATATGCCCAACGGGTGCTGCCGCCCGCTGACCCTGTGGAAACAGCGGCCTGTGCGAAAACGGGCAGGCTGCAGAGCAGCGCCGCTGCCAGCGCCAGGGACAGGATGCGGGTAGGTGCTTTCTTTTTCATCCCGATATTCTCCTCCTACAACGCAGAAAATAAATTCTGCTTTTTAGGGCTTATTTGAAAATAGAGAAAGTGCCGGATTTTTAAGACAAAACAAGGTGGTTTTCAAGGCGGAAACCGCAAGACAGGCTGTCGCCTGTCGAGGATTTCCAACACAGGAAACGCCTGTTTTGGACAAAAAGACGGTGTTTGCGATTTTTCAAACAAGCCCTAGATAAGCATACCGCTTTTCCCGGGAATACGCAAGGAAAAATATAGCAGAATTGCCTATCGGACGCAGGCTTTCTGCCGATTTATAAAAAAACAGGGCAGGTTTGTCACAATCTGCTTTGCTGGAACGTATAGAGGGCAGAAGGGAGGGAAGCGTGTGGAAGAGGAAAAACGGCAGCGGGACGAGGAGATGGTGGCCCGGCAGGGGCCGCGGGTCTACAGGCTGGCCTTTGCCCAACTGCGCAGCAAAGCGGACGCGGAGGACGTATTCCAGGAGGTGTTTTTGCGGTATGTGGAGAAGGAGCCTGCTTTTGAAAGCCAGGAGCACGAGAAGGCCTGGTTTTTGCGGGTCACCCTGAACTGCTGCCGGAACGTATGGCGTGCCCCCTGGCACAAACGGCACGTGCCCTTGGATGAAAGCCTGCCTTTTGAAACCAGGGATCAGTGGGGGCTGCACCAGGAGCTTTTAAAGCTGCCGCCTAAATACCGGGTGGTGCTGCACCTGTTTTACTGGGAGGATCTGCCTGCGGCGGAGATAGGCAGGATAACCGGGGCAAAGCCTGCCGCGGTGCGCCAGCGGCTTAAACGGGCCAGGGCCATGATGAAGGAGATACTGGAAGAGGAGGGTTTACAGAATGTTTAAGCAGACATACGATTCCATGAACGAGCGGCTGGCTCCGGAAAGCCGGCTGGTAGAGGACACCCTGCGCCGCATGGCGGACAGGCGCAGGGGCGTCCGCTGGGTGGGGCCTGTAAAGCCCCGGCGGTTTGCCACGGCCGCGCTGGCACTGGTGCTGGTGCTGTGCATTTCCCTGACGGCGGCCGCGGCGGCTGTGCCCGGCTTCCGGAACATGCTTTTAGAGGCGGGGAAGGGGCTTTTGGGCGCGCCTGCCCTGGCCCGGGAGGAAGGGGACGGCCTGTGCCTGGAGGTGCTGGGCACCACCAACACAGAGGACGCCCTGTCCGTTTATTTCACCCTTCAGGACAAGGAGAAGGAAAACCGCTTAAGCGGGAACATGGATGTTATCGCCCGGCTGAAGCTCAACAAGGAATTCCCCAAGGTGGATAACGAGCTGCTGGACGGGGCCATGTGGTATAACCGGGTGCTGCATTACGACGCAGAAACCCAGACCGCCCTGTGCCGCATGGATTTCGACACCAACGACACCTATGACGTGGAGGGCGCCCAGGTGAAGCTGAGCCTTCTGGCTGTCACGAAAATTCTCCAGCAGGAGGATTATATTCCCCTGGATGTGAGCGGGGCCTGGACAAACCCGAAAATACTTCCTGTGTATGCGCAATATATATACGGCAGCGCCAATATGGAAGAGCCTTCCGGTGTGCGCGTGTGCAACAGCAAGGGCGCGGAGGATTTTGCCGTGGAAGAATTCCGGAAACAGGGGGCAGACCTTTTGCCGGAGCCTGTGGAGGAAACGGGAGACACTGACTATAAAGACGGCAGGCTGTGGTCGGCGCTGAAGCCTGTGGAGGGGGAGGCCCTGTTTGCGGGCAGCGGGCTGAAAATAACCGGGATAGGCTTTGTAAACGGGAAATTCTGCGTGCAGGTGCGACTGCCCGGGCGGACAGAGGGCACGCCCTACACCCAGTGCGGCATTGTCTGCGCAAAGGCGGGGGAAGGGCAAAAGACCGCTGAAAAAATCCGGGCTTTACAGGAGGAAAACCCTGGCAGCAAGGAGCTTTCTGATTGCCTTATGTTCAAATCCGCCAGTTCCAGCTTCTTTGAGCTGGACGAAGCAGGCAGGCCCATTGCGTGGCCCTCCTGTTTTGGCCCCAAGTATGAGGAGTTTTACTTTGAGATTTCCCCGGAGGAACTGGATGAATATGAGTTCTTTGCCATGACCCACACCTCCCAGCAGGCGGAGGAGGAGATCCAGGCGGAATTCCCCCTGGGAGAGGAGCTGCCCGGCAATATGGCCGTGTACGGCCCCATGCAGGTGGGGGATGTGCGGGTGGATAAGCTGGAGATTACCCCCTGGGGCGTGTTCCTCAGCGGGCCGGAGGCTGACGGGGCAAATTATAAAGGCATCGGCGGGGTGGACAGCCTGGAGCTGGTGTGCGGGGATACGGCAGTCCCCTTCCAGCGGCAGGAAAACAGCGGGCATTTCCAGCCTGCCTGGGCCCAGGATGGAACGGGCGAAGTGAAGGAATATTACACCCTGGGTTCGGTGGAATTTGCCCCTGCCGGCGGGCAAAGGGTCCAGGAGGCCTCTGCCCTGCGGATAAACGGCGCGGAAATCCCCCTGGCCGCCGGGAGCCTGTGGGACACGGCGGGGTATGAAGCGCTTTGGGAGCAGTGGGTACACATTACTGGTGTGAAGGCCACTCAGGAAGGGGTATGCCTGCGGGGCAGCCGGGAGCTTTATGACTCTGTGCAGTCTGTTTCCCTGGTGTGCGGGGAGGAAAAGCTTGCCTGCACATATGATGTCAGCGCAGGGACTTCCGGCTCTGACACAGAGGAGCACTGGTATCAGCCGGAGCGGGAATTTGATGCGCAGAACGTGACGGCTGTGGAGATAAACGGGGTGGAAATCCCCAAAGCCTCCTTCCTGCCCTCCTGCGGCTATGAGGCCTTATGGCAGGCGGGGCTGGATATCAGCGAAATTGCCATTATAGATGGCGGCGGCCTGCGGATTTCCGGATGCGATATCCATGATGAGAAAATTGAAACCGTGGAAATTCTGTGCAGCAGGAAGGTGGTGGCCTGCGAGGTTGAAACCGACGGCATACGCGTCAGTTCCGGTTATGCCTGGGACAAGGAATGGGAGGCTGCGGAGGAGCTTCACCGCAAGCAGAGCGCGATTTTCAGCACAGAGGTGCCTGTGAAGCTTTCCGACGTGCTGGGGGTGCGGATTAACAACATCGTGATAACGGCGGAAGGCATAGGCAGATCAAAATACTGAGTGATTTGCCCCATGCAGGAAAGCTGACAAGAAGAAAAAAGATGCCCGGCCTCTGCTAGGGGGCCGGGCATCTTTCTGTCATGCCTTTTTGTCTATGCGCAGGTTCTGCTCGAAGCGCTCGAAAAAGCCGATAAGCTTTCCCTGCTCATCCCGCACGGGCTGCATGTAAATGCGGAGGTTCCGCAGGTTCACCCCCACAAAGGCTTCCTTGCCGTCGCTTTTCATCTTTTCAAAGGCAGCCTTGATGCGCTCCTTAGAGCTGTCCTTGTCGTGGCAGTCGAAAAGGGACTTCCCAATCAGATCCCGGTAGCCCCGTTCCTGGTAATAATGGTATTGGGCATAGCGGTTCATATAGCGGATGGTGTAGGTATCGTCTACAAAGACGATGGGGTAGGGGTAGCTGTTCAAAATGGCTTTCAGCATGGCGTTTTCTTCCATGGGTTTCCCTCCAATTACAGAAAAAGTTTCCGGGCAAAGCCCTCTATATGGCTGTTTACAAAATCCGGCGCGTCTGTGTTGGCGTTGTGCCCCGCTTCCGGCACCCAAACCAGGGGCAGGCCCTCAGCCTTTGCCCAGGCCTTGTCATACCGCCTGCAGGAACCCGCCCCATCTTTTTCCCCGCACAGCAGCAGCGCCGGGCAGGCAAGGGTGCTTTCCCCATAGGCCTCTACAGCCTGGGCCAGCAGCTTGTAGCCATGGGTGGCAAGGGCGCAGTATTCCTCCTTCTGGTAGCCTTCCAGCATCTTTTCCATCAGGCTGTGGCCGTATGGGCTTTCCGACGTGCCCGCAACCCCGCATTTTTGCAGCAGCCCCCAGGGGATGGAGCGGTACATCCATTTGGTGTGCTTTAAAAGCCACAGTTCGGCCCTGGTGTAATAGCGGCGGCCCAGGGGCGGGGCGTCTATGGTAACAAGCCCCGCCGCGCTTTCAGGATAAGCCTTCCTATAGCTTTGGGCGATGCACCCGCCCATGGACTGCCCCACAAGCAGGGGCTTTTTTATACCCTCCCGCTCCAGGATGGCATGAAGCCAGCAGGTGAGATCCTCCATGGAAAACGCCAGCGCAAAGGGCCGGGAAGCGCCATGGGCAGGGGCGTCCCACACAAGGCAGCTAAAGCGGGGGGAGAGGGCCTGGGTCTGCTTGTCAAAAAGCCGGCAGTCCGCCGTAAGGCCGGGCAGGAACACAAGCCAGGGCCTGCCGGGGGCTTCCGCTGTCCAGTAGTGAATCTGCCCCATAGGCGTGGAAAAGGTTTTCTCTGTCATGGGTTTTCCTCCCTCATATCCCTGCCCACAAGGGCCAGCTTAGCAGGTACAGCGCCGCCCAATAGAGCAGCATCACAGGTTTTTGGAATTTGGGCGGCAGGCCGGAAAGCTCCCCTTTGGCTACCATCATGTCGGAAACAAAGAAGCACAAGGCCCCTATGGCGGCAGGCCACCACGCAGGCCCCGCCAAAAAGGGCAGGGGCAGTGCTAAAGCCAGGGAGGCCCCCAGCAGGCCGGGATACAGACAGAAGGGAACCGTCAGCTTTCCCAGCTTGGGAAGCTCCCGGCGGAACAGGAATGCGGTGCAGGCATAGGCCAGCACCCACAGGCACAGGCTCCACAGGGAGGGCGGGGCCGCTTCCCAAAGCCAAATAATAAGGCAGGCATGGGCGGCGCCGAACACCAGCATCCCGGCGACAAAGCGGATTTCCAGCAGGGCGTCCGCCGCCGTACACAGGAGGAAGAACCAGAACACCGGCTGGGAGAAGGGGTTTATCCCCCGCAGGTACAGGGCCGACCCCGCTGAGCCCACTGCCAGAAAGCTGCCGCCGCATTTGGCTATCAGGCTCTGGCGTGCAAGGCCCTCCCGGCGCAGGATAAAGTACAGGGCGAAAAAGCCGCCCCACAAAGGCAGGATTTGGCAGGAAAATACCCAAAGGTTCATAAAATTGCATGGGGTGCAGGGGGTTGCAAAAGGCATGAAGCCGCGGCCTTTTGTGCCCGGCACCCGCTCCTTTCTTACGAGTTTGCCGCTTTGCGCTGTCGCCCGTCTGGGCAGAAGGAAGAACTGGGCGGGGCAAATTTGAAATGAAGTATAATAACCTGTAAGGTTCTTATACCATAAGCGCAAAGCGCGTTGGTATTTGCCCATGGCCCGTCTGACCGGAGGGAAGAACTGGGCGGGGCAAATTTGAAATCAAGTATAATAACCTGTAAGGTTCTTATACCATAAGCGCAAAGCGCGTTGGTATTTGCCCATGGCCCGTCTGACCGGAGGGAAGAACTGGGCGGGGCAATTTAAATCAAGTATAATAACCTGTAAGGTTATTATACCATATTTGGCCCAGGGCGCAACAAAAATTTCCAGAATTTTGCAATGGGCGCCGGCACTCCCCAAAATAAAGAACGCAAGCCAGCAAAATTTTGTCGAAGGGCTTGCATAGTAGGCCCTTTCCGATTATAATGAAATAAGATTGGTATTTCGGGCAAAGCCTGCCCTGAAAAACATTATAAATTTTGAAAGGAGTACCAATATGAACTATTCCCATGAAGTGGAAAATATGTGTACGGTGAAGAAAGGCCCTCATCATGGCCCGGCCCCCATCCCCGAAGAGGGCAAGTGGGTCAAGTCCTATCAGATTTCGGACATCAGCGGCCTTTCCCACGGCATCGGCTGGTGCGCCCCCCAGCAGGGCGCCTGCAAGCTGACCCTGAACGTGAAGGAGGGCATTGTGCAGGAGGCTCTGGTGGAAACCCTGGGCTGCTCCGGCATGACCCACTCTGCCGCCATGGCCGCGGAAATCCTCCCCGGCAAAACCCTTCTGGAGTGCCTGAACACCGACCTGGTGTGCGACGCCATCAACGTTGCCATGCGTGAAATCTTCAAGCAGCTCGCTTATGGCCGCAGCCAGACCGCTTTCTCCGAGGACGGCCTGCCCATCGGCGCCGGCCTGGAAGACCTGGGCAAGGGCCTGCGCTCCCAGGTGGGCACCATGTTCTCCACAGGCGCCAAGGGCGTGCGCTACATGGAAATGGCTGAGGGCTATGTCATCAAGATGGCCCTGGACGAGGAAGGCGAGGTCATTGGCTATCAGTTTGTCAAGCTGGGCAAAATGCTGGAGGACATCCGCCATGGCGTTTCCCCTGACGAGGCCTATAAGAACAACATTGGCCAGTATGGCCGTTTTGACGGCGCTACCAAGTATATTGACCCCAGAGAAGAATAATAGAGTGACCATACATAGATTAGGAGGACAACGAAATGGCTAATGACGTCATGTTTGAAGGCAAGGAAAGAAGAATGCCCAAAATTGAGAAGTGCCTCAACCAGTATGGCCTGGGCAGCCTCGAGGAGGCAAGGGAGCTTTGCAAGTCCAAGGGTTTCGACCCCTACGATATCGTCAAGGGCGTGCAGCCCATCGCTTTTGAAAACGCCGGCTGGGCCTACATCCTGGGCTGCGCCGTTGCCATTAAGAAGGGAGTAAAAACCGCTGCCGAAGCTGCCGAGGCCATCGGCATCGGCCTGGAGGCTTTCTGCATTCCCGGCTCTGTGGCTGAGCAGCGCAACGTGGGCCTGGGCCATGGCAACCTGGGCGCCATGCTACTCAGGGATGAGACAAAGTGCTTTGCCTTCCTGGCAGGCCACGAGTCTTTTGCCGCCGCCGAAGGCGCTATCGGCATCGCAAAAACCGCCAACCGCGCCCGCAAGGAGCCTCTGCGCATTATCCTCAACGGCCTGGGCAAGGACGCCGCTTACATCATTTCCCGTATCAACGGCTTTACCTATGTAAAGACAGACTATGATTTCTTCACCGGCGAGCTGAAGGTGGAAGAAACCAAGCCCTTCTCCGACGGCGAGCGCGCTGCTGTTAAGTGCTATGGCGCAAACGACGTGCTGGAAGGCGTAGCCATTATGAAGCATGAGGGCGTAGACGTTTCCATTACCGGCAACTCCACCAACCCCACCCGTTTCCAGCACCTGGTGGCGGGCACCTATAAGAAGTGGGCTTTGGAGAACGACAAGAAGTATTTCTCCGTGGCCTCCGGCGGCGGCACCGGCCGCACCCTGCACCCGGACAACATGGCAGCCGGCCCCGCTTCCTATGGCCTGACCGACTCCATGGGCCGTATGCATGGCGACGCCCAGTTTGCTGGATCTTCCTCCGTGCCTGCCCACGTGGAAATGATGGGCCTTATGGGCATGGGCAACAACCCCATGGTAGGCGCGACCGTTGCCTGCGCTGTGGCAGTATATGAGGGCATGAAGTAAGAAGCTGTACCAATAGGCTCCTGTACAAACCTTTTCGGGAAATTTAGCGGGCTTCTGTGTTGGAAATCCTCGAAATACGAAAGTATTTCTTGCGGTTTCCGCCTTGAATCCCACAAAATTTCCTCGAAAATCTCCGCACCAATCCTATCGGTACAGCTTCTAAATCCCGCCTTGCCCATACAGTATAAAACAAAAAAGCCGGCGCAGCTAGGATGGCTGCGCCGGCTTTTCCTATATGTTTCGTTATTTTGGGGGTTTCTCCACACCTTTTGCCTTTTCCCGCTCCTGCAGCTCCGGCAGGGGCGCCATGCCGTTTAAAAGGTCATGGAGCACGTCCGTCACCGCCAGCTTTTCCGCCCGCAGGCGGTAGGAATAGAAGTCCAGCATCCCGGGATCCGCCCCCTTCAGCTTTTCCCTCACTTCCTCTGCCCGGGATATATAAACTTGTATCTGCTGCATAAACCGGGCAAAATGCTCGTTTTCAATCATGGCGCTGACAAGCTGGGGATTAAGCCCTTCCGGCTCCCCGGTGTTGTGGGCGCTTTGCAGCAGCACAGCGGCTTTTTCGCTGAGGCCCATCTCCCTGACCGTCATCCGTTCGTTTTCTTTCACCCGGAAGGCGGAGCGGCCCAGCAGCCAGTCCACAGACACGCCCCACAGCTCTGAAATTTTCTGCAGCACCTGGGTGTCCGGGAACCGGGTTCCCGTCAGGTAAGACCGCGCCAAAGCCTGGGACATCCCCAGCTTTTTGGCAAACGCCTCCAGGGACATGCTCCCCTGCAAATCCTGAAAGGATTTTTGAAAGGCGCGGAATATCTCGCCGTTGTTTTCCTCTCTACGCATAAGCCCTCCTGTATGCCCCCCTGCTTCCATACTTTGACTATACGGCAGTTTCCCTCTAAAGTCAAGGTTTTTTTGGTATTCCCTTTAAAAAACTTTCCCGCCGGAAAGCTCTTTTTCTTGCATGTGGGAAAGGAAAGAGATACAATGATAGCAGGGGTTAAAAAACGCAGGCCCTGATACTTAGAGCGTGTCCGCGCAGGCTGAACACATTCCACTGAGGAGGTTATACATCTTGAAAGCATTTATGGACAAAGATTTTCTGCTGGCCACCCAAACGGCAAAGGAGCTGTACCACGGCTGTGCCGCGGGGCTGCCCATTCTGGATTACCACTGCCACATCAGTCCCCAGGAAATTTTCGAGGACAGGCGGTTTGAGAATATCACCCAGGTGTGGCTAGGCGGAGAGAACCCGGCGGGCGGCTGCGCCGGGGATCACTATAAGTGGCGGCTGATGCGGGCAAACGGCGTGGAAGAGCAGTTTGTCACAGGCAGCGCCCCAGACAGGGAGCGCTTCCAGAAATGGGCGGAAACCCTGGACAAGGCTATCGGCAACCCCCTCTACCACTGGAGCCATCTGGAGCTGCAGCGGTTTTTCGGGTATAAAGGCGTGCTGGGGGCTGATACGGCGGAGGAGGTATGGAACCTGTGCAATGAGAAGCTGCAAGAGCCTGCCATGAGCGCCCGCAGCCTTATCACCCAGTCCGGGGTCACGCTGCTCTGCACCACCGACGATCCTGCCGACGATCTCCGCTGGCACAAGGCACTTGCGGAAGACGAAAGCTTCCCGGTACAGGTGCTGCCCGCCTTCCGCCCTGACAGGGCCATGAACCTGGAAAAGCCGGATTACCTTTCCGCCATATCCGGCCTGGAAGAAGCGGCGGGCATGAAGATCGCAGGCTTTGGGGACTTGCGGGCAGCGCTGCAAAAGCGCATGGCTTTCTTCCATTCCATGGGCTGCCGCCAGTCCGACCACGGCCTGGAATATCTTATGTACAGCCCCGCCCCCCAGGAGGATGTGGAGAAAATCTTCTCAAAGCGCCTGGCAGGCGTTATGCCCACCAGGGAGGAAGAGGAACAGTTTAAAACCGCCTTCATGCAGTTTGTAGGCGGGGAATATGTCCGGCTGAACTGGGTGATGCAGATACACTTCGGCTGCACCCGGAACAACAACACCGCCATGTTCAGACGGCTTGGCCCGGACAGCGGCTTTGACGCCGTCCATGGCGGCTCCCCCGCCGTCAGCGCCGGGGCCTTCTTGAACGCCCTGGCCCAGAAAAACGCGCTGCCTAAAACCATCCTCTACAGCCTGAATCCCAACGACGACGAGCCTCTCTGCTCTATCACCGGCTGCTTCGCGGAGGGAGGCACTGTGGGCAAGGTGATGCAGGGCGCGGCCTGGTGGTTTAACGACCACAAAGCAGGGATGATAAAGCAGATGACCTCTTTTGCAAACACAGGCCTGCTGGGGAATTTCCTGGGGATGCTCACCGATTCCCGCAGCTTCCTGTCCTATCCCCGCCATGAGTATTTCCGCCGCATTCTCTGCAACCTGCTGGGCGGCTGGGTGGAAAACGGGGAGTATCCCTATGACATGGAAAAGCTTACAAAAATTGTGAAGGACATCTGCTATAACAACGCTGTCCGCTATTTTGGCTTTGACCTGGAAACCATCTAAAAGGATGTTGCAAAATGGGGGGAAAGCTGTTGTTTTGGGATCGCCCCTTTTTCAAAAGGGGTTGCGGGGTGTGGGGTGGTTGCTATGAGCTGATCGAGCCGGCAGGCGAGACTCAAAGCCCTATAGGTATGCACCGTAGATATAAACTGCGTGTTCGGACACTCCCCCCTGGATTTCCCTCTATTGATTCCCCTCAGCCCCTGTGGTATAATAGCCGCAAAGCGGCTATTATACTTGATCTAAAATGTGTCCCGCCTTAGCCTTTCCTTCGGTCAGGCAGGCGATGGACACAATACCAACGCGTTTCGCGCTTATGGTATAATTTGTAAAAAAGAACAGGCTCGGCATAAGGAGGAAGAAACGTGGATTACGCGGCAAAAGCACTGGAAATGCATAAGGAATGGAAGGGGAAAATCAGGGTGGACACCCCCTGCCCCCTGGCAGGCAGGGATGATCTTTCTGTGGCCTACACCCCGGGGGTGGCGGCCCCCTGTTTGGAGATTGCCAAGGATAAAGAGCTGTCCTATACGTACACACGCCGGGGCAACCTGGTGGCTGTGGTGACGGACGGCACCGCTGTGCTGGGCCTGGGAGACATCGGCCCGGAGGCGGGGATGCCTGTAATGGAGGGCAAGTGTGCCCTGTTCAAGGCCTTTGCCGGGGTGGACGCCTTCCCCCTGTGCATACGCAGCAAGGACGTAGACGAAATTGTGCGCACAGTGGAGCTGCTGGCTGGCTCCTTTGGGGGCATCAATTTAGAAGATATCGCAGCCCCCCGGTGCTTTGAAATTGAAAAGAAGCTTCAGGAGCGCCTGGACATCCCGGTGTTCCATGACGATCAGCATGGCACTGCTGTGGTGACGGTGTCCGCTATGATAAACGCCCTGCGCCTCACAGGCCGGAAGCTGGAGACGGTTTCCGCCGTGGTCAACGGCGCGGGGGCCGCGGGCACCGCCTGCACCCGGCTGCTCATGGCCCTGGGGCTTAAAAATGTGGTGGTGTGCGATAAGGCAGGGGCGCTCTATGAAGGCATGGAGGGGATTACCCCGGCCCAGCAGGCTTTGGCCGCCGCCACCAACCCGGAAAAGAAAAAGGGCGTCCTTGCCGACGTTATACGGGGCGCGGACGTGTTCATGGGCTTCTCCGCCCCAGGGTGCCTCACAGGGGAGATGGTGCGCACCATGGCAAAGGATCCCATCATCTTTGCCTGCGCCAACCCCACCCCGGAGATTTTCCCCGAGGAAGCCTTGGCGGCAGGGGCCAGGGTGGTTGGCTCCGGTCGCTCGGACTATCCCAACCAGATAAACAACGTCCTGGCCTTCCCCGGCATTTTCCGGGGAGCCTTGGATGTGCGGGCCAGGGAGATTAACGACAAGATGAAGGTTGCCGCCGCTAAGGCGCTGGCAGATCTCATCTCCCCCGCAGACCTCAGGGAGGACAACATCATCCCCTCCGCCTTTAACCCCGCCGTGGCCCCCGCCGTAGCCGCTGCTGTGGCCCAGGCCGCCCGGGATTCTGGCGCAGCCCGGGCTTGAGGCTCCGCATTTAGGAATCCGCCAAAGAGCGTCCCGCCTTTGGAATTCCGCGCATGCAGATTGTGAGAATAGGCAGGCTTACGGCCCGCGTTTTAGAATGGATTAGGAGGATGCTTATGGAATTTAACAAGCTGGTGCGAGATAAAATACCACAGATGATAGAGTCCCAGGGGGAAAAGCCTGTTATTAGAATCTTAGGGGAAGAGGAATACCACGCCGCGCTGGAGCAAAAGCTCCTGGAGGAAGCCGGGGAGTACCGGGAAAGCCGGGAACTGGCAGAACTGGCGGACATCCTGGAGGTGGTTTTTGCCCTGTGCGAGGCGGACGGGCACACCCTGGAGGAGCTGGATACAGCCTGTCGGAAAAAGCACGAAGCCCGGGGAGGCTTTGCAGAGAGGGTGTTCCTTGTCTCAAAAAGCACTTGACAAAACCCCCAGGAGGCGCTATCCTGTTTTTGCGGCCGCTGGCATTGCAGGCCGGAACTTAGGAAAGAAGGAATGAAGATGGGAAACTCCCAAAAGTCCGTTTACAAAATTGCGGCAGTCGGTATATTCGCCGCTTTGGTTTTCGTATCCAACTTAATCAGCATCCCCATCCCCGTAGCTATCGGGGATGTCAGCCGCATCCACCTGGGCAATATTTTCTGCCTGCTGTCCGGCTTTGTGCTGGGACCTGTGGGCGGCGGGCTGGCGGCGGGCATCGGCTCCGCCCTGTATGACGTGACAAACCCTGCCTACATCGCCTCCGCGCCCTTCACCTTTGTGTTCAAGTTCCTGCTGGCTGCTGTGTGCGGCTGGGTGGCCTATGCCCGGCAGCAGGAGGGCGCAAACCACAAGCTGAACATCTGCGCCGCGGCTGCGGGCAGCCTTGCCTACATGGCGCTGTACCTCTCAAAGGCTTTTGTGCAGGGCCTGCTTATCGGCAGCGAGCTGGGGGCGGTGCTGGTCGCCGTTGCCACAAAGGCCGCCACCTCCGGCATCAACGCCATCATTGCTGTGGTGATTTCCGTACCCCTGTGCGCGGTAGTGCGGGCGGCGCTGAAAAGAAGCCATCTGCTGGATAAGCTGCAAAGGGGCTGACCCATGGAGCGCCTGGGCTTCGACCTCGTTACAGCCATTATCCTCCTTATCGCCCTGTATTTTGTGGTGAAATCCGCAGTGAGCAGCGCCATTGACGACAGCAAAAATGAAATTGCCAAGGCTGTGAAAAAGGGCATAGAGAAATACGAGCGGGAAAAAGAAGAAGGCAGCCCCAAAGAGACAGAAGAATAGCGCGAAAAAGCAGGCCGCAATATGCGGCCTGCTTTTTGTATAGGCTTTTACCCCTTCTTTTCCTCGGAAACCTCCGCCAGATCCTTTTTGTAAAGGTATTTTTCCACTTCCTCCACCATGTTCTGGGGCACCTTGCGCTCCACCGGGAACACCCTGCCGTTAATCAGCGCCCGGGAAACCTCCAGCACCAGGCGGGTGGTTTTTTCCAAAGCCTCCGGGGAAAGGAAGCTTAAGGTATCAAAGCGGTTGTGGATATAGGCCGCGCCCGGGGCGCCGTCCCGGCTGAAGTTGATGGCAGGCACGCCGCTGTCTGCAAAGGGGATGGAATCGCTGGAATAGATGCCCTGCCGGACAGCCGCCCCGCAGCCGCATATTTTTATCATGTATTCCGCAAAGGCCACAAGCTTTTCCTCCGCTGTCACAGCTATCTTGTCCACGCCCAGCACAGGGCCGCCCACGTCCACGTTTATCATCAGCAGGTGGTCGGCAAGCTCCTCTTTATGGGCCTTCACATAGGCCCAGCTTCCTTCCAGGCCAATTTCCTCTGAGCCGTACCACATGAATTTTACCGTGCGGCGGGGCGGGTTCTCCACGAAATACCGCAGGATTTCCATGTTGATAACAGAGCCTGCGCCGTTATCATACACGCCCTTGGAAAAGTCCACAGAATCGTAATGGGCGCCGAAGGAGACAATTTCTTCCGGCTTTTCTGTGCCCACCACTGTGGCGATAACATTGTGGGAGGTGCGCTCCACTGTGGTGTTTTTCAGCACAATGCGGGCTTTGGCGGCCCCCCGCTTCACCATGTCGAAGGCGTCCAGCACCCGGGTGTGTACCATGGGCACATTGCCAAAGGCCCGCAGGGTACGGCGCAGCTTCCGGGTGGCTAAATCCGTCTCGTCCCGGTTATCCCGCAGCTCCCCCTCCATGGTGACGATGCCCGCCACGCCGGCCTTCATCAGCTTCTTGAACAGCGGCACCCGCATAAAGCCGTTTACCAGCACGATTTTCCCTTTGGCTTCAGAAAGGCTCACCTCGTCCCCGTCCTCCACATAGAGGAATTCAGCGGCAAGCCCGTCGCCGAAGGTGTTCTGGGCACATTTATAGCCTGTGACAGGATAGCTTTGCTGGTATGGCTCTAAAATTTCCAGGGTGGCTGTTTCAACCTCCGCGTCTTCAATTTCAAAGTCCTGGAGGATAACAGGCACCCCCAGGGCCTCGCATTCCGCCTTTAAAATCTCCGCCGCCTGCAGCTCCTCCGCAGAGCCTGCTGTGCGGGTGAACCCGATTTTTTCCAGCAGTTCCATTTCCCTTTTTCCACAGATATCCATTTGCAGCCTTCCTCTCTTTTTTAGGGTTTGTTTGAAAATAGAGAAAGTGTCGAATTTTTGAGACAAAACAGGGCGGTTTCAAGGCGGAACCCGCAAGACAGGCTGTCGCCTGTCGAGGATTTCCAACACAGAAAACGCACGTTTTGGACAAAAAGACGGTGTTTACGATTTTTCAAACAAGCCTTAGTTATTCCGGTTTTTCTTTACTTTCAAATTTAGACTGGCACAGCCGGGGCCGCGCCGTTTTGTCAGGCTTCTATGCCCTTTGGACATTATAGCACAGGGGCCGGGGAAAGTCACGGGCAATTTCCCGGTTCGGCGCCTTCCTGTTCGTCTTTGCAGGCAAATCCGGAGGTGATGGCCCCGGCAGGGCAGGCATCCCGGCACTTTCCGCAGCGGATACACTCTGGGCCGCCGCAGCCTTTTGTAACCTCCACTGCCATAGGGCAGGCATGTTCGCACTTTTTGCAGCCTGTACATTTGCTTTTGTCCAGCTTTATCTGGTAAAAGCTGAAGCGGTTAAACAGGGAATAAAAAGCGCCTAAGGGGCAGAGATAGCGGCAGAAGGCCCGGGGAATGAACACGCAGGCCGCCAGGATTACAACCAGCACCAGGGCTTTCCAGCTAAAAAGCGCCCCCATGAGGGATCGCAGGGAGGGGTTTGCCAGCAGCAGGGGCACGCCGCCTTCCAGGGTGCCTGCCGGGCAGAGGTATTTGCAGAAATAGGGCGGGGCAACCCCGGTATCTGTCACGGCGAAGGCGGGCAGCAGCACCACCAGCACCAGCAGGACAGCATACTTAAGCCACCGCAGGGGCTTGTCTATTTTCTTTGGCACCCGCAGCTTGGGGGAGGGGATTTTAAAGAGCAGATCCTGCACCAGCCCGAAAGGGCACAGAAGCCCGCAGATAAGCCTGCCCAGCGCTACACCGAAGAGCATAAGCAGGCCCAGCACATAAAAGGGGAAGCGGCGGCTGGAGCCGCCCAGTGCTGCCTGGAGGGAGCCGATGGGGCAGGCCCCCAGGGCGCCGGGGCAGGAGTAGCAGTTGAGGACAGGCACGCAGACAGCTTTTGTGCCGCCTGTGAAAATTTTCCCCTTGGCAAAGCCTATGGCATAGCCGTTTACCACTGCGGCGGCAAGGAGCTGCACCCTGCGCTGGAAGGAAAGCTTCCCCTTTTTCAGCCTATCCCGATGCATTCCAGACATATTTTCACCGCCTTCTGCAAAACCCCCATGTGTTCCTGCCCTAAAAGGCCCAGGAGGATGCATACAGCCGCCAAGGCCAGCAGGCCGTACCGCGCTGCCAGAATCCCTTTACGCTTCAAGGGTGATCTCCTTTTTTCCGCCCTCCTGCAGGGCCTTGTTCATGGCGTCCAGGAATACGCCGGACAAGTCTGCCTGCCCGCCGATAACCGCCTTGCCCACCTGCTTGCCGGAGGAATCCAGGAAAATGGTGGTGGGGATAGCCTGGATATCAGTCAGAAGGCTTTGGAAGGCCTCGTCCCCACTGACAAGGGTAATCCCCTCATACCCGGCAAGCTCCAGCAGGGCTTTGGCTTTGCCCTCGTTGCCCTGGGCGTCGGTACACACGGTGATAAGCTGCACATTGTCCGGCAGGGCCTTTTCAAAGGCAGCCAAATCCGGCATTTCCGCAATGCAGGGGGAGCAGAAGGTGCCCCAGAAGTTAATAGCGGTCAGATCTTTTGCGGCAATGTCTTTTTCTGTGAAGCTGCCGCCGTCCAGGGTTTGGGCAGTGAAGGCCTGCGCCGCCTCCCCGGCAGAGCAGCCCGCGGCCAGCAGGGCAATTGCCAGCAGCAGGGGCAAAAGGCGTATGACAAGTTTTCTCAATGGCATGGTTTTCCCTCTCTTCATAAAAAGTTAAAATAGGTGTTAAGGCTTATTATACCCCCTGCCGGGGAAATCGGCAAGGGCGAAAAACAGCATGTATAGGGTACGCAGTTCAAAAGAGGCAATAGCCTTTTTGGAACCAGCGGTAATGCCGCATGCTTGAAAATCGGGCTATACCGATTTTCAAGCGCGTTTACTATACGCCCCCGGCTGTTTTTTATCCTGATTTTTAAGGAAAGGGCTTTATTTTGGGGCCAGATTGCAATATAATATAAAAAGCGGTTCTGCCCTTCGCAGCGGAAACGGGAAGCGCGGCTTTCCTATTATACAGGTTAGGAGATACTGGACATGACAAATTTTGATGAAAATCTGCTGGACAAGGTAAAGCGCCTGCACTTTGTAGGCATTGGCGGCTCGGGCATGTGCCCCATGGCAGAGCTTCTGCACCATGGGGGCTATGTGCTTACAGGTTCTGACCGCAATGAGTCCGACACCCTCCAGCGGGTGCGGGCCATGGGCATCCCGGTTTTCACAGAGCACCGGGCGGAAAACATCGGGGACGCAGAGGCTGTGGTGTATACCGCCGCCTGCCGGGACGATAACCCCGAGCTTGTGGCCGCCCGGGAAAAAGGCGTCCCCACCCTGGAGCGGGCCGTCATGCTGGGGATGCTCACCCGGCGCTTCCGGCAGACTGTAGGCGTTTCCGGCACCCATGGCAAAACCACCACCACAGCCATGCTCACCCAGGTTTTCATGGAATGCGGCATGGATCCCAGCGCCATCATCGGCGGCAAGCTGCCCCTCATCGGCGGCAACAGCCGGGCTGGGAACAGCGAAACCATGGTGTGCGAGGCCTGCGAGTATGTAGACAGCTTCCTGCAGCTCACCCCGGCAGTGGCGGTAATTCTGAACGTGGACGCGGATCATCTGGACTATTTTAAGACCCTGGACAATATTGTGAAATCCTTTCATCAATATGCCAGCCAGGCAACCCGCCTGCTGGTGGTAAACGGGGATGACAAAAAGGCCATGGAAAGCGTGGCGGGCCTTGACAAGGAGCTTGTCACCTTTGGCCTCAGCGATAAAAATGACTACTATCCCCAGGAGATGAACGAGGAGCCTTCCGCCTGCGAGGACTTCACCCTGATGCATAAAGGGAAGCCTTTAGGCCGGGTGGAGCTTTCCGTGCCAGGGCGCCACAACATGCTCAACGCCCTGGCTGCCGCCGCCTGCGCCCACTCTTTAGGCGCGGAACCGGAAGCCCTGTGCCAGGCGCTGCACCATTTTGCCGGAGTACACAGGCGCTTTGAGGTGCTGGGGAAGTTTGAGGGGGTTACGGTGGCGGACGATTTCGCCCACCATCCCACAGAACTGACGGCCACCCTCACTTCTGCCATGAAGATGGGATACCGGAAGGTGTGGGCCATTTTCCAGCCCCACACCTATTCCCGCACCTACACACTGTTAGAGGATTTCGCCAAGGCCCTGGCTATCCCCGACCACCTGATATTGACAGAGATTCTGGCGGTGCGGGAGGAGAACATCTACGGCATCAAGACGGCGGATCTGGCGCAAAAGGTGCCGGGCAGCGTGTGGTTTGAAGGGTTCTCCGAGGCAGCGGACTATGCCATGTCCCACGCGGGGCCTGGGGATCTGCTGCTGACCTTGGGCGGCGGGGACGTGTATAAATGCGCCAACCTGATAGTGGAAAAATATAAGCAGCGGCAGGAGGCAGGGAAAGATGGAGCGGGACATTAAAGCGTGCTTTTTCGACATTGACGGCACCCTCATTGACCATGAGGGGGGCAGCGTTATGCCCCAGTCCACCAAGGAGAGCCTTTGCGCCCTGCGGGAAAAAGGGGTGAAGCTCTTTGTGGCTACAGGGCGGCCCCCCACTATGGTGGATTTTATCGAGCGGTATTTTCAGTTTGACGGGTTTGTTTCCTTAAACGGGCAGCTTGTTGTGCTGCGGGACGGCACAGTGCTCCACCGCATGGCCCATAACCCGGAGGATATCCGGCGGCTGGTGGAGATTGTGAAAAAGGAAAAATTTCCCTGCCTGATTATTGAGGAACATGAAAGCTTTTACGTACTCGACGGCGAGGCTGTCACCCAGCACCACAGGCGGGCCGGGGTGGCCCTGCCCCGGCAGTATGACATCGGGAGGCTGGAGGAGCACCCGGTGCTGCAGTTTCTGGTATACGGCCTGGAAAACCTGCCCTACATCGCCTGCCTGCCCCACGTTGAGCCTACCAGCGCCGGGGGGCACATCCAGGACATTATCCCCAAGGGCGGCGGCAAGGAAGTGGGCATTGCCGCCGCGGCTGCCCATTACGGCATCAGGCGGGAGGAAATCATGGTCTTTGGCGACGGGGACAACGACCAGCGGATGCTGCGCTGGGCCGGAGTGGGCGTGGCTATGGGCAACGGCTCGGAAAAGGCCAGGGCCGCGGCAGACTACATATCCATCCCGACAGGCCAGGGCGGGATTTATCACGCGTTAAAGCATTTCGGCGTGCTGTAACGCGCCGGGGAAAAGGAGGGGCACAGTATGAAAAAGGTGATACCAGACTGCTATTGGCCCAGTTCCGCCAACGGGGCATATGTAAGCCATGAGGCCATCTGTGTTTTAAACCAGGGGGACGAGCCGGCAGAACTGGACATCACCCTGTATTTTGAGGACAGGGAGCCGGTTTCCGGCTATCATGTGACAGTGGAGGCCAGGCGGACAAAGCATATCCGCATGGACAAGCTTACAAACCATGCCGGGCAGCCTGTGCCCCAGGACACCCCTTATGCGGCGGTGGTGGAGTGCAGCCGGGAAGTGGCCCTGCAATATTCCCGGGTGGATACCACCCAGGCGGAGCTCGGGATGATGACCACCCTGCTGTAGGGCGGCTGTATAACAGGGCGCTTTGGCGCATATGCTATAGATACAGGGCCTGCGGCGGCTGGGAAACCTGTCGCGGACAATATGACGAAAGGAGCGATACTGGGCAAAAAAGGCGGATGCTTCCTCCCTTTTTGTGCGAACCTGTATCGCATGGTGTTTTTTTATGTGTACCAGCATTGCCATGACAAGGGACTGCTTCTATTTTGGGCGCAACATGGACTGGGAGTGCGGCATGGGGGAACAGGTGGTGGTTACGCCCCGCCGGTTCCCCTTCCGTTTCCGCAAAGCCCAGCCCATGGAGCGCCACTATGCCATGCTGGGCATGGGAATGCTGGACGTGGGCTATCCCATGTACGCGGAAGCTTCCAATGAAAAGGGGCTGTGCATGGCTGGGCTGAATTTCCCGCAGAACGCCTGGTATGCCACCCAGCCGGATCCGGTGAAAAACAATATTTCCCCCTTTGAGCTGATCCCCTGGGTGCTGGGCCAGTGCGCGACGGTGAAGGAAGCCCGCTGCCTGCTGGAAAACACCTTCCTTGTGGCCATCCCCTTCAGCCCCCAGCTGAACGTGTCCCCCCTGCACTGGCACATTGCGGACAGGAGCGGATCCATTGTGCTGGAATCCACCAGGGACGGGATGCATATTTATGATAACCCTGTGGGGGTGGTGACGAACAATCCCCCCTTCCCCTTCCAGATGCAGAACCTGTGCCAGTATCTGAACCTAAGCCCTGGCACCCCCAGCAACTGCTTTTCCGCCATAGACGGCCTGGAGCCTTTCGGCTATGGCCTGGGCAGTGTGGGCCTGCCCGGGGACTTCTCCCCTGCCTCCCGGTTTGTAAAGGCGGCTTACCTTGCCGCCAATTCCATCTGCCATGGGGACGAGGAAAGCTGCCTGTCCCAGTTTTTTCACCTGCTGGGGGCAGTGGCTATGGTGCGGGGCAGCGTGGTCACCCCGGAGGGGAAGCTGGAGACAACTACCTATACCTGCTGCATCAACGTTACAAAAGGCCGCTATTATTATACCTCTTATCACAACAGCGGCCTGACAGGGGTGGACTTGTACAGTGAGGATTTGGAAGGGGAAAGGCTTGTGTGCTACCCCATTGAGCAGAAAGCTGCTGTGAAATGGCAGAACAGGCGGTGAGAAAGCCGCAAAGGAAAGGCCCCGCCCTGGAGAATGTTTCCTCCAGGACGGGGCTTTTTCTGTTTGGAAGCAGGCTCTACCGGCTCTTTGAGGCAGCAAGGGAACGGCGGAGGGTAAAGAGCAGGAAGAGGCCGATGAGGAACAGGATGGCAAGGCTGATAACGCCGATGGAGTCCCGGCCTGTGGCCTGGGTGAAGGTAGCTACCAGCAGGGGGCCGATGACGGCGGCAAACTTCCCGAAAATATCGAAGAAGCCAAAATATTCGTTAGAACGCTCCGAGGGGATGAGCTTGCCGAAATAAGAGCGGGAAATGGCCTGGATGCCCCCCTGCACTGTGCCCACCAGGAAGGCCATGCACCAGAAAAGCACCAGGGACAGGGTGCGGGCGCCGTCGTCGCCGGGGTGCTGCTCAATATTGAAGCCCATGAAGAAACCCACCAGGGTGATGAAGAAATACACGCCCACCGCGCAGCTTAACAGGTTGATGGAGCCGATTTTCTCCGCCAGCCGGGCAAAGAGGATGGAGAAGGGCACCGCCACTATCTGGGTCATCAAGAGGGCCAGAATCATGCTGATGCTGTCCAGGCCCAGCTTGGTGCCATAGGAGGTGGAAACGGAGATAATGGTGTTCACCCCGTCAATATAGAAGAAATAGGCCACAAGGAAGAGGAAGATTTTTTTGTCCTGGAAAATCTCCTTTGCGGTGCGCCACAGGTTTGAAAAGGAGGAGCGCACCAGGTTTTTCTGCGGCTCAATATAGTGTACCTGCTTCACGTTTTTCAGCATGGGGATGCTGAACACCAGCCACCACAGGCTTGTGAGGATGATCACCAGCTTGAAGGCCAGCACGCTGTCCATGCCCATGACCATCAGCAGGATGATGGACAGCACAAAGGGGATAGTGCTGCCGCCGATATATCCCATGGCATAGCCCCAGGAGGACACCCTGTCCATGCGCTCTGGGGTGGTAACGTCGGTGAGGAAGGAGTCATAAAACAGGCAGGAACCGGAAAAGCCGATGTGGCTGAGGACATAGCCCGCAAGCAGAAGCTGATAGCTGTCCACAAAAGCGTTTGAGAGGGTGAATGCCACGCCGATAAACAGGAAGGCGGCAAAAAGCTTTTTCTTGTGGCCCTTGTGATCCGCCAGCGCCCCCAGCACCGGGGCCAGCACCGCCACCAGGAAGGTGGCTGCCGAGGTGCCGTAAGACCACAGCACCAGGTTGTCCGCGCCAGAAGCCTTGCAGACGGAGTTAAAGTAAATGGGGAAGATGACCGCCAGGATGTTGGTGGCGTAGACGGAGTTGGCCCAATCGTACAGGATCCAGCTTTTCTCCACCTTGGTAAACTTTTTGGTGGTTTTCATGGAGCAGCAGCCCCCTTTCATATCAATATAGTCATTATCTCATATTTTTGCGGATGATTCAATAGAATTTTGTCAATTTTTGCAAATAAACCCTAAGGGGCCTTTTTCATGGGGATATCCCATTGCCTTATTCCCTCACAAAAAAGGCTACGGCTCCTGGTAGCGAAGCCGCAGCCTTTCTGAACCCGGGATACAGGCCTTTACTCCGTGACGGACACCGCCACGCCGTTTACCTCCACCCCGTCCTCTGCCCGGATGAGTATGTATTTTTTCCCGTCTATCAGCCGGGTTTCCACCAGATGGGCAAAGTCCGCCTCCACCTTTATAAGGATGTTAGGCGTGCGCACCTGGGTTTCCTTCTGGTCAATCAGGTTTTTGGGGCTGACAGCCTGCTCCCCGAATTCCTCCTCGTACTGCTGGGCAAAGGCAGAAATTTTCTCCTCCTCCACCTCGCAGTCCCGCAGCACCTCCGACAGGACGCGCTTGGAGACTACCAGAGGCTCCGGGTCTTTCCGGGCCTTGTGGTTGTCCACCATTTCCCGCAGGCGGTCTGTCACCCCCTGCACCACGTCATAGCTGCATTGATCCCCCAGGGATTCCGCCAGCAGGGTGCGGAAGGTTTCCTGCTGGACGGCGGCGGGCATGGGCGGCTCCACCCGGAAAACAGAGTCGATAAACTCCGGGTGGTTCTCCTCCGCCCGCTTGGAGTAATACAGGGCGCTGTACAGGTTTGCGCAGCGGTCGTCAAAGGCGGGGAACAGGAAGCCCAGCTCCGGCGGGGACACCAGCCGCTCCACGCCACGGTTCTCAAACACGTTGTCCGGCACGTTATAGCTTAAAACGGGCTTTGTCTCTTTAATGGGGCAGATGCTGCACAGGATATAGGCATACACATCGTTGGAGCCGTCCGGCAGCATGCCGCCGTCCTTTGCCCGGTAAGGGATGTCATATTTGTCATAGGCCAGCAGAATCATATAAGGCGTGTCCAGGGCAAGGCTGCTGGTGATTTTTTCATAAAACGCAGTGGTAACTTCCTCATCCTTCAGCTCTGTCTCCCGCAGGGCCATAAGCAGCCGGTGCTCGTCGCTGTCCGCCACCTGCTGGGTGGTGAAAACGATATCCGTCAGATTTTTTCCCAGGCTGCCGGAAAGGGTGCGCTTCAGGGTGGAAAGCAGGTTCTCCACCTCCTCCTGGGGGGTGGAGGCCAGGGACTGGCCAAATTGGGAGGTGATTTCCCCCTTGGCGCTGACATAGCACCCGCGCACCTGGGTGATGCTGGTTTTTTCCGGATTAAAGCGGCGGCGGATTTCACCGATTTCTTTTTCGTTCATAGCGGATTCCTTTCTGTTCCTTCTTGAGATTTTCTTTCCTATTGTACCGCAATCAGGCCAAAAGTGCAAACATATTTTTGGAGCAGGAAAAGGGCCGCAGCCTGTCAAGGTGCTGCGGCCCTTTTCCGTAAGGGAGGAAATGTTCCTTGTTTGCTGTTAGGGCTTGTTTGAAAATAGAGGAAATGACGAATTTTTGGTCAGAAGTGGTCAGATTCCAGGATAAAACCGCAGGTCAACCTGCCGGTTGACGAGGATTTTTGACGTAGAAGATGGCCGCTTATGGGCAAAAAGACAATGTTTTCGATTTTTCAAACAAGCCCTATTTGTTCCCCGCTTTTTTGCCGGGATGGCAGAACCCGCTGTGGGGGCACCCGCCGCAGCCACAGGAGCATCCGCCTTTGCCCTGCTTCCAATTGTAAACGCACCTGGCTGCCACGGCTATAAAAACAGCCGCCACCAGTATGCCAATAATGATGGTTGGAAGATTCACTTGGAAAGCCTCCTTAACTTCTATGGGTTTATGGGACTGGGGTGGGAAAAGATTTGCGAAGTGATTAGCTGGAGCTAACTCTTGAGCTGCCTATAGTTTATCACAACTAACCACCTTTGTCAACCCTCTTTCCGCAAGGAAACCGGAAAAACAAAAGCCGGGGGAAGCCCCGGCTTTTGTGCGCGCATATGGCAAGCGCTTATTTTTCCCCATTTCCCAAGGAAAGGATCTGCTTGCCCGCAAACTGCATGAGCAGGAAAGCGGCCACGCAGGTGATAAGGATTTCAGGCAGCATGTAGGTGCCGTTATAGCAGGTGGAGTAGATAATGGCCAACTGGTTCCCTGTAAGGGAGCTGAGCCCGGGGAAGAAGGCCGCCACCAGTTCCTGCATGTAGCTTACCTCCATAAACTGCGCCCACAGCAGCCAGCCGGAAAGGATGGAGGCGATATAGCGGGCCAGCATGGCGATAAGGCAGCCCAGGGTGAAGGCCAGGGGATCGTTTTGGATCTTGTGCCGGAGAATGCCTGCCAGCCCCAGTACTGTGAAGGCCAGCAGGTAGTCCAGAAAAATGGAACCCGCCACAGTGGCGCCGGAAATGCCCTTTAAAGCGTCCAGGCCAAAGAGCAATTCTAAAACGCTGAAAACAAAGCCTGCCCCCAGCCCCCATTTTGTGCCGGCGCGGTAGGCAAAGAGCATGACTGGCAGCATGGAGCACAGGGTAATGCTGCCCCCATAGGGGAGGTCGAACACCTTGATAAAGGAAAGGGCGGTGCCAAGGGCCACCAGCACCCCGCCTGTTACAAGGTTCAGTGTGCGTGCAGAGCGTGCGTTCATGATTCATCCCTCTTTCTGAAAAAAGCTCGGTGAAAAATGAAAATGCCACTTGGAAAAAATCCAAATGGCAGTGAAAAACATTCCCCCGGCGGGCAGCTTGCGCGCAAAACAGCCCTGCCCTTATGATGAAATGCTCCCTACGTCGGTATTATCCGCATCAGGTTCCTGCCAGAAGGCATAGGGTTTAAGCTCGAAGCTCCTCTCAGCTGCCTGCGCACACAGGCGGCACCCCTGTTTTCATTTTTCTGTATCCATTGTAAAGCTTTTGAGGGATTTTGTCAACCCGGAGATTTTTTTGGGAGTGTCCATGGACACAGCCTTCAGCAGTAGAACTCCAGGGGATAAGAAGGGAAGCGCAGCTCCTCAAGCTGGTCGATGGTCACAAGCCCGGCAGGGGCCAGCAGCACGCTGGGAATGCGGTTAACAATGGTGGCGCAGGTGTGCTCCACTGTGGCAGGCTTCACCACGTGGAATTCCATGTCCGGCTCCCCGGTGATTTTCCAGTCGCACATGTCCCCGTCCTCCGGGCCGTATACCTTGCCGATGCACTGGGTTTCAATAACAGGCCCCTGGAAGGTTTCCGTGGTAACTACCGCCGCCATGCCAATGCAGTTTCCCTTAGGGATGGTGGCGCCCATGGTTTCGGAATAGAGGTCGGCGTCGTGAAAATAGGGCACGCATTTCTGGGCCTGGCTTTTGATTGTCAGGCCCAGTTTAGAGGCCAGGGCCTCGTTGGAGTTCCACACATAGGAAGGCTCCAGCACCTCTGGATGGGCTATCTGCTTTTCAAATTCCTCAGGGGTCAGCATAACCCCATGGGCCTTGGCCAGGGCCAGGCCGTATTCCTCCACGTTATAGCTTACCGCCCCTTCTATCTTTTGGATGCTGTTGCAGCTTGCCGCCGCCAGCCCTACAAGGTTCACCCAGAAGGTGTCCTCCATGCCGCTGCCCACAAAGGTGCAGCCTGTTTCCTTTGCCAGCACGTCCAGGGCATTGGCCCGGGCCGGATCGGTAGTCCAGCAGTAGGTGGCCTCCTCGCAGGTGGTGATAACGTTAATTCCCCGGGAAAGGCATTTTACAAAGTGCTCATAGCAGTCGCTTACCAAGCTGAACAGGGTGACGATGGCAATATCCGGATCGCAGCTATCCAGCACGTGGTCGGCATCGCTGCTGATGAGCACGCCTGTTTTCACCCCCAGCCCGGCATAGTCTCCCACGTCCATGCCCACGATATCCGGGTTTACGTCTATGGCCCCCACAATCTGCGCCCCATGCTCGTGGAGATACCGCAGGGTATATTTGCTCATTTTGCCGCAGCCATACTGCACAACCTTTATCTTTTGCATAACAAAAGCCTCCTTGGATTTTTAGGCAACACCGCACAATTCACGACCGCCGTCTTAAGCGGCATCTCGCGGGCTATTTTTCCGTCATAGCGCGCAAAGCCTGCTTGACAAACGCCAGTTTGCCTGCGCAGCCTTTATGCCCCCTGACGAAAAAATCTCTTCCGCGGTATACCACTTAGAATTATGCGGTATTGCCTTTACCTTGTACAAAAAATGATGAGGAAGTGATGTGAATATCCTATACAGGCTGGCGGGAAGATATACCGGGCCTTTGAAAAAAATGGGCTGTAAGAGAAAAGTAAGCACTTTTCACGAGATGGAAATTGACATTTGCCCCCGCCGCCAGTATACTGTTTTATAGAGGATTTTCATAACTTTACTAGGGAGTTGACCTGCCATTGAAATGGTTTGAAGCGGCGGGCCTGCGTTTTGGCCAGGGCCTGCCTAAAATATGCGTGCCGTTAACAGAAAGCCGCCTGCCGGCCCTGCTGGAGGAGGCCGCTTTTGTGCGCGCCCTGCCTGCCGATCTGTATGAATGGCGGATGGACTGCTTTGAGGAGGACGTGGGCTTTGCCCTGTCCGCCCTGAAAAGCGCCCTTGCCCCCAGGCCCCTGCTGTGTACGGTGCGCACCCAGCAGGAAGGGGGAAAAAGCCCCCTGGAAGGGGAGGCCTATGAGGAGTTCCTTCTGGCCCTGCTGGAGCGGGGGGGCTTCGGGCTTTTAGATATTGAGCTTTCCAAGGGCAGGGACAGGGCAAAGCGGCTGCTGGAAAAGGCGGCGGAAAAGGGCGTTGCCGCCGTTGTTTCCCGGCACGACTTTTCCGGCACCCCGCCGGAGGAGGAAATTGCCGGAACCCTTATGCAGATGCGGGAACTGGGGCCTTGCCTGCCCAAATATGCCGCAACCCCCCGGCGCCCGGAGGATGTGCTGGCCCTTTTGGGGGCCACCCTGCGGGCCAGCAGGGAAACAGGCCCGGTTATCACCATGGCCATGGGGCCGCTGGGGAAGGTAAGCCGGGTGTGCGGGCAGGCGTTTGGCTCCTGCGTGACCTTTGGGGCAGGGAAAAGCGCCTCTGCGCCAGGGCAGTTAGGGGCGGAGGATCTGCGGGCCATCCTGGAGGATCTCAGCCCGGAAGAGCCGGGGAAGGAGGAAGCGCTGTGAAAAATGATATTGATTCCATTTTGGAATCCATGTTCCGGGGCGGCAGGCTGCATTTTAAAAGCACCAGGGAGTTAAAGCACGCCAGGCCGGCCCCGGCTGTTCCCGATAAGGGGCAGCCCCCCCTGGAGGGCGCCCTCCAGGCCCAGCAGCAGGCCGGGCAGGCCCTGGGGGCAGTGGAACAGGTAAATGACGGGCTGTCACGTTCTTTGCAGGAGAGCATCGAAAGGCTGACCCAGGAAGCCAAGGCAGACATGGAAGGCCTTCAGCGCCGGCTGGAACAGGACGGGATGGACAATCAAGAGAGGGCGGCAAACAGCGGATCCCCTGCGGACATGGACAAAGCCTTTGACATTGCCCGGCAGGAAACGGCCCGGCAGGTGCTGGGCCAGGAGAAATTTATAGAGGCCCTTGCCCTGGCGTTCAAGCGGCCCTTTGTGGCAGGGGCCGGGAAGGAGTCCCCCCTGTGCCGGGCGGCTGTGCTGGGCGGGACGGGCACCGGCAGGCACAGCGCCATTAAGGCTATGACCGCCTCCCTGGGCAGGCAGGGGGTGCTGAAAAGCCCCAAAACCGCGGCGCTGGACTTATCAGCCTACCATACCCCTGGCATGGAAAAGCTTTTTGTGCAGGATTTGTACGCGGCCCTGAAAGGCGGGGCGGCGGCCCTGCTGTTTGAAAACTATGAAAAGTGCCATCCCTCTGTGCTGTCCATGGCTTCCAGCCTGTTCCGGCAGGGGGACGTGGCCCTGCCCGGGCGGTATGTAGAGCAGAAGGGGATTTTGGCAGACATCGGCACAGCCCTGGCCCCCGGCGCGGTTTCCACCCTTTCCGCAGGGGGGAAATACCTGTTTTTGGTGGCGGGCAAAAGCGAGGCCGGGCTGGGGGACGCCTTTGGCGCGCCCTTCCTCTCGGCCCTGGACGACGTGCTGTATACAGAGGACTTCACCCGGGAGGCCCTGGGGCAGATAGCGCAAAACGCCCTTCTGGAGCTGCGGGGCCGGGCGGAGAAGCAGCTTTCCCTTGCCCTGTCCTTTGGGGAGGCGGAGAAAGAGGCCCTGGCAGGGGCATACACCCCGGCTCAGGGCGCGGGAGCCATTGACAATGAGGCCCAGCGGCTTTATAAGGCCTATAGCGAAGAAAAGCTGCGCAAGTCCATTACGGGTTCTTGGCAGGGGCGGCTTGCGGCTAAGGACGGGGATTTAAGCGCGTTTTATACCTGGGAGGGCGGGGAAACAGAGGTGCGCCTGCCCGGCACAGAGGGCCTGGGGGTGCAGCAGGCGGCTTTGGAGCAGGTGAAAAAGGAACTGGAGGAAATTGTGGGCCTTGGCCCTGTGAAGGATTATATCCTCTCCCTGGAGGACAACTTCAAAATCCAGCAGATGCGCAAGGCCCGGGGCCTGAAAGCAGACTCCCCCTCCATGCACATGATTTTCACCGGGAACCCCGGCACCGGCAAAACCACCATGGCCCGGATTGTGGCCCGGTATTTAAAGGCCATCGGCCTGCTTTCCGGCGGGCAGCTTGTGGAGGTGGCCCGGGCGGATCTGGTGGGCCAGTATGTGGGGCACACCGCCCCCCTGACCCAAAAGGCCATACAGGCCGCCCTGGGAGGCGTGCTGTTCATTGACGAGGCTTACGCCCTTTACAGGGGCAAGGACGACAGCTTTGGCCTGGAGGCCATTGACGCCTTAGTAAAGGGCATGGAGGACAACCGGGAAAGCCTGGTGGTCATCCTGGCAGGGTATTCCCGGGAGATGGAGGAGTTTTTAACGGCAAACTCCGGCCTGCGCTCCCGGTTCCCCCATATCATCGAGTTCCCCGACTACAGCCCGGAGGAGCTGTGGGAGATTACCCAGGGCATTGTGAACGGGAAGGGATACCGGATGGACGAGGCCTGCAGGATGCCGCTGCTCCGGTATTTTGAAAGGATGGGGCAGAACGGGGAACGGGACAAAGGCAACGGGCGCATGGCCCGGAACAAGGTGGAGCAGGCGGTTATTGCCTGTTCCCGCCGGAACATGAAGGAGCCGGAGGAAAAGCGGGATCTGGAGCTGCTCCTGCCGGAAGATTTCGATTTGGAATAGCATAAGGAAAACGGGCGGGGCAATGCTCCCGGCCCGTTTTTTGCAGGGAAAACATGCTGCGCGGCGGAAAATATACAAAAAGTTTCCAAAATGAACGTGTCCCGCCAACTATTGCATATTGCACTTTCGACAGTTTTCCTGTATAATATACGATATACTGCATACTGCGAAAATTGGGGCATTTTGCGGCCCCGCGGGACGGGGCAAGGCAATTTGCCATATCTGGCTGCAAGAGGAGGGTGTCCTGTGCTCTCAATTTTTGACTGGTTTGGCTACAGGCTGACCATGGAGGAGCGTTACCGCCTGATTAAAAAGGCGGGCTTTTCCGGGGTAATGATATTGTGGGGGCACCGGCTGGGCCGGGGGATGGATTTCCGCCTGGCCCCGGAAATCGCCCGGGACGCGGGCCTTTTTGTGGAAAACCTCCATGCGCCCACAGAGTTGCAGCATGCCTTGTGGGAGGAGGGCCTTTCCGGGGAGGAAGCGGCGGAATGCTATCTGTCCTGCCTGGAGGACTGCAAGGCGGCAGAGGTGCCCGCCATAGTGCTGCACCTGCCCGGGGATGACTTTGCCCCTACAGAGCAGGGCCTGAAAAGGCTTTGGCGCTTGGTGGAGCAGGCGGAGAGGCTGGAGGTGAACGTGGCCCTGGAAAACCTGCAGAACCTGAAAAACCTTGCCTGGGCTTTCCGGCAGATAGATTCCCCCCGGCTGGGGCTGTGCTATGACTGCTGCCATCACTATAACGACGCCCCGGAGGAGGACTTGCTGGGAATGTACGGCGCCAGGCTGATGGCCCTGCATTTGCACGACAACGGCGGCGCCAGCCGGAGCTGCTGCATTCAGCACCGCCTGCCCTTTGACGGGGACGTCCCCTGGGCCAGGGTGATGCAGGCCATCGCCGCCACAGGCTATAAGGGCGTTACCGCCCTGGAGCCTATGTATTGGGATTATCAGGAGCTGCCGCCGGACGTTTTCCTGTACAGGGCCTTTGAAAAGGCCAAGCACCTGGACAGCCTGCGGGGGCGGTAAATTCCCTGCGCAATTGGGGAAAGGAGGCACGCGCAATATGGGAGATACAGGCAGAAAAACTTTATTCCTGGGGGCCACAGCCCTGCTGGTGGTTGTAATTATCGTTATTTCCGCCGTGATGCTGGCCCGGGGGCCGCGCACCAGCTCGGTGGAGCTTTTGGAAAAGGACGGGAACACCGCCAAAGTGAACGATATGTACGAGGGGGACATGACTATCCCCTATTATGATATCCGCACAAGCAATTACAACCCGGAGGACTTCGAGGAGAAAAACGGCGTGGTCACCTACGCGGGGGACTCCTTCGTGGGCATTAACGTCAGCCAGAAGGCCGGAGAGATAGACTGGAACGCTGTGGCGGAAAGCGGCGTGGAATTTGCCATGATCCGGGTGGGATACCGGGGCAACGACAAGGGCCGCATCTCCCTGGACAGTAACTTCGAGGCGAACATTACAGGGGCCACAGAGGCAGGCCTGCCTGTGGGGGTATATTTCTATTCCAAGGCCGTTACAGACACGGAGGCTGAGGAGGAGGCAAATTTTGTGCTGGAGCAAATCCGCCCCTACCAGATGACCTACCCGGTGGCAATCTTTTGGGAATATGACCGCAAGGACAGCGGGGAGGTGGACGAGAAATCCCGCACCGTGCGCTGCAACGGCGACCAGGTGACAGGATTCATCCAGACCTTTTTAAAGAAAATCAAGACTGTAGGCTATAAAACCGCTTTTTACGCGGACAAGAAAATGGGGTATGAAAGCCTGGATTTGTCCCGGCTGACAGAGCACGACATGTGGTACGCGGAGTACCAGCCGGCCCCCAGCTTCTATTACGACTATAAAATGTGGCAGTATACCAAAGACGGGGAGGTGCCCGGCATCAGCAAGCCGGTGCCCATCACCATCAGCCTGAAGGAATATAAGCCCTGAGGGACTAAAACTTGCAAACAGAAAGGAACGCTTATGGCAACACAAAAAAGACGGCCCCCTTCCCGGCGCGCCGTCCTGCTGAGAAAATACCGGAAGTGGCTGCTTCCTGCGGCCTGCGCCCTGGTGGCCCTGCTGATTATCGGGCTTTCCCTCTTTTACATCCTCCGCTTTGCCGAGCCGGAACCAGAGCCGCCCGCCTCCTCCCTCATCCCGGAGAACATGCTCCAGGTGGAGGATATCTATGAGGGCACCCGGCTTATCCCCAAGTTTGACCTGCCGGTGTGCCAGTATGAAAGGGAAAAGTTCAACGACTTGGGCCGCTTTGTCCGGTATGAGGACGGCAAGGCCCTGATGGGCATCGACGTTTCCGAGTTCCAGGGGGACATTGACTGGGCGCAGGTGAAAGCTTCCGAGCAGGTGGATTTTGTGATCATCCGCCTGGGATACCGGGGCATGACCCAGGGCCTGCTGGTGACGGACGAGTGCTTTGAGAAAAACTACCAGGGAGCTGTGGACGCGGGCCTGCCGGTGGGGGTGTATTTCTTCTCCCAAGCCATTACGGAAGCTGAGGCCGAGGCCGAGGCGGACTATGCCCTTTCTGTGCTGGACGGGCGCGGCCTTGATTACCCCATTGCCTTTGACTGGGAGCCGCCTGTTCCCGGGGAAAACCTGCCTGCCGAGGATCTCAGGGCTTATAACGCGCAGGGGGCCGATGTGGCCCGCTTCGGCGCGGCCTTTTGCAAGCGGGTGGAGGAAAGGGGCTATAAGCCCTGCTTTTACTCCAACAAAAACATGATCTATAAATTCTTCGATATGGACGCTGTGAAGGATTATCCCATCTGGCTGGCAGAATATCAAAGGGAGCCAAGCCTGTATTACAATTTCCGCATGTGGCAGTATTCCGACCAGGGCACCATCCCGGGCATCAGCACTGCAGTGGATTTAAACATCTGCTTTGAGCCGTACTAACGTATGGAGGAGGAAAACCCCCGGCACCGCGCCGGGGGTTTCCTGTATGAACGGCTGTGCCCTGCCTGAAAAGATGAGTGTGAAAAATGCAGAGAAGGGAACGATACCGGGCACAAAAGGTTGAACTTTCATCTCTTTTGTGCGTATTCTGGTTCGCATGGCGATTTTCATGTTTTTTCCAAAAAGACTTGTAACGAAAAGGCTTTTTGCCGGTCTAAAAGACAAAGGGGGCGGGGAAGATGAAGGAGTTTGACCAGGTGTATACCGAATATTTTGAAGCGGTATACGGCTGCATTCTGAAGCTGAGCCACGATCCGGATTTGGCGGAAGAGGACGCCCACCGCCATAGGGCTTCATAACCGAGATGCCCACTCCTTCCTGCTCACAGCGGCGGTAAAGGGCCATGCGCTCCCCGGCTGTGCCGATGCCATATTCTTCCTTATCTGTGTAGTCGTAGGCCGGGTTGATGCTGAACATCACCATATCCACGATGTGTATGTCCAACACCTTGTGTACCATGGCGGGGTTATGGGAGGAAAAGCCGATATGCCACACCTTGCCCTGTTGTTTGTATTTCTGCACCATCTCCAGTATCCCGCCCTGCAAAGCCTTGTCCAGTTCGGCCTGTTGGTCGATGCAATGGATAAACCCAAAGTCCATGTAATCCGTTTTCAGTTTGCACAGATGCATTTCCACGGACGCTTCGATTTTTTCCCCGCCATGGGGTAAAGTCTGATAAAGGATAGGTTTTCCTCCTGTTTTGTTATCTATAAAGTAAAGGCCGTGAGGGTTTCACGGCCGGATACTTTTCTCGATTTAGATTCTGGGCTGGGGCAGAGCGCCGCCCTGTACGCCGATATAGCGGATATCCGCACCGCCGTGCTCACTCATGAACCGCTCGTAAGAACTCTGTCGGGCGCGGCTGGCATGGGCGCGAGCTTTTTTTGCGTTGGCTTTCTTCACGTTGTAGCCAGTCTGGGGCTTGCTGATCATGCTCAGGTTTTTCATAATAAATTCCTCCTGTAAATTCCGTTTGTGTTTGGTTTGTTTCCTTGATTGTGCCAACAACCTCATTTCCATGTTCATCTTTTTCTACAACTTTGTCCGTCCTCATTCCGCATTGAACAACCTTACACCGGCTCAGTGCGCTGGCCTTGTGCTTTCAAAATCGCGTAAACGTGAGCTTTTCCTCGTTGCGTAGAGTTTTTCGCTGATTTTCGGGTCCTTTCTTTTCATTTTTGCTTTACAGTGCCGTACGAGTGCAACTGCCTTGCGCTTTTGCGGCCTGCCAAACCGCAAGCTTATTCTACACCAAAAGGAGTTCTTCCTTCTACATCATCGCCAAAAGGCTTTCTTTGAACCACTCGCCTTGCCAGTGGCTTTCGTTAGACAAGAAAGCCCCCCGCCAGCAGGCGGGGGGCTTCTGATTCTCCAAAAATCTTACAGCACAATTTCTCCATCCACTGTGCCCGGCAGGGCAGCGGCGTTGGATTCATCCGTGTCCACATGCATGGCAAGGGCATAGGCAGGGTTCACCCGGCACACCACGTCCCCAAAGGTCAGGCTGCGGCCGTTGTAATCCACCTTCACAGAAACAATCTGCTTGTCCACCACGCCGGCTTCCTCTGCCTCGGCAGGGGCAAAATGAATGTGGCGCTTGGCGGCAATGACGCCTTTCTCAATGGCAACTTCTCCCTTAGGCCCTTTCAAGGTGCAGCCAGGGGTACCCTCCAGGTCGCCGGACTCCCGGATGGGCGCGGTAACGCCCAGCTTGCGGGCGTCTGTCAGGGAGATTTCCACCTGGGTCTCCTTGCGGGTCGGCCCTAAAATAGACATGGACATGGAACCCTTCGGGCCTACCACCTCAACCTTTTCCACGCAGGCAAACTGCCCGGGCTGGCTTAAATCCTTCTTATTGGTAAGGGTTGCGCCCTCCCCGAACAGCACAGCCAGATCGGCGTCAGACACATGGACATGATGGGCTGAAGTCTCCACCATAACTTTCATAGCAAACTCCTCCTTAAATATACAGGTTTTCCTGCTTTCATTGTACTACCCCGCCGCCAAAATTTCAAGCCCTTTTCTCAGGGCAGCTACACACGCCGGCACTCCCCAAAATAAAAAAAGGATTGACAAAAAGACTGATTTTCTGTATAGTGTACTCATTGCGTTTGCATCTGAAAAAGGGCGGCTCCCGAAGGAGGTGGGGCGGCCCATAAAAGCGGCCCTGTTCTTTCGCCGCAAAAGCTTTTTTGCTTTTGCTTTTTATCCTTTGCGGATGGCGATCCTCCGGGCGCGTGCCGGCAAGGCTTTTGCCGGGCGTCCCAACCGGGCCGGGTTATGTGTGAATAACAAAAGACACGCAAAACTTATTTCGCAAAGGGGATGCAGAAAATTGAACAACACCATTCTTTCCTTACAAAACATTGCTGTGTCTTATGGCGGGGAGCAGGTGCTGGGGGGCTTCCACCTGGATATCCAGGACGGGGAGTTCGTCACACTGTTAGGCCCCTCCGGCTGCGGCAAAACCACGGTTTTGCGCACCATCGGAGGCTTTATCCAGCCGGACGCGGGGGATGTGTTTTTTTATGGGAAAAACATCACGGCCCTGCCGCCGCACAAGCGGGAGGTGAACACCATTTTCCAGAAATACGCCTTGTTCCCTCACCTGAACGTGTATGACAATATCGCTTTCGGGATGCGTATCAAAGGGAAAAACGAGAGGGAAATAAAGGCCACAGTCCATGAGATGCTGTCCATGGTGAACCTTGCGGGCTATGCCCACCGGGGGATAAGCCAGCTTTCCGGAGGGCAGCAGCAGCGGGTGGCTATTGCCAGGGCCTTGGCAAACGAGCCAAAGGTGCTACTTTTGGACGAGCCTCTGGGCGCCCTGGACTTAAAGCTTCGCAAGGACATGCAGGTGGAGCTGAAAAAGATACAGCAGCAGACAGGCATTACCTTTGTGTTCGTCACCCATGACCAGGAGGAAGCTTTGTCCATGTCTGACACAGTGGTGGTGATGGACGGGGGGGATATCCAGCAGATAGGCACGCCTACGGATATCTATAACGAACCGGGGAACGCCTTTGTGGCAGACTTTATCGGGGAGTCCAACATCCTGGACGGCCTGATGCTGGAGGACTACAGCGTCCGCTTTGCCGGGCACACTTTCCAGTGTTTGGACAAGGGCTTTGGGAAAAACACCCCTGTGGACGTGGTGATACGGCCGGAGGACATTGACGTGGTGCAGGCAGACTCCACCCACATTACCGGGGAGGTTACAGCCGTTACCTTCAAGGGCGTGCACTATGAAATTATTGTGGACGTGGCGGGCTTTAAATGGATGATACAGTCTACGGACTTCCGGGCTGTGGGGGATCGCATCGGCCTTTCCCTGACCCCGGACGACATCCACGTAATGGCGAAGTCGGAATACTCCGGCAGGTTCGGGGATTACAGCACCTTCTCGGATGAAATGGACGAGGACATGCAGGCGGCAGGGGAAGAGGAGGGCAAAGCAGATGAAGGCTAAATCCAGGCTCCTCTCCGCGCCCTACACGGTGTGGATGACTATTTTTATCGTGCTGCCCATGCTTTTGGTGGCATGGTTCGCCTTTACCGACAGGGCGGGCCATTTCACCCTGGAAAATATCCTGAGCGTGGGGCAGTATTCCAATGTGTTCCTGCGTTCCATCTGGCTGGGGGCGGTGGCGACCTTTATCTCCCTGGTGATGGGCTATCCTTTGGCCTATATCATTTCTAAAATGAGCGCCAAGCGCCAGAGCGTGATGGTGATGCTGGTGATGCTGCCCATGTGGATGAATTTCCTTCTGCGCACCTATGCCTGGATGACGCTGTTAGAGGACAACGGCCTGATAAACGCGGCCCTCAAGGCTTTTGGGCTTAACGGCATACATATGATAAACACAGCGGGGGCTGTGGTGCTGGGAATGGTGTATAATTACATCCCCTATATGATTCTGCCCCTGTATTCTGTCCTGACAAAGATTGACCAGAGCGTAATAGAGGCAGCGGAGGATTTGGGCGCAAACAGCCGCCAGGTGTTTTTCAAGGTGGTGGTGCCCATGTCCATGCCCGGCATTATCTCCGGCGTGACCATGGTGTTTGTGCCGGCGGTGAGCACCTTCATCATCTCCAAGATGCTGGGGGGCGGTGCGAACCTTCTCATTGGCGACCTGATTGACATGCAGTTTTTAGGCAGCGCCTATAATCCCAATTTAGGTTCCGCCATCTCCCTGGTGCTGATGGTGATTATCCTTATCTGCATGGGCATTATGAACCAGTTTGACGACGGGGAGCCAGGGGAAGGGGGTGTGCTGCTGTGAAAAAGACAGGCGGCCGGATTTACACCTTCCTGGTGTTCTTGTTCCTTTACGCGCCGATTTTGGTGCTTATTGTCTTTTCCTTCAATGATACGGAGACGGCCAGCCGCACGGTGTGGAGCGGCTTCTCCTTTAAATGGTATCAGAAGCTTTTTGAGGACAGGCTGATTCTGGAGGCTTTGCGCAACACCCTGCTGATTGCCGTAATAGCGGCGGCGGCTTCCACGGTGCTGGGTACAGTGGCGGCTGTGGGGATTAACTCCATGAAGCGCCTGCCCCAGCGGATCCTGATGAATATTACCAACTTCCCCATGGTGAACCCGGAGATTGTTACTGGCGTTTCCATGATGCTGCTGTTCGTGTTTGCCGTTGGGCTGTTTGGGGGGCGCAGCCTGGGCATGGGTTCCATCATCGCGGCCCACATCACCTTCTGCCTGCCCTATGTCATTTTGTCTGTGCTGCCAAAGCTTAGGCAGATGGATCCAAACCTTTATGAGGCCGCCCAGGACTTGGGCTGCCCGCCTGTAAAGGCCTTTTTCAAGGTGGTGCTGCCGGAAATCATGCCTGGGGTGGTGACAGGGATGATTATGGCCTTCACCCTGTCCATCGACGATTTTGTTATCAGCTATTTCACCAGCGGCACCACCCAGACCCTGCCTATTTATATCTACTCCATGACCAGGAAGCGGGTAAGCCCGGAGATAAACGCCCTGTCCACTGTGCTCTTTGCGGTGGTGATGGCGCTGCTCATTGTGGTGAACGTGCGCCAGGGCCGGGGAAGGCGCCCGGCAAAGGAGGAAGACTGATGAAAAAGATGCTTGCTTTCCTTTTCGGCCTGTGCCTGCTCTGCGCCCCCCTTCCGGCCTCTGCCTCTGAGGGCGTTACCATTAACGTGTATAACTGGGGGGAGTATATCGCAAACGGCACAGACGGCTCCATGGACGTAAACGCGGAGTTTACCCGCCGCACCGGCATTAACGTAAACTATACCACCTTTGACAGCAATGAGTCCCTCTATTCCAAGCTGGCTGGGGGCGGGGCGGATTATGACATCATCATCCCCTCGGACTACATGGTGTCAAAGCTGATAAGCGAGGGCCGCCTGGCCCCCCTGGATTTTGAGAATATCCCCAACTTCCAGTATATTGACAAGCAGTTCCAAAACCCCAGCTATGACCCGGAAAACCTCTATTCCGTCCCCTACACCTGGGGGGTGGTGGGCATCTTCTACAATACGGATTACGTGGAGGAGGTGACAAGCTGGGACGCTCTGTGGGACAGCCGGTATGCCGGGAAAATCCTCACCTTTGATAACCCCCGGGACGCCTTTGCCATTGCCCAGTTCCGGCTGGGGCTTGATGTGAATTCCACGAATCCGGACGATTGGGAGGAAGCGGCCCAGCTTTTAAAGGGACAGAAGCCCCTTGTTCAGGCTTATGTGATGGATCAGATTTTTGATAAGATGGAAAGCGGGGAGGCTTGGCTTGCCCCCTATTATTCCGGGGACGCGGCTATCCTGGTGGACAACAGCGACACCATTGCCTTTGCCGTGCCGGAGGAGGGAACCAATTTCTTTGTGGACGCCATTTGCATCCCCGCCACCTCCCAGCACAAGGCCGAGGCCGAAGCTTATATCAACTTCCTGTGCGAGCCGGAAATCTCCGGGGCCAACATGGACTATGTGGGGTATTCCACCCCGGAGACAGCGGCAAAGGAATATCTGGATCCGGAGGTGGCGGACAGCCCCCTGCATTATCCCAGCGGGGAGGTTGTGGCAAAAGCCCAGGTTTTCGTGAACCTGCCCCAGGAGGTCAGCAGTTTGGTAGACAAGCTGTGGGCCGAGGTGAAAATGGGCGGGCCAGGGGAATCGGCTGTGCTTATCGCCATTATCCTGGGCTTTCTGGCAGTGTACATCGCCATTATTCTCTATAAAAGGCGGAAGCGCAAAAGGGAAATGGAATAAAAATTTTAGGGTCAACCCCTTTTGTTTAAAAGGGGTTGTAGGGGTTTTGGGGGCAACGCCCCCAAGGTCCTAAAAGGCAGGTGGAATATCATGCTAAACGGCATAGAGGGCCTGCGGGCCGACTGTATGCAGTGCAAAAAATGCGGGCTGTGCGAAACCCGGAACCATGTAGTGTTCGGGGTGGGGCACCCCCAGGCAAAAGTCATGCTGGTGGGGGAAGGCCCTGGCGAGCACGAGGACTTGGAGGGGGAACCCTTTGTGGGCCGGGGCGGGCAGCTTCTGGACAAGCTGCTGGCGGCGGTGGATCTGGACAGGCGCACGAATATCTATATCACCAACATCGTCAAGTGCCGGCCGCCGAAAAACCGGGATCCCCTGCCTGAGGAGCAGGAGGCCTGCATCAACTGGCTGCGGGCGCAGTTTGCCATCCTGCGGCCGAAAATCATTGTGTGCCTGGGCCGGGTGGCGGCCATGCGGATGATAAAGCCTGACATTAAAATTACCAAAGAGCATGGCCTTTTCATAGAGAAAAACGGGGTGGTGATGATGCCCACCCTGCATCCGGCGGCTCTGCTGCGCAACCCCTCCCAAAAGCCGGCGGCCTTTGAGGATTTCCTGAAGCTGCGGGAGAAAATCGACGAGCTGGGCTGCGATGTGGCAAAGCTGCCATGAGAAAATAAGGCGGGAGTGTCCAAGCGCGCGTTTTATGCCGCCGGCGGTTTAGGGGCTTTGCGTCTCGCCTGCCGACTCGGTCGGGTCAGAGCGGTTCCCACTGGGGACCTTCCCCGGCTCGGTCGGCCCGGGGCGGAAACGCTAACACATGGCGTTTGCGTTTCGCCACATGGAAACCCTCGCCCCCTGAAAACCCCATAGCAACGCAAACGCGCGGCGTTTTGCGTAAAGTTAACGTTTTGCGTTAGCCTTTGCCCACCAACTTTGAAGAAGGTGATGCATTCGTTACACGAATGCAAGAAACTTTTGTGTTTCCCCACGTTTTTATAATATTTATTTTGGACACTCACAGCAGGGAGGGGCATGTCCGCCTGCGTCTTCCCGCTGGATTTCCAGTGTTGCGCAGGCAGGAAATTCATGGTATAATAGTCCATAGCTATTACACTTGATTCGAATTGATTGCCCCGGTCCTGCCGCAATGCCGGAAAATTCCAGCAGGTTTCACCTTATAACAGCCGCTTCACATGCATACTATCTTTGAAAACATGCATTTTTCTCCTTTGCGGCCTGCGCATGGAAAGGAGATTTGGGACACACGACGGACACAATAGAAAGGGGTTTTCTTTAATGTTTGCAGATTTGATGGATTCTATCGGTTTTGTTTCCCAGGCAGATCCAGCAGTGGGAGAAGCTATGGGCCAGGAGCTTTCCCGCCAGCGGCGGAACCTGGAGCTTATCGCCTCGGAGAACATCGTTTCCCCCGCCGTGATGGCGGCAATGGGTTCCGTGCTCACCAACAAGTACGCGGAGGGGTATCCGGGAAAGCGGTATTACGGCGGGTGCCAGTGCGTGGACGTGGCGGAAAATATTGCCAGGGACAGGGCCTGCGCGCTTTTCGGCGCGGAACACGCTAACGTGCAGCCCCATTCCGGGGCGCAGGCCAATCTGGCAGTGTACTTTGCCCTGCTCCAGCCTGGAGACACCGTGCTGGGCATGAACTTGGCAGAGGGAGGCCATCTGACCCACGGCTCTCCTGTGAACATGTCCGGCTCCCTTTATAATTTCGTGCCCTATGGGGTAGATCCCCAAACCGGATGCATGGACTATGAAAAGCTGATGGCGCAGGCCATGGAGGTGAAGCCCAAGCTGATTGTGGCTGGGGCCAGCGCCTATCCCCGGGCCATTGACTTCGCAAAATTCCGGGAAATTGCCGATGCCTGCGGCGCCCTTTTGATGGTGGACATGGCCCACATCGCCGGGCTGGTGGCGGCAGGCGTCCATCAAAACCCGGTTCCCTATGCCGACGTGGTCACCACCACCACCCATAAAACCCTTCGCGGCCCCCGGGGCGGCATGATTTTGTGCAAAGAGCCGTATGCCAAAGCCATTGACAAGGCCATTTTCCCCGGCACCCAGGGCGGGCCGCTGATGCATATTATTGCCGCAAAGGCCGTGTGCCTGGGCGAGGCGCTGCAGCCTGCCTTCAAGGCTTATGGAGAGCAGGTGGTAAAAAACGCCCAGGCCCTTGCCGCGGGACTGCTGAACAGGGGCGTGAAGCTGGTTTCCGGCGGCACAGACAACCACCTGATGCTGATTGACCTTTCAGACAGCGAGCTGACCGGCAAGGAACTGGAGCGCCGTTTGGACGAGGTGTATATTACCGCCAACAAGAACACAGTGCCTGGCGAAAAGCGCAGCCCCTTTGTCACCAGCGGCGTGCGGCTGGGCACTCCGGCTGTCACCACCCGGGGCCTTGGGGAGGCGGATATGGACGAAATCGCGGCCTGCATTGCCCTCTCCATGGAGGACAGCTTTGAAGGGAACAAAGAAAAGCTGCGGGGCATGGTAAACGCCATTTGTGAAAAATATCCACTTTATAAATAGACGCGCCGTTGTAGGTTCTGGATAAACGGCGGCGCTTGGGGGCACAATAAGGCGTGTAAGGCTTTTTGCCTTGCAAAACCTTATGAAAAAGAGGTGCCCTATGAAAAACAGATTGGAATGTCAGGTGTCCTCCTGCCAGCATTATGAAGGCGGCTTGTGCAGCCTGCCCGGTATCCAGGTGGACGGCCCCGGGGCCAAGGTGTGCGACCAGACCTGCTGCAGCTCCTACCGGGAGCGGGGTAGGGGCGGCGCGTCGGCTTCTGTTTCCGGCAGCGCCAGCACAGAAAGCTCCATCACTTGCCACGCCCAGAACTGCGCCTATAACAGCAACTGCAAATGCGGCGCGGAGTGTGTCTGTGTGGGCTGCTGCTGCGACGATGTGTGCTCTAAGAGCGGCACAGAGTGCTGCACCTTCACCTGCCGGTAAGCTTTGTAAAAAAACAGCCCCTGCCATCGGAAAAGGATGGCAGGGGCTGTTTTTTGCGGTCAGGTTTTTTGTTTACCGGAAAGTGCGGCCCACAGCACCGAGCACAGCCCCAGCAACACAGATACAGCCGCCCCGGCGGCATAGTACGATATCCAACTGGCGGGGATGTCGAACATAACGGTTATGATGGGCAGGGGGAGATAACACAGATGAACAGCGAGGGCGCAGGCATACAGATTTAACAGGAAAGCTGCGTCTCCCGACCTGGCCCGGTTCCAGTAAAACGCGCCCAGCAGGAACAGCGCCGTGCCCAAAACCCTGCTGGAAACAAGCCACAGCCTGCCGGGAAGCAAAACATAAACCAGTATCAGGACAGCGGCTGTGAGGGGGACGGGCCAAAGGCGGGGCAGAAGCTTTTGGGGCCTCTGCCGGGGCGCAGGCCCGGTTTTCAGAGCGGCACAGAACAGGGCGGCCTGCAAAAAAACCAAGAGATATTCTATAGGAAAATTTCCCCAATACTCGTCAAGCATCAGCATAGTGTACTCCAGAACGAAGCATAGCAGGATGCTGTGCCGGAAAATTTGCCCGAAAGCTTTTCTCCTGATTTGAGAGCGGATAACGTCCGTCATTTTTGCCACACCTCCATTTCAGCTTATGGCATAGGAGTTTCACGGCGTTCAGGATGCAAAAACAATATACCCTCTTCTGAAAATAAGTATAACAGCAGCAAGCGTATATTGTCAACACTTTTCCATATGTTTTGAAAAATTTAGCGAAATTGCCAGCTTTTAAGATTAGCGCCTCTGTCATATGGATTTTTGCAAGAAGTACAGCCCGCTGAGCACTGCCAGGTGGACCGGATACAGGATATACAGCAAACAGCGGGGCGCGCGCCTGCCCTTCTCCCCATTATAAAGCAGCAGGGGTATGGCGGCGAACACCGCCCAGATTTGGAAAAGGCTGTGGTGGTGCCAGCAGTAAAGCAGGGTGCAGCCTGTCAGCACCAGCGGGATGGCCCAGCGCTTTTCCCGGGTGCTGTAAAACAGCACTGCCAGCAGCACCCCATAGGCCCCATAGCTGAAGCCGCCTGCCTGGGCCAGCACTGCCAGCGTCCCCGCTCCCAAAAGCCAAAGCCCGCCCTCCCTGGCGCAGTATAAAGCCCCGAGGGACAGCAGCAGGGCAAAGAGGATGTTGCTGGGGCGAAAGCCCACCCAGCGGTGGTACAGCATCATCTGGTAGGGCAGTTCAGCGATGCATCCAAAGAAGAGAAGCCGCCCGGCGTATTTTTTTAAATCTGAGGTATGGGCAAAGCCCTCTGTCAGCAGGAAGGCAAAAATGGGAAAGGAAAGCCTGCCCACAGCCCGCAGCACCGGCAGGGAGGGAAAGAAGGTATAGCCGATATGATCCACGAGCATGGTGGAAAAGGCCAGCCATTGCAGGACAGCAGAGGTCAAATGGTATCAGCTCCTTTTTGGAAATAGTATGACAGATGGGCTCTCCCTTGTCAACCGGCGGATTTTGTAGTAAAATGGGGGAAAGTAATAAACGAATTGAGGGATGGCACATGACAACACAAGAACGGGCGCTTTTAGCTGTGGAGGCCCTGAAAAAGGAGTATCCCGATGGGATTTGCTCCCTTACATATCAGGATCCCCTCCAGCTTCTCATCGCCACCCGGCTTTCCGCCCAATGCACAGATGCCCGGGTGAACCTGGTTACCCCGGCGCTTTTTGCCCGCTTCCCCACCCTGGAGGACTTTTGCGAAGGCACAGAACAGGAAATAAGCGATCTCATCCACTCCTGCGGGTTCTACAAAACCAAGTCTAAGGATATTCTCGCCGCCTGCCGCATGATCCGGGATGAATTTGGCGGCAGGGTGCCGGACACCATTGAGGATCTCACCCGCCTGCCAGGGGTGGGCCGGAAAACTGCCAACCTCATTGTAGGGGATATCTACCATAAGCCAGCGGTGGTTACAGACACCCATTTTATCCGCATTACAGGCCGCCTGGGGCTGACCAAGAACACAGCCCCCCAGAAGGTGGAAAATGACCTGCGGGCCATCCTGCCCCCGGAGGAATCCAACGACTTCTGCCACCGCACTGTGCTCCACGGCAGGGCGGTCTGCACCGCCCGCAAGGCCCATTGCGAAAAGTGCTGCATGGCCTCCTTCTGCCCCACTGCCGCGGAAAGAGAATAAGGCAGTAGATCCAAACATTTGCCGCACTATTGACAAACTTCGCAAAAGAGCGCATAATACTTTTGTCGATTTCCGGCAAAGCCCGACGCATATCTATACTTTTTGGAGGTATTGTTGTTATGAAGTATGATTTTGAAACGCTTATCGACCGCTCCAAACATGGCTCTGGGAAATGGGAGGGAATGCGGGAAAAGAATCCTGACACCAAGGAAGGCGTGGTGCCCTTCTCTGTGGCGGATATGGAGTTTAAAAACGCCCCTGAAATCGCCCAGGGCCTGAAGGCTTACATGGACACCCACATCCTGGGCTACACCGGGCCTACCCAGGAATATCTGGAAACTGTGTGCCAGTGGATGAAGGAGCAGCACGACTGGGAGGTAAAGCCTGAGGAAATCGTCTGCACCTGCGGCGTGGTTTCCGCCCTTTTCGTGGCAGTGCGGGCTTTCTGCCGGCCCGGCGACGGGGTTATCCTGTTCACCCCCGTATACTATCCCTTCTATATGGCGGCGGAAAACGGCGGCTGCGAAATTGCGCGCTGCCCCCTTCTCTATGAGAACCATACATATTCCATAGACTTTGACCTGCTGGAAAAGCTGGCGGCAGAGGAAAAGAACAAGCTTCTCATCTTCTGCAGCCCTCACAACCCTGTGGGCCGCGTATGGACAGCGGAGGAGCTGCGGCAGGTTGGGGAAATCTGCATAAGGAACAACGTGCGCGTTATCAGCGACGAAATCCATTTCGACCTCATTATGCCCGGGCACAAGCACACAGTGTTCCCCAATGCCGGGGACTTCGGGGACAGGATTATGGTCTGCACCGCTCCCAGCAAAACCTTCAACCTGGCCGCCATGCAGACTTCCAATATTGTTATCCCCAATGAAGCCGACCGGGAGGCCTTTAAAAAGGAGCTGGGCCATGGAGGACCCGGCGCCCTTGGCCTGGAGGCCTGCCGCATTGCCTACACCCAGTGCAAGCCCTGGATGGAAGAAATGCTGGAGGTTATCCACAGCAACTATCTCCTTGCTGTAGATTTCCTCCGGGAGCGCCTGCCGGAAATTGAGCCTATAGAACTGCAGGGCACCTACCTGCTTTGGCTGGACTGCACTGCCTTGGGCAAAACAGCCCAGGAGCTGGAGGAAATCATGGTGCAGAAGGGGCAGCTCTTCTTTGACGAGGGATACCTCTTTGGCCAGGAGGGCGAGGGCTTTGAGCGTGTAAATCTGGCTGTGCCCCAGTGGGTTCTGAAAGAGGGGCTGGAACGCCTGGAAAAAGCGCTGCACGCTTAACCTCTTTTCCATATTATAGTGGAAGCGCAGCTAAAAAAGAATACAGGAAAGCCGCAAAGCAGATGCTTTTGCGGCTTTTTTGCCCCTGCGCCGGGAAAATCCGTATTCTGGCTGCCTTATGGCTTTAGAACCTGTATTCATAATCGAAATTGTCAGCTGAGCGGGAATTTTTGGATCCAGTCAATAATGTTTGCGCTTCTGCAAGAAAATGTAACGCGGAGTGGCTTCAAAAAGGCCGTTTAGACGGTGGTTACAGGCTATGAATACAGGTTCTAAATACGATTGCATATAAACGAAACAAAAAGGCTTGCTGCCTGTGATTCACGGACAACAAGCCTTTTCGCTGCTTAAACGTTTTTTGTTTCCGCGGCCTGTAAGATTACCGGAAAACCTTTGGCTCCCGGGTGCCCTCGCCAAAAGCCTCCCACTGGGGCAGGCCCTCTCCGTTGGGGTTTCCCTGCTTTGCAAAATTGGCCCAATACCCTGCCATCTCCCTGGAGAGATCTGCGTCCCTCTGTTCCCAGGGCCGCCAGCACCGGGAAAGCGTCTCAAAGACGTACCACAGCTCGCTGGAGTGGAAAGAGCCGGCGTCGTCCCCGGGCAGCTTCCTGTCAAAGAAGTAGAGGTAGGAGGGGCCTCTGCCCAGCCTCAAAAGGTTTTCACACCAGGCGGCAGTTCCCTCTTGCAGCGCGCCTCCGCCGATATCGTCCCCGGTACAGCCAATCATCATGGGGATGGGGTGGATAGCCCCGTTTTCTGCCAGATCCTCCGGCTGTGCCAGCAGCAGCCAGCCATCCACATAAGGCCGCCAGCAAAGCCCGCCCCCCTCCTGCACCGCATAGGCGGCTTCCATCAGGGCCTGGGCAGGCGTTTGCCGCAGCTCTTCTATGGTGGAAACCTTCAAATGGGCCATCAGCCGCCGGGAGGTTTCAAAAATCTGATCCCGGGTGGGGGTGGAGCGCCGGGGCGGCAGGCCTGTGCCGCTTTGGAGGATGGCCCCCCGGGCCATGCCTCTTGCAAGAGGGGAGGAGATGATGGCCTGCACGCTCATGCAGCCCGCGGACTGGCCGCACAGGGTGATTTTCTCCGGGTCGCCTCCAAAGGCGGCAATATTTTCCCGCACCCACTTAAGGGCGAATATCTGATCCAGAATGCCGTAGTTGCCGGAAACCCGCTCTCCGTTTTCCCCTTCCAAATCCGGATGGGCGAAAAAGCCGAAGGCATTCACTCGGTAGTTTATGGTGACCAGGATAACGCCTTTTTGGGCAAAGCCCTCTCCGTCAAACTCCTTTTCGCTTCCGCAGCCATGCATAAAGGCCCCGCCATGTATCCAGAAAAGTACGGGCAGCCCGCCGCCTGCCTGGGCCTCCTTTGGCGTCCAGACGTTCAGGCGCAGGCAGTCCTCGTTACAGGGGGGCACCATCTCGTCGTAAAACTCTTTGCCGTAAAAGTCCATAGAGGCTAAATCCGCCTGGGGGCACCGGGGGCCGAATTCCTTACAGGAAAGCACCCCTTCCCAGGGCGCCTTCTCCTGGGGACGCTGAAAGCGCAGCGCCCCCACAGGGGCCTCTGCGTAAGGGATTCCCCTGAAAATGGCGGTTTTCCCGTCCCCGCTCCAAAGGCCCTCCACAGCACCCTGCTTTGTTTTTACCATTGTTTCCATGCTGCATTCCTCCCGTTTTGTAATCTTTCTGCAAGTTCCGCCGTCTTGAAAAGTATAACAGCTTAGAAGCTGTACCGATAGGATTGGTGCGAAGATTTTCAAGGAAATTTTGTGGGGTTCAAGGCGGAAACCGCAAGAAATACTTTCGTATTTCGAGGATTTCCAACACTGAAGCCCGCTAAATTTCCCGAAAAGGTTTGTGCAGGAGCCTATTGGTACGGCTTCTTATATTTCTTCCAGCTTCTGCTGTTCCCCTTCCTCCTTGTCCAGATTTTCATCCGCAAAGGGGGAGGGGGCATAAAGCTTTGGATCCATGGGATCCATGTTTTTCTTCCGCAGGCGGCCGCGCACCGAGGAGCGGAACAGCCTGTAAATCACCGCTGTCAGAGGGGTGCCCAACCAGATGCCCGCAATGCCCATCACGCCTCCCCAGAACACCACCGCGAACAGCGTCCACACAGGGGGCAGGCCAATGGAGGAACCCACCACCCGGGGATATATCAGGTTGCCTTCCACCTGCTGGAGGATCAGCAGGAAGATAAGGAAAATCAGGGAATCAAAGGGATTTACCAGTAGCAGGACAATAACCCCCACCGCCGCGCCGGCATACGCGCCCAGAATGGGGATAAGGGCGCCCAGGGCCACTACGGAGGAGATGAGCAGGGCATAGTCAAGCCCCAAAAGGCTCATGCCGATATAGCACAGCACCCCTAAAATTACGCATTCTGTAAGCTGGCCCTTGATAAAGGAGAAAAACACCCGGTTTGTAATGGCCCCCACATGGGAAAGGCTCCGGGCGGCTTTCCGGGGCAGGAAGGCAAGCAGGGCAGAGCGCACGCCCCGCAGCAGCTTCTCCTTGCCTGTCAGCATGTAGATGGAGAAAATGAAGCCCATAATCATACTGAACACGCCGGAGGCCACGTTGGACATAATCCCCACCAGGGAGGCCACAAAATCCGTAGCGGTTTTCGTCGCGTTGGAGAGCAGGGTGGTCCAGTTAAAGCTTTTGAGGAAATCTTCCATAAAGTCCAGGTCGTTTTCCCTTGCAAACTCGTTTGCCCAGCGCAGGCAGTTGTTGATGGTGGTGGGCAGGGTTTTCTGGGCTGTTTCAGCCAGCACGCCCATGGATTCAATCAGCCCCGGCACAATGAACAGGGCAATGAAAAGGATGACCAGCGCCACAATCACATAGGCCAGCAGAACGGAAAGGGGCCGGCAAAGCTTTTTCCATACCCTGCTCCGGGATTTTTGGAAGGGCTTAAAGACAACGTCCTCAAAGAGATGGACAAATACGTTTAACACATAGGCCACCACAATGCCCCCTACCACAGGGGTCAGGGTGGCGGAAACCATCTGTGCCGCGCCCCACACCGCGTCGAAGCGCAGCACCAGCAGCACCAGCGCGGCGGCAAAGGCCAGAAGGAACATGCCTGTGCGCAGCACCTTTTTGTCGTCGTGTAGGTTTTTTTCAAAATCTGCCCAGCGCATGGGCCTCACTCCTTTCCAGCCGGATAAAACCGGCCCGCAAGCTCAGCGGCGCAGCCGTTTAAAAGCCCCTGCCCGGCTAAAAACCGCAGGATGGTAAAGCGATCCCGGATTTCCATGGCGTGCAGCAGGCTTTCAAAGAATAAATCCCGCCGGATGCCCAGCTCCATGGGGCCTGCAGGAGAGCCTGCCGCCTGCAGGCAAGAGAGGATGCGCTCCTTGTCCGGCAGGGCAAAGCCCTGGGGCAGGCGGCTTTTTGCCAGCTCGTAAAGGGAGGCGGAAATTACCGCCCCCACCCCAACGGAGTTGCCATGGAGGGGGTGCTCCTGCCCCCAGCGCAGGGCGTCCACCTCCCAGAAATGGGAGAAATGGTGCTCTGCCCCGGAGGCGGGCCGGGAATTGCCCACAAGGCCCATGGCCACCCCGGAGAGGATGAGGGCCTCTGTCACAACCTGCACAGCCTGTTCGTCCCGGGCGCGGAGGCCCTCTGCGTTTTCAGCGCACTTTTCCACAGCCCGGGCCATAAGGGCGGCGCACTCCTCACAGTAATATTCCCCGTTTACAAGCTGGGAAAGCCGCCAGTCCGCCAAGGCTGTGAACTTGCCGATAATGTCCCCAAAGCCTGCCGTAAGCATGGGCATGGGAGCGTTCTTCATAATGGAGGTGTCTGCCAGAATGGCCTGGGGATACACCCCGGGCTTTGTAACCTTCTGTCCTTCCAGAATCAGGGGACACACAGTGGAGGCATAGCCGTCCATGGAAGGGGCGGTGCATACCACCATATAGGGCACCCCTGTGCGGGCGCTGAGAAACCGGGCTGTGTCGTTTAAGGTGCCGGAGCCTATGGCGATAATCAGCCTGTCCTCCGGCTCTAAATCCGCCAGGGCGGCCCCCAGGGTGTGCTCGTCCGGCACCAGGGGCTTTTCCCCGGAAAATTTTTTTCCATGGAAGGGGATGCCCCCTTCATAGAGAAGCTGCCCCGCCCGCTCCCCGGCCGCCCCGAAGGTGCGGCGGTCTGCCAGCAGGTAGGCAGGCCCGCCGCCTAAATCCTTTACAATTCCGGGCAGCTCTTCCAGGCACCCGCCTGCCACCCGGATTTTCCGGATGCCCACCTCGTGGGTGCGCCCGCAGGAGCAGGGGTAGGAAAGCCCCGCAAATTCCTCCAGGCTCATTTCCGTCAGCTTTTTCATATCCTTTTTCTCCTTTAGGTAACGCGGCTTTTTCAGGTTTTTGTAATGAACACGTGATGGCACCTCTGGCAGGTGACCTCTATTTTCCCCCGGCCCCGGGGCGCCCGGAGCTGCTGTTTGCACTGGGGGCACTTAAAATAGCGGGTATACTTCCGCTCGGAAAACTTCCGCTTCTGTAAGGCAAACCAGCTTTTCACAGGCCCCCACACCTTTAAAAAGGCGTAATATTCCCGCTGCCGGGCCGGGATGTTCCGGGAGAACATGCGGAAGACGGTGTAGATATACACCGCGTCTGCCAAAAGGGTCAGGGGCCAGAAGAATAAGCTGCCTAAAAAAGTGCATACTAAGGCAAGCAGAAGCAAAAAGAAGCTGAAACCGTCGCTGCCATAGCGTCCGTACATGAAGCGCTGGAATTTTTGAAAAAACAAAGCTATCACAACCTTTCTATAATCTGTAGTATACGCTTTATAAAAAGGTTTTTCAACAGCCCCGGCCCGGGCTTCACGATAAATTTACATTTGGGAAGCGCCGGCACCCCTTGCGCCGGGAAACTGCCTGTTGACTTTACCGGGCAGAGGGGATATTATGAGACGTATAAAAGCTTTCTAAACCAAAAGGAGGAACATGCCATGCCTGAACTGAAAGGGACGAAAACAGAAGCCAACCTGCTCACCGCCTTTGCCGGGGAGAGCCAGGCCCGGAACAAGTACACCTATTTTGCCTCCAAGGCGAAAAAGGACGGCTACACCCAGATTGCGGAGATTTTCGAGGAAACCGCCAACAACGAGAAGGAGCACGCCAAAATCTGGTTCAAGCTTCTCCACGGGCAGGTGGGGGACACCCTGCAGAACCTGAAGGAAGCTGCCGACGGGGAAAATTACGAGTGGACCGACATGTACGCGGGCTTTGCCAAAACCGCCAAAGAGGAGGGCTTCCCGGAGATTGCCCATCTTTTCGAGGGCGTTGCCGCCATTGAAAAGGAGCACGAGGAGCGCTACCGCAAGCTTGCCGCCAACATTGAAGGGGGCCTGGTGTTCTCCCGGGAGGGCGACGCCATCTGGCAGTGCCGCAACTGCGGGCACATTGTGGTGGGCAAGGCCGCGCCCCAGGTCTGCCCGGTGTGCGCCCATCCCCAGGCCTATTTCCAGTTAAAGCCCGCCAATTACTAAACGCTCAACCGCCTCTTTAGGCGGGAAACCCGGCTGTGCCCTGTAAAGGGGTGCCGCCGGGTTTCCTTTTTCTTGCTGGGGGAATACCCAGGGCCTGACTAAAAAGGCTCCCTAAACCGCCGGAGGCAGGCACGCCCCCTCCCGGAGGGGATGTCTGAAACGAAGAGGAAGAGTTAATAGAAAGAAATTTATCAATTTAAGAAATTGGTTTTAGGATCGAACCCTTTTTTCAAAAGGGTTCGCAGGGTGTGGGACAGAGTCCCACGGTCATGCGCTGACAGCACAAAATGCGTGTTTTGGGCACTCCCTCTTCCCGGCAGCCCGGTTGACTTTTAAAGCCGGGTTTGGTATGATGGGAGCAAGCTGAAAAAAACAGAAAGGAACGGTTTCGGGCGCGGGGCGGCTTCCCCTTTTACAAGGCTGTGCGTATGGGCTTCTGCCCACAGGCGCGGCGTTTAAGGCCCGGCACTGCGGACATTAGTGTGAAGAATACGAAGGAAAGGAAAGATACCGGGCACAAAGCGCTGCTTTTTCATGGCTTTTTGTGCGTATTCTGTATCGCATGGCGATTGTGATGAAACATATAAAAGGCGTTTGCTGCCTGCTTCTCTCCTTCCTGCTGCTGTGCCTGTGCGGGGCCTGCGGGGACGGCTATAAAAATGACGGAACTTTTACCTACCTGCTGGCCCGCAACGTGGACAACCTGGATCCCCAAACGGCCTCCGGGGAGTCGGCCTGGGTGGTTATCAGCTCTGTTTTCGAGGGGCTGTGCCGCATTGACGAGGACGGGCAGGTGGTGCCCGGCGTGGCGAAAAAGTGGGAAGCAAACTATGACGACACGGAATTCACCTTCTACCTGCGGGGGGGCGCCAAGTGGAGCGACGGCACCCCTGTCACAGCGGACGATTTTGTTTTCGCCATGCAGCGGGCTTTGCGCCCGGAAACCGCCACCCCCTCTGTGGACGATCTGTTCATCCTGCGGGGGGCGAGGGAGGTGTACAATAAAGAGATACCGGAGAGCAGCCTGGGGGTCTTTGCAAAGGATGAGCTGACTTTGGTGGTACAGCTTGAAAAAAGCTATGCGGATTTTCCCGCCCTCACCGCCGGCAGCCATTATATGCCCTGCAACCGGGCCTATTTCGAGGAGTCTGCCGGGCACTACGGCCTTTCCTCCGAATACCTTATCACAAACGGCCCCTTCACCTTTACAAACCGCTATTCCTGGGTGACAGAGTCCGGCAAGAGGGCCATCAGCCTTTCCCGCAGCGAATCGTATAAAGGCCCCCATGAGGTGCGCCCCGCCTCTTTGCAGTTTTTGATAGACTACGACCCGGCCCTGCTGGAAAACCCGGTGGAATCCCTTGCCAGCGGGCAGGCGGACATCCTCACCCTGTCCCAGTCTTTGGCAGAGCAGGCGGAGGCCCAGGGGTGCCATGTGCAGGTGCTGGACGACGCGGTGACAGGCCTGCTGCTGAACCCCCGCGCGCAAAGCCTGGAGGAGCCTGTGGTGCGGGAGATGTTCCTGAAAACCCTTGACAGGCAGTCTCTGCTGGATCGCCGCCGGGACAAGGAGGCCCAGGAGGCCATGGGCATTATGCCAAGCTGCGTGGTGTGGAACACCTCCTCCTATTATGCCGACGGCGCCCGGCTCTATGCCCAGCAGGACGATACGGTGTTAGAGCGCCTTCCCTCCCTGCTGGAAATGCTGGAGCAGGAGAAGCTGCCCTCCATCTCGGTGCTGTGCCCGGATGACCCGGAGTCTGTGGACATTGCCAACGGCTTCCTGGTTTCCTGGAACCAGAAGCTGGGCAACGCCTTTAACATCCAGCCCCTGCCCGAGGAGGAGATGAAAAGCCGGGTTGCCTCCGGGGACTATGAGGCCGCCCTCTATACCCTGCGGGCCGGTGGCACCACGCCTTACCAGGTGCTCAAGTCCTTTGAAAGCACCTCTTACCCCAGCCTTCTGGAGGACGAGGAGTTTGACGCCCAGCTTCACTCCCTGACCTTCGAGCTTTCCTCCTACCGCCGCCTGGAAAACTACCTGCTGGAAAGCTATATTTTCTATCCCCTGTTCAGCGACAAAACCTATTACGCCGCCGGCCCCAGCACCCGGGGCATTGCCGCCTCGCCGGATTTAAGCGTGAACTTCATCACAGCCCGCAAAAAGGGATAGGGCAAAAAACTGCTTCCGGCCCCGCCGACATTTGCCCCACTGTCCCGGCTTTTTCTGTGTAATCCCTCTAAACCTCCGGCTTTTTTCTTCCCTTTTTCCCATATTTCCCCCTTTTCCGGCAGCTTTCCCGGAAGAAGCCCCGGGGCTTTTCCATAGACAGGCGGAAAGTTTTGTGGTAAACTTGGGAAGGTGAAAACAGAAAAAAACCAGAGAAGATTTTCCGCTCCCCAAAACGGGCACAGGCCCTGCCGTAAGCCAGCCGGGGAGGAAACGGGAAAAATACGAAGAAAGGAACGGTACAGCCGCAAAGGGCTGATGCTTCATCCCTTTTGCGGGAATGCTGTACCGCATGGCGATTGTTATGTCTGGAAGAGAAGCTGTGTTGTGGGGGCGGCCTGTGCCCCCCAAAGACGACGCGCCCCGGCGCTCCATCCTACACTGCCTGCGGATGCTGGCGCCCTTCCGGGAGGCCATCCCGGAATGTGAGCACGCCAGCGGGGACATGGCGGAGGGAGAGCGGCAGTTTTACGCATTTATAAAGGGCTTATACGGGGAAATGTACAGCGACCCCGGCTTTTTCCTCATTCCCCAGGGGGAATATGACGAGTACATGCAGTCCCGGCCTGCCGGGCTGGAGGAGGAAGAAGAGGAGCACAAGGCCGACCAGAAGGAGAGCCGTCTGCGTAACCGCTTCCAGCAGGCCATCCGGTTTTACGCGGCCTACTTATACGAGCTGGGCGCCCGGGCGCAGTCTTTGGAAAAGGGGGTGCTCACCCTCACCACAGCCGCCTGGCAGGAGGCACGCAAGGCCATGGAATGGACACACCTGCGGGGGGAAAACGGGCCTCGGTTCCAGCGCCTGCAGGCTTTGGGCCTGGACGAGCGGCAGGAGCCAAAGCTGGTGTACGTCACCAGCCGGGAGTTCCCCAAAATGTTATATGGCCTGTGGGCCTTGTGCAAGGCGCCCCAGGATAAATACAGCTATATGAATTATCTGCGGGTGGACTACCGGGCAGCCCTCCAGGGCGGGCCACAGCCTGCGGACATTTTCGCCACCCTCACCCCGGACAGGGCGCAGTCCGCCAGGATTTTGCACAACGCCATGACAGGCCGGGGGGCAAAGCTTGTGATAAAGCCCCTGCGGGAAATCACCTCCGGGGCGCAGTGGAAAGGGGAATACCGGAAAGAGGGCAGATGCGCCGCCGGGTTCTACGCTGACCCCGACGCCTTTACCCTGTGCCTGTATTTCGGTTCCCCGGAGAAAATTTCAGAGGCAAGCGCTGCCCTGCATAAAGAAAATCCCAGGCTGGGCCTGTGGTTTGACGATAAATTCCCTCAGCGCAAATGTGCCTGCCCCCACAACTGCCGGGTGCGGCTGGGGGACGGGCCGCGCCGTATCTGCGGCATGGCCTGCCGGGCGGAAATCCCGGAGCCAAGCCGGCAGGATCTGCAAACAGCCCTTTCCATTCTGGAAATGGCGGAAGGATAAATCTCGGAGTCTGTCTTTGCAAAGAGGAGGAGCATGGTATGGAAAACGGCAAAAATATTCTCGTCACAGTCCCTGTAGAGGAAACCCACGTGCAAAAGCTTCAGGAAGCCGGGCCGGGGTGTGCCTTCCGGTTTAAGGCCGGGACAGCCCTGCCCTCTTTCCAGCGGGCAAAGCTGCCCTTTGAAAATCTCATAGAAACAGATCCCGTCACCCAGGAGGACATAGACTGGGCAGACATTATTTTAGGCAACGTGAAGGGGGAGAGCCTCCACGGCAGCGAAAAGCTTTTGTGGCTGCAAACCAACAGCGCCGGGGTGGAGGAATACATCAGGCCCGGGGTGCTGGCCCCTCATACGCTGCTTACAAACGCCACCGGGGCATACGGCCTTGCCATCTCCGAGCACATGCTGGCTATGGCTTTGGAAATCCTGAAAAAGCTGGAGCTGTACCGGGACGCCCAGCAGAGGGAAGCCTGGGAAAGCCTGGGGCCGGTGCGATCCATATACGGCAGCACCGTTCTGGTGCTGGGCATGGGGGACATCGGCGGGGAGTTCGGCAAGCGCTGCAGGGCCCTGGGGGCCAAGGTTATCGGCGTGCGCCGGACAGATGCCGCAAAGCCCGATTATGCCGACGAGGTGCGGTTGATTGCGGATTTGGACGCGCTTCTCCCCCAGGCGGATATCGTCGCCGTCACCCTGCCGGGAACAGAAGCCACCCGGAACCTGCTGGACAGAAGGCGCTTAGGGCTGATGAAGCCCGGGGCTGTGCTTTTAAATGTGGGCAGGGGCACCATTGTGGACACAGAGGCCCTGTGCGACGCTTTGGAAAGCGGGGCCATAGCCGGGGCCGGGCTGGATGTTACCAACCCGGAGCCGCTGCCCCAGGGCCACAGGCTGTGGAAAATCCCCACAGCGGTGGTAACCCCCCACATCTCCGGGTTTTACCATCTGAAGGAAACCCACACCCGCATTGTGGATATTTTCGCCCAGAACCTCACCCGCTTCCTGAAGGGAGAGCCGCTAAAAAACCAGGTGGATTTCGCTACCGGCTACAGAAAGCTGTAAAACGCTATAAATTTTAGGATTAACCCCTTTTTTAAAAGGGGTTGCTATGCCCCAGTGGGGCATGTCCAGCAACCGACCGAGCCGACAGGCGAGACAAAAGTCCCAAGACCTTAGGAGGCATGGATGTGGCAGAGCATTACTTAGACAACGCCGCCACCACCCAGGTGCTGCCGGAAGCGGCAGACCGGGCGCGGGCGCTGATGGTGGAGGAGTTCGGGAACCCTTCCTCCCTGCACACCCGGGGCTATAAAGCCCGGCAGGAGCTGGAAAAGGCCCGGGCCGCTGTTGCCGGGAAGCTGGGGGTGCAGCCAGGGGAGCTTGCGTTTACAAGCGGCGGCACAGAGGGGAACAACCTGGCCCTTTTCGGGGCCGCCGCTGCCCGCGGGCGGTTAGGGGATAAAATCGTCACCACCGCCATAGAGCACGATTCCGTCCTGAAAGCTGTGGGAGAGCTGGAGCGCCAGGGCTTTCGGGCCGTGTATGTAAAGCCGGACAAAACAGGCCAGGTGCCCCTGGAGGCACTGGAAGCGGCAATCGACGAAAGCACCATTCTCGTCAGCGTGATGGCAGTGAACAACGAAACCGGGGCTATCCTGCCTGTCCAGGGCTTAAGCCGGGTTATCAGGCGGAAAAAGGCCCCGGCCCTGCTGCATACAGACGGGGTGCAGGCCTTTGGGAAGCTTCCCTTTTACCCGGCAAAATGGGGGATTGATCTGTGTACCGTCAGCGCCCATAAAATCCATGGGCCAAAGGGCGCGGGGGCCTTATATGTAAAAAAAGGCACGCACATCCTGCCCCGATCCTTTGGCGGCGGGCAGGAGCGGGGCCTGCGCCCGGGCACAGAAAGCCTGCCCCTTCTGGGGGCCTTTGGGGAAGCGGCCTCCCGCCTGCCAAGGCCCCAGGAAGCCCTGCCCAGAATACAGGCCCTGAAAGAGGCCCTTATCGAGGGCCTTTCCGCTTTGGAGCAGGTAACCGTCCATTCCCCGGAGGACGGCCTGCCTTATATTGTAAACTTCTCAGCAGGCCGGGTGCGGGCGGAAACTATGCTCCACTTCCTGGCGGAAAAAGGGGTATATGTCTCCGCCGGGTCGGCCTGCGGAAAGGCAAAGCCCAGCCATGTGCTGGAGGCCATGGGCCTGCCGGCAGGGCATGTGCGCTCTGCTTTGCGGGTAAGCTTTTCCCGGTTTTCCAGCATGGAGGACGTAAAGGCCCTGCTTGCGGCCCTGGAAGAGGGGCTTTCGCGCTTAGCAAAGGAGTGAGCCTATGGAAGGCTGGAAAATAGAAAAAGTGGAAGAACCTGAGCGCCGGGCCGCTTATACCCGCCAGGTGCTCCGCGCCCTGCCGGAGTGGTTCGGGAACCTGGAGGGCCTTTCGGAATACTGCGAAAAGGTGAAGGGCCTGCCCCTGTGGGCGGCGGTGGACGAGGGTGGCGCGCCTTTGGGCATCCTTGCCGTAACAATCCATTACAGCCGCACAGGGGACATTGTAGTGATGGGCGTCCTGCCCGGCCTGCACCGGAAGGGCCTGGGGCGGGGGCTGTATGAGGCGGCGGAAAGCTATTTCCGGCAGCAGGGCTGCGCCTGTGTGATGGTAAAAACCCTCAGCGACACAGCAGATTTCCCGCCGTATGAAGCCACCCGGCGGTTTTACAGGGGGATGGGCTTTGCGCCCCTAGTCACCCTGACGGAAATGTGGGATGAGGAAAACCCCTGCCTGATTATGCTCAAGGCCCTGGAATAAACAAGAGTGGGAGCGTGCTCGCTTATGGAAAAGGAAATAATTTTACTGAAGCTGGGGGAAATCGCCTTAAAGGGATTGAACCGCCGGGCCTTTGAAGACGTGCTCATAAAAAATATCCGCCGCAGGCTGAAAAGCGCGGGGGAGTTTTCCGTATACAGCCGGCAGTCCACCGTATACGTGGAGCCAAAGGATGAAAACGCGGACATGGACTTGGCTGAGGAGCGCTGCGGCAAGGTTTTCGGCGTGGTGGCCTATACCCGGGCCGGGGCGGCGGAAAAGGATCTTCTGAAAATCCGGGAAAAGGCGGCGGAATACCTGCGGGAGCCTTTGGAGGATGCCCGCACCTTTAAGGTGGAGTGCAAGCGCAGCGACAAAAAGTTTCCCTACAAGTCTCCGGAGATTTCCGCAGAGGTGGGAGGCTACCTCCTGGAAGCCTTTCCCCATTTGCGGGTAGACGTACACAACCCGGACATCACGGTGCGGGTGGAGGTGCGGGAAGCGGAAGCCTATGTCCACGCCGACCCCAGGCCAGGGGCCGGGGGCATCCCTGTGGGCACCGGGGGCAAAGGGCTGGTGCTGATAAGCGGGGGCCTGGACAGCCCTGTTGCCGCCTGGATGATGGCCAAGCGGGGGGTAGAGCTTACCGCCGTCCACTTTGCAAGCCCGCCCTACACCAGCGAGCTGGCCCACGACAAGGTGGTGCGCCTGCTGCAAAAGGTGGGGGAATATGCCGGGCGCATCAAAATGGTGACGGTAAACCTCACCCGCCTCCAGGAGGAAATCCGGGACAAATGCCCGGAGGAGCTGCACACCGTCATCCTGCGGCGCTTCATGCTCCGGGCGGCCCGGCGGGTGGCAGAGGATGAGGGCTGCGGGGCGCTTATCACCGGGGAAAGCCTGGGGCAGGTTGCCAGCCAGACCATGCAGGCCATTGCCTGCACAGACGCCGTGGCGGGCATGCCGGTGTTCCGGCCCCTTATTGGCGCGGACAAGTCGGAGATTGTGAAAACCGCCGCGAAAATCGGCACCTATGACATCTCCATCGAGCCTTATGAGGACTGCTGCACCATCTTCACCCCCAAGCATCCCCGCACAAAGCCCATCCTCCATTTTGTGGAGGACGGGGAAAAGGCCATCGACGGGGAAGCCCTGCTCAGGGAAGCGCTGGAGCAGGCGGAAGCCCGGCAAATCCTTCCGGAATTGCAAAATTAAAGAAAACTGTAAGAAATGGGACGGGTTTTTCGCAGGCTGGGGCTGTTATCATAGAATATAGAAAACACAGGGAGGTTTTGCGGGATGAAGGATGGAAAAAAGCGGAGAAAGCGGAATATTATCGGCGCGGCCGTTATGGCAGGGCTGATTTTTGCCGCCATGCCCCTGGGCGTGGCCCATTCCATGGAGGACTTGCGGGACGATGCCGAAAGCGCCTATTACTATGACAGCACAGGCTATGCCATCTATGACGGCCTGGAAAAGCGCCGGGAAGCCGCCCACAACCTGCTGACTGTGGCCCAGCGGTATACAGAGGCCCACCCGGAGATTATTTCTTACACGCAGGCGCTGGAATACCAGGTGCAGGCCAATGAGAGCGCCCATGACGACACCTTTTACTGGGCGGGAGCCACCAATATGGAAATGGGCGCGGCGGCCCAAGCCCTGGCTGCGGAACTGGAAAAGCTGCCTTTAGAGGAAAAGGACAAAAAATACCCGGCCCAGATGATAGCCCAGATGCGCTCGGAGCAGGACAAAATCGAACGCAGCAGCTATAACGACGAGGCCCGGGCCTTTAACGCCCGGCTGCATTCCTTCCCGGTAAACCTTCTGCGGAACTTTACCGATGTGAAGGAGCTTATCCCCTTTGACGAGCATGGCACCGTCGTGGAGGACACAGCGGTGCAGGAGCCTGAGCGGGACTACGCCGGGGAAGAAGCCGCGGCGGAGCAGTCCATCCGGCAGGAGGAATCCTTGGAAAGCACGGTGGAAGCCTGGGCGGAAGGCTATGCGGAGAAGATAGAGGACAGGGTGGGGCAGATTGTGGAAGACAAGCCGGACCCCTGACAGCAGGGAAGGCATAGGAAGGGAGGAATAGCCCTGTGGTAAAGAAAAAGCTTGGCAAATGGGTGCTGGGGGCAGTGGGGATGATCTGCCTGGTTTTCTGGACTGCCATGCCCGCGCTGGCGGCAGTGCCCCAGCGTCCGGCAAACAAATATGTGCTGGACGAGGCCGGGGTGCTCTCCAGCGCGACGGAGCGGGAGATTATCAAGGAAAATGAAGAGCTTTTTGAAGAGTGCGGCGCGGAAATTGTCATTGTGGCGGTGGACTTCCTGGGCGGCAAGGATATAGAAGACTATGCAAACGACCTCTTTAACACTTGGGGCATTGGCTCTTCCCAGCGCAATAACGGCATTCTGTTGGTATTGGCCATAGGCGAGGAAAATTATTACGCCACGACGGGCTATGGCCTGGAGGACTATTTTGACGGGGCCAAGTTCCAGGAGCTTTTTGACGATTACCTGGAGGAGGACTTTGCGGCAGGCCGGTATGACGAGGGCGTGAAGGAGTTCTTCGACGAAGTGCTGGACGAGGTGGAGGACTATTACGAGCACTACGAGGACGAATACACCCAGCCCGACAGCCCTGATTATGATGAACCCTATTACAGCAGCGTGCGGCCCAGCCGCTGGAAAAGCTTCATGGGGGTTGTCTCCAACGTGGCCCGCATTGTCATTATTATGGTGGTTGTCATCATTGTGGTCCGTATCTTCAGCGGCAGGGGCCGCGGGGGACGGGGCGGCCCGCCCTATGGAGGAGGCGGAGGTGGCGGCAACTTCTGGACCGGCATGATGCTGGGCAACATGATGGGCCGGAACCGCCGATCCCACTGGGGCGCGCCCCCGCCCCCGCCGCCCCCGGGAGGCTTTGGAGGGCCGGGGCACCGCCCAGGCGGACACCGTCCCGGCGGCTTCGGCGGCTTTACAGGCGGCGGGCGTTCCGGAGGTTTTGGCGCAGGCCGCTCTGGAGGGGGCTTTGGCGGCGGAGGCGGATTCTCCGGCGGTGGAGCCAGCCGCGGCGGCGGGGCCGGCAGGCGCTAAGAACCGGCGGCAAAGCTGCCTGAAAATCAATGGCACCCATGCTGGAACCGGCATGGGTGCATTCTATGAGGGAGAACATGTATGAAAAAATATTTCCTGTTCGATTTAGACGGCACCATAACAGACACCGGGGAGGGCATTATGAAATCCGCCCAGTATGCCCTCACTGCCTTCGGCTTCCCCCAGCAGACAGAGGCCCAACTGCGGCGGTTTGTCGGCCCGCCCCTGCAAGGCTCTTTTGAAACCTTTTATGGCCTAAGCCCTGTGGACGCCGCCCGGGCCGTAGAAAAATACCGGGAGCGCTACCGGGACAAGGGTGTTTTTGAAAGCCCCCTGTATCCGGGCATGGCGGGCTTTTTAGAGCGCCTGCGCGGCAACGCTGTGCTGTGCCTTGCCACCTCCAAGCCTTTGGTGTTTGCCCGGCAGATCTTGTCCCTGCGGGGGGTAGAGCAATATTTCACCTGCCTTTCCGGGGCAGAGCTGGACGGCGCCCGCACAGACAAGGCGGAGGTAATCGCCTATGCAAGGGAGCTGCTGGAAAACCCGCCCAAGGAGCAGATGGTGATGGTGGGGGACAGGCGGCAGGACGTTTTGGGAGCCAAGGCCCAGGGGGTGGAGAGCGTCGGCGTGCTCTATGGCTACAGCGATCCGGGAGAGCTGTGGGAGGCCGGGGCCACCCACCTTGTCTCCAGCGTGGAGGAGTTGGAAGCCTTGTGTTTCTCCCTGCTTTAGAAGCTGTACCAATAGGCTCCTGCACAAATCTTTTCGGGAAATTTAGCGGGCTTCTGTGTTAGAAATCCTCGAAGACCGACAGGTCTTCTTGCGGTTTCCGCCTTAAACCCCACAAAATTTCCTCGAAAATCTTCGCACCAATCCTATCGGTACAGCTTCTTAGAGCAGAAAGCTTCCCCAGGCGCCCTTTTTGTACAAAAGCACTTGCCTGGACAGGATTTCCAAGGTATAATAAGGATATATCGGTGCGGGGCGGATGCCCCTATACTAACAGACAAGGAGAGACTGTTATGCTGCAGCAGGTTATGACCGCCCCCGGAAAAATAGAGTTCCGCGAAATCCCCACGCCGGAGCCCCAGCCCGGGGAGGCCCTCATTAAAATCATGAAAATCGGCGTGTGCGGCTCCGACATCCACGTATACCACGGGGAGCACCCCTTCACAAGCTATCCCGTCACCCAGGGCCACGAGGTTTCCGGCCTGGTGGAAAAGCTGGGGGAGGGGGTGACAACCCTCACCGTAGGCCAGAAGGTCACCATCCAGCCCCAGGTGGTGTGCGGGGAATGCTATCCCTGCCGCCATGGGAAATATAACCTCTGCGAAAGCCTGAAGGTAATGGGCTTCCAGACCACAGGCGTTGCCTCCGAATATTTCGCTGTAGACGCGAAAAAGGTCACCCCCCTGCCGGAGGACATGAGCCTGGACGAGGGCGCCATGATAGAGCCTTTGGCTGTGGCAGTCCACGCGGTGCGCCGGGCCGGGGACGTAACCGGGCAGGACATCTGCGTGCTGGGTGCCGGGCCTATCGGCATCCTGGTGGCCCAGGCCGCCAAGGGCATGGGCGCCAGGCGGGTGATGGTAACAGATGTAAGCAGCCTGCGCCTTGATAAGGCCAAAGAGTGCGGGGCCGACTTCTGCATCAACACAAAGGAGAAGGATTTCGGGGAAGCCCTTACAGAGTGCTTTGGCCCGGACAAGGCCGACGTGATTTACGACTGCGCCGGCAACAACATCACTATGGGACAGGCCATTGCCCACGCCCGTAAGGGCAGCGCCATCATCCTGGTGGCGGTGTTTGCAGGGCAGGCCTCTGTGGACTTGGCAGTGCTCAACGATCACGAGCTGGATTTAAACACCTCCATGATGTACCGCGCAGAGGATTACGCTGCAGCCATCGAGCTGGTAAACCAGGGCAAGGTGTCCCTTGCGCCCTTAATCTCCAAGCATTTTGCCTTCAAGGATTACCTGGAGGCCTATAAGTTCATCGACGAGAACCGGGAATCTACCATGAAAGTTATTATCAACGTCCAGGCAACGTAACGTTGCATCTAAGACGCGAGAAACGTGAGCGGGAACTTTCCGCTGCGGAATGATATTCCGCGCTTACGTGAGCCATCGCGTGTCCGGGGTACTCCCGATGGTGTAAATTGGTTTTTGGGTCATAACATTCCCAAAGGGAATGTTTGCCCTTCTTTGCAAAAAGGTTTGTGGGGTGTGGGGCGAAGCCCTACGGCCTTGACCTTAGGAGGTAGTGTTTTGTTAAAGCGGCGGCAGGGAGAGAAAAACTACTATATACGGGCGTTTGTGCTGGGGCTGGGACTGTCGTTTCTGGTGTTCATCCCCTTCATGGCCATAGACGGCGGGCGCTTCCTGTTTTACGGAGACTTCAACGTGCAGCAGGTGCCTTTTTACCGTCTGGCCCACGACGCCATCCGATCCGGGCAGCTTGGCTGGAGCCAGCACACAGACCTGGGCGCAAACTTCATCGGATCCTATTCCTTCTACCTTTTAGGCAGCCCCTTCTTCTGGCTCACCATCCCCTTCCCCTCGGAGTGGATGCAATACATGATGGGGCCGCTGCTCATCCTGAAGTTTGCCTGCGCCAGCCTCACCGGGTACATTTACCTGCACCGCTATACCAAAACCCCGGACACAGCCCTCATCGGTTCCATCCTCTATGCCTTTTCCGGGTTTTCCATCTATAATATTTTCTTTAACCATTTCCACGAGGCCATTGTGTTCTTCCCCCTGCTGCTGGCAGCCCTGGACGAATACATGGCAACCCGCCGCCGGGGGCTTTTTGCCCTGGCGGTTGCAGCCTGCTGCTTTGTGAATTATTACTTTTTTGTGGGCCAGGTCACCTTCACCCTCATTTATTTCTTCCTGCGTATGCTGTGGGGGGACTGGCGGCTCTCCTTCCGGGACTTCCTCTTCCTGGCTTTGGAAGCTGTGCTGGGAGTGGGCATTTCCTGCGCTTTGCTTGTCCCCTCCATCCTGGCGGTGCTGCAAAACAGCCGGACAGGAAACATCATCAACGGCTGGAACGCGGTGCTCTATAACAAAAACCAGCGGTATCTCCACATTCTGGAGTGCTTCTTCTTCCCGCCGGATCTCCCCGCCCGGCCCAACTTCACCCCGGAGTCCGAGTCCCGCTGGGCTTCCCTGGGGGCCTGGCTGCCCCTCTTCAGCATGTCGGGGGTTATCGGCTGGCTCCAGCTAAGGCGGAAGCACTGGCTGAAAAAGCTTTTATGGACGCTTTTCTTCATGGCATTGGTGCCGGGGCTGAATTCTGCCTTCCAGATGATGAACAGCGCCTACTATGCCCGGTGGTTCTATATGCTCACGTTGATGATGGCCCTTGCCACTGTCATGTCCTTGGAGGAGGAGCGGGTGGACTGGAAGCGTTCCCTTGTCTGGACCCTCTCCATCACCCTGGGCATTACGGCTGTGGTGGGCTTCACGCCGGTTTCCGAAACTGTGGACGGGGAGCAGAGCGTCTCCTTTGGGCTTATGCAGTATCCCACCCGCTTTTGGAGCTATGCCGCCATTTCCCTCATCTCCCTGGCCGCCCTGTTCTATGTGTTCACCTTCCGGCGGGACAGCCGCCGATCTTTCCAGCGGGGGACTATATGGGCCGCGTCCATTGTCTCGGTGCTGTATTCCATTTTCTTTATTGCCCTGGGCAAAACCCAGTCGGACTACACCTGGGATCACCTCATCCCCTATTCCCTAAACGGCGGCGCCTCCATCGACCTGCCGGACCTGCAGCAGTGCCGCTCAGACTTTTATGAGTCTGTGGACAACGCGGGCATGTTCTGGAAAGTCCCCACCATCCAGGCTTTCCACAGCGTGGTGCCCGGATCTGTCATGGAGTTTTACAGCTCTGTGGGGGTGCAGCGGGACGTGGCCTCCCGCCCGGAAACCAGCCACTACGGGGTGCGGGCGCTGACCTCTGTCCACTGGCTTTTCGACGACGACCACGACAGCGACTACTTTGCCGGGGAGGATTCCTCCGAACCCCTTATGCCCGGCTGGGCCTATTATGGCAACGCCAACGGCTTCGATATCTGGGAAAACCAGTATTACATCCCCATGGGCTTTTCCTATGACTACTATATCACCCGCAGCGAGTATGAAAAGCTCAGCAAGGGCACAGACTCCACAGCAGGGGACAGGGAGCTTGCCATGCTGCGGGCAGTGGTGCTGGAGGACAAGGACGTGCAGGACTTTGAGGGGCTTCTCACCCACCTGCCCCCGGAAAACCGGGCCTTCAACCAAAGCCTCTATCCCCAGGACTGCCTGGACAGGGCGGCCTCTGCCTGCCAGTCCTTCCAGTATACCCGCACAGGCTTTTCCGCCACCCTGGATACGGACACCGAGGAGCTGGTGTTTTTCAGCGTGCCCTATGAACCGGGATGGTCTGCCCGGGTAAACGGTGAGCCGGCAAAAATCACCAGGGTGAACGTGGGCTTTATGGCAGTGGTGGTGCCGGTGGGGGAACAGGTGCAGATCGAGTTTACCTACCGCACCCCCGGCCTGACAGCCGGCATACTGGGATCCCTGCTTTCCCTGGGCCTTCTGGCAGCTTACCTGGTTTTGGCCCGCCGCCTGAAGGAGAAGCCTCAGCCTCCGGCCCCCCGCTTTATGCGCCTGGAGCCTTTCTCCGAATATGAAAAGCGGCACAGGGCCACCTTCCTGCGGCCCGGGGCCATGATTCCCCATTTCCCCCGGCAGGCGGCCCTGCCCCCGGAGGATCCGCAGCAGGAGGCCCAGCTTCCGGGCGCAGGGGAAAAAGACCCCGCCCCTGTGGAATATGCAGAGCGGGTAGACCTTGACACGCCGGAGGAAGCGCCTGAGGAGGAAATCCCCGGGGAGGAAGTCCCAGGGGTGGAAACCTCCGGGGAGGAAGCCCCGGAACAACAGGAGGAACCGAAGCTATGAACCCAACTGTATATTTCGTCATCCCCTGCTATAACGAGCAGGAAGTGCTGGAAGAAACGGTCAAGCGCCTGACCGCCAAAATGGATTCCATGCGGGAGCGGGGCCTTGCAGGCGACAAGAGCCGCATCCTGCTGGTAAACGACGGCAGCAAAGACAGCACCTGGGAAATTATCACCCGGCTCCACGAGGAAAACGGCTATGTGGAGGGGGTAAAGCTTGCCCACAACCGGGGCCACCAGAACGCCTTGTTCTGCGGGCTGATGACGGCCATGCCCCTGTGCGACTGTGCCATCAGCCTGGACGCGGATTTGCAAGATGATGTGGACGCCCTGGACAAGTTTGTGGAAAAATTCCTGGAGGGCTGCGACGTGGTGTATGGGGTGCGCAACAAGCGGGACACAGACACCTGGTTCAAGCGCACCACAGCCGAGGGGTATTATAAGATTCTTCACCTGCTGGGAGTAGACGTGGTGTTTAACCATGCGGATTACCGCCTGATGAGCCGCCGGGCCTTGGAGGCCCTGTCGGAGTATAAGGAAGTAAACCTGTTCCTGCGGGGCATGGTGCCCCTTATCGGCTATAAGAGCGACTATGTGTATTACGACCGCCACGAGCGCTTTGCCGGGGAATCCAAATACCCCCTGAAAAAGATGATAGCCCTGGCCTTGGACGGCATCACCAGTTTCAGCGTGAAGCCCTTAAAGCTCATTTCAAACTTCGGCGTCATTGTGTCCATCCTCAGCGTGTTCGGCCTGCTGTATGCCCTCATCTCCTATTTTGCCGGCTGGGCCGTTTCCGGCTGGACTGCCATTGTCTGCTCCATCTGGCTTTTGGGGGGGCTGCAAATGCTGTGCCTGGGGGTAGTGGGCGGCTATGTGGGGAAAATCTACAGCGAGGTGAAAGCCCGGCCCCGTTACCGGGTGGAGGAATTTTTGCAGCAGCCGCCGGAGGAATAAACCTCCCTTTATGGAAATTACAATTTTGTAACTAGATGACAAATCGTTTACAAAACAACAGGTTTTTCCCAAGTTTTATCTGATTTTTACCATTATTCACACTTTGTTCACATTTTTTCTGTGGGAAAATCGTCAGAGGGAAGGAGCGGCATGGGAAAAAAGAAATACGCCCTGATTGCCGGGGGCTTGGTGTGCTTGGCGCTTTTTGGGGCGCTTTATTACCTGCAAGGGGAAAGGGACAAGCCCTATACCTTGTCCACCTTTGCCATGGGTTCCTATATCCAACAGACCGTATACGGCAAAGGGGGAGAAGAAGCCGCCGCCCAGGCCGCCCAGGAGATTGGGGCGCTGGAAAACCGCATCTCCTGGCGCAGGGAGCACAGCGACATCGCTCTCTTAAACGCTTCCGCCGGAAACGGCCCTGTGCCCATGGATCCCGCCACAGAGAGCCTTTTGGAAACGGCCCTGGAGGTGGGGGAAAAGAGCGGCGGCGCTTTTGACGTGACTATCGCCCCGGTAAGCCGCCTGTGGGATTTTGACGAAAATCCACGTCTGCCTGAAACAGGGGAGTTGGCAGCGGCCCGGGCATTGGTGGACTACAGGCAGCTTGCCCTCACCCCCCAGGGGGTCTCTCTCCCTGAGGGCATGGCGGTTGACCTGGGGGCGGCGGGGAAGGGCGCGGCCTGCGACAAGGCCCTGGCTGTGTACCGGGAGGCAGGGCTTGCAGGAGGCGTGGCCGCCGCCGGAGGCAGTGTGGGGCTTTACGGGAAAAAGCCCGGCGGTTCCCTGTGGCAGGTGAGCGTGCGGGATCCCTGGGGCGCCGGCTCGGTAGGGGTGCTGGCGCTGGAAGAGGGCTTTGTGTCCACCTCGGGCAGCTATGAAAAAACCTTCCAGCAGGACGGCGTCACCTACCACCATCTGATAGACCCCAAAACCGGATATCCGGCGGAAAGCGGGCTGGTTTCCGTAACGGTGTGCAGCGGTTCCGGTGCTTTAAGCGACTGCCTTTCCACCGCCTGCTTTGTTTTGGGGGAAGAAAAGAGCCTGCCCCTTTTGGAAAGCTTTTCAGCCCAGGCCCTTTTCATCCATGAGGATGGCAGCATCGCCTGCACCCCCGGCCTGGAGGAAGCTTTTACACCCCACAGCCCCGGGGATTTGGCGGCAGACAAGCCTTGAAAGTTTGCAGGAAAAGGAGGCAGGCATGGCAAGGTTTTTTATCACAGATACCCCTTCCAGCCCATATTTTTTAGGCGGCGGGGAGGGCCTTCACGGGGCTAAGGCTTTGCGCCTGCGGCCCGGGGAGGAAGTTACCCTGTGCGACGGGGCAGGGACGGATTATCCCGGCGTGGTGGAGCGGGTGGAAAAAGACGGCCTGTGGCTGGAGGTGGGCGAAGGCGCTGCAAACCGGGCAGAGCCTTCTGTACAGATAACGGTGTGCCAGTGCCTTCCCAAAGGGGACAAGCTGGACACGGTGGTGCAAAAGGCAGTGGAACTGGGGGCCTGTGGCCTTTGGCAGGTGGAAAGCGCCCGGTGCGTGGCAAGGCCGGACAGGAAGCAGGCGGAAAAGAAGACTGCCCGGCTTCAGCGCATTGCCCTGGAGGCTGCCAAGCAGAGCGGCAGGGGTATGGTGCCCCCGGTGCGGGAGCCGGTACCCTTTGGGCAGGCCCTCCGGGAGGCGGCAGAAAAGGGGGACGTGCTCTTTTTTTATGAAAAGGGCAAACACAGCCTCAAAGAGGCCCTGGAGACGGCGGGGGACAGGCTGTTCCTCTTCATCGGGCCGGAGGGGGGCTTTACCCCGGAGGAGGCGGCGCTGGCGGAAAGCATGGGCGCAAAGCCCTTGACATTGGGCAGGCGGATTCTCCGCACAGAAACCGCCCCGCTGGCAGCTTTGGCGGCGATTTTGTACCAGCGGGGCGAAATGGAAGGGTAGGGCAGCCATATGGGCGGACGGGCGAAAAACGTGTTGATCACCGGGGCTTCCGGGGGAATTGGCAGGGCCATGGCGGCGGCTTTCGCGGAAAAGAGCTACGGGGTGGCTATGGTGTGCCACAGCCACCCAGAGCGGGCCAGGGATCTTGCGGAAAAGACCGGGGCCGCTGTGTTTTCCTGCGACGTTTCCCGGGAAGAGGAAGTAGAGCGCCTTTTCGCGGCGGCAGAGGAGGCATTCGGGTTTATAGACGTGCTGGTGAACAATGCCGGCATTTCCTGGCGGGGGCTTTTCACAGACATGTCCCTGGCGGAGTGGGAGCGTGTTTTCGCTGTGAACACCCGAGGGGTGTTTTTGTGTACCCGCCGGGCGCTGCCCCCTATGATCCGCCGGAAACGCGGCTGCATTATCAATGTCAGTTCCATGTGGGGCCAGCAGGGGGCCTCCTGCGAGGCGGCCTATTCCGCTTCCAAGGCGGCGGTGATTGGACTCACCCAGGCCCTGGCCCAGGAGGAAGGGCCTTCCGGCATCCGGGTAAACTGCATCTGCCCTGGGGTAATCGACACCCCTATGAACGGAATCCTTTCTCCGGCGGATATAACCGCCCTGGCCCAGGACACCCCTTTGGGGCGCATTGGCACACCGGAGGAGGTGGCCCACGCGGCCCTGTTCCTGGCGGAAAACGAGTTTGTCACAGGGCAGGCCCTGGGCATAAACGGGGGATTCCTGCTTCGGTGAGGACAGGGGGATAGGGGCAGAGAGAAAAGCTGCGGGTTCCCTGCCTGTTTTCTTGTAATTTCCCGGCGCATATGATATAATAGCCACAAGCTGTTATACTTGTTTTTTGGCCGCAGCTTGGCGGCGTGTTATGGAAATAAGCCCAAGGGGGCTTTGAAGGCAAAGGGGGCTGGGAGGAAACATGGCAAGCAAACTATGCATGAACTGCTTTGCAGGCTACCGTCCGGAGGTGGACGGCAGCTTTTGCCCGGAATGTTCCTGGGACAACAGCAAGCCCCAGGTGACAGAGGGCCTCCGGTTCCAGACGGTGCTGGCCTCCCGGTACGTTATCGGGCGGGTGCGCTCCATGAACAGCGAGGGCATCACTTACATGGCCCTGGATCGCGCCAGCCAGAAAACCGTTACCATCCGGGAGTTTTATCCCCGGCCCCTGGCTTCCCGCAGGCAGGATCAGTCTGTTGCCCCGGGGAAAGAGAACCAGGCTGTGTTTGACAAATATGCTGACGAGTTTTTAGAATTGGGGAAGGGCGTAAGCCGGCTGCGGGAGCTGACGGTGATAGAGTCTGTGCTGGACATTTTCGAGGAAAACGGCACGGTGTATACGGTTTACCGCTATACGCCCACTGTGTCCCTGCGCAGTTACATTGAAAACAACGGCAGGCTGGGCTGGAACGAAGTGAACCGGATGTTCATGCCGGTGCTCACAGCCCTGGGGCTTATCAACTCCTTAGGCATTTCCCACCTGGGCATTTCCCCGGACACCCTGCGGGTGACGAAGGAGCGCAATCTGCTGCTGACAGGCTTTTGCATTAAGGCCGTCCGGCGGGCCGGATCCCCTATCCCGGCGGATTTGGATCCGGGCTGCGCCGCCATTGAGCAGTACAGCTCCAAGGCCCTGTGCAGCGAGGGCAGCGACGTGTATGCCCTGGGGGCCTGTATGCTCTATGCCCTTACAGGCCGCCCCCCCAAGGAAGCGCCGAAGCGCCTGGAGGATCCCCGGCTGCTGATTGCCAAGGATGTGATGAAAACCCTGCCTCCCTTTGCGGTGACAGCTATTGCCAACTCCCTGCAGGTGAAGCAGGGCCAGCGCACCGGCAGTTTCGAGCGCTTCCGCAGCGAGCTTTCCGCTGCCCCGGCCCTGGTGGAGGAAATTGACCAGACAGACGCCATCCGCCGCCTGCCGCCTATCAACATGAGCCTGCCCCAAAACCGGGGGCTGCCTCCGGTGGTGTGGCTTATCGGATCCTGTGTGGTAACATTGGTGGCTCTGGTGATTGTAGCCTCGGCCTGGCTGGGGGACAGAGGCATGTCCTTTGGGGACTTGGGCCAGCTTTTTGACGGTACGGTTGCCGCCCAGTCTGCCATAGAGGTGCCCAACATGCTCAACCAGAGCTATGAGGACTGGGAGAAGAAAATCAAGGACGGGGAGTATGATCTGCAGCTAAAAATTTCCTCCCGGTCTTTCAGCAGCACCATTGACGAGGGCAATATTATCAGCCAAAGCCCCTTTGCGGGGGAGGAGGCCAAGCCTGGGGATACCATTGTGGTGACAGTGAGCAAGGGCGCTGCCACCCGGGCCTTGCCAGAGATAAAAGGCGTAAGCTTTGCGGAACTGCAGGAGCTTTTAAGCGGCAACGGCTTTGTGCCCATGCGCCAGGAAGAGCACAGCGATGACATTGGCCCGGGCTATGTGATACGCTATGTGGATCACGAGCCGGGGGATTCCCTGGACTATGGGGCCACAGTGACAGTGGTGGTCAGTGCCGGGCCGGAGGCGGAGGGGGGAGAGCCTGTCAGCCAGGGAGAAGGGGGCGAACCGCCTCCCGGAGAATAAAGTTCTAAATAAAGAAAAAGGGCCGGCTGGAGTTTCCCAGCCGGCTTTTTAGTATTTCTCAGAAGCTGTACCGATAGGATTGGTGCGAAGATTTTCGAGGAAATTTTGTGGGGTTCAAGGCGGAAACCGCAAGGATTACTTTCGTATTTCGAGGATTTCCAACACAGAAGCTGTAGCTTTGCGCAAAAAACGAGAAACCTTTGCAAACAAATTGAGAAAAAAGAAGGGCGTTTAAGCGGTAAAATAAACCGTTTAAGCGCCCTTACTTTTTGGAGAATCAGCTTGACTTTTTCTTGCGGTTTCCATGCTCCTCCAGGATCAGGTTTTCCCCTGTTTTCGGCTGCGGGTTTGGTATGTATTCCAGCAGTTCCGGCAGGGTGCAGTCTAAAGCCTCGCAGATTCTATCCAGCTGGTCAAAACTGATAGAACAGCGCACCCTTGCGGTCATACACCCGGATAAGGTCTGCAAAGTTCTTGTGCTCTATGTTTACGCCCCGGAGCCGTTCTTTTATGGCGGCAAGACGTTCGACAGCAGTGTCCACTATCTTTTTGCTGGTTCCATAGGTTCTGTGCTCACTGCCAAAGCTCAGCTTGACCATGTAGAAAAACCGGGCGGCCCGCTGGATATCCGTAAGCCCCCGCATGTTGGCTTGGGCCACATAATCAAAAAACTGCTCCCTGGAAGAAAGCAGCCAGTCAAATTCCCGCTGCAGCTCCCCGCAGTGATACTTTACACAGCGAAACAGGTTCACCAGATTGCCGTTGATATCGTTATAGACTTCCAGCTGGCCCGCCTGCTTTTCCTTGGCGAAAAGCACCCAGGCCGCACCGCCGAATACTTCAATATACCGCTCCACCTTGTCCGTGGGGAAACGCTCCAAAATGGCTTTGCGCAGCATACGCTTGCCGCCGATCCAGCCCATAAAGCTGTCCATATAATAGTCCATCCCTTTCTGTAAATTAAGGGGCCAGAATCCTCGGGCGGACTACCGAAGGGCAGCAGGCTATTTCAGCTTTTCCGCGATCCGCTTGGCAAGCACAGCGGCCTTGCACTCGCTATGGGTCAAGCCCAGCTTGCCGCCGCCCACGCCGGAGATAATACCTTTCTCCACCAGCTCCCGGATATCCTCCCGCCAGTAGCCGGGCACCTCATCCAGGGTGTTGTAGGTGGGGTTGATTTCACCGTACATTTTCTTAAACTGCCTGCCGTCCATGATGCTTTCCTCCTTTGCCGCCGGGTCTTTAGCCGAGGCGATTTTGGTAATATAGTCCAGGCACACCCAGCCCTCGCCGCAGTAGCCCCAGTTGCCGTCCTCTTTGGTGATGGTCAGCACCGTACCGTCCTCGAAAGCTTTAATTACCGAGCCGCTTACCGGGGCCGTGCGGCAGTTGAGGCCGTCATCGGCGTTTACCTGGCCTTGGTACGGCTTAAAGGGGCCAGCGGGAGCGCCGCTCAATTTCTGGTTTACCTCTTTGGCGATCTGCCCCAGCCGGTTGTAGATATAATCGCCGGGGCAGGACTTGTTTTCAAACCAACGGTGGGCGGTCATGTTCTGGAGGTTCACTTGGCCCACCAGCCCCTTGTCGGCCTGCCACAGCAGCCGCTTAATCGTGTTGCGCTTGCAGATATCCGCGCACAGCTCAATAAGGGACTTCCAGACATTGGCGTTGATTGCGTAAGGGTAAATAGCATCGCTTGCGCACTCAATGGTAATGGCCCGGTTGTCATTTGCCGCGCTGGAGGAACACCAGGAGCGGTCGCTTTCGTCCACAATGGTACAAATGCGGCCATCGTAGCCTATGCCATAGTTACAGCTGGCCCCTTTAGATGTACGGCTGAACTCGCTGCACAGGGCCTCCACGCCCATCTGGCCCACCACACAATGGATGGTGATGGTGTCGATTTTGTGGTTCCGGGGGCTGTTGCAGTTGGGGCTTATTTGCCGCATACAGCTTAAAGCGCTGTTACTCATCCCGCGCCCCTTTCTCCGGCTCGAAAATTTCACCGGGCAGTAGGCTCGTTCTGCATTTCGCTGTTGAACGCACTCTCGCCCTCGGATACCCGCATGACCATTAAATCATAGAAGGTGGTCTTTTATGTATCTAAAGCGCCGCTCAATGATTTTTGCCTTGGCGTTTTTGACTATGGCGTTTGTCATGTTGATGCCCAGCCGCTCGAACACCGGGGGCACCTCAAAGCGCTCCTCGCCGTTTTTGGGTTTCTTCTTTCGGTGGCCCAGGCCGCCTATGTCATGGGTCAGGAACTCGCGGCCATTGTCAACGTAAATATTCTCCGGGATGCCGTATTTCAAGATGCCCTTGCGCAGCGCCACCAGGGTGGACTGGCTGCTGGGGGCCGTGGTGACGTGGCTCCCAGTATATATCCCGCTCCTGGCGTCAAAGAAGGCCGTAAGGTACAGACGATGGAGCTGGCCGTTCTCGCCCTGAGTGATAACGTCAAAGGTGTGGTTGTCCGCCACCCACCACTCATTGCTGGCCATTTCCTCATATAGACGGTGTATGTAGGGGGCGCAGCGGTCGCGGAAAGCCTTTTGCCCTTGCCGCCCCAGCACTTCCATGGGCTCAGGTATATCGTTCTGCACCATGCGCCAGAATGTGGAATAGGTGGGGATATCCGCCACCAGTTCCGGGGCCGTTTCCTGGAAGTATAGCCGGGTATATTCATAGCACTTTTGGATGGGGTGCTGAGCTTCGTCCAGGTAGTAGCTTAAAAACGTCTGCCGCATTTCCTCGGTGATCTTACTTTTTCCCTTGCGGCCCTTGCCGCGCTTGTCAATAAGGGCCTCTGGCCCCTCCGTTTCTAGCATCTTCTTTTTTCGGTAAAGCGTCTTTACAGAAAAAGTGTGCTCTGGATTGGTTTTAGCGCAAAGAGCAACAAACTTGTCATCGGCCTCAGCTTTATCACCTGGGTAGCGGTCACGGTAGTTTTGCCACTCCTTGAGGGTCTTTTCCCACCACATAATTTCCTGGCGTTCGCTGTCTGAGTAGTGGTCAAAGGCCTTGCCCTTTTTGCTGATAGATTTAGCCGTCTTTGGCAAACTAGCCTTTACCTGGGCAAAGTATTTTTCTTGTATAGGTTTATCTAAGTCCTCAACTGAAAACACATACTCAGGGGAATTGAACTGATTATAAACACAGTCGGCTTTCAGTTTATTGCTTTTTGCCCAACGCTGGATGGTTCTTTCATCTTTGTTATAAAGCTTGGCTACTTCTCTTGTTGTAAGACGAGGCTCCATTGTTCCACCTTCTTTGTGCCCCTTAAAATCGACTAAATCAGCATTTATTGTTGCCCATGCACAGGTCGCATTGGGATGGTAGTCAAAACCATCTTATTCCATTTCCAAACCCACAGAAGACCTTTGTAGGGGGCAACAAATACATCCTCACCTTCATGCTCCCAAAGCCGGATGTCAGTATAGCTTGCTGGGCTGAATGATCTACTAAAAGAGTGTGCCGCCTCGGAGCAAAAACACACCTTTGATATTTTGGTGGAGCTAGGCCATATCCTAAAGATAAAGGATACCCGCCAGCGGGCGGCGGCCATGGAACTAATCCAAGCCGTCTTTGCAGCCACTACACGCTGCATAGATGTCTGCGCTGGAGCTGGGGAGGATATTGATCCAGAAACACGGCCCCAGCAGGCACGGGATACTGCTATGAAAAGCTATGCAGAGGCGCTCCAAAAGGCTTTTTTTGTTCCCGAATAACTACATTTGTACCAAACAAACACCAAGATATCACAAGTTTTTCGGCTTGTGACAGTTTTGGGACAGAATCCCGCTTTTCGGGATTTTTTCCCGCTTTTATGCTATTGCTCTAAGCCCATTAGGTGTACGGAGAGTGACGTATACCCGCTGGGAACAAAAAATGGAGACGGGGTCACGAAACATGACGGGGTCTCTGACATTTACTGAATCATTATGTCCCAACAAATTGTTAGGGCATCTTTTGGATGTCCATTCTTATGGACACCCTTTGTGTTTTTCCATTTGTAAGGGGATGTTCTTTGTGTTCACCCCTTTGCCCTATTTCCAGCTGGGGTGCTCAAAAGGTGATCACCCTTGTGACACGCCCTTTAGGTGGGGGTGGTGCAATCTACCCACCTAGGGGTCGGTAAAGCGCCGAACCCATTCAAAGGGTGTAAGTCTAATCTACACCCTTTGAACATAAAAACGCTAGAGGGGTCGTGAAATACGACCCCCTCTAGAAATGTGATGAGCCTACCCGGAAGTTAGGGTCATATCCTTATAGAAAAACTGCATAAGTCTGCTCGCCAAAGGGATGTAGCGTTCACCCCTCGTAGCACAAATAGGGGGGTGGCGTTTTACCACCCCCTTCTAGGTATGGAAAGGGGGTCTATTTTATGGACACCCTAGCTGATATTTGAGAGGAGGTACTCTGCAAAACGGGGAGTACCTCCGGGCTTTTAGAAGCCGTTTAAGCGTCCAGATTTTTTGAGTGATAATAAAAATCAGCGCCGACATTTTGAAAAGTTTTCTCCTGGACAAAACACCCCAAAAACCTAGTGTTTTCTAAGCGCCGACACGTTTTCTTAGCCCCGACAGATTTTGTCGGGGCTGTTTTCGCTTAAAAGCAAAAAACAAGCCCTTTAAGCGGCGTTTGTGTGCGTTTGCTTAAAGGGCTGTTGTTATTTTCTTAAAAGCCGCTTAAACCGCACCAATGCTAGGTTTGTGCGGTTTCTTAAAAGGTTTTGCGCAAAAATTAAACGGTCTGAAAAGGTGCTTTTTTACGATTGGCGGGTTGGGACGGCGCAGGCCATTTCAGGGCCAAAAACGGGCAAAAAAATTTTGCAATCCCATTTTGCGAGATTGCAAAATTTCCACCAATATGCAAACGGTTTTCCGCGAAAAACCTAGTATTTAAGCCGTTTCCCGGAGTTTTCCACATTTTTTCATGTTGAAAAATAGGCCCGTCCTGGGTTTCTCACTCTTCATGAAAACTTACAGAAGCCCACTAAATTTCCCGAAAAGGTTTGTGCAGGGGCCTATTGGTGCAGCTTCTTATTTCCCTCCTTGCCCACAGCCACCAAAAAGGCGGCGCAGAGCAGAAGCAGGGAAAGCCCGCCTGCCGCTGTGCCGGAAAAGGCCTGCACAGTCCCTATGGGCGCGGCAGTTTCCAGGGTTCCCCCGGGCAGCAGCCTGCACAGAAGCTGGCAGCAGATTGCGGAAAGCAGCCCGTGGATCAGCCGGAACAGGAAGAAAAGCCACTTTTTCAAAGGGAACTCCCCGGGGAACATGGCGAACACCTGCAAATGGACGCACAGCCCGCCAAAGGCCAGGCCAAAGGCGTATAAGGGCAGGCCAGCGTGGAACCGGACTGCATCCCCCACGCCGCCGGTAACCTCCAGGAGGAAGGAGAGGGCCGCCGCTGTTTCCAGGGGCGTGAGGAAGCTTTGGGCGTCCAGCAGCCGGACCAGGGCCTGATAAGCTCCTGTGGCGTGCAGCAGGGTGGAGAGGGCGCCGAAGCTTACAATGCAGGCGCACATGATAAGCACGCTCTGGGCTGCGCCGGAGACAGAGCGCACCAGCGCCCCCCCTATTTTTATAGGGCGGGCCTCCTGCTTTTTCGGGGGGATTTTTCCCCGCAGGCCGGAAAGCAGGCCCAGCAAAAGGCCGGAGAGGGTGACGGAGAAAAACAACAGCCAGCCGGCCTGGTAGCTGCCCAGCACGCCGCCCCCCAAATAGGTGACCACAAAAGCTGTGCCGGGGTTCACGCAGAAAAGCATCATGCGCCCGGCCTGCTCCCGGGTGATTTTCCCCTGCTCCAGCAGCAGTGCCGCACTGCGGGCCCCGGCAGGGTATCCTCCTAAAAAGCTCATGATAACAGGGGCGGCGCAGCACCCCGGCAGGCGGAAGCCCCACCGGGTGGGGAAGGCCAGGGGCCTGCCCAGCAGCTCCCCAGCCCCGGACTGCACCATAAGACAGCTAAGCACCATAAAGGGGAACAGGGAAGGGATGAGGGCTGTCAGGCAGTACAGCACGCTTGCCCGCACCCCGTCCTTTACCTCCTCCGGGAAGGACAGCAGGGCCATGGCCAGGAGAAGCACCCCCAAAGCCCCCAGCACCCCCGGTATCCGCCTGCACAGCCTGCGCGCCATTTCCATTAAGAACCCCTCCTTTGTCCATCTACAGGATATGGGAAAAACCGGGGATACATGCCGCCTGCCACACATATTATTACCCGACGGCAAAAAAACTTTTGGGAGGGATGGCATGGAGCAGGGGAAAGGCGGCACGCTGATTACGCTTACAGGCAACCGCTCCGCTGTGGTGGACGGCTGCGACGGCATTATTGACTACGACGCGGAAAAAATCCTCCTGCGGGCGGGCAGGCTCACTGTACGCTTTGGGGGTCGGGATCTGGCTTTGCGCAGGCTGACAGAGAACTCCGCTGTGATAGAGGGATTTATTTCCCAGGTGGAATATATGGTATAGGGAAGGGGCTGGGTGCTTTGCTGGAAAAGGTGTTTCATCTGCTTTCAGGGTATGCGGAATTTCAGGTGGAGGGGGACGGCCCCCGGTTTTTCAACATAACCGCCAAAAGCCGCATCGGGCTTTGGGGCTACCGCCGCCGGGAGGGGCTGCCTGTGGCCCGGATAAAGGCCCGGGAGTATAAAAAGCTGCGGGGGGTGTACAGGCGCAGCGGGTCCAGGCCCCGCCTGTTGAAAAAGCGGGGCGCCCCCTTTTTGATCCACAGGCTGGAGGCCCGGAAGGGGCTGCTGCTGGGGGCGCTTTGCGGCGGGGCGCTGTACTGGTTCCTCTCTGGGTTCCTGTGGGGGGTGTCGGTGACAGGGACACAGCTTATGCCGCCTTCCAGGGTGCTGGAGGCCGCTGCCCGCCAGGGGCTTTACCAGGGCTGTGCCCAGCGGGAGATGAATCCCCGGGGCGCGGCCCTGGGGATTTTATCGGAGCTGCCGGAGCTGAGCTGGGCTGGCATCAGCACAGACGGCTGCTTTGCGGAGATTGCCGTAAAGGAAGGGGAGCCAAAGCCCCAGCCAGAGGAAGAGGCAGGGTGGTCAAACATTGTGGCCTCCCGGGAAGGGAAGGTGGTGGAGATACAGGCCCAAAGCGGCAGGCCGGAGGTAAAGCTGGGGGAAGCGGTGGAACGGGGCCAGCTTTTAATCTCCGGGCTGTATGAGGAGGAGCAGGATCCCTGGGCAGAGCCAAACCCCAATCCCCTGCAGGTGACTGGCCCGGCCCGGGGCAGTGTGACGGCGGAAACATGGCGCACCTTTACAGTGCAGGTCAGCGGCATGAAAAAAGAGTGGGTGGAAACAGGGGAGACGGAAAACAGCTATTCCCTCTACCTTTTGGGCCTGCGCCTGCCTCTAAGCCTGCCCCTGGCCCCGGGAGAAGGCCGGGCCTACCGGGAAGAGCACCCGCTAAAGGCGCTGGGCACGAAGCTGCCCGTCTCCCTCCGGAGGGAAGCCCGGGTTGCCTGCGCCCAGCAGGAGCGGGCTTTAACAGAGGAGGAGCAGAAGGCCCAGGCCCTTTTAAAGCTGCGGGAAATCCAGCGGGGGGAGATTGCCCCTGGGGGCCGGGTGCTGGAGGAAGAGCTGGAATTTCATTTCACAGAAGGCATGTGCATTTTAGAGGCCAAGTGCCTTTGCCGGGAAGAAATTGGGGAGCTGCAAAAAGTTTTGGTGGATTAGACGGAAGATGGGGATAAATTTTATACAGATTTCATAGGATTTTCTCTTGAACATTTGTTTTTCCTTGTGGTATAATAACTATACAACAGTTATTATGCTTGATTTAAAATTGCCCTGCCTGGTTCTGTCTGCCGCGCAGGCGGAGGGCAGGCAAAAAGCAAGGAGAAGTGTATTTGGAACAGAGGATCAATGTAGACAGGCTGGAGCAGGCCGCCGAGCTTTTCGGCAGCTTTGACAGCAATGTGCGTCTGATAGAACAGGAATATGGCGTGCAGGTGCTTTTCAGGGATACAGAGCTGAAAATCAGCGGGGACGACCCGGAAAAGGTAGACCGGGCATACCGCACCCTGCAAAGCCTTATCACCCTTATTGGCAGCGGGGAAGCCCTTACGGAGCAGAACGTGCGGTACTGCATCCGCATGGTGGCAGAGGACAGCGAGCAGCAGGTGCAGCGCCTTGCCAGGGACTGCATCTGCATCACCAGCAAGGGCAAGCCCATCAAGCCCAAAACCGTGGGCCAGCGCACCTATTGCGACAATATCAAGGACAACACCATTACCATCGGGGTAGGCCCTGCCGGCACAGGCAAAACCTACCTTGCGGTAGCTATGGCTGTCACAGCTTTCCGGGCCCAGGAGGTAAACCGCATTATCCTCACCCGTCCGGCAGTGGAGGCCGGGGAAAAGCTGGGCTTTTTGCCCGGGGATTTGCAGCAGAAGGTGGATCCCTATCTGCGGCCTTTATATGACGCTCTTTTCGACATGCTGGGGGCGGAAACCTACCAGCGCTATGTGGAGCGGGGGAACATTGAGGTGGCGCCCCTGGCCTATATGCGGGGCCGCACCCTGGACGACAGCTTCATCATCCTGGACGAGGCCCAGAACACCACCGGGGAGCAGATGAAAATGTTCCTCACCCGGCTGGGCTTTAATTCAAAAATGGTTATCACAGGGGACGTGACCCAGATAGACCTGCCCGACGGCAAGCGCTCCGGCCTGAAGGAGGCGGTGCGGGTGCTGCGGGGGGTGGAGGATATTGCCATCTTCAAGTTTACGGAAAAAGACGTGGTGCGCCACAGGCTGGTGCAGGACATTATCCGGGCCTACGAGCGGGCCGGGCGCGCCAATAAATAAGTGAAAGGGAGAACCCATATGGAGAAGCTAAAGGTCATCATTTCCAACCGCCAGAAGCAAGTGAAGATCCCCACCGGGGTGCGGATGCTCATCCGCCGGTGCTGCCATGCGGTGCTGCTGCTGGAGCACTTTCCAGACTCCGCTGAAATCAGCGTCTCCTTTGTGGATAACGAGCAGATCCGGGAGATGAACAGCCAATACCGGGGCAAGGACGCCGTAACCGACGTGCTGTCCTTTCCCATGGGGGAGGATGGGCACTATGATGTCAACCATGAAACCGGGGCAAAAATTTTGGGGGACATTGTGCTCTCTGTGCCCAAGGCCATGGAGCAGGCCAATCTTTACGGGCACTCGTTAGAGCGGGAAATTGGGTATCTTACGGCCCACTCCATGCTGCATCTTTTGGGCTATGACCACGAGGACGGGGGCCTTGCCCGGGTGCGGATGCGGGAAAAGGAAGAGCTGGTGATGAGCCAGTTAGGCCTGCCCGCCAGCAGCAGCTACACCGATGCGTAAGCAGCGGCGGTTTTTCCACAGCTTTAGGGACGCAGGGCGGGGGATAGGAAGCTGCCTGCGGACAGAGAGGAACATGCGGGTACACCTGGGGGCCTGTGTGCTGGTGGTGCTTCTGGCGGCATGGCTGGGCGTGGGCCGGGCGGAATGGGCCTGCCTGCTGCTTGCCATGGGCATGGTGACGGCAGCCGAAGCTGTGAACACAGCTATAGAGGGGCTGTGCGACTTTATAGAGGAAGGGCATAACGCCCAGATTGGAAAAATCAAGGATATAGCGGCAGGGGCTGTGCTGCTGGCGGCGGTTTTCGCGGCGGCAGTGGGCGCAGTGGTTTTCCTGCCGCGGCTTTTGGGCTGCATTGAGATGCTGCAGCGGTATATATAATGTATAAGGATGGTTTAAAAATGGAATATGAATTCGATTCAAGGGGGGCAGAGGGCAGTTCTGCCCTTATCGCCATTGTAGGGCGGCCCAATGTGGGCAAGTCCTCCCTTCTCAACCGGCTTATCGGGGAGAAAATCGCCATTGTCTCCCCCAAGCCCCAAACCACCCGCACCCGCATTATGGGCGTGCTGACAGTGGAGGGGGATCAACTGGTGTTTATGGACACCCCGGGCCTCTTAAAGCCCCGGAACTCCCTGGGGGATTTTATGGTGAAATCTGTCACCAGCACAGTGGACGGGGTGGACGCCTGCCTGCTGGTGACAGAGGCAGGGGCGCCAGTGTCCAAGGCGGACGAGGAGCTGATAAAGCGCTTTCGCGCAGCCGGGGTGCCCGCTGTGCTGGCAATCAACAAAATCGACCTTTTGGAGGACAAGACCCGGCTGATGGCCCAGATTGCCGGCTATAGCCAGCTTTATAATTTCCGGGCCGTAGTGCCTGTTTCCGCCCGGGACGGCAGCGGCATGGAGGCCCTGCTTTCCGAGCTGCGGGGCCTTGCAGCCCCTGGGGGCTGGCTCTTTTCCGAGGACACCCTCACCGACCAGCCGGAGCAGGTGATTGCGGCAGAGCTGGTGCGGGAAAAAGTGCTGCGGCTTTTTGAGCAGGAGGTGCCCCATGGGGTGGCTGCCGTTACGGAACACATGGAGGAGGAAGGGGACTTGCTCACCCTCCACGTGACGATTTTTTGCGAGAAGCAGAGCCATAAGGGAATGCTTATTGGCAAGGGCGGGCAGATGCTGAAGAAAATCGGTACCATGGCCCGGGGAGACTTGGAAAAATTTTTCGGCTGCAAGGTGAATTTGCAGCTTTGGGTGAAGGTGAAGGAGGACTGGCGGCAGCGGCCCCAAACCCTCCAAAGCTTGGGCTTCTCCCAGCAGAATCTGGAACTATAAGAACGGAGTCCTAAGCACAAACCGGGCGCGGATTCTGCCGGAGCCTGTCGAACAAAGATATTTTTTCCTTTCATAGCGGGCGCAAAGCTGCAAATACTTTTTGTGCAAAGCAATTTGGGTGTGTTCCTATAAAGCCCAACTTATAGGAACACATCCTGCGCAGAAACCTGCGCCGGAAGGAGGAAGCCTTTGTGGACGAAAAACAGGCATGGGTATGCTTTGCCCATTCGGGGAAGATAGAGGATTACATCCGGTATGCACAGCTTAAGAACCGGGCAGGAGAAGGACAGTGCATGGCACAGGAGGGACAGCGTGCAGGTAAAAACCCAGGGGCTTATCATCCGGGAACAGCCGGTGGGGGAGAGTGACCGGCTGGTTACCGTGCTTACAAAGGACGAAGGCGTGGTGCGGGCCTTTGCCCGGCGGGCCAAAAGCCTGAAAGACAGCAAAAATGCCGCTACAGGCCTTTTGTGCTATTCCCGCCTGAACCTGTATAAGGGGCGGGAAAAATACATAATCAACGACGCCTTCCCCATCGAGGTGTTTTTCGGCCTGCGGAAGGACATCACCGCCCTGGCCCTGGGGCAGTATTTTTGCTCCCTGGCAGCGGAGCTGGTGCCTGAAGGGGTGGAGAGCGGGGATTATCTGCGGCTGGTGCTCAATGCCCTGCATTTTTTGTGCGAGGGCACAAAGCCCCAGATTCTTTTAAAGCCCATTGTGGAGCTGCGGATGCTCTCTGTGGCGGGGTTTATGCCGGATCTGGTGGGATGCTCCCGCTGCGGGGCCTATGAGGCCGACCCTATGGCCTTCCAGGTGCAGGAGGGGAACATCCGCTGCAAAGCCTGCGGGGGGGAAGGGTACCTGCTCTCCCCGGCGGCGCTGACCGCCATGCGGCACATCATCTACACGGATTTTGAAAAGCTTTTTTCCTTCACCCTCTCAGAGGGGGCGGCAAAGGAGCTTGGGGAGACTGTGGAGGCCTATACCGTGCAGGTGCTGCAAAAAAGGCCCCAGACCTTGGATTTTTATAATAATTTGGTATAAGGATTGGAAAAAGGATATGGATACAAAGAAGATTTTTGCTGCCGCCCAAGAATATTTGGCAGGGCAGCTGGGATGTAAAGCAAATGTTTTTACGCAAGAAGGTGTTTTTTTTGTTGCAAACGGGAATGAAAAGCCCCCTTTCATAAAGCTGGCTGCCATGGGCAAAAGCGTGGTGGTATCCGCCTCACCTGAGTTGCTGCCAAAGGTGCGGAAATGGACCCAGGGAAAAAGCCGGGATGAGGTTTTTGAATTCCCGCTGGTGTTTGGGCAGACAATCCACTTTGTGCCGGACTTAAAGACGTTCGGCCCAAAGCCCTTGTCAGGCACCTATACATATGATCTGCTGGAAGGGCAGGACATAAAGCGGTTGGCTGGGCTGAAAGGGTTTCCCAATTCCCTGGTTTTTGACAGGGACGGGAACACAGGCGCGCGCATCGTGTTTTATGCCATGGAGGCCGGCAGGATTATCGGCCTGGCGGGTGCGGGCCAGGAAGCGGAGGGCCTGTGGGAAATGGGCGTGGACGTACTGCCTGCCCATCAAAACAAGGGCTTGGCCTCTGCTCTGGTAAGCTGTCTGGCGGAAAAGATCATGGAAAAGGGAATTGCCCCATTTTATAGTGCCTCCGTTACAAATGTAGGATCCCAGGCTGTGGCCCATCGCTGTGGGCTGATGCCCTGCTGGGTGAGCACATACAGCAGCATGCTGCGGGAAGGATATGCCTATAAGGATTTGCTTGGGGCGGTGAAGCTATAGCACCCCCGCAAAGAAAGGACAATCATGGACAAAAATTACCGGGCCTTAGAGCTTGATAAAATTTTAGAAATGGTGGCTAAGGAAACCACCTGTGAGGACGGCGCGGCCCTGGTCCGCTCCATAGAGCCGGTACACACCCCGGCGGAAGCCCGGCGGCTTTTAGAGGAGACGGACGCGGCCTTTGTGCTTATGGCAAAGTTCGGCGCGCCCTCCTTTTACGGCATGAAGAATGTGGCCAACGCCCTGCGCCGGGCACAGGCCGGGGGCGGGCTGGGGCTTCGGGAGTTGCTGGACATCGGCGGCACCTTGCGGGCCATCCGCTCTTTGCAGCAGTGGCACAGCAAAAACGCCGGAATGCACACAGTGCTTTCTCCCCGGTTTGACATTTTAGCGCCCAACAAGTGCCTGGAGGAAAAGATTTTTACCTGCATCCAAAGCGAGGAAGAGGTGGCGGACGCCGCTTCCCCGGCCCTTGCCGCCATCCGCCGGAAGATACGGGGTGCGGCTGTGCGGGTGCGGGAGCAGCTTGACAAGCTTATCCACTCCCAAACCCACCAGAAGCATTTGCAGGAGGCCATCGTCACCCAGCGGAGTGGGCGGTACGTGGTGCCTGTAAAGGCGGAGTTCAGAGGGGAGGTGCCGGGCCTTGTCCACGACACCTCTGCCAGCGGGCAGACTGTGTTTGTGGAGCCTATGAGCGTGGTGGAGCTGAACAATGAAATCCGGGTGCTGCGGTCTGACGAGCAGGAGGAAATCAGCCGCATCCTGCTGGAGCTTTCTGGGGAGGCCGGGGACTTTGCCGACTCCCTCATTGAAAGCTACCAGTTTGCTGTGCAGTTAAACGTGATTTTCGCCAAGGCACAGCTTGCCTACCGCATGAAGGCTGTGGTGCCGGAAATCGACGAAAAGGGCCGGACAGAGCTGCACAGCGCCCGCCATCCCTTGATAGCTAAGGAGAAGGTGGTGCCCACAGACATCACCCTGGGGCAGGATTTCGACGCCCTGATTATCACAGGACCCAACACAGGCGGCAAAACCGTGGCCCTGAAAACCCTGGGGCTTTTAACCCTGATGGCCATGTGCGGGCTGATGATCCCCGCCGGGGAGGGCAGCCGCCTGCCTGTGTACAGGCACATTCTGGCGGATATCGGGGACGAGCAGAGCATTGAGCAGAGCCTTTCCACCTTTTCCGCCCACATGGTGAATATCATCCGCATTCTGGACGTGGCAGACGGGGAAAGCCTGGTGCTTTTGGACGAGCTGGGGGCGGGTACGGATCCGGTGGAGGGGGCGGCCCTGGCTACCGCCATCATTGAGGAACTGCGGCGCAAAGGCGTGCGCCTGGCCTGCACCACCCATTACGCAGAGCTGAAAAGCTATGCCCTGCAGACGGACGGCGTGGAAAATGCCTGCTGCGAGTTTGACGTGGAAAGCCTGCGGCCCACCTACAGGCTGCTTATCGGCGTGCCGGGGAAATCCAACGCCTTTGCCATCTCCCGCCGCCTGGGGCTGGAGGGGCGCATTGTAGACCGGGCCGGAGAGCTGGTGAACGAGGAAAACAGCTCCTTCGAGCAGGTGATAGAGCGGCTGGAGGAGCGCCGCCGGGAAATGGAAAACGAACTGGAGGCCGCCCGGAAGGCGGCCCGGCAGGCCCGGGAAACCATGCGCCAAAGCGAGGCCCGGCAGGCGGAGGCAGGCCAGCGGGCCAAGCGGGAAATCGACCAGGCCCGGGAAGAGGCTTCCCGGATTGTGCAAAAAACGCGCCAGCAGGCCGACGCCCTCCTAAACGAGCTGGACGAGCTGCGCCGCCAGCAGAACAAGGCCCTTTCCGCAGAGCAGAAGGCAAGGCTGCGCTCTGGCCTGCGGGATCTGGAATCCTCTGCGGATCCGGTGCGCAAGCGGCGCGGGGATGGCTACCAGCTTCCCAGGGAACTGCGGCCTGGGGACAGCGTGGTGATTTTCGATATCGACAAGGCCGCCACTGTGCTGGAGGCCCCCAAGGACGGGCAGGTGCTGGTGCAGGCGGGCATTATCAAAACCCGGGTGCAGGTGGAAAACCTGCGGCTTTCCGGGGAGGGCCAGAAGGCCAAGGCAAAGCCGGGGCGCTCTGTTACAAAAAATGTCTCCGCGCCGGAAATTGCCACCAGCCTGGATTTGCGTGGCATGAATGTGGAGGAGGGCCTGATGGAGGTGGACGCCTTCCTGGACAGGGCGGCCCGCTCCCATGTGCCCCAGGTGACCATCATACACGGCAAGGGCACCGGAGTGCTTCGGGCCGCTGTGCAGCAGCATTTGCGCCGCTGCTCCCAGGTGAAAAGCTTCCGGCTGGGCGCCTTTGGCGAGGGCGAAAGCGGCGTAACCGTGGTGGAAATGAAATAAGCAGCCGCTATCCCATACAAAAAGCACGCCTTTTCATAAGGCGTGCTTTTTTGCTGCGGGAAAGCCGTTACCGGCTCTCCCTGTCCATGTTCACCACCACCCGGTAGGAGGGGTCAAGGCCTTCCACAGCCCCGCAGATGGCTTTCCTGATTTCTCCGTCCGGCTTTTCCAGGGAAAAGGGCACTGCCGCGTCAAAGACGATGTTGGAGTGGGTGACGCCCCACACCACCCGGAAGTCATGGATGGAAGCCTCCGGGCAGGCCAGGGCCACCACCTCCCGCACCTGCTCCTTTAAGCCGTTGGTGCGGGGATCCCCTGTCACCACAGGATCCAGATGGATAACCAGGTGGATTCCCTCCTGCTTCAGAAAATCCCGCTCGATGTTGTCGATAATGTCGTGGCTGATAAGGATGTCTGTTTCCGCCGGCACCTCGCAGTGGACAGAAGCGAAGCATTGGCCTGCCCCATAGTTGTGTACGGTCAAATCATGCAGCCCGATAACCCCTTCATAGGACAGGATACGGGTGTAAATAGACTTCACCAGTTCCGGATCCGGGGCCATGCCTAGCAGGGGGTTCCCGGTTTCCAGAATCAGCCGCACGCCGGAAACTGTAATGAACACCGCCACCAGCAGCCCCAAAAAGCCGTCCAGGTTATAGCCGCTCACCTGGGTGATGACCGCCCCCAGCAGCACTGCCAGGGTGGAAATCACATCGTTGCGGCTGTCGTCTCCTGTGGCGCACAGGGCCTCGCTGCGGAGCTTTTTCCCCACAGTTTTGTAGAAAAGGCACTGCCACAATTTCAAGAGGACGGAGAAAACCAGGATGCCCAGGGTGAGGGGCGTAAACGTGGTGCCCTCCGGTTCCCGGATTTTGCCGATAGAGGTGAACCCAAGCTGCAGGCCTAAAAACAACACGATAAAGGACACGGTTACCCCGCAGAGGTATTCCATCCGGGCATGGCCAAAGGGATGCTTTTCATCCGCAGGCTTTCCCGCCAGCCGGAAGCCCACCAGCATGATGATGGAGGAGCCGGAGTCGGTCAGGTTGTTCACAGCGTCTGCCAGCACGCCTACGCTATGGGACAAAAGCCCAGCCAGCAGCTTCACCGCGAATAAAAGCAGGTTGGTGGCAACCCCCACAGCCCCGGCTGCCTTTCCTGCGTCCTGCCGCACCTGGGGGTTGTCAAACTGCCCATAGCCTCTCACCAAAAATCCCATAAAGCTGTCCATACCCTGTCTCCTTTTCCAAAAAGCGCCTGCTGACATCCTATGCGCTTTATACCAAAATATTCCCTCCAGCGCAGTCGATAGCCACCAGCAGGGGGAAATCCTTTAACACCAGCCGTTTTACAGACTCACAGCCCAAATCCTCAAAGGCAATCACTTCCGCGCTTTCAATGCACCGGGCCGCCAAGGCTCCGGCCCCGCCAATAGCGCACAGGTATACCGCGCCGTTTCGCTCTATAGCCCGGCAGACCTCTTCGCTGCGCTTGCCCTTGCCAATCATGCAGGCAAGGCCCAAATCCAGCAGCCGGGGGGTGTAGGGATCCATCCGGCCGCTGGTGGTTGGCCCGCAGGAGCCAATGGGAAGGCCCTCCGGGGCGGGGGTTGGCCCGGCATAATAGATGGCGGCGCCCTTAATGGGATAGGGCGGCTTTTCCTCTTTGTCCAGCATTTCGCAGATACGCTTGTGGGCCGCGTCCCGGCTGGTGTAGGCCACCCCGGAGAGCAGCACCCGCTGGCCTGCCCGCAGGGCGCGGGCCTTTTCCGGCAGATCTTTTGTGTCAAGCCTGATATCTTCCATAGGTTATCTCCCCCTGTGCCTGTCTTTCTTTTTCTGCTGTTTCAGGGCAAAAATCCGCTCCCGCTCCAGAAGCTTCTGCTCCCGGCTTTCCTCTTTCCACCGGATTTTCCGTTCTTCCCGCTGCAGTCCCAGTGCCTGCTGGGATTTTGTCCCCGCGCCCTTTTCCAGCGTCAGCTTCCTGGCCTCCCGCTGTGCCCGTTTGGGATTGCGGGCTTCCGCCTTTGCCGGGGCCTCCACAGAGGGGCTGAACCGCAGCCCGCTATAGTTTTGCAGGACAAACGCCCACACTTCCCCGTCCTTTGGCTCCCCGCCGAACACCACCCGGCAGGCGGACAGTTTGCCGTCCTCCATCCGTTCAAAAATCCCCACCCAGAAGGGGTTTTCAAAAAATACCGTCAATTTTCCAGTTACCTTGTCCATAACTGACCCTCCTAAAGCCAATATGAACAAAGAACGGACAACCCGGAGGGGCAGGTTACTTACCCCGCAGAAGCGGGACGGCCGGGCTACCTACCGGCTCTGGAGCGGAAACCCGCCCGTTGCGTTTTTATCTTTGCTTTTGATTCTTTTAGATTTCCAGCCCGCAGCCATGCCGCCGGATAAAGTCCATCACATTTTTCCTCTGCTTGACTTTTTCCATCAGCCCGGCAGGATATTCGGCAAAGCAATCCGGCCCCCGCTTCGTAATGGCATTAAGTTTTTGCAGCAGGACTGTGTCCCTCTGCTTCCGCTGTGCATCCTCCGGCGGATACCCGCAGCCAAAGGCCTCGTCAAACAGCTTCTCCAGGGTAAGTTCCAGGTTCAATTCCCCCAGCCAGCCAAAGCCCAGCCCCAGGGGCAGGGAGGCGGCATTCCCTCCGTTAATCCGCCCGAAAAGGAACGCGTCCTGGGGTGTGGGCACGTAACCGCACAGCACACCGGGCAGGCTGTTGCAACAGAGCATCATTCCCTGGCCGGAGGAGCACCCAGTCACCACAAAGTCCACTGCCCCAGAGCACAGAAGCAAGCTTATCAGCACCCCTGTTTCCACATAGGAATATGTCTCGTCCTCCTCTGGGAATATCCCAAAGTTTACCACCTCATGGCCCCGCTTTTCTGCCGCCTGCCGGGTGCAGGCTTCAAGAAGCCTGTTTTTCTCCTTTTGAGAGCTTGCCTGTATCACGCCAACTTTCATATGCTTGCCTCCGGAAAAAGCGGCGGCCCCGCCTGTTCGGCTGCGGGGCCGCCTATGTATACTGTGTTTCTGCCGTTTACTTTTCCCAGAACAGTTCGATTTCCTCATTCACAGGACCCATAAAGAAGGCAATGCGGATGGGCTTGCCGCCCAACTCCAGATCCGCCGGCTCCTTGGTGACTTTATAGCCCTGTTCCCGCACCTTTGCAATAATCTCGTCCACTTTGTCGGTGGCAAAGGCGATGTGGGCCAAAGGCCCTCCGGCAGGGGTTTCGCTTTCGCCGCTTAAAATCTCCATGCAGGTATTGTCCCCGCAGGAAACCATCAGGCAGGGCCGGGCCTCGTCGCCCCATTTCATTTTGACCTCCATGCCCAGCAGGCCAGTGTACAGCTCCACAGTTTTCTGATACTGCTCCTCTGTAGGTTTCACCGCGATGTGGTGTACGCCGTTTAACATGCTCATGAAAAATTCCTCCCAAAACAGAATCGTGAAACTTGTTATAACAAAGGGATCGCACGCGGCGATCCCTTCCTATCAGGTTTTTACATAGGGCTTATTTCCGGTTGAAAATGGACATAATGTCCGTAAAGGTATCGTCATCGTCAATCACGGCCGGATCCACCCGAGGCTCTGCTGCGGAGCGCATGGGCACTGTGCGGGTGGGGGAAGAGGAGACAGGGGCCGGGGCAGGAGCCGCCGCAGGGTTGCCCCCCAGGAAATCCTCGTCCAAATCCAAGTCCAAAGCGGGCTTGGGACGTTCGCCGTTCATGCCGTCAAAGCCTGTGGCAATAACAGTGACGTTCATCTCGTCGTCCATGCTCTCGTCAAAGGTAGCGCCCCAGATAATATTGGCGCTTTCGTGGGCGCGCTCGGTGACAATCTGGGAAGCGGTATCGATTTCGTCCAAAGCAATGTCGGGGGAGGAGGTAATGTTGATGATAACACCCTTGGCCCCGGAAATCTTTGTTTCCAGAAGGGGGCTGGAGATGGCGGCCATGGCAGCCTGGGCGGCCTTGTCCTTGCCGCCGGCATGGCCTGTGCCCATGTGGGCATAGCCTGCGTTCTGCATAACAGACTTCACGTCCTCGAAGTCCAGGTTTACAATGCCGGGAAGCTGTATCAGATCGGAAATGCTCTGCACGCCCTGGCGCAGCACATCATCGGCAATAATAAAGGCGTTTGCCAGGGTAATGCGCTCCTCGCTTACAAGCTTCAGGCGCTCGTTGGGGATAACCACCAGGGAGTCTACATGCTCCCGCAAAGCGGCAATGCCCTGCTCGGCCTGCTCCATGCGCCTGCGGCCCTCAAAGGCAAAGGGCTTTGTGACAATGCCTACCGTCAGCGCTCCCAGCTCCCGGGCAATGCGGGCCACAATGGGAGCCGCGCCTGTGCCGGTGCCGCCGCCCATGCCTGCCGTGATGAACACCATATCCGCGTCTTTTAAAACGTTTGTAATCAGTTCCCGGCTCTCCTCGGCAGCCTTCTCGCCAATTTCCGGCTTGGAGCCTGCGCCCCTGCCGCTTGTAAGCTTCTCGCCAAGCTGCACCTTCACAGAGGCCTGGGAGCGCTGCAGGGCCTGCTTGTCCGTATTCATGCACACCAGTTCCACGCTGCGCACCCCGGCGCTTGCAATGCGGTTGACGGCATTGCCGCCGCCGCCGCCCACACCTACAACTTTTATGGTCTGAGGGGTTTCGTCCAACAGGTTGTCAACTTCAAAAGGCATTTCATTTCCTCCTCGGCTTTTTCTCAAAAACATACCATTCGCACCCGGGTGCGTTATACAAATGCAGGCTGTCCGCCTTAACACAAAAGCCATTTACCCAGTTCTCTTGGTATAATCTATCACTTTCATGGCGAAATTTCAAGGAAATTCTGCAAAAAAGCCCCCGGCCCTTTAGGAAAATTCAAAATCAGCACAATATGTAGTGGCGTATTATTTTTCACAACAAGGAAAAAAGCGCCGCAGGGGCAGTTTTCAATCAAATATAATAGCTTGGAGCTATTATACCATAAGCGCAAAGCGCGTTGGTATTTGCCCATCGCCCGTCTGACTGGAGGGAAGAACTGGGCGGGGCAATTTCAATCAAGTATAATAGCCTGTGGCTATTATACCATAAGCGCAAAGCGCGTTGGTATTTGCCCATCGCCCGTCTGACCGGAGGGAAGAACCGGGCGGGGCAATTTCAATCAAGTATAATAGCCTGTGGCTATTATACCATAACCTTATCCGGAGTTCCCGATACCCCTGCGAAGCAGGGGGCGAGCGCTGTGCGCGAGAGGGATACTCCCAAGTGTTCGTCAGAACACATTATACCATGAATCTCCCTGTCCTGCAAGGGACGAAGGCCATTTTGCCAAAAAGTTTCAGGATTTCCTTTTGCCCCCTGGCCCTTTCCCGGCGTCCGGGCACTCCCTCTGCCGGATCCCCTTGACAGAGCCTCCTGCAAATGATACACTTTTCCTGTTTGAAAGCCGGTGCTGTTCGGTGCCGGAGAAAATGGGGGATGATTTTTTTGAAAGAGAAAAACCAGGCCTTGGGGGAAAAGCTTTCCCTGCGGGAAACAGTTTCCTACGGGCTGGGAGACTTGGCCTGCAGCATGGTGTTTAACTTCATGGCCTCTTACCTGCTGTATTTTTACACAGACGTGGCCGGGGTGGGGGTGGCGGCGGCTGGGACCGCCATGAGCGCCGCCCGGCTGATAGACGCCTTTGCAAACCCAGTGGTGGGGGTGCTTAGCGACAAAACCCACACCAAATGGGGGAAGCTGCGGCCCTACCTGCTGTTTTCCGCCATGCCCCTGGCCATTTCCGTGCTGCTGATGTTCCTCTGCTCCTGGGTGCCGGGGTCTGGCAAGGGGATATTTGCCCTTCTTACATACACCTTCTTCTGCCTGATGTATACGGTGTGCAACGTGCCCTACACCGCCATGATGCCCAACCTTTCCGAAGACCCGGCCCAGCGGGCGCGGCTGAACCTGTCAAAGTTCGTCTGCATCTCCGCGGGCACCTTCCTGTCTATGGGCCTTGCCCTGCCCCTCATCGATCTTTTCGGCAGGGGGGACGAGCGCCGGGGCTTTGTGGGCATTTCCCTTTTGTTCTCCGCCATTATCATCGTCCTGGTGCTGGTGTGCTTTTTCAACACCCGGGAGCGGGTGCAGCCTCCGCCTGTGGCCTTTTCCCTTGGCATCCTGGGGGAGACGGTGAAGAAAAGCCGCCCTGCCGTTATTTGCTGCTGTGCCCAGCTTTTCTTCTATCTTGCCACTGTCACCCGCAATTCCACCGCCCTCTATTACGCGAAATACTGCCTGGGAGACGCTTCCTTTGCAAGCCTCCTGCTGGCGGTAGGCTCTTTCACCACCTTTGCCGTCTGCTTCCTGGTGCCGGCTGCCACAGCCCGGATGAAAAAGCGCACCTTTACCCTTTGCGGCTATGGCCTTTTCGTGGCGGGAAGCCTGCTGGTGTACCTGGCCGGGGGGAACCTTACCGCTGTGTTCCTGTGCAATATCCTGGCAAACCTGGGGGCCAGCATGTCCAACGGCGTGTCCTTCCTCATCCTGGGGGAGGCCATCGACCATTCTGAATATGTTACCGGAACCCGCCAGCAGGGGCTGCTCACCTCCATGTCCATGTTCATGGTGAAAATCGGGGTGGTGCTTTCCAGCGTGGTTTCCGCCTTTATCCTGGACGCAGGCGGCTATGTCCCGGATATGGCCCAGACAGGCCCGGCCCTGCTGGCCATCAAAATAAACTTTATTTTCCTGCCCTGCATTGCTGCCCTTGCCTGCGTGGCCCTCTATCTTTTCTACCGTCTGGACGACGAATATCCCGCCATCAACGCCGCCCTGCGGGAGAAGCACCGGCAGGCGTAACAGCGCCCCCCCGCCCATCCCGGCGGGGGTTTCTCCTTTCACACACTTTTTTCTTGAATTTGCCGCCCTTTTGCAGTATACTATAGGTCAACACCTCAATTACAGAAAGGCGGGATTTGTTCTGGCCGCTCTTTTACAAAAATACCGGGAGGTCATCCTCTATGTGTTCTTCGGGGGCCTCACCACTGTGGTAAACTGGGTGTCTTACTGGTTTTTGGCGGATATCCTCCATGCCGGCTACCTGTGGGCAACCGTCATAGCCCAGGGGCTTTCCATCCTTTTTGCCTACGTGACAAACCGAAAATGGGTTTTTGAAAGCCAGGCCCGGGGCTTTAAGGGGATACTGGGGGAGATGCTCCGGTTTTTCGGGGCCAGGGCTTTGTCCTTTTTCCTGGATGTGGGCTGCATGTACGCGGGGGTGGATCTCCTGCGCATAAACGACAAATTTATGAAGCTGCTTTCCAATGTTATCATTGTTATTGTAAACTATGTGTTCAGCAAACTCTTTGTGTTCCGCCGCCGGCAGGGGGCGGGCAAAGCGTAACCGGGTTATGCGGAAGGAGGCCCTATGGCGAAACAGGTAAAAAGCAAGGATCAGGCATTTGAGGATATGTCCAGCTATTCTTCCTCGAAAGAATATAAAAAGCGGCGGAAAAACCGGCGGGGCCGCACAGTGGCAAAAAGCCTTTTCGGGGTGCTGTGCGTGCTGATGATCCTTCTGGGCACAGGCTCCATGTACATTTCCACAGAGCTTATCGGGGACTTGACCACTACCACCATCACCAAGGACAAGGACGCCCTGGGCATACAGGAAAGCGCCATCCTGGACAACAGCATTAAGAATATCGCCCTGTTCGGGCTGGATTCCCGCACCAGCGAGTTTAAAGGCCAGTCGGACGTTATTATGATTTTGACGGTGGACAACCGCCACCACTCCATCAAGATGACCTCCATCATGCGGGACACCCGGGTGCCCATTGAGGGCCAGGGCTTTGAGCAGTATATTGACGGCTGGGACACCAAGATAAACGCCGCCTATGCTTACGGCGGGCCGGAGCTTGCCATCCGCACCCTGAACCAGCATTTTGGCCTGGATATAGAGGATTATGTCACCATCAACTTTGTGAACATGGCCGCCATTGTGGACGCGTTCGGCGGGGTGGAGCTGGAGGTGACCGGGGAGGAAATGGCCCAGGTGAACCTGAACCTGACAAACCTCACCCTGGAGGTGCAGGTGCAGCAGGAGCGGGATCTGGCGGCAGGGATGTATAATGATCTGTATTATCCGGAAATCACCAAAGAGGACTATTTCAAAGACGCCTACGGCAGCCCCGATTTTAACAGTACCAGCTTCCAGGGCGGGAAATATCTCTTAAACGGCAACCAGGCTGTGGCCTATGGGCGCATCCGCAACCTCGGTTCCGACTATGTCCGGGTGGCCCGGCAGCAGAAGGTGTTCGCGGCCCTTGTCCAGCGGCTGAAAAATATCAGTTTCACCGAATATCCCGGCCTTATCAAGCAGATGATGCCCTATTGCGAGACAAACCTCTCTTTGGACGACATTATAGGCATGGCCCCCATTCTCACAAGCTCTTTTGACGTCCAGTCCATCACTGTGCCTGATGTGGAATATGAAACCGACCTTTACGACGGGCCTGTGGAGGAAGGCGGGGAGCAGGTATATTACCTGATTTATGACGTGACAAATGCGGCCCAGCGGGTCAGCGCCTTCATTTACGAGGAAGGCTCCCCCTATTGGGACGAGTATGGCAGTACCGCCGACAGCGAGGTGGGGGAGAAGGCCTCCCAGCAATAAAGGACGCCGGAAGCGGAACGCGGGAACGTGAAAAGAAAGGGAAGGCGGGGGATTCGCCCCCGTCCAGGGAATGCCATGAGTGAAAGGAACACAGGGCGCGCCCCTGCCGGAAGGCATGGCCCGCCCCGGCGGACAGGATCCCGGGGCAGCAGGCCTCCCCAGCGCAGGCGGGAGCCTTTGCGGGACAATTACTATTACGAGGAGCCGCCCCGCAGCCGGGGCGGGCGGGCCGCGCCTCAAAGCTTTGAGGACATCTCCAGCTATTCCTCCCCTGGCAGGCGGCGGGCAGACCAGCTTGCGGCCCGCCGGCCCAGAAGGAAGCCGGGAGGGGGAAAGCGCGCCTTTAAAACGGTGCTGCTGCTCTTTGCCCTGCTGGTTCTGGCAGGGGGCCTGTACGTCTTTGGCTACATGCTCAGCGGCCTGACCATGACCAGCCTCACAAAGGACAAGGACGCTTTGGGCATAGCCCCGGGCACCTTTACAGATTCCTCCATTAAAAATATTGCCTTGTTCGGCCTGGACGCCAGGGAGGACGAAAACGTGGGCCGCTCAGACGCTTTGATGGTGCTCTCTGTAGACAGCAAGCACCACAAGCTGAAGCTTACCTCCATCCTGCGGGATTCCCAGGTGTATATCGACGGCTATGGCTATGACAAAATTACCCATGCCTATGCCTACGGTGGCCCGGAGCTGGCTGTGCGCACCCTGAACCAGAACTACCACCTGGACATCGAAAATTATGTGACGGTAAACTTTGTGGAGATGGCGAAAATTGTGGACGCGTTCGGCGGGGTGCGGCTGACTGTCAGCGAGGCCGAACGGGTGGAAATTAACAACAACTTATACTATCTTTCTGTAGAATCAGCAGACGCGGATATCCAGAACAGCGACTATTTAAACGAAACCGGCGAACTGCTGCTAAACGGCAAGCAGGCTGTGTCCTATGCCCGCATCCGCCACCTGGAAGGGGGCGACGACATGCGGGCCGGACGGCAGCAGATTGTGCTGCAGGCCCTCATCCAGCAGCTTAAGGGCAAAAGCAAGCTGGCCTATCCTGCGCTGGTGCACAATGTGGTGCCCATGTGCGAAACCTCCTTAGGATACCTGGACATGATGGGCCTTGCGCCCTTCCTTTTGACAGACTTCACCATGGAAACCCTCACCGTCCCCGGCCAGGAAGAAAACGCCTATGGGGACTTTAACGAAAACGGCGCCTGGGTATATCTATATGATATAGAAGCCGCCGCGGCGCATATCAGCCGGTTTATCTATGAATGACGGAAAGGAAGCGGATAGTGTGAAAAATACGAAAGAAAGGAACGATACCGTGCACAAAAAGCCAGGTTTTCAAGGGCTTTTGTGCGAATTCTGTATCGCATGGCGATTATTATGAGCGAACCAGTATTAGTAGTGATGGCCGCGGGCATGGGCAGCCGGTACGGCGGCCTGAAGCAGATTGAGCCTGTGGGGGCCTGCGGGGAGAAGATTATTGACTACTCCATTTTCGACGCCCGCCGGGCTGGATTTAAGAAAGCGGTTTTCATTATCAAGGAGGAACTGCGGCAGGATTTCGAGGAAGCTGTTTTCCAGAAAATGCGGAACTATATGGACATCCAGGTGGTGTTCCAGAAGCAGGAGGACATTCCGGAAGGCTTCTCTGTCCCCAAAGGCCGGGTAAAGCCCTGGGGCACAGGCCACGCGGCCCTCGCCGCCGCCCGGGTGCTGGGGGACGCACCCTATGCCGTCATCAATGCCGACGATTTTTACGGTCAGGAAGCCTTTGGGAAAATATACAGCTTCCTGAAAACCGCCAAGGACGGGGAAAAGCTGGATTTCGCCATGGTGGGCTACCGCTTGGGCAACACTGTAACGGACAACGGCTACGTGTCCCGGGGGGTGTGCGAAACGGAAAACGGCCTGCTACAAAACATTGTGGAGCGCACCCATATTGAAAAGCGCCCGGAGGGCATTGCCTTCACAGAGGATGGGGAAACCTGGCACAGCTTGTCCCCGGACGCGGTGGTTTCCATGAACGTGTGGGGCTTCACCCCTGGCTTCACCCCGGCGCTGGAGGAGGACTTCAAGCGCTTTTTCCGGGAGGACGTGCCGGGAAATCCGGAGAAGGCGGAAATCTATTTGCCCTTTGTGGTAAACTCCCTGCTGGAAGCAGGCCGCGCCCAGGTGCGTGTGCTGTCCTCCCAGGACAAATGGTATGGCGTGACCTATAAGGAGGATCGCCAAACCGTGGTGGAAGCCCTTGCCGCCATGACCGCCCAGGGGCAGTATCCCTCCCCCTTGTGGCAGGGAGCCTGTGAACAATGAGAAAGAAATAACGCCAGGCACAAAAGGCTGTTTTTGAAAGGCTTCGGGCACTGCCCGGGGCTTTTTCTTTTTGCGAAATTTATTTAGAAACCGTTTACAGAATATTCAAAAATTCACAGCCAAGTAAGTTTATACTTGATTCATTGTGGACTTTTCAAGAGTTTCCCGAAAGAGGAGAGATAGCATTGTTTTCCAGATTCAGCGTGAAAAAGCCCCTCACTGTGGTGGTGGGGGTTATCATCGCCATTGTGCTGGGGGCTGTGGCCTTTTCCCGCATGACCCCCGACCTGCTGCCCAACATCAACATGCCCTATGCGGTCATCATCACCGCCTATCCCGGGGCCTCCCCGGAGGAGGTGGAGCAGGAGGTGACAAAGCCCATTGAGCAGGCCATGGCCACGCTGGATCACCTGGACAGCGTCACCTCTGTTTCCCGGGAAAATGCCTCCCAGGTGATGCTGGCCCTCACCGATGACGCTAACATGGACACCCTCACCTCGGAAATCCGGGAGAAGCTAAACGGCGTTTCCGGCGGCTGGGCCGACACAGTGGGCACCCCCTACATCATGAAAATCAATCCCAACATGCTGCCTGTGGCTGTAGCCGCAGTGGAGATGGAGGGCATGGACAACATGGCCCTGACAAACCTGCTGGACACAGAGCTGCTGGTGAAGCTGGAGGGCATTGAGGGCGTGGCCAGCGTCAGCGTCAGCGGCAACGTGCAGGAAAGCGTGGAGGTAAGGCTGCGGCAGGATAAGATTGACGAGGTAAACCGCCGAATCCGGGAGAAGCTGGAGGGCACCTTTGCAGACGCGGAAGCCGAGCTGACAGAGAAAAGCGATGAGGTGGAAAAGGGCCTGGAGGAAAGCCGGGAGCAGGCCGCGGAGCTTGACCGCCAGCAGGCCCAGCTTCAGCAGGGCCAGAACCAACTTACCCAGCAGGGCGCCCAGGCCCAGGGCCAGCTTATCTCTAAAAAGGTGGAAATTGAAACAGCCAAGGCCCAGTTGCAGGCCCAGCTTGCCACGCTGGCAGACTCGGAAAAAACGCTGCTGGAAACCCAGTCCCAACTGCAGGGCCTGTGGGACACCCTCCAGGGGCTTACCCAGCAGGTGCAGGCCCTGGACGAGGCTGTAGCCGGCTTGCAGCAGGCCGCGGCGGCCTATGCCGTTTTAACAGAGCAAAAGGCGGCCCTGGAGTCCCAGCTTGCGGCGGCTGTGCCGGGAAGCCCGGAGGCAGAGGAGCTGCAGGGGCAAATCGCCCAGATAGAGTCCCAGCTTGGGGCGCTGGACGCTACCCTTTCCGGTTTCGGGACAACCATAGAGGGCGCCCCTGCCAAAATCGCGGAGCTGCAAAGCGCCCGGGAGGCCGCCGCCAAAGCCCTGGAGGATGCCCGGGCCTCCATTGCCGCCACCGGGGTAAACCCCGACTCCATTGGCGCTTCCCTGGAGGAGGTGAAGGCAAACCTCTCGAAGGTGCAGTCGGGAAAGGCAGCTATGGAGCAAACCCTCTCCCAGCTAAACGCCGGAAGCATCACAGTGGATCAGGCCCTTTCAGAGCTTTCCCGCCAACAGACCAGCGGCATTATGCAGATAAGTGCCGGGCTTTCCCAAATTATGGCGGGAAAGTCTGCCATCACCTCCGCCCAAAGCCAGTTAGACGCTGCAAAAGAACAGATACAGTCTGCCACTGAGGACTTTGAGGCCCAGAAGAAAGCAGCCTTTGAAAGCGCCAAAATAGAGCTTACCATGGACATGGTGTCCCAAATCCTCAGCGCCCAGCACTTTTCCATGCCCGCCGGGTATATTGAAACAGAGGGAGAGCAATGCCTGGTGCGGGTGGGCAATAAGCTTTCGGACATGGATGAGCTGAAAGCCCTGGTGCTCTTTGACACCGGGGAGGACGCCATCGGCCCTGTCACCCTGTCGGACGTGGCGGAGGTGAGCCTTCAGAACAACGCCGGGGAGGTGTATGCCAAGGTGAACGGGCAGGACGCTTTGGCCCTGTCCTTTACAAAGCAGTCGGCAACTTCTACTGCCCAGGTGTCGAAAAACATCCAGAAGCGCTTTTCAGAGCTTTCCGGAAAGTATGAGGGCCTCTCCTTCACCATGCTTTCCGACCAGGGGGATTACATCTACATTGTGGTAGACACTGTCCTGCAAAACCTGGTGCTGGGGGCGGCCCTGGCTGTGCTCATCCTGCTCCTCTTTTTAAAGGATCTGCGCCCCACCCTGGCAGTGGCCTGCTCCATCCCTATCTCCCTGCTGGTGGCCATTGTGCTCATGTATTTCTCCGGCGTCACCTTAAACGTCATCTCCCTGTCCGGCCTGGCAGTAGGGGTGGGTATGCTGGTGGACAACTCTGTGGTGGTCATTGAAAACATCTTCCGCCTGCGCACAGAGGGGGTGCCTGCGGCAAAAGCCTCTGTCCAGGGGGCTGTGCAGGTGACAGGGGCCATCATCGCCTCCACCCTCACCACCATCTGTGTGTTTTTGCCCATCGTCTTTGTAGAGGGTGTTACCCGCCAGCTTTTCACCGACATGGCCCTCACCATTGGCTATTCCCTTCTCGCCAGCCTCTTTGTAGCCATCACCCTGGTGCCAGCCCTCACCTCCGCCACCCTGAAAAAGGGGAAAATCCGGGAAAGCCGGCTGTTCGACGGCCTTCTCCGGGGCTATGGCAGGCTTGCCGCCGCCTCCCTGAACCACAAGTGGATTGTCCTCACCCTGTCCGTGGTGCTGCTGGGTTCCAGCGTGTGGCTGGCTTTAAGCCGGGGCTTCCTGTTCATGCCCTCCATGAGCGGCACCCAGCTCAGCGTCACCGTCACCCCCGCGGATGAGGAAGCCTCTTTCCAGGATAAAACCGCCCTGTACGACGCGGTGGCAGAGCGCATTACCGGCCTTGCAGGCATAAAAACAGTGGGCGCCCTTTCCTCCGGCAGCGACGGGGGCGGGCTGCTCGGCATGATGGGGGGAGGGGGCAGCGACATCTCCATGTATGCCCTGCTGGATGAAGATGCCGGCGTAAAGGACAAGGAGCTTGCAAAGCAGATAGAGGAAGCCTGCAAAGACCTGGACTGTGAGGTTTCCGCCCAAGGCTCCATGGATATGTCCTCTGCCATGTCCTCTTTAAGCGGCTCCGGGGTAGAGATTAAGCTTTACGGCGAGGATATGGACAGCCTGATGGAAACAGCGGAAGAGCTTGCGGCAGATCTCTCTGCCCTGGAAGGGGTGCAGGCCGCTGAAACAGGCCTGGAGGAAGCCGCGCCGGAGCTGCGCGTTGTGGTGGACAAAAACAAGGCCATGGCGGAGGGCCTTACAGTGGCCCAGGTGTACCAGAGCGTGCGGGCCGCCATTACGGAATCCGCCACAGCCGCCTCTATGGATATCGGCGGCATTTCTGAGGACGTGCTGGTTGTCCACCCCAAGGAGGGGGAGATGCATTCCTCCTATGTGAAGGGCCTCACCCTCACCGCCACAGACCGTAAAACCGGGGAAACCCGGCAGGTGCCCCTTATCCAGGTGGCCTCCTTTGAAGACCGCCAAAGCCTTTCCTCCATCCACCGGGAAAACCAGAAGCGGGTGCTCACCCTCACCGCCCAAGTGGCAGAGGGCCACAACGTCTCCCTGGTGGCCCGGGACGTGGAGCGCCTTTTAAAGGGCTACACGCCTCCAGAGGGCATTTCCCTGGAAATCACCGGGGAAAATGAAACCATCATGGAGGCCATGGAGCAGCTTGTATACATGGCGGCCCTGGCTATCCTCATCATCTACCTGATTATGGTTATCCAGTTCCAGTCCCTGCTGCTGCCCTTCATCGTCATGTTCACCATCCCTCTGGCTTTCACAGGCGGCTTTCTGGCCCTGTACCTCTGCGGCATGGAGGTCAGCGTGGTGTCCATGATAGGCTTTATCATGCTTTCCGGCATCATTGTCAATAATGGCATTGTACTTATCGACTATATCAACCAGCTCCGCTCTGCCGGGGTGCCCCGCCGGGACGCCATTATACAGGCGGGCCGCACCCGCCTGCGCCCCATCCTGATGACCGTCCTCACCACTGTTCTGGGCCTTGTCTTTATGGCGGCGGGCAGCGGCACCGGGGCGGAGATGATGCAGCCTGTGGCCATTGTCTGCATCGGCGGCCTTCTGTACGCCACCCTTATGACCCTCTTTGTGGTGCCCGCCATGTACGAGTTGTTAAGCCGCCGGGAAATGCGCCACATTGACCTGGGCGAATGAACGCTCCTGGAAACACCCGGCTCGAAGGCCGAAAATGAAAGCACGCCTTGACATGGGCAAAATAGAGGAATATAATAGGAAACCCACCGCGTTTTTTGGTGGGTTTCATGTTTTTTAGTCCAAGGGGGCCAGGTGAAAAGAAAGAAGGCAGGCATGGCTGCGGCTTTGTGTCTCGGCTGCAGACCGGCGCTGCCCCGGCCTTTTCAAACCGGTTCCGCAGCAAGAGAGGAGTGTTTACCATGATTGAAGTGTCCCATCTGCGCAAAACCTTCCGGGTAGCCCGCCGGGACAAAGGCTTTCAAAATGCCGTAAAAGCCCTGTTTCGCCGGGAGTACGAGGAAATCCACGCCTTAAATGACATTTCCTTTTCCATCGGGGAAGGGGAGATGGTGGGCTACATAGGCCCTAACGGCGCGGGAAAAAGCAGCACCATCAAGGTTTTAAGCGGCGTGCTCACCCCGGACGGGGGAGAGTGCCGGGTGGACGGCCGGGTTCCCTGGAAGCAGCGCGTAAAGCACGTGGCCCAAATCGGCGTGGTGTTCGGGCAGCGCAGCCAGCTTTGGTGGGATGTGCCTGTGATAGATTCCTTCGAGCTTTTAAAGGACATCTATAAAATCCCCGATGCCCTCTACCGCAAAAATGTAGGCGATCTCACAGAGCTTCTGGACTTGTCCCAGCTTCTGCGCACCCCCACCCGCCAGCTTTCCCTGGGCCAGCGTATGCGCTGCGAGATAGCGGCCTCCCTGCTCCACAGCCCGAAAATCCTGTTTCTGGACGAGCCTACCATCGGCCTGGACGCTGTGTCCAAGCTGGCGGTGCGGGACTTTGTCAAGCGCCTGAACAAAGAGCACAAAACCACTGTCATCCTCACCACCCACGACATGCAGGACATTGAGGCTTTAGCCAGCCGGGTCATTTTAATCGGCAAAGGGAAAATCCTCTTAGACGGCACCCTGGACGACATCCGCCGGGGCGGGGAGCAGATTGACGAGACTATCGCCCATCTGTACAAGAAGTACGACATATGAGGGCGCGCACATGAAAAAATACATATCCTTTTTCCGGCTTCGCTTTGCCATGAATTTGCAGTACCGGGTGGCGGCCCTGGCAGGCATTGTCTGCCAGTTTGCCTGGGGCGGCATGGCGATTTTAGCTTTCTATGCCTTTTATGAAACAGACCCCGCCTCTTTCCCCATGGACTTCCAGGCCACCGCCAGCTATATCTGGATGCAGCAGGCGTTTTTGGGCCTTCTTTCTGTAGGCGCCATGGACAACTCCATCTTCAATACCATCCAGACCGGGGACGTGGTGTATGAAGTCTGCCGCCCCGTTGACCTTTACGCCATGTGGTTTTCCCACAGCGCTGCCACCCGCATTGCCAGGGCTTTGCTGCGGTGCGTTCCGCCCCTGATTATAGCGGCGTTTCTGCCAAAGCCCTTTGGGCTTATGGCCCCGCCCAGCCTTATGGCCTTCCTGCTGTTTTTAGTGGCCCTGTGCCTGGCCCTGCTGGTGACAACCTCCTTCTGCATGGTGGTGTATATTTTAACCTTCTACACCATCTCTTACCGGGGCGTGCGCATGGTGGCTGTCTCCCTCAGCGACTTTTTAATGGGCGGCATTGTGCCCCTGCCCTTTTTCCCCGAGGGCTTCCGCCAGTTTGCGGAGCTTCTTCCCTTTTCCTGCATGGAGAACGTGCCCCTGCGGGTGTACAGCGGGGACTTGGATGGCCCTGAAATGGCCCGGGCCATCCTGCTGCAAATTTTCTGGGTATTCGCCCTGGTGCTCATCGGCAAGGTTTTAGAGCAAAAGGCCCTTAAACGTGTTGTGGTGCAGGGAGGTTGAGAATCATGCTAAGGCTTTACAAAAAATATTTTTCCATCCACTTGAAAAGCGTGATGCAGTATAAAGTGTCCTTTTTCATCACGCTCATTGGCAATTTCATCACATCCTTCACCGTGTTCCTGGGAGTGGTGTTCATGTTCCAGCGCTTCCACAGGGTAAAGGATTTCCAGTTCAGCGAGGTGGTTCTCTGCTATGGCATTCTGCTTTTAGGCTTCCAGATAAGCCAGATGTTTGCCTCCGGCTTTAAGGTGTTCGACACCATGATAGCAGACGGGCAGTTCGACCGCATTTTAACCCGCCCCTGCAATGAAATCTTCCAGGTGCTTGCCAGCCGCATCGACTTTGTGCGCCTGGGCGGCATGTTCCAGGGTGTTGTCATGTTCGTCTACGGCATCTCCCAGGCCGGGGTGGACTGGACGCCCCTGCGGGTGCTCACCCTTATTTTCATGGTGATTGGCGGCAGCGTGGTGTTTTCCGCCATCTTCCTTTTAGACGGCGCCTTTGCCTTCTTCACCCTGGAGGGCCTGGAGTTTATGAATGTGTTCAGCTATGGGGCCTCGGAGCATGGCAAGTATCCCGTCAGCATTTATGGCAAGGGGATGCTCACCTTCTGCACCTTTGTGGTGCCCTATGCCTTGTTCCAATATTACCCCCTGCTGTTCCTTTTAGGCCGCAGTGATAACCTGTGGTTCATGTTCCTGCCCCTTATCTCCTGCTGGTTCGTTGTCCCCTGCTGGCTGGTGTGGCGCTTAGGGGTACACAGGTATAAATCCACTGGCTCCTAAAAGCCTTTCCCCAGCGCCGCCCGCCCCTGTGCAAAACCTCCGGTTTTGCAGCCCCCCCTCCGGGGGCCATCCCGGCCCGGGCCGGGATGCAGGGGCGGGCTTCCCTAAAGCAAAAGGGCGCAAACGTTTCTGCTGCAAACGTTTGCGCCCTTTGTTATGTTGTTTATCCCAGCACTCCCAGGTGCTCCAGCAGAATCTTCACCCCTAAAAGCACCAGGATGCACCCGCCAAACAGCTCGGCCCTGCTCTGATATTTGCTGCCGAAAATGCTGCCCGCCTTCACGCCAACAGCGGAAAGGATAAAGGTGACCACGCCGATAAAGGCCACAGCAGACAGGATATCCACCCGCAAAAAGGCAAAGCTTACCCCCACAGCCAGGGCGTCAATGCTGGTGGCCAGGGCCAGCAGCACCATGGCTTTCGGGTTCAGGGAAGCGTCTCCCGGTTCCTCCTCCGGAGAGAGGGCCTCCTTAATCATGTTCCCCCCAATGGCCCCCAGCAGCAGGAAGGCCAGCCAGTGATCAAAAGCTTCGATGGCCCCAGAAAACTGCATCCCCACAGCATAGCCTATCAGGGGCATCAGCGCCTGGAATCCTCCAAACCACAGCCCCACCACAGCCATGCTTTTGGGTTTGGCCTCCCGCATGGCAAGGCCCTTACACACAGCCACCGCAAAGGCGTCCATGGAAAGTCCCACCGCCAGTATGAACAATTCTACAATTCCCATGTGAATCGCCGCGCGATACGGGATTCGCACAAAAAGAGGTAAAACAGCCGCCTTTTGTGCCCGTATCGCTCCTTTCTTTGAATTTTTCCCAGGATCTCCATCCTTCCGTTTGCCGCCATGGGGGCGGGATTCTACCAAAGAGCCATGAAAAACAGCCTTTTGCGCCCAGTGCAGTTCCTTCCTGCTTTTTCACACGAAAAGGACTCATAGAAAACACACCCCAAAGGGGCAGCTTTCTATGAGTCTCGTTTTTTCAGGCAACACCAGGCTTATAGTAAAGGCACTTGAAAATCGGTATATACGATTTTCAAGCCGGGTGGCTACGCCACCTGGTTCAAAAGAGGTATTCGACCTCTTTTGAACTGCGTTAACTATAATAAGCCATTTTGTTGACATTGCCGCACAGCAGGCCGTCCGGAATCCCGGCAAAGCCTCCCGCGCAAACTACTCCCCCATACACGCTACAATATATATAGTATAGCGGAAGAATATGCCAGCGTCAAGGGCAAGTTTCCAGGGAAGTCCTTAATTTTTCGATCAACCCTTTTTGTAAAAAGGGTTGCAAGGTGCAGGGGCAGCGCAAATCACTTCAGGTGCCAGATGTCCTCGTTATACTGGGCGATGGAACGGTCGGAAGAGAAGAACCCGGCCTTGGCGATATTTATAAGCATCATCTTGGCCCAAGCGTCCCTGTCCTCATACTGCTCCAGCAGCTTTTCCTTTGCAGCGATATATTCCTTCACGTCCAGAAGCGCCATGAACCAGTCTTTCCGGCTCATGTCCTTGTAAAGCCTGCCCAGGTTTTCCGGATCCCCCAGGCGCATAACCGCAGGGCTGATGATAAAGTCTAAAAGCTCTGCAATTTCCTTGTCCTTGGGATAGTAGTCCTTGGTGGTATACCGCCCAGGCCCTTCCTCGTAAAGCTTGATGACTTCCTCACTGCCCTTGCCGAAAATGCAGATATTCTCCTTCCCCACCAGGTCGCATATTTCCACGTTGGCCCCGTCCATGGTGCCCAGGGTGACAGCGCCGTTGAGCATAAACTTCATGTTGCCTGTGCCGCTGGCTTCCTTGGAGGCCAGAGAGATCTGCTCGGAAATGTCGCAGGCGGGAATCAGCTTTTCCGCCCAGGTCACGTTGTAATTTTCCACCATCACCACCTTCAGCCAGGGGCTGACATCCGGATCCTTTGCGATGAGCTCCTGCAAAGTGAGAATCAGGTGGATAATGTCCTTAGCGATAATATAGGCAGGGGCGGCCTTTGCGCCAAACAGCAGGGTAATGGGCCGCTTGGGGCGGTGCCCCGCCTTAATCTGCTTATATTTCCAGATGATATACAGGGCGTTCATCTGCTGGCGCTTATACTCGTGCAGGCGCTTAATCTGGATGTCAAATACAGAATCCGGGTCAAGCTCCACGCCGCTCTTTTCCTTCATCACCCGGCAAAGCTCCCGCTTGTTTGCCTGCTTAATCTCCAGCAGCTTCCCTAAAACCTCCTGGTCATCCTGGAACTCCAGCAGCTTTTCCAGGCCATTGGCGTCCTTTTTCCACCCCGCCCCAATCTTCTCCGTCAGGAAATCAGAAAGCTGGGGGTTACAGTGCATCAGCCACCGCCGGAAGGTAACGCCGTTTGTCTTGTTGTTGAACTTCTCCGGGTAAACCTCCGCAAAATGCTTCAGCTCTGCTTCCCGCAGGATGTCTGTGTGCAGGGCCGCCACGCCATTCACGGAGAAGCCGTAATGGATGTCCATGTTTGCCATGTGGACGAGGCCGCCCTGGTCGATAATCCACAGCTTTTCGTTCTGGGGGAACTTCTCACGCACCCGCCTGTCCAGCTCCCGGATAATGGGCACAAGGCCGGGCACGGCCTCCTCCAGGTAGTCCATGGGCCACTTTTCCAAAGCCTCCGCCAGAATGGTGTGGTTGGTATAGGCGCAGGTTTGGGACACAATGGAAATGGCCTCGTCCATGTGGATGCCGTCCTTCTGCATGAGGCGGATAAGCTCCGGGATAATCATGGAAGGATGGGTGTCGTTAATCTGGATAACCGCGTGCTTGTGCAAATCCCGCAGGGCATAGCCCTTCTGGGAAAGCTCCTTGATAATAAGCTGTGCGCTGGCGCTCACCATGAAATACTGCTGGTACACTCGCAGAAGCCTGCCGGCCCGGTCGCTGTCGTCGGGATACAGGAACAGGGTCAGGTTCCGGGAAATGTCATGCTTGTCAAAGTCAATGTCCCTGGTGACAATAGATTCGTCCGCTGTCTCCATGTCAAACAGGTGCAGGCAATTCACGCCGTTTTCATAGCCTGCCACCTGGATGTCATACATCACCGCCTGCAGTTCCCCCTGGGGGAAGGGCACCCAGAACCGGGTGTCAGTCTTTTTGGCCCAGCAGGTGGGGGAGAGCCAGTATTCCGGCTTTTCCCATTGCTTATGATCCCAGAACTCCTGCCGGAACAGCCCGAAGTGGTAGAGAAGCCCCACGCCGTCGGCAGGCAGGCCCAAAGTGGCGGCAGAGTCCAGATAGCAGGCGGCTAAGCGCCCCAGGCCGCCATTGCCCAAGGCAGGCTCCGGCTCAATCTCCTCAATGTCGGAGAGGTTCTTCCCGGCGGCAGCCAGGGTTTTGCGCACCTCGTCATACATCCCCAGGTTAATCAGGTTGTTGGAGAGCAGCTTGCCCATTAAAAATTCTGCGGAAACATAGTAAAGCTTCCTGTCCCCCTGGATGCGGGGGGTAGCCGCCAGACGCTCCTGCACCATGGCGGTGAGGGCGTGGTAAATTTCCTCGTTCCCTGCCTGATACAGGGGCTTGCTGCCTAGTTTGTTTTCCAGTTCAATCTGTATGCTCATTGGGTATCAGCGTCCTTTCCTTCCCCTTTTTTATTCTTCTTTTTCGCCTTGGCCTTTTTCTCCGGCGCTTTGGGCAGATCCCTGGCCCGCCCGGAAAGATCGGCCATCCGGGCCATTTTCTGGGCCAGCTCCTTGGTGCAGGCGCCGGGCTTCATGCGCCAGCTCCAGTTTTCAGAGTTCACTGTGGAGGGCGTGTTAATCCGGGCCTTGGCCCCCAGATCCAGATAGTCCGGCATGGGGATAACCGCCAGATCCGCCACGCTGTTTAAAGCCATGCGGATAAAGCTCCAGGTGCCGTCTGTGTCGTCCTTCAGGCCCATATATTCCAGGGCCACCGCCACGTCTGCAGGCGGGGCAGAGGTAAACCAGCTTCTGGTGGAATCGTTATCGTGGGTGCCGGTATACACCACGCAGTGGTTCTGGTAGTTGTGGGGCATATAGTCGCTTTCTTCCCTGGAGTCAAAGGCAAACTGCAAAACCTTCATCCCTGGGAACCCGCTGCGCTTTAAAAGCCTTCTCACCGCCGGGGTCAGATACCCCAGATCCTCCGCGATAATGGCGGCCCCGGGCATGGCCTTGTTGATGGCATCCACAAACTTCATCCCAGGCCCCTTACGCCAGCGACCGTTCCGGGCCGTTTTGTCCCCATAGGGGATAGCGTAATAGCTTTCAAGGCCCCGGAAGTGGTCAATCCGCAGCACGTCGAACATGGTCAGGTTTGCCTGGAGCCGCTCCATCCACCAGGCAAAGCCGTCCTTTTCCATATCGTCCCAGCGGTACAGGGGATTGCCCCAAAGCTGCCCGTCTGCGGAGAAGGCGTCCGGCGGGCACCCCGCCACCTCGGTGGGGTTGTTGTCCTCGTCCAGTTGGAACAACCAGGGGTGCGCCCACACGTCAGAGCTGTCCCCGGAAACGTAAATCGGCGCGTCCCCGATAATCAGGATACCCTTTTTGTTGGCATATTTCTTAATGTCCTTCCACTGCTCGAAGAACAGATACTGGGTGAAAACGTGATAGTCAATTTCCTTTTCGCACTTCTTGGTCCACTCCTTCAAAGCGGCAGGGCGGCGCAGCTTGATGTCCTCCTCCCATTCATACCAGGGCCTGCCGTTATGGAGGTTTTTCAGGGCCATGAACAGGGCGTAATCTTCCACTCAGGCGGCGTTCTTTTTGCGGAAGCGGGAGAGGGCCTTGGGTTTTTTAAAGTTTTCAAAGGCCTTTTGCAGCACCTGCGCCCGTTCGTTCCGCAAAGCCTCATAGTCTGCCTTTTCCGGGTTGCTGCCCCAGTTTGCCCGTTTGCAGCGCTTTTCTTTCAAAAGGCCGTCCTGGCACAGCAGTTCCAGATCAATGTACAGCGGCTCCCCGGCAAAGGCGGAATAGCTCTGGTAAGGGCTGTTGCCAAAGCTGGTAGGCCCTAAAGGCAGCACCTGCCAGAAGCGCTGGTGGGCAGCGCAGAGAAAGTCTATCCACTCCCGGGCGGCCTTGCCAAAGGTGCCAATGCCGTATTTGGAGGGCAGGCTGCTCACTGGCATCAGCACGCCGGCGCTGCGTGTCATCCAAGTCGATTGATTTGCCATAGGCTGAAAACCTTCTTTCCATAGGGTTATAAGCAGAGTATACTATAGCTTAGTATAACACATGGAAGCTGGTATGTGCAAGAAATATTTGGAAAAATTATCCAGTAACTTTCCCTGATTCCCGGTTTTCCTTTATGTGTTTTGTCAAAGGAGCCAGAACTAGCTCCTCCTGTTCCGGAACAGGAAAAGCGCCCCCGGATTCCCGGCAGGCGCTTCTCCCGTTATGCAAAAGCTTAGAAATCGTACTCAATCACGCCCCAAGGCGTTTCCTGCTTATGCAGCGCAATAGACTTGGACATCTCCCGCACCTCGTCCGCCGTCACGCTGCGGTTTAAAGCCTGGGAGACGAAAATGGCGTCGGACAGCAAAGCCGTCTCCATGGCGATATAGGGGGAGTCAATGCGGGTGCTGTCGTCCAGCTCGCCCTCCAGATACGCCTTCCAGTGTACCTGGTTGTCGTTATACAGGGCCATGCGCGGCTCCACCTGGGCTTCCTTCCGGCCGTTCTCCTGGCAGTTGATAATCTTGGAGGTTTTCATGCCGTCCTCATAGCCGAAGAATTCCAGGGTGGGCTGCTGCACCCGGCCGCCGCCCATAATCCTGCCGCCCTTGGGCACAGCCAGCTCGCCGCCGGTGGTGTCCACGTCAATCAGCTTGATGCCGCCCATAGAGCCTGCCACAAAGCTGGTGCCCACCACGTCCATGTGCATGGCCCAGTCCTCGTAAATGTCCAGGGAAACGCCGTTTTTAAACTTGGCAATGCCCACGCTCAAATCCTCCACGTCATAGGTCAGGCCCTCCGGCAGCAGCCGGGGATCCTGATAATAGTCGGCGGAGGACAGGCCATATACCGTATCCAGCTCTGGCATACCCATAATGTAGAGCATCTGGGCCAGATGGTAAATGCCCAAATCGCACAAAGGCCCATGCACGCCGATATCCCCCTTGATAAAGTCCCGGGAGAACATGGGCATGTCAAAGCCAGGGCGGCCCTCCCGGCGGTGGCCAACGCTGCGAGCGTGGTAGATTTTCCCCAGCTTCCCTTCCTCAATCAGCTTTTTGGCATACCGGGTCTGCAAATTGTAAAGGGAGCTTATCTGCACAGCCAGCTTCTGTCCTGTGGCCTTGGCGCAGTCGTAAATGATTTTCGCGTCGGCGTAGCTTGCCGCCATGGGCTTTTCGCAGTAGCAGGGATATCCCGCCTTCATCACAGCCACAGAAACCGGGGTGTGCAGGTTGTTGTGTACGCACACGTCAATGGCGTCCAAATCGTCCCGCTTCAGCATTTCCCGGAAGTCCACATACAGGTTCTCCTCCGGTATGCCATACTGTTCCCCCCAGGCCTTCACCTTGGCTTCGTCAATGTCGCACCCTGCCACCACCCTGGCGCCGGGAATGTTCGACCACACCGTCATGTGCCGGTTGGAAATCATGCCTGTCCCGATAATGCCAATGCGCAGTTCTTTCATGAAAACATCCTCCTTGGGCGTTGTAAATCATTATTTCCCATATTTTACCATGTTTTTGTGCATTCCGCAAGAGGGGATCCTGCGGGAGGAGTGTCCAAAGCGAGTATTCTAAAAGAATGAAGAAACACAAAAGTTTCGTCCACCTTTTCAAAGGTGGTGGGGTATTTAGGGGCGAAGCCCCTAAACCGCCGGAGGCATAAAACGCGCTGTCTGGACACTCCCTCCCGCCGGTCGGCTGCCATCCCAAAGCCTGTTTTCAAAACAGGCCTTTAATACCGCTTCACAAACTGGGAAACCAGCGCCCGACAGGTCTGCATCCGGATGCAGGCATAAAATTCCTCCGCCGCTTCCTGCCCCTGGCCTGCGGTCATGGCGTTTTGGGCGTCCTCCTCTGTTTCCCACAGCACAAAGTCTGTCCAGGTGTCTTCCTGCCGGTAATGATCCCAGGAGATGAAGCCCTTTGCCTTGGAAACCACCTGATCGTGGAGCCTTTGGGTGCAGTCCATAAACTGCTGCGGCTCCACATTTTTCCGCAGCTTGTAAGAAAAAATCCACGCTGTTTTTGCCATCCTGTTTTCCTCCTTTGGAAAAAGCCGGCGTCAATAAAACGCCGGCCTTTCAAAATTTCCTCTTATTCCGCCATAAAGTAGGTCTTAAAAGCCTTATAGGCCATGTATACGTCCAGCTTGGAAACCACCTCAAAGGGCGCGTGCATGGAGAGCACCGGCACGCCCACGTCGATAACGTCGGCATTCAGCCGGGAGATATCCAGGGCCACAGTGCCGCCGCCGCCCTGATCCACCTTGCCCAGCTCGCCAATCTGCCACAGCACGTCCCCTTCGTCCATCACCCGGCGCACCCAGCCCAAAAACTCGGCGGAAGCGTCGTTGCTGCCGCTTTTGCCCCGGGATCCGGTATACTTGGCAAAGCCAACGCCCCGGTTCAGGAAGCAGGAGTTGCCCGCTTCATAGGCGGAAGCATAGTTGGGATCAAAAGCCGCCGTCACGTCTGCGGAGAGGCAGTTGGACTTTGTCCACACATGGCGTGCCTCCGCGCCGTCCTGTGCGGCCAAATCCGCCACGAAATAGTTGAGGAATTCAGAGGCAAGGCCAGTGTTGCCCACGCTGCCGATCTCCTCCTTGTCCGCCAGCACCGTAATGGCGGTATATTCCGGATCCTTGCACCGCAGCACAGCCTCCAGGGCAGGATAGGCGCACACCCGATCGTCATGGCCGTAAGCGCCTACCATGCTGTGGTCAAAGCCAATGTCCACTGCCGGGAACGCGGGCACAAACTCAATTTCCGCGGAAATCAAATCCCCTTCGGTAATGCCGTATTTCTCGTTTAAAATCTTCATCACGTTGAGCTTGTAAAGGTTTTCCCCCTCCGCGTTCTCCAGGGGCATGCTGCCTATGAGGATATTCAAATCCTCCCCGGTAAAGGCCTCGCCCAGCTTCTTCTGAATCTGATCCTTGCCCAGATGGGGCAGGATGTCCGTAATGGTAAACTGGGGATCCCCGGGGTTTTCCCCTACGTTCAAAGTCACCTCAGTGCCGTCCTTGCGCACCACCTTGCCCCGCATGGACAGGGGGATGGCAGTCCACTGGTATTTCTTAATGCCGCCATAGTAGTGGGTTTTCAAAAGCGCCAGCTCGTTTGCCTCATACAGGGGCAGGGGCTTTAAGTCCACCCGGGGGTTGTCAATGTGGGCCGCCACAATGCGCACGCCCTCCTTGGTGCCCTTTTTGCCGATAACCGCCAGGCAGATGGACTTGCCCCGGTTGTTATAATACACCTTGTCCCCAGGGGCATATTTCGCCGCCGGATCAAAAGGCACAAAGCCCGCCTTCTCCGCGGCCTCCACCGCAAAGGCAACAGACTCCCGTTCTGTCTTGGCGGCGTTGAGGAATTCTTTATAACCCTCGCAGAAGCGCTGGGACTTCTTCATTTCCTCCTGGCACACCCGTGTGGAACCGTGGGTGCGATCCACCAGCAGCTCCTTGGCAAGTGCCTTTGCGTCAACCTTTTCCGTTTTGTTTTCCATTGGAATGTACCTCCTTAAAGCTTTTTATAATAATAAGATAAGTGTTTATAGTCTATTTTTCGTCCTCCAGCAGTTGTATCCGCAGCACCTGCGTAAGCTGGGCAGGCTCGGAAAGCATCACAGGCCCTGTATAGGTAACCGACACCTTGTCTCCCGCCTTAAAGTCCTCCAGGGTGATGGGGGTATACCGCCATTCCAGCACTGTGTCCTCTGTCGCGCTGAAGGTGCATTCCCCCTGGCCGTTCACGTCGTTGCAGGGAAGGCCCCGCACATGGAAAAACGTGCCGTCCCTGTCCACGATTTCCGCATGCATGAGAACAACTTCGTCCCACCGGGGAGCCTTCTCTCCCAGCCAGCCCGCGCTGCCCCGCCCCAGCAGGAACGCCCCGCACAGCAGGGCCGCCGCTCCTATGGCAATGACCGCTTTTTTCCACAGCTTCATAGAGTAACCTCCTCCTGTATGCGTCTACCAGATTTTACCACATCACTTCACAAAATGCAACCGCCCCGCCGCATATGCCCCGGCGGCTTAGGGACTCTGTCCCTAAGAACCCTGCAAACCTTTTTAGAAAAAAGGTTTGATCGAAAAACCAAGTTTTTGCATTTTCCCTTCAGCCGCTTTCCCCGCCCTCATACAGCCTTTTATACGTCCCGTAATACTTCGTAACCTTCTTCACATACGAGTCTGTCTCCGGGTAGGGGATGGTGTGCAGGTTCTTGCCGTCTGCGGAGTAATCCTCCTCTGAAAGCCAGCCGCTCACATTGCCCATGCCCGCGTTGTAGGCGGCAAGGGCCACCTCCAGGGTGCCGTAATGATCCAGCAGCTTTCGCAGCAGGGCGCCGGCGCAGTGCAGGTTGTCGCTGGGGTCGAAAATGTCCCCGCCCCCGTTTTCCGGGGGATACTGCTCCGCTATCCACTGGAAGGTGGCGGGGGTAAGCTGCATCAGGCCGCAGGCCCCGGCCCGGGACTGGGCCTTTTCGTCAAAGCCGCTTTCCGCCTTCATCACCGCGTAAAGCAGGTTTTCGTCCAGGGAGAATTCTGCCGCCTCCCGCCGCACCAGCTCCCCATAGGGACGGGGGTAAAGCCGGTGCATCACCCAGCCTGCAAGGGAATCCCCCGCCGCAATCCAGGCTATGATAAGGGCTATGAAAACCACAAGGATAACTCGACCTTTTTTCATAGGCGCTTTGCCGCTTCTCCTTTCAGATCTGCTAAAACAGCCTCCGCAGCCAGCCGGCGCCCAGGCTCCCGGCTGTTTTCAATCACATAGTCTGCCCGGCTTTCATAAAAATCCTCATCCTGCTGGGCGGAAAAACGGATTTCCGCCTGTTCCCGGCTTAGATTGTCCCGGGCCATCACCCGCGAAAGCCTTTCTTCCCGGGCCGCCGTCACCACAACAATCCGGGCGCAGATGCTGTCCAGCCCCGACTCAAACAGGGTGGGCGCGTCCAGCACGAGAATGGGCGTCCCCGCTTCCCGGGCCGATTCCGCCACCTGGCGCACCTGCTTTAAAATCCGGGGAAAGGTAATTTCCCCCAGCCGCCTGCGCCCCTCCTGTGTGGCAAAGGCCCTGCGGGCAAGCTCTTTCCGATGCAGCTTTCCCCCCGGGGCAACATCCTCCCCGAAGGCGGCCCGCAGCTCCTCTATGCAGTCCGGGCTGTATACCTGGGGGCTTCTGGTCAGGCTGTCGCAGTTCAAAACAGAACAGCCTCCTTGCTTCAGGAAATCCCCCACAGTAGATTTCCCCGCGCCGCTAGGCCCTGCCAGCCCTACCACCAGCGTCCCCTCCGGATGCGCCACCCGGAACCCCGCCGCCCGCAGCAGCCGGTTATACACCGCAAGGCCCACGCCAGCGCGGCTGGGGCAGTGGGCAAAGGCGGTCTGGGCGCCTTTTTTGTCCAGTTCCAGCAGCGCCCCGAAAAGCCTCCTGGCCTGCCCGCCCCCGTCATACCGGGAGCCAAGGCTGATGGCAGGCCCCTCTACAAAAGGCAAATCCTCCTGAAAGCACAGCGCCCAGCCGCCCTTCCTCTCGTTTACATAGGCGGCAAATTCCTCCGGGGAAGCGTCCACCAAAGTCACCTCCGCCTTAGGGGCATAGTGCTTATATTTCATGCCCGGGGAAGAGGCCTTTGCCCCTTCCCGCAGGCTGTGCAGCACAGCGGGGTCAAGCTCCACCTGCCCCAAAACAGCCTGAAGCTGCGCAAGGGTCACGCCGCCGGGCCGCAGCACCCGGGGAACGTCCCCCGCAAGGGTAATCACGGTAGATTCCACCCCCACGTCGCAAGGCCCGCCGTCCAAAAGAGCGTCCACCCGCCCGGTCAAATCTTCCCGCACATGGGCAAAGGAAGTGGGGCTGGGCCTGCCGGAAAGGTTGGCGGAGGGGGCCGCCAAAGGCACGCCAGCCGCCTCAATCACCGCCCGGGCCGCTGGGTGCCGGGGCATACGCACCGCCACTGTGTCAAGGCCCCCGCTGGTTTCCATGGGAACCAGCGCCGACTTTTCCAGGATAATGGTCAGCGGCCCGGGCCAGAAAGCCTGGGCCAGGCGCTTCGCGGCCTCCGGCACCTCCTTCACCAGGGGGGCAAGCTGGGAAAACCCGCTGATATGCACAATCAGGGGGTTATCCGAGGGCCGGCCCTTGGCGGCGAAAATCTTTTTCACAGCATTCCCGTTGAGGGCGTCCGCCGCCAGGCCGTACACCGTCTCCGTAGGGATGGCCACCAGGCCCCCGGCCCGCAGGATTTCCCCGGCCCGCTCTACATCATGTGTATTATGCGCTTTTAAAAACAATGTCTCCATAAGCTTTCCCCATGTGCCTGCCTTTTATTTTCCTGCCCATGCCTCCGGCGGTTTAGGGGCTTTGAGTCCCGCCTGCCGGCGCGGCATCCCTTTAAGCGCGCGGACTCTCCGCGCGGCGAAATATTCCCTTACACGTCCCCGCGTCACAGAGATACAAAAACGCAATCGCTGCGCGATAGCGTTCCGCCACGTTGTTTACGTTGCCTGTTCCAACTGGCTGGCCCTGTCTGCGGCAATCAGCGCGTCCAGGATTTCATCCAGACTGCCCCCCAGGATTTCCTCCAGCTTGTAAAGGGTCAGCCCGATGCGGTGATCCGTCACCCGGGACTGGGGGAAATTATAGGTGCGTATCCGCTCGCTGCGGTCGCCGCTGCCCACCAAAGAGCGCCGGGCCTCTGCCGTCTGGGCGCTCACCTTGTCCTGCTCCTGCTGCAAAAGCCTTGCCCGCAGCACCTTCATGGCCTTGTCCTTGTTTTTATACTGGCTGCGTTCGTCTTGGCACTCCACCACCATGCCCGTAGGCAGGTGGGTAATGCGGATAGCCGAGCTTGTCTTGTTGATGTGCTGGCCCCCCGCGCCGCTGGAACGGAAGGTGTCAATCTGCAAATCCTTGGGGTCAATGTCAATCTCCACGTCCTCGGCTTCCGGCATCACCGCCACAGTGGCGGCGGAGGTGTGGATGCGCCCCTGGGTTTCCGTCTCCGGCACCCGCTGCACCCGGTGGGCGCCGCTTTCAAATTTTAACCGGGAATAGGCCCCCTGGCCGTCAATGAGGAAGCTGACCTCCTTGAAGCCTCCCAGCTCTGTCTCGTTCAGGCCCACGATTTCTGTGCGCCAGCCCTGCTTTTCCGCGTAGGCTGTGTACATGCGGTACAGATCATAGGCAAAAAGCGCGGCCTCCTCGCCTCCGGTGCCGCCCCGGATTTCCATCACCACGTTCTTTTCGTCGTTAGGGTCTTTCGGCAGCAGCAATATCTTGATTTCCTCCTCCAGCGCCGCAAGCTTCTGCTGGTTTTCCTTCATTTCCTCCTGGGCCATCTCTTTCAGCTCCGGATCCTCCAAAAGCTCCCTGGCCCCTTGCAGCGCCTCCCCGCACCGGACATATTCCCTGTAGGCCAGCACAATAGGCTCCAGCTCCTTGTGCTCCTTCATCAGGGCGGCATACACCTCCCTGTCAGCAGCGCTTGCGGGGTCGTACAGCTTCATATTCAGTTCTTCATAGCGGTTTTCAAAAACCTGTAAATTCTCAAACATATCCATTTCCTCCAAAATAGTAGTCTTAGCGTTTCGCGTTCCTAAATAATATTTCTGCGGGAAATAACAGGGAAAATTTTCCGTGTATTCCCCCGCCTGTAGGGCGGGGGAATACACCCCGTTTCCTGCTGCTAAATGCAAAGGCAATAAAATAGGCTGAACCGCGCCGCTAAGGCTCCGGAGGCGTTTGGCGCTCAATGCGCTTGATGTTCTTCTCGCATTTCAGGCGGGGCAGCATAACCTCCCGCCCGCAGCCGCGGCAGCGGATTTTAAAATCCATCCCTGCCCGCAATACGGTAAAGGCTGTGCTCCCGCAGGGGTGGGGCTTTTTCATGTGCAGAATGTCCCCAACGCGCACGTCCATTTTGCCGCCCTCCTTTCTTTTCCAGACATAACAAACCTTATTATACACTGTCCCCCGGCATTTTGCAAAGGTTTTTCGCATGCGGGCCGTTGCACTTTAAGTTATAATATTAAATTTAAATTGCGAAGGGCACGAAGCCGACCGAGTGTATTTGCTTTTCTACCATAAACAGGCGGGAAAATCAAGGCAGGATGCGAAAATGAAACATAGAAGACGGGCGTGCAAAAAAAGAAAAGGCGGACGTGTAAAAAAAGGAAATACCGCTTGACAAGAGCGGATTTGGATGGTATAATACAACACGTAATTTGCGCGAGTGCTGGAACTGGCAGACAGGCACGTTTGAGGTGCGTGTGTCTTCGACGTACGGGTTCAAGTCCCGTCTCGCGCACCAACGTTCCGCGCTCCCATGAAAATGGGGGCGCGGACTTTTTTAAGGGCGCGGAAAGTAAAGAGGAACAACGCAGGCGGGTGGGGTGCAGTCCCTATCCGCCGTCAGGCGTTGCATATGGCGGAAAGGAGGGCTTTTATGCCCTTTTGGAAGAAACCGGCGGCAGGCCCGGTGGATTTTCTGGCGGTGGGGCTGGGAAACCCCGGCAGGGAATATGAAAACACCCGGCACAACGCGGGCTTTATGGCCCTGGATTTGCTGGCGGAAAAGCATCATGGGGAGATAAAACGGATAAAATTTAAAGGCACAGTGGGGGAGTGTACCCTGGGCGGCAGGCGCGCCCTGCTTTTAAAGCCCGGCACCTTTATGAACCTGAGCGGGCAGGCTGTGCAGGAGGCCATGGCCTTTTACAAGCTGCCCCCGGAGCGGGTGCTCATCCTGTTTGACGATATCAGCCTGCCCCCGGGGCGCCTGCGCATCCGCCGCAAGGGCAGCGCCGGCGGCCACAACGGCATGAAGAATATCATCTATCTCTCCGGGTCGGATCAGTTTCCCCGGATAAAAATCGGGGTGGGCCAGAAGCCCCATCCCGACTATAACCTGGCGGACTGGGTACTGTCCAAATTTACAGACAAGGAGCGGGAAGCCCTGGGCACAGCCCTGGAAAACGCCTGCGCCGCCTGCGAGCTTATCGCCAAGGGAGAGCTGGACAGGGCCATGAATCTGTATAATAGCTGAAGCACAAAGGTTTTTGGAGGAGGCATAAGGAAGCCCTTTTCAGGAAAAAGGCTTCTTATGCGGGAGCCGGGGCTTTGCCCCAACCAAGGAGGAGCCATGAAATTTCTTTTTAACGCGCTGAAACACTCCCCGGAATATATGAATCTCAGCCGGGCGGTGCAGGCGGGCGCCCTGCCCGGGGCTGTAACAGGGCTTTCCGGGATACACAAATGCCTGGTAATAGCCTCCCTGTGCCGGGAAACCGGGCGCAAGGCCCTGGTCATTGCGGCGGACGAGGGGGAGGGCCAGCGGTTTTCCCAGGACTTAACGGCCCTGGGGCTGCGGGTGGCCCAGTATCCTTTGCGGGACTTTAACTTCCGGGACACAGCGGGAGCCTCCCATGAATATGAGCAGCTTCGGATAGAAGCCCTTTCCAGCCTGCAAAGCGGCCTGTGCGACTGCGTGGTGGCCTGCATGGACGCGGCCCTGCAATACACCCTGGGTCCGGAAGAGCTTTCCTCCCGGCTGTTTGGCCTGGAAGCCGGGGCGCGCCTTTCCCCGGAGGAGTTGCTGGGAGCGTTGGTAAGCTGCGGGTATACCCGGGAGGATCAGATTGAGGGCGCCGGGCAGTTTTCCCACAGGGGCGGCATTGTGGACTTTTTCTCCCCCAGCGCCCGGGAGCCTGTGCGGGTGGAGTTCTGGGGGGATGAAATTGATTCCATCTCCTTTTTCGATCCCCAGAGCCAGCGGCGCACAGAGCCTGCGGGCAGGGTGGACTTAGCCCCCTGCGTGGAGGTGCTGCCGAAAAACACCGGGGCGCTTATCAAAAAGATAGAAAAGCTTGCAGCCTCCCTGCGGGGGAAGCGGGCGCCCAAGGCCCGGGAAGTGCTGGAGGGGGAGGCCCAAAAGCTAAAAGACGGGCTGCACCTTGGTTCTATGGATAAATTCATCTCCCTGGTGTATGAAAAGCCTGCCACCCTCTTTGACTATTTCCCTGCTGAAACCAGCCTGCTTTTCTTCTCCGAAGGGAATAAGCTGAAGGAGCGTATGCGCACCACCCTGTGGCAGTGGGGGGAGGACGTAAAAGCTTATCTGGAGGAAGGGCTTTTGTGCAAGGGCCTTGACATGTTCTCAGAAACCTGGGAATATGCCCTTTCCCAGGCAGAGCGCGCCCCGGCCCTGTTTCTGGACGTGTTCGCCCGGGGCAGCTATGAGGTGCCCACCCGCACCCTTGTAAACATGACGGTGCGGCAGTTTCCGGTGTGGGGCGGGGGCGTGGAGCTGCTTATGGAGGATTTGTCCGCCCTGCTGCGGGAAAAACGGGCCTGCGTGGTGCTTTCCGGCACCAGGCGGGCAGGGGAGGCCCTGGCCCAGGATTTAAAGCAGGCGGGTCTGCCCGCGGCCTATGTGGAATCCCCCTCCACCTGCCAGAAGGGCACGGTCACAGTGACGGAGGGCACCCTCTCCGCCGGGTTCGACCTGCCAAACGCCCAGTTTTCCCTTCTAACCCATGGGCGGCTGGGGGCTGTGAAGCAGAAAAAAAAGAAGCGGGATAAAAACAGCAAAGAAATTTCCTCCCTTTCCGAGCTTTCCCCCGGGGATTATGTAGTCCACGCCGCCCATGGCATCGGCATCTTTGAGGGCATCCACAAGCTGGAGATGAACGGCATTTTAAAGGATTATATCAAGGTGCGCTATGCCAAAAGCGACACCCTCTATGTGCCTGTCACCCAGCTTGACATGGTGAGCAAGTATATCGGCCCCCGGGAGGACGCGGGGGTGAAGCTGCACAGGCTGGGCGGCCAGGAGTGGCAGAAGCAGAAGGCACGGGTGCGGGCGGCGGTGAAGGACATCGCCAGGGAGCTGATACAGCTTTATGCCCAGCGGATGCAGGAAAAAGGCTATGCCTTCCCGCCGGACGGGGAGTGGCAGCGGGACTTTGAAAACCGCTTTGCCTTTGACGAAACAGAGGATCAGCTCCGATGCGTGGGGGAAATCAAGGACGATATGGAAAAGGAATCCCCTATGGATAGGCTTTTATGCGGGGACGTGGGCTTCGGCAAAACAGAGGTGGCCTTGCGGGCTGCCTTCAAATGCATCACTGCCGGGAAGCAGTGCGCCATCCTGGTGCCCACCACCATCCTGGCCTGGCAGCATTACCAGACCATTTTAAGGCGCATGGAGGGCTTCCCTGTAGACGTGGAGCTGCTGTCCCGCTTCCGCACGCCGAAGCAGCAGGAGGAAATCCTGCGCCGGGTGAAAAGGGGCAGCGTGGACGTGGTTGTGGGCACCCACCGCCTGGTGAGCAAGGATGTGGGCTTTAAAGACCTGGGCCTTGTCATCATCGACGAGGAACAGCGCTTTGGGGTGGCCCAGAAGGAAAAGCTGAAAACCCTGTGCAAGTCTGCCGACGTGCTCACCCTTTCCGCCACGCCCATCCCCCGCACCCTGAACATGGCCCTTTCCGGCATACGGGACATGTCGGTAATTGAAGAAGCCCCTCACGACCGGCACCCGGTGCAGACCTATGTGCTGGAATACGACCAGGGCGTGATAAATGACGCCATCTTCCGGGAGCTGAGAAGGGGCGGGCAGGTGTATTTCCTCCATAACGACGTGGCCTCCATAGAGCGTGTGGCGGCCCGCATCCAGCAGAACGTGCCCCAGGCCAGAATCGGCATCGGCCATGGCAAGATGAACGAGGAGGAGCTTTCCGAGGTGTGGCGGCAGCTTTTAGACCACGAAATCGACATCCTGGTGTGTACCACCATTATTGAAACAGGGGTAGACGTGCCCACTGCCAATACCCTCATCATCGACAACGCCGACCGCATGGGCCTTTCCCAGCTTCACCAGCTCAGGGGCCGGGTGGGTCGCAGCAACCGCAGGGCCTATGCCTACCTCACCTATGCCCCCAACAAGGCCCTGACGGAAATTGCCCAGAAGCGGCTTTCCGCCATCCGGGAGTTTACAGAATTTGGCTCCGGCTTTAAAATCGCCATGCGGGATTTGGAAATCCGGGGGGCCGGGAACATTTTAGGCGGCGAGCAGCACGGGCACATGGAAACCGTAGGGTACGACATGTATATCCGGCTGTTAAGCGAGGCTGTGGGCCTGATGAAGGGGGAAGAGCCAAAGCGCCCGGTGGACGAAGGTTGCCTGGTGGATATGCAGGTGCAGGCCCACATCCCGGAAAGCTATATCGAAAGCCTGAACCTGCGGCTGGACGTGTACAGGCGCATTGCCGAGGTGGAGACAGAGTCCGACGCCATGGATGTGACAGACGAGCTTATCGACCGCTTTGGCGACCCGCCCCCGGCTGTCCAGGGGCTTATCGACATTGCCCTGCTGCGGAACACCGCCTCCCGGCTGGGGATAACAGAGGTGAAGCAGCAGGGGGAGGCCCTTTTGCTGTATGTGGCGCAGCTTGACATGGGCCAGGTGGGCGCCCTGATAAAGCTGATGCAGGGCCGGGTGCTGTTAAGCGCGGGCAGCAGGCCGTACCTCAGCGTAAAGCTTCAGGGCAGGGAACCCTTGGAGGCGCTTTCGGAAGTCCTCTCCGCCATGGAAGAGGCAGGCGGCCCTGTTGACAGGGCAGAGGGGAAATGATATACTCTTTGCCAGACTTTTGTGAAATGGGAGGAAAAAGTATCAACATCTTAGCTATGCGCAAACTTGTGGGATTCAGCTCCATACTGAATCGGGAGAACCATCTTGAATTTTAGGAGGATGCATCATGGACCATAACGATACGATTCTGGAAACAGAACGGCTGATTTTGCGCCGGTACCGGGAAGGCGACCTGCAGGATCTGTTCGAGTACCTCTCCGACCCGGAGGTGGTGCGCTTTGAGCCGTATAAGCCCAAAACCCTGGAGGAAACCCGGGAGGACTTAGCCTGGCGCGTCTCCACAGAGGAGATGACGGCAGTAGAGCTGAAAGCGGAAGGAAAGCTGATTGGCAACGTGTACCTGGGCAGGCGGGACTTTGAAAGCCTGGAAATGGGCTATGTGTTTAACCGCCGGTACTGGGGCCAGGGCTTTGCCGCTGAAAGCTGCCGGGCGCTTATAGGGCGGGCGTTTGAGCAGGGGGCGCACCGCGTCTTTGCCGAATGCGACCCCCGGAACAGGGCCTCCTGGCGGCTGCTGGAAGCCCTGGGCTTTGCCCGGGAGGGATGCCTGCGGCAGAATGTCTATTTTTGGAAGGACGAAAACGGGCGGCCCCTCTGGAAAGACACCTATGTGTACGGGCTGCTGGACAGCCGGGAAAGCGAAAAGCGAAATAAACAGTAGACAACCAGGGCATTTTGCTGTATAATAAGCGGGTACGGCATGTTTTGCCAGAATACGGAATTTTAAAACCTATAATACTGTGAAAGGCATGATACCCATGAGAAACGTTTTGAAAAAAGCCCTCTGCCTGTGCCTGGCTCTGTGCCTGGCGGTAAGCTGTGGGGCCTGCTACAGCGAGGACGATACCTGGGCCGCGAAACACGGCGATGACGTGATGCCCATTGGCGCGTACATCTATTACCTCAGCAGCGCTTACACCGAGGCCGGCAACCGGGTGGCGGCAACCGACAAGATCCTGGAAGGGGAAATTGGCGGGCAGAAGTCTAAAGACTGGATGAAGGACAGGGCTTTGGCCTATGTGGGCGCATACTATTTTATCTGCGACAAGTTTGAGGAGCTGGGCCTGGAGATGCAGACCAGCGACCTGACCGCCATTGAAACCGGCGCTTCCACCTACTGGCCCTATTTTAAGAGCAGGCTGGAGGCCATGGGCGTTTCCGAAGAGTCCTTTAAAAAGGCTTATGCCGAGCACAACGTGCGCGCCCGGCTGGTCATGCTGGCCATGTATGGCGAGGGCGGCGAGAAAGAGCTTTCTGAAAGCGAAATGCTGGACTACTACAAAGAGAATTATGACAGCTATGAGTATATGTACGTGTCCAAGAGCAAAATGGACGAAGATGGCAACAGCGTGGCCCTTACAGACCAGGAAAAGCAGGATATGCTGGACAGCATAAACGAGTATGCCGACAAGATCAACAGCGGGGAAACCACCTTCTCGGAAGCGTACACGGATTATTCCTATGAAACCCAGACCACGCCCCAGCATGAAACGCCTGGCGCCGCCAAAAAGAGCGAAATGCACCCCAACATCTCCGGCGCGCTGCCCGACATGAAGGACAATGAAGCCAAAGTGCTTGAGGTGGATATGGGCATCTACCTGCTGCAAAAGCTTTCCCTGGAGGATCGCTTCAAGGAAGTTATGGAGGATGCCACCCAGAAGGAAGACCTGCTGGTGGAAATGAAGGGCGACGAGTTCAACGAGTATGCGCTGGAGCAGGGCAAGGCCCTTGACGGCGTGGAGGTCAATGAAAAGGCCATCGGCCGCGTCAAGGTAGACGATGTGGTGACAGATAAGAACCAGACCGGCGCTTCCGTAGCCCCCTCTTCCAGTGGGGACGGGGAAAGTTCTGCCGCTGAAAGTTCAGAGACTGAGTAAAAATAACCCGCAAAGCGGGCAGCGCCTCCGGCATAGGGCCGGGGGCGCTTTTTGTTCCATCCAAAAGCCTCTGGGAAAAACGCCGAAAAACAAAGGCGGATTTTAGGCGTTTTGTGCAGGAGGCTCATTCGGCCGCCGGGAAACCCAGCTTTCGCGCGGCTGTAGGCATTTTTTTAAATTGACATTTTTCAGGATTCTACCCAGTATTGCCCTTTACTTTTTCATAGGCGGAGTGTATAATGATAAAGTAATGCGCGCCTAAAATATTCCGTTTTTTTTAGGCAGCCTTTCCGAGCGTCTTTTTCCCGGGAAGGCGGCATAAGCATTCTTTTGCAGGAGGTGAGAAGTTTTGGCAAAAGACACCATGCAGGCCGTAAACCAGGCGGAGCAGGATGCCCGCCAGACGGTGCTGCGTGCCAAAGAGGAAGGCGAACAGCTAGTGGCAAAAGCCGCGGAGCAGGGCAAGGAAGCCATTGCGGGCGCGGTGAAGGAGGCCAGGAAAAAGGCCGAGGTGCTGCGGGGCGTAGCCCGCGCAGACGCGGAAAAGCTGCACGCCCAGTCTGCGCAGGCGCTTGCGGATACCCAGGCAGACCTGCAAGCCAGTGCCGGAAAGGCCCGCGAGAAGGTGGCGGGGGAGATCCGGAAAATCGTTTTGGGGCAGCCCTAAAGGAGGTCGATGCAGATGGCGGTAGTGGAAATGAAGCGTATACATATATATGCGCTGAAAAACAACCGCAAAAAAATCCTGGAAATGCTGCAGCGCAAAGGCGCCGTGGAGGTAAACTCCCCGGACACCGCCGAGGAGCTTTTCTCCAAAACGGACACTGCCTCCGCAAAGCAGACATTTGAAAAGAACGTACAGCTTATTACCAACGCTGTGACGGTGCTGGACAGCTACGCCCCGCCCCAGAAGGGGATGCTCTCCATGCTGGAGGGGCGCACAGCCATCAGCGCCAAGCAGTATGATCAGACCGCCAAAGAGGCCCCGGAAGTGACGAAAAAGGCTTCCCGCATTGGGGCGCTGGGCAAGAAGGTTGCAGACGAACAGGCGGAAATCCTGCGGCTGGAAGCGCAAATTGAGAGCCTCACCCCCTGGCTGGGACTGGACATTTCCATGCGCACAAAGGGCACAGGATCCACAGCCGTGTTTATCGGCTCTTTCCCGGAGGAAGTGGCGGAAGCAGATTTAAAGAACAAGCTGGCCCAGGCGCTGCCAAAGGTTTCCTCCGTTACGGTGGAGGTGGTAAGCGCCCAGGCGCAGCAAACCTGCGTTTTCGTGATGTGCCACAGCAGCCACGCAAACGAGGTGGAGGGCGCTTTGCGGGGCATGGGCTTTACGTACCCGGCGGCCCCCTCCAAAAAAGCTCCCGCAGAGCGCGTGGAGGAGCTGAAGGGCCGCATTGGGAATGCCCGGAAGGAGATCGAAAAGGCAGAAGCGGAAATCCGCTCTTTTGCCGGCGACCGGGAGGCCCTGCTCTTTACAGCGGATTATTTCACCATGCGCCGGGATAAATACCAGGTGCTGGGGGAATTGTGGCAAAGCCCCCATGTGTTCTACCTGACGGGCTTTGTGCCCGCCCGCATAGCCCCCCTGCTGCAAAAGCAGCTTGAGGAGGAGTATAAAGCTTTTGTAGAGCTGGAGACCCCCTCTGAGGACGAGGACTTGCCGGTGAAGCTGCAAAACGGCTTCTTTGCTTCTGCTGTGGAAAGCGTCATTGATGGCTACAGCCTGCCCGGCAAATGGGAGGTTGACCCCTCCAAGGTTATGTGCGTGTTTTATTACGTGCTCTTCGGCATGATGCTGTCAGACGCAGGGTATGGCTTCCTCATTGCCCTGGGCACAGCCATCGTGCTCTTAAAGTTTAAAAACATAGAAGCGGGCCTGCGCAAGACCATGCGCATGTTCTTCTTCTGCGGCGTGTCCACAATGTTCTGGGGCGTCATGTTCGGCAGCTATTTTGGCAACGCGGTGGATACCATCGCCCACACCTTCTTCGGATACTATTCGAACATCCCCTCTGTAGACAACATCCCGTCTTTAACACCGCCCCTGTGGTTCGCCCCGTTAAGCGACCCCATGCGGCTGATGCTGTTCAGCTTCCTGTTGGGCATCATCCATTTGTTCGCCGGCTTGGCCATGCAGATTTACCAGTATGCAAAGCGCGGGAAATATGCCGACGCCCTGTATGATTCGGGCTTCTGGTATATGCTGGTGGGAGGCCTTATCATTGCCCTGGTGGGCAGCGACATGTTCCAGGATATGATGAGCCTGGATTTAGCCATCCCTTCCATCGTCAGCACCATCGCCGTTGTACTGGCAGCTATTGGCGCGGTGGGCATCGTTGCCACCAGCGGCCGGGAGAGCAAAGGCGTAAAGCGCCTCTTAAAGGGCCTTTACGGGCTTTACGGTGTTTCAAGCTGGCTTTCCGACATCCTGTCCTATTCCCGCCTGCTGGCTTTAGGCCTTGCCACCGGCGTTATTGCCAACGTGTTCAACATGCTGGGCACCATGGCAGGGGGCGGCGTTGTAGGAGCCATCCTGTTCATCCTGGTCTTTATCATAGGCCACGTTCTCAACCTGCTCATCAATTTGCTGGGCGCATACGTACATACCAACCGTTTGCAGTATGTGGAGTTCTTCGGCAAATTCTATGAGGGCGGCGGGCGGAAGTTCGAGCCTTTTGCCGCTAAGACAAAATACTTTAAGATTACGGAGGAAAAGTAAAATGGACATCTCTAGCTTAGTATTCAATTGGGATCAGTTAGGCATTGTGTTCGCGCTGGCCGGCGCTGTGCTGGCTGCACTCATGGGCGGCATCGGCTCCGCCATCGGCGTTGGCATGACCGGCCAGGCCGCCGCGGGCGTTGTAACAGAAGACCCCTCCCAGTTCGGCAAGGTTCTGATTCTCCAGCTCCTGCCCGGCACCCAGGGCATTTACGGCCTGCTCATCGGCTTCGTCACCCTGACCCAAATCGGCATCCTGGGCGGCAGCGCCGACCTGACCCTGGCTAAGGGCCTGCTGTACCTGGCCGCCTGCCTGCCCATGGCAATTGTAGGCCTGGTGTCCGCCAAATGGCAGGCAAAGGCTGCTGTGTCCTCCATCTCCCTGGTGGCAAAGCGCCCCGACCAGTTTGGTAAGTCCATGATCTTCCCCGCCATGGTGGAAACCTACGCGGTTCTGGCCCTGCTCATCTCCATCCTCTCCATCACCAGCATCGGCGGCCTGTCCGTATGAGGAACCCGCTGAAACCTGAGAGAGAGGAGGGACAGGGATGACCGGACTGGAATCGATCATCAACCAAATCGCGGGAGACGCCCAGCAGGAGGCTTCCGAAATCCTCGCCGGGGCAAAAGAGCGGGCTGAAAAGGCTGCTAAAGAGGCCCAGGAGGAGGCAAAGCGCCAGGCTGACGCTATTTTGCAAAAGGGCGAGCAGGACGCAAAGGACATCCGGGAACGGGCGCAGTCTGCCGCGGAACTTGAAAAACGCAATCAGATGCTTTCCTTTAAGCAGAGCCTCATTGGGGAGGCCATTGAAGGAACCAGGGCTTCCTTGGAGGAGGCTCCGGATAAGGAGTATTTCGACACGCTCCTGCAGCTTTACAAGCGCTTCGCCCAAAAGGGCCAGGGAGAGCTGCGGCTGAACCAGAAGGATTTAAAGCGCCTGCCCGGCGATTTTCTCGCCCGTTTGAAGCAGGCTGTTCCGGAAGCCGACATGCACATTTCCCCTGCGCCTGCCGATATAGAAAGCGGGTTCCTTTTGGTGTATGGGGGCATGGATATCAACTGCACCTTCCGGGCGGTTTTTGAAGATGCCGCAGACGCACTGCGGGACGCTGCCGGCAGGCTGCTGTTCCCGGCATAAATCCCCCTAAAGAAAGGAATTCCCATCTATGAGTGACGATTTTATCTATGCGGTGGCGCGGGTACGCTCGAGAGAGCTTGCCCTGCTGGGCCGTCAGGACATCGACCAGCTCATGGCCTGCAGGGGGTTCGACGAGTGCCTGCGGGTGCTGAACGACAAGGGCTGGAGCGGCGGCAGTTCTGCCGAAGCGCTGCTTGCGGCAGAGGAGGAAAAGACCTGGGCTTTCATCCGGGAATTGACGGATGACCTGGCGCCCTTCTCCGTGCTGCTGTACCCTATCGACTACAACAACCTCAAGGCTGCGGTCAAGTGCGTGGTAACAGACACCCAGCCCCAGAACGTGTTCCTGAGCGGGGGTTCCATTGACCCCCAGGCGATGGTGCGCTGTGTGAAGGATAACGACTTCACATCCCTGCCCCCCCAAATGGCGGAGGCAGCGGACGAGGCATACCATGTGCTGCTGCAGACTGGCGACGGGCAGTTGTGCGACGTAATCCTGGACAGGGCCTGCCTGACAGGCATCCTCCAGTGCGGCAAGGACAGCAAAAACGAGCTTTTGGAGCAGTATGCCCAGTTGCGGGTGGCTGTCTCCAACATTAAGACTGCGGTGCGCGCCTGCAAAACAGGCAAGTCCAAAGCCTTTATCGACCAGACCCTGGCCCCCTGCGGCACCCTGGACGTGTCTTCCCTTTCCGCCGCTGCCTGCAAAAGCGTGGAAGATATCTACGGGTATCTTGCCGCCACGCCCTACAGCGGGGCCGCTGAAAAGCTGAAGGAATCCTATTCGGCCTTTGAAAAGTGGTGCGACGATCAGGTAATGGATCTGATTAAAGAGCAAAAGCGCAACCCCTTCACAGTAGGCCCTCTGTTCGCCTATGTATTGGCGCGGCAGAATGAGGTGAACACTGTGCGGATTATCCTGTCCGGCAAGCTTAACGAGCTGGACGACGGGGTTATCCGGGAAAGGCTGAGGGATATGTATGTATAAGATTGGCGTATTAGGCGACCGGGACAGCATTTACGGCTTTGCCGCCCTGGGCCTGGAAGTGTTCCCAGTGTCCACCCCTGAGGACGGGGCCAGGGCCTTGCGGAACCTGTGCGATCAAAACTATGGCATTGTGTATATCACCGAGGCCATGGCAGAAGAGCTGGCTCCCGAGCTGGAGCGCTGCCGGGAAAACCTGCTGCCCGCCGTTATCCCCATCCCCGGGGTGCATGGCAACACAGGGCTTGGCATCAATATGGTGAAGCGCTCGGTAGAGCAGGCCGTAGGCTCTGATATTATCTTTAACCAAAAATAAGCTGTACAATAAAATCATCGAGAAACGGGTGATCGAGAAACATGAGTAAAGGCACTATCAAAAAAGTGGCCGGACCTCTCGTCATCGCCAAGGGCATGCGCGACGCCAACATGTTCGACGTGGTGCGCGTCAGCGACAGGCGCCTGATTGGCGAGATCATCGAGATCCATGGCGACGAAGCCTCCATCCAGGTTTACGAGGAGACTTCCGGCCTTGCCCCCGGGGCGCCTGTGGAATCCACCGGCGAGCCTATGAGCGTGGAGCTGGGGCCTGGCCTTATCAGCAGTATCTATGACGGCATCCAGCGCCCCCTGGACGATATTATGAAGGTTGCGGGCAACAACCTGTCCAGAGGCGTGGAAGTCCCCTCCCTAAAGCGGGACGCAAAGTGGGAGTTTGTGCCCGCCATGAAGGCCGGCGACGAGGTTTCCGGCGGCGACATCATCGGCACTGTGCAGGAGTCTGAAATTGTCTCCCACAAGATTATGGTTCCCCCTGGCATTACAGGCACCATCAAGGAGATAAAAGGCGGCAGCTATGTGGTTACAGACACCGTCTGCACCGTCACCACCAAAGACGGTAAGGACGTGCCGGTAACCCTGATGCAGAAGTGGCCTGTGCGCCGCGGCCGTCCCTACAAGCAGAAGCTGTCCCCTGACATGCCCCTGATTACAGGCCAGCGCGTGGTGGACACCCTGTTCCCCATTGCAAAAGGCGGCGTGGCGGCTGTGCCCGGCCCCTTCGGCAGCGGTAAAACCGTTGTGCAGCACCAGCTTGCCAAGTGGGCCGAGGCCGACATCGTGGTTTACATCGGCTGCGGCGAGCGCGGCAACGAGATGACCGACGTGCTCAACGAGTTCCCCGAGCTGGTTGACCCGAAAACAGGCCAGTCCCTGATGAAGCGCACGGTGCTGATTGCCAACACCTCCGACATGCCTGTGGCGGCCCGGGAGGCCTCCATCTACACCGGCATTACCATCGCCGAATATTTCCGCGACATGGGCTATTCCGTAGCCCTCATGGCCGACTCCACCTCCCGCTGGGCCGAGGCCCTCCGCGAGATGTCCGGCCGTCTGGAAGAAATGCCCGGCGAAGAAGGCTACCCGGCCTATCTGGGCAGCCGCCTGGCTCAGTTCTACGAGCGCGCGGGCCGCGTGATGACCTTGTGCTCCGGCGACCGGGAAGGCGCCCTGTCTGTTATCGGCGCTGTATCCCCTCCCGGCGGCGACATTTCCGAGCCTGTCTCCCAGGCCACCCTGCGCATTGTCAAGGTGTTCTGGAGCCTGGATTCTTCCCTGGCCTACAAGCGGCACTTCCCTGCCATCAACTGGCTTACAAGCTATTCCAACTACATGGACACCATGCAGGACTGGTTCAACCAGAACGCCGGGGAGGACTGGATCGAGCTGCGCAACAAGCTGATGCGCCTTCTGCAGGACGAGTCCGAGCTGGAAGAAATTGTGCAGCTTGTTGGCATGGACGCCCTCTCCGCCCCTGACCGCCTGAAGCTGGAAGCCGCCCGGTCTATCCGCGAGGACTTCCTCCATCAGAACGCCTTCGACGATATCGACACCTACACCTCCCTGGAGAAGCAGCATGACATGATGCAGCTTATCATTGCCTACTACGAGAAGGCCGCCGAGGCTTTAAGCGAGGGCGCCGATATCAACACCCTGATAGACCTGCCTGTGCGGGAACAGATTGGCCGCTTCAAGTACACAGAGCCTGAGAAGGTGAAGGAAGCCTTTGATGAGGTTTCCAAGCAGTTGGAGCAGGAACTTTATGACGCCAAACAGGCAAAGGAGGAATTCTGATGCCCAAGGAATATAGGACGATCCAAGAGGTTGCCGGCCCCCTGATGCTGGTGCGCGACGTGGAAAACGTGGCCTATGACGAGCTGGCGGAAATCGAGCTGTTTAACGGCGAGAAGCGCCGCTGCAAGGTGCTGGAGATTAACGAGGGCAACGCCCTGGTGCAGCTCTTTGAAAACTCCACCGGCATCAACCTCTCTAACTCCAAGGTGCGCTTTTTAGGCCGCAGCATGGAATTAGGGGTCAGCGAGGACATGCTGGGCCGCGTATTCGACGGCCTGGGCCGGCCTATTGACGGCGGCCCGGACATCCTGCCCGACCGCCGGGCAGACATCAACGGCCTGCCCATGAACCCCGCCGCCCGCAACTATCCCCAGGAGTTTATCCAGACCGGTGTTTCCGCCATCGACGGCCTGAACACCCTGGTGCGCGGCCAGAAGCTGCCCATCTTCTCAGCCTCCGGCCTGCCCCATGCCCAGCTTGCCGCCCAGATTGCAAGGCAGGCCAAGGTGCGCGGCACCAACGACCCCTTTGTGGTTGTGTTTGCCGCCATGGGCATCACCTTCGAGGAATCCAACTTCTTCGTGGAAAGCTTTAAGGAGACAGGGGCTATCGACCGCACCGTTATGTTTGTGAACCTGGCAAACGACCCTGCTGTTGAGCGTATCGCCACCCCCCGCATGGCCTTAACCGCCGCGGAGTACCTGGCCTTTGAGAAGAATTACCACGTGCTGGTTATCCTCACCGACATTACAAACTATGCCGACGCCCTGCGCGAGGTTTCCGCTGCCCGTAAGGAAGTGCCGGGCCGCCGGGGCTATCCTGGCTACATGTATACGGACTTGGCCCAGATGTACGAACGCGCCGGGCGCCAGAAGGGCAAGAATGGCTCCATCACTATGATTCCCATTCTGTCCATGCCGGAAGACGACAAAACCCATCCCATCCCCGACCTGACCGGGTACATCACCGAGGGCCAGATTATCCTGAGCCGCGAGCTGTACCGCAAGAATATTTCCCCGCCCATCGACGTGCTGCCCTCCCTGTCCCGTCTGAAGGACAAGGGCATTGGCGAGGGCCGCACCCGGGCCGACCACGCCGCCACTATGAACCAGCTCTTCGCCGCCTATGCCCGAGGCAAGGAAGCGAAGGAACTGATGGTGGTGCTGGGCGAAGCTGCCTTGACGGAAATTGACAAGCTGTACGCCAAGTTTGCAGACGCCTTTGAGACAGAATATGTCTCCCAGGGCTATGAATCCAACCGGGACATTGAGGAAACCCTGGACTTGGGCTGGAAGCTTCTGTCCATCCTGCCCAGAGGCGAGCTGAAGCGTATCAATGACAAGTTCCTCGACCAGTATTACGGAAAGGTGTGATGACCCTTGGCCGGCACACAAGTGAATCCCACCCGCATGGAGCTGACGCGCCTGAAAAAGAAGCTGGCAACCGCTACCCGGGGCCACAAGCTTTTGAAGGATAAGCGCGACGAGCTGATGCGCCAATTCCTGGACAAGGTGCGGGAAAACAAGCGCCTGCGGGAACGTGTGGAAGAGGGCATAGGGGCCGCCAATAAGAATTTCCTTCTGGCCCGGGCTGGGATGCAGGATCAGGTTTTAAACACCGCTCTGCTTGCCCCCAAGCAGCGTGTCTCTCTGGAGAGCGAGGCCGAAAACGTGATGAGCGTGGAAATCCCCAAGTTCACGTTTAAGACCCGCACGCCGGATCAGAACGACATCTTTTCCTATGGCTTCGCCTTCACCTCCAGCGATCTGGACGGTGCGGTGCAGTCTTTGGCAGACGTGTTCCCCGACATGCTGGCCCTGGCCGAGTGCGAGAAGGGCTGCCAGCTTATGGCGGTGGAGATTGAAAAAACCCGCCGCCGGGTAAACGCCCTGGAGCATGTGATGATTCCTGAACTGCAGGCAAACATCAAATACATCTCCATGAAGCTGGACGAAAACGAGCGCTCTACCCAGATCCGCCTGATGAAGGTCAAGGACATGATGCTCAAGGAAGCCCATGGCTATGATGACCCTCTGAACTAAAAGTATAAGCTGTACAAAGAACCGGGCAAAGGCAGAAACCGCCTTTCGCCCGGCTTTTTTGTGCAGTGAAGAGGGATTTGCCCATGAGAAAGCCCCCCGGAATCCGGGGGGCTTTCTGCAGGCAATATAGTAAACGCACTCTGAGCGGTGGAACTGCCTATACCAGCCGCCAGCTTGACAGCCTGACTTATTCGTCTGCCATTATAAAACTACATACCGTTCCTTTCGCAGAACCGGGTGAGGATAGCCGCGGCCTGGGCGCGGGTGGCGCTGCCCTTGGGGGCCAGGGTGCCGTCGTCCATGCCGTTAATCAGCCCGCAGCCCACAGCCCAGTGCATGGGGGATTCCGCAAAGGAGGCCAGCTTCTGGATGTCCGGGAACCGGGAAAGATCAGCCCAGTCGGAAACGTCATAGCCCTTCATCACAGCATAACGGTGCAGGATGGTGACAAACTGTTCCCGGGTAATAATGTGGGTGGGGCCGAAGCGCCCGTCCCCATAGCCCTCCACCAGCTTGTTGGCGGCGGCCCAGGCCACAGGCTGTGTATACCACTGCCCGGCAGGCACGTCTGTAAACTTGCTGGAATCTGCCGCCGGAGAGCCTTCCAGCCTGTGCAGGATGGTGACAATCATGGCCCGGCTGGTGGCAACCCCAGGGGAAAAGTGGGTTTCATCCATTCCCTGCATCATGCCCCGGTCGTATACATATTGGACAGAGGCATAAAACCAGTCCTTTTCCTTTACATCCGTGAAGGGCAGGTATACGTTCCCCGCTGTGACAAATATGGCCTCCAGCTTCACAGCGTTGCCAGGCATCCGGAAAGTGTACTGCCCGCTGCCCATGTCCAGAATGGCAACCGGCTGGCCCTTGCTGTCTGTCACCAGCAGGGAGCCTAGCTTATATCCGGCTTCCGGCTGGACGTACACTGTGACCACCTGGTTCTCCCGGGCCGCCGGAAGCACCTGGTAGGAGCCATGGGGGGCCTGGGGGGCTGTGATGGGGTGGCTCTCTCCAAAGGGCAGGTCAGGGGATTCGCTGTCTGTAGACTGCACCACCGGCACTTCTGCCGGGGAAAGGTTCTCCACGCCCCCCGCTATATCCTGGGAGTCCAGCAGGGCCACTTTGGCCCGCTCCGGTATCACCCCCATGCCGTTTGCAGACAAGCCCCCCAGCGTAAGGGCAGAGCCGCTGTTCAGGGCCAGAGGGGAGGCCAGATATACGGTAAGGGTGGTTTGTCCCTGGCTGTGGGTAACCGCCGCGGCGTGCCCTGGGCTGTAGGCCAGGGGGTCGGCGGGGGTGAGGGATACCTGGGAGGCTTCATAAGAGCCTGCCAGGGTGACCTCCAGTTGTACGCCGTAAATGGTTTTGCCGCTTTCCAGGCCGCTAAGTCCCAGCACCACAGCGCCCTGGGCTGTCTGGCGGTAGGTGAGGGAAAGGCCGGCGGCTGAGGCGGGCAGGGGCAGGACGCTGAGCAGGCAGGCCCAGCAGAGCAAAAGCGCCCCCAGCTTCTTGCATTTTTTCATGGATATGTCCTATCCTTTCTCATATAAGTAAAGTACTCTTGCGGGAAATAAGGCTCGCCTTACGCCAGCCGGATGACAGGCAGGGTATCGCCGCCAGGGCTTTGCGCCCAGAGTGTCTGGGCGGTGGTGCGCTGGCCCCCGGCTCCGTCCGGGTTATCCTTGCGCACCATCTCCACCATAATCTGGCTGGGCAGCAGGTTCACCCCGTCGCAGTGGGTGGCCCCCTGCAGCTCCGCCTCTTTCTGGACGTTGGGCACGAAGATGAACAGCCCGTCGCTGATATCGCTTACCTGCTTGTCCTCCGGAATCTCCGCAAACAGCAGGGCATAGCCGTCCATGTCCCGGATTTCCTCCGACACCACCACCTGCTCACTGCCGCTGGCATTGGTAACGGCCTGGGTTTTGGTAAATTTCCCCTTCAGCCGCAGGGTGTTGTATACGGGATCCCCCCGGTAGGTGCCGGCGATAATTAAAGTCCCGGCAGGGATAACGTCGCCTGTGCCGTCCCCATAGCGGTAATCAGATTCCAGCTTGCCCATAAAGCCTCCCTCGTCCTCCAGGAAGGACACGTCGTCCCCGGCATAGCTGATAAGCTGGATGTCGGACGAGGCCATGGCAGCGGGAATGCCGGTAATTGTAACAGTCTTTGCGTCATAAGTCCACACCCGGGTGTCTGTGCTGGAGGTGCCGGGCTTGTTGAAATAGGTGAGATAGCTGTTCCTGTCGTCCACAGCCTGGTTGCCGGTGGAGAAGTTCCCCTCCCGGGCTTTCACAGACTTGCCCCCGGCCTGGGTGACCGTCACCGTATAGCTGCCGGAAGCGGGACGGCTGCTGCCGGTAAGCTTGATGCCGGAAACGCTTGTCTCGCTGCGAAGGGTAAAGGTGGCAGTGCTGCCGCTGCGCACAACTGTGTAATCAGACGCAGGTACGGTTTTGTCGTAAGCAATGCGCACCTGCCCGGCATTTGCCCTGCCGATTTCATTGCCAAGGGTGTTGTATGCTGTTACCGTATAGGTAAAGGCCAGATGGTTTCCAGAGCCAATCACGTCTGTGTATACGGCGCTGCCCCCGGTGCTGGGCACAAAGGCAATGGCCTTGCCGTCCCGCTGTATCTCATAGCCCTGCAGGTTCTGGACATTGGGAGGCGTGATGACAATTTGGATTTCCGTGTCGCTGCCCGCCCGTTTAGCGGCAGAGGCAGAGAAGCTGGCTGTAGAACTGGAAACCTTGTTTAACCTGTCCCGGCGGCTCTGGTCGTTTAGGTACCAGACAGCCCGGGTTTCCGCCGGATAATCTGAAAGCTTTTCCTTCACAGCGCCGCTTAAATCCAGGCCCCAGCGGGTGAAGAACGCCGTCAGGTTTCGATTTGCCACCCCGGAAGCGGTGAGGGCCAGCTTTTCATCATAGGTGGGGGAGGCAACGCCGTCTGTATAGGTGCCGGCCTTCCAGGCCTTGAAGAACCTGTTGTAGAAGTCTGTGGGGGACTGGTTGTCATAGGCCAGATGAAGCTGCCAGTACATGCCAAGCTGCACGAACACGTCGTTGGAAGCGCCGGGCAGGCCCTGGGCTGTCTTGTTGAAGATGCCCTGGTATTTCCCGCTGGCCTCCAGGCGGGAGCGCAGGGTGCCCTGCTTCCCGTCATAGGTCTGCACCATTAAGGAATACAGGTTGTTGGTAATTTCCGCTTTGCCCAGCTTGTCCATGTTGTGGCCGATTTCGTGGGCAATGCCCCATCCGAACAGGCTGTTGGCAGCAGCGCCGGAAGGCAGGCTCGCAATGGGGGCGCCGCCGCAAAGCCCGGCAGAGGAGCCGTATCCCACGCCGATGTGGCTGCCGGCCGCATACATGAAGGCTCCGGAGAACATCTGCATGCACCGGATGTTCTGCCGCGTCTGCATGGTGTTGCCGCTGTATGCGCCGTCAATGCCCTGGGTGGTGTTGCAGATGTACATCACGTCCTCCCAGGCCAGGACGGAGTTATAAAGGGCCTCTGCCAGGCCGCTTACAGGGGCGCTGTTTTTCACAGCCAGGGCAGGCAGGGACAAAAGCATGGTGGGGGTGGAAATTTCCGTCACATTCAAGCATTTCGTGGTCTTGTTGCTTTCCGTCACCCCGGCTTTGCCTATATAGCTGTTCAGCTCCGCCACATAGTCGCTGATAACCTGCTTCCGGGCAGGTTCCGTCATGGCATACCAGCCGGAAAGCTCCAGCACAGGGATGTCTGTGGCCCTGCGCACATGGAGGTTTATCAGGTGGGGACTGGCGCCTCCATAGCTTATATACAGGCTGCCGCCCCGCTCTGTGCTCTGGCTGCCGATTTTCGGAACCGTAAGGGTGTTGCGCCCGTTTTCCAAAGTGCCTGCCAGGGCGCGCCAGGTGGAAGCCTCGGCGTTAAACTGGGTGGCATATACGGAAACCTTCTCCCCGCTGGGGATGCCGGAGGCATAGATGGTAATTTCCTGGTTTGCCTTGGCAGCCACGCCTAAAGGCTGCAGCTCGCTGCCAGACTGCTTGTGCTTCTGGCTGTCCGCGCTGGCGCTGCGGGACTGTATCCCTTCCACCACCACGCCGGTGCTTTGCCCGGAAAGCAGCTCCTGGGCCAGATCCAGCTCATCCTTCAGGGTGGCGGTGTCCAGGTAATAGAAGCGCTCGTCGCTGTTTAACCGGGTGCGCAGGCTGTTTATCTGCTGCAGGGTCACCCCGGAGCGCAGCCGGGTGCGCAGCTCGTTTGCGAACAGGGCGCTTATCTCGTCCGGCAGGCAGTGCCCGGGATCATATTCCATAAACAGCAGCTCAGAGCAGCTTACAATATTATACCCGTCCTGCTCCACCGCCACGCTGATTTGGATAACCTTTTTGGCAGGCCCAAAGGGCAGGATGGCAAATTTCGAGGTGGGGATGGCGCTCTTGTTGGGAATGGTGGGCCAGGTGAAAACATCCCCGCCGGCAGTGCCGCCATTGCTGTCCTGGCCGCCCTTTGCGGGATCCGGCACCAGCAGGTGCCCCGGGCCATTCACGTTTTCCCCTTCATACCAGACCTGGACGCTGTAAGCCCGCAGGAACCGGGGATAGCTGCCGTCCAGCCGTGGGGACCAGAGCACAGCCTGCAGATCCACAGGCTCCTTAAAGGTGGTGATAACATGCTCGTTGCCATACCAGTTGGCGGCTGTCCAGTGGGTGCGGTAGTCCCCGTCAATCATGTTCTCAGGTTTAAAGGGCTTGTCCGCCGTATATTCCTTGCCGGCATAGTTTCCCGGCGCCCCCAGCTTGATGCCGGCTATCTTCCCGGCATCCAGCAGCCCGGAAGAGGGAAGGCCCTCGGGGCGGTCGTACACAACGGCCTTGGGGGTGCCCTCTGAAATGCGGGAAGCCCCGCTTTTCCCAACCTCGTTGCCCGCCACCACATAAAGCTGGTAAGGGGTGCCGTTTTTCAGGCTGGAGATGGTGGCGCTGGTGGCGCGCAGGCTGCCGCCCACCTGCTGGTAAGCGGCGGAGGCGTTCTTCTCCTTGTAATATACCTCATAGAAGGTGGCGGCTTTTGAAGCTTTCCAGGAAATGCCCAAAGCCCCCTCCAGCTCGGTAACCTGCACCATGTCCGGCGCGTCCGGCTTTTTGCTGGGCTGGGGCGTGGCCTCCACTGTGTCGGAGGGATCCCCGGTCCAGCCTTCGGCGGTGGGGGTCACCTGGAACTTATAGGCCTGCAGGTTGTCAAGGCCCGTCACCTCCGCATAGGGAACAGAAGCCTGCACGCTCCTGCGGCTGCTTTCCTTCCCCACAGGCCAGAAGTCCACCCGGTATCCGGTAACATTGGGCAGCTCCCGCCATTTCAGGGTGACCTTCTCGTGGCCCGCCGCCGCTGTCAGCCCTGTAACCTGCCGGTTAGGGGCCACAGGGTTTTCCGGCACAATGTCCTTTAAAAACCGGATGGTTTCCACAGTCACATAGCCGTCCGGGGTTTTGCTGACAGAGATGGTAACTTTCTTTACAGGCACCCGCTTGCCCAATTCCAGGGTGATGGTGCGCAGGCCGTCGCCGCGGCCTATGGCATAAACCCCGGCGGGCAGGGCGGCGTTAAAGGACAGCGGCTCGCTGGAGCCGTCTGTATATTCCACCGTGGCGGTGCCTGTTTCCAGGCCGCCGTTTTCCGGCGCGTCAATGGTGATTTGGGACATTTCCACCGGGCTGCCGCCAAAGTCAATGGGCAAATCCAGGGTGTTCCCGGCAGACGTCAGGCTGACGCTGCGGCCGTTGTCTGTGAAAAGGTCGGACAGGCTCCCGCTGGAGGCGGAGGCCCCCAGGGAGGTGAGGGCGGCCATGTTCACAGGGGGAGACAGCAAGGCTGTGTTCTTCACCTCCGCAGCGCCTGTTGCCTTGATGTTCCGGGTGACATAGGCCAAATCTGCCAGCCCCACAGCGCCGTCCCCGTCCAAATCATAGGTGGGATACTGGCTGGGATCCGTGGAGGCAAGCCGCTGGGAAAGCAGGTCCCGGTCAATTTCATTCACCCGCCCGTCCCGATTAAAGTCCCCCAGGGTGAAGGTGGTGTCCCCAGTGCCGAGAATCAGGTGCTGGGAGTAGTTTTGCAGCACGATGTTGTGGGAATAGCTCTTATACCCCAGGCCCGAAAAGGCTAAGGTATAGCTGCCCTGGGGCAGGCCGCTGACAGACAGCGTGGCATACCGGGGCCAGCCTGTGCCGTCCGGGCCGCCGTCAGCGTTTTTCAGCTCCACCTGTGCCGGATACCCTCCCACAGAAAAGCTGTTTGTTTCCCACAGGGGCAGGGTACCAAGCTGCCTGCCGTTTTGAAGCAGGACAGCCTTCACGTCATGGTTTTGCAGGGCAGAGCGCTTTTGGGCATAGTCCAGGCGCAGGGTGGCCTGGATTTTCCCCAAAGCGGGGACAGCCTCTGTCAAAGGCTTTGTTTCGATTTCCTCCTGGCTTTCCAGGGCCAGGGCAGGGCAGGCACAGGAAAGGGCAAGGGCCAGTGCCAGCACCAGGGAAAGAATGCGCGCGGAAAATTTCATAGGTTCAGCTCCTTTTCCAAACAGGGATTATGTAAAGTGACAAAGAATCATGCCGTCCCTGCGGGAGACGGCGGAACACCTGTTCTGTATGGAATATTATAGCAAATCCCCCCAGATAAAGGCAAGCTGTTTTTCCCAAATTCTACAGAAAATCTGTCTTTTTCTCCGGAAATCCCCCAGACGGAAAAGCGCGCCGGGAAAACCCTTATGTAAATTCTTCTCCTATGCCTTGCTTTTACAGGCCCGCCATGCTAGAATACAGGAAAAGGGACGCGGCCCGGATGGAGAGCCCGAAAAGAAATACCATTATAATAAAAGGAAGTGTCAGCAGTATGAGTTCCAAGGTCTATTTTTCCAAAACCATCACCCCCGAAAAGGTGCTGGAGCTTTTCAAGCTTCTGCAAAAGGATCTGCCCGGCAAAACCGCCATTAAGGTGCATTCCGGCGAGGTGGGCAACCAGAATTTCCTGCGCCCCGATTTCTGGAAGCCTGTAGTGGACTTTGTAGGCGGCACTGTCACCGAGTGCAACACCGCCTATGACGGAGAGCGCAACACTACGGAAAAGCACCTCAAGGCCATCTCCCTTCATGGCTGGGATGAATATTTCGACTTTGACCTGCTGGATGCGGAAGGCCCGGATCTGGAGCTGGACATTCCGGACGGCCTGCAAATCAAGAAGAACTATGTGGGCAAAAACCTGAAGAAGTACGACTCCCTCTTGGTGCTGTCCCATTTCAAGGGCCATCCCATGGGCGGATACGGCGGGGCTATCAAGCAGCTTTCCATCGGCGTGGCCTCCTCCTTTGGCAAGGCGTATATCCATGGCGCCGGCAATCCCGACGAAATCTGGACTGCCGACCACGATTCCTTCCTGCGTTCCATGGCAGACGCGGCTGCCTCTGTGGTGGAGTTCTTCCATGGCAACGCCGCCTATATCAACGTAATGAAGAATATGTCTGTAGACTGCGACTGCTGCGCTGTGGCAGAGGATCCCTGCATGAAGGATATCGGCATCCTGGCTTCCCTGGATCCCATCGCCATCGACCAGGCCTGCCTGGATTTGGTGTATGCCGCCAAGGACGATCCCGGCCAGGCCCACCTGCTGGAGCGCATTGAAAGCCGCAACGGCGTTTTGACCATCGAAGCCGCCGCCAAATTGGGCTACGGCACCCGGGAGTATGAGCTGGTAGAAGTGGAGTAATTCCCGCTGCCTTTTGTGCGTTTCGGGAAAAACACGAAGGCCCCCATCCTTAGCTTTTGGCGGGATGGGGGCCTTTGCATATCTGTCTAGGGCTTGTTTGAAAATAGAGAAAGTGCCGGATTTTTGCCTAGGGCGAGGTGCTTTTAAGGCGGGAACCGCAAGAAAGGCTGTCGCCTTTCGAGGATTTCCAACACAGAAAGCGCCCGGATTTAGGCAAAAAGACGGTATTTGCGATTTTTCAAACAAGCCCTAGAATAGGCGGGCGCAGGTGAAAAATACTGTACAAAGGGGAGAAAACCTTTTGAAAACAGGGGAAAAGGGTTACAAAACAGAAACTTTTTGAATGTCAGACCCATAAAAGCTGCAAAACAGGAGATAGGGGGCTTGGTAGAATGTATGCCCGAAACTCCAGCGGCACCAAGACATTTGTGCAAATTTCCTATTGAAAGCCGGGCGAAATCTCAGTATAATAATGTACACGGAAAAAGAGAAATGCAATTTCCCATCCTGGAACTTGCATTTCCCGGCTTCCCGCTCCGGGGCGGCTGTCCCGGGGACATTCTTTTGAGAAAGGGGGCCAAAAATTGAAGAAACGGCCCCCGAAAAGGAAAGGTGATAGGAAATGAAGAAGAGATTATTCGCATTGGGGCTTGCGCTGCTCATGGTTGCGGCCTGCCTTGCCGCCTGCGGCGACAGCAGCTCCTCTCAAGCAGACCAGCCTGCCAGCACAGGTTCTTCCCCTGAAAGCACCGGCGCGGCTATTAAAATCGGCGGCACCGGGCCCCTTACCGGCGGCGCGGCGATTTACGGCAATGCCGCCAAAAACGGCGCCCAGATTGCGGTGGACGAAATCAACGCCCTGGGGGGCCTGCAGTTCGAGCTGCGCTATGAGGACGACGTACACGACCCCGAAAAGGCTGTTACCGCCTACAACACCCTGAAGGACTGGGGCATGCAGGCATTCCTGGGTTCCGTTACCTCCAAGCCTGCCGTGGCCACCTCCACCGAGGCCAATAACGACCACATTTTCTTCCTGACCCCCTCCGCCTCCTCCACAGACGTGCTGGGCGGCGTGGAGAACCCCCTGACAGAAACAGTGGAAATCCCCCGCAAGGACAACATCTTCCAGATGTGCTTTGTGGATCCCAACCAGGGTTCCGCCTCTGCCCAGTATATTTACGACCAGAAGCTGGGGGAGAAGGTAGCTGTTATCTATAAGAACGATGACGTATACTCCACCGGCATCTATAATTCCTTTGCCAGCAAGGCCCAGGAGCTGGGCATTCAGGTGGTGTCCGCCACCACCTTCACCGACGACACCTCCACAGACTTCTCTGTGCAGATTGCCGACGCCAAGGATAATGGCGCAGACCTGGTGTTCCTGCCCATGTACTATGAGGCAGCTTCCATGATCCTCATCCAGGCCGATTCTGTGGGGTACAAGCCCCAGTGGTTCGGCGTGGACGGCATGGACGGCATCCTCACCCTGGACGGCTTCGACACCTCCCTGGCGGAAGGCGTTATGCTGCTGACCCCCTTTAACGCCGACTCTGACGACGAGGCCACCAGCAAGTTTGTCTCCACCTACAAGGAGCAGTTTGGCGATGTGCCCAACCAGTTTGCCGCCGACGCCTACGACTGCGTGTGGTCTATCTATAACGCTATCAAGGACGAGGAGATTGCCGCTGATATTTCCGCCTCCGACCTGTGCGACAAGCTGATTGCCAAGTTCACAAGCGCAGATTTCTCCTATAACGGCCTTACCGGCGAGAACATGACCTGGGATGAGACAGGCGCTGTCAGCAAGTCCCCCAAGGGCATGGTAATCCAGGACGGCGTTTACGTGGGCCTGGACTAGGGCTTGTTTGAAAAATCGCAAACACCGTCTTTTTGTCCAAAACGTGCGTTTTCTGTGTTGGAAATCCTCGACAGGCGACAGCCTGTCTTGCGGTTTCCGCCTTGAAACCGCTCCGTTTTGTCTCAAAAATTCGGCACTTTCTCTATTTTCAAACAAGCCCTAATCTGTAAACTACTTTCCAAAGCAGCAAGCAAAGAGGGCTGGCCCCGGTTCGGCGGCCCTCTTCTTGCTATATCTGTCAAAATTTTGTATTCTCCGGCAGCGCCTTGAGCCGTCGGAGGCGACCTTAAACTTGAGGTGGTATTCTTGTCTTTCGTCAACAATCTTATCAATGGCATCAGCTTAGGCAGCGTGTACGCCATCATCGCCTTGGGATACACCATGGTTTATGGCATTGCCAAAATGCTGAACTTCGCCCATGGCGACATCATCATGGTGGGCGCGTATATCTGCTTCTTCATCTGCTCAGGCTTTGGCATGTCCCCCATCCTGGGCATTCTGGCGGCGGTGCTGGTATGCACCCTGCTGGGCATCCTCATCGAGCAGTTTGCCTATAAGCCCCTTCGGCAGGTGACAAGCCTTGCGGTGCTTATCACAGCCATCGGCGTAAGCTATTTCCTGCAGAACGCCGCCCAGCTTATGTGGAGCTCCAACCCCCGCATTTTCCCCGCCATCTTCGGAAACGGCGGCATCCAGCTAGGGGGGGATCTCCTCGTGCCTTACAAGACCCTGGTAACCATTGCCGCCTGCCTGGTTATTATGGCGGGCCTTATCCTCTTCACCGGGAAAACCCGCACAGGCAAGGCCATGCGGGCCTGCAGTGAAGATAAGGACGCGGCCCAGCTTATGGGCATCAACGTAAACGCCACCATTTCCCTCACCTTTGCCATTGGCTCGGCCCTTGCCGCCATTGCCGGGGTGCTGCTCTGCTCGGCCTATCCCAAGCTTATCCCCACCACCGGATCCATGCCCGGCATCAAGGCCTTCACAGCCGCTGTGTTCGGCGGCATCGGTTCCATCCCCGGGGCCTTCCTGGGGGGGATCCTGCTGGGGGTTATTGAGATTTTCTCCAGCGCCTACCTTTCCACAGAGCTGGCAAACGCCATTGTGTTCCTGGTGCTGATTGTCATCCTGCTGGTAAAGCCCACCGGGCTTTTGGGCAAAAAAGTCAGCGAGAAGGTGTGAGGTGCCTATGAAACGTTTGATTATCCGTAAAAAAGCAAGGAAGAATTTCATCACCTATGGGGTGGTCATCCTTTCCTATATTGTCCTCATGGCAGTGATAGGGGCAGGATCCATGCCCTCAGCCCTCCAGGGCCTGCTGGTGCCCATGTGCGCCTATATTGTCGCCGCCCTGTCCCTGAACCTGACCGTAGGCGTTTTAGGCGAGCTTTCCCTGGGCCACGCGGGCTTTATGAGCGTGGGGGCCTTCTCCGGGGCCACAGCCGCCATGGCCCTGGCAGATTCCGGCCTTCCCTCCTGGGGCCGCATGATTCTGGCGCTTATCGTGGGCGCTGTCCTGGCCGCGGCGGCAGGGGTCATTGTAGGCGTGCCTGTGCTGCGCCTCCAGGGAGACTACCTGGCCATTGTCACCCTGGCCTTTGGGGAGATTATTAAAACTGTAGTAACAAACCTTTATATCGGGAAAAACCCCTCGGGCCTGCGCTTCGGCTTTTTAAATCCGGACATCGGCCTGGGCAAAGGGGGCATGATGCTGGTGAACGGACCCAACGGCATCTCCGGCATCCAGAAAATCTCCACCCTCACCTCAGGCTTTGTGATTATCATTATCTGCCTCATCATCATTTTCAACCTGGTGGACAGCCGCACGGGCCGCGCCATTATGGCCCTGCGGGATAACCGCATTGCCGCTGAGAGCGTGGGCATCAACGCCACAAAATATAAGCTGATGGCCTTCGTCATCTCCGCTGCCATGGCAGGGGCCGCGGGCGCCCTGTACGCTTTAAGCCAGAATACCGTCACCGCCAACAAGTTCGACTTCAACACCTCCATCCTGATTCTGGTGTTTGTGGTGCTGGGCGGCCTGGGCAACATGCTGGGCAGCATTGTGGCGGCAACTGTGCTCTACATCCTGCCGGAAACCTGGTTGCGGCAGTTCTCCGATTACCGTATGCTCATTTACGCGGTGGTGCTTATCCTTATGATGCTTGTCACCAACAGCCAGAAGGTGCGCACGCTCATCGGGAAGCTTCTGCCCCGCAAAAAAGCCTCAGGAAAGGAGGGCGCGGCGGATGCCTGAACTGAAATTTGAAAAAGGGAAAATGGTGCCGGTGCCCAGCCACTCTATTATCCCCGAACGGGATCTGGGCCACGCCCCTGTGCTGGAATGCAGCCACCTGGGGGTGGACTTCGGCGGCCTGCGGGCTGTAAACGATTTTAATTTTACCATCGGGAAAACGGAAATCGCCGGGCTTATCGGCCCTAACGGCGCCGGGAAAACCACAGTCTTTAACCTGCTGACAAAGGTGTACACCCCCACCCGGGGCACCATCCTCTTAAACGGCATGGACACCCACGGCAAAACCACCGTCCAGATAAACAAAATGGGCATTGCCCGCACCTTCCAGAACATCCGGCTGTTTTCAAACCTCTCCGTAGAGGACAACGTGAAAATCGGCCTGCACAACCAGAAAAAATACAGCGCCATCGAAGGCGTCCTGCGCCTGCCCTCCTACTGGAAAAAGGAGAAGGAAGCCCACGAACGGGCCATGGAGCTTTTGTCCATCTTCAACATGGAGTATATGGCAAACTGGCGGGCAGGGAACCTCCCATATGGCGCCCAGCGCCGGCTGGAAATTGTCCGGGCCTTGGCCACAGATCCCTGCCTGCTGCTTCTGGACGAGCCTGCCGCAGGCATGAACCCGGCGGAAACGGCAGAGCTGATGGAAAATATTGTGAAAATCCGGGACAAGTTCCAAATTGCGGTGCTGCTTATTGAGCACGACATGAAGCTGGTCATGGGCATCTGCGAGGGCATCTGCGTTTTAAACTTCGGCGAGGTTATCGCCAAGGGTACGGCGGAGGACATCCGTTCAAATCCCACTGTAATTGAAGCCTACCTGGGCAAGAGGGGGGCAGAATAAATGCTGCAAGTGGACAAAATAAACGTATATTATGAGAAGATTCACGCCATCAAGGACGTATCCTTTGAGGTGAACCCTGGGGAGGTGGTGGCCCTTATCGGCGCAAACGGCGCGGGCAAAACTACCACCCTGCACACCATCACAGGGCTTATCCGCCCGGAAAGCGGCTCCATCACCTACACCGAGAAGGGCGCTTCCCTGGATCTGACGAAAATGCCCCCTCACAAGCTGGTGTCCAAGGGCCTGGCCCATGTGCCGGAGGGCCGCCGGATTTTCCTGCAAATGACAGTGCTGGAAAACCTGGAGATGGGGGCTTTCAGCAAGGGGAAGGTATCGAAAGAGGACTTGGATAACGTGTTCGCCCGGTTCCCCCGGCTGGAGGAGCGGAAAAAGCAGGTGGCAGGCACCTTGTCCGGCGGCGAGCAGCAAATGCTTGCCATGGGCCGGGCATTGATGAGCCACCCCAAACTCCTCATGCTGGACGAGCCGTCCATGGGCCTGTCTCCCATTCTGGTGGAGCAGATTTTCGACATCATCGCCGAGCTGCACAAGTCCGGCACCACCATCCTGCTGGTAGAGCAGAACGCGGAAATGGCCCTGCAAATCGCGGACAGGGCCTATGTGCTGGAGTCGGGCCGAGTGGTTATGACAGGCACCGGGGCAGAGCTTGCCGCCAGCGAGGAAATCCGCAAGGCATACCTGGGGGGCTAAGTTCCCAGCTTTTCCCGTCTTGCGCCCGGGCCGCAAACGTGGTATACTATATGCATATAGTTTCATAAAACTGTAAAAACGAAACCACCGGAAGAAAGGAAGCTGCCCCTTTGAGAAAGACAAAAACCTCCTGCCAGCGCTTTGACGCCACCCTTTTCTGCCAGTATTACGAACAGCTTTCCCGCTGCTCCGGACTGACCCAGATTGCCCAATACCCCCAGCATGGGAATACCTCCCGGCTGCTCCACAGCGTGGCTGTGGCCTATTACAGCTACCGGCTGGCTGCCGCCGCCCCTGCCACTTTCCACATGCACGAGATGGTGCGGGGGGCGCTGTTCCACGACTATTTCTTTTACGATGCCCAGGACGGCGATCCCGCCCACAAGGGCCACTGGACACGCCACCCTGCCATCGCCCTGGAAAACGCACAAAAGGAGCTGCTGCTCACAGGCATCGAGACAGACATCATCCGCAGCCATATGTTCCCCCTGACCCTGCGCCCCCCTCATTTCCGGGAGTCAGCCCTGGTGTCCCTGATGGATAAGGCCTGCTCGGTATACGAGTTTTTCCGCCGGAAGGATCCATACCGCAGCCTGCGCAGCGTCCTTGCGGGCCTGCCGGTGCATCCTGTCCTCTGCCCCCAGGCCACAGAGGCCTGAAAGCCTTTTTCCAGGCAGGGCAGCTTTACACAAAGCCATGCGCTTCCTGCGGATAATGTGGAATAATAACAAAAAATCCCCAGGCTCCTGCCAGGGGATTTTTTGTTATTATAGGAGATGCTTTTTGCAAATAAGCCTTAAAGCAAGGCGTTTTACCCCTTCATCCGGTAGCTGACAAAGGCAATCTTCTTCCCGCAGGGGGACCAGCTATTAACGTTCAGGGTGCCCTGCCCGCCGAACAGCCTGCACAGTACCCGGTAGTCTCCGCCCTGGGCGCTCATCAGCCGCAGCTCCACGTTTTTGTTGGCCGGGTGATCCCCAGGGGCCACGTCGCCCTTTTTGTAGGCGATATACACCGCCTGGCTGCCATCCGGGGAGAGGTGGGCAAACCAACTGTTGCTGTCCTCGTCTGTGGTCATCTGGATCTGGTTCCGCCCGTCCGCGTCCATGCGCCAAATCTGCATCAGGCCAGAGCGCTCCGAGTTAAACCAGATGTGCCTGCCGTCCGGGGAATACTCCGGGCCGTCGTTCAGGCCGGGGGCCGAGGTCAGCCGGGTTTCCTCCCCGCCCTCTGCGGAAATGGCATACACGTCCTTGCCGCCCTCCCGGAAAGCGCAGTAGGCCAGGGTTTTGCCGTCCGGGGACCAGCCATGGAGGAAGCTGGGGCTGTTGGGGGTGACGGCCCGGGGCTTGCCCCCTGTTATGGGCACAATGTATACCTGGGAGTCCATCCCGCCGCAGCTAAAGCCCACATAATCTCCGTCCGGGGAGAGGACGTGATCGTTGTTGCAGCGGTTGCAGTCTCCTGTGTCAATTTTTTTGCTCTCCTTTGTCTCCAAATCGAACAGCCACAAAGAGCCATGGGAATTATAGAGCAGGCGCCTGCCGTCAGGCAGCCAGTTTGGGGCCTCAATCACATAGTCAAATTCACGCAGGACAGTGCGCTCCCCTGTAGCCACGTCCAGCGTTTCCAAAATGGAATAGCAGTCCCTGTCATATGGATTCTTTTCCGGCATATGAAACCTTCCTCTCCAGATTTTTGTGCATGGTATCGTTTCCATGTGGTGACGTTACCATATTACCATGGGTGCAAGATTTTGTCAAGGGGCTAAAAAATTCTTCCAGCGCGTGGAAATCGCGCACAGGATATGGTATACTTAAAACTGCGGCTGCTGCGCACGAAACGAAAAGAATGAATGGGAGTGTGCAGATGATGGAACAAATCAACCAGGAACTGAAAGTGTACATAGAAACAAACATCCTGCCCCTGTACCAGGGCTTTGACGCGGCCCACGGGCCGGCCCATGTGCGGCAGGTGCTGGAAAACAGCCTGGCCCTTATCCCCGCCGCCCGGGAGCTTTTCGGAGAGGTGGACGCAGGCATGGTCTACGCCATTGCCGCCTACCATGACACAGGCCTGCAGTTTGGCAGGGAAAACCATGAGAAAACCTCCGGGGCTTACCTGCTGGCAGACAAGAATCTTTCCCAGTGGTTTTCTCCCGGGCAGATAAAAACCATGGGGGAGGCTGTGGAAGATCACAGGGCCTCCTCCGGGAAAGAGCCCCGCTCTGTGTATGGACGCATTGTCAGCGAGGCCGACCGGGATATTGACCCCCAGCGCATTGTCCGGCGGGTGATGGAATACGGCCTCGCCACAAAGCCGGAGCTTTCAGCGGAAGCCCAGGTGCGCCGGGCAGTGGAGCACATCCGGGAGAAATATGGGGAAGGGGGCTATATGCGGCGGTATCTGCCCTGCCCCCAAAACGAGCAGGGACTTGCCACCCTGCGGAAATGGCTTTGCACAGGGGAGATTTATGAGTTGTGCAGGAAACATCTCAAGATTTAGAAGTGTTACGAAAAATCTTACAGAAAGGAACGATACCGGGCATAAAAGGCTGTTTTTTCATGGCTTTCTGTGCGAATTCTGTATCGTATGGCGATGGGCATGACATTATATGTAAGCGATTTGGACGGGACGCTGCTGCAACGAAACGAGCGCCTTTCGGAATTTACGGTGTGGGCGCTGAACCATCTCATAGAGCGGGGGATGCATTTCACCTTTGCTACAGCCCGATCCAACCATTCGGCAGTGCGGGTAACCCAGGGCCTCACCCGGAACCTGCCGGTCATCGTCTATAACGGGGCCTTCATCCTGGAAGGCCCGGAAGGGAAGCCCCTGTTCCGGGCAGGCTTCACGCCGGAGCAGGCCGCCTGGGTGGAAAAGCAGGCGGAGGCGCTTTCCCTGTGGCCTGTGGTGTACGCCTTTGTGGAGGGCGTGGAGCGGCTTTCCTGGGTGCAGGGGAAGGAAACGCCGGGCCAGGCCTATTACCTGCAAAACCGGGAATGGGACAAGCGCCTGCGGGGGGTATCCTCCCAGGAAGCGCTGTACCAGGGGGAGGCTTTTTACTTCACCTTTATAGGGGAGCGGGAGGCCCTTCTGCCCCTGTATCAGCAGGCGGCGGCACAGCCCTGGCTTACAGCCACCTTCCAGCAGGAACTGTACCGGGAGGAATACTGGCTGGAGCTGATGCCAAAGGAAGCCACCAAGGCCAATGCCGCCAGGAAGCTGAAAGAGCTGCTGGGCTGCGACAGGATGGTAGCCTTTGGAGACGCCATAAACGACCTGCCCTTATTTGAGGCCGCAGACGTGAAGTGCGCTGTGGCAAACGCGGTGCCAAAGCTGCAAGGGGCGGCCACAGAAATTATCGGCAGCAACGAGGAGGACGGGGTGGCAAAATGGCTGCTTCGGAATGTGAACCTGCCAAAGCCTCCCCAAAAGAAGTTTTCCCTGCGGAGGTTCAGGGAAAGCGATCTGGAAGAGGTCTACCGCCTGTTTAGGGACACAGTACACACCGTCTGCCAAATGGAATACACCCGGGAGCAGGTGGAAGCCTGGGCGCTTCCTGTGGAAAAGTGGGACAGAGAGGCGTGGCGCTCCTCCCTTTTGTGCCACTTCACCCTGGTGGCAGAGGATGAAACAGGCCGGATTATAGGCTTTGCAGACTTAGATGGCGGATATGTAGACAGGCTCTATGTCCACCGGGACTTCCAGGGCCGGGGCGCTGCCAAAGCCCTGGCTTCCGCCTTGGAGGAAGAAGCCGGACGGCAGGGGCAGGCCCGGATAACTGTCCATGCTTCCAGGTCGGCCCGGGGCTTTTTTGAAAAGCTGGGATACAGGGCCGTGAAAGACCAGCGGGTAAAGCGCCCGCACCCGGAAACGGGGCAGATGGTAGAGCTTGAAAATACAGTGATGGAAAAGGGGCTGAAATAGGTATGAAGGCTTTTATCTGGATTGTACGGATTCTTCTGGCGCTGGTGCTGCTGGTGCTGCTTGTAGCAGGCGGCGCCCTGCTCTACAGCTCCAGCGTGAAGCAGGAGTCGCCCCCCACCCTTTTGGGCTATGCGCCCTTTACCGTGGCAAACGGGGAAATGACGCCTTCCCTTTACCCTGGGGATTTGGCAATCCTGCGCATGGGAAGCCAGTGCCAGCCCGGAGACATTGTGGCTTTCCAGCAGGATGGGGAACTGCTGCTGCGCCGGATTGTAGGCACCAGCGAGGGCATGTATATCACCCAGCAGGAGGCCTTCGGCCAGCCTGACGTAAACCTGCTGGATCCCGCCCGGGTGGTGGCGGTGTGTACAACCTTCCTGCCGGGCTGCGGGGCTTTGGCCGCGTTTTTATATTCCCCGGCAGGGCTGGCTGTTTTAGTAGTGCTGGGGCTGGCCCTGCTGCTGGTGCCCATCCTGCTTTCCCGAGGCACAGCCCGGCTGGAAGGCCCCCTGGTAGATTACGGCGGGGAAGACCCCTATGAGGCCCCTGTCTCCCGCGGTTCCAGGGAACAGGCCCGTTTTGCGGAGGACGAGGAGGAAGCCCCTCCGCCCAGGCGGGAAGGCATTCCGCCACGGCGGGAAGGCATTCCGCCCCGTCAAGAAAGCACTGCCCAGGAGAAGCCCCTCATCGCCATGCTGGAGGAAAGCCCAGCCGAGCCGCCTGCAAAGCCTCGGCCCTCCAGGCAGGAAGGCGCTTCCCAGCGCCGGGAGAGCGTTTCCCCCCGCAGAGGCGGCGGGCATTATAAGCCCCGGCACTGAGGCCATCATAAAACCCGGCAAAAATTCCTGCCTGCCCGCCCCAGCCAGCCAGGGGCCTTGTGCCCCCGGCTGCCCCGGCTTCGCCGGGGGGCGCGCGCCTCCCGGCGCCCGCCGCTGGGGCGGCGCTGCCGCTGAGGGTTTCTTTGCTGTTTTTCCAGGCAAGCCCTCATCCCATTTTCAGAAAGGAGGCCCGTCCATGGAACAGCGGGAGCTGCCGAAAAAATATAAGAAGGATTTTCCCCATTCCTATGCCCTCGGCCCTTTCCCCACCTTCGAGCTGCTGTCACACAGGCCAAAAGCCGTCCGGGCAGTATACTTCCGGGAAGATTTCCGGGAGCGGGAGAAGCTCCTCAGCCGCTGCGAAAAACTGGGCGTGCCCTGCCTGCTGTGGCCCAGGGCCTTGGAGCGCATTGCCCAGAAGGAAGCGTGCTATGCCGCCGGGGAGTTCCTGAAATACCCCGGCGCCCTGCAGCCGGGAGCGCCCCACGCGGCCCTGGTGGAGCCAAGCGATATGGGGAACCTGGGCACCATCATGCGCACCCTGCTGGGCTTTGGCGTCCGGAACCTGGCCCTTATCGGCGGCGGGGCGGATCAGTGGCACCCCAAGGTGGTGCGGGCCAGCATGGGGGCCTGCTTCCAGTTGGAAACAGAGCGCTTTGATGATTTCCCCGCCTATCTCCAGGCCCATGGCCAGGGCCGGGAGATCTTCCCCTTCATGCTGGACGGGGGCAGGGTGCTCACCCCGGAAAGCTGCCCCCAGTCCCCCTGCTACACCCTTGTTTTCGGCAACGAGGCTGCCGGCCTGCCTCCCGTGTACCAGACCTATGGGCAAAGCCTGTTCATTCCCCAAAGCAGCGCGGTAGATTCCCTGAACCTGGCGGTTTCCGTGGCCATAGGCACATTTTTGTTCACACAGAAAAACCCGGCTGGAATGGAGAAATGAACCATGTTTCAAAAAGATCTGACAAAAGGCCCTGTGTTTCAAACCATGTGTGCCTTTGCTCTGCCCATGATTCTGGGAAACCTTTTGCAGCAGGGCTATAACCTGGTGGACACCTGGGTGGTGGGCCGCTTTGTAGGCCCCGGGGCCTTGGCGGCAGTGGGATCCGCCTTTGCGCTGATGACCTTCCTCACCTCTGTCCTGCTGGGGCTGTGCATGGGCAGCGGGGTGGTGTTTTCCCTGTGCTTTGGCAGCCGGAACCCCCAGCGGCTCCAAAGCAGCATAGCCAGCGCCTTTGCCCTCACAGCAGCCCTGGGGGGCCTGCTCACAGCCTGCGCCCTGCTGGGGGTGGATGGGATTATCCGCTGGATGAATATTCCCGGGGAAATTGCCGCCATGGCCCGGGAATACCTGATCCTGGTGTTCTGGGGCATCCCCGCCATAGCCCTGTATAACTTCTTCGGAGCCTACCTGAAAGCCCTGGGGGATTCTGTGGTGCCCCTGCTGTTCCTGGGCCTGTCCACCGCTCTGAATATCGGCCTGGACATCCTGCTGGTGGCTGTGTGGAGGCAGGGGGCCGCAGGGGCGGCGGCAGCCACAGTAATAGCCCAATACATCTCCGGCATAGGCATCGCCCTGTATACCCTCTGGAAAAACCAGCCCCTGCGCCAAGCTTTCAAAAGCTTCCGGGTGGAAAAAGCGGGGCTGGGGGAAATCGTCCGGTATTCCTTCCTCACCTGCCTGCAGCAGTCGGTCATGAACCTGGGCATCCTCATGGTGCAGGGGCTGGTGAACAGCTTCGGCACCACCGTGATGGCGGCCTTTGCCGCCGGGGTGAAGATAGATTCCTTTGCCTACATGCCCGCCCAGGAATTTGGCAACGCCTTTTCCACCTTCATCGCCCAAAACCGGGGGGCAGGGGAGACAGGGCGCATCAAAAAAGGGGTGCGCTGGGGCGTGCTCACCTCTGTGTCCTATTGCCTGCTGGTTTCCCTGGCCCTGTGGTTCCTGGCAAAGCCCCTGATGCTCATTTTCGTGGACGCCTCCCAAACCGCCATCATCGCCCAGGGTGTCCAGTACCTCCGCATTATCGGGCCGTTTTATTGCGGCATTGGCTGCCTGTTCCTGCTCTATGGGCTGTACCGGGCCTTGGGCCGACCCGCCGTCTCTGTGGTGCTCACAATTATCTCCCTGGGCACCCGGGTGGCCCTCTCCTATGTCCTTTCCGCCATCCCCGCTTTAGGCGTCATAGGCATCTGGTGGTCAATCCCCATCGGCTGGGCCTTGGCAGATGCCGCCGGCCTGCTCCTGTACCAAAGAACCTGTGTTCACAACCTGTAACCACCATCTGAGCGGCCTTTTTGAAGCCACTCTGTGTTAAATTTTCTTGCAGAGGCGCAAACGTTAGCCTCCGGCTAACGTTTGCCTGCCGAACGCATACATGCGTTTGCGAAATATTTGCCTTGATTGGCTTCAAAAATTCTCGCTCATCTGGCAATTTCGATTATGAATACAGGTTCTAAAAAGCGCCGCCTGCTGTTGGGAGAGCCAGCCTAAACCTGAACACGCGTGCAAAAGCACCCTGGAGGGATTTGCTTTCCTCCAGGGTGCTTTATAGTAAAAGCCTATTCTGTGTTTTGCGTTTGGATGCGTAGGCCAGACTGGCCTGTAGGGTCACTGGAAGCCCGCAGGCTTAAAATCCTCCGGCGGCAGGTGCTGGGGCAGGCTTAGGAACCAGTTCACGCCAAAGCGGTCGGTAACCGTAGCCGCCAGGGGGGACCAGGGCAGTTCCCCCGGCTCCAGCTTCACCTTGCCGCCCGCCTTCAAAAGGGCAAAGGCCCGCTCCAGATCTTCCCGGCAGCTAAAGGTATAGCCCAGTTCAACAGGGTTCCCCCCAGGGGCAGCCGGGGCCTCCACCACAGAAAGGGCAGGCTCGCCATTCTTCACCAGTTCCGAATGGAAGTAGCTGCCATCCTCGTTCAAAACGTGATAGCCCAGCTCCAGCCCAAAGGCCTCGCAGTAAAGCTTTGCCGCTTCCACGCTGCCCTTCACATAAATGCCGATGCCAAAATAGGCGGTTGACATAAAAGTCGCCATGCGATACAGGATACGCACAAAAAGCTATAAAACGACGGCTTTTTGCGCCCGGTACCGTCCCTTTCCTCTATATTTTCACTAATACTGCCTTCCCCAATACACCATGTGCTTTGCGGGCTTGCCGCAGCAGGCGCACACGTCGGAGATATGCTCCTCCTCAAAGGGGATGCAGCGGGACTTCACCCCGCCTGTCTCCTCCTTCAGCTTGTCCTCGCAGGCGGAATCCCCGCACCACATGGCCTTGATAAACCCGGGCTTGTTCTGGGCAATATCCAAAAATTCCTCGTGGTTGTGGGCTGTGAAGGTTTTTTCCTCCATGTTTTTCTGGGCGCGAACCAGCATATCCCCGTGGATGGTGTCCAACAGGGCCTTTATAACGTCCTCCAGGCCCTCCAGGGATGTGAACTGCTTTTCCCCGGTATCCCTGCGCACCAGCACGCACTGGTCGTTTTCCATATCCTTCGGCCCGATTTCCAGCCGCAGGGGCACCCCCTGCATCTCATACTGGGCAAACTTCCACCCCGGGGAGTTGTCGCTGTCGTCCAGCTTCACCCGGAACGTCCGGCTCAGCCCGTCGCAGATTTCCTTTGCCTTCTCCAGCACGCCGGGCTTGTGCTGGGCAATGGGCACGATAACCACCTGCACCGGGGCCACCCTGGGGGGCAGCACCAGGCCGTTGTCGTCGCCATGCACCATAATCACCGCGCCGATTAAGCGGGTGCTCATGCCCCAGGAGGTCTGGTAAGGGGCCTGCAGGGAGTTGTCCCGGCCGGTAAACTGGATGCCAAAGGCCTTTGCAAAGCCGTCCCCGAAATAGTGGGTGGTGCCGCCCTGGAGGGCCACGCCGTTATGCATCATAGGCTCCAGGGTATAACTGGCCTCGGCCCCAGCGAATTTTTCCTTTTCTGTTTTTCTGCCCACCACCGGCGGGATAGCCAGGGTTTCCCGGTACACGTCCTCATAAATTTTCAGCATCTTCAAGGTGAACGCCTGTGCCTCCTCGGCGGTTTCGTGCATGGTGTGGCCCTCCTGCCACAAAAACTCCATGCCCCGCAGGAAAGGCCGGGTGGTTTTTTCCCAGCGCATAACAGAGCACCACTGGTTGTAAAGCTTGGGCAAGTCCCGGTAGGAGTGGATGATTTTCTGATAGTGCTCGCAGAAAAGCACCTCGCTGGTGGGGCGCACATAAAGCGTCTCGGAAAGCTTTTCCCCGCCCCCCTGGGTTACGGCCGCGCACTCGGGGGCAAAGCCGTCAATGTGATCCTTTTCCTTTTGCAGCAGGCTTTCCGGGATAAGCATGGGCATATATACGTTCTGCACCCCGGCCTCCTTAAAGCGCCTGTCCATATCCTGCTGGATGTTCTCCCAGATGGCATAGCCGTAGGGCTGGTATACAATGCAGCCCTTCACGCCGGAATAGTCGGCAAGCTGGGCCTTCTTCACAATGTCCGTATACCACTGGGCAAAATCCACGTCCATAGAAGTGATGTCGTTGACCATTTTTTTCTGCGCCATAAACTTAACAATCCTTTCGCTGACAGCATATAGGAAATATTATAAAGGCACAGCCGCGGTTTTGCAAGTGTTTTTGCCCCGCCCTGGCCGCCTGCCTGCCATTTTTCGGCCTTTTTCTTCCATCCCCGCCAGAAGTATGGTATAATACAGGTGCTTGCCTACCCCCACACTGGCAAGGAGAGGGGGTGAGGGCCGTGTCAGTTTGTATTGATTTCATCCTTTCCATCGCAGCGAGCGTAGCAGCAAATTACATATACTGCTGCCTCTGCAAGTGGCTTGATGGGAAACGCAAAGGCAAGTAAGCACAGAGCACAAAAGAACCCCGGAGAGTGCCATCTCCGGGGTTTCTTTTTTGAGGGCCATGCCTCATATTGATTTCATCCGTAATCATTATAGCACAGGCACAGCGGTATTGCAAGCCTTATGCAAAAAAGCCCAGGCTCTGGCCCGGGCTGCAGGTTATGCGTATTTTTAGGAATGGGACTCGATGTACTCCACCAGGCTGCCTACAGTCTTGATGTTTTCCACCTCGCCGTCCGGGATTTCCACCTCAAACTCGTCCTCAATGGACATGAGCAAATCCACCACGTCCAGGGAATCGGCTCCCAGGTCGTCCTGCAAAGTGGTTTCCGTGGTGATGTTGTCCTCTTCCACGTCAAACTGCTCGCTGAGAATCGTCTTGATTTTTTCCAGTACCATACTGTTTACCTCCTGAAAAATTGATGATATACAAAAATTTGTTTCCGGCCGGGTGCCCGGCAGATATGGACAAAACCGGCCCGAATATGATACAATCCATACGCGCGGGCACGCATCCATCTCCTACATTGTATTGACTGCGCCCCGCTTTGTCAACCTTACAGAGAAAATTTTTTGCCTTTCCATAAAAAAATTTCCCAGAAAAGAGGAAAAATCCATGGATGTACAAAAAGCGGCCGTCATCGGCCACCCCATCGGCCATACCATGTCCCCCTTTATCCATAAGCGCCTGTTTGCCCTGTCGGGCATCCCCCTGGAATACCAGGTGCTGGACGTGCCGGATTTGGCGGAAGCCCTGCCGCGGCTTCGGGGCCTCCACTGCTTTAATATCACCATCCCCCACAAAAGCGCCATCCTGCCTTTTTTGGATGAGGTGGATCCGGCAGCCAAAGCCTTTGGCTCTGTGAATACGGTGCAGGTCAGGGACGGAAAACTGATAGGGTACACTACCGACGGGGCCGGGTGCCGGAAGGCCCTGGAAAACCATGGCCTGTCCTTTTCCGGCAGCCTGCTGCTGCTGGGAAACGGGGGCGCGGCTCGGGCCATTGCCTTTGAAGCGGCCCAAAGCGTGCAGGATTTTGCTATCACCATCGCCCACCGCCCCGCTGCCCGGGAGAAAGCGGACGCCCTGGCCCGGGAGCTTGCCGCTTTTGCCCGCAGGCGGGGGGATAAAGGCTTCCTTGTCAGAACAGAAACCTATGAGGAGCTTAGGCTGGACGCCTCCCAAAGCTTCGACCTTCTCATAAACTGCACCAGCGTAGGCATGGTTCCCCGCGCCGGGGAAAGCCCTGTGCCGGAAGGGGTGGCGGCCCGGTGCAGGGCTGTGTTCGACGCGGTGTATAACCCCGGGCGCACCCAGCTTCTGCGGTTTGCGGAAAAGGCGGGGGCCAAGGCTGTGGGCGGCATGGAAATGCTGGTATACCAGGCGGTGCAGGCCCATGAAATCTGGTATGGAACCCGGTTTTGCCCGGAGGATATAGAGGCCTTGTGCCGGGACGCTGCAGCGGAAATGGAAAAAACCTTTGGGAGGAATGAAGCATGACCGGCAACATCGTGCTCTGCGGCTTTATGGGCTGCGGCAAAACCAGCGTGGGCAGGCGGGCGGCAAAGCTTCTGGGCCGGGAGCTGTGCGACCTGGACAAATACATCGAGCAGCGGGAAGGCATGTCCATCACAGAAATTTTTGCCCGTTTCGGAGAGCAGGGCTTCCGGCAGCGGGAGGCCCGGGCCGTAGAGGAGGTGTCCCGGCAGGCGGGGCTGGTGGTGGCAAGCGGCGGGGGCACTGTGCTGTTCCCCCATAATGTAGAGCTTTTCCACCAGAACGGGGCTGTCATCCTCTTTTTAGACGTGCCCCTGCCTGCCCTGCAGGAGCGGCTGAAAAATGACAAAAGGCGGCCCCTGCTGCAAAAGCCCAACCGCCGGCAGGTCATTGAGGAGCTTTTCTACCAGCGCGCCCCTTTGTACCGGGCAGCGGCGGACGTTACCGTAGACGCGGGCGCGCCCCCTGTGGTGGTGGCAAGGCGCATTGTAAACCTGGGGCTGTGAAGCGCGTATGAGGAAAAAATGGATGCCGGCCTTTCTGTGCTGCCTGCTGCTCGCCATGCTCCTGCCCCTTCCCGCCCGGGCGGACATTGGCCCCAAGCCCAGCACCACTGTCACCATCAGCGGCATTTCCGGGGAAAAGGCATATGCCACCCTGCTCTCCGGCGAAAGCCCCTGGGGGCCTTACCAGGCCTGGGACGGGTACAGCAGGAACGAGCGCCTTACAGAGGAGGAGTATGAAATCTGGCAGAAATTCGCCCGCTATGAAGATCCGGACGGCTTTTATTTCCTGCAGGAATACTGGTACTGCACAGACGCCCAGGGCTTCACCTGGGGGTACCATCCCCCGGATGTCTTCAAAATATTGCTTTATTTCCCGGAAACAGGTGCCTTCCTCACAAGCGGCGTTTTAGAGCGCTATGCCTTTGAAAGCTATTTCCACTGCGCTGTTTCCGGCGGCGGGATGCAGGTGCGGGCTTCCTACGATTACAGCCGGGGCCTGTCCCGGGCGGCCCTGCGGGCGGCCCTCACCATCCTGCTGGAAGCGGGGCTGGCCCTCTTGTTCGGATACCGGGAAAAAAAGCAGCTTCTCCTCTTTGCCGGCACAAACCTCATCACCCAGGGGCTGCTGTACATTTCCCTGTACCTCATCACTTACTGGAAAGGCCCCTGGGCCTTCTGGTTCTGGTTCGCGGTGCTGGAGCTGGCCGTGTTCATCCTGGAGGCTGCGGTATATTCCCTCCTTATCGGCAGGTGCAGCAGGGAGCGCCAGCCCCCTGGCCGGGCCTGCCGGTATGCCCTTGTGGCAAACCTCCTTTCCTGCGGCCTTGGCATGGCCCTTTCCAGGCTGCCCTAAACGCCCTTGAAAATCAGCATGTACCGCTTTTCATTCTTTTGAACCGCGCTGCCCATACAGCCCCCTGCAAAAAATTCTTGACAACAGCGCTTTGCAGTAGTAAAATTTAAGAGCAACAAACGCTATAAACGGAAGGAAAACCGCTATGAAGCCCATGCTCACAAAACGATTTAGCCTCTATGCTTACAGCCTGCGATTTACCGCGCGGGCTTTTCGCGCGTGTGCAAAGCTGGGCGGCTGCTTTCCGCCCTGCGCTTAAAAATCCCGGGCTTCACTTGCCGGGGCCTGGGAAGGAATCCGGCGCGGGGAATACAGCGGAAATTTTACGGCAGGGCCCAAAGCGGCCCTGCTTTTTTGTTTGCGGCGCGCTTTGGCCTGCAAACTTAGGAAGGGGAAAATGACATGATTATCGTATTAAAACCAAACCAGGGGCAGGAGCTGGTGGAGTCCTTCATCCGCCGCCTCACCCAAAACTATGACGTGCAGGTGAACACCTGGGTGGGCACCCACAGCACTGTGCTGGGCCTTATCGGCGACACCACCGCCATTGACGACGAATATATCGCCGCCCAGGACGTGGTGGAGGCTGTCCGCCGGGTGCAGGAGCCTTATAAAAAGGCAAACCGGAAGTTCCACCCGGGCGATACGGCAGTCACCCTGCCCGGGGGCCGGAAAATCGGCGGGGGCGGCCTGGCGCTTATCGCAGGCCCCTGCTCTGTGGAGAGCCGGGAGCAGATTATCAGCGTGGCGAAAAGCGTGGGGCAGTCCGGGGCGCAGTTTTTGCGGGGCGGCGCCTTCAAGCCCCGCACCAGCCCCTATGCTTTCCAGGGCATGAAAGCCCAGGGCCTGGAGCTTCTGCGGGAAGCCAAAAAGGAAACGGGCCTGCCCATTGTCACAGAGATTATGAGCATCGAGCACCTGCCCCTGTTTGAGGATGTGGACGTCATCCAGGTGGGGGCGCGGAACATGCAGAATTTCGAGCTTTTAAAGCAGCTTGGAAAGCTCCACAAGCCCATCCTCCTGAAGCGGGGCCTTGCAAACACCATTGAGGAGCTTTTAATGAGCGCGGAATACATTATGGCAGAAGGCAACGAGCAGGTCATTCTGTGCGAGCGGGGCATCCGCACCTATGAGACCATTACCCGCAACACCCTGGACATCTCCGCCGTGCCTGTCTTAAAGCGGCTGTCCCATCTGCCTGTGGTGGTAGATCCCAGCCATGCCTCAGGGCTTAACTGGCTCATCGAGCCTTTGGCTGTGGCAGCCGCCGCCATCGGGGCCGACGGCCTGATTATCGAGGTGCATAACGACCCCAGCCATGCCCTGTGCGACGGCGCCCAGTCCATCACCCCGGCCCAGTTTGAAAAGCTTGCCCGGAAGGTGACAAAAGTTTCCCAGATGGTGGAAACCTTATGAGCGCTGGCAAGGACATTGTAGTGGTGGGCCTGGGGCTTATCGGCGGATCCATTGCCAAAGCCCTGAAGCAGCGCACCAGCCACCGGGTTTACGGCATAGACAGGGATGAAGGCGCTTTGCTGGACGCCTGCTCCTGCGGGGCCATAGACGGCAAAGCAGGGCCTGCGGAGCTTGCCCGGGCAGATGTGGTGTACCTGTGCGTATACCCCCAGGGGGCCTTGGCCTTTATGGAGGCCCATGGAAGCGCCCTGAAGGAAAACTGCATTGTCACAGACGCCTGCGGCATAAAAGCCGCGGTGTGCGCGGGCATGGAGAAGCTGGCCCATAAGGGCAGATACGTTTTCGTAGCCGGGCACCCCATGGCGGGGAAGGAGAAAAGCGGCTTTGCCGCAAGCGATCCCAGCATCTTTATGGGCGCTTCCTATCTCATCGCCCCCTGCGCCGCCCCGGAATGGGCGGTGGGGGAGGTGGAGGCTTTAGCCCTCTCCATGGGCTTCGGGCAGATTGTCCGCACCACCCCGGAGCACCACGACAGGATGATAGCCTACACCTCCCAGGTGCCCCACGTGCTGGCCTGCGCCTATGTGCTCAGCCCCCGGTGCAAAGATCACAGGGGCTTTTCCGCCGGCAGCTACCGGGACGTTTCCCGGGTGGCAGATATTAACCACGCCCTGTGGGCAAGGCTTTTCCTGGACAACCGGGAACCCCTCACAGAAGAGCTTGACCAGCTTATAGGCGACCTAAGCCGCTTCCGGCAGGCCATCGCGGCAGGGGAGGAGGAGCCTCTGCAGGCCCTCCTGCGCAAAGCCGGGGACGCAAAGCGGGAGAACGGCTGACCGTCCCCCGGACGGCGCGCTTCCTCCCCCTGCGGGGCAAGAAGCGCGGGGGCAAGCCCCCTAAAACCGGCCGCGCCGGTTTTGCCGTCCGGGCAAAGGTGAGGCAACTGCCCAGAGACAAATCCAAAAGGAGTGAAAAGCCACATGACTATAGACGTGCGGACAGACAGGCCCTACCGGGTCACCATAGAGCCGGGAGTCCTGGGCCGGATTGGGGAAATTGCCGCCCGGCACAAAAAGCCCGGTACAAAGGCCATGATCGTCAGCGAAACAAACGTGTTCCCCCTGTACGGGGAGCGGGCGAAGGCCTCCCTGGAGCAGGCGGGCTTTCAGGTGTCTGCTTTCGTGTTCCCCGCCGGGGAGGAGCACAAGCAGATAAGCACCATCTGTGACATGTACAAGGCCCTGTCCGAGGCAGGCTTCACCCGCACAGACTTCATCGTTACCCTGGGCGGCGGCGTCACAGGGGATATGGGCGGCTTTGCCGCCGCCACCTTCCTGCGGGGCATAGACTTTTTCCAGGCGCCCACCTCCCTTTTGTCCATGGTGGATGCAAGCGTGGGGGGCAAAACCGGGGTAGACCTGCCCTTCGGCAAAAACCTGGTGGGGGCCTTCCACCAGCCCATGGCTGTGGCGGCAGATACAGAAGCCCTGCGCACCCTGCCGGACTATTTTTTCCGGGACGGCATGGGAGAGCTTATCAAGCACGGCTGCATTGCGGATAAACAGCTTTTTGCGGATTTGCAGGCAGGCGCGGCCCTTCACAGCCTAGAGGAGGTTATCGGCCGTTCCGTTGCCATCAAGCGGGATTTTGTGGAGGCCGACACCCGGGACACAGGCCGGCGCATGATTTTAAATTTCGGCCACACCTTCGGCCACGCCCTGGAAAAGCTCCACAGCTTTAAAGGCCTGGCCCATGGGGAAGCAGTGGGTGTCGGCATGGTGATGGCCTGCCGGGCCGGGGAAAGCCTGGGCGTCACACAGCCGGGCACAGCGGAACAGGTGCGGGCAGTCCTTGCCCAGTATGGCCTGCCCACTGAGGATGCCTTCACAGCGGAGCAGGTGGTGGAGGCCACAGCCCTGGACAAAAAAAGCGACGGGGACACCCTGCGGCTCATCCTGCTTACGGAAATAGGGGAAAGCGTCATCTATCCCATCACCCGCAAGGCGCTTTTGGAGGCGCTGGTATGAAAGGGGGAAAAGCCATGTACCAGGTTGTATACGGCCCCGGGTTTTCCGGGGGCAGCGTGGTGATGCCCCCCAGCAAGAGCGCTGCCCACAGGGCGCTGCTCTGTGCCGGGCTTTCCGGAGGACGGTGCCTGCTTTCCAATATGGCGGTCAGCGAGGATATCGCCGCCACCATGGAGGCCTTAAAGGCCCTGGGCTGCGCCGTAGGGCACAACCCTTCCGCAAAAACCATGTTGGTGGAAAAAACATCCCCCTGCCCTAAGGAAGGGGAAATCCATTGCCGGGAGTCCGGCGGCCTTTTGCGGTTTATCATCCCCATCGCCGCCGCCCTGGGGGGCCGCTGGCGCTTTACAGGCAGCGGAAGGCTTCCCCAGCGGCCCTTGGGGGTATATGGGGATTTGCTCCCCGCCCACGGGGTGTCTTTTGTCACAGAGGGTGGCCTGCCTCTGGAAATAGAGGGGCAGCTTGCCCCCGGCCTTTTTGAGCTGCCCGGGGATATCAGCTCCCAGTTTGTCACAGGCCTGCTCTTTGCCCTGCCCCTGCTTCCCGGGGACAGCGAAATCCGCCTCACCTCCCCCCTGGAGTCTGTAGGCTATGTAGACATGACCCTGGCAGTGCTCCAGGACTTCGGGGTGAAAACCGAGAAAACAGCCCAGGGCTGGCGCGTCCCCGGCAGGCAGCAATACCTCCCCCGGGACTACCATGTGGAGGGGGACTGGTCCCAGGCCGCCTTCTTCCTCAATATGGCGGCCCTGTCCCCCCAGGGCGCCCAGGTGCGCATAGGGGGCCTTTCCCCCCATTCCCTCCAGGGGGATATGGCCTGCGTGGAAGTGTTTGGATCCTTTGGCCTGCACACCCATTGGGAGGAGGGCTGGCTCATTGCCCAGAACCTCCACCCGGAAAAGCCCTTCGGGGGCCTTACAGGCCAAACGGTAGACATGGCCCAGATTACAGACATGGCCCCGGCCCTGTCCGTCTGCGCCGCCTTAAGCGGCGGGGAAACCCGGCTGGTAAACGCGGGCCGCCTGCGCCTGAAGGAAAGCGACCGCCTTGCCGCCATGGAGGAGGCTGTCAGCGCCCTGGGGGGCCGCGCCAAGGCAGAGGAGGACGCGCTTATCATCCAGGGGGTCCAGCGCCTTGCAGGTGGCATAGCCCAGGGCCATAACGACCACCGGGTGCTGATGGCCCTGGCCGGGGCGGGCCTTCGCAGCAGCGCCCCTGTGCAGGTGACAGACGCCTGGGCCGTCCGGAAAACCTACCCGGACTTTTACGAAGATTTCAGAAAATTGGGAGGGAGCGCCCATGTCGTCCAGTTGGGGTGAAAGAATCAGAATCAGCATTTTCGGCGGCAGCCATACCCAGGCCATTGGGGTGAATATGGACGGCCTGCCCGCCGGGGAGGAGATCAGCCTGGAGGGGCTGCTGGCCCAGATGGCCCGCCGGGCGCCGGGGCAGGATCCCACCGCCACCACCCGCAAGGAGCCGGATGCCCCGGAAATCCTCTGCGGCCTCTTAAACGGCGTAACCACAGGGGCGCCCCTGTGCGCCGTCATCCAAAACACCAGCCAGCGGTCTAAAGACTACGAAAACCTCCGCCTGCGCCCCCGTCCCGGCCACGCGGATTTCACCGCCTCTGTGCGCTATAAGGGCTTTCACGATATCCGGGGCGGCGGGCATTTTTCCGGCAGGCTCACAGCGCCCCTGGTGCTGGCAGGGGCTGTGGCCCGGCAGATTCTGGCCCGGCGGGGCATTCTGGCAGGCTCCCATGTGCAGATGATAGCCGGGGTTACGGACACGCCCTTTGACCCGGTGGAGGTGCCGGGAAAGCTTTTAAAGCGCTTAAATGGGGATTATTTCCCGGTCATTGATGCCGCCGCCAAAGAAGCCATGCGGGCAAAAATTGAGGAAGCCCGTTTAAGCCAGGACAGCGTGGGGGGCGTGGTGGAGTGCGCCGTCACAGGCCTGCCTGCCGGGGCGGGGAACCCCATGTTCGGCGGGGCGGAAAACCTGTTTTCCTCCATTCTGTTCGGCATCCCGGCCGTAAAAGGGGTGGAGTTTGGGGCGGGCTTCTCCGCCGCGTCCCTGCGGGGCAGCGAAAATAACGATCCCTTTTATTATGACAGCTACGGCAGGGTGAGAACCAGCCAAAACAATGCCGGCGGGATTTTAGGCGGCATCACCACAGGTATGCCCCTCATCTTCCGGGCGGCCTTCAAGCCCACCCCCTCTATCGCCCAGGAGCAGGACACCGTAAACCTGCAAACCCACGAAAACGAAAAGCTGGCGGTCACCGGGCGGCACGATCCCTGCATTGTGCCCCGGGCCGCCCCTGTGGTGGAAGCGGCGGCCTGCCTTGCCTCCCTGGAGCTTTTAGCCCAAAGCGGCCTGCTGTAGCCAGCGCTCCCGCCGGGGCCGAAGCAGCATAGCTGCTTCGCGCCCTTCGGGACGTGGGCCTTTCTTCCCGGGAAGAAAGGCCCCGCCCCGGCGGGAAGTGATGCGCCCCGGCGGAAAGATCCTGCGCCCCGGCGGGAAACTCTTAAAAACACAAAGAAAGGAGCGGTGCAGGTCACAGGCCTATACCGCGTAACGATACATATGGAAAAAGACGGATATCAGGAAAAGCTTTTAGAAATCCGGGGGGAAATAGACGCCATAGACGAAAAACTCCTCCCCCTGTTTTTGCAGCGGATGAACTGCTCCGAGCGGGTGGCGGAAATTAAGCGGGGGGCAGGCATCCCCGTATATGCCCCTAAGCGGGAGCAGGAAATTTTAGACCGGGTGGCGGAAAGGGCCGGGGCATACGGGCCTAGCGCCAAGGCACTGTACAGCGCCATGATGGCAGTCAGCCGCGCCAGGCAGCACCAGCTTCTGGAAGGCGGGGAGGAACTGCGCAAGCTGGAGAAAACAGCCCGCCGCACCCTGCCCGCTCCCAGCCGGGTGGTGTGCCAGGGGGTGGAAGGGGCCTATTCCCACAAGGCGGCAAACATGCTGTATCCCCAGGCGCCCATCGCCTTTGTGCCGGACTTCCGGCAGGTGTTCGCGGCGGTGGAGGAAGAGCCGGAGTCCCTGGGGGTGCTGCCGGTGGAGAACTCTGCCGCGGGCAGCGTCACCGCTGTCTACGACCTGATTTTGCAGTACCGCTTTTATATTGTAGGCGCTGTGGATGTGAAGGTGGAGCACTGCCTGGCCGCCGCCGGGGAAGGCCCTGTCCGCCGGGTGGTGTCACACCCCCAGGGGCTTTCCCAGTGCGGGGAGTATATCAAGGCTCACGGCCTGGAGACGGTGGAATATTCCAACACAGCCGCAGCGGCCCAGTTTGTGGCCCGGGAGTGCCCTGCCGGCACTGCCGCCATCTGCTCGGAGGAAGCGGCGGAGAAATACGGCCTGAAAATCCTGGAGCGGGGCATCCAGAACGAGAAAAACAATACCACCCGCTTTGTGGTCATCTCCAAGGAACCCCTGCTTCCCGAGGATGCCACGAAAATCAGCCTGTGCTTTTCCCTGCCCCACACCACAGGATCTTTGTACAATGTGCTGGAGCGCTTTGCGGTGTGCGGCCTGAACCTGACGAAGATAGAGTCCCGGCCCATTCCCGGCTCTGCCTTTGAGTATGATTTTTATCTGGACTTCACCGGCTGCCTCCACCACCCCCAGACCCTCGCCCTCATCTGCGCCCTGCACGACGAGCTGCCCCGGTTTTCCTTCCTGGGAAACTATGACGAGCGGCAGGCAGCAGGAGAGGCATGACAGGAATATTTCAGTGGTAACAAAACGGTTAGAAAACGGCAGAAATTCCCGCTTTTTCGCCGAATTTTACCTGTATTCACAGTTTGTTCATAAAAATTTGCACATACACACTATGAAAAGGGATGGTTTATTTGAGCATTGTGCTGCAAAAAGTGGAAAGCCAGGAGCAGATTGATACCCTGTGCCGGATAGCGGACAGGGTGTGGCGCCTGACCTATGACGCCCTGCTGCCCCAGGGCCAGGTGGATTACATGCTGGACAAGTTCCAGTCTGACCATGCGGTGAAGGAGCAGATGGCGCACCAAAATTACCAGTATTACCTGATGTGCTGCAATGGCGAAAGCGCCGGGTTTGTCGGCTTTGCCCCCCGGTATGAAGGGCGGGAGGAGATGTTTTTAAGCAAGGTATACCTGCTGCCGGAATACCGGGGCCAGGGGGCTGTGGGCAAGGCCCTGGCCTTTGTGGAGGAGCAGGCCCGGAAGGAAGGGCTGCCCGCTATCCGCCTTACAGTAAACAAAGAGAATACCCATGCCTTTGAGGTATACCGCCACTACGGCTTCCAGGTGGTGGACAAGGTGGAAACAGACATTGGCGGCGGCTATGTGATGGACGATTTCATCATGGTAAAGACGCTGTAGCAGGCGCTTGGGGAAAAGCTGGCGCTTGCTGGGCGAACCAGCGGGAAGAAAGGGGAGGAGGGCGGTTCCTGCCGGGAAATAAACGGCAAAAGGCCGGGAAATAGCTTTTAAGATTACACATTTGACATTTTTTGGGGCGGCGCTTCGGTATAATGGCGGGTAGACCCGGCCGGGCGGCGCGCCAAAAAAATTTGGCGGGGCTGTATAGAACTGGCAGAATCTGCCAATACCCAGGTCGGGCAAACTTTTCCAAAAGGAGGTTCGATCGTTTGAAGAAGCTATTTCCTTCCCTTTTGCTGGCGGCCTTGATCCTCTGGCCCCTGGGAGGCGGCCTGCACGCCTCTGCCGCGGGGCTTACCGACCACATTACGGTGAAAAGCTATGACCCCAATGTGGACTACCTGGCGGCTATAAACCGGGCCTTAAAGGACGGCGGGACATATGCCATGCAGGTGGGGGCCATCTATGAACAGCAGCGGAACCTGAAGATTTCCAGCCTGAAGCTGCCCCAGAAGCAGACCAGCTATTTCTCCACCTACACCACAGCGGCGGAAATCCTGGCGGCTATTGAGGCGGACAGCAAGCCTAAGTATACGGAAGAGGACTTGGATCTGCTGGCCCGGATTATCAATGCCGAGGCAGGCTGCACCTGGATTCCCGACTGGGTGCAGAGGTGCGTAGGCAGTGTGGTGCTTAACCGGGTGAAAAGCCCCCTTTTCCCCAACACCATCCGGGGGGTTATCTATCAGCCAGGGCAGTATCCTCCTGCTTATAACGGCATGATAAACCGCAAGCCTGACGCCCGCACCATTGCAAACGCCAAATACCTGCTGGAGAACGGCAGCATAACCCCGGCAAACGTGACAGGCCAAAACGGCGTCATTACCGGCGGCGGGGTGTATAAAAGCTATTACGACAGCATTTTAGGCACCACCATCTATTTCTGTTATACGTGATTTCCCGGCGCCCCATGCCCCTGTGGCAGGGGCGCTTTTTGCCTGGAGCGGCTTTGCCTCCGGCGCAAGGCCGTGGGACGCTGTCCCACACCCTGCAAACCTTTTTGAAAAAAGGTTTGATCTAAAAACCAAGTTTTTGTGAATTGAAAAATTTTGATTGTGCATTTCACCGGAGGACGTAAAGCAATAAAGTACAAAAAAATTTAATAAAATTAGGGCCAGCCTTTCCCGCAGGGAGCGGTTCCCTTTTTAAGGGGTTGGGGGCAAAGCCCCAAGGCTTTAGGCCGGAGGCATAAAAAGCGCGATTTCGGCGCTCCAAGAAGGGCAGGGCGACAGCATTTAAGTTCCCAACAAAATGGAGAGGAAGGTATCAGGATTAAGGGAAGCGCGGAAGCGGCGTTTCTGTAGGCTTGATTTACGGAGATTAGGGTTCTGACAATTTTTACAGAGAGACAGAGCAACCTTGCGAAGGACATTCAGGTTGAGCGGTGACATATCTTTCCTTGCTCTGGAGCTATCCTCGTCAAAAATAACATCCAGACACCAATGCAGCTGGTTTTCAATAGACCAATGGCATCGTACCGCATGGGCAAAACGTGGCAGTTCGGTTAGCGAGGAGATGAAATACCGAGTATCAGTAGAAGTTTCCCTATTCCTTGTAACAGTTGTGCGAACCTCTCCCACTGACTTTAGGCCACTCCAGTCTTTCTGTTCCGGCAGCCAGGACAGGTCTGTTAATAAACGGTATTCCCGTTTTTCTATTCGGCCATGGTCTTTTTCATCTGTGCTGAACAGAGGGATTTCTTCCCGAAAGCTGTCAAAATACAGAACAACATTCTCCAGTAGTCCAGGCTGGTTCCTTTTCAGGGCAATCACATAGTCAGCTTTTTTACTGGTAATTGTTCTTACGATCTCCTTCTGGCAACTCATGGCATCCGCTGTCACGATATTGTTTTTTATCTCCAACAGCTCCAGAAGTTCCGGTACAGCAGTGATTTCATTGGACTTTTCTTCGGTAACGATCTCTCCCAAAGTGACCTGATTTTCCGCCACGAAAGCACTTACTACATGATATGCCTTGTGATTATGGTTTCCGCTTCCACAAATCGTTTTACCATCTACTGCAATTACACTGCCTTCTTTTCGGTTGTTGGCCAGCCAGTCATACAGACTTTCGGCCAGCATTTTAGGGTTCAATCGCTCGAAAATTCGCCGGAATGTGTCACTGTCTGGTATCCCATTTGGCAGTTCCAGGAAGTTCCTTAGCCATTCCTCCCGTTCCCTTCCGAAATCCTCCATATCCGAAAAATCACTGCCGTTGCATACCAGAGTACACAATCCGATTATTAAAATGTCCTCCAATTTGTGCAGTACATGGCCTCGGTCCGTTCTTCTCGGGTCCTCTACCTTTTCCAGTGCTGTTTTTAATCTTTCTATTTCCATTCCTCTATTTTACCATGTTCCGACAAAAAGTTAAATGCTGTCGCCCTGCCAAGAAGGGCATTTTCCATTGACAAAGGCGGCCCAAATGCAGTATAATATAGACCATTGTGATGTACCGCAGGCCCCGCTTTTTTCCTCCCCCGCCTGGGGGAGGAAAAAATATACGGAAAACCCGGTGCAGTTTCTATGCTGGAAAGCAGGCCAGTGTGAAAAATATGAAGAAAGGAACGGTGCCGGGCGCAGAAAGCGGGTTTCCCTTTTTGCGGGCGTTCTGCACCGTGTGGCGGTTGACATGGCAGAGAAGCAGTTTTTTGTGACAGAGGAGGGCCTGGCGGCCCTGGAAAAAGAGCTGGAATATTTAAAGACTGTGCGGCGCAGGGAAGTGGCTGAAAAAATAAAGGTGGCCCTTTCCTTTGGCGACCTTTCGGAAAACAGCGAATATGACGAGGCTAAAAATGACCAGGCCATTATGGAAGCCCGCATTGCCGACGTGGAGGTTATGCTGAAAAACGCGGTGGTCATTGACGAAAGCGAGCTGAGCAACGAGACAGTGCATATCGGCTCTAAAATAGAGGTGGCTGTGGTGACAGCCACCGGCAAGAAGGCCACCAAGGAGTATAAAATTGTAGGCTCTAACGAGGCCGATCCCAGGGGCGGCAAGATTTCCGATGAATCCGCTGTGGGCAAGGCTTTGCTGGGGGCGGCAGTGGGCCAGACGGTGGAGGTGGAAACGCCGGCAGGCTTCTCCACCTATACGGTGGTAACGATTTCTTGAGCAGAAAACAGGAAAGGAAGTGCAGGGAGTGGCAGAACAGAACACCCAGGCGCCGCAGGCAGAGGGCGGCCAGGACTTAAAGGAAATTTTGCAGATACGCAGGAACAAGCTTTTCGCCATGCAGGAGCAGGGCCGGGATCCTTATCAGAACGTCACCTTTGACGCGGGGCAGAAGGCCCGGGAGATTGCGGAGAACTTTGAGGAGCTGGAAGGGAAAAAGGTGTCTGTGGCCGGGCGGATTATGAGCCGCCGGGGCATGGGCAAGGCTTCCTTTATGGACTTGCGGGACGTGTCCGGGCAGGTGCAGATTTACGCGAAAATTGACGTGATGGGGGAGGAGCCTTACAAAACCTTTATGGCCTCCCTAGATATCGGAGACATTGTAGGCGTGGAGGGAGAGGCTTTCCGCACCAAGCGCGGGGAGATTTCTGTGAAGGCGGACAGCATTACCATCCTTTCCAAGGCGCTGCTGCCTTTGCCGGAGAAGTATCACGGCCTGCGGGATACAGACGCCAGATACCGCCAGCGGTATTTGGATCTCATTATGAACCCTGAGGTGCGGGATGTATTTACCAAGCGCTCGAAAATTATAAGCGCTGTGCGGGAGTATCTGGATGGCAAAGCCTTTTTGGAGGTGGAAACCCCTGTGCTCCACACCCAGGCAGGCGGGGCCGCTGCAAGGCCCTTTATCACCCACCACAATACCTTAGACTTGGACATGTATCTGCGCATTGCCCTGGAGCTGCATCTGAAGCGGCTGATTGTAGGGGGCTTTGAGAGGGTGTATGAAATTGGGCGGAACTTCCGCAACGAAGGCATGGACACCCGGCACAATCCGGAGTTCACCATGCTGGAGCTGTATCAGGCATACACCGACTTTAACGGCATGATGGACATTACGGAGGATCTCATCCGCACTGTGGCCCACAAAGTGCTGGGCACCGGCAAGGTGGAGCGGGACGGGGTGGAAATTGACCTGGACAAGCCCTTTACCCGCATCAGCATGGTGGAGGCGGTGAAGCAGTATGCTGGGGTGGACTTTGCCCAGGTGGAAACCCTGGAGCAGGCAAGGGAGCTTGCAAAAGAGCACCACATTGCCTTTGAGCAGCGGCACCGCAAGGGGGACATTCTGAACCTGTTCTTTGAGGAATACTGTGAGGAAAAGCTGGTGCAGCCCACCTTCCTGACTGGCCATCCGGTAGATATTTCGCCTTTGGCCAAGAAGGATCCGGAGAACCCGGAATATACCCAGCGGTTCGAACTGTTCATCTGCGGCGGCGAATACGCCAACGCTTTCAGCGAGCTTAACGATCCCATTGACCAGCGGGAGCGCTTTGAGGCCCAGGCCGCCCAGAAGGCTGCCGGGGATGACGAGGCCTGCGACGTGGACGAGGATTTCCTGACGGCGCTGGAATATGGTATGCCGCCCACAGGGGGCATGGGCATGGGCATCGACCGCCTGGTGATGCTGTTGACCGGCGCGCAGTCTATCAGGGACGTGCTGCTGTTCCCGACCATGAAGCCGTTGGATTAAATAAGTCTTTATAAGTCTGTATGCGTGAACAGGTAAGAGCAGGCGTGAGGTCATACGCCAATAGTTTACGCCGATTCACGCCGGACTTACGCCAAAATGTGTTCGGAACTTATGCGATTTCCCGCAAGTTCACGCCACTTCATAGGAATTCTTATTTACCCCACTGAGTGCGAACTCAGTGGTTTTTTTTCTTTTGCGCCTGTCCTACTTCAAAACAAGTGGGGCAGGCGCTTTTTTGTTGCAAAAAAAAGCACTAAAAAGGATTTCAAAAATTTTTTTGAGAAGGGGGTTAAGATTCGACCCTCTTTTTGTGCTGTTGAGGGGTGTGAGGCAAAAACGCCCCACGAGTTCCTTGAAAACTGAATACACATTCATCAGGTCGTTCCTGAGCGGAGGGGAAACCCTCAGCCGTATGAAAGTGCGCCATGATCCTCCTGCCCGAAAGGGTAATGACGGAAAGCAAGGAGGGAGAGCGATGCCGAACTATTCTGAAATATCCGATTGCTACGGATAAGGCGATGAAACGCATCAGGGTTAATGATACTTCCCTACGGGGCTGGCGGAGAACCCGGCAGAGGTGAGATTCCTATGGACTTGGTTAGCAGCCGAGCGCCTGATGACTTCCCATTGTGCTTGGGGTGTCGTGGACAAATAAAGCACATTACATAGCCGCAGCGGGCGGCTATGTATCTAAGAGAAAGGAGGTAAGCCGAATGAGCGACTGCAAAACCATCGCCATCTGCAACCAGAAGGGCGGCGTGGGAAAGACCACTACGGCGGTCAACTTGGGCATCGGGCTTGCCATGAACGGCAAGAAGGTATTGCTCGTTGACGCAGACCCGCAGGGCGATCTTACCACCTGCCTTGCCATCTTGATAACACCCTCCTGTTCTTTGATGTGCCACCAAGATACACCTTATCACTGCTGAAAGGCAAAGATGCGATTGTGGAAATCGCACCCTTGCACTTTCATATAGAATATGCCTTCTCCAAATACTCATACTCTTCTCGGGCGAAGATTTTGTTCAGTATGCGAATTTTCCCTTGTACGCCGAATAAGCCCATAGCCTGTTCAACGAGATGTCTTGGAAGAAGCATGGCCGAACTCAGGGCATTACTCTGCCATTCTTCCCAATCTGATATAGGTTTTCTCCGCATTGTATTCGCCTTGCAAAAATGGATTGGTTCTTCATGGGACTTCACCCCGTAATCTGATGGGTAGAGCATTTTCAGGACTTGGTGGCTTGCTTCGTGGGTTATTGTGAAGTTCCTCCGCCCTGTTTGCTCTACATCGTCTCTCAAATCGCTTTCAATCAGAATCGTCTTTCCATCCAAAAAGTAGACCTCTCCAGTTTCCTCATTCCCCGGCAGTTCAACACCTATACTTTCAAAAGATGTCAGTCCAAGGATTGTCCCATCTATCGAGAGATGCTGATAATCAATTTGCAGACCCAGCAGGCTCTTGACAAGGATTTCAGGATAAATCCGATATACCGGCTGTCCCTTAACCTCTGGCAGCTTCATGTACACTCGAATCACCCATTCACCGATTGCTTCAAGGTCATTCCGAGATAAACGCTTCAATGTCGTCCTCCTTAGTTAAACTTTGCCTCTACAAACCAGCGTCCATTCTGCTCGTCGAAAAGATGGGTCTCGCTATGTCCTATCCTGATGGTATATCTAACGCCACGACCTCCGACCATAGAGGCTGCACGACATACCTGAAGAACTCTGTCTATCTCATACTCAGCCTCATCAGCCATCTTTATAGTCTTCGGACAGCACGAACCATCCGGTTTATGTTCGGCATTTACAGTCACATAGACCTTTCTTCTACCCATCTCAACACCTCATTTCGCAGAAAACATAAAAAAGGCTTGACGAAAACCTATTCGTGATGTAAGATATATTCACGAATCTGATTTCGTGTTTTGAGCAGATTACATCACGAAGCCGATTTCGTGTCAATAGTTTTTTTACGAAGCCAGTTTCGTATCCTTGGATAGACACATACATAGTTGAAGGAGAATCATTATGACATTCAATGAGCGGCTCAAAGAAATCAGAGAAAAAAAGGGATTAACACAGGAGCAGCTTGCCAAGCTCTCGGGGCTTTCTACCCGTATGATTCAAAACTATGAAAAGAATAGCCGTCCGCAGTTTGACAACGCTAAAAAGCTGGCAACTGCACTGGAAGTCTCGGTTTATGATATTCTTGGCGAGAGCGGAACACTTATAGCTGAAGCAGGAGAAAGGTATGGTGCAAGGGGCGCAAAACAGGCTGAACAACTCATGGCAGAGGTTACCGGCCTGTTTGCCGGCGGAGAAATGGCTGAGGAGGATATGGATGTGATGATGAAAGCCATCACAGACGCATACTGGATTGCCAAGGAGAAGAACAAGAAGTATGCTCCTAAGCGTTATAAGGAGCAGGACACAACTCAGGGCTAAGTCCCGTTTATGGTACACAGACCAGTTTATACTTTACACAGTGTGGAAAGAGGTGAGGGTCAATGTATGCCTCCACTTCCGAGATCGTTCGCAAGGCCAACCATATTGTACGACAATGTGGGACTCGTGACCCCCACAAGATAGCAGACGAACTCGGTATTGAGGTTCTCTATTGTCCTTTTAAGGCTCAGCGTGGTGCCTACAAGGTCATCATGCGAAACCGTTTTATGTTCGTGAAAGAGGATTTGCACCCTATTATGGAGAACATTGTGCTTCTCCATGAGCTGGGGCATGACACTCTGCACCGAGAGGAAGCCACCCAAGTTGGCGGCTTTGAGGAGTTTAATATCTTTGATATTCGGGACAGTAGAATGGAATATGAAGCTAATATCTTTGCCACGCAGATTGCACTCCCAGACGACGACTTTTTGGACTTGGCAGAGCAAGGCTACGATGTGCAGCAGATAGCCGCTGCCTTACACTCCGATGTGAACCTTGTCGCTCTAAAGGCAGACACTCTTATCTCACAGGGGTACAGGCTCAGACCGCAGGAACATCGGAACGACTTTTTACGGTTCGATAAATAAAACATGGGAGGACAACGAAGCGTATGCAGAAGCAGTATATAGCTATCGACTTAAAATCGTTTTACGCTTCGGTGGAGTGCGCCGAAAGAGGTCTCGATCCCCTTGACGCCAACCTTGTTGTTGCGGACGAAAGCAGAACAGACAAAACCATCTGCCTTGCCGTCTCTCCCGCCCTGAAAGCGCATGGCATATCCGGTCGAGCAAGGCTCTTTGAAGCCAAGCAGCGTATCAAGGAAGTAAACAGGGAAAGGCAAAGAAAAGCCCCCGAACACCGGTTCAGGGGCAAATCAATCTATGGCTCGGAGCTGGCAAAAGACCCGACGCTGGAACTTGACCTTGTTATTGCGCCGCCACGAGTGGCTTATTACATGGACTACAGCAAAAGCATAGTTGAAATCTATATGCGCTATGTCTCCTTCGATGATATCTTGGTCTACTCTATATGCGTTTGTGGAGCCGATACTGGCATGGCCTAAAATCGTGGATACCGTATTGTACGATTCCCCTTGACGGATCAGTTCGCTCGCTAAACTGTGACGTAAAATGTGAAGTCCTTTCGTAGAATTCCCCGTCAATTTTACGCCTGAGTTCTCCAGCACAGCTCTCATAACTGAATAAAATGATACCGTCTGGCGGAATGGCGGACGGTGCTTTACGAAAACATATTTGCTGTCAGTTTGGGGACGGCCATTTTTCAGATAGTCTATTATGGCTTCTCCCACCACTGGAAGCAGCGGCAGCGCAAGAAATCGGTTGGTTTTCTTTTGAAAGAATGAAACCGTGCTTCTATCCCAGTTAATATTCTCAAATTGCAAATTACTGATATCGCTGTCTCTCATCCCAAGGCAAGCAGCCATCACGATAATTGCGTAGTTGCGTTTTCCAATGGGATTTCCCCGGTCAATAGAGTTCAACAGTGTGTTTACTTGTTCGGCAGATAGCATATGAGGAATCCGTTCGCCTGTGCTGCAGCACATTTTGGGGACTGAGGCCGTATGATCCTGCTGAACAATCCCTTTCTCATAAAGAAACCGCAGAAAAAATCTCAGCCCTCTTAAATGCACCTCTACTGTGGCTTTTGCGTATTCTGCCAAACCTGCTGCATATTCAGAAATAGTCTTAGCTGAAATATCTTCCCATGCAGTCCGCTTGTTTACTATCACGATTCGCATAAAACGGTCTGCGGCCGCAATCCTGCTCCGCTGTGTCGCGTGAGTTTTGTATATTTCCTCACAGTGCTGAATGTAATGATTGCGGACATCTTTGACTGGCTCGTACCACTCGTTTCTGTTTCGTTTCAGTACACATGGCACTTCACCAGATTCCTGGAATGATGTCAGCATCCGAACTGCCCGGATATAGTCGCGCTCATCTGGCGTAAGTTTCCGTTGTAAGCATTCCGGGTATCCGATTCGTTCATGCAGATATTCCAGCCCATATATGGGGAGAAAAGGCGAGTTGCTCCTGTTTCCAAGAAATTGTTCCAAATCTCTCCAAATGCTGTTTACCATGTAGATTGTCCGATCCCCGTAACCCAGAGATCTAAGATTTTCTCTGGTTGCTGTGGACAACTCATTTAGATTGACATTGCTGAAAGGGCCGTTTTCTCCGTGGGCCTCTTTAATAATCGGCAGCGCGTATGCCCAATACTGCCTCCTCAGAGCATAACGTGGGCCATTCTCATCCTCCAGGGCCTCGCTTTCATCCCGGAGATAGAACACAAGGTCTGAAGGGTCGGCGTCATATAACTTGAATACACGGTTCAGGACAGAAAGCTTGCTTTGTGTGCTTGTATTTGTCAACACATAAATCCCATCGCCGATCTCCACCGATTTAAGCAGTTCATGGGGGCCTATGGAAAAGTGGTAGCCGATGTTTTCATCGGAGGATACTGCCAGCCGTGTTATGACGGACTTGTCCTCTGCATACAAGATCTGAAACACCTTCTGGAACATCTCCACCCAACTGGTCACCGGCTGTTCGGCGTTCTTGTAGCGGAACCGGATAATCGTCCGGCCGCTCAAATTCTCGTCATCATCCAAAGTATAGGTGTCCATTTGCTTTTCCTGCGGCTTGAAAGTGGTAACAGGCGCCGCCCAGATCTCAATGGCCCGCCCGCGCAGATACTGACTGCGGTCCTCTAACTCTGTCAGGGTCCATTTCTCTTTTTTGCTGATATATGTATTCATCCGAAGGCCGCTGTCATCAAAACCATTCTTCATGCTCTTCTTTTCAAGGAAGGAGCTGTTGCTGTAGGCAGAGTTATAGGCGGTCAGCGTCAAGTTGGCGATTCTATGCAGCCACTGCTCGTGTATCTGTTCATAGTCCTCGCCAAGCTCCCTGATCCACGCGGGTGTGAGATGTTGGGGCATGATGTGTTCGATGGAATACGTTCCATCGTCGCAGTGGGCATAAATGTCCTTGTCTTCCAGCGTGCCATAGTTTTCCAGGCGCTCCAGAATGTAAACCTTGTTTTTGTTGGTCATCTGGTAGACCTGGCGCTCCGTAAAGCTTGCGCCGAATTCTTCGTCATCCGGGAAACGCGCCCTTTCCTTTTTTGAGAGAAGCGCGTATTTGAATTTATCCACATAATCCTTTTCCGTGCCGTCATAGCGGGTGATCTCCCGGTGCAGCATAAGGAAAATCTTGTTCAGGGCGTTGGTGGGCAAATCGCAGATGTTCCGGCGGAACAGGTAATTTTCGGCAATCAGAAAAATCTCCGTGACTTCTGAAATACTCAGAGTACCCTCATCGTGCAGACGCAGGACTTCCAAGAAAAACGGCCGGGTGACCGTTGTTTCCAAACGATTCAGACGGATGATGCAAGCATTCAAAGCCTTGCTTGCGGTGCCGCCTTTCAGCAAGACCTGATACCGCTGGGCATACCCGAGGAGCTCTCTGAGTAAAGGTTCTGTTTCCATTTTACCCAGCTCCACATACTCTTTGAAATTCACATAGACGCGCTTCTGTGAGGGAATGGACTGCTGCTTTAAGCTGAGATAGTCTCGAATGAAAGAGCTGGCATCATAGCCTGTGCACTCCTCAATGCGGTTCCAATACTTTTCATAATAGACTTCCTGTTCCTTTGAAGGTAGACCCATCAGGACAAAGTTGCGAATCTTGTCGCCCTCGCTTAAATCAAGGCCAGTAGAGTTGAGGCTTTCAAAAATGAGCTGGGGGTTATCCTCGTTGTTCAGCCGGATATCAATGACCTCCAGCCTGCAAATTGCGTCAAAAAGCTCATCGATGGTAATCTCCTGTTTCTGGATGCGGTCATAGAAATAGCTGTAGTTTGCTGTCAGGTTGGAATCCTTTATGTGCTCCTTTTTGTCCTCAAACAGCTTTCCCAGCGCGCGCTGGTCATTCTTGACAGGCTTGAGCTTGATGCGCGTCTCCTCCGGCTGGAACTTGTCCACAAGGTACCCCTCATAGATTTCTTGGGTCAAAGAGGGTGTGGCCGGAATGATCACGCCTTCCTTTGTTAAGTTGTATATGGCAAGGAGCAGGAGGGACACGGTAGTAAGCCGCTGCTGTCCATCGATCACAAGAAACTCGGTATAGCGGCCATCCGGGTTAAAGACCGACACGATGCTTCCAAAGAAGTGGCTTTTTCTCCCATTCCGGATTATTTTCAGCAGATCGTCAAAAAGCTGTTTGCAGTTTTCCGTTTTCCAGTTATAGTTCCGCTGGTAGACCGGGATGACAAAGCGCTTTTTAGCCCCTTCCATATATTCTATCAGCCTGGACTCTGAACCTCTCACAATGACTCCTCCTTCTACGTTTTTGTCGTGCAAAAGACAAACTCGTTCCCCATCTCCGGCCTTTATGGAAAAGAGCCGCAAAGTTTCCCTTGCAGCTCTCTTGCGCGGTACGAACCGCCTTGGCGGAGACGGTGGGATTCGAACCCACGGTACCGTGAGGTACAACTGATTTCGAGTCAGTCCCGTTATGACCACTTCGATACGTCTCCAAATATATTAACCTGAATATCACAGGTCAACAGCTATTTGATTATTCTTAGAATTTCTATTAGAACTCGGTCAAATCTCTGTCCACCCAACTCCAAAATTCCCAGTGCTTTCAAGGCTTTCCGGCCTCTCCCGTTCCACTCACCCCACAGAATTTCGAGTGCGGACCCTTCAACCACTTGGGTACATCTCCGTATATAAAATTGTGTCGTTTATTATCTTAGAATTCTCGTTAGAACTCGGCTAAATCTCTGTCCTCCCAACTCCAAAATTCCCAGTGCTTTCAAGGCTTTCCGGCCTCTCCCGTTCCACTCACCCCACAGAATTTCGAGTCAGGCTCGTTATGACCACTTCGATACGTCTCCCTATAGGCAGTTAACCTTGTTTAAGACCTTCACATAAAATCTATAGCCTACATTCAAACTGGCCTCAACAATCTTTCTTATTTTAGCTTTTTATTTTTAAAAAGTCAAGTATTTTTGGTGGAAGGTTGACAGGGGAGGGGAAAAAGTTGTAGAATAGACACAAGACATGGGGCTTTCTGTGAAAAAGGTGCCATGTTAAGCGCCGGGAGGCTCACTGCTGCCGGTCTATTCTGCTTGTAGAAAGCGAGTTGGATAAGTGTATATGATAAAAAGATTCAGCAGACGAGGCGGGGCCCTGCTGCTCTGCTTTGCGTTAATTTGCGGGATGCTGGCAGGCTGTTCCGATGTGCGGAACATGGTTTCCGGCGTGGCCGTTGCTGGTGAATTCCCGGTAGAGGTGGCTGGCGTAACCATATCTGCCCGGCCCCAGAAAGTGGTGGTGCTTTCTCCCAGTCTGGCTGATGTGGTGCTGGCTTTAGGCTATGAAACCCAGTTGACTGCCGGCGCCCAGGAGTGTACCCAGGAAAGCCTGCGGGATTTAAACAAGCTTTCCCGGGACGATGCCCAGGCTATCATAGACGCCGGCCCGGATCTGGTGCTGCTGGACGCGGAGAGCGGCGCCTCCGCTTCCGCTCTGGAGGAGGCAGGCATTACGGTGCTTTCCATTGCCCCCGCTACAGACCGCGAGGATTTCGAGCGCCTTTACTCCGAGGTGTCCTCCGCCTTGGCTGGCGGCGGCGCGGGCCATGACGAGGGAATCCGGGTGGCACAAGATATTTTTCTCACGCTGGACGCTATTAACCGCATTGTGCCCAGCGACAGGGTCACCACCGCCTGTTACCTGTATGACCTGGACAGCAGCGCTGTAACAGGAGACATGTTTGGCAGCACCATCATGACGTATTCCGGCGTGACCAATGTTTTCAAAAGCCTGCAGGGGGGCATGTACGATTTTGACACCCTGCGCATCTCCAATCCCAACGCCATTTTCTGCCCGCCAGGCTTGAAGGAGCAGATTCTAGGGGACAGCCGTTTTCAGGATTCCCAGGCAGTGAAGGATAACAAGGTTTTTGAAATGGATCCCAGCCTGATGGCCTGGCAGGGCCGCACTGTTATTGAAACTGCTTACGAGATAAGCTCCTTGGTGTTTCCAGAACTGCTGGAGGAAAATTCCATGCAGGTGACGGATCCTACAGAGGAAATAGATTCTGCTGTAGGCTCGGCTTTAGCCAGCGAGGCCGAGGCAGAAGATAATACCAAGTATGAAACCCTGGCCCAGGGGGATCAGGGGGAGGAAGTGCAGAAGCTGCAGGCCCGTTTAGAAGAGCTTGGATATCTGGACAGGGAATATGACGGGCATTTCGGGGAATATACGGCCCGGTGCGTCTCTGAATTCCAGAAAGCCAACGGCCTGGAGGAAACCGGCGTTGCCGATGCCGACACCCAGCGGAGGCTTTTCTCCCGCACCGCAAAGGGGAAGGGGGAGGAGGCAGACAGCGCTGTATCTTCAGAGCCGCCTGTGGAAACCTCCCAGGCCCCGGAAGAAAGTTAGGCCCGCTGCTTTACTGTATGAAAATATCCCCGCCGGGTGAGGCGGGGATATTTATATCCTGTCTCATTTTGCGCAGCGCTCATTTAAAATACTGGTAAAACTGGCACTTGATCATGCCGTTGTATAATTTCCGCCGCTTGTCTGCTTTCCGCCCGAAAAGATCTTCAAAGTCCTCCTCCGGGGTGATAATGCCATAACTCCAGCCCCGCTGTTGGGTGAACACCCGACCCATGGTTTTGCACAGATCCCGGGCCGCGGAAACGTCCAGCAGCCGCTCTCCATAAGGCGGATTGCACACCACACAGCCGTACGGATCGGCGCAGGCAAAGTCCTTTATATCCCGTATCTGGGCCTTGATATGTTTTCCCACCCCTGCCCGCTGGGCGTTTTCCAGGGTGAGGGACACTGCTTCCGGGTCGATATCAAATCCTTCCGCCAAAAAGCCTTCCCTGGGCAGGGCCATTTCCCTTGCAAGGCTCCGCTCCTCTTTCCAGATGGCCTTGTCTGCCCCTGTCCAGGTTTCCGCGATAAACCGCCTGCCAAGCCCGGGGGCCATACGGCGGGCTGCCATAGCGGCCTCTATCAGCAGGGTGCCGGATCCGCAGAAGGGATCGAGAAAATGGCCGTCGGGCCGCAGCCGGACAAGCTTTACCAAAGCCGCCGCCAGGGTTTCTTTTATAGGGGCCTGGGTGGAAGCCGGGCGGTATCCCCGCTTGTGGAGGCCTGCCCCAGAGGTATCCACCATAAGGCTTACTTTGTCCTTTAAAATGCGGAACCGCACCCGGTACAGAGGCCCTGTCTCCTCAAACCAGGAGATATGGTAGGCGTCAGTCAGGCGCCGGACAATGGCTTTTTTGATGATGGACTGGCAGTCGGGCACGCTGTGGAGCTGGCTGTTCAAGCTGGCTCCGGTTACAGGGAACTCCCCGTCTGCAGGCAGAAGCTTCTCCCAGGGAAGCACCTGCACGCCTTGGAAAAGCTCCTCAAAACTGCGGGCTTCAAATTCTCCCAGCAGCACCAGAACTCGTTCCGCACAGCGCAGGCGCAGGTTTGCCCTAGCAAGAATATTCCAGCCGCCGGAGAAAAGCACCCGCCCGTTTTCCGCCTGCACGTCCTCGCAGCCCATTTCCCGCAGCTCCTGGGCAACCAAGCCCTCCAGCCCCAACAAGCAGGGGGCACAAAGCCTCATTTTTTCCATGCAATTCCCCTTTCACCAAAATGCTGTATAATATAGGTGCGTTCCCCCGCTTATCCCGCAAAGGAACGCACTTTTTCCGTTTCAGCCGGGCACTGCCAAATTTTATGTATGGCTTTATGCATCCCGGCCGCAGCACTTCTTATATTTTTTCCCGCTGCCGCAGGGGCAGGGATCATTGCGGCCCACCTTTTGGCCTTTCACCACGGTTTTGGAGCGCTTCTGCTCTTTGTACAGCTCCTGGCGGCGCTCCTCGGTCAGGTGCTTGTCCCACTGGGGAAGGGTATACAGCCAGTCTGCCTTCGCTTCCACCATGTTTTTATAAAGCTGTTCCTTGTCATAGTTCAGATTGACTTCCGAATCTGCCTCCAGGGCCTCCAAATTGTTTTTCTCCTTCAGGCTGTCGTTGATGCCGTCCAGAAAGCCCATCATGGACATTAAATCCACGCTGTATTTCTTCGCATACCCCTCCACCGTATTGCGCCGGGGTTTGCTTTCCAGGATCCGTTTGTAAAATTCTGTTTCCAGCTTAAAATACTCCTGCCAGAATTTTGCACCCTGCTCCTGCTGCTTTTCTTCGGCATACTGCTGCCATTGTGCCAGCAAAGCCACATTCATCACTCCTAATCTTCATCTTTTCAAATGGATTTTATATCCTTACTGGAAATCTTAGCACCTTTTTTCCTTTCTGTCAATTCCTTCCCTGTCGAGAGATGTCTGTTCCATTGATTTTATCAAACAGTTTTCCGCGTTTGCTTTTTTGGCAGGTTGGGCGTATAATGGAAAAAAGCGACAGGGGAGGGGCTGCGATGCTGAAAGCCATTATTTTTGACGCCTATGGGACGCTGCTGTGTACGGGTACAGGCTCTGTAGACGCTGCCGGGGAAATACTGGCAAAAAACGGGCGGCAGGATATTTCTCCGTCTGGTTTTTATGCCCGCTGGAAGCAGTTGCACCAGCGGCACATGGACAGCGGGGGGCCTTTCCTCACAGAAGAGGCCATCTACCATTTAGATTTGCGGGCGCTTTATAAAGAATATGGCATAGAGGGGGAGCCGGACCAGGACGTGGAAATTATGCTTGGGATTTTAGGCTGCCGCAGGCCTTATCCAGAGGCAAAGGCTGTGCTGGAGGCGCTGGAAAAGCAGGTGCCGCTGTGCATTGGCTCCATTACGGATACAGCGCCCTTGCAGCAGGATCTGCGCCGGGGCGGCCTGCCCATGAAAAAGCTTTTCACCTCGGAAAGCCTTCGCTGCTATAAGCCGGATCCCCGCTTCTATACAGAGATTCTGCGGCAGTTGGGCTTGAGGCCCCTGGAAGTCCTTTTTGTGGGGGATTCCCTTACAAATGACGTAGCAGGGCCGCAGGCGGCAGGCATTCCGGCCTGCTGGGTGAACCGTAAGGGGGAACATCCAGGTGCTTTTGCTCCGCGCTATACGGTTTCCGATTTAACTGGGCTTCTGCCCATTGCGGAAAGCCTTTTGGGAGGGGAGAGCCTGTGACACAGCAAAGCTTTTTCCAGCCCGGCCCGCTGGACGCGCCTTTAGCCACCCGTATGCGCCCTCAAACCCTTTCGGAATTCAGCGGCCAGCAGCACCTTTTAGGGGAAGGGAAAATCCTGCGCCAGCTTATAGAGGAGGATAAGGCGTCCTCCATGATTTTCTGGGGGCCTCCAGGGGTGGGCAAAACCACCCTGGCCCGTATCATTGCCGGGCGCACCCAGTCGAATTTTATCAACTTCAGCGCCGTCACCAGCGGCATCAAGGAGATAAAGGAAGTGATGGCAAACGCGGAGCGCAGCCGCCTATTAGGGGAGCGCACCTTGCTTTTTGTAGATGAGATACACCGCTTCAACAAGGCCCAGCAGGACGCTTTCCTGCCCTTTGTAGAGCGGGGCAGCATTGTGCTCATTGGGGCCACTACGGAAAACCCTTCCTTTGAGGTAAACGCCGCTCTGCTGTCCCGGTGCCGGGTGTTCGTGCTTCAGGCCCTCTCTGCGGAAGATCTGGTTTCCCTGCTGAAAAGGGCCTTGGAGGATCCCCGGGGCTTTGGAGGGGAGCAGGTGGAAATGGGGGAGGGCATGCTGGAAATCGTTGCAAATTTTGCAAATGGCGACGCCCGCACAGCCCTGGGCACCCTGGAGATGGTGGTATTAAATGCCCGCAGGGAAGGGGACAGGGTGACGGTAACCCGGGAGATACTGGAGCAGTGCGTGAACCGGAAATCCCTGCTCTATGACAAAAACGGGGAGGAGCATTATAACCTGATTTCCGCCCTGCACAAATCCATGCGCAACAGCGACCCGGACGCGGCGGTGTACTGGCTGGCCCGTATGCTGGAGGCGGGGGAAGACCCTCTCTATGTGGCCCGGCGGCTTATCCGCTTTGCCAGCGAGGATGTGGGCCTTGCCGATCCCCGGGCCTTAGAACTGTGTACTGCCGCCTATCAGGCCAGCCATTTTATCGGCATGCCGGAGTGTACGGTAAATCTCACACAGGCTGTAGTGTACCTTTCCGTTGCCCCTAAGTCCAACGCCCTCTATAGGGCCTATGAATCCGCCAAAAAGGATGCTTTGCACATGCTGGCAGAGCCGGTGCCCCTGGTTATCCGCAACGCCCCCACCCGCCTGATGAAAGAGCTGCACTATGGGGAAGGGTATCAATATGCCCATGACACAGAGGAAAAGCTGACGGACATGCAGTGCCTGCCGGATTCCCTTTTGGGCCGGCAGTATTATGAGCCTACCGCCCAGGGCTTGGAGGGCAGGGTGAAGGAGCGCCTGGAAAAAATCCGGGCCTGGAAGATGGAAAGACAGCAAAAAATACACAAAGAGGAGAAAACTTGATGGATTTGCAAAGGCTTATGCAGGAAGCGGCAGGGATTGTAAGGGAGGCAGGGGCTTTGGTGCGTTCCCTGCGGCACCCGCAGGTATACACCAAGGAAGGCCACGCCAATTTTGTGACAGAGGCTGACATTGCCTCCCAGAAATTTCTGCTGGAAAAGCTGGGGGAGCTTTTGCCAGAGGCCCATTTCTTTGCCGAGGAGCAGGCCCAAAACAAGCTGGAGCCGGGGTTGAACTGGATTATCGATCCCATCGACGGCACCACCAATTTCATGCGGGGATACAGGCCCTGCGCCATTTCCGTGGGCCTGGTGCAGAACGGCACAGGGGTGATGGGACTTGTGTATGACCTGTGGGCAGGAGAGCTGTTTTCCGCTGTAAAGGGCGGCGGCGCCTTCTGCGACGGACAGCCCATCCGCTGCGGGGAAGTGCCCCTGGAAAATGCCTTAATCGCTTTTGGATCCTCTCCCTATTACCGGGAACGGGCAGAAGTGACCTTTGCGGCGGTGCAGGAGGTGTTTCTCCTCTGCGGGGATGTGCGCCGATCCGGTTCTGCCGCCCTGGATCTGTGCTATGTGGCGGCAGGCCGCAGCGACGGCTTCTTTGAAGCCATCCTGTCCCCCTGGGATTTTTGCGCCGCTTCCGTCATCCTGGAGGAGGCAGGGGCCAGGGCAGGCTCTTTAGAAGGGCCGCTGGGTTACGAAAAGGGCATGGCGGTGATAGCTGGCAGCCCGGCGGTTTATGGCACTCTGGCGGAAATTGCCCGGCGGCATTTTGCCAGACTGTGAGATTCAACAAATTTCCCTGTATTCCATTGACAAGAGGCATATGGGGTGCTATAATAAGATAAAAGCTGAATAAATCCTTATCAAGAGAGGCGGAGGGACAGGCCCTGTGATGCCCGGCAACCTGTGGCGCAAGCTGCAAGGTGCCAATTCCTGCGGTGTAAACCGAAAGATGAGGCGGTAAAAGGGCCCTCGTTTTTCGAGGTGCCCTTTTCTTGATTCGGGGTTTACTGAGGCTTGGATTATTATAACGAAAGGATGATTTTCATGAAGCTGTTTACTTCCGAATCTGTAACCGAGGGACATCCCGACAAGGTGTGCGACCAGATTTCCGACGCGGTGCTGGACGCCATTATGGAGAAAGACCCGGAGGCCCATGTGGCCTGCGAAACCACTGCCACTACCGGCATGATCCATGTGATGGGGGAGATTGCCACCTCCTGTTATGTGGATATCCCCGCTGTGGTGCGGGAAGTGGTGAAGGATATCGGCTATGACGATCCGGCCTGCGGCTTTGACGGCAACACCTGCGGCGTGATGACCTCCATCGACGCACAGTCTCCGGACATTGCCATGGGCGTTAATGAGTCTTTGGAAGCGAAGAACGGGGAAACCGATGAGAACAGCCTTATTGGCGCAGGGGATCAGGGCATGATGTTTGGCTATGCCTGCGATGAAACGCCAGAGTATATGCCTTTGGCCATTTCCCTTTCCCACAAGCTGGCAAAGCAGTTGGCGGCGGTGCGCAAGGACGGCACCCTCAAGTATCTCCGGCCTGATGGGAAAACCCAGGTGACAGTGGAATATAAGGGGGACGAGGTCAAGCGGGTGGAGGCCATTGTCATTTCCACCCAGCATGACGCGGACGTGAAGCTGGAGAAACTGAAAAAAGACATGATAAAGCATGTGATTAAGCCCATCGTGCCCGCCGGGCTGGTAGATCAGCAGACCCGCATCTATATTAATCCCACCGGGCGTTTCGTTATCGGCGGCCCCGTAGGGGACAGCGGCCTGACAGGCCGGAAGATTATCGTGGATACCTATGGCGGCTATGGGCGCCATGGCGGCGGCGCTTTCTCCGGCAAGGATCCCACCAAGGTGGATCGCTCTGCTGCTTACGCAGCCCGCTGGGTAGCTAAAAATATTGTGGCTGCCGGCCTTGCCAAAAAGTGCGAGGTAGAGCTGGCCTATGCCATCGGCGTGGCCCGCCCGGTTTCCATTATGGTGGATACCTTCGGCACAGGCACTGTCTGCGATGAAAAGCTCAGCGAGGCGGTGCGCAAGGTGTTTGACCTGCGGCCCACTGCCATTATCAAGGAGCTGGATCTCCGCAAACCCATCTACCGCCAGCTTGCCGCTTACGGGCATATGGGCCGGGAAGACTTGGGTGTGGCCTGGGAGCGCACCGACCGCATCGACGCCTTGCTGGAGGCTGTCAAGTAAGAATCCTATGGTGGTTTTAATTGCGGGAGCCTCCCATACGGGAAAAACCGTGTTGGCCCAAAAGCTTGTGGAAAAATATGGGTATAGCTGTTTATCTTTAGACCTCCTGAAAATGGGGCTTATCCGCAGTGGGCAGACCAGCCTTACGCCGGAGGACGATGATAAGCTTACCGCGTACCTCTGGCCTATAGCGGCGGAAATGGTCAAGACAGCCATAGAAAACGGACAGCACCTGATTGTGGAGGGCTGTTATATCCCTTTCAACTGGCAGGAAAGCTTTACGATAGAATACCTGCGGCACATCCGTTTTTGCTGTCTGGTGCTCAGCGAAGGTTTTATCCGGAAAAATTTCTCCGCCATGCAGGCCCACGCAAATGACGTGGAACAGCGTCTGGAGGACGGAGGTTTTTCCATAGAGACAGCTATCCAGGGGAATGCCGCATGGCAGGCTGGGTGCAAGGCTTGTGGCCTGCCTTATACCCTGATAGAAGGGGAGTATCATTTACCCTTAGAACTTTTTAGAGAAGGGTATCTCAAATAGGGGATACGTAAGAAAGCATTTTAACGAGGGGTCGGCGTGGCAGTAAAGCTGCGCTGGCTCCTCGTTATATTGTTTTAGACTGGAGAAATCGCTTTGCGCTGAAACAAAAAGAAAAACCTAAGAAACAAATAGTTTCCTAGGTTTTCCTGGCACGCCAGAAGGGATTCGAACCCCCGACCTTTTGGTTCGTAGCCAAACACTCTATCCGGCTGAGCTACTGGCGCATATAACTTTTGACAGAAGCATTTCGCTCCAATCACCGTAATATATTATACGACAATGAAAGAACTTTGTCAAGCACTTTTTCTGAGATTGTAATATTCCGCAAGTTGCCGCAGAAAAAAGGAAAGAACCCAAGAAACAGGGGGTATCTTTCCTTTTCCCAATAATATGCGGATAAACCCCATTACGTGTCCTGCCCATGGTGATGGCGGCAGCCCTTTCCATGTCCATGGCCTGTTTCATAATCCTGCTCAGAGACAGGTTCGCCGGAAAGCTCTGCTATCCATTGACGGATTTCCCGCATGGTCAGTCCTTGCACGTCCTCCGGCGTGACAGAGGAATCCAGGGACTGCAGTTCCAAGAAAGCCAGATATTTGCCGCAGGAAAGCCCGGCTTCGTGGGCAGCGGCGGAGTCGGCCATGTTTCCAGTTTGGCAGTGGACACCGCGCCCGCTGCCAGCAGAGGTTTCCACCTTTTTCAGCATTTCACCGCTGCGTTTGGGATCGTCGCAGGCCACAAAAATGGACAAAGCCTCTCCGCGCTCCAAGCAGTCCCGGATGCCTTCACTGGCAAGCAAAGTGTCTAGGGCTTGGGAATAATCGGCAAAAAGCAAACTGACGCTTTGGGCCACTTTCTTCCCATATTCGTTGTAGCCTTCCACGCCAATCACTCTGTCAAAACGGTTGATGGAAAGCTCCAGAGAGGGGTTTATATCCACACTGATGGCGGAAACCGGCGTAAAGAACAGGCCGCCGCCCAGCCCCAGAAAAACTGCCAGGCAAGCCGCTGCCCAGAGGAGGGGGGCGGCCCGGCGCTTCCCGGCCCTGCGGGAAACAGCGGCAAGAGTTTTTTCCTTCAGCGACTCCTCGGCCTTCACAGCAGCGAAAGCGTTTTGCAGCCTGTCAACCATTTCCGTCACCTCCCAGCTTTTCCCGCAGCAGGTTTTTAGCGCGGGTCAGCAGTGAATACACTGTATTGGTGTTTTTATGTAGAATTTTCCCCATTTCCGGGGCTGTATAGCCTTCAAAGTAATGCAGGTACAACACATCCCGGTATTTTTCCGGCAAGCCCAGCACAGCTTCCAGCACCCAGCGGGTGTCTGGCGGGGCTTGGGCAGGCAGATCCACCAATTCCTCCAAGGGTACTGTGTGTGTACGGAAAAAGCTGCGGAGCAGATCCCTGCAAGCGTTTAAGGTTACCCGGATGAACCATGCCTTTTCATGTTCCTCATTTTCAAACGCAGCAGTGCTGAGGACATACTTCATAAACACATTTTGAAATATATCCTCCGAGTCGGCCTGGTTTTTCAAATGTATCAGGCAAAGCCTGCGTACCATATCGGCATACAGGTCTATTGCCCGTGCCGCCTCCTGCTCGCTGCGCATACAGGGAAGAACTTACCAGCGATGATGGCCGCCGTGTCCCTGGCCATGGTGGCCGCCGCCCCAGCCGTTGCCGTTTCCGCTGCCGTTCCCATTTCCGTTGCCCCAGCCCTGGCCCTGATGGTGGCAGTTGCCGCCGCCATAGTTATCGCAGACGCCGTCGCCGTTGCTGTCCACGAAATTGCCTTCATGGTGGCAGTTGCCGCCGCCATAGTTGTCGCAGATGCCATCCCCGTTGTTGTCTACAAAACAGCCCTCGTGGTGGCAGTTGCCATTGCCGTAGTTGTCGCAGATACCGTCTCCGTTGCTGTCCACAAAGGAGCAGATGGGGCGTGTCCACCCCGTTTGAAGGCCGTTGCATACCCGGCCCACAGCCCTGCCGTGATGGGACGCTGCCAGAGCACTGGTGGCGGTAAACGTAAGCACCAGCGCTGCTGCGGCAAATCCTGTTAAAAGTTTTTTCATGTTCATTCCTCCAGTCTTTTTTGCCGTTTAGCCGTTTAGCGGTTTCATCTCTAATACGTTTGGAAAAGGGAAATCCATGCATCCCAGAAAAATTTTTTTGAAATTTTTATTTTCTTAGAGGCATGGGAAGCCCGGACTTACAGATTCTTATTTCAATTTAATATACATCTGAGGGGAACTGTTGCTGTCCTTGCGCTCCGACTTTATCTCAAACATATCCAGGGAGTCCAGGAAGGGGGTAAGCTTGGAAAAGCCAAAGTTCCGCACGTCAAAGTCGGGATAGCGTTTGCCCAGGATATTGCCCACCTTTCCGATGAAAATCCAGTTGTCCTCATCGGAGTTTTCCCGGACAATCGTGCGCAAGGCCCGGCGCAGGGTGCGCAGGCTGGTGCGCGGCTCCTCAGGGCTCTTGGGTTCTCCTTTTTCCGGTGCTTTCTCCTCTTTAGCAGTCCGGTATTTCTGGGGCGCTTTTTTCGCAGTGCGCTTGGCAGGCTGCTTCTTAGGCGGCTCTGAGGCTTTGACAGGCTCCTCGCCTTCCTCCTCTTCGTTAGCGGCTAAAATGTCCAGATATTTGAACTGGTTGCAGGCAGAGATAAAGGAACTGGGCGTTTTGCTTTCCCCCATGCCCAGCACCGTCATGCCAGACTCCCGCAGCCGGGCAGCCAGCCGGGTGAAGTCGCTGTCAGAGGAAACCAGGCAGAAGCCGTCCACCTTCCCGGAATAGAGAATGTCCATGGCGTCAATAATCATGGCGGAATCTGTGGAGTTTTTCCCGGTGGTATAGCTGTACTGCTGCACAGGCAGCACAGAATTGTCAAGCAGCACGTTTTTCCAGGAAACCAGCGCCGGATTCGTCCAGTCGCCATAAATGCGTTTGTAGGTGGCAACGCCATCTTCTTTGGAAATCTCGTCTAAAATAATTTTGATGTACTTGGATGAAACATTGTCCGCGTCTATCAGCACGGCTACCCTGCTGTCATGGGGCATGAAAGCATCTCCTCGCTCTATTGTTCTTAAATATAAGTATAAGCCATCCCGTTGGAAAAAGCAAGCTTGCGCGTGCCTGCAAAGCGCGTAAAATGGGGGAGGGGCAAAAGCAAAAGGCCGGCAGACAGCCGGCCTTCCTTCAAGTAAGACGCAATTTTCAAGAAGCGGCGCAGCAGTCGTCGCACTGGCTGCACTCGCAGGTGAGCACCTGCCCGGCAGGCGGATCCAGCCGGTATCCCTGGCCCCGGACGGTGACAATGTACTTCCCCTGGCTGCCCATGTGGGCGCGAAGCTTTTTTATGTGGGAATCTATGGTGCGGGTAGCGCCCATAGCGGCATAGCCCCACACCTCCCGGAGCAGGCGCTCCCGGGTCAGCGTCTCGCCGGGGTTTTGGGCTAAAAACAGCAGAAGCTGCCGCTCCATATGGGAAAGCTCCAACTGCCGCCCGCCCAAGGTGGCCCGGTCTTTAGAACAGAGGAGTTCCAGCCCCTCCAGCCAAACAGATTGCATATGTTCCCCTCCCTCAAAACATGCGGATTCTTACTTCTTTGCAGCCATAAGAACGCAGAAACGCGGGGATGCCGGCACTTTTACGCTTTACCAAAACGCCATCCCCATGGTAGATACAATTATAATTCTAAACCTTAAAGTCTGCTTTATGTCAAGTATATTTATAAAAAATTCAGAAAAAAGGCTGAAATAATTTGTCATATTAGAATAGGGCTTGTTTGAAAAATCGCAAACACCGTTTTTTTGTCCAAAACGTGCGTTTTCTGTGTTGGAAATCCTCGACAGGCGACAGCCTGTCTTGCGGTTTCCGCCTTGAAACCACCCCGTTTTGTCTCAAAAATTCGGCACTTTCTCTATTTTCAAACAAGCCCTAGTCCAGCAGAAAGGAAATAATTTCTTTTTCCGCTTTTAACTTTCTATGGTTTGTGTTAAAATAAGGCATGAAAGGGAAAAGGGGAGATGGCATTATGGCAAAGAAGAAAAAACTGAAGCTTACAAAAGAAGAAAGGCAGATGCAGGCTGCAAAGGAGCGCGCCAGGTTAAAGCAGGAGGTAAAAGAGCATCCGGTGCTGGCTGGTACCTATATAGTGCTGCGGATGCTGGTAATCGCTGTGATGGTTCTGCAAATCTTTAACCGGGAATGGTATGACGTGTTCCTTTGCGGCCTTACCCTGTTCCTGTTTTTAATCCCCAGCTTTGTGGAGCGCCGCCTGCACATTGACGTGCCCAACGTCCTGGAGGTTATTATCCTGCTGTTTATCTTTTCGGCGGAAATCCTAGGGGAAATATCGGAATATTACCTGCGCTTCCCCTTCTGGGACACAGCCCTCCATACTTTAAACGGCTTTTTGATGGCGGCTATCGGCCTTGCCATGGTGGATATTTTAAACCGCTCCCGGAAATTCCGCATCCGGCTGTCCCCGGTGTTCGTGGCGGTGGTGGCCTTCTGCTTTTCCATGACCATCGGCGTGTTGTGGGAATTTTTCGAGTATGGCATGGACGTGTTCTTCCGCATGGACATGCAGAAGGATACTTATATTCCAGCCGTCACCTCAGTGCTGTTAAACCCCGACGGGCGTAACGCCGCTGTTACAGTGCCGGTGGAAAGCATCCTCATAAATGGGGAAGTCTGGCCCGGCTATATTGATATTGGCCTGCACGACACCATGAAGGATCTGCTGGTAAACTTTATCGGCGCGGTGGTGTTTTCCTTCATTGGCATGCTGTATATTATGGGCCGGGGCCGGGGAAAGTTTGCGCCCAACTTCATCCCGCGCCTGAAGGAACACGAGCTGCCTGTTCCTAAGGCAGAGGAGGAGCCTAACCTGCTTACGCCTATTCCCTTAGAGGGGCCGGAGGACGCGGAAAACCAGGAACTCTTTGACATCTACACCCGGGACGGCAGGCCCACAGGGCGGACAGCGCCCCGGGGCGCCGCTCTGGATAAGGACGATTTCCGGCTGGGGGTGCATGTGTTCCTCTATGACGCTCAGGGACGGTTTCTGGTGCAAAAGCGGGCAGAGACGAAGCGTTCCCGTCCTGGCCAGTGGGATATTACCATGGGCCATGCGACGGCTGGGGAAAGTGCCATTGAATGCGTCTTGCGAGAAGTGCGGGAGGAACTGGGCCTTGAACTGGTCCTGGAAAACCTGGTGAAGGCATATCGCTGGCTGGAAAAAGGGCCGCAGATGTTTACGGATGTGTTTTTCGCCCGGATAGAGCCGGACAGCGGTGAAATTTCCCTGCAAAAGGAAGAAGTTTCGGAGATAAAATGGCTGTCAAAAGCAGAGATGCTGCAATTTATAGAGAAACTGCCTGACCGCCCTGTGGAATACAAATATATAGTGTCCCAATATATGGAATCCTGCATTGGGGAAAGCGCCGGGGATTCCTCTCCCCAGGCAAAAGAGGACTGCGTTTTCTGTAAAATCGTGGCAGGGGAGGCCCCTTGCTATAAAATTTACGAGGATGAATCTGTTCTTGCCTTCCTGGATATTGCCATGGATGCCCCCGGGCATACACTGGTGATTCCCAAAGAACACCAGGGAGAGCTTTTCGCCAGCGGCCCGGAAACATCTGCCCGTCTGATAGAGGCGGTGCGCCTGATTTCCCGCCACTATGTGGAGGACTGCGGCTATGACGGTGTGAACATCTTAAACGCCAGCGGCACTGCCGCCCAGCAGAGCGTGCCCCACCTGCATTTCCACATACTTCCCCGGAAAAAGGGCGACGGCCTGAACACCTGGCCCAGCCTGGGAAGCCATAAAACAGATCTGGCAGCCATGCAGAAGAAGCTGACTATGATAGGGGAGGAAAAATGAAAGACAACAAGCAATCATTTGGATACGCCAAAATTTATGGAAGAAAGGGGATAGCAGCTATGAAAACGTCATCCGCCAACGCACCAGGGAGGGAAGAAGCATAGCCCTCCCGCCATACCCGGGAGGTACAAATGAACAAGAACAAAGCAAGCGTAACTGTACAATTGGACGATGCAGCCTTTTCCCTGAAGCGGCCTGCAGATTTTTCCTGGCTTAGCTCTATAGGCCGGGTGTTCCAGGCGTTTTCCCAGAACGACTCCGGGAACATCAGCTTTGGGGTGGACACAGGAAAAGAAAAGCTGTTCATTAAGGCAGCAGGGCTGGAGACACTGGAAAGCGTCTGCACACCCCAGGAGGCGGTGGAAAACCTGAAAGCTGCTATGGAAGTTTATGAGGACATCCGCCACCCGGCCCTTATCCGCCTGCGCAGGCACTATCCAGTGGGAAATCTGTATGTGGCGGAATTCGGCTGGGCGGAAGGGGACTGTCTCCACGACCACTGGAATTTTGACTATTATGAGGCCCAACCGGAGGTGGTTCCGCCTGCCCGGCGCTTTAAGGAACTGCCTGTGGAAAAGCGGCTGGATGCCTGCCGGACGCTGTTTTCCTTTTTGGAGGAGACGGCCCGGGCGGGATACGTGGCGGTGGATTTGTATGACGCCAGCATTCTGTACGACTTTAAGCGGGGCAGGACAACCATCTGCGACATCGATCTGTTCCGGAAGACCCCGCTGGTGAATACGGCGGGGGAGGGGTATTACGGTTCAGAACGCTTTAAGGCCCCGGAGGAATATATCCTGGGTGCGGCAGTGGACGAGCGCACTAATGTTTTCACCCTGGGAGCATTGCTTTTCAGCTTTTTCGGGAATTTTACCCCTGCTGAAAGGCAGCGCTGCTATGACGAAAAGCGCTTTGTCTCCATTGCGGCCTTTTCCGCCGGGTGGGAAGAGGCGGTTCGGCAGGGAACGTGAGAAAAAGCAGGGAAAGCCCTGCTTTGGAGGAAACATATGGATTTGCAAAAGCTTACTTTTTTTACGGAGGGCAACACCTTTACCGGAAGCGCCTCAAAGGATCTGGCGGCGGGCCTGCTGCTGCGCTATCTGGTGGAGCCGGACAAGGAAAACGAACAGTTAAAAGCATATGCCTGGCGGAAGGATTTGTGCTTCGAGCGGGCAGGGGAGAAGGAGGAACGGGAGTTTCCCATGACCCAGCAGGGCTTGGAAGAGGCAGACGCCTGGCTGCAGGGCCTGTTTGACGCGCTCTGATCCGCCCCTTCCCCTCTGGGGGTAAATCTTGGGGCGCTGCCCCAAACCCTGCCACCTTTTTTGAGAAAAAAGGTGGACGAAAAAACCATTGTACCCCGCCTCATGGCCTTATAGGCCATGAGGCGGGGTACAGCAGTTTTTGGGCCGGCCCTTTTTCCAAAAAGGGCCGTAGGGTGTGGGACAAAGTCCCACGGTCTTAATCCCCCAGAGGGGAAGGGGGTATCAGATAACGCCCTGGGCCAGCATGGCGTCGGCAACCTTCACAAAGCCCGCGATGTTGGCGCCCACCACATAGTTCTTGGGATGGCCATATTTCTCGGCGGCTGCGTCGGCATTTGCGAAAATGTTCTCCATAATGCCCTTAAGCTTTGCGTCCACTTCCTCGAAAGTCCAGGAAAGGCGCTGGCTGTTCTGGCTCATCTCCAATGCGGATGTAGCCACGCCGCCTGCGTTTGCGGCCTTGCCAGGGGCAAACAGTATGCCTGCCTTCTGCAAGATTTCTGTGGCCTCCATGGTGGTGGGCATGTTGGCGCCCTCTGCTACAGCGATGCAGCCGTTTGCTGCCAAGGTTTTGGCGTCCTCCTCCAGCAGCTCGTTTTGGGTAGCGCAGGGCAGGGCGATATCGCACTTTACGCTCCACACACCCCGGCCTTCATGGTATTCGGAACCCGGGCGGTAGTTTTTATATTCGGTGAGACGCTGGCGTTTTACTTCCTTGATTTCCTTGATAGCCGCAAGATCAATGCCCTCGGCATCGTAAATCCAGCCGGTGGAATCAGACATGGTGACAACCTTTGCGCCCAGCTCCATGGCCTTCTCGCAGGCATAAATTGCCACGTTGCCAGCGCCGGAAATGGCGACTGTCTTGCCTTCGATATCATGGCCGTTCTTTTTCAGCATGGCGTTTGTGAAATACAGCAGGCCATAGCCTGTAGCCTGGGTGCGGGCCAGAGAGCCGCCATAAGTCAGGCCCTTGCCAGTAAGAACGCCTTCAAAGGCATTTTTCAGGCGCTTGTACTGTCCAAACATGAAGCCGATTTCCCGGGCACCTGTGCCGATATCCCCGGCAGGCACATCGGTGTCAGGGCCAATGTGGCGGAACAGCTCTGTCATAAAGCTCTGGCAGAAAGCCATAATTTCCCGGTCGGACTTGCCCTTGGGGTCGAAATCAGAGCCGCCCTTGCCGCCGCCAATGGGCAGGCCGGTGAGGGAGTTTTTGAAAATCTGCTCGAAGCCCAGGAATTTGATAATGCCCAGGTTTACGGAGGGGTGCAGCCGAAGGCCGCCCTTGTAGGGGCCAATGGCAGAATTAAACTGTACACGGAAGCCGCGGTTTATTTGCACCTTGCCGTTATCGTCCACCCAGGGCACCCGGAACATGATCTGCCGCTCCGGCTCTGTGATGCGCTCTAAAATGCCGGCAGCTTCATACTGCGGATTCTGCTCAATAACAGGCTCCAGAGAGGTGAGCACCTCGGTGGCAGCCTGGATGAACTCTGGCTCGTGCGCATTCTTTTTCTTCAAAATTTCCAACTGTTCGCTTACATAAGACATAATACTATCCCTCCAAATTGCAAGTTGATTACATGAATCCTGCAAAAACACGGGTATATCTTACCATAAACCCGGGAAATTTACAAGAAGCAATTTATATAATTTCGTTTTGAGCTTCAAATATAGGGATTTGTACAAAAATAGCACTAGGCGGGGGCCGCTTCTTGTGAAAGCCATAAGGGGCATAACCCTGCGAGCGGCAGAAAGGAAACCCTGCCTGTTCGGGGGAGGCAAAAATCACTTTGGATTTTGCGAAAATTCGGCTTCCTTTTTGTACAGGCTTATGGTATAATCTAAATGCTTTCTGTATCCCGCCGGGGATAAGGGGATTGTGAGGAAGAAATCCCCTTTATGAGAGCGGCGCTGGCTTACGCCTATAAAGCAGACCAGCCAGCCGGAAGCTTGAAAAATGCGTTTTTCAGGCTCTATACCACCTCAAGGAATAAGGAGTTAATTTTATGGCCCACTTTTTCCGGGGCTTACGCCCCAGTGCCTGCAAACGCCCTCTTGCCGCCCTGTTATGCTGTCTGCTGCTGGCAGGCACCCCTGTTTCAGCGGCGGAAGCGCCTGAAATCCCGGAAAGCGGATCCGCTTCTGTTTTAGAGGACTTGCTGCAACAGGATCTCCCGCCCCTTGCAGCAGAGGAAGGAATCCAGCCGGGGGGAGAGGCAACGGATCCTGTTTCCCCTGACAGCAGCCCTTCGCCGGAACCAGGGAACCCGGATGGCGGCGATCCGGAAGAAGATCCAGAAGGGGATCCAGACATTCCGGAGGAGCCGGAGGTTACCACTTATACAGTAACCTTCCAGATGGGTAAATTCGGCATGAAAGAGTATACAGTAGAGGATGGGGCCTTGCCGCCGGAGACGCCCCAGATTCCGGAACTGCCTGCCGCCCAAGTGCTGGGATGGTTTGACAAAGCCGGTCAAATGGTGGAGCCTGCCGAACTGCCCGTTACAGAGAATACCACCTACACAGCGCGTTGGAGCCGTACAGCGGCGGAGTTTTTGCAAACCGATACCCACGAGGCTTACATAAAAGGCTACGCCAACGGTACCTTCAAGCCTACTAAAAATGTTACCCGCAGCGAGGCCGCCCAGCTTTTTTATAACCTGCTACGTGCTCCCAGCGGGGAAAGCGTCCTGGGATTCCCGGATGTGCCTGCCAGCAAATGGTATGCCCAAGCGGTAAATGAGATGTCTGCCTTTGGTATTTTGCAGGGCTATGCTGACGGCAGCTTCAAAGGGGAATATTCCATCACTCGGGCAGAATTTGTGAAGATGGCGGTCAGTTGCGACACCCTTCAGGACATAGCCTGCCCCTTTGCCGATGTTTCATCCGATTCCTGGGCTGCGCCATACATTGCCACCGCTTACAGCAAGGGCTGGATAAGCGGCTATGAGGACGGCACCTTCCGCCCTAACGCCGCTATCGTCCGGGGAGAGGCTGTGGTTATCCTGAACAAGATGCTGGGCCGCCAGCCGGATCCGGGCATCAAGGAAAAAACCACTGTCAAGAATTTTTACGATGTGTTCCCCTCCAACTGGATGTATCCCCACATTGTAGAGGCTTCCACTACCCATGAGTTTACAAAGACAGAGGAGGGCGCAGAGGCCTGGGGCGCTTATGAAGAGGATTTGAGCAAGCCCACCAGCGGCTGGATAAAGGACGAAGACGGAAAGCGGTATTACCTGGACGGCACTACCCGGAAATTTCTCCGGGGCATGCAGACCATCCAGGGCGTGAAATATCTGCTGGACGGAAGCACTGGCGCGGCTTTTACAGGCTTTCGCAGCGAGGGAAAATGGCGGCGCTATTATGTAAATGGCTTAATCCAGGATGACATTTCCTCCCTGGGCCTGGTTTCCGGGCCTTACTATATCAAGGTATATAAGCCCTCCAATTATTTGATTATCTACGCCAAGGAAAAGGGAGGAAGCACCTTTAACGTGCCAGTAAAAGCCATGCGTGTTTCCTGCGGCTACGGCACTCCTACAGGATACTTCCGCACCCCCACCCGGTATCGCTGGCTGCAAATGATTGGCAACACCTGGGCGCAGTGGTGTACCCAGATTTCTGGCAATTACCTGTTCCATTCTGTACCCAACTGGACCCACAGCAACATGGATTTGGAGGTGGGCGAGTATAACCACCTGGGGAATACCCGCTCTGCTGGATGCATCCGCCTGAACTGCCGGGATGCTAAGTGGATATATGACAACTGCAAACTGGGCACAGAGGTGACCATCACCTCCCAGGAGACCAGCGGCCCTCTGAAAAAGCCTGCTGGCCTGACGATCCCTTCCTGGCATACGTGGGATCCCACAGACCCCACAGCCGTCTGGAAATGCAAGCAGAAGGGCTGCCATTAAAAGTAAAAACACACAAGTAAAGAGAGCCAATGAAACTCCTGCAAAGGCGTTTTGTTGGCTCCTTTTATAAATAGATCTCTTGCGAAAATAAAAATAGAGCGATAAAATAGAAGCATAAAATACGAAAAGATAGCGGAATATTCAAACACAAAATTTGATAAGGTACAATAAGTTGCGCAAATAAAAAAGACAAGGTTTGCAGCTCTCTGGTAGAATGAAGTAGCGACACACCATTCAGAGAGGAGAGAGCAAACCATGTCAGAGAAGATTGTACAGCTATAGCAATCCAAGAAATTAGCAAGGAATGCCAGCGGCAGAAAACCAACCAGCGCAGTCGGAAGGACGGATCAACGAGAAAGCCTGAGCAATGCCATGCGGGAGCTGGGGTAATAATCTGATTTTCAGCTTGCGAAGAATGGCCTTGATTTTAGACCACATATTTTCAATTGGATTCAAATCAGGGCTGTACGCTGGCAAGTACAGCAATTTCATGCCAGCCCCCTGCAAAAGCGTTCGGACCTCTTTGACATGATTCGTGCGCATATTATCCATGATGACAATATCCCCTTGGTGCAGCGTGGGAATGAGCGTGTTTTTGAGATAGTCCAGAAATTTTTCACGGGTCGTTCCACCGCTGTAAATCGTATAAGCAGTCTCACCATTGCGTCTTACGGAGGAAAGAATCGTGGTATTGGCAGGCGTATTTAAGGGAGTCTTGTCTACTGACCGCTCCCCTCCAATGGCCCGCCCATAGCGGCGGCTCAAGTCCGTGTTTACGCCGCTTTCATCCAGGAATACCAGTTTGTCCGCTTCGCACTGCGTTATCATTTCACTCCAGGCCTCTCTCGCTGCCACAACATCGAACACGCTCCCGCTCTGCTGCGTAAAAGGACTTCTTTTTGTAAACATAACCCAGCCCAATCACGGCCTTTCGCACCGTTTCGTTGCTGACATACAGTCCATGTTTTTCGATATCTCGTCGATCGTGATATCCGGCTGGGCTGTGATCAGCTGGTCAATATCCTGCAAATCTTCTTCTGTCAGTGCTGGCTTCCTTCCTCGCTGACTGGTTTGAAGTTCTACACTGCCAGTTTTCCTCATTTGTCCGCTCAAACGATACACTGTGCTTGTACTCACATGGAAACACTTTGCCACTGCTTGCGCATCGTGGGTCTTTTCGTATGCCTGTACCAGTAGTTTTCTCGCCTCGTTGTGTAACATTGCTATCGCCTTCTGATATCATTCTACACCTCATGTCAATTCACTGTTATTTTATTGGATTGATATAGATTATCTTTCAAGATGCCTTTATCGTGATTAGAGCCACACGCTGAAAGACAGCCGACAATACTTAAAACCAAAACAACAGATATGATTGCTTTTATTTTTTTCATAACGCTCACCTCACATAAGTTGCGTATTGATCAACATTCCTAAGAATACGACGCCCGCAACTGCATAAAGGCTGTTTACAATCAGGCAGACCTTCATCAAATTGTTTTGAGCTTTTGCTTTGACATACGAAATAATGGTGAACACTCCGCTGAAAATCATAAATGCAGCGTAGCAAGCAATCATAATTTCGGCAACCGGCGATTCCAGCGCCCAGTCAAAAGTCCTAAGCGGAAGAATTGTCCACGGAATAAAAAGCATAATAGCGCTGACAGCGGTTAAAATTTTGTTTTTCATAAATAATTATCTCCTTTCAGCCTGCCCGAAACGGAGGCAGGAAATGCCTAAACATAAGATTGTAATAAGGGCGGCGACAGGTATCCACGGCATGAGTTCAACCTGCGCCGTATCAAGATTTGCTGCAAGTTTTCCGTATTCTGCCGTTATCACAAAGAACGGATACGACATTGGATAGGCAAACCACGCCTTTGTGTTGATGATCAATACCGATGGTACTATCGAAGCTAAGCCAATACCGATAGAAAAAATCGGAGTTTGAATACAAACTGATAACATCCAAAAAAATGCAATCATCGGTATTGCGGATAGAAATATCAAGCTAATCTCTTTTAGAACAAGCAGCGGTGGCAGAATAAAGTTATAATCCTGCGTCCCCGAACTGATAGCGGCGCTGATGTAGTACACACCTGTCATCATTAAGATTTGTGTTGCCGCCAGCGCTAGTAATACAACAAACTTGGCGATACATAGCTTTGCTGTGCCGATCGGCAGGGAAAGCATTTTCAAAATGCCCTTGTTTGCTCTTTCCGTCTGGCTTAAAAGAACTGTACCGACTACCATACTCGCAGGGAACATAAACCACGCCATTCCCATAAAGCCCTGAATAAAGAAATTGTTTTCTGGCGAAATTCCCTCTGCCTGCATACCAAAATTCATTTTGGCATTCAAGATAGATGGTATCCAAAGAATGACGGCAGCCACAGCCAAAATGAAAAGTATTTTAGATCGGCGTATCTTTTTGAACTCTACGCCGATAAGTGTTAAAAAGCTCATTCAAACGACCTCCTTGCCTTTACAAAAACGAGTTGCGCCAATCCACAAACAGCAAGCTCTGCGATTGCCCCGCAGATATAGTGCGTTGACTGCGTCATATCTGTACTCGCAAATATCTGAAAAGGCATTGCAAAGGGAAAGAGTGAAAGGGCGAAATTCGTTGCTGGCAGCATAGTTGCGGTAAACACGCATATTACGCCGATTCCGAGTGAAACCCACATATTTTTACAGGCTTCCGAAATGAGAAGCGACAAAATAATGCAGGGTAACATCAACAATAACGAATACCCAAAGCATTTGCACAGTTCACCAAAAAAACCGCTTCCGATCTCAAACCAATGATAAGAACAGAATGTGATTGCTCCAGCTTCAATGACAAGCACAAAAAGGCTCATAAAAACCGTCAAAACCGCTTTGCTAAAGAAAATAGAGCTTTCCCGAATGGGCAGGGACTTCATTTTCTGCATAGCGTTGTCGGCATATTCCGTATGATACAGCAGGCAAGTTCCGGCTACTGCAAGCAGTACGTTCAGCATAGCCATCATCTGCCAGTTTGCGCCAAGCAGAATTTGTATCGGACTGCCCGGCTGGTTAAGATACATTTCCGAACGGACTCCCATATTGACAATAGGAACAGCCGCCGCCAATATTCCACCACCGATGAATGCCGGTAGAAAGCCGGTCCGTTTTACCTTTTTGTATTCCAACGAAACGCTCATCGCACCGCCCCCCTATGTTTGTTGTCGGCGTCGATCAGGGCGAGGAAAGTATCCTCCAGATTGTCCGTAGGGTAGCCCTGTGAAGCTGCATTGAATTTAAGCTGGTCGAGCGTTCCCTCAAACAGCAAGTGACCGTGATTCAAGATACCGATGGTATCCGCCATTAGTTCTATTTCGGACAGCAGGTGCGACGATACCAAAACAGTACAATCAAATTTCTCCGGTAAGGAACGGATCAGCGTTCGGATTTCGTGGATACCGACAGGATCAAGTCCGTTTGTCGGCTCATCTAAAATCAGGATCGGCGGCTTTCCAATTAGGGCGCTTGCAAGACCTAACCGCTGTTTCATTCCAAGAGAATATTTTTTTGCAAGCCGCTTCTTAAACTGCGTCAGTCCCACGATTTCCAGTGCTTCCTCTACGGAGGATTTAGGCAGCCCTAATATTTTGCGGATAATTTCGAGATTTTCCTCACCGCTTAAATTCCCATAAAAAGCGGGGGCTTCAATAAACGAGCCGATCTCTTTTAGAATCTGCACTCTGTTGTCGGAGTACATCTTCCCATCAATCGTAAAGGAACCGCCGGTGGGTTTGGTAAGCCCCAAAAACATTTTCATGGTAGTAGATTTCCCCGCCCCATTCGGGCCGAGGAAGCCATATACAGCACCTTTCGGGATATGCAGATTGATACCCGAAACCGCTGTAAAATCTGCATACGATTTCGTTAAGTTTTTTGTTTCAATGATGTTCATTGTGTTTGCCCCTTTCTTATCATCGCAAGTACATTGTAACTTCTCAACCTTGTGCCAACCTTCTCGTGTCCTTACATTTACTTTACATTTCAGCGCATATTAGAAAATGAAAGATTTCTATGGTATAATAGGAAGCACAAAGGAGGTACCCTTATGGACTTTGATTACTTAAAACAAAAACGCATTTTGCTTGTCGATGATGAGCAGGAGCTTTTAGATATGGTGGTATCCATCTTAAACGAGGATGGATTTCAAAATATCAGAACGGCAAAAACGGTAAGTGAAGCGGTTGCAATTTCTGACACCTATCAGCCTGAACTTGCGATTCTCGATGTAATGCTCCCTGACGGGAATGGATTTAATCTGATGGAACGACTGAAAAAAGCGGCTGATTATCCTGTGCTGTTCTTAACTGCCCGCGGCGAGGATGATGATAAGTTCCGTGGCTTTGGGCTTGGCGCGGACGACTACATGGTAAAACCCTTTTTACCAAAGGAACTTTTATTCCGTGTAAATGCCATTCTCCGCAGAAGCTATAAAGCCGAAAATCCCCTTGTAAAACTGCATGACAGCGAAATTGATTTTGAGCGTGCAGAAGTCATAAAAAACGGAGAACATATTTCTCTTACGGCAAAGGAACACGACATCCTCTCCGCTTTGTATCGAAACGCCGGGCGAATTGTCACAATCGACGCTCTGTGCGAAGCGGCTTGGGGGGATAATCCTTTCGGTTATGAAAATTCGCTGATGGCACACATCCGCCGTATCAGAGAAAAAATTGAAGCGAATCCATCTCAACCTGTTTCTCTGATAACGATGAAAGGGCTTGGGTATAAACTGGTTACGGAGGGCAAGTAATGTGAAAAACATGAAGAAAGGAGCGGTACCGGGCACAATAGGCTGTGTTTTCCTGATTCTTTGTGCAAATTATGTATCGCATGGCGATTGATATGAAAAGCGTACCGAAACTCATACGGCGATTTGTCGGTATTATGCTCTTGTCCTCGCTGCTGCTCATTATTCTGAATTTTGCTTTATTGGGAATATATACGCTGAATCAGGCGCCGAATGGTTCTCCTTGGATTACGGCACAGGAAGTTGCCGATGACCTGTCCGAAAATGAAAACGGATATGTTTTAAGCGAAGATATGGCGCTTGAGCTTCAAAACACAAATGTATGGGCGGTATTTATTGAAAATGCAACAATGAAAGTAGTATGGCAGACGGATAATCTTCCCGAAACCGTACCTATGACATACACCGTTTCGGATATAGCGAACCTGACCCGTGGCTATATCGACGGGTATCCTACATTTACAGGAGAAGCCGAAAACGGACTTGCGGTTCTCGGCTATCCGAAAGAAAGCTTTTGGAAGCATATGTGGCCGAGTTGGGATTACAATTTCATCGCCAGCTTACCCAAAACGATTCTTTCTGTTTTAGCAATCAATATAGCCTCCATTTTTACCATTTATATGATTGCCAATTCCAAGCTGTTAAAATCCGTGAAACCGATTGTCAGCGGAATACAGGCTTTATCAACGAACGAAGAAGTCCATATCCGGGAAAAGGGGCTTTTATCCGAGCTTGCGGTAAACATCAACAAGACCTCAGATATTTTACAGACGCAAAGCAGGCAGCTCCGCAAAAGAGAAACCGCAAGAGCAAATTGGATTGCAGGAGTGTCCCACGACATACGAACCCCTCTGTCGATGGTAATGGGCTATGCCGGACAGTTGGAAAACGATGTGCAGTTATCAGAAGATAACCGCCAAAAAGCGGCGGTTATTGTACGGCAAAGTAAACGGATGCGAAACCTGATTAACGACTTAAACCTTGCCTCTAAGTTGGAATATAATATGCAGCCGCTAAACCCTGAAAGGCAAAATCTGATCGCCATTGTCCGTCAGGTCGTAGTTGATTTTATCAATATGAATCTTGATGAAAAGTACACGATTGAATGGGAAACAGATGAAGAATTAACTTCCTGTACCGCAAATGTTGACAAAGACTTAATGAAAAGAGCAGTAAGTAATCTGATTCAAAACAGCATGAATCATAACGAGCAGGGATGTCATATCTTCGTTCGTGTAAAGGTTGAAGATAATATTTGTACTGTGATTGTTTCCGATGACGGTGTGGGCGCGACAGATGAACAGATCGAAAAATTGAATAATACGCCGCATTATATGGTGTGCGACGAAAAAACAACTGAACAGCGTCACGGTCTAGGACTGCTCATTGTCAAACAAATCATATTCGCACACAGCGGAAAAATGCGGATAAAGCATAGTGAACACGGCGGATTTGAGGTCGATTTGAGTTTGCCTAATGGCGTGTTCGATGGGACAGGATTATCGGCTGTGGGATAGGGGCTTTAATGGCGGTGGGGGTAGCTTTGTCAGGCTTTACCATTGTCAGCGCAGGGCATACAGGAGTGGTTTCTACCTTTGGGCAGGTAAGCGAAACCGTGCTTCAAGAGGGGTTCCATTTCAAAGCCCCGTGGCAGAAAGTGACGGAAATGGATAATCGTATCGTGAAGCTGAAAGTGTCTACAGCGGCTTTCATCTTAGACTTGCAGACCGTTACGGTAAACCTGGCCGTAAACTACCGTGTAGCCCCCAGCAAGTCCTTTTCCATAGTGAAGAATGTAGGCACAAAGGATGAGGATGTACTGATTACCCCGGCGGTAAACGAAGTCATGAAGGCAAAGGCAACTGGCACTTAACCAACGGCCAGCGCGCCCAGCCGTATTTGAAGCCCGCCGTAGCAGACAATGTGGGAACATACCGCAAAATGATAGAGGATGAACTGAAAAACGGGTAATATTTTTTTAGATGAAAAAACTGTAAAAGCCGCTAAAAGCGTGCTGCAAAAAGGCCAGCGGGTAGAGCTGATACCGATAAAGTATGGCGTGGTGGTTAAGCGTATATGGCAGGAAACCGTACTGCAGCCGCCAAAACGCAGTCGGGAGGGCGCTTGACGTGTCATGTCCTATATGGTAGAATATAGATAGAAAAGCCGAAAGGAGGCTGCTGTATATGGGCATGACAGACGCGCAGTTTAAGGTTTTTATTCGCTTTTTGCTCAACGCGATGGAATCGGCGGAAAACGAGAAAGACCTGGTGAAAAAAGAGCAGATGTTTAAAAAGATCAAGGAGGATTTGCAGAAAGCCCTGGAGGATTAGCGGGATGGCTGCTGCAAGACCCAAAGAGTGCTTTATGAATGGCATGGACAGACGCACAATTTAAAGGGTTCCTCCGCTTTGTGCTGCAGGACGTACAAGATGCCATAGCTGAACAGGACCCGGAGAATGTAAAGGAGTTGCTGGCAAAGCTTGAGGACAAGCTGTAAAAGACCTTAGAGGACTAAAACGCCAAAACCAAATATACCCCGGCATAGGCGTTTGCCGGGCAGAGCCGAGAGGGGCTGTCTTTTCCAGAAATGGAGGGGACAGCCCTTTTTTCTTTTGGTAAAACCCACAAAGTACAGCGGTTTTTATAACACATCTTTAGGGCAGCACCCGTAACAGCGAGAAAGCCAAGCTGAAATCCGTACAATAAAGAAGCCCGCCCCGGGCGCCTGTAAAACACCTGGGGCGGGTTTTTGCACAGCTCTTCGCTGAAAAGGGAAGCCTCCAGACCAAAGCCCGGAGGCTTTTTCCGGGGCTACCTGCCGCAGCCGCAGCCGCCGCCCAGGTCAGTGGGCTTAGGCGGGAAAAACTCGTCAGTGGGGAACTCAATGCGCTGGAACAGGTCGCAAGGATTGTCAGAGGACGTGACGCACTCCTTCTCAGGCACGCAGAAGTCGTACGCCGGGATAAGGATTTGGACATTGCGCACAATCTGCACGATGATAAAAAGGCCGATGGTCACGTATACGCAGTTGTGCTGGGGGCCGGTTTCAAAGTCCCCGCCATACCGCTGGCACACGCAGTCGGGGATGCGGCAGTAGGGGTCGCAGGCCCCGCAGGGATACTCGCACAGCTTCGCGGACAGGGCCACAGGCTCTGCCACCTGCACAGTGGCTTTGGGCAGCACCTTCTCGTCCTCCGGCATGGTCACGTCGTCGCAGTAGCTGCCCGAGGAATACATTTTCACATTCCCCTCGCTGCCATACAGGATTACCTTTTTGTTGAACACGGAAACGCCGTTTACAGGCACCGCGCAGGTGGTAGGCCCGCCGAACAAGTCCAGGCACACATCGAAGAAAAAGGTCATATCCACCGAGTAAAAGCCCTTGTTAAAGGGGATGGGCTGCAGATCCACATACACGGTGATGACGCTGACATCCTTGATGCGCACATTGGTGGCACTGTCTACAAGCTGCTGCCGCGCTGCGGGGAACAGCACCCGTATGTCCTCCAGGCAGTCTTTATCGCTGCACGAATCGTATATGCGCATGGCGTCGATGCACACAGCTTCCTTAAAACCGCCCTCTCCCTCCTGCTGGGAGACGTACTCATTATCAGGCATGGAATCTCCTCCTTTTGTGTTCTTGGTACTATAGTATGACGGCAGGGGAAAATGGTGCAATGCCCGCGCACAAAACCGGGCCGGGCCAATAAAATGGAACAGAGGGATTCCTCAAAAAAATCCTGCCTTTGATTAAAGCCGGCTTTTCCAGGGCAAAATACCTGTGAAAGCCGGTTATGGCAATACAGCAGGAAGGAGCGGTACGGGCGGCCCCGTACCCCATGGCAATTCTTATGCGGAGCGTGAATATGGTGAACGTGCGTAGAGGCGATATTTATTATGCAGACTTAAGCCCTGTGGTAGGCTCGGAGCAGGGAGGCGTGCGGCCTGTGCTGATTGTGCAGAACGATGTGGGCAACCGGTTCAGCCCTACAGTTATCGCGGCGGCTATCACCAGCCAGCGGGACAAGGCAAACCTGCCCACCCACATAGAAGTGGACGCCCAGGGCAGCGGCCTTTTAAAAGATTCTGTGGTGCTTTTAGAGCAGGTGCGCACCATCGACAAGCACCGCCTCCGGGAGAAAATGGGCAAGCTGGATAGGGACTCTATGGACAGGGTGAACCAGGCCCTCTCCATCAGCTTCGGCCTGCGGGCTACATAAAGCCCGCAAGGGGCCGCGCATCTGCGCGGCCCCTTCCTTTTAGGGAATCCCCATTCCGTTAGGTTATGGCTCCGGCGGTTTAGGGGCTTCAGCCCTAAATACCCCACCACCTTTGAAGAAGGTGGCAAATCAAAAGCTAAACGCGCAGTTTGGGCGCTTCCTAATCCGGCCGGAAGCTTTCCCGGAAGGTAAAGTCCGCCTGGAAGCGGATGGACTTGCACTCCTGGCTGTTGTTATAGTATTTGTCCAGCAGCAGGTTCACGCAGTCCTGTATCATATTGGAAACAGGGAAGCCCACAGAGCTTAAAGAGGGGGTGAGGTACTCGTTAAAGTGAGGGGATCCATAGCCCATCATGCCTATGGCCCCCGGCAAAGACACCCCCCCAGCTCCCGGCAGGCCCTGATGCCTCCCATGGCAAACTCGTCTGCGCTGTAGACCCCCCTCTGGCACGTCGCCGGACTGGAGGATTTCCCTTGTCAGCCTGTAGCCGTAGAAGGCGCTGTCCCCCCTTCGACTCCCCTGTCCACAGCTTCGCCGACATCCCCAGCTTGGCGCAGGTGGCAAGGAATCCTTTTTCCCGCATCACGTGGTTGGAGATGTTCTGCCCAGTGCCCACCAGAGCCACGTTCCGGTAGCCCTTTTCAAAAAGCAGATGGCACTGCTGTCCCTTTTTCTCTCTTTGACTTCCTTTAACTCTGTCTTTGGACACTTCCCTAAAAAATCCACACTTGTCAAAATTCCCCCAAATGTGCTATAATACGACAGCATTATTCTACATATGCAAGCGTCTGAATATCTGTAGGGAGAAAACGCTCTATGTATGTTACATTGAATGATGACATAAAGAACAGCATCCAGGGCTGTATACACTGCACAAACGTGCGCTCTCTGTGCGATATTATGCTGGCAGGAGAAATCAGTTGCAGCAATGCCGTCCGCGAGGAGCAAAAAACAAAAAGGTCCCCTATTTTATTCGTACAAGGGACGTGAATAAGTCCGGGGCAGACGGTGTATACGCGCGTTTTCTAATGAACGGCAAATTGGCCCCCAAGGCCGAATTCGGCGCGTCCGGCGCCAAGCCAGTGCGAATTTTTATGGAGAAAGCGAATTGTTTTCCTTTACGGATTATCAGCGTGTCTTTATGCGATTATAAAGGCCAGACGGGAACCAGCGGGGAATTGAGCGACTTAAATCAGCGTACTGCTTTTAATGCGGAGGTCTGCTTTAAAAGGCGTGTCCCGGTATCGGCATTCACTTCTATTTATGTAAGGCGACAAAAAGAGTGTGAAATAGATTACGTGACACTTCCACCCGGCGATGAACTCCTTAACACTATTGCACAGATGATCGTAACGGTCAAAAATCGGCGTGACGCGCAGTTATACGGACTGGCCAAAGGACGCAAAGAGGATGATATAAAGAGGGAAAACACAGAACTGGTTTTGCGAGTGGGTCATACATTTCGTGGTGCTGGTTTTTCAAATCTTTCTGGAAGCTCCAACGAATACTACAAATTCACTCGATAAGAGGGGCGGGATATATGGGAATTTCTAAGTGGAACAAGAAAGAGGATCACGAAGAAGGCATCACTTTGTCTGACGTTATACGGGGACTGCAGTTTTGCGTAAATTCCAGCGCCGAAATCATGGAGCAGCACCATCTTGCCACCATGGATAAATACATAGACCCCAAAACCCAGGCCCCATTGGCAAAGCGGTTCGTCATCCGTGACGGATACGCCATAGACGTTCCTCTTATCTGCTTAAGCGACCATCATACCCTTTATTTGGATGAGATGGACGTGAAACTGAGCGTCAGGCTGAAAGACATAAATATCAAGGAAACCACCGCTCCGTTAAACGGCGATGGCTCTAAGTTTTCCATAGACAGAGGCAGTTTTCTGGTAGAGCTTGCTGGTGCTGTTCCGGATGAGGATGCCGCCGTGGACGTGAATTTGAAGTTTAAATCCACTCCGCCGCCAGAAGCGCTGGCCCGCATTGTGGAGAAGCTGGACAACGCGATCACTCCTTTTGAAATAAAGGGGGGCGATCGAGCAGAAAAGCCGGAGAAAAACTAAACTGGTCGTAAACCGCAAATTTTTTGTTTCGCGGTTTCAAAATTATAAATAACTTATAGGGAGATGATGGTATGGATCACGCGGTTGTGGGTGGAATTGTAAACAATCTGCCCATTGACAAGATGGTTTCAGCGCCTCTAATTGCCGCCATAAAGGCCCAGACGGACATGAGCATGGCGCTGGCCCACTTTGTTAAGGACGTGGGCATTGACGAAAAAGGCCAGGTCCGCATGGTAACTTTCAATTATCAGGAGAATGTGCTGGAAGCAGACGGAACGCCCAAAACCCAGGATCGCCATATTGAAGCGCCTTTTCTGGCTTTGACCGGCATCCCGAACCTGGCGATTGAAGACGTGCATATTTCTTTTGATTTGGAGGTATCCACAGCAGAAGATGACGAGAAGAAGAACCAGGAGGATGCAAAGGTTGAGACGGAGTACAAATCCTGGTGGAGTCCGGTATCGACAAAGTTTACAGGGAATGTTACACATAGCTCCTCTCAGACGCGCCATACGGATATCAGGGCCAAATATACATTTAATGTAAGCGCCCGCAAGCAGGATGCATCGGAAGGCTTTATGCGCATCCTGGACGCGATTACCAACAGTGCCGCTACCCCCCCACCCGGAAACCAAGCAGGGCAATCTTCTTCCCAGCGGAAAAAAAGACGGTAAAGATTCTGGTGGTGGCGCGTCGCCCAGCGGCAGTACAGAACCAACGCAGGAATAAAGAAGAAACAGAGTGTATCTTTTGTGGATGCACTCTACTTTTTTATAGCTATGGGAAAAAAGCGGGAGCAGTTTTTCAATAGACCTCTTGCGAAAATAAAAATAGAGCGATAAAGTAGAAGCATGAAATACGAAAAGCTAGCGAAATATTCAAACACAAAATTTCGGAGAATTACCAGGGTAAAGCGAGTAACATTTGACAAGATGGTAGAAATTCTGCAAAAAGGATATGCGGAAAAGCACCGGCGCCGTGGGAGGACGCCAAAGCTGAGCATAGAGGATCTGCTGCTGGCCACCCTGGAATATCTGCGGGAATACCGTACCTATGCCCATATAGCAGCCAGCTATGGAATAGCGGAAAATAATATCTACCGAGGGATCAAGTGGGTAGAAGACACGCTGATAAAGGATGGAACGTTTTCGCTGCCAGGACGGAAAGCGCCGCTGAAAAGTGATGCCGAGTATGAGGTGATTCTGGTTGACGCAATGGAATCGCCTAAAATGGACAGAAAGAGGGATGGATATGGGCATAAGATATATTGTCACAGGAGCAGCGGGTCATTTGGGAAGTACAGTTATCCGCTTATTACAGAATACGGACAGTGAAGTATATGGGCTTCTGCTTCCAGAAGAAAAGCCAGTGATTAAGGCCCCCAATATTCATTATGTCCATGGCGATGTGTGCAGGAAAGAAACACTATCCCCGCTTTTTGAAAATGCAGATATGAAAACAGTGAAGGTCATCCATACAGCAGGGATTATCAGCATAGAGCGGGAAGTATCACCGCTCGTATATGAGGTCAACGTGAATGGAACAAAAAACATGATACATATATGCAGAGAAAAAGAGGTTGACAGGTTTGTCTACGTGAGTTCTGTCCATGCTATACCTGAGATGGCCTACCGTGAAACAATTTATGAGGCAGGTTTTTTTTCGGCGGCTTCTGTAGTAGGCGGGTATGCAAAGACGAAGGCGGAGGCGACACAGAGTGTACTGGATGCTTCCCGGAAGGGGTTACAGGCAGTTATCGTACATCCCTCCGGTATTATCGGCCCGTATGATAAAGGGAATAACCATTTGGTACAGCTTGTCATAGAATACATGAATGGAAAGCTGGAGTATCGGCAAAACGAGGTCTTTTATTCTCTACAACTGGAGTTTACATTGAACAAAAATCCAACTGCTCCTGATACAATTATGCAGGAAATTTCTTATGCTACGCTGGCGGATATTCCTGACTGGATGAATTTTATCACCCTTGTCATTGACGGTTTTCCCTGCCTGGATGAAACCTCACATCTGGAACAGGTCAAGCAATATGTTCAACGGCGGCAGGCTTTGATTATGCGGGATGGCTCTACGATTATTGGGGCCACCACTTTTTCCTATCAGACCGGGAGCATCGACTTCCTGGCGGTGCATCCGCAGTACCGGCATTATGGAGTGACAAAGGCTTTGGCAAACCGTTTTATGTACCGGGTGGGTGATTGCGGGTGCATCGGCTCTGGACTGGCTGACTACTTTAATGCCAGCGAGGAAATGATGAAAAGGGCAATCTGTTTTTACAAGTTTGGCAATCTGGACGTTGACATTTATTTTGGACAATAAAAAAGCCGCTTTCGGTGTTGGTAGCACCAAAAGCGGCAAGCAATGGGCCGGATAGGGCACACATCGCCTCGACAACGATATTGTACCCCATCCCGCCCTTAAAAGCAAGAGAGAACGTATTTTCCCTTTGCAGAAAGGACGGTTTCATTTTATTTTATGAAAAAAGAAAGGATGGACGCTATCAAAAGAAAGTCACCCTGTCAGACGGCAGGCAGAAGCTGGCCTATGACCGCACCATCGCCGAGGTGAACCAGGCCGCCGACGCGCTCCGGGATCAAGACCGCCAGGGACTTGTGGTGGGGGACACCACCATCGTGGATGAGTGGGCAAAGACGTGGATAACTGCATACAAAAGCGGGTTGAGAGCTAATACGTTGGCAGGATACCGTAACGCTTATAATAACCACATCCTGCCTTTCATTGCCACAATGCGGCTTAGGGACGTTCGCCCGGTACACGTCCGCCGTGTGATGGAAGGTGTCAGCAACAAATCAGAAGAATTGCAGCGCAAAGTTCTTAATACCCTGCGTCAACTCTTTACCACGGCCCGGCAAAATGGGCTTGTGCAAGGTGAACCCACGGATGGCATCAAAATTACGCCCCACGCCCTGCCCAAAAAGAAGGAATATCTGACCCTGGAAGAGCAGGAGACGCTTATCGCAGCCTTGCGTCCACTGGATGACCATCGGGCGCTTTGTATTGTGGGGTTATGTCTCTACTGTGGCCTGCGCCGGGAAGAAGCTCTGGGGCTGCAATGGGGCGATATTCAGGGGGATAAGCTGACGGTGAACCGTGCATCCACCTTCCTCAAAAACAACCAGCCCGACCCGGTGCAAGAGCTAAAAAGCAAGTCAGCCCATCGGACAATCCCAATACCACAGCCATTGCAAGCTATTCTGGACGCTACGCCACATGCGGGTTTATATCTACTGACCTGCACAGATGGGCGGCCTATGACGCAGATTGCTTTCCGGCGAATGTGGGATAAGGTGGTCAGGGTTGCCCCCTGTGAAGTCCGCGCCCATCTGTTGCGTCACAGCTATTGCTCAAATCTCTACCGGGCCGGTATCGACTTGAAAACGGCACAGTACCTGATGGGACACGCTACCATCCAAATGACCGCCAACATCTACACCCACATGGACAAGGAAGGCGCTGCCGCTTGCCTGATTCAACTGGAGCGGTATCTTTCCGGGGGTAGTCAGGTTGGAGACAGTTTTTCGGAAAGTAGCCAAAAGGTAGTCAGCGGGGCAAATCAAGGAACGATTGGATAAAAGAAACACCCCGCAGACCGCAGTCTTACGGAGTGTTTCTTGGAGCTGCTAAGCAGATTTGAACTGCTGACCTCATCCTTACCAAGGATGCGCTCTACCAACTGAGCCATAGCAGCGCAATAGTCCACGAAGTGAACTATGCCAACTTTAAAAGCTGGATGGCGACCCGGAACGGGCTCGAACCGTCGACCTCTAGCGTGACAGGCTAGCGTTCTAACCAACTGAACTACCGGGCCATCCGGTGCCCGAATCACTTCGAGCGACAGTCAATATTATACACGGTTCGAGCCGCCTTGTCAACCCCTGCGGACAAAAAACTTTTCAGGGATGGTTTCACCCTTTTTCTCCCCGGATAACCATGGTGCTCTCCCGCTCATACAGCACCCGCACCTGCTGAAAGCCTGCATTTTCCAGCAGGGCTTTCTGGTGCTCCCAGGTTAGGGGGGTATCAATGTGGATAAACTGGCTCTCAGGGATACCGCTCTTCTCCCGTTTGCGCCGCAGGTGCTCCTGGCACAGGGTTTCCTCCTCGGGGCAGCAGGCAATGTAGTCGCACTCTATATAATACCCGCCTGGGGCCAGGGCGCGGTGCAGCTTCTCATAAATGGCCTGCTTTTTTTGAAAATCGAAGTGGTGCAGGGTTTCAAAGGACAGGGCCGCGTCAAAGGCTTCCTCCCCAAAAGGCACCTGGAAATAATCGCCTTGGATAAGCCGGATACCCTTTCCTGGGAAATTCTCCCGCAGCCTGCCCAGCATGGCAGAGGACAGGTCAATGCCTGTCACCTGAAGCTGGGGGAAGCGCTTGAACATGGCCTCCAGCTCCAACCCGGTGCCGCAGCCGATGTCCAGCAGGCTGGCAAGCCCTTCATCGAAAAATCCCGCGATTTCCCGGTATTCTGCCCCCCAGTTTCCCATATGTACGTCTTCGTATTTGTCCAGCCGGGCGGCGAAAAAATCCGCCATGCCTTCCGCCGGATCCTCCCGGGTCTGCAAAAGCCAGTTTTTTAAGTCCTTCAGGTACTGCGCTGTTTCCTCCGGCGTGCGTTTTTTGCTTTCTAGCATACTGGTTCCTCCTTATCCTGCCCCGCAAGCCGCCAAAAGGCTTCCTCCAGCAGGGCTTCCACCTGCTCTCCCGGCAGGTGGATACAGTTTGACACAATCTGGGTGGCAATGCCGTGGGAATAAAGCCACACATGGATGAAAAGCCGCTCTGCCTGCTCTAAAGGCAGATTTGCCGTTTTGGCCGCGTTTTCAATGGAAGCCCTGTTCCAGGGGGCTTTCAGGATGTCCTCCAGGGAGGCCCCCGCCATAGTCAGGTTCATAAACAAGGCGTTGAAGATGTGCTTTTCCTGCCGGGCAAAGGCCACATAGGCAATGGCCTGGCTTAAAAGCCTGTTTTCCTCTGTCATCCGCTGGGCCATAAAGGCGTCATATTGCCGGTCAAGCTCTTCCTTTAAGTCTGTCCGCAGCGCCTCCATAGAGGTATACACCCGGAAAAGGGGCTGGGTGGAACAGCCCAGGGCCTGGGCAAGGCTACGGGCGTTGACGTTTCCCAGCCCGCCCTCCCGCACAAGTTGTACGGCAGCGGCAAGAATCTCCTGTTTGGTGATGGTAGGTTTTGGGGGCATACCCGGCCTCCTTTATAATAACATATGTTACGTAACATTTGTTATTATAAAACGGATTCCCTTTCCTGTCAAGAGGGAAAATTTGCTCAGTCCAGCTTTATGCCCTTGAGCAGATCGCAGAGGGCCATGGCGGGCAGGGTGAGCAGGCACCACAAAAGGGAATAGGGCAGGCACACCTGTCCCAGGATATTCAGGGGCATGTCCTTGTAATCCCACACCCCGAAGCCCAGCAGATGATTCACCACAAGGCCGGTGCAAAGCTCTACCCCGGTGATAATGCCGGAGCCTGTGAGGCACCGCAGGGCAAGGCTTCTGTGAGACAGGGAGCCGCAGCAGATCCGCCCTATCAGGGTGAGGCACAGGCCCCCTGCAAGGGCCATAGAATAGTGGGTGCGGCCCCGCCAAATCATCTCTAAGGTGGGGTATGCGCAGCTTCCGGTTAAAAACAGCAGTCCGTCCATAAATCGCCATAGGATGCAGGCTTCCCGCACAGGGCCATGAAACATGCATCCGTTCCTCCTTTTTATGCGTGCTTTGCCCATTCCCCGGGCTTTCCTGTATTCTGCCACAAAGGGGGCTTTTTATGAGGGGCAGGTGTTTTTTCCCCGGGCCGCTTGTATTTTGCCCCCTGGTTCGCTATAATATAGATTCAGACGTTACTTTACTTTATAAAGAAAAGGCGGTGCGCGGCATGAAAATTCTGGTGACAGGCGGGGCCGGGTATATCGGTTCCCACACCTGCATTGTCCTGCTGGAACAGGGCTATGAGGTGGTAATTGTGGACAACCTCTGCAACAGCAAGGCTGTGGTGGTGGACAGGATTAAGGAATTGAGCGGCAAGGACGTAACCTTCTATGAGGAGGACGTGTGCAGCGAAAAGGCCCTTAGGGAGATCTTCCGCAAAGAGGGTATTGACGCGGTAATTCACTTTGCCGGGCTGAAAGCGGTGGGGGAGTCTGTGGAAATCCCCCTGCGGTATTATGAAAACAACCTGGGATCCACCATTACCCTTTTAAAGGTTATGGAGGAGTTCCATGTGCAGAACATTGTGTTCAGCTCCTCCGCCACAGTATATGGCGACCTGACACAGCCTCCCCTGCGGGAGGACGCACCCCTGCCGAACCACGCCAACTGCCCTTACGGCACCACCAAGCTGATGATTGAGCAGGTTTTGAAGGACTATGCCGCCGCAAACCAGGGCTTTAACCCCGTGCTTCTCCGGTATTTTAACCCTGTGGGCGCCCACGAAAGCGGCCGCATAGGGGAGGATCCTGCTGGCATCCCCAACAACCTTTCTCCTTATATCATCCAAACCGTAGTGGGCAAGCGGGACAAGCTCCACGTGTTTGGCAACGACTATCCCACCCCCGACGGCACCTGCCTGCGGGACTATATCCATGTGGTGGATTTGGCGGAGGGCCATGTGGCGGCTTTAAAGCTGTTTGAAAAGGGGAACTGCGGCCTGCGGGTGTATAACCTGGGCACAGGCCGGGCCTATTCTGTGCTGGAGGTGCTGAAAGCCTATTCCGAGGCTGCCGGGCAGGAGATCCCCTATGTGATAGAAGGACGCCGGGCCGGGGACTTGCCGGAAAGCTACGCCGACGTTTCCAAAGCAAAGGAAGAACTGCACTGGGAAGCAAAGCGAACCTTGCAGGACATGTGCGCAGACTCCCTGCGCTGGCAGAGGCAGAACCCCGATGGCTATGGGGAATAAGCTGCTGATAGGGGAGAGGGTGGTGCTGGCCTCCCAGTCCCCCAGCCGGAAAATGCTGCTGGAGCAGGCGGGGATAGCCTTTGACGTGGTGGTTTCCGGGGTGGATGAGGACGTGCCGGAGGGCTTCACCCCCGCCCAGACGGTGGAAGAATTAAGCGCCCGGAAGGCCCGGGCTGTGGCTCCCCTGTGCCCGGGCAGGGCGGTTATCGCGGCGGATTCCATAGTGTCCATTGACGGGCTGGTGTTGGGCAAGCCGGAAAGCGACGGGGCCGCCTGCCGGATGCTCCGCAGGCTTTCCGGCCGCACCCACGAGATTTTCACCGGGGTGTGCCTGCTGGCAAAAGGCGGGCAGCAGGTGTTCCACCAAGTGACCCAGGTGAAGTTTTACGATTTGACCGACGAAGAAATCGCCGCCTACGTGGCCATGGGGGAGTCCCGGGGCCGGGCCGGTTCTTATGGCATTGAGGGCGCGGGGGTTATCCTGGTGGAAAGCATTCAGGGAGACTATTCCAACATTGTGGGCCTGCCTGTGGCGGAAACCCTGCGGCGGCTGCGGGCCATGCTGGGATAGGCAGCCCCCCCATGGAGGGAGCTTATGGCAAAAAAGGAATATGCGGGAGAGGAATTTTCTGCCCTGCGGCTGGAGGAGGGGGATTTTCGCGGCGTCCTGTTCGAGGACTGCCTCTTTTCGGACTGCCGCTTCCAGGGGCTTTCCTTCCAGAGCTGCCGCTTCACCGGGTGCCATTTTGCCCGGTGCCGCTTAGGAGGGCTTTCCTTTGACAACGTCCAGGCCATGGGCAATTCCTTTGAGGACTGCGCGGTGCTGGGAATAGACTGGGCCGCCCTCTTAGATCCCCGGAAGCAGGATTTGGGTTTCCTGCCCTTTGACAGCTTTGCCCGCTGCACCCTGCACCACTGCCTCTTTTTCCACCTGGAGCTGGGGAAGTTCTCTTTTGCTGGCTGCGATCTTTCCGGCAGCTTTTTTGAGGACTGCCGCCTTAGCGGGGCGGATTTTTCCGGCTGCCTGCTGCGGGGCGCCGCTTTTTCCCACAACGACCTTTCCGGCGCAGACTTCCGGGGGGCCGCGGAGTACGGCTTCTCCATAGAGGGCAACCAGGTGAAGGGGGCGAAGTTCTCCATGCCCGAGGCGGTAAGCCTTCTGTATGGCCTGGGGCTGGAGATTGACGGAGGATGACAGACAGGAGCAAAGGCAGAGGAACGTTTCTTTTTGCCTTTGCTCTTTCTTTTTCAAAGCTTTTGTGGTATACTGGCAAGGCTGGAGCCATGCCTGCGCCTTTATAACAGCCTGCACCCGCTGGGGCAGGACAGGAACCTGTGTGAAAAGCCTGAAAGCTTTCAGGCTTTCGCGGGGCGCAAAAGGGCATACTGCAAGCGGCGTTCCGGCAAAAATACGCGCTGTATCCCTGCGGAAAAAGGGAACAGCAGTGGAGGTTTTTTATGATGGAAAGCAAAACAGCACACCCCGCCCGTCCCATGCAGGAGCTGGTGCTCACTGCCCTGTTCGCCGCCATTATTCTCTTAATGGCTTTCACGCCTTTGGGGCTTATCGACCTGCCCCTTATCAAGGCCACCATCCTGCATGTGCCGGTCATTATCGGCTCTGTGGTTCTTGGCCCTAAGCGGGGGGCTGGGCTGGGCGCTCTTTTCGGCCTTGTCAGCCTTTGGAAAAACACCATGGCCCCCAGCCTTTTAAGCTTTGCCTTTTCCCCCTTTGTGCCCCTGCCCGGAACGGACAAGGGCAGCCTGTGGGCGCTGCTGATCTGCCTTGTGCCCCGCATCCTTACAGGCGCGGTGCCCTGGTTCGTATTTGCCGGCATGTCCCGGTTGGCAAAGGGAAGGGCCTGGGGCCGCAGGACAGGCTTTGTGCTGGCGGGGATTGCCGGCGCGGCGGTGAACACCGTGTTGGTAATGGGCCTGATGGGCCTTGTGCTGGGAGAGGCTTTTGCCGCGGCCCAGGGCATTTCCCATACCCTGGTTAGTGGGGCCATTTTAAGCATTATGCTGGCAAACGGCATTCCCGAGGCCATAGCGGCGGCAGTGCTTTGCGGGGCCATATGCGCGGGGCTTGACAAGGCCCGCGTTATCCCCAACAGGGAACAGGAGGAGAAAGCATGATTCTTGCAATTGACATAGGCAATACCAACACAGTGCTGGGGTGCCTGGAGGGGGACAATCTCCTTTTCACCCTGCGCATCCGCAGCGACCGCTACAAGACAGCAGACGAATACAGCCTGCTTTTAGAGGGCCTGCTCTCCCGGCAGGGGGTGGATCCCAAGGGCTTAGAGGGAGGAATTTTAGCCAGCGTGGTGCCGGAACTGCGCACTGTCATTGCGGACGCGGCCCGGCAGATGACGGGGAAGGAATTCCTGGTTGTAGGCGCGGGGTTAAAAACAGGCCTGGATATCCGTATCGACAACCCGGCCCAGCTTGGGGCAGACCGGGTGGTGGACGCGGTGGCGGCTTTGGCTGCATACGACCCGCCCTTGGTTATTTTTGACATGGGCACTGCCACCACTATGTCGGTGGTGGGAAAGAACGGCGCCCACCTGGGGGGCATGATTATGCCCGGCCTGCGCACCTCTGTAGACGCCCTCAGCGCCCGGGCGGCCCAGCTTCCCTATATCCATCTGGAAGCCCCGCCCCGGGTTATCGGCACCAACACGGTGGACTGTATGCAGGCCGGGGCTATTTATGGCAGCGCCTGTATGCTGGACGGCCTTATCGGCCGGGTGGAGGAAGCCCTGGGGGAGAAGGTTACGGCAGTGGCCACAGGGGGGCTGATGGCAGTTGTCCACCCTTATTGCAAAAGGGAAATCCACTATGAGCCGAACCTGCTCTTAAAGGGCCTGCACCTGCTCTATGAGAAAAACAGGAAGGCATAAGGCAGCACCGCACAATTCCCTGCTTCCGCCTTAAGCGGCATCCCGCGGGAGCTTTTTCGCCATATACCAGTTAGAATTATGCGGTATTGCCATAAATAAAACCGCAAAGAAAGTGCGCGTACCCGCAAAAGGGCCGCGCACTTTTTTATGGCTTCCGCTGTTTCCCGCTGCAAGCCGCCAGGCTTTCCAGCCGCAGCATGGCGCTGGAAAGCATCCGCGTTCCCAAGGCAAACCCCATGGCTGCCGCAGCGCCTCCTGCCCCCAGGCCAATGAAGGAAAACCCGCTTAGAAAAAACAGCCAAACGCCTGCGGCCCCTCCCAGCCCCAGCAAAAGCCCAAAGAGCGCCCAGGCAGAAAGCCTGTACAGCTTTTCCCACATGGAACTGTTATTTTCCACCGCCACCATCCCTTCCAAAAATTTTCCTCCCTTATAATAGGACAAATCGTCCTTTTTGTCAATACTCCTTTATGCCAAAATGTTCTATAAGGACAGGGGCGAGGAGGTGAGCCGGATGGAAAATCGCTTGCGGGAGCTGCGGAAAAAGCGGCGGCTAACACAGGTGGGCCTGCAAATGCAGACAGGCATCGAGCAGACCCTGATTTCCAAATATGAGCGGGGAGAGCGGGTGCCGCCTACGGAAACCCTGATGGTGCTGGCAAAGTTTTTCGGCACCACCATGGACTATATCATGTGCCTGACGGATAATCCCCAGCGCCCGCCGCCTTTGGGCAGGGAGCCTGCCCCGGATAAGGAAAAGCCCGGTGCCTCAAAATTTTCCAAAAGCACTTGACAGGGGAAAAAAGCAGCGGTATAATGATAGTGTCCTAACAGTTTGGGAACTAACAGATTGGGGGATCCCGGAAAGGAGCAGCCAGATGGAAAATCGCGAACCTCTTCAGGGGCATCCGGCCCCGCGCAAGGAGCACTGGGACGAAATCGGCTTTCAGATACACCGGCTGCACATTTTGTGCAAGCGGCTGGTGGATCAGCAGGCCTTTCAGGACATGGCGGAAAAGCCCACCAAAACCCAGACCTGGGTGATGGGGTATCTCTATGAAAACCGGAACCGGGATGTGTTCCAACGGGATATCCAGGAGCAGTTCGGGGTGCGGCGGTCCACCGTGACGGGCATTTTGCAGTTGATGGAGAAAAACGGCTGGATAACCCGGCAGTCTGTAGGGGAGGACGCGCGGTTGAAAAAAATCCAGTTGACCCCGCAGGCAGTGGAGCTGCATGAGCGGGTGGGGGAGTGCATCCGCAAAACAGAGGAGCAGCTTTCCCAGGGGCTTTCCCCGGAGGAAAAGCAGGAGTTTTTCCGGCTGTGCGGCAAGATACGCGACAATGCTGAGAGCGCCATGAAGTGACAGCGCTCTTTTCTGCCCATATTGTTAGGGAACGTACTGTAAGGATATAAACTTATAAAAATTCAAGGCAGCCATCCCCATCCGCCACACTTACCTGTGAAGGTTTTTGAAGATTTTTAAGAAACTTTTTCCTTAAAAAAGTTTCTTAAGCGGGGTTTGGGGCAGGCCCCCAACGAAAGAAAGGAAGCGGTGCATATGATACGAAAGCTTGCCGGCAGCGTCCGGCAGTATAAGAAGGACACCTTGCTGGCTCCGGCCTTTGTCACCATGGAAGCGGTGATGGAGGTGGTAATCCCCCTGCTGATGGCAGTGCTGATTGACCAGGGCATTGAAGCAGGGGACATGCGGACTATCCTCAAGGTGGGCGCTGCCCTGGCTGCAGCCACCCTTATTTCCCTGGCCTTTGGTTTTTTGGCAGGACGCAGCGCCGCCAAGGCTTCCGCCGGGTTTGCAGCCAACCTGCGGCAGGATATGTTCCACAAGGTGCAGGGCTATTCCTTTGGGAACATCGACAAATTTTCCTCCGCCAGCATTGTCACCCGGCTTACCACTGACGTGACAAACCTGCAAAACGCCTTCCAGATGATGACCCGTTCGGTGCGGGCGCCTGCCATGCTGGTGTTTTCCCTTATCATGTCTTTTTACCTGAACCCCGGCCTGTCCCTGGTGTTCCTTGTCGCCATCCCGGTTCTGGGGGCAGGGCTGCTGTTTATCGCCAGCAAGGCCCACCCGGTGTTCGAGCGCATGTTCAAGCGCTATGACCGGCTGAACGTGGTGGTGCAGGAAAACCTGCGGGGCATTCGGGCGGTGAAAGCCTTTGTGCGGGAGGAGCACGAGACGGAGAAGTTTACAGCCGCCAGCGAGGACATCCGGCACGATTCGGCCCTGGCGGAAAAAATCCTGGCCTTTAACGCCCCGTTAATGCAGTTTTGCATGTATGCCTGCATTCTGCTCATCTCCTGGTTTGGGGCAAAGCTGATTTTCAAAGGCTCCATGACCACAGGCCAGCTTATGAGCCTTTTGTCCTATGCCAGCCAAATCCTTATGAGCCTGATGATGCTCTCCATGTTCTTTGTGATGATTACCATGTCCCGGGCCTCCATAGAGCGCATTACAGAGCTACTGGAGGAGGAAAACGAAATTAGCGACGGGGAAAAGGGCCTTGCGGCTGTGGCAGACGGCTCTGTGCGCTTTGAGAACGTGGAATTCCGCTATCAAAAGGAGGGGCGCGTGTGCCTTTCCGAAATTAACCTGGAGATTGCCTCTGGCCAGACTGTGGGCATTCTGGGGGGCACAGGCGCTGGCAAAAGCAGCCTGGTGCAGCTTATCCCCCGGCTGTATGACTGCACCGGGGGCCGGGTGCTGGTGGGCGGCGCGGACGTGCGGGACTATACCCTCCGGGCCTTGCGGGAGGAGGTTGCCATGGTGCTGCAAAAAAACGAGCTTTTCTCCGGCACCATCAAGGAAAACCTGCGCTGGGGCAATGAAAACGCCACAGACGAGGAGCTTGCCCATGTGTGCGAGCTGGCCCAGGCAGACGGGTTTATCCGGCAGTTCCCAGAGGGCTATGACACCTATATCGAGCAGGGAGGCTCCAATGTGTCCGGCGGGCAGAAGCAGCGGCTGTGCATTGCCAGGGCCTTGCTGAAAAAGCCGAAAATCCTTATTTTAGACGATTCCACCAGCGCGGTGGACACCCGCACAGACGCCCTTATCCGCCAGGCCTTCCGGGAGGAAATCCCCGGCACCACGAAAATCATCATTGCCCAGCGGGTAGCCTCTGTCCAGGATGCCGACCAGATTATCGTGCTGGATGGCGGTAAGATAGCGGATGCGGGCACCCATGAGGAACTGATGGAAAAGAGCGCTATTTACCGGGAAGTATATGAATCGCAGCAGAAGGGAGAGGATGACCATGGCGCAGCCTAGAGTACACGGAGGCCCTCCGGGCCGGGGGCCGGGAGCCTTTGTAAAAGGCCAGGGGCCTAAAAACCAGGGGAAAACCATAAAACGGCTGTTAAGCTATTTGGGCCGGGGGTATCAGGCGCGGTTTGCCGTGGTGCTTCTTTGCATCCTGCTAAGCGCTGTGGCCGGGGTGCTTGGATCCATGTTCCTGCAAACCCTCATTGACGATTACATCGAACCCCTTATGGCAGTATATGCCGGCACGTCCCAGGCCTTTTCCAGTGTAGGGCAGGGGATGGCGGCCCTGCTGGGGGCCATTGGCAGGATGGCGCTTATCTACCTTTTAGGCGTTGGATCCACCTTCCTATATAACTGGCTGATGGTGGGCATTTCCCAGGGAATGCTGAAAAAAATCCGGGACGATTTGTTCTCCCACATGCAGGCCTTGCCTATCAAGTATTTCGACACCCACACCCACGGCGACCTGATGAGCCGCTACACCAACGACACAGACACCCTGCGGCAGATGATTTCCCAGGGAATCCCCCAGGCCTTTTCCTCGGTGATCACAGTGGTTTCCGTGTTCTGCGCCATGGTAACCACCAGCATCCCCCTCACGGCTCTGGTAGTCCTGTTCGTGGCTTTCATGCTGGCGGTAACCAAGCACATCGGCGGGCAGAGCGGCAAGTATTTCGTCCGGCAGCAGCGGGCCTTGGGGGCGGTGAACGGCTTTATCGAAGAGCTGGTCACCGGGCAGAAGGTGGTGCAGGTATTCTGCCATGAGGACAGGGCCAAGGCGGATTTTGATGCCCTCAACGAAGAACTGCGCCGGGAGGCCGACGCAGCCAACAGCTATGCCAACATCATGGGGCCGGTTATGAACAACCTGGGCCATTTGCAGTATGTGCTCATCGCCATCGCTGGCGGCGCCCTGTCCCTTTCCGGCATAGGCGGGCTGACCCTGGGAGGCATCGCGGCGTTTTTGCAGCTAAGCCGCAGCTTTACCCAGCCCATCAGCCAGATTTCCCAGCAGTTCAACACCATCATTATGGCCCTGGCTGGAGCCGAGCGCATCTTTGACGTGATGGATGAGTCCCCAGAGCAGGACGAGGGGTATGTTACCCTGGTGAACGCAAAAGAGGTGGACGGAAAGCTTGCGGAGACAGCGGAGCGCACAGGGTTGTGGGCCTGGAAGCACCCCCATCACGATGGATCTGTCACCTACACCCGGCTGACAGGCCGGGTGGAACTGCGGGAGGTGGACTTCGGCTACAATGAGGAAAAGCTGGTGCTCCGCGACGTGTCTTTGGAGGCCCAGCCCGGGCAGAAGGTAGCCTTTGTAGGGGCCACAGGCGCGGGCAAAACCACCATCACCAACCTGATAAACCGCTTCTATGACATTGCGGACGGGAAAATCCGCTATGACGGCATCAACATCAACAAGATTAAAAAGCCGGATCTCCGCCGCTCTTTGGGCATTGTGCTCCAGGACACCAACCTGTTCACCGGGACGGTGGGGGACAACATCCGCTACGGGAAGCTTGACGCCACCGACGAGGAGGTGGAAGCGGCGGCAAAGCTTGCAAACGCCGACAGCTTCATCCGCCGCCTGCCAAAGGGCTATGACACAGTGCTCTCCGGGGACGGGGGCAGCCTTTCCCAGGGCCAGCGGCAGCTTCTGGCCATTGCCCGGGCGGCTGTGGCAGATCCCCCTGTGATGGTGCTGGACGAGGCCACCTCTTCCATCGACACCCGCACCGAACGCCTGGTGCAGCAGGGCATGGACGGGCTGATGCAGGGCCGCACTGTGTTTGTCATCGCCCACAGGCTTTCCACTGTGCAGAATTCCGACAGCATTATGGTGCTGGAGCTGGGCCGCATTATCGAGCGGGGCAGCCATAAAGAGCTTATTGCCCAGAAGGGGAAATACTACCAGCTTTACACAGGTGCCTTTGAGCTGGAATAGCTTTCCCGGGATATGGTTTCAGCCTGCCGCAAAGCGCTGTTGTAAGTTTTCAAGTGACCTGCAAAACCCAGGGCAGGCCTGCTTTATCAACATGAAAAAATGTGGAAAACTCCGGGGAATGGCTTAAATACTAGGTTTTTCGCGGAAAACCGTTTGCATATTGCTGGAAATTTTGCAATCTCGCAAAATGGGATTGCAAAATTTTTTGCCCGTTTTCGGCCCCAAACGGACTGCGCCGCCATGGCCTGCGGGAAGTGGCCGGGGATGATTAACCAGGAACAGGTAAGGCTGATCGCAGCATAGCCACAGATTGGGGTGTTCTTTTTGCGTTGCTTATACCTTTGGCATTTTCCCGGGCTTTCTTTTTTGTTTGTCCCTGTTTTTGAAAAAAATCTGCGGGAAAGATTGACATGTGAACAAATGTTTTGTATTATATAGTCATGCGGCTTGGAAAGAGTATTTTTTAAGCTGCATGACTATATGGATTTGAGAAAGCCCCTGGCGGTTTTTTGTTGAAAAGAAAGGGGCTGCCAAGGGTTCCGACAGATACGGAGTTAAAAGAACGGGAGGTGCCTGGGGATGGCAAGAACGAGAAAGAAAAGCGCAGGGCCTTCCGCTATGGAACTGCGGCAGAGGGCGGTTTTGGGCAAGCTGCTCTCCTGCCTGCTGCCTCCAGAAACCGCGGCCCGGGCTGCGGGAGAGCTGCTGGAGGTATTTGGCAGCCTTTCAGAGGTGCTGGTTGCCCCGGAAAAGGAGCTGCTGGAGATTGCAGGGATGAGCAGTCCCGCTGTCCGCCTGCTGGGCGCTACAGCGGAGGCGGCGAGAGAGACCCTGGAGGATCAGGCCTCCGGGCTGCGGCGTGTGTATGATACGGAATCTGCCGCTTCCGTCCTTTTTCCCAAGCTTGCGGGACGGAAAACCGAGGCTGTGGTGCTGCTGCTCCTGGACGGGCAGAAGCGGGTGATATACAACAATATTGTGTGCGAGGGCGCTATCAGCGAGGTGCCTATGTATATCCGCAAAATCGTTTCCCTCTGCATTGACCATGACGCGGCTTTTGCCCTGCTGGCCCACAACCATCCCAGCGGGCAGGCCATGCCCTCCCGCAATGATGTGGTTGTCACCCGGCAGGTGGAGCTGGCTTTGGAGAGCGTACAGGTTCCCCTGTCAGACCACCTGGTATTTGGCAGCAACGGGTGCTTTTCCTTTGCTGCCAGCGATGCCTGGAACCAGGGGCGCATGGATATGTGGGATTTCCAGCGGGAGCAGTTGGAAATCGCCAGGGCCATGGAGCGGGAATATTTAGAAAAACAGGGAGGGCGCAGGGATGGATTTTAAGCTGGTTTCAAAATTTCAGCCCACTGGGGATCAGCCGGAAGCTGTGAGCCGGCTGGTGCAGGGGGTAAACCAGGGGGACAAGGAGCAGACCCTACTGGGCGTGACAGGCTCTGGCAAAACCTTTACTATGGCAAATGTGATTGCCAGGCTGAACCGTCCGGCCCTGGTGCTGGCCCACAACAAAACTCTGGCGGCCCAGCTTTGCTCGGAGTTCCGGGAATTTTTTCCGGAAAACGCGGTGGAGTATTTTGTGTCCTATTACGATTATTACCAGCCCGAGGCCTATATCGCCCAGACAGACACTTATATTGAAAAGGACTCCGCCATCAATGATGAAATTGACAAGCTGCGCCACAGCGCCACCTGCGCCCTTTCCGAGCGCCGGGATGTGATTATTGTGGCCTCTGTGTCCTGCATCTACAGCCTGGGCGACCCCATCGACTACCGCACCATGGTCATCTCCCTGCGTCCAGGCAAGGAGATGGAGCGGGACGAGCTTTTAAAAAGGCTGGTGGAGCTGCAATATGAGCGCAACGACATAAATTTCATCCGCAACAAGTTCCGGGTGCGGGGGGATGTGGTGGAGATTTTCCCGGCAGAGTCCAGCGACAAGGCGGTGCGGGTGGAGTTTTTCGGGGACGAGATTGAGCGGCTGCGGGAGTTTAACCCCCTTACAGGAGACGTGCTGTCCGAACTGGGCCACATCGCCATATACCCGGCTTCCCACTATATTGTGCCCCGGGACAAAATGGAGAAAGCTATTGCCGACCTCCATGAGGAGATGGAGAAGCAGGTGGCCTTTTTTAAGGAGCAGGGGAAGCTGATTGAGGCCCAGCGCATTGAACAGCGCACAAGATATGATATGGAAATGCTTGCGGAAATCGGGTTCTGCAAGGGGATTGAAAACTATTCCCGGGTGCTTTCCGGCCGGGAGCCGGGCAGCGCCCCCTTTACCCTGTTGGATTATTTCCCGGACGATTTCCTGCTGTTTGTGGACGAGTCCCATGTAACTTTGCCCCAGGTGCGGGGCATGTTTGCGGGGGATCGCGCCCGGAAGGAGCAGCTTGTGCAGTATGGCTTCCGGCTGCCCTCGGCCTTTGACAACCGGCCCTTAAACTTCGATGAATTTTACAGCCATATCCGGCAGGCGGTGTTTGTCAGCGCCACGCCGGGAGATTTGGAGCTGGAGAAGTCCGCCCAGGTGGTGGAGCAGGTGATACGGCCCACAGGGCTTTTGGATCCCCTGATTACCGTAAAGCCCACGGACGGGCAGATAGACGACTTGATTTCGGAAATCAACCTGCGCACGGAAAAGGGGGAGCGGGTTTTAGTTACCACCCTGACCAAAAAAATGGCGGAGGATCTCACCGGGTTTTTAGAGGGGTACGGCATAAAGGTGCGGTATATGCACCACGATATTGACACGGTGGAGCGCATGGAGATTATCCGGGATCTGCGCTTGGGAGACTTCGATGTGCTGGTGGGCATTAACCTGTTGCGGGAGGGCCTGGACATCCCGGAGGTTTCCCTGGTGGCCATATTGGACGCGGACAAGGAGGGCTTCCTGCGCAGCGGGCGCTCCCTTATCCAGACCATTGGCCGCGCCGCCCGCAACGCCGGGGGGCAGGTTATTATGTATGCTGACGAGGTGACGCCCTCCATGGAATATGCCATTACGGAAACGGAGCGCAGGCGCGCCATCCAGCAGAAATATAACGAGGAACATGGCATTACGCCTAAGACCATCACCAAGAGCGTGGCGGAGATTTTGGAAATTTCCACCCACAAGGAGGACGGGAAGAAAAAGAAGAAGCGCTATACCCCTGCGGAGCGCCAGCAGCTTATCGAGCAGTATACCAAGGAGATGAAGGCGGCTGCAAAGCTCTTGGAATTCGAGCATGCGGCATACCTGCGGGACAAGATAAAGGAGCTGGAAGGCCAGGGGGCCGGGCACGCGCCGCTGCCCAGGAAAAGCAAGCGTAACGCTTGACCCAAGACGCGAGGAACAGGGAGGAAACTTTCCGCCGCATAAAGGGTTTATGCGGCTTACGCGCACGGTCGCGTAAGCCGGGTGCTCCCGGAGGGCAGCGTGCCGCTGTACCAGCGGCGTGGGCAGCGTACCGCTGCATCAATGACGCGGGGAACAGGGAGGAAACCTTCCGCCGCATAAAGGGTTTATGCGGCTTACGCGTATGGCCGCGTAAGGGGGGTGCTCCCGGAGGGCAGCGTGCCGCTGCACCAGCGGCGCGGGGAACAGGCTGGACGGGGAAGGCCCGGCTATGGTGAAGGAGGCTTATCTATGTATGTGGCATGTGCAGTAGTAAAAGAAGAAAAAGGACATCCGCCGTAGCTGTTACATAATATATAAAAGGAGAAAGCTCCCATGAATATGATAGAACGCATTTTAAACCGCCGAAGCTACCGGGGCAGGTATGAAAACACCCCTGTGCCCCGGGAAGACCTGAAAAAAATTATGGAAGCCGGGCTGGCAGCGCCCTCCGGGTGCAACAAGCAGACAACCAGCCTTATCGCCATAGACGACCCCGCCTTGCTGGAGCGGCTGAGGGCTGTTATCGACCCGCCCGCTGGGGCCACTGCCCCCGCCATGATCTGCGTGCTGACCCAGAAGATTTTCGCGTACCGCGACCGGTGCTTCCAAGTGCAGGACTATGCCGCGGCTATTGAAAACATGCTGCTGGCAATTTGTGAGATGGGCTATGAAAGCTGCTGGTATGAGGGGCACATTACAGATGAGGACAAGATCGGGCGGAAGATGGCGGATATCCTGGGCGTGCCCCAGGAGTATGACCTGGTGTGCTTCCTGCCCATAGGGCGGGCCGCCGAGAAGCCCCGGCCTGCCCCAAGGAAAAAGGCCTTTGAGGACAGGGCTTGGTTTAACGGGTTTAAGGCAGAGTAGTATATTAAATAACCTGACAAAAAATAGATTTACTACCCCCAACACAGGCGTGGAACCGGGCTATGAAAGGTTCGGTTCCTGCCGGGTGTGGGACGATTCTTTTTCGGTAAGCGCAACGCTTGACCCAAGACGCGGGCAGCGTGCCGCTGCACCAGTGACGCGGGGAAACAGAGTGGAACAAGGAAAGCCGCACCGCGCGGGGCGGAGTGGCACAAATCAACACAAATAAATTTAGTTTTCGGATCAAACCCTTTTCCAAAAGGGTTTGTAGGGTTTGGGACAGAGTCCCAAGGTCTTAGAAGGGTTTGGGGCAAAGCCCCACGGCCTTAGGAAGGGGAAAGAAGATGAGCCTGGATAAAATCGTGGTGCATGGCGCCAGGGAACACAACCTGAAAAACGTGGACGTGGAGATCCCCCGGGACAAGCTGGTGGTGCTGACAGGGCTTTCTGGTTCGGGGAAGTCCAGCCTTGCTTTTGACACCATCTATGCCGAGGGGCAGAGGCGTTATGTGGAGAGCCTTTCCTCCTATGCCCGGATGTTTTTGGGCCAGATGGAGAAGCCGGACGTGGACATGATTGACGGGCTGTCCCCCGCTATCTCCATCGACCAGAAAACCACCTCTAAAAACCCCCGGTCCACTGTGGGTACAGTGACGGAAATATACGACTACCTGCGGCTGCTGTATGCCCGCATCGGTATCCCTCACTGCCCCATCTGCGGACGGGAAATCAAGCAGCAGACAGTGGATCAGATTGTGGATCAGGTGCTGGCCCTCCCGGAAAAAACCCGAGTGCAGGTGCTGGCCCCGGTGGTGCGGGGGAGAAAGGGCACCCACCAGAAGGAGTTTGAGGGGGCCAGGCGTTCCGGCTTTGTGCGGGCCAGGGTGGACGGCCTGCTGTACGATCTGAACGAACCTATTGAACTGAACAAGAACCAGAAGCATACCATTGAAATCGTGGTGGACAGGCTGGTGATTAAGCCGGACGTGCGCTCCAGGCTTGCCGACTCCATTGAGGTGGCGGCAGGGCTTACAGGCGGCGTGGTGATTGTGAACGTCATAGACGGGGAGGACATCACCTTCTCCCAGAATTATGCCTGCCCGGAGCATGGGGTCAGCGTGGAGGAGCTGACCCCCCGGATGTTCTCCTTCAACAACCCCTTCGGGGCCTGCAAGAAGTGTACGGGCCTGGGGGTGTTTATGAAGGTGGATCCCCGGCTGATTATCCCGGACGACCGGGTTTCCATCAGCAAAGGGGGCCTGAAGGCCAGCGGCTGGGCCATGGAGGGCAGCACCATTGCCGCCATGTACATGCAGGGTCTTTCCGAGCACTATGGTTTCTCCCTGGACACGCCTATTGGGGAACTGCCCAAAGAGATTGTGGACGTGCTGCTGTATGGCACCAAAGGGGAGAAGATTAAGCTGAGGCGCACAGGGGAATATGGCAGTGGCACCTATACGGCCCCTTTTGAGGGGGTTATCAACAACCTGGAGCGGCGTTTCAGGGAAACTTCCTCTAACTGGATTAAGGAGGAAATTGAGGGGTATATGAGCGCTGTGCCCTGCGACGCCTGCCATGGCCGCAGGCTTTCCCCGGAGAGCCTGGGGGTAACAGTGGGAGGCCTTAACATCAGCGAGCTGTGCGACAAGTCTGTTACCGAGGCCCTGGAGTTTGTGGACGCCCTCGCCCTTACAGAGCGGGAAAGCATGATTGCCGCACCAATTATAAAAGAAATCAAGTCCCGGCTGGGCTTCCTGCAAAGCGTGGGGCTGGAGTATCTTACCCTTTCCCGGGCTTCCGGCACCCTTTCCGGCGGGGAAAGCCAGCGGATACGCCTTGCCACCCAGATCGGTTCTTCCCTTATGGGGGTGCTGTACATCCTGGACGAGCCGTCCATCGGCCTGCACCAGCGGGACAACCACAAGCTGCTGGGGACGCTGAAGCGCCTGCGGGATTTGGGCAACACTGTGATTGTGGTGGAGCACGACGAGGACACCATGCGGGCCGCCGACTACATTGTGGACGTGGGGCCGGGGGCCGGGGTGCATGGCGGGAATATTATCTATGCCGGGCCTGTAAAGGGCATTGAGAAGTGCGGGGCCTCTGTAACGGGGCAGTATTTAAGCGGCAGGAAAAAGGTGGAGGTGCCGGAGAAGCGCCGGCAGGGCAGCGGGAATTTCCTGGAAATAAAAGGGGCGGCCCAGAATAACCTGCAAAAGGTGAACGTGAAAATCCCCCTGGGAGAGCTGGTGTGCGTAACCGGGGTTTCCGGCTCCGGCAAGTCCTCCCTGGTAAATGAAATCCTTTATAAAAAGCTGGCAGGAAGCCTGAACCGGGCCCACACCCATCCCGGGGCGCACAAGGAGATTTTGGGCCTGGAGTATCTGGACAAGGTGATTCAGATAGATCAGTCTCCAATAGGCCGGACGCCCCGCTCCAATCCCGCCACCTACACAGGGCTGTTTAACGATGTGCGCACCCTGTTTGCCAGCACCCAGGAGGCCAAAATGCGGGGCTTTACAGCCTCCCGGTTCTCCTTCAACGTGAAAGGCGGGCGGTGCGAGGCCTGCCAGGGAGACGGCATTATCTGCATTGAAATGCACTTCCTGCCGGACGTGTATGTGCCCTGCGAGGTGTGCAAGGGCCAGCGGTATAACCGGGAAACGCTGGAAGTAAAATATAAGGGCAAAAGCATTTATGACGTGCTGGAAATGACGGTGGAGGAGGGACTGGAGTTTTTCCGGGACATCCCCAAGCTTGCAAGGCGTTTGCAGACCCTCCAGGACGTGGGCCTGGGGTATGTGAAAATCGGCCAGCCCGCCACCACCCTTTCCGGGGGCGAGGCCCAGCGGGTGAAGCTTGCCACAGAGCTTTCCAAGCGGCCCACAGGCAAGACCATCTATATTCTGGACGAGCCTACCACGGGCCTGCATATTGCCGATGTACACAAGCTGATTGAGGTGCTGCAGCGGCTGGTGGACACAGGGAACACAGTGGTGGTCATTGAGCACAACCTGGATCTCATCAAAACCGCCGACCATATTATCGACCTGGGGCCGGAAGGCGGCAACCGGGGCGGGAAAATTGTGGCAGAGGGCACGCCGGAGGAGGTGGCCCTGGTGGAAGGCTCTTACACAGGGCAGTATCTCAGGGGGATGCTGGGGCTGTAGGCCGTGCGCTTAATGCCTCCGACGTGGAAGGGGCTTTGCCCCCTCCACCCCCACAACCCCTTTTAGAAAGAGGTTGACCCTAAAATCAGACTCTATATGCGGAGAAGTTTTGCAGGCGGCAGGCCTAGGGAAAACAGAGAAAGGAGCGGCGATGCTATGGAAATACGGGAACTTAGTTTGCAGGAAATGGAAAAGCTTTATGGGGAGCGCATGGAGGCAGATTTCCCTCCGGAGGAGCTGCGCCCTTTTTCCAGCATCCGGGAACTGACGGGGGAGGGGAAATATAAGTCCTTCGGCTGCTTTGAGGAGGGCTTGGGGGCCTATGGCACCTTTGCCTTTTCGCCTGGGCGTTCCGGCGTTCTGCTGGACTATTTCGCGGTGGACGCCGGGCGCAGGGGGCAGGGGATCGGCACCCGGGGGCTGCGTATGCTGGGGGAGGCGGCAAGGGGCCTTGGCGCGGGCTTTTTGCTTATTGAGGTGGAAAGCCTGGAGTCTGCCGAAACCCCGGCCCAAACAGAGGAGCGCACCCGGCGCATCCGGTTTTACAATGGGTGCGGGTGCCGGGAAACCGCTGTGTATTCCTGGCTGTTCGGCGTGGAGTATCAGATATTGGTTCTGCCCCTGGGAGACAGGATGCCCGGGGCGGACGAGGTGCAGGAGTCCCTGGAGCAGGTGTACCGGGTGATTGTGCCTCCTCTGGTGGGGGAGAGCGAGGAAGCCTATGCCCAGGTGTGCAGGTGCTTTAGGCGGTAAGCCCGTTTGCTTTCATTTGCCTGAAAGGAGGCCGCGAAAGATGAAATATACCCTTTCTGTGCTGGTGGAAAACCAGCCCGGCGTGCTCTCCAAGGTGGTGGGCCTCTTTTCCCGCCGGGGATACAACCTGGACAGTGTGGCAGTGGGCGCCACAGAGGACAGCACTATGTCCTGTGTCACCATTGTGGGGGAAGGCGACGACTACATCCTGGAGCAGGTGGAAAAGCAGCTTAACAAGGTTATCCCGGTAATTAAGGTGCGATCCCTTTCCCCAGGCGCGGTGCGGGCCGAGCTGATGCTGATAAAAACCGGCTGCGAAACCCAGCATCTGGCAGAAATCAACCAGATCGCCGCCCTGATGAAGGCGGAAGTGGTAGACGTGGCAAAGGGTTCTGTGACGCTGCGTTTTGCGGGGGAGCAGGAAAAGTGCGACACCCTCTGCTCCCTGCTGCGGCCCTACGGCATCCGGGAAATCGCCCGGACAGGGGTGATAGCCTTGGACAGGGGATAGGCGGTATGACTGCGGGATGAAAAGGAGGACACAGCCATGATGACAGGAGCGCAGGCAATGGTGAAATGCCTGGAAGCAGAGGGGGCGGAGATCCTTTTCGGGTATCCGGGGGCGGCCATCTGCCCTTTTTACGACGCTATGTTTGATTCTTCCCTGCGCCATGTGCTGGTGCGTTCCGAGCAGAATGCCGCCCACATGGCCAGCGGCTATGCCCGATCCAGCGGCAGGCCGGGGGTGTGCGTAGCCACTTCCGGGCCGGGGGCCACAAACTTGATTACCGGCATTGCCACAGCCTATATGGACTCCATCCCTATAGTGGCCATTACCGGGCAGGTGAACCTGGAGCAGCTAGGGAGGGATGTATTCCAGGAGGCGGACGTGACCGGGGCATGCGAATCCTTCACCAAGCACAGCTATCTGGTGAAGTCGGCAAAGGAGCTGCCCCGGGTGTTCAGGGAGGCTTTCCATGTTGCCGCCACAGGCAGGCCCGGCCCGGTGCTTATCGACGTGCCCCAGGACGTGCAGGAGCAGGTGCTGGAAGATTTTTCTTACCCCCAGCGGGCGGACATCCCCGGCTATAAGCCCAAGACGGCAGGGCACCCCCTGCAGATTAAAAGGGCCGCCCAGGCCATCCGGGAAGCCAGCCGCCCGGTGATCTGCTGTGGGGGCGGCGTGGTGCTGGCAGGGGCCAGGGAGGAAATAGCAGCCCTTGCGGAGAAAACCGGCATTCCCATTGTGTCCACCATGATGGGGCTGGGGGTGATGCCCATGGACAGCCCGGTGTATCTGGGGATGATAGGGAAGTTTGGGCGGCCTTATGCCAACCGTGCCATGGTGGAGGCGGATTTAATCCTGCTGTGCGGGGCACGGGTAGGGGACAGGGCCATTGCGGTGCCCCACCAGATAGCGGAGCAGGCGAAGATATTGCACATTGATGTGGATCCTGCGGAGATCGGGAAGAACATGCGGGTGGATATTCCCATTGTGGGGGACGTGAAGCAGGTGCTTGCCGCCCTGACAGAGCAGGCCGCCCCCTGTGACTGCGCGCCCTGGGTCAGCCGCGTGCTGGAATATAAGCGCAAAGCCGTTCCCCGGGGAGAGGACAGGGAGGACTATGTGGAGCCGCGCTCCTTTATCCGGGCGCTGTCGAAAATCATGGACGAGGACGCGATTTTAACCGCCGATCCAGGCCAGAGCCAGATATGGGCTGCCATCAACTTTACCCAGAAGGAGGGGCGGTTCCTCACCAGCGGGGGCCTGGGCACCATGGGCTATGCCCTGCCCGCTGCCCTGGGGGCAAAGCTTGCGAAGCCCCGGCGGCAGGTGGTGGCTGTCTGCGGGGACGGGGCGTTTCAGATGAGCCTGTGCGAGCTTGCCACAGTTTGCGCCTGCAATGTGCCTTTAAAGATGATTGTGATGGACAACCGCCGCTTGGGTATGGTGCGGGAACTGCAAAACCAGCATTACGCAGGCAGGCACGTTGCCACCCATATGGGTGGCAACCCGGACTTCGTAGCCCTGTGCGAAGCCTATGGCATTCCCGCCGCCCTGGCAGAGAATAATGCCCAGGCGCTTTCCCTTGCTGAAAAGATGCTGAAAAGCCCCCGGCCCTTTGTGCTGGTGTGCCGGGTGGATCCGGATACTCCCAGCGTGTGAAGACCTTGGGACTCTGTCCCAAACCCTGCAAACCTTTTTGGAAAAAGGTTTGATCTAAAAACTGTGTTTGTGTTTATTTGTGCGGTTTCCTGCTGGTTCGTTCCGCGTGGTGCAGGCTGGCCCGTTTTGCCTTGTTCCCCGCGTCACAGGTGCAGCGATACGCTGCAAAAAAGCGGGCAGCTTTTGGGGACACTTCGTAAGGAAGTGTCCCCCAACACTTTTGTCAAGACAGCCGAATGTGATTGAATTGCAGGGATATTCAACACTTTGGAGGTAAATGTCGTGGAGAAATGCACATTTGAGCAAATGGGCGGCACCTATCATCAAGAAGGAGATTATTTTCTCCCAAACCTCGCTGTGCCAGAAAGTGTTCCTGTGGGTGTCTGGGGCCAGCGTAGGCGGCGGTATCTGCGAGAACACAGGAAAGCTCTTTACAACGCCTTACTACTCAGTGGGAAGCTGGATAGCCACCTGGCTGACATCAATCAGCAGGCGGAAGATATGTTTTCTCAGCTTGTGGATCAGATAGCGAATCAGGAAAACATTACAGAACAACTTAAAGCTGATAGGCAGATGGAATGGGTAAGACGTATGAACAATATCCGTAATCAAGTAACAGAAATTGTCAATACGATGTTCATTTTTGGCTGAACAGCACTACGGGACGCAAAGCAGCCTGCTTTGCGTCTCAATTTGTTCACTGCTACTCTCTTGCAGGATAGGACATTGTGACTATCATGCGTGGAACTTTTCTAAATTAGGAAATTCTTAACAAATTATCAGTCAAAAAGCAAGGAAATCATGGGGAAAATCTGATAGAATACCCTTAATGTCTGTTGTAGAAAAGAGGTTAGATAATGTCAGACAAGATTTTAGTGGTTGATGATGAACAGGAAATTACTGATTTGGTGGAATTATATCTTCAAAATGAGAACTACGAGGTGTTTAAGTTTTACTCGGCTAAAGATGCCCTTGCCTGCATTGAATCCACCGAGCTTGATTTAGCCATTCTGGATATTATGCTGCCGGAGGTGAACGGCTTTGCCCTCTGCCAGAAGATCAGGGAGCGACATACTTATCCCATCATCATGCTGACAGCCAAGGACGCGGAAACCGACAAAATCACCGGCCTGACCCTGGGAGCGGATGATTATGTCACAAAGCCTTTTCGCCCTTTGGAATTGGTAGCGAGAGTAAAGGCCCAACTCCGGCGGTATAAGCGATATAACCCCGCCCAGGCTTCTGGTCAGGAACAGGCATCCGATTTGCTCCTGCACTCTGGCCTGGAAATGAATACGGGTACTCTGCTTCCGGGTCGCAGATAATAATGTCGTCGTCTGTAATGAGGAAAGCGTTTGTCATTTCCCGTTTGGCGGCAAAGGATTTCCCGCTTCCCGGCGTACCCAAGATTAAGCCGTTGGGGTTCTTTAGCTGCTTGCGGTCGCAGAGTATCATGTTGTTAGACAGGGCGTTTAAGCCGTAATACAAAGCCGCGCCCGTCTGAAAAAGCTCCTGCGTGATAAAGGGGATAAAGATAGCGGTGCTTGACGTGGTAAGCCCTCTTTGAATGGGGATAAGGTTCTCCCCAAGCGGTACAGAGGACATAAGCCCCGCTTCCTGTTGGTAGTCAAGGCGGGTCAAGGCGCAGTTGTTCTTCTGTGCAATGCCCGCCGCCGCGAATACGTCATTTTCCAGTTTCCTTTTTGTGTCTGCCATGTTCACCACAAGGAATGTCAAGAGGAACATTCTTTCATTCCGGCTCTGCAAGTCCTGTAAGAGATTTTTCGCTTCGCTGCCGAAAGTGGCAAGGTCGGACGGGATAATATCCATGTCATAGCCGCTGCGTACCGCTTTTTTCTGTTCCTCGATTTTCATTTTGTCAAGGTCGGTGATTTTCCGCTTGATTGTCTTTATGGCTTCGGTCTGGTCGATACTGTGGATATGCAGATTGACGATAGAGGGCCTGCAAAGGCTGTTGTGGTACATCCAGGTCTATGAAAAGCGGTTTGCTCAGGAGCAGATGGAACGGTTTGGACTGCGAGAGAAAAAGGAGTTGACCGCCAGGGGCCGGGAGTTGGACAAGGCCAAACAGCGGGTGGTGGAGATTGACCAGCTTATCCAGAAAAGCTATGAGGACATGAGCAAGGGCTTGTTATCCGAGGAACGCTTTGCCACGCTATCCGTGTCGCTGGAAGCCGAACAGAAGCAGTTGAAAGCGGCGATTCCTGAAATGGAAACCAGTTTGGAGGCCACCACGGATAGGGCTGCTGACTTGCAGCGGTTCATTGATCGGACCAGACAGGTGACACGGCTGACGGAGTTGACGCCTGAAATTGTCCACGAGTTTATTGACAAAATCGTGGTGTCCAAACCTGACAAGACAGACGGCAAGCGGCACCAGCGTGTGGACATTCACTACAACACCATTGGCCTGTGGTGTGCCCCACCCCCGGAAGAAATGGAGAAGCTGTTCCAGGAGTATCTTGCAGGCCGGCGTAAAAAGACGGCGTAGCCATAGCTACACCGTCCCAATAGATAGAATTTCTTTACTGGTTAGCCGCAAGGCCGACACTTCTTTACGGAGTGTCGGCCTTCGCTGCCCGCTTTTTTGCGTGTGGTTCATTTATGCTTCTCCGTCCGCGCCTTCCTTTTCATCCGGGGGAGGCAGTTTCTTCCGCTTGCGGACGCACTCTGTCAGCAGGTATTCAATCTGCCCGTTAATGGAACGGAAATCTTCCTCTGCCCAAGCCGCCAGATCCTTCCACAGGGTGGGAGCGATGCGCAGCAAAATTTGTTTCTTATCCTTATCTGCCATAAGATCACACAGATTTCCTTGTTTTAATAAATGGAACCGCTGTTGACAATGGGCTGGGCGTCTTTGCTGCCGCACAGCACCACCAGCAGGTTCGATACCATCTGGGCTTTGCGCTCCTCGTCCAGGGACACCACGCCGTCCTCTTTAAGCTGCTCCAGGGCCATTTCCACCATGCCCACAGCGCCTTCCACAATCTTTTTCCGGGCTGCCACCACAGCTTCAGCCTGCTGCCGCTGGAGCATTTGGGCCGCGATTTCCGGCGCGTAGGAAAGCTGGCGGATGCGCACCTCCAGGATTTCCAGCCCGGCCTCTGCCACGCGCTTTTGCAGATCCTCCCGCAGCATGTCCGCGATTTCCTGGCTGCTGCCTCGCAGGGTCTTTTCCGCCACGTCGTTTTCCTCCATCAGGTCATAGGGATAGCGCCGGGCAATGCTGCGGGTAGCGGAGTCACACTGGATGGACAGGAAGGTGCGGTAATTCTGCACGTTGAAAACAGCCTTGGTGGTGTCCACCACCCGCCAGATTACCACGGTATCAATGATGATAGGATTGCCCCGCTCGTCATTAACTGTCTGCTTTTCGTTGTTCAGCGTCATGGTTTTCAGGCTGATTTTCCCGCCGCCCCCGGCTGTAATAGTCATGCCGTTAGAATTGGTGGTGACAGTGCGGCTGTTCCCCGGATTGATGCAGGCGCAGAAGGGGTTCACCCAATAGAAGCCGTCTTTTTTAATGGTGCCGTAGTATTTGCCGAACAGGGTGAGAACAGCCGCCTCATTGGGGTTTAAAACCTTGAAGCCCCCGCACATGATGGCCGCCGCACAGACAAGCAGAATGCCTCCCACCAGCAGCACCACCCCCAGAGGTATGGAATTCCTGTCCAGGAGGATGCCCCCAAAGACGATGCCCAGCGCAGAAACCAGGAACAGCAGCAGGGTGCAGAACAGCATCCCAAAGCCGCTTCTGGTTTTTGCGGCTTTTTCTTCATATTTGTTGGTCATGGCAGTTTGATTATCCATCGATCTGTCCCCTTTCAGATTTCATGTTGATATCATTGTAATATCAGTCGGCTTTTTTGTCAAGAGCTTTTTTGCTTTTATCCTTATGAAGGATGCCAGATTCAGAAATTGGAAAGATTTGTAAAGGGATTGTAAGCTTTTTTTATGAAACTGTAAAAGAACCTCACATGTTTTTGTAATAAACTGGTGGTAAAATTCATATTGTTAGATGGTTTGGGTGACAGGCCTGCTTCCAGGCAGCGCTTGGCTGGCCCGGGCCTTAAAATTTAAAAAGCAAAGGGGAAAAAACAAAATGAAGAAAATCGCTTTGGCCCTTGCGGCCCTGATGATGGCTGCCACCATGGCGGCCTGCAGCGGAAATGACGGATCCTCTGCAAGCTCTGCCGCTTCCAGTGCCGGCAGCACGGTTTCCACCGCCAGCACCAGCTCAGCAGCATAGCTTTCTGTTTCTTGTTCATACCCTCAAAAAAATACAGGGCCTTTAGAGGCCCTGTATTTTTTGCGCTTTTTTAAACAGACTCTAAGCTTTACCTGCCTTTTTACAAAAATCTATACATTTTTGTAAAGGGTGGGAAAAATGGTTTTTTAGGTAAATTTCCTGTTTTTTTCGTTCTATGTTGCAAATTTGTAAAGCATATGTTAAACTTACCTTTAACAGGTGAAGGTGGAGCACAATATACAAAAAGTATACTTTTTTGTTCCCCGTTTCACGAAAGGCAATGCTCTGGACAGGGAGGTGGAGGCATAGCAGATGAAGGCTTGCAAAGAAGTGCGGGAGGAGGGCCGGAGGACTTCGCGGTATGACTTTGAAGGCCATCCGGTGCGTGTCCGGGAAGCCAGCCTGGAGGAGTATGGCGGCTCCACAGAGCCGCACAGCCACGAGGAGATGGAATTTGTCCTGGTGCGGGAAGGGCATCTGCTCCTGGAGGCGGAAAGCGGCGTGTTCCCTCTGGAAGCTGGTCAGGGTGCGTTTATTAACGCGCAGTGCAGGCACCGTTTTTTCTCAGAGGATGGGACAGGCTGCCAGTTTTTATGCCTGCAGCTTCACCCTGTGCTGCTGTGTACGTCCCGGTATGTGGAAGAGCGTTTTGTGGTGCCTTTCCTTTCCGGGCGCTTTCCCTGCGTGCCCCTGTCTGGGGAGGAGCTGTGGGAGAAGCAGGTTTTGCAGGGCATAGAAACTCTTTTTGCCCGTCAGGGGGGAGAGGAGGTTTTAGAAAACCAGCTATTGCTGTTTGAAATGTGGCTGAACCTCTATAAAAATGTATTCGCGGGCCAGGAGGAGCCTGGCGGTATTGTCAAGGAGCGCAGGCTCACCCTGCTTAAGGCTATGACAGACTATATCCGCCAGAATTATTCCCAGAAAATCAAGCTGGAAGATATAGCTCAGGCAGGCGGGGTGCAAAAGACTTCCTGCTCCAATCTGTTCAAGTTCTACCTGAGGGAGTCCCCCATCAGCTTTCTGACATCTTACCGCCTTCGGGCTGGGGCAAAGCTGCTGACAACAACAAACGCCACTGTTACCGACATCACCTATGCAGTGGGGTTTTCCAGTGCCAGCTATTTTGTGCGGGCTTTCCGGGAGCGCTATGGCTGTACGCCGCAGCAGTACCGCAGCGCCCAGGCCCGCCAGGAAGCGGACAGGCTGCGGGGGGAGGAAGAAGGCAAAGGGGGCGGCTGCCCGCCCCGGGATATGGGAAAGGGAGGTTGACCGCGGGCAGACGCTGCCCGGTCGAAGGAAGATGGCAAAGAGTAAATATACCACGGAAGAAAAGCTCCGGGCTGTGCGGGATCATGTGGAAGGCGGGGAAAGTCTGCAAAACGTGGCCCAGCGGGTGGGGGTAGGGGTTACCTCTGTGCAGCGCTGGGTCAGCAATTACCGCGCCATGGGAGAAGAGGGCCTGCGCAGCCAGGAGCGCAATACCCCTTACTCCAAGGAGCAAAAGGAAGAAGCGGTGCTTGCCTACCTGCGGGGCGAGGGAAGCTACCGGGACATATGCGAAAAATACCAGATCCGCTCTAACGGCCTTTTGCGCCACTGGATTAGGCTCTATATGGAGCGGGGCGAGCTGCGGGCCGGAGGCCAGGGAGAAGCAGGGGTTCCCAGGGGCCGGGCCTTTTCTCCGGAGGAGCGCCGGGAGATTGTGCGCTTTTACATAGAGCACCAGCGGGATCACCGGGCTACCATGGAAAAATATCCGGTGAGCTATCAGCAGATTTATTTCTGGTGCCGCAGCTATGATCAGAAAGGCCTCCAGGGCCTGGAGGGCCGCAAGGGCAGGGCCACCACCCTGCCGGAGCGAGAGGAAATTGTACGGTACTGCATAGCTGTGGGCTATAACTACCGGGCTGCCATGGAAAAATACGGCGTGACTTACCAGCAGGTATACACCTGGGTGCGCCGCTATGAGGACAGCCTGCCTCCGGTGGGAAAGGCCTCGTAAAAAGACATGAAATGCCGCCTGCCGTTTTCAGGCTGGGCGGCATTTTTGCGTAAATCTTTTTACGGATTTTTATGCTGAACTTAATAATTTATAAAGAGATTTACAGTTTGTACATAAAATAGTTACGGAATGGTTACATTTTAATCAAACGGAAAATTGGGCTATTTTTGCGGAAAATATTTGTATACAGCGGCCCGGGTTTTGTGTTATTTTATGTAACAAAGAAAACGATGTGGGTAAAATGTGTAGAATTTGATGAAACCATATTGTTTTCCAAACAAAGCCTGCGGCCTGCGTGCCGCGCAAATTTAAGGAGGATGTACGTTATGAGAAATTGGCGCAAAGTTGCAGCCTTGGTGCTGGCTCTTGCCCTGGTGTTCTCTATGGCAGCCTGCGGCGGCGGGGAAGCTTCTTCCCAGCCTGCTGAGAGCAAGCCCGCCGAGAGCAAGACCGAAAGCAAGCCCGCCGAGAGCACGCCTGAGAGCAGCGAGGCTTCCGAGCCTGCGGAGAGCAGCGAGGCTTCCGAGGCTGAGGAAGACGTTGACCTGATGGCCACCGCCACCACGCCTCGTGAGGAGACCCTGTATTACGGCGGCATTCTGTGGAAGAAGCCCATCAACATGAACCCCTTCTCCACAAACTCCCAGAATATGTGCATGGGCCAGAATGGTATTTCCCGCGTGCTGTGCTGGGAAACCCTGTACATGTATAACCCCCTGGATGCCAAGCTGTATCCCCTGCTGGCTGACGGCGAACGGGTTTGGAACGACGATAGGACTGAAATCACTGTGAAGATCAAGGCCGCTGCTAAGTGGGATGACGGCACTGCTTTCACCGCAAACGACGTACAGGCCACCTGGGATGCCCACGTGAAGTATGAGTCCGCTATCGCTGCTGACTATACCCAGTACATTCTGAGCGTTGAGGCCACCGATGACAGCACTGTGGTTATCAAAGGCAAGCCTGTCGATGATCCCCAGTACAACCCCTACAAGGTAGAGGAATTCCTCACCAACATCTTTATGATGCAGAAGGCGTATCTGGAGAAGCTGGACGGCGAACTGAATGGCGACAGCAACGAGATAAAGAATGCCACCATGTGGGATGCCCCCGTTACCGGGCCTTACCGTCCCACCACCTATGACTCCGAGCAGCGCGAGGTTATGACCCGCAATGACGATTACTGGGGCCAGGATGCCTCCATGTGGGGCAAGCTGCCTGTGCCGAAGTATGTTGCCCACAACATCTATAAGGACAACGCCGCTTCCGCCCGTGCTTTCGAGGCTGGCGAAATTGACATCAACCAGCAGTATGTATCTGATCTGCAGAAGCTGTGGCTGGAAAAGGATCTGCCTATCTCCACTTGGTTTGATGATGCTCCTTATCAGTTAGGTATGTCCATGCCCGGCCTGGTGCTGAACACCCAGAAGCCTGGCCTGGATCAGAAGGAAGTACGTAAGGCTCTTGCCATGGCTATTGACTTTGACCAGGTTATCTCTTCCGCTATGACCGGACAGTCCTACACCTTCGCGGACTTCCCCCGCACCCTGTTCAACCCCACCGACGGCGAGCAGGCCCTGATTAAGGATAAGGAAGCCCTGAAGCCCTATCAGTCCGCAGGCAATGACGTAGAAGGCGCCAACAAGCTGCTGGACGAAGCCGGTATCACCGACACCGACGGCGACGGCATCCGCGAGTATAACGGCCAGAACCTGGTGTTCAAGGCAGAGTGTCCCACTGGCTGGTCTGACTGGCAGGCTGCCATCAATATTGCTGCTGCCGCAGGCAAGAGCATTGGCATCAGCATTGAGGCTTACTTCCCTGATTCTCCCACTTGGACAGAGGATGTTCAGACCGGCAACTTTGATATCGCTATGTACAGCTACGCAGGCGCTGCTGTTTCCGCCCCCTGGCTGCGCGCTTACCAGACCATGTATGGCTTCGGCGGCGATTTCCCCGACACCATGACTTTCAATATGGGCCGTTACTATAACGAGGAAGCAGACAAGATCCTGATGGATCTGGCCAAGGAAACCGACGAGGCGAAGATTAAGGATCTGTGGGAGCAGCTTAATATCCTGTTCCTGGACGAAGTGCCTCACATTTCCACCATGTACCGCCCTGTTGACTTCCATGAGTGCAACGAGACCGTTTGGACGAACTTCCCCCAGGAAGGCAACGAAGGCAACGTGCCCCCGCTGATTCTTTGCGACGGCTATGGCATTGCCGGCCTGTATGACCTGGAGCTGATGGAAGGTTAAACTTTCAGGAGGCCATTGGTTTGGCTGTACATGCAGAAAAACTGAGATGAACATGTAGAGAAGCAGGCGGCGGAGAAAAGGTAATAGGACTTTCTCCGCCGCCGGTTTCTATATAGGGATTGGTGAAAAGTACTGAAAAGGAAGCGTTGTGTCATACTGTTTTAGGGAAAGCGGCTGAGGGAAGGAATCCCGGGAGCCGCCACTAAAAAGATGAGGTGATAGTGTTGAAAGGCTTTATGAAGTATTACGGCAAGCGCATTGTGTGGTACGTGATCACACTGGTGGTAGCCGTGTTCCTGAACTTCCTGCTGCCGCGGCTGATGCCGGGCGACCCTGTAAAGGCGCTGGCAGTGCAGGCCACCCAGGGCGTAACAGACCCATCGGTGCAGCAGAAAATGATCGAGCAGTACTCCAAAGAGTTCGGGCTTGACAAATCCCTGCCTGAGCAGTTCTTTGTATATGTTGGAAAATTATTCCAGGGCGATATGGGCAACTCCCTGTCCCAGTATCCCCGGACTGTAAATGATATAATCGGATCCTCCGTGGTGTGGACGCTGGGGCTGCAGATCCCGGCCATCATCGTGGGCTGGTTCCTGGGGAACCTTTTAGGAGCCATAGCGGCGTACATACGCAAGGCGGTGGACGCGGCGGTGCTGCCGCTGTTCATGTTCATCAGCAACTTCCCGGCCTTCGGCCTGGCGTTCATCATGATTTATGTGTTCAGCTCGGTGCTGAAGATAGCGCCTACAGGAGGCGGGTACTCCTTTGACATGAACCCCAGCATGAGTTGGGAATTCTTTGCCTCCGTATTGCGGCACTACCAGCTCCCGTTCTGGACGGCAGTGCTCATCACCATCGGCGGGCAGGCCATCGGCATGCGTTCCATGTCCATTTACGAGCTGAACGCGGACTATGTGAAATACAGCCGGTTCCTGGGGATAAAGGACTGGAAAATCGTGCTGTATGTGTTCCGCAACGCCATGCTGCCGCAGATTACAGGCTTGGCGCTATCTTTCGGCACCATGATAGGCGGCAACCTGGTGGCGGAAATTGTGTACAACTATCCCGGGCTGGGGACAGCCATGTTCGGGGCCATAGGCGCCCGGGACTATCCGCTGCTGTCGGGCTGTACGCTGGTGATTACCATCATGGTGCTGATAGCAAACCTGGTGGTGGAAATCCTGTACGGCATAATCGATCCCCGCGTGAAAGCGGCGCAGATGGAAGCGGAATAAGGGAGGTAATGAAATGAAACACCAGTTAAAACAAGCATTCACGAACCCCAAGTTCCTGGTGGGCTTCGTCCTGTTTATGCTGATGCTGCTTACAGCCATCATCTACCCGCTGCTTTCGCCGTTTGGAGCGCTAGACATGATAAGCGGGGGATATTCGGCGCCGGGCACGTATGTGTCGGTGCAGGACGTGGCAGGATCGAATAAGGCGGAAGCGCTGAAGGTGGAAACCGTAGGCGGAAGCGCGGCAAGCCTGCTGACAGAAGACAACAAGAAAGACATGAAAGACTGGCTGGTGAAGTTCGGCGGCCTGGATGAATCGGAAATTGATATCAGCAACGGGGATGCGCTGGTGGAGCAGTGGTTTGCCCATTATGACTCCGCGAACAAGCAGAAGGGCATCACCTCCGCGAAGAAGAAGGCGTATGTGCGTCTGGACAATTCCCTGCGGGAAGCCGGGGCGGATATTATCCTGGCCACCCGGGAGGAGGACGGCAGCCTGGCAGAGTCCCGGACAGTGGCAAGCAATGAGTTTGTGTCGGTGGGATCCATCAGCAACAAGGTGACTTTCCCGCTGGGCACCGACAACTTTGGCCGGGACGTGCTGACAGAGCTTTCGGCGTCCATTGCGGTATCCCTGCGCATTGGCCTGCTGGCGGGCCTTATCGCCACGGCCATCGGCCTGACCATCGGCCTGCTGGCAGGCTTTGTGGGAGGCTGGGTGGATAACTTCCTGACCTTTATCACCAACATTTTCACGGTTATCCCCAGCTTTGTTATCCTGATTCTGATAGCCAACGCCCTGAGCGAAGCAGGCCGCGGGCCGATGATGGTAGGCACCATCATCGGGCTTACGGGCTGGCCCTGGACGGCACGCTCCGTTCGTTCCCAGGTGCTGTCCCTGCGCAACCGGGACCACGTGAACCTGTCGAAGCTTTCGGGGCACAGCATGCCGCGGATTATCATCCAGGACATCCTGCCTTATGTGGCGTCCTACGTGGTGATGGCGCTGATCCTGCAAATCTCCTCCGGCATCCTGGCGGAAGCGCAGCTTTCCATGCTGGGCCTTGGGCCTTCCAACTCCACAACCAGCACCCTGGGCATTATGATGAACTGGGCGCAGAACTTCCAGGCCATCCAGGGCGGAAGCTGGTGGGCATTCGTGCCGGTGGTGCTGTCCGTAGCGATAATCTCATTCTCGCTGAACCTGATGAATACGGGGTTAGACCAGGTGTTCAACCCGCAGCTTCGCGACTAACCGGGAGGATAGAACATGGGAAAAGTAATGCTGGAAGTAAAAGACTTAAAGACGAAGTATGTGACGCGTTTTAAAGAGGACGTGTTCGCGGTGGACGGGGTATCCCTGAAGATAGAGGAAGGGAAGTCCCTGGGCGTGGCAGGCGAGTCTGGCTGCGGCAAATCCACGCTGGCCCTGAGCCTGATGGGGTACTACTTCGCGCCCCTGCACTATATCAGCGGTGAAATCATCATAGACGGGCAGAACATTTCGGGGATGAAGCCGGACGAGGTGCGCAAGAAGATACTGGGGACGGAAATCGCGTATATCCCCCAGGCGGCCATGAACGCGTTGAACCCCACCCAGAAGATCATCCGCTTTATAGAGGACGTTATCCGCGTCCACGACAAGAGCCTGAGCAAGAAAGATATCTATGACATGGCGGTGGAGCGCTTCCGCATCCTGGGCCTGCCCCCGGAGGTGCTGCAGAAGCACGCGGTGGAACTGTCCGGCGGCATGAAGCAGAGGACGGTTATCGCCATCTCCACCATCCTGTCGCCGAAGGTGCTGATAGCGGACGAACCCTCCTCGGCTCTGGACGTTACCAGCCAGAAGATGGTTATCAAGATGATGCGGGAGCTGATGGAGAAGGGCTTTATCAAGTCTATGATCTTCATCACCCACGAACTGCCGCTGCTGTACAACGTGACAGACGACATTATGGTTATGTACGCAGGGCAGATAGTGGAGCGGGGCACAGCCAAGGAAATGGTGTTCGATCCCATCCACCCCTATTCCAAGGGCCTGATGGGTTCCATCATTGTGCCGGAAGAGGGCACCAGGGAGACGAAGCTGGAGGCCATCCCCGGCACGCCCCCGAACCTGAAGCACCCGCCGGCCGGCTGCCGGTTTGCGCCCCGGTGCAAGTATGCAAAGCCGGAGTGCAAGGTATATGAGGTGCCGGAGAAGGAGTTTGAGGAGCACAGGATGTACCGCTGCTGCTATGAAGTGGACTATTTGAAGGAGGTGTACGGGAGAAATGGCTAGAGAGTTGGGGAAATCAGTACTGAAGGGTGAGAACATCACCAAGGTTTTCGGCTATGGCAAGACCCGCACCGAGGCAGTGAAGCAGGTAAACTTTGACTTCCGCGAGGGCGAGGTTATCTCCATCGTAGGGGAGTCCGGCTCTGGGAAGACGACCATTGCCAGGATGATCCTGGGTCTTATCAACATCACAGAGGGGACGCTGTACTTTAACGGGCAGCCCCGGGACATTTCCAACGGCAAGAAGAGGAAGGAATACTGGAAGAACATCCAGGCGGTGTTCCAGGATCCGTTCTCATCCTTCAATATGTTCAACAAGATAGACGATTTGCTGCTGGACTGCATCAACATGACAGGGGGGAAGCACCTGTCTGACCAGGAGAAGTTTGACAAGATGACAGAGGCGTGCTCGTTTGTAAACCTGAAGTATGCGGAGCTTACGAACAAGTATCCCTTCGAGCTATCCGGCGGCCAGATGCAGCGTTTGATGATAGCGAGAATCTTCCTGCTGAAGCCGAAGATTCTGATAGCGGACGAACCCACGTCCATGGTGGATGCCTGTTCCCGTGCGACGATTCTGGATATGCTGTTGAAGCTGCGGGATGAGATCAATATGACTATCATCTTCATCACCCACGACATCGGCCTGGCGTACTATGTATCCGACTCTGTGTACATTATGGAGCATGGCGCGTTTGTGGAGGCAGGCCCTGCGGAGGATGTGATTATCCACCCGAAGGCGGCTTATACCAAGCGGCTGATTTCCGACGTGCCCAAGATTTTCAGCGAATGGGATTTGAGCACGGTGGGGTAAGCGGAATTTGATAGAAATTTAAAAAACCCCCTGTCCAGCAAAAGCTGGGCAGGGAGTTTTCTTGCCTCAAGGATTCTTCTTTCTGTCCTGCTGAATCAAAATGCGCAGGGCGGCCACAGCAGTTTTGATAGCGGCTTCTGTGTCGTGAGCAATGGGGTTATCAAGCCCGGCCTTTCCACGCTCCTGATTGCCCATTGCCAGGAAAACAGCGCCGGCCCGCACCCTGCGGTAGCTGGAAACAATAAACACCGCCGCAGATTCCATCTCGGAGGCCTTGCAGCCAAGGCGCTTCCAGGCCTCCCACTTTTGCAGCAAATCGCCGCTTACAGGCTTGGTTTCCGGATCATGCTGCCCGTAAAAGGAATCTTTGCTCTGCACAACGCCAGTATGGCAGGGGAATCCCTGCTGTTCAGCGGCCTGCACTAAGGCGTTTACCACAGTTAAATCCGCTACAGCGGGAAATTCAATGGGGGCATACTCCCGGCTGGTGCCCTCCATGCGGATTGAACCTGTGGCAACCACCAGATCCCCTCCCTTTACGTCCAGATCCATGCCTCCGCAGGTGCCCACCCGCACAAGAGTGTCTGCCCCGCAGTTTACCAATTCCTCTACCGCGATGGCGGCGGAAGGCCCGCCAATGCCTGTGGAGGTGACACTGACCCGCTCTCCGTCCAAGAGGCCCGTGTAGGTGACAAACTCCCGGCTGTCCGCTAGGAGCCTGGGGCTATCAAAGTGCCGGGCAATCTTCTCGCAGCGCTTGGGATCCCCGGGCAGGATAACGTACCGGCCCGTGTCCCCCGGGCGCAGTTGGATGTGGTATTGCAGCCCTGCTTCCCCTGAATAGTTTTGCATATGGCGCTTCCTCCTTACCGGATTTTATCTGTATGTATCATACCATTGCTTTTAAAAGATTGCAAGGGAAAAGAATATGGAGAAGAATAACCGCCTGAAAACTTCCAATAAATAAGACAGAATATAGATAAAATGGTGTATGTGCGCTTCCCTGGGCGGCACGCCTCCCATTAAAATTAGAGCAACTTCAGGAACACACTCTGATTTTGGAGGGAGAGCTATGAAAGGAAAAATTTATGGCTACATGCGGGTGTCCAGCATCGACCAGAACGAAGACCGCCAGCGGCGCGCCTTATTGAGGCTTGTTCCGGCCGAAAACCTGTTTATGGACAAGCAGTCTGGCAAAGATTTCGAGCGGCCCCAGTACAAGCGTATGGTGCGGAGGCTGCGGGCCGGGGACTTGCTCTATATTTCCAGCATAGACCGCCTGGGCCGCAATTACCGGGAGATTCTGGAGCAGTGGCGGGTGCTGACCAAGGAAAAGTCTGCCGATGTGTGCGTGCTGGATATGCCGCTGCTGGACACCCGCCGGGGGAAGGATCTGATGGGCGCCTTCATTGCCGATCTGGTGCTGCAAATCCTGTCCTTTGTGGCCCAAAAAGAGCGGGAAAACATACGCACCCGGCAGGCCCAGGGCATCGCGGCGGCAAAGGCTCGGGGCGTGCGGTTTGGCAGGCCGCCGGCTCCCCTGCCGGAAAATTTCCCTTTGGTGTATGCCCGCTGGCAGGCCGGGGAGCTTACAGGGGTTGCCGCTGCCCGGGAGGCGGGCATGTCCAATTCCAGCTTCCGCTACCGGGCCGTGCTCTATGAAATGCAGAAAAATGAGGGAGGGAAAGGAAAATAATGTGGCAAAAGGACTATCGCTTTGGGGAAATCCTGCCGATATAATAAATAAGAGGAGGAGAGGGGAGATTTTGCCGTGAGCGATATAAAGGTACAGGCCAGCGCCCAGGGATATGCCCAGGAACAGGCCCAGGCGGGGCAGGGAAGCCAGAACGGCATGCCGTCACACCTGGAAACTGTGGCAGACAAAGACAGCCAGACCATCCAGGAAATGATCAAGGAGTCCCGGGAAAAAATGGAACGCCACCGCGAACAGTTGGAGCGCATTAAGACAAAGCCCCGGTATGGCGACGCTCCTCTGGAAGCCTATGCCCGTTTGGCCCGGGCCAAAAACAAGAGCCAGGTGGGCATGGCGGCGGGATATGCCCGCAGGCGCATTGCCCAGTTGCGGGCGGCGTTGCGGACAGATTCGGAAAATACGGAGGAGATTAAGGCAGCCCTGCGCCAGCTTGAAAAGGCGGTGAGCCGGGCTGGGAAGAAAAAGCAGGATTTGCAGAAGGAAGAGCTGAAGGAAGCCCGGCGGGAACGGCTGATAGAGGAAGAAGAACGGGAGCGGGCACAGCGCCTGAACCAGGAACTGCGCAGGGCAAAGATGCTGCGGTTTTTGCGGGAGCGCTCTTATATGCACGAGGCCGTAATTGACGGGCAGCAGCAGAAAATGCTTTCCGCCACCCGGAACGAACTGCGGCAGCAGGCCCAGGCCCTGCAGGGCGCCTTGGGGCCTTCCCCGGAATATGCGGCTCAGCAGTATGCCGCTGCCAGCGCGCCGGAAGCAGCCGGAGGGGGAGAGGCGGCCCCTGCCGCACCTGGGGTAGACATGCAGGTTTAAAAATTTTATTATGCAAAGGAAACGCCCGCCCTGGGCGCAGCAGGAGGCAAAAACTGCTGCCCAGGGCGGGCCTTGTATGTTATTTTACAGGCGCCCAAAACGCGGTCCTTCACTGCAAGACCAGCACCAGGGCTGTCACGTCATCCTCGTGGCCGTCTGCCCGGCGCTTTTTGGCTTCCTCCGTAATGCGCTGGGCCAGCAGATTGGGGTTTTCTTCCTCGTCCCAGCTTAAAACCACGTCCATCAGCCATTCGTGCCCAGCGGCAACCACCCCGTCCGAGACCATCACCACCAAATCCCCGGCAGCTAAGTCCCGGGCACAGGCGGCGAACTCCACCCCCGGCATAATGCCTACCGGCACGCTGGAGGCCTCAATGGCTTCAGCCCTGCGGCCCCGGCGGAGGATGGTGCAGGCCGCCCCGGCCTTGCGCAGCTCGGTTCGCCCGGTGAACAGGTCGATACAGGCAATGTCCATGGTGGCAAGGGTTTCGTCCCCGCTTTTTGCCATCAGGGCGGCATTCACTGTTTGCAGCATGCTGTCAAAGCCGATGCCTGCCTTTAAAAGGCTCTCTGCCATGGCGGAGGTCATGGCGCCGTCTACAGCGGCCCGGCCCCCGGTGCCCATGCCATCGCTTAAAACCGCGATAAGCCTGCCGCATCCATCATAGAACACGTTGGTGCTGTCCCCGCAGAAGGCGCCGCCCCCGGCGCTGTATTGGGAGAAGCCCCGGCCCACCTGCAAAAGGGGCCGCTGGCTCATCTGCACCCGGCAGCGCTCTCCGGCGGTGCTGACGCAGGGAGGCGCAAACACCCGCCCGCAGGCTGCGGAAATCTCCCGGGTGAAAGCGCCCCGGTTCAGGCGCTTTTGCCGCTCCCGCTGGATTTCTGCCTCAATGGTCATGCGGCCGAACTTGTCCACCCGGCAGCACACCTCCAGGGGGGTCACGCCGTTATCCCGCAGGATGCCTGCCACCCGCTGGGCGGCTTCCTCATCAAAGTGCTCGTAAAGGGAAAATTCCCCGGCCATTTCCTCTAAAAGCCCGGCAGTGGTGCGGAAATGGCCTTCCACCGCCTCCCGCACCTGGGCGGCCCGAAGCTGGGCGGCTTCCCGCAGAAGATAACGGGCATAGTTTTTGTTAATTTCATCCCGCATCTCCCCGGCCCTGCCGCAGCGGTCTGTAAAGTCTTTGGTGAAATCGGCTGTGTCAATGCGCTCCTTCTCCTTTAAAGGCTTTGCAAGCTGGGAGAAGTTTTCCAAGGTCTGCTCTTTATGTTTGCGCCAGCACACAGCGGAAAGCCCGCACCCAGCGCACACTGTCTCCACAGATTTATCATACACGCCTTGCAGGCTGGGCGCGCACACAGACTGAAGCTTTTTGCTGATTTCCTCCACAGAGGCGGAAACCCCGGAAAGGGCCTGGCTGGCGTGGCGCAGGCGCATGACGATGTTGGCCCGCAAAGCCCCGCCGCTTAAAGAGTCCTGCCGCAAGCCGAAAAGCTCTCCCAGCCGCCGGCTTTTGGGAATGCACATGTACAGCACCGTGGCGGCCGCTGTCTCAATGGCCCCTGTGAGAAGCTGGGAGTCGCCAAACCCCACCTGCAGGGACGCTACCCCGTGAGAGAGAATGAAAGCCGCGGCTGTCGCTGTTTTGCCCATGGGGGTGAATACCCCTGCCATCAACCCTCCCAGGCCGTAGGCGCCGGAGAGATAGGAAAGCCCTGCTGTGGAAAGGCCCTGCAAAGCCCCTGCCGTCACCCCGGAAACAGCGCCGCCGCTTACCCCGCCAGACCGGGCGCAGGTGAGCACTAGGAGAATCATGGAAATGCGGCCCAGGGAAACCCCGGACACTGTCACGCCGGAGCAGGACAGGGCCAGCACCCCGGCGGCAACTGTGAGGGCGGCAATGTCCCCAGGCTCCAGGGGGCCGCTGCGCAGGGCGTCTCCCCGGCCTGCGCCATCGCTGGACAGGCCCAGCAGGAGGTTTGCGCAGCGCCGGAGGAAATAGGCGCTGCCGCAGCCCAGAAAGGACTCTGCCACATATAGGGCGGCAGAGTATGTAACCGAGCCGTGGAGGAACACCATGGTCATGCCGGTGAGCAGCAGGGGCAGGAAAGCCACTGCCGGGGCAAAAAGGGGATGGGTGTTCACAGTTTTCAGCTCGGACAAAGACCAGCGGATAGCCGCCACAGCCAGCAGCGCCGCGCAGTACCGCACCGGCACATAGGCTGGGGAGGGCAGCAGGTAGCCTAAAAAGGAGCCAAGGGCGCTGGCCCACAGGCCCTCCTGGGGCATGGCCGCCACTGCCGCCACGCCAAAGGGCGCATACTTTCCGAAAACCAGCCCCCGGCTGCACAGCAGCCCCGCAAAAAATCCCGCCCCCTGCACCACAGCCTTGCGGGCATAGACCGAGCGGGCCAGCTCCTCCACCCGCTGCCATAGCTGTTGCAATTTTGAACCTTCCAATGAAAACACCGCCTGTTATATGGTAAATTTGCAGCTCCTATATGTGAGTTACGGGAAAATTATACCTGGAAGGGGGAAAAAGTTTTGTCACTTTGAGGAAGCCTGTTTTTGTCATATCCTCCCGCAAAAATCTTGTTCCTGCCTTATGGGGGCGGGAGAGGGGCGGTGGGCGCGAAAAAAGTTATGTAAAATAAAAAGGCATGGAGGGGTCAAAAAGCTGTTTGAAAGGGAAGGGGGATTTTCCTTGGCCCAGGGGGAAATGGTTTTCATTGTCTTTTTCAGGGGATTTATGGTATAATAACTGCAAACAGGGAAAGGAAGCGGGAGGGAACTATGGATATCCGGTTAATTGCATTTGATTTAGACGGCACTGCCATTTTGGATCACAAATATCTGTCAGAGGGGAACCGGGCGGCGCTCCAGGCGGCAGGGGAGAGGGGCGTGCATCTGCTGCCGGCCTCCGGGCGTATGCGGGACTTTCTCCCGGAGGCGGTGACGGCCCTGCCTGGGGTGCGGTATGCGGTAACGGCAAATGGCGCGGCTGTGTATGACCTGCACACAGGGAAGGCCGTTTACAAGCGGTGCATTTCAGCGGAAAAGGCCCGGCAGGTGCAGGGAATTTTGCGTGAATATGATTTTTACATAGAATATTATGAAAACGGCAGCGCTATCACCCGGCAGGGCTATCCGGAGATGGCACGGACATATTTTGGTTTTCCTCCCAGCAAATGGCATTTTGTGGACGCCAAGCGCTACCGGCTGGTAGAAAGCTTTGACGCTTTGGTGGAAGAAGGCATCCAGCCGGAGAAAATTAACCTGCCCTTTTTGACCCGGGAGGCCCGGGATGAAATCTGGCGGCGGCTGGAGGATTTGGGCGGCCTGCGGGTTACATCCTCCATTCCGGACAATCTGGAGATCAATGCCGGAGACGCGGACAAGGGCAGCGCTGTGCTGGCGGTTGCGGGGATGCTGGGGCTTTCCCGGGAAAACGTGCTGGCCCTGGGGGATAACGGCAACGATGTTACCATGCTGAAAGCTGCCGGGGTGTCTGTGGCCATGGGAGACGGCTCTCAGGAGGCCATGGCCGCCGCCGGGTATACCACGGTTCCCCATGACGAGGACGGGGTGGCAGAGGCTGTCCGCCGCTTTGTGCTGGAGGCATGATATAGGAAAAAACAGGCATCCTGGGGATGCCTGTTTTTGTGTGGGACTGGGGCTTGTTTGGAAAATCGAAAACGTTAACTTTTTGCCCATAAGCGGCCATCTTCTGCGTCAAAAATCCTCGTCAACCGGCAGGTTGACCTGCGGTTTTTTCCTGGAATCTGACCACTTCTGACCAAAAATTTGTCATTTTCTCTATTTTCAAACAAACCCTATTTTTTTGAAAGGGATTCGTGGATGGCTTTCGCCGCCGTCTTGCCCGCGCCCATGGCCAGGATAACGGTAGCGGCGCCTGTCACTGCGTCGCCCCCGGCATAGACATTCTCCCGGCTGGTAAGGCCTGTTTCTTCCTCCACAATAATGCCGCCCCACTTCTGTGTCTCCAGGCCTTCTGTGGTGGACTTTATCAGCGGGTTGGGGCTGGTGCCGATAGCCATAATCACACAGTCCACATCCAGCGTGAACTGGCTGCCAGCCTTCTCCACAGGCCGCCTCCGCCCGGAAGCGTCTGGCTCTCCCAGGGCCATTTCCAGGCACTCTATGCCCTGGACGCTGCCGCTTTCGTCTCCCAAAATCCTGATGGGGTTGTTTAAAAGCTTAAAGATGACGCCCTCCTCTTTGGCGTGCTCCACTTCCTCCGCCCTGGCAGGCAGCTCCTTCTCCGAACGCCTGTAGACAATATACACTTCCTCTGCCCCCAGGCGTTTGGCACACCTGGCAGCGTCCATAGCCACGTTTCCGCCGCCCACCACAGCCACCTTTCTGGCGCGGTGGATAGGGGTGCCGCTGCTGGTTTTGTAGGCTTTCATCAGGTTTACGCGGGTTAAAAACTCGTTGGCTGAGTATACGCCCTTCAGGTTTTCCCCAGGTATGTTCATAAACCGGGGCAGGCCTGCGCCGCTGCCAATAAACACAGCCTCAAAGCCTTGCTCCAGCAATTCGTCAATAGAGAGCACCCGGCCAATGACCATGTTGGTTTCAATTTTCACGCCCATGGCCTTCAGGCCGTCAATTTCCTTCTGCACAATGGCCTTGGGCAGGCGGAATTCCGGGATGCCATATACCAGCACGCCGCCGGCGGTGTGCAGGGCCTCAAACACGGTGACTGCATACCCCAGCCGGGCCAAGTCCCCCGCGCAGGTAAGCCCAGCCGGGCCAGAGCCTACCACAGCCACCTTGTGCCCATTGGAAGCGGGCTTTTTGGGGGCCTCCTGAGCGTGCTGGTTGTGCCAGTCCGCCACAAAGCGCTCTAACCGCCCAATGCCCACAGGCTCGCCTTTCACACCCCGGACGCAGTGCTTTTCGCACTGGCTCTCCTGGGGGCATACCCGCCCGCATACAGCAGGCAGGGAACTGGACTGGGCAATGACCTGATAGGCCCCTTCAAAGTCTCCGGCGGCCGCTTTTTCAATGAATTCCGGAATGCGCACCTGTACAGGGCAGCCGGAAACACAGGGCTTGTTTTTACAGTGCAGGCACCGCTGGGCCTCGTCCAAAGCCTGCTCTTCCGTGTAACCTAGGGCCACCTCCAGGAAGTTTTTGTTTCGCGCATCCGGTGCCTGGGAAGGCATTTCATTTTTCTTAAGCGACATATTCGGCATACTTCATTCCATCCTTTCTAAAAAGCATAAAACTTACCTTTATGCTTTTCCCCCTCTGAACAAATTGCAGGCCTCCTCATGAGCCTGGCGCTCGAAGTCCCGGTACATGGCGCCGCGGGCCATGGCCTCGTCAAAATCCACCAGGAAGCCGTCAAAATCCGGGCCGTCCACACAGGCGAATTTCGTCTCCCCGCCCACAGTCAGGCGGCAGCCGCCGCACATGCCGGTGCCGTCAATCATAATGGGATTCATGCTGACCACGGTGGGGATGTCAAATGCCTTTGTCAGCTTTGTGACAAACTTCATCATAATCAGCGGCCCGATGGCAATCACCTGGTCATACTGCTCGCCGCTTTCAATAAGGCGGCGCAAAGCGTCTGTTACAAGCCCTTTTTCTCCGGCAGAGCCGTCGTCTGTCATCAGGGCATACATGTGGCTGACAGATTTGAATTCCTCTTTTAAAATCACCAGATCTTTGTTGCGGAAGCCCACAATGGAATGGACTTCACAGCCCTGCTCATGCAGTTTTTTTGCCACAGGGTAAGCAATGGCGCAGCCTACGCCGCCGCCCACCACAGCCACTTTTTTCAGGCCTTCGGTGTGGGTGGGCTTGCCCAGAGGCCCGACAAAATCCTGCAAAAACCCGCCTTCATGCAGGTGGTTCAGCTTTTGCGTTGTAGCGCCCACAATCTGGAAAATGATGGTGACAGTACCCTGATCCCGGTTAAAGTCCGCAATGGTCAGGGGGATGCGCTCTCCGTCCTCGTCCACTCGCAGGATGATAAACTGTCCTGGCTGGGCTTTTTTTGCCACCAGCGGCGCTTCTATTTCCATCAGCGTCACAGTGGGATTTAAAACACGCTTCTTCACAATTTGATACATGATGTCCTGTACACCTCTTTTATATACCGTGCTGAGGCGTTTTGCAGGACGGGTAGATGTGTCCTGCATTTTTGCCGCCGATACGGTACGCTTTCATTTTTATCTTTTCTGGAATCCTACTGGGGCTGCCAGCAGCATGGCCCCAGGGAACTTTGCCCCTGCCCTGCCGCTAGTAGATAGTAAACGCGCTTGAAAATCGGGTAAAGCCCATTTTCAGGCAGAGCAGCGCGGACACACCTGTGCCGCCAAGCTCAAAAGGGGTCACGCCTCTTTTCTATACACAGATGTGGCCAGTCCTTCTCTGTGTCCTTGGGACATTATAGCACACAGAGAGCCTGGAATCAAGAAAAATGCATAATGGGAGAAAAATTCCTGCTTTTCACCTTTTTTCGCAGCGGTGCATACCCTGTATCAGGGGACAAGACAGACACCCCAGACCCTATTGCAAAGACCATTTGGAGAGGAGCGATCATTTTGGCAGAAGAAATGATAGCGGGCCAGTCCTGCGGCCTGTATAATGACCCCAAGCCCCTGCCTGAGGATCCGGTGCCGGCCATGGCATATGTGCCATACCAGCAGTGGCAGGCGAACCTGCACAGCGCGGAGCGTGCCTTGGATGCGGGCACCCTGTTTCCGGTGCTGGATAAGCCCTTTACCGGCGGAAGGGGGGAGCCGAGATGAGTGACGAGCAAGCCCTGCGCAGGCGCATTGGCGCCATTAAGTTCGCCTCCTGGGAGCTTCACCTGTTTTTAGACACCCATCCCAATAACTGCGACGCAGCCCGGAAGCTGGAGGAATACCGCCGGCAGCTAGCCCAGCTTACCAAGGAGTTTGAGGAAAAGTATGGGCCTATTGGAGAAACCCCCCGGAATACCAGCCGCTGGGCCTGGATTAGCGACCCCTGGCCCTGGGAAAAGGAGGCAAATTAAATGTTTGTGTATGAAAAACGTTTGCAGTACCCGGTACACATCCACAACCCCAACCCGAAGCTTGCAAAGATTATTATCAGCCAGTATGGCGGGCCTCATGGTGAAATAGGCGCTTCCCTGCGGTATCTCAGCCAGCGGTATTCCATGCCTTATCCAGAACTGCGGGCTATACTGACGGATATAGGTAGAGAAGCCCCTGAAATGTTCCATCTCAGGGGCCCCAGCTTTTTTTAGCGGTTTACCCTGCGGACAGTTTACACTTTTTGCAACCGTGTAGCTCCATTTGAGGGGGAGCAGGTTCAAATACACGTCAATATGGTCTTTATCATTCACAACCATTTTATCTAAGATTTCTTTGTAAAAATCATCTTCATATTCCACGCCGTTTATAAGTTCATTCATCGCTTCTGTAATTTCAGCGACAAGCTCTTGCTGTTTTTCAATCATCTCCCTTTGTTTGTCTATGCTATCTATCACGGATTGCAATTCGGCAATCTCATTCTCACATTTTGCTCTTGCTGCTGAAAATTCATCTCTGGTAATATCGCCAGATGTATAAAGGTCAATGAGGTTTGTGCGTTTTTGTTCTATGGCTTTTATCTGCGATTTTAGTTTCTCACTGTCTGTACCTGCGGTATCCATTGCGATAATAGACTTGATAATAGCAAGCAAATTGTTAGTGATTTTCTCCTTATTATACTTTAAGCTGCTCGTGACAAGGTACATGATGTGGGTTGCATCTTCGTTGCGTATGCTAAGTCCACTGCATCCAACTTGATTCCCTGCTTTGTCCACATGAGGGCTTCCATGTCTTGCAGCTTCAAGACACCGCCACGCCTTATAGCGGCTCCCATTTTTTCGGGTTTTATATCTCGCCACATAACTTGAACCGCAGCATCCGCATTTGATTTTCCCAGAAAAGGGATAACGGTTGCTGTGTTTTGCTTTGCCCTCCTGTGAAAGCGATTTTTCATCCAAAATGCGGTTTGCCTTATCGAAAAGCTCACGGGAGATAATCGGCTCATGATGGTCTTTGATAATCACAAATTCCTCTTGCCCTCGGTTATATTTCTTTTCATGGGATAAAAAGTCTGGCGTATAGGTTTTCTTCTGCACCAAATCACCGCAGTATTTTTCATTGCGGATAACACGGAGAATGACTGTGTTCTGCCATTCTTTTACACGCATGGGCTTAATGCCCTCCTCCCGAAGCTCACGGGCAATCACATGAGTTCCTTTCCCCTCATTTACAAACTTGTGGAAGATAAGACGGACAACTTTTGCCCCATCCTCATTAATATACATTTTGCCGTCTTTCACATCGTAGCCAAGCATACTCCGCCCAAACACAACTCCCTGCTCCATCTGACGTTTCTGCCCCCATTTCACACGCTCGGAAGTCTTACGGCTTTCCTCCTGTGCAATCGAGGACATAATGGCAAGGCGAAGCTCTGCATCGCCGTCTAAAGTGTTGATGTTATCATTCATAAAGATAACACCCACACCGTGCTTTTTGAGGTCACGGGTATAGAATATACTATCAAGGGTATTTCTCGCAAAACGGGAGATTTCTTTTGTTACAATCAAATCAAAATCACCGTTCTTTGCACACGCAATCATGCGGTTAAATTCTTTCCGTTTTTTTGTATTCGTACCAGAGATTCCTTCATCTGCGAACACTTCGTAAAGCTCCCAATCGGGATTACGCTCTATATACTGTCTGAAATAACGCTGCTGGCTTTCAAATGAATTTGCCTGGTCTTCGTTGTCCGTAGATACACGGCAGTATGCGGCAACCTTTCTCTTTGTGTGCTGTATCTTCCTTTCTTGGTTTAGGGTTTCGTATTTATCTATTGACATAAGAATATCTCCTTTCCCGACAATCCCTTGCCGTATTTTCAGTATAGTCAATTGAAAATGGTATGTCGAATGTGCAAATTTGTAATTTTCACACTTGACTATGTAAAAACGTCAAGCGGTTATGCCTGACGTTGCTTTTTCTAATTTAGACGATATTGTTTTTCAAGCTCAAGCAGGCAGCGTTCCCGCTGTGATGCGGTCAACAGATTCCGTTTTTCTAATGATAAAAGGATTGACCTTTGAAAATTCATAAGAAATGCTGCGTGTTCCTGCTCATTCAATTCTGGAACAGGCTCGCCAACATACCTAAATTCTCTATGCTCCAACAGGCAGCACCTCCCTCATTCTCAATGTATGAGCGAATGATTGTACCATATAACGAGGGGGCTAATCCTTTTTTTGAACGCTGTCATCATGCAGCGGACAACATTCATGAGCAGGTAAGGAAGCCAAAAGCCTGCCCTGCTTCATCGGGCATTGCGAATATCCGTTTAAACCAATACTAATTGCCAACGCTTTGTCCATTGCAGGAAGAAAACGCTTGTCAAGAGTTCCCATATCCTCAATCCGTTCTGCCTTATAAAAAGCTCTGTCATTCAGCGTTTCATCGGTCAGCTCGGAGTGTTCAATGTGCCTGCTCACCCTGTTCAGATGGGATATGTCCTCAAGCTCAAATCTGTCAAATGTCTGGTACAGCATTTCGTCAATCTCAATATTCTGCTGCTTTCCACGCCCGTCCTTAAAAGAGAGGTAAGACACGTCTTACCAAGCACTGAATTTGGCTATCATGTCTTTTCCATTCTACCGTAAACCCCTCTGTTGGGTACTTTTTGCTCATATGCGATTTGGCAAACATTTTAAATAAACCATATGTAAATGGCATTTTTGTAAATTTAGCATTTTCTTCCGCTAAGCTGTGTGCATTGTGCTGTATTTCCTTATAGGCAATCATAAATGCTTGTTCTTTGGTAAAACCCTGTTCAACAAGAGTTAAATATATTCCCATGATTGGCAACAATCTTTTGAAAATATGCTGATTTATTTCGTCATTCTTAGATTTTGCTTCCCTCTCGCATAGATTCGTATATTTTTCACACATTAAAATATAAAGCTGTTTACCTTGTTCATTTCCATATTCCTCAGTTAAATCATCGTATAGAAAACTGAAATCTGTTTCTTTATAGTCCATAATCTTATCTCCATTTCATGCAATCATTCTGTTTTTTCCATTTAACCGCTATCTTTAGGACAGCAGATTATGGACAGCCTTGTAAGTAAGAGGAATATACATACAAAGTAAAGACAGCCGTTCCCACAATCCCTCATATTTCAACATGGTATTTTGAAACTGCTCTTTATCTCCCATGATAAAACAGACAAAGAAAATTAATGCCAAGATAAAAGAAATAACACATATAATGCCAAAAATGACATTGTTCTGCTTAAATGCTAAAATCCCATTTAACAATGGGAAAAACAATAATGCCATAAATCCGATTGCCGCACTTATTCCATGTACTTTTGAAGCCGCAGTAACAATGTCTTTGTTTTCATTCACCTGGAATATTCCCGAAACCAATCCTGCTCCGACAGCAAATGTCCCTAGTGAAAACAACAGTAAAACCGATAAGATTGGAAAGTCTTTTTTCGTAATAAAAAAATATGCAACCGCTGCAAATGCCAGAAAACATCCAAGCCATATTAACCATGTATTATCCAAGCCATATTAACCATGTATTATAAATAACACGAACGGGGCTTTGCAGACTTCCCAACGCACTCATTGCCATTGTTTTACTATTGTACCCATCATAATACCGACACAATATCCACGGAAGAAAAAACTCGCCAACAACTGTAAAGAGCATAACTGAATGAAATATCTTACTGGTTATTATATTTCCCATTTTCCAATCTCCCCTAATATCTCTTAATTTCTCCATGAAAATTATGTGCTTTTTCAAGCAGTGGTCCTTTTGCTCCCATTGTAAAGGCAATATCACTGCTGCGGATTGACAACAATTCCATTCCAGATTGTAATTCTAAAACGTCCAACGTATCTTGCGGCAATTTAACAGCTCCGTCCTTATCAATGTTAATCCACGCATATTTACGCCCTTTATATCGGGTAAACTCACCCTCGGAAAGCTGGCAGTCCCTTAACGCAGGGCTTTCTTCCAATATATGGCTGAGTTTTGAATTTGACAGCAGCGGATATGTCGTCACGCAAAAGCCGCCTGTTATTTTGCTTCCCGTAAAAATTATCACTTTTCCATCCCGCAGTGCATCATATTCCAACAATGCCTGTGGCGGGATGTGTATTGTTAAATCGGGGTTTATAACGGAAAGACCAAATACAAATTTACCCCCTTTATTGAGCTGCGGCATAAAAAACCTCCTTTTCCAGTATTCCTTTTTCTACATTGATATGTTATAATAGTAGTGTTAATAAAAACTACTTTATATATAAAGTACTATAAATACAATCCAATGTCAAGGAGGAAAAAATATGTTGTCCAAACCTGCCACAATGCTTTTAGGTTTCATATACGAAAAACCACTTAACGCATACGAGATAATAAAACTCTTAAACTACATGAATGTGAAATGGTGGTTTAATATCGCTGATTCAACGGTATATTCGACATTAAAAACCCTTGAGAAAAAGGAATTTATATCTGGCACTACCGAGAAAGTCGGAAATATGCCAGACCGCACCGTTTACAAACTTTCTGATAAGGGGAAAAGCGAATTTATAAACACTTTAAAAGCATCAATTCTGCAATTCAACTATGATACAAACATCTTTTCTATTGCCGCTTTTTTTCTAAGTACATTTACCCCTGATGAACAGCAGGAACTTTTGCAGGAGCGGCTTAATATTTTGCAAAAGTACCGTGCAGGGATTGATAAACAAATCAATCCGTTATGGGAAAATGAAGTTTCTTCTGCCCATTCTGCAAATGTAAAAAGAATGATTGACCTTGTAGATGCTGAAATAACAGGAACAAACCGTTTACTTGAAAGCTGCAACGCCAACATATAACCCAAGTCCATGAAATGGATAACAGACTGTGAGGAAAACCTATGACTACAAACAATATCCGCTATTTATATAATGCAGAAACAGGCATTGAGCTGATTTTCTGTAAGGATTCAACCATGAATGAAACCAGATAAGGAGAAAACTCAAAATTTTGTTTAAGACAGCAGGCACAACAATGTGGAGTGAATATCTTATTTGGAGGAATTACAAAATGACAAAATCATTATTTGAAAAACTGGGCGGCAAGTACGAGCGACAAGGAAATTACTTAATACCGTGCTTGACCGTACCCGCCGAAAAAGAACAGCCAATAGGCACATGGGGACAGCGACATCTGGACTATCTGAAGCAGTACCGCAAAGTTACATACACCAATCTTCTCACAAGCGGTAAACTTAATGCGTATCTTGCCGATATCGACAGGCAGGCGCAGGAACGCTTTGAAAGGCTCATAGAGAATATGAAACAATCACAGGGCATAACAGAACGCCTAAAGGAAGAAAACGCCTTAGAATGGACAGGGCGGCTAGGCAACATAAGGGCATGTGCGAGGGAGATTGTGAACGAGGAAATTATTTTCGCATAAAGCAAAGGCGGCAGGATTATCTTGCCGCCTAAAAATTTTTCAAAAGGTCTTGCTTGTTACGTTGCGTAATGATTTATAATATGTTTCAGGAGGTAAAGGACTATGGCAAAATGCAGGGCAATTCCAGATGGATATATGACAGTTGGAGAAGTTGCGAAGAAAATGGGAACAACTGTCCGAACTTTGCAATATTACGATAAAGAGGGATTACTCTCTCCATCAGCAGAAAGTGAGGGTGGGCGCAGGCTTTATACGGATAAAGATTTAGTTACACTTCATCAGATTTTGTCCTTGAAATCGTTAGGATTTTCTTTGGATGATATAAAGTCACGCTTAATTTCTTTAGAAACACCGACTGATGTGGCAACTGCCCTTACCGAACAGGCAGATAGCATACGAGAGAAAATAGAACAGCTAACAGATTCTTTGACAGCAATAGAACAGTTAAAAGCAGAAGTGTTACAAATGCAGACAGTCAATTTTAAGGCATATGCAGATATTATTGTTAATCTGCAAATGAAAAATGGCTCTTACTACCTTATTAAGCGTTTCGATGACGACACGCTTGACCATATCCGTAATCAATTTGACAGGGAAAGTGGTTTGGACTTTATGGACAGGTTTAATCGTTTGAGCGATGAAATCGTACAGTTTCAAAAGGAAAATGTGCCCCCCGAAAGTGAAAAGTGCCAGCGGGTTGTAAAAGAATATTGGGGCTTGATTATGGAATTTACAAACGGCGATATGAGTATGTTGCCGAAATTGATGGAAATAGGCAATATTGATACTGCTACAAACGCTTGGGAAGAAAGACAAAAAATAGTAAACGACTATTTAGAGCTGGCTTTGCAAGTTTACTTTTCAAAACTCGGAGTAAATCCGTTTGAGGAGGTGGAATGATGAACCCTGCAATACAAGTTAGTGAATTAAAGAAAAGCTATGGCAGCCATATTGTTCTTAAGGGACTTAATTTTCAAGTCGAAAAAGGAGAAGTGTTTTCTCTGCTTGGCGTAAATGGAGCAGGAAAAACCACATCTCTGGAATGTATCGAGGGTTTGAAGAAATACGACAGCGGCACAATTATCGTAAATGGGAAAATGGGCATTCAGCTGCAATCATCATCTTTGCCCGCTCACATCAAACCTATGGAGGCTGTAAAGCTGTTTGCAAAATGGAATACAGCAAAGATTGACTACTCTATGCTTCATACTCTTGGTATCAAAGAAATTGAGAAAAAGCAGTATGCCAGGCTGTCCACAGGGCAAAAAAGGCGTTTACATCTTGCCCTTGCGCTTATCAGCAATCCAGATATTATTTTCCTCGATGAGCCGACTGCGGGACTTGATGTGGAGGGCAGACTTTCACTTCATGAGCAAATCCGAAAGCTCAAATCACAAGGAAAAACCATTGTTTTGGCAAGCCATGATATGGCAGAGGTAGAAACCTTATGCGACCGTATTGCCATTTTAAATCACGGAAATATTGTTTTTTGCGGCACAGCTTCGGAACTTACAGACAAGGTTGGGAAAAAATATTTTATCCATATCAAAACGCAGCAAGGGCGCAGTATTTTTGAAACGGACAATATTGAAGATACATTAATTAGTCTGCTTGGCGAATTGAAACAAAAGGAAATTCATGTGTTAGATATTAAAGTTGACCGTGGCACACTGGAACAGCATTTTATGGAAATGACAAGGAGGAAAACAGAATGAGTGGGTTTTTATATGGCGTTGCGTTACAGTGGAAATTGGATATAAGAAGCAAATCCTTGTTAGTTACCTGTTATATCATTCCGCTTATTTTCTTTCTTCTTATGGGCGGTATTTTCACTTCTGTTATGCCCGATATGAGAAGTACGCTCATCCAATCTATGATTATAATGAATGTTTCGATGGGGGCGTTTATTGGATTGCCGCCATCGCTGATTGAAACATATGGAAGTGATATAAACAAAGTTTATAAAGCAAACGGAGTGCCTATCTATCTGGGTCTTATTACGATGTTTCTTTCTGCATTTATCCATTTGATGATTGCCTGTGCTGTGATAGTGTTACTGGCTCCCGTATTATTTGAAGCAGTTTTGCCAGCACAACTTCAGATTTTCTTTTTTGCGCTTGCTTTATACATTATTGTGTCGTTAAGTATAGGGAGCATTTTAGGGCTGATGATAAAAAATCAAGCCAAGTTGACGATGATAGCACAGTTAGTGTTTCTGCCCTCAATTATGCTTTCGGGAATTATGTTTCCCATTGATTTGTTACCTGTTTTTCTTGAAGTGATAGGGCGTTTTTTCCCCGCTTCTTGGGGATACCGATTGATGTTGGATAATGGAGTTTGTTTTGAAAATTTGTGGTATCTAATCATTGTCTTTTTTATGGCAGTAATTGTATGTGGCATACTTTTAAAGAAACAAAAATCGAAATAGCTTGGGAGGACAACCGTTTGAATAAAAGCGTCTGGTGTCCTCCCATGACCTTGACTGTCCGTGGCGCCCCGCTGATGTAGGACGGATTTTGCGGACATTCAAAATAAAAAAGAATGTGGAGGTAACAGACAATGGCAAAGACGATTTTTGAGGAATTGGGCGGCAAATACGAAAGGCAAGGTGACTATTTAATCCCATGTATAGCTTTACCCGCCGAAGAAAAACAGCCGATAGGCACATGGGGACAGCGGCATCTGGACTATCTGAAGCAGTACCGCAAAGTTACATACACCAATCTTCTCACAAGCGGCAGGCTCAACGCTTATCTTGCCGACATTGACAGGCAGGCGCAGGAACGCTTTGAACGGCTCATAGAGGGCATGAAACAGGCACAGGGCATAACGGAACGCCTAAAGGAAGAAAACGCCTTAGAATGGACGGGACGGCTCAATAACATAAGGGCGTATGCGAGGGAGGTTATAGAGAGGGAAATCATATACATATAAGTGAAACGCATAGCAAGCCAAAATTGGAGGGTAAGGTTAAATAATCCTACCCTCTTTATCTTTTGTCTTAAAATTGTTGGGGATAAAGGCGATATAGCAGAGAAAAGTATTACCTACTATTTTTCGGACGGTAATTTTGTGTCAATAAAATTTGTAAACTTTTATCCAGATGGGTTGACAAACATTGGATTTAGCTATAATATAAATTCAATTATATAAACGAGATTATGGGAATTAGAGGTGATAATATGGCAAGGAAAACGCAAATTTCAAAGGAGGTCATTTTGGAGGCAGCATTGAAAATGCTTATTCGTGATGGGTACGCAGCTATCAATATCAAGACATTATCAAAAGAAATTGGTTGTTCTACACAGCCCTTAGTATGGCACTTTGAAAATATGGACGGACTTCGTAAGGCTTTGGCTAGTTATGCTTTGAAATATGCCAATGAAAAAATGCGGTCTCGCACTCAAAACGGGGTGGAAGCCTTTGCGGGTATTGGAATGGCATACATAAATCTTGCATTTGATGAGCCAAATCTTTTCAAATATCTTTATATGAGTGGAGAGTGCGGACTTCAAACAGGTAGATTTGACGTTTTGGTTAACGCTGATGAAAATGCGGCTATTGTTGAACAAGTTGCAGATTATTTGAAAATATCAAAAGAAAATGTCTGCTATTTCTTTCAAAATACAATGATTTATACGCATGGGCTTGCTTCATTTATCGCTTCTGGAATTATAACATCTTCAAAAGAAGAAGTAGCAGCGATGGTGAAGCAAACCGCCAGTGCTTTTTTATCACAGGCAAAAAGATGAACAAGGGAGAAATATATGAAAAGAGATAGATTTAATTTTCATCAAATTGAAACCAAAAGAATTTTTGTTTATTTAGCAATCGTTTTTTGTGTGTATTATGGCTTGTGGCTGATTGCGATTCTTTTACCTGATAGTGCGGGTAATGCTATTTATTCTTTTTTGGGCTTTCCCGTTATTTTTATGGGAACGCCAGCTTTAAGGCAGATGATTTTTTTATAATCTATCATAGGCTTTTCGTCCTTTCTTATTTTGAAATTTCCGTCTGTTTTTGGAATGATAAAAGCTGTCTGCATAAAAATAACGCCCACATTTCTGTGAGCGTTATCTTCGTAATATGATTGAGTTTAGATACAAAATGCAGCATAAAGAGGAACAATCTTTTTATTATCCTCAAAGCCAAAGTTCTTTGCAGAGAGCTTGATAGCATAGGCAGGCTTGTAGGTTTCCATATAAACCTTTAAGCTCTTTGCCCGTGTGTTGTCGGCAGACTTGACCTCAATGGGAATAAGCTCACCGTCACGCTGAATGACAAAATCTATCTCAGCTCCACGCTCGGACTCCCAATAGTAGGTCTTATATCCGTTAATGGCAAGCTGCACATTAACATAATTTTCTGCCATACCGCCCTTAAAGTCGTTCAGTTCCTCGACCATATAGAGGACATCATTTGCCGCTAAATCTTTCTTTGCACAGAGCAGTCCTAAGTCGGAAACATAAATCTTGAACGCATCAATGTCACGGTAGTTCTCAAGGGGCTTTTTTATCTGCTCTACCTTGTAAATCTGTGATACGATACCAGACAGACAGAGCCATTCAATAGCGTTTTCAAACTCGGAAGCCCTGCCGCCTTTTTTAATCAGCTTATATTGGAAACGGGTATTTTTCTTGGAAAGCTGCACGGTGATGTTGTCATAAGCAAGCCTTGTTTTTTTGATTTCATTCAGATTGTTGTACTTGCTCATATCATTGAGATAGCTTGCCAAAATCGTATCCTGCGTATGGCGCACAAGGATATAATCCTTTGTTTCCACAAACTGCATTACGCATTCGGGCATACCGCCGACGATAAGATATTGACGGTAAAGCTGCATTGCCGCATCGTGCAAAGCAGAGGGCAAAGGTGTATCCTCTGCAAAGCAGTTCTTAATCTGCTCTACAAGGGCGTTTTCGCCGCAGGCTACCATAAATTCCTCCATATCCATAGGATAGAGGGTTTTCATATCCACCTTACCCACGGGAAAAGAAAACTTTGCCCTGTTTACCGCAACGCCCAAAAGACTTCCCGCCACAATAATATGATAATCGGGAGCGTCCTCGCAAAAGTATTTCAGAGATGTCAACGCTCTCTCGCAGAGCTGCACCTCATCAAAGACAATCAGCGTCTTTTCCCGCACAATAGTCTGCCCTGCGATATGGGATAAAATCGGTATCAGATAATCGGGGCTGATATTTTCCTCAAAGGTTTCGTTCAGCTTGGGACTGGTTTCAAAATTAAAATACGCCACATTTTCATAGTGTGTGCGCCCGAACTCCAGAATGGAATAGGTTTTGCCGACCTGTCTTGCTCCCTGTAAAATAAGGGGTTTACGGTGTTCGCTGTCTTTCCACGCTTCTAAAAAGCTCATAATTTTTCGATACATAATCAGACCTCCTTCAAGGTGCTAACCATAGTATATCACTTATTCGTGTAAATATCAATGAGCTTTACCTTGAAAATCACATTGAAATACACGAATCATCTTTAAGATTGCATTAAATTTCGACATGAACACCGTATTTTTTATTTACACCTCTCCAACCTTGGTGGGCTTGTTCATCTGCTCATATTCGGGTATGATGTCTGCATAACTTCCAAGGGCATATTTCACCCTGCGGAATCCCTCATTGTAGAGGACTGCATACTTTGTACCTTTCTGTGTTTTGTACGGCACTTTAAATTCTTTGTTTTTGGTATATTTGAGCTTTGCTTTTGTCATCGTGATACGGTATTTTGCCGCAACGGTCTTGTATAGGCTGTATTCCATGACATAATGGAACTTATTTAATACGGAGACATTACTCGCAAGTCGGGCAATGCCATTAAGTTAAGCATTTTGTAAAAAGATAAAGAAACCGGCAAAAAGCCCTTGACAAAATGAGAAAAATATGCGGCGAAGCCCCTTGAAAAATAAAAACTTCAAGGGGCTTATAAAATGAAACAAACCGCAAAAAACTTACGAAAAAAGCTGCTGTCTCAGGTAAGGAAAATGGGAAAGAATCCCCAAATTTACGCCAGCCGGCCGGGACGGGATTTCACCCGCCGCAGGGCGCTGGATTTTGAAAATATCATTTTCTTCTTGCTCACCATGAGCTGTGAAAGCGTGGGCAAAAATCTCATGAAAGCTTTCCGTTTTCAAGAAAAAACACCTTCTGCCTCCGCCTTTGTGCAGCAGCGGAAAAAGCTTTTGCCTAAAGCCTTGGAGGACTTATTTCACAGCTTTTCAAATTCACTTACCCCCGAAAAGAAGTACCGGGGATATCGGCTGCTGGCAGTGGATGGAACGTCCTTGAAATCATCAGCATACCCTGCAGATTTGCTTTCTTATCTGCCCGGAACAGACCGCCAGCACGGTTGGAACAAGCACCTGATAAACGCTCTTTTTGACTTGGAAAACGGCATTTATACAGACTTAATTGTCCAAAAGGAACACGAGAAAAATGAAGGCAAAGCTCTGTGTGAAATGACAGACCGTTCGCGGATTTCAGAGCCGGTTATCCTTTTAGCTGACCGGAACTATGCGTCCCTGAACAACTTGGCGCATCTGGAAAACCGGGGATGGAAATATGTCATCCGCCTGAAGGAAAGGGATTCGGTTTTTGGTGTAAAACTTCCTTGTTTTCCCGAATTTGATATACCCGCAAGCCTCACTTTGGGGCGCCTCACAAAACGAAAACTGGAAACAAGAAATATCCCTGTTCCGGCAGATTATTATAAGCTTACAAGTCAGCGTGTTTTCGATTTCCTGCCTGTAGAAAGCGTTGGCTTTTACCGGCTTTCTTTCCGTATCGTACGCGTAAATTTCTGCAATGGAAAAACGGAAACCTTCCTGACAAATCTGAATAAAAATCAATTTCCGCCCGAAACTTTGAAAGCTCTTTACGCCAAACGCTGGGGCATCGAAACATCTTTCCGCAGCCTGAAATATTCAGTGGCGCTCATTCATCTCCACTCCAAAATTCCAGAACTTATTTTACAGGAGGTTTTTGCTGCTTTCCTGATTTTTAACTTTGCACAGGCAGCAGCCTGGAACGTGAAGCTTTCCTGCCACAACACAAAACAAAAACAGCGCCTCAATTTTTCCGACGCTGTCTTTGCCTGCTGTGCTTTCTTACGGAAACCTTTTCGAGAACTGGAAGGGTTGCTTTACAGGAAACGCTTTCCGGTAAGGCGGGGACGGGCTTTCCAGAGACCTGTTTCCTCGGGTAATCGGATTTCTTGGTTTTATCTTCCGGCACGATAGCGGGGATCTTTGGCGGCGCTTAACTTAATGGCATTGCCTGACTTGGTTGGTCAAAAAACATAAATAGTGGCATAGGTGAATTATCCTGCTTTGCAAAGTAACGAAGAAAACTTAAAAATAATGCAATATGACATGATACCCAATTCGCTCCGCTTCCCATTTCGTAAAGATGGATTTTTTCTCTATTATTTTGATATTGATATATATCGAAAGTTTCATCAAGCAAACCAAAATTAAGGTTAATTGGGCGATATTCATCTTCAAAGTCTAACGACAATGAAAGGCGATTCATATTTTCTGATAAAAAAGCTTGTGCTTTTGCCTTTTTGGTGTCAACATCAAAGCCTTGGATTTTTTCTTCAAGTTGTTGGATTTTTTCCTTTAACTCAGCAATATCTTCATCAACAGTTTCAAAAATACCAGAATCGCTCATTTCTGCATACAATGCTAATCTTGCCTTAGCATAATTAACCTTTTCTCTCTTTGATACCAGAGCTTTGGATGAAATGAATTTCTGCTCAACCATTTCTATTTGCTTCCAAACTTCTATGATTTTTGCATCTATTTTTGAATGCTCATCTTTGAGCTTTCTGACATCTTCTGAAAAATCGGCAGTGTATTTTTCTGTAATTCTCAATTCGTTATCCAACCATTCTGTAGCCTCAATAAGCTGTGAATCATTTTCGGCAATTTCTTGACAATCGTGACCGCAAAGAGGGCAGATATATTCCGTAGTTTCAATTTCGGCTACAGTTGTCTGCTGCTTTAAGTCCATTAACATCTCGGTAAACTCATTGCCCGTTTTTGATGCGTTGTCAATATTCCTTATTTTCAATAAGATTTCTCGTTCTTCATTTCTTAATTCCTCCAGTTCCTCATTCAACACGCTATATCTTTCTGCTATTTTTGATTCTCCAAAAAGTTGCGTGTCATCAAATTCTGGTAAGTTAGAAGCCATTTTCAGCATTTTTTGCGCTGATATTTTGTCATCGAAATCTTTCTCAAGTAATGCAAAGTAATCTGTTAATAAAGGTGATAGATTTTCTTTAATATAAGCTGTACTCTTTTCATTTGCCTTTTGTCTCTTATATTTTTGTTTTAGTTGAGCCTTTAAGGTGTTTAACTGGATTAAATCACTATAATACTCTTGGCTAATCATTCCTGCAAAGACAGGGAATTGGTCAATAATATCCTTTCTTTTATAATAATCCGAGAAGCGATAGAATAGTGCAAATTTGCTTGCCATTAAGTTTTGATGTTGAAACAAATATGAAACCATATTTCTTAATGATGCTTTTTTACCCTGCTGGTCAGCATCGGTAGCCATATTTGTTACAAATAGACCTAATGCACATTCAATTTCATATTGAGCATCTTTATACGGCAAAGTAGGCTTTTCAGAAAAATAATCCAAGCTCAAAACCTTATAGTTAAAATCCTTTTCTTCTTTGGAAGAATACATTTTTCCACCATTATCCCAATTATAGCGAGCTATGATATAAGTATTATCACCTATACCCATTACAAGCACATATAGATAAGAGAAATCTGTTATTTTGCCTTTTGGTATTGTACAACGAGTACTACACAAGCAATAATCAATTATTTCAACTAAGGCACTTTTCCCAGTTTTTGATTCGCCTGTAATTATATTCACTCCTTGCTTAAGCGGCACTAATCTTTTTTCATCATTTTCGTTGAATATAATAATAGCTTTTATATAACTTTTCATTTTGAATCAACTCCTAAAAAGAAAGATAGATGGTCTTCAGTAGTTTTTGAAAACACAACTCCAAGATAAAATGCACATTTAATCCAATCTTTAATTGCTCCCTCAAAATCTTTGTAATTTACTTTCTTTATAAGCACAATTTTTTGATTGCTAACGGCTATTTTTTCTTCAGAAGATAGAATGATTATTGCTTTCTTACAATATGGTTTAAGTGAATTATATCTATCTACATAGCCAGATAACCTTGTTTTACCAGAAATCTTACTTTCATCAACAATTTGAGGTGACTGAAACAATGTATCAATTCGACTTCTTATATTTGCATTTACTAATTTTTCTCGTGACTCAGCATATAGCAGAATAGGAATTGCCATAAATGGTAATTTAATCTCACAAGGTTTTTCATAACCAGAAAGAAAACTTTGCATTAGCAAAGAATAAAAATGAGGATTCATTGAAAGCTTTTTGATATTACTTATGCTCATTCTTTATCTTCACCTACTTTCCATTTGAATTCTGTTTCGTCCACTATGTTATGTATAACTCCTCGCTGAAAATACCCTTGATTACGAATGATAGAGCCAAAATCATTGGCATCCCAACTCATTACACCATTATAAAGTTGCTTTGAAATTCTTATTTGTTCTTCCTCGGTTGCTCCTTCAGCATTCAAATCACTATTTGCTTTGCTATATTGCATCTTTGCAGACAAATCTTCCACATACGACTCAAGACTTTCTAAATACATAAGGTTATCCCTAAAATATTTAGCAACAGTCAAATCTGCTTTCCAATAATCTAACATTGCATTTGGAATCATTTTGTCATACTTAATCTCACGGATAGACGCTACAAATTTTTTCTGTTCGAATGTAGTAATTTTGTCTTTAGGCAGAACTGCTTTTGCGTACTCCTTTGGAAGTGGAATAGTTCCTTTTGTACCATATGCTGTTGACTGCACCTGTAGGATTTCATCAAATGCTGATTTGGTTATTTCCCATTTGTGAGGAGGCTCCTTTACTTTTATTAGAATTTCGCCAAGCAAAGCACCTATATATCCGTCTCTATTTTCGGAAGGAATATGACCCACATATTTTGAAAATTCATCAGATATACCATCTATTGAAGTTTTGGCATCCTCAATAGTAAATTTATCTAATATTTCTAAAAGACGACCTTCATCATATGAATCAACAAAAATTCTGTTATATTGGCTTCTAAATGTCTCTTCCTTTTCCTTAGAGATAGCTCCGATATCTTTTAAGCGTTTTAGCTTTTCAGTCTTTTGCATACTATTCCAGCCATAAAACGGAGAATTGTTCTGGATTGTAGCTGTAGTACTGAGTATATAATTGGAAAAGTTTTTTACACGCTCATAGTCTATATACCAATTTGCAAGTGTTTTCCAAAAATCTATGTCTCTGTCCGAAAGAGATTTATTACCAAAATGATGTTTTACTTCTCTCTGAAAGCGACCTCCTATATCATTTATAATACTTACATCACCATTTGTTTCAATTTGCAGAGTATCACCATCGTTCAATTCAAAACAATCTTTTAATGCTATTAAATACTGGTATATGTCACCAGCTTTATTTAGCGTTGCATCATTAATTGCTTTTGTCATGGTCGATACCTCCACCCAGATGTGACCATCTGCTAATATTGCTTTCCCATTCTCCTTGCCACTCATCTTCATTCACAATCGCTTTAAATACAGGCTCAAGAAAAGTCTGCATTTCCTCAATGACCACCGAAAACTCAAGCGAATCATCTTTTATGGCTTTCAAGAAATATTTCCACCGCTTCTGCATATCCATATCCTCGGCAAGAGAAACAACACGCTTAAAACTATTCCTGTCGTAGTGAGTCCCCCGACGCTGCAAGGTTTCAAAGATAGCGGCTTGCAATTTCGCTCCATCAAAATCAAAGGTTCTCGCAAGATAGTAAATATCGTAAAAGTCTTTCATCCTGCCTGTCAATTCAAACCGTTGCAGGATAGCATCAAACTTTTCCGCAATGGTGCTTTCGAGTGAATAGGTGAAAATAACAGGAGCTTCAAAGTTTGGAAGCTGTGTCTGAATTTTCTGTTCCATAGCATGAGGAACAATAACATCACCAATCCCCATATCTATATTGAACGGAACACGAACATTTTTTATCTTCCCGACAATTTGAGCACTGATACCGTGATATTTTCTCTGCGGAGATATTTCTTCAAATCCGCTTGCCGTCATCTCAATATAGTCATTTCCTGTTGGGACTTTAAGGATTTCATCTATCAGAGTTTCAACAACATTTATGGAGTTTGACATATCCCTAAGAAGAAAGTCCACATCAATGGTCGCTCTGCTTTCAAAATTGGTAAGCGTATAAATAAACAGACCACCTTTAAGAACAAGGAATTTTTTCAGTCCAGACTTTGAGAGCTTCCGTAAAAACTCCTCCTGCATAAAAAGCTGTAGGCACTGCTGATAGCTAATACCAGCCGCTTTCGCTTTGTTCCTTAGTTTTGCCAAAACAGATGCCGCAATGTCAGCCATCACAACCACACTCCAATCAAATCTTTTACTTTTTTCTGAACTCTCAATACCTTTGCGTATTCCATAAGGTTAGGAATATTTTTTTGAGGGTCTTTCACATAGCTTTGGATAGCCTTATTAAAAACTTCTTTATCCATCCTGTTCATATTCCGCAGAATGTCGCAAATCGTTCGGTCACGGTCATAGATTCTAATTTTTATATAATCAATTTCTCCTGTTGTTTCCCCCAATGTTACTAATGGCGGCTCAACTCGATATGCCTTTACGAACGGATAATCAATGCTTGTACGGTTTCTCGAAACATTCTTATCAATGGTAATACTCCATTCAGCGGGATTGCGGTCACTGTATCGGTAATAGAATAGAGCTGTTTCCATACAGAGCACTGCATCGGGGAACATACCTTTAATAATTCGGACTTCTGTTTTAGTCGTTGCTTCTACCCAAGCATAATAACCTCTTTTAATTTTTTCGATATATCCATCGTTCAGCAATTTTTGAATATCTCGATAAAACAGTTTTTCTTCTTTCAGTTGCGATGTGGTCATAATATAATCATATTTTGAAAAAACTCCTCTGAGAAATTTCTTATCTTCACGATTAAGCATAGATTCACCTCTGCACTAAACTCAACATTGCTAATCAAACGATTGTGTAGTTTAGTACATTATAGCCTTTTTTCAAAGCAAAGTCAATGGCATCTAACCAATCAATCCTAATTATTCAGTTGTGTAGTTTAGTACAGAAAAAGAGCTTGTCCAACTTCTTTCAGACAAGCTCTTTTTCTCACGCTTCATAGTTATAATAGACATCCGCATCCGCTACCGCATAGAGGTTTATCCATCTCGGAGTACCGCCAAGCTCGATGAAATAAGGCTTTCTGCCGCCTTTCCTGTATCTTTCCTCCTCCTGCTTGCCGATTCTTTCATAGCTGACAAAGCTATGTACAGATAGGCCGAAAGCACCGGGCTTGTCCGTATAGGGCTTGATTTGGAACATTTCTGAGCACAATGTAGGCACCGAAGAACTGGCCCACCTGGAAATGGTAGGCACTATTGTCTACCAGCTTACCCGGGATCTGACTCCGGAGCAGATACAGGAGGCGGGCTTTGACGCCTATTTTGTGGATCACACCACTGGCGTGTATCCGGTAGCGGCTTCCGGCGCGCCCTTCAGCGCCGCAACCTTCGCGGTGACCGGGGACACCATTGCCGACCTGAACGAGGATCTGAGCGCGGAGCAGAAGGCCCGCATGACCTATGACAACATCCTGCGCTTTGCCGACGACCCGGACGTGCGGGATCCCATCAAGTTCCTGCGGGAGCGGGAGATCGTGCACTTCCAGCGCTTCGGCGAGGGCCTCCGCATTGTCACCGACAAGCTGGATTCCAAGAACTTCTACGCCTTCAACCCCTCTTTCGACAAAGCGCCGTAAAGCAGAGGAACCGGAAAATCCGCGCATACGCCCTAAAATAAAATTTCAAAAAGCCGGCAGGCGGGGTTGACAGCCTGCCGGTGTTTGTGTATACTATATATGAACAATTGCTCATATGAAAGGATGATTGGATATGGAAAACCGGGAAACTGCCCCCCGCTGCGAATTCCTGTACGTACACCAGGCGGTAGTGGATCAGGTAATGGGAGCCATGCCAGGGGAAGAGGAGCTTTTCGATTTGGCAGAGCTGTTCAAGATTTTCGGGGACTCCACCCGCATCCGCATCCTCTATGTGCTGTTCGAGGCGGAAATGTGCGTGTGCGACATTGCCCAGCTTCTGGGCATGACCCAGTCTGCCATTTCCCACCAGCTCCAGGTGCTGAAAAAGAGCAAGCTGGTGAAATACCGCCGGGAGGGCAAAACTGTGTTTTACTCCCTGGCAGATGACCATGTCCGGGCCATGCTGGATCAGGGCATGGAGCATGTGACCGAATAAATTTTCAGATTTTGGAGGGCTTTTGTATGAAGAAAAAATTTAAAATGGTCGATTTGGATTGCGCCAACTGCGCTGCAAAGATGGAAAACGCCATCCGCAAAATAGACGGGGTGCAGGACGCCACTGTAAGCTTTATGTCCCAGCGGCTTACGGTGGAGGCAGACGACAGCCGTTTTGAGGAAATACTGGATCAAATCGTAAAGGTGTGCAAAAAGGTGGAACCAGACTGCCAGATAGTCCGCTGATGGGGAAGGGAAACTGAGCAAGGAAATTTGCAAAAAATATGGAAGAAAGGAACGATACCGGGCATAAAGGGCCGTTTTTTTCCGTCTCTTTGTGTAAATCCTGTATCGCATGGCGATTTTCTATGACTGGGAAGCAAAAAAAGATGCTCTTGCGCATACTTATAAGCGGGGTGCTGCTGATTGCGGCAGTGCTCATACCCCTGGAGGGGCCTTGGCGGTTCCTTTTGTTCCTGCCAGCCTATTTCACCATTGGCTGGGATGTGCTGTGGCGGGCCGTGATAAACATCTGCCACGGCCAGGTGTTTGATGAAAACTTCCTGATGGCCCTGGCAACAGTAGGAGCCTTCTGTACTGGATTCTTTGGGGACGGGGAATACCCGGAAGCCGTGTTTGTCATGCTGTTCTACCAGGTAGGGGAGTTGTTCCAAAGCTACGCGGTGGGGAAATCCCGGAAGTCCATTGCCTCCCTCATGGACATCCGCCCGGATTACGCCAACATTGAACGGGGCGGCGCCCTGGAGCAGGTTGACCCAGAGGACGTGGCAGTGGGGGATATCATCATTGTGAAGCCAGGAGAGCGGGTGCCTCTGGACGGCATTGTGCGGGAGGGCAGTTCCGCCCTGAACACAGCGGCCTTAACAGGAGAATCCCTGCCCCGGGAGGTGGAGGCGGGAGACGCTGTTACCAGCGGCTGTGTAAATGTCAGCGGCCTGCTGCGGGTAGAGGTGACAAAGCCCTTTGAGGAATCCACTGTCTCTAAAATATTGGACTTGGTGGAAAATTCCAGCAGCAAGAAGGCCAAGGCAGAGAATTTCATCACCCGTTTTGCCCGGTATTACACCCCCATTGTGGTGTGCGCAGCGGCAGCCCTGGCAGTGCTGCCTCCCCTGTTTACAGGGGGCGGATGGGGAGGCTGGGTGCAGCGCGCCCTTGTCTTCCTGGTGGTTTCCTGCCCCTGCGCCCTGGTGATTTCTGTGCCCTTAAGCTTTTTCGGGGGCATTGGCGGCGCTTCCCGCCAGGGGATTCTGGTGAAAGGCGGCAATTACCTGGAGGCCTTAGCCAAAACAGAAAGCATGGTGTTCGATAAAACCGGCACCCTCACCCAGGGCGTGTTCCGCGTGGCAGGCTTTGCCCCCCATGGCTGCACCCAGGAGGAGCTGCTGGAGCTGGCGGCCCTGGCGGAAAGCTATTCCGACCATCCCATTTCTCGCTCCTTAAAGGAAGCCTGGGGCAAAGAGCCGGAGCAGGGCCGCGTTACGGAAACCCAGGAGCTTTCCGGTCGGGGCGTGCAGGCAGTGATAGACGGCAGAACTGTGTGCGCAGGCAATGATAAGCTGATGGAGGAGCTGGGCATATCATACACCCCCTGCACCAGGGTGGGCACAGCGGTGCATGTGGCGGCAGACGGCGCTTACAAGGGCTATCTGGTCATTGCGGACGAGGTAAAGCCAGACGCGGCTGAGGCCATCAAGGCCCTGAAAGCCCAGGGCATCCGGCAGACTGTTATGCTCACTGGGGATCGCAAAGAGGTGGGGGAAGGCGTTGCGCGGGAGCTGGGCCTGGACGCTGTGTACACCCAGCTCCTGCCCGGGGATAAGGTGGAAAAGGTGGAGGCGCTTCTCCAGCAGAAAACAGCAAAGGGGAAGCTGGCCTTTGTGGGGGACGGCATTAATGATGCCCCTGTGCTCTCCCGGGCAGATATCGGCATTGCCATGGGAGGGCTTGGCTCAGACGCTGCCATAGAGGCCGCGGACATTGTGCTGATGGACGATAAGCCCTCGAAAATCGCCCAGGCCATGAAGATTTCCCGGCGCACCCTGGGCATTGTGAGGCAGAATATTATCTTTGCCCTGACGGTAAAGGGACTGGTGCTTATCCTCAGCGCCATGGGGCTTTCCAACATGTGGGAAGCGGTTTTTGCCGACGTGGGGGTGGCGGTGCTGGCAATCCTCAACGCCATGCGGGCGCTGAACCTGCCAAAAGAATAAGGCGCAAAAAGCCTGGGAAAGGAGCCGGAGGATGCTGGAGGTGCGGGATATTTCATGGCAGGCCCCCGGCGGGGAGCAGGTGCTGGACAGGGTGAGCCTACAAGTAAAAGCAGGCGGCTTTACGGCTGTCACTGGGCCGAACGGCAGCGGGAAAAGCACCCTGCTGAAAATCATCGCGGGGCTGGAGCGCCCAGCCGGCGGGGAAATCCTGCTGGAAGGGGAGGACATTTCCAGCCTGGACGTGACGGCCCGGGCCAAAAAGGGTGTGTGCCTTGCCTTTCAGCAGCCGGTGCGGTTTAAGGGCTTCACCGTAGGGCGGCTGCTGGAGCTGGCGGCTGGACGCCCCCTTTTCCAGGAGCAGGCCTGCGCCCTTTTAGCGCAAGCAGGCCTGTGCGGCCGGGAATACCTGGGCCGCCAGGCGGACGGCAGCCTTTCCGGCGGGGAGATGAAGCGGCTGGAAATTTCCACAGTGCTGGCGAGAAAAGGCAGGCTCCTGCTTTTTGATGAGCCGGAAGCGGGCATTGACCTGTGGAGCTTTTCCGGGCTGGTTTCGGTTTTTAAGGCATTAAAGCGGCAGGGAGGCAAATCCTTGCTGCTTGTGTCCCACCAGGAGCGGCTTCTGGAAACGGCAGATGAAATCCTGGTGCTGGAAAAAGGCCGGATAATAGAGCAAGGCCCTCCGGCAAAGGTGCTGCCCAGGCTCAGCCTTTCCTGCCCTGGCTGCGGCAGGGGAGAGGCGGTATCCCTATGAACAGCATTACAAAAAAGCTTCTGGAAACTGTGGCAGGCTGGAAAGGAAAGTGGGAAGGGGCCTGCAGCCTGCGGGAAAATGGGGCCTGCGTGGAAATGCGCTCCACCCGGTTTGTGGAGATTGCCCCCAAGGAGGGGCTGCCCGGGCTTGACATCCACATTCTGCCTGGCTGCGCAGGGGAGACGGTGGCAGTGCCGGCCTGCATAACAGACGGGGGCATAGACGACCTGGTTTATAACGATTTCCATATAGCGGCAGGGGCCAGGGCCACCATTGTGGCTGGCTGCGGGATACATACGGAAAATGGGGAGCCTGCCCGGCACAGCGGCATACACCGCTTTTTTCTGGGGCCGGGCGCCCAGGTGCGGTATGTGGAAAAGCACGCAGGCAGCGGCGATGAAGCCCTGCGCGCCATCAGCCCGGAAACAGAAATATACCTGGAGGAAAGCGCCCTGCTGGAAATGGACACAGCCCAGTTGGGCGGGGTGGGCAGAGCCAGCCGGAGCACGAAAGCAGTGCTGGCGGAAAGGGCCAGGTTTTTCCTGGTGGAGCGGCTGGTGACACAGGGCAGGGAACAGGCGAAGTCCGCCTTTACGGTGCGGCTGGACGGGGCTGGGGCAGCGGCGGAGCTGGCTTCCCGGGCCGTTGCCCGGGCGTATTCCCGCCAAAGCTTTTCCTCCCGGATAACAGGCAATGCCCCCTGCAAGGGCCACTCCGCCTGCGACGCACTGGTGTCGGAGTGTGCCCAGGTGGACGCCGTCCCCAGCCTCTGCGCCCGCCATGCCGAAGCTGCCCTGATACACGAGGCCGCCATCGGCAGGATTGCGGGAGAGCAGATTTTAAAGCTGCGCACCTTGGGGCTTTCCCAGGCGGAAGCGGAACAGGCCATTATAGAGGGGTTCCTGTCATAGGGCCATGGGCATAAAAAAGAAGCGGTTCCCTAAAAAGAACCTGCTTCTTTCTTTTTGCCTTATAAGCTTTTGGAAAGCTCCTTCAAATAGGCCCGGAAATCTGTCCCGATTTCCGGATGGGCCAGGGCAGCCTCCACGCTGGCCTGCATAATCCCCAGCTTGCTGCCCATATCATAGCGGGTGCCGGTAAAGTCCACAGCAGTCATGCCGTCCCGGCGGGCCAGGGTGCGCATGGCGTCTGTAAGCTGGATTTCCCCTCCCGCGCCTGGAGGCGTATCGTCCAGAATGTCAAAAATTTCCGGCGGGAGTACGCAGCGCCCCAGAATGGAATAGAGGGAAAACTCCTGGCCGGGAGCGGGCTTTTCAATCATATCCGTACAGCGGAACAGGTTGTCCCGCAGCGGCTCCACCTTTAAAGAAGAATATTTCCGGATGGCCTCCGGGGAAACCTCTTTTACCCCCACAACGCCAACGCCATAGGACTCATAGGCCCGTATCAGTTGGGCGCACACTGGATCCTTCCCGAAAATCACATCATCCCCATAGAGCACGGCAAAAGGCTCCCCCTGCACAAAGCTGCGGGCGCAACTCACCGCGTGGCCCAGGCCCTTTGTCTCCTTCTGGCGCACATAGTAGATATTGGCAAGCCTAGAAAGGGCTACCACCTGCTCCAGCATGGCCTCCTTTTCAGGGCTGCCCATAAGGCGATCTTCCAGCTCAGGGGCGCGGTCAAAGTGATCCTCCAGAAGGCCCTTGCCCCGGTTTGTGATAATCAGGATATCTTCAATGCCCGAAGCGGCGGCCTCCTCCACAATATACTGTATGGCAGGCTTGTCCACAATGGGCAGCATTTCCTTGGGCATGGCCTTGGTGGCCGGCAGCACCCTGGTGCCAAGGCCCGCGGCGGGTATCACCGCCTTGCGTATCTTTTTCATAAGGCTTTCGGCTCCTTTTTGCAGATTTCAAACCCAGCCCGCAGCGCGTCCGGGTTCTTAGGGCGTGTTCGCATTAAGCTGATGCACACGTCTTTTTGGCAAATCCTACAGGCTTCTGTGTTAAGAATCCTCGAAATACGAAAGTGTTTCTTGCGGTTCTTCGCCTTGAATCCTGTAAAATTTTGCTCGAAAATCCGCGCACTCATCTTATGTGGACACACCCTAATGGCGGGGAGGCTGCTACAGCAGCAGGGGCACCACGTTTACCAGCAGCACATAGCACACAAACATGCATACCGCAATGGAGATGTTCACCCCGCCCTTTGCCTCCAAAGTAAGGGAAACATCGCTTCCCCGGGCGCCATGCTCTTTTATCTGCCGCACCTGGCGCACACAGTGGCGCATATACATTTTGTTGCCCCGCACCCCCACCACAATCATCACCACCAGCATGGCGAGCAGGCACAAAAGGGGGAGGGAAATTTTTAAATACATGGTAAGGTCGTTTGCCACCAATTGGCTGATAGCCAGCATCTGCTCGTTGGTGGGGGAGAACCCTTGGGTAATGTCCATGCCCACCTGCCCGGCAAGCTCCGCCAGCAGCGGGGCGGAGACAAAAACCGTTGCCAGCAGGTAAGCGAGATACAGGCAGAACATCAGCCCCGCCACCAGCGCCCCGGTTTTATACTGCTTGCGGTACAGCAGCCAGGCCCCGGAAAAGAGGAAGGCGGAAAAGCTGAACTTGTTGCGCCCGGTTTGCTTGATATACCGGAACACAGGCATATAATAGGTGGTGTTCTGCCTCACAAACTTGGAAGCGTCCCCAAAGCTTATGCCTTCGTCCAGAAGCTCTGCCGGGCTGACGCCGCCCATGGGATCAAAGGAGAAGGGGGGCACCACGCCGCCATAGGCATTGCGGGAGACAGGCGGCGCAGGGCTTACAAAGGGAGGGGGCGCCTGGGGCGGCTTCTGATCCGGCTGGCCCGCGCCCAAAAGGGACGTGCCGCAGCGGTTGCAGAACAGGGCGCTGTGGCTGTTGAGGGTGCCGCAGGCCGGGCACTCCCTGTCCTTGATTTCCGCCGAGGGTTCAACCTTAGGCGGGGGGGGCGCAGGCGGCGCCCACTCCTTCCCAGCCTCATGGAGATCGTCAAAAATGCACTTGCCTTTTTCCTGGTAACATGCCCGGTGATAGGGTGCGCCGCACTGGGGGCAGACCACAATGTCATCGTCCTCTTTAAAGGCGTCGCCGCAGACAGGGCATTTGATATGGGTATAATCCAGCATTGCCAAAGCCATTCCTTCTTTGTATTTTAGGTCTTGTTTGAAAAATCGAAAACGCTGTCTTTTTACCCCAAAGCGGCCATCTTCTGCGTCAAAAATCCTCGCCAACCGGCAGGTTGGCTTGCGGTTTTTTTCTGGAATCTGACCGCCCTGAACAAAAATACTGGCATTTCTCTGGTTTTAAAACAGACTCTAGCAGGTGTCGTGATTTCTTTTCTTATCTGGTATTGTACACGATTCTCCGGGAAAGCGCAATGCAATCCCATTTAATTTTCAGTCTGTTAATAAATTGTTTGCAAAATCCTGTCAAAAACACCCCATCCCTCCTCCTTTCCCCATGGGAATACCTCCCTGTCCCGGCTTTCTTCCGGGTTTGGACACTCTTTTTTACCGCTACCGCCTTTACATTTCCGGCCTGATTTGCTATCATTAACAGAGTACTGCCTGCCCCCAGGGCGGGCTTAAGGAAAAATACAGGCTCATTATCCAACACGCGGAAAATATCTTGCCCGTTTTCCAGTGTGTTGACTATAACCTTCACCGGGAGGAAGCTATATGCTGCAATTTGAAGAATGTAAGCGTCAACTGGAGGAACAGCAGGAAGCCCTGGCAAAGCTGGAGGAAGCCTTGGGGCTGCCCAAGCTCCGGGAAGAAGTGGAAATGCTGGAGCACAAATCCGCGGAGCCTGGGTTCTGGGACAACATGCAGGAGGCCCAGAAAGTTACCCAGCGCATGGCGGGGCTGAAAGCCAAAGACGAGGGATATCAGAAGCTGGCGGCCCGCCTGGACGACTGCTTGGCCCTTGTGGAAATGGGGGACGAGGCAGAAGATCTGTCCCTGCTGGAAGAAATCCAGGGGGAGATGGAAGCCATCCGGGAGCAGACCGCAGCCATGCGGCTTTCCACCCTGCTCACCGGGGAATATGACAGCAACAACGCCATTTTAACCTTCCACGCCGGATCCGGCGGCACCGAAGCCCAGGACTGGGCAGAGATGCTTTTCCGCATGTATACCCGCTGGTCGGAAAGCAAGGGGTATAAGGTTACCACCCTGGATTACCTGGACGGGGACGAGGCTGGCCTGAAATCTGCCTCCATCCTGGTGGAAGGGGAAAACGCCTATGGGTATCTGAAAAGCGAGGCGGGCGTCCACCGGCTGGTGCGGGTTTCCCCCTTTGACGCCGCGGGCCGCAGGCACACCTCCTTCTCCTCTTTGGAGGTCATGCCGGAAATTGAGGAAGATAACTCTGTGGAGATAAACCCTGACGATATCAAGATGGAAGTGTACCGGGCCTCCGGCGCGGGGGGCCAGAAGGTCAACAAGACCTCTTCCGCTGTGCGGCTTATCCACATCCCCACAGGCATTGTGGTTTCCTGCCAGGTGGAGCGCAGCCAGTACCAGAACCGGGACGTGGCCATGAAGATGCTCATTTCCAAGCTGGTGGAAATCAAGGAGCGGGAAAACCTGGAGAAAATCAGCGACATCAAAGGGGAGCAGAAGGAAATCACCTGGGGCAGCCAGATACGCTCCTATGTGTTCATGCCCTACACCATGGTGAAGGATCACCGCACAGGCTTTGAAACCGGCAACGTAAATGCGGTGATGGACGGCGACCTGGACGGCTTTATCAACGCCTACCTCACCGCCCAGAGCCAGAACGCCCTGCGGGAAGGCGTGGAGTAGGCCTCCAGTGGCTTAGGGCCGCTGCCCCTAAGAACCCCGCAACCCCTTTTGGAAAGAAGGGGAAACATTCCCTTTGGGAATGTTTGAACCGAAAACCAAGTTTTGGAGAGGTAAAGCTATGCAATTTTCAATAGAGCAGGTAACGGTAGATCAGAAGGAGATCCTCCGGAACCTTTTGGAAAAATATAATTATGAATTCTCCCAGTATGACGGCGCAGATATAAACGATTTAGGGCTTTACGGCTACAGCTACCTGGACAACTACTGGACGGAAAAGGGCCGTTGGGCCTTTTTTCTTAAAGCGGACGGGAAGCTAGCGGGCTTTGCCATGGTAAACGACTATCCCGAGGCGGGGGATCCTCTGGACTACTGCATGTCCGAATTTTTTGTGATGTACAAGTATCGCCGTTGCGGCTTGGGCACATGGGCGGCTTACGAGCTTTTCCGCCGCTTTCCCGGCCTGTGGCAACTCAAGCGCACTCCCCGCAACGAGAGTTCCGTAGTTTTCTGGGACAAGGTGGTAAGCGGCTTCACAGGCGGCAATTTCAAATTGGAAAGCCGGGCGGACATCGCCTATGACGACGGTACCCCGGCAGATCTGTTCACCTTCCGCACAGACAGGTAACAGCGCAAAGGGGCGGCGTGCCTCAAACAGGGAGAGAAAGGGGGAAGGGCCTTGCGGCGCAGGCGGCAGAAAAGGCAGTTTTTAAGAAGCACAAACCACATTTTGGATATCAGCCCGGCAGGGCGGAACATTTTTGTCTCCCGGGACAAGCAGATTCAAAACCACAAGGCCCGGCGCATTAAAGTCTGGATGCGGGTGGTGTCGGTGCTGGCTGTCCTGGTTTCCCTGGGGGCGGCGGCGCTTTTTGTGTGGAGCTACCTCATCCCCTATTTCCAGCGGGAGTTCATCCTGCCCCCCAGCGTTACAGAGGAGGATCCCCTCCTCACAGGCAGCATGGCCCCCCTGCCCGTATATGACGATATGGGCCTGCCGGTTTACGACAACGACATGTGCCTGTTTGTCATAAACCGGACAACCCCTGCGGAGGAGGGCTTTGAGCCAGTCCTCTACACAGCGGAGAGCGTGGCGGTAGATGCCCGCATAGCCGACGCACTCCGGCAGATGACAGCCGCCGCCCAGGAGGACGGCCTGGCCCTTACCTTTACAGAGGGATATGTATCCTATGAGGAGCAGGGCAGGCGTTTTGACGAACTGGTGGACGAGCTGATGAATGGGGACGAGGGCCTGACAGCGGTAATGGCAAAGACAGAGGCCGCCAGCATCCAGCCCGCCGCAGGCCAAAGCGATTTTCAAACAGGGCTGTGCGTCCGGGTTTCCGGTTCCCCGGAAACCTTCGGAGACTCCAAAACCTATTCCTGGCTGCGGAACAACATGGGGAAATACGGCTTTGTTTTCCGTTACCCCGAGGGCAAGCTGAACATGACAGGCATGAAGCCGGATCCCACAGTCATCCGGTATGTGGGCAGCGCCAATGCCGCCGCCATGCAGCAGCGATCCATGTGCCTGGAGGAATATGTGGCCTATCTGAACAGCCAGTAACCAGCAGGAAACTGGCGGGATTATTATAAAAGCAAACTGTGAGGAGGAAAAAACATGAAAATTGTGCTTGCGGAACCCCTGGGCATCCGGCAGGAGCTGCTGGAAAGCTGCCTGGAGGAAATCCGGGCCATGGGCCATGAGGTAGAAGCCTTTGGCGACAGGCCCCAAAACGCCGAGGCCCTTTGCCCCCGGGTGCGGGAGGCAGACGCCGTCATCATCACAAACCTGCCCTTCCCGGGGGAGGTGCTGCGCCAGTGTGAGCGCCTGCGCTATGTAGATGTGGCCTTTACCGGGGTGGATCACCTGGACGTGGCCTGCTGCAGGGAAAAGGGCATCTCTGTGTCCAACGCCTCCGGCTATTCGGATGTGGCGGTGGCAGAGCTTGCCCTGAGCATGATGCTGGCCCTTTCCCGGAACATCGTCCCCTGCAACGAAGCGGTGCGGCAGGGCGGCACAAAGGACGGGCTTGTGGGCACAGAGCTTTTCAACAAAACCCTGGGCGTTGTGGGCACAGGAAAGATAGGTGCCGCGGTTATCCGGCTGGGGCTGGCCTTTGGCATGAAGGTGCTGGCCCACAGCCGCACCAAAAAGCCGGAGCTGGAGGCTTTGGGCGTAAGCTTCCTGCCCCTGGAGGAACTGATGGCCCAAAGCGATATTGTCAGTCTCCATGTGCCCTTAAATGACGCCACCAGGGGTCTTATCAGCCAGGAGATGCTGGGCCTTATGAGGCCCACAGCCATGCTTATCAACACAGCCCGGGGGCCTGTTGTGGATAACGCCGCCCTGGCAGAGGCCCTGCAGGCCGGACGCATTGCTGGGGCAGGCATAGACGTGTTTGAAACAGAGCCGCCTATCCCGGACAGCCACCCCCTGCTGAATGCTCCCAATACCTTGCTCACCCCCCACGTGGCCTTTGCCACCCGGGAGGCCCTGGAGCGCCGGGCAGAGATTGTGTTCGATAACCTGAAAGCTTGGTTGGGCGGAACGGTGCAAAACCAGATTTGCTGATTATAGTAAACGCACTTGAAAATCGGTACATCCCGATTTTCAAGTTAAGCGGCTGAACCGCCTGGTTCAAAAGAGGTATTTTATCGCTTTTGTGCTTCCTGTCTCTTGGCAAAAATCAGTTAAATGGCTTCTTTCCTGCCCCCAGGGCCTGTGCCTGCTTCTTATAAACCTTGTGGTAGGAAATCCCCAGCAGGAGCATGGCCCCCAGCCATCCCAGGGGATTTGCCAGATATACAGCCCAGCGGCCCAAAAGCCCCGGCAGAAGCAGCACAGATAAAAGCCGCAATCCCAGTTCCACAAAGCCGGAAAGGGTGGGGGCAAAGGTGCTGCCCATGCCCTGCAGCCCGGAGCGGTACAGGCACAAAAGGAACATAAGGGGAATCAGCAGGGCCATCACCAGCAGATAGGTGTAGCCCGCCTGGGTAATGGCCTGCACCTCCTGTGGCTCTCCGGAAACCAGCAGCCCGATAAGCTGCCTGCCCAGCACCAGCATCAGCACATCCATAATCCCCGCGCTGATAAGGGCCAGCCGGATGCTGCACCGCAGCCCTTCCTGCATCCTGTCCATCCGGCTCGCGCCGTAGTTCTGGGCAGCATAGGTGGAGAAGGCCCCTTCCAGCGCGTTGCCTGTGATGTTCAGCAGGCCAAAATATTTTTCCGCCGCTGCCATCCCCGCCACAAAAAGTTTGCCATAACTGTTGATAGCCGCCTGCACAAACAGCCCGCCAATGGCGATAACTCCGTCCCGCAGGGCAAAAGGCCCGCCCAGCCGCATAAGCTCCCGGAGCAGGGCTGGTTTGGCGGCAAAGTCCTGCCGGGAGAGCTGTGCCTGGGGAATCGCCCTTAACTGCACCAGGCAGTAGCCGCAGGAGGCAAGCTGGGCCAGCACTGTGGCTGCCGCCACTCCTGCCACGCCCCAATGGAATACCCCTGCGAAAAGCAGATCTAAAGCCACGTTCAGCACGCAGGAGGCAATGCTGCCTGTAACCGGGGCGCGGCTGTTGCCCAGGGCATGAAGCAGCATGCCGGAAAGCCGGTTTGCCATGGTGATAAGGGTGCCTGCAAAAATCCACTGGACATACACCAGGGCTTGGGGCCGGATGTCCTCCGGGGTTTTCGTAAGGGCCAGCACAGGCTCTGCGCAGAAAAGCCCCAAAAGGGTCAGCAGAACGCCTATCCCCGCGGAAAGGAGCGCCGCCATGGCAATGGCCCCCCGCAAGGTTTCCCATTGCTTTTTTCCGAATAGCTGGGCAAACAGGATGGTAAAGCCCTGAATCAGCCCGGAGATGATGCAAAACAGCAGCATGCTCAAAAAGCCTGCCGCCCCCACTGCCGCGAAAGCGTCCACCCCCAGCAGCCTGCCCACCACCGCGCTGTCGGCTGTGGTGTAGAGCAACTGGCACACGCTGCCCACCATCAGGGGCGCCGCAAAGCCCAGCAGCAGCCCTAAAGGTTTGCCCTGGGTCATATCAGTCGTTTTTTTCATAGATAAAGCCTCTTTCTTCAGTTTGTTTTTTCTTGCCGCATTTCATGAAAAGAGGCCTGCAAAGGTGTGTGTTTAAAGCTCGCCTTCCGCTCTGGAGCGCCCGCTCCAAAGAGGCTTCCGCCTGGCCACCTTCAGGCCCGGAAGGCGTTCACACCGGGTATGGTTTTAAGAATCCTCATGGTTTTCCTCCTGCTCATAATCTTATAGTTCTTCCTGCTCCAGCAGGGCCATAATATGGCCCATGTTGCCCATGCCTGCAAAGCGGGTTCTGTCGAACATGTCCTCTTTGGCGTCCTGCCAGATAAGCTGGTTTTCCTCTCCCCGCACCTGGACGGGGCCTTTCAGCCTGCCGGCGTACACCTCCAGCCGGCAGGGGGCATGGAGGTAATAGGTGAAATCCATGAAGTGGAACAGAGAAATATCCGCCTCCGCCAGCCCGGTTTCCTCCCGCAGCTCCCGGTAAGCGGCGGCAAGCCCTTCCTCTCCCGGCTCTATCTTGCCGCCCACAAAGTTCAAAAGCCCTTTATACGGCTCTTTGCGCCGCCTGCACAGCAGCACCCTTTCCCGGCGTTCATCAAACACCACAATAATGTTATAACCCTGCATGGTATTCCCCCTCATAAAATTTCCCTGGCTTCCCTGGTAAACAGGTCTGTTTCCTCCACCCGTATGCAGTCCATGCCCAGGAAGGTAAAATGCACAGCCCAGGGCATCAGGCCCCGTATCCGGGAGAAGCCCTCATAGCCAAAGCCGGGCCGCAGGCTGTGTACCAGCACGCTTAAGGCTGTGCCATGAGAGCCGATGGCAACCCGCCCGTCCTCATAGTCTGTCAGGATTTTTTCCAGGGCGGCCTCCATGCGCGCCTGGACTTCTCCCAGAGCGTCCCCGTCTGAAAGCTTATAGGAAAAGTCTGCCCACTGCCTGCGGGCAAAGCCTTCAAAGTCTTCAATCCAGCCGCTGTCTATCCGGCGCTCCCGTAAATCTTCCATTGTTATAACGGGCAGGCCAGCCTCCCGGGCAAAGGGTGCCACTGTGTCCACCGCCCGTTTAAAAGGGCTGGAAAGCACGGCGCTGATGTTCTTGTCCCGGAGATACCCTGCGACAAGCCCGGTGTCGGCCTGCCCTTTCGGGGACAGTTCCCGGGTGAGGTCGTCATGGTTTTCATAATTCGGCTCACAGTGGCGGATAAAATACAGCTCCGTCATCCTTCTCCCTCCCATTCCCACAACCCCAGCATCCCCTTGGCAGGGATGGGGCGCTCTAAAGGTTCTATGTTTTCCAGCATCCAGGCAAACCGCCCGGGGGCATACTCCCCGCACAGCCTCTCTGTTTTGTGCCGCTCCATCTCCTCCAGGAAAGCCCCGTCCATGGGCACGCAGTCTGCCAGCACGCAGCGGCAGAGGATTTTCCCATATGCCATGGGCGCCCCGGGGATAAGGGCCAGCAGTTCCTGTATGTGGGGATCCCTGTGGTTTATCCTGGCGGCGCTGGCGTGGAGGCACAGCGGCCCCCGGTAGTTTGTCCGCTAGCTCCTTGTCTCGATGCGCTTTTTCCCCAGCAGGATAAGGGAAGCCCAAGGCTCCCGCAGGCTCAGCACTTTCATTTTTCTGCCCCGGCGGCTTTGATGGCGCTTATAAGCGCCTGCACGTTTTCCTCTGTGGTGGCCCAGCTTGTGCAGATGCGCACAGCGGTATGCCCCTCGTCTGTCTTTTCCCAGAAGGAGAAATGGAAATGCTGCTGCAGCTTTTCCAGCACATCGTCCGGGAAGATAAAAAACTGCTGGTTGGTGGGGGAGGGGGCGTATGCGGGAAAGCCAGCTTCTTTGCAGGCATCGGCAATCTCATAGGCAAAGGCATTTGCCTTCTGGCAGATTTCATAGTACAGCCCGCTTTCAAACAGCCCTGAAAACTGCAGGCCCAAAAGCCGTCCCTTTGCCAGCATCCCGCCGTTTTGCTTCACAGCATAGAGGAAATCCTCCTGCAGGGCCGGGTTTACAAGCACAGCCGCCTCCCCGAACAGCGCCCCGCATTTTGTGCCGCCAATGGTAAAGGCGTCGCACAGCCGGGCCATATCGGGAAGGGCCGCGTCCGCGCCCCGGGCCGTAAGGCCATAACCCATGCGCGCGCCGTCGGCAAAGAGGAAAAGCCCCCATTTCCGGCAGACAGTGTGGAGGGCTTCCAGTTCCTCCAGAGAGTACAGCGCGCCGTTTTCCGTAGGCTGGGAGATATACACCATCTTGGGCTGCACCATATGGGCGGGAGGCATGCTGCCTGCAAAGTGCTCGGCGGCAGCTTTCTCCACCTGGGCGGCGGTAAGCTTCCCCTCCACCCCGCAGGGCAGGGCCAGGATTTTGTGGCCCGTGGCCTCCACCGCGCCGGTTTCATGGACATGAATGTGCCCGGTTTCCGGCGCGATAACCCCCTGGTGGGGCCGCAGGGCGGCGCGGATAATGGTAAAGTTAACCTGGGTGCCTCCCACCAGGAAATGCACCTGGGCTTTGGGGCACTGGCAGGCCTGCAAAATCAGGGCCTTGGCCTGCTCGCAGTAGATATCTGTGCCGTAGCCCGGGGTCTGCTCCAGGTTTGTATCCAGCAGCTTTTCCATAATCCGGGGATGGGCGCCCTCGGTGTAGTCGCAGTTAAAATAAACCATGTTTTTTCCCTCCTGGAAATTTTCTCTATACAGGCAGTTTGGTATAAAAGATTACAAAAGTTTTACAAAATGACGTTTTTTGCCCGTGTTTTACCATAATTCACAGTTTGTTCATCACTTTTTCAGGGCATAAGGCTGGATGAAACAGACGCATCCGGCAGCGGCTTTTCAAAAATCCGGCGCTTCAAAAACAGGGGGCGGCAGGTGATCCGGATTGGTATAAGCGTCCAGGGTTTCCTGCAAGACGCCTGTAAATTATACCATAAGGGCAGTAAAAAGTAAATTTAAAAAAAGAAAACAGGTGTATTGACAAACAAAGGCCGCTCATGTATAATAAAGAAGCTGTAAAGAAAAAGACTTTACACAAAGAGAAAGCGGCAGGTGGCTTTGATGGCAAAGGACTTGAAAATTTCATATCTGCTGGATTTTTACGGCGATATGCTCACCCAGAAGCAGCGGGAGGTTATAGACGCCTATTATAATGAGGACTTGTCCCTGGCGGAGATAGCCCAGGAATGGGACATCACCCGGCAGGGGGTGCGGGACGCCATCAAGCGGGCGGAGCAGCAGCTTTTCGAGATGGAAGAGCGTTTGGGGCTGGCCCGGCGCTTTCAGGAGATACAGGGGGCGCTGGCGGTTATCTGCGACTGCGCCTTGAACATACAAGAGCAAAACGCCCAAAAGGGGCAGGTGCCGGAAATTGACGAAAACGCCGCGGTTATTCTGGAAAAGGCAGAGGAAATTGCGGGAGAAAGCTGATGAGGAGGGAGCGCCATGGCATTTGAGGGCTTAGCGGAAAAACTTAGCAATTCGTTTAAAAAGCTGCGCAGCAAGGGCAAGCTCAGCGAGGCAGACGTAAAGGAAGCCATGCGGGAGGTGCGGCTGGCGCTGCTGGAAGCGGACGTAAACTATAAGGTTGCCAAAGAATTTACAGGCAAGGTGACAGAACGGGCCATTGGCGCGGAGGTGATGGAAAGCCTGACCCCCGCCCAGATGGTGATAAAGATTGTAAACGAAGAGCTTGCCGGCCTGATGGGGGGCGCGGAGGCAAGGCTGAAAATGCCTGCCCACCCGCCTGCTGTGATTATGATGTGCGGCCTGCAGGGCGCGGGCAAAACCACCCACGCCGCAAAGCTGGCCCATATGCTGAAAACCCAGGGCCACAGGCCCTTGCTGGTGGCGGGGGATATTTACCGCCCGGCAGCCATCAAGCAGCTACAGGTGGTGGCGGAAAAAGCCGGGGCGCCGGTGTATGAAAAAGGCGCCCAAGACCCGGTTGTTACAGCAAAGGAAGCCGTAAAGCACGCAAAGGATTACGGCAATGACTATGTAATTATTGATACAGCGGGCCGCTTGCAGATTGATGAAGAGCTGATGGAGGAGCTGCGCCGCATTAAAGAGGCGGTGGAGCCTACGGACATCCTGCTGGTGGTGGACTCCATGACAGGCCAGGAAGCTGTGAACGTGGCGAAGTCCTTTGACGATCTGCTGGACATCTCCGGCGTTATCCTCACAAAGCTGGACGGCGACACCCGGGGCGGCGCGGCCCTGTCTGTAAAAGCTGTGACAGGCAAGCCCATCAAGTTTGCAGGCACAGGGGAAAAGCTGGGGGATCTGGAGGTTTTCCATCCCGACCGCATGGCAGGGCGCATCCTGGGCATGGGGGACGTGCTGTCCCTGATTGAAGACGCCCAGATGAAGCTGGACGAAAAGGCAGCCGCCAAAACGGCAGAGCGGCTGATGCACAATAAGCTGGACTTAAACGATATGCTGGAGCAGTTCGAGCAGGTGCGGAAGATGGGGCCGATTAAAGGCATCCTCTCAAAGCTGCCCGGCATGGGCAGCAAGGTGGACGATTTGGACATTGACGAGCGGGTGATGGATCGCACCGCCGCCATTATCCTCTCTATGACCCCTTATGAGCGCTCCCATCCGGAAAGCCTCAACGCTTCCCGGAAGCGGCGCATTGCCGCAGGCTGCGGGCAGAAGGTGGAGGACGTGAACCGCCTTTTAAACCAGTTTAAGCAGACCCAGAAGCTGATGAAGCAGTTTGGCGGGAAAAAAGGCCGCAGGATGCTGCGGGGCATGGGCGGCGGAATGCCGTTTTAGTTGACCAGGCCGCAAGGCCCTATCATATATTATCATTATTTTGGAGGAAACGAATTATGGCAGTGAAAATCAGACTGAGAAGAATGGGCGCAAAGAAGAACCCCTTTTACCGCATTGTGGTGGCGGACTCCCGCTTCCCCCGCGACGGCCGCTTTATTGAGGAAATCGGCTATTACAACCCCATGGAAGAGCCTAGCGTGGTGAAGGTTGATCCCGAGAAGGCCAAGAAGTGGATTGCAAACGGCGCCCAGCCCACCGATACGGTGAAGGCTCTGTTCAAGAAGCACGGCGTTATCTGAGAAAAACGTCCATAAGGGAAAAATACGCATAGAGAAAGGAACGTTCTAAAACAATGCAGGATTTATTAAAAGCCATTGCCTCCGGGCTGGTAGAAAAGCCGGAAGAGATCGTTATTACCAGTGAGGAAGCCGAAAACGGCGCCACCATCTACCACCTCCATGTGGCAGAGGACGACATGGGCCGGGTTATCGGCAAGCAGGGCCGCATTGCTAAGGCAATCCGCGTGGTTATGCGTGCCGCCGCCACCCGCAACGACCAGAAGATTATGGTTGAGATTGACTGACGCGGGCAGCGGGAAAAACAAGCTTGCGGGCCTTTACCGGCCCGCTTTTTGTTTTAGGAAGGAGAAAAAATGGCAGGTGCGTTAATGGGCAGGGGCGCCCGGGCAGACGTATACAGTATAGACGGACGAGCCTGCAAAGTGTTTCATGCAGGCGCCAGGATTTCAAGCGTATTCCGGGAAGCGTATATCGGGGCGCTGGCGGCGGAAGCGGGCCTGCCCGTCCCGGCGGTATATGGGGTGGCAGACGTGGAAGGCTGCCCGGCCATACAGATGGAGAGCGTGCCGGGGAAAACCCTCCATGGGCTGCTGGAGCAGGAGCCTGCCTGGTGGGAGGAAGCCGTGGGAATTCTGGCCCGGCTGCAGGCGGAAATACACCAGGCCCCGGTGTCCCTGCCGTTTGCCCTGGCAGACTGGCTGCGGGGCCGCATAGAAGGGGGCAATGTGCTGGAGGAAAGCCAGAAAAGCAGGCTTTTCGCCCTGCTTGCAGGGCTTCCCCAGGGAAATGCCCTGTGCCATGGCGATTTCCATGGAGGGAATGTGCTGACAGACGGCGCACGCCATACCGTTATCGACTGGGCAAACGCCACAGCGGGCCACCCGGACGCAGACGCCTGCCGCACCTATATGATATACCTCCTGCACATGCCCCTGCTGGCAGAGGGGTATTTAAAGGCCTATTGCGCCCAGACAGGGCGGCGGGGGGAGGAAATCCTGCACTGGCTGCCTGTGCTGGCGGGAGCGCGGCTTTCCGAGGGCTTTGAAGAGGAACAGGGAACCCTTATGGGCCTCATAAAGGAATCTCTAAAACCATAACAGAAGCAAGTCCCCGGCCGCCGGACCGGAAGCCTTCCGCTTTCGATGCGGTTGGGCTTCTTAAATAGGCCGCCGGAGGCAGGGGCAGCAAGGAGGGCATATGAAACAGTATTTGGAAGCGGGAAGGATTGTGCGCACCCATGGAGTGCGGGGAGAGGTGTGCCTGGAGCCTTGGGCAGACTCCCCGGAGTTTTTGCAAAAGATACAGCGCTTCTATTTTGACAGCGCGGGAGAGCGGGACGCGGGGCTGCTGGCTTCCCGGGTTCACAAGGGGAGGCTGCTTATGCGGCTGAAGGGGGTGGACTCTGTGGAGCAGGGAGACGCTTTGCGGGGAAAAATCCTCTACCTGAACCGGGCGGACGTGGGCCTTGCGCCAGGACAGTACTTTTTGCAGGATTTGATTGGCCTGCGGGCTGTTGACGGCATTACCGGGCAGGAATACGGCGTTTTACAGGAAATTCTGCCAACCGGGGCCAATGACGTATATCGCATTGTGTCAAAGGAAGGGAAAGAGTATTTGTTCCCGGCTGTGCCACATATGATACAAGAGACAGACCTGGAGGGCGGGGTGATCCGGCTGCTGCCCATTCCCGGCATCTTTGACGGCGGGGAGGAGGAAGCCTGATGCGCATGGATATCCTCACCCTGTTTCCAGAGCTGTTCCCCCCGGTGCTGGGGGAAAGCATTGTGGGCAGGGCCAGGAAAAAGGGCCTTTTGCAGATTTGCTGCCACCAGCTCCGGGATTTTTCCCCGGATCCCAGAGGCAGGGTGGACGATACCGTATTCGGCGGGGGGAAGGGGATGCTGCTGCTGGCAGAACCTTTTGCCCGGGGCATTGACGCCATAAAAGAACATACGGGAAGCCTGCCGCATATCCTGTATATGTCTCCCAGGGGGCCTGTATTGAACCAGGGGAAGGCCAGGGAGCTGGCAGGCTTTTCCCACCTGGTGATTCTCTGCGGGCATTATGAGGGGGTAGATCAGCGGCTGCTGGACGAGTATGGGGCAGAGGAGGTTTCCATTGGGGATTATGTGCTTACCGGGGGGGAGCTGCCTGCCATGATTCTGGCGGATGCTGTAAGCCGGATGCTGCCGGGAGTGCTGTCGGAGGAGGCCTGCTTTACGGAGGAGAGCCACTTTTCCGGGCTGTTGGAATATCCCCAGTATACTCGCCCGGAGGTTTGGCGGGGCCGCGCTGTGCCTTCTGTGCTGCTCAGCGGCCATCACGGGAACATCCGGGCCTGGCGGCAGGAGCAGGCTTTGGCTGTCACCGCCCAAAACAGGCCGGATCTGCTGGAAAAGTATGGGAAGGGCTGAAGCAGAAAGGCGCAAAACCCTCAAAAAGTTTTCAACATAACGGGCAAGCTGCACAAAGGAAGGCTAGAAAAAAATTCATAGACTGTTCATGGAAACAAAATTGGCTGGAATCTGTTGACGTTCGCCGCAAATATGATATAATTAACTCAATTTCCAAAAGCTTTCCGCCTTTTAGACGGATTTTTTTCCAGAGCCTATTTTATGCTGTTAAATTACTAGGAGGGTGAATGTACATGTGCGCTAAGGAAGTTTTGGTTCAGAATCAGGTGGGCCTTCATGCACGTCCTGCAACATTCTTTATCCAGAAGGCTAATGAGTTCAAGGCCTCTATCTGGGTGGAGAAGGAAGAAAGACGGGTTAATGCCAAGAGCCTGCTGGGCGTATTGTCCCTGGGCATCGTAGGCGGCGTCACCATCCGTATTATTGCCGATGGCTCCGACGAGCAGGACGCGGTAGACGCTTTGGTTAAGCTGGTAGAGTCTGGCTTTGCCGAGTAATTTTTCCCCGGCAGGGGCACTGCATGGATAGGCACCGCGTTACAGCGGTGCTTTCTTTTTAGCATTGCGGCGCTGCACTCAAGACGCGCAAGCGTGACGCTTGACCCAAGACGCGGGGGACAGGGATGGAAGCTTCCGCCGCATAAAGGGTTTATGCGGCTTTCGTGCGCCGTCGCGTACATGGCGTGCTCCCGGGACGGAAAATATTTGAGGACTGTGTTTGCTTTTTAAACTTAATATGGCATGACGTTTTTACGGAGGTGTTTGCATATGACGCACTTAGGCACAAAAGTGATAAAGACCCCGCGGCTTACCCTGCGGCCCTTCCGCATGGAGGACAAGGAGGCCATGTTCCGCAATTGGGAAAGCGACCCAAAGGTGACGGAATTCCTGCGCTGGCCCACAGCCAAGTCCATAGCGGACGCCCAGCGGGTGCTGGAGGGGTGGACAGCCTCTTATCAGAACCCCTCTTACTACCAGTGGGCCATTGTGCTGGAGGAACTGGGAGAGCCTATTGGCAGCATCAGCGTGGTGGAGCAGGATGAAGCCACAGATAAGGTACACATCGGCTACTGCATTGGCAGCCGCTGGTGGCACATGGGGATTACCAGCGAAGCCTTTTCCGCCATCATCCCCTTTTTGTTTGAGGAAGTGGGGGCAAACCGCATTGAAAGCCAGCACGATCCCAATAACCCCAACTCCGGCAAGGTGATGGAAAAGTGCGGACTCACTTACGAAGGCACCCTGCGCCAGGCCGACCACAGCAACAAGGGCATTGTAGACGCCTGCATGTACAGCATCCTGGCGTCAGAGTATTATTTCTGAAAGAAATAATAGGAAAGGATAGCCATATATTCCCCCGCCCGCAGGGCGGGGGAATATACCCAATTTCCTGCTATTGTGTGCAGAAGTAATATAAAAGTTTTTGAGGATTCCAAAGGGGCTTTTTTCAAAAAGCCCCTTTGGGCGGGGCATGGGGCGGCAGCCCCATATATACGGTAACCGCATAGGGGAGGGCGCAATGGACAGCATAGAGGAACGGGCGGAAAAGAAGAAGGAACTGCGGAAAAAGGCCATGCAGCTTCCCTTGTCCCCAGGGGTGTACATTATGCACGACAAAACTGGGGAGATTATCTACATTGGCAAGGCCAAGGCCCTGAAAAACCGGGTGAGCCAGTATTTCGGCTCCGACCGCAACCACGAGGAAAAGGTGCGCCGGATGGTGCAGAATGTGGACTGGTTCGAGTACATCATCACGGACAGCGAGTTTGAAGCCCTGGTGCTGGAAAGCAGCCTCATTAAACAGAACCAGCCCAAATATAACATCCTGCTGAAGGATGACAAGGGGTACAGTTATATCCGGGTTAGCGGCGGAAGCTGGCCCCGGATTACCGAGGTGAAAAAAATGGAGGACGATGGAGCCAAGTATATCGGGCCATATTTAAGCTCCTGGTCTATTAAGCAAACCGTTGACTCCGCCCGGAAAATTTTCCGCCTGCCAGACTGCAATAAGAAATTCCCCCAGGATTTCGGCAAGGGCAGGCCCTGCCTCAACTACTACATCAAGCAGTGCTGCGCCCCCTGCCGGGGCCGCATGGGGGAGGAAGAATATAACGAGGCCTTCCAGCAGGCCCTGGACTTTATCAAGGGGGGCAGCAGCACCTCTGTGCGCGCCCTTACCGCCAAAATGGAGGAAGCCGCCGGGAACATGGAGTTTGAGCTGGCGGCCCGGCTGCGGGACAGGATAAGCGCCATCAACAAGATGAAGGAGCGCCAGAAAGTGGTGGCAAGCCGGGTGGAGGAGCAGGACGTGTTTGCCCTGGCCCAGGGTGAAACCCACACCGCCTTTGAGGTGTTCCGCTTTACAGGGGGGAAGCTCAGCGACCGGGAAAGCTTCCTCACCGAAGGCTGCCAGCCTGACCCGGAAGCCCGGTCGGAGTTTCTGCGGCAGTATTACGGCATACGGGATCGGATTCCTCCTGTGATTGCCCTGGATGGGGAGATAGAGGACAGGGAGCTTTTGGAGCGGTGGCTTTCGGAAAAGCGGGGGCGGGCGGTACACATTACGGCGCCCCAGCGGGGAGAGCAGCACCAGCTTGTGCAGATGTGCCGCACCAATGCCGCCGAGAGCATTGCCCAGCACACAGGCACCGCAGGGCGGGACGCTTCCGCCTTAGACGAGCTGCGCCGCCTGCTGGGGCTGGAAAAGGCCCCGGCCTATATCGAGTCCTACGACATCTCCAACCTCCAGGGCGGGGAGAATGTGGCAGGCATGGTGGTGTTTGAAAACGGCAGGCCCTTGAAGTCTGCCTACAGGAAGTTTAAAATCAAGACTGTGGAGGGCCAGGACGACTATGGATCCATGCGGGAGGTTATCCGCCGCAGGTTTGAGGAATATAAGGCCCATCAGCAGGAGGGGGACGGCACAGGCTTTGGCCGCCTGCCGGATTTAATCCTCTTAGACGGCGGCAAGGGCCATGTGGCGGCAGTGCAGCCCCTTTTAGACGAAATGGGGATAGCGGTGCCCCTTTTCGGCATGGTAAAGGATGACAAGCACCGCACCCGGGCTATCGCCCTGACAGGGGGGGAGATTGCCATCAGTTCCACCCGCCGGGCCTTCACCCTGGTGTCCTCCATTCAGGACGAGGTACACCGCTTTGCCATCGGATATCACCGGCAGCAGCGGAAAAAGGCCGCCATTTCCTCCACCCTTACGTCTATTGAGGGCATCGGCCAGACCCGGGCCAAGGCCCTTTTGAAGCACTTCAAAACCGTTGCCAATGTGGCGGGGGCAGACCTGCGGGAGCTGGAAACAGCCCCGGGCATGACAAAGCCCGCTGCCCGACGGGTTTTTGAATTTTTCCATGGGAGCCTGGAGGCGGAAGGGGAAACAGGGGCGCAAAGCCCTGAAAATTGAAGAAAAACAGGGAATAAACCGCGATAAAATGGTTTAAACAGTTGACATATGGAGAAAATAATGGGATAATACAGTGAATACACTGGAAAAACAAGTTTTCAGGCAGGATGGCCATATCCCTTGATTTATTACGTGGAGACAAGCATATGCGCATTATTTCAGGCACTATGCGGGGCAAAAAGCTTTTGTCATTGGAAGGGGACGCAGTGCGCCCTACCTCTGACCGGGTGAAGGAAGCCCTGTTTGATATACTGCAGTTCCGCATTGAGGGGCGCAGGTTTTTAGACCTGTTTGCCGGTTCCGGGCAGATTGGCCTGGAGGCCCTCAGCCGGGGGGCGGGAGAGGCTGTGCTGGTGGATGCCTCCCGGGCCTCCCAGCAGGTGATAGAAAAAAACCTGCGGGCTTTGGGGCTTGAGGGCCGGGCGCGGCTGGCGCCCATGGATTTCAGGGCTTTCCTGCACAGCGGCCCGGGTAGCTTTGACATAGCCTTTTTAGACCCGCCCTACCGCACAGGCCTTTTGCAGGAGGCTTTACCCGCGGTAGCCAGGCACATGAACCCTGGCGGTATTATTGTGTGCGAGCACCCCAGGGAGGAACAGATGCCGGAGGCAGCGGAGGGCTTTGCCCTGTACAGGCAGTATCGGTATGGGAAGATTATGCTGACAAGCTATTGCAGGCCTGTGGGAGAATAGTACCCCCGAAAAGGAGACAAGCTATGATACGGACAGCAATCTGCCCCGGCAGTTTTGACCCGGTGACCATGGGCCATCTGGACATTATCAGCAGGGCGTGCAAGATATTTGACAGGATTATTGTGGCGGTGCCGGTGAACCCCCAGAAGCATTTCAGCTTCTCTGTGGAGGAGCGCATGGAGCTTTTGCAGCGAGTGTGCGACGGCGCGGGCCTTGCAAATGTGGAAATAGACCGGGTGACAGGGCTGCTGGCGGATTACGCCATGGAGAAGGGCGCCATGGTGGTGGTGAAGGGCCTGCGTGCCGTGTCAGACTTTGAATATGAATTCCAGCAGGCGCTGGCAAACAAAAAGCTGAACCCGCATTTAGAAACCATGTTCCTGCCCACAAGCTCTGACAACATGTTTTTAAGCTCCAGCGTTGTCAAGCAGATTGCGGGCTTCGGAGGGGATATCTCCCATTTTGTGCCCGACTGCATTTTGCATACCATCCAGGAACGCCTTTGTAAACAGGGTTAGCGGCAGCCTGCGGGCTTCCCGTCAGGAATCAGCAAAGAAAGGGACGAGAGTTTTCCATGGCAAATAACCAAGCGACTATTGAAGATCTCATCGACGAAATGTATGACATGCTGGAAAAGGGCTGGAAAATGCCTATGTCCGGCGGCAAGCTGTTTGTAGACGGCGAGGAGGTCCGGCAGATTCTGGACGAAATTAAGGAAGAAATCCCCGCAGAGGTGCATAAGGCCAGGGCCATTGTGGCAGACCGGGCGCAGATTCTCAACGAGGCGCAGCGGGAGGCAGAAACCATTATCCGCGTGGCAGAAGAAAAGGCCAGGGCGCTGGTAGATCAGCAGGAGATTGTGCGCCAGGCCCAGCAGAAGGCCAACGAGCTTATCGCCCAGGCCCAGGCAAAATTCAAGGAAATGCGCAAGGCCAGCAATGATTATGTAGACGATTTAATGCGCCGCACAGACGAAGCTTTGGCGGAAGGACTGTCTGAACTGCGGAAAACCAGGCAGAATATCAAGGCTTCCCAGCGAAATTCACAAATGTGACCCGGAAGATTCCAGCAAATTCAATAAATCCCATGATTTTTAGAATTCCCCTCGCTAGATATAGCGAGGGGAATTTCTGTTCCCCCACTATCTGCCCGAACATACCATCGTTCCTTTTCTCAGAAGGGGTCGAACGGATTTTCCGAATTGCATTCAGTGGGCTTCTAGGGTATAATAATGAAGCCGGGTGGTGAAAAGTGGGGAGAAGTTCCACGCTGTGGCATAAAAGTGGGGCAGGGTGGCTTCTGGTGCAGGCGCTTTTCTCCGGGGCAAAAATCGGAAGGGCGCAGGAATTATGTTGACTGGTGAATATCAGCATAATATGGACCAGAAGGGCCGGGTGACAGTGCCTTCCAAGTTCCGGGAGGACTTGGGGGACAAGTTTTATGTCTGCCGGGGCCTGGACGGTTGCCTGTTCCTTTTGTCCCAGTCCCAGTGGGACAGCCTGGTGGAGAAGGTCGCGGCCATCCCCCTGGCCCAGGGCAAGGGCATCCAGCGCTATTTCTTCTCCGGCGCCGCCGAGGTGGAGCCGGACAAGCAGGGGCGCATTCTCATTCCCCAGAACCTGCGGGATCACGCGGGGCTTACCCGGGACGTAACCGTTATCGGCGCGGCAGTGCGGGCGGAAATCTGGGACACGGCCCGGTGGGCCGCCTACAATGAAAGCCAGACCGACGAGGCCATTGAGGCCTCCATGAATCTGTTGGATTTCTAGAGCGTGTACACACAAAGCAATCACACGCATCTTTTCGGGTTATTTTATGGGCTTCTGTGTTAGGAATCCTCGAAGATGCGAAAACGCTTTTCAAACGTTCGCCTTTCTTGCGGTTCCTGCCTTGAACCCCACTAAATCCCCTCGAAAATCTGCATATTCAACTTATGTGAACACGCTCTAAAACAGGAAGCATATATGGAATTTAACCACAAGCCCGTTTTATTTCGGGAAACTATAGAAGCTCTTCATATCCGCCCTGACGGCCTGTACATTGACGGCACCATGGGGGGAGGGGGGCACTCGGAGGCGATTCTCCAGCGCCTTGCAGGCGGACGGCTGCTGTCTATCGATCAGGATCCGGACGCTATCGCCGCAGGAGGGGAGAGGCTTGCAAAATATCCCCAGTCTACAGTGGCCCAGGGGAATTTCGCCCAGATGAAGGAACTGGCATGGAAGCATGGCATTGAAGCGGCAGACGGCATTTTGCTGGACATTGGCGTTTCTTCCCACCAGTTAGATGCCCCGGAGCGCGGTTTTTCCTATCATCACGACGCGCCCTTGGACATGCGCATGAGCCAGGCCGGCCTTTCCGCCAGGGATTTGGTGAACACCCTGCCCCGGGAGGAGCTTGCAAGGATTATTGCCCGGTATGGAGAGGATCGCAGTGCGGGGCGGATTGCGGCGGGCATCTGCAAGGCCCGGGAGCAGGGGGAGATTGCCACCACCCTGCAGCTTGCGGAGATTATCAAGGGTTCTGTCCCGGCGGCTGTGCGCAGGGCAGAAGGGCACCCGGCCCGGCGCACCTTCCAGGCGCTGCGCATTGCGGTGAACGGAGAGCTGGACAGGCTCCGGGAAGGGCTGGAGTCAGCCTTTGCACTGTTGGCCCCCAAGGGGCGGCTGGCGGTTATCACCTTCCACTCCCTGGAAGACCGGATGGTGAAGCGGGAAATGGCCCGTTGGTGCCAGGGATGCACCTGTCCTCCGGATTTCCCCGTGTGCGTGTGCGGGAAAAAGCCACAGGGGAGGCTGGTTTACAAAAAGGGGCTTAGCCCCTCGGCGGAAGAACTGCTGGAAAATCCCCGGGCCAGAAGCGCGAGGCTGCGGGTTTTTGAGAAAAACGGACAATAACAGGGGCGCGGCTCCTTTACTATAGAAGCGGTTCGGCTGGCAGAAAGCCAAAAGGAGGTGAGCGCCATGGCAAACTTTTCAGAAGCATATGATTTCGCCTTGTTCGAGGAACGGAGTGCGGCAGCGCCTGCTGTTGTGGAACAGCCGCAGCAGCAGCCCCGCAGGGAGCGCAAAGCCCGGGAGAATGTGGTGGAGCTGCCACAGGAGGGTACGCAAAAGCAGGTTAAGCCCAAGAGGCACGTGTTCCGGTTTGTGGTGTATTTCCTGTTCTCCAGCGTGGTTTTTATCACAGTGGTTTCCGTGGTGCAAAGCCAGGTGCTGCTTACAGAGCTTACCCAGGAAATAAACACAGTGACAGATGATCTTGCCAAGGCGGAGAGCGTGGAAATCCAGTTGAATATGCAGGCGGCCCTGCGGATGAACGACGCCCAGGTGGAGCAGTATGCTGCCGGGAAGCTGGGGATGAGCAAAATTTCCGGCACCCAGGTAACATACATCAACGTGGCCCGGGCCGACCAGGGCAGGGTGCTGCAGGATCTGGACGGCGGCTCGGTGCTGGACAAGCTTCTGGCCTCTTTAAGAAGCCTGTTTGCCTAAAGGAATTTGCTCCTGCGGGGTTATAGCGGGGGCTTGGCGGGAATAACAATAGTAACAGAAAAGCGGTGAAATGGGGGGAGATGCGGCCTGCCCCGCTTTTTCTTTATAGCGGCATGCTTGAAAACAGTACGGCTGAAAAATCCGGGCATAGGCCCTGAAAAGGACGGTGAAGGCGGATGCCAAAAGGAATGGCGGAGAAAATGCGCCATAAGGCCATGGGGCTGACGGCGGCGCTGGTGATAATAGGGTTTGGGGCGGCGGCTGTAAGCCTGTTCCACTGGCAGATTATGCGGGGGGAGGAGATGAAAACCGCGGCCATGGATCAGAGCCTGCGAAGCACCTCCCTGCCTGCCATGCGGGGATCTATTTACGACGCTACCGGCACCAAGGTGCTGGCCCAGAGCGCCAGCGTGTGGACAGTGGTGCTGGAACCCTACTTTATAGCGGGGGACGAGGAGCTGCGGCGCACCATAGCTTCCGGCCTTGCGCCCATACTGGATCTGGACGAGGAGGAGCTTTACCAGAAAACCGGGAAGAAAGACTCTTTCTATGAAGTGATAAAGCGCAAGATTGAATCTGACACCCGGGACGCGGTGAATAATTTCCTGCAAGAGCATGGGATTGACTCTGGCGTGCGGCTGATTGACGATTACAAGCGCTATTACCCCTACGGAACAGTGGCCTCCAACATCCTGGGCTTTACAGGCATGGACGGCAACGGCCTGGAGGGGCTGGAGCTTTATTATGACGACGAGCTTAGCGGCACGCCGGGCCGCATGGTTTCCGCCCGCAACGGCTGGAACCTGGATATGCCCTTTGAAAAGGAGCAGATGGTGCCGGCGGAGAATGGGTATGATTTGGTGCTCACCATTGACGAGACAGTGCAGAGCATTTTGAAAAAGTACCTGGCAGAGGGCATTGAAAAATACCAGGTGAAAAACGGCGCGGTGGCCATTATGATGGACGTGAAAACCGGCGGGGTTATCGGCCTTTCCACAAAGCCCGACTATGACCCCAACGATCCCTTTACAGTCCTGGATGAAAGTATGCTGGCGGATATTGAGGCTTTGCCGGACGATGAGCAGGATGAGGCCTACAGCGCCGCTTTGAACCGCCAGTGGCGCAACAAGGCTGTGGCGGATACGTATATCCCCGGCTCGGTGTTTAAAATGTGCGTAGGCTCCATGGGCCTGGAGGAAGGCGTGATTGAGGAGGCCAGCAGCTACACCTGCGATGGATCTGTGAAATTTGACGGCATGAAGGATCCCATTTCCTGCTGGAAACATGCGGGCCATGGCACTACCACCTTCCGGGAAGGGCTGTGCAACTCCTGCAACCCCTGGTTTATGCATATTGGCGGGCTTTTGGGGGCGGAAACCTTCTCCAAATACCGGGAAGCTTTTGGCTTTACGGAAAAGACAGGCATAGACCTGCCTGGTGAATCCTACAGTATCTACCACAGCACGGAAGCTTTAGGCCCGGTAGAGCTTGCCTGCGAATCTTTCGGGCAGAACTTTACCATCACCCCTGTGCAGATGATTACCGCAAGCTGCGTAATTGCCAACGGCGGATATCTGGTGCGGCCCCATGTGGTGGATCGCATTGTGGACGAGGAGGGGAACATTGTCAAGACGGCGGACACCACCTACCGCCGGCAGGTGATTTCGGAAAAGACAGCCTCCACCATTGCGGACATCCTCCGGCAGAACGCGGAGGTGGGAACGGCCAACGGCGGCTATGTGATGGGATACCGGGTGTGCGGTAAGACAGGCACCTCGGAAAAGGTGGATAAGCACAACCAGGACAGATCCAAGCCCATGGAATACATAGCCTCCTATTGCGGCTTTGCGCCGGCAGAGGATCCCCAGTATGCCCTGCTGGTGTTCTTTGACGAGCCTGGCGGGGACGATCTCCAGAACAACCAGACCGGCGGCAACGCGGTGGCAGGGCCTATCTTCTCTAAAATTATGGAGGAGGTGCTGCCTTACCTGGGGGTGGACGCCCAGTATACAGAGGACGAATATGAGCAGCTTGACATGGTGTCCCCCTCTGTTGCAGGCAAAACCCTGGAGGAAGCCTATAGCCTGCTGGAGGATATGGGCCTTACCTACAGCGTAATCGGCAGCGAGGACGGGGACGCGGTTATCACCCAGCAGATTCCTGAAAGCGGCGGGGCCGTACCCAAGGGCGGCAAGGTGGTACTGTACACTGAGGGCTATGACGAGGACAGCACCCTGGTGGAAGTGCCTGATTTCAGCGGCTATGACCTGGCAAACGCCATCTATGTTGCCAGCATTAACGGCCTGCAGGTAAGCGTCAAGGGCGCTTCCGTCAATGGCACCACTGTCAGCCTGCAAAGCATAGACCCAGGCGACAGAGTGAAGCTGGGAACGGTTATCACCCTGACATTCGTGGAAAATGTGGTGACAGACGTGCCCACAGTGGAGCTAGACGAGTAGCGCCATAGGGCAGGGGCAGCGAGAGGAAAAAAGAGGGAAGGCAGGATAAAACATGAACAACGTGATTTATTGCATGGCAGCGGTGCTGGGCTTCGGCGTAACGGCTTTCTTGGGCCGGTGGCTCATTCCCTTCCTGCACAAGCTGCATTTCGGGCAGACCATCCGGGAGATAGGCCCTAGCTGGCACAAGAACAAGCAGGGCACCCCCACCATGGGCGGGCTGATGTTCATAATCGGCATCACTGCCGCCATGGCGGTGTGCGTGCCTGCCGCCCGGGGCATGGGATACGGAGAGACGCTTCTCATGCAGGTGCGGGTGCTGGGGGGCCTTGCCATGGCCCTGGCCTATGGGGCCATTGGGTTTATGGATGACTATATCGGCGTGGTGAAAAAGCGGAACCTGGGGCTGACCGAGCGCCAGAAGCTGGTGCTGCAGTTTGCCGTGGCGGCGGCATACCTTGCCTCCCTGGCTCTGGCGGGAGACACAACAGCCACCACAATCCCCTTTATAGGCCAAATAGACTTAGGCCCTGGCTACTATATCCTGGCGGCCATTTTGCTGGTGGGGCTTACAAACGCGGTGAACTTTACCGATGGCGTAGACGGCCTGAACACCACTGTCACCTTCTTTGCCTTTTTAAGCCTGGCCCTGTGCGCGGGGTTCCTCTCCATGACAGGCCTTTCCGTCCTGGGCGTTGCGGCGGCGGCAGCCTGCATTGGCTTTCTCATGTGGAACTTCCACCCCGCCAAGGTTTTCATGGGCGACACAGGCTCCCTGTTTTTAGGCGGCATGGTGGGGGCCTTGGCCTTTGGGCTGGATATGCCCATCCTGCTGCTGCCCATCGGCTTAGTCTATTGGGCGGAAATCCTTTCCGTGGTGCTGCAGGTCACTTATTTCAAGTCTACCCACGGCAAGCGCCTGTTTAAAATGTCCCCCATCCACCACCACTTTGAAATATGCGGCTGGTCTGAGGTGAAAATATGCACAGTTTTTGGCTTGGTGTCCCTTTTAGGGGGAGCCGTTGCCTTCTGCTGTGTGCTGTGGGGCGTATAGCCCTGCCAGAGCCTGGACAGAATATAGCCATTAGAAGACAAAGCTACCTGATAGGAAGGAGGAATCCCCATGGCAGCAGAAGGCAGGACGGCCCGGGGCCTGAGAAGGGTGCCCCAGTCCGCGCCGCCCCCCAGGGAGCGGCAGAGGGGAGGGGAGCCTGGAGACAGGCCCCGGCAGCGCCGCACCCGGTTAAAGTTCAAGATTTTCTCCCTGGGGCAGGGCCTGGATATGCCCCTGTTCGTGTTTATCATGGTGCTGCTGGCTGTGGGGCTTGTGATGCTCTTTTCCGCAAGCTACGCGGACAGCTATTACCGCCAGGGGGACAGCTATTACTATATCAGCCGCCAGGGCGGCTTTGCCCTGGCAGGAACGGCGGCCATGCTGCTCATCTCCACCTTTGACTACCATCAGTTCCACAAGCTGGCCCTGCCCATTCTTGGCGTATCCGTGCTGCTGCTGATCATTGTGCTTGCCTTTAAAGGCACTTCCCTGGCGCCTGTGGAGGGTGTTGCCAACCGATGGCTGGATTTCGACCCCCTGCCCATCCGTTTCCAGCCTTCAGAGGTGGCGAAGTTTGCCCTTATTTTAATGTTTGCCCACCTTATTTCCCAAAACGCCGCCAGAATGCATACCTTCCGGTATGGCGTGGTGCCTTTTGTGGGCCTTATGGCCCTGATAGCCGGGCTTATTGCTTTGGAGCACCATCTTTCCGCCACCCTCATTATCCTTTTGCTGGGCGCTTCTTTGATGTTTGTAGGGGGAACGCGGGTGCGGTGGTTTGTCATTGGAGGCTCCATTATCCTTGCGGCCCTTATCCTGATGCTGGCCTTTGGCGGCAGCTATCAGACAGACCGCGTGGTGGGCTGGCTGGATCCCTTTAACGCGCCGGAGGGCGTGGACACCTACCAAACTCGGCAGTCTTTATACGCCATCGGCTCCGGCGGCTTTTTAGGCTTGGGACTGGGGCAGTCCCGGCAGAAATATTTATATCTGCCCGCCCCCCAGAACGATTTTATTTTCGCCATTGTCTGCGAGGAATTGGGCATGGTGGGGGCGCTGGTGATTATGGTGCTGTTCGGGATGCTGATTTGGCGGGGCGTATACGTTTCCTTAAAGGCCAAGGATCGCTTCGGGATGCTCCTGGGGCTGGGCATTACTTTCCAGATAGGCATACAGGCGGTGCTGAACATCTGCGTGGTGACAAACACCATCCCAAACACAGGCATCAGCCTGCCCTTTTTCAGCTACGGGGGCACAGCGCTTTTAATGCTGCTGGGGGAGATGGGAGTGCTTCTGAATATTTCCCGCAGTGCCAGCGTGGAAAAGACATAGAGCTTGCCGGTTTTAAGAATCGCACCGAGTGCAGGGGCAAAACCCTTGCGCCCGGTGCCCTTCCCATATTTTCGGGAACCAGGTATTGATTTATGGCCGGCTGGCCGTTACAATAAGGTGGAAAGCACATCACTTTTGAAAGGATCGTGGGGACATGAAAGTATTGTTTACAGGCGGCGGCACGGCAGGGCACATTAACCCGGCCCTGGCTGTGGCGGGATATCTGCGCAAAAAAGAGCCGGACACGGAAATCCTGTATGTGGGCAACCGGGGCGGTATGGAGGAACGGCTGGTGGCAAAGGCGGGGTATCCCATGCAGACCATCACCATCTCCGGCTTCCAGCGCAGGATAACCCCTAAAAACCTGATGCGCAACGCCCAGACTGTGGTGCGCATGTTCACTGCCAGCAGCGAGGCCCACCGCATTATCAAGGAGTTTGCCCCGGACGTGTGCGTGGGCACCGGCGGCTATGTAAGCGGCCCGGTGATACGGGAGGCCGCAAGGCTCCATATTCCCTGCGTCATCCATGAGTCCAACGCGTATCCCGGGGTGACCACCCGGATGCTGGCAAAATCTGTCCATGCGGTGATGCTGGCTGTGCCTGATGCCAAGAATTATTTCGACCACTCCGTAAACTGCATTGTCACCGGGAACCCTGTGCGGGGGGAGGTGCTCTCTGCCCAGCGGGAGGAGTCCCGCAAGGCCCTGGGGCTGGACGAGCGCCCCTTGGTGCTGTCCTTCGGGGGAAGCCTGGGAGCCTCTGCCCTAAACCGGGCCGCCGCTTGGATGCTGGCCCAGAGCGCGAAAAAAGGCGAGGTGCAGCATATCCATGGATACGGCACCCATGACGAAAAGTTTATGGATGAACTGCGGGAGTTTGGCTTTGACCAGGCCGCGAGCCCCCAGATACGCCTTTTGGAATACATCGACAACATGCCCCAGTGCCTTTCCGCCGCGGATCTGGTGATTGGCAGGGCCGGGGCCATGACCCTGACGGAGATAGAGGCTAAGGCAAAAGCTTCCATCCTGGTGCCCTCTCCCAATGTGGCGGAAAACCACCAGTTCCACAACGCCATGGCCCTGGTGCGCCGGGGTGCGGCGGAGATTATAGAGGAAAAGGACTTGACAGGGGAGGCTTTGTGGGCCAAGGTGGAGGAAATCCTGGCAGACCCCCAGCACCTGAAATCCCTGGGGGAAAACGCGGGGAAGCTGGAGATCCTGGACGCCAGCGAGCGGATTTACCGCACCATTAAGGCGGCCTGCGCGGCCGGGAAACAATAAGGAGAAGGCCATGGAGAAAATCACTCTCTGCGGGGACGACTGCCTTGCCTGCCCCCGCTATCAAGCCCGCACCCGGGAGGAGCAGGAAAAGGCCGCCGAACTGTGGTACCGGACAGGGATGCGGAACAGCGTTGTCCCGCCGGAGAAGATGGCCTGCACAGGCTGCTCCTCCCATAAGGAATGTACATACGGCTTAACGGACTGCACTAAGGCCCATGGCGTGGAAAAGTGCAGCCAGTGCGGGGCATTCCCCTGCGGGAAGATAGAGTCTGTGCTGGAGAAATCGGCAAAAATCCAGAAAAAATGCCGGGCCGTGTGCAGCCTGGCAGAGTATGCCGCCCTGGAGAAAGCCTTTTTCCATAAGGAAGAAAATCTGCGGAAATAGGGGCGGGCGCTTCGTCAATCACCGATTTGGGAACATTTCATATGATAGCGTATGCTAACAAATCGAGGTGTTCCCTATGATTATTATTGACGGCCCCGCGGAACTCTGCGGGGAAATCAGCATCCAGGGGGCCAAGAACAGCGCGCTGCCTATTTTGGCGGCAACGGTTCTGTGCAAGGGCCAAAGCGTGCTGCACAACTGCCCCGACCTGACGGACGTGGAAACGGCTGTACGCATTTTAGAGCACTTGGGATGCCGCTGCGCCCGGGAAGGCTCTGATCTGGTTGTGGACAACGCCATGACCGGCTGCGAGGTGCCCCAGGAGCTTATGCGGGAAATGCGATCGTCCATTGTGTTTTTGGGCGCCATTGTCTCCCGGTGCGGAGAGGCCAGGCTCTGCTTCCCCGGCGGCTGCGAACTGGGGCCGCGGCCCATTGACCTGCATATCTCCTCCCTGCAGAAGCTGGGGGTGGAGATTGAGGAAAAGGGCGGGTGCCTCCAGTGCCGGGCGCCGGGGGGCATCCAGGGGGCCTATGTGTCCCTTTCCTTCCCCAGTGTGGGCGCCACAGAAAACCTGATGCTGGCGGCGGTGTGCTCCAAGGGCACCACCATTATCGCAAACGCTGCCAGGGAGCCGGAAATCGCGGATCTCGCCGCCTATCTCAACCGCTGCGGCGGGCGCATTTACGGGGCGGGGGAGAGTTGCGTCATCATTGACGGGGTGAAGGAGCTTTTCGGCAGCGAGCACAGGATGATGCCCGACCGCATTGTTTCCGCCACCTACATGGCTGCGGCGGCAGTGACGGGCGGGAGCGTCACCCTGCGGGACGTGGATAACGCCCACATCCTGCCCATGCTTTCTCCCTTTGAAGAATCGGGCTGCGAGGTGCGGCAGATGGGCGGAAGCCTGAACATTATGGCCCCCCGCAGGCTTATGCCGGTAAAACATATCCGCACCATGCCATATCCCGGCTTTCCTACAGACGCCCAGCCAGTGGTAATGAGCATGGCGGCAGTGGGCAGCGGCACCAGCGTCTTTGTGGAAAACATATTTGAGAACCGCTACCGCCATGCAGAAGGCCTGCAGCGGCTGGGGGCGAAAATTAAGGTGGAAGGAAAGGTTGCCATTGTAGAGGGGGTGGACCGCCTGGCAGGCGCGCCGGTGGAGGCGTGGGATCTGCGGGGCGGGGCAGCCCTGGTGGTGGCGGGCCTTGCGGCCCGGGGCCGCACAGAAATTGAAGGGGTGGAATACATCCGCCGGGGCTATGAAGATATTGCCGGGAACCTTGCGCTTCTGGGGGCAAGGATCCGGGAGGCGGACTGAAATAAATCGCTTTTAGGATGTAAAAAAGAAAGGGGGAGCGGCTATGGCGCAGAACAGGAAGCCCAGGCGGGGGTTTTGGGATGGGGACGATTTTGTGGATATCCGCTCCCATTCAGACGGGGAAGTGCCTCAAAGGGCGCGGCCCCTGAAAGAAACCGGGAACCGCCGGCCCCGCTCCCAGCAAAGGCCCGCGCCCCCCGGCAGGCCCAGGCCTGCCGGGGACAGAGCGTCTGCCCAGGAGCGTCCTGTCCGTCCGCCTCAGCCAGGGGGAAGGCCTGCCCGCCCAGGCCAGCGCCCCCTGAAAGAGGCCGGGAACCGCCGGCCCCGCTCCCAGCAAAGACCCGCGCCTGCCCGTCCGCCCCAGCCAGGGGGAAGGCCTGTCCGCCCGGGCCAGCGCCCCCGGCCCGGGAAGGCTCCTGCCCCTAAGCGTCCGCCCCAGCCCCGCAAGCGCAGGCCTCCCATGAAAAAAGGCCTGCGCCGCCTGCTGATGCTGGGCGGAATATTTGTTATGCTGGCGGTTACCTGTGTGCTGGCAATCTCCCTGCTGTTTAAAATTTCTGAAATCACTGTTACCGGGGATGTGGTGTATCAGACAGAGGACATCCTGCGCCTGTGTGAATATGAGGTGGGGGATAATCTGTTTTTCATCACCACCAGCGACCGGGTGAAAAAGCTGAAAGCCCAGCTTCCCTACATTGCGGATGTGGAGATACGCCGCCACATTCCAGGCACCCTGGAAATCCACATCACAGGCACACAGGTGGCTTGCTGTGTTTTTTCAGAAGGCATGTGGCTTTATGTCAGCGGGGAAGGGAAAATATTGGAAACTCAGCCAGAGCCTCGGGAAGGCGTTATGCGCATTGAGGGGCTTGCACCCCAAAACCCCCAGGCGGGGGGGATGGTGCAGGTGGAGGATAAGGGCCTGCAGGAAGCCTATTCCACGATTCTGGAAAAAATTGTGGAATTGGGGGCCTGGGGGGAGTTCACCCGCCTGGACATCACAGACCCTTATAACATCACCTTGTGGTATCAGGACAGGGTGGAATGCAAGCTGGGCAACGCCGCAGAACTGGATTACAAGGTGCAGTTTGGCTATAAGCTTCTGCGGGAAGGCCATATAGGGGAGGATCAGACAGGGGTCTTAGACCTTTCCTATGCAGACGTGCGCCGGGCAGGGTTTACCTCCCAGCCTGTGGATCCTGCGGGGCAGGCTTCCCCGGCATCGGCTTCAGGCGGCGAATCACAGCCGGAGGAGGGAGAAAGCCCGGACAGCAGTACAGAAGAGGAATCCGGCGGCAGGGGGGACGATATCCCTGACGAACCTATAGGCTAGGGAAAGAAGGACAGGCGGCATGAAAACGATAACGTGTAAAAAAGATGGTACAAATTTGGATTGCGTGGTTTTTGGGAAGGGGGCGAAAACGCTCGTCCTAATCCCCGGCTTGAGCTTCCAGCGGGTGAAAGGCGCGGCGCTCCCCCTGGCTTATATGTACCGCGCTTTCACAAAAGGCTATACAGTATACGTTATGGATAAAAAGGATACTGTGCCGGACGGGTACACCATCAGGGATATGGCGGAGGATACCGCTTTTATGATGGAATACCTGCGCCTGTCCGCCGCAGATGTGGTGGGCGTGTCCCAAGGCGGCATGATAGCCCAGTATCTTGCGATACGCCATCCCGGCCTGGTGCATAAGCTGGTGCTTTGCGTTACCGCGTCCAGGATAAGCGAAACCATGGAAAAAGCTATAAACAGATGGATTTGGCTGGCGCGGGAAGGGGATTATGCGGGGCTTGTGGCTGATATGTTTGAGAAAATGTATTCAGAGGCGTATAGGAAAAAGAACAGGCGGCTGATCCCCCTCCTTTCCAGAATTGGCAGGCCCAAAGACTACAGCCGTTTTATTGCCCTTGCAGAAGCCTGCCTGACCTGCAACGCCTACCCGGAGCTGCATCAGATCTCCTGCCCCGCTTTTGTCATCGGCGGAAAAGAAGATCAGGTGGCTGCAGGCTCTGCGTCGGAAGAAATCGCCGGGAAGCTTTCCTGTGAAATCTATATGTATGAGGCCTTGGGCCATGCCGCCTATGAGGAAGCAAAGGATTTCAACCAGCGCATCCTCCGGTTTTTGCAGGAGCCCTGTTTTCGGCCTTGACTTGCCGGAAAAAATGGTGTACAATACCCCCAATAGGACGAAAGACTGTGACGGAGACAGGCGCGGCGGCGCGAAAATCCCAGAGAGCCGGCGGCAGGTGCAAGCCGGCATGAGTAGCCCGCAGGCGTATCCCTCCCAAGTCGCAAGCTGAAAAGGAAGGCGCGGTAGCGTTTCCCCAGTAAGCGCAGCCGGCTCCCCGCCGTTACCGGGGCGTGTATGTACGCAGGCGCGCAGCCTGTGCGATACGCCGAAATGGGTGGTACAGCGAAGGTTTTGCCCTCGTCCCGTTTGCGCGGGACGAGGGCTTTTTGCGTATCAGATGGCTTTCGGCAGAAATTTTGAAAGGAAGGCGGAAAAAATGAGCGAACTTTACAAGGCCGTTTCCCCGGACATGAATTTTGTGGAGCGGGAAAAGGCCACAGAGCAGTTCTGGCAGGAGCATAAAATTTTTGAAAAGAGCGTGGAGCAGCGGAAGGGATGCCCCGCTTACACTTTCTACGACGGGCCTCCCACTGCAAACGGCAGGCCTCATATCGGGCACTTGGAAACCCGGGCCTTTAAGGACATGTTCCCCCGGTACCACACCATGAAAGGGGAGCAGGTGCTGCGCAAGGCCGGATGGGATACCCATGGCCTGCCTGTGGAGCTGGAGGTGGAAAAGCTTCTGTCTATCAACGGCAAGGAGCAGATTGAGGAATATGGCATTGCCCCTTTTATCGACAAGTGCAAGGAGAGCGTATGGAAATATAAGGGCATGTGGGAAGATTTCTCCCGCACCGTAGGCTTCTGGGCAGACATGGATGATCCTTACGTCACCTACCACAACAGCTTTATTGAGTCAGAGTGGTGGGCCTTAAAGCAGATTTGGGACAAGGGCCTGCTGTACAAAGGCTTCAAAATTGTGCCCTACTGCCCCCGCTGCGGCACACCCCTTTCCTCCCATGAGGTGGCCCAGGGTTATAAGGACGTGAAGGAACGCTCGGCTATTGCCAAGTTCAAGGTGAAGGGGGAGGACGCCTTCATTCTGGCCTGGACCACTACCCCCTGGACGCTGCCCTCCAACGTGGCCCTGTGCGTGAATGCCGGGGAGGATTATGTAAAGGTAAGCTATGCGAAAGAGGATAAGGCTGAAACCTACTACCTGGCCGCGGCCCTGTGCGACACAGTGCTGGGAGAGGGGAAGTATACTGTGCTGGAGCAGTATAAGGGAGCTGACCTGGAGCACAAGGAATATGAGCCGCTGTTTGACTTTGTGACCCCCAAGGAAAAGTGCTGGTATGTGGTGTGCGATGATTATGTCACCCTCACCGACGGCACCGGCGTGGTACACATTGCCCCGGCCTTTGGCGAGGATGACGCCAAGGTGGGCCGCAGATATGGCCTGCCCTTAGTGCAGCTTGTGGACACAAAGGGCCAGATGACAGAAGAAACCAAATGGGCAGGGGTTTTCTGCAAGGATGCGGACAAGGAAATTCTGGTGGACTTAGACAAGCGTGGCCTGCTCTATTCCGCGCCGAAATTCGAGCACAGCTATCCCTTCTGCTGGCGCTGCGATACGCCCCTCATCTATTATGCCCGGGAGTCTTGGTATATCAAGATGACCGACGTGAAAGAGCAGCTTATCGCAAACAACAACACAGTGAACTGGCTGCCGGAGAGCATCGGCAAGGGCCGCTTCGGAGACTGGCTGGAAAACGTCCAGGACTGGGCTGTCAGCCGCAACCGCTATTGGGGCACGCCTCTCAATATCTGGGAGTGCCAGTGCGGCCACCGTCACGCTGTGGGCAGCATTGCGGAATTGAGGGAACTGTCGCCTAACTGTCCGGAGGACATCGAGCTGCACAGGCCCTATGTAGACGAGGTGACCATCCCTTGCCCCCACTGCGGCGGGGAGATGCACCGGGTGCCTGAGGTTATCGACTGCTGGTTTGATTCCGGCTCCATGCCTTTTGCCCAGTATCACTATCCCTTTGAGAACAAGGAGCTGTTTGAAAGCCAGTTCCCGGCAAACTTCATTTCCGAGGCTGTTGACCAGACCCGGGGATGGTTCTACTCCCTCTTGGCCATCTCCACGCTTCTGTTTGACAAGGCCCCTTATAAAAACGTGCTGGTGATGGGCCTGGTGCAGGACGAGGAAGGCAAGAAGATGAGCAAGTCCAAGGGCAACGCTGTAGAGCCTATGGAGGCCCTGGAGTCCTTTGGCGCAGACAGCCTGCGCTGGTTCTTCTACACCTGTTCGGCCCCCTGGCTGCCCAAAAATTTCAGCAAAAAAACAGTGGTGGAGGGCCAGAAAAAGTTCTTCTCCACCCTGTGGAACACCTACGCTTTCTATGTGCTGTACGCGAACATTGACAGCTTTAACCCTGTAAAGCACAGCCTGGATACATGCGCCCTCACCGTTATGGACAAGTGGCTTTTGTCCCGGCTGCACTCCACCATCAAAGAGGTGGACGGGTGCCTTGCCGCCTATAAGGTGCCGGAAGCAGCAAGGGCCTTGCAGGACTTTGTGGACGAAATGAGCAACTGGTATGTCCGTCGCAGCCGCGCCCGGTTCTGGGCACAGGGGGAACTGGAGGACAAAACTGCCGCCTACATGACCCTGTACACAGCCCTGGTGGAAACGGCAAAGCTTTGCGCGCCTATGGCCCCCTTTATGAGCGAGGAAATTTACCGCAACCTGGTGTGCTCTGTAGACCCCGCCGCCCCGGAAAGCGTGCATCTGTGCGCCTATCCAGCCGCAAAGGAAAGCTGGGTGGACGAAAAGCTGGAGCAGGACATGGACGAGGTGCTGAAGGTGGTCACCCAGGGCCGGGCCGCCCGGAACCTTTCCGGTATTAAAAACCGCCAGCCCCTGCAAAAGCTGTATACAGACGCGCCCTCCGGCCTGGGAGAGCTGTACCAGGATATTATCAAACAGGAATTGAACGTGAAGGAACTGGAATTCCTCAGCGATATGTCAGCCTTCGCCGCCTACACCTTCAAGCCCCAGCTAAAGCTTTTGGGCAAGAAATTCGGCAAGCGCCTGGGAGAATTGCGGGAAGCCCTGCAGAACCTGGACGGCTCCGCCGCCAAGAAGCAGCTTGACAATGAGGGCTTTGTGGCGGTGCCCATGGCTGACGGGGAGGTACAGCTTACCGCGGAGGAACTGCTTATTGACGCTGCCCAGAAGGAGGGCTTCACCTCTGTTTCCGACAGGGGCCTCACTGTGGTGCTGGACACGGCCCTGACAGAGGAACTTATCGAGGAGGGCTTTGTGCGGGAAATTGTCTCAAAACTCCAGTCCATGCGCAAGGACGCAGGTTTCCATGTCACCGATCACATTGAGGTGTACCAGCAGGGGAGTGAGAAGGTTGCCGCTGTGCTGCAGGCCAATGAAAGCGCCATCCTTTCCGATGTGCTGGGGGAGGCCTGCCATTATGGCGCCCTGGAAGGCTACACCGCAGAATGGGATATTAACGGCGAGGCTGTCACCCTGGGCGTGCGCCGGGTGGAAAAATAACAGGCTGTCCGCCTAAAACAAAGAGGAAATTTTGAAACAGGAAGCATCCCCGCTTGGCAGGCAGGGAATGCTTCCTGTTTTTATAGTCCCTGCGGTTGAAAAGGGCAAAACTTTTTCAGGCAGGCGGGATCGTCTTGCTGGCATCATGGGGGTCGTAGTATTGGAATGTATGCAGTTCCGGGCAAGCTGTTTTTTCATATTCCGGCAGATATGCCTTTTCCTTACGGTTCAGATACCGATCGCTTTTCCTGGCAGTCCCGGACTTCTTTGTTGATGCCGGGCTTCTATGGGTATCATCTCCAAGTGAAAATAAGACCGGCAGACCTTCCTGGCCTGCCGGTTAGAAATTTAGATGTACAATTCGCATTCTTTTCTGATGGAACACGCTTTTTTGATTGCTGCCGCCGCTACCGAAACGATGGTGCTGTTGACCTTCCGTGCTCCATGGGGACATTGCACAACACAGCGCATACAAGAAACACATTTTTTTCCATCTGTTGTTTGCGGGTCATCCCGGCTGATCGCCTGGGCCGGACATTGGACGGCGCACACTCCGCACCGGATACATTCTTTTCCGGCCTTGGGAACCAAACCTGCCCCGCCCGCCTTTTTGTAGGGGCGGTTGCCTGGAACCGCTGGAGATGATTCCTCCTGGCTGTTATTGAATTTCTCCCAGATCGTGCGGGAAAAGTTCCGAAGCGTTTCCATGTCTTTTGTATCAGGCCGTCCGGCGGCATATTGGTGCATGATGGAATGCTCAGCTATGGCAGCGACAGCGGCAAAGACCTGAAACCCCTGCTTTTCCGCAATATCCTGCATTTCCACAAGGGTATCCTCATAGGCCCGGTTGCCGTAAACGCAGCACAGGACGCAGCGGGCACTGTTTCCCCGCATCTTCGTTAACCGCTGGGCCGCAAGCTCCGGTACCCGTCCACCACAGGACGGGACAGCGATCAATACCAAGTCCTCCTTTTGGGAAGCACGATCGGCCAGCGCCGGGTCTGTCAGGTCTATGGTTTCTACACCCAGCCCCCATGGGTCGGTGATCGCTTTCGCGGCCCGCATGGTTCCCCCGGTGGGGCTGAAAATCAACTGTACGCAATTCATAAAGATCTTTCCTCCTGTAATATTTAAAGTTACAGCTTATACTATACCGCTCATCTGCTGTAAAGTCAATATTTACAGCAGGATTTTTTTGTGGTATTCTGCTTGTATACACAAGGGGGATCAATCATGCGAATCAACACAAAATGTTCGATTGCCGTTCACTGCCTGCTGTTTTTACACGAATACGGCGAAACGCAGCGGGTGACCAGCGGAATACTGGCGCTGTCCACCGGCTGCAATCCGGTGGTGATCCGCAATCTGATAAGCGCTTTGAAAAAGGCTGGGATCGTAGAGGTTGCAGGGGGAAAAGGCGGTACGAGATTGTGCCGGTCACCGGAGGAGATCACGCTTTATCAGATCTATGAAGCTGTCGATCCGGGGTGTCTGGACAATTTGGTGGGCATCCATCCGCTGCCCTCGGCTCTGTGTCCCATCGGACGAAATATCCGTACTGTCCTGGCTGTTCCTTATGGAAAACTTCAGGCGGATGTGAGAAAAAGTTTGGAATCCAGTACACTGGCGGATATTGTAGCGGAATATCGAAACGCGCAGGGGCAGGAAGGCCAATAGATGAAAGAATCGGCGGACAGACCGTTGCAAGGTTCGCCCGTCTATGACCAAGATGCCACAAACTACTCAGAGGAGGGTGTGGCAAGGATGTTTATGATTTTAGGGCGTGTTCACATAAGATGCGTATGTGGATTTTTGAGCAGGTTTTTGGCAGATTCAGGTCAAAAATTTGTGGATGTACTTGTGTGCCTCAACACTTTTTGGCGAAGAATATGACAAAAAAACGCCCAAAAGACGCTTGCAAGCGCTTATGTGAACACGCCTTAGATTAACCCGTTCCCAGTCCCGCACCCGCTTATGGCGGATCCCAAATCTCTCTGCTGTTTCCCGATAACTGAGCTTTTCTTTTCGCATCGTTTCCACCACCAGTTTTTTGAATCCTGGTGTGTATTTCTTGTTTGGAACCCTTTTAGGCATTACAAATCACCCCGCTTGTTATTCAGTATCCCATACTGTCTAACAAATGGAGTGAAGTTCAACTCCTGCAAAGGTGTTTTGTTGGCTTCTTTTATAAATTATTGCTGGGATTTCTGATGGTTTGGCCTATGAAGACAAAAATGTGCTAAACGCAGTCCTTGCCTCAAGCGCCAGGGATGCCTGCTTTTTTCAAGATATCTGGCAAACGTAAAAAAATGTAAAAAAACTATTGACATTCAGGTGCCAGATATGATATAATATTTTACGCACTAAGGACACGGAGAGGTGTCCGAGTGGTTTAAGGAGCTAGTCTTGAAAACTAGTGATCCCGCAAGGGACCAAGAGTTCGAATCTCTTCCTCTCCGCCAATTTGTTAATCCTTATAGATTTATCATATAGTTTCACCTTGGAGAAGTACCCAAGTGGTGAAGGGGCTCCCCTGCTAAGGGAGTAGGTCGGGAAACTGGCGCGAGGGTTCAAATCCCTCCTTCTCCGCCATCCTAGGAAAACCAAAAAGATATTTGGGCAAAAAACCGCGTAACCACGCGGTTTTTTGCTGTTTATTCCTACACCCCGCGAAAACACTGGATTTATGCGGGATAAAGCCCTATTTTCTCCCTTTTGCCCCTCATTTTGTCCCTTATTAACTTCCCATAAGGGACACTTTCTTACTCCCCACTCGCCAGCTTGTCCAACAGCCTGGCGGTCGCTCTCTTGGAATCCCTTTCAGCATGGGCGTAGACATTCATGGTTGTACGAATGTCAGCGTGCCCCAGCAGCTCTTGTACATCCTTGGGGGTCGCGCCGTTTGCCAGCAGGTTACTTGTATAAGTGTGGCGAAGCTGATGGAAGTGGAAATGTCCCAGGCCAGACAGCGACTTACTCAAATCCTGGCAGAGACTTGTAATGGTAGATTGGCGCTGGTACTCACCATCGTGCCGCACACATACAAGGTTGATGGGGATATACCCCTTCGGCGGGGCCTCATTCTGGCTAAGCGTCCGCAGGTCGTTATACGTCCGGTTGCGGTCAACCGTCCTTTGGACATAATTGACCTTGTACATGGGGCCGTACCGCAGGCTCTCCCGGGCCTGCGCCATTTTCGCCCGGCGGAGGATTTCGGCCAGCGTGTCGCCGAAGTCCACTGTCCGGGTTTTCTTTGTCTTTGTGGGGCCGAGAGAGGTGGCCTTGCGCGAACTGCTATAGCTTAGGCTCCGGCATATTGTCATACACTGCTTTTCCAGGTCGATGTCCTCCCAGGCAAGGCCCAAAACCTCTCCCAGCCGCAAGCCTGCGTAATACGAGATTTGCACCGCTAACAGACAGGGGTTACCCCGCTTGCGGAGATAATCTGTGAGGATTCGGTACTGCTCCAGGCTCAAGACCTGGCCTGCGTCCTGGCTTTCACCATTTTGGAAGATATCACAGTCTGCGGGCTTTGTGCGTTTCACAACGTAGTCCATAGGGTTTGCGGTCAAAATGCGCTTAGAGTAGATGGCGAATTTGAAAACCTTGTGGAGCATAGCCATGTACACATTCACCGTCCCGCTGGCTATGGGCTTCGCCTGTGCCCCGTTTGGGTCCGTCCCGCCAAAGCTGAGGAAGTCTATGTAGGCTTGCAGTTGGCTGGACGTGACAGCTTTCAGCTTGCGCTGGGCCAAAGGGTGCCACTTGATTTTGTTCGCCTTGGTCATGTACTGATGCACGGTCCCGTTGGCAAGGGAGCTGGGCTTTAAGCCCTCTTCAAGCCACATGTCGATGACCTCTGCCAATGTCAGATTGGAATTCTGGGCTATGACCAATTTGCTCTCATATTCCTCCATGGCTTTGCGCAGCATCCGCTCCGTTTCCGCCTTGCTCTCTGTACCGGCCCTCTCAATCTGCTTCGGCTTGCCGTCCTCGCCGGTAATATAGAATCGATAGTACCATTTCTTGCGGCCCTTTTTCTTGCTTACAGAGCCCTTTGCCATATTAAAAACTCCTTTCATATGGCAAGCGGCGCTGCTGCGGTGGCTGGTTTCCAGTATACCGGAAATCCACGCCCCTGTCAACAGCGCCTCCTACCTCAATGGAATTTACAGCTTACTTACAACCTGGGCATATTGGGATTCACATCCGTATTCATCCGGGTCGAACTCTTCCTCTTCCTCGAATACTTCCCAAAAATCCGGGTCGGTTTCTTTCAGAGCCTTTTCAACAAAAAGCGTCATATTGTCATACCCGAAGTCCACAAAGCGGGGAACCCATATGCACACAAATTCCTGTATCCTGTCCATCACGCCCTCTTGGCTTTGTTCAAGAATTTCCTGGTCCAGCCGCACCCAAAGGTATGACGTCATGGAAGAAGCCGCCTGCATCAATTGAACGCTTTTTGGGAAAATAAGGAAAGCGTCGCCCGTTACATGAAAGTCGGGGGGATACGCAATATTACATTCGTCGTCAGCTTTATAAAAGCCGTATTTTTCCCATAGAGTCTTCGGAATATTTTTCAGAGCGTCATCCCAGGTAATTCCGTCTTGAGTATGGTGTGTTTGCTTGAGGTAGTCGGACGCCAGAGTTTTCATTTTGTCCATAAACTCCTCCATAGGAAAGCTGACGCGGAAATAGCGCTCGCTTACGTGTGCCGCCATATAGACGGCGAGAATAATTAACGGCATGATTATGCCTCCATTCTTATCGAATTGGTAATTATAATTGGCCTTAGCCGATTTCTACTGCTGAATGGACTTGTATCCGGCTCTCATGCAGTTCCGTCTGCATCCGGTTCTCATGCAGTTCAACGGACTCCAAATTAGCCATATCAAGCAAGTCTTTCCCCCTGTTGATAAACAGGAAGTTCTCTAAATCTTGTACCAGGATAAGCTGCCGTGTTCCTACCAGGAGGCAGGGAATCTTTTTTTCCTTAATCAGATTTCTAAGAGTCTGTCTTCCAACGCTGGAATATTCAGCAGCCTCGTTTATTGAAAAACAACATTTGGAGGGCATAGTATTTCCTTTCTCATGTGCTTCCCACCGCATATGTTTTTATTTCACCCGTCATTCTTTAGTCCTGGGGCCACCCCGAAACCCATTTACATCAATCTACAGCATGCTGTTCCCCCTTTCATTGGATGATTTTGCGTCAAATAACCAGTACCGCTTGCGTTCCCAAATGGGATATGTTATAATGTCGATACTTCCAATGATTATTCGTCGTTTCCATCGATAGTATAGCATAGATACGCGAGGAACGCAAGGTAAGTCATAATAATTTAACATTCCCGGAGGGAGGGACCGCAATGTTTTACGACTGCTTTGAAAAGCTGTGTAAAGAACGAGATAAAACCCCCGCGCAGGTGCGCAAGGAGCTTGGCATCAGCCAATCCACCATGGGGTCATGGAAGTCCCGGGGGCTGACGCCGAACGCGGCCACTTTGATGCAGCTGGCGGATTACTTTGAAACTACGGTGGACGTACTGCTGGGCAAGACAAAGGGCTCGGACAGTATCAAGTTCAGCAACGAGATTCTGTATCTGTTTAGGCTTTTGGATATGCCCAATTTCGAGGCTCTTACAACTGCCGCCACCCTAATCAGGGAAGCCCTTGAAATATTTTTGAAGGTAAATGGGAAAGTCGACGAAACCACAAAAGCGGAAGTTGACCCTGCTGTCTTTCGATGTTATGTGGCGGCGTTGTGTTTAAGGGAACAGAATATAGAGGAAAACATCCATACTCTGCGCAGAAAATACAGCGATATCACACGCGATGTGAAGTCTGTCCTGGATTCATTCCAGCACCTGAACGCACAGGGTAAGCGGGTGGCCATCCAGCGCGTGAAGGAGCTGACCTATGTGCCGCAGTACCAGAATGAAACGACGCCTTAAGGCGCAGGAGAGCCCCCTGGAATCCCATCCAGAGGGCTCTCCTGCTTTGTTTTGCTGCCGGTTACGCGACGGCATCGCGGCTGTAATGGTACGTCTCGCAGCCGCATATTTCGGGGCACTCCGTGTCATTCCAATAATGGATGACAATCAGGCCCGGATACTTCCTGGCCAAGGCGTCCAAAACCTTATGGGGAATGCCTCCTTCCGTGGTAAATGCCAGATGCGCGGCATAGTCGAGGGTATAGACGCAGGAACAATTCTCCGGCCCGGCCGCAACGCCCCAAAGGTCTGCCAGAAACGCCTGGAAAGCCGGAGAATCCGGCCGGAAAGCCTGGCGGAACCGCTCCTTGCTGTCTTCCCACCTAGCCATGCTTATGGTGTTCCCGCGCTCTTGCAGATAGGTTCTTTCGTGAGAAGCAATGAGCTCAAGGAAACTCTCCGGGTCATGGTGGCAGCTGGCAAAGGCTTCCTCCAAACACCAGAATGCGGCGAAGCCGGAAAACGGACGCGTAAGGTGGCAGAAGTAGTAGAACCCTTCCTCGGTAACATTGCGGAAGCCTTGCAGAAAAAGCTCCTTCCCGCGAAGATACGGACCGGCTTTTACTTCCTTGTGCCTGTCCAGGTATTCCCGTTCCTCCCGCAGCATGGCTTTTGTATCCAGCCCTTTGCCGCAAAGAAAGTCTTGTAGGAAAAGCCTGGCCGCGTACCCGGCATATGGCTTCATATCGGGCACATCCACCGGCAAATGGGCCGGCGCAGGCAGAATGCTGGCAAAGTCCAGCCGGGAGTTTCCGACTACGTTTTCTTTGACCGCTCTACGCACCTGGGTGACCCTGCCCGCGAGTTCAAGCCGGCTTTCCATAGTGTGGAAACCCGTGGCATCACATTCGACTGCCATAGGGCATCACTCCTTTTTTATAAATATTCAGAAAAGAGAAACCCGTTCTGCACATTGCACCAAACGATGAAAGCGTGTGGGCCACATGCCCGGCTTGCCCCTTCTGTTGTGCAATCTCGTTATTTTTTACAGGGTATAATCCCTTTTCTGTAGTTATATTATACCATAAACCGGCTCGCTTGTCAAAGGTCGGAACACTTTTCCAGGGAACAGGAAGTTCCGCTGCTGACGCATTAAGTCGTACATATATGCAAAATGTTCATAATTTTTTAACATTTAATTTTGCAAACTTTTGCAAAATTTATGCGGCTTCTCGCCGTATGTCCATACTCTTCCACCGAAGAATCTTCCTGCAAAACCCTTCCGTAAACGCCCGCACCTCTTTGGGGGCGGAGCAGTCCCCGAAGCCGTACAGCTGGATAATCCGCCCGGTGTCCGTGTCGATTTCAGCGGTGAAGTAAGGCTTGTCAGGGGCCGAAACTTTGCGGATAAAGAACACCATCTGATGGCCCAGGAGATGCCTTTCAAAGTAGGCGCTCATGCCCACACAGTGATTGAGCCGCTGGCCCTCAGTGGTCAAGTCGCTGCGCTTCATGGGGTAGGCCACGCAGTAATCCTCATTGGCGTAGTCCTGGGCCCACCCGTACAGGCCCTCGTCAATGGCCCGCTAAAAGCGCTCATCGTCCGGCCTGGACTTCAGCTCGTTGACCCTTGCTGCCAGCAGGTCATGGCGCTCTTTCAGGTCCCGAGGCTCCAGGATGGCCCGCTGGCTCATGTCGCTTTTCAGGCTCTGGGCCATGTCGAGATAGTCCCGGTAGAGCCGCAGGAAGTAGGGGAGCTTGTTGCGCCGCATCCGGCCGGCGGAAGCCTCTTTCTGGGCCCGCACGTACCGCAGGGAGCGGCCTATGCCGTTGAAACGGGCAATTCTCTCCAGCAGAATCAGGCAATCGCTGTCCAGGCGCAGGGCGCACAGCTGGCGCAGGTCCTCGGGGGCAGCGTTCCGCTGGGCAGCTATGGTCTTTATTTCCTGGAAGCTGGCCTGGCTCTCCCGCATGGCGGGGAGGAAGTGCTTGCCCAGCCCGGTCAGCTCCGGCAGGTTCTTCGCGCTGGCATCCGGCAGATTCCCCGCCGCAAGGACCGGCAGTCCGGCCTTCATCAGGTACTCGGCCTGGGGGATATTCTTGAGATTGTCCAGCAGACGGCGGAAGGAGATAGGGCGACGCAGGCCGGAGAGGCTGGCCTGCAAGTCCACGTTGTAATACTTCGGCCCGAACACGTCCCGCAGATTGGGAGTATACACATAGCTCTCGCCCAGGCACTCCGAACTGTTGCGAAGCCGGCGCCAATCGTACCCGCAGTATGGGGCCTGGCACCAGGCGTAGGCGTACTCGATGGGCTTGCCGTTGACGGTCAGAAACAGCGTCTTGAAGTAGTCGGAGAAGCGGTACTTGGGCTCCTTGCGGTCGGGGTAGATAATGCGCTCCACGTCCACATAGCGCAGGAGCAGCTGGCCGTCTACTTTATAGGCGATGCAGATTTTGACCTTGTGGGTGACTTCTTTTTCAAGCCAGCCGGCCCTATAGATTACCGGGTGGCCGCACTTGGGGCAGATTCCGGAGCCTCCAGGCTTGACCTCGCGCCCCACCTGAAACGACTTTCCGCAATGCCTGCACACGGCCCGCCGCTCACCGGAGACTTGGCCATTGGCCAATGTCTTTTTCAGCTTTGAAACATACAGCACCGAGGACTGGAAAACGCGGTCCTCGCAGAACGCCGCCAGGTCTGCGGGGTACTCGGGGAACATGGCAAAGTGGGCCTTTTGCAGCGCTCTTTTTCGCTCCCGGGCCCGGTCACGGCGCTCCTGATTTACACGGTATATAAACATCTGAATAGCGCAGCCAATCTTGCTATTATCGCCACGCCAGTCCGCAACACGGCCCAGTACCTCTTCCACCGCCGCGATACTCGCGGGATTCGCGGCAATATCGTCGGGCAAAGAATAATAGTGGCTGCAGGTGGGGTTGCGCTTGGTCCAGCCGGATGACGCGAAGGCGCTGAACGGGCGTTGGATATAGGTGATATAGTTCCTGCCGTCCGAGAAAAAGCGGTATCGGGATTGACTTCAAGCATTACGAGGAATGGCATTTCACAGAATTTCAATCCCCTATCCCCGGCTTGGCGGAACATTTAAGCGAGTATTCCCACCCCGACGAGCTGAACTATTTAGGGAAGCTCTTGGAAATGCAGTTTGACGACGACCGGGAGAAATTCATTGCAGCCATTGAATACGGCGACCATGCCGACAGCTTATAGTATGAGATAGGCGAGTATGTGACAGAGACGGATGTAGTAGAGGAAGTGGACGAATTGGCCCAGGCCCTGGTGCTGCCGGGCACGTTCATCCCTTTTACGGACATTTACGATTTGCAGGGGGATTTCAGCCATGCTGACGGAGAGCAGACGGAAACAGTATGTTGAGGTTTTAGCCACCCATTATGTGGACGGGGAAGTGCGGCCCCGGTCAATCCACATCCCCTTGGTGGGCGAATTCGACATTGAGGAAGTAAAGCGGGTGGGGCTGACAAAAGACCATACAACCCATGAAATCGCCAAGCAGTACACGGTTGTGGTAAAAGGCAAGGAGACGCATTTATTCGAGGACAGCGGCAGATGGTTTGTGCTGATGAAAAGCTAAATAGAAAGAGGGCCGCTGCGGTATTCCCGCAACGGCCCTTTCGGTTATAAGAGCAACCACCGGCTATGCCGGCGGAGACCGAAGAAAGCAATAGCGTTGATTATAAAAAAAGACCTCCTTTGATATAATGGAAGCGGGTAACGCCAACCGCACAAAAATCAAAGGAGGTCAGTCCAAATGGACGAGCAAAGTTTATCACATACAAAATGGAAATGTCAATACCACATTGTGATCGTACCAAAGTATCGCAGGAAAGTAGTATATGGGAAACTGCGGGCAGATATAGGGAAAATCCTGAGGAAGCTATGTGAATACAAGCATGTGGAAATCATAGAAGCCCATGCAATGCTCGATCATATCCACATGCTGCTTTCTATACCGCCAAAGTTGAGCGTGGGAGAATTTATGGGATATCTGAAAGGGAAGAGTACCCTGATGATATTTGAGAGACATGCGAACTTGAAATACAAATATGGGCGTAGAGTAAAGGGCCTGCTTGTATCGCATGATTTTAGCAAGCTCTTTTTCTTTTGCGGCGATGGTATCTTCCAGCCGCTTTGACTTGCTCTTTTTCAGAGGTGCGGAGTTGATACGGGCAACAAACTCGGAATAGGTAAGTGCCAGATGCACCTGTTGCTGGATCGCAAACAGCACTCCGGCCTCAAGTCGGTCACTTTTAATCGAGTGCATGGTGCAAGCCTTTTTTGACAGGCTTTTATAAGTCCCGCATTGATAATATACATAAATCCCTTTGGATGCGATCCGGGACATCGCCCGGCCACAATCGGCACATTTCAGAAAACCACTGAACAGGTAAAGCTGTTTAGCTTTTGGAGCGGTGCGAGTATCCCGTTTGAGCAGGCTCTGCACCTTTGCAAAGGTTTCCCGGTCTATGATGGCCTCGTGGGTATTCTCCACGATAAACCATTCTTCCTCCGGCACTTTTTCTTGAATGTGGATTTTATAGCTTTTCACCCGCTGGCGGCCTTGTACCATATCCCCCACATAAACACGGTTTTTTAAGATCGTGTCTATGGTGATTGTACTCCACATAGGATTGCCTTGGGCGTTGGGGGCGTTGTACTTGAGCCCTTGCTGTTGCTTATAGGCTGTGGGACAAAGTGTCCCGTGGTCGTTCAAGTAATAGGTAATCCCCCGCTTGTTCATGCCGGACAGAAACAACGAAAAAATGCTTTTTACCACTTCGGCGGCCTCGGGGTCAACCAACAAGGCGTGTTTGTCATTCGGGTCTTTCACATAGCCATAGGGGGCATACGAGCCGATAAACTCACCGTTGCGGCGTTTCATGTCAAATACTTGCCGGATTTTCTTTGAGGTCTGGTAGCAGTATTGATCGTTCATTACATTCGTGATCGGCACGATAATGTTTGATACGCTGTCCGGGTTGCGGTAGCTGTCCACACCTTCCGCCAAGCTGATAAACCGTACATTCAGCCGGACAAAAAGATTTTCAATTAGGTTTCCGGCATCGGTATAGTTACGGGAAAGGCGGGACAGGTCTTTGACAATCACGCAGTTGATCCTGCCGCTATACACATCGGCCAGGAGCCGCTGGAAATCTTCACGGTCGGTATCCGTCCCGGTTTTGCCGTCATCCACATATACATCCTGCTCGGTTCCATCATAGAACTCGTCCAGATGGGTCTGGTGGTATTGTTCCAAAAGCCGCCGCTGGTTGATAACGCTGTTGCTTTCGTCCCGGCCACGGAGTAGATCTTCTTTGGAGAGCCGGATATATTTACCCAGCCTCCAGCGCATCGCATTATATGAAGTAGGGGCGCTGGCGCTTATTGTCCCCCGGTTTGCTGTTCTTGCCATTTGTCCTCCTTCCCTATCACATTACATCTATATTATACCTCTGCTGGGGAGGGACAACAAGGATGCCTTTGTATGGGACACTTTGTCTCGAAGTTGCAAAGGGGCCGCAACCAAAGTTACAGCCCGCTTTTCTGCCGGAGAAAAAATGCGGTGAGCAGTTCCTGGAGGGAGGGCCCATCGTCCGCAAACTCCAGCTTAATCACCATATCGCCCAAACGGAAACAATACGGATTTTTGAAATGCTCCAACATACGCTGGGCCCGGGTTTCCTTGGGGAGCATCGGATCGAAAGTAAAACCGCTTGCGTCTGCAAGGGTTTCCTTATCTACTGCGCCGATGTCAACGCTTTTCATTTGTTCAATTTCCTGTGCAGTTAATCTCACGGTAAAACCTCCTTATCCAAAACAGAGTTAAAACGCCTCCCGCTCACAGTGGGGAAACGCAAGAGGACGGCACCAGCAACGGTGCCGCCCTCTTGCCTCACTCCATCTCGGGACATTTTGTCTCGAAGTCAATAGGGGCTTTTCTGATAATGGGCCTCGGCCTCATCCAAAGATACAAAATCGAACAGCTCATAGAGCTCGGCCATGATACGGCGGATGTCCTGGTCGGCAAAGCCGCAGTTTTCCATCGCCATAATTACATAGCCACGGCAAGTGCCGTTGCTCCACGGTTCAGATAACAGGGCCGCCAATTCTGCGGGATCGTAACTCATAGACTGTACCTCGCTTTCCTAAAATTGAGGGAACGCCGCCCTCATTTTCTTGACCTGTCCAAAGACAACTTTATTCGGGGCGGCGCTCCCACGCAGGCAAGAGGGCGGCCCGGAGGGACAGGCGGCCAGCCTGTCCAGCGACGGATCGTGGCCCTGGGTTAGCCCGTCCCATTTGCGGCGCTGGTGTTGTTCGCTCGTTCCTCCGTGGAGGAAGTCACAGCGCACCCGCCGCCCGGCTCCCCGTATGTTGCTCGGGGCCGCTCCTGTTGTTCTGCGGAGAAAGAAAACCTCCTCTCATAAACCGAGACATTTTTTCACCATTTCCAAGTGGGCAAAATGAAAAAATCAAAATATTTTTTTCATGCGCTCAAGGCCCCGTTTGATGGACTGCCGAACAGACTCCTCATGTACGCCCTCGGCCTCGGCAATTTCCTTGACGCTCTTTCCGAGAATGATGTGGGCGTCGATCCTCCGGCCCTGGATCTCCGGCAGAGAATTGAGGGCGTTCCACAGACGGCAGAACAGCTCCATCCGCTCCAAGAGCTCCTGGGGCGTGGGCTCGTGCAGGCAGGCAGAATATTCAATCCCGTCCTCACAATCCAGAGAATACTGCGCCTTGTGCCGGGAGAGCCGCCGCTGGTAGGCCATCTCGTGACGACCATCGGCCAGAAACACCTCGGCCACCTCGTCAGAAACCTCGATAAACTGATCCTGTGTGTACCAATAATAAAAATCTTTCAGATTGATTGTAGTCATAATTAAACCTCCGTTTCGGTGTTGGGTGAATGAGTGACCGAAACGGGGGCGGCGGGGAGCGGCATCCCGGGGAGCTACACCGCACCTCGGGACACTTTGTCTCGAAGTACGGATAACAAAAAACGCCCGCATGACACAAAGCCATGCGGACGCACGAAGTAATATATTCATTTATGTACTGCCAAATTGCATATTTACCACCAGACTGATCCTGCGGGGCGGGTGGGCTTTTTTTGACAAGTTAGGGGGATGGAAAATGAGCGAGAGCACAGCGACACCTCCAAAGGGGGCCGCCGTACTCCGTTAGACTATATACTCATAAAGAAACGGCGGCTTGATAAAACTCAAAACCGCCGTTTTCTTTGAAACATAAGCCAATCAACAACGGTTTTGTTGTGATGGCTCTGCGTCTGTGCGTCTGGCTCTTTTCAATATTTACTTAAATTGATCGACATGGCCCGATTGGATTGCCGCAAGATTACGAGCAATTTTTTCTTCCGGCCAGTCCCACCATCGTTCTGTCAGCAACGCCGAAATAGTTTCATCGGAAAAGCGTTTTCGGATAGGTTTAGCTGGAACGCCGCCCACAATGGTATAAGGCGGGACATCTTTTGTTACAACAGCTCTGGTGCCAATAATAGCACCGTCCCCTATGGTAACTCCAGCGAAGATTGCGGCCTCATATCCAATCCAAACATCATTTCCAACAACAATATCCCCTTTGTTGTCCCATGCCTCGGTTATTTGGCTAACATCAAGTCCCCATTCCTCAAAGAAAATGGGAAACGGATAAGTCGCAAGTGAAGTCATGCTATGGTTGGCGCTATTGAACAAGAAACGAGCGCCACAGGCGATAGAGCAAAACTTACCGATAATCAGCCTGTCATGGTTAATAGGATAATGGTAAAGAACATTATTCTTTTGAAAATCAACAGGATCATTTACAAAGTCGTTATACATGGTGTAGTCGCCCACAATGATGCTGGGATCGATAATAACATTTTTCAAATATACGGTTTCCCGATCTTTTGACCGGGGATAAATTTTTTGCTTGTCCATCATGAATTGCTATCCTCCTCAGAAATCAAGTTACTCATACGAATAACAGATAGGTTTGTTTTCTTGACATTCACTAAAGTCTCCTGCTTGCATTTCGGGCAATACAGAGGAAAATTGATGAGCTCTGTATCTTGACGCACTTTAAGTCTGGTCTTATTTCTACATATAGGACATAGAAGCCATACCATTCGATTCATTAAAGACTTCCCTCCTTGTGGTTTGATTGAATAAGCGTTTTGTGTTCCCATTTTCTACTCATGAAATAGAGTAAGCCTACAATAGCAGGCAAGACTGGCGAAAGCGCCTGGCCGTAATAAATGCCAGAAAACCCCATATTAAGTGCAAAAGCCAAGAGCCAACTCACAGGCAAACGCATAATAACTGCGTCCAGTAAAGCGTTAATCATAGCGATATTTGCCGCACCGACACCAATAGCAAAGGAATCCAAAGTGTACATAGCGGCATAAATCAAGCTATTTATACTGCAACGGACACGCAGATAGTAAACTCCATCGTTTATTACTTCCGGGCTGGTACTACCGAAAAGTAAAATCAATGGTTCTGCAAAAAGCTGTACGCAAATTACGACAACGAGCGTTACGGCAACATTCATCACTAAACTGATTTTTACTACCTTTCGAGTGCGCTCAATTTGTCCAGCCCCCATACATTGGCCGACCATCGCTGTTACTGCCTGTCCAATAGCCCAGCAGGGCATACCAGCAAGCTCGTCCAGATTTTCATATTCACCCAGATAGTCATAGAGCCCCAGCACATCGCCGTCAAAGCTGGTAATAAAAAATTCCTCATACCGTATGCCGTCCACACCGATATGTTTCAGCAGCGTCTGCACCTCCTGGGGGCTGGTGGGAAATTCCAGTGTTTCTCCCACCAGCTCCCCCTCGTTGTATTTGCCGAGGTTGGTAATGTAAGCCTCAAACAAGGATGCCATCAGCGTTTGCCCTGGCCCTTGACGGTCAAAATGCCCTCAAGGGTGGTGGCGGTGATCCCCAGCCGCTGGGCCACGGCAATATCGTTTTTCATAGCCTCGGTCATGGTGTGTCCGCAGACCACCAGCACATGGGAGCGGCGCAAGAGGTCACGGCCCATGTCGATGCCGCTTTTATGCTCCTCGGGTACTGCGTCATTGAGGAACAGCGGCAGATAGAGGGTAGGACAGATCGGGGAGAAGCCCGCCTCATAGACTGCCCGGCAATACTGGACGGCCAGTTCTGCGTTTTCGCTGTCGCCGCCAAACCATGCGGCGGTAATGTAAGCAAGGGGTCGTTTCATAAGTAAAAACCTCCATTCTATCGTGAAATTGTTCAACCCTAACCCCCCGCCCTTTCCCAATCATGGGAAAGGGGGCGGCTCTGGAGGATATACCCCCCGCCGCTTGGCCGGAGATAGCACAGCCGGGGCAGGCCGTAAAGGGCAAGCCGCCGCAAGCGGCGGGGCCGTTGGCCCCCTTGACGGCCCGCTCCCGACTGCGCTTTTTTATCCCCGGCGACGGGGGATATATACCACCAGAGCCATCGCAGAGGGGCGGAGCCCCTCGGGACAAAATGTCTCGAAGTGGTTACTTGTCTTTTTCCATTTTCTTCGGGGCCTTTGCCAGCTCGGGCGGCTGTTTCTGTTTCCACTCGTCCAGCAGGCCGATGATCTGCTCTTTCATTTTGGCCGGAGTAACCTCCTTGCCGAAATGCTTTTCCAGTTCAGCGGTTGAAATAATCACGCCTCGATCCTCCTTTTTCTTTTCTGATAAGATACCGTCAATCACATCGCCGTTGAGCTTGGACGGCTGGGCCTCGCCGGGGGCCGCCTTGTCAGCCTTGGGCGGGCGGCCCTTGCGGGGCTTTGCCGCCTCCTTGCCAGCGGGCTCCGTTTTATCCTCCTTCGGGGAACGGCTACGGCGGGGCTTTTTCTGTTCGCCAGCGGCGGGCTGTTCCGCCTCACCGGGAGTCTGCTCCTTTGCGGGGGCATCCCCGGCTTTCTCTACCTCAGCCTGGGCCGCCTTTCGCTTTTCGCCCATGAGCTCATTGATCTGCTCAAAGGACACTACCACATCGCCGGGATCGGGCTTTGCGGGCCCGGCCTGTTCCTGCTGAGGTGTGGGAGCGGCGGCCTGTTCGGGAGCCAGGGCCTGGGGCTGGCCAGCCGTTACAGCCTCGGGAGCCTCCGGGATTTTTTTCTCACCGGGGCCCGTGTTCAATTTGTCATCTGCCATTCATTAACCTCCTTTTCGTTAAAATTGCACAAATTTCAGGCTTAAATTTCTGTAATTATTTTTTGCCTCCTTCCCATCTATCCACGCAAAAAAGCCGCCCGGTTTTGATGGCCGGACGGCCTTTCAGCGTAATGTGATAGATCAAATATTATTTTTGTTGTTGGTAGGCTCCGAAAAGCCTTGTATTTGCGGTTTTCCTAATTTATATGGCCCTTATGTAAGCACCGTAGGAGGAAACAAAAAAGCCATTCAGAAGTATATCCAGGATCAGGAAAGAGAAGACCAGATCATGGATCAGATGAGCTTTAAAGAGTACGAAGATCCCTTTAAAGATTTAGAAGAAGTGTAAAAAAGAAACGCCAAACCCAAAGTGCGGTTGGCGTTTCTCATTCTGCGCCTTTAGGCGCTGCTGGCATCATGCCCTTTTAGGGCTTATCATTCATACCACGTCCTTTGGGCGTGGTATTGATTACTCTGCTAGATTTCAATGCCCATCTTTTTTGCAACTTCTTCGGGGGTAATCCCCTGCTCTTTAAGTTTTGACATAACTGACCGCATGGTCACAGGGTGCAAAAGTTTTTGCTTTTGGGCTTCCAAAGCTTCAATTTCGGCCCGTTTTTTCTCGATTTTTGCATCAATTGCCTGTATGCGTTCTTCCACTGTTTTGGCTGCCATAAAAAGACCCTCCTTGCAAATCTTTTTTCCATTTTATCTTAACAATTAGATATAGTCAAGTGGTTTTTTGAGATGAGCCTGGATTTCTCTCCAATGCTTTCAAAGCATCTTTCTCTTTCCTTACATCTGCAAACATCCTGCAAGGACTTAAAAAAGACCTACACCCAGCGCAGGGAGGAAGCTGAGCAACGGGCCGAGCTTCTGCGGGAAGAGATGGACCGGGAATCGGCTTCTATGGATACAAGCTGGATGGAGCAATTTCGCCATTGTCGGAACATCATAGCCTTGGACAGAAGGCTGGTGGTGTCGCTGATTGTGCGAGTGATAATTTTCCGAGACAAGCGGGTGGAGATCGTCTACCGCTGGCAAAACGAATTTGACTTGCAGCGGGATTTGCTGCGCATGGCCCAGGCCGAAAGGCAGGTGGGCTGACGTGGCGAGGACAAAACGCAAGGTAAACCCACTGGCCCCGGCCCCTGTGGAACCAACAACCCAGCAGAAGATTTACAAGGCTGGCGGCTATGTGCGTCTTTCTGTTGAGGACAGCGGCAAGCCCGGAGCGGATACCATTGAAGCGCAAAAAAATCTGGTACTGGAGTACATAGAAGCTCAGGCGGATTATCGACTGCGTACAGTACACCTGTAATAATTATGGCAGGTGCGGCAACGTCATGTGTACCGCACACGCCATTGAAGCGAGGGATTTATTCAACGCCGTCCTTGCCGATATTAACCGTTTTGCGGATATGGCGGTGAATGATGAACGGGCGGTAATCAAGATTTACTATAAATTCATCGGCTTTGTCGGTGAATTACATATCACACCCACAAAGCGGTGGACGGCGTTACCCGCTAAACACTGTACGGTGTGCGGCATTGAATATGTCCCCGGCTCTGGCATATTGAAGTATTGTCCTGCTTGTGCCAAGAGGATACAGAGGGAGAAGTCAAACGAGAGCAAACGCAGGAGCAGGGAACAGAAAAGGATGGCATGTATTGAACTGTCCGCAAAAAATGACCGACTGGTGGCGATCTCCGGTCTGGATGACCTGTCCGCCGCGCTGCTTCTGGTGCAGGGGGTGTTCTCCGCTTGTGCGGTCCGCTATACCAGGAGGCTGTCTCTGGTGGAGCGGATCAAGGCGGTGGACTGACCCCGCCTTTGCCGCTTTAGCCGTCCTGCTGATGGGGCTTCCGATTGCGGTCCTGGTATGCCGGGAGGCCAACAGACAATCCTTCGTTTCCTTAGCGTCTATTGCTATTTTGTTGATTTAGCCTACTCCTCGCTATTTTTCAAACAAGACCTAATTTATGATCTGCACCATTTTTATACAAAGCAGCGTCTCTGTCTATTTTTGTGACAGAGGCGCTGCTTTGTATATTGTTATCCCTCAATCTTATACTTATAATGATATCCATAAAATTCCTCACAACATAAGGAGGTCATAATATGGATATATCAAATAAAATCGTCCGAGGCCGATAGCCATAGGCAGGCCGTTTAAGACATGATTTTAACTTCACAGAAAGGACTGGTGTGATTTTGGAAAGGATCGCCCGGGGTATCGTGCGCCGCCACAGGCTGGTGTTGGTATTGGCAGTTCTGCTGCTGATACCAGCCCTGCTGGGTGCGGCGGCTACCCGCATAAACTACGACATACTGACATACCTGCCCCCGGAGCTGGACTCCATGCTGGGTGAGCAGGCGCTGGAAAACGACTTCAACCTTGCCTCCACCGGCATGGTGACCGTGGAGGGTATGCCTATAGGCGAACTGCTGGACATGAAGTCACAGATGGAGCAGGTTGAGGGAGTCGAGCAGGTATTTTGGCTCAGCGACGTGATAGATCCGGCCATCCCTCGGGAGATGCTCCCAGAGGGTATACAGCAGGCAATGTACGGCGAGAACGCGACGCTCATGCTGGTGCGCTTTTCGGAACCCTCGGCCAGCAAGAGTACTATGGGCGCCGTGGCGGAGCTGAAGGGCCTTTTGAAGGAGCACAGCTTTATCGGGGGCATGAGCATCATCTTGCAGGACACCAAGGCATTAGTGGATCAGGAGATGCCCCTGTATATTCTCTGCGCTGTTGGGGCAAGCCTTTTGGTGCTGTTCCTGGCCATGGAGAGCACCCTGGTACCAGTGCTGTTTATGGTGGGGCTGCTGTTCCCAATACTCTATAACTTTGGCACTAACTACTTTTTGGGGCAGATAAGCTATATCACCCAGGCCCTGTCCACGGTTTTGCAGTTGGGCGTGACTATGGACTTTTCCATCTTCCTTTTGCACCGTTATGAGGAAGAAAAAAAGTGCAGCGCTGACAAGGAACAGGCCATGGCCACCGCCATCGTAAACACCTCCTCCTCGGTGACGGCCTCCAGCCTTACCACCATCGCAGGCTTTCTGGCATTGTGTACCATGCGCCTGACCCTGGGCCGGGACATTGGCATAGTTATGGCAAAGGGCGTGGCCCTTGGGGTGCTATGCACGGTCACAATACTGCCGTCGCTTATCCTCACCTTCGACCGGGCCGTAGAGAAGCACCGGCACCGGGCGGTGATACCGCAGCTAAAGAGGGCAAGCCGGTTTGTTTCCCGGCATCCCAGATCCATCCTGGCGGTATTCCTGGTGATGATGGTACCCTTTACCCTGGCCCAGAGCAAGACAGGCGTATACTACACCCTGTTCGACAGTCTGCCCCAAGATCTGGCGGGCATTGTCGGCACTAACAAATTGAAGGACGATTTTGGTATGACCACATCCCACTTTATTCTGGTGGGTGAAAGCATAAGCGATGAGGACCTAAATGCCCTGTGCAGAGGCCTGAAAGGCGTGGATGGGATCACGCAGGTGGCTTCTGTCAGCGAGCTGCTGCCCCCGGGTTTCTCCACGGACGTACTGCCCGAGGATATAGCCCAGTTGGCCCGATCCGGCGGGAAAAAGTTGATTCTGGCGAATTCCGCCTATAAAAGCGGCACCGATGAGCTGACCGCCCAACTGGATGAGATGGACAGTCTGATAAAGGCTGCAGACCCCTCCGGGGTCATCACCGGCGAGGGAGCTATGACAAAGGACCTGATAGAGATAGCCGATATAGATTTTTCCCATGTAAACGTGGCCTCTATTGCGGCAGTGTTCCTTATCATACTGCTGGCTTTCCGCAGCGCGTCCATTCCCGTACTGCTGGTAGCCTCTATTGAAAGCGCCATCTTTATCAACATGGGCATCCCATATTTTACCGGGACCCGCCTGCCCTTTATTGCCAGCATTGTCATCGGCACGATCCAGCTGGGGGCCACGGTGGACTATGCTATTCTGATGACTACCCGCTTCCAGGAGGAACGACGCCGGGGCCTTACGCCAAAGGATGCCGCCCAAGTGGCCTGCCAGCACTGCAGCCAGAGTATCCTATCAAGCGGTCTGACCTTCTTTGCGGCCACCATCGGCGTAGCCGCCATCAGCCGCATGGAGCTCTTAAAGAGCATCTGCCTGCTGATATCCAGAGGGGCCATTATCAGTATGTTCGTCATCATAGTCATTCTGCCATGCCTGCTACAGCTTTTGGACTCTCTTATTCGCCACACCACCCTGCACTGGCTTGGAAAACCGGCAAAAACTGATGCACAGAAGCCAACTATAGAAAGGAAAGAGTTCGCATGAAAATTTGCAAACGCATTTTAAGCGTTAGCCTTTCGGCACTGATCGTCATGGGATGTGCCATGTCCGCCCTGGCAGCGGAGAATACTACGGAAAAAGAGGAAACGGTGTACGTGGTGCTGGAGCCGGACGGATCGGTGCGCAGTCAGACGGTGAGCGTCCATCTGCATAACGAAAGCGGTCTCTCCGGCGTTACCGACCGCTCCGCCCTGACAGGCATTGAGAACACTCACGATGCCACGCCCTACACACAGAATGGGGAGGAGATCCGCTGGGATACGGACGCAAGTGACGTCTATTATAAGGGCGAGACCACCCGTCGCGCCCCTGTCAGCGCCAAGATCACCTATGAGTTGGACGGAGTGGAGACCGCTCCGGAGGAGCTAAAAGGCAAAAACGGCCACATAAAGCTCACGGTGCGCCTTGAAAACCACGAGACCGGCACCATCGAGGTTGACGGTCAGGCTCAGCCGGTGTGTACACCCTTTGTCACCATGGTGGCAGCGGTACTGGGCGAAAGCTGGACAGAAGTCTCCGCCGAACACGGCAAGGTCACCGGCGCAGGCAAAGCCCAGGCCGTGGGTTTCGTATGCCTGCCCGGAGTACGGGAATGCTTGGAGGAACTGGACTCTCAGAAGCTGGAGGATCTGGCTGGACACCTGGCGGATCAGGTGAGTATTGAGGGGCAGGTAACAGACTTCACTCTGCCAGACATTCTTATTGCCTGTTCCACGAACCCAGATGCCCTTAAGGAAAGCGGATTTTCCGGCCTGGAGGAACTTGAAGGACTTGACGAGGGCATGGACAGCCTGCGGGAGGGCATGGACGAACTTTTAGATGGAGCAGGCCGCCTTGCAGAGGGTGCGGCGGCACTGGAAAGCGGTGCCGCTACCCTGTTGGCAGGGATAAACACCCTATACGCCGGGGGCGCGCGGCTGCAAAGCGGTACTGCCCAGTTGCAGCAGGGGGCGCGTGATCTGAACAATGGCGCAATCCAGGCACGGGATGGTGCAACGGCTTTGCAGGCGGGGGCAAATAATCTGTCAGAGGGACTGTCAGACCTACAGAATGGTGCCTGGTCGCTCTCCGACGGGTACAGCCAGCTAAAGGGCGGTGCCGACGGGCTTGCGGCCGGGCTGAACACATTGCAGAGCAAGAGCTCCGCCCTGACAGACGGCATAGGTCAGATCGCCGGGGCAGTAAATCAGCTTTATGAAGCAGCCGGCCCTGACAGCTCGGTTATGGCCGGGGTTCATGCCTTTGGAGGCTCTTTGTCCGGGGCGGCGGCTAACGGGGCGGGAGCCCTTGCCAGCCTGCCCGACCCCAGCGCCTTTGCCCCAGATGAGGCCCACGCCGCTGACCCGGCCTACCAGCAGCTTTTGGCAGCGTACACAGGCGCGTACAGTGCGGTTGGCAGTATGGCCGGTGGGTTGGCGGAACTGGACAGCGCCTACAGTCAAGTGTTAGGTGGAATGGAGCAGGTGAGCGCGGGTGTTGAATCTTTGCAGGCTGGTGTCAATGGTGCCGAAGGGCTTGTAGCCGGGATAACAGCTTACACCCAGGGCGTGGCGGAAGCTGCGGCCGGTGCGGCCCAACTGCAGGGAGGTATCGGACAATTAGGAGCTAACTTACCCGCACTGACCGGCGGGGTAGACCAACTCATTGCAGGGTCAAACCAACTCTCAGCGGGGGCTGGTTCCCTTTCTCAGGGCAATGCGGTATTGGCAGACGGTGCAGCACAGCTTGCCCAGGGAACGGATGACCTGGCGGCAGGTACCTCCGAGTTGTTTGGAGGCATACAGAGTTTAGTTGAGGGAGCAACTTCCTTGCACAGTGGAACAGTAGAAATCCGAGACGGTGCCTTGGAGCTGCAGGAAGGGCTGGAGCGGTTCGACTCCGATGGCATCAGCAAGCTGACTGAGGCCGTAGACACAGAGAAGCTCCCTGCACTGCGTGCGGTGACGTCGGCCATGCGGGCACGTGTAGAAAATTACGGCAGCTTCGCCGGTGCGCCAGATGGAACCGGGGCAACTACGAAATTCGTAATGAAAACAGTCGGCCAGGAACAAGAAACCACGCCAGCCGAACAAATCGTGCCCCAGGAGGATAGCCAGGAACATGAAGACTTCTGGCAAAGGGTAACCGGCCTGTTTGGTAAATAGTAGGTAAGGCGCTGCGGACGTGGATGTCCAAGGCGCCTTGCTTATTTTAGTGACGGATACCTTTTCTGATAAGAATTTGGATAGGCTTTATAGCGGCTGATTTGACAAGCCGGAGGTTTCTATGAATTACGTCCTGGCTGACGAAGGGGTTCCGCCGGTGGCGGGAGATATCGTTTTGAAAACCTATCGCGGCGGCAGCGTGACCCCGCTGGATGATGCCATCAGCCAGCAGACGGTTTCTTCTTGAGGATCACAAGAAAGTTTCCATAAAGGCCCATATGTTTTCTGTTCTCTTGCACCCTGCCATCTTCCTCTCTATCCTTCGCTTTTTATGAGACGGGCGTGGCGGGATTTGATTGCCGCTGGACTTTTTCCCCTGAGGGCTGTATAATACAAATTAAATACAGATAAAGGAAAATACCAGGAGGTACAGCTATGCAAAGCGACGCACCAAGGCCCCAGGGCCTATTGGCCCGGCTGCTGGAGCCGAAAGCCCAAATCCCGGAGGAACGAAAGCGCTTTTCAAACCCGGCCCTGAAGGCCCTGATCCTGCCCGTACTGATTGAGCAGTTTCTGGCCCTTTTGGTGGGCATTGTGGATACCCTGATGATAAGCTATGCCGGGGAAGCGGCGGTGTCCAGCGTATCCCTGGTGGATCAGCTTAACAACGTGTTCATCATGGCCTTCACAGCTCTTGCCTCTGGAGGCGCGGTGGTGGCCAGCCAGTATGTGGGCCGGGAGGACAAGGAAAACGGGGACATGGCGGCAAGCCAGCTTGTAATGTCCATCAGCGCCATTTCCATCCTGTTGGGGCTGGTGGTGCTGCTGTTCGGGCGGCAGATTTTCGGCCTGCTGTTCGGCAGGGTGGAGCAGGAGGTGCTGGATACCGGCATGGTTTACATGCGCATCACAGCCTTTTCCTTCCCCTTTTTAGCGCTGTATAACGGCTGTGCCGGGCTTTTCCGCAGCATGGGCAGGACAAAAATCCTCATGCAGGTTTCCATTGCCATGAACGGCATCAACGTAGCGGGCAACGCCATCGGCGTGTTTGCCCTGCGCGCAGGCGTGGCAGGCGTGGCTTGGCCCACCCTGATTTCCCGGGCCTTTGCGGCTGCTGCCATGGTGATACTGACCATGAACCCGGAAAACCCCATCTCCCTGCGGCTTTCCATGGTGTTCTCCTGCCGGTGGAACATGATTACAAGGATTTTCCGCATTGCCGTACCCAACGGCATTGAAAGCGGCTTGTTCCAGCTTTCCAAGGTGGCCCTCAGCTCCATTGTCGCCACCTTTGGTACTGTGCAGATTGCCGCCAACGGCGTGGCCCAAAGCTTCTGGTCTATGTCGGCCCTGTTCTGCATTGCCATGGGTCCTGTGTTTATCACAGTGGTGGGCCAGTATATGGGCGCGGGAGACGTGGAAGGCGCTGACTACTATATGAAAAAGCTTCTGCGTATCACGTTTGCCGGGGCCGCTGTGTGGAACCTGGCCATCCTTTTAGCCACGCCCCTGGCTTTGCAGGTGTACAGCCTCAGCGGGGAGGCCAAGCACCTGGTTATCCTACTGGTTTTCATCCACAATTCCCTCAACGCTGTGTTCGGCCCTGTGGCCTTTGCCTTTGCCAACGGCCTGCGGGCCGCCGGGGACGTGAAGTTCACCATGTACGCCGCCATCTTTGCCACGGTAGTGTGCCGGGTGTCCCTTTCCTTCCTGTTTGGGCTGGCGCTGCAAATGGGCGCTGTAGGCGTGGCCCTTGCCATGGTGTGCGACTGGGTTATCAAGGCCATATTGGTTATCTGGCGCTATAAGGGCGGCAAGTGGCGCGCCATGCGAGTGATTTAACCGTACATAGAAAATCCCGGACTTTTCACAGTCCGGGATTTTCCTGAAGTGTTTATGCGGCAAGCTTTTCCACAAGGGACTTAGCCGCCATAAGCTGGCCTGTGAACCTTGCGGCGGCGGCTTCCAGCTCTTCATCGGAGAAATCTGCGCTGCCCCTTACTTCCACAGCGATGCCCTCCTTCCGGGCGTCTTCCAGGATCTCCTTGCTGGGCTTGTCAGGCAGTTCAATATCCTCTATCACGGTGTTGCCGTCCTTGTCCTTGTAGACAATCCGGCCCTGCCCGCTTCCCTTTTCTTCGATGGAGAAATACTCAATAGGCGTTCCATCCTCCGCCCCTTCCAGAGCGTCAGAGTCTACCGTCACCATAATGGCTTCCCCGTCTTCGGAATAGCTTACAAAGCTGACAACGCCTTTGAAAAGCTCTCCGCCTGTGGCGGCGTTTGCTCCCATAGCCAGGGCCGCGGCCAGGGCCACCACCAGGGCAGCCACCACCAGGCGGCGCAAAATAAATTTCTTGGGCCTTTTCTTTGTTTCTGTCATGTCAAGTACCTCCTGTATCAATTGGGGAGAGGGCACAAGCTTTGAAAATGTCTGCTTATATAACCAGGTATCCGGCAATGCTTTGTGTTCCATGGTCAGTTCTCCCTTTCTTCTTCGCACAATTTCTTTTTCAGCTTCTCCCTGGCCCGCTGCATACGGGTCTGCATGGTGGAGGGCTTCACCCCGCACAAGGCCGCGCATTCCTTCACAGGATAGCCCTCGTAATAGTGGAGGTATACGGGCACCCGGTATTTCTGGGGCAGTTCCATCACCGCCAGGAACAGGGCGCTTTCCTCCGGCCCTTCCAGAGAAAGGGTCTGTGCGTATTCCTCCAAAGGCACGCTGCGGCGGAACCATGCCGAGCACACCAGCTTTTTGCACTCGTTCACCGCCACCCGGATAACCCAGCGGCGCATGTGCTCCTCGCTCTCAAAGGCGGTCTGGGTGCGGAAGAGCTTTAAGAGCACGTTCTGGGTGATGTCCTCGGCGTCCGCCTGGTTTTTGCAGGAGTGGAACGCTATCCGGTATATTGTGCCGCTGTACCGCTCGGCCGCGGCTGCAAATGCATCGCTGTCCATGGTTCCGCCTCCTTCTGAAAAGCTTTTCACCCATAATACCCCCCAGCGCCCGGAAAAATCTCATAAAAGGGGAAATTTTTTTAAAAATTTTTCTGCCCAGGCCCTCCGGGGCAAAAAAACAGGGGTTTTTTGAAAAAAGCCTTGCAATTTCCGGACACGCCTGCTATAATTTTATCTGTTACGAAACTTTACATGTGGTATGTTCAACCTGAAGGAGGTGCAGATATATGGCAAAATGTGAATTCTGCGGCAAGGGCGTTTCTTTCGGCATCAAGGTTTCCCACTCCCACCGGCGTTCCAACAGAACCTGGAAGCCCAACATCCGGCGTGTGAAAGCGATTGTTGACGGCACTCCCAAACGGGTTTATGCTTGCACCCGCTGCCTGCGTTCCGGCAAGGTGACCCGGGCGGTTTAAGTTTCAAAAGAAAGCAGACGGTTCTTTGGACCGTCTATTTTCTTTTTATTATGAAAAATATTGGATAAGGAAGCTGTAAAAGATTATTGGCAATACTTAGTGCTGTGCTATTGGTTTTATGCACTGCCCTGCCCGCTATGGCAGAGGGAGAACCCACCATTACCTTTGCAGATTGGCATGGAGATTATCAATTATGCACGTATACTTTGCCTAATGGCGGAACCATGTACTTTGGAGCGGATCTGGATGATAATGGAGAAATTGTATCGGATTGGACGTTGTATGAATCGGAAAATCTGAAAGGCGATATAGTGATACCAGAATATATTGAAGGCAAGCCTGTATCGAGATTATACTATGAAAATTTCCCAGACGCAGGCGGCACCCATGTTTTTTGTCTGAATGGCAATCCGGAAATGATTTCTGTTGTATTTCCTGCAACTTTACAGGAAATAGAAGGGGTCTATTTAACAGGAGCTTGGTTCGGCGGCTGTTCAAAATTAGAACAAATTATTTTTCAAGGCGATGGCCCAGAGGAAATCCCGCCATACTTTTTCCGGGGTGCGCCGGAACTGAAGAGGGTAAAGCTTCCCAGGAACATTGCCAAGCTGGACGGGACCTTTGTATCCGTGTCATATTATGACCGTAATACTGCCGCCTGTACAAGCATTGCCTCTTTAGAGTTGGATAGCGGCAATAAGAACTTTGTGATGGATGAACAGGGAATCCTGTATAACCATGATAAGACAAAGGTTGTAACCGCCATACAAGGGGCGGCGGAGCGCAAAACGGTTACGCTTCCTGAGACGGTTACAGAGATAGCAGACTATGCCTTTGCTGGGAATACCCAGCTTGAAACCGTTTACGGCGGAGCGGCTCGCGTTGTAGAGAACGGATACGGATACACGTTTTATAAATGTAACTCTCTTAACCCCTTCCAGGACACCTATGGCCATTGGGCGGAGGAGCAGGTGAAGTGGGCGTATCAGGCAGGATTTTTAAAAGGTACGGAATTGCTGCGGTTCAGCCCCAATGCCGCGCTGGAGCGGGGAATGATCTGCACAGTCCTGCATCGGTTGGAGAATTCCCCTCCGGCAGGCTCTGACAACCCCTTCCCAGATGTAATCGACTATGCCTGGTACGGTAAAGGGGTAATATGGGCAGCGAAGAACGGCTTAGTGATGGGCCATGAGGACGGGCTTTTTCGGCCCACTGACCCGGTAACACGAGAGCAGCTTGCTGCTGTCCTATACCGTTATGCGCAGTTTAAAGGCATAGCAGGTACCATGGGTAAGCTGGACAGCTTTACAGACGCAGGCAAAACCAGTGCCTATGCTGTTCCAGCTATGGAATGGGCTGTAGGCTCCGGCCTGTTGCGGGGCCGGGACGATGGGACGTTGGATCCGCAGGGCTATGCCACCCGGGCGGAAGCCGCCGTTATTCTGCAAAGGCTACAAACTTTGGCATAGAAGATGCCGTATAACAGCGCTTTCTCTATTTGAGATGCGGCCTTCCTGTGGGAAGGCCGTTTTTCTTTTTAGATCGTTATAGCCACTACAACGTGTGTAAAAACAGAATATAGTAAACGCACTTGAAAATCGGCATAGCCCGATTTTCAAGCATGCGGCATTGCCGCTGGTTCAAAAAGCTGTTTGCCTCTTTTGAACTGCGTTAACTATTGCCCCGCGCGCTTTGCAGATAAGCGGGTGCGGTATGGCTGTCTTGCAACACATAAATTTCCCCCAAAGGTTCTGATACGGGCACGTTGCAAAAATTTTTTCCGAATGTTATACTTACATACAAAATAGCGTGGAGGAGGAAAAGCCATGAAGCTGTATGTAACCCGCCATGGGGAAACGGCTTGGAACAAAGAGAACAAGGTATGCGGCAGGACAGATCTGCCCCTGACGGAAAAGGGCCGGGCGCAGGCCCAAGAAACCGGGAAAAAGCTTTCCGGGGTGCATTTTGACAGGGTGGTGTGTTCGCCTATGCTGCGGGCCAGGGAGACGGCGGCCCTTATCTGTGAGGGCCGGGAAGTGGTGATAGAGCGGCACAGGGAGCTGATTGAGCAGGACTACGGCCTGTGCGAGGGGGCAGACAGGTTCGACGAAAACTTCCTTTTCCACAAGCGGAACTTTGCAGACGGATATCCCCAGGGGGAATCCCAGATGATGCTGGCAAAGCGGGTGTACCGCTTTCTGGAGGAGCTTGCCGCCCGCTGCCCGGAGGAAACGGTGCTGGCGGTGTGCCATGGGGGCGTGTGCCGGGTGATTGAAAGCTATTTCCATCCCATGGACAACGAAACGTTTTTTAAGTTTGCCATGCACAACTGCGAGGTGCGGACGTATGAAATGCCTGCGGCAGAAGCTTCTCCGGCCCCGGTGAAATTTTACGGAACGGAAATCTGCAAGGACTGCGCCGAGGCCCTGTGCCTTTTTGCGGAAAAGGGCTTTACAGGGTTTTCCTATATGGATATTGGCCTTTCCACCGGCAGCCTGAAAGAATTCCTGGCCCTGCGGGACAGCCGCCCGGAGTTCCGGCAGGTGCGGGAGGACGGGGGCATCGGAATCCCCTGCTTCCTGCGGTCAGATGGCTCCATCTGCTTTGAGCCGGAGGAGCTGCTGGAAAGTCAATAAAAATTTTTATAAATATTGCGAACTGTTTTGGCAAAATCACGAACACTGGAGATTAAAAAACAGTAAAAACTGTTTTTTACCTTTACAAAAATGTCAATATCATGTACAATATGAATACGTGCAGGTATATGCTTGGATTTGCCGGGGCGAGGCCCGGGCAAAGGGAAGGAGTGAATTCATGGGACTGAAATATAAGCGCATTCTCTTGAAGCTCAGCGGCGAGGCTTTGGCGGGCAGTTTGGGCCACGGCATTGATTTCGACACAGTGATGGAGATTTGCAAGCCCATCAAAGAGGTGGTGGTGCTGGGCGCCCAGGTTGCCATTGTAGTGGGCGGAGGCAATTTCTGGCGGGGCCGCAGCAGCGGCAGCATGGACCGTACCAGGGCAGACCACATGGGGATGCTGGCCACAGTGATAAACGCCCTGGGCGTGGCAGACGGCCTGGAGCAGGCGGGGCTGGACGTGCGGGTGCAGACAGCCATTGCCATGCAGGAGGTGGCAGAGCCTTATATCCGCAACCGGGCGGTGCGCCATCTGGAAAAAGGCCGGGTGGTGGTGTTCGGCTGCGGCACCGGCAACCCTTTCTTCTCCACAGACACAGGGGCGGCCCTGCGTGGGGCGGAAATTGAAGCAGACGTGATTTTAAAGGCCACCATGGTGGACGGGGTGTACGACAGCGATCCCAAGAAGAACCCGGAGGCCAAGAAATACGACACCCTCTCCTATATGGATGTGCTCAGCCGGAACCTGGGGGTTATGGACATGACAGCGGCCTCTTTCTGTAAGGACAGGGGCATCCCGTTTTTGGTGTTCAGTATGGAAGATCCCCAGAACATCGTCCGGGCGGCAAAGGGCGAAAAAGTAGGCACTCTAGTACAATAGGCAGCGGCAACGTAACGTTGCATCTAAGATGCGGGGGACAGAAGCGGAAACTTTCCGCCGCAAAGAGTTTGCGGCTTACGCGGGCCATCGCGTACCAGACGTGCTCCCGGAGCGGATAGACTGGAACTTTTTTCAAAAAAGTTTTTTAAAGCGGGTTTGGGGCGCCGGCAGACGAGAATCGGCAGCCCAACAGAAAGAAAGGACGGAAAATCATGGCAGAGATGAAAGATGTATTCGCGAAAGCGGAAAGCAAAATGAAAAAAACCATCGGGCACCTGGAGGAGGAGTATGCCGCCATCCGGGCAGGCCGGGCAAACCCAGCGGTGCTGGATAAGATAATGGTAAACTACTACGACACCCCCACGCCCATCAACCAGTTGGCGGCAGTGGCGGTGAGTGAAGCCCGGGTGCTGACCATCCAGCCCTGGGACGCTTCTGTGCTGCGGGGGATTGAAAAGGCCATCCAGACCTCCGACCTGGGAGTGAACCCCCAGAACGACGGCAAAATCATCCGGCTGGTGTTCCCGCCCCTTAATGAGGAGCGCCGCCGGGAGCTGGTGAAGGATATCAGCAAGCTTAGCGAAGAAGCCAAGGTGGCAGTGCGGGCCATCCGCCGGGACGCCATTGAAAAGCTGAAGGAAATGAAAAAGCAGAGCGACATTACAGAGGACGATCAGAAGCAGGGGGAGAAGAAAATCCAGGAGCTGACAGATAAATACGTGAAGAACTGCGATACCTGCTTCTCTGCAAAAGAGAAGGAAATCCTGGAGATCTAAATCGCATTCTTTTGCCGGGAGGTTGGGCCATGGCGCTTTTTAAAATGAAAGAAGAGAAGGGGGAGGCTCCCCGGATACTGCCTGCCCATGTGGGCATTATTATGGACGGCAACGGGCGCTGGGCCAAAAAGCGGCATCAGCCCCGAAGCGCCGGGCACCGGGCCGGCGCCCAGAACTTCCGGGGCATCACCCGGTACTGCGCAGGGCTGGGCATCCAATACCTGACCATCTATGCGTTCTCCACAGAGAACTGGGCCAGGCCTGCCGAGGAGGTGGGAGGGCTGATGCGCCTTTTCAAGGATTATCTGGAGGAGGCCCTGCGGGACTTTATGGATGAAAACATCCGGGTGCGCTTTATCGGGGATCCCTCCGCCTTCCCGCCGGAGCTGCAGGCGCTGATGCGCCGGGTGGAGGAGGAGTCCTCTGTGAAAACCGGCATGGTTTTAAACCTTGCCATGAATTACGGAGGCCGGGCAGAGCTTGTCCGGGCGGCCCGGGCTTTTGCGGAGGATGTGCGGGCAGGCAGGCGCGGCCCGGCGGACATGGAGGAATCCCTCTTTTCCGATTATCTCTACACAGCGGGCCAGCCGGATCTGGATTTGCTCATCCGCCCCAGCGGGGAGCAGCGGCTTTCAAACTTCCTCTTATGGCAGTGCGCCTATGCGGAGTTTGTGTTTTTTGACATCCTCTGGCCTGATTTCACGCGGGCGGATATGGACAGGGCCTTGCAGATCTACGCTTCCCGGCAGCGGCGCTTTGGCGGCGTGTAGGCCGAGAGGGAATCACACAAGAAAAAGGGGGCATGCGCTATGAGGCGGCGTGTTCTTTCCGGGGCGGTGCTGGCGGTATTTTTGGCGGCGATTATCCTGTTTGACCAGACCTTCCCTCTGGCGCTGAATATCGCCGTGGCGATTATTGCGGCGGCAGCGGTATTTGAATTGGGGAAGGCTTTGGGGCTTGAAAAGAAGGGGGTTGTTTTCTGGCCCTCTCTGGCAGCGGCGGCAGCAGTGCCCTTTTGCGGCGGCAGGCTTCTCTTTTTAGCCTATGCCCTCTACACCCTGATTATCTGCTGCGCCATGCTGGCTTACCATGAGGAAGTCAGCTTTAAAGATATTTTTGTGCAGTACAGCATGGTGGTGCTTATTCCCTGCGCCCTGCACAGCCTGGTGCTCCTGCGGGAGCTGAACCGCGCCCATGGCATGTTTTATGTGCTTCTCGCGGTGTTCGCCGCCTGGGCCGCAGACATGGGTGCTTTTTTTGCCGGCACCTTTTTTGGAAAACACAAGCTCTGCCCTAAAATCAGCCCGAAAAAAACGGTGGAAGGCGCTGTGGGAGGCCTTGTGGCAAACGTGGCGGCAGCCCTGCTGTGCGGCCTGTTTTTCAGCCGGGTTTACCACCTGGGACAGGTGGAGGTGCAGTATCTGCCCCTGTTTTTAATCGGGTTTTTCGGCGCCTTTGTGTCCATGCTGGGGGATTTAAGCTTTTCCCTTATTAAGCGAAGCTGCCATATCAAGGACTTCGGACAGGTGATCCCGGGCCATGGCGGCATTCTGGATCGGTTTGACAGCGTGATTTTTACAGCGCCCTTTGTTTACCTGCTCATAAGCTTCCTGCCCGTCGCGGGATAGCAAAAGCGGGAATATGCGCAAAAGCCTGCTTGGAGCAGTTCTTTTTAAACATTTCAAAGACCCTGGCTGTAAAACCGGGCTTTGGCGCATACACTATGGAAAGGAAGGATTCCTTTGAGGCTTTCCCTGTTAGGATCCACCGGCTCTATCGGCACCCAGGCTTTGGAGGTTGCGGAGCAGTTAAACAGGACAGGGACGTTCCCTGTTGAGATTGCGGTGCTTGCCGCCCGATCCAATGTACAGCTTTTAGAGCAGCAGGCCCGCCGCCTTTCCCCCCAGGCAGTAGCCCTTTTCGAACCTGCCGCCGCCAGGGACTTCCGGCAGCGCACCCGGGACTTGGACATCACAGTGCTGGAAGGGCCGGAAGGCCTGTGCGAAGCCGCCGCCTGGGAGGGCGCCGACACCACCCTGAACGCTGTGGTGGGCATGGTGGGGCTTCGTCCCACCATGGCGGCCATAAAGGCGAAGAAAACCCTGGCCCTTGCCAACAAGGAAACCCTGGTGGCAGGGGGCAGCCTTGTAATAGAAGCTGCCCGGCAGAACGGGGTGAAAATCTTGCCGGTGGACAGCGAGCACTCCGCCATCTTCCAGTGCCTCCAGGGAAGCCCTGAGGAAAGGGCTGTAAAGCGCCTTATCCTGACGGCCTCCGGCGGGCCGTTTTTCGGCTGGGAAAAGGAACGGCTTCAGGCCGTCACCCCAGAGCAGGCCCTTTGCCATCCCAACTGGGACATGGGGGCAAAAATTACCATCGACTGCGCCACCATGATGAACAAGGGCCTGGAGGTTATTGAGGCCGCCTGGCTGTTCCATATGCCTGTGGAGCGCATCGGGGTGGTGGTACACCGGGAGAGCATTGTCCACTCCATGGTGGAGTTTGCAGATAACGCCGTCATTGCCCAGATGGGCGCCCCGGATATGCGCCTGCCCATCCAATATGCCCTCACCTATCCCCAGCGGCTGGAAAGCCCCTCGGGGGCGCTGGATCTGCCTGCCCTCGGGAAGCTGACCTTCTTTGAGCCGGACAGGGAGCGCTTTCCCTGCCTGAACCTGTGCATAAAGGCCATGGAGCGGGGGGGGCTTGTGCCTGCGGCGGCAAACGGCGCAAACGAGGCGGCAGTGCAGCTTTTCCTGGAGAAGAAAATCGGGTTTATGGATATCCCCCGGCTGGTGCAGGCAGCGGCGGACAGCCAGCCTGCCGTTCAGGCCGCCAAGGTGGAGGATGTGCTGGAGGCTGACCGCATGGCCCGCAGCCGGGTGCTGGAACTGGCAGGAAGCCTGTAAGAAGCCGGACCAATCGGGCATAGCACAAATCTTTCCGGCAGCTTTTACTGTGCGTGTTTCCCCACCTCTTGGGCGTGGAAACATGCACAGTACCTTACTTTTTTGCCCTTAGCTCGGGGGACGCTTTACAAAACCGGATCAAGGAGCTGATATTTTGCAGATTCTCATGATAGCGCTGTTAATTGTCATTGGCATACTGCTTTTCGGGTTCGTGATATTTTTTCACGAGCTGGGCCATTTCCTGCTGGCAAAGGCGGCGAAAATTCGTGTCAACGAGTTTTCCATTGGCATGGGCCCCAAACTGTGGGCTTTCCAAAAAGGGGAAACTCTGTATTCCCTGCGGCTGCTTCCCATTGGCGGCTTCTGCGCCATGGAGGGGGAGGATGAGGACAGCGACGACCCGGCGGCCTTTGGCAGCAAGCCTGTATGGCGGCGGATTCTGGTGGTAATAGCCGGAGGCGTGTTCAATGTGGTGCTGGGCTTTGTGCTCATGGGCCTCACCCTTATCCCCCAGGAAGTTTTTGCCACCACGAAAATCAGCAAATTTGCGGAAAATTCCGCCCTGGAAGCTGCCGGCGCCCAGGTAGGGGATGTGATAACCGCCATTGACGGCTATGCCGTTTACAGCGACAGGGATATGTCCTTCGGCATGGCCCTGGCAAACCCGGACGCTGTTTCCATCACCGTTTCCCGGGAGGGGCAGCGTATAGACCTTGGCCCCTTCCCCATGGCCTATCAGACTGTGTCAGGCCGCCGGGTGGTCACCCCGGACTTTTATGTTCAGCCGGAGCGGCGCAGCTTTTTTGGGGTGGTGAAGCGCTCCTTCACCTACACGGTGTCCATGACCCGCATGGCGCTGGAAAGCTTGAAGGGCATTGTGTCCGGGCGCTTTGGCCTTAACGAAATTGCAGGGCCGGTGGGCACAGTGCAGGCTATCTCTGTAGCGGCGGAAGCCGGGCTTTCAGAAAGCTTCGGGAAGGCTGTGGGGAATATCCTGCAAATGATTATTATGATAACGGTAAACCTGGGTGTGGTAAACCTGCTGCCCCTGCCCGCCCTGGACGGGGGACGGCTGCTGTTCCTCATCTGGGAGGGCGTCAGCCGCAGGCCTGTGCCGCAGAAGTATGAGGGGTATGTCCATGCCGCCGGGTTTATCCTGCTTTTAGGGCTGATGGCAGTTATCACTTTTCACGATATCGTCCGAATATTCACAGGCTGACATTGCATGACAGGGGAATGAGTATAGTATGGCAAAAAGAAAATCTACACAAGTGCAGGTGGGGAATATCCTGCTGGGAGGCGGCGCGCCTGTAACGGTGCAGTCCATGCTCAGCACCCCTTCCACAGATATCCCGGGCAGCGTGGCCCAGGCAAAGGCACTGGAACAGGCCGGGTGTGAAATACTCCGGGCGGCGGTGCCGGACATGGCGGCGGTAAAGCTCATCTCTGCCCTGAAAGAGGCAGTATCCATACCCATTGTGGCGGATATCCATTTCGATTACCGCCTGGCCCTGGCGTGCTGCGACGCCGGGGTGGATAAAATCCGCATTAACCCCGGCAACATCGGGGAGGACAGCCGGGTGAAAGCCGTAGCCCAGGCCTGCCGGGCCAAAAACATCCCCATCCGCATTGGGGTAAACGACGGATCCCTGGAAAAGCATATCCTGGCAAAATACGGCCACCCCACCCCGGAGGCCCTGTGCGAAAGCGCTTTGTACCATGCTTCCCTGCTGGAGCGCTTTGATTTTACCGACATTGTGGTGTCCATGAAGGCCTCCTCTGTGGATGCCACCATCCGGGCCTACCAACTGGCGGCGGAAAAGTGCCCTTACCCCCTGCACTTGGGCATCACCCACGCAGGCACTGCCCGTATGGGGCTGGTGAAGTCTGCCATTGGCATCGGGAGCCTTTTGCAGCAGGGCATTGGGGACACCTTGCGGGTTTCCCTGGCCGCAGACCCGGTGGAAGAGGTGTACGCAGGCAGGGACATCCTCAAGGCCCTGGATATGCGGGGAGGCGTGCGGCTTATCGCCTGCCCCACCTGCGGGCGCACCCGCATTGACCTGATTTCCCTGGCAACCCAGGCGGAGCAGGCATTGTCGGATTGCAAAAAGGACATCACTGTGGCGGTGATGGGCTGCGCGGTCAACGGCCCCGGGGAGGCCCGGGAAGCGGACATCGGTATAGCCGGTGGCAAAGGGGAGGGCCTGATCTTTAAGAAAGGGCAGATTCTCCGGAAGGTTCCTGAAAACAGGCTTTTAGAAGAGCTTTTAGCGGAAGTGGGCAAGCTGTAAAAGGAGCGGGTCATGAAACAGATTCTCACCATTCAGCACTGTGAGTCCATCCACCATACAAACGGCATGGTAGGCTCCTGGACAGACTGGGATTTAACGGAGCGGGGCCGCCGGCAGGCCCAGAATATTGCGGACAACCTGGCCCCGGAGCTTTTAGGCCAAAGCGTGAAAATCTATTCCTCCGATTTAAAGCGGGCAGCCCAGACCGCCGCGCCTTTAGCGGAAAAGCTGGGGCTGGAGATAGAATTCCGCCAGGAACTGCGGGAGCGAAACCTGGGGGAAGCGGTGGGGAAATCCGCCCAATGGTACCGGGAGCACAGAGGCCCGGAACGCCCAGGAGATTACATAGATGTAAGGCCTTTCCCCAGCGCGGAGACGGAGCGGGAGGTCTATCAGCGGCTGGAGCCTTTGTGCCGGGAGGTGTTGGACAGGGATGAAGACACCGTGGTGCTTGTGTCTCACGGCGGCACGCTGGGGGTGTGGAACCTCCTTTGGCTGGGCCTGCCGCCGGAAGCCATGAACCATTGCGGCATCCGGACAAAGGCCGGGGCTGTGGGGCGGTTTGAGTTTTACGGGGGCTGGTCGCGGCAAATCCGGCAGATAGGCGTGCTTTCCTACATGGAATAAAGAGGCACAGCGGCCCGCCGGAGCCGGGAAAGGGCTTTGCCCTTTCCCGCGCCGCTTCGCGGCGGGTTCGGCCCTCTGGGCCGAACCGCTCCGGCGGAGGGGCTTTGCAGGACGCGGGGAAAGTGAAAGTTTTTGAAGGGTTCTTAGGGGGACTTTTTCCCAAAAGCCCCCCTAAGCAGGGTTTGGGGCGAGGGCCGCCAGTGGCGGCCGTTTCGAGCTGACCGAGTCGGCAGACGAGACGGAGTCCCAACAAAAGAGGAGGACGGGCATTGAGCACACTGGGCGAATTTTTCCAAAAGGAGCTGGCGGGCAAAACCTTCCCGGCAGGGCTGCTGGAGGGGGAGATTGAAAACCTGCGGGTAAGCCGGGAGCCGAGGGGGATAGAAGTGGGGATACGCTTCCCCCAGTTTGTGGCATACGAATCCTTTGCAAAGCTTGCGGAGGCTTTGACGGGCTTTGGCGCTGTGCGGGTGCTGCCCCGGTTTCCCCGGGAAAGCTTTGCCCCAGAGTGCCTGCCCTCCTTGTGCGCCGCCTTAAAGCAGCAGGACGCCACCTTAAACGGCACCTTCCATCAGGCGGAGGCCCGGTGGGAGGAGGGGGTGCTCACCGTAGAACTGCGCCATGGGGGCCTTTCCCTTCTGGAGGCCCGCCACACAGACCAGCGTATGCAGGACTTGGTGCGGGAGTGGTTCTCCCTGGGCTGCAGGGTGGAATTTACGGGGAAAACCAGCACCAAAGCAGGCAGCGCCTCTCTGTTAGAACGCATCCACACCCAGGAGGAGAAGCAGCGGCGGGAACAGGCCATCCAGGAGATGGAGGCCTATGAAGAGGCCATGAAGGAGCAGGCCAGCCGTCGGAAAATCAGCGTGCGGGGGGAGGAAAACCTGCTGCCCGCCATTGTGCCCAAAACCGCCCGGCCCTTAATCGGCGCGGTGCCCAAGGGGCACATCACGCCCCTGGCGGAAGCCGCCATCGACCTGGGCAGCATCATCGTGTGGGGAGAGATTTTCTCCCTGGAAAGCAAGGAAACCCGGGATAAGTCCCGGAAAATATACAGCATCGACATCACAGACTACACCAGTTCCATCACCCTGAAAATCATCCAGGACGCAGGCCAGTGCAAGGAGCTGGACAGCCTGAAGCTGGGGAAATCCCTGCTGGTGCGGGGCAGCCTGGAATACGATAAATATGACAGGGAAAACGTGCTGCGGCCCCGGGCCATCGCCACAGTGGAGCAAGTGGAGGTTGTGGACGACGCCCTGGAAAAGCGGGTGGAGCTGCACCTGCACACCAACATGTCCGACATGGACGGCATGACTCCCGCAGGGGATCTCATCAAGCAGGCCCACAAATGGGGCCAGAAGGCTGTGGCTATCACTGATCATGGGGTGGCCCAGGCCTTCCCGGAAGCCATGAATGCCGAGGCTGCCATCCGCAAGGAGGATCCGGAATTCAAAGTGCTGTATGGCACAGAGGCCTATTTTGTAAACGACCTGGTGCCTGCGGTCACAGGGGAGACAGCCCAGCCTTTAGAAGGGGATTTCATCTGCTTCGACCTGGAAACCACCGGCCTTTCCCCGAAAAAAGACCGCATGACGGAAATCGGCGCGGTGCGCATCCATAACGGGGAGGTCACCGACCATTTCGATACCTTTGTGGATCCGGAAATGCCCATCCCCACAAAAATTACAGAGCTGACAGGCATTACAAACGAAATGGTGCAGGGCGCGCCCAAGGAGGCGGAGGCCCTCAAGGCTTTCTATGAGTTCTGCGGGGAATCCCCTGTGCTGGTGGCCCACAACGCGGGCTTTGACACAGGCTTCCTCCGGGCCGCCGGAGAGCGGGCCGGCATCCCCTTCCAGCATGTGTACATAGATTCTGTGCCCATCTGCCGGGCGCTTTTAACAGACATTAAAAACTGCAAGCTGGATACAGTGGCTTCTTACCTGAAGCTGAAGCCCTTTAACCACCACCGGGCCGACGATGACGCCGCCACCCTGGGAGAGATTTTCCTGCGGCTTTTGCAGCGGCTGCGGGAGGGCCAGGGGGCAAAGCTTGTCTCAGACATCAACGCCGCCCTGGCAGGAGGGGATCCCAAAAAGCTGCGGCCTTACCATATGATTCTCCTGGTGAAAAACCACACAGGCCTGAAAAACCTCTACCGCCTGATTTCCAAAGGCCATCTGGAATATTTCTACCGCAGCCCCCGCACGCCCAAAAGCGAGCTGAACAAATACAGGGAGGGGCTGCTGGTGGGCAGCGCCTGCGAGGCCGGGGAGCTGTTCCAGGCCATGGTGCGGGGAGATTCCTTTGAGAACCTGTGCAAAATCGCGGAATATTATGATTACCTGGAAATCCAGCCTTTAGGCAACAACATGTTTATGGTGCGAAACAGGGATACGGACATTGAGGGCCTGAAAGAATATAACCGCACCATCGTGCGCATCGGGGAGAAGCTGCACAAAATGGTAGTGGCCACCTGCGACGTGCATTTTAAAGATCCCAAAGACGCCACCTTCCGGAAAATCCTCATGGCGGGCAAGGGCTTCTCCGACGCTGACCAGCAGGCCCCCCTGTACATGCGCACCACGCCGGAAATGCTGGAGGAGTTCAGCTATTTAGGCAAGGAAAAGGCTTTTGAAGTGGTGGTGACGAATCCGGGCAAAATTGCGGACATGATAGACCACCTCCGCCCTGTGCCCATGGGCAACTTCCCGCCCTTTATCGAGGGCGCCCAAGAGCAGCTTATCGACATTACCTGGCAGCGGGCCAAGGCGAAATATGGGGATCCGGTGCCGGAAATCGTGGAGAAGCGGCTGAACAAGGAGCTGGGATCCATTGTCAAGCATGGCTTCTCTGTGCTGTATATGACAGCCCAGAAGCTGGTGGCAGACAGCGAGGCCCATGGCTATCTGGTGGGCTCCCGAGGCTCTGTTGGATCCTCCTTTGTGGCCAGCATGTCGGGCATTTCAGAGGTAAATCCTTTAGAGCCTCACTATGTGTGCCCTAAGTGCCAGTACAGCGAGTTTATCACAGACGGCAGCGTGGATTCCGGCTTTGACCTGCCTCCCAAAACGTGCCCTCACTGCGGCACGGATCTGGACAGGGACGGCCACACGATTCCCTTTGAAACCTTCCTGGGCTTTGACGGGGACAAGGTGCCGGATATTGACCTGAACTTTTCCGGGGAATACCAGTCCGGCGCACACCGGTATACAGAAGTGCTTTTCGGCAGGGACAACGTGTTCAAGGCCGGCACCATTGCCACAGTGGCGGACAAGACGGCCTTTGGCTATGTGAAAAAATATGCCGAGGAACGGCAGGCCACCTTCCACAAGGCAGAGGAAAAGCGGCTCTCCATTGGCTGTACAGGGGTGAAGCGCACCACAGGCCAGCACCCCGGCGGCATGATCGTGGTGCCCAGGGGCATGGAGGTGTACGACTTCTGCCCTGTCCAGCACCCGGCAAACGACCAGAAGTCTGACAACATCACCACCCATTTCGACTTCCACTCCATCCACGACAACGTGTGCAAGCTGGACGAGCTGGGACACGACGTGCCCACCATCTACCGGTATCTGGAGGACTACACAGGCATCCCTGTCATGCAGGTTTCCATGAGCGATCCGGAGGTGATGAGCCTGTTCCATTCCCCCAAAGCTCTGGGCGTCACCCCGGAGGATTTGGGCGGGGTGAAAACAGGGACGCTGTCCCTGCCGGAGCTGGGCACAAACTTTGTGCGGGGGATGCTGGAGGAATCGAACCCCACGAAATTCTCCGACCTCCTGCAGGTTTCCGGCCTTTCCCATGGCACAGACGTGTGGCTGGGCAACGCCCAGGAGTTGATTAAAAACAAAACCTGCACCATCTCTGAGGTTATCGGCACCCGGGACAGCATCATGGTGTACCTGATGAACAAGGGCCTGGATCCGAAAATGGCTTTTAAAATTATGGAGATTGTGCGCAAGGGCAAGGCCACAAAGCTTTTAACCCAAGAGCACATTGCCGCCATGAAGGAGCACAACGTGCCCCAATGGTATATTGACTCCTGCTTTAAAATCAAGTACATGTTCCCCAAGGCCCATGCGGCGGCCTATATGATTGCCGCTTTGCGGCTGGGCTGGTATAAGGTGCATAAGCCCACAGAGTTTTACGCGGCGTATTTCACTGTGCGCAGCGACGACTTCGACGGGGCCACCGCCGCTTTGGGCCGGGAAGCCGTCTCCCGGAAAATGCGGGAGCTGGACACGAAAATCAAGAACCGGGAGGCCAGCGCCAAAGAAGAGGGCGAGTTTGGCACCCTGCAGATTATCAACGAAATGCTGGCCCGGGATATTAAGCTGCGGCCTGTGGACATCTATAAATCCCATGCCAACAAGTTCCTGGTGGAGGAGGGGGAAATCCGCCTGCCCTTCTCAAGCCTGAGCGGCGTAGGCGGCGCTGCGGCGGAAGGCCTGTTGGAAGCAAGGCAAAGCGGCGGGGAATATATCTCCATTGACGATTTGCAGGCCAGGGCCAAGGTTTCCAGCGCCGTCATTGAGGCCCTCCGGAACACCGGGGCCTTAAAGGATCTGCCGGAAAGCAGCCAGACCACCCTGTTTTAAGGCAGCGTAACGAAACGCATTGCCCTGCAAAGCGTTTTGCACCTAAGACGCGGGTGAGGCCTGCGCAGGCTTTTCGCTGCGCTTCGCGCGCCTGCCAGGGGCGCTCCCGGAGCATCCCTTTGGCAAGTGGCAGAAACAATGTCGCGGAGTTTCCCGGGAAATACGGGCTTGACAAAAAGCCGCCGATGCTTTATTATAGTAGCACAATAAAGCACAGAGAGGAAAGAGAAAATGCGCACATACAGCAAAGTGACCCCGGAAGGGGCGCGGGATATCCTGTTTGAGGAGTGCCGGGGCCGCAGGGAGGTGCAGCGCAGGCTCACCTGGGCTTTTACCCTCCGGGGATACCGGGAGGTGATGACCCCGGGAATAGAATATTACGACGTGTTCAGCCTGCCCGGCGCGGCGCTGCCCCAGCGGGAAATGTACAAGACCACGGACAACCGGGGGCGGCTTATCGTGTTCCGGCCTGATTCCACCCTGCCCATCGCCCGCATGGCGGCTTCCCGGCTCCAGGGCCAGCAGAAGCCCCTGCGGCTTTATTACAACCAGAGCATTTACCGCAACCGCCCCGACCTTTCCGGCCGCAGCGATGAAAGCGCCCAGATGGGGGTGGAACTGATGGGCGCCGGGGGCCTTGGGGCAGACTTGGAGGTGGTGTCCTTAGCGGCCCAGGCCCTGGAGGGCTGCGCGCCAGACTTCCGCATGGAATTGGGCCACGCCGGGATCTTCCGGGTGCTGGCAGACCAGCTTCCCGTATCCCCGGAGCAGAAGGAGGAACTGCGGGCCACCATTGAGGCAAAGAATTACGCGGCCCTGGAAGAACTTTTGGAGCCTTTAGGCGAAAACCCGGCGGCAGAGGCCATCCACCGCCTGCCCCGGCTTTTCGGCGGGGAGGAGGCCCTGGAGGAAGCAGCCCGGTATTGTTCCGGCGGCAGGGCCGGGGAGATGCTCTGTTACCTGCGCACTGTCTACACCGCTTTGCAGAAGCTGGGGCTGGGAGACAGGCTGATGGTGGATTTAGGCTTAGTCCAGCGCAACGACTACTACACAGGCATTGTGTTCAGTGCCTATGTGCCCCACCATGGGGCGGCGGTGCTGATGGGCGGGCGGTATGACGGGCTGTGCGAAAAGTTTGGGGAGCCTATGCCTGCCGTAGGCTTTGCAGTGGATGTGGACGCCTGCGCCCTGCTGCTGGAAAATGGCATGGAGGAAGAGCCGGCCCCGGCTGTGCTGGTGTACGGGGAGCCGGGCTTTGAGGCAGAGGCGGAAAGCGCGGTGTCCCTTTTAACCCGCCAGGGCAGGCTGTGCGAGCTGTCCCTGTTTGAAACGCGGGAGCAGGCAGAGGGATATGCCCGGGACAGAGGCATCCCCCGGCTGGTGCTGGTGGGGCGCCAGGTGACGGAGATGGAAATAAAGCGGAAGGGGGCGAACCCATGAAGCCCTTGCGGATAGCCCTGACAAAGGGCCGTTTGGAGAAAAAAAGCGCCGCCCTTTTTGAGAAGGCCGGGTTTGACTGCCAAAGCCTTACGGATAAGGGCCGCAGGCTGATCCTGCCCATTGGGGACGGGAAGATGGAGGCTGTGCTGGCAAAGGCGGCGGATGTTATCACCTATGTAGAGCAAGGCGTGTGCGACCTGGGCGTGGTGGGGAAAGACACCATCATGGAGCAGGGGCACCAGCTCTTTGAAATTTTAGATTTAGGCTTTGGGCGCTGCGGCTTTGCCCTGGCGGCCCCCAGGGGAGCGGATTTTTACGGAGGCTACCGGGTGAAAACCATTGCCTCCAAATACCCCAGCGTGGCAAGGCGGTTTTTCGAGAGCAAGCACATGGACGTGCGCATTATCAAGATAGAAGGCTCGGTAGAACTGGCCCCCCTGCTGGGCCTTTCCGACGGCATTGTAGATATTGTGGAAACCGGGGCCACCCTAAAGGAAAATGGCCTGGAGGTGATAGAACCCATTGCCCAGGTGTCTGCCCGGCTGGTGGTAAACCCTGCCAGCATGAAGCTGCGCAAGGGGGAGATTGAGGCCCTGGCGGCAAAGCTGGAGGAGAAGCTGGAAAGATGACAAAAGGGTTACAAAACCTGAGGCTTTTTCCCGAAAACAGCGCTTTTACCCATTATTAACAATTTGTTCATATTTTAAAAGAGGTGAATGTTGATGATACGCATGGTGAAAGGCGAGCGGCAGGCCCGCCTTGCCTTTATAGACGAGCTGAAGGCCCGGGTGGGCCAGGCGGACAGGGCTGTGGAAGAGTCTGTGGCGGAGATTATCCGAAACGTGAAGGAGGGCGGGGATGAGGCCGTTCAGAATTATTCCCGCCAGTTTGACGGCTGGGCGCCGGAAAGGCTGGAGCTTACCCGCCAGGAGATGGAGGAAATTGCCCAGGCGTGCGCCCCGGAATTTTTAGAGGCCCTTAGGAGGGCAGCGGAAAACATCCGGATATTCCATGCCCGGCAGAAGCAGCAGAGCCGCATCGACCCTATGGGCGGCATCATCACGGGCCAGCGGGTGCGGGGCCTGCACCGGGCGGGGGTTTACGTGCCTGGCGGTACGGCGGGATACCCTTCCTCTGTGCTGATGAACGTGATACCCGCCCAGGTGGCAGAGGTGGGGGAGATTGTAATGGCTACGCCCCCGGGCCGCACAGGCCGGCCCGACCCCAACATCATCGCCGCGGCCCTTGCCGCCGGGGTGGACAGGGTGTTCCTCATGGGCGGCGCCCAGGCGGTCGCGGCCATGGCTTACGGCACGGAGACGGTGCCCAAGGTGGACAAAATCGTGGGGCCGGGGAATATTTTCGTGGCTACCGCCAAGAAGCAGCTTTACGGCGTGGTGGACATTGACATGATAGCCGGGCCAAGCGAAATCCTCATCATAGCCGATTCCTCCGCAAACCCGGAGTATCTGGCAGCGGATTTGATGAGCCAGGCGGAGCACGACAAAATGGCTTCTGCCATCCTCATCACCCCGGACGAGAAGCTGGCGGCCCAGACGGTGGAGGCCCTGTACAGGCAGCTTGAAAGCCTTTCCCGCAGGGAGATTATCGAGGAATCCTTGGACACCTACGGGGCGGTGCTCCTTACGGAAAACATGGACGAGGCGGTGGAATTTGCAAACCTTCTGGCCCCGGAGCACCTGGAGGTCTGCTGCGACAATCCCTTTGCCTATCTGGGCAGGCTGGACAACGCGGGTTCCCTGTTTTTGGGCCACTATTCCCCAGAGCCTTTAGGGGACTATTTTGCCGGGCCGAACCATGTGCTGCCCACCGGGGGCACAGCAAGGTTCTTCTCACCCCTTTCTGTGGATGACTTCGTGAAGAAATCCGGCTTTGTATATTATCCCAAAGAAGCGCTTTTAGATGCTGCCGATGATATTATCCTTTTGGCGGAAACAGAAGAGCTTACCGCCCACGCCAACTCCGTCCGGGTGCGCAAGGATGGGAAATAGGCCCATGGAAACAGTGGAGGACGTGTATAAGGCCCTGGAGGCCCGGGGCTTTGCGCCGGAATGGCTGACAAAGGGGAAGGAAGCGGCTGTGCTGTATTTTACAGGGGGCCGCAAACAGTATAAGCTTTATTTTGACGAGAGCTTTGTGGAGGTTTCCCAGAAAAAGCGTTTGTTCCGGGAGGAATACTGGCACAGCATAGGCGTGCGCCGCTATGAAAACCCAGAGGACACCGTGGCGGACGTGTACGACACAGTGGCGTGGTGCCTGGAGGAATATGGCGGGAAAAAGGAGGACAAGGCACATGTACAGCCTGAATGAAAAAGCGAAAGGCCTTAAAGCGTATGACCCCATTGGAGGGGGCTTCCAGGTGCGCCTGGACGCAAACGAGTCTTTCCTGCCTTTGCCGGAGGAGGTACTCCTGGACGCCCAGACGGCCCTTCCGGAACTGGCCTTCAACCGCTATCCAGACCCTGCCGCTAAGGAGCTTTGCGCCGCCTTTGCCCGGCATTATGGGGTGCCGGAAGGGCAGGTGGTGGCGGGAAATGGCTCTGACGAGCTGATAACCGTAATTTTCAGCACCTTCCTGGAAAAAGGGGATGCTTTTGCCACCCTGGAGCCGGACTTTTCCATGTATGCCTTTAACGGCTTTTTGCAGGAGGCCCGGCATGTGCCCATTCAGAAGGGAGAGGGCCTTCGCGTAGACATAGACGAAACCATCCGGGTTTGTGAGGAGGAAGGGGTAAAGCTGCTGATTTTCAGCAACCCCTGCAATCCCACTTCCCTGGTGTGCCCCAAAGAAGAAGTGGCCCGGCTTATCCGCTCGGTCAGCGCTTTGGTGGTGCTGGACGAGGCTTATATGGACTTTTCCGACCAGAGCCTTCTGAGGGAAGCGGACAGCTTTGATAACCTCATCATCCTGCGCACCTGCTCCAAGGCCTTTGGCATGGCGGCCCTGCGGCTGGGATTTGCGGTGGCCCGGCCTTTGCTGGCAGACACCCTGCGGGCGGCAAAATCCCCCTATAATGTAAACGCCTTGTCTCAGAAGATGGGGGCATTGGCACTAGGGCAGGATGCAGCCATCAAGGCCGCCCTGGAGGAAATCCTTCTGTCCCGGGACGAGCTGGCGGCTGGGCTGGAAGAATTGGGGCGGAAATATCCCGGGCGCTTTACCCTGTTGCCAAGCGACACCAATTTCTGCGCCCTCTTGATGGAGGACAGGCAGGCCCTGTTCGATTTCCTGTGCGCCCGGGGCATTGCCATCCGCCTTACCGGGGGCCTTGTCCGCATTACCTGCGGCACGCCGGAGGAAAACAGGATTTTCCTCCGGGCGGCGGAAGAGTATTTCAAGGCTTCAGGAAAGGGGGGGCAGGCATGAAGCGTCAGGCTTCTGTAACAAGGAAAACAAGGGAAACAGATATCAAGCTGGCTCTCTCCCTGGACGGCGGCTCAGTGGAGGTTGCCACAGGCGTCGGCTTTTTCGACCACATGCTGACAGCCTTCGGGGTACACAGCGGCTTTGGCCTGGAGGTTTGGGCCAAGGGGGACTTGGAGGTGGATTGCCACCATACAGTGGAGGACGTGGGCATTGTGCTGGGCCAGGCCATGGCCCAGGCTTTAGGGGACAAAAGCGGCATTAAGCGTTATGGCCACGCCTACATCCCTATGGACGAGGCCCTGGGTTCCTGCGTGGTGGATATCAGCGGCAGGCCCTTCCTGGTGTTCCAGGCGGCGTTTCCCCAGGAGGCTCTGGGGGCATATGACGCCTGCATGACAGAGGAGTTTTTCCGGGCCTTTGCCATGCACAGCGGCCTGACTCTCCACCTTGCCTGCCCCTATGGGAAAAATTCCCACCACATGATTGAAGCTCTCTTTAAGGCTTGTGCCCACGCGATGCGGGATGCCTGCGCCCTGGGGCAGGAAGGGGTGCTTTCCTCCAAAGGGATGCTGTAGGAGACGCTTTCGGTGCTTTTTGCCTCCGGCGGCTCAAAAGCCTTTCAGGAAGCGTCAGAATTGTGCTGGAAAAGAATGATGAACAAAGTGTGAATTCTTAGAAAAAACTGCGGTTTTTTGCAAAAAAGTTGGGTTTTGTAAACGATTTGTAATCTTTTTCGCCCGCTGGATAGGGGCTTTTTCATACAGGTTTGACACCGTTATATAAAGGAGAGTTTGCCTATGATTATACTGCCAGCCATTGACCTGCACCAGGGCCAGTGCGTGCGCCTGCTGCAGGGGGACTATGCCACAGCCCATGTGGTGGCGGACAGCGCCCTGGACACTGCCAGAAGCTTCCAGGAGCAGGGCGCCCGCTGGATGCACATGGTGGATTTGGACGGGGCCAAGGGAGGCGCGCCCCAAAATGCCCAGTTGATTTTTGACGTGCTCCAGAATGTGGACATGCACATTGAGGTGGGGGGCGGCATACGGGATATGGCTTCTGTAGAGCTGTATCTGGAGAAGGGTGTGAGCCGGGTGATTTTAGGCTCTGCCGCTTTGGAAAATCCCGCTTTTGTGAAAGAAGCTGTGGGCCGGTACGGCAAAAAAATTGCTGTGGGCATTGACGCTTTGGGGGGCAAGGCCGCCGCCCAGGGCTGGACGGAGAAAAGCGGGAAGGATTATCTGGAGCTTGCCAAGGAGATGGAGGCCCTGGGGGTGGAGTTTATCATCTGCACAGACATCCAGCAGGATGGCATGATGAGCGGGCCGAACCTGGAAATGCTGGATAAGCTGAACCGGGCTGTGTCCTGCAACATCATTGCCAGCGGCGGGGTCAGCAGCCTTTTGGATATTGTGAACCTGTATGATTTGGGGCTTTATGGCGCTATTGCCGGGAAGTCTATCTATACGGGGGCATTGGATCTGCGCCGGGCCATTACCGCCTGCCAGCGGGTTTCCGGCAAGGCCCCCAAAACGCGGCAGGCGGCAGAGGACGAGCTGGAACGGTATTTCCAGAAGTCTGAGCTGCTGCCCGCTGTTATCCAGGAGGAGGAAACCGGGGAGGTGCTGATGCTGGCCTATATGAACCGGGAGTCCCTGGTGAAAACCTTGCAAACCGGCACCACTTGGTTTTACAGCCGCAGCCGCAAGGCCCTTTGGAACAAGGGGGAGACTTCGGGCCACACCCAGCAGGTGTGCAGCGTCTATGCGGACTGCGACGATGACACCCTGCTCATTAAAGTGAAGCAGAAAGGCCCTGCCTGCCATACGGGCAGCCATAGCTGTTTTTTTAAAACCCTGTGGCCGGAAAAGGACGGGGCAGAGCAGAAGGAGAATGGAATATGAACTCTTTACAGAAACTATATGAGACAGTTTCAGCCAGAAAAGACGCGCAGACAGAAGGCTCTTACACCTGCTATCTTTTCGGGCAGGGACTGGACAAGATTTTGAAAAAGTGCGGGGAGGAGTGCAGCGAGGTGATTATCGCCGCGAAAAACGGGGATAACAGCGAAACTGTTCTGGAGATAAGCGACCTTTTATACCACCTCACTGTGCTGATGGTGCAGCAGGGCATCACTCTGGAGCAGGTGGAGGCTGAGCTGAAAAAGCGCAGTGGAAAGCAAGGTAACCTGAAAACCTTCCATCAGGTGGACAAAAATACATGAGGTGGGATTTTTGGCAGCGGGCCAGGGCTTTCCTGCGCCCGGAAACCCGGGTGCTCCTGGTGGGCAGGGAAGGGCTGGAGGATTTGCTGGCCTTGGGGCATCCCCTCTGCCTGCTGGCTTTGGCCCTGCCTGACGGGTGCTGCCTCCGGGAGGAAAGGCGGCTGGGGCCTTTAGGCGTGCAGGCGCGGCCCTGGAATGGGGGAGAGCCTTTGCCCTTTGACGGGCAGTCTTTGGATCTGGTGCTGCAATACCGCCAGCCATATGATTTAGGGGAAATACGCCGGGTGCTGAAGCCCGGCGGTTTTTTCCTGACGGAGCAGGCAGGGGGGACTGACAGCAGGGCCGGGGAGCTGGGCCTGCCGGGCAATTATAACCTGGAGAACCAGAAGCCCCTGTTTTATGAGGCAGGGTTCCGGGTGGTATATGGCGATCAGGGCTATGAAGCTGCTGGAAAGGGCCGAGAGAGAGAGCTGCGCCACCGGTTTATGATTGTGGCGGGCAAGACTGGAAAAAAATAGAAGAAACCATAAACCCCCCGCTCCGGCAGTGCCGGGGCGGGGGGTTTATGCGTTGGGAAGGATTTAATCCCGGAGTATGACGCCATTGCCGTCATACATGCGGGAGGGCTGGGCAGAGAGGAGCATAACGCCCTCAATGAAGGCCCAGATGACAACGGCTACAGTGGCCACGCCGCAGGTCAGCAGGCCCCCTGCCAGGGAGAGGACAAGCTGGATGGTGCCCCGGGTGTTAAAGCCCAGGTAGAAATTATGCACGCCGAACACGCCCAGCATAATGGCCAGCAGGCCCGCTGCCAGGCGGCTCTTTTGGGCATAGCCTGCCGGCGGGGTGTTGTACTGCTGGGGCGGGTAAGGATAATAGGGCTGCTGGGGCGCCTGGCTGTATTGGGGAGGCTGGTATTGCGGGGCAGCCTGCTGCTCCTGCTGGGTATACTGGGGCGCGCCATAGGAAGGCTGGGCCTGATAGCTGGAATAGGGAGAGGCAGGCTCTGGCGCCCGGGGCGGCTCTGGCATATGGAAAGGCTCTGCGGAGGATCCGGGGAAGTGGGGGCCGGTGTGGTCTGGGGCGGGGGGATCGGGTGGGAGATCCGGCTCCAGGGTCAGGTGGGGCACAGGCTTTTCCGTATAGACAGGCTCCTGCTGGGGGGCGGAGGGCTGGGCGCTCTCCTGGACGGGCTGGGTTTCCCCAGGCTGCCCTTCTGCCGGCTGGGAGGCGGGGGGATTGTTCTGCTGTTCTAAGGGGTTATTATTTTCAAAATCAGACATATAAGATGCTCCTTTCTGAAATGGAATGTGTCAGTCTTTTAAGAATACGCCGTTTGCGTCGGTGTTAATGCGCCCGTCTAAAAGCTTGATGCCGTCCAGGATGCCCCAGATCTGCATGACAATGGCGCCGAAGCCGCAGGTGAGGAAAGACACCAGAAGCTGCACCAGCCCCCGGGAGGTGTTGCCCAGGTAGAAGCTGTGGACGCCATAGGCTCCCAGCAGCATGGCAAGGACGCCTGCCGCCACCCGGCTTTTCTGCACATAGCCGGGAGGAGGCTCCATGCCGGCCTGGGGCTGGTATTGGGGCGGGTTGTACATGGGAGGCTGCTCCTCCTGGAAGTTTGCCTGGGTGTAATAGGTCTGGTTATACTGGTTGTTATACTGATTATTGTCTGCCATGTGGGTTCATCTTCCTTTCTGTGTAGGGGGCAGTCCGTTTCCTTGTGTTCTGGTACTATCTTAGCACCACCTGTGGGGGAAAGCAAGGGACTGGAAGGTTTAGTAAGATAAAATTAAAAAAGGAAAGAATTTGGTCGGGGTTTACCAGCAAACAAGACGGAGATGTAAATTTTTTGTAAGGATTGGAGAAATGGGGATTGGATATATTTTACAAAAATTCGCAGGACTATTGTGCACTTTAATGGCTTTGGCTTGGAGAACGGAGGGCAGAAAAAAATTTTTTTGCAATTTTTAGGAAAAGTTGTCCTCTGGAGGACAACTTTTTTGCGTTTTCAGGGTGTAAGTGAAAGGAGCTTTTCGGTTCCTTGAAAAAAGGGGACAGCCCAGAAAGGAGAGGGGCGCGGTGTGAAGAAGGAGAAAGGAAAGGGGCAGAGGACGATGATATGGAAAGGATGTGGCGCCATTGCTGGGATTTAGGAAGCGGGAGGGCAGGCCTGCTGTGGCAGTGCAGACAGCCCCGGCGCCGGGGCCTGGGGCCTTCCCCCAGGGAGGCGGGGAGCGGGCGCTGTACCGCGCTTTGCGGGAATCGGTGCCGATAATTGACGCGGCGGTTTACAAGCTGCGCAGGCTTATCGGGGAGTTCCAGGCAGTGTGTCCGGACGGGGAGGCCCAGAAGGGCCTCCGGGAGTTTTTGGAGACAGTGCAGGTGAACGCCGCCGGGGTGGGCATCCATGAGTTTCTGGGCATTTACCTGGAGGAACTGGTGACCTATGGCAACGCTGTGGGGGAGATGGTGCTTTCCGGCGGGCAGGTTGGGGCGCTGTACAACGCGGGGCTTGACCAGGTGGAGCTGGAGGCGGACGGGCCTTTAGGGGTGAAGGTGTGGGCTTTAGGGCCTCATGGGAAGGAGCCTTGCCCCTATCCAGAGATGCTGCTGGTGTCGGCTTTGAACCCGGCGGCGGGAAGCCCCTGGGGCACCTCCCTTTTGCGGGGGCTTCCCTTTGTCAGCGAGGTGCTGCTGAAAATTTACCACACTCTGGGGGTGAACTGGGACAGGCTGGGGAACGTCCGGTTTGCGGTGACCTGCAAGCCCGAGGGCATGGGGGCCATGGCAGGAGACAGGGCCGGGCTGATAGCCAGGGAATGGCAGGACGCCATGAAGAGCCGGGAGCCGCGGGACTTTGTGGCAGTGGGGGATGTATCCATCAAGGCCATTGGGGCGGACAACCAGGTGCTGGAGAGCGAGGTGCCAGTGCGGCAGATGCTGGAGCAGATCGTGGCGAAACTAGGGTTGCCCCCCTTTCTGCTGGGGCTTTCCTGGTCGTCTACAGAGCGGATGTCCAGCCAGCAGGCAGATGTGCTGACCAGCGAGCTGGACGCTTACAGGCGGGCGCTGACCCCGGTGGCCATGAAGATCTGCAAGACCTGGCTGGCTTTGGCAGGGTTTGATCCGGTGTGCAGCATTGTGTGGGAGGAGATTACCATGCAGGACGAGGTGGATCATGCCAGGGCCAGATATCTGACAGCCCAAGCACGGAAGTTGGAACGGGAACTGGGAGAGTGAGGGAAGGCCCGCCCCGGCCGGCACCGGACAGGCGGCGCCGCGCCGCGAAGCGGCGTGCGGGTTTTGCAAAAACCCGCAGCCGGGGCGGGGGGAAGAGGCAGAAGGCAGAGGGGAGATGCGTATGCAGGAAGGGTATGTGGCAGAAGGAATAAGAGAGGCCTGGGAGCAGGGGCTGACAGCGGCGGACATGGAGAAAATCAACCGCTACACCCGGCGGGCCTTTGGGCCGGAGGAGGTTTTCGCCTTTTCCATGGTGCTGTGCGACAACCGGGTGGACAGGGACGGGGAGCGGTTCCCGGTGGAATCCCTCCAAAAGCTGCGGGAGCTGTTTTTGGGGAAAACCTGTATTTTCGGCCACCAGCAGGTGGGCGCCAACCAGGCGGCGCGGATTTTCGATACGGCTTTGGAGGAGGAGCCGGGGCAGGAGGCAGAAGGGGGAGAAACCCTCACCCGGCTGATTGCCAGGGCCTACCTGCCCAGGACAAAGGGCACAGAGGAGATGATTGCCCTGATTGACAGCGGGATGCTCAAGGAGGTGAGCGTAAGCTGCGCGGTGGCCCGGCGGGTGTGCAGCGCCTGCGGGCAGGAGCAATGCGGGCATGTGCCTGGAGAGGGGCTGAACGGGCAGGCAGTACACAGGCTGCTGCTGGAGCCTACCGACGCTTACGAGTGCTCCTTTGTGGCGGTGCCTGCCCAGAAAGGGGCTGGCGTGGTGAAGCGGTATGCCCGGCAGGGGGAAGGCCTTAAAAAGGCCTGGCAGGCTTTGGAGCAGGAGGCCCAGTGGGGGCGGAAATACCGGGAAAGCCTGACGGAAAAGGTGCTGAAGTACAGCGCGCTTGTACAGCCGGAGCTGCCCAGGGAGGTGATGAAATCGGCGGTGCGGGGGCTTTCCATGGAGGAACTGGACATGATGGGCCGCACCTATGAAAAGCTGGCCCAGAAGGCGCTGCCTTTAAGGCCCCAGCTTGCGCCGGAAAGGGCGCGGGTCAGGGAAGATGAGAACAAAGCGTTTCAGATTTAGCCGCTATTGCGCCTGCATACAATGGCGTGAAAAGATGACAGAATTTATAAATGGGAGGGTTTTGCTGTGAAGGTTTCTTTTGACGGGATGGGAGAAAAAATGTTTACCTTTGAGGCGCAGACTGGCGTGGAGGATGGCATGATGGTGAAGCTGGCGGCTGCCGGGACTGTGGCGGCCTGCTCTGCTGCCGGGGACGTGCCGCTGGGGATGGCCCGGCAGGTGCGGAGCGGCATTTGCGGGGTGCAGACAGAGGGCTATATGAAGCTGCCCTGCGCTGCTGGCATGGCGGTAGGCTTTGGGCTGTTTTCCAGCGGCGCGGATGGAAAGCTTATGAAGGGAGAAAGCGGCAGGCCCGGCTTTGTGGTGGATGTGGACGCTGTTACAGGGGCCTGCGGGGTGATTTTTTAGGATCTGCGGAAAAAGGAAAACCAGCAAATAGTATTTTGGAGGGGAAAATATGGCTGCATATAAAAACATTGTACTGGAGAAGGGCATGTATGGCATGCCGGGGAAAAGCTTTACCCAGGTGCTGGAGGAGATGGACAATTCGGAAAACTACAGGGGCACGCCTTTGGAGGGCATGGACGCTTACCAGCGCCAGCTTATGCGCTTCGGCATCCGGGTGAGCGGGCCGGGTTCCAGCACTGTGGAAAGCTTTTTTGGCAGCTCTGCCAGCGCGGCGCTGTTCCCGGAATATGTGGCCCGGGCGGTGCGGCAGGGCATGGAGTCCGCCACAAAGGCGGCTGACATTGCGGCTACCGTTACCACCATTGACGGGCTGGACTACCGCACCATTTCCACTGGGACAGGCCATGACAGCAAGTCCTTAAAGCCTGTGGCAGAAGGGGCCGAGCTGCCCCAGACCGCCATCCGCACCAGCAAAGGGCTGGTACGCCTGCACAAGCGGGGGCGGATGCTGGTGACCTCCTATGAGGCGCTGCGGTTCCAGAAGCTTGACCTGTTCACCGTTACCCTGCGGCAGATTGGGGCGTATATCTGCGGGGCGCAGATGCAGGACGCGGTGGACGCGCTGATAAACGGAGACGGGGCAAAGCCCGGGGTGGGCTTTATGGAGGGCGCTCCTAGCTACAGCGACTTTATCGCGCTGTGGGGGAAGCTGGCCCCCTACACCCTGAACACAGTGCTGGCAGGCACTGACGCCATGCAGAAGCTTTTGAACATCGGGGAGTTTAAGGACGCCCAGGCAGGGATGAACTTCCAGGGCACGGGCAGGCTCTGCACGCCCCTGGGGGCCAAGCTGATTCATGTGCCCACCATGGAGGCGGGGAAGATTCTGGCTATGGATAGGACATGCGCTTTGGAGCTGGTGCAGGCCGGGGACGTGTGTACGGAATATGACAAGCTGATTGACCGCCAGTTGGAGCGGGCCGCTATCAGCGTGACGGCGGGCTTTGCCCGGATTTATGAGGACGCGGCCCAGGGCCTTTCCTATACCGTTTAATTTGGAAAAGGGCCGGGGCAAGCTGTGAGCACGTAAGGAAAAAGCAGGGAGAGGGCGGGCGGCAGGCCGTCCGCCTTATCTGTTTTGGGGAGGGCATATGAAAAGATTGCGGGAAGAAGAGGTTTTAAAAAAGTTTTCCCTTTACAGCGGGGAGGAGGAAGATGAGGGGCCCCGGTGGGAGCTGTGCAGGGCGCTGTGCAGGGAATGCGGGGAGTGGATAGGGAACAAGGCGGCGGGAGAGGGGGAAAAGGGCCTGGGGCTTTTGGAAAGCCTGGCGGCGGCAGAGGCCTTTTACCAGCTTGTACTGCTGGACGGGGCCTTGACCCCGGAAAGCCTTTCATCCCCGGAAGTGAAGCTGGAAATAGGGAAGCGGGAGGAAAAGGCCTTAAAGCTGGCGCGGGAAAAGCGCCTGGCCTGCAGGGGATTTTTACAGGAAGAGGAGTTCTATTTTGGCAGCGTGAAGGCATAAGAATAGGGATGTTACACTTTTAGAGAGGAGCGGGCCGGATGGAAGATTTGGCGGGCCGGGTGTTCCGGCACATGGCAGGGGTAAGGGTTACGGGGACTGACGGGAAGGCGGGGGAGGGCCGGGGAATTATATCCCGGCAGAGGGGCCAGCAGGGCCAGACGCTGGGGGGGCTGAACCACCCGCTGGGAGAACTGACAAAGCCCCTCTATGTTTTTACCGGGAGCCTGCCCCGGGCAGAGCCAGGGGATCTGCTGGAGCAGGGAGGAGAGCGGTACAGGGTGCTTTACGGGGACAGGGTGACGCTGGGAGGCGCGGCGGTGTGTACCCGGGCGGTTTTGGAGAAAAGGGAGGCAGAGGATGACAGCCTATGAGATTTTAAGAAAGCTGCTGGGGCTTTTGCGGGAGGCGGGCCTGGAAGCGGACTTCCGGGAAAGCTACAGCCCTGGAAACGGGCGGCTGCCCCAAAGGCCAGTGGCTGTGGGGCAGGTAGGCAGCGAGGGGGCGGCAGAGGGGAAATGGAGCGCCCGGCTGGATTTCCAGGTATACCTGCCAAGGAAAGAGCCGCTGGAAACAGGGGAAGAACTTCTTGCCGCCATTGGGGAGACGGCGGAGGCACATTTTTCTTCCCTCTCCGGCATAAAGCGGGAAGGATTCGGGCCAGACAAGGAGGCAGGGCTGCTGTGCGCCAGGTGCTTTCTGGAATTTGCCGGGGAAAGGGAAGGGGGCGGCGCCTGCCAGGTTTTGATTGGAGGCGTGGCGCGGCCTGTTTCCGGCTGGGAAATTTCCGTAAGCTTTGGGAAGCCCCTGACGGCGGTGGGGGAAAACGAGCCTTTTGCCCTGCTGGGCGGGGCTGTTTACCGGGTAAAGCTTCTGGGGCTTGACACAAAAGGGCTGGAGCGCCTTGCGGGCTTTACGGCAGAGCTTCCGGAGGACATCTTTACCCGGTGCCGCTGGGAAAGCCTGGAGGAAACAGGGCGGCAAGGGGTGTTCCTGTCTGGCCAGCGGGAAGAAAGGGGGCGGGCCGGTGGAGGCGCTTGAGCGGGCGGAGGAACTTTCCCGGGAACTGGAGCGGGACAGCAGGCGGTATCCCGGCTCCCTGTAAAGGGGCGCGGGGACGTGTAAAGGGGGAGTGTGGGAATGCATTTGATGACCATGGGCTTTAAGGGGATCACCTGGGGGGTGAACCCCACAGCCCTGCGGCTGGAATGGGCGCGGAGCCTGCGGGAGACGGTGCTGCCCTTTGCGGGCAGCAGGCTGGAGGATTTGGGCAGGAAAAAGCGAAGGGTGCTGGGGGAAGGGTATTTTACAGGGGATGACAGCATGGCCCGGTGGCAGGCCCTGGGCGCGGCCTTTGCGGAGGGAGGGCCGGGGTATTTGCAGCTTCCCGGGCAGGATCCCTTCCTGGCAGTGCTGGAGGAGCTGAAGCTTTTAGGAGAGCCGGGAGAGGGCGCGGTGCATTACAGCTTTGTGTTTGTGGAGGCAAAGGGCCATCAGGACGGCGGAAGCGGGCAGGTATACCGGGCCGGGGCGGGAGAGAGCCTGTGGGACTATGCCTGGCGCTGGCAAAGGCCTGTGGAGGAGGTGCGCTGGGCTAACCCTCATATCCGGGACATTGCCTGTTTGGAGCAGGGGGAAAGGGTGGTGCGGCCATGATTTGCTGGGGCACAGGCAAAGACGGCTCTCAAATGCTTTTGGGGAGGCCCAGGGAAATGGTGCTTTCCTTTGACCGGGAGGCCCCGGCAGACGGCCTGAAAGCGGTTTTTCCGGCAGAGGAGATGTGGGAGGCCCTTTCCCGGGTGGAGGTGATTGCAGGAGGGCATGTGGTGTTCCGGGGCGTTGTGGACGAGCAGAACACAAAAATTGGCCCGGAGGGCCTTTGGGTGGAGCTGGTGTGCCGCAGCATGGAGGCCCTGCTGCTGGATAACGAGGCCTGCCCCCAGACCGTGCAAAGCCCTTCCCTGCAGCTTTTAGAGACAAAGCTTCTGGGGCCTTTAGGCTTTCAGAAGGTGGATGGCCCCCAGGGGGCCGTGCCCGGCGGACTGGAGATTGAGAAGGGGGCAAGCTGCTGGCAGGTGCTGGCGGATTTTTGCGGCAGGCATTTCGGCGCCGTTCCCTATGTGGACGGGGAGGGGGTGCTCCGCTGCGGTGGCGGGGAGACGGAGGAGGTATCCATAGAGGAAGTGCTGCGGGCGGAAATTTCCCAAAAGCCCTGCAAGGAGGTTTCGGAAATTTGGCAGCAGAGCTTCCGGGGCACCTATGACACCCCCTACCGGGACAGGGAGGCGGTTTCTTTGCGCCGGCGGTATGTAAGCAGCCAGAGCGGCGGGGATCCGAAGGAAATGCTGAAAGAGGCAAAGAAGGAGAGTTGGAGCGCCGCTGTGGAATGCGGGGGCGCGGTGTGGCCCCTGCGGGGGAAAACCGTTTCTGTTTCCCTGCCGGGGCTTGGAAGGCTTTCAGGCTGCGGCATTAAAAGCGGCAGGTGCTTTTTGGACAGCCAGGGGCTGCGCACCCGGCTGGTGCTGGAAAAGGGGGAGAGCACATGTGGCTGACGGCACAACTGAAAAAGGCCGGGGGCCTGCGGCTGGGACGTGGCCTGGTGCAGGCCGGGGAGGGCTTCCGGGTGCAGGGGGAAAGGGAGTTTTCCGCCCCGGAGCAGGTGGCCCCTTACGGGGTGTCCAGCCGGGCCGCCGGGGGGAAGGAGGCTGTGATGGTAGATGGGCTTTGCGCCGGGGTGCTGTCTGGCAGCGACAGCCGCCTGCAGGCCGGGGAGGTGCGGCTGTATTCTGCCGGAGGTGCGGAGATCCTTTTGAAAAACAACGGGGACGTGGTGATAAACGGACAGGTTTTCCCGAAGAACCTGGAGGGCTGAAAGAGGCGTTTATGGCGGATTTATGTGTGAAGGAGGGCGTCCACCTGCTGGGGCCTACGGGCCTGCCCCGGCGTGTGGAGGGCCTGGAGGAGCTTTTGCAGAACGCGGGAATGCGCATTGCCCTGCGCCGGGGGGAATTCCCCTATGGGCGGGAGCTGGGCAGCGGCTTCTGGCAGTGGGATTCCTCAGAGGAACATGCCCTGGAGCGGGCGGCGGCCCTGGCAAACGAGGGGCTTTTGGATATGCCGGGCGTGCGGGCAGTGGGCGCGAGGGAAGTGGAAGCAGGCGTGGCTTTTCAGATTGACACGCCGCTGGGAAAGGGGGAAGTGGTAGTTTGGAGAGCTTCGCAGGAATCCTGAAGCGGATGGAGGAAGCATACCGGGAGGAAAGCGGCTGCCCGGTGGAGGCAGTTTCAGATATCGGCCTGCGGCTGCGGGTGCTGGCAGGGGAGCTTTACAGGATACAGGAGGAAGCCCAGTGGCTGAAGCGCCAGATTTTTCCCCAGACGGCAGAGGGGGATGAGCTGGAACTGCATGGCAGCCAGCGGGGCATTGCCCGGAAGGAGGCTGTCCGGGCTGTGGGGGAGATTACCTTTACCCGGTACATCCCCATTTCATTTGATTTGCCGGTGCCCAAGGGCACTGTGTGCGCGGCTCCTGGAGAGGAGGCTGTGGAGTATGAAACCACAGCGGACGTTGTGCTTCTGGCAGGGGAGGTTTCGGTGACGGCTCCGGCCCGGGCGGTGGAGCCGGGAGAAAAGGGCAACGCGGCGGAAAGCGCTGTGAACACCCTGGTGACCCCGGTGGAAGGGATTCAGTATGCCTCCAACCGGGTTCCCTTTACAGGGGGCACAGACCGGGAGGGGGACGAAGCCTACCGGGAGCGGGTGGCAAAAGCCTACGAGCGGCCGGTGATTTTGGGCAATGCAGCCTACTATGAGGAGATTGCCAGAAGCGTGCCGGGGGTTACCTCCGCCCAGGCAGTGGCGGACGGGGAGAACCCGGGCACAGTGAAAATCTATCTGTGGGGGGAGGGGGCGGCCCCAGGGGAGGAAACCCTGGCGGCAGCCTTGGAAATCCTTAACAGCAAAAAAGCCCTGGGCGCTGCCCTGGCAGTGCAGGCGGCTGTGGAAAAGAAGATTAACCTCTTTTTAAAGGTAGCCCTGCCGGAGGGGGTGGAGTTTCCCCCTGCAAAGGCGGCCATTGAAAAGGCGCTGCGGGCGTGGATGGCAAAGCGGCAGGTGGGGGATCCGGTGCAGCCCGCGGACGTGGTGCGCCTGGGGCTGGAGGCTGTGCCCTGTGCGGTGCGCATGGAAATGACTGCCAGCATGATGGGCTGCGCCGCCACGCCGGGGGTGATTCCCGTTCCCGGCACCATGACAGCGGGGCAGATAACATGAAAAACAGGAGAGAAAGGAGGGGCCCGGGCGCGGGGCGGGGAGGCTTTATCCCGCCCTATGGGCCTGCTGCGCCCTATGGCGGCGGATATGAAGGCTGGGGAGAACATGAAAAAGCTGTTGGCTCGAAGCGGGGTGTATAAGCTTACCGGAGACACGCCCCTGGAGTGGGAGCTGGCGGCATATGACGCGGGGTTTTCCCTGCTGGAGGAGGCGCTGTCCCGGACAGAAGAGGGCATCTTTGCCGATACGGCCCCGCAGGAGTGGCTGGACGAATGGGAAACCCGGTATTTCCCCCAGCCGGTGCAGGCGGATCTTGCAACCCGCCGGGAGATGCTGAAGGAACGGCTCCTTCCCCGGAAAGGCCCTGTTACCCTTTTGGACATGCCCGGCCTGCTGCTGGCGGCGGGCATCCGGGGCACAGCGGCGGAGGAGGGGGGCAGGGTGGTGATAACCCCCATAGAATACCTGGCGCCAAAGGCCCAGGCGGAAAGGGCGCTGGGGCAGCTTATGCCCCTGCATGTGGCCTGGAGCATAGCGGGGGCCCAATAGCATACCTGCCGGTAAAGGGGCATATAATCGCTATAGCCCCAAAAAGGGAGGGATGGCTGTGAACTGTAGGATAGGCGAACTGCGCAACAAAGAGGTGGTGAACGTGAAGGACGGCGGCAGGCTGGGCTTTGTAAGCGATGTGGAGCTGGATACGGCTGCCGCCACCCTGACCGCTGTGGTGGTGTATGGCAGGCTGCGGCTGTTCGGGCTTCTGGGGAGGGAGCCGGATTTTGTCATTCCCTGGAAGGACATTGAACTGATAGGGGACGATACCGTACTGGTAAACTGGAAGCAGCCGGAGGGGCCTAAGCAGTCGGGAACCCTGCAGCGCATATGGGAAAAGCTGGGGATGTAGGGCAGGCCGCGAAAATGCGAAAAGGGGGAAGCTTCCGGCACAGCCGGGGGCTTCCCCCTGGATTTTTTCAGAACCGTTCATTCTCCGGCAGGCGCCTGCTGCCCTGCCTTTAAAAGCAGGTATTCCATAGAGTCCTCCAAAGCCTTCCAGCTTGCGGCCACCACGTCCCCGGAAACCCCTACGGTGGTAAAGCTTTCCCCGCTGTGGACAGAGGAGGTGATGAGCACGCGCACCCCGGCGGCAGTGGCGCTGTTGCTGTCCAATACGCGCACCTTATAGTCGGTAAGCTTCACATCTGCCAGCACAGGGTAAAAGACCTCCAAAGCCTTGCGCAAGGCCCTGTCCAAGGCGTTTACAGGGCCGTTGCCCTCTGCCGCCATCAGTTGGATTTCCTCCCCTACGCGCACCTTCACTGTGGCGCTGGCCCCGGCCTTGCCGGATCCGTAATCGCTGTAAATGTGGTAATATAAAAGCTCGAAGAAGGGCGGGAAGGGCTTTAGGCGCTTGCGCACCAGCAGCTCGAAGGAGGCGTCGGCCCCTTCAAACTGGTATCCCCCAGCCTCCAGATCCTTCAAATCTGCCAGCACCTGACGGGCCGACTGGGCGTCCAGGGATATATCCGGGAAAGCCCGGCGGATTTTTTCCAGCATAACAGCCCTGCCGCTGATTTCTGAGGCGGGAAACCGCCGGGCATTCCCCACCAGGTAGGGGTCGATGTGCTCGAAGGAACGGGGGGTTTTCAAAACCCCGTCGGCGTGCATTCCCGCCTTGTGGGAGAAGGCGTCCGCCCCCACATAGGGCAGGCCATGGGGCAGCTCCCAGTTGGCAATGGCGGCCAGCGCCCGGGCGGTGGAGGAGAGGAGCTTGATTTTTTCCTGGGGGATGCAGGTGAAGCCCAGCTTGCACTGCAAGTCGCCGATAACTGCGGAGAGGTTCGCGTTGCCGCAGCGCTCCCCAAAGCCCAGGAGGGTGCCCTGCACCTGGCTGGCTCCAGTGCGCACAGCGGCAACGCTGTTGGCGGTGGCCATGCCGCAGTCCTCATGGAAGTGTACGCCGATGGGCAGGGAAAACCGGGCGCGCACCTGCTCCATGGCGGCCTTTACTTCCTCCGGGAAAGCGCCGCCGTTTGTGTCGCACAGGCACAGAAGATCCGCGCCGCCCCGGGCCGCCGCCTCCAGGGCCTCCAGGGCAAAGGCTGGGTCGTCCTTCCAGCCGTCAAAAAAGTGCTCCGCGTCAAAGATAACTTCCCGGCCCTGGGACTTTAAAAAGCGGCAGCTTTCCTCTATCATGGCAAAATTTTCCTCTGGCGTGGTTTCCAGCACCCAGTCCACATGGAACCTCCAGGCCTTGCCGAACAGGGTGCAGCAGGGGGTTTGGGCCTTTAAGAGGGCCTTGAGGTTTTCGTCCTCCTCCGGCCGCAGGCCCTTGCGGCGGGTGCTGCCAAAGGCGGAAAGCCGGGCGTGCTCCAGCTTCATGGCCCCGGCCCGCTTGAAAAATTCCTCGTCCTTAGGGTTGGAGCCGGGGTTCCCCGCCTCAATGTAGGCCACCCCCAGGGCGTCCAGCAGCCGGGCAGCCCCCAGCTTGTCCTCTACGGAAAAGGCTATGCCATGGCCCTGGGCGCCGTCCCGCAGGGTGGAATCAAATATAGAAACTGTGCTTTTCATGTGCCCGCCTTCCTTTCCGGCCTGCGTCCGGGTGAAAAAAATCATCCTGCAAAAGGGCGAATGTCTTGCATAAGCAGGTTTTTCTGTTATAATATTATAGTAAATATGGGGGAATACCTATAATGCGGCTAACGGTAGCCTGGGGGGATAGGAGCATGCTGTTTCATAAAAAACGGAAAAACGCCCTGTTTGGCGGGGACATCCCGCCGGACTGCGCCTACTGCCGCCACAACAGCGGCAGGCAGGGCCAGGTGCTGTGCGCCCTGCGCTGCACCATGACAGACGGCAAATGCAGGCAGTATGCCTACGATCCCCTTCTCCGGGAGCCGCGCCCTGCCCCCAGCCTGCAGACGGAACAATTTTCCGAGGAGGACTTTAAGCTTTAGGTTTCTAAAAGCCGCGCCCGCAGGGCTTTTGTGGGAATGCCCTGGGCTGTGAACATGATTTCATGCTCGGTTATAACGTTTTCCACGCCCTCAGCGGCGTGGAGATCCTTTGTGTCGAAAAACACCTGAAAGCCCGCCTCGGCAAAATACCGTTTGGTGGCAAGGTACAAGTCGTCGTTGTCGGTTTTAAACCAGATTTCCCCTCCTGGCGCCAGCAGCCCTTTGTAGGATGCAAGCTGGCGGGTGTGGGTAAGCCGGCGCTTATGGTGCCGGGCGGCGGGCCAGGGGTTGCAGAAATTGATATAGAGCCTGTCTGCCTTTTCCTCCGGGGAGAAAAGCTCCGGCAGGCGCTCAATGTTATAGCTGCAAAGGAGGATGTTATCAGGCTGTTCCTCCCCATAAATGCTTTGGATGTTCCGCCTGCCCACTCCCAGGATGTCCAGGCTGATGTCGATGCCGATGAAGTTTATGTCCCGGTTTTTATGGGCGATGTCCCCCAGGAAAACGCACTTGCCGCAGCCCAAATCCAGGTGCAGGGGCCGGGCTTCTGAGAAGGCCCGCTGCCAGCCGCCTCTTTGGGCCTTGGGATCCGGAAGGAAATACGGGCAGGCCGTAAGCTCCGGGCGTGCCCAGTCTTTTTTTCTGATACGCATCTTTTAAGAAATCCCCCTTACTCATTTTACAGGACGCAGCCCGCAGATATGACTGCCTTTTGGAGTATTATAGCCTGAAGGCCCGGGAAAAGCAAGCCCCGGGAAGGGGCGGGCGCTTTTGAAGAACAACATGCCGGTTTTGGCGGAAAGGAATTTATGAGCAAGAAAGCGATTGTATTGGAAGGCGGCTCCCTGCGGTGCATGTTCTCCGCCGGGGCCGTGGATGTGATGATGGAACAGGGCATTTCCTATGACGGGCTGTTCGGCGTGTCTGCCGGGGCCTTGACCGGGGCAAACTATGTCTCCGGCCAGCCGGGCCGCACAGCAGAGGTGAACCTGAACTTTGTAAATGACAAGCGCTACCTGGGCGTGCGCAACCTGCTGCTGCACAGGAGCCTTTTTAATTTTGACTTCCTGTTTGGAGAAATCTGCGACACCCTGGTGCCCATGGACAGGGAAACCTTTGAAAATTCTGCCTGCCGGTTCACAGCGGTTTCCACCAACTGCCTGACAGGGGAGCCTGTTTTCAGCGAAAAAGGCGCCTGTACGGATATTTACGCCGCCATCCGCGCCAGCGCCAGCCTCCCCCTCCTTGCCCCCATGGTGCAGGTGGAAGGCGTGCCCTGCCTGGACGGCGGGGTGTCCCTTTCCATCCCCTATATGCGGGCGCTGGAGGAGGGGTATGACAAGGTGGTAGTGGTTACCACCCGGGAACATGGCTTCCGGAAGGAGAGGGTTTCCCGGCCTGTGGCCCGGATGTATGCCCGGGCATACCGGAAGTATCCCCGGCTGGTGGAGGCCCTGCTGGAGGCCCCCAGGCGCTATGGGCGGGAGCTGGACATGCTGGACAGGCTGGAAGCCCAGGGGAGGCTCTTTGTGCTGCGCCCGCCCCAGCCCGTCACCATTTCCCGGGCCGAGAAGGATACGAAGAAGCTGCGGGCGCTGTACCAGCAGGGCCTGGACACCTGCCGCAGCCGCCTGCCCGCCTTGCTGGAGTATCTGGGGGAGTAGAATTTTCCCGCGGCCCATGTTGCATAGGCAGCGGGAATGTGATATAATGACAGTCAAATTATTTGCAAAAGGATGTGGTGTTCCCTTTTATGGACAGTCACAGTACAACCATGATTCTCGTTTTAGTCTGCCTTGTGTTTCTTTCCGCCTATTTTTCCGCCACAGAGACGGCCTTCTCTTCCTTAAACCGCATACGCCTGAAAAACATGGCGTCCGGCGGCAACAGGCGGGCGCAGACAGCCCTTTCCCTTTCGGAAAATTACGACGAGCTGCTTTCCACCATTCTGGTGGGGAACAATATCGTCAACATTGCCTCCACCTCCATTGCCACCACCCTTTTTGTGGCGGCCCTTGGCGGCAGCGCGGGGCCGACCGTTTCCACGGTTGTGATGACGGTGGTGGTGCTTATCTTTGGCGAGGTCAGCCCCAAGAGCCTGGCAAAGGAAAACGCGGAAAGCTTCGCCATGTTCTCGGCCCCCCTGCTGCGGGTGCTGGTGGTGGTGCTTAAGCCTGTAAACTTCCTGTTCACCCAGTTGAAGAAGGGCCTGCACAAAATTTTCCGGGTGAAGTCCGACTATTCCATGACGGACAGCGAGCTGTTGACCATTGTGGAGGAAGCGGAGCAGGGAGGCGGCATTGACGAGGACGAGGGGGCCATGCTCCGCAACGTTATCGAGTTTGACGACATAGAAGCCATCGACATTATGACGCCCCGGGTGGACGTGGAGGCTGTGTCTTTTGACGCCAAAAAGAACGATGTGGCGGCGCTGTTCCGGTCAACAGGCTTTTCCCGGCTGCCGGTGTATAAGGAGACGATTGACAGCATCATCGGCGTGATACATGAAAAGGATTTTTACAGCTTTGTGTGGGACACCCAGCAGGAAATTGACAGCATTATAAAGCCGGCGGAGTTTATCCCGCCTTCCATGAAGGTTTCCGCCCTGCTGAAATCCCTGCAGCAGAGCAAATCCCACATTGCTGTGATTATAGACGAGTTTGGCGGTACGGAAGGCATCGTCACGCTGGAGGATGTGCTGGAGGAGCTGGTGGGGGAAATCTGGGACGAGCACGACCGGGTGGTGCAGCAGGGCTTCCAGAAGGTGAAGGAAGGGGAGTACCGGGTGTTCTGCTCTGCCGACTTGGACGATCTCTTCGAGTTTTTCCACATTTCCTGCGAGACAGAGGCTTCCACCATCAACGGCTGGATTTTGGAGAACCTGGATCGCATTCCCGCCGAAGGGGATGTGTTCGCCTATCAGGGCCTTACCTTTACGGTGGCCCGGGTGGAGAACAACCGCACCGAGGAGGTGCTGGTGCGCTGCCCTGCTGACGCTGAAAAGCAGGCGGAGGGCTAGGTTCTGTTTACAGTTTCCTTAGGTATGGAAGGGATTTTTTGATTTGCTATATAGTGCGCATCTTGCAAGGGGCGGGCCGTTTTTGGCGCGCCCTTTCTGTTTGGTGAAATTTTTTGGCAAAACAGGGAAAGGGGCAGGGAAGGGGTTGAGTTTTTTACCATATAGTGGTAAGATTAGTTAAAGCTAAGAAGGAATGCGCGTATATTAAAGAACGAAGGAGATTGTATGGGATGAAACGGGTTTTGTCTTTTATGCTGGCGCTGTGTGCAGCTTTGGGAATGGTGTGCCTTGGAGAGCCTGCCCAGGCGGCAGGGAAGAAGCTGATTGCCGTTACTTACGACGACGGCCCGGGGCCTTATACGGAGCGGCTGCTGGACGGCCTGAAAAAGAGGGGCGTAAAAGCCACTTTTTTTATGCAGGGGATGAACGCCGCCCGGTATGAAAAGACGGTGGCCCGGATGTACCGGGAAGGGCACCAGCTTGCAAACCACACCTATAACCACCCGGATTTAACCCGGCTTTCTGCCGGGGAGATACAAAGCCAGGTGAACCGCACCAACAGTATTTTAGACAAAGCGGCGGGAAAGGGCGCGGACTACCTGCTGCGCCCGCCCTATGGTTCCTACAACAGCGCTGTGGGCAGGGCTGTCGGCGCGCCCATGATTTTGTGGTCTATTGACCCCCAGGACTGGCTGTACCGCAACGCTGCCACTGTGAAGAACAATGTGCTGCGAAATGCCCACGACGGGGCCGTACTGCTGCTCCATGACATCCACTCCACTACAGTGGACGGCAGCCTTTCCGCTATTGACAGCCTGAAGGCCCAGGGCTATGAATTTGTCACCGTGCGGGAGCTGTTCCGCCGCCGGGGCCGCACCCTTTCGGCAGGCAGCAGCTACAGCCAGGCAAACCCCAACGGCAAAGACCTGGGGCCTGTTCAGCAGCCGGAGATAACCTCCCAGCCAAAGGGCGGGCAGTTGGAAATCACCATTACAGCCCAGAAGGGGACGGCTGTCTATTATTCTCTGGACGGCTCTGATCTGAACCAGCAGAGCCGCCGCTATACAGGGCCTTTTACAGTGCAAACGCCCTGCACTGTGAAAGCCTGCGCCGCTTACAATATGAACGGCAGCCGCAGCGACACCCTGGAAAAGAAGTTTGACAGGCCAGCGGCCCCTGCGCCGGTGCTGCATATTGAAAATGGCTTTCTCATTATTGAAGGCACAACGCCGGAGGTGGCGGTGTATTATTCCGTCAGCGGCGCCCAGGACAGCAATGGCAACCAGCTTTACACAGGGCCGGTGGCCCTTGTTCCAGGGGTGCGGGTGTCTGCCTACGGGGCAGGGGAGGGCTATTACAACAGCGCTTCGGTGCGCATAGCCTATTCCCCTTTGGGCAACGTGTTCCGGGATGTGTTCCCTGAAGCCTGGTATTTTGACGCTGTGGACAAGGCGGCGGCGGAGGGGATTATCCAGGGCCAGGGAGATGGCGTGTTTGCGCCGAAGGATTCTGTAACCCGGGGGCAGCTTGTCACCTTCCTGCACCGCATTTCCCAGGAAACAGGCGATGTCCCTGCCGGGGAGGGCAGCCCCTTTACGGATGTACCGGAAGGGAAGTATTACACAGAGGCTGTAGCCTGGGCGGTGGAAAACAACGTGGCCTCTGGATATGAGGACAGCACCTTCCGTCCGGAGCGGAAGGTGACCCGCCAGGAAATGGCCTGTATCCTGCATCGGTATATGACAGGCTGCTGTGGCGCCGCCCTCTCTGCCGGGGGGCTGGAAAGCTTCCGGGATAGGAATGCTGTGGCGGATTGGGCAAAAGAAGCTGCGGATGCCTTGAGCGCTTCCGGGATTTTACAGGGAGACACCGAGGGAAATTTCCGCCCAGCAGACGGCTGTACCCGGGCAGAGGCTGCCGCTGTGCTGCTGCGGGTGCAGGGGTATGTCCCGCCAGTAATGTGAGATATATGCTGGCGGGCATGTGAAAAATTTTCACAAAGAAAGAAGAGGATTTTGGAGTGAAAAAGGTATGTTCGCTTTTGCTCTTTATTTTGCTGCTGGCAGGGACGGCCTGCCTGCCACAGCCTGCCCAGGCAGCGGAGAAGAAGCTTGTTGCCATCACCTATGACGATGGCCCTTATGAAAATACAGAACGTCTGCTGGACGGGCTGAAGGAAAGAGGCGTACACGCCACCTTTTTCCTGGTAGGGAAAAAGATCCCCTCCTTTGAAAAAACGGTGGCCCGGATGTATGAGGAAGGGCACCAGGTGGCAAACCACAGCTACAGCCACGAAAACCTGACAGCTATCCCCTTGGAAGAGGTAAAGAAGCAGGTGCAGGACACAAACGCCCTGCTGGACAAAATCTGCGGCCCGGGTACAGACTATATGGTGCGCCCGCCCTATGGACATATCAATGAGGGCGCGGCCCAGGCTGTGGGTTTGCCCTGCATCCTCTGGTCTTTTACGCCGAAAGACTGGGTGTATACGGACGCGGATGCCATAAAGCAGCAGATAGTGGACGGTGTACATGAGGGCGATATCATTTTGCTGCATGATAAAAAGATGGGAACAGTGGAAGGCAGCCTTGCGGCTATTGACGAACTGCAGGCCCAGGGCTATGAGTTTGTCACAGTGCGGGAGCTTTTCCGCAGGCAGGGGCGCACAGCGGAAAATGCCAAGTGGTATACAGGAGGAAGCCTTGTGAAGGATTTCCCGGATCCCGGCCCTGTCCAAAGCCCCCAAATCTCCTATACAGTGGGGCAGGGCAGCCTGGAGGTGTCCATTTCCGGCCCTGCCGGGGTGCCCTTGTATTATTCCGCAGACGGCTCCCCCTTAAACCAGCAGAGCCGCCTCTATACCGGCCCTTTCACAGTTACTGGGCCTTGTACCATCAGGGCCTGCTCCGCCTATAACATGAACGGCAGCCGCAGTGAGACTGTGGAAGAGCAGATTACCCAGGCCACAGCCTTCACCCCGGTGCTGCGCCTGGAAAACGGCCTGCTCGCTATGGAAGGGGTGCAGGAGGGCGCCCAGATCCATTATACCCTGACCGGGGCGCAGGACAGCGGCGGGGAAAAGCTTTACACCGGGCCTGTGGCGGTAAAGCCCGGGACAGTGGCCGCGGCCTACGCGGCGGGAGAGGGTTTCTTTCCCAGCGGGACGGTCAAACTTGCCTATTCCCCTTTGGGAAATGTGTTCCGCGATGTTTTTCCCACAGACTGGTATTTCGACTCTGTGGACAAGGTGGCGGCAGAGGGCATTATGCTGGGAACAGGCGAGGGCCGTTTTTTCCCTGCGGATCAGGTGACCAGGGGCCAGCTTGCCACTTTCCTGCACCGGGCCTCCCGGGAGGCCTCGGCTGTCCCCAGCAGGGACAGCTATCCCTTTACTGATGTGCCGGAAGGGGAGTATTATACAGAAGCTGTGGCATGGGCCTATGAAAACGGCATTGTAACAGGGTATGGGGACGGTACCTTCCAGCCGGATAGTAAGGTGAACCGGCAGGAGCTGGCGGCTGTTTTTGTCCGGTACCTTCGGCATAAAGGCGTGGTATCCGCCCAGCCAGAAGATGTAAGCGGCTACACAGACGCCGCCTTCATTGAAGAATGGGCTGTGGAGGCTGTGGGCGCCATGACGGCCCTGGAGCTTCTCAAGGGAGACGCAAACGGCGCTTTCCGGCCCAGTGCAGGGGCCTCCCGGGGGGAAACCGCCGCTGTGCTTGTGCGCATGGAAAAATATCTGGCATGACGTTTAATTGCCTGGCAGTAAAAAAGGAACCCCCATGCACCTGCTGCACATGGAGGTTCCTTTTTTACTTTGGGGAGGTTTTAGAAGGTGTACTTTTTGCCGGTCTTGTAGGACTCATAAGCGCCCACCATGAACTTGGTGAGGGCCACAGCGTCTTCTATGCCGTTAGGGGCTTCGCCAATGCCGTTTACCGCGTCAATCCAGGCGTCGATGGGCATGGTGGACTTCTCGGGCAGATCTGTTTTCTGCACCAGCTTGTTGTCGGTTTCCTCGCAGCTATACTCCAGGATGTCATTATGTACCATCAGGGAGCCTTTGGTGCCGCTCATTTCCATTACATAGGGAATGCCGGTGGTGACAAAGCCAGTTTCAGAAACGCCGATGGTGCCGTTTGCAAACTCGATAACGGAAACCGCGTTTTCCTCTACAGGCTTGCCTGTAACCTCGGTGAACATGGAAACAACAGACTTAGGCTCGCCCAGGAACCAGTTCAGGGTGTACATGGGATGTGCGCCCAGATCCATCATGGCGCCGCCGCCGGTCTGGGAAGCGTCATAGAAATGGGGCGGCAGCCAGCCGGCAGTGCTGCCGTTGTGATAGTTATGCACGCGGGCATAGGTGATTTGCCCCAGCTTGCCGCTGTCCACCAGCTCTTTGGCGGCTTTCAGGGTGGGCCAGGTTTTGTGGGGATAGGAGATAGTGAATTTCACGCCGCTTTCCTTAATAGCCTTGGCGATCTGCTCTGCTTCCTCGTTGGTAAAGGCCAGCACCTTTTCGGTGAAGATGTGCTTTTTGGCTTTGGCCGCAGCCATGAGCACCTCTGTGTGCTGGCAGGTGGCGGTGGTGATGGACACAGCGTCGATGGTTTCGTCATCCCAGATGGCCTGGAGATCCGGCTGGAAGGGAATGCCGAATTTCTCCGCCATGGCCTTGCCGCGCTCCTGATCATCATCCCACAGGCAGCAAAGCTCTGCCTTGGGATTCTCCTGGATAGCGGTGGTGTACTCCCGGGTGTGTACGTGCCATGCGCCGATAACTGCTACTTTCATGCGTAATACATCCTTTCTTTGACTGTAAATGGACAATGAGAGGGAGGCGGGAACATATCCATGCCCTTTCCCGTCTCTGACAGAGAGACGGCTTTCCCATGTCCTGTACGTCAACAGTGTACACTACCTGGAGGAAAAGTGCAAGGGGGTTTGGGAATATTATTTTTTTAACAGGAAAAAGGGGAGGCGAAATCTTTGGGCAGGCTTCCCTCTGGCGCGGACGGTATTGACGGGCGGCGCTTCCAAGTGGTATAATTTTTCAAAATCCACATGAAAAGGAGCGTGGCGACGTGAGCGGCATCAATGAGATAGGCCCCCGGCTGCGGGAGCTGCGGGAAGCGAGCGACTACACAGCAGAGCAGCTTGCCCGGGAGCTGCACCTGGATCCGGCAGTGTATCAGGGCTATGAAGAGGACGGGCGGGATATCCCCATCAGCGTGATATATGAGATAGCAAACAAATTTAAGGTGGACTTTACAGAGATTGCCACAGGCGTGCCGGCCCGCCTGGATACATACCATATTGTGCGCCGGGGCCAGGGCCGGGTGGTGAACCGCAACCCGGAGTACCATTTTGAGGACTTGGCCTTCCGGTACGCGGATAAAATCATGCAGCCGCTGCTGGTAACGCTGGAGCCTACCGACGAGGCGGCAAAGCTTATCACCCACCCGGGCCAGGAGTTTAACCTGGTGCTGGAGGGAGTTGTGGTGGTGTGCATAGGGGAGAAGGAGTTTGAGCTGAAGGCCGGGGATTCCATTTATTTTAATCCCACCCTGCCCCATGGGCAGCGCTGCGGCGGCAGCGGGAAGGCCAGGTTTGTCACAGTTATTACAGAGTGAGCACGCCCCCGGCCCGCAAACCGGGAGGCGGAGCCTCCCGCGCCCGGCAAAGCCGGGCGGCCTGCCTGGGGGCAGGCGTTTGCGGGCTGGGGCTGCCGGCTCAATGCCCCTACAGGAAAGGATGAAGAAAATGGACTATCTCTTGCAAAAATATATGCCCCGCATAGACTTTGACAGCTATGAGGATTTCCGGGCTAACTATAAAATCAATGTGCCGGAGGACTTTAACTTCGGCTTTGACGTGGTGGACGCCTGGGCGCAGGCAGAGCCGGAGAAAAGGGCGCTGGTGTGGTGCGACGAGTCCGGGGAGGAGAAGGTGTTCACCTTTACGGACATCATGAAGCTTTCTGCCCGGGCGGCAAACTTTTTCCGCGCCCAGGGGGTGAAAAAAGGCTCTGTTGTCATGCTCATCCTCCGCCGCCGGTGGGAATACTGGATATGTGCTGCGGCCCTCCACAAGCTGGGCGCTGTGCTGATTCCCGGCACCCTGCAGCTTACGAAAAAGGATATCGTATACCGGGGCAACGCCGCGAAAATACATGGCGTTGTCTGCGTAAACGATCCCTTTGTCATTTCCCAGGTGGAAGCGGCCCAGGGGGAGATTCCCAGCCTGCAAATGAAAGCACTTGCGGCGGAGAGCCGGGAAGGGTGGCTGAACCTGGACGAGGAAATCATGGGGTATCCAGATGAATTTCCCCGCCCTTTAGGGGAAGAGGCCACCCGCTGGGACGATATCATGCTGGTATATTTCACCTCCGGCACCACGGGAATGCCCAAAATGGTGCAGCACAACTTTGCCCACCCCTTGGGCCACGTGACCACCGCCCGTTACTGGCAGTGCGTGGAGGAAAACAAGCTCCACATGAGCGTGTCCGACTCCGGCTGGGCCAAGTTTGGCTGGGGGAAAATTTACGGCCAGTGGCTGTGCGGGGCCACAGTTTTCTGCTATGACATGCTGGGGAAATTCGAGCCTGCCCGCCTGCTCTCGCACCTGGAAAAATATAAGGTGACCACCTTCTGTGCGCCGCCCACCATGTTCCGGTTTATGCTTCAGGAGGATGTGTCCCGGTATGACCTGTCCTCCATCCACCACTGCGCCACTGCCGGGGAGCCTTTAAACCCGGAAGTGGTGAAAAAGTGGAAGGAGCTTACGGGCCTGCAAATTTACGAGGGCTTCGGCCAGAGCGAAGGCCCAGTGCTGCTGGCAAACTTCAAGTGGATACCCCCCATCCCCGGCTCTACCGGAAAGCCCAATCCCCTGTATGACATGCAGCTAGTGGACAGGGAGGGGAATCTCTGCGAGGACGGCGAGGAGGGCACCATCGCCATTATGGACGTAAAAAGCAGGCCTCCGGTGGGCCTCTTTACAGGCTATTTCCAGAACCCTGCCATGACAGAGGAAAAGCTGGGCGGCGATTACTACGATACCGGAGACGTGGCTTGGCGGGACAGCGACGGCTATTTCTGGTTTGTGGGGCGCAATGACGATGTTATCAAGTGCTCGGGATACCGCATCGGGCCTTTCGAGGTGGAGTCTGCCCTGGTGGAGCACCCGGCTGTGGTGGAATGCGCCATTACAGGCGCGCCGGATCCTATCCGGGGTCAAGTGGTGAAGGCTACCATTGTGCTGGCAAGGGGCTATGAAGGTACGCCGGAACTGACAAAGGAGCTGCAAGCTTATGTGAAAAAGGCCACAGCCCCTTATAAGTATCCCCGGATCATTGAATATGTGGCAGAGCTGCCCAAGACCCTGGGGGGGAAAATCAAGCGTGCCCAAATCCGGCAGATGGATACCGCCGGGAAGCCCTAGATACAGCCGTCGGGCCTGTGGGACACCGCTGACACCCTTCTCAGGCCTGGATCCACAGGCCCTGTGGTGGTCACGGCGGCGCAGCCGGTGAGATAAAGGGCCAGCAGGCAGAGGAGAAGCCAGTATACAGTTTTTTTCATGGGAATCGCCATGGGGGTACAAAAGCCATGAAAAAGCGGCGTTTTGCGCCCCGTATCTTTCCTTTCTTTCGTGTTTTTGCTTTAACAGCCCATTCTTTCACAGATTTTGGGAACAAAAGCCCCGCCCTCAAAAAGCAGAGAGGGCGGGGCTTTCTCCTGTTCTCCCAATACCTGCTGGGAATAGGGTTTGCCATTATTCTTGGATATATTCCCGGACGTGGAAATCTGCCCCCACGTTTTCACAAAGGCGGCGGCACTCGTCCATTTCCTCCTGGGCCATGGTGCTCACCACCGTCATGCGCACGTGGGGGACGTTGAGAACCGCGTCGGCGGTAAAGCGCAGGATGGCGGGCAGGGCCTCCAGGCCAAACCGACTGTGACACAAGTCGTCATACCTTTTGGGCGTGCTGGCGTTCAGGCTGACAGACACCGCGTCCACCCGCCCGTCCAGCTCCAGGGAGGCCTTTTTCCCGGTAATCAGGTTGGCTAAGCCGTTGGTGTTAATGCGGATAAAGTGGGAGCCATGCTCTTTCAGGCGGTCGCACAGCCACATCATATCGTCCCAGCGGCAGGCAGGCTCGCCATAGCCGCAAAAGACGATCTCATGGTAGGCGTTCAGATCCCGCCGCTGCAAATTCTCCCAAACCTCCTCCTTAGACGGCTCGCCGTTCCGGTACCAGAGGTTTGTGGCATAGAGGCTGCCGTCGCTGTTATTGCGCAGGCAGAAATCACAGCGGTTGGGGCAATGGTTTGTCATGTTTACGTAGAGGTTTTTCCCGTATTCGTATGTAACGCTGGCGCCGAACTTGGGATCGATCTCATCTGGCTTGCTTCCGTACAGCATGGTTTTCGCTCCGTTTCTTTGGAATCTTTCAGTATGTTTATAACTGCCCCTAAGAAACTTTTTGAAAAAAGTTTCTTAGGAATCTTCAAAAATTTTAAGACGCGCCAAGTGAGAGAATGGCGCCGCCTTTTTGGCCCGGCAGCCAAATGCCTGCTAAGCCCAACCCTTTTAGACGCGCCAAGAGAGAAAATAGCGCAGCCCTTTTAGCCTGTCAGCTTATGCCGAACAGCTTTTTTGTGTTTTCGATGGCGGCGTTTGCAATGGTTTGAGGCTCTTCCCCCCGGATTTCCGCGATTTTCTCAATGACACAGGCGATAAGGGAGGAGTCGTTGCGCTTGCCGCGATAGGGCACAGGCGCCATGTAAGGGGCGTCCGTCTCCAGCAGCAGGCGGTCCAGCGGGATTTCCCGGGCCACATCTACAGCGTGGCGGGCGTTTTTAAAGGTCACCACGCCTCCAAGGCCGATATACAGCCCCAGGCCCAACACCTGCCGGGCTGTTTCCAGGCTGCCGGAAAAGCAGTGTACCACGCCCCGGGGACGATATTTTTCCAGGAAGGAAAGGGTATCCGCGTGGGCTTCCCGGTCGTGTACCACTACAGGCAGGCCCAGGCGGTTTGCCAGTTCCAGTTGGGCGGCAAACACCTCCTGCTGGCGCTCCTTAGGGCAGGCATCCAGCCAGTGGTAGTCCAGGCCAATTTCTCCCACCGCCACCATTTTTTCCTCTGAAAGCCACCTTTCCACCTGGGAAAGCCAGTCCTCCGGCAGATCCTTGGCGCACTCCGGGTGGATGCCCGCCGCGCCGTATACGTATTCATAGCGGCTGCAAAGCTTGACTGTGGCTTCGCAGCCGGGGATGTCGCTGCCCATGTTCAGAATGCCTATTACGCCTTTCTGAGGCAGGGTTTCCCCTAAAAGCTGCTCCCGGTCGTTGTCAAACTGCTCGCTGTCGTAATGGGCATGGGAATCGAAAATCCGAATCGCATGGGAATCAAAAATAGGTAAAATATTTTCACTCATAGTCGCTTGCTTTATATCTGTTTAAAATTTTATTATAGCCTATGATAAGCGCGGGTATGCCGCCAATGCAGGATACCACCAGCAGAATCCCCGACGCCATGGGGAGCCAGAAGCCCAGCAGCCCGGAAATCCAGAAAGGCAAAGAGAAAACTGTCCACATGCGGGAGTTTGCCCGGTTGTAGGCAGGAATGTCCGCGATGCTGTTGGGATCAACCGTGCTACCTGACCAGAACCACACAGGCTTTTTATAGCGCCGGGCAAATATAGCCCAGCCCAGGAAACCGCTCGCGCAAATCCAGCAGGACGCAACCATGACAGCCGTGCCAAACCAACCATTGTTCATCCAAAACACCTTCCCTTTTCTTAAAGTTTTTTGAAGGTTCTTAGGAAACTTTTATACAAAAAAGTTTCCTAAGCGGGGTTTGGGGCAGCGCCCCAATCAGCACAGCTTGGCCCCGGCGGGAATGGAGTCGTCCACCATCAGCAGGTTCAAAGCCTCCTCGCCCTTTTCCTTGTGGACGGCGGAGATGAGCATGCCGCAGCTTTCCAGGCCCATCATCTTCCGGGGGGGCAGGTTCACAATGGCGATAAGGGTTTTGCCGATAAGGGTTTCCGGTTCATACCATTTGTGGATGCCGGAGAGAATCTGTCTGTCTGTGCCGGTGCCGTCATCCAGGGTAAAGCGCAAAAGCTTGTCGCTCTTTTTCACAGCCTCGCAGGCCTTCACCTTTACAGCCCGGAAGTCAGACTTGCAGAAGGTGTCAAAGTCCACCTGCTCTGTAAGCTGCGGCTCCACCTCGATTTCCGGCACAGGCATGTTGGCAAGCCTTTTTTCCTCAGCCTTTTCAAGCACCTCGTTTTCGTCCAGGCGGGCGAAGAGGATCTCCGGCTTGTCGGTAACCTTGTTTCCGCTGGGATACAGCCCGGTTTTGTCCAGATCTGCCCACACGCGGGGCTGTGCGTTTAACTGCCGGAAAATATTCTCGCAGGTGCCCGGCAGGAAGGGCTGCAAAAGGGAAGCTCCCACGCAGATGCAGTCCACCAGGTTATACAGCACCGTTTGCAGCCGGGGCAGCTTTGCCTCGTCCTTGGCCAAGGCCCAGGGCATGGTTTCGTCAATATATTTATTGCAGCGCTTAAACAGGCTCATAATCTCTGTGATAGCGTCTGCGGCCCGCAGGCTCTCCATCTTTGCCGCCGCCTTGTCCCGGCAGGCGCTGACAAAGCCCTTCAAATCATCATCCACAGGCTCTGTTGCCCCGGCGTCTGTTACCACGCCGCCGAAATACTTGTTGCTCATGGAAATGGTGCGGTTTACAAGGTTCCCCAGCACGTTTGCCAAATCGGAATTGTTCCGCTCGCACACCAGTTCCCAGGTGAGGTTGCCGTCGTTGTCATAAGGCATCTCGTGCAGCACAAAGTAACGGATGGGATCCACGCCGAACACGTCCACCAGATCGTCCGCGTAAATAGTGTTGCCTTTACTTTTGCTCATCTTCCCGCCGTTCATCAAAAGCCAGGGGTGCCCGAACACCTGCTTGGGCAGGGGCAGATCCAGGGCCATGAGGAAGATGGGCCAGTAGAGGGTGTGGAAACGGATGATATCTTTGCCGATAAGGTGCAGATCGGCGGGCCAAAGCTTGTGGAACTTCTCTTCAGATTCTCCGCCGCAGTGGTAGCCAATGCCGGTGATATAATTTGTCAGGGCGTCCAGCCACACATATACCACATGCTTGGGGTCAAAATCCACAGGAATGCCCCAGGTGAAGGAGGTGCGGGACACGCACAGATCCTGGAGGCCCGGCAGCAGGAAGTTGTTCATCATCTCGTTTTTCCGGGACACAGGCTGGATAAACTCCGGGTGGCTGTTGATGTGGTCGATAAGCCGCTGGGCATACTTGCTCATCTTAAAGAAGTAGGCTTCCTCCTGAGCCGGGTGGACTTCCCGCCCGCAGTCCGGGCATTTGCCGTCCACAAGCTGGCTTTCGGTGAAGAAGGATTCGCAGTCTGTGCAGTAAAGCCCCTCATAGGAGCTTTTGTAAATGTCTCCCTGGTCATAAAGCTTTTTAAAGACCTTCTGGATTTCCTTCTCGTGATACTCGTCTGTGGTGCGGATAAAATAGTCATAGGACACGTTCATCAAATCGAACTGCCCCTTGATAATGCCGGCGATTTTGTCCACATATTCCTTGGGGCTGACCCCCGCGGCAGCGGCCTTCAGCTCGTTTTTCTGGCCGTGCTCGTCGGTGCCTGTCTGGAACCACACGTCATAGCCTTCCAGGCGCTTGAAGCGGGCGATGGCGTCTGCCAGCACGATTTCATACACGTTGCCGATATGGGGCTTGCCGGAGGTGTAGGCAATTGCTGTGGTTAAATAATACTTCCCTTTGTTTTCTGCCATGGTTTTCTTTCATCCTTTCTGCGGCAAACCGCAGGATATTATATCTTCTTTTATAGTATGGCTGCCCTTGGGCCGCAGGCCCCGGCGCTGGGAACAAAAATCCCCCAGCGCCCCCCACATTCGCCGGCAGGGCATAAACAGCGTGGTATGATGAAAAGGCATGAAATCCCTCCTATCTGAAAATCAGGGCTGAAAGCACAGAGCCTGCCATCAGCAGGGCCAGCATGGCGGCGGTGACGCGGATAAACAGCTTGCGGCGCTTGTCATTATAGCCTTTCATAGAAGAAAACCTGCCCTTCTGTTCTGAAATCTGGATATACCATGCTATTTTAGCATTTTTTTTCACATTTGTAAAGTTTGACTTTCTCTCCCGGAAGGTTTACACTTTATATTTGAATAGGTTTTTGAATAAAACCGCAAGGAAAGGATGGAAGTGAACAATGCAGCAGAGGGAATTGACCTGCGCCGCCATACACGATCTTTCAGGCTTTGGGAAGTGCTCGCTGACAGTGGCCCTGCCGGTGCTGTCCGCCTGCGGGGTGGAGGTTTCAGCCCTGCCCACAGCAGTGCTGTCCACCCATACAGGAGGCTTTGCAGGATATATCTACCGGGATTTGACCCCGGAGCTTCTGCCCATGGCAAAGCACTGGGAAAGCGTGGGGGCGCGCTTTAAAGCGCTGTACAGCGGCTTTCTGGGCAGCGGGGAGCAGATTGGCATGGTGGAGGAGATTTTTGAAATGTTCCGGGAGCCGGAAAGCCTTATACTGGTGGATCCGGTGATGGGGGACGGGGGGAAGCTCTACAGCACCTACACCCAGGAGATGGCGGACGGCATGGTGCGCCTGTGCCGCCGGGCAGACGTGGTGGCCCCCAACATGACGGAGGCCTGCCACATCCTGGGCCTGCCCTATGACCCAGGCCCCTACACCCGGGAGGGGCTGGAAAGCCTTTTGCGGGCGCTTTGCGGTTTAGGCCCCCGGCAGGCGGTACTTACAGGGGCATGGCTGCAAAAGGGAGAGCTGGGCGCGGCCTGCTTTGACCGGGAGACAGGGGAAATGCGCCTTTCCCTGCGCCCGGAAATCCCCGGCTATTTCCATGGCACAGGGGATCTCTTTTCCTCCACCCTCCTGGGCGGGCTTCTAAACGGAATGACCCTTTATGAAGCCTGCGATACGGCTGTGGAATTTACCCACCGCACCATTGTCACCACAGCCCAAAGCGGCGGGGACACCCGCTTCGGGCCGAAATTTGAAACCCACCTGCCCTGGCTTGCCCAGCTGATGGAAGAAAAGCGGAAAAGCCGCAAGTGACAGAAAAAGAAGGAGGGAGGCACACTTTTTGTTGCAATTTGCCGGGAAATCCGCTACAATAGGGGTGAGCGGTTTTTTGCTGGTTTAAAGCGGCAAAACCACCGGCATGCCCAAAGAAAGGAAAGTGGTTAGAAGAGTGGGGGAAAGATTTTTTCAAAAAGACGTGGAAACCATGGGCCGCAAAGAGCTGGACGCCCTGCAGCTCCAGCGGCTGCGGCGCATGGTAGACTATTGCTACAACCATGTGCCTTTTTATCATAAGCGCCTGGGGGAGGCGGGGATTACAGGCGGGGATAAAATCAAAGCCCTGTCGGATATCCAGTACATACCCTTTACCACAAAGGACGATATCCGGGATAACTACCCTTTCGGAATGCTGGCTGTGCCCATGAAAGACATTGTGCGCATCCACGCCTCCTCCGGCACCACAGGCAAGCCCACTTTGGGGGCCTATACAAAGGGCGACATTGAACAGTGGTCCGACTTTATGGCCCGGGTGGTCACGGCCGCCGGGGTGACGGAGGAGGACGTTATCCAGATATCCTTTGGCTACGGGCTGTTCACCGGGGCCTTGGGCCTGCATTTCGGGCTGGAGAAAATTGGGGCAACGGTAATCCCGGCCTCCTCCGGGAACTCGGAAAAGCAGTTGATGATGCTCCGGGACTTCGGGGTGACGGGCCTTGTGGCCACTCCCTCCTATGCCCTGTACCTGGGGGAGCTGGTGCGGGAAAGCGGCTATCCCAGGGAGGCCTACGGGAAGCTGCGCCACGGCATCCTGGGCAGCGAGGGCTGCACCCCGGAAATGCGCGCCCGCATTGAGGAAACCCTGGGCGTAAGGGTTACGGACAATTACGGCATGACAGAGCTGCAAGGCCCTGGCGTTTCAGGGGAATGCCTGTGCCGCTGCGGCCTGCACTTTAACGAGGACGGCTTTTTGCCGGAGATTATCGACCCGGACACCCTGCAGCCCAAGGCCCGGGGGGAAGCGGGGGAACTGGTGGTGACCACCCTGCTGCGGGAGGGTATGCCTGTGCTGCGCTACCGCACCAAGGACATCACCCGGCTGCACTACGAGCCTTGCGCCTGCGGCCGCACCCACGCGCGTATGGAAAAGGTGATGGGCCGCACAGACGACATGCTGATTATCAAGGGCGTGAACGTTTTCCCCTCCCAGATCGAAAGTGTGCTGGTAGGGATGCGGAACGTGGGGCCGCACTATCAGCTTGTGGTTACCCGGAAGAACTTCCTGGACAGGCTGGAGGTCAAAGTAGAGCTGACCGACGGCAGCCTTCTGGAAAGCTTTGGAGAGCTGCAGGCTTTGCAGGGGAAGATACACGACAGGCTCAAGAGCGTGCTGGGGCTGGAGACAAAGGTTTCCCTGGTGTCGCCGAAGTCCCTGGAGCGGTTCCAGGGCAAGGCAAAGCGGGTGCTGGACTTGCGAAATGAAAAAGAGTAAGCTGTTATCCAGGAAGGATGGAACGGCGTGGAATACAAAGAAAGGAGCGGTACGGGGCATAAAGGGCTGTGCTTTCACAGGCTTTTGCGCGAATTCTGTATCGCGGGGCGATTGAAATGAAACAACTGTTACTTGGCAACGAGGCTGTGGCCCGGGGCCTGTATGAAGCGGGGGTGCGGGTGGTATCCAGCTACCCGGGAACCCCCAGCACGGAAATAACGGAAGCGGCGGCAAAGTTCCCGGAGCTTGCCTGCGAGTGGGCGCCCAACGAAAAGGTGGCGGCGGAGGCCGCCGCCGGGGCCGCTGTCGGCGGGGCCAGATCCTTCTGCGCCATGAAGCACGTGGGGCTGAACGTGGCGGCGGATCCGGTTTTCACTATGAGCTACATAGGAGTAAACGGCGGCATGGTGCTGGCTGTGGCGGACGACCCGGGCATGCATTCCTCCCAGAACGAGCAGGACTCCCGCAACTATGCGAAAGCCGCCAAACTTCCCATGCTGGAGCCAGCAGACTCCCAGGAGTGCAAGGAATTCGCGAAGCTGGGCTATGCCCTTTCCGAGGAATTTGACACCCCGGTGCTTTTGCGGCTGACCACCCGGGTGTCCCATGCCCGCAGCGTGGTGGAGTGCGGGGAGCGGCAGGAAATCCCCTTAAAGGAATATAAAAAGGATCCGGCGAAAAACGTGATGCTGCCTGCCTTTGCCCGGCCTAAGCACGAGAAGGTGGAGGCCCGCACCCAGGCCCTTGCAGAGTGGGCGGAGCGGTGCGAAATCAACAGGATTGAGAACAACGGGGCGAAAATTGGCATTATCTGCGCCGGGGCAGTGTACCAGTATGCCAGGGAGGCTATGGGGGATTCCGCCAACTACCTGAAGCTGGGCATGGTATACCCCCTGCCCCAGAAGCTGCTGCGGGACTTTGCCGCCCAGTGCGAAACCCTGTATGTGGCGGAGGAGCTGGACGATTTTATTGAGTCCCACTGCAAGGCCCTGGGCCTGGAGGTTGTGGGCAAGGAGCTGTTCCCCCGCTGCGGGGAGCTTTCCCAGCGGCTTATAAAAAAGCTGCTTACCGGGGAAGAGGCCCCCAGCGCGGCCCTGGAAGGCCCTCTGCCTGTGCGCCCGCCTGTCATGTGCTGCGGGTGTCCCCACAGGGGCCTGTTCTATGCCTTGAAGCAGGAGAAGGTGTATGTCAGCGGGGACATTGGCTGTTATACCCTGGGGGCCTCCGCGCCCCTTTCCGCCATGGACGCCTGCATCTGCATGGGGGCCTCTGTCTCGGCCCTCCATGGCTATAACAAGGCCCGGGGAGAGGGAGCTGCTAAGAAGGCTGTGGCGGTTATCGGTGACTCCACCTTTATCCATTCCGGCATCACCAGCCTCATTGACATTGCGTATAACCGCACCAATTCCACTGTCATTATCCTGGATAACTCCATCACCGGCATGACAGGCCACCAGCAGAACCCCTCCACAGGCTTTAACATCTACAACGAGCCTGCCCAGGCGGTAGATCTGGAGGCCCTGTGCTGCGCAGTGGGTATCCGCCGGGTGCGGGTGGTAGACCCTTATGACCTGAAGCTGACCCGGCAGGTTCTCAAGGAGGAGCTTGAGGCAAAAGAGCCTTCGGTGATTATCAGCCGCAGGCCCTGCGCCCTGTTAAAGACGGTGAAGCACAGCGCCCCCTTAGAGGTAAGCGGGGAAAAATGCATAGGCTGCAAGGCCTGCATGGGGATAGGATGCCCTGCCATCAGCATGCGGGACGGCAAGGCGCTTATCGACCCCACCCAGTGCGTGGGCTGCGGGGTGTGTACAGCGCTCTGCGGGAAAGGAGCGATAGCATGAGCCAGACAAAAAGCGTGATGATTGTAGGCGTGGGCGGGCAGGGCACCCTGCTTGCCAGCCGGATTTTAGGCAGCGCCATGCTGCAAAAGGGCTATGACGTGAAGGTGGGGGAGGTTCATGGCATGAGCCAGCGGGGCGGCTCTGTGGTCACCTATGTGCGCTTCGGGGAAAAGGTGTTTTCCCCGGTTATCGAGCAGGGGGAAGCGGATGTGCTTCTGGCCTTTGAGCAGTTGGAGGCGGCAAGGGCTTTGCCTTACCTGAAAAGCGGCGGCACAGCGGTGGTGAACACCCAGAAAATAGACCCCATGCCTGTGGTGACCGGGCAGGCGGCTTACCCCCAGGGCCTGCTTGCGGCCATGGAGGAAAAGGGCGCAAAGGTTTTGGCGGTTGACGCTCTAAAGCTTTCTGAGGAGGCAGGCTCCCAGAAGGCAGTGAATGTAGTGCTTATCGGGGCCATGGCCCGGCACCTGGATCCGGATGAAGCTCTGTGGCTGGAGGCGGTGCGGGCCTGCGTGCCGGAAAAGTTCTATGCGCTGAACGAAAAGGCCTTCCGGCTGGGGTTCGGGGCATAAGGCCACAATAAACTGTAAAGGAATGATGCGGTATGCCAAATTATTTTCAGCCCGAAATTGAGTGCGCTTCCCGGGAAACCCTGCGGGAAATACAGTCCAAGCGCCTGGCGGACATGGTGAAGCGCTGCTATGAAAATGTCCCCTTCTATAAAAAGAAGTTTGACGCCATTGGCCTCAAGCCAGAAGATGTGAAATCTATTGACGACATCGTGAAGCTGCCCTTCACAGAGAAGCAGGATCTCCGGGATACCTATCCCTTCGGCCTGGTGGCAGTGCCCCGGGGGGAGCTGGCCCGTATCCACGCCTCCTCCGGCACCACAGGCAAGCAGACGGTGGTGGCCTATACAGCCAGGGATTTGGACACTTGGGCCACCGGGGCCGCCAGGGCCATTGTGGCAGTGGGCGGCAGGAAGGAGGATTTGGTACACGTGTCCTATGGCTACGGGCTTTTTACAGGGGGCCTGGGGCTGCACGACGGCGCGGAAAAGCTGGGGGCGGCGGTTATCCCTGTGTCCAGCGGCAACACTAACCGGCAGGTGCAGATTTTGCAGGACTATGGCAGCGACATCCTCTGCTGCACTCCCAGCTATGCCATGTATATCGGGGAAACCGTCCGGGACAAGGGCATAGACCCGGAAAGCCTGCGGGTGCGCATCGGCATTTTCGGGGCAGAGCCTTGGACAGAGGAAATGCGCCGGGAGATTGAAAAGGCCCTGGCCATAAAGGCCTATGACATTTACGGCCTTTCGGAAATTGCCGGGCCTGGGGTTTCCTGCGAGTGCCAAGAGCAGGCGGGTATGCATGTGCAGGAGGATTATTTCTATCCGGAAATTATCGATCCCGTAACCGGGGAGCAGCTTCCCGACGGCGTGGAAGGAGAGCTGGTGTTCACCTGTATCGGCAAGGAAGCCCTGCCATTGGTGCGCTACCGCACCAGGGACATTGCCTCTCTGACCCATGAGGTGTGCAAATGCGGGCGCACCACTGTGCGCATGACAAAGCCCAAGGGCCGCACCGATGACATGCTCATTATCCGGGGCATCAACGTGTTCCCCTCCCAGATTGAAAGCGTGCTGCTTGATTTGGGCATGGATCCCAACTACCGCATGGTGGTGGACAGAAAGAATAATCTGGACACGCTGGAAGTGCAGGTGGAGATGAACAGCGGCATGTTCTCCGACACCGTGCGCAATCTGGAAAAAGTGGAAAAGCGCATTGCCGGCGCGCTCCAGTCCACCCTGAACATTGCGGCGAAAATCACCCTCCTGGAGCCTAAGTCCCTCCAGCGTTCTGAAGGCAAGGCCAAACGGGTGGAGGACAGGAGAAAGTTTTAAGGGCAATGCGAACCGGAAGAAAGGAGAGTCTGTATGTATGTAAGGCAGGCGGAAACAGGGGACGTTTCCCGTATCGCGGAGATTTTTGTTTTCGTGCGCCGGGAGAAATTCTTCCCCATTTTCCAGTATGAGCCATATTCCTTTGGGGAGCTGCAGGTGCTGCCTGTTGCCCGGGAATACCTGGACAGCCCCAGCCGCCTGCAGGACGTGCTGGTGTATGACGACGGCATTGTGCGGGGCTTCCTGGAGATGGATGGCAGCGAAATAAAGCACCTGTATGTGGAATCCTTCTTCCGGGGCCAGGGCATTGGCGGGGCGCTGCTGGAACAGGCGGTGCAGGCCCGGGGGGCTTCCTGGCTGTGGGCCTTGGAAAAGAACCCGGACGCCATCCGCTTTTATGAGCGCCATGGCTTTGCCCTCACCGGGGAGCGGGTGCTGGAGGAAGATACAGAGGAATATCTGCTGCGGATGGAAAGAAAATAAACTTTATCTATATATATTTGTATTCTTTTAAAGGAGGAGCGATTATGCAAATTCAACAGTTGTCCGTCTTTATTGAGAACAAGCCGGGCCGTCTGGCGGAAATTACCGAGGTGCTGGCTGGAGCGGAAATCGACATCCGGGCCATTTCTGTGGCGGATACCAGCGATTTCGGCATCCTGCGGGTGATTGTAGACCGGCCCCAGGACGCTGTGGACGCCTTGAAGGCCCATGGCATGACTGTGTCCCTGACAAACGTGATAGCCGTAGGCATTCCGGATGTTTCCGGATCCTTTGCCAAGGTGGTGCGGCTGCTGTCCGACAAGGGCTTTGACCTGGAGTACATGTATGCTTTTATCAGCCGGGACAAGGGCAAGGCCTTTGTGATCATCCGGGTGGATCAGGGCCAGCAGGCTGCGGAGGCCCTAAAGGCCGACGGCTGGGAAATCCTCACCCAGGATGTTTTAAGCCATATGTAAACCCGCCATGGGAGAATCGAGAGGGAGCGCCAGCCCTTTGTGCCCGGTTCTGTTTCCTTCTCTGTGTGTTTCACACTACCCCCATATAAAGCGAGGGAGCGCCTTCCCGCAGGAGGGCGCTCCTTTTGCCTGCGAAAGGCCCCTTTCCCTGGGACAAATATTGCGCCTTCCTCCGGCATATGATGCAGGGAGGCATACTGTAAAAAACCGGAAGAGAGAAGCGCCATGGGCAGAAAGCCAGGCGGTTACTATACGATATATCTGTGCAGATGGCTGTATCGCATGGCGGTTTTTTGGAAAGGCGGGGTGCGGATGCAAAACCAGGGAGAGAAGCGGAGCGGACAGAACTTTTTATGGGGGGCCTTGATCCTCACAGCCGGGATGGCAGTGGTGAAGGTGGTGGGGGCGCTGTTTAAAATTCCCCTCCAGCGGATTATCGGAGAATATGGCATGGGGCTTTTCAACGTGGCCTATAATTTTTACGGGCCGGTTTTCAGCCTGGCAACAGCGGGCTTCCCAGTGGCGGTATCCCGCCTTGTGTCGGAAAGCAGCTCCCAGGGGCGCTGGCAGGATGTGGACGAGGTGCGAAAAGCCGCCCTGCCCCTGTTTTTGGGGATAGGGGCCATAGGAACTATAGGGGTCACCCTGGCGGCCCCCTTTTACTGCGAGTTTGCCGTAGGCAGCCCCCAGGCCCTTTTCCCCATGCTGGCCTTGGCCCCGGCGGTGCTGTTCGCCTGCTGCGGCTCCGTTTACAGAGGGTATTTTGCCGGACTGGGAGATATGCGGCCCACAGCGGTTTCGGAGATTATAGAAGCCCTGATCAAGCTGGTGCTGGGCCTCTGGTGCGCCGGGGCCATTGCCCAGGCGGGGCAGCGGGAGCTGGCCCAGAGCGGGACGGTGTTCGGCTTTGCCCCGCCTACAGTGGACGCGGGGGAATTCCTGGTGCTGGCCCTGTCCGCGGCCGGGGCTGTGCTGGGGGTGACGGCAGGTTCTTTGGGTGCGCTTTTGTACCTGTGGATCCGTTTCCGCCTGGGGGGCAGGGCAGGGGAGAGGAAATCCCCTCCTGCAGCCAGGCGGCGGGAAACTGTCTGGCGGCTTTTAAAAATTACCGCGCCGGTGGCGGCAGGCTCCATTGCCATGAATGCCGGGGGGCTGATTGACGCCACTTTTTTGCAGAACCGGCTGGGCGACATTATGAAAAGCGATCCGGCAGGGTTATTGCGGGCATATCCGGGCATGATACCCACTGTATACCTGGATAACCCGGAAAGCATCCCCACTTTTTTATACGGGTGCTATACCCTGGCCCTCACCTTGTATCTGCTGGTGCCGGCCATCACCCAGGCTTTTGGGGTCAGCGCCCTGCCCGCTGTCACCCGGGCCTGGGCCAGAGGGGAAAAACAGGCCTTGCAGGGGAGCATGGCTTCTATCCTGCGCCTGACAGCCCTGTTCTGCTTTCCTGCCGGGCTGGGGCTTACCGCCCTGGCAGAACCCGTTACCAGGGCCTTGTACGGGGCCGGGCCTTCCACGCCTCTGGTGGCAGGGGTGCTGGGCATTCTGGGGCCTGCGTCCCTGCTCACAGCTTTAAGCACGCCCCTTTCCAGTATGCTGCAGGCAGTGGGGCGGGCGGACTTGCCTGTGAAGCTGCTGGGGATAGCCATGGCTTTAAAAATCGGGGTAAACTGGGTGTTGTGCGGGATTCCGGAAATAAACCTCCTGGGTGCCGGGGTAGGCACCCTGCTGTGCTACCTGTTTTTAACCGTTTCCCAGCTATACTGCCTGCAAAAGGTGACCGGCACCCGCTTCTCCGCAAAGCGGGTGCTGGGCAGGCCCTTCCTCTGCGCGCTGGTATGCGGGGCCGCAGCCTTTGGAGGGCATGGCATTCTCATCCGCCTGCTGCCGGATCAGGCGCTTTTCTGCCTGGGGGCCGCCATCCTCTTGGGCGCCTGTGTATATGGGACAGGGGCGCTGCTGCTGGGCGCGGTGAGAAAAAGTGACCTGCTGATGCTGCCTGGTGGGCAAAAAATTGCAAAAACCCTTGAAAAAAGGGGATGGATATGATATTATTGCAAATGCTACAGCTTTTTAACCCTTTCAGGCCCTGCGGATTCCTTCCGCCAAAGCCTGTTGTACTGGCATAGCAGCCACAAGACGCGGCCTGCGTTTCCCATCGGCAGGCCAGATCAATATTTTTGGAGGTACTCATAAATGAACAAGTCTGAACTGATCGCGGATGTCGCCCTGCGGGCAGACATCACCAAGAAAGATGCTGACGCCGCTGTAAACGCTGTGATTGACTCCATTACCAATGCTCTGGAAAAGGGTGACAAGGTGCAGTTGGTGGGCTTTGGCACCTTTGAGGTGCGCACCCGCGGCGCCCGTACCGGGCGCAACCCCCGCAACAACGAGGAGATCAATATTCCTGAATCCAAGGCCCCTGCCTTTAAGGCTGGCAAGGCTTTGAAGGATGTTGTGAATAAGTAGCTTTGTGAGTATCCAGCGGGCCCGGGGCGTATCCGGGCCTGTTTTTGTTTCCGGACAGGGAGAAAGCGGCAGCGCTCCCGCCCGCAAACGCCCGGCTCCGCCGGGCCGGCAAGGCAAAGCCTGCCGCCCGGGGCCAAAGGCCCCGGGGGTTGCGGGCGGGGCAGGCTGCTTCTTAAAACGCGCAGAGAAGGAGGAAAAATTCATGCGACTTGACAAATATCTGAAAATATCCCGGCTGATAAAGCGCCGCACCGTGGCAAACGAGGCCTGCGACGCGGGCCGGGTGCTGGTAAACGGCAGGCAGGCCCGGGCTTCTTACGATGTGAAGGCCGGGGATGTGCTGGAAATCACCATGGGGGAGCGGGTGCTGAAGGCTGAAGTGCTCTCTGTGGCGGAATACGTGAAGAAGGAAGAGGCTGCGGGGCTGTACCGGATCATTGAGGAATAACAGGGACGGCTTTTGCATATCCATTTCTTGACCGGGGCTATAGTAAACGCCTTTGAAAGCCGGGAAAGCCCGGCTTTCAGGCAGACGGCTCTGCCGCTAGTTCAAAAGGGATTTTACCCGTTTTTGAACCGCGCTGGCTGCAATCCCCGGCAGAAGGGATGGAACATATGGCAGACCTCCAGCAGTCCATGAAAAAGCATACGCTGCATATAGACGCCAGGGAGCACATGACCGCCACAGGCATACGGCGGGTGGATTTTTTCAGCGACGAGCTGATAACGGCCCAGACAGACATGGGCCAGCTTAACATAAAGGGCCAGGCCCTGCATATAGACAGCCTGAACGCGGACACAGGGGATATGCGGGTTGTGGGCAAGGTGGCGGCAGTGTCCTACACAGAGAGCAGCCCGGCCCTGTCCTTTTTTGGCAGGCTGTTTAAATGACCGGGAGCACATGGCCCATAGCGCTTTTCTGCCTGACAAGCGGCGCGGCACTGGGCGCGCTGTTTCTGCTGTGCAAGGCCTTGCGGCTGGCCCTGGGCGGGGGAAAGCTGCTTACGGCGGCGCTGGATACGGCTTTCGGGCTGGTTTGCGGCGCAGTGGTGTTCTTATGCGCTCTGGCGGTGGACAAAGGCAGGCTGCGCCTTTTGCAGGCAGCCCTGCAGGCCCTGGGGGCTTGGGGCGTTGTGGTTTCCCTGGATCCCCTGGCCACTGCCGGGGGAAAGCTTCTGCGCTTTTTGTGGAAGAAGATTTCCTGTTTTCTTTCAGCTCCCTTCCGTTGGGCAAAAGGAAAGCTGGCACGCTGGAAAAAAGCGCGGAAAAAGAAAAATTTCCCTAAAGGCAGGCGCGGGAGCAAGAAAAAACCCCGCAGAAAAGGGGCAGGATTTGAAAAAAATCCGCCATACGCCAAAAAACCGGAAAAAAGCACTTGAAAAACTTATGTAGACTATTATATAATGGGTGCAGCGGGTTCTTTGCCCAGGATGCCAAAAAGAGCTTTTAAAAGGAGGGCGGCCTTTTGCAGGAAAAGAAAAAAGGAAAATACAAGGGCAGCCTCCTTTTGAAATTCGCAGTGTTCTGCCTGGCGCTGTTTGTGGCCTTCACCCTTGTGAGCAGGCAGATCGAAATATCCCAGAAGCGCCGGACGCTGGAAGATCTGCAGCAGCGGCTGGATAAACAGACTATCCGCAATGAAGAGCTGGCGGATTCCCTGAAGGACAGCAGCGGGCTGGAGGAATATGCGGAGAAAAAAGCCCGGCGGGATCTGGACTACGCCAAGCCCAACGAACGCATTTTTGTGGACGTGGGCGGCGGGGACTGAGGAAAGCATCTGCCATTTACAGATTCGAGTAAGCCAGGGAGGAAAAATCGAAACTATGCAGCTTGAGGTTGGAGAGATCTATGAGGGTAAGGTGACGGGGATCACCAAGTTTGGGGCATTTGTAAGCTTTGAAGGGGGCCGCACAGGCATGGTCCACATTTCAGAGGTGGCTCCTGTATTCGTCAACGAGATAAAGGATTTCGTCACAGAAGGGCAAGTGGTCAAGGTAAAGGTGCTGTCTGTCAGCGAGGAAGGGAAGGTAAGCCTTTCCATCAAGAAGGCCCTGCCGGAAGATCAGCAGCGCAAGCCAGCCTCCCGGCGCCCTGAAGGCGGGGAGAGGGGGAACGCCCGCCGCGGGCAGGGCCGCCCGCCCAGAAGCCCCCGCCCGGCGCCGCAGCCAAGCCCCGGAAGGCCCGGGGACTTTGAGTGGCAGAGCAGGCGCAACGACAGCGGCAGCTTTGAGGACATGATGTCCCGCTTCAAGCAGACCAGTGACGAAAAAATGTCCGACCTGAAGCGCAGCACAGACACCCGCCGGGGAGGCTATTCCCGCCGGGGGCCGAAATAAGGAACATACATCCAACCCCTTTCAAGAGGGGTTAAGCCAGGCGGCGGGCCATGGGTAAAAGCTTGCGCAGCGCTGCCGGATGTTTTATACCAGTAAGGGCCTTTCAGGCCCTTTTACTTTTTAACAAAGAGGGAGAGAATATGCGGAAAATTACAGCGGGGGACATTGCGGAGGCAGTCCGGCGGCTTTGCGTGGAGGCCAACCGGGAGCTGCCTGCGGGATTGGAAAAACTGGTGCGGGAAAGCCCTGGCCGGGAGTCCAGTGGGACAGGCCGGGCCATTTTAAGAGACTTGGCGGAAAACCTGGACGCTGCCCGGCAGATGGCGGTGCCTATCTGCCAGGACACAGGCATGGCAGTGGTGTTTGCCCAGGTGGGCCAGGAGGTTTGCATAGAGGGGGATTTTGAGGCCGCTGTAAACGAAGGGGTGCGCCGGGGCTATGTGGAAGGGCTGCTGCGCTGCTCTGTGGTGGCAGATCCCCTGCGCCGTAAAAACACAGGGGACAACACCCCCGCCATCCTCCACACCCGTCTGGTGCCTGGGGACAAGCTGGAGCTTACGGTGGCCCCGAAAGGCTTTGGCAGCGAGAACATGAGCCGCCTGCACATGTTCACCCCTGCCGCCAGCCCGGAGGACATTATCGGGTTTGTGGCGGAAACCGTCTCCCAGGCAGGGGCAAACCCCTGCCCTCCCGTTGTGCTGGGCGTGGGCATTGGCGGGGATTTCGAGCTGTGTGCCTGCCTTGCCAAGAAAGCCCTGTGCCGGGATGTTTCCCAGCGCCACCCGGATCCTTACTATCAGGCGCTGGAAGCCAGGATGCTGGAAGCGGTGAACAAAACAGGGGTAGGCCCCCAGGGCTTTGGCGGGGACGTAACGGCTTTGGCGGTAAACATTGAAACATATCCCACCCACATTGCCGGCCTGCCTGTGGCAGTGAATGTGGGGTGCCATGTGACCCGGCATAAAACTTTAATAATTTAAGCGGAAATGATTGCGTTTTTTTAGGTATTGTGCTACAATAGAATTACAAAAAACCGGCTACGGTGCTTTTGGAAAAATCAGGAGAAAGAAAGGTGGCCATTCCATGAAGATCACGATTGTGGGGAGAAAAGTCAATCTGCGCAGCAATTTTAAAGAGCTGGTGGAAAAAAAGCTTTCCAAGTTTGACAGGATCTTTGACGATGACGCCGAAGCGGTGGTCACCGTGACGGTGGAGCGCAACCGCCAGACCGTGGAGATCACCATCAAACAGCGGGGCATGATCTGCCGCGCCGAGGATACCGCCATAGAGATGAACGAGGCGCTGGATCACGTGGTTGCCGCTTTGGGCAAGCAGATCCGCCGCAACAAGACAAGGCTTGAGAAATCTAAAAAGATGAACCCCGGCATTGTCATTGCCGATGATTACTATGACGAGCCTGACGAGGAGATTAAAATTACCCGCAGCAAGTCCTTCTTCGTCAAGGTGATGTCCCCAGAGGAGGCGGTTATGCAGATGAACATGTTGGGCCACGAGTTCTTCATGTTCCGCAACGACGAGTCCGGCGAAATCAATGTGGTCTACCGCCGGAAGGACGGGGACTATGGCCTGCTTGTGCCGGAAAGCAAGTAATAGTTAACACAGCTCAAAAGAGGTACGCCTCTTTTGAGCCGGACGGCAAAGCCGCCCAGCTTTAAAATCGGATGTACCGATTTTAAAGTGTGTTTACTATAACCCCTTTTCCCGGCAGGCGCAAGCTTTTTTGTACGTATACGTCCAGTAAAAAAAGGCCGCGGCATTTAAGGGCGTTGCCATAAGAAAACATGGAAAACCCCAGTAAATCAATGCTTTTTAAGGGCAGTGGAAAACGGGGCGGCGCAAACAAGTGAACAACAGCACAGAAAACGGGCGATGCCGGCAAGACACCGCCCGTTTCTGCGTCCCGGCCAGCGCCGCAGATTATGAAAAGTCTGCGGTGTTTTTTCATGTCCAGACACCGAAAGGAGCGGAGAGCCATGCCAGTATTCCGCGTGGAGAGGAACAAGGGGTACACGGTGATGTCCAACTACCATCTGCGGGACAAATCCCTGTCCCTGAAAGCCAAGGGCCTGTTGTCGCAGATTTTGTCACTCCCGGAAGATTGGGATTATACCCTGTCCGGCTTGTGCTATATCAACCGGGAGAACAAGGACGCTATTTGTTCCGCCGTCAACGAATTGGAGCGGGCTGGGTACATTGAGCGCCACCAGACCACGGACGAAAGGAGTGTGTCCAAGCGAACAGTTAGGGCTTGTTTGAAAAATCGAAAACGCTGTCTTTTTGCCCATAAGCGGCCATATTCTGCGTCAAAAATCCTCGCCAACCGGCAGGTTGGCTTGCGGTTTTATCCTGGAATCTGACCACTTCTGAATCAAAAATTCGTCATTCCCTCTATTTTCAAACAAGCCCTAAAAGAAATTGAGAAAAGAAAAAGGAGGTTGGGAGAGAGGATAGAGAACCCGAAAGCGAGCCTTGGCTGCTCCGAACCGGTTGTAGGCACGCACAAAAAGACACAGAACAGCCCTGAGGTTCTCCAGCTTGCGTGGCCTTTGTGGGTGACGGCATCAATGACGCGCCTGTGCTGGCGTGGGCCGATGTGGGTATCGCTATGGGCGCTCTCGGCTCCGATGCGGTGATCGAGGCCGCTGATGTGGTGATCGAGGCCGCTGATGTGGTGCTGAAGACCGATGAACCGTCCAAAATCGCCGCCGTCATGTAGATTGCCCGCAAGACCATCGTATTTCCAATGAGAACATCGTCTTTTCCCTGGGGGTCAAATTCCTGGTGCTGATCCTGGGGGCGCTGGGTCGCGCTAATATGTGGGCGGCGGTGTTTGCGGATGTGGGCGTTTCGGTGATTGCCATTCTGAACGCTATCCGGCCATGCGGGTCAAGCAGTTTGAAACTCCGGCGCAGGAGTGAAGTATAACACAGGAAATGCGCCGCACTTTCATAAGCGCGGCGCATTTCTTCTATCAGCCGGTAGGACAGGTGATCTCAAACAGCGCGTCAATGGTTCGGTGCAGCATCTTCGCCTGGATGGTGTCCGCCAAAGTATAGTAAACCTCTTTCCCGTCCCGGCGGCTTTCAAAGATTCCGCCCTTTTTCAGAATCCGCAGGTGGTGGGATACGGCAGGGTCGCTCATGCCAACAGAGGCGGCGAATGATGTATCAGCAACGCTCCGCTGAAACAGAAAAGGAAATGAAGCGTAGGAAGCGGGAAGTTTTACAAGCGCATAAGCGGATAGCGGAACTTGACCGTATCTTCAAGCGGATTTATGAGGACGACATAAGCGGGGCCATCAGCCATGACAGGTTTCTGAAGCTGTCCGCAGAGTATGAAGCGGAACAGCAGGAACTGGAAGAAAAGGTCAAGGCAGACCAGCAGGAAGTCGATACCTACGAACAGAACAAAAGCGATTTTGACAGCTTCGCCGCAATTATCCGCAAATATGTGGGGATAAAGGAACTTACCCCCGCAATCGTCAATGAATTTATCAAGAAAATCATAGTCCATGCGCCGGAAAAGGTGGAGGGGAAACGGGTACAGAAGCTGGATATAGAAAAGGTATAGCAAACTTTGCCAGAACCCAGCTTTGGAGCGGCCCCAAAGGCTTTTAAAGCAGCCGGGTGTTGTTGATGATAAGCTCGAACTGCAGGCCCAGGGTTCTTGCGGCCTTGCGGCACAGCACCATGCGCTCCAGGAAAATTTCAAAGTATTCCATAACGGGGCATATTTCCGTGTCTATCACAATATTAAATGTACAGACCTTCTGCTCCGGGTCAATTTCAAGCCGCATGTCCTCCACTGCGTAATTCACCCGGTCATGGATGTCCGCCGCCAGCACTGCATCCTTGCGCACCCGGGTGCGGCGCACATCGCTTTTGTCCGAAAGGATAAGGGCTGCTGCCAGGGGGTTAACCGGGTAAGCCGTCTTTTCGTCATGGTGCCCGATGGCGGAGCACACCATGGCGATTTCCTCCGGAGGCATCTGCAGTTTGTTTAAAAGGGTGAAGGCCATCAGCGCGCCGCTGTGGGCATGATCCGCCCGGTTCACCGTGTTGCCGATGTCATGCATGTACCCGGCAATTGCCGCCAGTTCGCAGGTGCGGGCAGGGTATCCCAAAGATTCCAAAATGCGCTGGGCATAATGGCTGCTGCGCTTGGCATGGGCAAGGCCATGTTCTGTAAAGCCGATGGAGCCTAAGCAGTTGTTGCCGCTTTCAATATAGCAGCGCACCTCCGGGTTTTTAAAAATATCTTCGGGGGAGAGGGCTTGGTAATCCGCCATATGCTGACCGCCTTTCTGTAGCTTTTTTTATTCTGCTGTGAGCATCCTGTACATGGCCTCCAGGCAGATCTGGGCATGAAGCTTCAAGCTGTCCAGCTTCACCCGCTCGTTTACATCGTGGGCATGGCTGTTGGGATCTCCTTTGAAGCCGGGGCCGAAAGCAACGCCCTTGCCGAACATCTGCCGGGCATAGGTGCCGCCGCCCATGGAAAAGATTTCACACTCTTCGCCGGTCACGTCCTCATACGCGCCGGAAAGCAGGGTGACAAGCTGGCTTTCCTTAGGCAGGTACAGGGGGACAGAGTTGGAAAGCAGGGTGTAGGCCAGGCCCTCATAGGGCTGCACAGCCTTTTCCAGGGTGGCGGAAATCTCCTGCCCGTCCAAGGTGGCGGGGTAGCGGATATCCACCGTCAGGCTGCAGGCGTTTTCATCCACGCTTACCAAGCCCAGGTTGAAGGTGAGGGGGCCGCTGGGCTCGTCGCTGAGCTTTACGCCCATAGGTTCGCCGTCGTGGTGCAGGCCGATTTTTTCATAGGCAAAGCAGAAGAAAACGCCGGCTTTTTCCCCGAACACCTCATAGAGAAGCTTCACCAGATGGGAAGCCGCGTTCACGCCGTTCCAGGGGGTGGAGGCGTGGGCCGCCTGCCCAATGGACAAAATGGAAACGCCGCTCTCTGTGGGGGTGATTTCAAATTCTGTTCCAGCCTTTTGGGCGGCTTCCCGCAGCTTCTCCAGTTCTTCAGCCGTGCAGGCGATTTCACACTGGGCCTTGGCGGGCACCGCGTTCACCACAGTGCCGGAGGCAAAGCTTTTCACCACCTGGGAATCATTCTTCCCGGTTACCGTGAAATTGATGCCGCCCTTTTCGCAGTGGCAGATGCCGTATTCCGCGTCGGGGGTAAAGCCCATGTCAGGCCGCTGCTCCTTGGAGAAATAGTGGGGCATGTCGCCCATGCCGATTTCCTCGGCAGAGCCGAAAATAACCCGCAGCTTCCGGTTGCCCTTCACCCCCGCGTCCTTTAAGGCGCGCAGGCAGTGCAGGGCGATAATGCCAGCCCCCTTGTTGTCGGACACACCCCGGCCATAGGCCATGCCGTCCTTGATAACCATGGTGTAGGGGTCGGTGTCCCAGTTTTCCGGATCCCCTGCGGGCACCACGTCCATGTGGGACATCACCACAGCGTTGCCTTCCCCCTCGCCGTACTCGGCGTGGGCGGCAAAGTAGTCCACATTTTTGGCCTGCAAGCCATAGCCCTGGGCCATTTCCACCACGGTGTCCAGCACCCGGGCGCAGTCGTCCCCAAAGGGATGGGGGCCTTCCGCAGGCTTTGCCACAGAGGGGATGGCTACAACCTTAGCTAAGTCCTGGAGGATATCGTCCCAGTATTCGAGAATTTTTTCACCAAACATACGCGATTTCCTTTCTTTTGTAAAGGGATATAGGAACACTCTATACGATAAACTTTTTTGCCGGCAAAGTCAAGCCCAGCGGGAAAAAGGAGGGGCTTTTTTATGATAAACTACATTTGGTTCGGCATGATTGCCGCCAGCGTCCTCTGCGCCCTGTGTACCGGCAGGCTGGGGGAGCTGTCCGCTGCTGTAATGGAAGGGGCCCAAGGGGCGGTAGAGCTTTCCATTTCCCTTTTAGGCAGCATGTGCGCCTGGCTGGGCTTTTTGAAAATCGCGGAAAAGAGCGGGCTTACAAATCTTCTGGCAGAGGCCTTTTCCCCTGTAATCAACTGGCTTTTCCCGGAATACAAAGGGGACAGGGAAATTAAGGGGAAAATCTGCATGAACATTTCCGCCAATTTCCTGGGCCTTGGCAACGCCGCCACCCCCCTGGGGATAGCCGCCATGCAGGCTATGCAGGAAAAGAACCCCCGCGGGGATATGCCCACAAAGGGAATGGTGCTCTTTGTGGTGATGAACACAGCTTCCCTGCAGCTTCTGCCCATTAACATGGCTGCCATGCGGGGCGCCTGCGGCAGCGCGCAGCCCTTCGGCATCCTGCCGGAGATCTGGCTCACCTCCCTGGGGGCGCTGCTTGCAGCCCTGTTGTTTTGCAAAATAATGGAGGGGAAAAGCTGCTTGTAAACACAAGAAAGGGGGAGAGGGGCATGGAAAAAATCGGCGCGGCGGCCCTGCCTGTGATACTGGGCTTCATCCTGCTGTATGGCTTCTTCAAAAATATTGACGTGTTCGACTCCTTTGTACAGGGGGCAAAGGAGGGGGTACACACCACCTTAGGGCTGCTGCCCACCCTTATCGGGCTGATTCTCGCTGTAACCATGATGCGCCAGTCCGGCCTGCTGGAACTGCTGTGCAGCCTTATGGCGCCTTTAGCCCAGGCTACCCACATTGACCCGGAGCTGCTGCCCCTGGCCCTTTTGCGGCCTGTTTCCGGCAGCGGATCCTCGGCTTATGCCCTGTCTCTGCTCCAGCAGTTTGGCCCGGACAGCGAAACCGGCAGGATAGCCTCTGTGCTGACAGCCTCCACAGAAACCACCTTTTACGCCATCACCGTATACTTTGGCGCCTGCGGCTGCAAAAAGCTTTCCTATTCGGTGCCTGCCGGGCTTTTGGGGGATACAGCCGCCCTGGCGCTCTCCATTATTTCTGTAAAGATTTTTGGATAGATTTTCTTGCAGTATCCCGGCTTCTGTGATAAAATGGCTATAACAAGCCGCAGGAAAGGCCGGACAGGCCCGCCGCAGCCAGGCGGGCTTTTTTTCTGCCGCTTTTACGGGATGTGACTGAGGAAAAGAGAAAAAGGAAAGGAAGGCGCGGGACGGGTTCCGCGCGGTGGTGGGGTGCGTATGACAAGACGGGAAGCAAGGGAGCAGGCATTCTGCCTGCTGTTTGAACAGGCAGCAGGCGGGGAGAGCATGAACGACATCCTCCACGCCGCCACGGAGGCCCGGGATCTGATTCCCGATCCCTTTGCGGAGGAGGTGGCTCTGGGGGCAGAGCGCCAGGGGGAAAAGATTGACAAGGTGATTAGCGAAAACATCCGGGGCTGGAGCCTGCGCAGGCTCTCCAAGGTGACCCTGGCGCTGCTGCGGCTCTCGGTATACGAGCTGCTGTTTGCCCAGGACATCCCTGCCAGCGTTTCCATTAACGAAGCGGTGGAATTGGCAAAAACCTACGGCGGGAAAGATGACGCGCCCTATATCAACGGGGTGCTGGCGTCTGTTGCGCGCCAGCACAGAAAGGAAGAGTTCCCTAACCCCCGGAAAGAGCCGCAAGGGGAAGCGGAAAAGTAGAGCAAAAGCTGTGCCGGCTTATTGGCATGGCTTTTAAAAGGAAAGGAGGAGGCTGGTGCGCTGCTTAGGGATAGATACAAGCAATTATACCACCTCTGCCGCTGTTTTTGCGGGGGAGGTGCTGGAAAACCGCCGCATGCTGCTGCCGGTGAAGCCCGGGGAAAAGGGCCTGCGGCAAAGCGATGCGGTGTTTCACCATGTGCGGCAGCTTCCCCAGGTGCTGGCCCCCATCCTGGAGAGGGGGGAGGCTATGGACGCGGTGGGGGTTTCTGCATCCCCTCGCGGCGCGGAAGGCTCTTACATGCCCTGCTTTTTAGTGGGAAAGGGGTTTGCCCAGGCTTTAGCCGGGGCCTGGTGCGTGCCTATAGAATATTTTTCCCACCAGCAGGGGCATATTGCGGCGGCGCTCTATTCGGCGGGAAAGCTTGACCTGCTCAGAAAGCCCTTTTTGGCCTTCCACGTCTCCGGGGGCACCACAGAGGCCCTCCTAGTGGCCCCTGACAGGGACGGAATGCCAAAGGCGGTTTTAGCCGCCCAGTCCCTTGACCTCAAGGCCGGGCAGGCAGTGGACAGGGTAGGCGTTATGCTGGGGCTTCCCTTCCCCTGCGGGCCGGAACTGGAAAAGCTGGCCCTCAAATGGACAGATAAGGTATCTGTGCGCCCTGCCATGAAGGGGGCGGACTGCTCTCTTTCCGGGATTGAAAATAAAAGCGCCGCCATGGTGCGGGAGGGCCGGGAGCCAGCGGAGACAGCCCGGTTCTGCATAGAATCCATTGGGGCGGCATTAGACAAAATGTGTGAAGCCTTATTGCGGGAGCATGGTTCCCTCCCTGTGCTGTTTGCAGGAGGCGTGTGCTCCAATAGCATTTTGCGGGACAGGCTTTCCCAAAAATACGGGGCATGGTTTGCCGCGCCGGAGTTTTCTTCAGACAATGGGGCAGGGGCGGCCATACTGGCCTATAAAAAGAGGGCGGGCTTATGAGCGGCGTGCTGACAGTTTCCCAGGTGAATTTCTTCCTTAAATCCCTCATAGAAGGAGACGGGCGGCTTTCCGATATCCTTGTCAGCGGGGAAATCTCCAATTTTACTGACCACTATAAATCAGGGCACCTGTATTTTTCCTTAAAGGACGAAAAGTCTGTAATAAAGGCTGTGATGTTTGCAGGGGCGGCCCGGCGGCTGCGCTTCCGGCCCCAAAACGGCATGAAGGTGATTGTCCGGGGCAGGGTGTCGGTGTATGAGCCAAGCGGGCAGTACCAGCTTTATGGGGAGGACATGCAGCCCGACGGCATGGGGGCCTTAAGCCTTGCCTATGAGCAGCTAAAGGAGCGCCTGACTGCGGAGGGGCTGTTTGACAGGGAGCATAAGCGGCCCCTGCCTGCCTATCCGGAGAGAATCGGGGTGGTCACCTCTCCCAGCGGCGCGGCAGTGCGGGATATTTTGCAGGTAACTGCCCGGCGGTGGCCTTTGGCGGAGATTGTATTTTGCCCGGTGCTGGTGCAGGGGGAGGGCGCTCCCGCCCAGTTAAGAGCCGCCATAGAGGCATTGAACCGGAGGCGGGCCTGCGATGTTATCATCATAGGCCGGGGCGGCGGCTCTTTGGAGGATTTGTGGGCCTTTAACGATGAGGCCCTGGCCCGGGCTGTTTATGCCTCCGCCATCCCGGTGGTGTCTGCCGTAGGCCATGAGACGGATTTTACCATCTGCGATTTTGCCGCCGACCTGCGCGCCCCCACCCCCAGCGCGGCAGCAGAGCTGTGTACCCCGGACTGCCTGGAAGAAATGGAAAGGATGAGGTCTTTCCACCGGTATTTCCTGGAGGAGTCGAAGAGCTTTGTAGATTCCCTGCGGCAAAGCGTGGACATCCTCACGAGGGATTCCCCTCTGCAAAGCCCCGCGGCCTATGTGCAGGCCTGCCGGGAAAGGCTTGCGGGGCTTACAAAGGCCCTGGCAGGGATGCAGCAAAGGCGGCTGGACAAAAGCAGGGGAGAGCTTTCCGCCCTTGCCGGCAGGCTGGACGCTTTAAGCCCTCTGCGGGTGCTGTCCCGGGGATATGCCCTGGTGCGCGATGAAAAGGGGCAGGCTGTAACAGACGTGGGCGCCCTGCGCCCGGGCCAGCAGGTGGCAATCCGGGGGGCAGAGGCCTCTGCCCTGGCGGAAATCCTTAAAGTGGACGCGGTGTGAAAAAACGAAAAAAGGAACGATACCGGGCGCAAAGCGCTGCTTTTTTACGGCTTTTTGTGCGTATCCAGTATCGCGCGGCGATTAAAATCCCCAAAAGCTGGGAATGATGCTGTGTGAAAACGCAGAGGAAGGGAGTGGTTTTGGTTGGCGGGAAAGGCAAAGCTGAAGTTTGAAGAAGCCATGATGCGGCTTCAGGAAATTGTTAAAAGGCTTGAAAGCGGGGAGGAACCCTTGGAAGGGGCCATGAAGCTTTTTGAAGAAGGGGCAAAGCTTTCCGCCCAGTGCTATGAAGCACTGGACAAGGCGGAGCAGAAGGTGTCCCAGCTTGCGAAACTGGAGGGCGAAGCGGATGGCTGATAAAATGGAACTGTACCGGGAGCAGATTGAAAAGGCCCTGACCCAGGCCATCCCGGCCCCGGCGGAGGGAGACGGCAGGAGCCTTGTGCGGGAGGCCATGGCCTACAGCCTTTTGTGCGGCGGCAAGCGGGTGCGGCCTGTGCTCACCCTGGCTTTTTGCGAACTGTGCGGGGGAGAGCCTTCCATGGCCCTGCCCTTTGCCTGCGCTGTGGAGATGGTTCACACCTATTCCCTCATCCATGACGACATGCCCTGCATGGACGATGACGCCATGCGCCGGGGCAGGCCCGCCAACCACAAGGCTTATGGGGAGGCCATGGCCCTGCTGGCAGGGGACGGCCTTTTAACCCTGGCTTTTGAAACAGCCCTTTCCTTTGCCGGGGATGCAAAGGCGGCGCTGGAGGGAGCGCGGCTTCTTGCCAGGCGGGCGGGACATGAAGGCATGGTGGGAGGACAGTGCATTGACCTGCGGTCTGAGGGCAGGGAGATGACAGTGCCCCTCCTGCAGGCCATGGATGACGGGAAAACTGTGGCGCTGATTGACGCTGCCTGCGGCATGGGCTGCATTGCCGCAGGGGCGGGAGAGGAGGCCCTGCAGGCTGCCAGGCGGTATGCTTATGGCCTGGGCATGGCCTTCCAGCTTCGGGATGATATTTTGGACGTGGAGGGCAGCGCGGACAAGCTGGGAAAGGATACAGGCATGGATGCTGCCCGCAGCAAGCAGAATTACGTCTCCCTCCTGGGGGTGGAAGAGGCCAAGCGCCTGGTAAATGAGTACACCCGGGAAGCGGTGGAAGCCCTGAAGGCTTTTCCAGGGGAGAAGGATTTCCTGGAAAGCCTTGCCCTTTCCCTTGCTGCCAGGGAAAATTGACACGCCGCCTTTCCTATGCCGTACCTTTAGAGTGGGAGGGGGCGGCTGTAAAGGACTTTGCCAAAAAGCGGCTGGGGTTTTCTGCCCATGTGCTGGCACAGCAGAAGCGGGCAGAGGGGGGAATCCTCTTAAACGGCGTGCCTGTTTTCACCACGGCCCTGCTGAAAGCAGGGGATATGCTGTCCTTTTGCCTGCCCCTTTTAGAGGGGACGTACCCTCCTGAGAAGCTTCCTTTCTCTGTCCTCTTTGAAACGGAGGATTTCCTGGTGGTTCATAAGCCTGCCGGAATGCCAGTGCATCCTTCCCCGGGGCATGACAGGGACAGCCTTTTAAACGGCGCGGCCTATTATTATCAGGCTAAGGGCGCTCTGTGCCCGCTGCTCTGCCCTCTATACCGGCTGGACAGGGACACCAGCGGCGCTATCGCCCTGGGGAAACACACCCTGGCTGTGTCTGGGACGGCGCTGGAAAAAACGTATTTTGCCCTGTGCCAGGGAACCCTTTCCGGGCGGGGCACCATAGACGTGCCCATTGGGCTGGAAGAGGGGAGCAAAATCAAGCGCCAGTGCGGCAGCGGCCAGCGGGCGGTTACCCACTGGGAGGCCCTGGAAAGCGGGGGAGGCCACACCCTGCTGGCTGTGCGGCTGGAAACCGGGCGCACCCATCAGATCCGGGCGCATTTTTCTTATATGGGGTATCCATTGGCTGGGGACGATCTCTATGGCGGCAGCCAGGCCCTAATAGGCCGGCAGGCGCTGCACTGCGGGGTTCTGCACATGAAAAGCGCAGCCCTTGATATGGACAGAACCTTTGCCGCAGGGTTCCCGCCAGACATGAAAGAAGCCTTTCCCTGGCTGCCAGAGGTGGGAGGCATCATAAAATCAGAAAAGGGGCGATGCAAATGCCAGCCAGCCTGACCCATTATACTTTTGCGAAAACCGTCTTGGAAGGCCTGCCGGAAGCCGGCGGGCTTGTAGAGCCTGCCTATTTCTGGGGCGCCCAAGGCCCGGATTTTCTCTTCTGCCACCATTACCTGCGCTTTGTAGGGATTGGGAAGGAAAAGGAGGGGTTAAAGGAATATGGGAACCTGCTGCACAGCACCCGGCCTTCCCTGACCCTGTCCGCTATGAGGAACTTTCTGGAAAAACACCCGGAGCCAGCCTATGCTTCTTATGTCCAGGGATTTTTGTGCCACTACGCCCTGGATTCCACCGCCCACCCCTATGTAAACGCCCTGGCAGGGGAGCTGGCTGCCCAGCGCCCCCATGAAACGCCTTCTTCCATGCATGGGGAGATAGAGTCGGCACTGGATGCCATTGTCCTGCGGCGGGAAACCGGAAAGCTGCCCTCAGAGGTAAAGCTTAAAAACCTGTTCCCCAAAAACGAGGGAATACAGCGGCGCATTGCCAAGCTGTACCATGCAGTGCTGCTGGAGGTATACAACCAGGAGATTCCGGAGGAGGAGCTGCTGCAGGCCACCCGGGATACCCGGTTTGTCTTTGCCGCCATTACCGACCGTACAGGCTTTAAGCACCGCCTTTTCAGCCTGCTGGAGCGGGGCAGGCCCCATGTGATAACCTCCCACATCGTGCCCCTCACCGAAGGGAATGAGGTGGATTACGCCAACGTGCAGGAAAGCCCTTGGGGCGGGGAAGGCCGCACAGAAAGCTTTTTCTCCCTGTACGAACAGGCTGTACAGCTTGCCCGGCGGCTGATACAGGATTTCCCGTCCTGCGACCTTGCCGCCATAACCGGGGAAAGGCCCTTCGGATAAACAGGATGCTGAAAAAACGCCAAAGAGAAAGGAATCCGCTATTTATGATAAAGAAAACCTTCTTGTGCCTTTTATGCCTCTGCCTTGTGCTGTCTGGCTGCGGGGACGGCTCTGCCCCTGCATCTTCCTCTGGTGAGGCGGCCCTGTCCTCTGCCATGCCGGAACCGGAAAGCAGTTCCCAGGCCCCTGCTGTGTCCGGGATGGAGAGTGCCCCGGATGTTTCTGGCGCGTATGAATACCGGGGAGACGGCAAAGAGCAGTATGTCATACCGGAGTTTTCCAGAAGGGGAGAGGATGGCGCCCTGTTAAACCCGGGCATATTCCGGGATTCTTTGGGCGGGGAATTCCCGGACATGCCGGAGAACCCCCGCACTGTCTCTCTGTACGGATCCTATGCGGAGGCCTGGCTGCTTGCCGGCGGGGAGCTTGCCGGCGTGACAAAGGACGCTTTGGAGGAGCGGGACTTGGGGCTTCCTGCGGACATCCCTGTGGTGGGCACGGTGAAGGAGCCGAACGCAGAGACCATCATCGCCCTGGAGCCGGAGCTGGTGCTTTTGAACCCGGACATTGCCGGGCAGATGGATATCCGGGATGTGCTGGAAAACGCGGGGATTTCCTGCGCCTGCTTCCGGGTGGATACCTTTGCGGATTACAGCTCCATGATGTTCCAGTTCTGGGGCCTTACCGGGCGGGAGGATCTGTATAAACAGAACGTGGAGGACGTGGGAGAGGAGATTCAAGAGGCGAAGATGACTGCCGCCTTGAGCAGCAACCTGCCCAGCGTGCTGCTGATGCGGGCCTTTTCCACAGGCATTAAAGCTAAAACCGACGATGAGCTGGCAGGCTCTATTCTAAAGGATTTGAACGCCCGCAATATTGCGGACGATCACCCTTCCATGTTAGAGGATTTGAGCCTGGAGGAGATTATTGGGGCAGATCCGGACTTCATCTTTGTCACCACCATGGGAAACGAGGAAAAGGCTCTGCAATATCTTGACTCCCTCATAGAGAAGAACCCTGCCTGGCAGGAGCTGACCGCTGTGAAGGAAGGCCGCTATATCGTGCTGCCCAAGGATTTATTCCACTATAAGCCCAATAACCGCTGGGGGGAAAGCTATGAATACCTGGGGAAAATCCTTTATCCGGCCCTTTTTGAAGGGGAGTGGCAGCGCAAAGCTGCCGATGAAGGCCAGGGACAGCAGGAAACTGCTGCTGCTTCTGCTGCTGACGCTTCTTAGCGCCCTGCTGGGGGCCGGGGCGGGGGCCTCCTTCATTGACGTGCCCTCTGCCTTAGGGGAAATCCTCTCCGGCAGGGCGGAAAGCCCGGATGCCCGCATCCTGCTGTATGTGCGGCTGCCCCGGGTGTGCGCCAGCCTCCTTGCAGGCTCGGCCCTGGCGGTGGCGGGGCTTTTAATCCAGGCAGTGCTTTCAAACCCGCTGGCTTCACCCAATGTTATCGGGGTAAACGCCGGGGCGGGCTTTTTCGCTTTTTTGTTTATGGCGGTTTTGCCCGGCAGCACAGGGGCCTGTGCCCTGGGAGCCTTCCTGGGCGCCCTTGCCGCCACCCTTATTGTATATGCTGTGGCCGCTGCCGCCGGGGCGGGGAAGCTGACCATCATCCTGGCGGGCGTGGCAGTCAGCAGTATTTTCACGGCGGGCTTAAACGCTGTGAAAACCTTTTCCCCGGAAACCCTCTATAACGGCAGCACCTTTCTCATCGGCGGCTTTTCCGGGGTGTCTATGGCGGACATCACCCCCGCCTGGGTGTGTATCCTGCTGGCCCTTTTAGGGTGTATGCTCCTGCCCCGGCAGCTTGACGTGCTCTGTCTGGGGGAGGAGACGGCCCGCAGCTTGGGCCAGCCGGTGGGCGTCATACGTTTTGCCGCCATCATCCTCTCCTGCGTGCTGGCAGGCTGTGCCGTCAGCTTTTCCGGGCTTATCGGCTTTGTGGGACTGATTGTGCCCCATATCACCCGCAGGCTTTTCGGGCAGTCCCACCGCTGGCTGCTGCCCGGAGCCTGCCTTTTGGGCGCGTGTTTGGTCACTTTCAGCGACCTTCTCAGCCGCCTGCTGTTTTCCCCTTATGAAATCCCGGTAGGCATCCTTTTATCCCTTACAGGCGGGCCTTTCTTCCTGTTTTTGATTTTGCGCAGGCGGCGGCGCTGAAGCCCTTTTGAAAACTGAGAGGAAAATAAAGAGAGGAGGGATGGCTGTGGTTTCGTTTTCCCAGGTGAGCGCTGGCCATGGGGGCCGGGCGGTTTTGGAGGGGGTCAGCTTCACAGCCCCCAAAGGCAGGATGACTGCCCTTATCGGGCCGAACGGCTGCGGGAAAACCACCCTGCTGAAAACGGCCTGCGGCCTGATCCCTCCCTTGAAGGGGAAAATCGCCATAGATGGCAGGATGCGGAAGGACGCGGGCCGCAAAGAGTGGGCAAGGCTCTGCGCCCTGCTGCCCCAGATGCGGGAAGCGCCCGCCCTGACAGTGGAAGCGCTGGTGTCCCATGGGCGGTATCCCCATCTTTCCTTTGGGCGCGACTTGACGGCCGCGGACAAGGAAGCAGTCTTTCGGGCCATGGAGGAAGCGGGCGTGCTTTCCTTGCGGGAAAGGGAGGTGCCAAAGCTTTCCGGGGGAGAGCGCCAGCGCGTTTACTTTGCCATGGCCCTGGCCCAAAGCCCGGAGGTGTTCTTCCTGGACGAGCCTACCACCTATCTGGATATCGGGCAAAAATACGAGATGCTGGAGCTTATCCGGAGCCTGCGGGAGCGGGGGAAAACCGTGGTGATGGTACTGCACGATCTGTCCCTTGCCTTTTCCTACAGCGATTTTATAGCTGTGCTGGGCCAGGGGAAGCTTTTGGCCTTTGGGAAAAGCCGGGAGGTTTTCCAAAGCGGCGTGCCAGAGCAGGCTTTTGGCGTGCGGGGGGAACGGGTGCTGGTAAACGGCAGGGAGGAGTTCCTCTTTGTGCGGCCTTGACCCTGGGGCCGCAGGCAGGTATAATAGAGGAAGATACTGGTGAAAATTCGGAAGAAAGGAACGATACCGGATATACTGGCCTGCTTTTCTGCGGCTTTTTATGTGTGTCCCGTATCGCATGGCGATTACTATGCGGGTAGTGCATCTGATAGGCGGAGGCGACACAGGCGGCGCCAAAACCCATGTGCTGGGGCTTTTATGTAAGCTGAAGGAGCATGTGGACGCAGAGCTGGTATGCTTTCGCCGGGGAGAGTTTTCAGAGGACGCGGAAAAGCTGGGCATCCCGGTTCACATTATTGATACGGGGAACCCCTTTTCCGATTTGCCTCACCTGAAAAAGCTGTTGCGCCCAGGAGAGGTGGACGCCCTGCACTGTCATGGGGCCAGGGGCAACCTGATGGGTGTGATGATGAAGAGGTATCTGCAGGTGCCGGTTATCACCACCGTACACAGCGATTACCGTCTGGATTACCTGGGCCGCCCCGGGGCGCGGCTGGTGTATGGCACCACCAATACAGTCTGCCTGCGGCAGGTGGATTATTACATCTGCGTGGCAGGGCCTGTTACCGAGGCCATGATAGAGCGGAACTTCCCTGCGGAGCGGATTTATACCATCTATAACGGCATAGATTTCAGCGCCCCTAAAAACTGTGTGCCCCCAAAGGAATTTCTGCGCTCTTTAGGCCTTGAGGTGCAGGAGGGGGACGTGGTGGTAGGCATTGTGGCCCGGATGACTGCCGTTAAGGATCATTCCACCTTGCTGCGGGCTTTGCAGGTTGCCGCCCAAAAATGCCCCAACCTGAAGCTGGTGTGCGCGGGGGATGGGGAAGATGAGAAAAAGCTGCGGGAGCTTTCCAAGTCGCTGGGGATTGAAAACCGGGTGTGCTTTGCGGGCTGGGTGAAGGATATGGATTCCTTCTACAATGCTGTGGACATCAACCTTTTGTCCTCCCTTTCCGAGGGCTTTCCCTATGCCTTGGCAGAGGGCACCCGCTTCCATCTGCCCACCTTGTCCACCCGGGTGGGAGGGGTGCCGGTTTTGATAGATCATGAAGAAAACGGCCTTTTGTTCGAGCCGGAAGACTATCAGCAGCTTGCGGCATACCTTATTCAGCTCTATGAGGATCCGGCTTTGCGCCGGGAGCTGGGGGAGAAGCTTTTCGAGAAGGCCCAAAGGGAGTTTTCCCTGGAGCACATGGTAGAATACCAGCTGGAAATCTACAAGGACGTGCTGCGCCGCCACGCCCGGCGGAAGGCCCGGGGCAGGCGGGACGGAGCCATTATCTGCGGGGCATACGGCCATGGCAACGCCGGGGACGACGCCATTTTAAAGTCGGTGATACAGGCGGTGCAGGGCCTTGACAAGGACATGCCCATTACCGTGCTGGCAAAAAACACCGGGAGCATTAAACGCCGCTACCGGGTGAATGCCCTTTACACCTTCCATTTCTTAAAAATGCTGTGGGCCATGGGGAAATCGAAGCTGTATATTAACGGCGGCGGCACCCTTATCCAGAACGCCACCAGCCAGCGCAGCCTGTGGTATTACCTGTTCACCCTCTGGGCCGCCAAACGGCTGGGGAACAAGGTGGATATGTATGGCTGCGGCATCGGGCCGGTCACTGGGAAGATGAACGTGTGGCTGGTGCGCCACGTGCTCAACAGTTCGGTGGACACCATCACCCTGCGGGAGGAGGACTCGGTGCGGGAGCTTAAGGGCTTTGGGGTGACAAGTCCGGAAATCCAGCTCAGCTCTGACCCGGCTTTGGTGCTGCCTCCTGCCGGAGAGCAGAAGGCGGCTGCCTGCCTTGCGGCCAGCGGCCTTTCGACAGAGGGAAACTATATCTGCTTTATGCTGCGCTCCTGGGCGGGTTTCACAGAAAAGGCCGGCGTGTTCGCCGCTTGTGCCCAATACGCCTATGACGCCTATGGCCTGACCCCTGTGTTCCTTGCCCTGAACCCGGCGCCGGATACCCTTGCCGCCGGGAAAGTCTGCCGGGGCCTTGCCTGCCCCCATCATATTCTGGACAGCGCGGACAGCCCGGAGCTGATTATTTCCGTATTATCCCACATGCGGCTGGTGGTGTCCATGCGGCTGCATGGCCTTATCTTTTCTTCCCTCAGCGGCATTCCCATGGTGGGGGTTTCCTACGATCCCAAAATCGGCTCTTTCCTGCGGTATCTGGGCTATGGTTCCTGCATTGAGCTGGGAGAGGTGACAGCGGAAAACCTGAAAGCCGCCATGGACAGGGAAATCCGCTGGGAGCCGGGGGCTCCAAAGCTTCTGGAATGTACGGAAAAGCTTATCCAGGTGCAGCAGGAAAACGTGGAGGCCCTGCGTCGGCTGCTGGAGCAGTAAAATATATCCTGTGCCCCCGCCCTTTGGGACGGGGGATGTTTATGCAGGGGGACGCGGAAAATATGCCCGGCGCAGGGCTTTACTTCCTGCGCCGGGTAGTGTATAATCGGGTGGAATGGATTTTGGGAGGAGGAGAAAACACATGGCGGTTTTTACAAAGGACAAGTCCTTTTATAAAACCCTGATTACCCTGGCAATCCCCATATCGCTGCAGAACCTTATCACCTTCGCGGTAAACTTTGCGGACAACCTGATGATAGGCTCCCTGGGGGACAACGCCGTTTCAGGGGTGTATGTGGGCAACCAGATGCAGACTGTGGTGCAGATGTTTATTGGAGGCGTGGAGGGGGCCATCCTCATCCTTGCCGCCCAGTATTGGGGAAAAAAAGACACAGGCAGCATCCGGAAGGTGGTGTCCATCGGGGTGAAGTTTGCCCTGGGGGTAGGCATCGTGGCATCCCTTATTGCGGTGCTGTTTCCTTCAGTGGTAATCGGCCTGTTCACCCAGGAGGCTGGGGTCATCCAGGAAGGGGCGGTCTATTTACAGATTGTAGGCTTTACATACCTGTTCTTCTGCATTTCCCAGGTGATGATCGCTTCCATGCGCAGCGTTGAGACGGCGAAAATCGGGCTGTATATCTCCATTATAGCCCTGGTGGTAAACGTGTCTTTAAACTATATCCTGATTTTCGGCAAGCTGGGCTTTCCCGCCATGGGGGTGCGGGGCGCGGCAGTTGCCACGCTGATTTCCCGCGTCCTGGAAATGTGCGTCAGCGCTGGGTATGTGTTCTTTATGGATAAGAAGCTACGGCTGGGCTTCCGGGATCTGCTCCGCACGGACAGGCAGCTATTAAAGGACTTTGTGCGCTATGGCCTGCCCATTATTGGCGGGCAGGTGGTGTGGTCTGTCAATATGCTGGCAAACACCAAGATATTGGGGTGCTATACTGCCGGCGTGATGGCGGCCGCCAGCATCACCGGCATGCTCCACAACCTGATTTACGTGTGGATGAACGGCCTTTCCTCCGCTGTGGGCATTATTACAGGAAAAACTGTGGGCGCGGGGCTGTATGAGAAGATGAAAGAATACGCCAAAACCGTACAGATGATTTTCCTGGGGGTGGGGCTTGTCTCCGGGGCGCTGGTGCTCCTGTTCCGGGACGGCTTCATCGGCCTATACGATGTGAGCGCCGAGGCCCAGGCTTATTCATACCAGTTTATCAATGTAATTGCCGTTACCATTATCGGCACCTGCTATCAGGCTGCCTGCCTGTTCGGCCTGGTGAAGTCCGGCGGGGACATCTCCTTTGTCTTTAAAAATGATACCATCTTTGTGTTCCTGGTGGTAATCCCCTCCGCCCTTATCGCCATGTGGATGGGGGCCGCGCCCTGGGTGGTGTTTGCCTGCCTGAAGTGCGATCAGATTTTGAAGTGCTTTGTGGCAGTGGTGAAGATAAACCGGTATAACTGGATGAAAAACCTGACGAGAGACAACAATAAAAAGGAAGAGCTGGCTGATGGAAGGGAATAGGAAGAATACACGGCGCTATGCGCTGCTGCTGGTGCTGGCAGCTTTTATTTGGGGAACGGCCTTTGTGGCCCAGAGCATGGGCATGGATTATATCGGGCCTTGCACCTTTAACGCCACCCGCAGCTTTATCGGAAGCGTGGCGCTGCTGCCGGTAATCTGGTTTTTCTCCCGGCGGCAGGGCAGGGGAGCGGAGAAAAGCGGGGAAAAGAAGAAGTTCTGGCTTTTGGATAAGGCGCTGCTCATAGGAGGCGCGGCTTGCGGCGTCATGCTTTCCGGGGGAAGCCTTTTGCAGCAGATGGGCCTGACCTCCACCTCTGCCGGAAAAGCGGGCTTCCTGACCTCTCTGTATATTGTCATTGTGCCTGTGCTGGGTGTGTTTCTGGGAAAACGGGCAGGCTTTAAGGTGTGGATCGGGGTAGTTCTGGCCCTTGCCGGCGCTTACCTTCTCAGCGGCGCCGCCACAGGCGAGGGCTTTTCCATCGCTCCGGGAGATTTGCTGGTACTCATCAGCGCCTTGTTTTTCTCCCTGCACATTCTGGTTATCGACCATTTCTCCCCCCGGGTGGACGGCATCATGCTTTCCTGCGTGCAGTTTTTTGTGGCAGGGGCGGTGTCCCTGGTGTTCGCCTTGATTTTTGAAAAGCCCGCCTTGGGAGATTTGCTCCCTGCCTGGGGGCCTCTGCTGTATACGGGGGTGCTTTCCAGCGGGGTGGCATACACGCTGCAAATTGTGGGGCAGCAGAATGTGCCCCCCACAGTAGCCTCCCTGCTGATGAGCTTGGAATCTGTATTTGCGGCGGTATCCGGTTGGATGGTGCTGGGCCAGCCCCTTTCCTTGCGGGAGCTTATGGGGTGCGCCCTGGTGTTCGGGGCCGTGGTGCTGGCACAACTGCCGGACAAGAAAACAGCAAAAGAAGCGGAAACATAGAGAACCCATATATGGGAAAGGAAGGTTATTTTATGCGGATAATCCATACAGACAGCTATGAGGAAATGAGCGCCCTTGCCGCTGGGCTGTTGGGGGCACAGGTGCTTTTAAAGCCGGACTGCGTGCTGGGGCTTGCCACGGGAAGCTCTCCCATCGGCACGTATGAAAGGCTGGCAGCGGAATATGAAAAAGGCCTGCTGGACTTCTCCCAGGTGCGCACTGTAAACCTGGACGAATACTGCGGGTTGGGGCCGGAGCACCCGCAAAGCTACCGGTATTTTATGAATACCCATCTCTTTCAAAAGGTCAATATAAAGCCGGAAAACACGTTCCTGCCTGATGGCTGCGCCGCTGACCTGGAAGCTGAGTGCCGCCGCTATGAAGAGCTGGCAGCCGGCATGCAGGTGGACATGCAGCTTTTGGGCATTGGGCACAACGGGCACATCGGGTTTAACGAGCCGCAGGAGGATTTCCCCTGCCAGGTGCATCCTGTCCAGCTTGCCCAAAGCACTATAGAAGCCAATTCCCGGCTTTTTGACAGGATAGAGGACGTACCCACCCAGGCGGTGACGATGGGTATTGGCACCATTATGAAGGCGAAAAAAATCCTGCTCATTGCAGGGCCGGACAAGGCGGAAATTATACAGAAGGCGCTGTTTGGCATGATAACGCCCCGGGTGCCTGCCTCGGTTCTGCAGCTTCATCCGGATGTAACTGTGATAACCAGCCGGAAATAGAAAAGCCAGCCTATTTTAAAGGGGGAGGAGGGTGCCTATGCAAAGCCCCAGAAGGGTGTTGTGGGAGACAGGCTTTCTGGTGTTCTGCCTGTTTTTAGGAGTAACGCTGCCTGCCCTGGTGCGTATGCGGACAGGGTGGGAGCCTGTGGTGCTGCCCATGCAGCTCTGCGTGCTTTTTTGCGGACTGCTGTGCGGCCCGGCTTACGGGCTGTCCTGCGGCGCGCTCTGCCCTGTTTTTTCCAACATGATTTTCGGGGCGCCCTCTCTTTCTGCCCTTCCGGTATCTCTGTGCCTTTGCGCCCTTTATGGCTTTCTGGCAGGGTTGCTGGTGTGCCTGCTGCGCAGCGGCTGGGGCTGGATAAATGTGTACGCCGCCCTTATTGGCGCCATTCTGCTGGGGCGCGGGATAGAGGGGCTTTTGCATGCGTTCCTCCTCAGGCCGGGAGCCTATTCCTGGTGGATCTGGGCACAGGAAAGCTTTGTAATTCCCTTGCCAGGCCTTATCATCCAGTTGGCCGTACTGCCCGTGGCAGTGCTGGCTCTGTGGAAGCTGCACCCTGTTTTGGGGCCTTACGGAGAGCATTGAAGGAATCGCCTGACAGGCAGGCGTAAAGAACTATAGAATATGTAGATGAACAAAAGAGCTGCAAAGGAAACTTTGCGGCTTTTTGTGTGATAGGAGCTGCTGTGTAAAGCAGATGTAAAAATTGTTGCAGACAAACAGATGAACTATCCTCTCCGTTTCTCTCCAGCACCGCCTTGGTTCTGTATACACAGGGTTCATTGCCGTCTTAGTTCTTAGGGATCAAGCTGTTTCTAGCGGTTGCAGAGCAGGCGAATTTATGATATACTATCAATAAAATCAGTAAAAACTATGCCATTTATATAGAAAATCTGTTTTCAGGAGGCTGCTGTGAACAAGAAATCTGCGAAGCTCAAAGAAAAATTCACCTTTAAAACTTTCTTTTTCCTCACCCTGGCAGGCATTATCAATGCCACCGGGGTAACCATGTTCCTGGCCCCTGTCAAGCTCTATGACAGCGGCATCTCCGGCACCTCCATTCTCCTTTCTCAAATTACGCCGGACTACCTCTCCTTGTCTTTCTTCCTGCTGCTGCTCAATGTCCCCCTGTTTTTGTACGGCTATAAAAAACAGGGCGCTTATTTTACTGTCTGTGCCATCTATACAGTAGGGATCTATTCCCTGGCGGCCTGGCTGATTACCGACGTGCTGCCTGTAGATGTAAGCATTGCCTCTCCCTTGGCGGGGGAGGATCTGTTGCTATGTGCCATTTTTGGCGGGCTGATTTCCGGTGTAGGCAGCGGCCTCGCCATCCGCAGTGGGGGGGCTATGGACGGCATAGAGGTGATGGCGGTCATCTTTGCCAAACGCCTGGGGCTGACAGTAGGTACCTTTGTAATGATATATAACCTACTTTTGTATGTCATTTGCGGCATCCTTCTGCAAAGCTGGATCCTGCCCCTGTATTCCATTGTGGCATATGCCGCCGCCCTGAAAACAGTGGACTTCCTGGTGGAAGGCATAGACCGCTCCAAAGCTGCCATGATTGTCACCTCCAAGCCTGAGGAGGTGGGGGCTTCTCTTTCTGAGGAGTTTAAATGCGGACTGACCATCCTGGACGCCAAAGGCTATTTCTCCCAGTCCGCTAAAAGCGTGGTGTACATCGTTCTGAACCGTTTCCAGATCACCCGCATGAAGAACATTGTCCATGCGGAAGATCCCACTGCTTACATATCCATTTCGGAGGTGGCGGACGTGCTCAGAGGGGAACCGTAAGGAAATTCCTTACAATTCTCTTAAAATGGCAGGGCTGGCCTGCCGACAGGGTTTTGTCGCCTTGACACCATGCAGGGCCGGTGCTATACTAAAAGTGTAATATTTTTTAACTAGGCGAAGAAGGGAAGGGATTATTTATGAACATAAACGCTGTGCAGGCTGGTATCCAGGCACAGGGGATACAGGGAACAGCCCCTGTTAAGCAGGCCCCCGCTGCGGAACAGGCCCAGCCGGAAATTAAACAGCCTGCTTCCGCTTTTGACGAATACATACCAGAGGATAAGGAGGCCCACGCTCCCATTGGCTTGTACCGGGTGGTGCAAGAAGATGGTGTGCCTAAGGTGGAGTTTGACGATCCGGAGAAATCTATCCCGGAGGCTCCTGCAAAAGAGAAGGAAGAATCCAATGTCACCACGATGGACACCGGGAAGGTGGACAGGGAGATAAAAGCTTTGAAGGAGAAGCAGGAGAAGCTTTCCCAGCAGGTGGAACGGGAGCAGGATCCTCAGCGAAGGGAAGCGCAGGAAAGGCAGTTGGCCCAGATTGAACAGGAGCTGGCGCAGAAGGATAACGATACGTATCGGAAGAATCATGCGGTAATTTCCTGATGGAGGGAAATCTTTTCATAGTAATACAAAAAGGCGGCAGGGAAGCAGTCCCCGCCGTCTTTTTGCATTACTATAAATCATTTTCAGGCTATTGTCTTTTTCAAAGCTGGTAAGAAATTTGTAAGTATTTTATTGCCTTATATACCTTGACAGGCGAGGTATATAAGGCGTATAATCTACCTGTAAACGGGGCACAGCCTTTGGGGCGCGCCCTGGAAAACCAGAACAAAGGAGGGGGCGCTTTGTCCATTGCGTCAGATGTTATCCGCGGGCATACGGATACGATTATTCTGGCCCAGTTGATGCAGGAAGACAGCTATGGGTATAAAATCAACCGGGCCATTGTAGAAAAGACAGAGGGTCTGTTCGAGCTAAAGGAAGCCACCTTGTATACGGCCTTCCGGCGGCTGGAGCAGTTAGGGTGTATCACCTCTTATTGGGGAGATGAGAACACCGGCGCGCGCAGGCGGTATTATTCCATCACCCCGTATGGGGTAGAGCAGTATACCCGCATGGCGGCAGAGTGGGAGCAGTCAGCCCGGCTTTTGCAGCGGCTGATTTATCCGGAAACTGAGATGAAAAAGTGAGAAAGGACGCGATTGTATGGAATACCGTTTAAGGGCCTATGTGGATGAGCTTTTTCAAAGCGCACCCCGCACCCAGCGGGCCTATGAGTTGAAAGTGGAGCTGACCCAGAACCTTTTGGATAAATATTTTGCCCTTTTAAGCGAGGGCAAAAGCGAAGATGATGCCTATAACCTTACGGTTATGAGCATTGGCGATGTGCGGGAGCTTTTTGCCGGGCTTTCCGAGGATGAGGATGTTCCGCCGCCTATGGCCCAGCCCGCTATGCCGGAGGAAGGCCGGGCCCGCCATGCTGCTGTGGTTACCATAGCTGTAATGCTGTACATTTTGAGCGTGGTGCCTGTCATCGTGATTTCCAGCCTGTTTGGCGGCTATGGGGAAGGCTGGCCGGTGCTGGGCGTTGCGCTGATGTTTGTGATGATAGCCGCCGCCACAGGCCTGCTGATTTATGATCACATGACAAAGCCCAAAAACCAGCCTTATGTCATGCCGGGCACTGTGGTGGAAGAATTTAAAGAGTGGCAGGCAGGCAAGTCCCAGAAAAAGCAGATGATGAAATCCATCCGTTCGGCATACTGGCCCCTGGTGCTGGCCCTGTATTTCCTCCTGAGCTTTGGCACAGGCAAGTGGTACATCACCTGGATTATTTTCTTAATTGCCCCGGCAGTGGACAGCATTATCAGCGCGGTGCTGACCCTCCAGGACAAAAATGTGCGGTAGGCCGGAAAGGGGAGACTTATATGAAAAAGAAGCGCGCGATTTTTACTATTGTAGCCGGTTCCATCGCAGTTGTGTTCCTTTCTGGCATTCTATTGGTAGGCCTTAGCAGCAACGGCTTTGGGCTTATGGCCGCACAGGCCAGCTCAGATGAACATTCCTATGGCTACGACAATGTAATAACCCTGGATCCGGAGGAAAACGTTGTCGCCCAGTTGGAAATAAACTGGGAAGCAGGCCCGGTAGAGGTGAAGGCCGTCCCGGCAGGCAAAATCCGCATCACAGAAAGCAGCGGCCACAAGCTGGAGGAGTCAGAGCAGATGCAGGTGAGGATAAACGGGAATAAACTGGAAATTTCCTGGGATCACAGCCGTTTCAAGTTGTTTTCCCTGAATTTCTTTGGTATGAACAGCAAATCCCTGGTTGTAGAGCTTCCCCAAGAGGTGGCCTCCCAGCTTACAGAGATAGACTGCTCAAACATTTCCGGAGACATGGATATCTCCGGCCTTACCGGCACAGAAGGGGAATTCTCCTCTGTCTCCGGCGCGCTGCGTCTTAGCAAGCTGGCCTTTAGCGAGGACTGCGGACTCAGCACCACCAGCGGCGACATTATCCTGAAGGACTTTTCTTCTGAAAACCTGGATGCCAGCACTACCAGCGGCATGCTGCGCTTTGCGGATACTATAGCAGAGGAAATGCACTGCCATTCTGTGTCTGGTGAAATTGATGTGGAGGGCGCCGCTCAAAAATTCGATTCCTCCAGCGTCTCCGGTTCCAGCCGGGCTGCTCTCTCTGCCTGCCCGGAAGAGGTGAAAATGGAGTCTGTCTCCGGGGCCATCATAGTGGAGCTTCCGTCAAACGCCAGCTTTACTGTAGAGCATGACACTGTCTCCGGCTCCTTCTCCTCCGACTTCCCTTCCACAGACGGGAAAGGCGGGAAACGCGTATGCGGCACTGGAAAGCCCAGCGGTGAATTGTCCTTTTCCACCACCTCAGGAAACATGCAGGTTCTGAAAGCCTCCGCCGCAGGCTGACTTTACGGTATATTTTATGCAGATAAAAGAGGCGCCTGTCCAGGACTCAGGACAGGCGCTTTTGGCGTTCAAGGACGATACTCAGGATTTCAAAGATGAGTGGTTCTCAATATCCCGCACCAAAGGCTGGATTTGGGAAATCATGTTGTCCATGTCCTCAAACATGGCGCTTTTCGTGGTGCCCAGGTTGCTGGCATTGTTAATATGCTTCTGAACATCCTGGTATAAGTCCTTAATCCGGTCAAAGAACCGGCAGATAATCTGCAGCTCTGCCTGGGAGGATTCAATGACATCAGAAATTTCCGACTGGACAGCAGAAGCGCCGTCAGCGGCGGAGGTGATGGTTTGAAAGCTTTCGTCTGTTTGGGAAACGATGCCCACGCCTAAGCCCAGTGTTTCCTGGGAAGAGGAAATGCGGCCGCTCAACTCGTTTGCCCGCTGCTCTACCTCGCTTACGCCATCGCTCACTTCCCCTGCCAGGGCCTTGATTTCCCCGGCAAGCTCCTTCACCTGGGCGGCCACCACAGAAAAGCCCCGGCCTGCCGCCCCCACCCGGGCGGCCTCAATAGAGGCGTTGAGGGCCAGAATGTTGGTTTCATCGGCAATGGACACAATTTTGCCCATGCACTGCTGTATGCCATTTACAGCGGCCTGCAGTTGGGAGAAGGTGCCAGCCATCTCCTCATAGGAGGCCTGCACCGCTGCGGAGATTTTTCCCAGTTCCACCATCTGGGCCTGGGCGCCGGTCACGCTTTCCGCAATGTCTCCCCGTACCTGCCCGAATTGCCCTGCCGCTTCGTCAATATTGGAAAAGGAATCTCCCAAATCAGAAAGCTTGTTCTGGAACAAATCAGCCTCCCGCATGACGCCGGAGAAGGAGGAACTTACCAGGCTCAGCTCCTGGAGAGCGGCAACCTCCTTCTGTACCAATTCCTGCCGGCAGCCTTTCAGGCTGCCGGCGATGTGCAGCATGGGATAAAGGCTTCTTTCCTCCTGGGCCTGTTTTTCCTGTTTCTTAAAAAAGAACCCCATGGCTTCCCCCTCCTTTATTCAAAGACCACGCAGGTCATGGACTGGTTTACAAAACGGTTGTTATAATGCTCCCCATAGCCCACAAGGCCTGCGTGGCACCCCAACGCGGCCATATCCTGCAAATAGGCCTGCATGTAGTTGTGCTGGGAGAAAAGCTTGTAGCGGAACAGGCAGTTTACAGAAAAAATAGCCGACCGCCGGGGGAAGTCCGCGCAAATCCGCTGGATAGTCTCCTGGGTGATGGCCTTATAATCCCCCAGCTCCAGCAAAATCAGCACGTCTGAATCGTTGACCTGCCGGAAGCAGGCCAGAGCGTTGCCGTGTACCTCCTTGATGGAGATAATGCAGGTGTCATTTCCATTCAGCTTGCCAAAAGGATTCTGGAAGGTGCGGGTAAGGATTTCCTCGTCCGTAACGTGGAGGATGTCTTTGTAGACCTGCTTGGCGGGCTTGCCGTTTAAGGAACCCAGTATGTAGTTGGCCCTGTCTGTGTTGGAGGCAATAAAGCGGTAATTCCCCAATTGATGGTAGATGTTTTCCTTGTAGGTTTTCACCCGCCCGTTTTCGTTGCGCACCAGCCCATAGGCCACCGCGTCCTGGTATACCCGCCCGTTGGCAGACACTTTGCCCTGATCGCCTGTGCCGCCCACCAAGGGGATGCTGCGCTTGCCCAGGGATGTGTTGATAGTAGTCAGCACGCAGGCGTCATTGCCGCTGCAAAAATCTATGCACACTGTGTTTTCCCCGGAACCGCCTACCGCCTTCATGTCCGCTTCCAAACGCTGGATATGCTTGACGGGCATGGTGGAAACCTGCTCCAGCACGTTGGCGGCGGCGCGCACGCCATTGGAAAAAGCAATAATGCCCACGCCCTTTTCCACCACCTGCGTCTGGTAGCTCATCCCCACGCACCCGATGCTGGGTACCCCAGGGAACCTTTTCTCCAATTCTTCCACGTGCTTTTCAAACTGGCCGTCATTAGAAAATAGCATGATAAACTGCGGGGCATGGAGGCCGCGGAGTGCCTCATCCAAATTCCCGCGCTGGCTCATACCGAAAAACTGTTTCACGCTGCTGTCGCCCTCCCATGAATTGGTAGTTTCATTTCTTTATAAATTATACGTGAAAATCCAGGAGGTGTCAACCTTTTATAGCATCAGGAGGCAAAGGCGGGGGCAAATCCTGCCCGCTTTCCGCGTGCGTATGCGTTTTAGCCATGCTCTTGAAGAAAACAGCCCTTGCACTTTTAGGGGATTGGGTGTATACTTCCTGTATTATGGAAAAAACTGAGAGGATGAAGCATATGCCATTTTTAGATGTCCGCACAAGCTGCCCTGTAAGCAGCGAGCAGGAAACCCTGTTAAAAGCAGAGCTTGGCAAAGCCATTTCCCTGATTCCCGGCAAAAGCGAAAGCAGCCTGATGGCGCAGTTTACAGACAACTGCCGCCTGTGGATGGGAGGGGAGCAGGACGGCCCCATTGCCTTTGTGAACGTGATGATCTACGGCACCGCCGCCCAGGAGGCCTGCGAGCGCTTTCAGGCCGCGGTAATCCCTCTGCTGGAGCGGGAGCTGGGCGCAAAGCACGTATACCTGAAATTTGAGGAAGTGTCCCGCTGGTTCTGGAACTGACCGCCTAAAAAGATATGCTGGCAAAAGGAAAGGAATGGTCAAGCTATGAGTAAGAAAGCAGCCGTAATTATGGGAAGCGACAGCGATTTCCCTGTGTTGGAGCCATGTATCAGGCGCCTGAAGGCCCTGGGGGTAGAGACGGAGGTGCATGTCATGTCCGCCCACCGCACGCCGGCGGCAGCAGGGGCTTTTGCCGCCAGCGCCCGGGATGAGGGCTTTGGCGTGGTGATTGCCGCGGCAGGAAAGGCCGCCCATCTGGCGGGGGTGCTTGCCGCCCACACCACCCTGCCCGTCATCGGCATTCCGGTGAAGTCCTCTACTCTGGACGGCCTGGACGCCCTTCTGGCCACTGTCCAGATGCCCGCGGGCATCCCTGTGGCCACAGTAGCCATTGACGGCGGGGAAAACGCCGCCATCCTGGCGGCCCAGATGCTGGCCCTGTCCGATGAGGCGCTGGCAGAAAAGCTCTCCCAGATGAAGCGGGACTTGGAAGCGGGCGTTATGAAAAAGGACGCGGCTCTCCAGGAGAAGGTGGCGGCGCTGTAAGGCTTTGGGGCGCTGCCCAAGGCCGCAATGCGGAGATAAAGAAAGGAAAACAATATGAAAAAAACAATGATGCGCAAGTACGCGCAGTTGACAGTAAAAACCGGCGTAAATATCAAGAAGGGCCAGGGTGCTGTGATTTTCGCCCAGGTGGAGCAGCATGAGTTTGCCGAAATGGTGGCTGAGGAGGCTTACCGGGCCGGGGCTAAGTGGGTACACATGCAGTGGCAGGATCAGGATTTCAACAAGCTCCAGTTCCGCCATGAAAGCGTCACCCAGCGCTCCCGGGTAGAGGAGTGGGAGAAAGCCCAGCAGCAGTTCATTGTGGACGAGCTGCCGGTGCGTATCTCTATCGTGTCCGCCGATCCTGACGGCCTCAAGGGCATAAATGTGGACAAAATGCAGAAGATAAACGCCGCCCGGGGCAAAGTGCTCAAGCCCTACCGGGATGCCATTGAGAACAAGCACCAGTGGACTATCGTGGCGGTGCCCTCTAAAAAGTGGGCCAAGAAGGTGTTCCCTGGAGAGCGCACCAGCACAGCGGTGGAAAAGCTGTGGGAGGTCATTTTGAAAACGGTGCGCGTCACCGAGGACAACGATCCCCAGGCAGAGTGGGACAAGCACAACCGTACCATTATCGAGAAGTGCGAAAAGCTCACGGCTTATGATTTCGACTACCTCCACTATGAAAGCCAGAATGGCACAGACTTTAAGTGCTGGCTCATCCCTGGCGGCAAGTGGAACGGCGGCGGGGAAACCCTTATCGACGGCACCTTCTTCAACCCCAATATGCCCACTGAGGAGGCTTTCACTTCTCCTTTAAAGGGCAAGTGCGAGGGCACCCTGGTTGCCACCCTGCCCCTTTCCTATCAGGGGAACCTGATTGATAAGTTCTCTATCACCTTTAAAGACGGCAAAGCCGTTTCCTGTAAGGCTGAGCAGGGCCAGGCGCTGCTGGAAAAGATGATCGCCATGGACGAGGGCGCTTCCATGCTGGGAGAACTGGCCCTGGTGCCGGATGATTCCCCTATCTCCAATTCCGGCATCCTGTTTTATAACACCCTCTTTGACGAGAACGCAGCCTGCCATGTGGCTTTGGGCATGGGCTTTAATGACACCATTCCCGGCTTTGCCGGGATGTCCAAGGAAGAGATCCAGGCAAAAGGCATTAACGATTCTATTATCCATGTGGACTTTATGGTTGGCAGCAAGGAGTTGAATGTCACCGGATACACCCGGGACGGCAAGGCTGTGCCGGTTCTTAGGAACGGCAACTGGGCCATTTAAGCAGAAACAGGAAAAATGATATAGACGGGGGCCTGCGGGGAAGAATTTTTTCCGCGCAGGCCCTTTTTGTATCTATGGATGGCCCCCATAACATCCATCCTTTTCTCCGCCTTTTGGCATTTTTTCTTGCTATTTCTTCCCCGCAGTGATAAAATAGGCAAGAGCGCCTGCCAGCCTCCCCGTGCGGGAAGAAAAGAGGGGAGAGGGGACCCGGGTTTCGTAAGGCTCCGGATGTGCCCGTAAGCCGGCAGGCAAAACAACTGCGGGCAGGGAAAAGCCCCTGCAATGAAAACGGGAGGGCAGAAAAATGAGCATGTTTTCTAAAATCAACAGCTTTTTATTTCCCTGTGCCGGGGAGTATGAAAAGCTGGGCGCGAAGAAGGCCATTGCCTTAGGCTTTCAGCACGCTTTCGCTATGAGCTGCGCCACAATCCTGGTGCCGCTTCTCACCGGGCTGGACGTGGGGGTGGCCCTGTTCTGCGCAGGCGTTGGCACCCTGATTTTCCATCTCTGTACAGGCGGGCGTATGCCCACCTTCCTGGGCAGCTCCTTTGCCTTTATCTCCGCCATCTGCGGCGTGGTCGGCAATTCTGCCTTTGGCGCCACCAAGGATGAGCAGATAGCGGCGGCAATGGGCGGCATAATCGTTTCCGGCATTTTCTATTTGCTGTTGTCCCTGGTGATCCGCATTTTTGGCAAAGGGCTTATTGACACCCTTTTCCCGCCTGTTGTGCGGGGCGTGGGCATCACCCTCATCGGCCTGAACCTTGCCTCCACCGCCATTTCCAACATCCAGACCCAATATGGCCCTGACGGCGCCGCCATGTCCCCCTTTACAGAGGGCTATCATATGCCCACTTATGTATGGGCTTGGGTAATCGCTGCGGTGGTGTGCCTGCTGGCTGTGTTCCTGTCAAGCTGCGGCAGGGGGATGGTAAAGATGTCCTCCATTGTGATAGCTTTAGTCAGCGGTTATGTGCTCACCCTCATCCTCACCAAAACCGGCATTGCCCCGGCTTCCCTGATGGATACCAGCGTCATCGCAGGCTATGGTTGGCTGCAGGCCCCTCATTTCGTGCTTCCCGTCTTTAACATCACTGCCATTGGCATGATTGCGCCCATTGCCATTGTCACCTGCGTGGAGCATGTGGGGGACGTATACGCAAACGGCGCGGTGGTAGGCAAGAAGTTCACAGAAAAGCCCGGCCTGCACCGCACCATGCTGGGGGACGGCCTGGCTACGGTATTTGCCGGCTTTGTAGGCGGCCCTCCCAACACTACCTACAGCGAAAACACCGCTGTACTGGCTGCTACCGGGAATTATAACCCTGCCTCCCTGCGTATAGCGGCGCTTGTCGCCATAGCGGTCAGCTTCTTTGGCAAGGGCATCGGCGTTATCCAGTCTGTGCCTAACTGTGTGCTGGGCGGAGCCTGCATTGTGCTTTACGGCATGATAGCCTCTGTGGGCCTGCGCACCCTGGTGGAAAACCATGTGGACTTCACCAAGAACCGCAACCTGTGCATTGCCGCCGTTATGCTGGTGCTGGCAATCGGCGGGGCTGTCATTGGCAATGCCACCTTCAGCTTCTCCAACATCGGCCTGGGCATTATTGTAGGCATTATCCTGAACCTGGTTATCCCCAACCGGGAGGCCACAGGCAAGGGCATGGTGTCCCATGTGGTAAAAAGCGAAGAAGTGCTCCCCGAGCGGGGAGACGCAGACAGGTAAGCGCCCCGCGGGTTTCCGGCGGCAGGCAGCGCCTGTTTTTACGAAAGAACAAGCGGAAAGGAGAAAGAAATGGGATTTTTTGAAAGCAAAAAGCGGCTGCTGGTGCTGTTCTGCTCCCCCAACGGGCATGGCCACACCAGGATGCTGCTGGACAGCTTCCTGGAAGGGTTCAAAGGGAAGAAGGAATGGGAAATCAAGGAGATAGATGTGTACGATCTGCATCCAAACCCCTGCATAGCCTGCGGGGCCTGCGCCAAAAAGGAAGGATGCAAATTTTCCGATTTGGACGGCTTTGACAAGGAACTGCGGAAAAGCGACCTGCTGGTAGTGGCGTCGCCTGTATACAACGCTTCCTTTCCCGCGCCTATGAAGGCCCTGCTGGACAGAACCCAGCGGTATTTTGAAGCCCGGTTCTCCTTAAACAAAAAGCCGCCCATTAAAAAGCGCCGGGAAGCTGTGCTGCTCCTTTCCATGGGCAGCGAGGAGGATTTCGGGGTAGAGGTGACCACTTACCAGCTTAAGCGATCCTTCAGTGTGATGAACACCCAGCTTACGGGCTGCGTGGTGTGGGATGCCACTGACCTGGGGCGGGAGAAACAGGTGCAGGCCCAGAAAAAAGCGGGAAGCCTTGGTCTTGAAATCCTTTCCCGCTTATGATATGATTATAAGCGGCAAATTTTAAGCGCCAGCTTATTTTATACTAATAAGGAAGAGGGTACAGCATGTCTGGACATTCAAAATGGAACAACATTAAACGGAAGAAGGAAAAGGCCGACGGGGCAAAGGCTAAAATCTTTACGAAGATTGGGCGCGAGCTGACTGTTGCCGTAAAGGAAGGGGGCAGCGCGGATCCGGCCGCAAACTCCCGCCTGCGGGACTGTATCGCCAAGGCAAAGGCCGCAAACGTCCCCAATGACAATATTGAGCGCATTATCAAAAAGGCCGCCGGAGACGGTAATGCCGACAACTATGAAGATGTAACCTATGAGGGCTATGGCCCCTGCGGCGTGGCTGTCATTGTAGAGGCCCTCACCGATAACCGGAACCGCACTGCTGCCGATGTGCGCCATGCCTTTGACAAATATGGCGGGAACCTGGGCACCACCGGCTGCGTGTCCTTTATGTTCAACAAGAAAGGCGTTATCGTGATTGAGCGGGAGGGCCTGGACGAGGATACCGTTATGACAGACGCACTGGAGGCTGGCGCTTCTGATTTTGCCGCCGATGAGGATGTGTTTGAGATTTCCACCGAGCCTGCCGATTTCAGCGGCGTGCGGGAAGACCTGGAAAAGAAAGGCTATGCATTTGTCTCCGCCGAGATGGAAATGGTGCCCGATACTTACACCGCCATTGCGGATCCGGAGGTAGTTGTCAAAATGCAGAAGATGCTGGATCTGCTGGAGGACAACGACGACGTGCAGAACGTCTGGCACAACTGGGATGCCCCGGAGGATGAGGACGACGAGTGAGACAGGCAAAAAGCGCCGGGACAGCCTCCCGGCGCTTTTATAGTAAGCTTGCGGGAGAATTTTTGCAGGATTATTTGGTTTGACTTGCATTTTTGCCTCCCAAGGGCTATAATAGGGAAATAGGAAAAATCAGCCTGCGGCAGGCGGCAAAAGCCAAATGGACAGGCAAAGAAAGTGGTGTTGATTATGCAGGAAATCAAGATTGAACTGACAAAAAACCCAAAGGCAAAGCCCGCAGACCAGTCTAAGCTGGGCTTCGGTAAGATATTCACCGATCACATGTACATTATGCCCTATAATAAGGAAAAGGGCTGGCACGATCCCCGCATAGAGCCGTATCACAGCCTGGAGCTGGATCCTTCCGCCATGGTGTTCCATTATGGCCAGGAGATGTTTGAGGGGATGAAGGCTTACCGGGCGGAGGACGGCCGCACCCTGCTGTTCCGCCCTGACCGGAACATTGCCCGGGCCAACAATTCCAACCGGCGCATCTGTATCCCGGAAGTGCCGGAGGATGATTTTATGAATGCCCTCAAAACCCTGGTAAGCATTGAAAAGGACTGGATTCCCACAGCTCCTGGCACCTCCCTGTACATCCGGCCCTTTATCATCGCCACAGATCCCTTCCTGGGCGTGCGCCCTTCTGATACATATCTCTTTATGATCATTCTGTCCCCCTCCGGCGCATACTATGAAAGCGGCCTGGATCCAGTGAAAATCTGGATCGAAGATGACTATGTGCGGGCTGTGCGGGGCGGCATTGGCGAGGCCAAAACAGGCGGAAACTATGTGGCAAGCCTGAAAGCCCAGATGAAGGCCCACGAGGAAGGTTACTCCCAGGTGCTGTGGCTGGACGGCGTGGAGCGCAAATATATTGAAGAGGTGGGGGCCATGAATATCTTCTTCAAGATAAACGGCAAGGTGGTCACCCCCATGCTAAACGGCAGTATCCTGCCCGGCGTCACCCGGGCCTCCTGCCTGGATCTGTGCAGGCACTGGGGCATGGAGGTGGAGGAACGCCGCGTTTCTGTAGAGGAACTGGTGGCCGCCGCCAGGGACGGCTCCCTGGAAGAGTGCTGGGGCAGCGGTACCGCGGCTGTCATCTCCCCAGTTGGGGCCTTGCGCTTTGGGGACGAGGTGATGGAAATTTCCAGCGGGGGCATTGGCCCTGTAAGCCAGAAGCTTTATGACACTGTCACTGGCATCCAGACAGGGAAGGCAGAGGATCCCTTCGGCTGGGTAGTTGAGGTAAAATAAGGAATATACTATCCATAGATTTCCGGTTGTAAACGCTTGACAAACCATACAAAAAAGTGTTATAATCTTTTCACAAAAGAAGCTCGTGTGCGAGAAGCTTTTCGGCTTTTTTGCCATGGATTCCATGACACGCGGACAACAATTGGGTAATTGTAAATTTAGAGTGAGTATGGAGGGACTGGGTCAAAAGCCCAGTCCCTCCTGCTTTTTTCACGGCAATATTACCTGCGCATTTCAAAGCCCAGCCTTGGAACAGCCTGTGCCGCAACGCTGTTTCTTACGTTTTTCTTAGCAAGGTTTACAGGGAAAATGGGCTGTGCTATAATTCTCCATAGAAACAGATTCTAAGAGGAGAGTGGCTATGAAAGGAAAAGAGGGGGTGGCTCCCATGAAAAAGAAAAAGCGTATTCCTTGGAGCCTGCTTTATATTGCCGCGACTATTGTGGCAGTGGTGCTGTTTGGCGTGTTCAATCGGGAATTTGGCAACGTGTTTGCCACCATGGCTGGGCTTACGCCGGGATGGCTCAGTTTGGCGATTGTCATCACCGTTATTTTTTTTGGTTTTGAGGGGGGCATAATCCGCCTGCTTATGCGCAGCCAGCATATTCCTATGGGTTGGGGCAGCGGCATAAAAATCGGCCTTATCGGCATTTATTATTCCTATATCACCCCCAGCTCCACAGGGGGGCAGCCCATGCAGGCAGCATACCTGCGCCGGGACAACATACCTGTGGGCCTTTCCACTGCTGTGCTGCTGATGAAATTCTTCTGCTATCAGTGCGCCTTTGTGTTGTGTTCAATTGTGTTTTACGCCATGATGTACGGAAAGATTCAGGCGGAAAACCCAGGCATCCTCCCGCTGATCGTCTTGGGGCTTGTAATAAATGGCGGTTCCATTCTGTTTTTCGCCTCCCTGTTTATCAAGCCTGTCTTTCATGTAATCTGCCGTTTTGCCAAGTGGCTGGCTTCCCGGTTCCGCTTTCTGCGGGAACGCTTCCACCTGATGGAAACAATTGACAAATTCGAGGCCGATTTTGGCAGCTTTACCGACAATTTCAAGGAGAAAAAAGCCAGCGTCCTGTGGGGGATTGTGCTGTCCGTTCCGCAGTTTTTCCTGCAAATGAGCGTGATTTTTTTCATCTTCCGGGCTTTTGGATACCAGGACGCAAGCTATTGGGAGATTGTGGCAGTGCAAAGCCTTTTGCAGGTTTCTGTGTCTTTCATGCCCATGCCAGGTGCCTCCGGCGCCCAGGAAATCGGGTTTTCGTCCTACTTCCGGGGCTATTTCATCCATAACGATCTGTATGCCGCTGTAATGGTGTGGAGATTTTTCACTTATTACCTGGTTGTGATTGCCGGCGCACTGCTGGTTGTAGCCGATCAGTTCCTGTACCGCCGGCGGCAGCTCAGGGCTGGAGTACAGGAAAGTATGAGCGAAAAAAGATAGAATTTCTGTATTTATTAACTGTTTGCTTTTAAAAATTTTTACCTGTTTTTTTAGGGGAACGCATTGACAATTCCGAAAATATATTATAAAATATATCAAAGACAATGCCAAAGGGAAAAGTGTATCCCTTTTGGAAGGAACTAAGGAGAATGATGTAGCCCACCTGTTTAAGAAGGATTTGGCAGCCCGGCGCTGGCAGGCCGGGCAATTCTCTATTCGCTGCAAAGGAGTTGTCCCCCTTATGAAAAGAAAAAAGGCGCATCAGCTTACAAACTCTGAATTAATCCTTATGGAGATCCTTTGGCAGGCAGATCATCCGCTATGCAGGCCAGAGATCATCTCTGCCGCTGTAAACGAGCGGGGAGAGCCTTTGTTTGCTGTCAGTTCCTTTCATCTTCTGGTAAACGAACTGCTGGAGAAGGGATACATAAAAGTAACGAATGGTACAGGCCGGGGCCGGAAGCACGCCCGCAGCTACGCGCCCACCCTCACCCGCAATCAGCATTTTGCCTTGCAGATAGTCCAGTCCGGCAATTTTGCCCCTATGGATATTCCAGATATTGTGTGCTCCCTGCTGCAATATGCCAAGGTAGATGACGCTTCCATGGTGCTCCATAAAATTGAGGAGCAGGCCGAGCAGGTGACAGCGGCCTACTGATTTTTGTTTCAGCCTCAAATCAAGATCTTTACAAAAGCCGTTCCTTTGCAGGGGGCGGCTTTCTTATGCGAGATTCTATGCCCTATAGGCATATTTCTTTTGCTGAAGTATGGTTTATTATAGGAAAAAGGTATTTGCATAAAGTGGAGTAATATGGTATACTTTATCCCAGCCGCCAAGGGCGGAGGTTACAAAGAAGGGAGAAACGAGGTATGACAGAGCGGCTGTGGGAGATACTGTCAGATTCTTTCACAAAAATCCTGGTGCCGGGCCTGACCATGACCCTGCCCCTGACAGCAATCGCCTTTTTCTTTGCCATGGTGCTGGCCGTTTTTATGGCGCTGGCGCAGTTTGCGGGCGTGCCGGTGCTGAAGCAGCTTTCCAGGTTTCACATTTGGGTGTTCCGGGGTACGCCCCTGCTTTTGCAGCTCTATCTGGTGTTTTATGGACTGCCGGGTTTGGGCGTGATTATCGATCCCTTTCCGGCGGCAGTGCTGGTGTTCTCTTTAAACGAGGGCGCCTATTGCGCGGAAATCGTCCGGGCCGCCTTGGAGGCTGTGCCTGCCGGGCAGTTGGAGGCGGGCTATTGCGTGGGCATGTCCTATTTGCAGACCATGCGGCGTATTGTGCTGCCCCAGGCTATGCGCACAGCGTTCCCATCCCTGGCGAATTCCCTTATTGCCATGATGAAGGACACATCCCTGGCGTCTACCATCACGGTAACGGAAATGCTCATGTCCACCCAGCGCATTATTGCCCGCACTTACGAGCCTTTGGCCCTGTATATGGAGGCAGGCATAATTTACCTGCTGTTCTCCACGGTGCTGACAAAGCTGCAAAAGCTGGGGGAGAAGAGGCTCAGCGTATACACGGCGAAAGAGTCCATGATAATCCTGCCGAAAAGGAGGCCCCAGGCGAAATGGTGGAAGTAAAGGGCATCAAGAAGTCCTTTGGGGGCACAGAAGTGCTCAAAGGTGTAGACATCAAGGTGGGGCAGGGGGATGTGGTAGCCATTTTAGGCCCCAGCGGCTCCGGCAAAACCACCCTGCTGCGGTGCATGAATTTCCTGGAGCGCGCCCAGGCAGGCCAACTGGTGTTTGATGGGCAGGCCTATGATTTACATAAGGTTACGAAGAAGGAAATCGCCGCCATCCGCCGGAAAACTGCCTTTGTGTTCCAAAATTATAATTTGTTTTTGAATAAGACTGCCCTGCAGAATGTGACGGAAGGCTTGGTCATTGCCCGGAAGATGCCAAAGGATCAGGCCAGGCAGACGGCAGAGCAAGCCCTTGAAAAGGTGGGCCTTTCCGACCGGATGGATTACTACCCCAGCCAGCTTTCCGGCGGGCAGCAGCAGCGCGTAGCCATTGCCCGGGCGCTGGCAGCACAGCCGGAAATCATCTACTTTGACGAGCCTACCTCTGCCCTGGATCCAGAGCTTACAGGGGAAGTCCTTGCTGTCATGCGGCAGCTTGCAGAGGAGGGCATGACCATGCTGGTGGTCACCCATGAAATGGGCTTTGCCAGGAATGTATCCAGCCAGGTGGTATTTATGGAGGACGGCCTGGTGGTGGAATCGGCTCCCTCCAAGGAGTTTTTCCAAAGCCCCCGCTCCCAGCGCACCCAGGAATTTCTGCGGCTGGTGGGGCAGGAGTAACAGGCCGCGTTTTAAATTGCTATCCATAGAGATATAGTATATTTACCATTTGTGATTTCAGAAAGGAGAAACCATGATGAAAATGAAGAAGCTTTTGGCACTGCTGCTGGCCCTGTGTCTGACACTGGCCCTGGCGGCCTGCGGCGGAGAGGGAGGCTCCGCAAACTCAGAGCCTGCAGGCTCTGCCGCCTCCGGCGGGACAGAAGGGGATCTGCTGGCACAAATCCAGGGAAAGGGCGAAATAACCGTAGCCATGGAGGGCACTTGGGCGCCTTGGACTTTCCATGACGAGGACGACAACCTGGTGGGCTATGACGTAGAGGTTTCCCAGAAAATCGGGGAAAAGCTGGGGGTGAAGGTAAACTTCATCGAAGGCGAATGGGACGGCCTGCTGGCTGGCCTGGACTCCGGCCGCTATGATCTCATGGTAAATGGCGTCAGCGTGGACGAGGAGCGCAAAGAGAAGTATGATTTCAGCATCCCCTATGCCGCCAACCGTACCGCCGTCATTGTGAAGAACGAAAACGAGGACATCAAGTCCATGGAGGATCTGGAGGGCAAGCACACCGCCAATACCCTGAACAGCACCTATGCCAAGATTGCCGAAGCCCATGGGGCGGAGGTTACTGGCGTGGACGATCTGAACCAGACCTTTGAACTGCTGTTTTCCGGGCGCATCGACGCAACCCTCAATGACGAAGTGGCGTATTATGATTACATGAAGAACCATCCGGACGCAGACATTAAAATTGCCGTTTTAAGCGACGAGGCAGTACAGGTTGCCATTCCCATGCGCAAAGGCGAGGAAACCCGCACCCTGCGGGAGGCTGTGGACAAAGCCTTGGCAGAGCTGAAAGAGGACGGCACCCTCACAGAACTCTCTGAAAAATATTTCGGGGTTGATATCTCACAGGCAGAGTAAGGACGGGGCTTTAACAGAGGCTTCCTGCCCGGATAACCCTGATATGGAACCGCTTCCCGGGGCTTCAGCATGAAAAATGCTGCGGCCCCGGATTTTTGTAGGACTTTGAGAAAAAAATCACAAAAATTTTCCGGGGATTTTTTGGTTTGGCTCTTGTATTCTTGTGTAAAATGCATTAAAATAATGGTATACAAAACCCTATACCAATTTCAGGAGGTTTTACCAATGTCTGTTAAAGTTGCAATCAATGGTTTTGGCCGCATCGGCCGTCTGGCTTTCCGCCAGATGTTCGGCGCCGAAGGGTATGAGGTCGTAGCTATCAACGATCTGACCAGCCCCAAAATGCTGGCTCATCTGCTGAAGTATGACTCTGCCCAGGGCCGCTATGCTCTGGCCGACAAGGTGGAGGCCGGCGAGGACTCCATCACTGTAGACGGCAAGACCATCAAGATCTATGCTGAAAAGGATGCCAAGGATCTGCCTTGGGGCCAGATCGGCGTTGACGTTGTTCTGGAGTGCACCGGCTTCTATTGCTCCCTGGCAAAGTCCCAGGCTCACATCGACGCTGGCGCCAAGAAGGTTGTTATCTCCGCTCCTGCTGGCAGCGACCTCAAGACCATCGTGTACAGCGTGAACGAGAACACCCTGACTGCTGAGGACAAGATCATCTCCGCAGCTTCCTGCACCACCAACTGCCTGGCCCCTATGGCCGACACCCTGAACAAGTATGCTCCCATCCAGAGCGGCATCATGACCACTGTACATGCCTTCACTGGCGACCAGATGGTTCTGGACGGTCCCCACCGCAAGGGCGATCTCCGCCGCGCCCGCGCCGCTGCTGTGAACATTGTTCCCAACTCCACCGGCGCTGCCAAGGCTATCGGCCTGGTTATCCCCGAACTCAACGGCAAGCTCATCGGCTCTGCCCAGCGCGTGCCCGTACCCACCGGCTCCACCACTCTGCTGGTTGCCGTTGTCAAGGGCGAGAACGTGACTGTTGACGGCATCAATGCCGCCATGAAGGCAGCCGCTTCCGATTCCTTCGGCTACACCGAAGAGCCTCTGGTATCTTCCGATATCATCGGCATCACCTATGGCTCCCTGTTCGACGCCACCCAGACCATGGTTACCGAAATCGGCGACGGGCTGTATCAGGTGCAGGTTGTATCCTGGTATGACAACGAGAACAGCTACACCAGCCAGATGGTGCGCACCATTAAGTACTTCGCTTCTATCTAAAAGCTGGCGTAAGCCCTTTTTGGTAGGAATAAGAACCCCCCTGCGGACAAGCTCCGCAGGGGGGTTCTTTATATGAGCAACCATCGGCTTAGCCGGTGGTTGTTCATATAACGCAGAGCGGCCTGGAAGCTTTTCCAGGCCGCTCTGCGTTTTGCGTTTTCTTACACTGCCTTGCAGTCCACAGGTTCATAGCCTGCGTCCTTAACAGCGGCTGTGAGCAGCTCATCTGCCACATTCTCTGCCATCTCCACAGTGGCTTTTTTGGCCTCCAGATCTACGTTGACAGCAGTAACGCCGACAACGCCCTCCAGGGCTTTCTGCACATGGGACTGGCAGTGGGCGCACATCATGCCTTCAACAGTTAAAATTTTTTTCATGGTATTTGCTCCTTCCATAGTTGTATTAAGAATGGGTGTTTCCATAGGGCTTGCTGTTTTGGGGGGTATCTCCAGGGTGCGCGCCTTGTCTTTAAAGAACCGCAGGCGCAGGGCGTTTGCCACCACACACACAGAGCTTAGGCTCATGGCAGCGGAACCCAGCATAGGGCTTAGTTTGATGGCAAACAGGGGCCACAGCAACCCTGCCGCCACAGGGATACCCAGGACGTTATAGAAAAAGGCCCAGAACAGGTTCATGCGGATATTGCGGATAACGGACTTGCTCAGTTCAATGGCAGTGCATACGTCCTCCAGGGAGTTCTTCATCAGCACCACGTCGGCAGAGTCGATAGCAATATCCGTCCCTGCCCCGATGGCAATGCCGATGTCTGCCCGGGTGAGGGCGGGGGCGTCATTTATGCCGTCACCCACCATGGCTACCCGGCGGTTTTCTCCCTGCAGGCGGCGGATAACCGCCTCTTTTTCCGCAGGCAGCACATCGGAAACTGCCTCCTCAATGCCTGCCTGCTGGCGGATAGCCTGGGCGGTGGCCTTGTTGTCCCCAGTGAGCATAACCACCCGCAAGCCCATTTTGTGGAACCGCTCTACTGCCCGCAGGCTGGACTCCCGCAGGGAATCTGCCACAGCGATAACGCCGGCAAGCTTCCCGGCTTTCACAAAGAACAGGGGTGTTTTGCCCTGCCTGGCAAGGGCTTCTCCCTGGGCCGCAGCGCTGTCTGCCTCAATGCCCTGCTCCCGGAGAAAGGCCAGATTGCCTGCCAGGCACAGTTCCCCTTGGATTTCAGCCTGCACGCCCCGTCCGGCAGTGGCGGAAAAATCTTCCGCCTTGTAGGGGGTGATGCCTTGGGATTTGGCATATTCGGTAACAGCCTGGGCTAAGGGGTGCTCGCTGCCTGTTTCCAGGGCGGCGGCAAGAGCTAGGAAACTGGCGGGGGAGAGGGTGTCGTCCAGCACCTGCACATCCGTGACGGCAGGCTTGCCGCTGGTGAGGGTGCCGGTTTTATCCAGCACAATGGTATCCACCCGGTGCAGGTTCTCCAGGCTTTCCGCCGACTTTACCAGGATGCCGTATTCTGCCGCCTTGCCTGTGCCCACCATAATGGCAACCGGCGTGGCAAGCCCTAAGGCGCAGGGACAGGAAATTACCAGAACGGCAATGGCGCAGGAAAGGGAGAACTCAAAGGTCTGCCCAGCTATGAGCCACACAATGGCAGTCACCAGGGCAATGACCATGACGATGGGCACGAACACCCCGCTGATTTTATCCGCCAGCCGGGCAATAGGCGCTTTGGTACTGCCCGCCTCGTCCACCAGACGGATGATTTGGGCCAGAGTGGTGTCATCGCCCACCTTGGAAGCGCGAAAGTGAAAAGAACCGTTTTTGTTTATGGTGGCGGACAGCACCGGATCCCCGGGGCCGCGCTCTACAGGCAGGCTTTCCCCGGTAATAGCCGACTGATCCACATACCCGTGGCCTTCTGTCACCACGCCGTCTACAGGCAGGCTCTCCCCGGGGCGTATTACCACAATATCCCCTGCCTGCACCTGCTGGGCAGGTATAACGGTTTCTGCGCCTTCCCGCAGCACTGTGGCGGTTTTAGGGGCTAAATCCACCAGCTTGTCTAAGGCGCCGCTGGTTTTGGCTTTGGAGCGGCTTTCCAGATATTTGCCCACTGTTACCAGAGTGACAATCATGGCGCTGGACTCAAAATACAGGTCGTGGGCATATTGGTGGACAAGGGCCATATCGCCATGCCCAAAGCCCCAGGCCATGCGGTACAGGGCGAAAATGCCATACAGCAGTGACGCGCCAGAGCCTACCGCCACCAGGGAGTCCATGTTGGGGCTGCGCTTCCACAGGGAACGCAGGCCGCCGGTGTAAAACTTCCGGTTAAGCACCAGAATGGGCAGGGTGATGAGCAGTTGGGTCATGGCGGAAACAAGGGCGTTTTCCATGCCAATGAGGAATGAGGGCACAGGCAGGCCCATCATGGCCCCCATAGCCACGTACATGAGGGGCACGAGCAGGATGACCGAGAGGGTAAGCCGCTTTTTCATGGCAGCCTGTTCCTCCTCTGCGTCCTGCTGGCGTTTTTTCCACTGGCTCTGGAAATCCCGGCCGCTTCCGTCCCCGCCTGGGGCAGGGGCCTCCGCCGGTTCCGCCCCATAGCCTATCTCTGTCACAGCGGCGCAGATATCCCCTTCTGCCACTGCGCTTTCGTCAAAGGTGACCTGCATCTGGTTTTTCAGCAGGCTCACATCCACCTCCTGCACGCCGGACAGCTTCTGCACCCGGCGGGTGACATTGGCCTGGCAGGCGGCGCAGGTCATGCCGGTTACGCGGAATTTCTCTGTTGTCATATGTTACCCCCTCATTTCAGTTTTTTAATCAGGCCCAGGGCCTCCTCCAGGATTTCCATATCCCCGGCCCGAACCCCTTCTGCCACGCAGGTTTCCATGTGTTCCTGCAAAACTGTGTAGCCAAAGCTCTGCAGGGCGCTCTCCACAGCCGCCACCTGGGTGAGGATGTCGCCGCAATAGCGGTTTTCCTCCAGCATTTTGCTGATGCCCCCTAACTGCCCTGCTATGCGGCTCAGGCGGTTTTGCAGTTGCCGGAGGGTTTCCGGGCTGCGGGGGGAGGACTTATAGCGGCAGCAGTTTTTTTCCGCTTCTCCCATAGATATCCCTTCCCTCTCATAAGCTTGGTGCGTGTCAAAATACCCTGTGGGGGTATTTGGCAATTTCTATTATATACCCCTTAGGGGTATTTTGCAAGGGGTTTTCAAAAAAAATTGCAGAAGTCCTAGAGTCTGTTTTAAAACCAGAGAAATGCCAGTATTTTTGTTCAGGGCAGGCGGTTTCAAGGCAAAAACCGCAAGAAATACTTTCGTATTTCGAGGATTTTTAACACAGAAACCGTTTGTCACTGGACAAAAAGACGGTTTTTTGGAGTTTTAAGACAAACTCTAGGAAACCATGCAAAAGGCGGCATAATCCTTTTACCAGCAAAGGAAAGGGAGGGGGCGGCCCCTCCCTTTTTATGATGCGTTTGTCAGGAGGCTTCCGATTCCTCCTTTGGCAGCAATGGAGGCAGGATGCCGGATTCCTTCAGGAAGGCGTACAGCATACACAGGCCCATCACATAGAGCAGCATCCAGAAGCTGCCGCTGACCAGGGAAAAATACACTGCCGCCAGCATGGCAAGGGGATGGATTTTTGTGGTGGACGCCACCAGCTTTGGCTCCATTACCTGCCGGATGCAGGTGATGGTAACCCACCCGATGAACAGCCCCAAAGCCTTCCAGTATTCCCCAATAAGCACCTGATACACGGCAAGGGGGGTAAACACAATGCCCGGCCCCAGCACAGGCAGAAGGTCTGCGGCGGCGGTGATAAGGCTGGTAGTGAGGGGATAGGGGATATGCAGAAGGGACAGGATTACGCAGGTTTCGCAGAATGTGATGAAGTATAGAAAGAGATAGGAGAGAAAGTATTTCCGCCCTGTCCCCGCAGAGCTTTCTAGCCCGCCTTTCACCTGCTCTGCGGTGCTGTCGCTGAGGATCCGCCGCACCCAGCCTCGCAGCCGCCCCATATCCCGGGAAAAGCAGAAGGTGGAAAACCCCGCCGTCAGCACCAGTGCCAGCAGGGTGGGCAGGGAGGTGACCACCCCCAGCAGCGCCCGGAGGAAAGAGAGCACCAGATCCATGCTGCTTTTTAAAAACTCCATCAATTCTTCCTGGTTGCGCTGGAAGAATTCCATGTCAAGCTCTGCAAAAAAACTGTTCACCCGCTGGAAAAAAGCTTTCACTGCCGGGGAAAACTCTGGAAACCCGCCGCTAGAAGCCTTCACCAAAAAGGAGATGGCCTCCCGGATGCCGAAAAAGGCCACCAGCCCGGTGAGGGCTGCCGCTGCCAGCAGGGCAAGGGCCGCCCCCCAGGCAGAGGCGGCAGCATGGGAGCATTTGCAGTGCTTTTCCAGAAAAGCAATAACTGGCTGCACTGCCGCAGCCGCCAGCAGGCCCAGGAGGAAGGGGAGGGAATAGAAAAAGGTTTTCACCCATAGGAAAAAGCCCAGGGAATACAGGGCAAAAAACACCAGCAGAGGCAAAAGCCGCCGCAGTTCGCCTTTTTGAAGCACAGCCGCGCCTCCTTTCATGATGGGCTGATATACAAAAGAGTATGCCCTCATAGAGCACAAAAATGCCCTCCAAGCCCGAAGGCCTGGAAGGCATCCTTTGAAGGAGGTTTTTAGTTTTCTGTCTGGTTTGCCACAGCTACTTTTCTTTGCCGGTAAGCAGCCAGTCCACAGAGACGTTTAGGATGTTGGACAAAGCCAGCAGCTCCATGTCTGTGACAAAGCGCAGTTGTCCTTCCAGCTTGGACAGGCCCGAGGCGTTTAAATCTACGCCGCGCACCTGTAGCTGGGCTAAAAGCTCCTTTTGTTTCATGCCCTGGCTTTTACGGGCAGACTCTACTCTGGCACCTACCAAGTTTTTTGAGCCCAAGGGCTGGCTGCGCAATCTCATAGCTATACCCTCTTTTCCCAAAAAGTTTCAGTATCCTACCCATATTATAAGGAAGGGGAACGGGGAAATCAATCTACTTTAAAGAATTATACCAGAAAAATTTTAGAATTTATACAGTTTGTTTCCGCATACCGCGCCTTTCTTTTGCAAAGAAAATAGTTTTGCAAAACACACTGTACTTTTTGCCAAAAGCTGGTATAATAGAAACGGTAAAAATCGCTTTATAAACCTTGTATCTTTAGCTCTCTATGCTCTGCATAAAGAAAGGAAGGGCAAAACGCCATGGGAAAAAATTTTACCGGCAATGAAAGAAATCTGACTATGCTTACAGACTTTTACGAACTGACAATGGCAAACGGCTATTTCCAGAACGGCTTGGAGGATGCCATCTGTTATTTTGATATGTTTTTCCGCAAAGTGCCTGATAACGGCGGCTTTGCCATTATGGCAGGCGTGGAGCAGCTTGTGGACTATCTGCGCAACCTGCATTTTTCTGAGGAGGATATTGCATACCTGGCGGGCAAGCATATTTTCTCCAAGGAATTTTTAGAATACCTGCGCAATTTCAAATTCCAGTGCGATGTGTGGGCTGTGCCCGAGGGCACGCCTATTTTCCCTGGCGAGCCGATTGTAACCGTGCGCGGCCCGGCCATCCAAGCACAGTTTGTGGAAACCATGGTGCTTTTATGCATCAACCACCAAAGCCTTATTGCCACCAAGACCAACCGCATTGTCCGGGCTGCCCAGGGCCGGGCTGTGATGGAGTTTGGCTCCCGCCGCGCCCAGGGCTTTGACGGCGCGGTATACGGCGCCCGGGCCGCCTTTATCGGCGGGTGCGCAGGCACCGCCTGCACCATCAGCGACCAGCTTTTCGGCGTGCCGGCACTGGGCACCATGGCCCATAGCTGGGTGCAGCTTTTCGACAGCGAATACGACGCCTTCAAGGCATACGCGGAGGCATATCCCCAGAACTGCGTGCTGCTGGTGGACACCTATAACGTGTTAAAGTCTGGCGTGCCCAACGCCATAAAGGTATTCAACGAAGTGCTGGTGCCCCAGGGATTCCGGCCCGCTGGCATACGCATTGACAGCGGCGACATCACCTATCTTTCCCGCAAGGCCCGTAAGCTTCTGGATGACGCAGGCTTTGAGGACTGTGCCATCTGCGCCTCCAACTCCCTGGACGAGTATATCATCCGGGACATGCTGATACAGGGCGCCAGGGTGGACTCCTTCGGCGTGGGCGAGCGGCTTATCACCTCCTCCTCAGAGCCTGTGTTCGGCGGCGTGTATAAGCTGGTGGCAGTGGAAAAGCCGGACGGGCAGGTAATTCCTAAAATTAAAATCAGCGAAAACGTGGCAAAAATCACTACGCCCTGCTTTAAAAACGTGTGGAGGCTTTTTGACAAGGAGACGGACAAGGCCATTGCCGACGTGATAACCCTCCACGATGAGATTATTGACGATACAAAGCCTTACACCATCTTCGACCCCAACCACACCTGGAAGCGCAAAACTGTCCAGAATTTCTATGCCGTATCCCTGATGACCCAGATTTTTAAAGGCGGGGCCTGCACCTACACCCCCCGGGCCTTGAAGGCCATTAAGGCATACTGCATGGCCCAGGTGGACACGCTTTGGGAAGAAGTTACCCGGTTTGAAAACCCCCATACCTACTATGTAGACTTGTCCCAGAGCCTGTGGGAGGAAAAGAACCGCCTGCTTTCTGCAAAATCCTGCTAAAAGCCGCGCCCTCCCCTTGACAAAGGGCAGTGCGCCGTATTAGACTAGATGTGAGCAAACCAGACAGTTGCGGGCGCTTTGCGAAAGCGGGCGTCTGAGGAAAGTCCGGGCTCCACAGGGCAAGGATAACGGCTAACGGCCGCCGGGGGCGACCCCAGGGAAAGTGCAACAGAGATATACCGCCGGGGGGAAACCCCGGTAAGGGTGGAAAGGCGAGGTAAAAGCTCACCGGCGCGCAGGAGACTGCGCGGCCCTGTAAACCCTATCCGGAGCAACACCGTGGCAGGACGGCAGTTCAGTCTGCAAGCGCGGCCCGCGCGTCCTATGGAGGTGGCGAGAGCCTGCTGGCAACGGCAGGCCAAGATAGATGACTGTCCGCGACAGAACCCGGCTTACAGGTTTGGTCACAAGAAAGGCCGCCCCTGTGCCCTTAAAAGGCATGGGAGCGGCTTTCCTTCTAAAAAAGCTCCCTGGCTTGTTGGCCAGGGAGCTTCTTTTTTATAGATTATGAGGTACAGCAGGTGGGGAACACAAAGCCGTAAGTATTTTTCTTGTAATTCGGATGGCTTGAGTTTGCTTCCTCATAGTTGCCGAAGAAGAATATCTTGCATTCCGCCAGCCTGCGGCGCAGCAGCCCCACATAATGGGTGCCGTTGGAAGTGTGCCACTGAAGGAAGTTATAGGCCAGCACCGTGGAATCCACATAGTTCAGGTCGTGGATGGGATTGGAAAGGTTCAGGTTCACATAGCCGGCAGGCATCCAGCCTGTGGTGGAGCCATAGGTCACCTTATACCACACTTCCTGCTTGGTGCTGCTGGAGAAGCGTTTATATTCCCGCACCGTTACGGTGCTGCCTCCAGGCACAGTAGCCAGCCGGGAGCTGGTAATATCCGCAGAGGAGAAGAGAAGGCCATTGCCTACGTTCAATTTGCCCGAATAGGTTTTCATCCCCAAATCGCTGGGGGGCACCACAGCGTTCAGGATGACAGCGGGGGTATAATAGCTGCTGGGGTTCAAGGTATTGCCCCCGCAGTTGTACACAAAGCTTACCAGGGCGTCATACTGGGCCTGGCTCATGCGCACGCCATATTTTGTGCGGAAATTATTGACCGTAGAGCCATAGTTGCTGTTTACCTGCTCGACCAGCAGGGCATAAGCCTCTGCTTCCGTCAGGGTGTTATAAAAGGTTTTGTGCAGGTTCACGACATACCCATGGCCCACAGTGGGATGCTTCCGGTTCGCCATGTCATCCTCAATCTCCCACACGTTCCCCTCAAAGCTTTTAATCTGATCCAGGATTGCGCGGCTTGGCAGGCGGGTTTCGTTTGTAACGGTGGTGGAGGCGGCGGCGGTGACAAGCAGGTTAAACTCCTTGTAATCTGTCGAGAAAGCGCCGCTGCTGTCCTGGGAATAGGCCCGGAGGGTATAGGAGCCTGCCATGCTGAAGGACATATTCTTTTTGAAAACGCGAACCGTATTGTCCGGCAGGCCATAGCTGGACTTGCGTGTTTGGGTTTCATATTCGGAAACATTATACGTTCCTTGGGCAGGGCCTTTTACAATCTCAAACCGCACAGCACTGCGGCTGGTGTCCGTTACAGCCACCAGGTTGCAGGGCGTATTGGTGGTTACTGTGTTTGCGTCATTATAGGCATACCGGACAGATTCCGGGGCAGTAACCGTAACAGCGCAGGACACTTTCGTGGTTCCGGCCCTGTCTGAGAAGGTGAGCGTGGCGCTGCCGGGCTTTTTGCCGTATATCATGGCCCCATGTTCTGTTTTGTTGTAAGGGACAGTATAGCCCACCTCTGCCACGCTGGGATCGCTGCTGCTCCACACCATAGCGTCCATGCCCTTTGTAACGGAGGCATCCAGCCGGAAGGTCTGGTATTGGTGCAGGGAAACCCTGCCGGTAGAAATTTTCGCCCCATCCCCTGTAACAGGCAGATCCCCGCCGCTGCCATTGGCAAGTTCGATATAATCGGAATGGACATACCCCACCCGGCTGTTGCTCATACGGATCTGCACCCAGGGCCAGGAGGCGGTATCCACAATGGTAAGCAGAGTACCCTGGGCCACAGTGGTGATAACGGCGCCGCTGGGCTTATCCCGCACATTCAACCCGATATCGGCAGTCACCTTCACTGTGTCGCCTTTTTTAAAGGGACGATCATCAGGAGGGGGATCTACCATGGAGTCCACAGGCTTGGCGGCCTCGGCAATCTCCAGATAGGCCCAGTGGGAAGAGGGCACGTCATAGAATTTCTGCTGTGCCCGGTCTTTGGCGAAATCTTCGTCCCGGCGCTCCAGGGCAGAGTTCATGATTTTCACTGCCTGGCAGCGGGTGATAGGCTTGTCCGGGCCAAAGGTGCCGTCCTCAAAGCCGGTTATCCAGCCCTTTGCCACAGCGGAAGCGATGTAGGGATAAGCCCAGTGGCCTTCCACGTCAGGGAAATTTACGGCGCCAGACTCCAGCGCAAAACAATTGGAGAGGGCTGTGACGTATTCAGCGCGGCTGATAGGGGCAGTGGGATCAAAAATATTCCCGCCCTTGCCCTGGAAAACCCCGGCCGCTGCCACTGTGTTGATAGCAGGGCCCCACCAACTGGAAAAGGGCACGTCGGAAAACTGGGACTGGGAGACAGGGGGCTTTGCGGCCAGAAGGTTATAAAACATATAAGCCACCTCGCCTCGGCTCATATTGTTGTCGGGCTTGAAAAGCGCCCCTTCATAGCCGGAAAGATATGTATTGTGCCCGCCTGTCACCAGCAGGGAAGAGGCGTCCAGCGGCGCTTTTTCTTCCGGGTTTTCCTCGTCAGGCTCTTCTTCCTCTCCTGGATCATCCTCCCCGCCCGCAGGCTCGCTGCCCTCAGGCTTGGAGGGGAGGGGAGATTCCTCCGGCTGGCTTTCCGGCGGTTCCTCTTCAGGGCTGGAGGAAGTTCCCTCCAGATCTTCCAACTGGGAGGTGATGGCGGAAACCTGGGAGGATAAATCCTCTGCCGCCAGAACCGGCAGCCCTGCCGTCAGCATAAGCGCTGCCAGCAGCAGGAGCAAAGCCCGCTTTCCCGTTCTCTTTATCATCTGTTTCACTGTATACCTCCATATGTAATGCCTTGTTTCAAAATGGCATGATACATATATTATATACGAAAGATTACAAAAATGCAATCTTCTTGACGGGAAATTGTAAGATTTTCCACGGAAATTCACAAAAAAAGCGGCTTTATCCCCACTTTTGCCCGGTTTTTCTGCCATTTCAGAACAAATCAGCAGGAAAAAAGAAGCGTTCCCCCATCCGCAGGACAGGGGAACACGCAGCAGGAATCCCTATTTTTTGCGCACAAAGGCCTTTTTGGGCATGCTGCAAATGGGGCAGATCCAGTCTGGCGGCAGCTCCTCAAAGCCAAAATTGGGATCGCTGTACACATAGCCGCATACGGAGCAGACAAAGCTTTCCCCGCTTTTGCGATCGTGGCCCTGGGCCGGAGGCAGATAGCCAGGGGCCTTTTTGGGAGCGGCCCCGCCCAGCTCCTTGATATAGTAGTCATAAGTCATGGGGACGCCCTCGGCCTCATCGCTGCCGGCAATAATTTCCGCCACGAACAGCTTCTGGTTCCCAGCGGGCAGCATATCCTTCACGCGGCACAAAAACCAGCAGCAGGTGTTTTCCTTGATAACCGGCACCCCTTCATGGAGCACCCGGTGGCGGATGTTCTCCAGCTTATCCGTCCCCCGGCCGGAAAGATAGCCCAGCGCCCCGATTACGGCGGCAGGGGTTTCCCGGCTGAGCACAGAAATGCTGAAGATGCCTGTCGCCTCCACGCACTGGCAGCTAAAGCTGTCCTGGTGCAGGCTTAAGGCCACCAGGGGCGCGGCAGAAGGCGTAGCCTTTGTAATCTGCATCAAGGAACTGACAATGCAGGCGTTTGTACGTGTGCCGTCCTGTACGCCAATGGCATACAGCCCGTAAGAAAGATTTTCTAATACCAGGGGTTTCATAATGTGTACCTCCGTTTCCCCAAATCATGTACTATTCAGATGGCGCTCTACAATATAATACAGCCTGGCGGCTTTTCTTATGCATGGCTGCCTGGGAGCTTTAGCTTCCTCCCTTTATCCTGTCCCAATAGGCTTTAAAGCCCTGCTCGTTCTTGTTGTCTCCATATTCATAATATTTCGCCCCCAGAAGAGCGTCCGGCAGATACTGCTGGGGAAGCCAGTGGTGGGGCGCGTTGTGGGGATACTGGTAAAACTGCCCTTTGCGGGCCACTTCGGCGCTGTCATAATGCTTGTTCTGCAGGTGCCGGGGGATGGCCCCTGTGTTCCCTGCCTTTACATCTGCCAGGGCGGCTGCATAAGCGTCGTGGGCGGAATTTGACTTGGGGGCTGTGCTTACCAGCACCACCCCGTCGGAAAGGGGGAGGGCAGCTTCCGGCATTCCCACCATCATGGCCGCGTCCACACAGGCCTTGACAATAGGGATAATCTGGGGCCAGGCCAGGCCCACATCCTCGCAGGCGCATACCATCAGCCGCCTGCACACAGAGGGCATGTCCCCGGCCTCCAGCAGCCGGGCCAGATAGTGCAGGGCCGCGTCCGGGTCAGAGCCGCGCATGGATTTCTGGAAGGCAGAAAGGATGTCGTAATGCTCGTCCCCGGCCCGGTCATACCGCAGAGCGCTTTTCTGGGTAAGCTCCCGGGCGCTTTCCAGGGTCACCCGGACAGGCCCGCCGTCCCCGCCGCAGGCCAGCACACACAGTTCCGCAGCGTTCATGGCCTTGCGCACGTCGCCTCCGCAGGCAAAGGAAATGTGCCTGCACACCCCTTCTTCCAGCTCCAATTCCTGGCCCAGATCATCAGCCAAAATGGAGAAGGCCCGCTGCACCGCCTTTTCCACCTCCTCCCGCTCCACAGGCTTGAACTCAAACACAGTAGAGCGGCTTAAAATGGCGTTATATACATAAAAATAAGGATTCTCTGTGGTGGAAGCAATCAGCGTTACGCTTCCGTTTTCTATGCACTCCAGCAAGGTTTGCTGCTGCTTTTTGTTAAAGTATTGGATTTCGTCCAGATACAGCAGCACCCCGTTTATCCCTTCAAAAGTGCCTGTGCTCTGCACAGCCTCCTTGATATCCGCAGTGGAGGCTGTGGTGCCGTTAAGCTTTACCAAGTGCCTGTCCGTATTTTTGGCGATAATGGAGGCCACTGTGGTTTTGCCCACGCCGGAAGGCCCGTAAAAAACCATGTTGGGCACCTGCCCGGATTCGATAATCCGCCGCAGGGCCTTGTCGGGACCTAAAATATGCTTTTGCCCCACCACCTCGCTAAGGGCGGCGGGCCGTATCCTGTCTGCAAGGGGCTGGCCCATTTCCTATCTCCCTCCCACCTAATGTCCCTCTATATTATCCGGAAAGGGCGCGCTTTCATTTAAATAAAGGATATAGCAGTTGGTAAGCTCTGCCGGGGCGTCCAGCTTATCAAAAAAGGAGAGCGCGTACCGATCCTTTTTATGTTCCCTTTTTATAACGCCTGCATCGGCAATCCAACAGCTCCAGCCGTCTGTAAAGCGGAAGAAGGGTTCCAGCCTGCGGGTTATCCCGTCCCTCTCCAGCTCTGTCCGAAACAGCACGACAGACAGCATATCCACATGGTTGCCTGTGCCGCTGGTGTTCCCTGTTTCAGAACAGGAGCCAAGGATTTCCACAGCAGGCAGCTCCTTCTCCAGCGTCTTTTCCAGTCGGCTGGTCTGCATGCTGGTGGCAATATGGTTTACCACCATGCCTATAAGCTCATATGCCGCAAACAAGGTGAAAAGGAATACCGGCACACAGGCAACCCCGATAGCGATGCGTTTAAAAAGCCGCATATTCCTCTCCATTTCTATAAGCTGTTGTTGCTTTTTCTTTTTAGTATACCATATGTTGACAGGAATTGCAAAACATTCGGTCGAAAATATCGCATTTTTTCCTGCCGTCTCTGAAAGGAACAGGTGGCAAGGCCGGCCCTCTGCTTTTTCAGAAATAATCATAAAAAAGAATGCGGTTTGATGTTGCTTTTTGGAGGGCTGTATGCTATAGTTATCGCAGTTTAGAAGAAGCGGACAGCTTCTTCTGGACAGGCGGCACAGCCGCTTCAAATAACCCCATATAAGGAGGCTCCCTATGGACCCCATTTCCATCCCCCGTCCCGAACACCCCCGGCCCCAGTTTTACCGGGAAAGCTGGCGCAGCTTAAACGGCGCCTGGCAGTTTGATTTCGATTACAGCGATTCTAAAAAGGCCCAGGGCTGGGCTGAGAAAGACAGCCTGCCCCTTTCCATTACAGTGCCCTTCTGCCCGGAAAGCAGCCTTTCCGGCCTTGGCGCCACAGATTTTGTAGACGCGGTGTGGTACCGCCGGGAGGTTGCCCTGACGGAACAGGAACTGGAGGGCCGGGTGCTCCTCCACTTTGGCGCAGTGGATTACCACTGCGAGGTGTTTGTAAACGGACAGGCCGCAGGCTCCCATGATGGAGGCTATACCTCCTTTACAGTGGACATCACAGAGGCAGTCCATGCTGGGGAAAATGCTGTCACCGTATACGCTTCCGACCATCTGCGCACCGGCAAGCAGCCCTCTGGCAAACAGAGCCATCAGTTTGCTTCCTTTGGCTGCTTCTACACCCGCACCACAGGCATTTGGCAGACGGTCTGGCTGGAGTTTGTACCGAAGGTATACCTTGCCTCCCTGGAGGCCGTTCCCGATCCGGACAACGCCTGCGTCCACCTGCGGGCTTTCACCAATGTTCCCGCTTCCGGCATGAAGCTGCGGGCTGCCGCTTCCCTGGAAGGCAGGGAGGCAGGGGAGGCTGCCGCCGCCTGCACAGGCTCCTGCACCGCTTTCACCCTGCCCCTGTCCGAAACAGCCTTGTGGGAGCCGGGTTCCCCCAGGCTTTACGATCTGGCCCTCACCCTGGAAAGCGGGGAAGGGAAGGCGGCGGACAAGGTGTCCTCCTATTTCGGCCTAAGGAAAATCGAGCTGCGGGACGGGGCCATCCAAATCAACGGCAGGCCCGTGTTCCAGCGGCTGGTGCTGGATCAGGGCTTCTACCCCGACGGCATTTACACAGCCCCCTCAGACGAGGCCCTGCGGCAGGACATCCGGCTCTCCATGGAAATGGGCTTCAACGGGGCCAGGCTTCACGAAAAGGTTTTCGAGGATCGGTTCCTTTACTGGGCCGACCGTATGGGCTACCTGGTGTGGGGCGAATTCCCCAACTGGGGCCTGAACATATCGGAGGCTGACGCCCTGTGTACAGTACTGCCCCAGTGGCTGGAGGAAGTGAAGCGGGACTTTAACCATCCCGCCCTCATCGGCTGGTGCCCTTTCAATGAAACCTGGGACTTTAACGGCCGCCCTCAGGACGACCGGGTGCTTTCCGGCATCTATTATGCCACCAAGGCCGCCGATCCCACCCGGCCCGTCATTGACACCAGCGGCAACTTCCATGTTGTCACAGACATCTATGACGTACATGATTACGAGCAGGATCCGGAAGTGTTCTACAAGCGCTATGCGGAAAACCCGGAGCCATATGAGAACTATCCCCAGCGCCAGCGGTATGGGGGCCAGCCCTATTTTGTCAGCGAATACGGCGGCACCTGGTGGAACGCGGAGGAGGCCGCCACCCAGCGGGTGCGCATGGAAAACGGCGAAGGCGGCCTGACCGGCTGGGGATACGGCGCAAGGCCCCTTACAGAGGAGGAAGCAGGCAAGCGCATTGCGGCCCTCACCAAGGCCCTGTTGGACGATCCCAAAATGTGCGCCTATTGCTACACCCAGCTCACCGATGTGGAGCAGGAGCAAAACGGCCTGTACACCTATGACCGCAAGCCCAAGTTCTCGGAGGCGGTCTATCGGGTGATACGGGAAGGCTTTGCGGCCCCGGCGGCAATCGAGAAGAAGTAAAGGCAGCACCGCCATGCCCGGCAGGCTGGAAAACAGGGGAGTGTCCAGACAGCGCGTTTTATATCTGCAACGCAAAACTGCGGGACTCCGTCCCACACCCTGCAACCCCTTTTAAAAAAGGGGTTGATCCTAAAACCAATTTCTTAAAATTAATAAATTTCTTTTAATTAACTCTTCGCTTTAGACACTTCCGGAAAATAACATATAACTAACAAAAGGACAAAAAACCAGGCGCTCCGCCATAAAAGGGGTGCGCCTGGTTTTATATGCAGGTTTTGAAAGCATTCCGGCAGGTTTTCGCGTGCAGCTTGGGGTTAAGGCATGTTTAAAAAATTGAAAGCCTTGTCTTTTTGCCCATAATCAGCCATTTTTGCGTCAAAAATTCGTCATTTCCTCTATTTTCAAACAGGCTCTAGTCCCCGTGGACAAGGGCCAAAAATTCCTCCGCGCTGGCCTGCGCCCGGTACAGGGTATCCTCCTGGCCTACATAGTAGAAGTCCACAAAATCCCCGTTGATATCCACCACCGCCTGCAGCGGTTCTTGGGTGCCTGGGGTTTGAATTTCCAGCAGGAAGTCCGGGTAATAGGCGAACAGGGCGGGATCCTTTTCCAAGGGGGTGGAATTCTCCAGCGCTGCCTGGAAGTCTGTAATGCGCTGGTAGGTTTCACCAGAGCCGGCGCTCAGGTGTACCAGCTTCAGCCCGTTGCCATAGCCTTGGGAAAGGTTCAGGCGGGAGGCGGACTCGCAGCCGGAAAGCAGAAGAAGCAGGGAGAAAAGGCATAAGCTAAAAAGCAGTTTTTTCATAGGCAGATTTCCTTTTTATTAAGCAAGTGAAGGAAGCGCTCCAGTGGCTTCCCATGTCTCATTACCATGTTTATATTGTACCTGCTTTCCGGGAAAAAGTCAAATATCCAGATGGAATAATCTGGCGGCGTTTTTCCAGGCGATATTTTCCCGCTCCTCCTCCGTCAACTCTGCCGCCCCCAGCAGGGCAAGCTCCTCAGGCACAGTGCTCCAGGGGCAGTCTGTGGCGAACAGCACGCGTTCCGGGCCATGGAGGCGCACAAGCTTTGTAAACTGCTCCGGCGTAAGGAAGCGGGAGGCAAAGGCTGTGTCAAAATACACGTTCTCCTGCCCGCAAAGGTATTTGGCGGCGTCCTCCGGCTGCTCCATGCCGCCCATGTGGGCCGCGATAATGGTCAGCCCCGGGAAACGGCGGGCAACACGCGCCACAGCGGCAGGGTGGCAGTGGACAAGATAGGGGGAATAGGGATCCCGCCCTGTGTGGAAGGCCACAGGAAGGCCCAGCTTTTCCGCCTGGGCATAGAGGGGCAGGGCACAGGGATCCTCTATGAAAAACGCCTGGTAGTCCGGGTGAAGCTTTACGCCATGCAGCCCCAGCGCCTTTATGTGTTCCATTTCCTCTAAAGCGTCTGGCGCGGTGGGGAACACGCTGCCAAAGCAGAACAGCTTTCCCTGCTGGCTCTGTGCCGCGAAATTGTTCACAGCAGCCTGCTGGCGGGGGCTGGTGGCAATGTGCAGGGCCATGGCGCCGGCAAAGGAATTTTCCTCCTGCCAGGCCTCCATTTTTGCCAGGGTGCCCGCCCTGGTGCCGTCGCTGTAATAGGGGCACCCGCAGGTGCGGGAGAGCTGGGGCAGGGCTTTGCCTGCCAGCTTGTCCGGAAAAAAATGGACATGGGAATCAAAAAATTTCATACGCGTGCCTCCAAGTCAAAGAAAGGCCCACCGCCTGCTGGCGGAAGGCCTCTCCAAAACGTATTTATCAGTCGCTGGTGTAGGGGAGCAGAGCCAGATGGCGCGCACGCTTAATTGCCACCGTAAGTGCCCGCTGGTGGCGGGCGCAGGTGCCGGTAACACGGCGGGGAAGGATCTTCCCGCGCTCGGAAATGAAGCGGCGCAGCTTGGCCACATCTTTATAGTCGATGAATTCAGCCCGGTCTACGCAAAAGCTGCATACCTTTTTGCGCCCCTTGCGTCCACGGCGCACTTCTCTTTCAGGTCTATCTGCCATAGCCAAAAAGCCTCCTTTACAGTATCTTGATACAGAATCGTTGCAAAACAGCGCTTGCCTTTTAGAAAGGGAGATCGTCGTCGCCAAACATCTCCTCAAAGGATTCGCTGCTCCCGCTGGAATAAGCGGGGGCCGGCTCTGAAAGGGCCGGCGGCTGCTGGGGCGGGGGAGGGCCGTCAAAAGCGCCTGCGCCGCCGCTTTCCCGCTTGGAACCGGTAAAGCTCACGTCGCTTGCCACAATCTCCACAGCGGTGCGCTTGTTGCCCTGCCTGTCCTCGTAATTGCGGGTCTGGATAGAGCCGTTTACGGCTATCATCTGCCCCTTTGTAAAATAGCGGCAGACAAATTCCGCAGTCTGGCGCCAGGCAACCACATCAATAAAATCAGTCTGGCGCTCTGTGCCCTGACGGGCATAGCTGCGGTCAACCGCCACGCGGAAGCTGGTAACGGCAATATCATTTGCGGTATGTCTCAACTCAGGGTCGGCTACCAGCCGCCCCATGATTACGGCAACATTCAGCATAATTTCAGAACTCGCTTTCCCAAAACAAGCGCCTTACTGGGCGCTCTCTGCGGGGGCCTCCACAGCTTCGGCTGCGATGGCTTCCACATCAATGTTGGATTCTTCAGCCTTGTGGGCCTTCTGAGGCTTCTGGGCGTTCACATGACGGGGATCGCGCTTGACAATAATGGTGCGCATGATGCCGTCTGTAATCTGGTACCGCCTGTCCAGCTCAGCGGTAAACGCAGGGCTGCTCTCAAAGTTGATAAGCGTGTAATAGCCCTCGGTCTGCTTCTGGATGGGATAGGCAAACCGCCGCTTCCCCCAGTCGTCAACACTCTGCACAGTACCGTGCTCCGCGATGAGAGCCTTGAACCGCTCTACCAGCGCGGCGCTGCCTTCTTCCCCAAGCTTTGCGGAAGTGACGATAACCGTCTCATACAGGTTCTTTCCTTCTGCCATTTGTATTGCACCTCCTTTTGGTCTGTTGGCCCCGCGCTCTTATGATGTATTGTCGCGGAGCAAGGAAGTTTGAAACTTTGTCTCAAACAACTTTGCTATTATACCATGTTCTTTTCCGCAATGCAAGGGCCTGTCTGCCGAAAATCCCGGCTTTTTCCAGGTTTCTTTTGCATTTTCCGCCTTATGGCAGCAAAAAAGCGCCTCTCCGCCCGGTGAGCAGGAGAGGCGCGGCCTGGGGTTCAGTGGTTCAGGGCTTGTTTGAAAATAGAGCAAGTGACGGATTTTTGAATCAAAATGCAGCGGTTTCAAGGCGGAAACCGCAAGAAAGGCTATCGCCTTTCGAGGATTTCCAACAAAGAAAGCGTGTATCTTGAACAAAAAGACGGCGTTTGCGATTTTTTAAGCAAGCCCTAAAAACCATACCCCCAGGTTCAGGTAAGCCGCGAAGGCAGTCCACAACAGATAGGGGAGCAGCAGCCAGCCGGCGGCGCTGGTTTCCCGGAAGAAACGCACTGTGGTTATGAAAATGAGTATCCACAGGCCAAGGAGCCAGAAAAAAGCCAGGGCATACTGCCCCATGTTAAAGAAGATAAGCGTCCAGAGGAAATTGCAGGCAAGCTGCAGGCCATACCAGAAAAGGGCGCCGGTGCGCCCGGTGCTGTCCCGCACCCACACCAGATAGGCGGCAATGCCCATCAGCGCGTAAAGGACACTCCATACAGCCGGGAACACCCAGCCCGGCGGGGCCAGAGGCGGCTGCCTCAGGTTTTTATATGCGTCCATGGCGTCATGGGTAAGCCAGGCGGACAGGCCCCCCACAGCCAGGGGAATGAAAAGGCTTATGAATAAGGGCTTCCACTGGATAGGGGTATGGTTTATGCGTTTTGACATGAGGCATCCTGCCTTTCCAGGAAAAATACAGGGATTCCCCTATAGTGTATGCCATGTTTTTTGAAAAATGCAGCGTGCAGGATTTTCAAACCCGCTTTTAGGTTCTTCACGCAAGCCCCAAAAGCCTTGCGGCACAGGCTGTTATAAAGCACAGGCCCAGCCCGCAGGCTGTGGGCAGCAGGAAGGCCACAGCCGTCCATTTCAGGCTTCCGCTCTCTTTTTTGATGGTCATGCAGGTGGTGGAGCAGGGCCAGTGCATCAACCCGAACAGCATGGTACACAGGGCTGTCACCCATGTCCAGCCGTTATCTGCCAGCAGGGCATGAAGGGCTGCCAGGTCGCTCAGCTCCATCAAAGCCCCGCCGCTGGTGTAGGCCATGATGATAAGGGGGATAACGATTTCATTTGCCGGCAGGCCCAGGATGAAGGCTAAAAGTATCACGCCGTCCAGGCCGAAAAGCCTTGCAAAGGGATCTAAAAACCTGGCGCAGTGGGCCAGGAGGGTGGCGTCTCCCAGGGTGATGTTGGCTAAAAGCCAGATGACAAGCCCTGCCGGGGCCGCCACCGCTGCCGCCCTGCCCAGCACGAACAAGGTGCGGTCGAACACAGAGCGGACAATGACCTTGCCGATTTGCGGGCGGCGGTAGGGGGGCAGCTCCAGGGTGAAGGAGGAGGGCACGCCTTTCAGCAGGGTTTTGGAGAGGAATTTGGAAACAGCCAGTGTCATGGACAGCCCCAAAAGGATGACGCACAAAAGCAGCAGGGCAGAAAGCAGGGAGCCGCCAAAGCCTCCCGCAGCCCCGGCAAAAAACATGGTGATAAGGGCAATAAGCATGGGCAGCCTGCCGTTGCAGGGGACGAAATTGTTGGTGAGCATGGCAATCAGCCGTTCCCGGGGGGAGTCGATAATGCGGCACCCCACCACGCCGGCGGCGTTGCAGCCAAATCCCATGGCAGTGGTGAGGGACTGCTTCCCGCAGGCCCCGCAGGCCTGAAAGCATTTGTCCAGGTTAAAGGCCACCCGGGGCAGATACCCCAAATCCTCCAGCAGGGTAAAGAGGGGGAAGAAAATCGCCATGGGCGGCAGCATTACGGAAACCACCCAGGCAAGGGTGCGGTACATGCCGTCAACCAGCAGCCCAGTGAGAAAGGGGGGAAGCTGGCACAGGGCGCACAGATCCCCTAAGCGGTCGCCCAGCCAGAAGAGGGCCGTGCTGAGAAGCTGGGAGGGGTAGTTTGCCCCGGTGATGGTAAGCCAGAAAATCCCCAGCAGCAAAAGCAGCATAAGCGGGAACCCTGTGGCCTTGCCTGTTAAAAGCCGATCCCATTTCCTGTCCCGTTCGCTGTAGCCGTTTTGCCCAAAGGAAACCGCCTGCCGGGCAATCTCCTCTGCCTTGCCCACGGCCCCGGAGGCAATGTCGTCCCGCAGCCGCTCCGGGGTAAGGCCTTCCTTTTCCCACTGCTTTTCTAAGGCCTCCAGGATTTCCCGCACCTCCGGCTGTGCCCGCAGGCGCAGGCCCAGGTTTTTCTCCATAGCAAGGTCCAGGCTTGTGTCGCTGCTGTCCAGCAGCTTCAGGGCCAGCCATCGGGCATTGACCCGCCCCCCGCACAAGCCCTCTACAACAGGCTGCAGCTTTGCCACAGCCTCCTCGGTAAAGGGGGAATAGGGGATGGGGGCGCTGCCAGCCTCAGGAGACAGCCCCTGGGCGCTTTTTCCCGCCTCCTCTAAAAGCTTTTCCAGGCCTGTGCCGCTGCGGGCAGAGGCGCCCACCACCGGCACGCCTAAAAGCTCTGAAAGCTTCTCCAGATGAACCTTCACGCCCTTGCGCTCCGCCTCGTCCAAAAGGTTCACGCACACCACCACCCGGGGGGTGATCTCCATGGCCTGTAGCACCAGGTTTAAATTCCGCTCCAAGCAGGTGGCGTCGCACACCACCACAGCAGCGTCCGCGCCGCCGAAGCAGAGGAAGTCCCGGGCCACTTCTTCCTCGGCGGAATGGGCCAGCAGGGAGTAGCATCCAGGTAAGTCCACCAGAACATACCCCTGATTTTGGCGGTTTACATATCCCTGGGCATTGGTCACAGTTTTTCCAGGCCAGTTGCCTGTATGCTGATGCATTCCAGTTAAAGCGTTAAACACAGTGCTTTTGCCCACGTTGGGATTTCCCGCCAGTGCCAGCACCAGATCTCCCGGCTCTTTTTTCTCAATAACCAGTTCGCTCCCGGCGGCACGCGCTCCGGTGGAGTCCTTAGAAAGCCCCATAGTTCTGCCACGCTCCTTTCTTTGGCGTCAAACCGCCGGCCCGTCCAGCAGAACCCCGGCGGCGTCCTGGCTGCGCAGGGCGATAACAGCCCCCCGGATTAAATAGGCAGAAGGGTCGCCCAAAGGGCTTGCCCCCAGGCATTTTACAACTGTGCCATGTACAAGGCCGATATCCTGCAGGCGGCGTCGCATAGGGCCTTGGGCGGACAGCTCCGTCACGGCAGCCGACTGCCCTGGCAGCAGGCTGGAAAGATTGCTGAATGGTTTCATATATACAGTCACTCCTGAATAATTTGTTAGGGAAAGGCAAAATTCTTTCTCTCCACTACTATATTCCTGAGAGAAAAACTTGTGACGGGAGGAGCCGGGATGCAGGAAGGGTTTTACACCATGAAAGGGTATACGCTGCTGGAGCATGGGCAGCTTACCGCGTCCATGGAAGACTATCTGGAGATGATATACCGCATGGGGGAGGAGGGCTATGTGCGCATCACAGCCCTGGCCCAGGCCCTGCACGTAAAGCCGCCCTCCGCCTCCAAAATGGCGGCAAACCTCCGGGGCCAGGGGCTGATTGAGTTTCCCAAATACGGTTACATCACCCTGACGGAATGGGGCAGGCGCATGGGGGCCTATCTGGTACACAGGCACCAGGTGGTGGGCAGGCTTCTGTGTACCATTAACCAGACAGAAAGCGAGCTGGAAGAGGTGGAAAAAATCGAGCACTTCCTGTCGCCCCGCACTGTGGCAAATATAGAAAAATTTTTAGAGGGGCTGGAACCCCTCTCCAAATAGAAAAAAGCGTAAGACAGGCCGTTATGGCTTGTCTTACGCGCTATGCTGTGTGCTTCTGTATGGCGGTTCCTACAAATTGCTTCTCCTAAAATGGATAAAAGATAAAATGCCGATGGGGGTAAAATAAGCGCACCAGAATTCCAGCGCTATAACGCCGCCCAGGCTGTTCTCCCCGTCCGCCATAGAGCGGAACATGCCTGTCATGGGCAGTATAAAACAGGAGAAAAAGAAAATTCCATGAACCAGCATCAAAACCTGTAACCATTTGTCCGCTTTTGTCTTTGCCTCTATCGTAAGCCCCAGAAAGAAAGTCGAAAGCGCCATCATGCCATATCCAAGCAGGTCATAATTGAAAATCAGCCCGCCCCTTGAAAAATCGAGGATCCTTATGGCCTGCTCGTTAAGCCCGTCCAGCCGGACAGATGTAGTCTGGGCAAAATATACCAGGAAGATGAAGCCAGCATACAACACGGCAAAGGCCATTCCAGCAAGAGCCGCCACCTTATGCTTTTCATCGCTTTCCTTGCAAAAGCCGGCGGCCGCCATGATGTATCCGATAGGCAGCAGCATACACACAAAATAGCTTCCAAAGGCAAAGGGAATAAACATACAGAGGGCAAACAGCAGCACGGAAACCGTTACGATAAAAGCCCCCGCCTTTGCGATTGTTTTGTTCATCAGCCAATCACTCCAAATCCCGCTTTTCAGCTTTTCCGCCAGGCCGAGGGCACAAACAAAAGGAGCATGGGGAAGATTTCCAGCCGGCCCACCAGCATGTCAAAGGAAAGCACCAGCTTGCTGAAACCGGAAAAATGGGAGAAATTCCCTGTGGGGCCAACCATGTCAAGGCCCGGCCCGATATTGTTCAGGCAGGCCAATACGGCGGTTATGTTTGTTTCCAGGGAGAAGCCGTCTCTGGCAATCAGCAGCATAGACAAAAGGATAATGGCGCAGTAAGCGGAAAGATAGCTGTAGGCATTCTGAATCATGTCCTCGCTGGCAAGCTGCCCGTCTATATGCACCTGGGCAACAGACCTGGGCCGCAGCATCCGCTTGATGTTCCGGTGCCCTGCTTTTGTAAGCACCACAGCCCGGGCCACCTTGATACCGCCGCCAGTAGATCCGGCGCAGGCCCCCAGCACCATCAACACCACCAAAAGGGTTTTGGAAAGGGTGGGCCATTGGTTAAAATCCACAGTGGCAAAGCCAGTGGTAGTCATAATAGAGGAAACCTGGAAGGCCGCGTGGTGCAGGGCTTCCCATACATTGCCGCCAAACTGGGGCAGGATATTCCAGGCAATAAGCCCGGCAGAGCCTATCATAACGCCCAAATACGTCCACAGCTCCTGGTTGTGGAGCACCCGGGAAAACTGCCGTAAGAGCAGCAGATAGAACACGCTGAAATTTATCCCGAACAGCGCCATGAAAACGGTGCAGACCCCCTGCAGATAATGGCTGTACCCGGCAAGGCTGTCCCCTTTGATGCCAAAGCCGCCGGTGCCCGCCGTACCGAAAGCTGTGGTGATGCTGTCGAAAAAGGGCATGCCGCCTATCAGCAGCAGTATAGTCTGGATAAGGGTCAAGGCGATATAAATGGCATATAATATTTTAGCGCTGTTTTGCAGCTTGGGTACCAGCTTGTCCACCTGGGGGCCGGGGCTTTCCGCCCGCATTACGTACAGCAGGGAATTTTTCCCCTTTCCCATGGGCACTACGGCTAACAGGAACACCAGCACCCCCATGCCGCCCAGCCAGTGGGTAAAGCTGCGCCAATAGAGCAGGCCCATGGGCATGGCCTCCACATCGGTGAGAATGCTGGCGCCGGTGGTGGTGAAGCCGGAAATCGTCTCAAAAAAGGCGTCGATAAAATGGGGGATAGCGCCGCTGAGAAAGAAGGGGAGGGCGCCCAGGGCAGACACAGCTATCCAGCAGAGGCCCACGCTGAGGAAGCCTTCCCTGGCGCCTATTTCCCGGCTGCGGGGACGGAACAGGTAGGTGCTCAGGCTGAGGCCGCCCGCCAGGGCGGTGGAGAGGATAAGCCCGAAAAGGGCCGCATGTTCCCCTTTATAGAGGGATATGCCGATAGACGGCAGCAGGCACACTGCTTCCACGCGCAGGATATAGCAGATTAAGCGCAGGATCATTCTGTGATTCATAGCAGCAGGCACAGGCCCCAGGCCGTATCCGGGGCGCTCCTTTCCTGATTTGAGATGATGAAAGCCGGAAAAACTTATTCCTTTTCAATGCGCACGAAAAATCGGGCATGGTTGTCCGCCACCCATGCCGCAATTTTTTGCAGCAGCTCCTGCATAAAGGGGGAAGGCTCCTCCCGCACCAGCAGGACAACATGGGTGTTTTCCGGCGTGGCGGCAGGGCACTGCCCGCGGAAATCCGGGGTACGGATATATTTCAAGTAGGTTTCCACCTTGTCCAGCAGCAGGGTCTGGCCTTCCGGCGTTTCGTCCAGAGGATCAGGGGAAACCATAACCAGATCCGCGCCCCCGTCCTTGCGCGCGCCCAGGATGTCAATGTGCCGTGGATTTTCCACCATAAAAAACCGCCATGCGGCAGGGGATTCATGCCCCATACCGTTCCTTTCCGCAAAATATCAATCGTCAATAAAAATATCGCTCAAATCTGCAATGCCCCGCTCTGCGGGAGAAATAACCACCACGTTGTCATGAGGCTCAATGCAGTCGCCGCCGCTGGGGATGATGACCTTGCCCCGGCGGGTGATGCTGGCAATCAGGGTGCCGGGCTTTAATGCCACCTGGTAAAGGGGTTCTCCCAGATGGGGGAGCTGCTTGGTGGCGGTAAACTCCAGGGCCTCCACCTGATCCTCCACCAGCCGGTGCAGGGCCTGCACAGAACCGCCCTTGCGGTTTCCCATGGCACGCACATACCGGGCAATGTCGTTGCAGCACAAGTCCTTGGGGCTTACCACGCAGTCAATTCCCTTTTCGTTTAAAACCTCGCTGAATTCTGTACGGTTGATTTTGGTGATAACCTTGTAGGTGCCCAGGAAATTGGCATACATGGAAATGATAAGGTTCTGCTCGTCAAAATCCGTCAGGGTAACCACCGCGTCTGTCTGGGCCAGTCCCTCGGAATCCAGCACAAAACGGTCAGAGCCGTCTGCGTGGAGGATGGTGGCCTTAGGCAGGTTTTCCGCAAGCTCTATGCAGCGGTTCTCGTCGATTTCAATCAGTTTTACGTTGACGCCGGCCTTAATGAGATCTTCCGCCAGATAAAAGGCAATGCGGCTGCCGCCTATAATCAGCACGTCCCGCACCTTTTTCTGGGCAATGCCCAGGCTGCGGATAAGCCTTGCCAGGTCGCTGGTGGAGGCCGTAACATAAAGCCTGTCGCCTTCCAGCAGGGTGAAATTGCCGTCCGGGATAACCACCTGGGAGCCGCGCTTTACCGCGCACACCAGCACCTTTACCTTCACAATTTTGTACAGATCCAGCAGCCGCGCGCCGTTTAAAACGCTGTCACTTTTAAGCACCAGCTCTACAATCTCCACCCGGCCTCTTGCAAAAGCCTCCCGCTTCAAAAAGGAGGGGAACTGCAGCAGGCGGGAAATTTCGTTTGCGGTGGCCCGTTCCGGATTGATGGCCATGTTCAGGCCAAATTCCTCCTGCAAAAGGAAAAGCTGGCCAAAATAGTCGGGGTTGCGCACCCGGGCGATAGTGTGGGCACAGCCCAGCTTCCGCGCCAGAATACAGCACAGCAGGTTGATCTCATCGGCGGAAGTGGCGGCAATAAGCAGATCGCTTGCGTCCACATTAGCCTGCTTCTGCACCTTCAAAGCCGCTCCGTTGCCGTATACCACGTTCACATCCAAAGACTGCTCCGATTCCTGCAACACCATTTTATTGCTGTCAATGATGACAATATCGTGATTTTCCTTGGAGAGCTGTACAGCAAGAGCGGAACCCACCTTGCCATCGCCCACAATCACAATTCTCATAAAGAAACCGCCATTGGGTACAGGGCTTTCCCGCGCCCTGCGCCATTCCTTTCTCCCATGATTTTTCATCCGCTCTGTAAAGAGAGTTTCCTTTACAGAATAAAAAGAGGCAGTGCCAGAAAAAAGGGCTGCATCAACAGCCCTTTTGGAATGTATCATTACTTGGTACGTGCCGCAGGCCTGTCCCTACCTTGCCTATCCTACCACAAAGAACAAAAAGGCGCAATAGGTTTTTGAAAAGCGCAGAATTTTTTCTTTTTTGCCCAAATCAGCAGCTTTGGAATGAAAAGATTATATGCTTATCCCTCCTCCAGCACAGAAGTGCAGTGGGGGCAGCGGGAAGCTTCCAGGGCAATTTCGCTTTTGCAGTAAGGGCAGGCCTTCACCGCAGGGGCTGGCTTATCCGGTTCGGCTTTTTTCAAATTGCGCAGCCGGTTGATAGCCTTGATAACCAAAAACAGCACCAGGGCAATAAGCAGGAAGTTTATGACAGCAGCAATAAACGCGCCGTATCCAGCACATTGCCCTTGGAGATGAACTCTTTAAACTCTTTCAGGATTTTCATAAATACCCTCCTGCCCTCCGCAATATCTTCCTTGATTTCCACCCTGCCATGGCAGGCTGTTTTTCTTAATTTTGCCACAGGAAGCATGAAAAAGCAAGGCCCTGCTGCAATTTGCGCTGTCAAAAGCCTGCCTGTAAAGGACATCGGCATTACAAGAAAAGGATCCCAGGCTGCCCGGGATCCTTTTCTGCCGTATTATTGGGAGACGCTGCCGCTTAAGGCTGCATATAGCTGCTGCCGCAGGGTACTGTACTCCCGGGCAATATCAGCGGGGGCGTCATCTGTCAGCGCTTTTTGGCGCATATATTCCAGCGCCAGATACTGCGCTTCTGCCAGTGGCGAGAGGGCTGTCCGGTTTTCTTCCATCTTTGCACGCTCCTTTCTGATACTATAGAATGGGCGCAAAAAGGGCGTGTTATGCAGAAAAGGCTTGCAAGCCTGGCTTGGTATGCTATAATAAATTATCCGCAAAAGTATGAAACAGCCAATTGTGTAAAGCACACGGATTTACACAAAAAGGGGGGTTCTCCATGTACATTGCTGATCTGCACATCCATTCCCGGTACGCCCGGGCCACCAGCCGGGACTGCGACGGGCCTCACCTGGATCTCTGGGCCAGGAAAAAAGGGATTGCCCTGCTGGGCACAGGAGACTTCACCCACCCGGCATGGCGCAGGGAGCTGGAGGATCAGCTTGTGCCTGCGGAGGAAGGGCTTTATGCGTTAAAGATGGAGCACCAGCTTCCAGGCGGGCCTGAGGCGGCTGTGCGCTTTGTGATTTCCGGGGAAATCAGTTCCATCTACAAGAAGGACGGCAGGGTGCGCAAGGTGCATTCGGTTATCCTCCTGCCCGATTTCGACAGTGCCCGCCGGCTTTCCGCCCGCCTGGAGGCCATCGGCAACCTTCACTCCGACGGCAGGCCCATCCTAGGCCTGGACTGCCGGGATTTGCTGGAAATCACCCTGGAGGCCTGCCCCCAGGCCATGTTCATTCCCGCCCATATCTGGACGCCCCATTTTTCCCTTTTCGGGGCTTTTTCCGGCTTTAACACCATAGAGGAATGTTTTGGGGATATGTCCGGGGAAATTCATGCCCTGGAAACAGGGCTTTCCTCGGATCCTCCTATGAACTGGCGGGTTTCCCAACTGGACGGCTACACCCTGGTTTCCAATTCAGATGCCCATTCCCCCCAGAAGCTGGGACGGGAAGGGAACCTGCTGGATACGGAGCTGTCCTACCCTGCGCTGAAACAGGCCATTGAGACGGGAGAAGGCTTTGGGGGCACCCTGGAATTTTTCCCAGAGGAGGGGAAATACCACCTGGACGGCCACAGGAACTGCGGCGTGGTGCTTTCTCCCGCCGAAACGGAGGCCCTGGGGGGACGCTGCCCGGTTTGCGGGAAAAAGCTGACCATCGGGGTGGAGCACCGGGTGGAAGAACTGGCAGACAGGGAAGAAGGCTTCCGGCCTGTAAAGGCCAAGCCCTTTGAAAGCTTAGCGCCCCTGCCGGAGGTGATAGGAGCCTGCTGCGGGTATTCGGAGGGCAGCAAAAAGGTGCGGGCCTGTTACGAACACATGATAGCAGAGCTTGGCCCGGAGTTTTCCATCCTGCGGGAAAGCCCTCTTTCCGACATCAGCCAGGTGGCAGGGCCTGCTGTGGCAGAGGGAATCGGCCGCCTGCGCCAGGGCCGGGTGGAGCGCAAAGCTGGGTTTGACGGGCAGTTTGGCGCTGTGATTCTGCTGACCCCAGCGGAAATAGAGGCCCTTGAGGGGCAGACCAGCCTGTTTGCCCTGTATAGCGCTGGAAAAAAGCCTGGCCAAAAGAAAAAAGCCGGGAAAAAGCCCCAGGTGAAAGCCGCGGAAAAGCCTCTGCTTCCCCAATCCGCCATACCAAACCCGGAGCAGCAGGCCGCTGCCTGCGCTGTGGAGCCAGTAGTGGCGGTGATAGCCGGACCGGGAAGCGGAAAGACTAAAACCCTTGCGGACAGGGTGGAATTCCTGCTCGCCCAAACGGGGGCAAAGCCCCGGGAGATTACGGCAGTCACCTTTACAAACCAGGCCGCTGGGGAATTGCGGGACAGGCTCGCGTCAAAGCTGGGAGGCAGGCGGGCTGTTTCCGGCATGACCATTGGCACTTTCCACAGTGTGTGCTGGCAGCAGTTGGGAAAGCCCGGGCTGGTAAGCGGAAGCGAGGCCCTTTCCCTTGCGGAAAAGCTTTTAGAGGGCCGGGGGCTTCGTGTCACGCCCGGGCGGTTTTTAGAGGAGGTTTCCCGGCGGAAAAACGGCATGGGGCCAAAGGAAACGGCAGTGGAGGAGAGTTTGCTGGAGGAGTACCGCATCCTGCTGGAGGGGCGGCTGGACTTTGACGATCTCCTTTTACAGGCCCTGGCCCTTGACCCGCCAGCCCCCAAAAGCCTTACCCATCTGCTTATAGACGAGTTCCAGGACTGCAACAGCCTGCAATACCGGCTGGCCCTGCATTGGGCGGAAAAGGGGAAAAGCCTTTTTGTCATCGGGGATCCGGATCAGTCCATCTATGGCTTCCGGGGCGCGGCAGGCAGGTGCTTCCAGCAGCTAAAGGAGGACAGGCCCGGCCTGCGGGAAATACGCCTTGTGCGAAACTACCGCTCCACCCCGGAAATCCTGCAGAGCGCCCTGGAAGTCATCTCCCATAACCCCGGCGGGCCGCGCGTCCTTGCAAGCGAAGCCCCTAAAGGCCCCCTTGTGCGGTGGTGCAAAGGAGAGGACGAGTTTTCCCAGGGGATATTCTGCGCCAAGGAAATTGCCGCCATGACAGGGGGCATGGACATGCTGGGGGCGCGCCAGCGGGAAGCCTTCTATGCTTTTTCTGAAATTGCGGTGCTGTGCCGCACCCGCCGCCAGCTTGAGGCCTTGGAACGCTGCCTGCGCCGGGAGGACATCCCCTGCGTAATCGGGGGCCGGGACGATTCCCTGCAGGAAAAGGAGGTGCTGGGCACAGCCGCCTTTTTCCGGTTCCTGCTGGACTTTACAGATGCGGGCGCTTTAAAATCCTGCCTGGAGCTTTTGTGGGGCTGCCCTGCTTACCACCGGGAAACAGCCGCCGCCTGCTGCGGGGAAACCGGGCAGGGGAGCATAGAGCCTTTGAAAGGGCGGCTGGGGGATATCCCGGCACTGCAGGGCTTTTTGCAGGCAGCGGAAGAGTATCTGCCCCGGGTAAAGGAAAAGCCGGAAAAGCTTTTGGAAAGCTGGGCAGCCAGGCAGCCAAAGTCCCGGGCATTAAAGCGCCTGGCAGGCGTCGCGGCCTTTTCCTCCAGCCTGGAAGATTTCCTCAACACCCTGCTGTTAGGCGAGGAGGGAGATCTGCGCCGCCAGTCCGGCAAAACTTACGCCTCCGGGGCCGTGTATCTCAGCACCTTGCACGGGGCCAAGGGGCTGGAATTCTCCGTAGTCTTTCTAGCTGGAGTGGACAAGGGGACCCTGCCCCTGGAATCCGCCAAAGGCCAGGCAGATGCCGAGGAGGAACGCCGCCTGTTTTATGTGGGCATGACCCGCGCCCGGGAGGAGCTTGTCTTGCTTTCCTCCGGGGAGCCTTCGCCCTTTATGGTGGAAATCCCGCCGGAACTGTTGGAAAAGGAGAAAGTCCCTCTCAGGGAAAAGCCTGCCGAGCAGCTCCGCCTGTTTTAACAGAAAAAAGGGGCACACTGAAAAGCAAATTGCCTTTACAGTGTGCCCCTTGCCATGCCAGCGGGCATAGCCTGAAATTTAGCTGCCCAGCACAATCTCCTTATGCTGCTCGGAAGAATCGTAAATGGCCTGCATCATCTGGGCCGTAACAATGACGGTGTCGATGTGGGAAGGCAGCTTCCTGCCTGTCTTGATACAGTCCACAAAAGCGTCTATCTCATTTTGGAACATATCCCGGGACGTATACTGAGGGGTAAACTCCACCAGCGCGCCGTTTTCCACGGTGTACAGGGTGAACTCCTTGCCATACTGCAGCCGGATGCCGCCCTTGTCCCCCATAAAATCGATATAGCGGTCTTCCGCGCCGATATTCTGCGCCCAGGCGCCGTTTAAGGTAATCACAGGGCCGGAGGTGCGGATCATGCCGGTAACGGAATCGTCCACGTCGTACACGCCGTCATACTTGGGAGGCCCTGCCCACATGTCTTTATACACATAGCTTTCCATATCCTTGCCCAGCTTGCAGAAGGCCTCGCCTGTGACAGTGCGCACAGTGGGATCGCCGCAGCAGTACATAACAATATCCAGGTAGTGTACGCCCCAGTCGATAAGGGCGCCGCCGCCTGCAATGGCCTTGGTGGTGAAAGCGCCGCCCAGGCCGGGGATAGAGCGGTGGGCGCGGAAGCTCACATAGACGTGGTGGATGTTCCCCAGGCGGCCGGAATCAATGTATTCCTTTATGCGGTTTACGCCGTCGTTAAAGCGGTTTACCACGCCGATGTTCAAAACCTTCCCTGTTTCGTGCTGTACCTTCTGCATCTCCAGGGCTTCCGCGTAAGTGCGGGCGGCAGGCTTTTCGCACAGCACGTTTTTCCCGGCCCGCAGGGCGTCCATAGCGATAACCGGGTGCATGTCGTTGGGGGTGCAGACAGACACAGCTTCAATTTCCGGGTCGGCCAGCGCCGCATGGTAATCCACAATGGCCGTGCCGCAGCCATACTCTTTCACGGCTTTCTCGGCCCGCTCAGGGATGATGTCGCAGAAATATTTGATTTCCGCCTCGGGGTTCTTCATATAGGACGGGATGTGGGCGGCGTTGGCAATGGTGCCGCAGCCGATAACAGCTACCTTCATGATGATACACTCTCCTTATCAGTTTCACATCGTTTTCGGGCTTTATGGTGATTATACCTTAGCGCGCCGGTATTTGCAATGCGGATTTTAGAAAAAATCCCCCCGCCGCCTTCAGGGCGACAGCATTTAACTTTTTGTCGGAACATGGTAAAATAGAGGAATGGAAATAGAAAGATTAAAAACAGCACTGGAAAAGGTAGAGGACCCGAGAAGAACGGACCGAGGCCATGTACTGCACAAATTGGAGGACATTTTAATAATCGGATTGTGTACTCTGGTATGCAACGGCAGTGATTTTTCGGATATGGAGGATTTCGGAAGGGAACGGGAGGAATGGCTAAGGAACTTCCTGGAACTGCCAAATGGGATACCAGACAGTGACACATTCCGGCGAATTTTCGAGCGATTGAACCCTAAAATGCTGGCCGAAAGTCTGTATGACTGGCTGGCCAACAACCGAAAAGAAGGCAGTGTAATTGCAGTAGATGGTAAAACGATTTGTGGAAGCGGAAACCATAATCACAAGGCATATCATGTAGTAAGTGCTTTCGTGGCGGAAAATCAGGTCACTTTGGGAGAGATCGTTACCGAAGAAAAGTCCAATGAAATCACTGCTGTACCGGAACTTCTGGAGCTGTTGGAGATAAAAAACAATATCGTGACAGCGGATGCCATGAGTTGCCAGAAGGAGATCGTAAGAACAATTACCAGTAAAAAAGCTGACTATGTGATTGCCCTGAAAAGGAACCAGCCTGGACTACTGGAGAATGTTGTTCTGTATTTTGACAGCTTTCGGGAAGAAATCCCTCTGTTCAGCACAGATGAAAAAGACCATGGCCGAATAGAAAAACGGGAATACCGTTTATTAACAGACCTGTCCTGGCTGCCGGAACAGAAAGACTGGAGTGGCCTAAAGTCAGTGGGAGAGGTTCGCACAACTGTTACAAGGAATAGGGAAACTTCTACTGATACTCGGTATTTCATCTCCTCGCTAACCGAACTGCCACGTTTTGCCCATGCGGTACGATGCCATTGGTCTATTGAAAACCAGCTGCATTGGTGTCTGGATGTTATTTTTGACGAGGATAGCTCCAGAGCAAGGAAAGATATGTCACCGCTCAACCTGAATGTCCTTCGCAAGGTTGCTCTGTCTCTCTGTAAAAATTGTCAGAACCCTAATCTCCGTAAATCAAGCCTACAGAAACGCCGCTTCCGCGCTTCCCTTAATCCTGATACCTTCCTCTCCATTTTGTTGGGAACTTAAATGCTGTCGCCCTGCCCCGCCTTTTTTCCTGATTTACACCTGCGGGCAAGTGTGGTACAATAGACGAAACTATGAAAAAGGGAGGTTCCACCTATGAACCAGACCATTGACGTATTGATGAAACGGAAATCTGTCCGCCAGTTTGAAGAAAAGGAAATCCCCGCCGACGTAAAGGAAGCCATTCTAGCAGCAGCCATGCGCGCCCCCACTGCCGGCAACTCCATGCTCTACTCCATTTTGGACGTGACCGACCAGAAGCTGAAGGATCTCCTCTCGGAGAGCTGCGACCACCAGCCCTTTATCGCCACAGCCCCTCTGGTGCTGGTGTTTCTGGCAGATTACCGCCGCTGGGTGCGCAAATTTGCCCAGGCCGGGTGCGAGGCCCCCAAGCCCCGCTTAAGCGACCTGATCCTCTCCACCAACGACGCGGTTATCGCCGCCCATGCCGCCTGCATGGCAGCGGAAAGCTTTGGCATCGGCTCCTGCTACATCGGGGACATTATTGAGCAGTGGGAAACCCACCAGAAGGCTTTTAACCTGCCCCAGTATGTGGCCCCGGTATCCATGCTGGTGTTCGGCTATCCCACCCAGCTTCAGAAAGACCGCAAGCAGCCCAGCCGCTTCCCCAAGGAGATGATCGTTTTTGAAAACGGTTATCACGATCTTACCGATGAAGAACTGCTGGCCTATTATGATAACGAGAAGGCCGCCGCTTTCTGCAAGCGGAAGTACACCTCGGACTTCGCCCTGGAAATGGAGCGATCCGCCAAGGAGATTTTGAAAAACTGGATGGGCGAGCCGTAATTTCCCGCCCTTCCACCATTACAAAAATAAAAACAAGGAGCAAGATTATGTATCCCTTTTCTATCGGCGTCATGCTGGATTCCTTCCGCACAGACATGCTCACTGCCCTGGACAAGGCCGCGGCCCTGGGGGCCAAGGGCATCCAGGTGTATGCTACCCGGGGGGAAATGTCCCCGGAAAAGCTCTATGGAGAAAAGCGCAAAGAATTCCTCAAGGCTGTAAAGGATCATGGCCTTACGGTTTCCGCCCTGTGCGGCGACCTGGGCAAGGGCTTTGTAAACCCGGAACTGAACCCCGGGCTGATTGAGCAGTCCAAGCGCATTCTGGACTTGGCAAAGGATTTGGAAACAGACGTGGTGACCACCCATATCGGCGTGGTGCCGGAAGACCCGGCCCATCCCCGCTATGGAATCATGCAGGATGCCTGCGGAAAGCTTGCAGCTTACGCGGACGGGATGCAGGCCCATTTTGCCATTGAAACAGGCCCGGAGAAGGCCGCCACCCTCAAAGGCTTTCTGGACGGCCTGCACTCCACCGGCGTGGCGGTGAACCTGGATCCCGCAAACTTTGTCATGGTCACCGGGGACGATCCGGTACAGGCTGTATATACCTTGCAGGATTACATTGTCCACACCCATGCCAAGGACGGCCGCAGGCTGGCTGTGCGGGATCCGGAAGTGCTTTACGGCATGGTAGAGTCTGAAATGCTGAGTGACCCCTCTTATATTGAGCTGCCCTTGGGCGAAGGCGACGTGGATTTCCCCAACTACTTGAAAGCCTTAAACGACATTGGCTTCAAAGGCTTCCTCACCATTGAGCGGGAAGTGGGGGATGACCCGGAAGGGGACATCGGCGTGGCAGTGCGCTTTTTGCAGAACCTCATCCGGTAAGGCCTGGAGGCTGTTCTGCAAAGCAACCTGGACAAGCTGCAAAAGCGGTGTCCCAAGGGCTTTGATTCCGAGCGTTCCAGGAACAGGGAAGAAAGCTAGAAGCACCAAATGCAGCCGCGCCTTTATTTCCAGGGGGCGGCTGTTTTTTTATGGGAAACGGGTTGTAAATTCAGGCAAAGGGTGGTAAAATCCATATTGCAAGAGGAAAACTGCCCTTTTTGAACGGGCGGTGTGAAAAATACAAAGAAAGGAACGATACCGGGTACAAAAGGCCGCTTTTTCATGGCTTTTTGCGGCGAATCCTGGTTCGTATGGTGATTTAAGATGGAGGGCGAATCACCCAAACAGCCCCTGCTGGCAAAAATCGGCAGGGAAGGCATGAAAAAATTCCTGATTATCAACGCAGGGGTGTTCCTGCTCTCGCTGGGGGTATATTTTTTCAAGTTCCCCAATAACTTCACCACAGGCGGCGTAAGCGGCATTGCCATTATTCTGGGGCGGCTCATCCCGAACCCGGCCATATCGCCTGCCACCATGATGTCTGTCATCAACATTGCCCTGCTGGTGGTGGGCTTTATCTTCCTTGGCAGGGACTTTGGCTTCTGGACAGCCTATTGCAGCATTATGTTCTCCTTTGAGACATGGCTTTTTGAAAAAATCTTCCCCATGGACAGGCCCTTCACCGACCAGCCCCTTCTGGAGCTGTGCTTTGCCATCATGCTGCCGGCAGTAGGTTCGGCGCTGCTCTTTAATAGCAACGCCTCCAGCGGGGGCACAGATATTGTCGCCATGATACTGAAAAAGTATGCCAGCATCACAGATATCGGCAAGGCCCTGTTTGTCAGCGATGGCCTGATAGCCTTGTCCGCCTGTTTTATTTTTGGGATGCAGACAGGCCTTTTCTCCCTGCTGGGCCTGTTTTTGAAGGCTTTTGTGGTAGATTCTGTCATTGAAAGCATTAACCTGTGCAAGTTTTTTGCCATTGTCACCTCAAAGCCCCGGGAGATCTGCGACTATATCATACAGGACATGAACAGAAGCTCCACTGTCATTGACGCCATGGGCGCCTATACCCACGCGGGCTGCAAGGTGGTGCTCATAGCCTGCCGCCGGGGAGAGGCGGTGCGCCTGCGGCAGAGGTGCAAAACCATTGACCCCAAGTGCTTTATGTTCATCACCAACACCAGCGAGATCATCGGCAAGGGCTTCCGGACAGTATAATGTTTAGAGAATAAGGGAAACGGCGGTAAAGTTGAGAATGGAAAATCAGTATAAAGAGGAATTTATCGAAATCTTTCAGCGGCATGTGGCAAGGGACGGCGGGGATAAGCTTTTGAACTGGCTTTCCGGCACAGATTTTTTCACCGCCCCTGCCAGCACCAAGTACCACTGCGCCTGTGAGTGCGGCCTGGTGCAGCACAGCGTGAATGTATACCAGGTCATGCGGGAAAAATATTTCGAGGAAGGGGACAGCGAGGAAAGCTTTGCCCTGTGCGGCCTGCTCCATGACGTATGCAAGGCCCAGTTTTATAAAATTTCCACAAGGAATGTAAAAAATGAGGAGACAGGCCAGTGGGAGAAGAAGCCCTTCTATTCGGTAGAGGATGCCTTTCCTTATGGCCATGGGGAAAAGTCTGTATTCCTTATTGAGCGCTTTGTGCGCTTAAAGCCTGCCGAGGCCATGGCAGTGCGCTGGCACATGGGCGGGTTTGACGACTCAGTGCGGGGCGGCAGCTTCGCGTTAAGCGTTGCGTTTGACCGCTACCCGCTGGCTGTAAAGCTGCATCTGGCAGACTTGGAGGCCACTTACCTCCGGGAGCATGGCACCTCAGAGGCCAGACGCTGAAAGGGGGGCGCATATGGATGCCATCACAGCCTTTGGGCTGACAAAGCAATATGCCGGGCGCACAGTGCTCCAGGGGCTGAACCTGCAGGTGCAGCAGGGCAGCGCCATGGCCTGCGCTGGCTGGGAGAACTCCGGGAAAACCACCCTGATACGGCTGCTGTCCGGGCTGTGCAGGCCTACAGCAGGGGAGTGCGCTGTTTTGGGGATGTCCCCGGCCTTTGAAACGGCGAAGCTTCATGCCCGCCTGGGGGTGGTGTTGGACAAGGCCCCTTTGTACAGCGGCATGACCTTAGGGGAGAACCTGCGGTTTTTCGCGGGCATCCATAATATGGACGGGAATGACAGCCTGGAGCGTTCTTCCTTTTTGCTCCACAGGCTGGGCATTTGGGAATACCGGGATGAAAAAGCTGGAGCGCTGCCCACAGGCGTGGCCCGCCGGGCCAGCCTTGCCAGAGCCTTGATGCACTCCCCCCGGGTGCTGCTGATGGACGAAGCGGCCCGGGGCTTGGACGCAGAAACCGCGGAAATAGTCCAGGATCTGCTGGCCTATCTGGTGCGGGAGGAGGGGATTGCCCTGCTGCTGGGCACCCGGAACATGCAGTATGCCCAAAGGGTTTGCGACAGCTTTTCCCTCATGCAGGCCGGCGTGCTCATTGCCAGGGGAAGTCTGGAAAGCCTGCGGCAGGGGGCGGGGGTTCGTTTCCGGGCCGCCCTGCGCCTGGGGGAAGGGGAGGGAACCCTTCCTGGCTTTCATCTGGAGGACGGGCTGTGGCAAAAGGAGATAGATTCCGAAAACGAAATGCCCGCCATTATCGCCCAGGCGGTGGGGCAGGGGAAAAGCCTGTATGAGGCAAAGCTTATCCGGCCCACGCTGGATGAAATATATCGCGCCTGCCTGGCGGGAGGCAGGAGAAGGGAGATGGCCTATGAGCAGGGAACCCAGCGGCAAGAGGACAAGGCTGCCGGAGAAGAAACCCCAGCGGACGGAGCAGAATCCGGGACGGAACAGCCGGGAGAACCCAGAGGGGAAGAATAGGGCTGTTTTTTCCTCTTCTGAAATCATCCTGGTGAAAAAGGATTTAAGCAGCCTGTGGAGCCGCAAAGGCATCCGCGCCCTGCTGGTGCTGGTGCCGCTTTTTCTGGCGGTAATTGTCCCCATTGTATACTTTACCGCCATTTCCCTTGTGCCCATCGCCCCTGGCGCCCGGGTGCCGGAGGGCATATGGGCTTTGCTGCCGGAATATGAGGGGAAGCTGGCATACCGGCAGGCGTGGATGGAAGCCTTCACCACCCTGCTGTGCCCCATGCTGTTCCTCTGCGTGCCCCTGCTCACCGGCGCGGTTTCTGCCGCCTGCGCCTTTATAGGGGAGAAAGAGGAGGGGACGCTGGAAACCCTCATGCTTTCCAGCATGAACGCCCGTTCCATTTTCAGCGCGAAAATCGGCTGCTGCGTAATGCTGTCAGTTTTCCTGTCTTTGATGGCTTTTGCGGCATTTTTCCTGACAGTTACAGTGGCGGATGTCCTAACAGGCGCGCCTTTTTTCCTGCGCATTGACTGGCTTATCACGCTGTTCCCCTTAACGCCTGTTATGTCCCTGTTTTCCGTGGTATTTATCAGCCTGATTATTACCCGGGTACACAGCACAGGGGAAGCCATGCAGACCCTGGGCTACCTGATTCTGCCGATAGTGGTGGTATATCTGGTGCAGTTTACCGGGGTGTTCCGGCTCCATTGGGCGGTCCTGCTGGTGCTGGCAGCAGCGCTGGGGGCAGTTTCCGTTATCCTGTACAATATTTCGGCCCAAAATTTCCAGCCTGAAAAACTTTTTGTCCAGGAAGCCGGGGACAGCGTGTACGAATCATAGCCCGGCAGGATATAGGCGTGGCGAAAGCACAAAGTTTGTTAAAGGGAAATTTCACAAATGCAGGAGATTGGTTTTCGGATCAAAACATTCTCAAAGGGAATGTTTTGGGGCATGGGGCTTGTGCCGCGGATATAAAACGCATGGCTTGGACACTCCCCCAGGACCAGGGCGACAGCATTTAAGTTCCCAACAAAATGGAGAGGAAGGTATCAGGATTAAGGGAAGCGCGGAAGCGGCGTTTCTGTAGGCTTGATTTACGGAGATTAGGGTTCTGACAATTTTTACAGAGAGACAGAGCAACCTTGCGAAGGACATTCAGGTTGAGCGGTGACATATCTTTCCTTGCTCTGGAGCTATCCTCGTCAAAAATAACATCCAGACACCAATGCAGCTGGTTTTCAATAGACCAATGGCATCGTACCGCATGGGCAAAACGTGGCAGTTCGGTTAGCGAGGAGATGAAATACCGAGTATCAGTAGAAGTTTCCCTATTCCTTGTAACAGTTGTGCGAACCTCTCCCACTGACTTTAGGCCACTCCAGTCTTTCTGTTCCGGCAGCCAGGACAGGTCTGTTAATAAACGGTATTCCCGTTTTTCTATTCGGCCATGGTCTTTTTCATCTGTGCTGAACAGAGGGATTTCTTCCCGAAAGCTGTCAAAATACAGAACAACATTCTCCAGTAGTCCAGGCTGGTTCCTTTTCAGGGCAATCACATAGTCAGCTTTTTTACTGGTAATTGTTCTTACGATCTCCTTCTGGCAACTCATGGCATCCGCTGTCACGATATTGTTTTTTATCTCCAACAGCTCCAGAAGTTCCGGTACAGCAGTGATTTCATTGGACTTTTCTTCGGTAACGATCTCTCCCAAAGTGACCTGATTTTCCGCCACGAAAGCACTTACTACATGATATGCCTTGTGATTATGGTTTCCGCTTCCACAAATCGTTTTACCATCTACTGCAATTACACTGCCTTCTTTTCGGTTGTTGGCCAGCCAGTCATACAGACTTTCGGCCAGCATTTTAGGGTTCAATCGCTCGAAAATTCGCCGGAATGTGTCACTGTCTGGTATCCCATTTGGCAGTTCCAGGAAGTTCCTTAGCCATTCCTCCCGTTCCCTTCCGAAATCCTCCATATCCGAAAAATCACTGCCGTTGCATACCAGAGTACACAATCCGATTATTAAAATGTCCTCCAATTTGTGCAGTACATGGCCTCGGTCCGTTCTTCTCGGGTCCTCTACCTTTTCCAGTGCTGTTTTTAATCTTTCTATTTCCATTCCTCTATTTTACCATGTTCCGACAAAAAGTTAAATGCTGTCGCCCTGCCCCCAGGACACGCTCCTCTTGACAAATGGAAAAAGATTTGGTAAATTTTGTGCTGGGCAGCTTTTTCTTATTCCTGCCCTTCACTTTTTAGCTTTGGAAAGGATGGTTCCTATGGAAATTCATTTTACGCCGAAAGGCGTCTGTTCCCGCCACATCGACGTGGTTGTGGAGGACGGCATTATCCAGTCTGTCAAGTTTACCGGAGGCTGCAGCGGCAACACCCAGGGTGTGGCGGCTCTGGCCCAAGGCATGAAGGTACAGGATTATATTGACCGCTGCAAAGGGATCCGTTGCGGCGTCAAGTCCACGTCATGCCCGGATCAGCTTGCCGCAGCCTTGGCCCAGGCTTTGCAGGCATAAGCTCCGGCTTTTTCAAAAAAGATGTATGTTATAAGGAAAGGGTGCTGGCCCCGCTGGGGGACAGCACCCTTTTTGCGTGCAGGCTTTCATGTGAAAACCTGCCGCCGCGTCCTTTCAGGACTGTGTGGCGTTAGCAGCCGCAGTTGCCGCCGCAGCCGTTGCAGCCGCAGTCATTGCCGCAGTTGCAGCCGTTGTTGTAGCCGCCGAAATTCCCGCAGCCACCGCAGCACAGAAGGATGAGAACGATGATGATGATCCAAGAGCAACCTCCGTTACACATTGAAGAACGCCTCCTTTCATTTACACTCTATCTTATGGCAGGGGAAGAAAAGTGTTACAGCTATGAAAAAAAGAGAATATAGGAGATTTTATCAGGAATCAGAAGCTATGTTCCCATAAATCCGTATAGGTGAATCTGAAAGCCGGATTTTTTTAAAAATCCTTCTTGACTTTCCCGGAAAACTTGGTATACTTAAAGTCAAAGAAAGTCAAAGACAAAAACGGAGATGAGAAGGAATGCGTATCAGCGACAGCGTTGCAAACTATATTTTGCAGCTCCTAAATGAAGCCGACGGCATTGCCGAGATCCAGCGCAACGAGCTGGCAAGCTTCCTGGGGTGCGTGCCCAGCCAAATAAACTATGTGCTCACCTCGCGCTTCACGCCGGAGCAGGGATATCTGGTGGAAAGCAGGCGGGGCGGCGGCGGGTATATCCGCATCACAAGGCTCCGGCTTTCCACAGCGGACATGATTATGCATATTGTAAACGCTGTGGGGGATTCCCTGGACGCCGCCACAGCCCGGGCCATGACCGCCAACATGGTGCAGAATTCTGTGCTTGCCCCCCAGGCGGCAGACCTTATCCAGGCGGCTGTTTCAGAAAAGTCCCTGGCCGCTGTGCCACGGGAGCTGCGGGAGGCGGTGCGGGCCGCAATCTATAAAAACATGTTGCTGGCAACCAGGACGTAACCATATAACAGAGAAGGAACAGGAGGAATTTGCATGATCTGCCAAAGCTGTGGAAAGAACAACGCAACCACTCATATCAAAACAACTGTCAATGGCAAGATGACAGAGCTTTACCTCTGCCCGGAATGCGCCAGGGAACAGGGGTATACCCATCTTTTTGAAGACTGGGGATTTAACAGCCTGGTAAGCGGGCTGATGGGCGGGGCCGCTCCCCAGCGCCAGGTGCCCCGCTGCCCTTCCTGCGGGGCAAGCTTTGAAGAAATATCCCGCAGCGGGAAAATGGGCTGTGCCGCATGCTACAATGCCTTCCGCAAAGAACTGGCGCCCATTATCCAGCGGGTACACGGCACAACGCGGCACAAAGGCAAGGTGCCCGGCGGCTCGGCCCTGCGGGTGGCGGATCCCAACCAGAAGCTGGTGGCTGTGGAAACCACCCTGGCAGATGAAAAGAAGCGGCTGCTGCAAAAGGCCATAGAAGCCCAGGACTTTGAACAGGCCGCTGTACTGCGGGATGAGATACGGGATTTGGAGAAGCAGCAGAAAGGGGAGAAGTAATCATGAAGTGGTATGAAAAAGCCGGAGCCAGCGGAGACGTGGTGTGCAGCACCCGGGTGCGCCTGGCGCGGAACCTGAAACAATATCCTTTCCCGGACAGGGCCTCCCTGGAACAGCGGGAAGACATTAAAAAGCGTGTGCGGGACGCTCTCCTTTCCGGCAACAGCATTCTTTCTAAGGAATTCCAGTTCCTGCCCCTGGAGGAGATGGACGAAGAAACAGCAGTGTCCCTGGTGGAGCGGCACATTGTCAGCCCCGGGTTTATTGCCGGCCGGCAGGGGAAGGGCGTGCTGATTGCAGAGGATGAAAGCATTTCCATTATGATAAACGAGGAAGACCACCTGCGTATACAGGTGCTGCGGGAGGGCCTGTCCCTGAAAGAGGCCGCTGAAACAGCGGATCGGCTGGACACCCTGCTGGGGGAAAGCCTTTCCTTTGCCTTTGACCAGGAATTCGGCTTCCTCACCCAGTGTCCCACAAATCTTGGCACCGGTATGCGGGCCTCCGTTATGCTGCACCTGCCAGCCCTGCAGGAAAGCGGATCTATAGCGCGCATCTGCGCAAACCTTTCCAAGCTGGGCCTGACCCTGCGGGGCACTTACGGCGAGGGGACAAAGGTTACAGGGGCGCTGTACCAGCTTTCCAACCAAATTACCCTGGGGCTAAGCGAAAACGAGGCCATTGAGAATTTAAGCGCCATTGCAGGGCAGTTGATAGAGGAAGAGCGCAGGCTGCGGAACCAGATGTGCAAAAACCTGCTTTTGCAGGACAAAATAACAAGGGCGGCTGGTGTGCTGGGCAGCGCCCGGGTAATTTCCACCGGGGAGTTTATGGAGCTGCTGTCCTATGTGCGGCTGGGCCTTGCAGCAGGGCTTTTGCAGGGGGTCACGCCGGAAGAACTGAACGCCCTGTCTGTACACGCCCAGCCTGCCACGCTGATGGCCCAAAACGGGCAGAAGCTTTCTGAAAACCAGCGGGACGCCAAACGTGCCTGCCTTGCCCGGCAGGTGTGCGGGAAGCTTCGAGATGTGATGGAATAAACGTGTTTTGAAAGGAGCTGGCATATATGGAGTACCGTTTTAATGGATTTACAGAAAAGGCCAACAAGGCGCTGAACCTGGCGGTGGAATCCGCCCAGGAGCTGGGCCACGACTATATTGGCAGCGAACATCTGATGCTGGGCCTGCTGAAGGAAGGCAGCGGCGTGGCCTATACCGTATTAAGCAAGCTGGGGGTGGAAGCGGAGGCTTTTGAAAAGCTCATCCGGGAGCGCATCGGTTCCGGCCCTGCCACATCCCTTTCCCCAGACGCTTTCACCCCCCGGACGAAGCAGATTCTACAGGTTGCCGCCATGGCAGGCGCAAGGCTGCACAACGCCTATGTAGGTACAGAGCACCTGCTCATTGCCATTATGCAGGACGAAAGCTGCTATGCCATCCGGTTTTTAAAGATTCTGGGGGCAGATCCGGACAGGATAGTGGGGGAGCTTTCCGCATTGCTGAGCAACACAGCCTTTTCCGGGCAGGAAAGCGGCTCCAAGGCGGGACGTGAAGGCAAACCCGCCGGGAAGGCCCTGGAGCAGTTTGGCAGGGATTTGACAAAGCTGGCGGCAGAAGGGAAGATTGACCCGGTAATCGGGCGGCAGACGGAAATTGAGCGGGTAGTGCAGATCCTTTCCCGCCGCACAAAGAATAATCCTGTCCTTATTGGCGAGCCTGGCGTTGGCAAAACCGCTGTGGCAGAGGGCCTGGCCCTGAAAATCCACGCGGGAGACGTGCCGGAAACCCTGAAAAACAAGCGGCTGGTTTCCCTGGATTTAACAGGCATGGTAGCCGGGGCCAAATACAGGGGAGACTTTGAGGAGCGCATTAAGGCCGCCATCGACGAGGTGAAGGCAGACGGCAGCGTTATCCTGTTTATCGACGAACTGCACACCATCATCGGCGCAGGCTCTGCCGAAGGCTCGGCAGACGCGGCGAACATCTTAAAGCCCGCCCTGGCCCGAGGGGATTTCCAGGTAATCGGCGCCACCACTATCAACGAATACCGCAAGCACATTGAAAAGGACGCTGCTTTAGAGCGCCGGTTCCAGCCGGTGACGGTAGGGGAGCCTACGGAAGAAGAGGCAGTGGAAATCCTCCGGGGCCTGAAAGACAGGTATGAGGCCCACCACAAGGTGCAGATTACAGACGCCTCCATTGACGCGGCGGTGCAGCTTTCCGCCCGGTATATTGCCGACCGCTACCTGCCGGACAAAGCCATCGACCTGGTGGACGAGGCGGCCTCCCGGGTGCGCCTGCGCACCTTCACAGCCCCGGAGAGCCTGCAGGATTTGGAAAAGCAGATTAAAGACGCGGAGATAGACAAAGCAGCAGCCATCAATTCTCAGGATTTCGAGCGGGCGGCCTCCCTGCGGGATAAGCAGAAGGAGCTGCAGGAGCAGCTTGACAAGGCCAAGGACGAGTGGGCCGCAAAAAACGAGCGCAGCAACAGCGTGGTAACCCCGGAGGATATTGCGGACATTGTCTCCATGTGGACAGGGGTGCCCGTGTCCCAGCTCACCGAGGAGGAGAGCCAGCGGCTGCTGCGGCTGGAAGAAACCCTGCACCAGCGGGTCATCGGCCAGGAAGAAGCCGTAACAGCCATTGCAAAAGCCATCCGCCGGGGCCGGGTGGGCCTGAAGGACAAGAACCGGCCCATTGGTTCCTTCATCTTTTTAGGCCCCACAGGCGTGGGCAAGACCGAGCTGTGCAAAGCCCTGGCAGAAGCCATGTTCGGGGACGAAAAGGCTATGGTACGCTTTGATATGTCGGAGTATATGGAAAAGCATACAGTTTCCCGGCTGGTGGGATCCCCTCCCGGCTATGTAGGCTTTGACGAGGGCGGGCAGCTTACAGAGGCGGTGCGCCGCAAGCCTTACTCTGTGGTGCTCTTTGACGAGATTGAAAAGGCCCATCCCGATGTGTTCAACATCCTCCTGCAAATCCTGGAGGACGGCCGGGTGACAGACTCCCAGGGCAAAACCGTGGACTTCAAAAACACGGTTATCATTATGACCTCCAACGTAGGGGCCAGGCTTATCACTGAAAAGCAGAACACCCTGGGGTTTGCCGGAAGCGGCGGGGAAAGCAAGGATTTCGAGAAGATAAAAGAGCTGGTGATGGGAGAACTGAAAAACCTTTTCAAGCCAGAGTTCTTAAACCGTGTAGACGACATCATCGTGTTCCACAAGCTGACCCGGGAGGACACGGCCAGGATTGCCGGGAAGATGCTGGAAACCCTGAAAGGGAAGCTGGCAGAGATGGGCATTGAAATGGAGTTTGCGCCGGAAGCGGTAGAGGCGCTGGCAGAAAAAGGATACGATCCCCTTTATGGCGCCCGGCCCCTGCGCAGGGTGATACAGAGCAAAATTGAGGACACAGTATCCGAACAGATGCTGGAAGGCAGGGTGGCTGCCGGGAAACGCTATGCCTGCCGGCTTGCAGACGGAGAGTTCAGCATAGAGGAAACAGCACAGGCATAAGAATAAAAGTCCCCCGGCGGAGCCGGGGGACTTTTATTCTTAAAAGCAAGGCCCTAAGAAAGCCTCTTGCTCTTTCCCTTTGCTTTTCCCACAAAGCGCAGAGGCTGTTTTTGCCGCAGCCGCAGGCCGCCGCTTTCCTTCCGGCGCATGTGTACGCTCTGCACCAGCCCGAACCCCAGGTACAGGCAGGCCGCGGAGGATCCGCCTGCGCTGAAGAAGGGTAGCGTCACGCCCATAACAGGCAGCAGGGCCAGGCACATGCCGATATTTACAACAGACTGCAGGGCGATAATGCCAAAAAAGCCAAAGCACATAAACCGACCCAAATCGTCGCGGGCCATGCTGGCAACATGGAGCACCTTCACCATAAGCAGGAACAGAAGCAGTAAAATCAGGGAACAGCCTATAAACCCCAGTTCTTCCCCTGCCACAGAAAAAATGTAGTCGCTTTGCTGGAAGGTTACCGCATTGCTTGCCACCCGGGTGCCCTGGAACAGCCCCTGGCCCCGCAGCTTCCCGCTTCCAATGGAGATGCGCCCCTGATACTGCTGGTAACCGCCCTCCATCTGGACAGTGGGATCCTCCAGGTTGAATACAGCGGTAAAGCGGCTTTTTTGATATTCCGGCATGACATACTCCCAGAGGATGGGGAAGGCAATGAGAATCATCACAAACAAAATGGCAAAATACCGAAGCTGCACCCCGGCGCCCAGGCTCATGGAAAGGAACATGAAGAAAAACACCACCCCGGCCCCAGTGTCCCCCTGGAACATGCACAGCCCCACAGCGATGAAAGCATGGCAGGCCAGCAGGATAACCTGTATAGGCTCTTCCAGCCTGCCCTGATTTTTCAGGATATCCAGATGCTTTGCAAAGGTAACCATAAAGGCTATCTTCACCAGCTCCGAGGTCTGGAAGGTGCGTCCGGCTATGCGGATCCAGGCCCTGGCGTCCACTCCGCCGGAACCCAGCACCTGATCCCCGAAAAGGGCCGTATAAATCATCATGATAATGCACGCCCCGGATATCAGAACCCAATAGTTGGCAATTTCAGCATAGTCCATCATGCTGACCACCACAGCGCCGGCAAGGCCGATGGCTGTGGCCATAAGCTGCGTGCGGAAATAGCCTGTCCCGGTAGCGGTGTCTACACTGCGCAGCAGCAGGAGGCTGTATATAGAGATGGCGGCTAAAAGCATCCAGAGGATGATGTCGGCCCGCTTTAAATATCCCCACAGCCCTTTCAAAAAACGGTTTTCCATAATATGCAGTTAAACCCAAAGGCGGCGCCCGCCCCTTTCCCTTTCTTCATTTTGATTATGACGCTCCTACAGCCCGAATTCCCGATTTATGTAAAGCAATTATACCACGCTTCCCGGTTTTCGGCAAGTTTTTTTGTTTCAGGCTTTACTATTCCGCCAAGATAATTTATAATGCATAAAGGAAAGAAAATCTTTTGGCCATAGCGGCCGGAAAGGCGTGAGGTACCTTATGCTAACCGATATTGAAATCGCACAGAGTACCACCATGAAACCCATCACCCAGGTGGCGAAAGAGCTGGGCATTCTGGAGGAAGAGCTGGAGCTGTACGGCAGGTATACCGCAAAGCTCAACGACGCTGCTTTCCAGCGCCTGTCCCAGAAGCCGGATGGCAAGCTGGTGCTGGTGACGGCCATCAACCCCACTCCGGCTGGCGAAGGCAAAACCACCACCACCGCAGGCTTGGGGCAGGCCATGGCAAAAATTGGCAAAAACGCCATCATCGCCCTGCGGGAGCCTTCCCTTGGCCCTGTGTTCGGCATCAAGGGCGGCGCGGCGGGAGGCGGCTATGCCCAGGTGCTGCCCATGGAGAATATCAACCTCCACTTCACTGGCGACATGCACGCCATCACTTCCGCCAATAACCTGTGCTGCGCCATGCTGGACAACCACCTGCAGCAGGGGAACCCTCTGGGCATTGATCCCCGGCGCATCCTTATCAAGCGCTGCCTGGACATGAACGACCGGGCCCTGCGCAACGTAAACGTGGGCTTGGGCGGCAAAATCAACGGCGTGCCCCGGGAGGACGGCTTTATCATCACAGTGGCAAGCGAGGTTATGGCAATTCTGTGCCTTGCCGCTGATATGCCAGACCTGAAAAAGCGCCTGGGCAATATCCTCATCGCCTATACCTATGACAACAAGCCTGTCTATGCCCGGGATATCAAGGCCCAGGGCGCTATGGCGGCCCTTTTGAAAGACGCCGTCAATCCCAACCTGGTGCAGACCGTAGAGGGCACCCCTGCCATCATGCATGGCGGGCCTTTCGCCAATATTGCCCATGGGTGCAACTCTGTGCGGGCCACCCGCCTTGCCCTGAAGCTGGCAGACTATTGCATTACAGAAGCAGGGTTTGGCTCTGACCTGGGCGCGGAGAAATTCCTGGATATCAAGTGCCGCATGGCAGGGCTGAAGCCTTCCTGCATTGTGGTGGTGGCCACTGTGCGGGCCTTAAAGTATAACGGCGGCGTGGCAAAGGTCGATTTGGCAGCGGAAAATGTGGCTGCGCTGGAAAAGGGAATTGTGAACCTGAAAGCCCATGTGGAAAACATGCACAAGTTTGGCGTGCCGGTAGTGGTGGCTATCAACCGCTTTGGCACAGATACAGACGCAGAGCTGCAGGTTATAGACAACTGCTGCAAGGAGCTGGAGGTAGACTATGCCCTTTCCGAGGTGTTCGCCAAGGGCGGCGAAGGCGGCAAAGAGCTGGCCCAGGCTGTGTGCGATGTTATTGAAAAGTGCGAGGGCTGCCAGACGAATTTTGCCCCCATCTACCCGGACAAGGCTCCTATTGAGGAAAAAATTGACTCAATAGCCAAGAAAATTTACGGCGCGGACAGCGTCATTTTCACCAAACAGGCCCAGAAATCTTTAAAGGACATCAAGGCCCTGGGCGGGGACGCCATGCCTGTGTGCATTGCCAAGACCCAGTATTCCCTGTCTGACGATCCCAGCCTGCTGGGGCGGCCCGAGGGATTCTCCATCACCATTCGGGACTTGAAGCTTTCTGCAGGCGCAGGCTTTGTGGTGGCTTACGCCGGAGATATTATGACTATGCCCGGCTTGCCCAAAGTGCCTGCGGCAGAGAAAATCGACGTGGATGAGATGTCTGTCATTCACGGGTTGTTCTAAACAAAAGCATGGCGCAAACATTTTTGACGAATTCGCCGGAGGAAACCCAGGCGCTGGCCTCCCGCCTTGCAAAGCAGTTGCAGGGCGGGGAAGTGCTGGCCTTTACCGGAGGCATGGGTATGGGCAAAACAGCCTTCACCCGGGGCCTTGTCATAGGACTGGGAGCAGGGGACGTAGCTCAAAGCCCCACCTTTGCTCTTATCAATGAGTATACAGGCAGGCTTACGGTGGAACACTTTGACATGTACCGCATTGAAACCTGGGACGATCTGTATTCCACTGGCTTTTTTGATTATCTGGGCACAGGCCGGGTGCTGGTAATTGAGTGGAGCGAAAACATAGACGGCGCTTTGCCTGAAGAAACCGTCTATATTCATATGTCGCCTGGGGAAACGCAGGCCCAGCGGCGCATTACCATAGAGGGCTGGAAGGGGGAACTGTAGGGTATGCTGGTTTTAGGAATTGAATCCTCAGCCACAGCGGCTTCGGCGGCTGTGGTGGAAGGGGAAAAGCTTTTGGGGCAGTATTACTGCAACGTTTCCATGACCCACAGCCAGACCCTGCTGCCTATGGCGGAAAGCCTGCTCCAGGCCTTGGGGAAGTCTTGGCAGGATTTTTCTCTGCTGGCAGTTTCCGCCGGGCCAGGTTCTTTTACGGGGGTGCGCATCGGTGTCTCCTGTGTAAAGGGATTGGCCTTTCCAAACAACACGCCCTGCTGCGGCGTTTCCACCCTGGAGGCCATTGCTTATGGAGGCCTTGCCTGCGAGGGCTGTGTCCTCTGTGCCGTCATGGACGCCCGGTGTGGGCAGGTGTACAATGCCCTGTTCCGGGTGGAAAAGGGCGCGCTCATCCGGCTGACAGAGGACAGGGCTATCGCTATCTCCGCGCTTTCGGCAGAATGCGAGGCATACGGGCCGGCGCTGGTGCTCTTTGGCGACGGCGCAGCCCTGTGCCACAAAACCTTTTCCGCGTGGGGGGCGCGCCTGGCTCCGGAAAGCCAGCGGTACCAGCAAGCCTCCAGCGTAGCCTTTTTAGGTTTCAAGCAGGCAGAGCAGGGGCTGGCAGTTTCCGGGGCGGAGCTGCTGCCTGTGTACCTGCGCCTGCCCCAGGCAGAGCGGGAGTTAAAACGAAAAAAAGAAAAAGAGGGGAATTGACTTGAAAATAGCACTTGGCTGTGACCACGGCGGTTTTGAGATGAAAGAAGCTGTGCGGCAGCATCTGGAGGGAAAGGGCATACAGTGCGAGGACTTTGGCGCATACAGCACCGAATCTGTAGATTATGCGCCCATTGCCGCCAAAGCAGCCCGCAGCGTGGCGGAGGGAAAGGCAGATTTTGGCGTGCTAATCTGTTCCACAGGCATTGGCATTTCCATGGCCGCCAACAAGGTGAAGGGCATCCGGGCGGCAGTGTGTACAAACGCCCACTGTGCCGAAATGACCCGCCGGCACAATAACGCCAACATTTTGTGCATGGGCGGGCAAGTAATCGACAAGGAAACCGCTTTACAGCTCGTGGATATCTTCCTGGACACAGGATTTGACGGCGGCCGGCATGCCCGGCGCATTGCCCAGATTGCCCAGATTGAAGAAGGAACACTGTAAAGGCAATCAGCTTTATGCGTTGCGGCTATACTTAAAAGTTGGGAGGAGTTTTACCAGTGAAAAGCCATGAAAACGTATTTGTTATGGATCATCCCTTAATCCAGCACAAGCTCACTTTTCTGCGCAGCAAGGACACAGGCACCAAGGAGTTCCGGGAGCTTGTCAGCGAGATCGCCAACCTGATGTGCTATGAGGCCACCCGGGATCTGCCTTTAATGGATGTGGAGACGGAAACCCCCATGCAGAAAACCACCACCCAGGTCATCGCAGGCCGGAAGCTGGCCTTCGTGCCCATCCTGCGGGCTGGGCTGGGCATGGTGGATGGCATGCTGCGGCTGGTGCCCTCCGCTAAAGTGGGGCATATCGGCCTGTACCGGGATCATGACACCCTAAAGCCTGTGGAGTATTACAACAAGCTGCCCCAGGATATTATGGAACGGGATGTTATCGTGCTGGATCCCATGCTGGCCACCGGCGGATCCGCCATGGACGCCATCACCATTGTCAAGCGCAGCCAGCCTAAAAGCGTGAAATTCCTGTGCATCATCGCGGCCCCTGAGGGGATTGAGGCCCTGCACAAAGCCCATCCGGATGTGCAGATTTACTGTGCCGCTGTTGACGAAAAACTCAACGAAAACGGCTATATCCTGCCCGGACTGGGGGATGCGGGCGATAGGATTTTTGGCACGATTTAAAAGTATTCATCCTGAAAGGTTACGACACCATGACAAATGCATTGCAATTTAATCCCATCGGGGAGGGCGCTTCCCTGAAATCCCTGTCCGATTCCCGCTTTAAAACCATGCGGGTGTCTGTTAATATGCTGGTACCCCTAACGGAAAAGACGGCGGCAGCCTATGCGCTGCTGCCTTCCCTTGTCAGCCGGGCCACCCGGCAGTATCCCGATTACACAGCCTTAAACTGCCGCCTTTCAGAGCTTTATGGCGCTTCTTTAAGCTCCAGCGTGCGGAAGTTCGGGAACTTCCAGTCTATCGGGCTTTCTGCAAGCGGCATTGCGGACCGCTATGCCTTTGGGGGCGAGAACATGTTGGAGGAGCTTTCCAGCCTCCTTTTCAGCGTAATTTTTTCCCCTTTGCAGGATGCCCAGGGCTTTTTCCCTTTAGACGGGTTCACCCAGGAAAAGCGCCAGCTTTTAGAGATGAAGGACGCGGAGTATAATGATAAAATGACCTATGCCCACCAGCGCTGCGAAGAAATCCTGTTCCAGGGTCAGCAGGCGGGTATCAACCGCTGCGGCAGCCGGGCGGATATTGAGGCACTGAAGCGGGAAGGGCTTCTGGCGGCCTGGGAGGAACTGCTCCGCACAGCAAGGTTTGAAATTTTCACCCTGGGAGACTGCGCCCCTAATCCTGCGCTGTTCCGGGAGAAGTTTGGCGCCATGGGCCTTTCCCGCCCTCTTGGACAGGTGCCTTATCGGGAACCTGGGGAGGTGCGCCGGGTAACAGAGGAACAGCCCCTGTCCCAGTCCAAGCTTTCCATGGGCTTCCGGCTGGACGCAAAGCCCCGGGAGCGGATGCTCTTCCAGCTAATGAGCGCTGTGCTGGGCGGCACGCCCAGTTCCAGGCTTTTCCAGAACGTGCGGGAAAAAATGGGCCTGTGCTATTACTGCTCCTCCAGCTTTTCCAGCGTCGGCAACGCGCTGTATGTGGAAAGCGGCGTGGAAACGGCAAATCTGGAAAAAACAGAGGAGGCTGTGCTGGAGCAGCTTCAGGCCTTGCAGCGCGGGGAAGTAACCGAGGAGGATTTGACCTTTGCAAAGCTTGCTCTGTGCAATGCCCTCCATTCTGTGAGGGATTCCCTGGGGGCTGTGGAAAACTGGTATCTTTCCCGAACCTTCGATCAGCCGGAGCAAAGCCCGGACATGGCGGCAGAGCAGTTAATGGGCTACAAGGTGCAGGACGTAATAGAGGCCGCGAACAGGCTGCGGCTTGACACAGTATACCGGCTAAAGGGAAACGGAGGGGATTGACCAATGGATCTGCAAAAAGTGACAAGCGCTCGGGTGGGCGACCACTATTTCAAAGCAAGCCATCCCACAGGCCTTACCATTTACCTCTATCCCAAAGAGAGCGGCAACACCACCTATGCCATTTTCGGCGCCAAATATGGATCTATTGACAACTGCTTTTGCCGCAGCGATGAAAAGGCCCCGGAAACCGTGCCCGAGGGCATTGCCCACTATCTGGAGCACAAGCTTTTTGAGAGCGAGGACGGGGACGCTTTCGCCCGGTTCGCCAAAACCGGGGCCAGCGCCAACGCCTACACTTCCTTTGAGTCCACCTGCTACCTGTTCTCCTGCACAGAGCGGCTTTATGAGTCCCTGGAAATCCTGCTGGACTTTGTGCAGTCGCCCTATTTTACCAAGGAGACGGTGGCAAAGGAGCAGGGGATTATCGGCCAGGAAATTAAGATGTATGACGACGATCCCCAGTGGCGGGTGATGTTTAATTATCTGCGTGCCATGTACCATGCCCATCCCATCCGCCTGGATATTGCCGGGACAGTGGAAAGCATTGGGAAAATCACCCCGGAATACCTGTACCGCTGCTACAACACCTTCTATAACCTGCACAACATGGCGCTGGTGCTGGTTGGAAAGTTTGACCCGGAAAAAGTGCTGGCCCTGTGCGATAAAATGCTCAAGCCCTGTGCGCCTGTCTCTGTGGAGCGGGTTTTCCCGGCAGAGCCAGCGGATATTGTAAAGCCCTTGGCAGAGGAGCGCCTGGCAGTGGCGCTGCCCCTGTTCCAGTTCGGCTTTAAGGAGGATGGCGGCAGGGCGCGGACGGAAAAAGATCTTGCGGAAATGGAAATCCTGCTGGAAATCCTGGCTTCTGAATCATCCCCGCTGTTCAGGCAGCTTTTGGACAAGGGCCTTGTAAATGAGTCCAGCTTCAGCTATGAGTATTTCGAGGGAGCCGGATACGCCACCGTCATGTTCGGCGGGGAATCCCGGGAGCCAGAGGCTGTGGCCCAGGCCATCAACCGGGAAATTGCCAGGCTTTTACAGGACGGCATCCCAGAGGATGCTTTCCAGCGGGCCAAGCGCGCCCTGTACGGGGAAAACGTGGCAGCTTTAAACAGCGCCTCCAGCATTGCAAACGGCGTGCTCAGCCTTTCCTTAAAGGGAAGGGAGCTGTTTGCCTATATTGACGCGCTGGCACAGATAACCCTGGAGGACGTGTCGGAAAAGCTGTCCCTCCTGCGGGAAGACCGCAGCGTGCTGTCTGTAATCCGGCCCTTATAAGGCACGCCTGATATAAATGGAAATGGAAGGCGCACAGCCCGCGCAACGCTGTGCGCCTTAATAAAGGAGGAATTTTTTATGCAGATGACTTTCCGCTGGTATGGCGAAGGCAACGACAGCATTACCCAGGAACAGATTAAGCAGATCCCCGGCGTAACAGGCCTTGTGTGGGCCTTGCACGACAAGGCCCCCGGGGAAGTCTGGGAGGTGGAAGAGATAGAGGAGGCCCGCCGCCAGATTGAGGGCCACGGCTTTAACATGGACGTGGTGGAAAGCGTAAACGTCCATGACGACATCAAAATCGGCCTGCCCAGCCGGGACAAATACATAGAAAACTACAAGCAGACTCTGCGAAACCTGGCAAAATTCGGGGTGAAGGTGGTCACCTATAATTTTATGCCCATTTTCGACTGGACTCGCACCGATCTGTTCCATCCCATGGAGGACGGCTCCACAGCCCTTTACTATGAGAAGGAAAAAATCCAGCAGGACTATAAAGAAATGGCACAGTATATCCTGGAAAACCTCCATGGCATGACTTTCCCTGGCTGGGAGCCGGAGCGCATGGCAAAGCTGGACGAGCTTTTTGAAGCCTACCGCCCTGTGACAAAGGAAAAGCTGTGGGAAAACCTGCGCTACTTCTTAGAGGCGGTTATGCCCACCTGCCACGAGACAGGCATTAAAATGGCCATCCACCAGGACGATCCACCCTGGGATATCTTTGGCCTGCCCAGGCTCTTGGTGGATAAGGAGTCCATCGGACAGTTCCTTTCCATGGTGGATGACCCCTATAACTGCCTGTGCCTGTGTTCCGGCTCTTTAGGGGCGAACCCCCAGAACAATGTGGCGGATATTATCCGCGCCTACTGCGGCAGAATAGCCTTTGCCCATGTGCGCAACGTGAAGCATTTCCCGAACGGGGACTTTACAGAAGCCTCCCACCGGGACTGCGACGGGGATACGGGCATCCTGGAGATTATGCGGGCTTATCATGACTGCGGCTATGAAGGCTATATGCGGCCTGACCATGGCAGGCACATCTGGGGCGAAAAGTGCCGCCCCGGCTATGGCCTTTATGACCGGGCCATGGGCATTATGTACCTGTGGGGCTGCTGGGACATGCTGGAGCGGGAAGCGGGGAAAATCTGACCTATGTATCCAAAAGAGATAGAAAAATTCCTGCTCAAGGTGCAGAAGCCGGGCCGCTATGTGGGCGGCGAGGTAAATTCCGTTGTGAAGGATAAAAGGGAGGTGGAGGTGCGTTTTGCCTTCTGCTTCCCGGATGTATACGAAATAGGCATGTCCCATTTGGGTATCAAAATCTTGTACGGTGCTTTCAACCAGGTGCCCTACTTCTGGTGCGAACGGGTATTCGCCCCCTGGACAGATATGGAAAAGCAGATGGAGGAACACCGCATCCTCCTGTATGCCCTGGAAAGCGGGGATCCAGTAAAGGAATTTGATTTTATTGGCTTTACCCTCCAGTATGAGTTAAGCTATACAAACGTTCTCCGGATGCTGGAGCTTTCCGGCGTTCCCCTGCGGGCAGCCGACCGCCCGGAGCTTTTCAACATCGTGGTGGGCGGCGGGCCTTGCGCCTGCAACCCAGAGCCTCTGGCAGACTTCTTTGACCTGTTCTTTTTAGGGGACGGGGAAGAAGTGGACATGGAGGTGATGGAGCTTTACAGGCAGTGCAAAAAAGAGGGAAAAGATAAGAAAGAGTTCCTGCGGCTGGCTTCCCGGATCGAGGGGGTATATGTACCGTCCCTTTATGATGTGGAGTATAACCCGGACGGCACCGTAAAGCGGTATATCCCGCAAGAAAACGCGCCCGCCACCATAAAAAAGCGGGTGGTGCTGGATATGGACAGCGCCTATTATCCAGATTCTTTCCCTGTGCCCATGATAGAGGTGGTGCACAGCCGGATATCCGAGGAGGTGCTTCGGGGGTGTATCCGGGGCTGCCGGTTCTGCCAGGCAGGTTTTTTATACCGGCCCTTCCGGGAAAAAAGCATCGAGGTAATAGATACCCAGTGCCGCGCCCTGTGCGCCTCCACCGGATATGACGAAATCTCCCTTTCCTCCCTGAGCACCAGCGACTACAGCCGCCTTAACGAACTGATTGACCGCCTGCATCAGTGGACGGAGAAGGATAAGGTAAGCCTTTCCCTGCCCTCCCTGCGGGTGGATGGCTTTTCGCCGGAACTGATGGAGCGCATCAACTCTGTGCGCAAAAGCGGTCTGACCTTCGCGCCGGAGGCCGGATCCCAGCGCATGCGCAATGTAATCAACAAGAACGTAACGGAGGAAGAGCTGCTGCACACCGTAAACGTGGCTTTCACCGAGGGCTGGACACGCATCAAGCTGTATTTTATGATAGGCTTGCCCACAGAAACCATGGAGGACGTGCTGGCCATTCTGGAGCTGGGCAAGAAGGTGGTGGACGCCTTTTACCAGAACAAGGAAAAGCCCCTGGGAAAGCCTGTAGAGGTGGCTCTAAGCGCTGCTGCCTTTGTGCCCAAGCCTTTCACACCTTTCCAATGGTTTGGCCAGGACACCATGGAAACCCTGCAAAAAAAGCAGCGGGAATTGACAGGCCATATGCGCTCGAAGCGGGTAAGCGTCAATTACCATGGGGCGAAAACCAGTTTTTTGGAGGCTGTCTTTGCCAGAGGAGACAGGAAGCTTTGCGCTGTGTTGGAAAAGGCCATCGCACTGGGCCTGCATTTTGACGGCTGGGACGACTGCTTTCACTTTGACAAATGGATGGAGGCTTTTTCCGCCTGCGGGGTGGATCCGGATTTTTATGCCACCCGCACCCGGGGCCTTGACGAGGTATTCCCCTGGGATCATCTGGACTATGGCGTGACAAAAGCGTTCCTGCAGGCAGAGTATGAACGAGCCTATCAGGGGCTTACCACCCCCAACTGCCGGGAAAAGTGTGCAAACTGCGGCGCTTTGTGCTACAAAGGAGGGCTGTGCGTTGAAAAACGTGAGAATGTGGTTTAAAAAAGGGGGAGCGGCAAAATATATCTCCCATCTGGATTTAACCCACTGCATGGGGCGCGCCCTGAAGCTTTCCGGCCTGCCTATATGGTATACCCAGGGCTTTAACCCCCGGATCTATATGGCGTATGCCATGCCTCTGTCCCTGGGTGTAAGCGGGGAGAGGGAGTGTGTGGACATCCGCCTGACAGAAGAGGATTTTCCTTTAGCGGACGTGGCAGGCCGCGTCAATCCCCGCCTGCCAGACTCCATTTCCGTCTGGGGTGTTACAGAGCCGGAAAACAAGCTGGATGCCATCGCCTTTGCCGACTATGAACTGCGCCTGGAGGCAGGGGACAGCGCCGGGTTAAAAAGCCAGATAGAAGGGCTTTTGGCCCAAGGCCCCGTAATCGTGACGAAGCATGGAAAAAAAGAGGATAAAGAGTTGGATATTGCCCCTTATTTTTCCGGCATGGCATTAAACGCCGGACCGGGATATCTGGAGGCCGCCCTGCGCCTGCCCTGCAGCGTTTCCGGCAGTATAAACCCCAGCCTGCTTTTAGATGCCCTGAAGAGCTGCCTGGGCTTGGCGCCCTATGCGGAAATCTATCGTAAAAGGCTTTTGCTGGAAGATTTTTCCGAAATAGCGTAAAAAACACCTTGCAAAACCACTTGCGGTATGGTAAAATATTTAAGCATTTGAGTTCTGCGGGCGTCCTCAAAGGCTTGCCCGTGGGGTTCTTGGCGCGAAAGCGCCGGAAGCGGACAGTCCGCTGCCGGGTTCCCGGCATGAATGTCTGAATATATTTTTTGGAGGAATATCAAATGGACGCACTGAAAATCATTTCCCAGGCTTCCCTGCGGGAAGAAGTACCCCAGTTCAACATTGGCGACACCGTGCGGGTGGACGTAAACATCCGTGAAGGCGAGCGGGAGAGAATCCAGCAGTTTGAAGGCACCGTTATTGCCCGCAAAGGCAGCGGCATCAGTGAAACCTTTACAGTACGCCGCGTTTCTTATGGCGTTGGCGTGGAGCGGGTGTTCCCCCTGCATTCCCCCAATGTGAAGGCTGTGAAAGTCGTGCGCCGGGGCCGTGTGCGCCGTGCCAAGCTCTATTACCTGCGCAACCGTGTGGGTAAGGCCGCCAAGGTTAAAGAGCAGCTTAAGTAAGAAAAACCTGATAGCAAGGCAAAAAGGGACATCATGTCCCTTTTTTGTTATACTGGTTCAAAAACAGCGGAAAGGAGCGGTACTGAACGCTGAAAAGCGTATCTTGTGCCGCGGGGCAAACAGGATGGACGCACCGGAAAATGCACGCCAGCCCAATAGAATAAAAATCACTGCCAGCATTTTTCTGGACTGGGTGGAAGAACTGGTGATAGCTCTTACCATAATCGCTGTCATTTTCACCTTCTGTTTCCGAATCATTACGGTTTCTGGCACCTCTATGGTGCCAAACTATGAGGACGGGGACAGGATACTGGTGGTAAACGCCTTTACGCCTCCCAGGCAGGGGGAAGTGGTCGTAATTGTAAACGTGCTGGAGGAGCCTATTATCAAACGGGTAATAGCCACAGAGGGACAGACTGTGGACTTTGACTATGAGGCAAAGGCGGTTCTGGTAGACGGGAAGGCCCTGGACGAAACAGTCTTTGGGCTGGAAAACGGTATCACAGAATATCCATACACCTCTTTTGAGCTGGTAGATTTTCCCCAGACCGTACCTAAAGGCTGCATTTTTGTGCTGGGCGACAACCGGCCTGTGTCCGAGGACAGCCGGTATCAGATTATCGGCATGGTGGATATGCGGGATGTGCTTGGGAAAGCTGTTTTCCACGTGTTTCCCCTGCACAGATTCGGCCCAGCGCAGTGAAAGCGCATTATCATAAACAACCACTGGAAAGGATGGTTTTCATGGAGGATATACTACAGCCTATGGAAGGGCCAGAACAGCAGGAGAAAGCTTTTTGCAGTTCTGTGCTGGAATGGGTGGAAACTATCGTGTTCGCCATTATGCTGGTGTCGATTGTATTCACCTTTGCGGCAAGGGTTATTACGGTTGATGGGCGCTCCATGGAGCCGACATACCAACATGGGGATCGGGTGCTGGTTTCCGGCTTTGCAGGAGAGATAGGCCGGGGGGATGTAGTTATTATCGTCCATGCCCTGCAAGAACCCATTATCAAGCGGGTAGTTGCCACAGAAGGGCAGGTTGTAGACTTCGATCCGGCGGCAGGAGAGCTGACTGTTGACGGCACGCCTGTAAAGGGCGAAGCCTTTGGCTTGGAAAACGGCATCACCTTTGTGCCGGATGCGCCCGGGCAGGTGCTGGATTTTCCCCAGACTGTGCCGGAAAACTGCGTGTTTGTACTGGGGGACAACCGGGGCAATTCCACAGACAGCCGCTTTCTCTCTGTAGGCATGGTGGATCACCGGAACATACTGGGGAAGGTCGTATTTAACCTCTATCCCTTCTCCAAGTTGGGCAGGCCCTCCTGAGGCGCATACCCGGCATAGAAACAAACTTGTACCTTTTATGGACAACTCGTAAGGCAGTTTGGCTTTACAAAGCAGAAAGGAGAGCGCAGATGGGCGAAGTGATGTCAGTACAGTGGTTCCCAGGCCATATGGCGAAAACCCGCCGGAAAATCGCGGAAGATTTAAAGCTGGTGGACGTGGTGGCGGAAATTTTAGACGCGCGCATTCCCCAAAGCAGTTCAAACCCCGTACTGCGGGATATTATCCGATCCAAGCCCCGCGTGGTGCTTTTAAATAAAAGCGATATGGCAGATCCCAGCGAAACGGCTAAATGGGTGGCCCGCTATCAGCAGCAGGGGCTGAAGGCCATTCCCATTGAGAGCAAAACGGGCAAGGGCATCCCTGCCTTTTACAATGGGGCGCGCCAGGTGCTGGCAGAGCAGATTGCCGCCTGGGAGCGCAAAGGCATGGTGGGCAGGCCCATCCGGGTGATGGTGCTGGGGGTGCCCAATGTGGGCAAGTCCTCCTTTATCAACCGCATAATGGGCAAAGGCGGCGGGAAAGCCGAGGTGCGGGACAAGCCCGGCGTCACCCGGCAAAACCGCTGGTTCGCCGTAGGCAGGGGCTTCGAGCTTTTGGATACCCCAGGAGTGCTCTGGCCCAAATTTGAAGATCCCATTGTAGGGGAGCATCTAGCCTTTACAGGGGCTGTGAAAGACGAAATCCTGGACTTGGAGGGCCTTGCCTGCCGCCTGCTGGAGCTTTTGCAAACCCGCTATCCCAAATGCCTGGAGCAGCGGTACAAGCTGCAGCTTGATCCCCAAAGACCTCTGCAGGGATATGAGCTGTTAGAGCGCATTGGGCGCAACAGGGGCATGCTGGTTTCCGGCGGGGAAATCAACACCGAACGGGCCGCCATCACCCTGCTGGACGAATACCGGGGCGGAAAGCTTGGCCCCATAACCTTAGAACCCGCTTGAAAACAACGGATAAAGGAGGAAAGGGCAGTGGACTGGTACGCCTATGAAAAGCAGGCAATATCCCAGGGATGCCGGGCTGTCTGCGGCATAGATGAAGCGGGGCGGGGGCCTTTAGCGGGGCCTGTGTGCGCCGCCGCCGTTATCCTGCCTGTGGACTGCGAACTCCCCGGGCTGGATGATTCCAAAAAGCTGACAGAGAAAAAACGGGAACTGCTTTTCCCCCTCATCACCCAAAAGGCACTGGCCTATGGCATCGGATGGGCAGACGAGGAGGAAATTGACCGTCTCAATATCCTGCGGGCCACTTTTCAGGCTATGGCCCGGGCTGTAGAAGCCCTGAAGCTCCCGCCGGACTGGGCTATGGTGGATGGCAACCGCATGCCGCCCCTGCCCATCCCCGGGGAAACCATTGTCAAAGGTGACGCAAAGTCTGCCAGCATTGCGGCAGCCTCTATTTTAGCCAAGGTAAGCCGGGACAGGGTGCTGTGCCAGATGGATGCACAATATCCCCAATATGGCTTTGCCAAGCACAAAGGATACGGCACAAAGGCCCATTATGAGGCCATTAAGGCCTATGGGGTGCTGCCAGTACATAGAAAAAGCTTTCTGAAAAACCTGGGAGAGAAATAGGAACAGCTATGGAGAAGAAGCAGTCCGGCAGCTTGGGGAAGCTTGCAGAAGATTTCGTTGCCCAGCGGTTAGCGGAAGAGGGCTGCAAAATTCTTAAGCGGAATTACCGCACCCGCTTAGGGGAAATAGATATTGTCGCCCAAAAGGACGGATGGATCCTCTTTGTAGAGGTGAAAGCCCGCAAAGCGGGAAGCATGGTTTCCCCGCTGGAGGCAGTAACGCGGAGCAAGCAGAAAAAGCTTCTGCTCGCCGCAGGACAGTATCTGGCGGAAAATCCGGCTCCATGGCAGCCCAGATTTGACGTGGCGGCTGTGTATATGCAGGCAGGGCGGATAGTAAAAATGGAGTATCTGGAAAATGCTTTTACAGCATAAGGAGGGGATATCCTTGCGTTATTTCGACCTGCACTGCGACACCATGACAGAGTGCTTCCTGCACGACAAGCACCTGAAGGAAAACGATCTCCACGTAAACCTGCAAAAGGCGCAGGCCATGGAAACTTATGCCCAGTGTTATGCGGTGTGGATCCCAGACAGCCTGCGGGGGGACGCTGCTTTCCAGCGGTTCTGCGAAATTGCAGACCGCTTTCAGGAGGAGGCAGCGGCAAACCGAGAGCCGCTTTCTGTCTGCCGGCAGCCCGGAGACTTGGCCCAGGCTGCCGCAAAGAAAAAGCACGCCGCTGTACTGACAGTGGAAAACGGCGCGGCACTGGGGGGAAAGCTGGAGAACATCCAGGCCTTCCGGGACAGGGGCGTGAAAATGTGTACGCTGACATGGAACGGGGAAAATGAATTGGGCCGGGGCGTGGGGGCAGAAGGCAATACCGGGCTTTCAGATTTTGGCAGGCAGGCTGTGAAAGGCCTGGAGGAAGCCGGCATTGTGATAGATCTTTCCCACGCAAGCCCGGCGCTTTTTTACGATGTTGCAGAGATTTCCCAAAAGCCTTTGGCTGCGTCCCACTCCAACGCCAAGTCTGTGTGCTCCCATCCCCGGAACCTGACAGATGAGCAGTTTTGCATTATACGGGATTCCGGCGGGCTGGTGGGGCTGAATTTCTATAAAGCTTTCCTGCATGATGAACCGGAAATAGCTTCCATGGAGGACGTTTTGCGCCATGCGGAGCACTTCCTCGCCCTTGGCGGCGAAAACACCCTTGCCATGGGCGGCGACTGGGACGGCGCGGCCCTGCCAAAAGACATGGCAGACGGGCTGGGGGCTGTCCCCAGGCTGTATGAGCTGTTCTTAAAACACAATTACTCGGAAAGCCTGGTAAAGAAAATTTTTTATGAAAACGGGGCCTGCTTTTTCCAAAAACAGAATTTGCTTTGACAGAACGCCAAAAGTGCGGTATAGTATTGGGGTGTAATTTCCCAGGCCTCCAAGATGCCGGGAATGAAAAATAACAAGTGTGGGTGATATGGATGCGCTATAAAAGCACCAGGAATTCTAAGCTTTCCCTGCTGGCTTCGCAGGTTATAGCCCAGGGAATCTCGGAGGAAGGCGGGCTGTTTGTGCCAGAATGCCTGCCGCAGGTGAAAGAAAAGCTGCCTTTATGGCGGGATATGGATTACCGAAGCCTTGCGAAGGTTGTTTTTGCGGAATTTTTAACAGATTTTTCTCTGGAAGAACTGGACGAGTGCGTGGAAAAGGCGTATGCCCCCGCCAAATTCGGGGGAGGAGAACCTGTGAAGCTTGTCCCCTTGCCGAATTCCCCAGGCAATGAACATCTATTAGAGTTGTGGCATGGCCCCACCTGTGCTTTTAAGGACATGGCACTGCAAATCCTGCCCCATTTCCTCACAAAATCCATGGGGAAATCAGCGGCAGGGAAAACAGCCGTCATCCTGGTAGCCACCTCCGGAGATACGGGCAAAGCTGCGTTAGAGGGTTTTAAGGACGTGCCGGGCACGAAAATCATGGTGTTTTATCCCAAAGACGGGGTCAGCCCTATGCAGAAGCGCCAGATGGCCACCCAGGAAGGGGAAAACGTGGGTGTCTGCGCCATAGAGGGGAACTTTGATGACGCGCAAACCGCAGTAAAAACCATCTTTACCGATCAAGGCATGAAGCAGGCGCTTTTGGATAAGGGAATGCTGTTCTCCAGCGCCAATTCCATCAACTGGGGCCGCCTGCTGCCGCAGATTGTCTATTATTTCTATTCTTATTTGGAACTGCACCGCACAGGCCGCATATCTTCCCTGGAAGAGCCGATAAATATTGTGGTGCCCACCGGGAATTTTGGCAATATTCTGGCGGCTTATTATGCCAGCCGCATGGGCCTTCCCGTAAAAAAGTTTGTCTGTGCCTCCAACCGCAACAAGGTGCTGGCAGACTTCATCCGCACAGGCGTGTATGATCGCCGCCGGGAGTTTTTCGCCACCTCCTCGCCTTCCATGGATATCCTCATCTCCAGCAACCTGGAGCGGCTGTTGTATGCTTTATCCGGGGAAGACAGCCAGGCTTTAACCGGCTGGATGGAGGAACTTGCCCAAAAGGGCGTGTATGAAGTCAGCCCGCTGGTAAAGGAAAAGCTGCAAGCCCTCTTCTATGGCGGCTTCTGCGATGAGGAGGCCACAGCCCAAACAGTGCGCCGCACCTGGGAGCAGGAAGGCTATCTCTGTGACACCCACACATCAGTGGCCTTAGACGTATACCGGCAGTATATAGAGGAAACTGGGGACGGGGAAACGCCTGCCATTATCGCCTCCACTGCCAGTCCTTATAAATTTACACAGCATGTGCTGGGCGCGTTGGAACCCCTTGAAACGATGGAAGAATTTGAAAACCTCCGCCGCCTGGAGGAACTGACCCGTACCAGCGCTCCCCGGCAGCTTCTTGCTCTGCGCGACAAGGGAATTCGCTTTACAGAAATCGTCCCTAAAGAGCAAACGGCTGCCGCTGTACGCCGTATGCTGGGGATAGGGTAAGATTATCAAGAAAGGAAGATACGGGACTGTCTGTATCACGGGAACGTGGGAAAATGGCTTTATTTGTAATAGCAGATCTGCATTTGTCCCTGGGGACAGACAAACCCATGGACGTTTTCCGAGGCTGGCAGGATTATGTGCAGCGCCTGGAAGAAAACTGGCGGGGCACAGTGGCTGAAACAGATACGGTAGTCATTGCCGGGGATATTTCCTGGGCCATGAAGCTGGAAGATACCGGCAAGGATTTTGCCTTTATCAATTCCCTGCCCGGGCAAAAGCTGCTCCTAAAAGGCAATCACGATTACTGGTGGTCTACCCGGAACAAAATAGACCGCTTTTTCCTGGAAAACGGTTGGGACACCTTACACATTTTGCATAACTGCGCCTACAGGGTAGGCGATAAAGCCATTTGCGGCACCCGGGGATGGCTCTATAACTCGGAAACCGAGGAAGACAGGAAAATTGTCAGCCGGGAGGCAGGCAGGCTTTTGTCCTCCATTGAGCAGGCAAAGACCCTGGGGGGAGAGCTGGTGGCTTTCCTCCATTACCCGCCGGTATATGATAATATGGAGTGCCGGGAACTGCTGGAAATCCTTTGGGAAAACCAGATCCGCCACTGCTATTTTGGCCATATCCATGGGCAGTATGCCGCCAAAAAAGTTCTGGCAGGCAGCTACCGGGGTGTGGAGATGCATTTGATTTCTTGCGATTATGTAAACTTCGCCCCTGTACGCATCCCATAAACGGCAAATTTTATGTGAAAAAACCGAATTTTTCACGATTTTCCTGCAAGAATTTGCAGTCCAGATATAGATTCCTGCGCTTGTCTATGCTATAATATTCACAAGCGGCTATTTTGCAATACTTAAATTTTATCAGGATACCAGGCGGCCCGTCCCGTTTCTGGTATGAAGTCAAAACGCCCGGCTAAGTCTATTGTGAGAGGAAAAAGTAAAATGAATTTAAAAGCTACCAACAACGTGGAAACCAACAAATACCAGTTGCAGATTGAGGTCACCCCCGAAGAATTTAACAAGACCCTGGACGCTGTGTTCAAGGCGGAAAGCAAAAAGCTGAATATCCCCGGCTTCCGCAAAGGCAAGGCGCCCCGGGCTTTTGTAGAAAAGTATTACGGCGAGGAAGTGTTCTTTGATGCCGCTGTTGACCGGCTGTACCGCTCCATCGTCATGGAAGCCATCGACCAGTCCAAGCTGGAGGTAGTCAGCATTGGAGACTTTAAAATCGACGAAATCAGCAAGGCGGCTGGCGTGCAGTGTACGCTGACGGTTATCACAAAGCCCGAGGCCTCCATTGAAGGATACAAGGGCATTGAAGTCACCCGGGAGCCTGTTGTGGTAACAGAAGGGGACATCAACAGCGAGCTGGAGCGGGTTCGGGAGCGTAATTCCCGGATGATCACAGTAGAAGGCCGCGCGGCGGAAAACGGCGACATTGCTGTAATCGACTTTGACGGCTATGTAGATGACAAGCAGTTTGACGGAGGCAAGGCGGAGAACTACGAGCTGACCCTGGGCGCCGGGCAGTTTATCCCTGGCTTTGAGGATCAGATCGTGGGCCACAGCACAGGGGAGGACTTTGACGTAAACGTGACCTTCCCGGAGGATTACCATGCTGAGGAGCTGAAAGGGAAGGCGGCTGTTTTCAAAATCAAGCTGCATGAGTTAAAGACAAAGGAACTGCCCGAGGTAGACGATGAATTTGTAAAGGATGTCAGCGAATTTGACACCTTGGAGGAATATAAGAAGGATATTGAAAAGAAGCTGCTGGAGCGCCGGGAAAAGGCCGCAGATGCCGATGTGGAGAACCAGCTTATTGACGCGGTTATTGAAAAGGTGCAGGCGGAAATCCCGGATGAGATGGTAGAAAACGAGGTGGATGAAATCATCAACGCCTTTGCCCAGCGCCTGCAGTCCCAGGGCCTGAAGCTGGAGACTTACCTCCAGTATACCAATATGACCACCGACGATCTCCGCGCCCAGTATAAGCCCCAGGCAGACCGGCAGGTAAAGGTGCGGCTGGGCCTTGAAAAAATCGCCCAGTTAGAGGGCATCAAGCCCACAGACGAGGAGTGCGAGGAAGAACTGAAGCGCCTGTCCGAAGCGTATGGGATGCCCCTGGAGAACGTCAAGGGCCTGGTGAACATGGATATGGTCAGCGCAGACCTGGCAAACCAGAAGGCTGTAGAGTTTGTGCGTGCCAACGCTGTCATCAAAGAGCCGGAAGCTGGGGAAGAATAACAGGAAAAATAAGGCAGAAATGCCTTTTGCTGGCATAATTTTTCTGAAACCGAATAAATCTTATTGCCTGCTTTCATACTAATTTAGGCTGAAGGCCTGTTTGGAGTGATTTGCTTTCAAAAGGGCCTCTGGAAAGGAGCTAATCAATATGAGCCTGGTGCCATATGTTGTGGAACAGACCAACCGGGGCGAGCGGTCTTACGACATTTTCTCCCGCTTGCTCAATGACCGGATCGTTATGCTTAACGAGGATGTGAACAGCGCGTCTGCTGGTGTTATTGTGGCGCAACTTCTGTACCTGGAAGGGCAGGATCCGGAAAAGGACATCTCCCTGTATATCAACAGCCCTGGCGGCGTTATTACCGACGGCATGGCCATTTATGACACCATGCAGTATATCAAGTGCGATGTGTCTACTATCTGCATTGGCATGGCAGCCAGTATGGGTTCCTTCCTGCTGGCTGCGGGGACGAAGGGCAAACGTTTTGCCCTTCCAAACAGCGAAATCATGATACACCAGCCCAGCGGCGGCGCACAGGGGCAGGCCACGGATATCAGTATCCATGCCGACCATATCCTGCGCACCAAGAAGCGCCTGAACACCATCCTGTCCCAGCGCACAGGCCAGCCCATTGAGGTCATCGAGCGGGACACTGAGCGGGATAACTTTATGACAGCCCAGCAGGCACTGGAGTACGGCCTTATCGACAAGGTTATAGAATCGAGATAACAGAAAGGGTGTGGACAGATGGCGGGAATCAATGAAAGTGAAATCTGCTGTTCTTTCTGCGGAAAGCCGCAGGCTGTAGCAACCCGTCTGATAGCAGGCTCCGGGGTGTATATCTGCGATGCTTGCGTCAGGCTGTGTATGTCCATTATAGAGGATGAGGATCGGCTGAAAAAGGGCAGAAGCGACGAAAAGGAAGTGGGCATCCTGCTGCCAAAGCCACAGGAAATTAAGCGGAAGCTGGATGAATACGTGGTGGGGCAGGAGAGCGCTAAAATCGCTTTGTCCGTAGCGGTTTACAACCACTATAAGCGCATCTATTTTTCCAATGACGATGTGGAGCTGTCTAAAAGCAACGTCATGCTTTTAGGACCCACCGGCGTGGGCAAAACCTATCTGGCCCAGACCCTTGCAAAGCTTTTAGACGTACCCTTTGCCATCGCGGATGCCACCACCCTGACAGAAGCGGGCTATGTGGGCGAGGATGTGGAAAACATCCTGCTGCGGCTTATCCAGGCGGCAGACTATGATATCTTCAAGGCAGAGCGGGGCATTATCTATATCGACGAAATCGACAAAATTTCCCGCAAGTCGGAAAACACCTCCATCACCCGGGATGTCAGCGGCGAGGGGGTGCAGCAAGCCCTGCTGAAAATTCTGGAAGGCACCACTGCCAGTGTGCCGCCCAAAGGCGGGCGTAAGCATCCCCAGCAGGAAGCCATTAACATCGACACCTCCAACATCCTCTTCATCTGCGGCGGTGCCTTTGACGGCCTGGAAAAAATTGTCCAGCAGCGCTCTGCGTCCACCACCTTAGGCTTTGGCGGGGAAGTCCACGGGAAAAAGGAACTGGATTCCATTAACTGGATGAAGGATGTAACCCCCCACGATCTGGTAAAATACGGCCTTATCCCTGAGCTTGTAGGCCGTATCCCGGTTATCACATCCTTGGAGGGCTTGGACGAAGAGTCCCTAGTGCGCATTTTGCGGGAACCGAAAAATTCCCTCTTGAAGCAGTACCAGAAGCTGTTTGACCTTGACAAGGTGGATCTGGAGTTTACGGAAGAAGCCCTGCGTTCCGTTGCCAGACAGACTCTGGAGCGCAAAACAGGCGCCCGGGGCTTGCGATCCATTTTGGAAGGGGTTTTAATGCCCATGATGTATAAGGTTCCCAGCGACTACACCATTGAAAAGGTAAAAATTACAAAGCAGATGGTAGAGGACGGCATGGAGCCGGAAATCCTGTACAACAAGGACAGAAAACCCGTTAAAATCAAAATCACCCAGCCTAAGCGGCGTGACCGCAGAGACTCGGTATCATAAATAAGGTAGCGAAAAAGGCTGTTGCCGGCATGGTTCCCGGTCGCAGTCTTTCGCTGGTTTTAGGAGATCATCATGCAAAATTTTACAGATGAAAATAACAAGATAGAAAACAACTTGGTTTTGCCGGTTCTGGCTGTGCGCGGGCTGGTGTTTTTCCCCGGTATGATGCTGCAGTTTGACATTTCCCGAAAAAAATCCGTACTGGCAGCATCCGAATCTATCGTCAATGACAGGCTGATTTTTCTAGTCTCCCAGGTGCATATGGAGGATGGAGAACCGGTAGGGGATGACCTGTACCGGGTAGGCGTCATTGCCCGCATCAAACAGGTGGTACACCACTCAGAAGAAGGGGCAAAGCTTCATGTAGAGGGGCTGTGCCGGGGGGAAATCACCTCTTTTGTGCAGGAAGAGCCTTATCTGCTGGGAAACATTGTAAAATGCCCTATGCTCACCTATAAAAAGTCCTACAAGTCTGAAGCTCTCATCCGTATTGTCCACGAGCGCTTTGACGAATATCTGCGCCTGTTTAAGCATGTGCCCCCGGATGTGCTGCTGGGCGTGCTCCAGGAAAAGGACTGCGGCAGGCTTGCGGACTACATTGCCTCCAACATTTCCATCGACTTCGAGCGCAAGCAGTATATTTTAGACGAGCTGCGGCCCCTAAAGCGTATGCAGAAACTGATTGACGTGCTGACCGAGGAAATCCAGATTCTGGCTGTAGAAAATGAAATCAATCAGAAGGCCCAGGCCCAGATGGATGAAAACCAGCGGGAATATTTCTTAAAGGAACAGATGCGGGCCATTGCCAATGAACTGGGGGAAGAGGACGACCCTCAGCAGGAGTCAGATGAACTTCGGAAAAAGGTGCGCGCCCTGCAGCTTTCCAAGGTCTGCGAGGAAAAGCTTCTAAAGGAATGCAATAAGCTGTACCATATGCCCTCCGGCTCCCACGAGGCCAGTGTCATCCGGCTGTATCTGGACACCTGCCTGGAGCTGCCCTGGCGGAAATCTTCCAAGGAAAAGCTGGATTTAACCCGCGCCCAGCGGATTCTGGATCAGGATCATTATGGGCTTGTAAAAGTCAAGGAGCGGTTTATTGAAATCCTGGCAGTGAAAAGCCTTGCGCCTTTACAAAATGGACAGATCATCTGCCTGGTTGGTCCTCCGGGCGTGGGCAAAACCTCCATCGCCCGTTCCATTGCCCGGGCCACCGGACGCAAATATGTGCGGGTGTCCTTGGGAGGCGTCAGCGATGAAGCAGAAATCATGGGTCACCGCAAAACCTATGTAGGCTCCATGCCTGGCCGTATTATCAACGCTGTGAAGCAGGCAGGAGTGAACAACCCCCTTATCCTGCTGGACGAAATTGACAAACTGGGTACGAACTTCAAGGGGGATCCCGCTTCCGCCTTGCTGGAGGTGTTGGATCCGGAGCAGAACGGGGAGTTTACCGACCATTATATTGACATGCCCTTTGACTTGAGCCATGTGCTTTTTATCACCACGGCAAACGATGCCTCCCGCATCCCCGGCCCGCTGTATGATCGTATGGATATTATCGAGCTGGGCAGCTATACGCTGGAGGAAAAGTTAAATATTGCTACCAAGCATCTGGTGAAAAAGCAGCTTACAAAGCATGGCATTAAGGCCCGGCAGTTAAAGTTCAGCAAAGCGGCCCTCCGGCAGATCATCGAAGGCTACACCCGGGAGGCTGGCGTGCGCACACTGGAGCGCACCATTGCTTCCGTCTGCCGGAAAACAGCTAAAAAAATTGTGCTGGATCCGGAGTTTTCCAGCGTTTCTGTAAAGCCCGAAGATCTGGAAGAGCTGCTCGGCCCCCGGAAATATACCCAGGATCGCCTGCCCAGTGAAAATATGGTGGGCCTTGTCAACGGGCTGGCCTGGACCAGCGTGGGAGGGGAGCTTTTGCCCCTGGAAGTGGCTGTTATGGAAGGCACAGGCAAAATCCAGCTTACTGGCTCTTTGGGGGATGTGATGAAGGAATCCGCCAACGCGGCCATCACCTGCATCCGCACCCGGGCCGGCGCTTTGGGCATTTCTCCCAAATTTTATGAAAAGTGTGATATACATATTCACGCTCCGGAGGGCGCAGTGCCCAAAGACGGCCCTTCTGCCGGCATCGCCATGGCCACTGCTATCACTTCGGCCTTAACCGCCATACCTGTGCGGCGGGATATAGCCATGACAGGGGAAATCACTTTACAGGGCCGCGTGCTGCCCATCGGCGGCCTGAAGGAAAAAGCCATGGCAGCCTATAAAAACGGCATAAAGACTGTGCTTATTCCCATTGACAATGTGCCGGATCTGGCAGAAATAGATGAAGTTGTAAAGAAAAATGTATGCTTTATCCCAGTAAAACGAGTAGATACCGTACTGGAAAACGCTTTACAGTGTATGCCCCGGCCCATCCAGCCGGAGGGACAGGCCATTTCCGAGGAAATCCCCCTGCACCCAGCTCCCGCTGACCACTATGTAGAGCCTGCCAGAGTGTAAAGTAAAGGAGCTTACCAGTGGATTTTCAACATGTAGAATTTGAATTTGCAGCAGGACGCAAAGACCAGTTGCCCGCCTCCAATTTACCAGAGATCGTGTTTTCCGGCAAGTCCAATGTGGGGAAATCCTCCCTTTTAAACCGCTTGGTGAACCGCAAGGCCCTTGCCCGGGTGAGCGCCACGCCGGGCAAAACCGCCACCATCAATTTTTACCGTCTGGTGGGCTGCTGTTTTGTGGACTTGCCCGGCTATGGGTATGCAAAGGTTTCTAAAAGCGAAAAAGAGCGCTGGGCCTCCCTGGTGGAGGGATATTTTGCCCAGCAGCGCCAAATTGCCCTGGTTATCCAGCTTATTGACATGCGCCACAAGCCCTCTGCCAATGACCTGCAGATGATAGATTTTCTGCAGGGAATGGGCGCGCCTTTTGCTGTGGTCTGCACCAAATCCGACAAGCTGAATAAAGGGGAGACAACGGCTCAAACCCAGCTTTTTTCTGATTTGCTAACCCCTTTAGGCATCCCCTTTTATCCTTTCTCCGCGGTAAAAGGAGTCGGGCTGGAAGAGGTGCGGGAACTGATTGCAAAGGCTGTAGAGACGTATGCGGACATGTAATTTTTGATTGTGCGAAAGGATGATGAGATTGCTTTCTCCCTGCCTTGAAATAAACGAGAGGGGACGGCTGGCTATCAGCGGATGTGATGCCGTAGAGCTTGCCGGGCAGTATGGCACACCCCTTTATGTGATGAGCGAGGACGAAGTACGCCGGGTTTGCAAAAGCTATGTGCAATCCTTCCAGAAATTTTATGGGGGCCATGGCCGCCCTATCTATGCCAGCAAGGCCTTTAGCTGCAAGGAAATTTACCGTATTGTGGTAAGCGAAGGCCTGGACGTGGAAGTGGTTTCCGGCGGTGAACTGTACACAGCCCTGCAAGCAGGAGTGCTGCCCCAGCATATCCATTTCCAGGGGAATAATAAGTCTGCCGGAGAGATAGCCTTTGCCGTTGAAAACGGCGTGGGAGACATTGTGGTGGACAGCTTTTCCGAACTGCGGCTTGTAGAGCGCATTGCGGAGGGCAATAACGCTGTGGTCAACATTTCCCTGCGTATCAAGCCGGGCATAGATGCCCACACCCACGACTTTATCCGCACCGGGCAGATTGATTCCAAATTCGGCATCGACTTGGCAAGCGGCGAAGCCCTGGAGGCGGTGCGCCAAAGCCTTTCCCTGGAGCATGTAAGCTTAAAGGGGCTGCACTGCCACATCGGCTCCCAGATTTTTGAAGTGGAGCCTTTTGTACACGCCGCTGAAGTCATGCTGGAGTTATTCGGGCAGATAAAGTCCCAATTTGGCGTGGAACTGGAGCATTTGAACCTGGGCGGCGGTTTTGGGGTGCGCTACACCCAGCGGGATGATGCCCTTCCCTATGAACGCTATATGGAAGCTGTGTCCCAGATGGTACACAAGAAGTGTAAAGATTTAGGCCTTGACCAACCTGAAATTTACATTGAACCAGGCCGATCTGTGGTGGCGGAAGCAGGCATCACCTTGTATACTGTGGGCGCCATCAAGGAGATTCCCGGTGTGCGCAATTATGTTTCCATTGACGGGGGCATGTTTGAGAATCCCCGCTATGCCCTCTATCAGGCCGATTACACCTGCCTGCTTGCCAATAAGGCAAACGCGCCTGCGGATTACATTGCCACAGTAGCAGGAAAATGCTGTGAGAGCGGCGATCTGATCCAGGAGCACACGCCTATTCAGCGCCCAGAGGAAGGGGACATCCTGGCAGTGCTCACCACTGGGGCCTATAATTATTCCATGGCCTCAAACTATAACCGCAATCCCCGGCCAGCCTGTGTTATGGTGTCCCAAGGGGAGTCCCGTATCATCATCAAAGGGGAGACCTATGAGGACTTGGTGCGCAATGACGTATAAGGGGCGGCATAATGGGCTATAGATATTTGTTTTTTGATGTGGACGGCACGCTGTTAGATTTTGGACGTGCCTATGCCTGCGCCCAAAAAGCCATTGCGGAGAAGCTTAACGCCGCGTATACGCCGGAATATATTTCTTTAGATGAAAAATTAAGCTGGAAAATCTGGGACGAGTTTGGCTTGGACAATACCTCGAATCAAGACATCCAGGCAAATTACCACCGCTATTATTATGCGTATCTCCAGCGGCATTTTACATGCCTCGCACAGACCCTGGGGTGGGGCGGGGATATAGACGAACTGGTGGAATGTTACCTGGAGCACGTAGCCTTGTCCTGCGATTTTATGGAAGAGGATACCTTTGATATCTTCAGGCAGCTTTCCGCAAGCCATAAGCTGGTGCTGGCCACTAACGGCGTCACCCGGGTGCAAAGGCCCCGAGTGGAAAAACTCCTGCCTTATACGGAGGCTGTGTTCATTTCCGAGGAAATAGGCTGTATCAAGCCGGGAAAGACATTTTTTAAAGAAATGCTCGTATCCCTTAGGTGCAGCCCGGAGGAGTGCCTGATGGTGGGCGACTCCCTTTCCAGCGATATTGCAGGCGCTGTGGCTATTGGGATTCCCGCCTGCTGGTATAATCCCAGAGGAAAGCAGCCGCCCCAGGACATTGCGCCTGCCTATATTATCTGCAGCCTGCGGGAGCTGGAGCGGGTTTTGTCCTGATGCCATAAAATCCACAGACTTTGAACTTTACTTTTCTGCTTTTCTGTGTTAAAATGATAAACCAGTGGGAACCGTGTGAAAACAGGGAGATAAGAACATACCGGGCGCAGAAAGCCTGCAGGTTTTAAAATTTTTCATGGAAAGAAAGGACGGCGCAGAGATGAACGCGAAATTGCAGGACGGTAACATAGATTTTCTTTTCCAGGCAGTACTGTCGCTGGAAACGCCAGAGGAGTGCTACCGCTTTTTTGACGATCTGTGTACAGTGCCAGAGCTGAAATCCATGTCCCAGCGTCTGGCTGTGGCAAAGATGCTCAGCGACAAGCAGGTATACAGCGACATTGTGGCGAAAACAGGAGCTTCCACCGCCACCATCAGCCGGGTAAACCGCTCTCTGAATTACGGCAGCGACGGCTATGAATTGGTGTTCAGCCGGCTGGGAAAAGAGAGGAAGCAGGAATAAGCCTATGGGAAGCTACGCGGTTTTTGCCCAGTTTTACGATGCCCTAACCGCCAACGTGGGCTATAAGGAGCGGGCGGAATATTTCCTTTCCCTCTTAGAGCGGTTGGGGCATACGCCCGGCCTTACATTGGATTTGGCCTGCGGCACAGGCTCCCTGACTCTGGAGCTGTTCCGCAGGGGCGTGGATATATACGGCATAGACGCTTCTGTGGAGATGCTTTCAGAGGCCCGGATGAAATGCGCCCAGGCAGGGGCGGACATCCTGTTTCTGTGCCAGAAAATGCAGGAAATGGACTTGTACGGGACAGTGGATACGGTTATCTGCTCTTTAGACAGCCTGAACCATTTAAGCGGCAGGGAAGAGGTGCAGCAGGCCTTTGGCAGGGTTTCCTTTTTTATGAATCCCGGAGGGTATTTTTTATTTGACCTGAACACCCTCTACAAACACGAAAAGGTGCTGGGGAACAATACCTTTGTCTATGATATAGGGCAGGTCTACTGTGTATGGCAGAACCGCTGCATCCCAGGCTCTGGGCGTGTGGACATCCAGTTGGATTTTTTCCAGCGGGAGGGGAAGCTGTACCGCCGCAGCCGGGAGCACTTTTCCGAGTCTGCCTACCCGCTGGAAGAAGTATTTGCCATGCTGGGAAAGGCAGGTTTCGGAAATATCCAGGTGTATGACGAGCTAACGTTTCAGCCGCCCCGGGAGGACAGCCAGCGGCTGGTGTTTGCCGCGCAAAAATTGAAATGAGGGGAGAAAACCCAAACCATATGGACAGGATTATCCGCACCATCACTTCCGATGGGAGCCTGATGGCTTCCGCTATCGACTCCACAGAGCTTGTATACACAGCCCAGCAGCTCCACGGGCTTTCCAAAACAGCCTGCGCGGCTTTAGGCAGGCTGCTGACAGGCGCATCCCTTATGGGCGCCATGCTGAAAAAGGATGATGCCGCCCTAACCCTGAAGGTAAACGGCGGAGGGCCTTTAGGCGCCCTTGTAGCCCTTTCAGACAGCCGGGGCAACGTGCGCGGCTATGTGGACAATCCTCAGGTGGAACTGCCCATCCGCCAAGACGGAAAAATAGATGTGGGCGGCGGCGTAGGCCATGAAGGCCGCCTGGCAGTTATACGCGACTTAGGGGAGGGCGACCCTTATATCGGGCAGACAGCCCTTGTAAGCGGTGAAATAGCCGAGGACATCACCCAGTATTATGCCATCAGCGAGCAGGTGCCCACAGTGTGTGCCTTAGGTGTGCTGGTGGACAGAGAAAAGGGCGGGGCGCTGCTTTCTGGCGGGCTGCTGATTCAGGTGCTGCCCGGGGCAGAGGAAGCCGCAGTCAAGCAACTGGAAGCCAATATCGCCAAGCTGGATTCCGTAACCACCATGCTGGCAAAGGGGCTTTCCCTGGAGGAAATGTGCCAGAAGGCTCTGGACGGCTTTGCCATGGAGGTTTTAGACGAGTTTCAGATACACTATGTGTGCAATTGTAGCAAAGAGCGTTTTGCAAAGGGCCTTCTGACCTTAGGCCCTCAGGAAATCCGTACCCTTCCTTTGGACAGCCAGGGCAGGGTGGAAACTGTATGCCAGTATTGCAGCCGGAAATATTACTTTACAAAAGAGGAACTAGAGTCCCTGGCAGAGCAGGCGGCAGGCAGTTTAAAAAAAGAAAAATAAATTTTGAAAAACCCCTTGACATTTGACGGAAAATCCTGTAATATATAGAGCGTCGCTGGTAGACAGCGCAAGCGCCGCTTAAGCGGTACTTAGGATGTGTGGGAGATGGGGGCATAGCTCAGCTGGTTAGAGCACCTGCCTTACAAGCAGGGGGTCATAGGTTCGAGTCCTATTGTCCCCACCATACACATGTTTTACTTAGGTAATCTGGCCCGGTAGTTCAGTTGGTTAGAACGCTAGCCTGTCACGCTAGAGGTCGACGGTTCGAGCCCGTTCCGGGTCGCCATATTTGCCTCTGTAGCTCAGTTGGTAGAGCAGGGGACTGAAAATCCCCGTGTCATTGGTTCGATTCCGATCGGAGGCACCATTTGCGGGCGTAGCTCATCTGGTAGAGCGCCACCTTGCCAAGGTGGAGGTAGCGAGTTCGAGCCTCGTCGTCCGCTCCACAAGATGTGAAAAGACGCTTCTTTCTTGGAGCGTCTTTTCCTAAACATTGGTGACATAGCCAAGTGGTAAGGCAAAGGTCTGCAAAACCTTCATTCCCCGGTTCAAATCCGGGTGTCACCTCCAGAAACGCTATGGATAGATGTCCATAGCGTTTTTCATTTTCTGTAAAGGTGGAAGCTTTATGCTGGAAAATATCCCGGACAGGGAAGAACTGGCGGCATTGCTTGGGCCAACGCTGTATGAGGTGTGGGCAGGCTTGTGCGCCGCAATTGACGCGAAATATGAAATGGAGCGGCTTTGGAACACAGGCGGCAAAAACTGGCAATATGAATATAAGTACCGCAGGGGCGGCAAGACCCTGTGCGCACTGTATGCCCGGGAAGGCTGTGCAGGGTTCATGGTAATTTTTGGCAAGGCCGAGCGGGATAAATTCGAGGCACTTCAAGACAGCTTCCCTGCACAGATACAAACAGCATACGCAAAGGCGCAGACTTTCCATGACGGAAAATGGGTTATGTTTGAGCCTGAAAGCACAGAATTGCTGGATGATTACGTGCGGCTCTTGGCAATCAAGCGGAAGCCGAATCGAAAATGAAACCCCTGTTTTGCGAAAGGAGCGTGTAAAGCTTATGCAGTTGGAAACAGAACGCCTTATCCTGCGGGAGATGGTTCCCAGCGACTTTGATGCCCTGTACAAGGTTTGGGGGGATAGGGATATCATGCAGCACTACCCCTATACCTTCGATGAAAAGCGGGTCAGGGAGTGGATCCAGCGGAACATGGAGCGGTATCAGATTTTTGGCTTTGGCCTATGGGCAGTCGTTTTGAAAGAGACGGGGGAAGTAATCGGTGACTGCGGCCTGACCATGCAGAACATCGGCAGCAAGATAAAGCCTGAGATTGGCTACCACATCCGCAAAGACCAGCAGCACAAAGGCTATGCCAAAGAGGCCGCCCGGGCCTGCCGGGACTGGGCCTTTGAAAATACCCCTTTTAACATGCTTTTTTCCTACATGAAATATACGAACATCGGCTCCTATTCCACTGCTATGGCTAACGGCATGCGCCTGTTAGAAGAGTTTGAGGACGATGTGAACACCATCACGAAGGTTTATGGCATCACCCGGGAGGAGTGGGAGCAGTGCCGGTAAAAGAATGGGGAATACCTACCCTGCTGGAAGCCTCGGATCCGGAGAGCGCTGCGGCCCTGTGCCGCCATTTAGGGTTTGGCTTTGTCGAACTGAACATGAACCTGCCCCAGTACCAGCAGTGGGACATGCCCTTGCTGCAAAGTGTAGCAGACAGGTATCAGGTCTATTTCACCATACACCTGGACGAAAAGTTGGATCTGTGTGATTTCAACCCCCTTGTGGCCCAGGCGTACCTGGACACCCTGTTGAAAACTATCTCCTTTGCCCGTAAGCTGCACATCCCTGTCTTAAACATGCACCTGTCAGAAGGCGTATACTTTACCCTGCCTGGGAAAAAGGCGTATCTCTATGAAATGTACCGGGAACATTTCCTGGGGCGGCTGGCAGAGGCCATTGCCCGGTGCGAGGAAGCCGCGGAAGGGGCGGTTTCCATCTGCCTGGAGAATACCGGGAATTTTAACAAACCCTTCCTCCAGGAGGCCCTGGAGCTGTTCCTCCAAAGCCCGCTCTTTGGGCTGACCTTCGATATCGGCCATAACCACAGCGCCGGGGACGTGGACAGGCCCTTTTTCCTTGCACATAAAGAACGGCTGCATCATTTCCACATTCATGACGCAATCGGTGGAAAAAACCATCTGCCCCTGGGCACAGGGGAAATTGATCTGCCCTGGCACCTGGCTCTTGCCGCTGAGAGAGACTGCCGGGCTGTGCTGGAGGTGAAAACCGCGCAGGCCCTGGCAGACTCGGCGGCATGGCTGCACAGGGAAGGCTTCCTGGAAAGAAAATAGATAGTACGAAAAATCATGAGAAAGGAACGATACCGGGCACAGCCTGTATCGCATGGCGATTAAAATGTATACAAAAAGCGATTTGCTGGCAGATATTAAAAACATGGGTGTCAACCCCCAAGGCGCTTTGCTCATCCATTCCTCCATGAAGGCCATCGGCCCAGTGGAGGGCGGTGCGGACACCGTCTTGGACGCTTGGTGCCAGTACATGGGGGAGGGGCTGCTCATTTTTCCCACCCACACCTGGAAATACATTGGGCAAGGCAAGGAGCAGAATGTGTTCGACTCCCGCACGCTTCCCTCCTGCGTAGGCATCCTGCCTGAGCTTTTCCGGCACAGGCCCGGCGTGGTGCGCTCCCTGCATCCCACCCATTCAGTAGCCGCCCTGGGAAAGGGGGCCGCGGCCTACACAGCCGGCGAGGAACAGGCCCACAGTCCCTGCCCCCGTGATGGCTGCTGGGGCAGACTGCTGGACTTGGACGCGGACATTCTCTTTTTAGGCTGCACCCTGCGCTCCAACACCTTTATTCATGGCGTAGAGGAGTGGGAAGGCATTCCGAACCGCCTTACAGAGGAAACCCGGCCCATCACTATTATAGGGCCTCAGGGCGAAGAATACCGCACAGACGCAAGGTTTCATTACTGCCCTGCTGGGGACGTTTCTGAAAACTATGACAAGCTGGAAAAGCCATTTTTAAAGCATGGGGCCATCCGGTATGGTACGTTTGGAGATGCCAAATGCATCATCGGCAACGCCCGTAAGATGCGGGAAACTGCCTGCGCGCTGCTGGAAAAAAATCCCGATCTTTTCCTGGACGCACAAGCGGTTCCTGAGGAATGGTATTGACAATTGCAGAGCCGGAAGGCGACAGCCTTTCTTGCGGTTCCTGCCTTGAATCCCACAAAATCCCCTTGAAAATCTACATATTCAACTTATGTTGGATACGCTCTAAGAAAGCGCCCAACCCCGCAAGGCTGGCGCTTTTCTTTTTTCCTCTTCTGGATTTTTGAAAAGAAAGAATAGGAAAAATATTCCCAGCATAGCTTGTATGGAAAGACTGTGAAACCTACAAGGCAAAGGGGAGAAGGCATGAAACGGAAGCTGGCATTTTGGGTGTTATTCTGCGGGGCGCTGGCGCTTTTCGGTATACAAACCATGGAAGCTTTTGGCGTGGTGTCCTTCCACGCCGATTTTTTCCAGAAAAAAGGAACCATTGTAGTGGACGCGGGCCATGGCGGCGAAGACGGCGGAGCCGTAGGCATAAACGGGGCGGTGGAAAAGGATATCAATTTAGCCATTGCCCTGGAGCTGGAAAAGTACTTAAAGCAGAATAATTTCAACGTCATCATGATCCGGGACACCGACAGCGCCGTAGGGGATCAAAGCCTTGGCACCATTGCCGAGAGAAAGCGCTCTGACACAAAAAAGCGTCTGCGCATAGTGGAGGAAACAGGGGAGTGCATTCTCATCAGCATCCACCAGAACCACTTTTCCGAAAGCAAGTACAGCGGCACCCAGGTGTTTTATTCCGGCGCCCGGGAAGAAAGCGGGGTGCTGGCAGAGGCTGTCCGGCAAAATATTGTAAGCGCCTTGCAGCCTGAAAACAAACGGGAAAACAAGCAGGCTGAAAAAAATATTTATCTGCTGTATAACTGCCATGTACCAGCTATTTTGGTAGAATGCGGCTTTTTGTCAAACCCCCAGGAGGCCGAAAAGCTGCAGACATCCTCCTACCAGAAGGAAATGGCGGCGGCTATCTATAACGGGCTGATAGACTATTTGCAGGCAAACCAGGATACCGGAAAGTAGCAGGGCAGCAACGGGCAGTTTGCAAATCCATGAAAATGTGATATAATGGCTGTAAAGAATGCTATTACACTTGACATATCATAAGGAATGAAAAAGCAATGGCAGCCAAAAGCAAAGTCATATACCAGTGTACCCAGTGTGGGTTTGAATCCCCCAAATGGGCAGGAAAATGCCCTTCCTGCGGGGAGTGGAACACCCTTCTGGAGACAGTGAAGGAACAGGAAAGCGCCCAGCGTGCGGCTGTAAAGCGGGCTGTAGGCGGCATGGCCTCCCGGGTAGTGCCTATCGGGGAAATCAGCACCACAGACGAGCACCGCTACCACACAGGCCTGTCCGAGCTGGACAGGGTGCTGGGCGGCGGCATCGTAAAAGGATCCCTTGTGCTGATAAGCGGCGATCCCGGCATTGGCAAATCCACCATCCTCCTGCAAATCTGCGAATACCTGGGGCAGAATCTGCGGGTGCTCTATGTGTCCGGGGAGGAGTCTGCCCGGCAAATCAAGCTGCGAGCCTCCCGGCTGGGGGTGCAAAGCCCGAACCTGATGATCCTGACGGAGACGGATATCCAGTACATAGTGGAACAAATCCGGGCCGAAAAGCCGGACTTGGTGATGATCGACTCCATCCAGACCATGAATTACACAGAGCTTTCCTCCTCGCCGGGCAGCATTACCCAGGTGCGGGAATGCACAAACGTGATGATGCGCTGTGCCAAAGCCCTGGACATCCCGGTTATTGTGGTGGGACATGTGAATAAGGACGGGGCCATTGCCGGGCCAAAGGTACTGGAGCATATTGTGGACGCTGTCCTTCTCTTTGAGGGCGACCGGCAGATGACCTACCGCATTTTGCGGGCAGTAAAAAACCGTTACGGCTCTACAAACGAGATTGGCGTGTTCGACATGGGAGAGAAGGGGCTGCAGCAGGTGGAGAACCCTTCCCTTGCCATGCTGTCCGGCAGGCCCAAAGATGCCTCCGGCACCTGCGTCACCGCTGTCATGGAAGGCTCCCGGCCTTTGCTTGCGGAGATACAGGGGCTTGCCACCACCTCAGGCTTTGGCACGCCCCGGCGCATGGCCACAGGCTTTGACAACAACCGCATGGCCCTGATTCTGGCTGTGCTGGAAAAACGGGCTGGCTTCTATTTTTCCAATTTAGACACATACCTGAACGTGGTGGGGGGCCTGCGGCTGGATCAGCCCTCTGTAGACTTGGCAGTAGCTGTGGCGCTGGTGTCCAGCCTGAAGGACATGCCCATTCGGGAAGATACTGTGGTGTTCGGGGAAATTGGCCTGGCAGGAGAACTGCGGAGCGTCAGCCACGTAGAACTGCGCATTGCGGAAATCAGCCGCCTAGGCTTCACTAGGTGTATCCTGCCTTACCATGGGCTGAAAAACGTGTCCAAAAGCAAGCTGGAAGGGCTGGAAGTTATCGGTGCCCGGAACATCCGGGAGGCTTTCCAGGCTGCCACTACATGAGCGCGCACACGCCGCGCCTGCCTTTCCGCCCGGCAAAGCTGGCGCTGGTTTCCGGGGAATATCCAGAACTGGCAGACAGCCTGAAGCGGCAGGGCATTACCCCTATTAAAACTTTGTTCGATTCCCGTTTGCCCGCTCCGCTGGGATACCATCCTGACATGCAAGTGTTCCTTTTTGAACGAGAAGCCTTTGTGTTAAGGAAAAGCGCTTTACAAGACAAGCTGTCCAGCCTGGGGCTTTCTGTAAAAGAAACCATTCGTCAGCCAGAAAGCCGGTATCCTTGCGATGTGCTGTGCAACGGCTTTGTATGGGACAAATGGCTGGTGGGGAATCCCCAAACGCTGGATGCAGGCATACAAAACGCGGCTCAAGCCAAGGGACTGGAACTGCTGCCAGTGCGGCAAGGATATGCGGCCTGCTCTGTAGCGCTGATAAACGAAAAGGCCTGCATAACTGCCGACGCAGGTATGGCAAAGGCCCTGGAAGCGAAAGGATTTTCTGTGCTGAAAATCCGGCCTGGCTTCATCAGACTGCCTGGCTATGACACTGGCTTCATTGGTGGATGCTGCGGCAAAGTCTCCGCTGATGTGCTGGCAGTTTCCGGCAGGCTGGAAAGCCATCCTGATGGAAAAGCTATCCGGGCTTTCTGCGAAAGCCGCGGCGTTTCCATTTGGGAGCTGACTCAAAATCCTCTTATAGATGTAGGCGGTATTTTGCCCTTGGCTTAATGCCAGGAGGGACGAGGGAGCCAGCACCTTTGAAAGGGGCTTTTTCCAAAAAGAGCAATTATACAAAATTGATATTTTGTATAATTCAGGGGAGGCAAAAACGTATTCGTGTCTCTGAAATTCCGTAAAACCCGGCTAAAATCCCAGAAAGGAATCCTTGCCATGAGTTTTTCAATCAAACTGGAAATGTCCGATCTCGTTCAGGAATACGCCATGTATCTGCGCAACATCAAAGGATTGTCCGCCAAAACTGTAGATGAATACTGCATGGATCTGCGCACGCTGTTCCGTTTCTTAAAGGTCAACTGGGCCTTGGTGCAGCCCGGCGTGCCACTGGAAGAAGTTTCCGTAAAAGACGTGGGCCTGGAATTTGTCCGGAACATCAAAACCTATGACCTGTTCGAGTTTATGAATTTTGTGGCAGACGAGCGCAATAATATGAGTTCCACCCGCCAGCGGAAATCCTCCTCGCTGAAATCCTTTTTCAAATACCTCACCGTCCACGAAAAGCTTTTGGCAGAAAACCCCACAGAAAACCTGACCCCGCCTAAAAAAAAGAAAGCGCTCCCCCATTTTCTTTCTCTCGAACAAAGCATCGAACTGTTACAAGCAGTAGAAGGCCCGGACGCAGAGCGCGACCGCTGTATCCTGACCTTGTTTCTCAACTGCGGAATGCGCCTTGCTGAGCTGGTTTCCATCAACATTTCAGATGTGCTCTATAACAATTCCACTCTTCGCATCCTGGGCAAGGGCAACAAGGAGCGCATTGTATACCTAAACCAAGCCTGCCTGGACGCTATCAACAGCTACCTGGCGGTACGTCCCAAGGACGGCGTAATTGATCGCAGCGCCCTCTTTCTCAGCAACCGGAAAACCCGCATCAGCCCTAAAACTGTGCAGGCTATGGTAAAGAAATACCTGGATAAAATCGGCCTCAGCGGCCCCGGTTACTCCGTACACAAGCTGCGCCACACAGCCGCCACCTTAATGTACCGCTACGGCGATGTGGATATCCGGGTGCTCCAGGACATTCTGGGCCATGCCAATCTGGGCACCACAGAAATCTATACGCACACCTCCAGCAATCAGATGGAAAGCGCCATAAATGCCAACCCTCTGGCCCATGTATCTCCCAAAAGCGAGAAGAAAGAACGGAAAGACGAGGAATAGAAAAACAGCAAAAAATAAGCAAGTCTTGAGAGACGAAACCGCCTTTCAAGACTTGCTTTTATTTTTTGTCCGTCATAGATTCCTCACAGGATTTCTGCATCATATGGCGCTCAACAACAGGATAAACCATAAAATTCACCAGGAACATGGAAAAACCGCAGCCGAACAGCCCGAAGAAGATAGAAAACACCAAAAGATTCAGCACCAGCAAAGGCAGGCTGCAAAAAAGCACCAGTACGCTTAAAAGGAGCGTAAGCAGCAGATTCCGCCCAAGGCCTACAACTGAAAAAATCAAAGCATTTTTGTAGGCTTGTCTCCATTTCAAATGGAACGTAACCAGCATAACCGGCAGATAATATTGGGCAAACAGGCACAGCAGCCCCAGCATCACACAGGGCCATAAAAGGGCATAATACAAGGGCTGGCTTTGGGCTGCCCAGCCATAACAGGCAATGGAAGTAGACAACACTGCAAACTGAAGATAGCACATAGCGCCCCCCAGCAGGAAGCTTTTCCAGTTGGCCCTCACAGCGTCCCAGAAATCATACCAGATAAAAGCGTGTTCTTCCCTTACATAATTCCTAGTAACAAGGGCCAGCCCTGCCCAAAATGGAGAAAGCAGCACCAGCGGTGCCGGAACTGCCCACAGCCTCCACATATCCAGCCAGAAGCCTTTCATTTCATAAGGAGCCGGGTGGGAAAACTGCTCCCATCTGCACCACTGTATACCGTTTCCCGACTCTGGCAAACGCATCAGATAGTGCGGCAAGAAAAACTCCAGCGCCGCCATCAAAGCCAGCACTAGCAGAATCGGAACCAGGAAAAGCAGGTTCAGCCGCACCAATTGGGAAAATTTCCGCCCCCAAAGCTGAAAAAACCGCGCTGGCGCTGCTTTGAGCTTTTCCTCTCTGCGCACTTCAGGTTCAGACCCGCCATAAGGCCTGAACACACCAAAGAAAGGCAAGCCGCTCCCTCCTTTACCCCAGCTTCCGTTGGGCTTTGGGATGGCAGTCATGATACACCTGATTCACATGGCTGTCCAAAAGCTGTACATACACTTGGGTAGAGGAAATATCCGCATGGCCCATCATTGTCTGAATGTCCTTGACAGAAGCGCCGTTTTCCAATAGATGGAGGGCAAAGGAGTGGCGGATGGTGTGGGGCGTAATTTCTTTTGTAATGCCTGCCTCCACCGCATAGCCTTTTACAATCTTCCAGAATCCCTGGCGGGTCAGCCTGCCGCCGTTCAGGTTCACAAAAAGAGCTTCGCCACTGTCCGGCCCGGCAATCAAGCCCCGCATCCGATATATATAGTCAGACACCGCCACCACAGCAGAAGGGTAAATAGGGATGGAACGCACGCCTTTGCTGCCCCGGCAGTACAGCACCCCGGAACGCAGGTTGATGTCCTGTATGTTCAGATTGATAAGCTCCGAGGCCCGGATGCCTGTCGCATACAGCAGCTCCAGCATGGCCTTGTCCCGGCAGCCCTTCGGCTCTGTGATATCCGGCTGGGCAAGCAGCAGCTCAATCTCTTCCCCCAGCAAAACCTGGGGCAGCTTTTTCTCCGCCTTTTCCAGCTTTACCGCCTTGGCCGGGTTATGATCCACAAGCCCCTGCATAATAAGAAACTTATAAAAACAGCGGATAGAAGCCAAATTCCGAGAAATAGTAGTGGTAGAGCGCTTTAAATCAGCCAAATGCTGCACAAAGGCTTGGATATCCCGTTCGTCTGCTTCTAGAGGCGTAATATCCAGCCTGCCAAGAAACTCCAAAAAATACTGGACATCCCGCAAATAAGATTCCCGCGTGTTAGCAGAATTGGCCTTCTGCTCCATAAGATACTGCGCGAACATAGAATGGAAATCGTACACGTTTCAACACCTTCTTTATGATGGAAATATACTGCCGTACAGCACAGCCAGCAAGCCTCCCACAAGAGCAGCCATAACCGCAAAAGACAGGAACAGGAAAAAGTCCATAAGATAACGGCGGAAATTCAGACTTTCTTCCTGAGGGCTGAACCCGGCCTTTGCCAGGCGCTTGGAAAAAACCATGGTGCGGGTGGCGAAAAGCAGGAGCAGCAGAGATGCAAGGGCTGTAACAGGCGTATAAGTACATGCCGCCCGGCCCAGCCCGGAAAGCCCGTCCACAGTAAAAAAGGAAAGGACTCCCAGGCCCACAGTAACGCCTTTCAGAAAGATGAAGGCTGGCACAGCCGCCACTCCAAAAGCGGTCATTCCTAAAAGGAACAACAAGATAAGGCCGATAAGCATATTCAACAATAAGGTGGAGAAACAGGGAAAAAAGCCCCCCTGAGGGTCGGGGATTCCCGAAAAGAACAGGGGCAGCACTTGCCCGCTATGAAAAAAATCAAAAGTGCCTCCGGCTGCCGCTCCAGCCACTGCGCCACATAGCAGCAAAGCCAGCAAAGGGCAAAAAACAGCTTTTCGGGAAAAACGCCGGAGAAAGGGGATGTCTTGGAAGAGCGCGCGGGTTTCTTTTGCTTTCATGAAGCACCGTCCTTTACTTTTTCACAGGGAATGTATGGAGCTTATGCCACATATCTATGAAAAAGGGGCCGCGCCTATGTCTCTCTTTCTGAATAAAAGCCGCGATGTATAAAAAGATTATTTGTAACTCAAGTTGCATCCATGCGTAATATGCAGTGGACAGGACCAAACTTTATGCATGGCAGGGTGCTGTCCCTTTGCATATGAGCGGGAAAACTGCCTGTAACAAGATAAAGGACTGAGGATGAAATAAAAGAGGTATATATTGGGCTTTTTCCGAAAAAACCCGGGGAAAGCCTTGCTTGTTTTTCCACAATGCCATAAAAACCGTGTGGAAATCCCCGCTGTACCGGCAAGCGATCCAGCCTGGGAATTCCCCTTGTCCTATACTATACCCCATCTGCACGAATTTTGCAAGGGGTTTCAATGAATATTTTTTCTTTTTTCGCAGTACCTCAAGATTTTATGTATTTTGGATTATGTAAACTTATGAATATATGCGCCTTGTGGTTATGTAAAAACACAGAAATATGGTATGCATAAAAATACACACAGCTAGGCCGTGTGTATAAAGGTTGAAAATATGCTTGTTTTGCGTTTAAAATTTCACTTTCGCTTTGCGGTTGGCCCCCAGAACCCCCCCAATGGCTCCGCTGGCTAAAAGTGCCGCTATCTTTCCCGCGCCGCTGATAGCAAAAACCTCTCCAGCCATAAAATAAGATGCCACACTGATGCATACAGCCAGCAAGGCCCCGGACGCCAGCCCCAGGTACAGCCCCTTCTCTTTCGCCGCCAGTGCCGCAGCCAGCCCGCCTAAAAAAGCAGCGGCACAAGCTGCGGCAGTGGTTATCAGCGGCAGGGAACCTTGGGGCAGCACGCCAGCCCTTGCAATAATGAACGCGATAATCGCCAGCAGCACAAGGCTGCTCCCCCCTATTGCCCCGGCGGAAAGGAGTATGGATCGGATAAATTTCATAAAAAAGACCTCACAGCTCAAGTTTGTACAATACTATGAGCTGTGAGGCCTCTTTATGCTATATTCTGTTTTTGGTTCTTAGAAGCTGCACCAATCCTATCGGTACAGCTTCTTATTCCTTCTCTTCCTCATGCACAGTGTCCACGCTGCCGATAGCCCAGCGCTTAATGCGCATCTTTGCTTTGTCGCTGCCGGTTTCAATGACGATAGACTCTGTCTCGTCCTTTATCGCCACAATGCGCCCGCATATGCCGCCAATGGTGGTAATCTCATCCCCCACCTGGGCGTTGTTGCGCATTTCCGCTTCCTTTTTCTTCCTCTTGTTCTGGGGCCTGAAGAAGATAAAATACATGCCCACAATGAATACGGCATATATCAATAGAACAACGATCATGTTCATGCCGCCGCCTTGCTGGGTGGTCAGGGGAATTAATTGATTCATTTGTTTTTACACCTCCGAGTTTATCTTTATGATTATAACAAGAAAGCTGTCAACATGCAAGCAAAAACTGGATTTTTCTTGATTTGTTTATATTCTGCGGCTCAATTTCTCCACATTCTCCCTGTAAAAGCCCTCAAACACCCCTTCATCCAGAGACTTCCGTATCTTTTCCAGCAGATTGTTATAAAAGAAAAGGTTGTGCATCACTGTCAGCCGCATTGCCAGCATCTCCCCAGCCTTAAAAAGATGGTGGATATAAGCCCTGCTGAATTTCTGGCAGGTCGGGCAGGAGCATCCCTCCTCCAGCGGCGCTTCGTCCAGCTCATATTTGGCATTCAACAGGTTCTGGCAGCCCTCCATGGTAAAGGCGTGGCCATGGCGGGCGTTCCGGCTGGGCATTACGCAGTCAAACAGATCAACGCCCCGGCGCACTGCTTCCAATATATTGGCAGGCGTGCCCACGCCCATCAGATAGCGGATTTTGTCTTTTGGCATAAACGGCTCTATGGATTCAATAATATGATACATCTCCTCCGCAGGCTCCCCCACTGCCAGTCCGCCAATGGCATACCCGTCGCAGTCCAGGGCGGCAATGCGCTTCATATGCTCTATGCGCAAATCCGCAAAAGTACACCCCTGGTTAATGCCGAACAACAGTTGGTTTGGATTTAACGTATCTTCCAGGGCGTTTAAGCGGTTCATTTCCGCCTTGCAGCGCTCCAGCCACCGGGCGGTACGGGCGCAGGAATTTTTCGCATACGCATATTCCGCTGGGTTTTCCACACACTCGTCAAAAGCCATGGCTATAGTAGAGCCTAAATTGGACTGGATGCGGATGCTCTCCTCCGGCCCCATAAAGATGCGCCTGCCGTCAATGTGGGAGGCAAAGGTTACGCCTTCCTCCTGGATACGGCGCAGCTTTGCCAGGGAAAACACCTGGAAGCCGCCGCTGTCCGTAAGCACCGGGCCGTCCCAGCCCGTAAACTTCCGAACCCCTCCCAGTTTTTTCACTGTCTCATCTCCCGGCCGCAGGTGCAGATGATAGGTGTTGCAAAGCTGAACCTGGCATTTCAGCTCCCGCAAATCATAGGCAGACACAGCCCCCTTAATGGCTCCGGCAGTGGCGACATTCATAAAGGCAGGCGTCTGCACTGTGCCATGGACAGTTTCAAATTCACCCCGGCGGGCAGCGCCCTCGGTTTTTAGAAGCTTATACATATGTTCCCCCGTTGCGCGAAAGCTCAGCCTTTCGCCCTTTCCTGTAAATTCATTTCCTGATAAAGCCGCGTAAATTATACAAAATCTTTATTTTATCTAATATATGTCCTTGGCCCCAAAAAGCAGCGGCGCAAGGACACCCCCGCGCCGCTGCTTGCATGTTTGCCGGGCGCAGCTACCTATGCTGTCCCAAGAAGAACAGGGCTACTGTGCCCGGGCCGGAATGGGCGCCAATCACAGGGCCAATAAAGTTTATATAGAATTTTTTCACGCCCAGCGTCTCCCGAATCCTCTTCTCCACATACTGGGCGTCTGCCAGGCAGTCCCCATGGCTGATAAATACAGTCTGTCCGGCAGGATCCAGGGCTGTTTCTGCCATCTTGCGCACCAGCTCGTCTAAAGACTGCTTCCTGCCCCGCACCTTGGAAACCGGGATCAGATGGCCTTCATCGTCCACATGAAGCACAGGCTTAATCCCCAGCATAGTGCCCACCAGAGCCGTAGCGGCAGACACCCGCCCGCCCCTCTTCAGGTGGTTCAGATCATCCACCGTAAACCAGTGGCAAAGGTGCAGCACATTTTCCTTCAGCCACTCCAGCAGTTGATCCAGCGTAAGCCCGGCCTTTTGCTGCTGGGCCGCCAGATACACCAGCAGCCCCTCCCCCATGGAGGCGGCAAGAGAGTCGAACACTTCCACCCTGCGCCCGGGGAACTGCTCTTCCAACTGCTGCTTGGCAATGAAAGCGCTCTGGCAGGTGCCGCTAAGGCCGGAAGAAAAGGCGATGTACAGCACATCCTCCCCCTCAGCCAGCACAGGGGAAAACACCTCTATAAATTCCTCTGCGATTATCTGTGCGGTGGTGGACGTCTGGCCTGCCCGCAGCTTGTTATAAAAGTCCGGTATAGGCATCCCTCCGCCAGGGATATTCCGGTGCGTCTGGTTTTCCAGCATAAAACACATGGGAATCACAGTCACCCCCAGATCTTCTATCATCTCCGGGGTAATGTCTGTGGTAGAATCAGTAATAATCCGATAGCCTGCCATGAAAGCAGCCCCCTCCTGTATAGGAATTTCTGCCCGAAAGCCTTCTGCCAGTATGCCCTTCTTTACAGAAAAAATGCAGGCAGGTATTTCCTGTTTGGCATATTATACTACAAATTTCCCTGCCTGTAAACCTTATTGAGGATGGCTGTTCCGTCTGGACTGCAAATAATCCTCCAAAATCACAGTGGCTGCCACTGCGTCCACAACAGCCTTGCGCTTTTTCCCCCGGGTATTTGTGGCGTTCAGGTAATTGTGGGCCGTTATGGTGGTGCCCCGCTCATCGCAAAAGTCCACAGGCAGCCCGGAAGCTTCTGCCAGCATGGCCCCCGTTTCCCGGGCCTTTTGAGCGCTCTCCCCTTCGCTTCCGTCCATGTTCCGGGGCAGGCCCACCACTAGCCGCTGTGCCCCTCTTTCCCGGGCCGCGGCAGCAATCCGCTCCACCAGACGCGCCCTGTCCCGCTCCTGTATCACAGCAAGGGGAGAAGCCAGCACCTCTCCCCGGTCGCACACTGCCAAGCCCGTCCGGGCCTGGCCCAAATCAACCGCTACAATAATCATACTGGCCCACTGCCTCCAAAACGGAATTCCACCGGCGGGCGGCGCAGTTCCTCTGTAAGATGGGACATGTCATTTAGTTTTTTCCAGGAAAGCACGCCGTTTTCCTCCTCCAGTATGCTCACCCCTGTGTTGCCGAACACCGCGCTTTCCCGTATGCCCGCAAGAAACCCAGATGCCACCCGGGCATACAAGTTCCGGATCACCCCGCCATGGGTGGTAGCCAGTACAGTTTTCCCCCGGTTCTCCTGTATAATGCGGTCAATAGCAGCGTTCACCCGCCCGTACACCTGCTCCATAGATTCCCCTCCGGGAAACTGGCATTGATCCGGCGCTTCATCCCAGGCCTTGGCTGCGGCAGGAAACTTTTCGGCAATTTCCCATAGGAACAAGTTCTCCATCTCCCCCACATCAATCTCCGAAAGCCCTTCTTCCACCTGAATGGGCAGAGGGTGGAAACGGCAGCAGGCCTCAGCGGTTTTCATGGCCCTGGTTAAGGGGCTGGAGTACACCGCGTCTAAATGAATATTCCGGAAGCGCAGCGCCAGCAGTTCCAACTGCTGCTCCCCCTGAGGGCTTACAGGCGCGTCAAACCGCCCCTGGAACCGCCCCTCTACATTCCCCGTAGACTGGCAGTGCCGCACAATGTAAAGCCGCGTCACCACGGGCGCACACCTCCCGTCAGTTCGGAAAGGCTCTTAATGCCCTGCTCCTCCATGAATCCTCCAAGGCCCTCCAGAATCTTCTGGGGCGCATAAGGGTCTGTAAAGAGCACCGTACCAATCTGCAAAGCTGTGGCCCCAGCCAAAAGCATCTCCACCGCGTCCTGCCAGGTGGAAATACCTCCCAGGCCCACAATGGGAATTTTCACCTTCTGGGCTGTCTGCCACACCATACGCAGGGCAACAGGCAGCAAGGCCGGGCCGGAAAGCCCTCCTGTGTTGTTGCGGATAATGGGCCGGCGGGTGCGGATGTCAATGCGCATACCCGTCAGGGTGTTAATCAAAGACACCGCGTCTGCCCCTGCCCTTTCCGCCGCCAGGGCCATTTCGGAAATATCTGTCACATTAGGGGAAAGCTTCACCATCAAAGGCTTTTTGCAGTGTTTTCTCACCTCCTGGGTAATGCCAAACACTCCTTCCGCCGTGGTGCCAAACTGCACCCCGCCCTGCTTCACATTGGGGCAGGAGATGTTCAGTTCCACCATGTCCACACAGGTATCGTTCAGCTTCTCCACAGTCTCGCAGTAGTCCTCCGGAGCATTCCCCGCCACGTTGGCGATAATGCGGGTGCCCTGCCTTCTAAGCCAGGGAAGATCCTCCTTTATGAAGTGATCCACTCCAGGATTTTGCAGCCCCACAGCGTTCAGCATTCCTCCCGGCGTCTCCGTCACCCGGGGCGGCGGATTGCCAGGGCGCTCCTTGATGGTGATGCCCTTGCAGGAAATGCCCCCCAGCAGGGACAAAGGGTACAGCTCGCCATACTCCCTGCCAAAGCCAAATGTACCTGACGCGGCAATAAGGGGATTGGTAAACTCCACCCCTGCCACATGCACCTTCATTTTAAGCGCAATCTTTCGCGGTTCCTTTTCCAGCACAACCCCTTCGCCATCATCCAGGCGAAGCACCGTACACTGGTTCTCCTTTTCATACTGGCGGCACTTCTCCTCCGTATTCCCATCCTGCCGCTGCTGCTTGCTGTAATGGGGCAGGATCTGCACCTGGGCCAGCTCCAAAGCCCGTAGGTCTGTAAGCCCCACCGTATTCATCTCCGGGCTATACTGGTCGATAAGCCCCAAAGTAGGCCCCAGCACCAGCGCCCCGGCGCTCCAACCAATCAGCAGGCCCATTTCGGCAATTTGGCGCAGCGCCCTCTCCCCCTTATGTTCCCGGATGGAATGAAGCAGGTAGTAAGGGTTGCCGCCTATCAGCTCTACCACACCATATTGGAGAAGCTGCTCTGCCGGCTGGGTGTCGAAGTCAAAGATATCTGTCTCCAGGCCCAGATAGGCAAGCTCACGGCAGCAGCGCTCCACATGGTAGTTTTTTTCCTTATATTCCGGGTCAGCCGTCACCACCAAGGCCGCCTTTTTAGCGCCTTTTATATGCTTTTGTGCCTCCTGCAGCAATTCATAGCTTGTCAGGCCATTTGAACACAGCAAAACCATATGCGTTCCCCCTACTTAAAGTTATATTCTGCTCAAAGCCCCAGCCCGATAGCCCGCTTGTCCCCCGCGTAGCCCCTGCCGGGGAACCCTTCCCTGGCAAGCTTTGAAAACCTTCCGGAAAAGCCATAAGCTTCAAGATCCTCCACAGGCACAAAGCGCACGTCGGATATGGGGTTTTCGTCCTTGGAATTGTCCGGCAGCCGGAGCGCGCCTCCTGTCCGCTCCAGCAGGAAGGTAACATGCAGCAGGGTGTGCTGGGACTGTTCCGCGTCGCATACATACAAAAGCTTTTGCACCCGAACCTGCAGCCCGGTTTCTTCCTCTATCTCCCGGCATACTCCCTGCCCCAGGGTTTCCCCCTGCTCCAGCCGCCCTCCGGGCAGGGACCAACCCCGGTTATCGCTAAGCCTCTGCTTCACCAGAAGCAGGCTGCCCTCCTCCAGCAGCACCCCAGTCACGCGCACCTGAAAGTTGTAGCTCACAACTGCACCATGCAACTGCTGAATACCGGGCCGTCCTTGCACACATGCCCGAAATACTGGCTTCCGTCCTCCCGGAGCAAAGGCGTGGCGCAGCCCAGGCAGGCCCCAATGCCACAGGCCATCCGCTCTTCCAAGGAGAGATAGCAGGGCACGCCCCGGCTCTCTGCCAGGGCCTTTGCCGCCCGGAGCATGGGGGCAGGCCCGCAGGCAAACACCGCGTCAAAGCCCTCCTGCTTTACAAGCTCTGTCACAAGGCCACGGTGCCCATAGCTGCCGTCGTCTGTGGCCACAGAAACCTTTGCCCCAGCCGCCCGGAAATCCTCCTCCAGAATAACCGCGGCTTCATTGCGAAATCCCAGGCAGGCAACCGCCTTCTCCCCTAACCCGGCTGCGCAGCCCAAAAGGGGCGGCACGCCAATGCCCCCGCCTATCAGCAGGGTGCGTTTGTTGCTGTCAAGGGGAAACCCTTTCCCCAGAGGAGCCATAATTTCCAGTTCATCTCCTGGTTCACATTCCGCCAGCTCCGCCGTTCCCTGGCCCCGAATCTGGAAGACAAAGCGTAGAAGGCCCCTTTCCCTGTCTATGCCGCAGATGGAGATAGGGCGGCGCAGTGTATGCCCCGGCAGGCGGATTTGGGCAAACTGCCCCGGGCAGGCTTTCTCTGCAAGCCCCGGGCAGGAAAAGACGTAATCGAATACATCTTCCGTAAGCTTCCAGGCTTCCTCCAGCCTGCACATCACAGAATCAAACTTTTTCATATGCCCTCCTTTACAGAGGCAGCTTCATCTGCCCCACACAGCCCATAATCTCATCCCGCATCCGCAAAGCTTCCCTGCGGGCAGCACCGGCAAAGTCTTTGGGGTCGCAGTTTTCCTTTTGCCAGGCGCACATAATGCCCCGGGAGGAATTGACAATAGCCCCCAGGCCGTTCTTGTCAAAGCCCTGGGCCACGTCGGCGGCAGCGCCCCCCTGTGCGCCATAGCCGGGCACCAGGAAAATGGTGTCTGGCAAGGCTTTGCGCAGTTCTTTAAGCTGCTTAGGGTAGGTGGCCCCCACTACAGCCCCCACGCCGCTGTAGCCATATTTTCCAGGCAGCTTCTGCCCCCAATGCTGGCACATGTTGCCCATAGCCCGGTACAGCGGCTCATACATGGCATGGAGCATCTGATCCTGGAACTCTCCGGAAGAGGGGTTGGAGGTTTTCACCAGCACAAAAATGCCCTTGTCCCTCCCCGCGCAAACCGTAAGCAGCGGATCAATGCCGTCTGTGCCCAGATACCCGTTCACCGTCAGGGCGTCCGCCCCAAAGGCCTCAATTGCCTCGCCCTCCACCTCTGTCTCTCCCAAGTGGGCGCAGGCATAGGCCTGCATGGTAGCGCCGATGTCATTGCGCTTGCCGTCCGTAATCACAAACATGCCCTTGCTTTTGGCATAAGCAATGGTTTCAGCCAGCGTCCGCATCCCCTGCCAGCCGTACATCTCATAGTAAGCCGCCTGGGGCTTCACAGCGGGGACAATATCACACAGCCCGTCAATCAGCCCCTTGTTGAAGGCCAGCAAGGCGTCTGCCGCGCCTTCCAGCGTCTTGCCAAACTTTCCGTAGCTTTCCTCCCGGATATACTCTGGTATGTAGCTAAGCTTGGGGTCTAGGCCCGCCACTGTGGGATTTTGTTTCTCAACCATTTTTTCCAGCAGCCTGTCCATGGACATTGTCAGCACTCCCTTGTTTTTTAGATTTCCGCAGAAAGAAAGCCGCAACACAAAATGTCGCGGCCCGGCATGGTAAAACTATTCTCCGGCTTTCCCGCACCCACTGCCCCTTGGGCCGCGTCCTTTCGGGCTGGGCCTGGAAAACCTTGTCCCGGGTATCATATCACAATCCAGCCCGGTTGTCAAACACTTTTCTCCCCCGGAAGAAGGTGGCGGCTACACGCCCCTTTAGCGTCATGCCTTTAAAGGGGGTGTTCCTGCTTTTGCCATGCAGCTTGTTTTCCAGAACCTGCCAGTGCCCCGCCGGGTCAAACAGAAGGATATCCGCCCATGCCCCCTCTTTAAGCGTGCCTGCCGGAATGCCCAGTATGCGGGCCGGAGCAGCGCTCATCTTTTCCAGAATTTCCGGCAGGGAGAGCACCCCTTCCAGGGCCGTAAAGGCGGCGCAAAGGGAGGTTTCCATGCCAATAGAGCCGTTAGGCGCAGCATAAAAATCTGCCTTCTCCTTGGGGCTGTGTGGGGCGTGATCCGTTGCAATCGCGTCGATGGTGCCATCCTTCAGCCCCTCAAGCAGCGCCAGCCTGTCCGCTTCGCCGCGCAGGGGCGGGTTCATGCGGTAATCCGCGTCCCGGCCGCGGAGGGCCTCGTCCGTCAGCAAAAGGTAATGGGGGCACGTCTCCGCCGTAACAGGCAGCCCCCGGCGCTTATAGTCCCGTATCAGTTCTACAGAACCTTTTGTGCTCACATGACAGATATGAATAGGCGCGCCAATAGAAGCCGCTGCCGCCAGCTCCCGGGCAGTGCCGCAGTCCTCGGCGGCGGCAGGGATGCCGGGAACACCCAGCTCCTCAGAAACCGCCCCTTTGTGCATCAGCCCGCCCTTAGCCAAGTCCAAGTCCTCGCAGTGGGCGCAGATGGCAAGCCCCAGCCCGGGGGCTTGCTCCAAAGCCTCCAGCAGCAGCCGGGAACTGCCCACAGGCGCCCCGTCATCGCTTAAGGCAATGGCCCCGGCTTCTTTTAAAGCCTCAAAGTCTGTAAGCTTCTCTCCCTGCATCCCCTGGGTAACGCAGGCTGCCGTATAGACAGCAGCATCTGCCGTCCCGGCGCGCTCCAGCAAGTCCCGCACCAGTTCCGGGCTGTCCATAACAGGCCGGGTGTTTGGCATGGCCAAAAGGCTGGTAACGCCTCCGGCGGCGGCGGCCCTGCAAGCGGAGAACAAATCCTCCTTATAGGTCAGCCCCGGATCCCGCAGATGGACATGCATATCCACTAGCCCCGGTGCCGCCACCAGCCCCGCGCAGTCCAGAACCTCCTCCGCTTCCCCTATGTGCTGGAATAAGTCTTCCCCCACCTTGGCGATTCTCCCGTCCCGCAGCAGAAGATCCCCCGCCATGTCCAAAGACTGGCTGGGGTCGATAATATGGGCGCGCTTCAATAAAACCGTCATACTCTGCCACCTCTCTCAAAATACAAACTGGTCAGTCTAAAATGGCGTGCTGTACCGTCCACTTGGTCAGGGATAAAAGCTCCCGCCCGTAATATTCCGGGAACAGGATAGGATCTGTCTCCGCCACTAGGCTGTAAGCGGTGAATCCGGCGCTTTCCGCCAGTTGCAGCGCCCGGAACATGTGAAAGCTCTGGGTCACCACAGCCACCTCTGTGCTTATCCCCTCTTTCTCCGCAACCTCCATGGCATACACCATGTTCTCCCTGGTATTGTGGGACTTGTCCTCCATATAAATGCGTTCCGCCTCCACCCCCCGGCGCATCAAGCCGTTTTTCTGGGTAAGGGCTTCCGGGCAAGGCTCGTCCCCGCCCTGTCCCCCAGTGACAATGCACCGGGCCTCCGGATATTCCAGCAAATAAGCAGCAGCCGCATCGACCCGGTTCTGCAGGCTCACGCCCATGCGTTCCGCACTGTAAATTCTGGCCCCCAGCACAATAATATCCGTCCCAGGCGGCGGGGTGCGAAACTGTACGGAAAACATCAGCACAGTAAGGGCTGTCGCCCAGCCTATTCCCAGAGCATAGAGGACGGAAAATATCCGGACACAGATTTTTTTCCATCCGCCAGCCTCTGCAAGCCTCCGATAACACAGCAGCAGAGCCAGGCCAAAAGCGCACACGCCCAGCCCAAAGGCCGCGCCAAGCTGGAATCCGCCACGCAGAACAGGCAATAAAAACCACACACATCCGGCTGCGCACAATATGCACCCGGCAGCTTTACCAATCAGTTTTGCTTTCTTCATAGTGTTCTTTTCTCATCCCCAGTCCTTTCCCATTATTCTGCCCCGTAGCTTAGCGTTTGTGCTATCTCCGGGGTAATTTTCATTATACAACATTTTATCCCCGGGGTAAACTATTTTCGTACGCAAAAAAGATTTTCCTGGAGATTTCGCCTGAATGTGCCCCAGCCATAAAACAAAAACCGGGCACTCCCGCCTGACAGCGGGAATACCCGGCAAAACAACATTCCAGCAAAGCTTAAGAAAAGCCTGTCAAGGCTTTTCCCTTTCCTGCTTGGCGCGGCCCAATGCCATGTCATACTTTTTTCCTAAAATGCGGAAATGAATCTCAAATCCCAAGCAGAACACCAGGAAGATAACAAAGAAAATCACTACAAACATCCCCCAGGCAGCCAGGTTTTCCATGGGGAACCAGCGGAACGCTCTGGCAAACCCTGCGCATGTGCCAAAAACCAGCAGGCAGAAAACCGCCATGCGCAGGTAATAGCTGGGCTTTTTCAGCACGCGGCCTGAGAAAAACACATACTGCAGCAGAGTGATAATGCCGCACAGGGCCAATAGCTGATACACAGTGGCGCAGGCAATCTGCCCGTCTCCCCAAAAGGTGTCGATCAGGGTGTAAATGCACAGCGATCCTGTAAAGCTCAGACAGCCCCAGGTTTTCATCTCTCCTACAAACTGCAAAAATTTTTTCATAATGCACTCCTCCCATTACAGTCCCAACCTTTTTTTCAGCCCAGCCGCATACTGCCTGGACACATACACAGCCTCCCCGCCCCGCATGGTCAGCCGCAGCCGACCTCCCAGGTCGGGCCGCAGGGACTGAATGGCGTTGAAGTTGACAATCACAGATTTGGAGGCCCGGAAAAACCCCCGGCCAATAAGCCGTTCTTCCAGCTCATATAACCGTAAAGGCGTTTCAAATACACCTTCTGCTGTGTACAAAAAGGTTTTCCTGTCCACTGTGTCGATGTAGAGCACCTCCTCCATGTCCAGTAGGTAGGTCTGTCCGCCCTGTTCCCCGGTCAGCTTCCGCCCGTCCATAGCCCGCAGCAAGGCCAGCAGCCTTTGGGCTTCGCTGTCCGCCCGGGGGCAGCGGATAAGGACCTCCATCTCCTCCAAGGCTGAATCTTCCTCCAGCTTAATCTGCATCGTTCTGCCTCCTTTCCCTTGGCCTGCCCACAGTATACCCCACCAGGCTTCAGGATTGCAAGAGCTTTTGCGCCACCTGGGTTTTCCGGGCCTCAAGGCGCAAAAAAAGAGCACCGAAACAAACGCTCCGATGCTCTCTGTTTTATGGAACTATCACGCTATACGCCTTGCCAGGGGCATAAGATTAATAGCCGCGCTTTACGTAAGTGGTGTGCAGAACCTCGTGGGCCTTGTGGCTGCCAGGCTCGCCCAGAAACTCCTCATAGCACTTCTTCACTACAGGGCTTTCATGGGACTTGCGCAGAGGCATAGCTTTGTCCTGATCGTACAGGGCCTTGGCACGCTGGGCCTTCACATCGGTGAAGCTCCGCTCTGTAGCGGATACAATGGGCTGGCCGCCGCCATTTACGCAGCCGCCAGGACAGCACATAATTTCCACAAAGTGGTAATCTGCCTCGCCTGCGCGGATTTTCTCCAGAATCTTGTTGGCATTGGAAAGGCCGCTGGCTACAGCCACCTTCACATCCATGCCCGCTACCTTGTACACGGCTTCCTTAATGCCCTCGGTGCCGCGGACTTCTTCATAGTCGATAGACTCCACAGACTTGCCCTCCAGCACATCGGCTGCAGTGCGCAGGGCCGCTTCCATCACGCCGCCGGTAGCGCCGAAGATGACAGCCGCACCGGTGGATACGCCCATGGCGTCATCAAACTTCTCATCAGGCAGGCGGTTGAAGTTGAGCTGGGCCTTCTTAATCATCTTGGCAAGCTCCCGAGTGGTCAGGCTGATGTCCACATCAGGCAGGCCGGCAGCAGCTTCATCCTCCCGCTTGATTTCAAACTTCTTCGCTGTGCAGGGCATAACGGAGACAGAAACAATCTTAGAGGGATCAATGCCTTCCTTCTGGGCATACCAGGTCTTAATCAGCGCGCCAGTCATGTTCTGGGGAGATTTGCAGCTAGAGAGATTGTCCAGCAAATCCGGGTAATAGTGCTCGCAGAACTTCACCCATCCGGGAGAGCAGGAGGTGATCATGGGCAGGGTGCCGCCGTTCTTCACACGATCGACAAACTCGTGGGCCTCCTCCATGATGGTCATGTCTGCGCCGAAATCGGTATCGAACACCTTGTCAAAGCCCAGACGGCGCAGAGCGGCCGCCATCTTGCCCTCTACATTGGTGCCGATGGGCATGCCAAATTCCTCGCCCAAAGCAGCGCGCACAGCAGGAGCAGTCTGCACAATCACGATCTTCTCAGGATCGTTGATAGCGTCGATAACATCCTGTGTGTTGTCCTTCTCGCGCAGGGCGCCTGTGGGACAGCTTACAATGCACTGTCCGCAGGCCACGCAGGAAACGTCTGCCAGAGGGGCCTCAAAGGCACAGCCAATCTGGGTGTCAAAGCCGCGGTTGTTTGCGCCGATAACAGAAACATGCTGGTTCTGGCAGGCAGCCACGCAGCGGCGGCACAAGACGCACTTGGCGTTGTTGCGCTCCAGATACGGGGTGGAAACATCGGTAACATTGTTGGGCAGCGCCCCTGCAAAGCGCTCCTCTTCCTCAATGCCCATGTCATTGCACAGCTTCTGCAGCTCGCAGTTGCCGCTGCGGTCGCAGGTCAGGCACTTCCGCTCATGGACGGAGAGCAGCAGCTCCAGCGTCATGCGGCGGGACTGCTGTACCTTGGGAGAGTTAGTGAACACTTCCATGCCGTCATTTACGGGGTATACGCAGGCGGCCACCAGGGAGCGGGCGCCCTTTACCTCTACCATGCACATACGGCAGGCGCCTATCTGGTTGATATCCTTCAAAAAGCAAAGGGTGGGGATATCAATACCGGCAGTGCGGGCGGCTTCCAGGACGGTAGAATCCTTGGGAACCTCATAGGACACGCCGTTAATCTTGATATTGACCATATCCATAGATTACTAATCAATCCTTTCTTACGTCTGCGTGGTAAGCTGTTGCCAGGGCAGACTAAAGCCCCAGCACGTAAAGCGGGAGCGCTTTACAACATCGCGCCACGCTGCCTTATTTCTTCACAACTGCGCCGAACTTGCATTTCTCCATGCAAACGCCGCACTTGATGCACTTGTTGGTATCAATCACATGGGCCTGCTTGACAGCGCCGGAAATAGCCCCCACAGGGCAGTTACGGGCGCAAAGGGTACAACCTTTACACTTGTCGGCCTCAATAGCGTAATTGGTAAGGGCTTTACAGGCGCCAGCAGGGCAGCGATGCTCCACCACATGGGCCTCATACTCGTCCCTGTAATACTTCAAGGTGGAGAGTACCGGGTTCGGAGCCGTCTGGCCCAGGCCGCACAGGGAGTTCTCCTTGATGTAGTAGCACAGCTCCTCCATCTTGTCGATGTCCTCCAAAGTGCCGTTGCCGGAGGTAATCTTGTTGAGGATTTCCAGCAGGCGCTTGGTGCCCACCCGGCAGGGCGTACACTTGCCGCAGGATTCGTCCACCGTAAACTCCAGGAAGAACTTGGCGATATCCACCATACAGGTAGTCTCGTCCATAACAATCAGGCCGCCGGAACCCATCATAGAGCCGATAGCCAGCAGGTTGTCATAGTCGATGGGGGTGTCAATCAGCTTTGCCGGGATACATCCGCCAGAGGGGCCGCCGGTCTGGGCAGCCTTGAAGGTGTGGCCGCCAGGCACGCCGCCGCCAATATCCTCCACAACCTCCCGCAGGGTGGTGCCCATGGGCACTTCCACAAGGCCGGTGTTGGTAATCTTGCCGCCCAGAGCAAACACCTTGGTGCCGGGAGACTTTTCGGTGCCGATAGACTTAAACCAATCAGCGCCCTTTAAGATAATCTGCGGGATGTTGGCATAGGTTTCCACATTGTTAAGCACTGTGGGCTTCCCGAACAGGCCCTTGAGAGCCGGGAACGGAGGCCGCACGCGGGGTTCGCCGCGCTTGCCTTCAATGGAGGTCATGAGGGCGGTTTCTTCGCCGCACACGAAAGCGCCTGCGCCCAGACGGATGTCAATGTCAAAGTCAAAGCCGGAATCAAAAATATTCTTGCCCAGCAGGCCGTATTCCCGGGCCTGATCAATGGCAATCTGCAGGCGCTTTACCGCAATAGGATACTCTGCTCGGATGTAGATATAGCCCTGGCTTGCGCCGATGGCGTAGCCGGCAATGGCCATAGCCTCCAGCACGCTGTGGGGGTCGCCTTCCAAAACAGAGCGATCCATAAAGGCGCCGGGGTCGCCTTCGTCAGCGTTGCAGCAGGCATATTTCTGATCAGCCTGGTTGGCTGCGGCAAATTTCCACTTAAGCCCTGTGGGGAAGCCTGCGCCGCCGCGGCCCCGCAGGCCGGAAGCCAGCATCAGGTCGATAACTTCCTGAGGCGTCATCTCCGTAAGCACCTTGCCAAGAGCGGCATAGCCGTCCTGGGCGATGTACTCGTCAATCAACTCGGGGTTGATAACGCCGCAGTTTCTAAGGGCAATGCGCATCTGCTTTGCGTAGAACTTGGTTTCGTTCAAAGACTTGGTAGTGTTGTCGTCCACCACTGTCTCCTGGTACAGCAGGCGCTTGACGATACGGCCCTTTAAGAGGTGCTCGTCCACAATCTCCTTCACGTCATCCACTGTAACGCGGCTGTAGAAAGCGCCTTCAGGATACACCACCATAATGGGGCCTAAAGCGCACAGGCCAAAGCAGCCGGTACGGATAACGTTCACTTCCTTCTCAAGGCCCACAGCCTTGATTTCTTCATTCAGCTTTTCGATGATCTGCTCGCTGTTGGAGGAGGTACAGCCCGTTCCTCCGCAGACCAGCACGTTCGAACGATACATAGATTCTTCCTCCTAATTTATTTCGCGCCGATGGCGTTGGCCCCAATGGTGTACTCGCTCACCACATTGCCGTTTACCAGATGGTCGTTTACCACCCGCAGGGCCTTCTCGGCGGTCATTTTCACATAGGTGACCTTCTCCTGTCCGGGAGTGACAACCTCCACCACCGGCTCATACTGGCAGATGCCGATGCAGCCTGTCTGTGTGACCATAATGCCCTGGAGGTTGCGCTTTGCCACCTCTTCCACAAAGGCGTTAAGCACAGGCCTGGCCCCGGCAGCAATGCCGCAGGTAGCCATACCCACCAGCACCTTGGTTCCGGCGTCGGCATTCTCACGGATGTTGACAGAAGCGCGGGCGCGCTCTTTAATTGCCTGCAGTTCCGCTAAAGATTTCATATATGGTACCATTCCTTTCTTGCGTTGTTCAGCCGTTTCCAGCGGCTTTCAGGAGCTTTACGAAAAGTCCCTGAAAGGCTGTAAAAACCTTTTGCCACACCTGCGGCGCGTAAAACCCCGTTAACTGCGTGGCAGTGTCCTTGTTCCGATGATTTTCCGGCTTCCGCCAAAGGAAACCCGCATACAATGCGCTATTCCTCCGCAGGCTCCTGGCCGGTCAGGACATAGTGGGTCTGCTCCTCCAGATAATCCTTTATCCACAGCACCACCTCCGGTGCGTTCAGGGAAACATCCCCTCCCAGCACCTCCCGCAGCTCCGCCGTGTTCAGGGCAAAATCCCGCTGGGCACTGTGGTCCTTATAGCTTCTGGTAAAGAGGAAATCCCTGTCCGGGTTCCCTGTAACCAGCAGGAGCATGGTGCCGTTGATATCCCCTAAAGGGATCATATCCACGCTGGAGGGATGGAATACCGCTGCCAGCTCTGTACCTACCCCCACTGTAGAGTCAATGGTAAAGTGCCCCCCTGTCATCTCCGCTTCCATTTTGAACAAGGGAACCCCCAGCCCCACATTCCGAGTGGTACGGGTGGTGTAGAAGGGATCCGTAACATTCTGCACCTGCTCAGGCGTCATGCCCCGCCCGTTATCCTTCACGGATATGCGCAGAAGATCCTGGGTCAGATCTTCCTCCACCGCAATGGTAATAAGGGACGCCCCGGCGGAAATGGAGTTCTGGGCTATGTCCATGACATTTAACGACAGCTCCCGCATGGATTACTCCATGTATTTTGCCAGAATACTGTCAACCTCTTCCGGCTCCAGACGGCCGTATACGTCCTCATTCACCGTCATAACAGGGGCCAGGCCGCAGGCGCCGATGCACCGGCAGGCGGTCAGGGAGAAAGCGCCGTCCTCGGTACATTCTTCAGGGTTGATGCCCAGCTTCTGCTGAATGCGGTCCAGCACCTTGTCAGCGCCCTTTACATAGCAGGCAGTGCCCAGGCACACAGAGATGTGGTTGCGGCCCTTGGGCGTCAAGGAGAACTGGGAATAGAAAGTGGATACGCCATAGACCTCCTCCAGGGGTACGTTCAGGCCCTTGGCGATTTTCTGCTGCACCTCTAAGGGCAGATAGCCGTAAATTTCCTGCGCCTGATGGAGCGCTGGCATTACAGCCCCCTCCTGCCCCTTCAGGCCCCCGATCACTTCGTCGAGCTTCTGTGCCTGCTCGGGAGTGTCGTGGAACGGCAAATTGCTGATTCGCTTTTGCATAGGTTTTTCCTCCCAAAATATTGATGGTTGCAACTTAAGAGCCTGTTCAGCCTCTTCCCGCGCAGGTTTTGGCAGCGCATTTTCCGCTCCGGAAGGCAAAACCGTTTGCCAGCCCCCGCGCGCCCAGATGCTGAAAAGCCTCTAACGGACAGCCAGTTGTGGCCGTCCCTGAACATCCTACTAAATATATCAAAATCCAGGGCTATTATAATTCTTCAAAAGAACTATAATGAAAAGAACGACAATTTGCTACAGGATTTTCCTGTACAAACCGTAAATTGTTACCAAAATATCGGTATAAATTTCTCGAATGCCCTTTTCAGCCCTTTCCCAGCGCCTGCAGCACCGCCCGCGCCGACTTTTCCGGCAGGCTGATGGTATGGGCTTCCGACTCCGCCAGCGTCTCCAAATAGTGGGAGTCCGAGTCCCGCACCGCCTTTAGCCCCTCAAGCTCCGGGTTTGTTCTGAACAGCGCCTCCATGTCGCAGTCCCTGGTGGCCTCGAAAGCGGCAAAGCCCACTTCCGGTGGAAGGCTTCCCAGGGCGGCGATGACGCTGTAAGAATCCCGGTTCACATGGGCTGGCAAAGCTATGCCGCCATATTCCTTTGCCAGGGCGCATACATCGTCCACCCCCACAAAGGAGGAAACCAGCAGCAGGTTTTCCTCCAGCCCAAGCAGCTCCTCCGACCGGGAAAGCATCCGCTGTTCCCCGAAAATGTCCGCTTTGTTTGGGATGTGGGGCATGTTCTTATATATGTAGCTGTCAAAACCCATAGCACCTTCCAGCGTCTCAAAAAGGCAGACAATATGGGCTTCTTCAGAAGTACACAGCTCCATGCCAGGGATTACCAGCACCCCCGCCTCCTGCCCTGCCGCCATAACAGAAGCAGCGTTTTTGCTGGTGTTATGGTCGGTAATAGCGATGATATCCAGCCCCATCAGCGCCGCCATTCCCGCAATATTGCTGGGGGTCATGTCGTTGTCGCCGCAGGGGGACAGGCAGGAATGTATGTGGAAGTCATAGCGGTACTCAGCCATTTCCCTGCCCCAATTGCCCCGCCACCTTCAAAGCGGTTTCATAGAGGTTTTCCGGGCAGGTATACACTGGTATCCCCTGGAGTTCCGCCCGATTCTTGGCGGCCTCATCCAAGGCTGCGTCCTCCGCCAGCACGATGCCCGCCACGTCTGTCAGGGCAGCAACCGCAATAGCGTTCACATTCCCCATCACTGTCAACCATACGTTGCCTGAAAGGGCGCGGGCCATCACCCAGCTTAAAAGGTCGCCAATGTAGCACCCGTCCACCTGGGCGTCTGTGCCCTCCTCCCCCGCCAGCAGCTTCCAGCCGCAGTTCTCCGCCATCTCTTTTATTGTCATAACGGCATCATCTTCCTCTCTTGTTTTCGTTGGCTTGTCAAGCTGCGGGAGTTTGTCCCGCCACCCTTTTTTAAGGAAAAAGGATTCACGCCGTGTCTGCGTCCGCCCACGTAAGCGCGCGAACCCTCCGCGCGGCGATAACCCACATCTTAACTTTCCCGCATCTCAGGTGCTTCCCGCCTGCCGGCTCGGTCGGCTCAGGGCGATTGCCGCTGGCAATCGTCACCGTCACGCTGCGGCAGCACGCAGGGGGCTGTCTCCAGGGCCGACAAGGTGCTTGCCACCTGCTGCAACTGCTTGCGGTACACAAACACGCAGTCTGTCTTGCGGGATCCGCCCTTCACCACGTCCTCCGCAAAGGCCCGGCAGGTGGGAGAGCCGCAGGCCCCGCAGTCCAGCCCAGGGAACTCCTGCTCCATTTCGTCTATCTGCACCATCATCATCATGGCTTCCTGGAGGTTCTCCGAAAGGCTCATCACGTTGGAGAACTCCAACCCGCTTTCCCACTCCATCAGGCTGGGGATAGGCCCTCCCTGCAAATGGTTCTGGGAAACGGGCAAATACTTCCGCAGCCGCTGGATCCGGGCCTTGGCCACATAAGGGTTCTCCACGCACAGCACGCCGCCCACGCAGCCGCCGGCGCAGGCGTTCAGCTCAATGAAGTCCAACTCGCCAATGCGCTCGTCCTCAATTTCCTCCAGCACCCGGATCACATTTTCAATGCCATCCGCCGCTAGATATTTTTCGTTCAAAAGCGCCGCCGATTCGCCTCCGCTGGTAGCCCATCCCACCCCGATAATGCCGGAGTTGGCAATAGGCTCGATGGATGTCAGGTGATCCATTTTGCTGGAGAGCATGGGGAACACATCGCTGATAGCAAGGGCGCCGTCCACCATGGATTTTTCCAGGCCGATAGGCGCTTTGATATCCGTCACCTTTGCCGGGCAGGGGGTGATGAAGAAGCATCCAATATCCTCATAGGGCAGCCCTGTTTCTTCGTGAGCCTGCTGCTTTGCCATAGCCGCCGCCGTCTCCATGGGAGATTTCAGGGGCAGCACGTTGTCTACCAAGTCAGGGAAACGCACCCGTATCATCCGCACCACCGCCGGGCATGCGGAGCTGATAACAGGCCGCTTGAGCTTCCCGGCATCCATGAGCTTACGGGTGGCCTCGCTGATAAGTTCCGCCGCCCGGGAAACCTCGAACACCATATCAAAGCCCATTTCCTTCAGCCCGGTAAGCACATAGTCGATGTCATCCAGATTGTTAAACTGGCCGTACAGGGTAGGCGCTGGTAATGCAATATTGTATTTGAATTCCTGCATACGGGAAAGCTGGGTGTACCTGGCCCGTTTGGCGTGGTGGGGGCAGATGCGGATGCATTCGCCGCAGTCTATGCACCGTTCGGGCGCGATGACGGCCTTGCCCCCCCGCACCCGTATAGCTTCGGTGGGGCAGCGCTTGATGCAGTTGGTACAGCCCACGCACTGCTCCTCGTGCAGGGTAACGGAATGGTAAAACTCAACCATATTACATGCACACGGCAAGGCACAGCCTCCGGTAAGGAGAAGGCCCCGCCGTTCCTTTCTTCATTTCTTGGTTTGCGGGAAAGGCCCGCTTTCAGGGCCGCGTGCCGCTTACTTCTTGCCGGGGTTTACCACCATATGTACGGTGGTGCCTTCCCCCACCACGGACCCAATTTCCATCAGATCTGTGTATTTTTTCATGTTGGGCAGGCCCATTCCCGCCCCAAAGCCCAAAGACCGGACGTTATCCGGGGCTGTGGACCAGCCGGCCTGCATAGCTTTGGATACATCGGCAATGCCGGGGCCATGGTCCTGCAGAAGGATGTCTACCTTGTCGGGATCAATATCCACAGTGGCTTCGCCGCCGCCCGCATGGATAACCATGTTGATTTCCCCTTCGTACATCGCAATGGCTACGCGGCGGATGGCGTCAGGCTCGTAGCCCAGGCGTTTCAGCTTATGTTTCACGTCGCCAGAGGCTTCGCCGGCCCGGGTGAAGTCGTCTCCAGGCACATCATAATGTAAATGCAGCATACTCATCAGATATCACACCCTCCCCGCAGACCATTGGAATATAACAGCCCGCAGGCCGTAAACATACGATAAGGAGTGGCAAGAACGGTAATGTCCTTTTGCTTTGCCAAATCCACCACGCCGGGATTCACTTCCTTGCCCCGCACAAACACAATGCAGTGCATGTCCATCATTTCCGCCGTTCGCACCACCTGGGGATTCATCAGGCCTGTCAGCAGCACAGACTGATCCTTTACAAAAGCCAGCACGTCGCTCATCATATCGCTGCCGCAGGCTGTTTTCACTTCCTCGTCCAGGCTCCCTTCGTTCAAAACCTCGCATTTCAGGATGTCAATAATGTCCCTTACTTTCATAGACTGGTTTTCCTCCCGGATTAAAAATTTGCTGTTAGAAGCCACACTGCCAGAACTGTGCAAGGAGTTTCGAGGAAACCTTACAAGATCCAAGGAAAACACGGAAAAAATTATCGCATTTTAAAAAAATCCCGATAGAATCCCGTAAAAGCTGCCGGAACAGTTTACACACCGCCCTGGGGCAAGGCTTCTCATTTTAAGGGTAGGGGCTGCCCTGCTATGGGGCAGCCTGAGGCTTGGCATTTTGCGCATCCTCATTGCTTAGATTATATCATATAAAGGGGCCAAAGTGCAAACATTTTATATAATTTGCCAGATTTTTTTCTGCCGCAGATTTCCCCCTTTTTTCTCCCCCAGTGCAATTTTGCAATTTCAAAAGTTTTATCTTGCATTTTAGACGCAAAAGCGCTATAATAGGGCAACCCATACAGGCTGTTCTGTGAGGAACAGGGGGCTGAAAAAAGCTGGAAATTTGTTGTGATTTTCCACAAAAACGGCCCAAAACGCATTTATGTCTAAAAGCTGAACTGTCTGTTTTTCTGGTAAAAACCAGATGGAAAACAGGAAAAGCAAGCAGTTTTGTAAATGATTTGTCATTTTTGTTTCCGGATTGTCATTTTTGAAAAGATCAAATTTTGTGTATTTTGCCAAACCTCTGGTGTTCCCAAGCCTGCGAGCTTTTTTCGTATCCCAGTATTCATTAAAGTATTATTTTTAGGAGGTAATGAAAATGTCCCGTGTGTACAATTTTTCTGCCGGGCCTTCCATGCTGCCCGAAGCCGTACTGCAAAAAGCTGCCGCCGAAATGATGGACTATGAGGGCAGCGGCCAGTCCGTTATGGAGATGTCCCACCGCTCCAAGGTCTATGACGCCATTATCAAAGGGGCAGAGAGCCTGCTGCGGGAGGTTATGGCTATCCCGGAAAACTATAAGGTTCTGTTTTTGCAGGGAGGCGCCTCTTCCCAGTTTGCCGCTGTGCCCATGAACCTGATGACAAAAAACCACAAGGCCGACTATGTGCTGTCCGGGCAGTTTTCCACAAAGGCCTATCAGGAAGCCAGCCGCTATGGCGACGTGAAGGCTGTGGCAAGCAGCAAGGAGGACACCTTCTCCCACATTCCGGAAATTGACAAAAATGAGTGCCGCCCGGACGCGGACTATTTCCATATCTGCATGAACAACACCATTTACGGCACCCTGTGGCACACCCTGCCTAACACCGGCGATGTGCCCCTGGTGGCGGACATCTCCTCCTGCATTTTAAGCCAGCCCATTGACGTGAGCAAATTTGGCCTGCTGTATGCCGGGGCACAGAAGAATGTGGCCCCTGCCGGCCTTACCATTGTTATCGTGCGGGAGGATCTTATTGGCGAGACGCTTCCGGGCACTCCCACCATGTTTATGTATGACGTGATGGCGAAAAACGATTCCATGTACAATACCCCTCCCTGCTGGTCTATTTATATGTGCAAGCTGGTGCTGGAGTGGATTCAGAACGACATTGGCGGCCTTGCCAAAATGGAGGAGCGCAACGTGAAAAAGGCCCAACTGCTCTATGATTTCCTGGACAGCTCCAAGCTGTTTAAGCCCTGCGCCAGGAAAGACAGCCGCTCCATTATGAACGTCACCTTTGTGACGGGGGACTCGGACACGGACGGAAAATTTGTAAAGGAGGCCGCCGCAGCGGGATTTGTGAACCTGAAGGGCCACCGCAGTGTGGGCGGTATGCGGGCTTCCATCTACAACGCCATGCCTGTGGAGGGCATTGAAAAGCTGGTGGCCTTTATGCGGGATTTTGAGAAGGCCAACGGGTAATTTTGAGCCATAATGAATGGACGGAAAGGATGGTATGCAACATGCATAAGATACTGTGCTTAAACAAGATAAGCCCTGTGGGCACCAAACGCTTTGGGGAGGCTTACACCTTCTCCCCGGAAATGCAGGAGCCAGAGGGCATTCTCGTGCGCTCTGCCGCCATGCACGACATGAATTTGCCGGAAACCCTGCTGGCTATAGCCAGGGCTGGGGCTGGGGTGAACAATATCCCTGTGGACAAATGCACGGAAAAGGGCATTGTGGTGTTCAATACCCCGGGGGCTAACGCCAATGCTGTGAAAGAACTGGTTCTGTGCGCCCTGCTGCTCACCTCCCGGAAAATCCCCGCCGCCATGGACTGGGTGAAAACCCTTAAGGGGGAAGGCGGCGCTGTGGGCAAGCTGGTGGAGAAGGGCAAGTCCCAGTTTGCGGGGCCGGAAATCAGCGGCAAAACCCTGGGCGTGGTGGGCCTGGGGGCCATTGGTATTCTGGTGGCAAATGCCGCCGAGGCCTTGGGCATGACGGTTTACGGCTATGACCCCTTCCTCTCTGTGGAGGCGGCCTGGCGGCTTTCCAGCTCTGTGAAGCGCTCCCTTTCTTTAGATGAGATTTACGCAAACTGCGACTATATCTCCCTGCACCTGCCTGCGACCAAAGACACAAAGGGTATGATAAACGGGGAGACCATTGGCAAGATGAGGGACGGCGTGCGGCTTTTAAACTTCGCCCGGGGGGAGCTGTGCGACAGCGCCGCGCTCTGCGAGGCTCTTGCAAGCGGCAAGATGGCGGCTTACGCCACAGACTTCCCGGCTGACTGTCTGATTGGCGCGGAGAATGTGACGGCCCTCCCCCACCTGGGCGCTTCCACACCGGAAAGCGAGGACAATTGCGCGGAGATGGCTGTGGATCAGATGAAGGACTATCTGGAAAACGGCAACATCAAAAATGCTGTGAACCTGCCCTCCCTCTCTATGGCCCGGGAGCCGGGCACCAAGCGGGTGTGCCTGATTCACAAGAACCTGCCCAACACCATTGCCATCTTTGCCGCTGCCTGCGGCCAGGCCGGGATTAACATTGAGAACATGCAGAGCAAGTCCCGGGGGGAATATGCCTACACCATTCTGGACGTGACCGGGGATCTGCCCGGGGGCACCTTCTCGAAACTGGAGCATGTGGTGAAGATCCGGGTGATTGAGTAATTTGAACTGAAAAAATGGCATAGAAAGAACCGGCAGAGCTTGCGCCCCGCCGGTTTTCTCTATTATTTTTGTTTCAGCAGCCGTCTGTGTCGTTCAAACCTGGAACATCGCAAAAGCCTAAAGGATAAACATATAACCGAAAGGTACCGGACTGCTGCAACACAGTCAGCGGTATCCGGTAACGCATCACCGTGTCACCGGCAGGCATCCAATTTGCTCCTACTGCGGGTACGGCAAGCGGGTGGCCTACCACATACCATTTTCCGTCCTGATAATATTGCAGCCGATAGTTATTGCCGTCATAGTGCCAGGGCAGTTCGGCGTCCCCATGGATATTCACCATGATGTCTACGCGTGCGCCTGCACGTTCCGTTGGCGGGATATGTTCAAAGCCCAATACCGTCAGCGTGGCATTTTCATTTACAATATAGATATCCTCCCCCACCCATTCCTTTTCCACATCAGCGTCATACCAGATCGCAAAATAATGCTGGGCGTTGGCAGTTATAACGGTGAGCAATATGACAACGGACAGCGCCGCCAATGAGCGGAGCAAAGCTCTGATAATGGTTTTCATGCACATCACTTTCCCTGATTTTGAGGGCTTATCCCCAATTCCCCGGCCCCTGGGGAGGCATGGGCTGCTGGGGATAGACAGGCTGTACGGGCGGGTACATGAGCAGGGTCATGCCGGAGCGGTAGCGGGTGAGAATGATGGAGATAATCACCAGGGTGGCGGCGCCTACCAGGGAGCCAAGGCCCAGAATGGGCGTGGTAAAGAGATTGGCAAGGCCTGCCAGCACCATGCCTGCTGCCTCAATGTAATTCATCACAACCAGGAAATTGGGAATGCGGTTGTCCGGCACGCCTGTGGTGGCGGTAGCCTTGATGCGGTTGATAGTTTTAATCACGCAGACCTGGTAAATAACCGCCAGAGCCAAAACTGCCGCCAGGATGACAAACAGCACCAGCAGCACAGCGATACCTGCCTGAGCTATGCTGGCATCATAACCATAGACATCATTGGCAGCCTCTGCTACACCTGCAATCAAAAGTATCACCATGAACAGCACCAGTATGGCGGCAAAAATGCATATGCACACCAGCGAAATGATGGAGAGCACCTTGCAGATGGTAAGCCCTGCTGTAGAGACATTGCCGCTTTGGGTATCGCGGCAACTGGCGTAAGTAATCCACATGGCCACCGCAACGAGGATGGCGGGAACCGCGGAAAGCACCGCGCCTGCAACGGACATGCTGCTGGCGGCGTCTATAACCGGGTAGAACAGGCTGGGATCCAGGTCTAACTGCATGGCATAGTAGAACAAATCCCACATATTGTCACGCAGACCCAACTGACTGGCAATGGTCAGCACAGGCGCGATGGACAAAAGGATTGACACTACCAGGAACAGAGGTGAGGATCCAATGGTTTTTAAGGTGTTCACAGCCGGATTTGAGGACAATACAGGAGTATTGTAGGAACAGGGGCACACGCTCCCGTCCGGGATATTCCTGCCGCACTTAGGACAAATCATAGTTTTACCCTCCAGTTAAAATGGGATAAGGGAAAAAGCAAAATCCCTATGGATACATATTACAGGAAATCAGAGAAAAATGCAAATACTAATTGGGATCTTTTCAGGTAATTTCCGCCACTTTTCTTTTTTCATGGACTTTTCAGGCTAATTGTGGTATATTATGTTAAAGAATGCTTGAAACGGAGGAGGAATACCCATGCATTTGCACAAAAGGAAGGGGATGCGGCTCCTGGCGGCGCTTCTTGCCTGCTGCCTGTTTTTTTCCGCGCTGTCCATAAGGCCCGCCCTTGCCGCCGGATTTTTTTCCGACGTGCCCCCCACCGCCTGGTATGCCAAAGATGTGCTGGACCTGGTGGACAAGGGCATTATCCAGGGCACTGGGGCGAACCGATTTTCCCCCGGAGGGCGGCTGAGCCGGGGAGCCTTTGCCGCCATGCTGTGCAAAACCCTGCTTACCCCGGCGGAAATCAAGCAGTATGCTTTTAAGGGCAGCTTTAAGGACGTGCCACAGGGGCATTGGGCCAACCCCTATATCAACTGGGCTGTGGAAAGCGGCGTGGTGAAGGGCCGGGGTGACGGCACCTTTGGGCCGGACTCTCCGGTGAGCCGCCAGGACTTGGCGGTGATGGTGGCGAACTTTTCCAAGGCTACCGGCAGGAAAATGAACGCGGTGAACCCGGCCATGTCTTTTTCTGACGGCTGGAAAATCAGCTCCTATGCTGCCGCAAGTGTTTCTGCCTGCCAACGGGCCGGGATACTCAACGGCTATACTGACCGCACCTTCCGCCCCACCCAGACTGCCAACCGGGCGGAGGCTGCTTCCCTGTATGCCCGCTTTTTAAACAAGTGCAATACAGAACGGTATGAAATTGTGCAAAAGCGTGTCAACGGCGTGCCAGTACGGGCAGTGGTGTTTGACCCTCACAGCTTTTCTTCCAGCGTTATGCTGGCCCAGAACAAAATTACCGGGCGGGAAGGGCCTGGCTCCTTAGTGAGCCGTTCCGGAGCTGTTATCGCTGTAAACGCCGCCTTTTTCTATATGGACTCTTACATCCCCATCGGCACCATGATAAGCGGCGGGAAGGTATTGACAGTGGACAACTTGTTTGCCCCGGCAAAGTCTGCCTTTGTGATGGACTCCAGGGGAAACTGCTCCATAGAGAATTTTGCCACTCGCCACAGGGCTGTGCTGCACAGCGTCCAGGGAGAAGCCGTTTTGGAGAACGTGGGCTTTAACCAGAAGCCTATGGTGCCCCAGGACACCACCCGGGTGGTGTTTACCAAAGATTTCGGCACCAGCCTGACCTTTACCGCCCGGGACGCTGTGGTGGTAAGCTCCGGCGGGTTTATCACCCAGGTGCTGCACAACACAGATGTGAATATCCCTTCCGACGGCTATGTGCTTGCCCAGCGCAGCCGCCGGGCAAGTGCGGACGCTTTCTTTGACACAGCCCAGGTGGGCGACCGGGTTGATTTGCAGCGCAGCTATGAAGGCGCTTCCACCCAGGACATCAAGCTTTCCATTGGCTTAGGGCCGCGCATTGTGAAAAACGGCATGGTATATGGCAATGCTGACACTTACCGGGCCGAGGGCTTCAAAGATCCTGGCATTACCGTATACAACGCCAGGCGGGCCTGCATCGGCATTAAGCAGGACGGGAAAATTATGCTGCTTACCGCCAACACAAACCTGAGCAGCCTCTCGAAAATCATGGTGAGCCTGGGATGCCGGGACGCTGTGAACTGTGACGGCGGCGGCTCTACCAACCTGTTTGTGGACGGGCAGTGGCTGTATGGGCCGCAGGAGCGGAAGCTGAACCATATGCTGGTGTTTAAATAGAAAAAATTTTTGTATGCAGCAGCCCCCGGTACACAAAAACGTGCGCCGGGGGCTGCTGCTTTTACCTAATAAATAATTACTCCTGGGGACAGACAACAACTTTAATGGACTCGCTGCTCATCTGCTCTGCAATGGCTTCCGCCATTTTGCCCAAGGGGAAGCGGTGGGTGATGATGGGGGTGAAATCCAGCTTGCCCGCATTGAGAAGCTGGACGGCCCGGTGGTGGGTGTCGGGATTTACAAAAGAGCCTTTTACAGTCAGCTCCTTCTTGTACATATCAAACAGAGGAAGCTGGAAGGTGCCGTCCACCTTGGGGACGCTGAACAGGACAATAGTGGCACCCTTTTTGGCAAAGTCAAAGGCGCTCTGCACAGCGGGGGTATTGCCCACGCACTCGATAACCACGTTTGCTTCACAAGCCATGGACTCCTTAGCTTTGGGATCGGTGGGGTCGATGGCCAGGGTTGCGCCCAGCTTCAGGGCAGCCTCCCGGCGCTTCTGGTTAGGCTCGCTGACCACCAGCCTGGCAGCGCCGGAAAGCTTTGCAAGCTGGAGCATGATAAGCCCGATGGCCCCGCCTCCCACAATGCATACGGTATCTCCGGGCCGGATGCCAGCCAGGTCGATGCCGTGGAGGCAGCAGGCCACAGGCTCTGCCATAGCGCCCCATTCATAGGGCAAATCTTCTGACAGTTTAAAGGCTTGGCTTACGGGAACCACGCTGTATTGGGCAAAACCTCCGTCCCGGGTGACGCCGATGGCCTGCATGGTTTCACAAAGCTGCTTTTTGCCGTTCTGGCAGTATTCACAAGCCCCGCAGTAGATATTGGGGTCTACGGTGACGTGGTCGCCTGCTTTGAGGGCTGTGACGCCCTCCCCTGTTTCCACCACTTCGCCGGCATACTCGTGGCCCAGCACCACAGGGGGATTTACATCCGCGGAGCCAGGCTCGCCATGGTAGATATGCACGTCTGTGCCGCACACGCCGCAGGCCATGTTGCGGATAACTATTTCGCCAGGGCCTGCCTGGGGTATTTCCCGCTCTTGTACCTCAAAGGTCTTGTTTCCTAAAAAGGCCGCTGCTCTCATGTTTTTCCTCTCTTTCTCCCCTGCCAGCCTCCGAAAAGCGGCGCGCTTCATCAGCGCGCCGCCTGGAAGCAGGCAGGAAAAGCTCTGCTTCTTATTTCTTCATCATGCCGATTGCGTCGGAGATGGTTTTCTCATAGGCTTCCTTGCCGTATTTGTCTACGTCAGCCTTGTTCTTTTCCCCATGGGTCAGGCATCCGGCACCGCCGATGCATCCGCCCACACAGGCCATGCCCTCAATAAAGTTGCCGGGCAGGAGGCCCTTGGAGGCCTTCAGCAGGGCCACGCGGCAGGCTTCAATGCCGTCGCAGGGCACTGCTTTCAGATCAAACTCAATGTCCTGCTCCTTGAGGCCCTGGGCCACAGCATCGCTGAGGCCGCCGCTGCGGGCAAAGATGCGCCCATAGTAGGAGGCGTTGTCCAGCACGTCCTCCGGCAGGGATTTCAGGTCGATATCCCTGCTGTCGAACAGGGCCTGCAGCTCCTCAAAGGTGATGGTGGAGTCGATAATATCCTTAAGGCCCTCTTTCTGGAACTCCATCTTTTTGGCGGTGCAAGGCCCGATAAATACGATTTTCGCGGTGGGATCTGTCTCCTTGATGTACTGGGCGATAGTGGCTGCTGGGGACAGGTTGTGGGAAACGTGCTCTTTCATCTGGGGGAAAGCTTTCTCTACATAGTCCACAAAGGCGGGGCAGCAGGAGCTGGTGAGGAAGCCCTTTTCCGCAAGCTCCGCAGACTCGGCATAGGCTACCATATCGGCCCCCAAGGCCGCTTCCACAACGGTGAAGAAGCCCAGCTCCTTGATACCGGAAATCACCTGGCCCAGCTTGGCATAGGTGAACTGGCTGGAGATGGAGGGGGCGATAACCGCGTACAGCTTATACTTTTCGTTGTTCCCGCTCTCCTTTATCAGCTTCACCACGTCCAGGATAAAGGACTTATCCACAATGGCGCCGAAGGGGCACATGTATGCGCAGGCACCGCAGGAGATGCACTTGCTGTTGTCGATGGCAGCTTCTCCCCCCTCTGCCATGCTGATGGCCTTCACCTTGCAGGCCTTCTCGCAGGGGCGCTTTTCGTTTACAATGGCGCTGTAGGGGCAGACCTGGGCGCAGCGGCCGCAGTCTACGCACTTGCTTTTGTCAATGTGGGCCTTCTGGTGCTCATCAAAGCTGATGGCACCCCGGGGGCACACATCGGCGCAGCGATGGGCCAGGCATCCGCGGCAAGCGCTGCCTACGTTATAGCCGCTCTTGGAACACTCGTCGCAGGCAATGTCAATAACCTCAATGACGTTGGGGTTATCCTTATTGCCGCCCATAGCCAGGCGGATGCGCTCCTCTACAATGGCGCGCTCCTTATAGATGCAGCAGCGCATGGTGGGCTTATCCTTGACGATGAGTTTGGGGATTTCCGTGTAGGTGGCAAGCAGCCGGTCTTCAAAGGCGCACCGGGCCACCTCGCGCAGCACCTTATATTTGATGTACTGCACTTTCGTGTCAAATTTCCATTCCGCTTGTCCGGGAATTGGCATAGTCCCATTCTCCTTTCCGGCGATGCTGCACAAAACCGTTTCCGGCGGGCGGTTCGGCCCTGCGGTGCAGCCGCCACATGGGGCATTGTTTTTTCTTAGAAATAGCTTACTTTAATGCGCTTGCCCATAGCTTTCAGGCATTCGCTAAGCTCCTCCACCAGACGCATCTTGATGTTGAAGCTGATGGGCAGGTTGGGGTTCTGATGGGCGGGGTTTACGGCCCGGCCCACAAAGAAGTTGATATCCGTGGCTTCCTCAAAGAGCATACGGGCAATGAGGGACGCGCCGTCCCGCTTGTAGCCCCACTCTGTATAGGACTCGTTGTCCTGGAGGAAGTCCTTGGCGTAGTCTACCACCTTGCTGATAGTGATGACGCCTTCGGTGACCAGGTCCACGCCCTCGATTTTGGCTATGGGCGGGATTTCCGGATCCAGATAGTCCAAATCGGCTATCATGGGCTTCTTCAGGTATTCGGAGGTGATAGTGGAGGTGGTGCCGCCGCAGACAATGTGCTTGCCCTCCTTGGAATGGAACAGGGCCTGCATTTTGTTTACATCCTTACGGTCAGAGGGCGGGCCTATCATCAGGTTCACCTGCTGGCGGTTGCGTATTTTTACACAGGCCACAGTGGTGTCGTCTCCGGGATGGCCGCCGTAAAGGTGGTTGCACTCCTCCACCAGCAGGGTGCTGTAGGTTTTGGCCGTGTAGGAGGGGTCATACATCATTTCCAGAAACTTGATGATTTCCGGGCGCTGCCAGCCGAAGTTCAGGGACTGGCCCACGCCTGCGTGGATGGTGCCGTCACTCATGGTAAAGAGAAAATCGTTTTCCTGGAGCTTGATGCGGGAGCGGTAGATCATTTTCCCTTCAATCTCATTGCCGGTTTTGGGGATTTCCACAAATTTGCCGTCCCGCAGGAGGATCAGGAGGGGGTTATCATACTGGATGATCTCCGCTTCTTCATTGTCGATGATGTGGATGATGGTGAACGTGGAATAGGCCACCTGCCGCACCGCGCACACAGGCAGGGTGGCGGCAATGGTGGAGACGCAGTCCTCAATGGACATGTTCGCCGCCATCATGGTCGAGATAATCTTGGATGTGAGGGACGACAGGATGTTGGCCTTTACGCCGCTGCCCATGCCGTCTGCCAGCACCACTACAGTGGAGTTTTCGCCTTGCTCGACAATCTCCACCCGATCGCCGCAAAGCTGCTCGCCCCATTTATGGATGCTGGTATACCCGATGTCACTACATAAATTATTCATCTTTCAGGGAATCCTTTAACTTAGTGAGCGCGATTTTTGTCTCGGCAGTAGTTTCGCCCAGCAGAGAGGCGATTTCCTGCACCACGCGCATTTGCTTCTCAATGACGTTATCCGTCACTTCGATGGTGGAGTGGCTGATTTCTTCTTTGCGCTGGCGCTGGCGCTCCTCATCGGTAACGTCGCGCATAATGCACATAACAATGCGGTAGCCCTTGTCATAGATGACGCTCTGCTCTACATAGCGCTTGTATTCCGCCAGATAAACCTTCTCGTCCCGCACAGCCTGGCCGGTCTGCATGACATCCAGGAACACCTTGGGATCGAGAATGCGGATGACCTGATCCCCCAGCACATCGGAGGCATAGCGGATATTCATAATGTGGCAGGCGGCGGCATTGATCTGCTGCACCTCCAACTGCTCGTTTAAGACAATGATGCCGTTAGGCGTGTTGTTGATGATGGTATCGGAGAAGGACTCTGCCTTATCCTTTAAGAAGGGCAGGCACATGTTGATATTGGCCTTGCCCTGGTATACGGCGATAGCCTTTTCCCGGCAGGTGCTGTAGCCGCAAGCACCGCAGTTAAGTTCCTGTTCAGGATTGTTTTTGCCCATTTTGCGCAGGATTTCTTCAATGTCATTCTGGCCGGGCATATTGCGGTGCAGGCCAATAAACTTGTGATCCTTCACCAGCTCCTTCTCTTCCGGCTGGGGAATGGCGAAATCCTTCCGGCCCGCATAGCGGTCTACCTCTATGTAGTCGCTGACCGGGCGGCGCTGGGCATGCTCCATGGCGGGGCCGCCAATGCAGCTGCCGGCGCAGATGGACATCTCAATAAAGCACTTGCGGAGCCTGCCTTCTTTGATGTCGTTCAGGGCCTGGATGCAGTTGTCAATGCCGTCTACCACCAGATAGCTGTATTCCGGGGAATCCTGCTCCATAGTGCGCAGGATGCCGCCGCTGGTGGGGAACAGGCGGGCGCGGCTTTCGTCCAAGTTATCCTCGCCCTTTTCGACGGTGACGCCCTCCTGCTTGAGCCACTCGCTCAGCTCTTCAAAGGTGAGCACGCAGTCTACATCCCCTGGATATGCTTCGGCCTCGGCCTTTTTGGAGATGCAGGGGCCGATGAACACTGTGGACGCGCCGGGGTTTGCAGCCTTGATTTTCCGGCAGTGGGCCTGCATGGGAGACACCACTGTGGCAAGATAGGGCAGCACCTCGGGATGGTATTTCTCGATTAAAAGGTTTACAGAGTGGCAGCAGGAGGAGATGATCACGTCCTGGCGGGCGTCTTTGACCATTTTCTCATACTGCTTCTTCACAATGGACGCGCCCTCGGCTGTCTCCTCGGCAGAGGCAAAGCCCAGCTTTTTCAGGGCTGCTTCCATGGTGGCGATGGTGGCGCCGGAATAGTTTGCCACAAAGGAAGGGGCAACGCTTGCAATCACCGGGCCTTTCTTCATCAGCTCCAGGGCCTTCACCACGTCTCCCCGCACCTCTTTGGCGTTCTGGGGGCAGACCACGAAGCACTGCCCGCAGAGGATGCACTCGTCTGAGACGATGTGCGCCTGGTCGGAGGAGAACTTGATAGACTTTACCGGACAGTGCCGAATGCATTTATAGCAGTTGACACAGTTGGATTTTTTCAGTTTCAAATATTCAGCCATGTAAATCGCCATGCGATACTGGATTTGCACAAAAAGGAAAAACAACTGCTTTTTGCGCCCGGTATCGTTCCTTTCTTCCGTATTTTTTCCCAAGGACATGACGGTAGGGGAAACTCCACCCATGGTGAACACGGATGGAGCGCCCTATCAAAAGTTCCTTTTTATTGTACTTTTGCAAGGATTTCCTTATCGAAGAAATCCTTGGTAGTCTCGGGAGAGAGAGAATACAGCTTGTCATCCAGGGTGACGTTGACGCCGTTTACACAGTTGCCCATGCAGAAGGTGCCGCCCAGCTCCACTTTGTCCTCCAGGTGGTTCTCTTTTACCAGATACTGAAGCTGCTCCACGATCTGGCGGGAACCTTTCAGATGGCAGGAACTGCCAATGCAAATTGTACATTTCATAGTGAATCTTCCTTTCTCAGCTATAAAGCTGAATTGCTATGGCAAGAGATTGCCTTTTCAATTTATGGGGATAAAGCCTGCCAGAAGCGGCAGGCTCTCTCCCCTCTGCTTTGTTCTCAAAGTAAGACGCTCTGCGGGAGCAGGCCGGGCGCGCGATGGCTTACGTAAGCACGACACGAAGCGACGCGGCGAAAATGACCGCAAGCCAGCGAACGCAGTGAGCGTTCCCGCGTCTCAGATCCAACGTTACGTTGGTTATTCGTATTCCACCACGTTTACCCAGTGCATAAGGAATTCCTTTTCCTCTTCCTTGCCCTTTACGGACTGGGAGGCAGCTACGATGGGCAGCCACTTCTGCACATACTGCTTAGCGGTATCGCTCTTCTTGCAGAAGAGATCCAGGTATAGCTCGGCGCCTTCAATGTCGCCGCCCAGCCAGAACAGCAGATAAGTACGGGCTGCGTCGGCGCTGGCATTGCCCTGGGTGGCGTGCGCCCAGTCCAGGATGGCGTAGCTGCCGTCAGGCTTAATCACCACGTTGGAGGGGTTGAAGTCGCCATGGCACAGCTTGTTGTGCTTGGGCATGCCATGAAGGCGGGCATCCAGCTCGTAACGGGTGGTGGCGTCCAGGCCGGTCTGGGAAATCTTGCGCTTCATCTTGTCCTTGAGCTTGTTCAGCATGGCAGGAGCGGGAGTCGCGTGCATTTCCAACTGGATATCCACCAGGCGCTCCATATACTGGGCATAGTTCTCATGATCCTCTGTCATCAGGCGGGCCAGGGTTTTGCCCTCGATAAAATCGGTTACAATAGCCCACTTGCCGTCTACCATGGTGACAGCCTCCACGCCAGGGATGGAGAGGCCAGTCTCCTCTACCCGGGCGATGTTCAGAGCTTCGTTCAAAATGTCGGCCTTGGAATAGCCCTCGTCGAATACCTTGACAACGTGATCCCCATCACGGTAAATAGTCTTGGAGGTGCGGACAGCGATTACCTTTTCCAGTTTCATATGATATGCTCATCTTCCTTTCTTGATTTGTGGGAAGCGCCCTCCCTCCGGCAGGGCTTTCCGCCCTGCCCGGATGAAGTTCGCAAAAGGGAAGGGATTGGCCCTCTCTTATTTACCATAATAGCACTTGAGGTAGATATCCTTAATCTCGCTCATCAGCGGATAACGGGGGTTGGCGCCTGTACACTGGTCGTTAAAGGCGTTCTCCACCATCTCGTCCAGGGTATCCAGGAAGTATTTCTCGTCTACGCCGTAATCCTTAATGGTCTTTTTGATGCCGATTTTCTCCTTCAGATCCTCCAGGGCCGCGATGAAGTTCTCGAAGATTTCGTCATCGTTCTTGCCCTTGATACCCGCGAACTTGGCGGCTTCCACATAGCGCTCCTTGGCGTGGGGATACTGGTACTGGGAGAAGGTGCCCATCTTGGTGGGAACGTCAGCGGAGTTGTAGCGGATAACGTCTGTGAGGATAACAGCGTTTGCTACGCCATGGGGCAGGTGGTGGTAAGCGCCCAGCTTGTGAGCCATGGAATGGTTCACGCCCAGGAAGGCGTTTGCAAAGGCCATGCCAGCCATGCAGGAGGCTTCTGCCATCTTCTCGCGGGCAATGGGATCGTTTGCACCGTTCTCGTAAGCGGAGGGCAGGTATTCAAATACAGTCTTGATGGCCTGCAGGGCCAGGCCGTCGGTGAAGGGAGTGGCCATAATGGATACATATGCCTCGATGGCGTGGGTCATCACGTCAATGCCGGAAGCGCTGGTGAGGCCTCTGGGGGCATTCATCATGTTGTCCACGTCCACAATTGCCATGTTGGGCAGCAGCTCATAGTCGGCAATAGGCCACTTGGTGCCAGTCTTTTCGTCTGTGATAATAGCGAAGGGGGTTACCTCGGAGCCTGTGCCAGCAGAGGTGGGGATAGCTACGAACATGGCCTTCTCGCCCATTTTGGGGAACTTATAGATGCGCTTGCGGATATCCATGAAGTCCATGGACATGGAAGCAAAGTCAGCATCCGGATGCTCATAGAGCACCCACATGATTTTGGCTGCGTCCATGGCGGAACCGCCGCCCAGGGCGATGATCACGTCAGGCTCGAAGGAGCGGATCTGCTGGACACCCTCCAGGGCATTTGCCAGGGTAGGATCGGGCTGTACGTTCCAGAAGCAGGAATACTGGATGTTCATCTCGTCCAGCTTGTCGGTGATGGGCTTGGTGTAGCCGTTTTGATACAGGAAGGTATCGGTGACGATGAAAGCCTTCTTCTTGCCATATTCGGTCTTCAGCTCGTCCAGAGCCAGGGGCATGCAGCCCTTCTTGAAATATACCTTCTCAGGCACACGGAACCACAGCATATTCTCTCTCCTCTCGGCAACTGTCTTTACGTTGATAAGGTGCTTGACGCCTACGTTCTCAGAGACGGAGTTGCCGCCCCAGGAGCCGCAGCCCAGCGTGAGGGAGGGAGCCAGCTTGAAGTTATAGAGGTCGCCAATACCGCCCTGGGAGGAGGGGGTGTTCACTAAGATACGGCAGGTCTTCATAGCAGCCTGGTGCTTTGCCATCTTTTCCTTTTCGGAAATGTGGATGTACAGAGAGGATGTGTGGCCGTAGCCGCCGTCTGCCACAAGCTGCTCAGCCTTAGCAACAGCGTCGTCAAAGTCTGTGGCCTTGTACATGGCAAGAACCGGGGACAGCTTCTCATGGGCAAACTCCTCGGAGATGTCCACGCTCTCCACCTCGCCGATGATGATTTTGGTGGACTCGGGCACTTCCACGCCTGCCAGGGCGGCAATGGTGTGGGCCTTCTGGCCTACGATTTTTGCGTTCAGGGCGCCGTTGATGATGATGGTCTTGCGAACCTTCTCGGTTTCGGATTTATTGAGGAAATAGCAGCCGCGCTTCTGGAACTCGTCTTTCACCTGCTTATAAACCTTGTCCAGCACAATAACAGACTGCTCGGAGGCGCAGATCATGCCGTTGTCAAAGGTTTTGGAGTGGATGATGGAGTTTACAGCCAGGATAACGTCGGCGGTGTCGTCGATGATAGCAGGGGTGTTGCCCGCGCCCACGCCCAAAGCGGGGGTGCCGGAGGAGTAAGCGGCGTTGACCATGCCGGGGCCGCCTGTTGCCAGGATGATGTCGGCCTCCGCCATGACCTTGTTGGTCAGCTCCAGGGAGGGCACGTCAATCCAGCCGAAGAGGCCTTCCGGGGCGCCTGCCTTGATGGCGGCGTCCAGCACAACCTTTGCAGCCTCGATGGTGCATTTCTTTGCCCGGGGATGGGGGCTGATGATGATGCCGTTGCGGGTCTTTAAAGCCAGCAGGGTTTTGAAGATGGCGGTGGAAGTGGGGTTTGTGGTGGGGATAACCGCCGCGATGACGCCGATAGGCTCGGCAATCTTCTTCGTGCCGAAAGCCGGGTCTTCCTCAATGACGCCGCAGGTTTTGGTGTTCTTGTACGTATTGTAGATATACTCGGCGGCATAGTGGTTTTTGATAACCTTGTCTTCCACCACGCCCATGCCGGTTTCTTCCACAGCCATGCGGGCCAGCGGGATACGCTGGAAGTTTGCTGCCATGGCGGCGGCACGGAAGATCTCGTCTACCTGCTCCTGGGTGTAGGAGGCATAGATCTTCTGTGCCTCGCGCACCCGCTGGAGCATTCTCTCGAATGTTTCCGTGTTTTCCACAATTTCATACGCTGTCTTTGTTTCCATGAAATCACTCATCCTTTGCTGTTTATTTTGTGCTGAATCTTTCTTTTAAGTGATTGGAAAGTATGGCAAGGGACACGGCCATATTTTCATTTTGGACCAAGACCCCTTCAGGGACGCTGAGATGGACGTTCGAGAAATTCCACACTGCCAGGATGCCGCTGCCGGTGAGCCTGTCGCACACTTCCTGGGCAGATTCCCCCGGCACTGTGATGATGCCGATGCGCACCTTCATGCGCCTGCACAGGTTCGGCAGCTTCTCCATGGGCAGTATCTTCTTCCCCCCCTCCTCCAGGCCTTCCGGCGGATCGATGTCAAAGCCCGCCAGGATGTTCAGTCCGTACTGAGGGAAAACGTCATAGGACAGGAGCGCCCTGCCAAGCTTGCCGGCCCCTACCAGGATGGCGTCTTGGGTGTTGTCATAGCCAAGGAAGTGTTCCAGCTCTCCTATAAGCTTTGCGCGGACATATCCCACCTTGGGCCTGCCCGAGCTGCTGACAGCAGCCAGATCCTTGCGCACCACCACATCGTTGAGGCCCAGCGCCTCTGCTACGGCTGTTGCCGAAATGTACCGCCCGGCTTCCTCCGGCAGGCTTTGCAGGTAATGCAGGTATGCAGGCAGCCGCAAGAGGGTTTGCTTTGATACACTCCGGCCCGGCATTTTTTCACCCCTTTCCTAACTTTGATAATATTTTAACACAATCTCCATGGAAAGTAAATTGTCAGCTATGATATATCAATATTAAGAGAACGATTGAATTTGTACAATTTGCCATTCCACACAAGGGCTATGGCTTTCTATAGCTACATGGCCCATATTTAGAAGCAGGGCATTCCACTTTTTTGGCAATTTTTGAATCATTTCGCTCTTATTTTAACCTATTTTTTCTCTGAAAGCAAGGCCCAATTTACAAAAAGAGAGGGAGGTTTTTCCAGCGCGCCGGAAAAGCTTCCCTCTCTTTCGGTAAAATCACCAAGTTCACCTGAGCTGCTTCTGCAAAAGTGCCAAAGAGCAAAGCCCTTCCCTTGCCCAGCGGCATCCGCCGCACACCTGTTTGAAGCCATCCGCGGTTACGTTTTGCAGGAGGCTGCGTGTCTCCTCCCAGCTTGCCTCCTGGCCGGGGGCCAGCCCCAGCACCTGGAACGCCGCCGCATCCCGGGCCAGCACGTCCTCTGTGCCGTGGGTGCAGCCTCCGTCCGGCAGAAGGTTCGGGCAGGCGGCGCAGACAGAATCCTGGCGGGAGGCAAGGCAGAAGCTTTCCCCCTCTTCCAATTCCCGGATAACTGCCGCCATATTTTCCACAAACTCCTGGCTGTAGCCATGCCCGGCAAACAGCGCCATGCAGAACAGGTGGTGCCCTCGTATCTCCCTCATAAGGAATCCACCAGATGGGCGCGCTTCAGGCTCATGAGAACTGCCAGGGCGGCAAGACAGGCTAGGGCTACGGAGATTACATCTTTGATTAAGTAGGGCACAGAGACAGCTGCAGTTGCCTGCAGGGGTGTGGAGCCGGTGAGCAGCGCAAACTGGGCCACGCCGCACACATGGCATATCAGCAGCCCTGCTGTTCCCAGGGCAATTGCTATCAGGCGGTTGCCCTGCCTTGCCCCCAGCCCGCAGAGAAAAGCCATCCCCAGGAAGCCCCACAAAAAGCCTCCTGCCATGCCCATAAAGGCCCCCAGCCCGCCGCTGAATCCGGCGAATACCGGAAGGCCCACAGCGCCCATCGCCAGATAGACCACAACGGAGAGCGTGCCCAGCCCGGGGCCAAGTATGTAGCCGCACAGGGCTACCGCAAAGGTTTGCAGGGTGACGGGCACCCCGGTGGGCAGAGGGATGGAGATTTGGGACAGAACCGCCAGCAGCGCGGCGCACATCCCTGTCATTACAATTTTCTGGTTCCTGCTTTTAAACACGATTTTCATGTTCTTCCTCCCTTTTTTTCTATACAGATTTTTCCCTGCGCAGGCGCTGGAGGAAATCCCGTTTGATATTCACTTCCCCTGCGCCAAAGACTTTCTTGCTGCCGTCTGGCAGCCTGACAAGCAGCCGCGCCTCTTCATCCACGCCCAGCACAGTGCCTTCCCGCTGGAATTCTCCCTCCATGAAGGTGATGTCCATTCCAGTGAGCAGGGAGCGGGAGCGGTATTCTTCCATAAAGGTGCGCCGGGGCAGGGCCTGGTAGTAAGCAAAAAAGCGGTTGAGAATGGCGGCGGCCAATTTGGGCCGGGATCCGGCAGGGGCCTTTCCTGCAAACAGCGCCCCCGCCACCTGAGCCACCTCCCCAGGGAAGCCGCCCTCCGGCTCGGTAAGGTTTACCCCCATGCCCAGCACCGCATAATGCAGGCCGCTGTTTTCAAAGTCTACGGAGGCTTCCGTCAGGATGCCGCAGACCTTCCTGCCATGGAAATATACGTCGTTCACCCATTTGATCATGGCCCTCTCCCCTGTCACATCGTCAATGGCACGGGCTACCGCCACTGCCGCAGCCGTTGTGATAGAGAGGGCCTCCTCAGCGGAAAAGCGGGGCCGCAGCAGGACGCTCATATACAGCCCGCCGCCCTGGGGGGAATAGAAGGATCGGCCCAGCCTGCCCTTGCCCATGGTCTGCCTTTGGGCGATAACCACCATGCCTTCCCGGCCCCCCAGCTCCGCCAGCTCCTTCAGGACGGTGTTGGTGGAGGTTACGCTTTCCCGCACGTCAATTGCCGCTATGGAGGCCTGGGGTTCCAACTGCCGCCGGATGTTTCCGGCGCTGAGCACGTCGCTTTCTGACAAAAGCCGATACCCTTGGTTCGTTACGGCGGATATTTCATATCCTGCCTCCCGCAGATGTTTCACAGCCTTCCACACTGTGTTCCGGGTTACGCCCAGCTTTTGGGCCATATGCTCCCCGGAAACCGGGCCTCTGGCCTCCTGCAAAAGCTCCAGCACCTTATCGGCAGCGTCCATGAGGGCCGCCCCCTTTCTCAAAAAAATATCCGGATAATCTTCATTTTATACAATATTGCCGGCAACTATACAGTACCATACCAGGGCCTAAATTGTCAACATAGCGAAAGGAAGACAAGGTGACAATCCTTTTGCCACGTACAGCCTGCGAGCCAAGTGGAAACGCGGACAAATTTTTCCTGTTTCTCCTTCCCCTTTTTACTTCCCCGCGCGTTGCGGTTTTTCCTGATCCGTGGTATACTTATAAGCATTACGAATTCGGGAAAGGGGAACTTTATGCGCAAGCTGACCGCCGGCATCCTGGCCCATGTGGACGCGGGAAAAACCACTTTATCAGAAGCCATGCTCTATTTAGGCGGCGCTTTGCGCAGCCTGGGCCGGGTTGATCATGCTGACGCCTTTCTGGACACCCATGAGCTGGAGCGGGAGCGGGGCATCACCATTTTTTCCAAGCAGGCAGTGCTGCCCTTGCAGGACGTGGAAATCACCTTGCTGGACACTCCCGGCCATGTGGACTTCTCTGCCGAGGCAGAGCGCACCTTGCAGGTGCTGGACTGCGCCATCCTGGTTATCTCTGCGCCGGACGGCCTCCAGGGCCACACCCTGACCTTGTGGCGGCTTTTGGAAAAGCACCATATCCCGGTTTTCCTCTTCCTCAACAAGATGGATCAGCCTGTTGACCGGGAAGCGCTGCTGGCCCGGCTGAAAGGCTCTCTTTCCGACGCTGTCACAGACTTTTCCGCCTTTGGGCAGGAGGGTTTCTGGGAGGAAGCCGCCCTGGGGGACGAGGCGGCCCTGGGGGAATATCTGGAGACGGGCGCCCTTTCTGATGGCACCCTCCAGAGGCTGGTGGAATCCCGCCGGTGCTTTCCCTGCTATTTCGGCGCGGCCCTGAAAACCCAGGGGGTGCGGGAGCTTCTCGCAGGCCTTGCCCGCTTTGCCCCCCGCCCCCAATGGGGAGAGGCATTTTCCGCCCGGGTGTTTAAAATTTCCCGGGACAGCCAAGGCACACGGCTGACCCACATAAAGGTGACGGGAGGAGAGCTGCCAGTAAAATCTACCCTGCCCCTGCCGGGGGGAGAAGAAAAAATCGACCAGATCCGCATTTATTCCGGGGCAAAATTTACAGCGGTGGACAAGGCCGGCCCGGGGACTGTGTGTGCCGCTGTGGGACTTTCCACCACCTGCCCAGGGCAGTCCCTGGGAAAAGAGGGGGCCTGGGCGGCCCCTGTGCTGGAGCCAGCCCTCACCTACCAGCTTTTGCTGCCGGAGGGCACGCAGCCCCATGCCGTACTGCCAAAGCTGCGGCAGCTTGAGGAGGAGGATCCCCAGCTTCACCTGGAGTGGAACGAGGCTTTGGGGGAAATCCACCTGCGGCTGATGGGAAGGGTGCAGGCGGAAATCTTAAAGCGGGTGATTCATGACCGCTTTGGCCTTGAGGTGGATTTCGGCCCAGGGCACGTGGTGTACCGGGAAACTATCAAAGGCCCGGTGGAGGGCGTGGGGCACTTTGAGCCTTTGCGCCACTATGCGGAGGTGCATCTGCTGCTGGAGCCGCTGCCCTTAGGCAGCGGGCTGGTGTTTGCCTCGTCCTGCTCTGAGGATCGTTTAGACAGGAACTGGCAGCGGCTGGTGCTGACCCATCTGGGAGAAAAGACTTACAAGGGCGTGCTGACCGGCTCTGCCATTACGGACATGAAAATTACCCTGGTGGCGGGCAGGGCACACGAAAAGCACACAGAGGGCGGGGACTTCCGCCAAGCCACCTACCGGGCTGTGCGCCATGGGCTGATGAAGGCGGAAAGCGTGCTGCTGGAGCCGTGGTACGCATTGCGGATGGAACTGCCTGAGGGAAGCCTTGGGCGGGCGCTGACAGACATCCAGCGCATGGGCGGGGAAAGCGATCCGCCGGAGACAGCAGGCGGCGAGGCCCTCCTTTCCGCCCGGGTGCCTGTGGCAGCTTTTGGAGACTATGCCTTGGAGTTTGCCGCCTACACTAAGGGACATGGCAGGCTTTCCTGCACTGTAAACGGTTATCTGCCCTGCGGGGAGCAGGAAAAAATTGTAGCGGAAACGGGATACGATCCGGAAGGGGATTTGGAGGATCCCCCTGGTTCTGTATTCTGCGCCCATGGGGCTGGCTTCCAGGTGCCCTGGCATGAGGTGGAGCGCCATATGCACCTGCCCCCTCTTGACCTGCCAGCCCCTGCTTCGGAAGAGCCTTCCCAGCCTGCCCCTGCTCTCAGGCAGCGACCCTCCCCTGCTAAAGGGCTTGCCCTGGACAATGAATTACAGGCCATTTTTGAAAAGACCTATGGCGCTGTAAAGCCCCGGGCCTTTCAGCCGCCTCCCAAGCCAGCCCGGGACGCTTCCCGGGGAAAGATAACTGTGCCTGTCCCGGAAGCAGGGCCGGAGTATCTGCTGGTGGACGGCTACAACATAATTTTTGCCTGGAAGGATTTAAATGAGGCGGCAAAGGAAAACCTGGACGCTGCCCGCTACCTTCTAATGGACATTTTAAGCAATTACCAGGGCTTCCGGCAGAACCGGGTAATTCTGGCTTTTGATGCCTACAAGGTGCCGGGAGGATCTGGCTCGGTGTCGCAGTATCACAACATCCACGTGGTTTACACAAAAGAGGCGGAAACAGCCGATGCTTACATTGAAAAAGCCAGCTATAAGCTTTCCCTGGAAGGCCAGCGGGTGCGGGTGGCCACCGCCGATTTTGCAGAGCAGCTTATTATCCTGGGCCATGGCGCGCTGCGGGTTTCCGCCCAGGAGCTGCGGGAAGAGGTGGAGCGTACCCAGGGGGAAATTGCCCGGATTATCGCGGACAGCCGGACAGCTTCCCGGGGCGGAGCCATGCGGGCGGCCTTTGAAAAGGCCCGCAACTGAACACTGATAGCGGACAAAAAAGCGCTCCCTCTCTCCCATCTGGCGGGAAAAGGAGCGCTTTTTGCTTGGGCTTTGAGTGGCTTGAAAGCAAAGACCTTGGGCTTTGCCCAAACCCACCGCCCTTTGTAAAGGGCGGCCCTAAACTTTACTATGCATAGAGTGTGTTTACCCAAAGATTAAAAGCATTTTGAATGATGATGGCTATTTTAAAACCACCTTGTGGAAAACCTTCTTGCCTTTTTTGATGATAAGCCCCTCCGGCCCAAAATCTGCGGCTGCAAAGCTTTTCCCAAAGTCTGTCACCTTCTCGTCATTTACGGAAACGCCGCCCTGCTGCACCAGACGGCGGCCTTCGCCCTTGGAGGGAATCAGCCCGGCCTTTAACAGCAGGTCTAAAATGCCAATCTGCCCGTCAGCCAAATCTTCTTCAGTCAGCTCTGTGGTGGGCATATTGGCAGTGCTCGCCCCGCCGCCAAACAGCGCCCGGGCGCCCTCCTGGGCCTTCTGGGCTTCATCTTCCCCATGCACCATCTTGGTCAGCTCAAAGGCCAGGATTTCCTTTGCCTGGTTCAACTGGCTGCCCTCCCAGCCGCTCATCTCGTCAAGCTGCTCCAAAGGCAGGAAGGTGAGCATACGCAGGCACTTAAACACGTCCGCGTCGTCCACGTTGCGCCAGTACTGATAGAAATCAAAGGGGGAGGTCTTGTTCGGATCCAGCCAGACGGCATTGCCCGCTGTCTTGCCCATCTTCTTGCCCTGGGAGTCTGTCAGCAGGGTGATGGTCATGCAGTGGGCATCTTTTCCAAGCTTCCGGCGGATAAGCTCCGTGCCCCCCAGCATATTGCTCCACTGATCGTCCCCGCCAAACTGCATGTTGCAGCCATAGTGCTGGAACATGTGGTAGAAGTCATAGGACTGCATAATCATGTAGTTAAACTCTAAAAAGGACAGGCCCTTTTCCATGCGCTGCTTATAGCACTCGGCCCGCAGCATGTTGTTGACAGAGAAGCAGTGGCCCACCTCCCGCAGCAGTTCCACATAGTTGAGGCTCAGCAGCCAGTCGGCATTATTGAGCATCATGGCCTTGCCGGGGCCTTCCCCAAACTCAATGAAGCTTTCCATCTGGCGCTTGAAAACAGAGGCGTTATAGTCGATATCTTCCTTTGTCAGCACCTTGCGCATGTCTGTACGGCCGGAGGGGTCGCCAATCATGGTGGTGCCGCCGCCAATCAGGGCAATAGGCTTGTTCCCTGCCATTTGCAGGCGCTTCATGAGGGTAAGGGCCATAAAGTGGCCTGCTGTGAGGCTGTCGGCTGTGCAGTCAAAACCAATATAAAAGGTGGCCTTGCCCGCGTTTACCATCTCCCGGATTTCCTCCTCATTTGTCACCTGGGCAATCAGCCCCCGGGCTTGCAGTTCTTCATAGATACCCATTTTCTTCATCCTTTCGCATTTATAATAGTCTTTTCATAGTAAACAATGGTCATGCCGGGCTGTATTTGTGTTGTCTGGCCCGTCCTGCGGTAGCCAAGCTTCTCGTACAGGTGGCAAAGCTTGGGTTCTTCCTGAATCGTGTCCAACTCCCACAGGCCGGCCTGGGGATAAAGCTTTTCAGCCAACAGCATGGCCTGCTGGGCATATCCCCTCCCCTGGTATTCGGGCAGGATATAGATAGGCGATACCCTACACCTTGCACCCCTGTCCACAATCCGTATAGCGCCTATGGCTTCTTTGTCCCGCAGGATAAAGAAATAGCAGGAGCCTTCTGCCCGCATCCGCCACAGGATTTTCTCCACAGGCTCCGCCGCCGGATTTGTGGCGTAATCTTGGTATTTTTCCAGCAGGTCCCGGAAAGCCCGCACCTGCATGGCATGGATGGTTTTGGCATCTTCTATGCCGGCTTTCTGTAAAGTTATCAAGCCTTACACACCTCCTTTGGGAAACAAAAAAGCCCTCCGCACGGGGATTCCCGTCCAGAGGGCGATTAAACATAACCGCGGTACCACCTCAGTTTACCGCAGCCTTCCAGCCTGCGGCCTCTTTAGGCACTATCATGCCCTTGCAGTGTAACGCCTGCTAAACGGCTCCCCCTACTGCATGTTCAGGGAAGCGGCTCGGGAAGGTATTTTCAGCCGCTGCCATGCACCTGCTTCCACCAGCCGCAGGCTCTCTTTGCCATATAAAGCAGCGCTTACTTCAGGCAACACCGCACAATTCCCTGCTTCCGCCATATATCACTTAGAATTATACGGTATTGCCTTTATTCCGTCATTGCCATTGTTCGTAATTATACACGGAGGTTTTACAAATGTCAAGACCTTTGCAGCATTTCCTCCGCCATTTTCAGTTGTAATTCCGTCACAGCGTCCCCGGAAATAATCCGGGCCACCTCCTGCTTGCGGCCCTCAAAATCCAACTGTTCTACCTTTGTAAAGGTTCTGCCCTTTTCTGTGTGCTTGCTGATAAACAGATGGTTATCCGCCATGGCGGCAATCTGGGCCAGATGGGTGATACACAGCACCTGCCGGTTATGGGAAACCTGCTTCAGCTTCTCCCCCACCCGGTTTGCCGCCACGCCGCTGATGCCTGTGTCCACCTCGTCAAAAATCAGGGTGTCAATTTTATCCATGCCGGAAAGCACCGTTTTCACCGCCAGCATAATCCGGGAAAGCTCGCCTCCGGAAGCAATTTTCGACAAAGGCTTTGCCGGCTCTCCCTTGTTGGCAGAAACCAGGAACCGCAGCTTGTCGCACCCCCCTGTGTGCAGGGGCACCCGCTCTATCTCCGTTACAAACTCAATGCCCGGCATATTCAAAAAGGCCAGCTCCTTTTTTACAGCCGCCGTAAACTTCCCAGAAGCACCCTGGCGTTTCTGGGAGAGCTCCTTTGCCAAAGCGATGGCCCGCTTCTTTTCCTCCTCATATTCTGCTTCCAGCTTCTCCCGCTCCTCGTCGGAAAACTCTATGGCGTGAAGCCTTTCCTGGCAATCTGCCAGATACTGGAGGATTTTCTCCTCCCCGCCGCCATACTTCAGCCCCAGCCGGTACAGCAAATCCAAACGCTCCTCTATAGCGTCCAGGGCAGAGGGGTCAAACTCCACTGCAAGGCTGTGCAGGGCTGCGTCCGCATCCTCTAAAAGATAGCTTGCTTCCCGCAGCTTCTGGGCCGCTTCCTGCGCCTCCGGCAAGAAAGACGCCGCCTTTTCCATTTCAGCCGCTGCCTGGGCCAAATCGGACAACACGCCTCCCCTGTCCTCGTCCCCGCTTAAAAGGGCTTTGGAAAGCTCCACAGAGGCGGCGATTTTCTCGCTGTTGCGGATAGCCTCCCGCTCCTGGGCAAGGCGCTCCTGCTCCCCAGGCCGGATATCCGCAGCTTCAATTTCGTCAATCTGATAGCGCAGCAAGTCAAGCTGCCGGGCTTTTTCCCCTTCGTCGGTGTTAAAGTCCTCCAGCTTCCCCTGAAGCTGCCGCAGCCTGCGGTAGCTTGCCTGATACCTGCCCCGCAGATCTTCCACCCGGGCAAAGCTGTCAATATAGTCCATGTGAACCTCTGGGGAAAGCAGTTCATAGCTTTCGTGCTGCCCGTGGATGCTGATAAGCCGGGGGGCTATTCTCTTGAGCATGGAGACAGTGGCAGGGGCGCCGTTAAGCTTGCAGGTGGATTTTCCAGAGAGCCGGATGTCCCGCTGGATGAGCAGGGAGCCGTCCTCCTCTTCCGGGACAGAAAGCTCTCCCAAAGCTGCCAGCACATCTGGCTCCAGCCCGGTAAAGAGGGCGGAAACAGAGGCGGCCTGGGTGCCTGTGCGCACCAGCTCCCTGGAGGTGCGCTCCCCCAATACAGCGTGTATAGCGTCGATGATAATGGACTTGCCCGCACCGGTTTCACCGGTAAGCACTGTGAAGCCCCGTTCCAAATCAATGGAAGCCCGCTCTATCACCGCGATATTGTTGATAAAAAGCTGCGCAAGCATATTTCGTCACCTGTTCATCAGTTTTGTAAATTCTTCCTGGGTTTCCTGGGCGGCAGCCTCGCTGCGGCACACAATGAAGATGGTGTCCTCTCCGGCCAAAGTGCCCAGAAAGCCCTGCCAGTGCATAGCGTCCATGGAGGCGCACACTGCCTGGGCCATGCCGTTCATGCATTTTACCACCACCATGTTCATGGCGGACTCTACAGAGAGTACAGAGTCGGCAAAAAGGGAGTAGAATTTCGAGGACATGTCATTGGAAGCCTCTCCGCCCACAGAATACTTGTATTTCCCGGTGTGGGAAAGGGCCTTCACCAGCCGCAGCTCTTTAATGTCCCGGGAGACAGTGGCCTGGGTCACGTCAAAGCCCCCTTCCCGCAGGTAGCGCAGCAGCTCGTCCTGGGTTTCAATGTCGTACTCCTTGATTAGCTCTAAAATCTTGGCATGGCGTCGGGTTTTCATGGCTGATCCTTTCTGGCGCAAACCGCCTTGGTGTCTGGGGGTATCCCCCTGTTCTCAGTTTACCAGCTTTTGATTTAATATATCGTAAAAATTTTTATTTGTCAATTTGATAAATCTTGCCCGCCGGGGGGATTGGGAAAAAGCCAGCCTGTCGCCGGCCCACAGCTCCACAGGCCCTTCCCCGTCAATGGTCAGGTACAGCCGGCTGCGGTTTTCCGGGATTTCCACCTGCAGGCGGGTGCCCGCCCCAAAGAGCACGCTGCGGTTAAAAAGGGAATGGGGGCAGATGGGGGTGTAGATAATGCTGTCCAGGGAAGGGTCTACCACCGGGCCTCCTGCTGAGAGGGAATAGGCTGTGGAACCGGTGGGGGTAGAAACGATAAAGCCGTCTGCCCGGTATTTATAGCTTTCCCCGTCCCCCAGGGCCAAACGATAGTCGATAATTTTCGCAAGCTCTGCCGACACCACCGCGTCGTTTAAGGCATGGCGCAGAACCCTGCCTCTTTCCCCCTGCACCTCCACCTGGAGCATCAGCCGCTTTTCCTCCTGATACCCTGTCAGAAGCCGGGGCAGAAGGGAAAGCTCCTCCTGCTCCACCACAGCGGTAAAGCCCAGCTTTCCGGCGTTTATGCCCAGGATGGGCTTATCCAGGGCCGCCGCAATCTTTGCCACGTGGATAATGGTGCCGTCCCCGCCCACCGCCAGAATCAGGGCGCACAGGGCCAATTCCGGGTCTGCCAGTATCTCCTCCACGCAGCCGCCGTCATGATAGCAATAGGGCTTTAAAAGGATTTCACAGCCGCAGCCCTTTAAAACCTCCAGAACCTTCTGGGTGCAGCGCTCTGCCTCCGCTCTGGAGCTGTTGGGAATCACGGCAATCCTCACGTCATGCGCCCCCCTTCATTCATTTGTCCAGTTCCTGGTGGGATGCCTCCACCACGTCTTTTGGGCTTCCCACCCCTTCCAGCAGCCGGGGTCTTTCCGCCTTTTGCAGGTAGGCAAGGTATTCAATGTTCCCCTCTGGGCCTTTTACAGGGGAATACGTCAGGCCCCTCACAGAAAAACCGTTTTCCAGGGAAAAGCCCAGGGCCTTCTCAATCACTTCCCGGTGTACCGCCTTGTCCCGCACCACGCCTTTTTTGCCCACCTTTTCCCGTCCCGCCTCAAACTGGGGCTTAATCAGGCAGACAGCCCTGCCCTCTTCCCCCAGCAGAGGCCTTACAGCAGGCAGGATAAGGGAAAGGGAGATAAAGGACACGTCCACAGACATAAAATCTATGGCCTCGGGCACCTGCTCCTTTGTGAGATACCGGGCGTTGGTGCGCTCCAGGTTCACCACACGGGGATCCTGCCGCAGGCCCCAGGCAAGCTGCCCATAGCCCACGTCAATGGCATACACCTTCTTTGCGCCGTTTTGCAGCATACAGTCGGTAAAGCCCCCAGTGGAAGCGCCTACATCCATGCACACAGCATCTGAAAGCTCCAGGGAGAAAACCTTCATGGCCTTTTCCAGCTTCAGCCCGCCCCGGCTTACATAGGGAAGCCCTTTCCCCCGCACCTCCACTTTCGCGCCCTCCGGGTACATATCCCCGGGCTTGTCCGCCTTCTGGTTATCCACATACACCAGCCCGGACATAATCAGCCCCCTGGCCTTTTCCCGGCTTGGGGCCGCCCCTTGCTCATACACCAGCAGGTCAAGTCGTTTTTTCAGAAGAACCGGCCCCTTTCTTTTCTGCGCAATGCTGTAAAACTACCGCCGCCATGCCCTGGGCGTTCAGCCCTAAAGCCTCCAGCGCCCGGAACATGGGCGCGTGGGGAATATAGGGATCGTCCAGCGCCCGCAGGAAATACTGCCCTGCAAAGCCCCTTTCCTGCAAAAGGAAGCCAAAGCGCTCCCCTATGCCTCCCTGCCTCACGCCCTCCTCAAAGAAGAAAACCTGGGAACAGCCCGCAGCCGCCTGTACAGCCGCTGGGTCTATGGGGATAATGCGGTTCAGCTTTAAAAGCCGCACCGGAATCCCCCCCTTCAGAAGGCCCTCCCGGGCTTCCGCCGCAAAGGAGAAAAGCCGCCCGTAGGTGGCAATGCAGATATCCCCCTCCCCGTACAGGGAGAACGGCTCTGCCATATCTTGAAAATACGGGGGGCGGTACAGTTCCTTCCCCCGGGGATATCGGATGGCGCACAGCCCATCCCCCTTCTCTGCGAGAAACGCAAGCTGGGACTGCATTTCAGAGAAAAATGCCGGGGAATACAACGTTACATGAGGGATGGTCTGCAAAAAGGCCGCGTCAAACACGCCCTGATGGGTTTTGCCGTCCTCTCCCACAATGCCAGCCCGGTCAATAGCTAAAAGCACCTTGGCCCCCTGGAGGGAAACGTCATGTATCAACTGGTCATAAGCCCTTTGCAGGAAGCTGGAATAGACGGCAAACACCGGCAGCATCCCCCCTGCCGCCAGGCCCCCGGCAAAGGTGGCGGCATGGCCCTCGGAAATTCCCACATCGTAAAAGCGGTTTTTAAATCTTTCCCGGAAGCCGCTCAGCCCTGTGCCAGACTGCATAGCCGCTGTTATAGCGCAGATGGAAGGATTCTCTTCCGCCAACTGGCACAGCGCCTCCCCAAAAGCGTCTGAAAAGCTGTGGGATTTATCCCCTGTGTCCCCTGTATCCACATCAAAACCGGAAAGCCCATGGTACATGCCCGGATCCTGCTCGGCATACTGATACCCTTTCCCTTTATAGGTGCGCACATGAAGCAGCACAGGCTTGTGCAGAAGCTTGGCGCTTTCCAGGGTTTCTGTAAGCTCTTTGATATTGTGCCCGTCAAAAGGGCCATAGTAAGCAAAGCCTAAATCGTCAAAAATGGTGGGGTTGTAAAAAAACTTTTTAATCCGGGCCTTCATATGCCGCAAAAGGGCAGCTAACGGTTTCCCCAGCAAGGGCAGCCGCTGAAAGGAAATTTCCAGGTTCCGCTTAATTTTAATATAGCCAGGCTTTGTGCGGATATAGGTAAGGTATCGGGCGATGGAGCCTACATTCTTGGAGATGGACATGGTGTTGTCGTTTAAGATGACGATAAAATTGCGGTGGAGCCGCCCGGCGTTATTCAGGCCCTCATAGGCAAGGCCCCCTGTCAGGGCGCCGTCCCCGATTACCGCCGCCACATAGCCGTCCTTCCCCTGCACAGCATTTGCCTCCGATATCCCCAATGCCGCCGAAATGGAGGTGCTGCTGTGCCCGCTGCTGAAGGCATCAAAGCCGCTTTCCTCCCGGCAGGGATATCCTGCAAGGCCCCCCTCCCGGCGTATAGTGGAAAACTGGGGATAACGGCCTGTCAGCAGCTTATAGGCATAGCTCTGGTGGCCCACGTCCCACACAATGGAATCCTTTGGCGGGTCAAAAGCAAGGCACAGAGCCACCGTAAGCTCTACCACGCCCAGGTTGGAGGCCAGGTGCCCGCCGTTATGGGAAACGGTTTCAATGATAACCTCCCGCATTTCCTCGCAGAGGGCAGAAAGCTGTTCCCGGTGAAGGCTCTTAATGTCCCGGGGCGAGCGGATTCCCTCCAGTAACTTCCCCATCCCGTTTCAGCTCCCCAGACGGTTTTGCAGCCGGGCGGCTGTGAGGGTGTTTTTCAGCAGCATGGCAATGGTCATGGGGCCAACGCCTCCCGGCACTGGGGTGATATATCCCGCCACAGGCTCTGCCTCTGAAAACTCCACGTCCCCGCAAAGCTTCCCGTTTTCATCCCGGTTCATGCCCACGTCAATCACCACAGCCCCGGGCTTTACCATGTCCCCTGTGACAAAATGGGCCTTTCCCACCGCGGACACCAGGATGTCGGCGCTTTTGCAGATTTCTCCCAGGTTCTTTGTGCGGCTGTGGCAGACAGTCACTGTGCCGTTTTCATGGAGCAACAACATGGCCATGGGCTTGCCCACAATGTCGCTGCGCCCGATAACCACGCATTGTTTGCCGCAGATGTCCACCCCTGTGGACTTGATAAGCTCAATAACCCCGGCTGGGGTGCAGGGCAGGAAGGTGTATTTCCCCTGCATAATCTTGCCCACATTATAGGCGTGGAAAGCGTCCACATCTTTTTGGGGGTCGATTTTTTCCACCACAGCGGCCTCGTCAAGGCCCTTTGGCAAAGGGGACTGCACCAAAATGCCATGGATTTCCTCCCGCTTATTCAGGGTGTCAATCAAATCCAGCAGTTCTTCCTGGGTTGTATCCCCAGGCAGGGCATGTTCCTCAGAATAAATGCCCGCTGCGGCGCAGGCTTTCTTCTTGTTGTTCACATAGATGCGGGAGGCAGGATCGTCCCCCACAATGACCACAGCCAGCCCCGGGCAGACGCCCTTTGCCTTCAGTTCTTCTGTTTCCTGGGCCACCTGGGCCTTCACCTTTGCCGATACGGCCTTTCCGTCAATAAGCACTGCCATAAAGCCAGCCTCCCCTACTTGCCTTTGCTTTTTTTCCTGGATTTTTTCTCTTTCTTCCCTTTTTTATCTTGCTTTTCTTCCGGCTTTTCCGTCTCCCCCTCCTGGGGGGCTTCTTCTCCCCCGGCCTTTTCCTCTTTGATGCCTTCATCCTTTGCAGGCTCTTCCGGTTCTTCTGGCTTCTCCTCTCCGCCTTCTGGCGCCTCCTGCTTTTCCTCTTTCTCTGCTTCAGCTTCTTCCTCCTGGGCGCTTTCCTCCTTCTCCGGCAGATCTCCAAAAATAGTGCTCTTTTCCAGCGCCGGGTCGATTTCCGGCTTTAGCATGCCTACAGCCTCCATCACCTCCGGGCTGCCGCAGCCGGAAAGGCTGGTTTTGCGCCGGAACACGAACAGCAGGATAAGCCCTACCACCACGCAGCCGGCCGCCACCACCTGGGACACCCTCAGCTCTACCATATGAAGCATTAAGCTGTCGGTACGCAGGCCCTCAATGAAGAACCGCACCGCCCCATACCAGACGATGTACAGCAAGAAGGTCTGCCCGTCATACCGCCGCCATTTTCTGGTGAAGAAATGGAGCATGATAAACCCTGCAAGGCACAAAAGGGATTCATAAAGAAAACAAGGGTGCACCGCAATGTTTCCTGTGTTGTCGCTTGCCATGCCCCAGGGGAGCATGGTGGGGATGCCAAAGGCTTCCTGGTTGACAAAATTTCCCCAGCGCCCTACCGTCTGCCCAATCAGGAAGCCCAGGGAGGCCACATCCAGCACGGCTGGCACCCGCAGCTTGCGCAACTTGGCGGTAAGCCCGCCGAACACCAGGGCGCCTATCAGCGAGCCATACAGAGCGATGCCGCCGTCATGTATTTTAAAAATCTCCATAGGGTTCTTGATATACTTATCCCCAGGGTAAAAAATCACATAATACAGCCGGGCGCAGATGACGCTGCCGATAAGCCCCACAATTACCGCGTCAAACAGCCGGGACGCGTCGATATTCATTTTTTTAGCGCTGCGGGCGGCATAGGCCATGCCCAGCAGAAAGCCGATGGCAATCAGAATGCCATACCAGCGGATGGAATAATCGCCAAATCCAAGCCACTCTCCCAGAGGGAGCGCCACTTCGTTTACGGTAAATTCCAGCCCCAGGCCGGGAAACGAAACTACATGTGTCATATGGAAATCGCCATGCGATACCAGAATCCGCACAAAAAGAGATGAAATGTCAGCCCTTTGTGCCCGGTATCGTTCCTTTCTCAGTATTTTTTACACCAATTTCCTCCTTGCGCCCTCCAGAGGACGCAAAATACTTTCCCTATTATACCAATTTCAGAGGATTCTTGCAAGCCCTTGCAAGCCTCAGCAAAAATTATTCGCCTGAGAAAAAAAGCCCAAAAAGGGTGTACACCTCCTGAATAAAGAAAATGGCAGGCGGCCCGTAAGGTGCGGAGCCGCCTGTCCAAGGAAAGTCCTTATTTTTTGTATTTTTCTGTCCGGCTGTCCCGGATTACCCCAGACCAGTTCATGCCAAAGGCAAAGTCATAGGCATTGCCCTGGCTGTCCACATAGGGATCCATATCAAAGGGCACGTCCTCGCAGTGTTTTTCCACTGTCTCCATGTCCCTGGGCATCTGCACAGGCAGCAGCGCCGAAGGCTCTGCCCTGCCGCTGACCAAATCCAGGATGGCCTGGGCCTGCACGCCGAAATCAATCAGGATCGCATCGGCAGCAGCCTCCAGTTCGGAAACCACCGTAGGATTATGCATCCGCAGGCAGACGATTACAGGCTTATCCCCCATGGCCGCCCTGGCATCCAGCACCAGATCCAGGTCAGACTCATTGGCTGCCGTACCGGTTTTTCCCTTATAGCCCCGGTTTGTAAAGCCCTCCCGGAAGTCCCCGCCGCCAATGCTCTCCTCCCGGGCGGCTTCCGCCTTATAGGGGCGGTATTGCAGGGAGATGGGCATATAGCCGTTGCCCCCCTGTGCCCTGTCCTCTGCGGAATACCCGTCGGACAAGGGGCTTTCTATAAAAATCAGGGCAAAATCCGCGTCCTCAGGGCGCTCCGCAAGGTCAAAATATTTTTCCGCAAGCTCTGCCGCCACTGGCGCAACCTTCTGCTCCGGCATGGGCTGGCGGAAAAAGCCCTTGCGGGGCTTGATGGTGCGCGCCGGGATATAGGCCTTCTTCCTCTCCCGGATGGGCAGGGCCTGGTTATTCTTCACCATTACCACAGACTTGAGCTGGGCCTCATATCCAGCCCTGCACAGCCTTTCGCTGCCGATAATCTCCATGCTCCGGGCAGGATCCAGGTAGGGGTTTTCAAACAGCCCGCAGCGGAATATGTTTTTCAAAAGCCGCACGGCAGACTGTTCCAGCCTTTCCCGCATATGGGCTTCCCCATGCTTTTTGCAGCCTATTTCATAAGCTTCCAGAATCGGCCCGATTTCCGAGTTGCCCCCGAACTGATCCACCCCGTTCTCAATGGCCAGCAGGTGGCGCTGGGCAACCGTCAAATCCTCCACGCCATAGCAGCGACTGCTGAAGGAGTCTATGTCCGGCAGGGGATCGGCTGTGATGCCCCAGTCTGTACACACAATGCCGTCATATTTGCATGTGCCCCGGAGCTGGTCATGAATCAGGTAGCGGCTGTATGAATTGCCTACATTTTTCCCGTCTGCCGTATCCAGCCCCCAAGAAATGGTGTAATAGGGCATAACGGCGGAAGCCGCCCCGGTAGGCCCGTCCAGCTTAAAAACACCCTCTGTAAAGGGCTTGCGGTGCTCCTCCCCGTTTTTTCCCGGATACACGGCAAATTTCCCAAAGGGATAGTGGGCGTCCCGCCCGGCCTCGCAGGGGCCGCCGCCGGGCCAGTGCTTTGCCATGGCGCACACGCTGTTTTTCCCCCAGCCGTCTGCTTCCCCCTGGGTGGTCTGGAGGCTGTCGCAGTAGATTTTCCCCAGCTCTGTCACCATGCCCGGGTGAGTGCCAAAGGTATCCTCAAAGCGCATCCAGCGCGGCTCTGTGGCCAGGTCTACCTGGGGGGACAGGGCTGTGGTAATGCCCAGCGCCCGGTATTCCTGGGAGATGGCTTCCCCAAACTCCCGGCACACCTCCGGCGTAAAGGTGGCGGCAATGCCCATGCCTTCGGGCCATTTGGAAACATCGTCCGCCCCGGTTTTAAACTCCGCCCCAGCTTTGCTGGCCCCATGGCGGGGATCGCTGGAAATGTTTACAGGGATCCCCCAGGGCAGTTTCTCCGCAAAGGCCTGCAGTTCGTTTGACCACCGGGCCGCCACTTCCCCGGACTCCAGCTTCATAGCCAGCACATGGCGCACGTGGTCTTTATCGAGAAAGCTTTTCTGCTGATCTGTCAGCGCCCACTTTTCCTTACCGCTTTCCGGAAAGGCCTTGCCGTCATAGGTGGCCTGAAAGGGGCCTCCGGGCATGTTGGGCACCATCTGATGAGGGGAATAGAGCATCAGCCCCGCAATTTCCTCCACAGAAAGGCGCTTTGCCAAGTCCTTTGCCCGCTCATCATCGCTGAGCCGCCAATCCTCGTAAGGCAAAAGCTCTCCCGTACCTGCCAAATCCTTAAAATAAAGCCCATCCACCTCTAAAATGCCTGCCGAGCAAGTGCCGATTTCCGGCCCGTCTGGGTTCTGGTACACCCGGTATTGTTTTTTCTGCACGCTTCCATCATCCTCCTGTCAAAAACAAATTTGGCAACCTGCCTAGATTTGTTTCTATTATAGGCCAGAAAACAGGCACTGTCAACACAGCCTTTGGAGAGAAAGCTGTAGGATGGACCGAATATGTCCCACGCTTTTCAATGACAGGTTTTAATACGGTAGCAGGAATGCACCATCCACCTGTTGGCCTGCAATTCCTCGTTTCAGCCCTTCTAGTCTGGGAAGTGGGCAGGGACTTCTACCTCCCACTCATCAAGGTAACTGTTTGGCAATGCGTGGGACCGCGTCATGTCCGGCCTGGTCGCTGTCCAGGCAAAGCGGAATTTTTGCAAGCCAGTCAGACCGGGAATGAGACAGCCCCAAGAAATGTCTAAGCTGGCAGCCGTTTTATTTGGCATTTTGCCCAATATTTACCATTTATGTCATTGACAAACTCCCGCCAGACGGCCTATAATAAAATTAAGGTTTTTTAGAGCGGCCCCAGGGATATTACAGTGGAGCATTAGGCTGGGGGCACAGGGTAACGCGGTTGCCTTGTGCCCCAGCCTCTGCCTTTGCTGCTATCCTGGGAGCTGCGCTAGGGCTTGCCCAAAAAACAGGATAGCCGCCTCCTTTGCCCGGCGCAGGCAAAAAGGCGGCTTATGGGCAGGCCTTGGCGAAAACCTGATGAAGCAAAACAGGAGTGTATTGATGATGAAAAGTATCCGCAGGAAAATCACAACATGTTTGATCGCGACAGTGCTCATGGCTTTGCTGATAGTGGGAGCTTTTAGCATGGTGCTGAACTACCGGAGCACCTTGTCTACGGTGGAACAGATGATGGGGGAAACGGCTGTGCTGGCAGGCGAGCGCATCCAGCAGGAGCTGGAGGCCTACCGGAATGTTGCCATGGACACAGGCTGCATTCCTCAGCTTTCCGGCAGAGATGTACCCGTGGAAGAAAAGCGCGCTATCATAGACGAGCGGGTGAGCATGCACGGCTTCCAGCGCGGCAACATCGTGGGCGCAGACGGCATCAGCATATTTGACGGGAACGACTACTCTGACCGGGAATATGTGCAGCAGGCCATGGCAGGGAACGTATATGTATCAGAACCACTTATCAGCAAAATTACCGGCGAACTCTCCATTATGGTGGCTGCTCCCCTGTATGACGGCGGCAAGCAGGGCGGGGAGATTATTGGCGTAGTGTATTTTGTGCCCCCCGAGACTTTCCTGAATGACATTGTTTCCTCTATTAAGGTCAGCGAAAGCAGCCATGCTTATATGATAAACAAGAATGGCGATACCATTGCCGACAACACCCTGGAGACCATCACCACTCAGAATATTGAGCGTGAAGCCCAAAAAGACACATCCCTGCAGGAATTGGCGGATATCCATACGGCTATGCGCCAGGGAGGCAGCGGGTTCGGCAGCTTCCAAGCGGCAGACGGGCCTCGTTTTGCAGCCTATGCCCCGGTAGGCGGAACAGACGGCTGGAGCGTGGCAGTGACAGCTATGAAAAAGGATTATCTGGCTGATACATATTTTAGCATATTTATCAATATAGGCGTTACGCTGCTCTCCATCCTGGCTTCTATCGTAGTGGCCATAAAGCTTTCCAGCAACATCAGCGTGCCCATGCAGGCCTGCGCCCGGCGCATGAAGCAGTTGGTGGCGGGCGACCTGGAGTCCCCTGTACCCCAGGCCCAAGGGCAGGATGAGACTGCCGACCTGACACGGTCTACCGGGGAACTGGTGGCAGGCCTGCACACCATTATCCAGGATATCAGCTACCTGCTGGCAGAAATGGCAGGAAAAAACTTTGATGTGACGTCCTCCCACCGGGACGCGTATGTAGGCAGTTTCCAGGGGATACTGGAAGCCATGCGCACCCTGAAGGTTCAGTTAAGCGCTACCATGCGCCAAATTGATGGGGCTGCGGGACAGGTGTCTGCTGCCAGCGGCCAGGTTTCTACTGGTGCGCAGACCTTGAGCCAAGGCTCTATCATGCAGGCTAGTTCTGTGCAGGAGCTGGCCGCTACTATCACCGACATTTCCTCCAGTGCCAAGCGCACTGCTTCCGCGGCTGAGGAAGCAGGCCATTTTGTGGAGCAGGCAGGGGCGCAGTTGGGCACCAGCGTGAAATATGTTGGCGAGCTTAACAACGCTATGGAAAAGATCTCCCATTCCTCTGAAGAGATTTCCGTCATCATTGCCACTATAGAAGATATTGCTTTCCAGACCAACATCCTGGCCTTGAATGCCGCTGTGGAAGCTGCACGCGCAGGCACCTCTGGCAAGGGCTTTGCCGTAGTGGCAGATGAGGTGCGCAATTTGGCGTCTAAATCTGATGAAGCCGCCAAGGCCACCAAGGATTTGATCGAGCGTTCCATTTCCGCTGTCAATGAAGGAAACGGGACTGTGGCCAAGGTCACTGAAGCCCTGGAACGTACCAATGCTTTGGCAGGCAATGTGACCACCCAGATGGACATTGTGGTGGAGGCCGTCGAGAACCAGACAGAAGCCATCAACCAAGTGACTGAGGGCATCGACCAAATTTCCTCTGTGGTGCAGACCAACAGCGCTACCTCAGAGGAAAGCGCAGCCGCCAGCCAGCAGCTTTCGGCGGAAGCGTCCAGCCTGAAACAACTGGTGGAGCAGTTTACCCTTGCAAAAGAGTAAGAACCTGTATTCATAATCGAAATTGCCAGATGAGCGAGTATTTTGGGGGCCAAGCAAGGCAAATTTTCGCAGATGTACTTGTGCACCTCAAAAATTTCAGGCAAAAACTCGCCAAAAGCCGCTTGCAAATGCTTATGTGTACACGCCCCAGTGGCTTTGATCACGAAGGATGTGCTGTAAGCTTTGTCAGGTTCTGGGCTGTACCAAGCCCCGCCGAGCATACCTACATAGCAGACCCGGACGTTAAGAGGCAAATTGGAAAACAGCGTAGATGCAGAAAGCCCCTGTAGCGTACTACACGTCAAACTGCCTAAAAGATATGGCGGAAGAAACTTATTCTCCCGCCGATGCGTATCTATTTTATCCCTATCTGGTTTGAATGATATAAAAAAACAGCCTGCCTTTCCCGCTTTCCGGAAGGGCAGGCTGTTTTTTATTTGAATTTTAATGCTCCAGGTGAGTGACAGTAGATTTTACGCGCAGGCGGTTCAGCGCCCGGGCCAGGGTGGCCTGGGCCACCTGGTATTCCTGGCGGCTCTTTCGCTGGAGGATTGCCTCCATAGCCTCGTCTGCTTCCCGGCGCGCCCGGGCTGCGTCGATATCCTCCGGACGCTCGGCAGAGTCTACTAAAACCAAAACCTCGTTGTTCTCCACCTTTACCATGCCCGGGGACACAGCAGCCGGCTGCACCGGCTGCCCCGGAGCGCGATAGCGCATGGTGCCGGGCAGCACTGCCGCTATCATGCTGCTGTGGTGGGCCAGGATGCACTGCTCCCCATCCGAGGTGGGAACGGTCAGGCTTTCGCAGGGGCCTTCATAGAAGGTTTTATCCGCTGCCAGGATGTGTACCTGAAACGCCTCCATTACAGTTCACCCGCTTCCATTTTCCGGGCCTTTTCCACCACGTCCCGCCAAGTGCCTACATTATAGAAAGCGGCTTCCGGGTATTCGTCCAGTTCCCCGTCCACCAGCTTGCCGAAGCTTTCCAGCGTATCCTTTAAGGGCACGTACACGCCGGGGATGCCAGTGAATTTCTCTGCCACATGGGTGGGCTGTGCAAAGAAACGCTGCAGCCGGCGGGCCCGGGCCACAATTTTCTGGTCTTCCTCGCTCAGCTCATCCATACCCAAAATGGCAATGATGTCCTGCAGCTCGTTATACTTCTCCAGAATCTCCTGGCATTTCCGGGCAATGCGGTAATGCTCTTTGCCCACTACATCTGCTTCCAAAATGCGGGAGGAGGAAGCCAGGGGATCCACAGCCGGGTAAATGCCCTGCTCGGAGATTTTACGGCTTAAAACCGTGGTGGCGTCCAGATGGGCGAAAGTGGTGGCTGTGGCGGGGTCGGTCAGGTCATCGGCAGGCACATATACCGCCTGGACGGAGGTGACAGAGCCTTCCTTGGTGGAGGTGATGCGTTCCTGCAGCTCTCCCATTTCGTTTGCCAGGGTGGGCTGGTAGCCCACAGCAGAAGGCATACGCCCCAGCAGGGTGGAAACCTCACTGCCTGCCTGGACGAAGCGGAAGATGTTGTCAATAAACAGCAGCACGTCCTTATGCTCCTTGTCACGGAAATGCTCCGCCATGGTAAGGCCGGAAAGGGCCACCCGCATACGTACGCCAGGGGATTCGTTCATCTGGCCGAACACCAGGGCGGTCTTGTCGGAAACGCCGCTTTCCCGCATTTCCCGCCAGAGATCGTTGCCCTCGCGGCTGCGCTCGCCCACGCCAGTGAAGATGGAATAGCCGCCATGCTCCATGGCAACATTGTGGATAAGCTCCTGAATGAGCACCGTCTTGCCCACGCCCGCCCCGCCGAACAAGCCGATTTTGCCGCCCCGGGGATAAGGCTCCAGCAGGTCGATAACCTTGATGCCTGTCTCCAGAATCTCCACAGCCGGGCTTTGCTCCTCAAAGGAGGGCGGGCTGCGGTAGATGCTCTGCACAGGCGTGCCTTCGGGCAGAGGGCCGCCCCCGTCTATGGGCTGGCCCAGGACGTTGAACATGCGTCCCAGGGTAGCCGTACCAACAGGCACCCGGATGGTGTGTCCCGGCACGTCTACCGCAAGGCCGCGCTGCAGGCCCTCGCTGGCGGAAAGCATGATGCACCGCACCCTGTCTTTCCCCATGTGCTGGGCCACTTCCATTACCCGCACTGTGCCGTCCTTTTCCACAGTGAGCTGCTCCCGCAGCCTGGGCAGAGGCCCCTGTATCTCTACATCGACGACGGGACCAGATACCTGCACGATAATTCCTTTTTCCAAATCCCTCACCTTCCCTTCTTTTGGCGCTGGGCCTTGGCCCCGGCGGATACCTCGGTAATTTCCTGGGTAATAGCCGACTGCCGCACCCGGTTATATTGGAGGGACAGCTCTCCCAAAAGCTTCTCCGCATTCTGGTTGGCGCTGTCCATAGCCGTCATGCGGGCGTCCTGCTCGCAGCAGAAGCTGTCGATAAGGGCGCTGTAAATAAACCCGGACACATAGCTCTGCATAATGCTGTTCAGCACTGTGCGTGCATCCGGCAGAAACTCAAAAGGCTCCCGCACAGACTTTTCCTTTTGGGCTGTGTCCACAAAATTTGTCCTGTGGAAAGGCAGCAGGCGGTCGCAATGAGCCGTAAAGCTGACGCTGCTCTCCATGTCCGTATAGATGATAAATATCTTTTTCAGCTCCCCGCGGTCAAAGCCGTCCAGAAGCAGGGCGCTGATTTCCCTGGCCCGCTGCATGGTGGGGTTCTGGGCGGTATATAGGAAGCTGTGCTCTATGGGGATGCGGCGCTGCATGAAGAACCTGCGCCCATACTCCCCCACTACAAAAAGCTTTGTGTCGGGGTGCTCCTCCAGAAGGCCTTGCGCCTGCCGGATGGCGTTCTGGTTGTAAGCTCCGGCAAGGCCCTTATCCGCCGTAATGACAAGGCAGCCATAGGTGCCCTCTAAAGACGGGGAACCGTCCGGGGGATAGAAATAGTGGCTGTCCACATCCTTGGCGGTGCGGAAAATGCGCTTTATCTCCCCTTGCAGGGCCTCAAAATAGGGCCGGGTGTTGTCCAGATCCATTCTGGCCCGGCGCAGTTTGGTGGAGGCGATGAGGTACATGGCATTGGTAATCTTCCTCGTCTCCCGCACGCTTTCAATATGGGACTTTATTTCTTTCGTACCGGGCATACTCAGTTCCCGCCCTTTCCAGCCCGGAATTTCTCCAGGTACTCCTTGGAGAGGGCAATAATCTCCTCCCGGTCATCCTCAAAAAGCTGCCCGGTTTGATCCGCCCTGCGGCAGATGTCCGGGGCCTCTTCCTCCACATAAGCGAGAAGCTTTTCCCTAAACTCGTCCAGCTCCTCCAAACCTACCTCCTGCATGACGTGGGCCATGGCGGCAACCAAAATGATTACCTGCTGGTGCTGGGAGAAGGGGGCATACTGGGGCTGGCGCAAAAGCCGCATCAGTCCCTGGCCATAGGCAAGTTGGCGCTTGGTGGCCTCGTCCAAATCGCTGGAGAACTGGGTGAAAACCTCCATCTCCCGGTATTGGGCCAAGTCCAGGCGGATGGCGCCTGCGGCGGACTTCATCGCCTTTGTCTGGGCGTCGCCGCCTACGCGGGACACAGACAGGCCTACGTTGACGGCAGGCCGCTGGCCTGCAAAAAACAGATCGCTTTCTAAGAAAATCTGGCCGTCTGTAATGGAGATAATGTTGGTGGGGATGTAAGCGGACACGTCCCCGGCCTGGGTTTCCACAATTGGCAAAGCGGTCATGCTGCCGCCGCCCAACTCGTCGGACAAGTGGGCCGCACGCTCCAGCAGCCGGGAGTGGAGGTAGAACACATCGCCAGGGTAGGCTTCGCGGCCCGGAGAACGCTCCAGCAAAAGGCTTAAAGCCCGGTACGCAATGGCGTGCTTAGAGAGATCGTCATAGACAATCAGCACGTCCCGGCCCTGGCGCATAAAATATTCGCCTAAAGCACATCCGGCATAGGGCGCGATATACTGCAAGGCGGCAGAGGCTCCGGCAGGGGCGCTGACCACTGTTGTATAATCCATGGCACCCCGGCGGGAAAGGTTTTCCACCAGTTGGGCGATGGAACTGGTTTTCTGCCCGATAGCCACATAAATGCACACCACGCCTTTGCCCTTCTGGTTCAGGATAGTGTCCAGGGCAATGGCGGTTTTGCCTGTCTGGCGGTCGCCGATAATCAGCTCGCGCTGGCCCCGTCCAATGGGGAACATGGAGTCAATAGCCAGAAGGCCTGTCTCCATGGGGGTATTTACAGGCTGGCGCTCCAGAATGCCGGGGGCAGGGGCCTCCATGGGGAAATGGGTTTCCGCCTCAATGTGCCCTTTCCCATCCACCGGAATGCCCAAAGCGTCCACAACCCGGCCCAGAAAGCCATCGCCTACCCGCATGGCGGCGGTTTTCATGGTGCGGCGCACCATGCTGCCGGCTGTTATTTCCTGGCTGTCTCCAAAGAGGATGCAGCTTAAATCGTTTTCCCGTAAGTCCTGCACCATGCCCTTCACGCCGGAGTCAAACACCAGGATTTCTCCATACTGGGCGTGTTCCAGCCCGCCCACAGTGGCAATTTCGCTGCCTACCGTAAGCACCTCCCCGATTTCCTCGGGGTTTATGGCCGGATCCCACTCCTGCACAGCCTCCCGCATCAGAGGCAGGAGATCATCCTGCCCAGGGCGCAAGGCCCGCAGGTAGTCCTGGAACTGGCGCAGCCTGCCATGTGGGGTCCAGTCATAGATATCGGATCCCACCTGAAGCCGGAACCCTGTGCGCAGGGCGCTGTCCTGCTCCCAGACAACAGGCACCTTGCGCTGGTATTTCTCCAGCAGGAACTGGGTGAAGCGTTTCATCTGTTCCGGGCTGGGCTGCTTGGCACTGCACAGTATAGCTCTCAAATGGCCTCTATCGGCTCTCATTTTCCTTGCCTCCTTCTGCCAGATTCAAGAACTGGTCGAAAGGATCTACATCCGATTTAAAGGCAATCTTTTCAGCCGCCTCGGTTGCCAGCTTTTTCAGTTCCCGCTGAGCTTCCTTCATTACCTTTTCCTTGCTGTGTTCCGCTTCAGACCTGGCCTGGGCCACAATCTGCGCGGCCTGCTTTTTAGCCTGCTCCAACTGCTCCTGGGTGGATTTCTCCACTGCCTGCTGCACCTTGGCCCGGGCTTCGTGAAGCTCTGCCTCCACCCCGTCCAGCTTCTGCTGGTACTGGGCCTTTACGCCTTCGGCCTCCTGCAGCTTCCCGGCAGCCTTCTCCTCCATCTCCTGATAGTGCGCCTGGCGCTTCTCCATAAACTGCTTGACAGGCTTGAACAGAAGGAAATACAGCCCGCCTACCAGGATAGCCAGGTTCATCCAATGCAGCAGGATCTGCTGCCAGTCGATATTAAGTGGAATGTTCGACACGTCTGCCACCTGCCTTTATAGTACGAAGATAATCAGGATAACCACCAGCAGCGCATAAATGATGGCGGTTTCAATGAACACCAGGCCCAGCATGAAAGCCGTACGGATTTTGCCTTCAGCCTCGGGCTGGCGGGAAATGCCTTCGGCAGACTTGGCCGTGGCAATGCCCATGCCAACCGCGCCGCCAGCAGCGGCAAGGCCTACTGCAATAGCGGCGGCAATCGCTTTAGATCCGATGCTGTTGTCCTGGGCGGCCTGTGCAGGCTCGTCAGCAGGCGCGCCCTCCCCTTCGGCTGCCAGGGCCGGCATCCCGATGCAGAGCATCAGCAGCACTGCAAGCAGCAGCGTGTACAGGACTTTCTTGTGACGGTATAAGGTTTTCATAGTCGTTCTACCTCCATTTGTATAGGGTTGATTGCAAATATCCTCAGGCGGAAGCCTTTGCCTTCTGTTTCCCCTTTTTCTCCTTATGGGAAGGCTCGGACACTTCGCCGTAATACAGGGCAGTAAGCATAGTGAGCACGTAGGTCTGAATGATGGCATGGAGCAGGGTGAAAAGCACCCCCACCACCACCGGGAGCAGGAAGCTCAGGGTGACGAAATAGTACACCAGCTCCGTTACCAGCAGGCCGGAGAGCAGCGCGCCGAAAAGACGGAAGCTCATAGAGATGGGAAGGGAAAACTCCTTAAGGGTTTTGCCGATCCCCCCCACGCCATTGCCTGCTATGCCGCCGGAGAGGATAACCAGATAGGAGAGCACCCCCAGCGCGATAGCCGCGTTTACGTCTGAAAGCGGGGCCGGCAGGGTGACAGGCTCCCCATGGGCTGTAATAGCCTCAAAGCCCAGCAGCTCAAAGAGCGTCCCTACAAAGATATAAGCCCCCGCGCCAAAAATGTAAGCCCCCAGAAAGCCGTTGCGGTGGGGGCTGTTGGTTTTTGCCATGTTGTCAAACAGGCCCACCGCTTCTTCCAGCACCATCTGGAATTTTCCCGGGATAAGCCGGAACCGGGGAATGGCGAACACCCGGATACAGGCCGCCGCTATCAGAAGGATAGCCGTAACCAGAAAGGCTGAAACAAGCCCCGGATTTATCAGCTTCCCGCCGATGAATGTGATTTGGTTTACGTTGTGCAGTACCGCGTCCCGCATAGCTTCCTGCACGCTCTCCGCCCTGCCGTGAAACCCGGTCAGAAGCGAGGCCGCCAGCAGCAGCAAAACGGCAATAATGCACACCGCCAAACCCTTTTTATGTTTGCCCATTGCGCACTTCCTTTCCGCACAGCCTTTGATGTCCTGCGTGCAGCAGCGCTTCCCGCTGCAAACAGAGGTTCCGCACGCCTGCTGCCTCAGGGGAAAAGGACAGCAGGATGCGCAGGCTGTATTGATACCACAAAAAATTATAGCGCCCTTTAACCCTGATGTCAAGGCAATAGCACCGCCCTGCCCCGCCTCTGCCTGACAAAAAACAGTTCTCATACACGTCTATTTTTGTTCTTTTTTGCGTTTTCCTGGCAAACTGCTCTCCGTGCGGTTTTTGCTGCTGCATTTTCCCGGCAAAGCAAGAACCCGCCCCCTGCCGTATTTGCGGCAAAGGACGGGCTTTCCTGCTTATTCTCAGTCTCCCCGCACGCGGGCAATAAATCCATAGAGTTCTGCGGCTTCAGCGGCAGGGGATAGCTGGGCATAGGCGTAATACCCCTCCCACGTGAAGTAAAAGCGCCCGCTTTCCCGTGTCTCCGGGCGGGAAAGGTATGCCTCCACTGATTCCAGGGTGGCGTCGCGCAGATCCCCAAAGAAATATTCTTCCCGGATTTTGGGGAAAACAGCCATGGACACAGCAGGATCCACAGGGGCTTTTCCCGCTTCCATATCGCCATAGGCCTTGCTCCACCGGCTGGAAAGCCCCCAGGCCCGGGATTGCTCCCGCATCGTCTCCAGAATGGGCCATATCACGTCCTCGGGGGAGGCTTTCTCAGCAAACTGCGCCTCCACCCGGCAGCCGTCCCAGGTGAAATAGATGATATTCCTTCCGGTTCCGGCAGGCGCCTGCTGGAAATACCAGGATACGCTTTCCTGGGAAAAATCATGCAAATCCCCCGCGGCACTGAGCCGGGAAATGGGATCTGGCTGGTTATCCGGGGTTTCCTTATACACTGTCCATTGCAGGAGGGTTCCGGTTACCGTGTCGGAATCATACACACATTGGATGCGCACCGGCTCCCCGTTGAGCAGCAGCACCTCTGCCCCTGCCAGGGGCGGCACCAGTTCCGAATCCTTTTGCTGGGGATAATACCCTGCAAAAGCTTCGGGGCAGGTTTCCAGTTCTGCCCATTCATATATATCTCCGGCTTCCTTTGAAAAGTTCCTGAAATCCGCAGGATGCTGGAAGAAGTGATCCAGCACTTGCAGCAGCATTTCCTGGGGAACGCCTGCGGTGGCCCGAATCAGGCGCCATGCCCCATCCTTTTGGAATACAAAGAATTTCTGGCTGTCCATCTGACCCAGCACCGTAATCTCTGCCCCGTCCCGGCGCACCACTGTGCGGTTCAAGCGGATATAGCTTTCCGGGGAAATGAAATTGGAACGCCCGGCGATTTGCACCCCTATTTCTTCTGTATTCATATTCGCTATCTGATCTGAAACTTCATACCACTCCCAGCGCACCGACAGGCTCTTGGGGGTGCTTCCGCTGTCGTACCAGGCGTGGCAGGTGAAATCCCAGGCGGAATCTATGGAAGGGATATCCCCCTCTTCCTCCAGTTCCTCCTGCCGGGAGCTGAAAGATCTGCTCTCCCCTTCGTCATATCCGAAAAAGGTTCTTGGCAGTTTCTGGAGCTTTTCCCTGTCTGTTTCCTGCTCTTCATGGGCAAAATACTTTTCCAGGGGCAAGTCCTGCGTCCATTCCACATACACCGGCTCTATCCCCGGCGCTTTCGGAGAGGGGCTGGGAGAAGGGCTGGGGGACGACGTTCCTGCCAGGGGCGCTGCAGAAGATCCTCCTGGCTCCACGCTGTCTCCCTGCCCCAGGAACAGGGGCAGCAGGGCAAGGCTCAGGCATACGGCCCCGGCAGCGCACCCGCCCATAAAGCTCCAGAAAAGCCCCCGGCGGCGCTGGCCTTTTGTCTCTTCCACCCCGGGGGGATCTCCTGCGGCGGACTGGATAAGTTCTGGGCTTAAAAGCTCCAGCTTGTCTAAAAGCTCCTGTCCTCTCATACGTTATATCCCTCCTTGATTAAGTATTCTTTCAGCCCGGCCCGCACCCGGTGCAGCGTGGTTTTCACCTTGGCCTGGGTAATCCCCATACGCTTTGCCACGCTGGGGACAGAATCGCAGTACCAATACCGCCGCAAAAACATATACCGCTTTTCCTCCGGCAGGTCTTGCAGATAGGACTCCAGCACCCCTGCCAGCAATATGCCGTCCACCTGGCAGGGGGTGTCGGAGGGGCCGGGGATGCACTGCTCCAGCTCTTTTGTCAGGCGGGCGCAAATGCCTGCGCGCTTCTTCCGGGCGCGCCTGCGGCAGGCGTCCAGCGCCAGATGCCGGGTGATCTTTGCCAGAAAGGCAAAAAGGTATCCCCCGGGCTGGTGGGGCGGAATACTGTTCCAGGCCTGCAAATAGGTGTCGTTCTCACATTCCTCGGCAGCAGAAGCGTCCTGCAAAATGGAATTTGCCAAAGTCCGCAGCCTGCCCCCATATTTCCCGGACACCTCCTGCAGCGCCCCTTCGTCCCGCTGCAAAAACAGCGCCACAATGGCTTCGTCATCCATAGTTTCATAACTCCTTTCCCATGGGCTTTAAGGCTTGTTTGAAAAATCGTAAACACTGTCTTTTTGCCCCAAACGGGCGTTTTCTGTGTTGGAAATCCTCGACAGGCGGCAGCCTGTCTTGCGGTTTCCGCCTTGAAACCGCTCCCTTTGGAACAAGAATTCCGGCACTTCCTCTATTTTCAAACAAGCCATAACCTATATAGCGCTGTTTGGGGCAAAAAGGTTACAGAAAAACAAAAAATTTTTGCAGAAAAGAGCGGCCCGAAAACCGGGCCGCTCCGCTGTCTAAAATTTATTTTCCCTATTTTCCCTCGCTGTAAGCTTTCAGTTTGCGGCACAGCGGGAACAGCACCCCGCCCAAAGCGTTTCCCACTGTCATAATGCCTATGTACAAGAGGGCATGAAGGCTCCAGGCTCCGCCGGCGGTGAAATAGAACATGTTCGCCACGCAGTGCTCCAGCCCCGCCAGCACGAACACCGACACCCCCAAAAGCATGCCCAGATACTTCCCTAGCTGGTGGGGGTTGTTCCGGTAGCTTTCCACTGCAAGGTAGATAAGGATATTGCAGAAAACCGCCAGGATGAACACGCTGAGAGGAGAGTCCTCCAGCTTTGTCCCGCTTAATGCCTGGGCCTTTTCCGCCACAGCGGAAAGGCGCGTCAGCCGCACCGCGCTGCCTGCAAGAAAAGCCCCCCCAAGGTTTCCAAGCCAGATGAGCAGGCACTCCGCCGTATAAGCGGGAGGATTGTCGAACACATAGCAGACCCTGCCGGTGAAAAGCCCCAGCCCCAGGGTGCAGACTGCAAAAAGCCCCACTGAGAACATGACGGCTCCCACTGCCCTGCTTTCGCTGGAGAGAAACACCAGCCCGCCGATGGAAATGGATATCCCGGCTAAAACCGCATAAACAAAGGCAACAAGCTGCTTCATAGACGTCCCTTCCCCTTTTGTTTTCCCCATTATACCTGACACCGGGGAAAATTGCAAGGGCTGCCCTAAACCCGCCAAATTTAAGAAATTTACAGAAAACCCGTTGCGAGCGGCGGCTGGGTATGGTATGATAGGCTTGTAGAAAATTGTAGAAGTGTCAACATTATAATGAATTCGGAGGAAGGTACATGGACGTTTTTTCCCTCTTCACCCTGTTAGGCGGACTGGCTTTTTTCCTGTACGGTATGCATGTCATGTCCGCGGGCCTGGAAAAAATGGTGGGCGGCAAGCTGGAACGGGTCTTAAAGTCCATGACCTCCAGCAAATGGAAGGGGCTGGCGCTGGGGGCTGTTATCACCATTGCCATCCAGTCCTCTTCCGCCATGACGGTCATGCTGGTGGGCTTAGTAAACTCCGGCATTATGCAGCTAAGCCAGACTGTAGGCGTTATCATGGGTTCCAACGTAGGCACGACCCTGACCGCCTGGATTTTAAGCGCGGCAGGCATTGAGAGCAGCAACTTTTTCCTACGGCTGTTAAAGCCGGAGTCCTTCTCCCCCATTGTGGCCCTTATCGGCGTGCTGCTGATTATGTCCTCCAAGGAAGGCAAAAAGCGGGACGTGGGCACCATCCTGGTGGGCTTTTCCGTACTGATGACAGGCATGAGCTTTATGAGCCAGTCTGTAAGCCCTCTGGCGGATATGCCCATTTTCCAGGACATTCTGGTGATGTTCCAGAACCCCATCGCGGGCATACTGCTGGGCGCTGTGGTTACAGGGGTTATTCAAAGCTCGGCGGCCTCTGTGGGCATTTTGCAGTCCCTGTCCATGACAGGCAGCATTACCTATGGCATGGCCCTTCCCATTATCATGGGCCAGAATATTGGCACCTGTGTCACCGCCCTGCTTTCCAGCATTGGCACCAACAAAAACGCCAAGCGCGTTACAGCCGTACATGTATACTTCAATGTTTTGGGCACGGTTATCTGCCTTTCGGGCTTTTACCTGTTAAACGCTTTCATACATTTCGACTTTATAGACTCCCCCATCAACGCTTTGGGCATCGCTGTCATCCACAGCCTCTTTAACCTGCTGACCACCTTGATTCTCCTTCCCTTCTCCAAGCAGCTTGAAAAGCTGGCAAAAATCACCATCCGGGAGCAGAGCACCAAGGAAGAACTGCTGGACGAGCGCCTGCTGCTCTCCCCCGGCCTTGCCATTGCGGAATGCCGCAACCTGTCTATACACATGGCAAAGGCCGCCCGGGACTCCATGGCAAACGCTATCTCCATCCTCAGCAAATTCGACCAGAAAGTGGCCGACTCCATTACCCAGCAGGAGGAGGAAATCGATCTCTACGAGGATAAGCTGGGCACCTTTTTAGTAAGGCTGAGCAGCAAGGATCTCTCTCCTAAGGACAGCCATGACGTATCCCAGCTTCTTCATGCCATTGGTGATTTCGAGCGCATTGGCGACCATGCGGTGAACATCCTCCGGGTGGCAAATGAAATACACGACAAGGACATCCAGTTTTCCGACAAAGCCCAGGAGGAGCTTCAGGTTATCACCCGGGCTATCATCACCATCCTGAACCTGACTGTGGAAGCCTTTGAGGAAAACGATCCTGTCATCGCTGCCAAGGTAGAGCCTTTGGAGCAGGTCATTGACGGGCTGAAGCTGGAACTGAAAAACCGGCATATCCGCCGGCTGCAGGAGGGCCGCTGCACTATTGAGCTGGGCTTTGTGCTTACGGATCTGCTGACAAACTACGAACGTGTTTCCGATCACTGCTCCAATATTGCTGTCACTGTTATTCAGATTAAAGATTCTTCCCTGGACACCCATGGGTATTTGAACGAAGTTAAGAACACTGGCAATCCCGCCTTTACCCAGGCTTTTGAAACGTATTCACTGGAATATTTGCTGCCAGCTTCCCCTGCCCCAGAGGGAAAATGACTTGCTTGATAAAATTTAGAAAACCCCCGGCTTGCCGGGGGTTTTCTTTTATGGGGCATGATTGGCCTGTGCCGTATTGCTACTGGATTTCTTGTATAAACCGCCGCCCAGGGTGGCTCTTACATGAACAAGAAAAGCCGCTGCTTTTAAAAGGACAGCGGCTTTTTCCCTGTGGAAACGCATACAGCTTTAAGGTCTGCAAGCCCGCCGGGAGAGATTTTCATCCCCGGGGAGCCGCATACCCGGCGGGAGGCAGAGGAGCCTCCTGGGGCGGGGGCGGCAAAGGAGCGCTAGGAACAGGCGCTCTGTTTATCTGTACAAACTGCACAGTGGCAATAAAGAGATCCCCGTCTGTGCGCACAGAAAACTGGCCTCCGCAAGCCTCTGTAAAGCTTTTGGCAATGGACAGCCCCAGGCCGCTGCCCTCAGTGGTGCGGTTCTGGTCCCCCCTGACAAACCGGGCGGTGAGATCCTCGCTGTCCATAGTAATCTCGTTGCGGGAAACGTTGCGGATGCTCACTACCGCACAGCCGTTTTGGCTGGACAGGGACACGTAAGCCCTTGAACCCTCCAGGGCATACTGGTCGCAGTTGCGGATAAGGTTTTGGAACACCCGGTACAGCCGCTGCCCATCGGCGTGAACCAGCATGGGAACATCAGGGATATCTATGCGCCAGATGAGCTGGGAATTGCGCAGGGTTTCGTCCATTTCCCCGAAGGTCTGCTGCAGGAGCTTCCCAATGTCCAAGTCCTCCATATTTAGGGTAATATTCCCTGTGGCGGCCTTAGACACCTCGAACACGTCCTGCACAATGCTGCTCAGCCTTTCCGCCTTGCGGGAAATAGTGCTGATATAGTCCATTACATGATCCGGCAGATCCGGCTCTTTTTTCAGCAGCTCAATGTAACTGATGATGGAGGTGAGAGGCGTTTTAATGTCATGGGATACGTTTGTGATAAGCTCTACCTTCGTGCGGTCTGCCTTAGTGCCCTCCTCTACGGCCTTTTCTATGCCGGTACGGATCATATTAAGCTGCATGGCGCAGTCGTAGAGGTTGGAGGTGGGCGGCACGTGATTCACCGCGTTCAGGTTGCCGCCGTACATTTCCGTAATCTGGGCCATCAGGGCGTTCCAGTCCTGCAGGTCGCGTTTAAGCCCCAGCACATACCAGACGATTGTGCCCACCACCCCGGTAATGGTAAAGACCACAATGCTCACCATCACCGAGCCAAGCACAGGCCCCGCCGCATAGTAGAGATGGTTAGGCGCCCATATCAGCGCCGCTGCCGCCACCGCCAGGATTCCGGCAATCACTCCCAGGGTGGAAAACAGCCGGCGCAGGCTGCGGTGCTCAAAGGTAGTCATGCTCTTATAAGAATTAAGCCATTTCAAAACAGAATGGATGATGTTGTGCCGGAAAAACTGCCTGTTGTATCCAATATCCATGCACAGTTGATATAGGCTGATTACCCACAGGCACAGGGAGAAAACCAGTCCATCCTCCGTCAGAAACAGCATGCCAGAAAACAGGATGGCTCCTAAAAGCAGGCATTTAATCTCCACCCACAGTTTCCCCATCCCCTTTGCCATCAGCGCCTCAAACCGCCGCCTGTCCCGCCGGAAGGCAAACACCAGCACCAGGGCTGTGAGCAGTATGGCCAAGGCGCATACAATCTGCACCGTGCGCATGTATATAAGCTCCTCATGCTGCTTTTGGGCATCCATAGCAGCAGCCCAAAGCGTATCATCCTCTTCGGATTTCCCTTCTATGGCTTCTATGACGACGCCGCCATAGTAAGGGCTGTCGCTTCCGGCAAATTCCTGCAGGTTTTCCGCCGCCCGAGTTTGCAAGTCCGGGTTTGCCAGCACGATAATGGAAAGGACTACCGCAAGGCACAGCCCGCACAGCAGCGCAAGCAGGCACAGCCAGGAAATAAGCCCTTTGAAAATGTTTCCATCAATGCTTTTCGATTTTGTAGCCAATGCCCCATACCACCTTTAAATATTCTGGATCCGACGGGTTTATTTCGATTTTCTCCCGGATGCGCCGGATGTGTACCATCACCGTATTCTCTGTGGAATAGGCAGATTCGTTCCAGATTTTGCTATATATCTCCTCGGCAGGAAAAATGCGCCCGGGATTGCGCATGAGAAGCTCTACGATTTTCGTTTCCGTTGCTGTCAGCTTGATGGGATCCCCGTCCGCATACAGCACGTGCTCGTCCAGATTAAAGCAAAGCCTGCCGTTTATAATGGTATTCTCGCTGCTGGAATGAATGTCCCCCAGGCTGGTGTACCGGCGAAGCTGGGACTTCACCCGGGCTGTCAGCTCCATAGGGTTAAAGGGCTTTGTTACATAATCGTCCGCCCCCATGGAAAGCCCGATTACCTTGTCGCTGTTTTCGCTTTTGGCGGAGAGCACAATGATGGGCAGGTTTTTCCGCTCCCGTATTTTCATAATGGCGGAAAGACCGTCCAGCTTTGGCATCATCACGTCTATGATAATGAGATGGACTTCCCTTGTCAGGGCGATGTCCAGGGCGTCCATGCCGTTATAGGCCTTTAATACAGTGTAGCCCTCGCTTTCCAGGTTCAGGGCAATGGCCCGCACAATTTCCCTGTCATCATCTACCACCAGTATATTCTTGTTTTCCATGGCTTCCATCAAAACACGGCCCCTTTCCGGCGCAAAATGGTCATTTTCACGAAATAGTTCCAGTTTCCGCTTTCAGTCTAAGAGGGAAACCTTAAAAACCATGGCATGAAAACCTTACAAAAATCATACAGTATTTTGTCCCCCATTGCAAGTGCCCCAGGCGGAATACTGTCCAAAGCTCCAGGGCTATCCTCCGCATATCCTCCTGGCCGGGCGTTTTTGCAGACGGAGGCAGCGGAAAGAGAGGAGAAAGCTATGGAACGCATGGAAAATGTGATGAAACGGATATGGGCGCCGCTCTTATCCCTGCTGGTGATAGCCGGAGTGTGCGCTTTGGTGCTGTGGGCGGCAAAGAAAAACGGCGGGGCGGTGTTCGCGTCGGCGGCGGCATCCGGGGAAATAACCAACTGGGGACTCAGCTTCCAGCAGGAGGGGGAGCCGCCTGTGGGCAACGCGGGCAGCGATTTCCTGGGGGAATATGACAGCCTGTACTGTATGCCCACAGAAGAGAAGGTGCTGTATATCACCTTTGACGCGGGTTTTGAAAACGGCAACACCTCCCCTATCCTGGACGCTTTGAAAAAGCATGGAGTGAAGGCCACCTTTTTCCTGGTGGGGAATTATTTTGAAACCCAGCCGGACTTAGTGCGGCGCATGGCGGAGGAGGGCCACACCATTGGCAACCATACCTACAGCCATCCGGACATGTCTGCCATTGCGGAGGAAAGCGCCTTCCGGGAGGAGCTGGAAAAGAACGCCGCTCTCTATAAGGATATTACCGGGAAGGAAATGCCCAAGCTCTACCGCCCGCCCCAGGGAAAATTCTGCGAAAGCAATCTGGAAATGGCAAAGGCCCTGGGGTATCACACCGTGTTCTGGAGCCTCGCCTATGTGGACTGGTATGAAAACGACCAGCCCTCCCGGGAGGAAGCCTTCCAGAAGCTGCTGCCCCGGGTGCATCCGGGGGCTGTGGTGCTGCTGCACAGCACCTCCCGCACCAACGGGGAAATCCTGGACGAACTGCTCACTAAGTGGGAGGAAATGGGCTACAGCTTTGGGGATTTAGAAGCTGCCCTGCTGGGAGATTCCCCAGATAACCCTCAAGGCCCTGTATATTTTCTGGAGCCGTAAACACGAACGAAAGAACCGGAAAAGCTGCTCCTTCCACATCCCTTTCAGGAGCAGGCAAAACATACGCAAAAGGCAGGCGGCCCAGCAGCGGGCAGCCTGTCTTTCTTTTATAGATTGCAAACTGCCGCCCCCTGTGATACAATGGGAAAAAGTATTTTCACAAGGAGAGATCTGCATGAAACGGCCTTATGTAGTCGGTATCAGCGGAGGCACTGCCAGCGGGAAATCCACCCTGGCCCGGTGGCTGGAGGGAGAACTGGGGGATCTGCAGGTGAAGGTGTTCCACATGGACGAATACTTTAAGCCTGACAGCGTGCGTCCCAAGGCTACAGCCCCTGTTACTGGAAACATATATTATGATGACAACTGTCCGGAAACCATCTATGCCGGCAAGCTCCGGGAGGATTTGTCCCAGGCCATGGAGGAGGATTTCCAGCTTGTGCTGGTGGAAGGGCTTTTCGCCTTATGGTATGACTGGCTGTACGAACAGCTTGATCTAAAAGTATTTATCGACTGCCAGGCTGACGAGCGCATTGTGCGTCGGCTGCGCCGGAATATGGCGGAGCGGGGGCTTTCTTTCGAGGAGATTGCCGGGGTGTACCTGGACATGGTGCGCTACCGCCACCAGCAGTATATTGAACCCACCAAGTGGCGGGCCGACCTGATTTTAAACGGCTCCTCCCCTTCCTCCTTGGCAAACGGGCTGCTGGCGGCGTTTCTGCACCAAAAGGCCGGGGCATAAACAAACCAAAACATGAAGAAAGGAACGATACCAGGCGCAGGGGCTTCAGCCCTTTTTGTGCGCAGCCTGTATCGTATGGCGATTTATATGGATGCCGCATGGAACATGAAAATGGCATGGGAAGATTTTTCCAGCAGGCTTGGGAGCTGGGCCACAGGCTTTGCATGGAACCTGCTGGCAGCAGCGCTTATCCTGCTGTGCGGCTGGTGGCTGGCCCGGCTTGCGGGAAAGCTGACGAAAAAAGCTATGGCAAAAGGCCCTATGGATCCCCTGGCTGCTAGCTTTACCGGGTCTGTGGTGAAAGGGCTGGTGCTGCTGGTGGCAGGGGTCAGCGCGGTGGCCCAGCTTCAGGTGGACATTACCTCCCTGATTGCCGCCCTGGGCGCTGCCGGGCTGACCGCCAGCTTTGCCCTGCAGGGAAGCCTTTCAAACTTTGTCAGCGGCATGCAGATTATTTTTACCCGGCCTTTCAAAATGGGGGATTACCTTTCCTTTGAGGGCCACGAAGGCACTGTCAAACGCATTGAGGTGCTGTACACCATCCTGGCTACCTTTGACAACAAGGAGGTGGTGGTGCCAAACTCCAAGATGACCAGCAGCATTGTGGTGAACTTTACCAGCAACGGCACCCGCAGGCTGGATTTAAGCTATGGCATCTCCTATCAGGCGGATTTAGCCCTTGCCAAGTCTTTGCTGGAGGAGCTTGCCGGAAGGGATTCCCGGGTGCTGCCGGATCCGGCCCCGGTTATCGCAGTGGGCCAGTGGCAGGAAAGTGCTGTCACCCTGGTAATGAAGGTGTGGTGCAAACAGGAGGAATATTGGAACTTATTTTATTCCATGCAGGAAAAAGTGAAGGAGGCCTTTGACAAGGCTGGGGTGGAAATCCCCTTTCCTCAGATGGACGTGCATATCAGGCCGGAGAAGTGAGGACGGTGCCGGGATAATAGTGTGCCAGTATCTCTTTGTAATCCGCGCCCTGCTTTGCCAGGAAAACCGCTCCCGCTTGGCTCATGCCCACCCCATGGCCCCAGCCCCGGACAGTGAAGGTGAAGCCATCCTCCCCGGCAGACAGGGAGAAACAGGCGCTGCGCAGGGAGAAGGCGCTGCGCAAATCCCCTCCGGACACCTTCACGCCTCCCAGCAGGGCCGTTTTAACTGTACCAGAGGCAGTATATTCCAAATCTGCCAGCCAGCTCTCCGCCGGGCCGGAAAAGTCCAGCGCCGCTTCTGTAAAGTAGCTCAGGGCCGCTTCCTGGAACTGCTCCACCGTGAAAGAGCTGGTGCTGTAATAGCCGTCGCTAAGCTGGTCGCCGGGGCTTGCCACAGGCTGGAGATAGGGGCAGGATTCCGCCGCACCGGGATCCCACACATTGGCCGCCGCTTCCGTACTGCCGGAGGAAATGGCAAAATACGTTGTGAGGGCAGGCTTTCCCTGCCAGGTGAGCATCTGCCCCCGCACCTCTCCCACAATGTCCTGGAGCAGGGAGAGGTTTGCTTCGTAATCCTCCCCCCACCTCTCCTGCATGGCGCTTTGGGGCACATAGACCAGCCAGTTTTCGCTGTCGCAGGCAAAGTCTGCCCCTTTTACCTGCCCGCTGCCCTTCTGGCGGGTATAGTAGGTGTAGGCCGCCACAGCTTGGGCTTTCAGAGCTTCCGGCGGGCTGGAAAGATCCATCTCGCAGGCAACTGCCGCCGCCAAGAAGTCCTCCGCAGGCACGGTAAACACCTGTTCCGTCGCTACATCATACAGGGTGAAGCTTTCTTCCTCTTCCCTGCCGGGCAGGGCGGCGCCCTCTAAAAAATTTGGCAGCAGGCTTTCCGCAGGGACAGGAGGCGCGCTTTCTGCTTCCGGGCTGGGAGACGGAACGGGCGCACTATCCGCAGGAGAAAGCGCGCCCGCTTTTTTTTCTGCCATATTATACAGCAGGGCAGGCGCAAAGGTGTATACAACGTATAGCAGCAGGAACACCAGCACAAGGCCGATGCCTGGCCTGTGGAAACCTTTCATAACGGCACGCTCCTTTTATTTTACACTTTTCGATAGGAAATCCTTCAAAATATACGGGTTTACCCCTTGTCAAATTCGGAAATTCCTATAAAATTTGCATACTAAGCAGTTTCAAATTGCAAAAGCAGTTGACTTCCCTCCCGGTTCACGTTAGAATAAGAGGACAACAGGTACAGGAAACGAGCTGTGGAAGGAGAGGTTTTGGATGCAGGAGATAAACAGCAAAACAGCTATGCAGGAGCTGTGTGAGGAATACCGGCGCAACAACACCATTTCAAAGGAGGAATACACCCGGCACCGGGTGAAGCGCGGCCTGCGCAATGAGGACGGCACTGGCGTGATGGCTGGGTTGACCCACGTATGCAATGTCCATGGCTATCTTATTGACGACGGGGACAAGGTGCCCGATAAGGGGCGGCTTACGTACCGGGGCATCAGCGTGGAGGACATTGCGGCAGGCTGCGAGCAGGAGGATCGCTTTGGCTTTGAGGAGGTGGCCTGGCTGCTGATTTTCGGAAAGCTTCCCACAAAGAAGCAGTTTGACCGCATGTGCAGCCTGCTCTATGACAACCGGGAGCTGCCGGAATATTTCCCGGAGGACATGATTATCAAAGCCCCCTCCAAGAACATCATGAACAAACTGGCCCGCTCTGTGCTGGCCCTGTACTCTTACGATGACAACCCGGACGATCAGTCTCTGGAGAACAATATGCGCCAGAGCATTGCCCTGATTGCCCGTATGCCCTCCATCATGTCCTACGCTTATCAGGTGAAACGCCGCCATTTTGACCGGGAAAGCATGTTTTTCCACCCCTACGAGCCGGGCCACTGCACTGCCGAAGCCATTTTAAATGCCCTGCGCCCGGATAAGGCTTTCACCCGGGAAGAGGCCCGGCTGCTGGATTTGTGCATGGTGCTCCACGCCGAGCATGGCGGCGGCAACAACTCCACCTTTACCACCCGGGTGCTCACCTCCGCCGGGACGGACATTTATTCAGCCATCGGCGCGGCAGTTGGCTCTTTAAAAGGCTTCCGCCATGGCGGCGCCAACCACCGGGTGCGCATGATGATGGACGATATTATGGCGCATGTGAAGGACTGGGCTGACGAGGAGGAAGTGTGCCGTTATCTGGAAAAGATTCTGCGCGGGGAGGCTGCCGATGGCAGCGGCCTTATCTACGGCATGGGCCACGCCATCTACACCTTGTCCGATCCCCGGGCTGTTATCCTCAAGGAAAAGGCCAGGGGGCTGGCAAAGGAAAAAGGCTTTGACAAAAAGCTGGCTCTTTACGAGCTGATTGAAAGGCTTTCCCCTCAGGTGTTCTATAACGTGACGAAAAAAGAAAAGGTCATCTGCGCCAATGTGGACTTCTATTCCGGCCTGGTGTATGAAATGCTGGGCATACCGGAGGATTTGTTCACCCCTATGTTTGCTGTGTCCCGCATTGCCGGATGGTGTGCCCACCGTATTGAAGAACTGACCACTGGCGGGCGGATTATGCGCCCCGCCTACCGGGCGCTTCCTGTGCGGCAGGCTTATAAACCTCTGGGAGAGCGGTAGGCCCGTCCCCTTCCTATAAAAGCTATGGCGGCGAAGGGCGGATTATGCTTGTGCCGTCTGGAGAAAAGTGGTATAATAGCCTCAGCCTGCCTGCCGCTTTTATAGAGGGCTGGCAGCGCAAGACAGCGCCCTGGCAGGGCGCAATTTAAAAGAAGAGGTTTAACGCATGAATGTTGGCAATGCTTTAAAGGTGCTCTGTGTGGGATTTGGCGCGGGGGTTGTGCTGCGCGTGGTGCAGATGCTGTATTTTTACGACTATATCACAGGATTTTATACCGATGGCGGCGTGGTGGCCTTTTGCAGCCTGGGTTTGCCCCTGCTGGCGGCGCTACTTTCCGGCGTGATGTGCTTTAAATCCCGGCGGTATTTCGGGCCGTATGTGCCCCGGCGCAACGCGCTGGCAGGATGTGCCGCCATTTTCTCCGGGCTGGTGCTGATTGTATCCGGGGTTTTGCAGCTTACTGTGTATCTGCGCGCCCTGCAAACCGGCATGGCTGTTTACGAATTCTCCAACCAGTGGATGATTCACGTGGCCTATTTGCTGGCATCCCTCCTCTTCGGCTTTGTTCAGCTTTATATGGCGGCAGGTTTCTTCGTCGGGAAACGGAACCTGGAGCGGGTTCCCCTGCTGTATCTGGCGGCAGTGGCCTGGGGCATTCTGAACCTGATACTGGCTTATGTGTTTTACGCCAAGTCCTCCTCTTTTGTGGAAAACTTCTTCTCCGTCATAAGCTGCGCCGCTTTGCTGCTGAGCCTGTTTTACCTGTGCAAGCTTTTTGCCGGGGTGGACGAGGAGGGCGCGGCTAAACGGGCCTTTGTCTCCGGCGGCCTGGCGGTGGTGCTGACTGTAACCTACTGCTTTTCAAACCTGGCCCTAATGCCCCTGGGCCGCACTTATACAGGAGAGGCACCTGCCTCCATCCAGCTTTCCAGCTTGAGCGTCTCCCTGTTTGTCTTGGCTTTCCTCATCACCTTCCGCAAGTACAGCCTGCGGCGCATGCCGGCAGAAAGTTCCAAGGAGGAACGCCGGTTTAAACCAAACTGAAATTGCATAAAGCAGCCCCCGCCTTTTCCCGGCGGGGGTTCTGCTTATTGCACATTCCTTTTCCCATAGTAGGTTCAGCTATAATCCTTCCCCAGCACCAGATAGAGCATAAGATACAGGGCAAGGGCCAGAAGGGTGTAGTTATACCGGGTGCGCAGCAAAACCCAGAAGCCCAGCACCCACAGGGGAAGCAGCAGTGCGGCGGCGGCAAAGCGGCACACCCGCTCCGCCCGGCCTAGGGAAAGGCGGGTTTCCAGCAGGCGGCGCAGGGCCAGCCCCCCGTCCAAAGGCTCAATGGGCAGCAGGTGCAAAGCCCCAAGGGAAAGGCTTGCCAGGGCAAAGGGCGCTGTTTGAGCCTGTGCCAGCAGGCAGAAAAGGAACCCCATAAGATTTGCGGCAGGCCCTGCCAGGGAAACCGCAGCGCCTGCCAGCCCTTCGAGCCCTGCCCCATCCGGCAGTACCATGCGGCATCCCATGGCGGAAAGCGTTATCTGCCGGGGGGCAGCGCCCAGGGCCGCCATAGCCAGCAAATGCCCCCCTTCGTGGAAAATCATAGCCAGCAGCACGGCGGGGGCCTGCCGCCCCATAAACAGGCAGGCGAAGGCCCCCAGCATAAAGCAGGAAACCCTCGCCTCAACCTGGCAGCCCCAAAGCCTTGCCTGGAAGCTCACAGCCTTTGGGCCTCCGCCTCTGGCAGGACTGCCGGGCTTTCTGTGGGAGCAGGAGTCGCACTGCGGATAGGCGCGCCCCCTTCCCAGCGAGGCAGTTCCATTTCCTGGGCCGCTTCCCGGCGGTATTGCTCCCGGATTTCCCCATAGGCCGGGTGCCCGGTATGCCGCAAATATAGAAGCCCTATAAAGGCCAGCACGCACACCAGTGCCTGCAGCAGGGGCACTGTGCTCAGGCTCCCCCCTGCCTGAGGCGCCTGATAAGGCTCCTCCCCTTCCCCTGCCTCTTCCTCTCCCAGCAGGTCAATTTCCTCCAGATCATCCCACTGCTGCATAGGCTATAGGATGATGCACAGAAGGCCTGAGCATCCGTCGTTGATAATGCGCTCGATAGTTTCCCGCACCTTTTCCCGGGCGTCTGCAGGCATACGGTACAGCTTATTGTGCATACCCTCGTTTACCAGGGAGTGCAGGGATTTGCCGAAGATATTGGACTCCCAGATTTTCACCGGGTTTTCCTCGAATTCTTTTAGGAGATACAGCACCAGCTCTTCCGACTGCTGCTCGCTGCCCACAATGGGGGTGATCTCTGTATTGATCTGGGTTTTCATCATGTGGATGGAGGGGGCTGTGGCCTTCAGGCGGATGCCATATTTGCCGTTCTGTTTCAGGATTTGCGGCTCCTCCAGGGTAAGCTCCTCCACCTCTGGCATGACAATGCCATAGCCTGTTTCCAGCACGTCATCATAGGCCTGCCGCAGCTTCTGGAAAGTCTTTTTGATCTGGGTCATTTCCAGCAGGGTGGACAGAAGCTGGGATTCGTCCTGGATGTCCAGCTCTGTCTTTTCGCTTAACACCCGGTAGAAAAGCCCGGAACCAAGCCTAAGCTGCGCCCTGCTGCGCCCGCTGCCCAAGTCTATGGCACCCACGTCCACCTGCTGCACGTACTCGCAGGTTTTTACTGCCTCCAGAAGGCCCTTCACCTCACACATGCGGCTGATTTTGCTGACCCCCCGCAGGGTTTCCAGCAGGGACGTATAAAGCCAGTGGGTAGGCTCCAGAGCTGTTACCCAGCCGGGCACCTCCAGTTCCACCTCCCGCACCGGGAACTGATACAAAAGGCTTGCGAGGATATCCTTAATGCCCTGCTCGGTTATCTCCGCACAGCTTACGGGCAGCACCGGCACCCCATACTTTTCTGAAAGCCCGGCGGCAAGGCCCCTGGCATGGGTGGTTTCTGGCTCTACGCAGTTTAAAAGCATGACAAAGGGCCGCTGGGTCTGGCGCAGCTCGTCAATCACCCGCTCTTCCGCTTCCTCATATTCCTCCCGGGGGATGTCGCTGATGGAGCCGTCTGTGGTGATCACCAGCCCGATGGTGGAGTGCTCGGTAATCACCTTCTTAGTGCCCAGCTCTGCCGCCATGTTAAAGGGGATAGCTTCCTCGAACCAGGGGGTGCGCACCATCCGAGGCTGATCCTCCTCTATGTATCCGATGGCGCTGGGCACAATGTATCCCACGCAGTCGATCATGCGCACATGGAACATGGCGTCCTCATCAATCTGCACCTGCACCGCCTGTTCCGGGATAAACTTCGGTTCTGTGGTCATGATGGTGCGCCCCGCCGCCGACTGGGGCAGCTCATCCACCGCCCGTTCCCGCTGCAGCCCGTCAGGGATGTTGGGAATCACCACTGTGTCCATGAATTTTTTGATGAAGGTGGATTTCCCGGTGCGCACCGGGCCTACCACGCCGATGTATATTTCCCCGCCTGTGCGATCCTGTATGTCTTTATAAACGTTAAATCCTTCCATAAGCTTTAGCCCCCCCTCTCAGCCCTTGTTGGTGATAATCAGCGCCCGGGCCTCCGGCACCGTATCTTCATACAGATCGTTCTGGGCGCGCAGATCCCCCAGCCGCGCCCGGCGGCTTTTGGCAATGTCCCACAGCTTTTCCCCTGCCTGGGCATAGTAGAGCAGGAAGCGCGACCGCTTTTCAAAGCCAGGGGCGTTTTCGTCGCTGCCCGCGCTCACTAGGTATTTCACCGTATGGGCACTGTACAGCAGGGTGGTGGCCGCAGTCTCTGCCGAAATCTCCACGGTGTTTTTATCTGTAATGCGGTATTCCCACACATCTGTATGGGCGCTTGTCTGGCTCTTGCCTGGTTCCATATCTGAAAGCTCTGTGGTGAAGGTGTGGTCAAACTGTTTCTCCACATAGAGGATGCGGCCCTGGCTATTGCCATACAGCAGGCACATGGTATATTTCACCCGGTAGGTAAGCTTCCCCTTATCGCAGGCAGACTGCACGCTGTCCTGCTGGCACCACAGATCCAGCACCTTTGTAATTTCCTCCCCGCTTACCTGAAGGCTGCACTTCTTTTTCAGCACCTCGGTATGCACGCCGTGTATCTGGGTGAAAGCGCTCTGGCTGTAACGCAGCTCCAGGGGGCAGTCTACCGAATAGGCGTCATCTATCATCTCCACCTCGCAGGCCTTATAGAGAAATGCCAGCAGGAACACCTTGACAACCACGCTCACCCCGGTATTCTCCCCCACGTCATCCTCCTTGGGCGTAAGGCTGCATTCCCCGGTAACCACCCGCAAATCGCAGACGCACCCTTCCTCTGCCCCGGCGCAGTCAATGATCTGGCTGAAGTCGACAGAGGCTGTCATTTTCTCCAGCACAGTGTTGTCCATGGCAGAGGCATACAGGAACGCCACGTCTGCCACGCCGCTGACGGTCAGCCGCTCCTCGGAAAGACGGCTTTCCGTTATCCGGCAGCATACGTCCCGGCGCAGAATGCTCTCAATGGGGGGCTTGCCATTTTTCAGAGGCAGGTGATCCTCAATGGTGAACTGGTGGCACACCGCGTTCACAGCCTGGTGGGCTGGGAACGCGCGGCCCCGCTTCTCAATAGATTCCTCCTCCAAATCTGTGGTGACCCGCTCTTTTTTCTGCACCACCGCCAGAATTTGCAAGGAAACGGCCGCATGCAGATCTATCCGTCTGGCGCTTACCGCCCGGCAGGTCATGTGCAGGACAGAGGCCTGCACACAGGCAACCGCCTTTTCTTCCGCCGATTTCAGCTTCACGCTTTGGGTGAACTCCTTTGTGAACTCCGCGCAGCGCACGCAGTCTCCCTTCCCGTCCAGGTATAGCACCCGCACGTCCATCACGCCGTCCACAGTCAGCGTATCCCCGGAAATCATGTAGGATGATACCTCCGGCACTGCCCGGCACTTCAAGAGCTTTTGTATATCCGGGCAGTAGTCCGGCAGGTTAAACTCCGTATCTATCGGCGTTTCGCAGCTCCCGCTATATACGGGGTCAAAAAATTCATAGGGCACAGTCTTGGTTTTAGCCTGCATACAGTATCCTCTCCTTTGCCTTTCTATTCCCATATGTATGCAGGCAGTCCCCAAATATGCCCACACAAAAAATCCCCTGCCGGGGCGCGCCCCGGCAAGGGATATGTTCAAAAAGGCTTTAAGAATCTGTATTCACAACCTGTAACCACCGTCTAAGCGGTCTTTTGGGAGCCACTCTGTGTCAAATTTTCTTGCCATGCGCCAGCATGTCTGCGGAAATTTGCCTTGTTTGGCCCCAAAAATTCTCGCCCATCCGGCAATTTCGATTATGAATACAGGTTCTAAGCTTCCGTCACCTTCCGTATCCCGTACATCTTCCGCAAAAAGAACCCCCAGAAACCCTTCCGCTTTTCCAATACCACTACTTTCATACCAAAGCGCCTCCCGTCAGTGACGTAATAATGAAATACCCAGCGCTACCAGGATAACCGCGCAGAAAAACAGCGTCAGTCCTGTGGGGCAAAAGCAGGAAAGGGACATCCCCAGCCCAAAGCATACCGTACACATACACCTGCACTGGTAGTTTTTAAAGCAGGAATTCTGAAAACACGGCTTTTGCATATCCATCCTCCTTCCCCGCCCGCCGTCGCTTTCCGGGCTTTCCCTACCAGTATATACAGCCTGGGAAAAAAGTGTTACCAAACAAAAAAGGCCATGCAAGCGCACAGCCTTTTTTATAGAAGAAGCTTCAGTGGTATACCCCCACGATTTCCAAATCTTTGTCTAAAACCACCAGGTCTGCCCGTTTGCCCGGCTCTATGCTGCCGATTTCCTTTTCCAGCCCAATGGCCTTTGCCGGAGACAGCGTGGCGGCCTCCAGGGCCTGCCCCAGGGGAATGCCCCAGGAAACCAGGTTCTTTACCTCCTGGTGGAGGTTTGCCACTGACCCTGCAATGGTGCCGTCTGCCAGCACTGCCTTGCCATCATGCACTGTAACCTGCTGGCCCCCCAGGTCAAAAGGCTCTCCCTCCGGCATGCCGTTGGCCCGCATGGAATCGCTTATCACAATGGCCCGCTTCCCTAAAACCTGGAAGGCTGTTTGCAGGACAGCCGGGTGGATGTGTATGCCGTCACAGATAAGCTCTGCACGCACCCGGGAATCAGCCAAAACAGCCCCTACCACCCCGGGGGCCCGGTGGCTCAAGCCGGACATGGCGTTAAAAAGATGGGTGGCATGGGTAACGCCGCTGTCAAAAGCAGTCTTGGCTTCGTCAAAGCCTGCTGTGGTGTGGGCAATGGAAACCGTACACAGCCTGCTGGCCTTTTGGGCAAAGTCATATCCCCCTGGCTGCTCTGGGGCAATGTCCACCAGCCGCACAAGGCCGCCGCTCCGTTCAAAATATTTCTCGAACAGGGAAAAGTCTGGAGGCACAATGTACTCTGCCTTCTGGGCGCCCTTCTTTTCCACAGAAATGAAAGGCCCTTCCATGTTCACGCCCACAACCCTTGCCCCGTCCTCCGAAGGCCTATCGGCACATTCCTTTGCGGCAAGGAGGGCCTTTTGGATAACCTCTTCCCCGGTGGTCATGGTGGTGGGGCAGAAGGAGGTTACTCCATGCTGGAGGAGGAATTTCGCCATAATATCCAGGGACTCCCGGGTGCCGTCGCAGGCGTCCGCGCCATTGCAGCCATGGATATGGATATCCACAAAGCCGGGGACGATGGTGTAGCCCTGGCAGTCTACAGCCAAATCCTTCTGGGTGTAGGGAAGCTTCTCCCCCACCTGTCGGATGCGCCCGTTTTCTATCTCAATATCCCCCCGGGCAAGCTGAAAGTTCTTATCATAGTACGCTGCATTTATGAGAAACATGAAAATCGCCATGCGATACAGGATTCGCACAAAAAGAGAGGAATTATCAGCCTTTTGTGCCCGGTATCGTTCCTTTCTCTGTATTTTTCACACGAACTGCCCTTTCTCTTACATCCCCTGCCTTAATTTCCTATCAGGAAATCCAGTATATCCCAGCCAGTAGAGCCTTGGGATTTATACAGCTCAGTATATCCGCACTGGCAGCAGGTGATGGTGGTAAACTTCTTGTTCTGTACGTCAAAGATCTTGGCAAAATTGCCCCCTGTGGCCTGAAACTGATCGCTTTCAAACTGCTGGCAGCCGCATTTAGGGCAGATATACTGCCTTCTCTGTTCCATAAAGATTCCCCTTTTTATTGTGGATTCGCCATACCCTGGCTATTCCAAAGCATACAGGAAAAACCTCCATAAAAACACAGCCTTTTCCTTACGAAAATCTTACGCCTTAGCCTTTGGCGGCTTCATGGTAAGGGAAATGCGCCCCCGGCCCGCATCCACCTCCAGCACCCATACTTCTACCACATCTCCTACCGCTACAGCCTCGGAGGGGTGGCGGATAAACCGGTCTGTAAGCTGGGAGACATGCACCAGGCCGTCCTGGTGCACGCCGATGTCCACAAAGGCGCCAAAATCTACCACGTTTCGCACTGTGCCCATAAGCTGCATGCCAGGAGATAAATCTTCCATGCCCATTACATCTGTACGCAGCAGCGGAGGGGGCAGCTCGTCCCGGGGATCCCGTCCCGGTTTTTGCAGCTCTGCGCAGATGTCCCGCAGGGTGGGCACCCCCACCCCGCAGGCCTGGGCTGCCTTTTCCAGACCCAGTTCCCCCAACCGGCTGTCCAGTTCTGTAAGGCTGCCCACATCCTTCAGCCCATAACCGCACAGCTTTAGAAGCATTTCCGCTGCCTTGTAAGATTCCGGGTGAACCGCCGTATGATCCAGCACGTTCTCGCTTTCCGGCACCCGCAAAAAACCCGCACACTGCTCAAAGGCCTTGGGGCCAAGCTTTGGCACCTTCAAAAGCTCCCGGCGGGTACGGAAGCTGCCTTTTTCCTCCCGGTAAGCGGTGACGTTTTTTGCCACCGCAGCGCTTACCCCTGCCACCCGGCTCAGCAGGGAGGGCGAAGCTGTGTTCAAGTCCACCCCCACCGCGTTTACACAGTCCTCCACCACCCCATCCAAAGCCTGGGAAAGCTGGGCCTGGGGCATATCATGCTGGTATTGGCCCACGCCGATGGCCTTGGGATCAATTTTCACAAGTTCCGCCAGGGGATCCTGCAAGCGGCGGGCAATGGACACCGCCGAACGCAGGGACACGTCAAAGTCCGGGAACTCTTCCGCCCCCAGCTTGGAGGCAGAATATACCGAGGCCCCGGCCTCGCTGACCACCATATAAGAAACCTTCCCCCCATACTCCTTGATAAACTCACTGACAAAGATTTCCGACTCCCGGCTGGCAGTGCCGTTGCCAATAGCGATGCAGGAAACGCCGTGGCGGTCACACAGCCTGCGCAGCACCCGCTTGCCTTCCTCTGTTTTGTTATGGGGCTTGGTGGGATAAATCACCGCTGTCTCCAGCACCTTGCCGGTGCCGTCCACTACAGCCAGCTTGCAGCCTGTGCGATAGGCGGGGTCAAAGCCCAGGGTAACCTGATTTTTCACCGGGGGCTGCATCAGCAGGGGCCGCAGGTTCAGGGAAAAGGTGCGGATGGCCTGCTCGTTCGCCATATCTGTGAGATCAGACCGCACCTCCCGCTCTAAAGAGGGAAAAACCAGCCTGTCCCAGGCATCTTCCGCCGTCTCCTGCAAAAGGGCATAATAGGGATGCTGGGGCTTTGCCGCCTCCTGGAGGATAAGCCCTGGCGCGTCCCAGCTTCCAGGCTGCACGTGTACCTTCAAGGCACCCTCCCGCTCCCCCCGGTTGATGGCAAGCACCCGGTGGCTCTGCAGCTTTTTCAGCGGCTCCTGAAAATCGTAATAGAGCCTGTAGACTGTATCTTCTTCTGAGGCGGCGGCAGAGCAGAGGCTGCCATTTTTCTGTAACTGCGCCCGCAGCCTGCGCCGGATGCCTGCATCATCGGAAAAACCCTCGGCAAGGATGTCCCGCGCGCCTTGCAACGCCTCCTGCGCCGTCTCCACCCCTTTATCCGGATCTATAAACGGGCCGCACAGCTCTTCCGCAGGGAGGGAGAGGGGCCTGCCTTTTTCATCCTTCCCGGCAAGCAGCAACTGGGCCAAAGGCTCCAGGCCTTTTTCCCGGGCAATGCCAGCCCGAGTGCGGCGCTTGGGCCTGTAGGGGCGGTATAAATCCTCCACCTCCGCCAGGGTGCTGGCCTTCTGGACTGCCTGGGCTAGATCCTCCGTCAGCCTGTCCTGGCCCTCAATGGCAGCGAGCACCTCCCCTTTCCGGGCCTCCAGCCCCCGCAGGTAACTGAGCCTGTCGGAAAGCAGCCGGATGGTCTGATCATCCATAGCGCCATGCTGTTCTTTGCGGTAGCGGGCGATAAAAGGCACTGTGTTGCCCTCGTCCAGCAGGGAGACAACGGCCTGTACATGCTGGGGCTTTACGTGCAGTTCCTGTGCAAGTGTGGTAAGCAGCAAATCCATTGGCAGGTTCCTTTCTGTTTGAAAAAAGTACAAATATATTATATCTTATGTCCAAGATTTCTTTTCACAAGAATCGTAAAAAATATGAATTAATGCAAACTGGACTTTCAACATTCTGGAAAAAACCTATGAGATTTTACAAATTGTATCGTACTGTTTCAAAAAAACCTAGGTTTAATCGAATTTTTTTCCAAAAGTTTCTTGACAATTTATCCAATATCAACTATGATTATTTAAATCGTAAATTCCTGTTTCCTAAGAAAGCGAAGGTACTCCGTATGAAAAACACAAAAACGTCCTATTTCAAGCTGACCAAATCTGAAAACGAGATTATGGACCTGATGTGGAAGGAAAACAGGCCCCTCTCCCGCTCCGAGATCATTGAGCTGACACCTGATCGCACCTGGAAGCCCGCGTCCATCCACATCCTTTTAAACTCTATGCTGGAGAAAAAAGCTATTGAGGTGGCTGGGTTCGTGCAGAGCACTAAGAACTATGCCCGTACCTTTATCCCCAGCGTAACGGCGGATGCTTACGCCATTATGCAGGTAAAAAGCAGCCCCGTGTTCAGCCAGGACTCCATTCCCAGTCTGGTATCCTCCCTGCTGGAGGAAGTGACAAGTATGGAGATCCTCCAGCAGTTGGAGGAAATGGTGCAGAACAAAAAGAAAAAGCTGTAACACGTGTATAAACGCACTATCACCTTTCTAAAGGGATGGCTCTTGCATACGGCAGGAGCCATCCCTCTTTTTACTGCAAATCTGCAAAATAGGAGTGATAGCGAATCCCCAGGGAGCTTTTGGGGAAAAGAAAATGGTGCAGGGCCAGAAAATAATCGTCTGTCATGCTGGCAATATAATCTGTAACAATCTGGCAGGGATCCTCCTCCCGGTAATCCGGGCCGCCATACCATTTCACCTTTTCCTGCACAAAGCTGATGTGATGCTGAAAAACAGGAGAAGCCTTCTGCCCTTTTTGGAGATCTCCCAGCAGCTTTTCAAAAATCTCCCGGAACATGGGCCTGACAGAAGTTTCATATGCCTCGTTCAGCTTTTCGTTCCGGTAAATTTTCTCATAGTTCTCCGCCTTAGCCGTCTTTAAATCCTGATAGGTCTGAGGGCTTAAAAGCAGGCAGTCCCTCCCATAGCTGTTTTCCAAAATGTCCACTGTCATGTTGTTGATAATGGCAGCATTCTGTGCGCCAATGGCCTGGGTGGTAAAGGGGGTGTCCTCAGAGATGATACGGGCTGTCACAGCGTCCTGCCTGTCCTTGCCCAAATAGGCAATCATATCGCACACCCGCACCACGCACCCCTCCAGGGTGCCTGGCACCAGCGTTTTGACAGCTTCCTCTCCCCGGATGCAGCAGGCCTCCAGGCTTTCATCAAAAGGCGCAAAGCCTGCCAAAGGCTGTGGCCTGTATTCCTTCTGGGCAAACTCTCCATTGTGGCAGAGGATGCCGTCCAGTGTCTGCAAGGTCACGTTCCGGTGGAAAATCCCCTCCAGCACCCGCACGCTGTGCACATTGTGGTTGAAGTACCGGCCTGTGTGTTCTTCCAGCAGCTCGCTTAAATACCGCTCCCCAGCGTGCCCGAAAGGAGTGTGGCCCAAATCGTGGCCCAATGCGATGGCCTCTATTAAATCCAGGTTCAGCCCCAGCACAGCGCCGATATTCCGGGCAATGCGGGACACAAGCTGCACATGCAGCGCCCGACGGGTCAGATCGTCATTTTCGTAAAAGGAAAAAACCTGGGTTTTATCTGCATAGCGGTTATATAAAGGCAGGTGCATGATTTTTTCCGAGTCCCGCACAAAGGCAGGCCGCCACAAGGTGGCCTTGTCCCGCTCCATATCCCGGCGCAGGGCAGCCTCCTCCCGGCACTGCCAGGGGTTTTCCCAGTGATTTTCCCTGTCTTGGCGGATGCGCTCCTGCAGCTCCCCGCTGAGAGCGGCATATTGCAGCTTTTCTTCCATATGGCCCCTTTCCAGCACAGCACAGAAAACCTCCGCCGCCCAGCCAGGAGCGGCGGAGGTTTTCCGAATATGTATAGAATTATTTAGATAGACAGCCGGGCAGACACCCGGTAAAGGGTTTCATCAAAGACGCGGGGCATATTCAAAGCCTCGGTAATGTCAAAGTCTACAACCTGCTCGCCCTTCAGGGCAACCACCCGGTTGGACATGCCGTTATGCAGCAGCTCCACAGCATGATATCCCATGCGGCTGGCAACTACCCGGTCACGCAGGGTGGGAGAACCGCCCCGCTGCACATGGCCCAGGATAGTGGCCCGGCTTTCAATACCGGTAGCCTCCTGAATGCGCTCTGTAAGCTCCTGGGTGTGGCCTACGCCTTCGGCAACCACCACAATAAAGTGCTTCTTGCCAGTGCTCTGGGCAAACTTCATGCGCTCTACAATATCCTTCTCAAAATCAAAGGGCACTTCCGGCACCAAAGTGGCAATAGCGCCTACAGCAATACCGGTGTTCAGGGCAATGTCACCGCAGCGGCGGCCCATAACCTCCACCACGCTGCACCTGTCATGGGACTCTGTGGTGTCGCGGATGCGGTCGATCATTTCCATCGCTGTGTTCAGGGCGGTATCATAGCCAATGGTGTAATCTGTGCAGGCGATATCGTTGTCAATGGTGCCCGGCACGCCGATGCACAAAATGCCTTCCCCGGTCAGATCCCGCGCGCCCCGGAAAGAGCCGTCGCCGCCGATGACCACCACGCCGTCAATGCCCATCTCCCGGCATTTATCAGCAGCCTTTTTCACGCCCTCAGGGGTGTTGAACTCCGGGCTGCGGGCAGTGAACAGGGCTGTGCCGCCGTGCTGCATAATATCGGAGACGCTGCGCATGCTCATCTCCTTCACGTCCCCATGCAAAAGGCCGTTGTAGCCGCGCATTACGCCATACACCTTCATATCAAAGAACAGGGCGGAGCGCACCACCGCGCGCACCGCAGCGTTCATGCCGGGGGCATCCCCGCCGCTTGTCAATACTGCAATACTTTTCGCACCCATTTCTATCTTCCTCCAACGCAAAATGAAGCGAAGCTGGTTCGCCCTCTTTGCAAATATTATCAACGTCTATTATATCAAATTCCAGAAATTTATCAAGGGGGTTCGGGAAGATTTTGCCCAAATGTACCATTTTTTCAGACATCCCCTTCAGCTTCCTCTTTGAGGCGGGCGGTACACCACGTTTTCCTCTCCCAGCAGCTTTTCCAGCGCCCGCAGCAGGGGCTGGTTCACAAAAGCCCTGTATTGTGGCGGAGCCTTCACAAGCTTCCCTGTGTCCACAAACCGCAGGTATACCTCTGTCTGCCCCTCATCAAAAATGGCAAGATACTGCATGGCCTTACGGTACAGAGGGCTTTGCTGGGAGCCTATCCGGAGATACAGCCCCTGCCGTCCCGGCCTTGGTGGCTTTGCGCCCTCCTCCGGCGGAGGGGACAGTTCCATGCACACCAGCTCCGGCTCCTTTTCCTCCTGGAAGCTCAGCCGGCCCGCCGCCTCCACTATAACCCCTTCCTGCAGGAATATGCCGCAGCCCTCCAGCACCTTGGGGAACACCAGGGCTACAATGGCTCCGTACATATCCTCCAGGGTGATAAAGGCCATAGTCTGCCCGGAACGGGTATTTTTCCGGCGCACCCCTGTGATAATGCCCAGCATCTTCACCCGCTGCCCATCCTGGTACAAGGGGGCCTCCCCCTCCCCTGCCTGGGCGCTTTGCAGCACCTGATCGGTACGGGCATACATTCCTTTGCCATAGTGCCCAGAAAAGGCTGCCATAGGGTGGCCGGAAAGGTACATCCCTGTCACCTCTTTTTCCATGGTCAGCTTATCCAGTTGGGAGAAATCCTCCGCTGGCGTCAGGGGCGGATCCCCTCCATCCTCTGCCTGGGGGTTGTCGAAGAACCCCATCTGCCCCTCAATGTTCCGGCGCTTTGCGCTGTCCAGGGCCTCCAGCACATGTTCCACAGCCAAGAGCATTTCCTTGCGGTTATTGCCCAGGCCGTCTAAGGCCCCGCATTTTATCAGGCTTTCAATAGCCCTGCGGTTTAGGTCTTTGCCTGCCATGCGGCGGCAGAAGTTATAAAAGGAGGTATATGGCCCCCGGGCTTCCCGCTCCTCCACCAGCCGGGCAATCACGCCCCGGCCCAGGTTCTTCACAGCCAGCAGTCCGAAGCGGATGCCCTTTTCCGTCACAGCAAAGCCCATGCCGCTTTCGTTCACGTGGGGGGCCAGCACCGCGATGCCCAGCCGCCTGCACTCCTCTGTATACTCCGCCACCTTCCCGGCCCAGCCCAGGACACTGGAAAGCAGCGCCGCCAGATACTCCTTGGGATAGTGGCATTTCAGGTAGGCGGTTTCATAGGCCACAATGGCATAGCAGGCCGCGTGGGACTTATTAAAGGCATAAGAGGCAAAGTTCTCTATCTCCCTGAAAAGCTCCTCTGCTGTGGCTAAATCCACACCCCGGCGCAGGCAGCCTTCCACCTCCCAGGCGCCGTCCTCCCCCTGCTGCCCATGGAGGAACACCTGCCGCTCCCGCTCCAGCACATCATGCTTTTTCTTGGACATGGCCCGGCGCACAATATCCGCCCTGCCCAGGGAATAGCCCGCCAAATCCCGGAAAATCTGCATCACCTGCTCCTGGTAGATGATGCATCCAAAGGTCACCCCCAGAATAGGCTCTAAAAGCTTATGCTTATATTGCACTTTGCCCGGATCCCGCCTGTTTTCCAGGTACATGGGGATAAACTGCATAGGCCCCGGGCGGTACAGGGAGATAATGGCGATAAGATCCTCTATCTCCTCTGCCCGGGACTGCACCAGTAGCCGCGTCATGCCTGCGGACTCAAACTGGAACACCCCCACAGAGTCCCCCGCCGCCAGCATCCGGAACACCTCCCGGTCGTCCCAGGGAATGCGTTCCATGGAAAAAGACGGCTCCCGGCGGCGGATAAGCTTCTCCGCGTTCTCAATGACAGAAAGGTTCCTAAGGCCTAAGAAGTCCATTTTCAAAAGCCCCAGTTCTTCTATGGCTGTCATGGTAAACTGGGTCACTACCACGTCGTCGTTTTTCGCCAGGGGCACATATTCCATCACAGGCTTGTCTGTGATAAGCACGCCCGCCGCATGGGTGCTGGTGTGCCGGGGCATGCCCTCCACCTTCCGGGCCATATCTACCAATGCCCGCACCTGGCTGTCTGAATCATATTTTTCCTTAAAGGCCCTGGAGCCTTTCAGGGCTTTATCCAGGGTCATGCCCAGCTCCATGGGCACCAGCTTTGCCACCTGATCTACTGTGCCATAGGGGATTCCCATGGCCCTGCCCACGTCCCGGATGGCCCCCCGGGCCGCCATGGTGCCAAAGGTGACAATCTGGGCCACGTGATCCGCGCCGTATTTGTCCAGCACATAGGCGATGATTTCATCCCGGCGCTCGTCGCTGAAGTCGATGTCAAAGTCCGGCATGCTCACCCGCTCCGGGTTTAAAAACCGTTCAAAAATCAGCCCGTACCGGATAGGATCCACGTTGGTGATGCCGGTGCAGTAGGCCGCCAGGCTCCCCGCCCCGGAGCCGCGGCCCGGCCCTACAGGAATCCCCACGCTTTTGGCGTACCGGATAAAGTCCCACACAATGAGATAGTAGTTCACATAGCCCATCTGAGAGATGGTGTCAATCTCATATTGCAGCCGCCGTTCCAGAGCCTCCCCGGGCTTTGGGCCATAGCGCTTCTCAAGGCCTTCCTGGCACAGGCGCTGGAAAAAGGCCAGGTTTTCGCTGCCGTCCGGGGTAGTGAAGCGGGGCAGCTTTGTCTTTCCGAATTCCAGCTCCACCTGGCAGCGCTGGGCGATTTTCACTGTGTTGTCAGCGGCCTCCGGATATTCCGGGAACAAAGCCCGCATCTGCTCCTCGCTTTTATAATACAGTTCTCCCGAGCCAAACTCCAGCCCGCCCTCCTCGTTTATGGTGCGGCCTGTCTGGATGCACATGAGCACCCGGTGCATCTCCTCGTCCCCGGCAGAAATATAATGACAGTCGTTTGTCACCACCAGGGGAATGCCTGTCTCCCTGGAAATCCGGATCAGTCCGGGGCTGACCACTTTTTCATCGGAAAGGCCATGATCCTGCAGTTCCAGATAAAAATTCTCCGGCCCGAAAATTTCCCGCAGGCCCAGGGCCGCCTCTTTCGCGCCCTGATAGTCTCCCCGCAGCAAGGCCCTGGGAATTTCCCCGGACACACAGGCGGACAGGGCGATAAGGCCCTCGTGATATTCCCGCAGCAAATCGTAGTCTACCCGGGGGCGGTTATAAAAGCCTTCCACATAGCTTTTGGACACCATGGCCATTAAGTTGCGGTAGCCGGTTTCATTCTCGCACAGCAGCACCAGATGGCGGTTTTCGCTGTCCAGCTCATGGATTTTATCAAACCGGGTACGCTTGGCCACATAGACCTCGCACCCCAGGATGGGCTTAATCCCCCGCTTTTTTGCCGCTTTGTAAAAGTCAATCACGCCGTACATGCAGCCATGGTCTGTAATGGCTACCGCCTTGTGGCCCATGGCCTGGGCTGTATCCAGCAGCTTTTCTATCCGGCAGGCCCCGTCCAAAAGGCTATATTCTGTGTGCAGGTGCAGATGTGCAAATCCCATAAACGCCCTCCTGCCAAAATCAGTGGATGTCCTCCATGCCAACCTCTATCCAAAAGTAATACTCCATGCCAATATTATCCTTCTCCTGCCCCCAATACGTTTCCTCGCACACCAGGTAGCGCCCTGGCTCCTGGGGGCATTCAAATTCTGCCTTTTTCTCCGAGTATATCTGCTCCTTTTCGTCATAAATCACGAAATAAAAAGGCCCGTTGTCGCTTTTCCCTTCAAAGAGCAGGGTGATGGAGTGGTCGTATTCCACCACAGGGGCCTTTTCCCCGATTTCCCCGGGCACCAGCCGCCGCTTGTCCCGGCGCACCCCCTTCTCCGTGGTGTATATCTCGTTTTGCAAAGGCTGTACCGCCACATCCAGGCTGCTGAGGGTGACTGTCCCCACCTCCGGCGGGCCGCTGCCTGCCCAGCCCAGCAGAAGATACAGCAGGCCGAAAATCCCCAGCATCATGGCGGCAGCGCCACCGTATACCGCGGCTTTCAGCTTGCCGCTGCCCTCTACCTTAAAATTCCCATGGGGTAATATGGCATCCCGCAGGCGCATGGTTCTTCCCCCTTTCTGCGTGTTTTAGAGGATGTTCTCCATCCCTCTTTCCTCCAATATCTCTTCCCCTATCTCCAGCAGCCGCTGGAGCCGGTGGTTCACCCCGCTGCGGCTGATATGAAGCCGCTCCCCCAGTTCTCGGAGGGTCATGTCCGGATAGGAAAGGCGCAGCCGGGCTAAATCCCCTAAATGGGAAGGCAGGCTGTCCAGCCCCACCGTATCATTGATGATGGCAATGGCCGCTGTCTGCCGGGCAGAGGCGGAAAAGGTCTTGTCCATGTTGGCTGTTTCAAAATTGGTCTTGCGGTTAATATTGTTCCGGGCCTCCTTGTACATTTTCACCTGCATCAGCTCCATGGCTGCCCCGGAGGCCCCCAAATAGGCCAGCATGTTTTCAATCTGCCCGCTCTCCTTTAAATATACCGCATAGGCCCCCTTGCGCTGCACAATGGCGGGAGCTGCCCGGAAGGCGGGAATCTCTCCCAGCAGGGTGTAGAGATCCTTTGCCAAGTTCTTATAAGGCACGGCAAACTCCAGATGATAACCCTTGTTGGGATCCGTAGCAGTGCCGCAGGTGAGGAAAGCCCCGCGCAGGAAGGCCTGCACGCAGCAGTCCTCCTCCAGAGGGGCGCGGTTTATGCGCAGGCTGGTTTCCTGCCCGGAGTGCCCGAAAGCTTCCAAAAGCTGGGCGCGGGCGGAAGGCTCCGGCAGTGTGACCCGGTAGGCGGGCTTCTGCCGGCGGCTTACCGCATAGTTTAGCTGGGCAGACACCCCGGCCCCGGCGGCGCAAAGCTCCATGGCCCTTCTGGCGGCAGGGGCGCTTTCCGTTACCCAGGCGCTGTCCCGCAGGGTGAAGCACCGGGAAAAAAGCCAGGCCCCATAGCACTCTGCTCCCAGGCAGCAGGGGCGCTTTATTTCTATCCTGCACAGTTCTGCCTTGATTTTGCCGGAAAACGACATACCCTGTCCCACCTCCTTTACAGGCAAAGGCCGGAAGGCCCTGCCCCCCGCTCTGCCAAAAGGGCTTTCCCTTTTGTGTCCTGCCTGCCCTGTTATAATAGGGATATTACTTCCTCTGCTATCGCTTTTATGTCTACCCGGGAAAAATCCGTCACATCTACTGTTACCCGGGGGCCGCCCACGTCGAAAGCATCCATCCCCCTGGCCCGGAATCCTTCTACAAACTGCTCAAAGGTAAGGGGTACATAAGGTGGGCGCTCTCCCAGCGGCTCTGGGTAGCAAGTGTTCACCACATGGCCCCGATGGCGGCCAGGGGACATGTCCCGCTCCAAAAAGCGGCGGTAAATGGCATGGGGATCCCCTGTGAGCATAACCGTCACCACTGGGCAGGCGTATTTTTCCAGCAGGGCCTGCAGCCCGGGTTTGCTGGCGTTTTCAAAGTTGTTTTCCAGTATGACGGACTGGCCCAGAGACAGCACCTGCCCGGCGCAGTAATACAGGATATCCATAGCCCCCACGCCTAAAGCCACCTTTTCCGCCCGGCACTGGAAGCCCACAGAGTCATAGAGCAGCTCCTTCATGCTGTCCTTGGAGAACATGGGAAAACCAAGCTCTTTCGAGAGTGCCGCCGCCAGGGTGCTTTTACCCGACGCAGGCAGGCCCGCTACCAATATGCATGCCATGCCCGTCACCTTCCCCTTTCAGAATTTCTGCATATCCCGGTGGGCAGCGCTGGCCTTCACGCCCTTGGAGATCAAATGGTCGCACATATACTGGGCCAGGGCCACAGAGCGGTGGTGCCCGCCAGTACATCCCACAGCTATTACAAGCTGGCTTTTTCCCTCCCGGGCATACAGGGGCAGAAGGTAGTCTATCATGTCCGTAAACCGGACGGCAAAGCCCTGGGTTTCCTCTTTATCCATTACGTAGTCCCGCACCTCTGGGTCAAGGCCTGTTTTGGGGCGCAGGTTTTCATCGTAAAAGGGATTGGGCAGGCAGCGCACGTCGAACACCAAATCCGCCTCCATGGGGATGCCAAATTTAAAGCCGAAGCTGATGCACAGTACAGAGAGGGAGTCTCCGGCGCTGTTTAAGAACAGCTCTGCAATGCGGTTTTTCAGTTGGGCCGGGGAGAATCCCGAGGTGTCCATGACAAAATCAGCGTTCTCCTTGGCCAGTTTAAGCATGTCTCGCTCCAGCTTCACCGCCTGCTCCAAAGAGCCGTTCAAGTCATCGGAAAGGGGATGCTTGCGGCGGGTTTCCTTAAAGCGGTGAACCAGCACCTGATCGGAAGAATCCAGAAATAAAATTTTGAAAGGCTTTTTGTCCCGCTTCAAAGCCTCGGTGGCTGTAAAAAAGGACATGAACATCTCCCCGCCCCGGGTATCCGTCACTACAGCCGCCCGGCCCAGGCCTTCAGACTTTTCACACAAATCATAAAAAACCGGAATCATTGCCGGCGGGAGATTGTCCACGCAGTAAAAGCCAATGTCCTCCATGGCGTGCATGGCCCTGGTTTTGCCAGCGCCGGAAAGGCCCGTTACAATTACAAATTCCATTTAAATCGCCAATTATGATACAGGATGTGCGCAAAACGCCTTAGAGCAGCCTTTTGCGCCCGGTATCGCTCCTTCCTTCCATATTTTTCGCTCTGCATTCTCTTTACATGCCCTATTGTAAGCATTATACCAAATTCCGTTTTTCCCGTCAACGGAATCGTGAACGGGGAAGCCAGCCTTTAATATCGCGAGGCTTAAGTAAAATAGGCTTTTGCAGGCTGCGTGGGTATACCTGAAAAACGCAACTGTGAACAAACTATGAATGCGCAGGGCTTTAGTATCCAAAAACACACCACAACTTCCCCTTCATGCCCCATTTTTCTTCTAAACGCATGAAAGCCCCCTTGCCTGCCCAATATCAAAAAATTTTCCTTGCGGTTTTCCAGAAAATGTGGTAAAGTTTTATCAGTTTAAAGCTTACAAGCTTTAAACTGATAAAATCCAGAAGGCAGTTATATTTGGAAGAGGGGAAATGTTATGGACAAGCAAATGACTATATGGCTGGTGATTGGCGTATACGCCATCTTTATGCTGGCAATTGGGATTCTTTATTCCCGCAAGGGCAGCGATATGGCGGGCTTTACTGTAGGCGGGCGCAGCGCGGGAGCCTGGATTTCCGCCCTGTCCTATGGTACGGCCTATTTTTCCGCTGTTATGTTCATCGGCTATTCCGGCGGCTCCGGCTGGTCGTACGGCCTGTGGAGCGTGCTGGTGGGCATTGGGAACGCGGTTTTCGGCTCCCTTCTGGCCTGGCTGGTGCTGGCAAACCGTACCCGGAAAATCACCCGGCGGCACGATATCAAATCCATGCCCCAGCTTTTTGAAAAGCGCTTTCAAAGCCCTGCCATGCGGCTTTTCTCCTGCATCGTAATTTTTGTGTTCCTTATCCCCTATTCCGCCTCTGTTTATAAGGGGCTTACAAGTGTCTGCTCTGTTATTCTGGGCATTAACGAACAGGTATGTATGATTATTATTGCCATCGCTTCTGCCCTGCTGCTGGTGCTGGGAGGCTACATGGCTACCCTGAAAGCGGATTTCGTCCAAGGCTTTGTGATGATGATTGGCGTTACCGCCCTGATTGTGCTGGTGGTGCTGTTCCCCCAGGTGGGCGGCCTGAGCCAGGGCCTTTCCAACATGGCGGACTACATGAAAGCCCACGAAATGGCGCCCCTGCCGGGGAAATCTGCTGTGGCCCTGGTTTCCACCCTGCTGATGACCAGCTTCGGCACCTGGGGCCTGCCCCAGATGGTACATAAATATTATGGCATCCGGGACGGCAAGGAGGTAAAGCGGGGCACCATTATCTCCACCTTTTTCGCCCTGCTGGTGGCGGGGGGCGGCTATTTCATCGGCTCTTTGTCCCATCTGTTTTTCGGGGAAACCATGCCCGAGGGGGGCAAGGATTTTATCGTGCCCCTGATGCTGGACTCTGCCGGACTGCCCAACCTGCTTATCGGCGTGATTCTGGTGCTGCTGATTTCCGCCTCTGTCTCCACCCTTTCCAGCATTACCCTGACTGCCTGCACCACTGTCTCCATGGATTTGGTGAAATCCACCTTTGCCAAAAAGATGGAGGACAGGAATCTGGCTGCCCTCACCCGCATTTTGTGCCTGGCCTTTGTGGTGCTCAGCTATGTTATCGCAAACTATCCCACCCCCATTCTGGAGATGATGTCCTACTCCTGGGGGATTATCTCCGGCTCCTTCCTGGCGCCCTACCTGCTGTCCCTGTACTGGAAGGGTATCAACCGGGCCGGGGCCTGGGCCGGCATGCTGGGGGGCTTTCTCACAGCCTTCCTGCCGGCGGCCCTTTCCGGCTTCACCACCCCGGACGGCCCCCTTTACGCCTGCCTTGCCATGATTCTCTCTTTTGCGCTGTGCTTTGCAGGCAGCAAAATTGCGGGCGTTTTCCATTGGAAGTCCGCACAGCCCAACGAAAAATTCTACAGCCCGGGAACCGAGGAATAAACAAGAGCAAAAGGAAAACGCGGCGTGTACCGGGAAAGCCCTCCTGCACGCTGCGTTTTGCTTTGAGAAGCCGAGCCGGGGAAGCCAGGCGTTTTCCGGAAAAGAAAGGTTTGCCTGCCGGACAGTTTCGTGGTATACTTACACTATATACTATAGATCCAAACTTTACCGGGATATGAAAAGGAGTTGTTTCCATGGAAAGCCTGCGCATTGCGCTGGAAATTGTGCTGCCCCTGTTCCTGCTGCTGGCAGTGGGGTATTGCATTAAGCTGACAGGAATTATGAACGAAACCTCTGTGCGGCAGACCAACAATATGATTTTCAAAGTGTTCCTGCCCCTGCTGGTTTTTTTCAACATCTATAAAACCGATCTTACCAGCAGCTTTGATATGAGCCTGCTGCTCTTCGCGGTGGTGGGGGTGCTGCTGCAATTCATTATCTCCCTGTGCCTGGTAATCCTCCTGGAGCACGACAACGCCCGCCGGGGGGTTATGCTCCAGGGCATGTTCCGCAGCAATTTCGTGCTGTTCGGCATCCCCATCAGCACAGCCCTGTTTGGGGACTCTGCCGCAGGGCTTGCCTCCATCCTGATAGCGGTCATTATCCCCCTGTACAATATGCTGGCGGTCATTTCCCTGGAATCTTTTAACGGCAAAAAGCCCAGCCTGTGGAAAATCCTGGTGGGTATCCTTACAAACCCCTTGATTATCGCTTCCGCTGTGGGTATCCTTTTTGTGGTGTTCCACATTCCACTGCCTACGGTGCTGTATAAAACCGTTTCAGACCTGTCTATCATCGCCACGCCTTTGGCCTTCGTGATTTTGGGCGCCTCTTTCAGTTTTGGGGAGACAGGCCGCTGCGTGCGGGATTTGTGCATTACTTTGGGTGCCAAGCTGGTGACCTATCCCCTCTTGTTTATAGCCCTGGCAATTCTGATGGGCTTTAGGGACGCTCACCTGGCGGTGCTGCTGACCGTGTTCGGCTCTCCCATCGCCGTATCCTCCTTTACCATGGCCCAGCAGATGGGCGGCGACGACAAGCTGGCCGGACAGCTTGTCGTGTTCAGCTCCCTGCTGTCCGTATTTACCATGTTCCTGTTCATTTTTGGGTTAAAGGAGCTGGCGTTTTTCTAAAATGAAAAAACCGGAAATGATTTTATTTGACTACGGCGGCACTTTGGCGCAGGAAACGTCCCCGGATTTTCTGCGGGGATGGCGGGCCGTGTTCCAGTATATTGACAAGAATCCAGACGGGGCTACACCCGAGCAGGCATGCCAGGTGGCAGACAGCCTTTGGCAGCGCTTTTCAGCGTCCCGCAGCCTGTCCGCCGCCCGCAAAGGCGGGTTTGAAACCCATGAGTGGCAGCAGCTCCGGACGGTGCTGGACGTTCTAGGGTTGGAACCTGCCCTCCCCCTTTCCGGCATAGAACGTGTGCTGATGGAGAATTCCAGCCTCTGTAAGCCCATGCCCGACATAGGTGAACTGCTGGCTTTCCTGGACAGGCTGGGCATTCCTACAGGGGTTGTCAGCAACATCGGATGGTCGGGCCAAGCCCTTACATACCGCCTGGAAAAGCTTTTCCCTTTACATAAATTCCGCTTTATTCTGGCTTCCAGCGAATACGGCATACGCAAGCCTGACCCTATGCTGTTTCAAATTGCTTTGAAAAAGGCCAGACTGCTGGCTTCTGCCGTCTGGTTCTGCGGAGATGACTGGGAGAAAGATGTCTGTGGCTCCCATGATGCTGGGATGTTCCCAGTTTGGTATTGCGAAGGGGCATTTGGAGGAAAAAAACAGCGGGATGCGCCGTTTCCCTATTTGGCTGTCCAGGTCTGGCGGGAACTGCCTGCATTTTTAGGGGCATGTGGCGGCTGATTTTTTGAGAAAAGCGCGCTTTTTGCAATTTTCTTTTTCAGAACTTGCAAAATTTGTCTTTCTGCCATTGACAGGGACAGGCTTTTCAGGGATAATAGGAGTATGGCTAAAAATATGGGCCGCCTCTATATAGTGTGGGGCAGGCCCTGTACGCATACAGGAATTTTGTTTAGGCGGGCTTTCATGCGCCTGCCAGGAAGGAGAAAATATATGGGCAAGACAATCGCGCAAAAGATTTTGGAGGCACACCTCCTCAGCGGCGAAATGCAGGCGGGGGCGGATATCGGCCTGAAAATCGACCAGACCCTGACCCAGGACGCTACTGGCACTATGGCGTACCTGGAGTTTGAGGCCATGGGCGTGCCCCGGGTGAAAACCGAGAAAAGCGTGGCCTACATCGACCACAACACCCTGCAAAGCGGCTTTGAAAACGCCGATGACCACCGGTTTATCCAATCCATTGCCAAGAAGCATGGCATCTATTTCTCCCGGCCCGGCAACGGCATCTGCCACCAGCTTCATTTGGAGCGCTTCGGCATTCCCGGCAAAACCCTGATTGGCTCTGACAGCCACACCCCCACCGGCGGCGGCATTGGTATGCTGGCCTTCGGCGCGGGAGGCCTGGACGTGGCTGTGGCCATGGGCGGCGGGGAATACCATATCTCCATGCCGAAAATGACGAAAATCAACCTGACAGGCCGCCTGTCCCCCTGGGTTTCCGCCAAAGACGTGATTCTGGCAGTGCTGCAGAAGATGAGCGTAAAGGGCGGCGTGGGCAAAATTATTGAATACGGCGGGGAGGGCATCAGCACCCTCACTGTGCCGGAGCGGGCCACCATCACCAACATGGGCACAGAGCTGGGAGCCACCACCTCCATCTTCCCCTCAGACGAGATTACAAGGGAATTCCTGGAGGCCCAGGGCCGGGGGGATCAGTGGGTGGAGCTGAAATCTGACCCGGACGCTGTATACGACGAGGAGTTCACCATCGACCTTTCCACCCTTGTGCCCCTGGCAGCTTGTCCCCACAGCCCGGACGCGGTGAAGCCTGTGGAGGAACTGGCAGACATCAAGGTGGATCAGGTGTGCATCGGCTCCTGCACCAATTCCTCCTATCTGGACATGATGCGGGTAGCCGCCATCTTAAAGGGCAAAACCGTACACCCGGATGTGAGCCTGACCATTGGCTGCGGCTCCAAGCAGGTGTACAATATGCTGGCTTTAAATGGTGCCTTGGCAGATATCATCGCGGCAGGCGCCCGGGTGCTGGAGTGCGCCTGCGGCCCCTGCATCGGCATGGGGCAGTCTCCCAACTCCGGCGGCGTTTCCCTGCGCACCTTCAACCGGAATTTTGAAGGCCGCAGCGGTACGGCGGACGGACAGGTATATCTGGTCAGCCCGGAGACGGCGGCAGCCTCCGCCCTCACAGGCATGTTTACAGATCCCCGCACCTTGGAAGGCTGGGAAGAAATCTCCATGCCCAAAGAATTCCTCATTAACGACAACATGATCGTGCCCCCCATTGAGGAGGCCTTGATGGAGACGGTGGAAATCCAGCGGGGGCCGAACATCAAGCCCTTCCCCATCGCAAAGCCTTTGGAGGACTCCATTCAGAAAAAGGCCATTCTGAAGGTGGGAGACAACATCACCACTGACCACATTATGCCCGCGGGTTCGAAAATCCTGCCCTACCGCTCCAATATTCCCTATCTCTCCCAGTTCTGCTTCGGGGTGTGCGACAAGACATTCCCCCAGCGCTGCAAGGCGGAGGAGGGCGGCATTATTATTGCCGGTTCCAATTACGGCCAAGGCTCTTCCCGTGAGCACGCGGCCCTGGTACCCCTGTACCTGGGGATAAAGGCGGTCGTGGCAAAGTCTTATGCCCGCATCCACTGCGCCAATTTGGCAAACGCCGGCATTATTCCCTTGGAGTTTACGGACGAGAGCGATTACAATAAGATAGACCAGATGGACGATCTGTGCCTGCCCCATATTAAAGAGGAACTCCAGAAGGGCTGCGGCGTTACCATGGAGAATCTGACCAAGGGCACCTCCTATAAGCTTACTGCTGTGCTCACAGAGCGGCAGCGGCAGATGGTGCTGGCAGGCGGGCTGCTGAACTATACAAAGACTGCTGGCAGGGAGTAACAGGATATGACTGGCTATGTGAAATTCCTGCGGGATCATGTGGGTCACGCGCCAGTGCAGCTATGCAGTGCGGGCATTCTGGTGGAGAACGAAAAAGGGGAAATCCTGCTCCAGCTACGGGCGGACAACCATACCTGGGGCATATCGGGCGGCGCTGTAGAGTTGGGCGAAAGCACAGAGGATGCAGCCCGGCGGGAGCTTCTGGAGGAAACCGGGCTGGCGGCGGACGAACTGGAACTTTTCTCCGTATTCTCCGGGGAAAACCAGCACTATGTATATCCAAACGGCGACGAAGTGCATCTTATTATGACCGTATATTTGTGCCGGAAATACCATGGCACATTGCGGCGGCAGGAGGAGGAAGTAGACGAGCTTCGCTTCTTTCCGCTGGAGGCCCTGCCGGATAACATAACGCCGCCTGAGAAGGATGTCCTTAAAAAATATATGCAGATGAAACAGTTTTAGGATATATGCAAAAAAATATGTGCAGATAAAACCAAGGAGGAACTTATGGCATTTGAAAAGATACAGATGAAAACACCCTTAGTGGAGATGGACGGGGACGAAATGACCCGCATCATCTGGCAGATGATAAAGGATATCCTGCTTACGCCTTACATCGACCTGAACACAGAATATTATGACCTGGGCCTGGAGAACCGGGACAAGACCGGGGATCAGGTGACAGTGGATTCCGCCCTGGCCACCAAAAAGTATGGCGTGGCGGTAAAGTGCGCCACCATCACCCCCAACGCCGCCCGTATGACGGAATATAATCTCCATGAAATGTGGAAGTCTCCCAACGGCACCATCCGGGCCATCCTGGACGGCACTGTATTCCGGGCGCCTATTCTGGTGAAGGGCATTACCCCCTACATTCCCACCTGGAAAAAGCCTATCACCATTGCCCGCCACGCTTACGGGGACGTGTATAAGAACACGGAGGCTTTAGTGGAGAAAGGCTCGAAGGCGGAAATCCTTATCACAAAGCCCGACGGCACCCAGGAAAAACATCTGATCCACGACTATACGGACAGCGCCGGGGTTGTGCAGGGAATGCACAACCTGGATGGGAGCATTGAAAGCTTTGCCCGGGCCTGCTTTAACTTTGCCCTGGACACCAAGCAGGACTTATGGTTTGCCACCAAGGACACCATCTCCAAGAAATATGACCACCGTTTTAAGGACATTTTCCAGGAGGTTTTCGACAAGGACTATACCCGGAAATTTGCCGAGGCGGGAATTGAATACTTCTACACTCTCATAGACGACGCTGTGGCCCGGGTGGTGCGCAGCGAGGGCGGGTATATCTGGGCCTGCAAAAACTATGACGGAGATGTGATGAGCGATATGGTGGCTACAGCCTTCGGCAGCCTTGCCATGATGACCTCTGTGCTGGTGGCTCCGGACGGCACCTGCGAATATGAGGCGGCCCATGGCACAGTACAGCGCCACTACTATAAGCATTTAAAGGGCGAGCCCACTTCTACAAACTCTGTGGCAACTCTATTTGCCTGGACAGGTGCCCTGCGCAAGCGGGGAGAACTGGACGGCAACAGCCGGCTGGCAGACTTTGCGGACAAGCTGGAGAAGGCCGCCCTGGACACCATTGAGGACGGCGTGATGACAGGGGACTTGGCGGCCATGTCCACCCTGCCCAACATTCAGAAGGTGGGCACAGAGGAATTTTTAAAGGCTATTCAGGTACGGCTGGAAAAGGCTTTATAAAGCACTTCATTTTACACGTCGGGGAGGGATTGGCTTTGCAAAAGAAAAATTCAGTTTCCATGTCCGTTATCCGCCGCCTGCCCCGGTATTACCGCTTTTTAACCGAGCTTTCCAAAAACGGCGTAACTCGCATCTCTTCCAAGGAGCTTTCGGAAAAAATGGGATTCACTGCCTCCCAGGTGCGGCAGGATTTTAACTGCTTTGGCGGTTTCGGGCAGCAGGGCTATGGCTATCACGTGCCCCAACTGCGCACTGCCATTGAGGAAATCCTGGGCCTGCAGCATAAATATCCCTGTATCCTGATAGGCGCGGGCAACCTAGGGAAGGCCATTGCCGGGCACATGCCTTTTGAGCAGTTGGGCTTCCGGCTTGTGGGGGTGTTTGACAACTCCCCCAAGGTGGTGGGCCAGAAGATTGGCGGGCAGGAGATACTTCCTTATGGGAAGGTTGGCGCTTTCTATCAGGAACACTGCCCTTCCATGGCGATTCTCTGCGTACCACAGGAAAACGTAGAAGAGATAACCGATTATCTCTATACGTTGGGAATGCGCTCTTTTTGGAACTTCGGGCATTATGATATCGCGCTGAAGCACCCGGACGCTATTGTGGAAAATGTCCACATGAACGACAGCATGATGACCCTTTGCTATAAGCTGGCGGCAAAAGACCGGCTTCCCAACTAAAGCCTTTTCCCGCAAAGAGCGCCCCTCTGCCTAGTTGGCAGGGGGGCGCTCTTTGCCTGTGCATGTGAAAAACTGTATTTTTCAAGTGCGGCAGCGATAAATCCGCTGGAAAGGGGAAATACTACCTTTGAAAGAAATTTTTTCGGAGGTACGTTATGCAGGGGAAAGTGGAAATATGCGGGGTGAACACGTCCAAACTGAAGGTACTGAAAAGCGATGAAATGCGGGAACTGCTCATCCGCTGCCATGACGGGGACAAGGATGCCCGGGAAAAACTGATTGCCGGAAACCTGCGGCTGGTTTTAAGCGTGATTCAGCGCTTTGGCAACCGGGGGGAAAACCCGGACGATCTGTTCCAGGTGGGGTGCATTGGGCTGATGAAGGCCATAGACCACTTTGATGTGAGCCAGGGGGTGCAGTTTTCCACCTATGGGGTACCCATGATTATTGGGGAAGTGCGCCGCTTTCTCCGGGACAACAACGCTGTGCGGGTCAGCCGGAGCATGCGGGACACGGCCTACAAAGCCATTCAGTGCAAGGAACAGCTTACCGCCCGGGGCGGGAAAGAGCCTACCATTGAGGAGATATCCCAGGCCCTTTCCATGAAGCGGGAGGATGTGGTGGTGGCCCTGGAGGCCATTGTGGAGCCGGTTTCCCTGTACGAGCCTGTGTTTTCCGACGGAGGCGACACCATCTATATTATGGATCAGGTAGGCGACGGCAACGACCAGGACTGGCTGGAGGAAATTGCCATCAAGCAGGCTATCCGGGGCTTGAGCGACCGGGAAAAGCGCATCCTTTCCCTGCGCTTTCTGGAAGGCAAAACCCAGATGGAGGTGGCAGGAGAGGTTGGCATTTCCCAGGCCCAGGTTTCCCGGCTGGAAAAGGGCGCGCTGGGGAAAATAAAAAAAGAGATACGGGCCTGACGCTTGCTTGCGCCAGGGGATTTGAAGGCCGCGGGGTTTCCGCGGTTTTACATATTTATAGCCCTCTTTTACCCCTATTGCAGCGGATAAAATCTTTGAAGCAGGTGTTCTTAGGGCTGTTCCCACTTTACTTTTCCAGTGAAAAATGGTAGTATAATGAAAGAAATACAGGAAAAGGAGGGGGCGGCATGGAAGGCTCTTTAGAAGGCGCTTTGGCAGCTATACTGCTTTTCGGAGCTTTCCAGATCTGCGGTGTGGCTGCTGCCTTTCCCCTGCTGCCCCAGGAAAGCACCGGGGTACGGCTGCTTTTCGGCAGCGTGGCGGGAAGCCTGATGCTCCAGTGGTTTCCGGCGCTGTTCGCCTTTGGCTTTGGCTTTTCCCCTGCCGCCCATCTGCTGGCCCTGCTGCTGGCCTTAGGGTGCGCTGGGGCCAGCCTGTATGGAAGCCGCGCCAAAAAGTTTTCTGCTTTTTCCTCCCTGCCAAAGGCTTTGGGGGCCTTTGGGCGGCAAAAATTCCTGCTACTTGTCCCGCTCTTTTGTGGCTTCTTCATTTTTTTAGTGTTCCACTCCTTCCGTTTTGAAAACAACCGGGTATACTGCTGCCAGTCCACCTATGGGGACATGAGCATGCACCTGAGTTTTATCACCAGCCTTGCCCGCCAGCAGGTTTTTCCTCCCGAATATTCCCTGCTGCCCGGCGTGCGGCTTTCCTATCCTTTTTTGTCCGACAGCATTTCCTCCAGCCTCTATCTTTTAGGCGCGCCTTTACGGCTGAGCTATGCTTTGCCCATGTGCGCGGCAGGCGCCCAGGTCTTTTTCGGGGCATATCTCTTTTTCCGCCGGATGCTGGGATCGCCTGCCCAGACGGCAATAGCTTTCCTGCTGTTTTTCTGCAACGGCGGGCTGGGGGTGTTCTACTTTTTAGGGGGCGGGAAGGAGAATTTCACCCGGATTTTCACGGCATTTTATGAAACGCCTACAAACTATGTGGCGGAAAATATCCGCTGGGTGAACGTGATAGCCGACATGATGCTTCCCCAGCGGGCCACCCTGTTCGGCTGGGCCATACTGTTCCCCACCCTCTACCTGCTATACCGGGGGGTTTTTGAAGGGGAAAAGCGTTTTTTTCTCTATGGAGGCGTGCTGGCAGGCGCTCTGCCTATGGTACACACTCACTCCTTTCTGGCTTTGGCGCTGGTGTGCGGGGGATGGTTGGTGCTGGATTTGTGCAAAAGGCTCCGGCTGTTGGACAGGGCTGTTTTGCTGGGAAAGGGCGCGGTGGTGGCGGGAGTGCCCGTTATGTGCCTGTTAAAGGACATCTTCCGCCGCCATGGCCTGGAGGATTCCCCCTGGCTGCTGGTTTTTATCAGCCTGGTGGTGCTGCTGTGCCTGGCGCTGCTGGGACTTTTGCTGGCTCTTGCCTGGCGGCAGGGGTTGCTTTGGGAAATTGCCCACACCTGGGGCATACTGGCACTTGCCGCCTGCCTGCTGGCCCTCCCCCAGCTTTTCATGTGGACTTTCCGGCAGGCAGGGGCGGGGCAGTTTGTGCGGGGGCACTTTGGATGGGTGACCGGGGAGGACAATTATCTGTGGTTTTACCTGAAAAACCTGGGGCTTGCAGGTGTGCTGGCCTTCTGCGGGCTGATAGCCTGCCAAAAGGAGCGCTTTGCCCGGTATGTGCCGGCCCTGGTGATTTGGCTGATTGCTGAATTTGTGGAGTTTCAACCCAATGACTATGACAACAACAAGCTGCTGTATGTAGGCTATGCCCTGCTGTGCTGCTGCGGGGCGGAGTTTTTCTGGGACATGCTGCGCAAAATCAGGCAGAGGGGCGCAAGAAATGTTTTGGCAGGAGGGCTTACCGCTTTCCTCATCCTCCCGGCATTCCTGACCCTGGGCCGGGAGGCGGTGTCTGAATATGAAATTTATGGGGACGGCGCCCTGTCCCTGTGCGCCTATGTGGAGGAAAACCTGCCGCCAGACGCGGTGGTGCTTACCGACACCCGGCACAACAACGAAATCTGCGCCTTAGCCGGGCGCAACGTAGTGTGCGGCTCTCCCAGCTATCTGTTTTATCATGGCCTGCCCTATTACGGCAGGGAGTTTGCTGTGCGGGAAATGTATGAAAAGCCTGCGGAATCTTTAAATTTTTACAGAAGCACCCATGTAAGCTATGTGCTGTACAGCGACTTTGAAAACAGCTCTTACCAGGTGGACGCCCAAGCGCTGGACAGGCTGTTCACCCGGGTTTATGACGACGGTGTGCGTATCTTATACAAGGTGGAACTGGAGGAGGCGTGATGGAAAGAGATACTATCGGAAGCCTGGCTGACCCCGGCGTACTCCGGGAGGTGCTGGGCCGCCATGGGTTCCGGTTTTCCAAGGCTATGGGGCAGAATTTCCTTATAAACCCCAGCGTGTGCCCCCGCATGGCGGCGGCCTGCGGGGCGGAGGAATGTGCCGGGGTGCTGGAAATCGGGCCGGGGGTGGGGGTGCTCACCCGGGAGCTTTCCCAGGCGGCTAAAAAAGTGGTGTCCATTGAACTGGACAGCCGGCTTTTCCCGGTGCTGGAGGAAACCCTGTCGGGCTGCGGGAACGTGGAACTGGTGCAGGGGGACGTGCTGAAGCTGGATTTAGCCGCCCTGATACAGGAGAAATTCGGCGGGGAGCCTATATGCGTATGCGCAAACCTCCCCTATTATATCACCTCCCCTGTGATTATGGGCCTGCTGGAGGGGGGGCTTCCCTTAAAATCCCTCACAGTGCTGGTGCAGAAGGAGGCCGCCCAGCGGCTGTGCGCCCAGCCAGGCAGCCGGGAATGCGGGGCGGTAAGCGTTAGCGTGCAGTATCACAGCAGGCCAAAGCTGCTGTTCGAGGTGGGTCGGGGCAGCTTTATGCCGCCGCCTAAGGTGGATTCCGCTGTGCTCCGCATGGAAATGCGCACAAGCCCTCCTGTGGAGGTGCCGGACAAGGCGTTCTTTTTCCGGGTGGCCCGGGGGGCCTTTTCCCAACGGCGGAAAACAGCGGCAAATGCGGTTTCTGCCGCGCTGGGAGCGCCGAAGCCCCTGGTGGAAGAAGCCCTGCGCAGTGCAGGCGCGCAGCCCAACGCCCGGGCTGAGCAGCTTACCCTAGAGAAGCTGGCGGCTTTCAGCAGCGCCCTTTGGGAAAGCCGGCCTGGCTGGGCATAAAGAAACGTCTTGCAAAAAAATGGAGAAAAGAAAGGGATGCCGCGCCTTGCAGGGATGGCATCCAGAGGTGTGCTTATGAACGCGGAAAAAAGCCTTTTCAAATTTTTATTGTTTGCCGACGCCTGCGCCTTGATTATCAGCATGGTGGCAGGGCCTTTAAACCACACCGCCATTGCCATTGGCGCGGCGGGCAGCGCTATCCTTATCTCCCTGTGCCTGATTGGCTATGGGCTGTATGTGTGGCCTAAAAGGCGGTGAGCCTAAAAACAAGCGTACAGGCAGCGAAAGGGCGCCCGGTACCATACCGGGCGCCCTTTTGGTTCGTTAAAGGACATTTCTCAAGCCAAGGCCTGGAGCATGGCGCTTACAAGGACTCCCGCCGTCTCAATGCCGCCCTCGCCCTCCTCCACAACTACCGCGAAGGCATAGGGGTATTGGGTGCTGTCGCAAAAGCCTACCATCCAGCAGTTAGGGGCTTTGCCCTCCCCCACTTCGCCTGTGCCAGTTTTGGCGCAGACCGCCATGCCCTGGGGGAACATCCAGTCGCCATAGTAATTTTCCACGTCGCCGCGCAGCAGGGTTTTTAACTGTCGGGCGGTTTCCGCGCTCATCAGCTTCCTGTCCCCGGATGCCGCCAGCCCGGAAAAGATGTCTCCCCCTTCTGTCAGGCGGGGCTGGGTATAGGAACCATCCTTGGCCACAGCCCCCATAAGAGCCATCATGTGGTAGGGATTTGCCAGCACTGTGTACTGGCCTACTGCCGCCCAGCCTATCTGATTGGCATTTGCCCCTGTGAGATCCAGGGTGCTTTTTGTAACATTCACGCCGTTAAAGTCGAAGCTCTGGTTAAAGCCCATTTCCTCTGCCTTCTTCTGCAAGGCCCCGCCACCGATATCGTTTGCCAAATGGGCAAAATAAATATTGCAGGAATTGCCCATGGCGGCAAACATGTCCTGGGAGCCGTGGGCCTCCCCGTGCAGGCAGGTGATATCGCTGCCGCCGATATTTTCCGCGCCCCAGCACTCGTAGGTGCGTTCGCTCCAGGAATCGGGCCACTTTTCCATAGCAGCGGCGGCTGTGATAATCTTGAAAATACTGCCCGGGGTAAAGCTTGCGGACAAGGGCTTGTCCAGATAAGCGCCCTTATACGCGTCATTTGTCTCAATATCCTCGGGCACAAAGGCGGGGTCAAAGGTGGGGGCGCTGACCTTGCACAGAATATCCCCGTTTTCATAATTATAGAGGATTGCCGCGCCGTTTCGGCCTGCCATGGCATTATAGGCGGCTGTGCAGGCGTCCTGGCTGACTGTTAGGGTAAGGCCGCTGCCCATGCGGGAAAAGACCGTATCGTTCAGCCCTGTAATAAAGTTATAGCCTGTAAGCTTGTCCCCCATGACAGACTGCACCCCTGTACCGATAAAACCCGCCGTATCCCCGATAGTATGAAGCAAGGCTCGGCGCACTGTATCATTTTCGCTGTAAACCCGCCCGCCGTCCTGGCTGGTGGCAAGAAGGTTCCCGTCCCTGTCCTTGATGTCTCCCATCTGCCCGGAAAGGTGGGCGTTATAAGGCTGCATAACCCACTGCCTGCCATGTAAAAACATGTTTGCAACCAGGTATCCCACCCCGCCTATAAAGACAGCCAGCAGGATATAGAGAACAATTGACCGAAAGCCTACTGTTTTCAAAAACCCATCCCCTTTCTCCTTGGGATTTCTTTATCTCCAGCTTGTAATATCCTCCATATCCCCGCTGTCTCCAGGCGGCGGGGGCGGCCTTTTGGGATTGCTGTGGCGGGCCGGCGGGCTTGCATACCGTTTGCCTGCCCCGCTTTTACGGCGGGGAGCAGGCCGGAGCGTATAGCCTGTATCCCTTTCCGCAGTGCGGCTGGGACGGGGCGGCGCGAACTCCCCGGTGCCGCGCCCGGGCCGGGCCGCCGCTGGACGGCTGCTGTTTTTGCTGGCCCGCCGGGCAGCATAGGTGCGCTCGTCAGAAGCTTTCAGGAAGGCCATCAGCCCCCACACGCTCATCATGCTGGATCCGCCTGCGCTGATAAAAGGCAGGGTAACGCCTGTCATGGGCAGGATGTCTGTTGCGCCGAACACGTTCAGGCAGGTCTGGAACAGGAGCATTCCCGCCACAGCGCAGGCCCCAATGGAAAAGAAGGTGGAGCGGCTGCGGGTGACATCGCTGCGGGCATAGATGGTGAACATGGCAATAGCCATCAGCACCACAAGGCCTAAAAGCAGTCCCTGTTCCTCGCAGAGCAGGCCGAAAACCAGGTCGCTATCTGCCGCAAACACCCCGGAGCCTGCCAGCATCCCATCCCCCAGGCCAACGCCGAACAGGCCTCCGCTTGCCATATAGGTGAGCGTCCGGGTTTGGGAATAGCCCATTTGGTCGTTGATATGCTCCCACACATGGCCCCAGCCCTGAAAGCGGGAGACAATGTGGGGCATAAACTGCAGGGCTAGCAGCACGCCCAGCCCCGCGCCTGTCAGCACCAGGGCGATGGTACGCACGCTGCCGGAACGCATAAAGGCGATGATGAGGAAGCACGCAAAGAAAATGGCGGCAGTGCCCAGGTCTTTCATCAGCACCAAAAATCCCATGCAGACGCCTGTGAACACCAGGAATTCCGTAATATTCTTTTTGGTCTGAAGCCTGTCCAGGGTGGAAGTGCCTACAAAAATAAAGGCGATTTTTATCAGCTCTGAGGGCTGGACGCTTACCGGCCCGATGAAAATCCAGTTTTTCGAGCCATACTGCTCCCTGCCGAAAACCAGGTTGATGATGAAAAGCAGGATGGCCCCGGCCCCGATATAGAGGCGGAACTTTGCCACCCTGTCCATATCGTTCATGAACCAAATCAGGAAGCAGAACAGCAGGACGCCGATGAACATGGCGGCAAGCTGGGTTTTGATGGCGTCCATATCGCAGGCGGCAAGAAGGGTGATGCCGATGCCGGAAAGGAGATACGCAATGGTTTCTATTTCAAAGCTGACCCGGTGCTGAATGCCAATGGAATACACATACAGCCCCCAGCCTATGGCCATGGCTATCAGGGTGGGCACAGCCTGCATGGGGGCAGCCTTTCCCCCTATAAAGCAGGCCTGCAGCGCCATCAAAAGGTGTACGAAGCTTGCCGCCATCATCAGCTTTAAGGGAGAGGCGGCTTCCCGGGAGAAGCCTGTAAAAATGCGGCGGCGCTTTTCCGGCGGGGAGTCCGCGTTCCACAGGGTGAGGGTCACGTCTCCCAGGGTGACAGCGTCCCCAATGCTTAAAAGCTTCTGCCCCTTTACCTTTTTGCCGTTTACCTGCACCCCGGCATGAGAACCTGTGTCGCAGATAACCCAGCCCTCCTCCCGGCGCATGAGCACCGCGTGGTCCCGGGAGATGGTGGCGTCTGGCAGGCAGATGTCGCAGGATTTGCTGCGCCCGATGGAATTTTCCCAGTACAGCACAGGAAAGCGCAGGCCAGAGCTTTCATCGCAGAGCATGACCACCGGATCCCGGCGGCGCTGGCCCTTCTTAAAGGAGGTGTAGCTGCGCCACACCACGTACAGCGCCAAAACCGGCACAATGGCCCGCACAAGGAGCAATACTGTAGGCAGCACCCCGGTTTCCAGAAAATCTGTCACCATATCCATTTGCCTTTCCCTCCTTTCCATGGCTTGTGCAGCCGTCCTGAGCCTTTAACGCTGGGGGACAACCTCCCCCTGGTTTTTATAAATGCTTTGGCTGGGCACAAAGCCCCGCACCGAGGAGAGGGGGTATACACGGCTTTCCTTTCCAACCACAGCGCCGGGATTGAGCACTGTGCCGCAGCCGATTTCCACCCCGTCCCCCAGCATGGCGCCAAACTTTTTCAGGCCTGTCTCTATGCGCTTTTGGCCTATCCGGACGGTGACCAGGGCTTTATCTGACTTCACGTTGGAGGTGATGGAGCCTGCCCCCATGTGGGCCTTATATCCCAGGATGGAGTCCCCCACATAGTTATAGTGGGGCACCTGAACCCGGTCAAAGAGGATGACATTTTTCAGCTCCGTGGAATTCCCCACCACGCAGCCTGCCCCTACCAAGGCGTTTCCCCGGATAAACGCGCCAGGGCGCACCTGGGTTTCCGGGCCGATAATGCAAGGCCCGGCAATATAGTTCTGGGGGAAAATGACGGCGGTTTTGTGTACCCACACGTCCTCTCCCCTCTGCTCATATTCCCCGGCAGGCAGGGAAGCGCCCAGCTCTTTTATAAAGCCGCCAATGCCGGACAGCGCCTGCCAGGGGTATTCCGTACCCTCCAGCAAGGGGCGGGCAGCGGTGCGGGACAAATCAAACAACGTGCTTGTGCATAAAGCTTCCAATTCCATAAGGCAGCCATCCTTTCTTCAGCCTGCTGTCAATTGCAGTATTGTTTGGTCGATATTTTCAATCTGGTTTAAATCAAGCTGCAATTCTCCCTCATTTGTCTGGCGGATGTCCAGGGACATGGTGCGTGCCACCCCATAGTCAATGGCGGCAGCCTGCTGGCGGCAGAATTCCACCACCTTTTCCATATACAGCTCCTGGGGATTTACCTGGGTAGTCACCGGCTTGGGCGTGGCAATGGGGCTTTCTTCTTCATCGTTTTCCCGTTCCTCTTCTCCCCAATCGTCTTCCCCTCCATCCCCGTCCTCATCCTCCTCTGGCTCCGGGCTGGGGCTGGGCGTGTTCAGGGCGTCGGCCTCCTCCTGGGCCTGCTGGCGCAGGGCCTCTAATTGGGCGGAACAGTCGCTGAAATTCACAATGGGCGTGACTTCCACCTCAATATAATAGCCTGTATCCACCTTCTGCTCCTCCCGCACCGTATACTTGGCGTGCTGGAGAAGCTGGGAGAAAATTTCTGTAAGCTGGGAAAGCTGCTCTTCCGAGGGATTTACGCCATAGGTATTGCAGAAATTTATCACCATGTTTTCTATGGTGGTGGCGTGGCTTTCCCGGGCAGCCTCCTCTGTAGTCTGGGCCACCACAATGAAGCTGTCGTGGGAATTGTGATAGCTGCTGTCAAGCAAGGCCTGGATATACCCGGAAACGTCATAGTCGGCAAAGCCGGGCATCGGGATATCACATCCGGACAGGGCGAAGGCCAGCAGGGCTGCCAGCACCAGAAGCCCCCACGCTTTTATCTTTTTCTTCATGGGGCTTCTCCTCCTTATTCGTCCCGCCCGCAGCACTTTTTATACTTTTTACCGCTGCCGCAGGGGCACAACTCGTTGCGCCCTGGCTTCTTCTGCTTGCGCACAGGCTGCTTTTTCACCGTATTGTCCCCGGCTAAGCCGGCGCTTATAATCTTAACGCGCTGCTGGGGCTTCGGCGCTTCCTCGCTCTTTGGCTCCCAGGTAAGCACCAGCTTGGCAGTGTCCTCCCGGATGGCGGAAATCATTTTATCAAACATCTCAAAGCCTTCCAACCGGTATTCCACCACCGGATCATGCTGGGCATAGGCCCGCAGGCGGATGCCCTCCTGCAACTGCTCCATGGCGTCAATGTGATCCATCCACTTTTCGTCAACTGTCTCCAGCAGCTTCACCCGCTCCAGAATGCGCATCCGCTGGGGCGTGAACTTCTTCTCCCGCTGGGCATACATGTCGGCGGCCCGCTTTTTCAGAAGCTCCAGCACATCCTCCTGCTGGAGGGTTTCCAGTTCATCCGGCGTATAGCGCAGATCCCCTTCCTGTATCAGCCAGTCGTAGTCCTTGCATAGGCCGGGCAAGTCCCAGATATCCCGCTGTATTTCCTCCGGCATGGCGGCTTTTACCTTTTCTTCCAGATCTTCGTTTATCATCTTCAAGATATGCTCCTGCATGTCCTCGCCGTTCAACACCTGATCCCGCTGCCCATAGATAATCTGGCGCTGGCTGTTCATCACCTCGTCATATTGCAGCACGTTCTTGCGGATGCCGAAGTTCCGGCTTTCCACCCGGCGCTGGGCGCTTTCAATGGCATTTGACACCATGCCTGTCTCAATAGGCATGTCGTCGTCAATTTTCATCCTATCCATGATAGCGGACAGGCGCTCCCCGCCGAACAGGCGCATTAAATCGTCCTCCAGGGAAATATAGAACCGGCTTTTGCCCGGATCCCCCTGGCGGCCCGCGCGGCCCCGGAGCTGGTTGTCAATACGGCGGGACTCATGGCGCTCTGTGCCAATGATGTAAAGCCCGCCCAGGGCTTTCACCTCTTCTGCCTCCGGCGCAATTTCCTCCTTGTATTTCTGGTTCAGCCTTGCAAATGTTTCCCTGGCCTCCAGGATGGCCTCGTCCTGGGTGTGGCTGTAGGCAGTGGCCTCCACCAGAAGCTCCTCGGCATAGCCCATTTTACGCATTTCGGCCTTTGCCATAAATTCTGCGTTGCCGCCCAAGAGGATATCCGTACCACGTCCAGCCATGTTGGTGGCAATGGTGACAGCCCCTTTCCGGCCCGCCTGAGCCACTATCTGGGCTTCCTTTTCATGGAACTTGGCGTTTAGCACCTGGTGCTTAATGCCCCGCTGGCGCAGCATTTTGCTAAGCTCTTCAGACTTCTCAATGGTGATGGTGCCCACCAGCACAGGCTGGCCTTTTTCGTGATGTTTCGCAATGTCATCAATCACGGCCTGGAACTTGGCCGCCACAGTCTTATACACCACGTCCGGGCAGTCCTCCCGGATCATAGGGCGGTTGGTGGGGATTTCCACCACGTCCAGCCTGTATATTTCGGAAAATTCCTCCTGCTCCGTCATAGCGGTGCCCGTCATGCCGGAAAGCTTCTCATACTGGCGGAAATAGTTCTGGAAGGTGATAGTGGCAAGGGTTTTGCTCTCCCGGGCGACCTCCACCCCTTCCTTGGCCTCAATGGCCTGGTGCAGGCCTTCGTTATACCGCCGCCCGAACATCAGGCGCCCGGTAAATTCGTCAACGATAATCACCTCGCCATCCTTCACCACATAGTCCTGATCCTTGTGCATAATGCCCCAGGCCCGGATGGCCTGGTTTACATGGTGCTGGATGCGGATATTATCAGAGTCGGTCAGGTTTTCAATGTCAAAATAGTTTTCCGCTTTTTTCACGCCCCGGCGGGTAAGGGAACAGGTTTTGAGCTTCTCATTGATAATATAATCATATTCGTTATACAGCTCGTCATTATCCTGCTTTTCGTCAGTTTCCTTCACCCGGATAGGCTTCAAGGTTTTAGCCAGGGAATTTGCCCGCTGGTAAAGGATGTCCGCTTCATCGCCATGCCCGGAAATAATCAGGGGGGTGCGGGCCTCGTCAATGAGGATGGAGTCCACCTCGTCCACAACAGCGTAATGGTGGCCCCGCTGCACTTTATCCTCTTTGCGGATAACCATGTTGTCCCGCAGGTAGTCAAAGCCCAGCTCGTTATTGGTGGCATAGGTGATGTCGCAGGCATAAGCCTCCCGCTTCTCCGCGCTGGACATGCCCGTTAAAGCAAGGCCCACTGTAAGGCCCATGAAGTTAAAAACGCGGGCCATCATCTCTCCCTGGTATTTTGCCAGATATTCGTTTACGGTGACGATGTGAACCCCCTGGCCTGTCAGGGCGTTTAAAAAGGCGGGCAGGGCCAGGGTGAAGGTTTTCCCTTCGCCTGTTTTCATTTCCGCAATACGGCCCTGGTGCAGGATAATGCCGCCCTGCACCTGCACTGGAAACAGCCGCAGGGAAAGCACCCGGTCCATAGCCTCCCGGCAGGCGGCAAAGGCTTCTGGGAGGATGTCATCCAAGGTTTCCCCTTTTCCCAGCCGCTCCTTCAGCAGGCCAGTCTGGGCTTTCAGCTCTGCGTCATCCATGGCTTTATAGGCATTCTCCAGCCCCAGCACCTTGTTCACCAGCGGCTGTACACGTTTTAACTCCCGTTTGCTGTAATTGCCAAACAGCTTTGTCAGAATATTATTCGCCAATCTATTCTCATACCTTTCTGTTTCTGCCTGGGACCTGCTTGAGACAGCAGGCTCTATCTTGTTATTATACCAAATTCTGCGCGGGCAGTCAAATTAACAAACGATAAACTTTCCGGGACGGCAAAACCCCAGCCAGTCTGGCTGGGGCAGGGTATGAAAAACAAGATACCGGACGCAAAGCGGCGCTTTTTCACGGCTTTGCGTGGGAAGCCTGTATCCCATGACCATTTACATGCTTTCAGGAGCCGTCACCTTGAACAGGCCCAGGCCGTTTTCCAGCACCTGCTTAAAAGCGGTGCAGAGGTACAGCCTAGCGGCAGTGAGGGCGGGATTATCCCCCTTCACCCGGCAGGCATTGTAGAATTTGTGGAACAGGGTGGACAGGGCCATAACGTACCGGGTGATGCGGGCCGGGTCCATGGCCTTTGCCGCTCCCTCCACCTCGCTTGTATAGGCGGAAATCTGGCGGATTAACTCTGCTTCTTCCGGGGCAGCAAGCAGGCCCAGCTCCTCCAGGGTGCATTCCCGGGGAGTGATGCCATCGGCAGCCAGATTCCGCAGGATGCTGCACACCCGGGCGTGGGCATACTGCACATAGTATACAGGGTTCTGGGAGTCCTGCTGGACAGCCAAATCTAAATCGAAGTCAATGCGGGTGTTAGGCTCGTAAGAGTTAAAGAGGAACCGGGCCGCGTCTACAGGCACCTCTTCCAGCAGGGTTACCAGTGTGATGGCTTTGCCGCTGCGCTTGCTGGCCTTGACAATCTCCCCGTCCCGCACCAGGCGCACCATCTGCATCAGGACAATTTGCAGGCGGGAAGCATCCACACCCAAGGCGGTGAGGGCAGCCTTTAACCGGGGCACGTAGCCATGGTGGTCAGCCCCCAGCACGTCGATGGCTATGTCAAAGTTCCGGGTGACCAGTTTATCATAGTGGTAGGCGATGTCCGGCACCACGTAGGTGGGCACACCATTCCCGCGCACCAGCACAAAGTCCTCGCTGCCGTATGCTTTCCCCTTAAACCAGACGGCCCCTTCCTTTTCATAGGTGGCCCCTTTTTCCTTTAACAGCTCTACCACCCGGCCTACAGCGCCGTTTTCATGGAGGGTGGATTCCCTAAACCAGTTATTATATTCCACCCGGTAGCGCAGCAGATCGTCATGGAGGCCCTGGATGTTCTGAGGCAGGGCGAAGTCCACCAGTGCCTGCCGCCTGTCGCTTTCCGGCGCTTCCACATACTGGTCGCTGTATTTCTCCGCAAAGCTTCTGGCGTGCTCTTTAATGTCCTCTCCCTGATAGCCGTCCTCTGGGAAGGGCACCGCGTCCTCCCCCTTATATATCTGGAGATACCGGGCCTCCAGGGAGCAGGCGAATTTGTTCACCTGGTTGCCCGCGTCATTGACGTAAAACTCCCGCTCCACCTGATAGCCCGCAGTTTCCAAGGTGGCGGCAAGGGCGTCTCCCAGCACGCCGCCCCGGGCATTGCCGATATGCATGGGGCCGGTGGGATTGGCGGAAACAAACTCCACCAGCACCCGTTTCCCCTCTCCCATGGCGCTGCTGCCGTAAGCCTGGCCCAACTTGTGGACATCCTGGAGCACTTCCCCGTAAAATCGGGGGGCATAGGTGAAATTTAAGAACCCAGGCCCCGCAATTTCGCAGCTTTGAAAGCAGGTAGCGGAAAGATCCAGATTTTTCTGGATGGCCTCCGCAATCTTCCGGGGAGGCATTTTAAAGGCCCTGGCCCCTGCCATGGCGGCGTTGCAGGCCCAGTCCCCATGGGCGCGGTCGCCGGGCACCTCCAAAGCGATTTCCGGGGCCTGGGCCTGGGGAAGCTCCCCTGCCGCCTGGGCCTTTTCTATAGCCTGCCCTACTGCCGCCCGCAGTTCGCAGGTGGCTTTCGCAACCAGCATTGACATATACTTTCATCCTTTCACAGTCTTTTTTTGCATATTCCGCAGCACCAGCCGGGTCTCGCCGGGGTTTAAGGCGGGAAGCTTTTCCTTTATCCGGGGATGGCTTAGCTCCTCCCGCACCATGTCCCGCAAAAGGGTGCCCCGGTTGTAGCCGTGTATCACCCGCAGTTCTGTAACGCTTTGGGGCGCGTGGTCAAGCCATGTGAGAAGCAATTCCCGGGCGTTTTCCACAGAGGCGCCATGGAGATCCACGGACATCACGCTGCCTTCCCGTTTAAACCGCATAGCGCACCTCCTACACCAGCATAAAAACCAGCATAAGCACAGGCTGGTGGGCCAGATAAATAAGCAGGCTGTGCCGCCCTAAAAAGGCCAGGGGGCGAAAGCCCGGCTTCAGCTTTTCCATAATCCGGGGGTTGTGGCCTACCAGCCGCCACAGAAAATAACCGGAGAGATATAAAAACAGCCAGGGGATTAGGGGGAAATAATCGGATGACCAGAAGCCCGGCCCCGGCAGGCCCGCTGGGGCCAGCCACTGGCTCTGATACAGCCAGGAGGGCAGTTCCAAGAGGCGGATGCCTTCAAATCCCAGATACCCGTAAGGCACGCCCCGGGTAAGGAAAAAGAGGGAAATGAAAATCGCAAGCCCCAGCCATGCCGGATATGGGGGCAGCTTCAGCTTGTTCCACAGCCACCAGACCCCGCACTGGATAAGCCCGGCCATTCCCAGCAGGAACAGCACGCCATAGAGGATGCGCTCTGACGGCATGGCAAGGGTGGTCACCAAACTTACCAGGATGCCAGCCCCCAGCACAGTGAGGCCATGGCGCAGGGGATGACGGGAAAACCGGAAGCAGAAGCCGGAGAGAAAGATGAACCCCCAGCAGATGCCCTGCTGCCATATATAGCCCAGGGGGCCGGTATACCAGCTTATAGGCACGCCTTTTATAAATACCACGTCATAAAGGGCGTGATAGGCTGACATATTGACGAGCAGCAGGCCCCGGAGGGTGTCCAGAGCGTTGTAGCGGCCCTTTTTCAATACCCCAGCACCCCCCGCAGGGATTCGTCATCCACTATCCACTGGCTCACGTCGATCACACGGTAATGCTCTTTGTCATCCCGGCACACCACCTGGGCAATGCCCGCGTTTATCACCAGGCGCTTGCACATGGAGCAGCACACAGCGTTTTCAATATAGGCGCCCTGGCGCAGCGCTCCTGTGGCTTCGTCCCGCTCTACCGTGCGGCCCACCAGATATAAGGTGGCGCCTATCATGTCCCGGCGGGAGGCGCAGATAATGGCGTTAGCCTCGGCGTGGACGCTGCGGCACAGCTCGTACCGTTCCCCCCGGGGAATGCCCATTTTATGCCGCAGGCAGTAGCCTAAATCGGAACAATTGTCCCGGCCCCGGGGCGCGCCCACATAGCCTGTGGAGATTACCTCGTCGTTTTTTACAATCACCGCCCCGTAATGCCTGCGCAGACAGGTGCACCGCTGGGAGACGATTTCCGCCAAATCCAGATAATAGTTCACTTTATCCCTGCGTTCCAGTTGTTCCATAAGCCCTCTCCCCTCTCCTGCCCATATGGTTTTACAAGTTTTCCGGCCCAAAGGAGCAGGGCAGCAGCTCCCCCAGGGTATATGCCTGTATCTTGCCGCCATCGGAAAGGACGATGGCGAAATCCGCCCCGCAGAATTCCCGCATGACCTGCCGGCACACCCCGCAGGGCGGGCAGAAGGCCGCAGGCGCTTCCCCTGCCGGGCCGCCTGCTACGGCAATAGCGGCAAAGTCCCGCCTGCCCTCGCTGACAGCCTTGAAGAAAGCCGTGCGCTCGGCGCAGTTTGTGGCGGGGTAGGCGGCATTTTCTATGTTGCAGCCCTGATACACTGTGCCATCTTTACACAGCAGTGCTGCGCCCACAGCAAAATGGGAATAGGGCACATAAGCCCTTTCCCGGGCTTGCAGGGCCAGTTCTGTCAGTTCCTGAAAATTTATGGCAGTGTTTTCCATATGCCTATACCTTTCCTGCCAGGATAATTTCCGAAAGGCGCTGCCGGGTGGGCAGGCCCTCGTTGTCGCTTTTGTGGGTAATCTGCACAGCCCCTATCACGTTGCCCCGGAAGGCTGCCTGCTCCAGGGTTTCCCCCTCTGCCAGGGCGCTGACCACCCCAGCGGCAAAGCCGTCTCCCGCGCCCACAGTGTCCACGATTTTTTCCACCGGAAAGCCGGGGGAAACGCCTTTGGCACCGTCCTTTTCAGAATAGAACGCGCCGTCTGCCCCCAGCTTTACCACCACGTTTTTCACTCCCATGGCGTGGTAGAAATCTGCTATGCCCTCCGGGCTGTCCTGGCCTGTAAGCTGTTTGCCCTCCCCTATCCCGGGCAGCACTGTCTCCGCGCCCTGGGCCAGGCTGTTCAGGATCTGCACCATCTGCCCCTTGTCCGTCCAAAGCTGGGGGCGCAGGTTGGGGTCAAAGGAATAGGGAATGCCCAAAGCCTGGGCGCGGCTGATAAGCCGCCGGGTGGCGGAAAGGGCGCTCTCCGACACAGCGGGGAAAATCCCCGTCACATGGAGCCGTTCGCAGCCGTATAAATCCAGGCCGTCTATATCGTGGGGGCTGATTTTAGAAGCAGCCGATCCTTTCCGGTAATAGGCGATGTCCGGGTCGCCCTTCTGGGTAGAGCTTTTCATCATCAGGCCTGTAAGCTCCCCCTCCGCCTGCATGACAAGGTCTGTGGAAATGCCGTTTTGGCGCAGGCCGTTCAGGATTTTCTCCCCCATGGGATCAAACCCTAAGCGGGTGCAGTAGGCCGGGGTATGGCCCAGGCGGGCAAGGCCCACCGCCACATTGTATTCCGCCCCCGCAATGGAAGCGGTGAAGGTTTTCACCTCGCTGATAGCCCCGGTTTCATTGGCCATAAAAAGGCCCATCGGCTCTCCCAGCAATACGATTTTCATGGTATACAGCTCCTCTCTCATAAAAAGGCCTTCCAGGCCTTTGCTATGCTGCTGTGTCGTTGACTACATTCTTGGCCCATATGCCGGATTTTAACATAAAAGCCCCGATAACCACCTTGATAATATCCGCGCTCATCACAAAGAAGAACACCCACACCACGCTCAGGGCTGTAAAATGGCTTAAAGAATAGGCAATGGGCAGGCATACGACCCATGTGAAAGCACAGTCGAAAAGGAAGGTGATGAAGGTTTTGCCGCCGGAGCGGATGGTAAAGTAAGCGCAGTTTACAAAAGCATGGACAGGCTGGAAGCATCCGCAAATGATGAGAGTCTGGGCGGCAATCTGCCGCACTGCCTCCTCGGTGTTATAAATGTAGGGGATAAAAGGAGCGCAGACCACCAGCAGGCCTCCGGTTACCACACAGCAGGAGACGCTGAAAAACATCACCTTGCGCACTGTGTCTTTGGCCCCTTCTATGTCGTTTGCCCCTAAAAGCTGTCCGGCCATAATGCCGATGGCATTGCCCATGGTCATCATGATAATGGAAAAGAGGTTATTCGCCGTTCCTGTAATATTGGTGGCTGCCACAGCGGTAAGCCCCCGGGTGGCATAGCACATGTTAATCATGGCGGTGCCCATAGACCACAGGGTTTCATTGAGCAGCAGGGGCATGCCGGTGATGGTGATTTTCTTCACCAAGGGCAGGGGCACCCGCATACTCTTAAAAGCCCCCTGGAGGAAGGTGAATTTTTTCTTCCGGCGGGTAGCGTATACCACCAGGTACAGCATCTCCACATACCGGGCTATCACAGTAGCCAGGGCCGCGCCCCGCACGCCCATTTTCGGAAAGCCCAGGCTGCCGAAAATCAGCAGGTAGTTGAGCACCAGGTTCACGGAAATGGAAATAACGCTTGCCATCATGGGGGAAAAGGTTTCCCGCATATCCTTCAGGGCGCTGGAATATACCTGCATTACCATAAACGGGAACAGCCCCCACAGCATAATCAGCAGGTATTCCTTGGCATACCCCAAGGTGGCGGCTATATCCGCCGGACTGGAGTTCTCTTTATTCAAGTACAGATGGAAAAGCTGATCCCCAAAAAACAGGAAAACAGCCAGCCCCAGCGCTGTCACCCCCAAGCCGAACAGCAGCCGGAAGCGGAAGGAATGGCGCAGGCCCTTCTCGTCTCCTTTGCCGTAAAACTGCGCCCCGAAAATGGAGGCGCCGGAAAGCCCGCCGAAAATGGTCAGGTTGAAAATAAAGATAAGCTGGTTGACAATGGCCACGCCGGACATGGGGTTTGTGCCCAGGCGGCCCACCATCACGTTGTCCAGCAGGTTTACAAACTGGGTGATGCCCTGCTGCACGATCATGGGGATAATCAGGGCGATAACCGCCATGTAAAAGCCCTTGTCCCCTATATAACGTTTACGGAAATTTGAAAACATATAATTCCTATGAAACTCCTTTATAATTTGCTGCAAAGCCCGGCTTCCAGGGCCTCTCCCAAAGCTTCCCCGGCGGGCTGCAGTTCTTCTATCAGTTCGCCAAAGCCGGCAATGCGCCGGTTTGCCGCTTTTTCTATGCGCTCCCTCAGCAGAAGGGCGCTTTCATCCTCCACCGCCACCACCGGGAAACCCGCTTTTTTCGCCGTTTCCATGGCATAGGCGGAGTCTTCAAACACCACGCACTCTCCGGGCGCGGCACCGAATTTTTCCGCGCAGGCCAGGAAAATGTCCGGGTGCTCCTTGCTTTTGCCGATTTCCGTGCAGCTTACAAGCAGGCTGATATAAGGCAGCATCCCCAGCCGCTTTAGGGCCTCCCCCACTCCCTCTGCCTGGGAGGCTGTTGCCACTGCCGCCTTCACGCCGTTTTCTGCCAGCAGCCGCAAAAATTCCCCGGCCCGGGGCTTTTCCCCCACCCGGGTGCGGTAGCCTTCCAGGGCGCAGGCTGCAAGTTCCTTTACCACCTCTTCGGTGCTTCTAGGCACGCCCAGTGCCCGGTACATGTCCGCGCACTGCTCCATGCTCAGCCGGTTCATGGTGTGGTGGAGATCGGCGGGAGCTTTCACGCCCTTTTCCGCCGCGTATTCATAGGTGATATCCCGCCACATGCCCATGGAATCCAGCAAGGTGCCGTCCGCGTCAAATATCGCGCATTTTATCATGGCCGCACCGCCTGCAGCGCCTGAATGGAGGCGGACAAGTCCTCCAGGAAATCTCCCTGTGTGGCATCCTGATCCACCAGCACAGGCATCCCTTCCGGAATCTGGGCCATTACAGAGGGGATGCCCGTCACCCCGCTGCCCAGCACCGCAAAACGATCCAGGCCGGAAAGAGACTGGCAGTTTTCCGCCATGTCTTTAAAATGTACAGAGCGCAGGCGGCTTCCCAGCCGCTTCAGGAACGCCGCCGGATCTATCCCGCCGTAAAGCACCCAGCCTGTATCCACCTGGGCGCCCAGGCCCTCCCCCGCTTCCTGGAGGATGGCCTCCATCACGGTGGTTTCCCCCGCTTCCCCCTGCACCCGGGCCGCTATCTCCGGTGCGTTGTTGTGAAGCCACAGGGCTGTGCCGCTTTCCGCCAGCTTTTCCGCGAGGGCGCGGCAGTCCCTGGCGAAATCCCGGTATACCTTTGCAATGTCCGGTGGGCAGTTTACCACATAGGCATCAATGGAGGTTTTTTGGGCAAGCTCTGCCATTTCCTCCGCCGCACCCAGCACATCCCGGGAGAACACGTGGCAGGAGCGGAGACAGAGGCCCTGTCCCTCCATCATTTCCTGAAAGGCCGGCACCTCCTGGGGCTTCCAGACCAGTTCCCTGAGGGCTGCCGGATAGCCGGAAGCATCTCCAAAGAGCACACAAGGCTCTACCTGCTGATAGCCTGCCTGGGCAAGCCTTGCGAAAAAGCCTGCCGGATCCTTGCGGAAATCCCTCAGGCATCCAAATATCTGCACACCATATCCCATATTCCTTCTGTACTCCTCTCTATAGTAAGGCCAGCCGGACAGCGCTTCTGGAAAATGCCTGCCGCTTTGCACTATAGTATACCACAAACCCGCCCGCCATTTCAATGGGAAATGTCCCGCCCCCGGCAAGGGGGGTGCGGCTTCTTAGTCCCGGGGGGCAGGGGTTTGGCGCAGATCCAGCCGCACCTGGGTGCCTTTTCCCAAGACCGACCGGATTTCAACGGGAATTTGCAGGGTGTTCAGCACCCGCTTTACCAGGTGCAGCCCCAGGCCTGTGGAGGCGCTTTCCCGCCGCCCGGTGCGCCCGGTAAAGCCCCGCTGGAACACCCGGGGCAAGTCCTCCGGGGATATGCCCACGCCTGTGTCCCTGATAACCAGCACAGCACCCTCCGCAAACACCTCCACGCCGCCGCTGTGGGTATATTTCACGGCGTTTGACAGAAGCTGCTCCAGCACAAAGAGCATCCATTTTTCGTCTGTCACCGCTTCCAGCTCGAAATCCTCCAGGTGCAGGTACAGCTTTTTATAGATAAACTGAGGGGCAAACTTCTTCGCGGCCCGGGCGGCAATGGGCCGCAGGGCGCAAGGCTCCAGGCAAAGGTCTTGGGAGATGGTTTCCAGGCGCTGGTATCCCAGCACCATCTCCACATAGCGTTCAATTTTGAAAAGCTCCTGGCCCAAAGCCTCCCCGCCCGGGCTTGGCTGGGACTGCAGAATCAGCCGCATGGCGGCAATGGGTGTTTTAATCTGGTGTACCCACAAAGTGTAATAGGCCAGCATGTCCTCCTGGCGCTGGGCATGAAGCTCCTGCTTTTGCCGGGACTGCCTGCAAACGGCGTTCAGGCTTTCCAGCAGCAGCGCTTCCGGCAGCGGCCCGGAAGGCTCCAGATCCGGCAGAAGGGCCGTCACGTTTTCCTGAAGCTCCCGCAGCTTCCCCACCCGGCGGACATACTGCACAAAGCCGGGGATAATGAAAAACAGCAGCCACAACGTCCCCGCCACCAGCAGGATATAGCCCAGCACAGCAAGGGACAGGTTAAACAGCCAGAACAGGCCGGCTGCCGCCGACCCCAGCAGAAGGGCCGCCAGCACTGCCCGCAGCCTCTCTTTCACATAAGACGCCGCCAGCTTCATGGCTTTTCCTCTATGATATATCCCAGGCCCTTGCGGGTCGCCAGCATACCGGGCAGGCCCGCTTTCTCCAGCTTTTTCCGCAGGCGGGAAATGTTCACCGTCAAGGTGTTGTCATCCACAAAACTTTCGCTTTCCCACAGCCGCTCCATCAGTTCCTGGCGGGACACCAGGTGCCCGCCGTTTTCCAGAAGCACCTGGAGGATACGCAGTTCGTTTTTTGTCAGCTCGCTTTTCCCCAAAGGCCCTGTAAGGACTGCCGAGGCCAAGTCCACCTGAATGCCGCCATATTCCACCAGGCTGCCGCTTTTGCCGAAATCATAAGCCCGGCGCAGCACCGCCTGCACCTTTACTGTGAGCACAGAAAGGTCAAAGGGCTTGGGGATAAAGTCATCTCCGCCCAGGTTCATGGCTGTAATAATATTCATGTTGTCGGAAGCGCTGGACAGGAACACCACCGGGGCTGTGGACTGCCTGCGTATCTCCCGGCACCACTCATAGCCGCTTTTGTGGGGCAGGCCGATATCCAAAAGCACCAGGTGGGGCTGGAAGGCGGAAAACTCCTCCAGCACATGGCAGAAATCCTTTGCCGCCTGCACCTCATACCCCCACATAACCAGGTGCGCCCGCACTGCTTCCGCGATTACCGGGTCATCCTCCACCAAAAACACCCTGTATGTCATACGCCTAAAATCCCCGCTATCTCCTCATAGCTTGCGGCCTCATAGGTATAGGGAGGGCAGCCCTCCAAGGGCGCAGACCCTTCCGGGTGGTAATAGAGGGAGTGAAGCCCGGCGTTTACTGCCCCCTGTATGTCGGAGGTGAGGGAATCCCCGATAACCAGGGAGGTTTCCCTGTCCGCTTCCGGCAGGCGGGAGAACACATAGTCGAAATACCGGGGGTCTGGCTTTGCGGCCCCCGCGTCCTCTGACACAAAATAATCCTTTATAAAGGACAGCAGGCCGGAATTTTGCAGGCGGGTCTTTTGGGTGGAGGCGTTGCCGTTTGTGACAATATACAGGCTGTATTTCCCCGCAAGCCGCTCCACCAGCTCCAGCGCCCCGGGATACACCGCGCCCCCCGCTCCCAGGCGGAGGAAATATTCCTCTGTCAGCCTTTCAGGCGTGCCTGTAAGGCCGGTTTCCCGGAGGAAATCGACAAAACGGCCCACATAAAGCTGGGGCTTTGTACACTCTCCCCGCTCCAGCTTTGCCCACCAGGCGGCGTTGCAGCGGTCGTAACATGCCAAATATTCCGGCGCGTAGGGCCGCTGGGAGGCAAAAAAATCCTTATACAGGGAAAGGAAAGCGTTTTCCATGTCCCTGGGAAAATCCAGCAGGGTGCCATCGGCATCTAAAAGCAGGGTGCAGTATTCCATTTTGGCGTCTCCTTTCTTGGCTGGGAAAAGCCTTTGCGGGGATGCATGTCCCCTGTTGTTTGCGCATACTATATAGAGACGGGCGCTGCGGCAGGCATCCCATCACGCAAAGGGCGCTGCCCGGTTGCGCCGGGGCCGCAGATGTGGTAGGATAGGGACAGGCCCTTACAGAGCATACGCCCATTGTACTTCAAATTTTTTCCACTGTCAATGGAGGGCATATGAGACGGCTGAATCTGAGAAAGCATTGTTACATCCTGTTGTGGTTCTTCCTGGCCCTGGCAGTGGGCGCAGTGTGGCTTTTGGGCGGGCGGCAGGCAGAACAGGCGCTCCCCCCCTTCCTGCCGGATTTGCAGACCGGGGCGGCTGCGGGAGGGAAAATCCAGTTGGAGGCGGAAGATATGGCGCAGGAAAAAGAGCTTGCCGGGGTGTGGGTGCCCTATATGTCCCTGGACACAGCAGATCACACCCAGAAGGCCTTTGAGGAAAACTTTCAAAGCATTGCCCGGGAAGCAAAGGAAATGGGCTTAAACGCCCTTTTTGTCCATGTGCGGCCCTTTAGCGACGCACTCTACCCCTCTGCCCTGTTCCCCTGGTCACACCTGCTTACCGGGGAACAGGGGAAGAACCCAGGCTTTGACCCTCTGGCCTTTATGGTGGACTGCGCCCACAGCCTGGGGTTGGAATTTCACGCCTGGATAAACCCTTTGCGGGTAAAGACTGCCGAAACCCCCAAGGCACTGGCGGCAAACAACCCTTACAGCGTCCTCCAGGCCGACTGCCCCTATTACTTCATGGAATGGGAGGGCGGCGTGTATCTGGATCCGGCTTACCCCTATGTGCGCAGCCTGATAGCCGACGGGGCAGCGGAAATCGCGGAAAAATATGAGGTGGACGGCATCCACTTTGACGACTACTTCTATCCTGCGGAGGACGCCTCCCTGGACAGCGAAGCCTATGCCCTTTATATGGAAACTGTGGAGACGCCCCTGCCCCTTTTGGAGTGGCGCAGGGCCAACATCAGCGCCCTGGTGGCAGAGGTCTACGCAAAGGTGAAGAAGGCCAGGCCCCAGGCGGTTTTCGGCATCTCCCCCCAGGGGAACATAGAAAACGATGAGAATATGGGCGCGGACGTGCAGGCCTGGTGCGCCAGCCCGGGATATGTGGACTATATCTGCCCCCAGCTTTACTATAGCTTTGAAAACGAAGCCCTGGGCTATGCTGAAGCCCTTGCCCAGTGGCAGGCCCTGCCCCGCCATGAAAATTTGGCGCTTTATGCGGGCCTGGCCCTGTATAAGGCCGGGACAGACGCAGACGGGGGCACCTGGCTGCTGTCAGATGACATTATCCGCCGGCAGATTGAGGCGGCCCGGGCCTCCCAGTGCAGCGGCGTGGTGCTCTATTCTTCCCAGTACCTGCATACAGAGCAGACCCAGGCGGAGGTGGCAAACCTGCCCTTCTGGGAAAATACTGAAAAAGAAAAACCGTAAACCAGGGGGAATGTAGCTTTGCGATATCCTGAAACTTGGAAAATTCATTTTTTCAAGTTACGTGACTATATCAGGAAAAAGGAAAAGCGGGAACCTCAATGGCTCCCGCTTTACTGTAAAATCTTTTTAAAAGCTTATGGGAAAGAAATCCTCCCAAAACGCCGCCTGCCGGAAGGGGCCTTACAGCGCCTCTACCAGGGCCTTGGTGTCCCGGGCAATGACAAGCTCCTCGTTTGTGGGAATGACGAACACCTTGATTTTGCTGTCCGGCGCGGAGATTTCCCCTTCTTTGCCGAGGGTCATCTCCTCGTTCTTCTGGGGATCCAGCTTTACGCCGGCAAACTCCAGATACTTGCAGATTTCAGCCCGGTGGGCAGTCTGGTTCTCGCCTACGCCAGCCGTAAAGACAATGGCATCGCAGCCGCCCAGGGAAACCATATAGCCGCCTACAAACTTGCTGACCTGATACTCCAGAATATCCTGGGCAAGCTTGGCCCGGGCATTGCCCTCTTTACGGGCGGTGGTTACATCCCGGTCATCGCTGGAGACGCCGGAAACACCCAGAAGGCCAGACTTCTTGTTGAGCACCTGATCCATCTCACTAGGGGTCAGGTGTTCCTTCTCCATAATGAAAGTAACCACAGAGGGATCCAGCGTCCCGGAGCGGGTGCCCATCATAAAGCCGTCCAGGGGGGTGAGGCCCATGCTGGTGTCAATGCACTTGCCGCCCTCCACAGCGGTGATGGAGGAGCCGTTGCCCAGGTGGCAGGTGATAATCTTCAGATCCTTAATGTCCTGCCCCATCAGCTCGGCGCAGCGGGCGCTTACATAGCGGTGGGAGGTGCCATGGGCGCCATAGCGGCGCACAGCGTATTTTTCATAATACTCATAGGGAATGCTGTAAATATAAGCCTTTTCGGGCATGGTGGCGTGGAAAGAGGTATCGAACACCACAGCCTCAGGCAGTTCGGGGCCGAAAAGATCCCGGCAGGCCCGGATGCCCTGGACATGGGCCTTGTTATGTAAGGGGGCTAAGGGGATAAGGCTCTCAATATCCTCAATGACCTTTTCCGTCACCAGCTCGGACTTGCTGAAAATAGCGCCGCCCTGCACCACCCGGTGGCCCACGGCGGAAATTTCGTCCAGGCTTTTGATTACGCCAAACTCCGGATCCAGCAAAGCGTCCTTCACCTGGGTGAAAGCGGCTGTGTGATCCAGCATATTCACCTTTTTGTCCAGCACCCGCCCGTCTGCGGTCTTGTGGGTGAAGATGCCGCCGGGAATGCCAATGCGCTCGCAGTTGCCCTTACAGAGCATCTCCTCGTTGTCCATGTCGATAAGCTGGTACTTGAGGGAGGAGCTGCCTGCGTTGATAACAAGAATTTTCATAACTCTTTTTTCCTTTCCGCTGGGGCCTGCGCAATCTGGAAAAAGCGGCCCCGCATGAGTTTTTTTAAGCTTGGGCCTTGCCAGAACCAAGGCCGGTGCTGTACAATTGAGTTGGGATACGGCCCCGAAGGGCTGTTCGTCATTATTTTAATACACTTTCCTGTTGATTGCAAGGAGTTTCCTTAAAAATGCCTGAGAAAAACCTATTTTCCGCTGTTATCTGTGAGTTTAACCCCCTGCACTGGGGGCATTTGTCCCTGCTTGCCGCCATGGGCCGCCGCTGGGCTGGGATTGTCTGCATTTTAAGCGGCAATTTTGTCCAGCGGGGGGAGCCTGCCATCCTGGACAAATGGACCCGCACCCGTTTGGCCCTTGCCGCCGGGGCCGATTTGGTAATTGAACTGCCCCTGCCCTGGGCCTGCGCCGGGGCCGAAGCCTTTGCCCGGGGCGGCGCAGCCCTGGCGGGAAGCCTTCCGGCAGTGGGCGTTCTGGCCTTTGGCAGCGAAATGCCGGACGCCGGGGCCATCACCCAGGCGGCTGAGGCCCTTCTCTCCCCGGAATTTTCCGCCGCCCTTTCCCGCCTGCCCCAGGATGGCTCCACCTTTGCCCGCCGCAGGCAGCAGGCCCTGACAGAGCTTATCGGGGAAAAGGCCGCCCTGCTCCGGCAGCCCAACGCCGCTTTGGGAGTGGAATACTGCAAGGCGCTGCTGGAACAAAGGCTCCCTATTGCCCCAGCGCCCTTCCCGCGGACAGGCGCCGGCCACGACGCGCCCGCCGCTTCCGGCGAAACCCTTTCCGCCAGCCAGCTTCGGGCAATGATAACTGCTGGAGAGGACATTTCCGGCCTTGTTCCCCCTTGCACCCTGGAGGCTGTCCAAAAAGAAAAGGAGGCGGGCCGCTGCCCTGCCTCCCTGTCTTTTCTGGAGCGCCCCATCCTCTCCCGGCTGCGGGCCATGTCCTGTGCCGACTTCGCCTGCCTGCCGGACATCAGCGAGGGGCTGGAAAACCGGCTGTACAAGGCTTCCCGGCAGGCTGCCTCCCTAGAGGGGCTGTATGCCCTTTTGAAAACCAAGCGGTACACCCACGCCCGGCTGCGCAGGCTGGTGCTTTCAGCCTTTTTGGGGATCCCCAAAGAGCGGCCTGCCCTGCCCCCTTACCTCCACGTTTTGGGCATGACGGGAAAAGGCGCGGGGCTGCTGAAGGGGGCCTCCCTGCCTGTAGTAGTCCGGCCCGGGGACGTTTCTGCCCTGCCCCCTGAAGCCCAGGCCCTTTATGCCCTGGAAGCCCGGGCAGACGATCTTTACGCCCTCGCCACCCCTGTGCCCCAGCCCTGCGGCCGCTTGCAGCGGCAAGGCGTGATAAAGGCATAGCCCGCTGCCCTACAGCTTCAACCCCTCATAGCTTTCCAGCAGGACGCTGCAGGAAGCGCGAAAGCTTTCCTGCTCCTTTTCGTTCAGGCACAACTCCAGCACCCTGTCCACGCCTCCCTGGTTTACGATGCAGGGCACGCCGGCATATACGTCCTTCTGCCCATATTCCCCCCACAGCCGGGCGGAGACAGTGAGCACGCTGTTTTCATTGGAGAGGATGGCCCGGGCAATGCGCACCAGGGCCATGCCGATGCCATAATAGGTGGCGTTTTTCGCCGCGATAATCTGCTGTGCCGCGTCCCGCACCTGGCAGCTCAGCCCCTGCACCTCCTCCAGGCTGAACCTGCCACCGGAATGCTCGCAGATGGCGGTGACAGGCTTTGTGGCCAGCATGGCCTGGCTCCAGGGGACAAATTCGCTGTCCCCATGCTCGCCGATTACATAGGCGTGGACGTTCCGGGGGTCAACGGAAAAATATTCCCCTAAGAGATAGCGCAGCCGAGCGGTGTCCAGGGTGGTGCCTGTGCCCAGCACACGGGCGGAGTTAAAGCCGGAAAGCTCGTAGGTGACCCGGGTCATAATGTCCACAGGGTTTGTAGCCACCAGGAAGATGCCCCCGAACCCTGACTGCACCACAGGGCCTACAATGGACTGGAACACCTTGGCGTTGCGCCGCAGCAGATCCAGGCGGGACTCTCCCGGCTTCTGGCTTACCCCGGCGCACAGCACCACAATGTCCGCGTCGGCGCAGTCCCCGTATTCCCCGGCATAGATTTTCATGCTGGCCCCGGAAAAAGCCAGGCCGTGGTTCAAATCCATGGCCTCCCCTTCGGCCCGCTTTTTGTCGATGTCCACCAGCACCAGCTCGTCGCACAAGTCCTGGTTTAAAGCGGAATAGGCAAAGCTCATGCCCACCATGCCTGTGCCCACCAGCACAATTTTCCTTTTATTTAAACACATGCGCATTCCCCTCTTTCTAAAATTCGATTTTTCAAACAAGCCCTACTCTATTGTGCCTCTGCTTTGCCGCTCTATCCCCGTTTTGGAAAAGGCTCTATTTTTTCTGCAATCCAGAAGAATATTTGACAGCTTCTCCCAAAATATGCTATGATTGTGGAGAATAAAAAATGGGAAATGCCTGTTCTGGAGATTTTTTATGCCATTTCCTCCGGCTCGGGGATATCCCAGTGAGGATGTTTTGGGTATGGGTCAAAAATCAAAATTCCGCTACCTGCTGACAGTGGCCTCCTGCTGCGGCCTTACCGGCAGTTCCATCGGCATTCTGACAAATTCCTTTGGCGTGTTTTATGCCTCTGTTTCCACAAGCCTAGGGGTGGGCCGGGGGGCCATCGCCACCCACGCCACCCTGGCTATGCTGTCCATCGCCCTTCTCTCCCCCCTGGCGGCAAAGCTTTTGCAGCACGTTCCCTTGCGGCTGTATCTGGGCGCGGGCGTTCTGCTGGGGGCAGGCGCCACCCTGCTTCTGGCTTTCTCCCGCAATATTTGGGCCTTTTATGTTTTAGGCGTGATAAAAGGCATCGGCGTTGCTTTCTTTGGCGTGATACCCGTCACCTCCATTATCAGCAACTGGTTTCTTAAAAGCCACGGCCTGGCGGTTGGGCTGGCCCTCTCTTTCAGCGGGCTTTGCGGCGCTGTTTTCAGCCCCCTGTTTTCCTTTATCATAGAAAGCGCCGGCTGGCAGGCCGCCTTTATCTGCATGGCGGCCTTTTCCCTTATCCTGGCCCTGCCCGGCGTGTTCACCCTGCGGCTTGCGCCCCAGGAGGTTTCCCTCCCCCCATACGGCGGCGGCGCGCCGGTAAGCCTGCCCCCGTCCCAGCAGAAAGCAGGCGCTGCCAAGGCAAAGCTTTACCTGCCCGCTTTGGCGCTTACCTGCGGTTTTTCTGTTCTGGCCTGCGCCATCACCAGCGTGGGGCAGCATTTCCCCACAGTTGCGGAGGCCGCGGGCCTGTCCGCTCAGGTGGGGGCCATGATGGTTTCCGCCGGCATGGTGGGCAACATTATCTCAAAGCTGATTATTGGGCTGCTCAGCGACCACAAAGGCCCCTTTTTTGCCAATGCCTGCATGATAGCCATTAACGGGGCCGCCATGGCAGTGCTGCTCCGGCTTCCCGCCAACGCCCCCGCCGCTGTTGGAACCGCGTTTTTCTTTGGGGCCATCTACTCTGTGGGAGCAGCTGGCATTCCCCTGCTCACCCAGCGGGTATTCGGGCGGGAGCAGTATACGGCTGCTTTCTCCATTGTGCAGATTTTCGCTAACGGCGGCAGCGCCTTGGCCCTGACCATTATTGGGCTGGTGTACGATGTAACAGGAAGCTGCGATCCTGTGCTTATCGGCTCCATTGTTATACAGGCGGCAAACCTGGCCATGCTGGCGGCGCTTTACCAGATGGGCAGGCACAGGGCTGCTTAACCGCCCCCGCAACGCCAAGGGCTTCCTGGCGCGTACACGCCGGAAGGCCCTTTTCAGTGTATTCCTACAACTCAATGCGGGAGCCGTCATTTGTGAAAACCACCCTGTCCCCCAGCACTTCTTTTGCCAGGGCCAGTTCCCCTTCATAATCCCGGAGGATTTCCACGCCATGGTGGTAGAACACCGCCTGCCCGAAATCTATGCCGGATTCCAGCAGTTCCCGGCACAGATCGCAGGCCCTGTGGTGACCTGTTTCCAGGAAAACCAGATCGGCATGGGAGGCATGGGGCAAAAGCTCCGGAAGCTGCCCGAAGTCCCCGGAATAGAGCAGCTTTTTCCCCTCCGCCTCTGCTGTGAAAGAAAAGCTTTTCCAAGGCTCCCCAGCCGCCGGGGTTCCCAGGTGGAGGTTGTGAAAGGCTTCCACCCGGAGCGCCCCCTGACAGAGGACACCGTCTGCCACCAAATGGGGTTCTAGGGAAAAAACCGTTTCATAATGGCCCTCGCTGCCCAAAAGCATCTGATAAATCCCCTGAAACACAGCCAAATCCGGGATATACACAGGGATTATCCGGCCTGCCATCCGCTCCTGGTTTTCCAGGGAAAGGGTGCAGAGCTTGCGCAGGTTCCACAGCAGGTGGGGCAGCCCCCCCACGTGATCCATATGGGTGTGGGAGATGAAAATCCCCTGGGTGCAAAGCTGATCCAGGCCCAGGTTATAGGAGGCGTGGCAGCAGTTTTCCCCGGCGTCAAAAAAATACAGCCTGCCTTCTGTTTCCAGGGCCACGCTGGTGTGGTGGCGGTTGGGGTAAGGCTCTGTGCCGGAACAACTGCCCAGTATGTGCAGAATCATAGGGAAACCTTCTTTCGCAGAATTTTATTTATCATAGGAGGAAACGTATGGAAAAGCTGACGTCCATGGAAAACATTGGCCAGGGAATGTCAGAAAAGCTGGCCGCCATTGGAATTGATTCAGGGGAAAGCCTGAAAGCCCTGGGAGCCGAAGCGGCTTTTGCAAAGCTGAAAGCCCGCTATCCGCAAGTTTGCCTGGTGCATTTATACGCGCTGGAAGGCGCTGTGTGCCATTTGCCCTTTGACAGCCTTTCGGAAAGCCGGAAAAAGGAATTGAAAACCTTTTCCGATTCCCTGAAAAGCCAGGATAAGGCCGGAGAAAAGCCCCCTCTCTTTCAGGAGACTGTTGAAAACTGGGAGGATTGGGGCCGGGTATTCCAGTCGAAAGAAGCTTTCGCGCCCCTTGCCCGGGAAATTTTCCGCCGGGAGGGCCTGCCCTTTGCGCCCCTCACAAGCCTGACCCCTGGCACAAACGGGGTTTTCCGCAGCGGGCCTTATGTGGTAAAAATCTTTTTCCCAAAAGAGGCAGGCCCGGATCCCCGCCCGGACTTTGAGAACGAGGCCGCTGTCTGCGGCAGGCTGGCCCAGCAGGGCGTTCCCACCCCGGCCCTTACGGCCCAGGGCGTTATAGAGGACGCCTACACCTTTTACTATCTGATTACCCGGTTTTTCCCTGGAAAAGAGGCCGGCCCCTGGCTTGCGTCCGCTTCCACTAAAGAGCAGGCAGCCTTTGTGGGGCAGTTAAAAAGCCTGCTTGCAAAGCTGAACCAGCCTGCGGAAGGGCTGATTCCTCCTGTGGATCTTCTGAAAAGGGCTGTGGAAAATCCCCGGCTGCAGGCCCTGCCTCCCAATCTGCGGGAGGAAATGGCCCAACGGGCCAAAGGGCTTGACCTGCGCCCTTCTGTGCTGGTGCATGGAGATCTCACAGGGGAAAACCTGCTGGTGGACGCAGAGGGAAAGCTGACCCTTATCGACTGCGCCGACGCCTGCCTGGCCCCTGCTTTCTATGAGCTTGCTCCCATTGTCTTTGAACTTTTCCAGTGCCGGGAAGGGCTTCTGCGGCTTTTCGCCGGAGAGGACAAGGAAAACTTTGTGGAACAGGTGCTGGACGCGGTGTGCCTGCACGATTTCGGCGCACACATGCTTCGGGACGCGCCCCTGCGGGAGGGCCTGCCACCCTTTGAAAGCCTTATGGACGCCAGACGGTTCCTGCTGGAAAAATTCCGATAAGGCAATACCGCATAAATCTAAGCAGTATATCACGGCAGAGATTTTTTCGTCAGAGTGCATAAAGGATGAGCAGGCAGGCTGGCGCCTGTCAAACAGGCTTTGTGTGCTATAGTAAACGCACTTAAAAATCGGTACATCCCAATTTTTAAGCCAGGCGGCTTTACCGCCTGGTTCAAAAGAGACATTCTGTCTCTTTTGAACTGCGTTAACTATATGACGGAAAGAATCGCCTGTGAGATACTGTTTAAGGCTGCGGCCGCGAGTTGTACGGTATTGCCGTATGGAAAGCCGGCGCGCAAAAGAGCGTGCCGGCTTTTTTCACGCCTGCTGGGTGAGGATTTGGGTAAGCAGCTCCATCCGTTTTTTCAAAGGCTTTTTCACGGCAATGCCGAAAAAACCTTTCAAAGCCATCTCCCCCACGTATACGCCGGGGAGCAGGGCATACTTAATCCACGCCTCCATGTGGACATGCCCGTTCTGGCATTCCACCTTCATAAACTGCGGCGCTGTCAGGGCGCCAACGCCTTTCTTCCACACAGGCTCGCCTTTCACAGTGGTGTAGGAAAAGCCTTCATTCTTCATGTAGTCCATAACAATCTGCCGCACCTGTTCGTCAGGGCGGGCGGTCTGAAAATCTGTAATGGTACGCGCCAAGTGAACCGACCCCTTTTCTGTAATGTTCTGCCTGCCTTTATTATACAGGATCCTGCATAAATTTGCAAGATATTTTCCATGCTGGGCGGGCTTTGTAATGGTTGTTAAATCCGCTTGATCCACTTCTTGCTGCTTAAACGGAACACGCACCAGACAGCCTTGATAAACTGGTCGATTTTCAGGAAGGTGTAAATCCAGAAAGCGGGCAGGTGCCACACCAGGCCTGCCAGATATCCCAGGGGGATGGAGGCCACCCATAAAAACAGGATATCTGCCAGCATCAGGAATTTGGTGTCCCCGCCGCCCCGGAGCACCCCTTTTGTCAGGATAGAGTTCATGGACTGGAAGATGACAATTACACCCACCGCCATCATAAGCTGCTGGGCAATAGCCTGGGTTTCGGCGTTAATATTGTAGGCGCTGATAACCAGATCGCTGATGGCGATAATCAGCCCGCCTGCCAGAATGCCGATAACCGTACCCAGACCCAGGAAGGTGACGCCCTGTTTCTGGGCTTTGTCTGTCTCCCCCTTGCCCAAGGTGTGGCCTGTGATAATGGAGCTTGCGTTGGAAATGCCCTGGATGAACACAGTGCTCAGCCGCTGGGTCACCATGGTAATGGCATTAGCGGAAACAAAGCTTGCGCCCAAACGCCCTGTAACCATGGTAACAGCCGTATTGCCAAAGGCCAGCAGCGCGTCGCTTACAAGCACAGGGATGCTGATGCGCAGATAATCCTTCAGCAGATCCCCGCATTTCATCAGAAGGTGCTTCATGCGGTATCCAATTTTTTTATCGAAGAAGAAGAAATAGCCGCAGATAAAGGCAAATTCAAAGACGCGGGAGATAAGCGTGCCCAGGGCCGCGCCCTCTATTCCCATAGCCGGGGCGCCGAATTTGCCGAAAATAAACATATAGTTAAAAAATATGTTTATGAAAAAGGCCGCTATGGAGCTGATAAGGGGCAAAGTCACCTGGCCCACGCTGCGCAGGACAATGGTGCAGGTGAGGGAAAAGCCTAAAAGCCAGTAACAGGGGATAGACCAGCGGAAATAGGCTGCTCCGGCCTGGATAATGATTTCCTCCCCTGTGTAAATGCGCATAAGGCCTTCCGGAGCAATGATGGTGGCCAGAGTGAACAGCAGGCCGATGGAAAAGCATAGCCGCAGCATAATGGTGATGGCCTTGCGCAGGGAAGCCTTATCCTGCATGCCCCAGAAGCGGGAGGTGAGCACAGAAGCCCCCATGCCCATACCCATACAGCAAATGTGGAACAGGTTGATAAAATCGTTTGCCAGGGAGGAGGCGGACAGGGCCGTTTCTCCCAGCCTTCCCAGCATAATGGTGTCCATCATGTTCACGCCGATGGTAATGAGGCTTTGCAGGGAGATAGGCAGGGCAATTGCCACCACCTGCCTGTAAAATGCTTTGTCCCCTAAATAGGGCTTCATCCTTTGCAGGAGGCTTTGCTTTCCTTCCAATTTTCCCATCCTCCCTATTGTTTTGCAAACCCGTATAGTATCATTTGCAACTATTATAGCACAGGCCCCTGCCCCGCGCAAGGGGGAGCGCGCCCAAACTTTCCCTGCCGCCTTGATTTTCCCTGCCGTTCCCGCTATAATAGGGACAGGAAAGAAGAAAAACAGAAAGGCAGTTAGAATATGAAATACGACGGCGTTTTGTTCGACCTGGACGGCACCCTGTGGAATGCTACGGAGGCCATTGCGGTTTCCTGGGAGATGGCCCTGCGGGACGCACCGGATATCCCGCGGCCGCCAACGGTGCGGGAACTGGAGGGCGTGATGGGCATGACAGCGGAACAACTGATGGCGGCCCTCTTTCCCCACATCACCAAAGAGCGGGGGGCCGAGCTTTTTTCCCGCTGCTGCGAGGTGGAAAATGAATATCTTCTCCAACACGGCGGCAGGCTCTATGAGGGCATAGAGGCGCTTTTGGAGACGCTTTCCAAGGAAGTGCCCCTGGCCATTGTCAGCAACTGCAACACCGAATATGCCCCCTGTTTTTTAAAGGCCCATGGCCTGGAAAAATATTTTGCCGACTGGGAGTGCAGCGGGCGCACCGGCCTGCCCAAGGGGGAAAACATCAAGCTGGTGGCAGAGCGCCTGGGCCTGCAGGCCCCTGTATACGTAGGCGACACGCCTCTGGATTATGAAGCCGCCAAAGTCGCCGGCGTACCCTTTATCCACGCGGCCTACGGCTTCGGCAAGGTGGAGGGCGTTCCCAGCATTCAGAAGCCCCTGGAACTGCCGGGACTTTTGCAGTATAGCCACTGAACTTGAAACTGCCATTTTTCAAGCAGCAGAATATCCCTGCGCGATATCCTGCCGGTTGGTCTGCCCGCCAGGGCAAACCGACATGACTTATTTATCCGATTAAGCCGCACTCTTCCCGGAAAGGAGACACATTCCCGCCTATGAAAACCAGCCTGTTGTTTTCCAGCTTCCCCTTTATCGCCAGCGAAAAGGTTACCCTGACGCGCATGACGGAACTGGACTTAAACGCCATGTGGGAGATTATGGGGGACGACGACAACTACCGCTTCGCCCCCACCGCCGCCCTGCGCTCTCCGGCGGAATGCGTTTTAAAGCTGCGGCAGATTGAAGCCCTTTTCCGGGACAGGGCCGCCATCACCCTGGGCATCTATCCCAACGGAGAAGAGGAAAATCGGCTGGCTGGCTTTTTTGAAATTTATGGCATTGACCCCCATGTGCAGGCTGCCACCATCCGTTTCACCCTCCACCGGGAATGCACAGGCATGGGCTATGCCTCCTCTGCTGTGCGGGCCACAGCAGAATACCTGATGAGCACCATCGGCGTTCACCGCATCCAGGCCTATGTCCTCCCCACCAACTACCGGGGCGTGCTGGTGCTGGAGCGCTGCGGCTTTTTAAAGGAGGGGACTATCCGGGAGGGATTTTTGTGGCCTGACAAGGGGATTGTGGATTTAAGCCTGTATTCCCTGCTGCCCACAGACAAACGGAAAAAATCCGGGCAGACCCACTACCTGTAAATGCCGCTAAATACATAAACCAAAAGCCATGCTTCACCAGTTATGCTAGGAAGCATGGCTTTACGTTTTTAAGAGCACCCCGCCAGCAGCAGGGCCTCGGCACAGCGCAGGCCGTCTACAGCGGCGGACACAATGCCTCCCGCATAGCCAGCCCCTTCGCCGCAGGGGTACACCCCCCGGGCCAGAGGAGACTGGAGGGTGTCGTCCCGGAGGACGCGCACAGGGCACGAACTGCGGGTTTCCGGAGCTGTGAGGATGGCGTCTGGATAGTCAAAGCCCCGTAGCCTTTGCCCCAGGACAGGCAAAGCTGCCTGCATGGAACGCACCACATAGTCCGGCAGGCAGCCTGCCAGGGCGGCAGGCGAAACCCCCGGCTGATAGGTGGGAGAAACCCCATGAAAGCTTTTGGTGGGGCGGTTTTGGAGGAAATCCTCCACCCGCTGGGCAGGGGCTTTGTAGGCGCCGCCCCCTGCTCTATAGGCGGCCTGTTCAATTTCCCGCTGGAGATATATACCCGCAAGGGGGCTGCCGCTGCCGAAATCCTCCGGGGTTACCCCCACTAAAAGAGCGGCGTTGCTGTTCTCCCCATCCCGCAGCCAGGGACTCATGCCGTTTGTCACCACGCCTCCCGGCTCTGAAGCCGCCCCGGTGACTGTGCCGCCAGGGCACATGCAGAAGGTGTACACACCCCTGCCGTCAGGCAGGTGGCAGGAAAGCTTGTAATCTGCCGCGCCCAGGGCCGGATGGCCTGCAAAGCTTCCATACTGCGCCCGGTCGATAAGGGCGGCGGGGTGCTCAATGCGCGCGCCCAGGGAAAAGGCCTTGGGGGCAAGGGGCAGGCCCTTTTGCTGGAGCAGCTCGAAAACATCCCTGGCGCTGTGGCCCACTGCCAGGATACAGCTTTGGCAGGGCAGGGTTTCCCGCCTGTCCCGGCAGATGTAGGTGATGCTTTGAAGGGCGCTGTCCTTAAGGGTTATCCCCGCAAGCTTTGCCCCAAAAAACACCTGGCCTCCCAGGGCTTCAATCTGCCGCCGGATATGCCCCACCACTTCCGGCAGCCGGTCTGTGCCAATGTGGGGCTTTGCCTCTGTGAGGATTTCCGCCGGCGCCCCTGCCGCTGCCAGCTCCTCCAGCACCTTGCGGACGCGCCCGTCCCCGGTGCCGGTTGTCAGCTTCCCGTCGGAAAAGGCCCCGGCCCCGCCCTCGCCAAACTGGATATTGGATTCCGGGTTCAGCGCCCCGGTGCGCCAAAAGGCCTCTACAGATTTCTGGCGCTCCTCCACAGGCAGGCCCCGCTCCAGTACAAGGGGGCGCTGCCCGCACTGGGCCAGAAGCAGGGCCGCAAAAAGCCCTGCCGGGCCTAAACCCACCACAACCGGGCGCGGATCCAAGGGCTTAGACACCCTGGGCGGCTCATAGCGGTAAGGAATAACCTTCTGTACACTGCTGTCCCGACATTTTGCCAGCAGGCGGTTTTCATTTTCCGCCTGCACCTCTGCCGCGCAGACAAAGTGTACCTTGTCCTTTTTCCGGGCGTCCACCGATTTTTTCCAAAGGCGCACTTCTCCCAAAGCGCTTTCCGGCACCTTCAGCTTTCTGGCGGCAGCGCGGCGCAGCTCCTGTTCTGTGAAATCCAGGCCCAGGTGCAGGCCGGAAACCTTCAGCATCCTGCTTCCCCCTCTGTCGCAAAATTCATCTTCCCGCCGCAAGCCCTGCCGTCATTCCCGTGGCCCAGGCCCAGTGAAGGTTATACCCGCCGCAGTCTCCATGCAGGTTTAAAAGCTCCCCCGCCAGATACAGCCCCGGCTGCCTGCGGGATTCCATGGTTTTCATATTCACTTCTGACAAGGGCACGCCCCCTGCCGTTATTTGGGCGCTGTCCCAGCCCTCCCAGGGGGATACCGGCAGGCGCCAGTCCTTCACAGCCCTTGCCGCGCGCCGCAAATCCTCCCGGGACAGGGCGGAAATCTGTTTTTCCCCTGTGAAGCCCAGGTTTTTGGCAATCTGCTGGCCTATTCGCAGGTTTACCAGCCCGGAGAAAATCTCCCGGGTCGGCAGGCGGGGCCGTCCGCTGCGGAGATTCTCCAAATAGGCGAAAAGCGCCCTTTCTTCCATGCCCTCCAGCAAGTCCAGGGCCACTTCCCCCCGCCCGGCGGAAAGCCTCAGGGAGAGGTTAAAAATGCAGATGCCGGAAAGGCTCCCCTCCCCAAAAAGCACCTCGCCGCTTTCCGCGTACACCTCCCGGCCCTGTATCCATAAAGCCGCCCTGGCCTTGCAGCGCATCCCCTTTAAAGGGGAAGTAAGCTTTTTAGGGCAGGCAAGGGGCGTAAGGCCCGGGCGCAAAGGGGTGAGACTGTGGCCCAGGCGCTTTGCCAGGGCATATCCGCCCTCCTGGCAGCTATGCCTGGGAGAGGCCGCGCCCCCGCAGGCAAGCAGGCATTTTTCCGCCCACAGCTCCGCCCCCTCCGGGGACTGCAAGAAAAAGCCCCCTTGCCGGGGGGCAATGGCTGTAACGGGAAAGCCTGCGAAAAGGGAGGCTTTCCCCTCTTCGCAGCTTCCCCGCAGCGCCTGCAGCACTGCCGCTGCCTGAAGGCCATAGGGGTACACCCGGCCTTCCCCATCTGCCCGGGTGTACAGCCCCAGGGCGGAAAAAGCCTTCAGCACCCTTTCCGGCGGGCAGGCCGAAAGAAGGGGCTTTGCCAGGGAAACATCCCCATGATAGCGGGCAGGGCTTATATGGAGGTTTGTCAGGTTGCACCGGCCGTTCCCTGTTGCTAAAAGCTTTTTCCCAGGCTTGGGGTTCCCCTCCAGAAGGGCCACAGCCTCCGGTCCCAAAGCTTTTCCTGCCTGGCAGGCAGCCATCAGCCCGGCGGCCCCCGCGCCTACGACAGCCAGCTTATAACGCTTCATTTTCATCGCCGCGCCTATACCACCAGTCCTAAAAGGCCATAGGACAGCAGGCACATGATAACATCCGCCACCAGGGTGCCTCCCACCACGGAAATCATGGCGGACTTAAAGTCCATTTTCATCAGCGCCGCCGCCAGGGAGCCTGTCCACGCCCCTGTGCCCGGCAGGGGGATCGCCACGAAAATCAGCAGGCCCAGGGTCTTATAGCGGTTTATCTTGTCAAACTTGCTGCGGCCCTTTTCCTCCATGCGGTTGACAAGCTTCACCAGGCGGGTGTTGCGCATCCAGTCGAAAATCTTGTTGATAAACAGCAGGATAAAGGGTGTGGGCAGGATGGTGCCCACAAAGCAGATGAAAAAGGCGGGCAGCATCTCCAGATGCAGAAGCTTTGCCGCCAAAATCCCGCCCCGCAGCTCAATAACGGGCATCAGGGACAGCAGAAAGACGGTTAGCTCCCCGGGGATGGTCTGGCTGAAAAAATTCACCAGGGACGTGACAATATGCTCCATTTGAATCGCCATGGGGCGCCGGACGCAGAAACCAGGCCTCCAGCGCCCCTCCTTTCTTTAAACATTTTCAATCCCATAGGATTTCACAGGGCTTGGGGCAGCAGCCTTATTCGTAGGCCACAATCTCCACCTTTTCCATCACCATATCCTCCAAAGGCTTGCTGCTTTGGGGATCCACTGGCGCTTTGGAGAGGGCTTCCACCCCGTCCATGCCTTCAAACACCTGGGCAAACACTGTGTGGCCTGTTTTGTCTGTGGAATAGTAGCCGTCCAGGTGGAGGTTCCCGCCATGCTCTGTATATAAGTTTTTCATATCGTCTGTCACCAGATCCATGTCCACCCACTTGCTGCTGTACATAACCTTAAAGGCGTCCGGATCCTGCTTGTATACCTCAAAACCCTGCTGGTAGCTGTCCCAGTCGATAGCCGCGCCCTGGGTGCAGTTGATGAAGAACTGGCTGCCATTGGTGTTCGGCCCGCTGTTTGCCATGGAAACGGAGCCGTCAATATTCAAAAGGTTAGGGCTGAACTCATCGGGGAAAGCCTCTTCCCACACGCTTTCCCCGGCATAGCCTGTGCCGGTGGGATCGCCCCCTTGCACCATGAAATTTTCGATAACCCGGTGGAAGGTAAGGCCATCGTAATAACCGTCTAGGGCGTGCTTTTTAAAGCTGTAAACAGCTTTCGGGGCCTCGTTGGGGAAAAAGCGCAGCTTGATAACCTCGCCGCTTTTCATGGTGATAACGGCGATCTCCTCCCCCTTCTCCGGCAGCTCAAGCTGGAAGCCAGGCTTTTGGCCTGTCTCTGCCGGGGTCAATTCCTCCATGCCCACCAGCTCATCCCCGCTGCCTATCACCTTTGCCGCCTTTGAGGGGGCCGGGCCGGAGCTTTCCCCGGAAGAGGACGCTTCCTGGGAGGCGCTGCCGCAGGAAGCCATGGTCAAAACAAAAACAAGGGCCATCAGCCCGCAAAGAATTTTTCGCAAAAAAATTCCTCCTTATAGCATAATTTGTTCTTTATTTTAGCGCATCTCAGGGAAATATGCAAGCCCTATCTGCCGGGCAGGCCTTTGTTCCGGGGTTTTCCGTCCGCCGTCCCCTGCCGCATCTTTTCACCCCCCCTCTTTCCGGCGCATTTTTTGCGCCTTTGCCGCATATAGTTTCCCTGTATCAGGAAAAAGGAGGGCAGGCCGGGAAAGGGTTGTCCTGCAGCCGGACGCACGTGAAAATACTAAAAGAAAGGACCGATACCGTGGTGCATACAGCCCGTATCTTTTGGCAGAAAACATGAAATTTTATCCGGAAGGCTATTTACTGGACAGCTTTGAAAATAAAACCGCCCTAAGTTCCCCAGCCTCCCTGTCGGAGGCCATGCGGGAGGGAAAAATACTGGAAGCCAGGGCTGTGATGTGCGACAGCTCCCATGACTTGATTGTGGACTTCAAATTTATGAAAGGCATCATCCCCCGGGAGGAGGGGGCCTTGGGCATACGGGAAGGTACAGTGCGGGATATTGCCGTAATATCCCGGGTGAACCGCCCTGTGTGTTTTCTGGTGCAGGACTTTATCCGGGACAGCCAGGGCCGCGTCACGGCCCTGCTCTCCCGCCGGGCCGCCCAGGAGAAGTGCCGGGACGAATACATAGCAGGCCTTGTCCCTGGAGACGTGATAGACGCCCGGGTTACCCATATTGAGCCTTTTGGGGTGTTTGCCGATATCGGCTGCGGCATTGTGTCCCTGCTGCCCATCGACTCCATCTCTGTTTCCCGCATTGAGCACCCTAGGGAGCGCTTCCTGCCGGGGATGGACATCCGGGCTGTGGTGAAATCCCGGGAGAACCAGCGCATCACCCTGACCCATAAAGAGCTTTTAGGCACCTGGGAGGAAAACGTCCAGTCCTTCCGGGCTGGGGAAACTGTGGGCGGCGTCATACGCAGCATTGAAAATTACGGCGTGTTCGTGGAGCTTGCCCCTAACCTGGCGGGCCTTGCGGAACTGAAGGAAAACATCTTCCCCGGGCAGCAGGCCAGCGTGTTTATTAAGAGCATCCTGCCCAGCCGCATGAAAATCAAGCTGATTATCATCGAAACTTTTGAAGGCCCCTCTGCAAAGCCCGCAAAGCCCGTTTACTTTTTCAAGGGCGCGCATATGGAGGAGTTTGCCTATTCCCCGGAAAACAGCGAAAAGCATATTGTAACAAGGTTCCACGACTGAGAAGCCATAGCTTTGCAGGATATGCCCCCTCCGCGCAGAAGGGGCATATCCTGTTTTTCCAGGCGGGAGTGCCTAAACTACGCGTTTTATGCCTCCGGCGGTTTAGGGGCTTCGCCCCTAAATACCCCACCACCTTTGAAAAGGTGGACGAAACTTTATTGTTTCTTCATTCTTTAAAATACTCGTTTTGGACATTCCCTTCCAGGCTCCAGCCTTGACACGCTTTCCCGCCCCATGGTATAATATTGCAATTTATTTTTGAAAGGGGCGCTGAAAGCATGTCACGGTATAGGGAAGTTTTTGAGGGAAAAGGTGGGCGCTTCATCATCCGGAACGCGGAAGGGACAGACGCCCCCAGGCTGTTTACGTACATGGATCATGTAGACCGGGAGACAGTCTTTCTGGCAAGGGAGCCGGGGGAATTTGCGGAAAGCTATACCCTGGAGCAGGAGGAAGAGCTTCTGAGGCGCTGGGCCGAAGGGGATGAAAAGCTGTTCCTCATTGCGGAAACAGAGGGCGGGGAGCTTGCCGCCACCTGCGGCTGCTTTTATTCCAAAGGGCGCAGGCGGAGCAGGCACATCGGGGAAATCGCCGTGTCCGTCCGGCAGGACTTCTGGCGCATGGGCCTAGGCCGCAGGATGATGTCCATCCAACTGGACTGGTGCCGGGAGCACCAAATTGAAAAATTAAAGCTGACAGTGGACACCCAGAACACCCGCGCGCTGGGACTGTACTTCTCCCTGGGCTTCCAGGTGGAGGGAAAGCTTTGCGGGGAAGGGAAGCTGGCCGACGGCACCTGCCAGGACGTGTACGCCATGGCCAAATTCTTTTAACAGGGAAGCGCAAAGCTTTTATGAAATCTTTTGGCGGGACAGGGTTGCACTTTGGGAGCGGATGGGATATACTGGAAAAAATGCGAGGAGGTACTCATATGTCTGTCTTTGAAATCCAAGCAAGGGAAAGCTTTGGCTTTTCTGCGGAAAATCCCACCGGAACCCACGCCGGCGGCACCCGGGGCAGGGACTGCGAAAAGCTGCGGCCCTGCATCCAGATTGCGCCGGGAGAGACTGTTACCCTGTGCGATACAGACGGCCCGGGAATGATCACCCACATGTGGTTTACCGGGTATATCGGCCATTCTTTTGTCCTGCGGGTATACTGGGAGGGCCAGGAGGCCCCTTCTGTAGAGGCTCCCATCTCCGCCTTTTTCGGCTGCGCCTACGATGAGAATTTCAAGGACAGGGACGGCAAATATCCGGTGCTCAGCGCCGCGCCCATCCTGATGGCCCCGGGCCGGGGCTATAACTGTTATTGGGAGATGCCCTTCCGCCGGCACTGCCGGGTCACCATGGAAAACCGGGGAGACAAGGAGCAGACCCTCTATTACATGATTGAGGGCTGGAAGGGGGAAATTTCCCCTGCCGCCGGATATTTCCACGCCTTTTACCGCCAGGAGCACCCTGTGCAGAAGGGCCGGGCCTATACGGTTGTAGACGGCCTTGAGGGCAAGGGGCAGTTTGTCGGGCTGTGCTTTGCCGCCGGGATGAACGGTCACAACACCTGCTGGGTGGAAGGGGAGCCTAAAATGTATATTGACGGCGGGGAGTATCCCACCATCAACTATACTGGCACAGAGGACTATTTCTGCGGCTCTTATGGCTTTGGCAACGACATCCTGCAAAAGCAGTACCAGACCTTCAGCGGGCTGTATGCCGGGCTGTACGCCATTACAGGCAACGACAGCAGCGAGATGTATAACGGGCAGCAGCGCTTCCTGCTGTACCGCTTCCACATACAGGATCCCGTATATTTCAGCCGTTCTTTCCGCATGACCATGGACAACCTGGGCTGGACAGGCCCCCGGTATGACGATTATACCTCCGTGGCATACTGGTATCTGGACAGGCCAGCCGCCCTTCCGGCAGAACTGCCTGCCGACGGCGAGTTAATTATGCAATAACAGGATGTATGCAAAAACAGCAGGGAAAGGCTACGGCTTTTCCCTGCTGTTTTTCTGTTAGAAATCTTATTACATATATTCTTTCATGCTTCTATATCCTCCACATACTCTGCTATATCCTCCAGCCCGCAGTCTAAAATCCCGCAAAGCTGGTTCAGCGTGTAGGTGCTTACGTTCCCGTTTTTGCGCAGCCTGTCAAGCTGCCCGCTGCTGAAATTGTATTCCTTTATCAGTTTATACTGAGAAACCTCTTTCTCCCTCATAGTTTTCCAGAGCCTGTCAAATACGATCAAGCAAATGCCCCCTTTGTTTTTGCTTTCATCGTATTAGTTGGTATTCTTCTTGACAATAGCCCGTATTCGGGCTATAATGAAGGTAATCAAAATTCCCGTGAGGGAAAAAGAAAAGAGGAATGGATATGAACGAAAAAGTGCTGGCAGAAAGCAAACGGGGTATTCTCGGAAGGATATGCCTGATCCTGTTTATCTTATCTGTGATTATGGGTATCTCTGTCTCAATCACTTCAGGTGGAAAAGCCCTGCTTCCAGTCCTTGTCGCCTACATTGTCCCCACAGGCCTGCTGGCTCTGCTTACAGCACCTGTAGAAATGACGGTCACAACGGAGCGGGTGTACGGCACAGGCTCCTGGGGGAAAAAGGTTGACCTTCCCATTGACACAATTTCGTCCATAAGCTCCAGCATTTTGGGCGGCATTATAATCGGCACTTCCTCCGGGAGAATAAAATTTGCCGGACTGGGCAACAAAAAAGAAATTTACCGATGCATCAGCGATCTGCTGGTAGCCCGGCAAAAGACGCACACCGCTGTAGTACAGCCCCAGGCGCCTGCTCCGGCCAGCGCTGCAGATGAACTGGCAAAATATAAAAACCTGCTGGATAGTGGCGTTATCACCCAAGCAGAATTTGACACGAAGAAAAAAGAAGTTCTTGGTCTGTAAGCAATCAATACCACGCCCGAAGGACGTGGTATGAATAATAAGCCCTAAAAGGGCATAATACCAGCAACGCCTAAAGGCGCACAATGAGAAACGCCAACCGCACTTTGGTTAGGCGTTTCTTTACTTACATTTAACATAAATATTTTGTAAGAACCCGCAAAACCTTGTGAAACAGCGCATTACCCCGCATTTCCTGATAATCGAACCCCCAGATTACTACGAATTTACTACCAAGGGATGAGCTTTGATACCATTACACCCTGACTGACCTGCTGAAACAGGAACTTCCCGCCAACGAGAGCCGTCAGCACACGGAAACCGTGTCTGTGTCCAGCCAGAGCAAGGACATGGGCGCGGTGCTGGCCCTTCTCCCGCAGACAAAGGAGTTCATCACCGAGGATGCTTTTTTCCGTTCTGTGCCTGACACTGGCCCTGACTGTCCCCGCCAGCGCACTGGACTACAACATCGACGGCCCCGGCGACCCGGAGTACGGCAAGTCCACCTCCATCGAGCCGGTAGTGACGGCTGACCGGGGCGAAATGCCCAACGTAGACGTGAGCAAGAATTCCTGTTGACTACCAAAGTAAGAATGAATTGGGGGTCATGTGTGATGCTCTACGCAGCAGCCAAGCGACCCTCTCCGGCGTTATTCAGGACGAGGCACATTTGCTCAAAGAGATGGCAGTGGGAAATTTTGATGTGCATAGCAAGGACACATCTATGTATGTTGGTGCCTTGGAAACTGTCATCCAAGCTGGTCTGCGCGGACTGTGGGCATCCTCTGGTTGCCGCCCGCGAAACACAGCGCCGGAAAAATGGCACTGTCAAGCACTATACTTCTTATTTCTGCTCCCGGTTTGCCACTACCGGACACAGCATCTGCTCCTGGCACCGGATTTTTGAGATCAGCCTGAAAAACCTGGTGCTGAGTGAAATCCGGGCGCATGGAAAAGCGGTAGCAGCCGATGAAGCCGCTGTACTGGATAAGCTGAAACAGCACATCCAATCCGCAAGCGCCGCGCAACAAGAGGACTGCCGACAGGAAATCAGCCGTTTGCGGCGGCGTTTGGAGGAGCTGGAACAGATCACCGCAAAACTTTATGAAGATAAGGTAAGCGGGGCAATCAGCGGCGATGAAAGGCTTCCTCCGGGGAGTGCGGGGCGTAGTCCATTCTCCATGCCATCAGCAAGTGAAGATAATCGGCAAGGGTAAAGGAACTGTCAAAAATGTATGCCCTCTATGCGCCAATCCAAGCTACCTATAAAGAGAGCCAGTCACTCAAAGGACTTGCGAAAATGAGATACGATAAGGAGCATAAAGAAAGCCTTGCAAAGTACCCCGAACTAAAGGAGCGTATGCAGAGCCTTTTACAGAACGGCGAGAAGATAACGCCTAAACAGTGGAAAGCAGAGATACAGTCTTTGCAATCGGAATATGACAGTATCGGCAAGGAGCAGACCAAAACCGCCACAGAATTAGCTTATGCGGAAGTAATCAGCTACAACAGAAAGAACCTTGAAAGGGAGCTTCAGAACGAGAGCCGACAGCATAGCAGACAACAAAACAAGACTAAGCGGAGGGAGGAAGAAATTTAATGGAAATTCAATAGAAATATGGGTTTGATTGTGGTATTCTGTTAAAGGTACAAAATCGGAATTGATGGAGGATAGTGTTATGAATTTTTTATGTTTTGGCGATAAAAATAATAGGTCAATACTATTTATACATGGAATGGCTTCCACAGCAATGCTTTGCTATGAACCAATTTTAAAACATTTGGCAGATTATTATGTGATATTGGCAGAAGTGGATGGTCACAGTGAAAGAACAGATGAACTTGTCAGTCTTAAAAACAATTGCGACGAGATAGAAAATTACATAATAAATAATCTATCTGGTAATTTGTATTGTCTGTCTGGATTTTCTATGGGAGCAACAATGGCTGTTGAAATTATTGGAAGAGGCAATGTTAATGTCGCTAAAACACATTTGGATGCGGCGTTTCTGACAAAGATGGGCTTGTTGACAAAGCCATATGAATATATATTCTGCAAAGCAATCAAGCGGATTCAAAACGGAAAAGCAATCCCTAAATTTATGATGGACGCCGTTATGGGAAAAGATAACAACAGTATTATCGAAATGCTTTATACGGGCATCACCTCAAATACTATAAAAAATGCGTGTGAATTTGTGTATAGGTATCATATTCCTGAAAGTATAAGAAATTACAAGGGGGTTATTTTGTTCTGGAGAGGCTCAAATGAGCAATATCCAAGAAAGAGCGTTACTTTGTTAAAGAAATATCTGCCTGCTATAGTAGATATAGAGATTGAACATATGGGACATGGGCAGTATTTACACGAGCATAGCGATGAATATGCAAATAAGCTGATTGAATATCTGCAAAGCTGATACAAATTCCTGTGTATCTAAACAACCATTTCCCACAATCAGAACTGAATAAGTAACACAGCGTCAGAGCGTATAGGAAAATCTATGCGCTCTATTTTATTTTAAAGGAGCAGATTTATGAGCAAAGACAGCAATACACAGCAAAGAGCCACCCGACAGCACCCACCCACAAAAATTATTGTGGAAAGGCACTATGTAGGCACTGAAAAAATGGAAACAGTATTCAAGCGGATAGCCGAGGAACAGATAACAAAAAAGGTTAAGGAGATAGCGGCAAACAACGCAAATTAGCACTGGAAACGGAAAAGGGAATATAGTATAATATGAGTTAAGAGGAAGTCCCTTTTCATCAAGGAGGACAAAATGAAAAGGGCAAAACTGAATAACGACAAAATCACTGCTTTATATTGCAGGCTTTCCAAAGACGACGGCACAAACAACGAGAGCATGAGTATCAGCACACAGAAAACCATGCTGAAAGAATATGCCAAGCGCAACGGTTTTCTCAACTGCCAGTTTTACGTTGACGGGCCTGTTAAAATAGGACTAAATCAGAAACACCCCACAGCAAGGGGCGCGCTGGTTTAGTCCTGTTTTTATTCTATGAACATAGAAGGAGGCCAAAAATGAGCGAAATGGCGAAAATAACGGCAATCTGCAACCAAAAAGGCGGAGTTGGCAAAACCGTAACGGCGGTCAACCTGGGTATCGGTCTGGCGCGGGCAGGCAAGAAAGTTCTTCTGGTGGACATGGATGCTCAGGGGTCCTTGACTGCCAGCCTGGGATACCAGCGGCCCGATCAGATGGAAAATACGCTGGCGACCATTTTGGGCCGCATAATTTTGGATGAGCCAGTGTCCCCCGGCGAGGGCATCCTCCATCAAGCGGAAGCTGTTGACCTTCTTCCGGCCAACATCGAGCTGTCCGGCTTGGAGGTCACGCTGGTAAACACTATGAGCCGAGAGACGATCTTGCGGGACTATCTGAACAGCGTCCGAGATCAGTACGATGTGATTCTGTTGGACTGCTGCCCTTCCTTGGGTATGCTGACCATCAATGCCCTGGCCGCTGCGGATCAAGTGCTGATTCCCATGCAGGCGCACTACCTCTCAATCAAGGGATTGGAACAGCTTATCCGTACTATATCAAATGTAAAGCGGAAAATCAATCCCGGTCTGGAGATTGCGGGCATCCTTATCACTATGGCGGATTTGCGAACGACCTATTCACGGGAGATCATTGAGCTGCTCCGCAATTCCTATGGGGACAAGCTGCGGATTTTCAACAGTATTATCCCTCAGTCAATCCGGGCGGCAGAAACCAGCGCAGAGGGCCGAAGCATTTACCTCCATGACCCTGCTGGTAAAGTCTCCGCCGCCTATGCGTCTCTGACAAGGGAGGTCTTGGCATCATGAAAGGCAGCGCCAGTAAGATACAGTTGGCTGGCTTTGACGACTTGTTTCAAACTGGCGGCAAAGCGGAGGCCAACGGCGAACAGGTGCAGGAGGTTCCGCTGGCAGAACTGTTTCCTTTCAAAGATCACCCTTTTCAAGTGCGGGATGATGAAGCGATGCAGAAAACGGTGGAGAGTATCGCGCGGAGCGGTGTCTTGGCTCCCGGAATTGTTCGCCCCCGCAAAGAGGGCGGCTATGAGATCATAGCGGGACACCGGCGCAAGCGAGGGAGCGAGTTGGCGGGCAGGGAGACAATGCCAGTCCTCGTTCGGGAATTGGATGATGATGAAGCTACCATAATCATGGTCGATTCCAACCTCCAGCGTGAGAAAATCCTGCCCAGCGAGAAAGCCTTTGCCTACAAGATGAAAATGGAAGCCTTGAAGCATCAGGGTAAGCGGCGGGACCTCACTTCGGAACCGGCAGTTCCGAAGTTGACCGCACGGGAGAAAATCGCACAGGACGCTGGAGAGAACTGTGGTCTGACAGTCACCCGGTACATAGCTTTAACCAAGTTAATCTCGCCCCTGCTGACTTTAGTGGACGAGGACAAACTATCGTTCAGTACCGCCGCTGACTATATCGCTATTCTGACAGAACAGGAGCAGACTATCCTCGCATCGGTGATGGACAAGCTGAGTGTAATTCCTACAAGGAGCCAACTTGTGAAAATCAAAGAGCAGCGCAGAACCGAAGTGCTGACCATCACTGTTATTGAGGCCATTCTGTCAGAGGGATGCCCCGCCACTGTGCAGGTAGTCCTCAAACAGACAAGGCTGCGTCAATACTTTCCGCAGACTTACACCGCCCAGCAGATGGAGGAAGTCATAGTGTCCCTGCTGGAAACGTGGAGCGTTCAGCACAAATAGAAGGGAGGCTGTTATCATGGCAGATTTACAAGCGGCGCTTGCGGAGGCGGTCAAGCTGAACCAGCACATCTCGCAATTTCTCAAATTCTCCACCTATCCCGAATACAACGATTTAAGCGGTCTGGATATTGATTTCCATGATGGAGAACAAATCCTCATTTGGGATGAGCTGCGGCGTATCACGGAACGGCTGGCGGATGTGCAGGAATACATTTCCTATCTGACCCGGCCTGTCGCAGAGGAAAGCCGCCTGAGTAAAGGGACTGCCGGGAAGTACCGGACGGCAAAGGGCCACTACTATGATTGCACCAGCGTGATTGAGGCTCTTGTGTCGGATGAGTACCACGATGTTCCTTATTGGACAATCACCAGCGTGGAGCATAACGGCAGGGATTATTACCTGGTTGGACATAAAGATATTACTATGAAGGGACTGCGCGTCCGTGTGCGGACCCAGCCCTGGCCGTGGCAATAGGCCAGCATCAGCCGCCCTCACAACTGACTGAAATCGGTTGTGGGGGCGGCTTTTTTACGTTTACGGCAGAATCAGCCTGACCTATCGGGCATACGGGGGAAAGGAGGCGCAGATGCCGAAATTGGAAGAACTTCTTCGGCTGGTAAATGAATCCAGCAGTCGGACGGCGAGAATCCAGGCCCTTGCCGCTAAGATGGACACGCATACCCTTGACGACTATGACGCAAACCTCCTGTCCGCACATTTAGAAATTGTGATTGATAACCTGCGGACTGTGCAGGAGATGGCGTCGTACCTGTCCCGGCCCATCAAGGAAACCAGTCGCCTGTGGAAAAATGGCAGCGGGCAGTATGAGACAACGGCGGGGTTCTGCTTCCGTGAGGGAAGCCCTATTGAAGTCCTTGTGCCGGACAAATACCGTCTGGACAATTCTCATTGGGAGCGGACATTCCTGCGGTATGACGGCAGGGACTATTACCTTGCCAATTACGCCGATCTCCCCTTGAAAGGGTTGGCGGTCCGGGTAAGGGAGGGCGACCAGCCGTAATGAACAAGAGGATCAGGAAAAAGCATCTCAAGAGGACGCTGAGCGGACTGCTTGCCGCCTATGACGAATATGAGGCGGCGCGGGAGCGTGTTTTCCGTAAGGCCCTGCAAGATGTGGCGGATGCCTACGGAGGCTCCAAGGAAACATTTTATGCCGCATTTCTGCGCTATATGGAGATCGCCTCTATTATGGCATCCAGCGGCCCGCTGCCCAGGTTTTTAGCTGAACGCAATACATCCGCCTCCGCATAGCTGACTGCCAGCTATGCGGAGGCTTTTTTACGTTTACGGATAAATCTACAAAGCGGCAGGAAGCATGAGCGCCCCGGTGACTATCGCAGTCACCGGGGCGCTTTTTTTGCTTCTCCGCACATTTCAAAGGAGGCAATCACCATGCCGTCAAATCTGAATCTGGACTACTACTACGGCAACGAAGCGGAGCAGTACAGTTTCTACCGCATCCCCAAGGTCCTGCTGACCGACCCCCGTTATAAGGGCGTTTCCATCGAGGCCAAGGTTCTCTATGGCCTTCTGCTGGACCGCATGGGGCTGTCCGTCAAGAACGGCTGGATGGACAGCGACCGGCGCGTCTACATCTATTTCACACAGGAGGACGCTATGGCCCTGATGAGCTGCGGCAAGGACAAGGCCACGAAGCTGTTCCGGGAATTGGACAAGGACGGCATTGGCCTGATCGAGCGGAAGAAGCAGGGCCAGGGACGGCCCACCCGCATCTACGTCAAAAACTTCATCCTGCCCCCGGAACCCGGACAGCCCCAGCAACCGGAACAGACACCGCCGCCCCCCGCCCCCCAGACTGCGGAAAATCAGCAGTCAAGACCGCTGGACAGTGCCGCACTCTTGACTGCGGAAATTCCGCAGTCTGCACCGCTGAAAATGCGCGGTCTTGACAGCGGTTTTTCCGCCCCTAATAAGACTGAAAAGAAAAATACTGAACTGAATGATACTGACCTATCCATCCTTCCCCCTACCCCCGCACCGTTTGCCCGTGCAAGGCCCAAGAGCCGGATGAGGATGGATGAGATGGATAGATACCGAGAGCTGATAAAAGAAAATATCGACTATGACCTTCTCCTGACGGAGCATCCCTATGACGAGGAAACGCTGGAGGGCTATGTGGAACTCATGGTGGAGGTCTGCTGCTCCCGGCGTGACTTCATCCGTATCGCCGGGGAGGAAGTTGCCACCGGCGTGGTCAAGAGCCGCTTTCTGAAACTCAGCCATGAGCATATCGCCTATGTTCTGGAAAGTCTGAGCCAGAACACCACGCTGGTGAAGAACATCAAGGCGTACACCCTGGCGGCGCTTTACAATGCGCCCACAACCATCGGCCAGTATTACGCGTCCCTGGTCAGCCACGATCTGGCCCAGGATGCCGCTGGAATATAACACGAAACGGAGGACATTGTATGACAAAAGAAATCGACATTCTGGTGGTGGAACCCGGCAAAGCCCCGTACCCTGCCAAGGCGGAGGACACGCTGGAAGCCTTTCAGAAGATTGTGGGCGGCCCCATTGAGGCCGGGTGCTACCTGCCCCAGCGGGTCATGCTGGTCTGTAACAGCGAGGGGAAGCACATGGGCCTGATGCCCAACCGGGAGAACCCCACGGACAGCGGGGACTTTATCGCCGGGACTTTCCTGCTGTGCAGTTTCGAGGGGGAACATTTCGCCTCCCTGACCGCCGCCCAGCAGAAGGAATTTGAGGCATACTTCGCCCTGCCGCACAGCCCGGAGAAGGGTGATTCTGTATGAACATAACGCGGCGGAGCAGAGCGCCCCCCGCACCGGGGCACGGTAATTCCACACAGTCAGACGGCCCCACATGGCCGTCCTATTTTTTACCGATAAGGAGATGATCGAAATGACAAAACGGCGAATTTCCATGCTGCTGTGCGCTGCGGTGCTGATGCTGTGCATGGCGTCGCCCCCCGCTCTGGCCGCTGACCGTTCGGCGGCCTGTTATTACCCCATCGAGGTTGAATCCTACACCGCTGGCGATTTCGACCAGCCCCGTGTCCGCAAGGTCTACCAGCTTTCCCTTTCGGACGATCCGGCTGGCATCCCTACGGAGGACTTCGAGGAATACGGCATGACCTTCCACCTGATGGAGATGACCCGGAAAACGGAGGTGGGCGTGGACACTCAGCCGCTGACCAAAACCGTCACCACGGACAGCAAGACCGGCGATTTGGGTGAGATTTTGAAGCAGCTTGACGCGGAGATCGAGTCCGAAACAGAGGACGGTTACACCGGAGTGCTGAAGCTGGACTACAACAGCGTCCAGGTGGATGTTAAGGGTTATGGCACTTCCACCCGAAGCCTCTCCGCTTCCCGAACCTATCCCAACCTGTCCGACGCCGACCTGTCCCTTGTGCCCAAAACGGTGACGGAGGGCGGCAAGACACTCAATCTGGCGGATGTGAAGTGGTCCAGTACCACCGACATGGAGGGCGAGGACGTGGTGACACGCTACACCGCCACAGCCAGCTACACCGGCTCGGTGAGCAGCCGCTACGTCACCGGCTACACCGTGACCGCCGACTATACCGGGGAAGTGGCGAAAACCTCCTGCGAGGTTGTGATTTATACCGCAATCTTCGGATGTACGGATGTACCCTACACCAATACCGCCCCCACCCAGGAAAACGGCAATACGGGCGGCGAGAGGCAGGACGCCCAGGAGGATGGCCCCGCTGGGAGCAATCCCCCGGGGGACACCCTCCAGGCCGACGGCGATACGGTCACTGATACCGCCGCCCCGTCTGGCGGGGCAGCGGCCCTCTCCATCGCCGGATGCGTGGGCGGTATCGCCGCCCTGCTTGCTGCCGCCTATTGGGGCTATGAAAAAATCAAGGAAAGGAGATCGGCCACATGAAGCTGAAAACCCATCTGAAATCCCAGCTTATCTCGTCCCTGCTGGTTACTGCGCTCTGTGTCACCCAGGCCAGCGCCTTGGAATACGGCTTTGACGGCGCGGACGATTACCTGTTCGCGGACCCCACCTCCCAGGATGTGATCTATCAGGCGGAGGACCAGAACGTGAACAGGAGCAAGACCGCCACCCTGATCGCTCCGGGTTTTGGAACGCCCACCAGCTATCTCCGCGGCTCCGGGGAGTATCTGACGCCCAACCTTGCCCCCGGCGCTATGTCTGGAGGGTTGGTGAACGCTGTGGGCAATTATGGCTATACCGATTCCAGCCCTGGCGGTTATCCCGCCACGGATACCTCCATCAGCGCGGGGACTTATCCCCCTGCTGGTAATGAGAACTTCACCACCAGCACCATCGGCTACACGGACGTGACCAGCGACCTCTATTACGCTGGAGGACACTTGGGGACGCTGAAAATCCCCGCTATTGGCGTGAATGTGAAGATATATCAGGGGACGGACAGCGCCACCCTCGCCAAAGGCGCGGGCCACTTCACCGATACCAGCATTTGGGCCGGAAATGTCTGCGTGGCGGGCCACAACCGAGGAACCAACTGCTACTTCGGAGAAATCCATACGCTGAACATCGGGGACGAGATCACGCTGACCACTATGCTGGGGACCCGTACCTACTACGTCACCAGCGTCCAGAAAATCAGCGAAACAGACAGCAGCGCCACCGGCTCCACCAGCGATAACCGCATTACGCTCTTTACCTGTGTCCGCAACGAGAGCGCCTACCGCTGGTGCGTGACAGCGGTGGAAAGGACCTGACAGCCTCAAACAGAGCTGTGTAGGACCACCAAAAAACGCCGCCCATTTTCTACATCATTTGAGTGTTCTCCAGCTTGCTTTCTGTGCGGTTTTGGTATATAGTATAATTGGGTTGTTTTACGATAAAATACAACACCAACCACACAGGACAAAAGGAGGACATTATGAAAAACGCAGGAAAGACCATTTTGACCCTGTTTGCCGGGATGATCTTGGGCGCGGCCCTGTTCAGCGGCGGCGTGGCGCACGCGGCGGAAATCTTCTATAAGGCGATCCCCAGCACAAACATCATCTATCTGGACGGCCAGCGGGTAGAGCTGGCGGCGTTTACCATTGATGGCAGCAACTATGTGAAGCTGCGGGACGTGGGTGAGCTGGTGGGCTTCAACGTCTATTGGGACGGCGCGGTTCAAATTGACAGTGACGCCCCTTATACCGGCGTTGCTCCCGTACAGGCGGATGCTTCCATACGGGTAGGCAGCTATAAGGGCAATACTCTGGCTACCGGAGAGATCAGCGGCTTGATGGTTTCAGAATCGGATTGTACCGCAGTTTCCAGTGATCCCAATGTTGTGCGTGTGGAAAATGTGCTGGGGCATTGGACAGCCAACGCTCAGGCCCCCGGCACAGCAACGATCACTGTGACCGCCCCGGACGGCAGGACAGGAAGTGTGACTATCACCGTGCAATCCGCCATCCCGTCCTCCCCTGCCGGTGAAAGTACCGCCGCTTTGACAGACAACATGGCGATACGGTTGGAACTGGTACGGCTTATCAACCAGACCCGCGTGGCAAACGGTGTGTCGGAGCTGCCGGTCAGCGAGGCCCTAATGAACGCCGCGCAAGCCTGCTCCAATCAACGGTACACCTGGCATCACGCCCAGGAGGAGGGCAAGGCCGCCGCAGATGCTGGCTATCCCTACGGCTTCGGTGACAACCTCACCGTATTCACTGGCACGGAGGATGCCGCCAAACGCGCCGTCACTAACTGGATCAACTCGCCCGGCCATTTCCAGACTATGATTGACCCGGATTGCGACTGCATTGGTGTAGGCGTAACCCAATATGACGGCATCACCTACTGCTATATGTTTGTTGGAATACCCAACAGCATCAACTTTTATGCGTAACTGAATATAAACCTGAACGGCCTTTCAGCGCAAGCTGGAGGGCCTTTTTATTCCCAAAACGGAAAGGAGCTTTTGATTTATGGGAAAAATCCGTTTCTCTTTCACCCGCATGACGGCTCTGCTGCTGGTGCTGGTGTGTATGTTGGGACTGCTGCCCTCCACGGCACTGGCGGCGAACCCCAGCACCATCAAGATGGACGATTGCGCATACAGCGGAACCAAGTACGATTCCCCAGCTCTAGGCGAGTGCTATATGCACCAGATGCACTTTAACTACAACGGCAAAAGTACAATGGGCTTCTGCGCCGAGAAGGGCAAGGGCATGGGCTGGTCGCTGAAGGGCCACACCTGGGGCAATCCCCAGCCCATCTCCGACCCCACTGTAAGGACAATGATGGCGTACTTTTACGCCCATTCTACCGGCGTCTTTACCGATCAGGCCAAGGCACTGGGCGTAAATGACGTATGGGACAGCAACTACACCTGGACCATGAACTCCTGGACGCAGGCTATCGTCTGGCGCTACAAGGCCGGTCTGCTGTCTGATCCAGTGGTGGCCTGTGCCGAGGAACTGCTTTGCGTCTATAACAATCTGGAGCATACCAACTATTCCAGTATTGACGATACAATGGACGGCAAATCGTTCCGTGACCGGGCGCAGTATATTCTCGACCTGGGGGCGCAGGGCGTATGGGGCGAGTGCGAGGTCTATGAGTACGCCTACACTGGCCCCGGCTCCAGCTATCACCCCTCCAACGATGTGCAGGCTGTCATGGTGGGCGACCTGAGCATTACCCGTGAACTGTATAGCCTGATGATTAAAAAGGTTGATTCCACCAATCCCAACAAAGGACTGTCCGGCGCAAGGTTTCTTGTTGCTTCCGAAAATGGCGCCTACTCCAAGGAAGTGGTGACAGGCGGAGACGGCACTGTTACAATACCCCAATTGGAAGCAGGTACTTACGCCGTGACCGAACTGGAGGCCCCGGCGGGGTACGAGATCGACAACTCGGGGCCGCAGTACATTGTCCTGCCTAACGGAACCAATAAAACAGTGACTGTCACCTTTTCCGATACCCCTGAGATTACCGGCGAGGGCAGCATCCGCAAGGTCGATGCGGACGACCCCACCAAGGGGCTGGCCGGAGCGGTCATCAAAATCACCGGCGTGGACAATGATTTTACCGGAACCTATGTCACTGGCGCTGGCGGCTATCTGACGGACGTTCCCTGGAAGGATATGCCCCTGGGCAGCTACACCGCCGAGGAAATCAAACCCCCGGAGGGCTACTCTCTCAGCCCGGATGTCAGCAAGACCAAGCAGACCTTTGTTTGGGACGGCAAGACCGATGTGGCCCTGGTCTTTGAAAATGACGCCAAGGTGAAGATAAGGCTTGTTAAAAAAGATGATTCTGATAACCCTCTCCCCGGCGCTGTGTTCAACATCATCAAGGACGGGCAGATCATCGGCACAGAGGCCACCAAAGCGGATGGCAGTATCACCGTTACCGATGTGACCGAGGGAATGTACGCCTTTGTGGAGGTGTCCGCGCCTGCGCCTTATTCCTGCCTGACCGAGCCTGTGTTTGCCCATGTGGATCAGGCCACCATCAACGGCGGCGGCACTGTCACCGTAACGGCGGCGGATCAGAAGCTGCCCAGCCTCACCATTCTCAAGCGGGACGCCCAGACCAAGGAGGTCATTCCCGGCACCGTCTTTGAGATTAAGGGCATCCACTACGGCTATCATAACGATGTGACCACCGGGCCGGACGGCAGGGCCGTTCTCTCCAATATCCCCGTGGACAGTTATGAGGTGGTCGAGAAGTCCGTCCCCGACCCCTATGTGGTGGGCGAGGAACCCATGCAGACCATCTACCTGGGACCCGGCGAGAACCGGGAGCTGATTTTTGACAATCTGAAGCAGCCTGTTTTGAAAATCTCCAAGGTGGAACAGAGAACCAACACCCCCATCCCCGGCACGGTGTTCACTGTGGAGGGCATCGACAGCGACTACCGCCACGATGTGACCACCGAGGCGGACGGCTTCGCCACCCTGCGTGTTGCACCCGGCAGCTACCGGGTGACGGAGAAATCTGTGCCTGACCCCTACTGTCTGCCGGAGAACGAAGCGGACCGGACCCAGACCATCAGCTTGAACGGCGGCGATGAAAAGACGCTGATTTTCAAGAACAGCAAAAAGCCCCTGCTCACCATCTCCAAGGTGGACGCGATCAGCGGCGATCCTGTCCCCGGAACGGTGCTAACCGTGGAGGGCGTCAACAGTGACTATCAGCATGATGTGACTACCGGCGCGGACGGCACGGTTTCTCTGCGGGTGGATCCCGGCACTTACCGCATTACCGAGAAATCCGTCCCCGCCCCCTACTATCTGCCGGACAAGGATGCGGACCGGGTGCAGACCATCTCTCTGAATCCCGGCGATGAAAAGACGGTGGTATTCAAGAATCACAAGGCCCCGGAACTGACGATTTTCAAAGAGGATTCTGTTGCGGGCGCTCCTATTGAGGGGGCAAAATTCCATGTCACCTATACTTCCAACGGCGAGGCGGCGGACGCTCCCAGCACCATCGACTTCGGGTATATCCTGACGGACGCCAACGGTGAAATCAAGCTCCATGAGCAGGGCAAGCGGCTGTATCCCGGCGAGTACACCATTACCGAGGTTGCCCCGGCCCCCGGTTTTCAGATGAAGGAGCCGACCACGCAGAAGGTCATTCTCCACGGCGGCGAGAGCAAAACTGTCACATTCCAGAATGAGCCGCTGAATGGAATTGTCGTGGAGAAGTATGACAGCGTGACCCATGAGGCCCTGCCCGGCTGCACCTTCCAGCTTCGCTACCTGGGCGGGACCTCTGGCACGGGCGGCACTGTAATCGGCCAGAAGGTGACAGGGAAAAATGGGACCTGCATCTGGACTGGACTGAAAAGCGGCACTTATATCGTGGAGGAGGTGGACCCCGCTGACGGGTACAGCATCATCAATGCCTCTGAAACAGTCTATATCTCTGATAATGGGACGCAGAGCGTCATTACCGTCCGTTTTGACAATGCCCCGGACGGCCAGCTTTTAATCCGAAAGGTATGCTCCGTCAATCCCTCTGTAACCTTGCAGAACGCCGAGTTCAAGGTCATGTATGCGGATGGCACTCTGATTGGGGATTCCAACGGCATTTTCAGAACGGATGAAAACGGGGAAATCCGCATTACCGGGCTGAAACCGGGCAAGAGCGTGGTCGTCACCGAGACCAAAGCCCCGGACGGCTTCATCATCGACACGCAAAGCCAGACCATTCAGATTCAAGAAGGCAAAACGGTATCGCTCACCTTCAAAAATCAGCCCAAGGGCGGCATTATTATTCAGAAACGGGACAGCATCAGCGGCCAGCCGCTCCCCGGCGCGGAGTTCCGTGTCACCACGGCGGCGGGCTGTGAGGTCGGTTTGGACGGCGTGATCGGCACGTCCACCTTGACCCAAAATGGTCTGTTTACTACCGACAGCAGCGGAGAAATCCGTATCAGTAATCTGGCCCCCGGTGCTTATGTGCTGACCGAAACCAAGGCCCCGACAGGGTATGTTATGGATGCCCCCAGCACGAATGTGGTGATCGGGGCCAACGGGGACACGCAGACGGTCATCATCACCAACACTCCCAAGGCCACCCTGACCATCACCAAGCGGGATGCCGTGACACGCAAGCCCCTGGCGAACGCTGAATTTATCGTCCGGGACAGTGAAGGTCACGCGGTCGGTCCCACCAATGGCATTTACAAAACCGGGACAGACGGAACCGTGATCGTCTCCGGTCTGGAACCTGGCAGCACGATCATGGTGTCTGAAACCAAGGCCCCTACCGGCTATATTCTGGACGAGACGCCCAAAAGCATTGTGGTGAAATCCGGCATTTCCAACAGCCTGATTTTTGACAATGAGCCTGGAACCACCCTTATTATCCGAAAGTTCATTGAGGGGACGGAAAATGAGCCGCTGTCCGGCGTAGCGTTCAAAGTAGTAGACGGCAGCGGGGCCGCAGTCGGCCCGGACGATGGAACCTACTTCACCGACAAGGCTGGCGAGATTGTGTTGGACGGCATCGAACCCGGAACCACAGTGATTGCCAGAGAAATCAAGACCGTGGAGGGCTTCGTGCTGGATGGAACGCCCCAGGATATTCTTATCAAGGGCGGGACCGTACAGCAACTTACCTTCTGGAACAAGCGGGCCGGTTCTCTTGTTATCCAGAAAAAGGACAGCGTGACCGGCGCTCTCATCTCCGGCGCTCAGTTCCAGTTGACGTATGCCTCCGGCGGCTATGTGGACAATGACAACGGACATCTGTCCTCCAACGGCCTCTATACCACCGATGCCAACGGGGAAATCCGCATCTCCGGCGTGACCGGCACGATTGTAGCGAAAGAGGTCAAGGCCGCTCCCGGCTATGTGATCGACCAGTCCACGCAGACGCAGACCGTCACCGTCAACCCGGATGATACGCAGACCCTCACCTTCCTCAATGAGCCTCTTTGCAGCTTGACCCTGACCAAGCTGGATTCTGTGACCGGAAAGCCCGTTCCTGGAACTGAATTTACAGTGAAGGACGGTAACGGCACTGTGCTGGGCCGCTACACCACAGGGAAGGACGGCACGGTGACAGTATCCGGCCTCGTTCCGGGCAGCACCATAGTAGTCAGTGAGAGCAAGGTCCCCAGCGGGTACGTTTTGGACACAACTCCCAAAACAATCATTGTGAAGAATGGAACCAACAGCCTGACCAGCGGCGTGGGCGGCGGCGGAACCAACATCGGGAACAATGACGGAACCAGCGGCGGCAACGATCTGACCTTTGAGAATGACCCCAAAATGACCCTCACGATTCACAAATACATTGAGGGGACACAGAATGAGCCGCTGGCGGGTGTTGCGTTCAAAATTACGGACAGCACCGGCGCGGCGGTTGGCCCTGGCGATGGCGTATTTTACACCAACGCTGCGGGTGAAATTGTGATTGAGGGGCTGGAACCCGGCACTTCCATCACCGCCCGCGAGATCAAGACGGTGGACGGTTTTGTTTTGGACGGCACGCCCAAGACGGTGAAGATCACCGCAGGCCCCCAGGCCCCCGAACTGACCTTCTGGAACCAGCGGGCGGGCGAGCTGGTGATTCGTAAGCTGGATTCCGTCACCAAGCAGCCGCTGGCAGGCGTGGAATTTGAGCTGACCTACGCTGGCGGCGGCTATGTGGACAACGCCAACGGCCACCTGTCCAGCAACGGCCTCTATACCACCGATGCCAACGGCGAAATCCGCATTTCCGGCGTGACCGGCACTATCGTTGCCAGAGAGACCAGGACGATTCCCGGCTACACCATTGACGAGGCTACCCGGACGCAGACCATCACCGTCAATCCGGCAGACACGCAGACCCTCACCTTTTACAATTCGCCCCAGCAGACCTTGACCATCCAGAAATATGTAGACGGCACTACCGACCCCATCCAGGGTGTGACCTTCCTTGTCACCGACAGCAGCGGTGCGGTTGTGGGGCCGAATAACGGCGAGTATGTCACCGATAAAAATGGACGCATTGTTATCACCGACCTGACCCCCGGCGTCACCATCACCGCCAAGGAGACCAAAACAATAAGCGGCTATGTGCTGGACACCACGCCGCAGTCCATCCTCATCAAGCAGGGAGCGGCCCAGACCCTGACCTTCTTCAACAAGGCCGAGGGTGGGCTGGAGCTTATTAAGGTTTCCGAGAGCGACACCACCCGGCGCATCCCTGGCACTACTTTTGAGATCAGGAAAATGGATGGCGCTCTGGTGGACACCGTTACCACCGACAGCACGGGCCGCGTCCATGTGGCGCTGGATGCCGGGGACTACTATGCCGTGGAGATTGAGGCGGCGCAGGGCTTCAAGCTGGACGACACGCCCCACTACTTCACCATCACGGACGGTAAAACTACCACGCTGACGGTAAAAAATAAGCCCTTTTCCGGGATATTGATTCACAAAACCGACAGTGTGACCGGCAAGGGCATTTATGGGGTAACATTCCTGCTGTACGACAACACCAACACTCCCATCGGGCAATACACCAGCGACAACAGCGGTTATGTTTACATCGAGGGGCTGACCACCTCCGGGCGGTACTATCTCCGTGAACTGGAGAACGAGGGCTACATTGTGGACACGCAGATGAAAACGGTTTATGTGACCGCTGGGGAGACTACTCTGGTGGAGTGGAAGAATACCCCTATTACCGCGCAAATCCAGATTATCAAGAAGTCTGCGGACTACAATCCCACCAACGGTCTGCCGGCAGGGACGCTTCTGTCCGGCGCGGTCTTTGAGATTTACGACAAGGCCAACAATGTGGTGGACACCATCAAGAGCGACAGCCGGGGGCTGGCGGTTTCCAAGCCCCTCCCGCTGGGCCGCTACACCATCAAGGAGGTCAAGGCCCCGGACAACTACGGCGTGAACGATACAGTTCTCAACGCCTATCTGGAGCATAAGGGGCAAATCCTCACCTTTGAGGTCACAAACAAGTCCCTGACCACCGGCGTTGCCATTACCAAGACTGGCCCCAAGGAGGTCATGGGCGGCCAGCCGGTGCGCTATATGTTCTTCGGGATCGCCAACACCTCCAATGTCCGTCTGGACAGCTTCTATTGGCGGGATACCCTGCCCGCCGAGGTCATTCTGGATAAAGTTGTGACCGGCACTTACAACTACCCCGGCAACTATAAGATCGTGTACCGCGTCAATGGCGGCGAATACCAGACCTTGGCCGATAACCTGAGTACGCAGAAGAACTACACCCTGGCGGCGTCCCCCGTGGCCCTTGGGCTGGCCTCCAACGAGCGTGTGACCGAGATCATGTTTGTGTTCGGTCAAGCCCCTGCTGGCTTCGCGCAGGTGGAAAAGCCCTATATCTACTGCAACGCCAGACCCGGCCTCCCCGCTGGTTCCTTCGTGAACAAGGCTGATGTGGGCGGCGTGTATAACGGCGAGTGGATTCAGGCTGTTTCCCGCTGGGTGACGGTCATCTACGGCAAGCCCACCACCCTGCCCAGAACGGGCTATTAAGCCTTTTCAAGCCTAACCGATCAACTTTCAACCTGTTTTGCCCTGGAAGGACTTTGCTCCTTCCAGGGCTTCTTTTTTGCCTAAAAGGAGGAAGATATAACGAAAACAAGCGAAAATCGCAATGAATACCACGCTGTCAGCCTAAGTGGAGGCAAGGACAGCACTGCGCTTCTTCTGCTGATGCTGGAAAAGGGGATGCCGATTGACTGCGTACTTTATGCAGATACAACCATGGAGTTTCCTGAGATGGAAGCGCATATCGCCAAGCTGGATAATCTTCTCTGCCAGAAGCGCGGCATCCATATTACTACCCTGCGCCACCCGCACGGCTTTGAATGGCTGATGTTTGATGAACCAAAGGTAAAGCAGAGTTGTTTGGAACGCCGTGCTAAGTTGGGTGTGCCGCCCTATGGCAACGGTTGGCCAGGTGCAAAGGTGCGCTGGTGTACCGGCCAGCTCAAGACCCATCTGATTCAGAAAGAGGTCAACCGGCTCAAAAAGGAGAAGAACGCTCTGCACTATATTGGCATCGCTGCTGACGAAGCCCACAGGTGCAAGGACGATCCGCAAAACTGCTATCCGCTGGTGGAATGGAAAATCACCGAGGCCCAAGCATTGCAAATCTGCTATAGCCGGGGCTTTGATTGGGGCGGGTTATACGAGATTTATCATCGCGCCTCCTGCTGGTGCTGTCCCCTTCAGCGCATTGACGAACTGCGAAAACTGCGGACATATCACCCGGAACTGTGGACGCGGCTGCGGGATTTGGACAACCGGGCGCGGGCCATGTTCGGCCCCGGCCCCCTGGGGCAGTTCAAGAAGGACTGGAGTGTGGAGCGGCTGGAGGAACGCTTTGCGAGGGAGGGGGCGCAGACGACATGAGTATGGCAGTCGGCAAGCGAATCCGCTTCTTCCGCAGGCTGCGGAGCATGACACAAAAGGAACTTGGTAAGGCCGTTGGCTTTTCCTCCCGAACCGCCTCGGTCCGTATTGCTCAATATGAGATCGGCGCAAGAACCCCAAAACTGGAACTGCTGAAACAGATTTCGGATGCCCTTAACATATCGGCAGACGCCTTGACCACGCCCGATCTTGAAAATGTGACGTGCCTGATGCACACGCTGTTTGCCCTGGAGGATTCCCGCTTCTTTAATGTACTTTCTCTTGCGGGCAATATTGAACTGTGGAGCGACATAGAGGACAACAATGTTCCTCTGGCTGTCCGCACCATGCTGAGAACATGGGCGGAACTGCGGACGAAGTATCTTTGCGGTGAAATTTCCAGCGAGGAATACGATCAGTGGCGGTACAATTTCCCGAATATTCCAACAGATGAAAGTGAGATGATATAAACCATGGAATTTGCAGCCAAAAAACTGCTGATGGAGCGGCTGGACAAAAGCCTTTTGGACCACGCCGCCGCTCTGAGCAGCGACAGCAGCGGCCCTACTATTTTGGGTGTCTACAAATTGCAGGGCTTGGCCGAACTGCATTGCTATCTGAAAACGGCCCATGAGTTCAACGCCGCCGAGGTGGACGGCCTTTTGCGGTTTGCCGACCCGCTGGAGGTGGCGAAAGCCTGCTGGGAGGACAATCCCCATGAGTACAGTTTCCCCATCTGTGAACTGCTGGGAACAGTACGGGCGCGTGAGCGGTTCCCGCTGGCGGAACCTACGCCGCCCCCGGAAAAGGTATCTGTGCGGGAGCGTCTGAACGCCGCTATCCAGGAGGCGCACCGTCAGGCGTCAGGGCATAGCCGTGACCGCGGCGGCGAGGGCCGCTGACCATTCTTCCGCTCCGCATAACAGGAGGTGAACGTGATGCAGGAGGAAGTACGGGATAAGTCCGTAGTGTTTGTGATAAATGTGGGTAAAAACGGCGGGAGAATGACCGCCTCTCTGCTGAAATGGGCCATGCGCCAGTATATGGAGCAGTCCAGAAACCCGCATATCCACCATGGCAGACAGACAGTCAAGCAGCTTGTGCGGCAGGGGGCGGGCGTTCAGAACATCGAGATCACAGATAGGAATATCAAGTCTTTTGAACACATCGCCCGGAAATATGGCGTGGACTACGCATTGAAAAAGGACCCCAGCGAGGGGAAGTATCTGGTTTTTTTCAAAGCAAAGGACACGGATGCGCTCAACGCCGCCTTTGCCGAATATACCGCAAAGACGCTCAAGCGTGACAAAAGCAAGCCATCTCTTTTAGCGCGGCTGACCCATTTTAAGGAGATCGTAAAAAGCCAGTCGAGGGACGCGGAGAAGCACCGCCAGAAGGGGGGAATTGAGCTGTGAGGCCGGACTATAAGAAGCTGGCTCTGACCTACTTTCCCTATCTCATTTTTCTCTGGGTGTTTGACAAAGCCGGAGAGTGCTACCGGCTGGCGGCCGGTGCGGATATGGTGACGAAGCTGATGGCCACCATATCTGACCTGGGGACGGCAATTTCGCGTAATCCCCTCCCCAGCCTCCATCCCCGCGATCTGCTGATCGGCCTGATCGGGGCGGCGGCAATCCGTTTTGCCGTCTATTGGAAAGGCAAAAACGCCAAGAAGTACCGCCACGGCGTAGAGTATGGCAGCGCCCGATGGGGGACAGCCGAGGATATTAAGCCCTTTATTGACCCCAAGTTTGACCAGAACATTCTCCTGACGCAGACCGAGCGCGTCATGGTGGGCCGCAACAAAAACCCGAAATACAACATCAACAAGAATGTGCTGGTAATCGGCGGTTCCGGCTCCGGCAAAACTCGCTTTCACATTAAGCCAAACCTCATGCAAATGAACGCCAGCTATATTGTCACAGACCCGAACAGATAAGTATAATAAGGTTATAGGGAAGCGCGCACCCTCAAAGAAAGAAGGAGGTTACACACCATGAAGAAGCAGGCAGAGAAAGACAAACTCACCGCCCTATACGAAAGACTCTCACATGACGATGAACGGGCAGGGGAATCCGTGAGCATTGAGAACCAAAAACGGATTTTAGAGGACTACGCAAGGAAAAACGGTTTTACCAATATCCGGCATTTTACCGATGACGGAATCCGGGGAACTACTTTCAAGCGTCCGGGGCTGGACGCTATGTTAGACGAAATCCGGGCGGGGAACGTGGCAACGGTTATCATCAAAGACCAGAGCCGAATCGGGCGTGACGTGGTTGAAGTGGGGCTTTTAAAGCGCACCTTTGACGAGTACCATGTGCGTTTTATCGCCGCCAATGACAACCTTGACACCGCCAACGGCTTTGATATTATGTCTATCTTCCGTGACGTGATAAACGAGTGGTATGTTGCCGACACCAGCCGCAAAATCAAGGCTGTTTTCAAGTCCAGAATGGAAAAAGGCTTGCGCTGTTCTGGTAGTGTCTGCTATGGCTACCGCGCTTCCAAAGAAGAAAAAGGCGAGTGGATAATTGACGAGGAAGCCGCCGCCGTTGTGCGCCGTATCTTCCAGAGCGTCCTTGCCGGGGAAACCGTAGCCAGCATAGCAAAAGCACTCCGCGCCGAGAAAATCCCTATCCCGTCCGAGCATTGGAAACGGGCAGGCGAGCCAGTCCGGGCGGCAAAGTACGCCGACCCCTACGCATGGTCAGCCACCACTATCGGCTACATACTGAAACGCCCGGAATACACAGGGCGCAAAGTATTAGGGAAAACCGTATGCGAGAACTACAAGACCAAGAGCAGCCGCAAGACCACGCCGGAGGAACAGTATATTTTTGAGGGCGCAATCCCCGCTATTGTGGACGTGGAAACGTGGCAGACCGTACAGAAGATACGGGAAACGGTACGCCGCGCACCTAAACGGCAGAACGCCCCGAACCGCTTGACCGGGCTTTTATACTGCGCCGACTGCGGTTCAAAACTCACACACCGCTACAACCTTGTACAAGGGAAATGGATTGAGGACGCTTTTATCTGCTCCGGCTACCGCCATTTAATCCATGACTGCACCATGCACCATATCCCTACGGCAAAAATTGAAGCCGCTATCCTTGCCGTTATCCAGCGGGTGAGCTGGTATGTGCGGCACAATGAAAAAGAGTTTGCCGAGCGTGTCCGGGAAGCGTCCGACCAGAACCAAGAGAAAACCGTCAAGGAATGTAAGCAGAAAATCAGCAAGGCTCAGAAGCGGCACAAAGAGCTTGACGGGCTTGTAAAAAAGCTGTACGAGGGCAACGCCACGGGCAAGATACCCGACAAGCATTTTACCCGGCTTCTTGCCGAATATGACGAGGAACAGACCGGGCTTGAAACGTCCATAGCGGAATGGCAAAGGCAGATTGAAAGCTGGAACGCCGATAAGCTGAAAACAGACCAGTTTATCCAGCTTGTGAAACGCTACACGGATTTCTCCGAGCTTACAACGCCCATGCTCAATGAGTTTATCGAGAAAGTGATTGTGCATGAGGGCGAGGGGCGGGGGAATGACCGCCGCCAGCGCATAGACATATACCTAAACTTTATCGGGGCTTTTGAAGTACCCGCCCATATCGTCACCCCGGCAGAAGTGGAGGAACAACGCCGCCAGCAGGAGGAACAGGCGGCAAAGGAAGCCCGGTCAAAGGAGCTTGCAAAGGCGCGGTATGAGAAGCGCAAGGCAGAGAAACGGGAGTTTACCGCAAGGAAGAAAGCGGGGCTTCTTACGTCGGAAGAACTGGAAGCCGAGGAAAAACGGCTTGCACATAACCGAGAGTGGCAAAAGGAATGGCGGGAGAAACGCAAAGCCACAGAACCGCCCAAGCCGCCTAAGAAAAAATCCATAAAGGAGCTTATGGAACTGGAAAAGACCGGGGCAGAGCTTACGCCGGAGGAAACGGAACGGCTTGCAGAACACCGCCAGAAAAAAGCCACACAGCATAAGGCGTGGCGCGAAAGGCAGAAAGCCGGACAGACAAAGGCAAGGACGCTGAAAGAGCTTGCCGCCGCCCAGAAAGAGGGGGAAGCCTTAACGCCGGAGGAATCGGAACGTCTGGAAGCCCACAGAAGCCGGAAGAAAATCGCAAGGGAAAAGCTGGTACGGCAAGCCGAAACCGACCCGGCAGCGGCGGCAGAACTGGCAAAGAAGCGGGCGTATGCTTCCGAAGCCACCAAGAAATCCCGGCAGAAAATGTATGAGGAAGCCGCCACAGGAAACCCCGAAGCGGTAGAACGCTATGAGAATTATCTTGCCGCAAGAAGGGAAGCATACCACAAGAAAAAGCAGGAAGCGGAACGAACCGCATAAGGGCTGAAAAGCAAGGGCGCATTGTGGAAATGTGCATAACTGGCTATGGAATCATGGATAACTCTATTCACAGCACATGGAAAAGCGAAAGAGCCGCTTTCCCACGTCCTGCAAACAGAGTTACCCACAATTCCATAAGACAGCCAGTTATACACATTACGGCACAATGCCGACTACTACGGAATCTCTCTCATTCAATATATTTTTCAAGTAATATTAAGTTTTAAAGCCTTATGGAATATATGCTAACCCCCATTCGGTCATAGCATAAAAAACAGGGAGTAAAGCGATTCCTTTTTCAGTTAATGAATATTCTACATGAGGGGGAATTTCATTAAACTGTATTCGTAATACTAGCCCGTCTTTCTCTAATTCACGCAAGGAAGAAGTAAGCATTGTATTTGTGATTCCGTCAATATTTTTCCTTAACTCACCAAAACGTATAGGAGATTTAATACACATTTCGTAAATTATTAGGAATTTCCATTTGCCTTGCAACATGAGAAGCAATGATGTTACAGGACAATTTCCTGCTTCGGTAAAAATACCATCTTTTACCTTTTGCGTCCATTCCTCATATGTCAAATTTTTTGCCATATCGTCACAGTCCTTTCTTTGAGTAATAGATAACAAACACAGATATTAGGATAGTACGGTCTACCATACTATGTAAGAATATTCTGCGTACTTGAAGAAGTTTGCAAACTAAGTATAATAATCTTATCAGCAAAAGTCAATAAAGGCTACACTGTAAATCAAAACACTGTACAGAAAGGAAAATTAACATGAAAGAAATTAACATTGGTCAAGCAACAGCAATCACTTCTCCCGACCCGCTTATGTTGGTTTGCACAACAAAGGAGGACGGAAGCCTCAATATGGCTCCGGTATCGTTCTTTATGTATTCCTCTTTCAATCCACCCATGCTTGCATTTGCAATGGGTAAAGCAGCTAATTCCGGCGAGAATATCCGTAGAACAGGAAAAGCGGTTCTTGCAGCTCCGGGAATAAGTCTGAATGGCGCAGTAATGGCATTTGGTTCTTCTAACGGCGGTCAAAAGGACAAGCTGAAAGAAACTCCGATTGCATTACAGAAAGTAGAGGGAAGCGATATTCAAATCCCGGAGGATTCACGAATTGCCTTTGTGGTGTCACTTGCACAGACAATAGAATCCGGCGACCATTACTTATATCTCTGCAATATTGAGAAAATGGTTGCAGATGAATCAAAAGAAGCCTTGTTTGCATGGGAAGGATATGCAAAAGTCGCACCTGCACAGGAAAAATAATGTTTTATAAATCAGTCGGGGAGCTAATGGCAAAATAAATACTGTTTTATATTGCCGTTAATAGCCCACGTAGTTTTACAGATAGATAATCAAGGGGCGACAGCCGCAAACGCTGCCGCCCCTCTGAATTATAAAAAGCAACTGTAAACCATGCACCGCCCCATGTGGGAGAAAGGGGGAAATTTCTATGGATTGCACAGAAGCATACAAGGAACACATCATGTATTCTTTCAATGGCTTTTGCAAAGTCGTCATACGCTATGCCGCTATCAACGCATGGCGCGACAGGAACAGGCGGCGGCAAAAAGAAATATCCTTTGAATACCTCACAGAAGAAAAGTTCTACCCTCTAAGCACATCAGACGAATTTCTCAAATCACCTTACGAACAATACCCCGTTACGATATGCGGTCAGACAATCATCCTCACCAATGGGGAGCTTGCCGCCGCCCTGCTATCCCTGTCGGAGAAAAAGAGGGAAATCATTTACCTTTACTTTTTCGGGAATTACACACAGCAGGAAATCGCGGATTTATACGGGCATTGTAAGAGTACGGCATGGCATTACATACACAGCGCATTACAGATGTTGCAGAGAGAAATGGAGGGATTTTCACATGGGGAATACTAACCTTGTGCCATATGAAACCATTGTCCGGGCGACAAACGGCGAGCCGGAAGCCGTGGACGAGGTTTTACGGCATTACAGCAAACGAATCCGCTTTGCCGCCCTTGAAAACGGGTACGTCAACACAGACACCGAGGACAGCATAAAACGGCGGCTCATTACTGCCCTGTTCCAGTTCCGCTTTGACTGAAAAAGGCGGCATGACAGGAGGTGAGGTTTGTCGGGAAAATAGCCATGCTGATATTCAATGATACCGAGGAAAAAGCGGTTGAGAAAGCCATAGCCGCCCTTGCGGATATGATACCGCTGGAAGCCATACAGCCGCCCCATTCTCCGGCACTTATTTTTCCGGGATTGGAAATCAGATTACATCAACGCCGGGTACTGAAAAACGGAATTGATGTTTCTCTCACCCGTCTGGAATACGGCGCACTCTGCTATCTTGCTGCCAGTCCGGGGAGGGTGTTCACAAAGGCGCAAATCTTTGAAGCCGTGTGGAGCATGGAGAGTGAAAGCTACCAGTCAAACGTGACAAATGTGATATGCAATCTACGGAAAAAGATAGAGCCGGACAGCCGCCGCCCCACCTACATAAAGACCGTTTTAGGCATAGGCTACAAGTTTACTTCCGGGGAATAACAACAGGATAACCGCCGCTATTGGCGAAGATACGAAACAGGAAATCAAAGAAAAAAGGTTTCCTGTTTTTTTGCGCCCATTTTGCTTAGTTCCGGCTTTACTGTATGGGAAAATACCGCCGCAAAATTGGCAGAATCCACGCCATGCAAGCCGGGGGAAAACGGCAAAAGCCAGCACAGCGGAATCCGTCAGTTACTAAGAGCAAGATTCTACCACAGTACCAAATTTCGCCTACCGGCTCATTTTGTCCTGCGGGAATCTTGTTGGGGTTGCCACCCCAAGCCCGCCTTTTGCGGCTTGCGCCGCTTGAAAAAATCCACCCACGAAAGGAGGTTCACAGCCATGAGAAAATACAACACGCCCCACCGCCGCCGGGTTATCAAGACACGCTTGACCGAGGAAGAATATACAGAGTTTTCCGAGCGCGTTTCCCTCTGCAAAATGAGCCAGTCTGAATATATCCGGCAAGCCCTTATCAAGTCAAGCATACGCCCGGTTATCACCGTTTCCCCGGTTAATGATGAATTACTCTCTGCCGTTGGGAAGCTAACCGCCGAGTATGGAAAAATCGGCGGCAACTTGAATCAGATTGCCCGCTGTCTGAACGAGTACGGCGCACCTTATAACGCCCTCTCCCAAGAGGTACGAGCTGCCATATCCGAGCTTGCCGCCTTGAAGTTTGAAGTCTTGCAGAAAGTAGGTGAAGCCGTTGGCAACGTTCAAACATATCAGCTCTAAAAATGCCGACTATGGAGCTGCCGAGCAGTACCTAACCTTTGAGCATGACGAGTTTACCATGAAGCCCACGCTTGATAAAAATGGGCGGCTTGTTCTCCGTGACGATTACCGCATATCTTCCCTTAATTGCGGCGGGGAAGATTTTGCCATAGCGTGTATGCGCTCCAATCTGAAATACGGCAAGAACCAAAAACGGGAGGACGTAAAGAGCCACCATTACATTATCAGCTTTGACCCCCGTGACGCAACCGATAACGGCTTGACCGTAGACCGGGCGCAACAGTTAGGCGAGCAGTTCTGTAAAGAGCATTTCCCCGGACACCAAGCCCTTGTATGCACCCACCCGGACGGGCATAACCACAGCGGCAACATTCATGTGCATATCGTAATCAATTCCCTACGGATTGCGGAAGTGCCGCTGCTTCCCTACATGGAAAGACCAGCGGACACAAAGGAGGGCTGCAAGCACCGCTGTACGGACGCTGCTATGGAGTATTTCAAAGCGGAAGTCATGGAGATGTGCCACCGGGAAAATCTCTATCAGATTGATTTATTGCATGGGAGCAAGAACCGAGTTACCGAGCGTGAGTATTGGGCGAAGCGGAAAGGACAAGCCGCACTGGATAAAGAAAATGTTTCCCTTGCTGCCAAAGGAGAGCCGCCCAAACCGACCAAGTTTGAAACGGACAAGGAGAAGCTGCGGCGCACGATCCGCGCCGCCCTGTCCTCTGCTACTTCTTTTGAGGACTTTTCCGGGAAACTGTTACAGCAAGGTGTGACCGTCAAAGAGAGCCGGGGGAGGTTGAGCTATCTCACGCCGGACAGGACGAAGCCAATCACCGCCCGGAAACTGGGTGATGATTTTGACCGTGCCGCCGTACTGGAAGCACTCACCCTAAACGCACAGAACGCCGCCAGAGCCGCCGAAAAGCCCCTACCCAAACGGGAATACCCCCGGAGCATAAAAGACCGCTTACAGCGTAACAAAGCCGCCATAAACGCCCCGAAACAGGACGGAGTACAGCGCATGGTAGACATAGCCGCCAAGAGAGCCGAGGGCAAGGGGAAAGGCTACGAGAAATGGGCGACTTTGCACAACCTAAAGCAAATGGCGGCGACCATAAGCATTTACGAGGAATCCGGCTTTTCTTCCCCGGAAGAACTGGAAGCCGCCCTTGCCGCCGCCAGCGCGGAGCTGAACAGCGTCCACGCCGAACTGAAAACCGTGGAAAGCACCTTGCATGAGAAAAAGGACTTGCAGAAACAGCTATTGGCATACATCAAGACCAAGCCTGCCCGTGACGGGCTGAAAGCACAGAAAACAGAGAAAGCCCGCAAAAACTACCGGGAGCAGCACGAAAGCGAATTTATGATAGCCGAAGCTGCCACCCGGTATTTTAAATCAAAGGGAATCTCCAAGCTGCCAGCGTCCAAGACCTTACAAGCGGAGATTGAGCAGCTTATGAGGGAAAAGAACAGCCTTTACAACGAGTACCGGGAAAAGAGGGAGCGCAAAAAAGAATTGCAGACCGTCAAGAGTAACATTGAGCAGATTTTAAGGCGCGAGCCGGGGCGCGGAAAGGGGCGGGATAATGAACGGTAAATGCCCCTACATGGACTACCGCCAGCACCGGGCGGCTTGTCGGCTTGTGCATGAGTGCTGCAACTATGACAACGGCAACTGTATTGCGCTGGACTATGGCGAGCCTTGTGTATGTGTGCAGAGTATCAGTTATTCGCTCCTATGCCGCTGGTTTATCTCTGCTGTTCTTCCTCTTGACTGGAAGCTGGAAGCCGCCCTTTTGCACCGGGCAGAACTGAAACGCTGTACCGAGTGCGGCGGTCAGTTTCTCCCCAAATCGAACCGGGGGAAATACCGCCCGGACTGCGCCGGACGAATGAAAAGAGCCAGAGCCGCACAGCGCAAGCGGAAACAGAGGGGGAAATGTCACGCTTTAGAAAATACAGAACCCCCGTAAATCAAGGCTTTGCGGCTACTGCTCAATGGGTATGCGATACTTTTATCCTTTACCCCCGGAAAAGCCGTTTTAAATGCGTAACAGAAGCCACAGACAGGAGGTGAAAACCATAGCTGAATACATCACAACTGAAACGATAATGCCGCCGTTTTTCCGCTACCCCCGTTTCCTGCTGAAAATGGACTTGCCACAGACGGCGAAGCTGCTCTATGCGCTGCTCCTTGACCGTTCCGCCCTCTCACAGAAGAACGGCTGGCAGGACAGCGAGGGCAGGACATACATTGTCTATCCCATTACGGAGATAGCGGAAATACTGGATAAAAGCACCATGACGATACAAAGCGCACTGAATGAGCTGGACGCTGCCGGGCTTTTGGAGAGGGAACGCCGGGGATTTTCCGCGCCGAACCGCCTTTATGTAAAAGTGCCGGAAGTAGTAAAGGTTTCTTTACCTATGACACAAAGAAATCTTGATGTCAGTCATAAAGAAAACTGTACATCAGACCTAAAGGAAACTTTACCTATGACATCAAGAAAACTTTACCCTAATCAAATAAATATAAACAAACTAAAAGAGAATCAACTAATGGGAGTGAGTGGGGAGCAGCCCGCGCCCTATGGCAAATACCAGAATGTTTTCCTCACTGAAAGGGAATATGCGGAGCTGAAGCAGGAATACCCGGACTGCCTTGAACGGCTTATCGAGGAAATGAGCCGGTATATTGCTTCCAGCGGGAATGACTATGTAAGCCATGCCGCCACGCTTTACAGGTGGGCGGACAGGGAGAAAAAGGAGAACCCGAAAAAGGGAATCCCCGATTATTCCTACAAGGAGGGCGAGAGCCTTTGACAGCGGAGATAAAACGCCCCGTAAACAGGGCGTGAATAAGACCATGAACAAGGAGGACGATTTTATGTGTGATTATGATAACGCCATTTTCCGGCTTGCCACAGAAACAGAGCCAGAGCCGGAGGACTACACAGGCGAGGACGGGCTTTTATATTGCGGGAGCTGCCGCCAGCCCAAAGAAGCCTACTTCACCGAGGGAAAGGGGCTTTTCGGACGTGACCGACACCCGAAAGAATGTGACTGCCAGCGCAAACGCCGGGAAAAGCAGGAAGCCGCCGACCGGGAGCGCAAGCACCGCGACACCGTGGAAGAACTGAAACGCCGGGGATTTTCCAACGCCGCCATGCGCCAGTGGACTTTTGAAAATGACAACGGCAAATGCCCCCAAATGGATAAGGCTTTATTCTATACGGCGAACTGGGAGGAAATGAAAGCGGAAAATATCGGCTATCTGCTATGGGGCAAGGTAGGCACAGGCAAGAGCTATTTCGCCGGGTGTATCGCCAACGCCCTTATGGAGCGTGAGATTTCCGTTTGCATGACAAATTTTGCCCTTATCCTCAATGACCTTGCCGCCAGCTACAAGGGCAGGAACGAATACATAGACCGCCTTTGCCGCTTCCCTCTGCTTATCCTTGACGATTTCGGCATGGAGCGCGGAACGGAATACGGGCTTGAACAGGTTTACAACGTGGTTGACAGCCGATACCGAAGCCGGAAGCCGCTAATTGTCACAACGAATTTGACGCTGGAGGAATTACAGCACCCGGAGGACACCGCCCATGCCCGGATTTATGACCGTCTGCTTGAAATGTGCTGCCCTGTCTGCATTACCGGGGAGAACATCAGGAAAGCCACGGCACAGGGGAAAATGGAACGGTTAAGGGGATTGATGAACGGAAAGGAGAGCCTATGAACTATGACACCAGCAAGACCAGCCGCCCTGCCGCCCCTCTGGACGTGAAGCCCGACCTTGTGAAGCGGATAGGGAACACCACCTTTGACATTCATATCCATTTCAGCGAAACCAGCCGGGAAACCTTTACGGATAAGGTAGTGCGGCTTATCGAGAATGACAAGGACAGTGTAACCAACTGAAAAGAAGATACACTTTTTCTTATTCCCTACTTGACATTACCAAAAGGTACAGTCGTGGAAGAATGTGGTAAAATGCTCCAAATGGGTGGATATGAGATAAAAATACTCAATACCATCAACTTTAAGCAGACAATGAGATACAATCCGTTCCGCTATATCTACTGTGAAAACGACATTCTGAAGCTGGTCAACTGTATCATGGAAAATACCAAGGGCGAGGACAGCAAGGGCGGTGAGGATTTTTGGGCGAAGGCCGAAGCCCTCTATTATCAGGCATTGATCGCCTATATTTGGTATGAGGCCCCGGAGGAAGAAAAGAACATGACCATGCTGTTGGATATGCTCAACGCCTCCGAGGTTCGGGAGGAAGATGAGACATTCAAAAATGCCGTGGATATGCTCTTTGACCAGCTTGAAGCGGAAAAGCCGGACCATTTCGCTGTCCGCCAGTACCGCAAATACAAGTTAGCGGCGGGCAAAACAGCTAAGTCGATTCTGATTTCCTGCGGCGCAAGGATGGCCCCCTTTGATATTGCGGAAGTCCGGCAGATGATGGAGGGGGATGATCTGGAATTGGAGCTGATTGGGGACAGGAAAACGGCCCTGTTCTGTATCGTATCTGACACAGACATGACGTTCAATTTCATATCAGCCATGGTCTACACGCAGATGTTCAATGTTCTGTGCGACAGGGCCTTACAGAATGGAGGTGCGCTGAAACAGCACGTCACCTGTCTGCTGGATGAGTTCGCCAACCAGAAGATACCCAATTTTCAGCACCTTATCAGCGTGATCCGAAGCCGTGAGATTTCCGCCCATATCGTGGTACAGACGCAGAGCCAACTTAAAGCGGTCTATAAGGACCACGCTGAAACCATCATCGGCAACTGCTCCTGTGTTTTGTTCCTCGGAGGTAAGGAGAGAAGCACATTAAAGGAAATTTCCGAAACTTTAGGCAAGGAAACCATTGATCTTTTCAACACCAGCGACACCAGAGGCAGTCAGCGGAGCATGGGGATCAACTATCAAAAGCTGGGGAAAGAATTGATGAGCCAGGATGAGCTGGCTGTCATGGACAACGGCAAGTGCATCCTGCAAGTGCAGGGCGTGAGGCCCTTTTTCAGCGACAAGTTTGATATTACCAGGCATCCGCAATATAAAAATCTTCTGGATTTCAGTAAGAAAAACGCTTTTGATGTAAAGAAATACCTGAGCCGCTATCTTACTGTCCAGCCCAACGATTCCTACGAGTGCTGCGAGTTAGACGCGCCGCCTGATCCTGATGATACCGCCTCCTGACCTGTTCAGGGAGCGGTTTTTTTATTCTCAACACAAAGGAGTGATGCCCATGTTGGACAAAACCCGTATGGTGAGAGCGCCCCCCCCGACACCCGTGCCGCCTCCTGACTTGTCCGGGGGCGGTTCTTCATGCTCAACCACTCAATCAATCTGACAACAAATATGGAGGTAATCTAATGGAATTTTTCACTTCGGCTATCAACACTTTGAAGGTCCTCGTGATTGCCCTCGGCGCTGGCCTGGGCGTTTGGGGCGTCATTAACCTGCTGGAAGGCTACGGCAACGATAACCCCGGCGCGAAGTCGCAGGGCATGAAACAGCTCATGGCGGGCGGCGGCGTGGCCCTGATCGGGATGCAGCTCATTCCCCTGCTGTCCAACCTGTTTACGGTGTAGGCCAGAGGACTAAACCATGCTGAATATCCTCGACACGATACAAGAATGGCTCAAATCCATCCTGATAGAGTGCATTTTAGGCAATTTCAGCGGGATGTTTGACCAGATTAACACGCAGGTCGGGGAGGTAGCGGGAGAAGTGGGGCAAACTCCGGCGGCATGGAATGCCGGAGTTTTCTCCATGATACGCAATCTGAGCGATAACGTGGTGGTGCCAGTCGCGGGGCTGATAATAACCTTTGTCCTGACCTATGAGCTTATCACCATGATTATTGACAGGAACAATCTCCACGACTTTGACACTTTCACCATCTACAAGTGGATTTTCAAGGCATTTGTCGCTGTCTATCTGGTTACGCACACCTTTGATATTACAATAGCGATATTTGAGCTGGGACAGCATATTGTCCAGCAAAGCGCGGGCATTATCACGGGCAGCACCAGCATAGATTTCGCCACCGTCTTGGGGGATGTGCAGGGCCAGTTGGATGCTATGGGCATCGGGGAACTGATCGGCCTGCTGGTAGAAACACTGCTTTTGAGAATCACATCACCTACGGCTACCTTATCGACCCGGATAACCGCAATCATCTGATACCCGACCCGGAAACGGCACACGTCGTAAAACAGATTTTTGCAATGTATGTACGGGGCGACCGTATGTGTGAAATCCAGAACTGGCTGCGGGACAATGAGATATTGACCGTCGGGGAACTGCGCTACCGCAGGACAGGGAGCAAACGCCACCCCCGCCCACAGCTCAACGCATGGTACAACTGGCCGGATAAGACACTGTACGACATTCTGACAAGGAAAGAGTATTTAGGGCATACCATAACCGGGAAAACCTACAAGGTATCTTATAAGTCGAAAAAGACGAAAAAGAACCCGGAGGAAAAAAGGTATTTCTTCCCCAACACTCACGAACCTTTGATTGATGAAGAAACCTTTGAACTTGCACAGAAGCGGATTGCCACCCGGCAACGCCCGACAAAGGTTGATGAAATTGACCTGTTTTCCGGGCTGCTCTTTTGTGGGGACTGCGGCTACAAAATGTATGCAGTACGCGGAGCCGGGACGCTTGAACGGAAACACGCCTACACTTGCGGCAACTACCGTAACCGGGCAAGAAATGATATGCTCTGCACTACGCATTATATCCGCAAAAGCGTATTAAAAGAACTTGTCCTTGCAGACTTGCAGCGCGTAACGTCTTATGTGAAAGAGCATGAACAGGAGTTTATCGAAACCGCCAACGAGTGCAGCGCAAAGGCAGTACAAAAAACGCTGACACAGCAGCGGAAAGAGCTTGACAAGGCACAGAACCGTATGAACGAGCTGAACATCTTATTCCGCAAGCTCTACGAGGACAACGCTTTAGGGAAACTTTCAGATGAACAATTTGCTTTTCTGACTTCCGGCTATGATGAAGAAAAAAAGACGCTGACCCGGAGGATTGCGGAGCTGTCACAGGAAATCGACAACGCCACCGAGCGCAGCGCGGACGTAAAAAGGTTTGTCGCACTGGTACGCAGATACACAGCGATTGAAGAACTGACCTACGAAAACGTCCATGAATTTATTGACCGTATTCTTATTCACGAACTGGATAAGGAAACGAACACCCGCAAAATCGAAATCTTTTATAGCTTTGTCGGCAGAGTTGATACAGGCGACAAGCCTACTGAAAGTATCTCCTATTTCAGACAGATAGGAGCCGACGTAAAGAGTTATGCTATCTAACATACATCAAAAAGAGGTAAGATAACACCCTCTGCAAAAAAGGTATCGTTATCTTACCTCAACAAAAATTTGCCCCGGAGAATCCGTCGTCCGTGTACCATTTGAGGTTGGAAAAGCCGTTCTGTTTTGCGTAGGCTTCAAGGATTCGCTTCTGGTTGCTTATGGAGTTGGATTCGCCTTGGAGCGTGTCCTCGTGCGACAATCTCGGATATAGGGCGGTAATCAGTTTTTGGGTGGTCTGTCTTGTCATGGTTTCCTCCATTTCCGACAGCCAGCCCCACTATTCCGTAGGTCTATTATACCATAGGGCGGGGCTTGCTGTACAGTCCTTTTTGCTACTTTATATCGAAAAATATCACATTTTTTTATTAAGGTTTATCGCAAAGTGTTTGAGGTGGAAAATTTCAAATTTCTGTGCTATACTATCTTTGTTTTCAAACAATAGCTTTAGCGATATGAGAGGTGGCAAATGGATAATTGGTTCTCTGTAAGTAAAATTGATGATAATACATTTGCAATCAATGAGGATAAGCATTGGGAAGAAACCCACTGTTATCTGTTATGCGGAGTAAAAAACGCATTACTGATTGATACTGGATTAGGAGTTGCAAATATCAAAAAAGTGGTGGATAGCTTAACCTTGCTTCCTGTCTTGGTTGTAACAACGCATATACATTGGGATCACATTGGCGGTCATAAATATTTTGAAAATATTGCAGTCCACGAAGCGGAAAAGGACTGGTTATCAATCAAATTTCCCATTCCGTTACAAGCAGTAAAACATAATCTTGTATGTAAGCCCTGTGATTTTCCTTTGGATTTTTCCATTGACAGTTATCAACTGCCTAAAATTTCTCCGCAACAAATTTTACATGACGGTGATTGTTTGGACTTGGGAGAGCGAAAAATAACAGTTATTCACACTCCCGGTCATTCACCCGGTCATTGCTGTTTCTATGAACCGGAACGGAAATACTTGTATTCCGGCGACTTGATATATAGTGGCTGTCTTGACGCTTTTTATCCCACAACAGACCCTCAACTTTTTTGGCAGTCTGTTAAAAAGATTCAGCATTTGGACGTAGAACGTGTTTTGCCCGCACATCACCAGCTAAATATTCCTGTAAATATAATAAACAGTATTGAAAAAGCCTTTAGTCAATTAGCAGGAGAAGGCAGATTAGAGCAAGGCAACGGTATATTTGATTTTGCTGATTTCCAAATCCATATTTAATTCTTGCGGTCACGCTCCCCGGCATGACCGCTTTTCCATATCACGGCTTAGGCAGTAAAAGGCGGCTTGTGTCCGGCTGCGCTTTCGGCTTCCAGCACTTTCATCATCTTGTCGGCGGCGGTGGCGGTAGTGCCTTGTTTGAAATAACCGGAAACCACAAGGACGGTGTTGCCCCGGCGTACCTCGGTCACGCAATCCGGGCGGCGGGCGGTGGTGCTTTTCTTGGGCGTGTCGGTCATAGGCAAATCTCCTTTCCGTTCAGCAGCTTTTTAAGCTGTTCCATTTTCTCCCTTGCTTTGGCTTTTCTGAAATTCTCCCCGGTAATGCGGACGGGGGTACACATTTCTGTAAGGCGGTCATAAATGCGGGCGTGGGCGGTGTCCTCCGGGTTCTGCAATTCCTCCAGCGTCAAGTTTGTTGTGACTATTAACGGCTTTCTGCTGCGGTATCGGCTGTCAATCACGTTGTAAACCTGTTCAAGCCCGTATTCCGTGCCACGCTCCATACCGAAATCGTCAAGGATAAGCAAAGGGAAGCTGCAAAGGCGGGCTATGTATTCGTTCCTGTCCTTGTAGCTGGCGGCAAGGTCGTTGAGTATCAAGGCAAAGTTTGTCATGCACACGGAAACTTCTTTCTCCATGAGGGCGTTGGCGATACACCCGGCGAAATAGCTTTTGCCTGTGCCTACCATGCCCCATAACAGATAGCCGATATTCCCGGCTTTCATTTCCTCCCAACACTCCACATAGGCATGGGCTTTGTGCATTTGGGGGCATTTGCCGTTGTCGTTTTCAAACGTCCATTCCCGCATAGCCGGGTCGGTGAAGCCTATTCTTTTCAGCCGTTCCACTTCCTCCCGGTGCTTGTATTCCCGGTGGCTGGCTTCCAGCGTTTCCCGGCGTTTTCTCTGGCAGTCACATTCTTTGGGGTGTCGGTCACGTCCGAAAAATGTTTTGCCCTCCGGGAAGTAGGCTTCTTTGGGCTGGCGGCAGCTCCCGCAATATAAAAGCCCGTCCTCCCCGGTGTAGTCCTCCGGCTCTGCTTCCTGTGCCGTGGCAAGCCGGAAAATGGCGTTATCGTAATCACTCATAAAATCTTCCTCCTTGTTCATGGTTTTTTACGCCCTGTTTACGGGGCGTTGTGTCTATGCGGTCAAAGGCTCTCGCCCTCCTTGTAGGAATAATCGGGGATTCCTTTCTTTCCTGTGGCTTTCCTGTCACGTCTTGCCCACATACGGACAGCGGCGGCATGGTTGGCGTACACTTTCCCGTAGGCGGCTATGAACTCGCTCAATTCCTCAATGAACCGTTCCAGCCTGTCTGGGTATTCCCCTTTCAGCTCCGCATACTCGGATTCGGAGAGGAAAAGGTTTTTATATCTGCCAAAGGGTGCGGGCTGCTCCCCACTCACTCCTTTTCGTTGGTTCTCTTTTAGTTGGTTTATAGTAAGTTGGTTACCCATATCGGGGTGGAGATGTGCGAGCCTGCGTGTATCAAGTACACGGCAGGCTCAAACTTTACCTGCTCCAACCTGGAAGAAGCACGGGCGGTGGCAAAGAGAACCTATGAGTCGGCAGTGGAGCTGTTCGCCATGCTCTGCAAGAAATACGGCCTGGACCCGCTGGCGGACGGCGTGGTCATCAGCCACAGGGAAGGCCACAGCAGGGGTATTGCCAGCAACCACGGCGACCCGGAGCATTTATGGACGCAGCTTGGCATGGGGTACACGATGGATTCCTTCCGCAAGGCAGTCAAGGCGGCAATGGGCGGCGCATCCTCCGGAACAGATGGATACACAAAAATCATGGGGAATGCCGTGGCAGCGGCGGAGCAGATGAAAGCGTATCTGAAAGCGAAGAATCCGAACGTGGTGCAGTCTGTCCTTGACATGGTCCGCTGTATCTTTCGGAAGGAAAAGCGGAGGGAGTGCGTGGCGACATCGCCTTTGCGCAGTCCTGCCTTGAGACGGGGAATTTCACTTTTTCCGGCTCCGCAGTCACGCTTTCCCAGAACAATTTCTGCGGCATGGGCGTAACGGCGAATGGCATGAAGGGAAATTCCTTTGACACGCCGCAGCTCGGCATCCGGGCGCAGGTGCAGCACTTGAAAGCCTATGCCTCCACGGACAGGCTGATGAACGCCTGCATCGACCCACGTTTCAAATATGTCACGAGGGGCTGTGCGGAATATGTGGAGTGGCTTGGGCAAAAGGAAAACCCGGATGGGAAAGGATGGGCGGCGGGAGCCGGTTATCTATCTCTTTCTCTATCTCTGGTGGACAAATGTCCGCCCCATATGGTGGACGTTTGTCCGCCACGGCTTCCGGCAAGGCTTTCTGCTCCTGCAAAGCCCGCCTTGCCCGGCGTTTTCGCCCCCCCTCGGTAGAGGACTAACCGATTAAGAGTTCAATGTTGCTCATGTATAAAGCCTCGTTCTGCAAGGGTTCTACAAGCCTCAATTTCATAAAAATCTGCAAAGCCCTCTCCACTGTGCCGACTTGCTGGCGGGTGATTGTGGCTATCATCTGTGCGGTGTAGGGGATATTTTCGGCAAGCTGGAGCTTTCCCCCGTTTTTCAGCGATTTTAGGTACAGCTTCAAGAGGATGTTTGAGTAGAGCATGGTCTCATAAGCATCATTCGCCTTAAACCTGCAATGACCGCTCATTGAAAAGTAGCTTGTATTTCTTTGGCAAGTTTTCAGACATAGCCTTGATTTTTTCTTCCGTCTGGGGTATAATAGGTTTGTTGATATGTTGACTATATTTTCCACAAAGTTTTCAATGGAGGTAACTATGGAAATCAAAAGAGACCGCTACCTAAATCAGCTTGTCTCCTTCATGTGGGATGGTCAGGTGAAGGTCATAACCGGTATCCGCAGATGCGGAAAATCCTATCTGCTCCGCACTCTTTTCAAAAAACATCTACTGTCTCAGGGGGTAGCAGAAGATCATATTCTTTGCTTTGAGCTGGACTTGGCAAAGGACATCCGTTATAGAAACCCTCTGGAACTTGCACAGTATGTACGGAGCATTGTTGAGGGCAACGACGAACAGTTTTACCTCTTCGTTGATGAGATTCAAATGTCCGATGAAGTGGCGAACCCATATAACAAAGAAGGCAAGGCGATCACCTTCTATGATGCGCTGAACGACTTGAAATCTCTGTCCAATTTGGACATTTATGTGACCGGCAGCAACTCAAAAATGTTGTCCAGCGATATTCTGACTGAGTTTAGAGGGCGTAGCGATGAAATCCGAGTCCACCCTCTGAGCTTTGCGGAGTTCTACTCCGCTGTAGGCGGTGACAAAGCGGATGCGTTTGAAAGCTATGCTTTCTTCGGGGGGATGCCCCTTGTACTCTCCCGCCCCTCCGATGCCGCAAAAATGAACTATCTGCAATCGCTGTTCTCCGAGGTGTACCTGAAGGACATTGTTGAGCGAAAAGGCATCAAGCGTGAAGATGTACTTGCCGCCATTCTTGACCTGCTCTGTTCCTCCATTGGCTCTCTCACCAATCCCAACAGAGTTGCGGGAGCAATCAACACTATGCAAAAGCGAGCCGGTGAGAATCTGGTCTCCATCAATACAGTGAAATCATATATGGATCATTTGGCTGATGCTTTCCTGTTCAGTGAATGCAAGCGCTGGGATGTCAAGGGCAAGAGCTACTTCGACTACCCCAACAAATACTACTGTGAGGACATTGGACTGCGGAATGCCCGCATCGGGTTCCGGCAACAGGAAATGACCCATATCATGGAAAACATCATATACAACGAGCTAATCATTCGTGGTTGCGCCGTAGATGTGGGCATTGTCTTTTCTACTGAGAAAAGCAGTACCGGCAAGCCCACTCAGGTGGCAAGAGAGATTGATTTCATCGCAACCCTCGGTGGGAAAAAGGTCTATATCCAGTCAGCCTATGCTCTTGGCACTGAAGAAAAGTCTCTTACAGAAAACAAGCCCTTCTCCCTCACCGGTGACTCTTTCCCCAAAATCATTGTGCGTCATGATATTCGGAAACGCTGGTATGATGACAACGGGATACTCAATGTAGGCATAATAGACTTCTTGATGGATGACACGATTTTGTGATGATTTATATAACTCAAGGAGGAATGGTTTATGGCTTTTGAGATTGAAATCATCGAGGGACATGACCCTTCCTCATACTTCTGGTTTCGTCCTGTGATAGTGCATAACACCGAGAAAGTAACATGGAAGGCTACCGAGGAACTGAAAGAAGAGTTCTCCGTTGAGGAGGGGGATGTTGATTGTTTCCTCTCCTACTTCCTTTTCAAGTATTTTGACAGTGAATTGGTATATAACAAGAACCGCTTTGAATCTGGATATTTCTTCAGTGGCGGCTTTGAATGGTATTTGACCCACAACTACTTTACCTATGATACTCTACGGGAGATGCTTTCAGAAATGTCCAGAGTCTCTGATCTCCTGGATAGGAACTTCGATGATCCTTCTTTGGATAGGGTTAAAGAAAGATATTCAATATACTACCTTTGCCCACAGGATTCAGAGGATTGGATAACCGGCAATAATGCCGCCATCCAAAAATATAGTCACCTGATTACAGACTTTTACAATCGGTTTATTGCCCGTCTTACAAAAATGATGGACAACAACACCTCTACAAATCTGATTTCAATTATGGGGCCGTGAACGACTGCCCCGTAAATCTCTGGCATTGAGGAGGCGGAGTGTGAAAGACAAAACTTACATTGCAATCGACCTCAAGAGTTTTTATGCTTCCGTCGAATGTGCAGAGCGAGGCTTAGACCCACTTGATACCAATCTTGTGGTTGCTGACGCAAGCAGAACAGATAAGACGATCTGCCTTGCGGTTTCCCCTGCCCTGAAATCTCATGGCATTTCTGGTCGTGCAAGATTGTTTGAGGCAAAACAACGAATCAAAGAAGTCAACAGAGAAAGGCAAAGAAAAGCCCCTGAACATAGGTTCAGGGGGAAATCCATCTTCGGCTCTGAGCTTGCTGCTGATCCATCTTTGGCGCTTGACCTTGTTGTTGCTCCCCCACGCATGGCCTACTACATGGAATACAGCAAGGACATCGTGGGAATCTATATGCGCTATGTCTCGATGGATGATATTCTGGTCTACTCTATCGACGAAGTTTTCATTGACGCCACGCCTTACCTCTCCACCTACGACATGACAGCCCATGACTTCGCCATGATGCTGATTCAGGAAGTCTTGAAGGAGACTCGAATCACTGCCACAGCAGGTATCGGCACGAATATGTATCTTGCAAAAATCGCCATGGACATTGTGGCAAAGCATATCCCCGCCGACAAGGATGGGGTTCGCATTGCCGAGCTGAACGAGATGAGCTATCGAGAAAAGCTCTGGACACATAAGCCTTTGACGGACTTCTGGCGAGTAGGCAAGGGTATTGCTCGAAAGCTGGAGCAGAACGGTATGTTCACGATGGGCGACATCGCCCGCTGCTCCGAGGGAAAGGATACAGACTACTATAGCGAAGATCTCCTCTATAAGCTGTTTGGGGTCAATGCAGAATTGCTCATTGACCACGCCTGGGGCTGGGAGCCGACAGAGATTGCCGACTGCAAGGCATACAAGCCGGAATCAAAAAGTCTAAGCTCCGGTCAGGTTCTTTCTCGCCCCTACGGATTCGATGAAGGCAGAATCGTTATCCTTGAAATGGCCGACCAGCTTTCCATTGACCTTGTTCGATCAGGTCTTTTTACCGATCAGGTGGTCGTTGATGTTGGCTATGACATTGAGAACCTCACCGACCCGAAGCGAGCTGCCAAGTACAAAGGTGCAATCGTGACCGACCATTATGGGCGTCAAGTCCCAAAATCTGTTCACGGTTCAAAAAACCTTGGCAGGCAAACATCCTCCGCCAACAAGATCATGGCTGCGGTTGCCTCCATCTATGACAGCATCGTTGATAAAAACCTTTTAGTCCGGCGTTTCACAGTCGCCGTAACCCATCTGATACCGGAGAGCGAAACAAAGGCCGCTATTCCTGAAATGGAGCAGCTCGACCTTTTCACCGACTACGAGGCGCTGGATCAGCAGCGAGCTGCTGAGAAAGAAGAGCGTGATCGAGAGCTAAAGATTCAGAAAGCTCTTATTGGCATCAGGGATAAGTTCGGAAAGAACGCCATCGTGAAAGGGCTGAATATACACGAAGGCGCTACCGCTATGGAGCGCAACAAGCAGATCGGCGGTCACAAGGCGTGAAATGAGGTGAAAGCATGAGCGATGCAAGAACAGAATATAAGGACATCATAGACCACGAACACCATGTATCCCAGAAGCGCCCTCAGATGTCCCGCCTCAACCGTGCAGCGCAGTTCTCCCCTTTCGCTGCCCTCACCGGCTATGACAGCCTTGTAGCGGAGTCTGCAAGAGTGACAGATGCACGAAAGAACTTGACGGACGATGAGATAGAAACCCTTAATCTCAAAATCAGTTTCTTGCAAAGCAGACTGGTCGAAAAGCCCGAAGTAACAGTTCTTCATTTCGTTGAGGATGGGAAAAAGTCTGGTGGCGCATATATCGAAACCAAGGGTATTATCAGAAAGATACTCCATCACGAGCGTGTCCTCATCATGGAGTCCGACGCTGAGATACTTCTTGATGATATGATTGATGTATACGGTTCCATTTTCAATAGTCTTGACTTTTCGGAGGGAGATGCGACGGTTTATGAGTGATACCTCAAGAGAAATCTTTGAATCAATAGCCTCATCCCTTCGAGAAGCCGGCTACGATCCATTCAGTCAGATTACAGGCTATTTGCAAACCGGTGATTTGACATACATAACCCGAAGTGGAGATGCTCGAAGCCTCATAGTGAAAATGGATAGGACGGAGATTCAGAAACTTTTGGCTGAATTGAGTAGTTAAGAAAATAGAGCCAACAGTGGATTAACCATTGTTGGCTCTAAACTTCTTCTTGTAATTTTATGACCGTCCTCATTTGATACAGAGAAGCAGAAATCGCATATTCTGAAAGCTCCACAACAGATAGTACGATTCCTTTTTCGCCTTCCGCTCCGACAACCTGAACCATATCGCCAGGAGAAATATATTCGTCCATTGTCAAAAAGAGTTCGTTGTCTCCATTTCCCAATAGCGAAACTTTGCAAATCCGGCACAATGATTGCAAACCTGCAAATAGGTGTCAAGCCCCAAAATGAAAAAAGACAGCATAATTTTTGCGGCATGAAAATGGGTATAGCAAATTAAGCCGGTCAGCGAGGAATTTTTGCAAACCAGCTGAAAGTGTTCTGTCTGTTCGGTTATCTGCTTTGGTATTTCTACGATTTTAGCACACATTTCAGCCTATACGATTTTAGAGGGTATTCGGCTGAAAATTGCAAACCGCCTAATGAAAGCACCTTTTGTTGGTGCCGTCCAGTCTTTTAAGGATTTTACGCTGACATGGTTTAAGAGCACATGGAAAACCATGAACTTGATGATGGCGATTATGCCGACAACACTTCTAGAGGTTCTGCCTGTTGGTCTTTTATTGGTACAGAACGGAAGCATTTTCCCAGCGGAGCTTGCAATGGGTATCATTCTTTCCCTTAGTATTGTCGGGCCGCTACGGTGCATCACCGTTCCGGCAGTGACGGAGGTCTGGCGGCGGCAGGAACGGCATTGGCAGATGTTGCGGCTGCGAATGGCATAAAACTCTTCGCATCCGCATTTCGGACACACGAAGCCCTCAGGAAAACGCTGACGAAACAATTCTTCCCGACAGGCCGCTTCTGTGTGATACCGCACACGAAATTCTTTAAAGCTGATTGCCGCCGCCCTTCTGGGACTGGGGCGCTTTCTCCGCCTCTGCTGCCTTTCCAGCCGGTGAAGATTTCTCCGTTTTCATGGCCGTGGCCGTTTTCTGCCTCGCCTTTTCCTTCTTTGCCGTGGGCTCCTTCTTCGTGGGAGCCGCCTTGTCCTTTGCCTCTTTGGGCGGGCGGCCCTTCCGCTTCGGCGGTTCCGTCTCCTTTTCCTCCTTCTGCTTTGGGGCTGCCTCTTTCGTCCCCTTGGCGGCCTCCTTTGCGGGAGAAGCGGGAGCCGCTTTACCGTTTTTTCCGGTGCGGCGGCTTCGGGCGCTTTCTGCGCCTTCCCCGGAGCGAGGGAGCCGCCCACCTCGGGCTGCGCCGGATCTTTGTCCGGACCGTCTGCGCCAGTCAGGTTTTTCGATTTTTCATCGGCCATTCGCAATACCTCCTTCTTGGTTTTCTGGCATGAAAAAAGGGCTTGACCTCTCTTGTCAAGCCCCGGTAGTTGGGTTGCCTCCTTTCCCTGCGCCCATGAAAAAACCGCCCTTCGTTGTGAAAGAGCGGTTTTTCAGTAGGTTGGCAGTCCATTATTTTGTTTTTTTATATGTATCCCTTTGTACACTGTTGCAAACCTTTGATTATTATTAAATTTATCGGATGTTATTTCAAACGTGTCTTCCCTACTAGATATTTCTCCCTCTGTTAATAAATGATTAGACACTGATTTGATTATTTTTTTATTGATAGTTTCCGTTTCCGAAGATGTATATTCATTGTTAAAGCAAATCATACTATCAGTTGATGTTTTTTCAACCTCCACTCTTCCAGTATATCTACTCTTATTATTTGCCCAATCTTTAGTAACATCCTCCCTGATAATTGCATAATCCAATACTAATTTATTTGGAGTATCCATGTTAAAGCTCAAATCAGTATCAAAATCAAAACAATCATACTCATCAAGTAATTCATCTTTTTTTATTAAATCCTGTGGAATCAAATTGTTTAAATTATTATCTGATTGAGATTTTGTTTTTGTAATTCTTGTCTTAAGACTGTCCTCTTTTGTTTTTTGCAGTTCCTGCAATTTTTCAAATTCCTTTGGGCTTAATATTGACAATGTTAAAATCGGGATAGATAATCGTTTATTGCTGTCACCAATATACACTCCTCTCTCGGCAAGAAGAGCCTTCATATCTGACTCACTGATACAAGATTTATTTAACAATGGCTTTAAGCGTTCTCCTACTGGCAACAAAGTATCTGTATTGATGCTATCATTCATTCGTTCACACCTCATCTCTAAAATCTGGATCATAAGTTAAAACTGTAATTTTATCAGTAAAACTAGAATCTTCAAATTCTGATTTTGCAGATATTACTGCTTCACTATCTTCAAATTCATTATAATTTGGGAAAGCAATTATTATATTTGCCGCCCAGTCAAATGTAATTTCTTGTGCTAATCCAATTAAACGTCTAAGATACTCTTCACAAAATTCATCTTTTACAAGTAAAAGTAGTATATTTTGATTATTCTGATTTATTGCCATAGGCAAGACATCTGAATTTAAATATTCATAAGGTAAAATTGTTCCGCTATACTTTCGATTTATATTAGCATTATTTAATCCAGTATTAATATAAAAAAATTTACAGTTATCTTCCCCGTATTTAGATTTTGCAAATTTAATTGAAGTATAAAGAAACTGTGCACGATTATTATCTATAAGTGCTACAGTATCATAATGACATTCTTCTCTAAGATAAAATCCTCCAATTTTATCAATTACAGATTCTTTTTCTCGTCCATCATTTCGATTTCTGTCAATCCAAAATATCAATGAAGAATATATTTTCTTATTTGTAGCAGCAATCTTTCGCTTCGATATTTCGCAAGCTGGATAACACTCACTTGCAAAAGCAATATCTACCAAAAATTCTTTAAATTTACTTTTAATTCCATCCTCCGTTTTAGGATAACCATCACGACATTTTACGCTAATAAGCACATCATCCGCGCCCTGGTGGTGAAGTGGTGCGCCAACTATGACCGGGAGTACGGATGCTTGCCCCTGAACTGTGAATGTTATATGCTGGGGAAGTGCTGGACAGGAGCCTACTGCCGCTACTTCCGGGAGGCCGTTCTCCCTCTTGATCCGGCGCTGGAGGCCGCCCTGTCCGGCCAGGGGCCAGCCCCGGAAACCCGGCCCTGCCCCGTCTGCGGGCGGCCCGCCCTCCTGGACGGGCGGCGGCGCTACTGCTCCGAGGCTTGCGCCCGCGCCGCGCTCCGGGAACAAAAGCGGGATTATATGCGGAAAAAACGGGGCTGATGAGTGGAAAATTAGGCCCCCTGAAACCCGCCTGTATCAAGGCTTTGCCGGGGCCGTTCAGGGGTGGGGCGTATCATTTCACGTCCTGCCCCTGTTTTCCGCTGATACTTTCCACATTTTACAGTTTGAGAGGAGGCTACTATGGACGAAAATCAAGGCTATGTCATCCGGCAGTCCATTCTGTTTGATAATGGGCGGGGGATTGCCCTGGGGGAGCATCCCAGGGAGGGCTTTGTGACGTGGCAATTCACCGAGGAGCAGGGCCGTCGGGACTACTACTGGGGCCATTACTACGATGACGGAGTCGCTGCGGAAAAGGACTACGCTGACCGCGCCGCCGACTACCAGCGCCGCTTTCGGGTGCGGGAAGTCAAGCGGCCTATCGCCCAGCAGATGCGCGAGGCGGCGGAACAGGCTGGGGAACATCCGGCCCCGGCCCCATCCAGGCGGGAGGCCCCTGAACGGGGCGGCAGGTAGCATGGCCGGAAAAAAGCGCGTCCGGGATGTGCCGCTCTATGTATGGGTGCGGCCTGACGAGCTGGAGGCCATCCGGGGGCGCATGGAGGAGGCGGGCATCCGCAATATGAGCGCCTATATCCGCAAAATGGCCCTCAACGGCTATATCCTCCATGTTGACCTTTCCCCCGTCCAGGAGCTGGTGTCCCTCCAGAGGCGGTGTGCAAATAATCTCAATCAGGTGGCGACCCATGCCAACAGCTACGGGGTGTACCAGGAAGAGATCAAATCTCTGCAAAAGGACTATGCCGATCTGTGGGGGCCGCTGGCTGATCTGCTCCAGAAGCTCTCCGAGGTGGTGCGCCTGTGACAAAAGGGAGCGGCCCCGCGCCGCTCCCTGTCACTCTTGCTTCTGGTCAGTGTGGCCAGAAGATAGATGCTCTGGATTTTTTTGCTTTCTAAAAAGATGTTCGCGCTTTTTCAAAAGGCGAATAAGCCGCCAGCGATCAATCCGTTTGGGCATAGAATTATAGATTTCTCTGTAACTTACTTTTGAAGGAATCCACCGCCCATTTTTTGTTATACTATGTCCGTCCAATAATCTCAAAAAAAATGACGCCTCAATAATAACTGAAAGGGTGTTATCTACGCCTGCTCCAATATGCCTATGTTGATATAAGTTTCTTGGCCCTTGGAAAAAGCCCATAAGCATATATCGTATTCCATCTTGTTCATTTCGCTCGGATTCCGTAACTAAATCGTTAATTGCAATCAATGGAGCTTTTGTAATTTTTCCAGTCTTTTTATCAAACTCAAAAGACAGCGCTTTGGTCGCCAAATCAAAACCATGCAAGTCGAGACCAGATTTCTTTTTTAATGTGGTTTCAACTACAACAAAAGTTTCTCGTGCAGCGGCTTCAAATTCGGATTTATATACAAGGTTGATTGCACGTTTGAGCGATGAATGAACATGGTATACATCAAAAAAATCTCGAATTTTATCCAACGAATATGGCATAAGGCTTCCACATACGGGACAAAACAAAAAATCATTATAGTCAAACTTATATGTATGGTCTTTAGATTCCTGTAAAACTTTTCTTCTCGGTGGAAGTTTACATCCATTAGGGCAGGAATATTTTTTGGAGCGCACCTTACACACCTCGATTTTGCTGTTCTTAATAGTAAATTATTTTTAGTTTATCATATTGGCTTTATTTCTACAAGAATAAAATATAGTTTTGCCCCAATTTTTCCTTGCTTCTGGTCAGTGTGGCCAGAAGCAAGGAGAACCGATACGGAAAGGAGGAACGCCCACGGCTACGACCTATATCAAGCCCCACAAACAGGCCGCCAAGCGAACGGCCATACAAAGTCTGAAAGACCGCTTTGACTACGGCCTGAACCCGGAGAAACTGGGGGCGGTGTCCTCTTACCTCTGCGACCCGGAAACCGCCCACGCTGAATTTATGCTGGTAAAGGGCCAGTATCAGGCGGAAACGGGCCGGACGGCGGAGCAGGGGGCGCTGTGCTACCAGCTCCGCCAAGCCTTTCCCCAGGGGGAAGTTACCCCGGAGGAGGCCAACAGGATCGGCTATGAAACGGCGATGCGGTGGACAAAGGGCAAGTATCAGTTTTTTGTCTGCACCCATACCGACAAAGGCCATATTCACAACCACATTTACTACAATTCCACGGCCTATGACCGCTCCAGGAAATTCCGAAACTTCATCGGCTCCAGCTTCGCCCTGCGGCGGCTGTCTGACCGGGTGTGCCTGGAACACGCGCTGTCCGTGGTAGAGCGGCCCAAGCTCCACAGCAAGGGCCGCTTTCTGCATTATGGGCAGTGGCAGGGGGCGGCCCGGCCACCGTCCCAAAAGGAGCAGATACGCTGGGCCATAGATGCGGCCCTGTCCGAACGCCCCGCCGACTTCTCTGATTTTCTGCGGCGCATGGAGGCGGTGGGCTTTCAGGTGGTGCATGGACGGGGCGGGGTGATCTCGTTCCGCGCTCCCGGCCATGACCGGGCGGCCCGGCTCCGGGCCTCCACCCTGGGGGCTGGCTATGGGCTGGAGGATATTCAGGCCGTGATTGACGGCAAGGCCCCCACGCGCCAGCCCAAACAGGCGCGACCCCGGCCCGCGCCCCAGCGCGTCAATTTGCTGATTGACATACAGGAAAAAATGCGCCAGGGCAAAGGCCCAGCCTATGAGCGGTGGGCCAAGGTCTACAACCTGAAACAGATGGCCGCCGCCCTCCAATTCCTCCAGGAGCATGGGCTGACCGACTATGACGCGCTGGCGGAGCAGACCACGGCGGCGGTGGATCGCTTTCATGCCCTGGCCGGGGAGATACAGTCCACCGAGGCCCGGCTCTCCCAAACTTCCAAGCTGATGGCTGCCGTGGTGAGCTATGCCAAGACCCGGCCCGTGTTCGATGGGTACAAGGCGGCCAAGTATTCAAAAAAGTATCTGGCCCAGCATGAGGCGGAGCTGGCCGACTACCGGGCGGCCAAGGCTGCAATCAATGACATTTTGGGCGGGGCCAAGCTCCCGAAAATGGACGCGCTCAAAAAGGAGCGCCGGGAACTGGCCGACAAGAAAAAGGCCCTCTATGCCGAGTACCGGGAGGCCCAGCGGCAGATGCGTGAGCTGGTGGCCGTCAAGGGCGGTGTGGATCATCTGCTCGGCCTGACGGACGGGCGGGAAAATAAGGCCCAGGAGCGGTAGCGACAGGGCCGCAGACAGGGGGACTTCTGGCCAGCATGGCCAGAAGTCCATCGGGTTTGGGGGAACCCCAACAAGCATTTTCGCGGAGCGAAAACCGCAAGTGTCTATACACTTGCCTTGCTTGCCGCTAACGCGCTCCCCCGGAAACCCCCGCGAAAAAGGCCGGAGGCGTTCTTCCTACGTCTCCGACCTTTCACGGGCCTTGCGGATGCCCTCTGCGGCCCCCTCCATGATGATAAGCTCTTTTTCGTCCATTCCGTTCAGCATACGGTCAAGGTGTTTCCGGCGTTCGTCCTCTCCGTTGTACCTGTCCGGGTAGAAAAATTCATCTACGGAAATATCCAAAAGAGTGACGAGTTTGTAAAAGGAGTTGAGGCTGGTGTGCTGGCCCCGGTTCTCGATATACATGATGGAGCGCGGGGTGAGGTCTACAAGCTGGGCCAGATGCTCCTGCGTCCAGCCCTTTGCTTTATGTCTGCGCTTGATTTCTGCACCCAGGGCGTGGCAGTCCAGGCGCTTTTCATATTGGTACATTTTCATATCACCTCTATATTATTTTACATTTCAGGGGCGGGTATGAGGACGAAATACAATTTTATATTTTAGTAGTATTTTTTTTCGTAAATCAAAGTCTCTAACTATAAAGAGCCTACGGATTTGACTTGACAAGAAAGTGCAAACTGTGTATAATTTATACAAATTAACAAGAGAGGTGAACACAATGTTGTTCGGGAAGTTCTGTATTGGATTCGGCTCCACACAAGTTTATACCACGAAACATTGTGCGGAGCCTTTTCGGAAAGTTGATTGATATGGTGAAAAGGCCAGGGCGGATATAGACTGCCCTTGGTTTTTGTACCCTTTTATCCAACCAACGATAGACAATCGACTGTTTAGGCCACAAACAATGTTTTGTTTGTGACTTTTTGTTATGCTTATTTATGAATGTGCAAAGGGTACACGATATGGTGTGCCCTTTTCTTTTTGGAGGAATGGATATGATAGAAAAACATAACTTATTGACCGGTAGTGTGCCAAGAAAGCTGGCTGTTTTCGCGCTCCCGTTACTTCTGGCGAATATGCTGCAATCTTTCTACAATGTGGTAGATATGCTTGTGATCGGCCAGATTGTAGGAGATGTGGGCCTTGCGGCGATTAGTAACGCTTCTAAACTGTGTTATATCATTAACTCAATTTGTATTGGTATGACAATGGGGGGAGCTGTATTGATTGCTCAATACAAAGGGGCAGACGATGCAAAGGGGCAAGCGGAGTCTTTTCAAATGTTAGCGTTACTTTCGCTGGTATCTTCTTTCCTTGTGACTGTTGTGAGCCTGGCAATTTACCGTCCTCTGTTTCAGGCACTAAATGTTCCGGCAGATGTGTATCAAGATGCCTGTGACTATATGAAAACTATTTGCTGCGGGACGGTCTTTGTGTTTGGATATAATGCTGTTTGCTCTGTACTCAAGGGACTGGGAGATTCTAAATCTCCCCTCTGCTTTGTTGGGATTGCCACCATCATCAATGTATTTTTAGATATTATATTGGTAGGCCCCTTTGAAATGGGGACAGTAGGAGCCGCTTACGCAACAATCACGGCACAGGGAATTTCCTTTGTGATTTCTTTGCTCTATCTACAACGACGCAAGGTGTTTTTCTCTGCGGCGGAACACGGAAAATTTACACTTCAATGGGATAAGCTGACCGCCATTATAAAAGTCGGTCTACCCACAGCAATTCAGATGGTAGTAGTCAACACAGCCTATCTGCTGGTAACAGGTATGCTCAATCAATTTGGTACATCTGTTTCCGCCGCATCTGGCGTAGGCTTGCAGATCAATACCTTTGCTGGTATGCCCTGCTGGGCTATTGGACAGGCAGTAACAGCGATGGTCGGCCAGTGCATGGGCGCAGGACAAATCGAGCGAGCCCGAAAGGTGGTAAAAATCAGTTTAGTGATGAATATTGCTGTTACGCTCATTGTTGTAATTGGCGTGCAACTTTTTGCGGAACCATTGATTTTACTGTTCGGTAGTACCAGCCCAGAAGTAGTAAACGATGGTGTTTATTACCTGCGTATTTGTTGCGGTATCAATAGTTTGATTTATGCGGCTATGTATACGCTGGATTCCTTTTCCATCGGGGCAGGTGCGGCAAATGTTGCCATGTTTAACGCCTTATTGGATGCAGTTATCATTCGTTTGCCAGTGAGCTGGTTTTTAGCTTTTACGCTTTGCATGGGATTTCCTGGCATTTTTTATGGGCAGGCACTCTCGCCAGTCCTGCCTGCTATTGTGGGCTTGCTCTATTTCAAAAGTAGAAAGTGGGAGCAAAAAAAGCTAATTCAAAAAAGTTACAAGGAGGAAAGCCTTTGATGGGTCAGATGATATGGCTTCTATGCCCCGTATGCGGAAATAAGACCAGACTTAAAGTGCGTCCAGACACAGAGCTTGTCAATTTCCCGCTGTATTGTCCAAAATGCAAGCAGGAGACTTTAGTAAATGTAAAAAAAGGAAACCTATCTGTTGTTTGCTTGAGTAGCCTAATATCCAAATAAATATCAAAAGAGCCAGACGCATAGACGCAGAGCCGATAACACGCAAATTAAAAATGCGGTTATCGGCTCTTTCTATTTGAAAGATACGGCGACCGTTTAGGAGGTAGCGCCGTGTCTTTTCTCGTTTCTGCTATATATAATTTTCCAAAAAAAGCATAGACCCTCCGCCGGGTTACTCCGGCCACGAACGCGAAATATGTAAGTACATAAAGAACCATGTCACTTCACGCGCCCGCACAGTACAACGCTGTGCGGGCGCTGTCGTTTCCTGTCGCTTCTGGTCATCGTGGCCAGAGGCTTTGCAGAGCTGCACCCCCGGATGCCGCTCCCCGCCGAACCCTCCATTTCGATCTGCTGACCCGTCAACCGCGCAACATCGAAATGGAGGCAATATGAAAACCATCATTCTGAATAACTATTACCCCCACCTGACCGAACGCGTCATACTGGAGGTTTCTGACGAGATCGCCGTGACCCTCTCCATCGGAGGCCGCTTGTGCGACAGCTACAAGCGCCGCAAGCGGGAACATGACGAGTGTTCCCTGGACAGCACTCCCGGCTTTGAGGCAGACGTGACCTTTCCCCCGCTGTCCCCGGAGCAGGTGATGGAAAACACGGAAAACCGGGCCGCCCTCTATGCGGCCATTGGCCAGCTCCCGCCTGTCCAGGCCCGGCGCGTCTACGCTCACTACATACTCGGCATCAGTAGGGCCGACCTTGCGCGGGCCGAGGGTGTGGGGATCAGCCGGATCAGCGGCTCCATTGACCGGGGCTTGCTGAACCTGAAAAATATTTTGGAAAATTCCATTTAGGAGAGAGGACTTTCCCCCAATTTTCCGCCTGATAGGTGAGGAGGGACAAGCCCCTCCCGCTGACAACTGAATACACAGTATTCCAGATACAAAACCCGCGTGATAGCGGCAAAAGGCGCGCCGCCAGAATGGAACGCTCCGAGGAGGTGAAATAGGAGCTGACCGAGCGATCAACGCAAGCCTTTGACCCGGCTGTGGCAAGCCGGGCGCGAGGACAGCGCGGGGGATAATGAGACTTGCTCACGCCCTCCCACAGACTTGAGGGGGAGTCCTGCGGTATACGGTAGAACGGTACAGCGGGGCTATGCAGCCGAGGCCATCGGCGGTCTGGAATACTCCCCGCGCCGGGGATGCGTGGCAAATACGGCGCAGTATAAATGCAATCAAGGGGGCCGCCCCAGCCGGGGCGTTCTGTCTTGCGACAGCCCAAATTAGCCCGGCGGGGCGGCCCCTGGCCTTTGCAGATTGAAATGGAATACAGTCCCCCTCTGCTTCTGGCCATCCTGGCCAGAGGTGGGGGGAGGTCAAAGGGCGGCGGTTTTTCTGCCGCCTTTTGACGTTTCCCCACAGGACAGCGGGAAACTGTGTGCAACCGTTCACCGATTTGTAAAGGAGGCTCCGATGGCAGAAACAAGAATTACTTATCACAAAGAGGTCAAGACGGCTTCTTTTCAGGGCAAACCCATCACGCTGGAAAACCTGACCCCTATCCTGTCCCCCAAGGCGCAGGACAAGCGCAAGCGGGAAATTGAAAGCTGTCTTTTCGAGGTCTTTATCAAGTACGCGCCGGGCCGGGCGCAGATGGTCTGATACAAGGCATCCTTGTGGAATAGGGCTATCGGCGGTGAGGAATTTAACTACGAGGGGCGGTTTGACATTGGCGACGGTGAGGGGGATTTAATTGCCCATATCCGAAATTTCTATGAATATTCCCTCTCTCCCGACTGCCCGTTTGTCCCAGAATGGAAACGGCAGGGCGAAGATTATTACCGTGAGCAGATGGAAACGTTGCGTTTTGGGCAGGATGTGTTTATCCCGTTTTTGGAGCAGCATACCGAGCTGACATCAGAGGATGAAAAGCTCCTTGCTAAGATTTTGGCTACTGAATCTGACTGGAACAGGAAAAGTGAGGATAAGGAACAGTCCGAAGAAATAGAAAATACCGAGGAACAGCCTGCCGCCCATGAAATGCCTGCGGAGGTTGAAAAAGCTGCAAAGGAACAGGAAACCGAGCCGCCGCAAGAACGGTTTGAGGTCACAATGACTTCCGATGCTTTCCCAGACCCTGAAGATGCTTAGCCCATTGCTTCAAGCAAAGTGTACTGCTGTTCCTCGGAAAGATAGGAAATCTCAACAGCAGGGCGGAAAGCAATCTGACGTTCATCTACCATTTGCAGAATTTCGGGTACAAGCTCGGTCAAGCGGATAAAGCGGCGTATCTGCTCACGGCTTTCACCAACTTCTTTTCCCAACTTCTCATTTGTTCGGGGAGTTTCTAAATCTGACACCACTGGTGTCAAATTATCTTTTGGTGGTCTGCCCGCTTGTCTGTTCATCGCTTCAAGCCGCATCTTATAGGCAAAGGCTTTCTCACTTGGCAGAATAACAGAGCGTTGGAGATTACTTTCAACCATGACAATAATTGCTTCATCATGTGTCAGCTCCTTAACCTCACATTTCAGCGTTTCAAGCCCTGCAAGCTCACAAGCCTTTTTCCGCCTGTGACCACTGATAAGCTCATACCGACCGTCCTCTTTCTGCCGAACCGTGGCAGGGGTCATTACACCGCTCCGACTGACACTTTCCACAAGCTGCTCCATATCCTCATTCATCAAAACCTTGAATGGGTGGTCTGGGAACTCATCAATCTCGGAAATGGGGATTTCCCTTATCTTGCTTAAATTTGCTTCTGCTCGGCTCTCGTCTGTTTCAAAGAGGTCATCGTATGCGGTCAGCTCGATTCCTGTTCTTTTGCTTCTCGCCAATCTCTGCTACCTCCTTTCCAAACTGCTCATATCATAATTCTTTTTTACCTCATTGATGCAGGTTTTCAGCACGCTTTCACGGCTTATGGCATTGATTAGCCTTACTTCCAAGCCCGACAGTTCAATGTTGGACGGGAGCAGGTCAACGCCCTCATTATGGTGCAGGATAGCTTTCTGGACATTGACAGGATTATCGTCTATCACATCCTGCATAATGCTTGAGAGCGTATCAGACAAATCATCTGGTCTGCCGTAGCCAAGTGACATGGTAAGATTTGCCTGTGCATCGGCATCAATGAGCAGGACTTTTTTACCCTGCTGTGCCAGACTGACACCCAGATTGACCGCCGTGGTGGTCTTTCCGACACCGCCTTTCTGGTTCGTCAGAGCGATTACTTTGCAATTTGACATAGGTGCGTCCTCCTTTCGCATAAATTTAGCCACTTTGTCAGAGTGGCTATGTAAAGGATTCATGGCAATAAAAAAAGCCGACTGGCTGTTTTTTAACTACACCAATCGGCTATGTAAAATTTATTCTGCTTTTATTATCTGTCTTATCTGCACTGTCGTGATAAGGCTTCTCTTATTCTCTCTGTATCCCATTTTTCTGGGAACAATACCGCCATAATATGAAACGCATCCATCAGTCCTGCAATATAGGCATGAGTGCCGTATTCAAAATCCTGCTTATCCCTGCAATCTATAAGATGTTGGCAAACTTTCCTCTGCTTTTCCGTTAAATCAAGCTGATTAAAAGCGTCCTCTGCACTTCCCTCATTATTACTATCCTTTTGATAACTTGCATCGGCTTGTAACAGTTTCAATACGGATTCATCTTTTAATTTTTCTACTGCTATTTTAACCAGTTCTTTAAATTCCTTATCGCACATCACTTCCCCCTGCCAGTTCTACTCTTAATTTTTTTATAGGCGCATGGATAACCTTAAAAATAAGTTCGTCAACACAGTCTGTATATCTGCCTTGCTGTATGAGCTGATTTTTCAGTTCCACAAGGCTATGTAGCAAAATGCTCCGTTCCCCACTATCCACATACAAGTGATTTTTCTTTTCTCTCATAAAGTCCACCATCCTTTTTTGATTTCATTATATAGAGAACTAACAAGCCAATCAAAGGTACGATTCGGACAAAAAATAAGCGTACCACTATTTCTAATGATACGCTCACGGCTTTAAATAACTTCAAAATGTTTCAAAGCATCCTTTATCGCTTCCGCTTTCTCTGCCGTCGGATGTTTCCTCGGCTGTTTCAATTCCTCTACCGCATTAGGAGCATCATACATCGGCAATCCTAACTCCCTCTTTACCTCTGCAATATATGCGGTATGTACTTTGAAGCCATACTTCGCTTCTATGTACTCCTTAATCATCTTATATGTAACCCGCTCTTTTGGCTTATACGCTTCGGCTCTCTTGGCGATATTATCAAGCGGCACTTTTCCCTCACCCTCGCCAAACTCGACTTTTACGTTGATTACGCTGTCGGGTTTTTTGTGGGAAAGCATTACAACCGTCTCCACATGCTGCGTATGGGGGAACATATCTACTGGCTGGATGGCCTGGACGCGGTAATCCTTTTGCAGAAGCTTTAGGTCTCGGGCCAGAGTTTCGGGGTTGCAGGAGATGTACACCACCCGCCGGGGGGCTAGGGCGCGCAGGGCCTTCAGGAAAGCTGCGCTGGCCCCGGCCCGGGGCGGATCCATAAAAACTACATCGCAAGGCTCTTTCTGGGAGGCCATTTCTTCCATGAAATTCCCGGCGTCAGCGCAGGTGAAATAGATGTTTTTCACTTGGTTTTCCTTGGCGTTGCCAATAGCGTCCCGGACTGCGTCCCGGTTCACCTCTACCCCCAGCACCTGGCCTGCGCCGTTTTTGGCGGCAATCAGCCCGATGGTGCCAATGCCGCAGTAAGTGTCCAGCACCTTTTCCTTCCCGGTAAGTCCGGCAAACTCAATGGCCTGCTGGTAGAGCGTCTGGGTTTGCAGGGGGTTTATTTGGTAAAAGGACTTGGCGGAAATGCGGAACCGGCAGCCGCACAGCTCATCCACAATAAAGCCCGGGCCATACAGCACTTTTTCCTGCCTGCCCAGCACCAGGGAGGTACGCATGTCGTTTATGTTCTGTATTACCGTGGTGATTTCCGGGTGCCTTTTCAGCAGCTCTGCCAGGAAATGCTTTTTTGCCGGAAAGACAGGCGTGCCGGTTACCAGCACCACCATAATTTCCCCGGTGCCAAAGCCTCTCTTTACCAGCACATGGCGTAGGAACCCCTTGCCGGTGTCCTCGTCGTAAGGGGTCAGCTTAAAGCCTTTCAGCATCCCCCGGAGTGTGCAGATGATTTCATCTGCCTTCTCGTCCTCAATCTGGCAGGAATCCACTGGCACCACCCGGTGGGTGCTGGACTGGTACACCCCGGAAATGGCCCTGCCCCGCCGCTTGTCCCAAGCAAAGGCGGCCTGCACCTTGTTGCGGTAGTGCCAGGGGTGCTCCATCCCTATAATGGGGCGCACCTTCCCAAAGGATCCCAGCAGCTTTTGGCAGCGGGCCTGCTTCCACTGGAGCTGCCGCTCATAGGAGAGATTTTGAAGCTGGCAGCCCCCGCATTTTTTATATACCGGGCAAGGCTCCATGCCTGCGCCCCCTTTCGTTTTTTACGCTGGCAGATCCTTACACCAAAGCCTGCAGGGCAGGGAAGGGAGCAAGGCTCCGCTTGAGGATGCCATGGATCTGGGCGATAGCCACCCCGTAGTTTACCACAGGCACGCCGGCCTGCTGGGCGCAGGCCAGGCGGTGCTGCATTTCCTTTTCGTTGAGCATACAGCCGCCGCAATGGACAATCAGGGCATACTGGTTTAAGTCCTCCGGGAACTCCCCGCCGGAGGTGAAGTGGAATTCCGGCTCTGCCCCGGAAAATTCCCGTATCCATCCCGGCAGCTTCACAGTGCCGATATCCCCGCACTGGCGGTGGTGGGTGCAGCCCTCAGAGATGAGCACCTTGTGGCCGTCCTGGAGGGATTTCAGCTTTGCCGCCCCCTGCACCAGGGTTTCCAAGTCCCCTTTATAGCGGGCAAAGAGGATGGAAAAGGAAGTGAGCTGCACATCCTCCGGGGTGTCCTTTGCCACCCGCCCGAAGGCCTGGGAATCTGTGATAATGAGCCGGGGCTTTTTTCCAAGGCCGGCAAGCAGCTCCTTCAATTCCTCCGGCTGGCAGGCCGCAAAGGCACAGCGGGCGTCCAGAATATCCCGCATGGTCTGCTGCTGGGGGAGAATCAGCCGGCCCTTGGGGGCGGCCTCGTCTATAGGCATTACTAACACCACAAGATCGCCGGGGGAAAGCAAGTCCGCCACAATGCGCTTTTCATTTTTCTCTGCCTTTAACAGCGCGCCCAGCTTTTCCTTCAGTTCCCCCACGCCCTCCCCAGTGAGGGCGCTGACGTAAAGCCCTTTTTCCGGGAGAGGCCTGCGCCCTGAGAGCAGATCGGCCTTGTTGCAGGCCAAGAGGTAGGGCAGATTTTTTTCCTTAAACAGGCTTATCAGCTCGTTTTCAGCGGGGGAAAGCCCCTGGGCGCTGTCTGTAACCAATACGGCGATATCGGTCTGCCTGAGTATCTGCCGGGCTTTTTCCACCCGCAGCGCGCCTAAATCCCCCTCGTCATCCAGGCCTGGGGTGTCGATTATGACAACCGGGCCTAAGGGCAAAAGCTCCATGGCTTTTTTCACCGGGTCAGTGGTGGTGCCCTTTACCTCCGACACCACCGAAAGGGCCTGGCCCGTCACCGCGTTCACCAGGCTTGATTTCCCCGCATTGCGCAGCCCAAAGAAGCCAATATGGGGCCGCTCGGCGGAAACTGTTGCGTTCAGGCTCATGTTCGCTCACTCCTTCTCCTGGGACAGGTTTTCTGTATACAGCTCCGTATAGCCGCACTGGGGGCATACGGCCGCAAGCAGCGTCCCCACTTTACGGGGAAAAAACGCCTTCATCTCGCACAAATCCGTGCGCCAGCCGCTCTGGCTCCCGTAAAGGGCCAGGCCCTCCCGCATCTCTGCGTCACACCGCAGGCATTTTCTCATGATTCCCCTCCTTCTATGGCCGTGAAAGAACGGATAAAATAATCTTCCCCCGCCTTTTCTATGACCAGTTCTTTCCCGTACTCCTCCGAAACAAAGCGGTACATATCCCCTTCTTTCCAGCCCTTTTCGCACTGGAAGGTGCCGGGGGCGAAATCGCTGGTGAAATTATAGAAGCTGTCATACTTTTCCAGGTACATCACCTGGCTGGTATCCTTCAGGTCGTCCACGGTGATATCGGCATATTTTTTCAGCAGGGCCGAAATGTCCTCCTTTTTAAAGCGGTGGACAGGGATAATGGTGTCCGCGGCTGCGGGAGAGCTTTCCGTCCCCATGCCCAGTATGTCCTCATAGCCCTCCAGACCGGGGTACTCTCCTTCCTTTGCCGCTGCCATTACGTCATCGTATTCCTCTACCTCTATGCACCCCACAGCGGTCTGTGCAGGGCAGTACCGCAGAAACTCTTCAAAATCCAAGTCCCGCACGTCGGTGTATTCGCTGGTAAAAAAGCAGCTAATCTCCGAAGCGTACCGAGTGTTATCCCCATACCGGACAGACGCAAAGGCTTCGTTGGCCTTCTCAATTTCCTCCGGCGTCAGGGTGACCGCTTCCTCCTCCGGCGCGGCCTCCGATACTTGTGAAGAAGCCGGGGCGCTGCTGGGTGGCGGCGCGGAAAGCTCTGTCTTTGTGCATCCTCCTAAGACCAGCAGGCAGGCGCACAAGCACAAGGATAAAAATTTTTTTCCCATACGTTTTCCCTCCCAATAAGTGTTTTTATCAGGATACCATGCCCGCCACCCGGTGTCAATCAGAACCTAAAGTCCCGGCGGTTGGAATTCTTGATGTCCTTTATATTCTGCTCCGCAATCTCACGTACCTTGTCCTTGGGGATGCGCTTTAACTCCTCTTCCACCATCTTATAGCCCACTTCTCTGGTTTTCTCCGAGGCATAGTCCTCCAGATATTCCGACAGGGTCATGAGGGCGTTGGGGTGGCAGCAGTTCAAAATCTGGCCGGATTTGCACAGGCTCATAAAGCGGTCGCCAGTGCGGCCCTCCCGGTAGCAGGCGGTGCAGAAGGAGGGGATGTGCCCGTTTTCCATCAGCCAGCACACCACCTCGTCCAGGGTGCGCTGGTCGGATACGTCAAACTGCTCTGTGTCGTGGGGGCGTTCTTCCTCCGTATAGCCGCCTACAGAGGTGCGGGAGCCGCCGCTTACCTGGGAGATGCCCAGCCGCAAAAGCTTGCTGCGCACTTCCTCTGTCTCCCGGGTGGAGATAATCATGCCGGTGTAGGGCACAGCCAGGCGGATGCAGGCGGTAATTTTGGCGAAAATTTCGTCGTCAATGCCGTTGTCGAACTGATCGGGGTCGATGTCGTCAGCCCGCTTTAGCCGGGGCACGCTGATGGTGTGAGGCCCAACGCCATGAACGGCCTCCAGGTGCTCGGCGTGCATAATAAGCCCCGCAAATTCGTATTTATACATTTCCAGGCCAAACAGCACGCCCAGGCCCACGTCGTCAATGCCGCCCTCCATGGCCCTGTCCATGGCTTCGGTGTGGTAGTCATAGTCGTGCTTGGGGCCGGTGGGGTGCAGCTCCAGGTAGCTCTCCTTGTGGTAGGTTTCCTGGAACAGGATGTATGTGCCGATGCCCGCCTCCTTCAGCTTCCGGTAGTTCTCCACTGTGGTGGCGGCAATGTTCACGTTCACCCGGCGGATGTCGCCATTTTTGTGGTGGACGCTGTAGATGGTCTTGATGCAGTCTAAAATATACTCGATGGGGTTGTTCTTGGGATCTTCCCCGGCTTCAATGGCCAGACGCTTGTGGCCCATGTCCTGCAGGGCGATAACTTCTGCCTTTACCTCCTCCTGGGTCAGCTTTTTCCGGGGGATGTGCTTGTTTTTCAGGTGGTAGGGGCAGTAAACGCAGCCGTTGACGCAGTAGTTGGAAAGGTACAGGGGCGCGAAAATGACGATGCGGTTGCCGTAAAAGGCCAGCTTGATTTCCTCGGCAATCTCGTACATTTTCTCGATCTTCTCCGGGATCTCGCAGGCCAGCAGGACGGAAGCCTCCCGGTGGGTCAGTCCGGCGCAGACGAAGCCTGTCTCCGTCTTTTTCGGGCGGGCCTTTTCCAGAATCTGGTCGATAAGCTCCACGTTGTCTTTGTTCTCCTCGGCGTACCGGAGGGTTTCCTGGATTTCCCCATCGTTGATGAATTCCTCCGCTTTCAGGGATTTCGGGTCGTACTTTGCCATTTTGCATTTCTCCTTTTCTTTGGGGCAGCGCAGGCGCTTAGGAAAGCGCCGCCTTAGCCTCAGAATTTTGATGGTTTCAGGTTTATATTGTCCCCTTGCCCGGCGCATACCGTTCAAGGAACCCTTCTATAGTTTGAATGTTTTCTTCCAGCACCGCCCGGTACACATCCATGGAGCGGAATTTTTCAAAAGAGTACAAGCCCCGGGCAAGCAGCCCGCGCTTCATCTCTGTGATGCTCTCCCGCTGGGCAGGCGTGGCCCGGGCGGCTATGTCGTCGCAGAGGGTCTCGGCCTTTTCAATGCTTTCCCGGTCGAAAAACCACAGGTCAAAGTTCCACTTTTCCCCGTCTATCATGGCCTCAAAGCCCTGGAACCACACGGTTTTCGCCCCGCCGTCCGTTTCCTCCCTGGCCTCATACCAGACGGGATGGAAGGCGTCCATCACAAACCCTGTCAGGCGGTACAGCTTTTCTAAATCCATGCCGTCGTTTTCAATGTCGATGTCAATATCGTTCCAGGCCATCATATCCATGCGCAGGCTGCCAATGATGTGGGGCGTGCCGTATGCTTTCAGATGCTCCAGCAGCCCGGAGGCTTGCAGGATGTGTTCCGCCTTTTCTCTCAGGGTCATATGGCATCCTCCTATCCATATTTCTCCGCCATTTCCCAACAGCTTTCTGCAAAAAGCGTTCCGGCTGCCGCCATCACTTCCTCGTGAGGCAGGGCGGGGAAACACTCCCGCTTTCGGCCCAGAAGCCGTTCCATGCCTGCGGCAATGCGGGCCGCCGCCCTGGCGTGGCCGTTTGCCTTGTTCCTGTCGCCGGCTTGCTGTGCAAAGGAGGTGAGCAGATCCCTTTCCTTAGAATAAACCAGCTCCACCAGCTTGGCCCGGTATTCCAAATCTTCATTGCTCATGTCCGGATATCTTGCCAAATCCGCTGCGTGCTGGGCCTCGTGTTTCAGCAGGGAAACCTGGAAGCTTTCCGATTCCAAATTGTACGCGGGCTTCACGCAGTGGATAAGCCCATCTCCATTAGACCATCCCCCAGTGCGCACAATGCCAAAGGAAATATAATCCATCCAGCCCTGAAAAACAAACCCATCCAAAAACTTTACAGGGTATTCCTGCTCCCCTTCCGGGAGTTGGACAGCGTAACGCTTTAGCTCCTCTGTTTTCCAGATGTATGGCCCGTAATAGCCGCTGGTTTTGCCGCCTAAAAAGTGGAACCCCTCTGCCGCAAAGGCTTTGGCGGCTTCTTTTTCCTCCAAATCTTCCATAGAAAGGCTTTTGTCCAGGCCCAGCAGACTCGCGAGCCTTTGCCGCAGGGCAGCGGCGGCTTTTTCCGGCGCCTGTTCCAGATAGAAAACATCCCGGCAGTATTTCTGATATGCAAGGAGAAGCTGATTCAGCTTAGGGCAAACCGCATAGGAAAGATACTTCTCCTGCTGAAACCGGGCTTCATATTTTTCCAGCAGCTCCTGGTGCTGGGGAAACCTGCCGCAATAAGCCATGGCTTCCTTTAAGCAGCCCTTTATAATAAGGCCCCGGTATACGCTGTGGTTATACTCTTCCATGGCGGCCATCCTTCTTTACGTCACCCCTGTCCGTCACAATTTCATAGCCAATGGAGCGCATCCGGGCGCTGAGGCAGTCCTTGCACTGGGCAGATTCCTCCCCGGTGCAGATTTTATTATCATACAGGGCGTATTTTTTCCGCACAGACACAGGAGAGAGGTTGGGCATTACCACGTTTGCCCCGGAAAGGATGCCCATTTCCCGGCCTTCGGGGTGGATGGTGCCCAGGGCTGTGGTGGCGGGCAGCAGCACCGGCGGGTGCAGCAGCCGGATGATGGAAAGCAGGAAGCAGGTAAGCTCCACCGTTCCGGCAGGCTCCTTTGCAAAAACCGTGTCCGCGTGGGGCACAAAGGGCCCGATGCCGCACATGTCAGGCTTGAACTCTTCAATAAACTTAAGATCCTTTGCCAGGGTCCGGGCCGTCTGTCCCGGGGAACCCACCATGAACCCGCAGCCCACCTGGTATCCCAGCTCCCGCAGGCTTTTCAGGCACTCCATGCGGTTTTCAAAGGACATCTCCACCGGGTGCAGGGATTCATAATGGGCCTTGTCCGCTGTCTCGTGGCGCAGAAGATACCGGTCGGCCCCAGCCTCCTTTAAAGCTTTATAGCTTTCATAGCTGCGCTCCCCCAGGGAGAGGGTGATGGCGCAGTCTGGATATTTCTCCTTCAGCTCCCTGATAAGGGCGCACAGCAGCGCGTCGGTATAGTAAGCGTCCTCACCCCCCTGGAGCACAAAGGTGCGAAAGCCCAGGCGGTAGCCCTCAGCCGCACATTCCCGGATTTCCTCCGGGGTAAGGCGGTACCGCTGGCAGTTTTTATTGGAGGCCCGGATGCCGCAGTAGAGGCAGTCGTTTTTGCAGATGTTGCTGATTTCAATCAGCCCCCGCACGTACACATCCTTGCCGTATATCCCCTGCCGCACCTCCACTGCCTGCCAGGCAAGCTCCTGTGCAAGTTCCGGGGTGCGGTTTTCTATGAAAAAGGCGTATTCTTCTATAGAAAGCTCCCGGCCTTTTACAAGGCGGTTTGCCAAAGAAGATAAATCTGCTGTCATGCTGTGCCTCCTTTCTGGTTTGAAAAAGCTGTTTTTACGCTGACTCCCGACAGGCTGCCAATGCGCCCGGCCAGGGCGGAGATGGTGTCCTGGGGCGCGTCGATGGCAATGCTGATGATGTTGATGTCCCGCGCCCGGTAAGGAATGCCCATCCTGCCGATAATATACTGACCATATTCGTGGAGCAGCCCGTTGAGGGTTTCCACTGTGTCGCTGTTTTCCACAATCATGCTCATAACCGCAACCCGCGTTTCCATATGTCTCCATCCTTTCCCCAAAAGAGGACAAAAAAGCCGCGCCTTTGCAAGGCACGGCATAAAAACCCACAGGGGAGCTGTGCGTTTTCCAAAAGCTTTCGCTGTCCGTGCCTTTCACGCAGATGTGTGTCTTAATGTCAGGCACCAATAGTATACCCCATTTGCGGGAAAAAGTAAAGCGGCTGGGGAAAACGGAAGCATCCTTTTTGTGGTTTTTTTATTTTGCGTATAGGGCTTTCTTGAAAATAGTGGAAGCGCCGGATTTTCGCCTGGGAGGATTTCTGACACAGAAATCCTCCCATATTTGGCATAAAGGCGGTATTTCCGATTTTTCAAATAAGCCCATGGCTGCTGGGGTATGCTGTAAAAGGGGCTTTATGTGATGCTGGGCAGCCTGTCCAGGGCTGTGCGCAGGGGGCGGTACAGCACCAAGGCCAGAAGGAAATTCGCCCCGGCGTGGATGAAATCAAAAGGCAGGCCGGCTATGGCCCAGGCGAGGGCCATGGAAGCGCCGCCCAAGGGAAGGTAGGCAAGGGCGCACAGGGAGCCAAAGCACAGCCCGTATCCCCCTGCCAAAAGCGCCCACTGCCACGCCTTGTCCATCCAGCGGAACAGCCAGGCAAGGCCTGCCAGCAGGGGCCAGACATACAGGTACATGGCCCACCACAGGCCAAAGCCATACAGCAGCCCTTCCAGCAGCAGGAACACCCCCAGCGCCCCTATGACATACCGCCCGAAGCACAGGGTGAACAGGATGAGCAGCAAAGTCACCAGCTCGAAATTGGGCAGGAAGGCCAGCGCCTCCTTGGAGGCCGCCAGCACCACGCCCATAATTGCCATCAGGCAAAGCGCAAAAATCTTTTTCATGCAGGGGGCTTTGCCTTAGTAGCCTGTGGTGAGGGTGAACTCAAAGGCGTCCCCGTCAGCAATTTCCGTGGAATCCACCCCGCTTGTCCAGGTTTCCCCGCCCTTTGTCAGGCACCACCATTCCTGCTTGGAATCGTCTGCTGTCTCGCCGTCCACAGTTTTCACAAACATGCCGAACTCGCTTTCCTCTCCGGCAATCAGGCCTTCCTCTTCCAGAGCCTGCCGCAGGGTTTCCTTGTCTGTGGCAAGCTGGAAATCCTTCACGCTTTCGTCCCGGTGCATCACCTGCAGGGTGATGTTCTTCACAAGGCCGCTTTCACCTTCCCCAGCCCCAGGCTTTTCTCCGCAGCCGGAGAAAAGCCCCAGCACCAGCAGCAGGCCCAGCGCCAGGGCAAGGCCCTTCTTTGTGTACGTGCGTTTGTTCATAAAAATACCCTCTTTCCTTTGAGAGGGCATCTGTGTTTCATCCCTCTCAAATAGTAAAATAGTGAGGGGCGGCAGTCCTGCAGGCAGGACATGCACAGCACACCGGCGCTCGCGGCTGCTGTGCGGCCATCCGGGCAAGTCTTTCGGCTTAGGCGTCAAACGCGCCCCCTTTCCCTTCCCAGCAAAAAGCCAGTGGGCAAATGTCTGAAAGCATTTAGCAGGAGGGCGCTCCGCCATCACGGCGACGTGCTCGCCGGGGATTCCCACCCCGTTCCTTTGTTAGGCTGTGCGCACCCGGATTCCCAACGGGGAACATGATACCACCAGGGGCGGGGTTTGTCAAATTCTCCCAGATTCTTTCCTTTTTAAAGTACCCCCCAAAGATTAGACAAAAAGAAATATTATGCCGGACCATATTCACATGTTGCTGTCCATTCCGCCCAAGATGAGTGTGGGGGAGTTTATGGGATATTTGAAAGGGAAAAGCACCTTGATGATATTCGAGCGGCATGCAAATCTGAAGTATAAATATGGCCGCAGAGTGTTCTGGGCAAAAGGATATTATGTAAGCACAGTAGGAGGAAATAAAAAGGCCATTCAGAAATACATCCAGGATCAGGAAAGGGAAGACCAGATCATGGATCAGATGAGTTTTAAAGAGTATGGAGATCCCTTTAAAGATTTATCTGAAAAACTTATATCTTCTGTTGGCACAACGTAATAATCTATATCCATATCTTTTGAAAGGATTTTGGCTTGTTCAATTTGATTTCCTGAAATATCGGTAGCCCTCCACTTCGCCCCATACTGGTCAATGCCATTAAGTTAAGCATTTTGTAAAAAGATAAAGAAACCGGCAAAAAGCCCTTGACAAAATGAGAAAAATATGCGGCGAAGCCCCTTGAAAAATAAAAACTTCAAGGGGCTTATAAAATGAAACAAACCGCAAAAAACTTACGAAAAAAGCTGCTGTCTCAGGTAAGGAAAATGGGAAAGAATCCCCAAATTTACGCCAGCCGGCCGGGACGGGATTTCACCCGCCGCAGGGCGCTGGATTTTGAAAATATCATTTTCTTCTTGCTCACCATGAGCTGTGAAAGCGTGGGCAAAAATCTCATGAAAGCTTTCCGTTTTCAAGAAAAAACACCTTCTGCCTCCGCCTTTGTGCAGCAGCGGAAAAAGCTTTTGCCTAAAGCCTTGGAGGACTTATTTCACAGCTTTTCAAATTCACTTACCCCCGAAAAGAAGTACCGGGGATATCGGCTGCTGGCAGTGGATGGAACGTCCTTGAAATCATCAGCATACCCTGCAGATTTGCTTTCTTATCTGCCCGGAACAGACCGCCAGCACGGTTGGAACAAGCACCTGATAAACGCTCTTTTTGACTTGGAAAACGGCATTTATACAGACTTAATTGTCCAAAAGGAACACGAGAAAAATGAAGGCAAAGCTCTGTGTGAAATGACAGACCGTTCGCGGATTTCAGAGCCGGTTATCCTTTTAGCTGACCGGAACTATGCGTCCCTGAACAACTTGGCGCATCTGGAAAACCGGGGATGGAAATATGTCATCCGCCTGAAGGAAAGGGATTCGGTTTTTGGTGTAAAACTTCCTTGTTTTCCCGAATTTGATATACCCGCAAGCCTCACTTTGGGGCGCCTCACAAAACGAAAACTGGAAACAAGAAATATCCCTGTTCCGGCAGATTATTATAAGCTTACAAGTCAGCGTGTTTTCGATTTCCTGCCTGTAGAAAGCGTTGGCTTTTACCGGCTTTCTTTCCGTATCGTACGCGTAAATTTCTGCAATGGAAAAACGGAAACCTTCCTGACAAATCTGAATAAAAATCAATTTCCGCCCGAAACTTTGAAAGCTCTTTACGCCAAACGCTGGGGCATCGAAACATCTTTCCGCAGCCTGAAATATTCAGTGGCGCTCATTCATCTCCACTCCAAAATTCCAGAACTTATTTTACAGGAGGTTTTTGCTGCTTTCCTGATTTTTAACTTTGCACAGGCAGCAGCCTGGAACGTGAAGCTTTCCTGCCACAACACAAAACAAAAACAGCGCCTCAATTTTTCCGACGCTGTCTTTGCCTGCTGTGCTTTCTTACGGAAACCTTTTCGAGAACTGGAAGGGTTGCTTTACAGGAAACGCTTTCCGGTAAGGCGGGGACGGGCTTTCCAGAGACCTGTTTCCTCGGGTAATCGGATTTCTTGGTTTTATCTTCCGGCACGATAGCGGGGCTCTTTGGGGGCGCTTAACTTAATGGCATTGCCCATACTGGTACATATTTCTGGGAAGCACCCCTGTCCCTGTTCCAACATCAAGGATAGATTGTCCGTCTATACATAATTTGCGGTCAACAATTTTTTGATAAAATTCTTTTGGATAAATATCACGGAACTTTGCATAATCTAAAGAGGTTTTCCCCCAATCAAAAGGTTTTCCGTTATCTATATCTCTATCAGTTATCTTCATACTATGCCTCCATAAATTTCTTTTGCCCGACAAACTGGAATTTCATTGTTTTTAATCCATATTTGTATCATGATTCATATGGATAGTAGTGTTCTGCCTTCGACTGAAATTCACATAATTTTAATATCTTCATATCATTATCAAAGTCTGCTATTGTAACACCATCAAAGTCATCTACCCTGCCATCATAATTGCATTTAAAGTACCATTCAACAATTAACGTTTGATTTAGTTCTAATATTCGCTTAATTGTCCATTCCAATACTTGTCCTTTATTATGCCAATCTTCAAACCACATTGCAATTTGTGATAAGCCATGATATTCCGGACCATAGCATTCACTATACAAAGCATTTTCAGAAAAAGTCTGCTTTACAATCTCAATATCCTTATCTATCCAAGACTGAAAATATTTCTTAATGACATCTGCTTTCATATTTTTCCCTCTCCTAAATCCCGATTTATAGTATTCGTTCCTATTTCTCAAAAACTACAAAAGCACATTCGTAAGGATGGGCGCAATACACACTTTCTTGCTTATCAGTTCTGTTAATTTTCTTTTATCGTTAGCCATAGATAATTCCTCCAAATTTTATACGCTTATTCCATCGCCCGCATTTGTTCAATCAGGGATTGCTTTTTCTGTCTGCGGATTGTCCATACAGACAAGATCAGCTCCATTCCGAACAACACCAGAATGAACAGGCCCATTTCCAAAACCGGGAATTGATATGGCACTACTTTTCCGGCAAAAATGGCAATGCTCATTTTTCTACAAGCAAAGATGGAAGCCGGAAGCCCAACGATCAGCGTCGCCAATGTTGCAAAGAGCGCATAGCACAGGCCCTCGCAGATGTTCATTTTACATAGCTGTTTTTGTGTTAGACCGATGGAACGCAAAACACTGTTTTCCTGCTTTCTGGACATCTGGTTAGAGAGTGTCGTATTGATAAGGTTGATAACACCAAAAAGGAATACCAGCCATGAAAGTACCTCCATACTCCCAAATGCTGCCCTATCTTCCGCCTTTTTAACTTCAATCAGCGTACTCACTTCGTCTAAAGCAAGGTTGCTATGGCTGGCTACAATATTTTTTAATTCACTTTCCACATAGTCCGCTTTCTTCGGATCACTTACAATACTCCATGAATAGTCAAAAGAGGTAATTTCAGGGTGTAGTTCACGGAACAAATCCTGTGGTGCAAATGCAACAGCCCCATCAATAAGTAATTTACCATGCCCGGTATATGTGCCTGCTCCAAATAGTCCTGATATAGTAACAGGAACTGATGACTGCCCCTCTCTGAAAGATATTTCGACCGTTGAACCAACTCCCATATCTTCATAAGAATCTACAATCGAGCGTGAAATTACGATACTATGAGAATCTGTCGGCATCGTTCCCTCCGTCAATGCAGCCTCAACCTTAGCATAATTCTGGTCGGTCAGCATATCACAGTTTCCAGTGTTCTGATTGATGTCCGTCTTAAAAGTTGTATTAACTGCTTGTCTTTTTACAATTACATCTGTGATGCCATCAATAGCCAGTATTTCCTGCTTTAATTCCTCATTCAGTGGATTTCCTGCTGCCATAATTTTTTCTTTTGACACCTCGCCGGAATCCAAATAAATTTTATAGTCTCCATCTGGAAAATAAGACCTTGCCTGCGCTTCCGGGGAGCGCGTTAATACAATGGAAGATACCACAAGCAGAATAATTCCGCCCAAACTCAATGAGGTTACAATAGCAACGGTCTTTTTTCGGTCACGCTTAAAATTCGCAATTCCCATTGAAACAGGATTGAGCTTGATATTCTTTTTCCGGCTGCGGATGTCCTTTTGCACCGGGGTAAAACGGACGGCTTCAATAGGGGAAATTCCTGCCGCAATCTTTACTGGCTTACGGATGGAAATAGACACCATAAACCAGCAGCTTATGAGTGTCAGGGAAATCATAATCACATAGGAAACAGCGTTAAATCCCTTGGAAAACAGGAGAAAACCAGCGCATACGCCCAGCACTGTACCAATCAAAATTCCGATACTGCCGAGTTTGCGTCCCTCCCGCTTTACAATCCGCTTGATTTGTTTTGGCGTTGCACCAATCGTCCGTAGCTGCCCATAGCTCCTGATTTTGTCATTGATGGAGATACGGAAGATACTCTGGATCACAATATAGCCGCCGATCAGCACAATGGCAATCACGCCAGCCATCAGTGCAAAATTAAAGGACTTAGAAACATAAGTAAAATACCTGTTGTTCATGCGGAGATTAGGAAGCTGATATTCCTCTGTAATCTCCCTGCAATAAGAGGTTATCAGTTCTTCGCCTAACTGGTCGCTGTTTTTGAAATGGACATAGGCGCGATAGCCAGTCGGGTCAAACCCTTTCCATTCTGTCAGGGCAGCGTTGGAAAGAATGATAGCGCAGGTATTCGCTTCTTTTTCATTTACACTGTCCATAATGCCGGTAACGACATAATCACCATGAAAACTCTCGGTATCTAAGGTCACAGTGTCCCCGATCTTGGCATTGTTTCCATAGGTGGAAAGAAAGTATTCGCTTACGACAACTTCATTTGCTTTTTCAGGAACCCGGCCCTCTAACAACTCCATCTGCGCCTTGGTAATCTCCATCATTTGCGCGTCGCAATACACATAGGACGCATGATAACATTTCGCGGACATTTGGGTTTTACAATACCCTTATCAACAGGCAGAAAGCCTTGAAAGGAGTTTTGAATATGAGCATTTTACAGACTATCGACCTGAAAAAGTATTACGGTACAGAGCCGAATATCACCCGCGCCCTTGACGGCGTGAACTTCTCTGTAAATGACGGCGAATTTGTGGCCGTTGTGGGAACCTCCGGCAGCGGCAAGTCCACCCTGCTTCACATGATGGGCGGGCTGGACACCCCTACTTCCGGCAATGTGATTGTCCGGGACAAAGAACTGTCGAAAATGAACGACGAACAGCTTACCATCTTCCGCCGCCGCAACATCGGCTTTATCTTCCAGAACTATAACCTTGTTCCTATCCTGAATGTGTATGAGAACATCGTCCTGCCGGTGGAGCTGGACGGGGACACGGTGGATCAGAAGTTTTTGGACGAGATCGTTCACCTGCTGGGGCTGGAAGATAAACTGAAAAATATGCCGAACAATCTTTCCGGCGGCCAGCAGCAGCGTGTGGCTATCGCCCGCGCCTTGATTACCAAACCGGCTATTGTTCTGGCCGACGAGCCAACCGGCAACCTTGATAGCAAGACCAGCGCCGAGGTGCTGGGGCTTATCAAGCGCACCAGTGCAGAGTTCCGGCAAACTGTTGTGATGATTACCCACAACAACGACATTGCCCGCCTTGCAGATCGGATTGTCCGCATTGAGGACGGCAAGATTGTGGAGTAAGGAGGTGGCAGGCTATGACATGGCCTTTTGAGAATGATACCAGCGCCATTACAAAGAAGCTGGCAAAGAAAAGTTTGCAAAGCGAGAAGCGCCGGAATCTGATGGTGGTGATTGCCGTTGCACTGGCGGCGTTTCTAATCTGCTTTACGGGAATTGTGTCTACTTCCCTGACACAAATGCAACGCAATCAGGTTGTCGATACTTATGAGGCGGTCTGGCTGGGCGTGGAGGAAAACGACATTGAAACCCTGAAAGGACTGCCGGAGTTTGAGCGCGTAGGCGGCTACTATATGCTGGGTGAGGAACTTTCGGAACAGGGCTATCATGCGTCTTATGTGTATTGCGACGCGCAAATGATGGAGATTACCAAGGCGCAGATGGAGTTGTTAGAGGGGAGGGTTCCTGAAAAAGCAAATGAAGTTGTCGTAAGCGAATACTTTCTTTCCACCTATGGAAACAATGCCAAAATTGGGGACACTGTGACCTTAGATACCGAGAGCTTTCATGGTAATTATGTTGTTACCGGCATTATGGACAGCGCAAATGAGAAAGAAGCGAATACCTGCGCTATCATTCTTTCCAAAGCCGCCCTGACAGAATGGGCTGGGTTTGACCCGGCTGGGTATCGTGCCTATGCCCATTTCAAAAACAGCGACCAGTTGGACGAAGAACTGATGACCTCTTATTGTAGGGAGATTGCGGAGGAATATCAGCTTCCTATGCCCAAAATGAACAGTAAGTATTTTGCCTATGCTTCTAAATCCTTTGATTTTGCACTGATGGCTGGCGTGATTGCCATTGTTCTGATCGGCGGCTATATTGTGATCCAGAGTATCTTCCGTATCTCCATCAATGACAAAATCAAGAGCTACGGGCAGCTTCGGACGATTGGTGCAACGCCAAAGCAAATCAAGCGGATTGTAAAGCGGGAGGGGCGTAAACTCGGCAGTATCGGGATTTTGATTGGTACAGTGCTGGGTGTATGCGGCGGTTTTCTCCTGTTTTCTAAGGGTTTTAACGCTGTTTCCTATGTGGCAACGGTTATTTTGACACTCATAAGCAGTTGGATCATGGTATCTGTTTCCATCCGTAAGCCGGTAAAAATTGCGGCAGGGATTTCCCCGATTGAAGCCGTCCGTTTTACCCCGGCGCAAAAGGACATCCGCAGCCGGAAAAAGAATATCAAGCTCAATCCTGTTTCAATGGGAATTGCAAATTTTAAGCGTGACCGAAAAAAGACCGTTGCTATTGTAGCCTCATTGAGTTTGGGCGGAATTATCCTGCTTGTGGTATCCTCCATTGTTTTGCTGCGCTCACCAGAGGCACTTGCAAGACAGTTTTTCCCGGACGGCGACTATAAAATTTATTTGGATTCTGAAATGACAGAAGAAAAGGTTATGGCAGCGGGAAATCCATTGAATGAGGAATTGAAGCAGGAAATCTTATCTATTGATGGCGTTACAGATATAATTCCAAGCAGGCAATCTCTCCATGCAACTTATAAAACAAAGATTCATCAAGCTGGTGGTATGTGCGATATGCTGACCGACCAGAATTATGCGGCAGTTGAAGCGGCTTTGACAGAGGGAACCATGCCAACAGATTCCCGTAGTATTGTAATTGACTATAATGTGCTAAAGCAGAATGAGGATATGGGTGTTGGTTCAACGGTTGAGATTTCTTTGGGAGAAGAACAGCCATCCGTTTCTGTTACCATATCGGGGTTATACGCTCCTGCAAAGGTATATTCAGGACATGGCAGGATGCACTTAGATGGGGCAACTCTTTTTGCACCAGAAGCGTTGTTCCACGAACTGCACCCGGAAATCACCTCTTTTGACTATTCATGGAGCATTGTAAATGACCCTAAAAAAACGGACTATGTGGGAGCTGAATTGAAAAATATTGTTGCCAGCCATAGTAATATTGCCTTAGATGAAATCAATACAGTGATTGAATATGAAGAAATGACAAATTCTTTTGCGTTTGGCAGTATGGAGATACTTTCATGGTTGGTATTTCTCTTTGGCGTTATCAACCTTATCAATACGACACTCTCTAACCAGATAGCCCGAAAGCAGGAAAACAGTATTCTGCGTTCTATCGGCCTAACACAAAAACAGCTATGTAAAATGAACATCTGTGAGGGGCTGTGCTATGCGCTCTTTGCAACATTGGCGACGCTGATCGTTGGGCTTCCGGCTTCCATCTTTGCTTGCAGAAAAATGAGTGTAGGTGCTTTTGCCGGAAATGTAGTGCCTTACAAATTCCCGGTTTTGGAAATGGGGCTGTTCATTCTGGTGTTGTTCGGAATGGAGCTGATCTTGTCTGTATGGACAATCCGTAGACAGAAAAAACAATCCCTGATCGAACAAATGCGGGCTATGGAATAAGCGTATAAAATTTGGAGGAATTTTGTAGTTTTTGAGAAATAGGAACAAATTGTGGAATAAGGAGGTGGCAGGCTATGACTTGGCCTTTTGAAAATGATACCAGTGGCATAGTAAAGCGCATATCAAATCGCAGTATATCGGCGAATCGAAAAAGAAATATCTTTATTGTTTTGACGATTGCACTTGCCAGCGCATTGCTGTCTGCTATTGTCCTCTATGGCTTTGGGGTTATGCAGGAAACGCAGAAACGCAACCAAAAAACAGCGCAGATTATGTATCATGCGATTTCTGAACAACAGGGACAGGAACTATACAAGCAGGAAGAAATTGCGTGGGTCGGGGAATTTTTTAACGCATTTTCTGAACAGGTAAACCATTCAACCGTGAATTTTACTTATGCAAATGCAGATATGCTAATATCCCAAAGTATGCCCTATTCGGGAGATTTACCAGCTTCGGAGGATGAAATTGTAGTACAGGAATCCTTTTTGGATAGTTTGGGCTATTCAAATGAATTGGGACAGACAATTCAAATCCCCTTTTCTGACGGCACTACCCATGATTTCAAATTGACGGGAATCTTAAATGTGAAAACCGGCGATATTGGACGCTATACAGCCATTATATCGAAAGAATTAGTAAGACAGCAGTATGGCAGCGAGGGCATGATTGATTATTACATTGGGCTGAAAGGCGCTCAAAACATGAGCGAGGAAGAAGCCGCCAACTATGCAAATACTCTGGCACAGCAATTAGAAATTTCCGATGATAATGTGATTGTCCGTTCCACTTATTTCAACTTAAAGGACGAAAATCGTGGAAGTGATATGCTGTTCTACTTCTTGGTCGGTTTTATAACTTTCATTGGTTCCGGCATTGTGATCTATTCGATTTTTTATATTTCAGTAGCAAGCAGTATCCGTAACTATAGACAGCTTCGCACAATCGGAACAACAAAACGACAGATCAAAAAGATGGTTTACCGCGAGGGAAAATTACTTGCTGCCATTGCTATCCCGATTGGTCTGGTTATTGGAAATGTGATTGGGTATTTTCTGGTTCCTGCCGGTTGGTACTGGCTGACTGCTTTATGTGTGACGGTCGGGGTTGGCCTTTTTGCATTTATTATTGTGATGATTGCTATTCATACTCCTGTAAAAAGAGCTGCGGCAGTATCTCCGCTGGAAGCATTGCGATATTCCGATTATCAGGGGAAAATGAAAGAAAGTTCCGTGTTGCACCGTAAAATAACGCCTGCTTCACTTGCTAAAATGAATCTGTCCAGACAAAAGGCAAAGTCCACTTTAACAATACTTTCTCTTTCACTCGGCGGAGTATTGGTTGTATTGATTTCGACAATGTTAGTTTCCTATGATGGCGTTGCAGAAGCAAGAGGCAGGGCTTTCCCTGTCGGTGAATTTAACATCCAGCTCAACGCAAATCAATCGTGGGACACTGCCGGTATTTCTTTGTCTGGATTACAGCGAAAGAACTTTCTAAATGCCGATTTTGTAAATGCAGTAGAATCTATTGATGGCGTTACAGGAATCAAACGCTGGTATTACACGGATGCAGAATATTGTGTAAATGGCAATTCTGGAAAATGGATTCAGGGATTTTGCCGGGATGAGCAGCAGAATTTGGAGAAAGAGCGAATTGCGGGAACGATTGATTATGATGAACTGGTGGCAGACAATGGAATTGTCTTGCTTCAAGAGCGTGCCGATCTCTATGATATTGAGGCTTCGTTGGGTGATACCGTCGAAGTGGACTATAAAACCGAATCCGGGCAAATTTGCACAAAGACCTATACAGTCATGGGCATTGTAAATGAATATTCTTACTCCGGCTTCTCAAAGTGCTTTGCGCTTCCGGAGCAGCTTATGAATGAAGCGGCCGGGATAGATTGCACAGGTACGATTTCCGTAATTACCGATATGGAAAAATTTGATACGGTTGAAGCTGCATTAAATCAACTGATAGACAGAAATAGCGATTTGGTTATGGAAACCATAAAAGAAAGTATCTCTTATTATAGCGGACTTCAACAACTTTCTTTCGGGGTATTGTTGATCGTAGCTGTTATTGTTGTGTGCTTTTCTTTAATCAACCTTGTCAATACGACAATCACAAACTTTCTGTCCCGCAGGCAGGAAATTGGAATGTTACAGGCGATTGGTTTGAGTAAAAAGCAACTTATCAAAATGCTGTGTTATGAGGGGTTGATTTATTCAGTTTTTGCTACGCTTGTAACAGTGGTTTTGGGAACTGGATTGGGCTTCCTATCCGTACAGGTAGTTGTGAAAACGATGAATCCATACTTTTATTATTCATTTCCGCGGCTGATCGTATTGATATATTTAGCGATCCTGCTGATTGTGCAGTTTACCTTGATTTCTTACACAACTGGAAATCTGAAAAAGCAATCTCTTGTTGAGCAAATCAGGGAAATGGAATAAGCGTATAAAATTTGGAGGAATTATCTATGGCTGACGATAAAAGAAAATTAACAGAAAAAGAACTGAAACGTAAAAATCTATAAATTGCGATTTGGGAAAATCAGTGGAGCGGTTCATTAGCTGCGCCACTGATTTTTGCTGTCCCTTGACAAAATATTTTGAAATGTCCGAGCTTTGTAACAATTCAGCCTGTTTTTCTGTCGAAATCAAAGGCACCTCGGACATTTGTGTAACATTTGTAGTTTATGCTTATAGTAAATCAATATTGGGGGTGCGGACACATGAAAAAGATACTGCTGATCGATGACAGCGACACCTATATATGGCATCTGCAAAAATATTTACAACGGCGAGGCTACCCGGTAGAAACGGCTTGTACACTGAAAGAAGCGCGGGCCGCCATCCAAGAGGAAATGCCGCTGGTGGTCTGCTGTAATCTCGATCTGCCGGATGGTTCCGGCATGGACTTTCTGAACGAGGTGCGGGCCGCAGATACGGATTGTGACCGCAACGGCAAAAGAGATAGCGGAAGTCGAAACAGAGGGCAGATAAGATGTGTCCGTCAAAACTGAACAGAGTATAGAGAGCGTTGTAATCTTTTTTTGAGATTGCAGCGTTTTTCTTTTGCGAAAGTTTGGCAAATCGGGGATTGCTCCGTAGTAAGGGATAAGAGCCTAAAGGATAAAAACATTCGTAGCAAGCATAGGAAGCGGGTACCCACTTCCGTATTTTCCCCCTCCCGCGCTGCAGCGCGTCGGTTGAAAATGGCTTGTTGGGAAGTTTCCCAAACCCTCTAAAAAACGGAAAGGAGCGAAGCAATGGACGGACGGAAAAGGACGGTGCAAATCAAATTCAGAGTGACGGAAGCGGAACGGGATTTAATACTGGAAAAAATGAAGCTCGTTCCCACCCGGAACATGGCGGCGTATCTGCGGAAGATTGCCATTGACGGGTACATCATTCAGATAGACCACGCCGATATAAAAGCAATGACCGCAGAGATACAGAAAATCGGTGTCAACGTCAACCAGATAGCCCGCCGCGTGAACGCAACGGGGAACGCATACAAAGAGGACATAGAGGAAATAAAGGGGGTGCTTGCGGAGATATGGCGGTTACAAAGATTAAGCCTATTAAAAGCACTCTAAGCAAAGCCCTTGACTATATCGAAAACCCGGACAAGACGGACGGAAAAATGCTTGTGTCCTCTTTCGGCTGCTCCTATGAAACGGCAGATATTGAGTTTGAATATACATTGTCCCAAGCACTCCAAAAGGGGAACAATTTAGCCTTTCATCTGATACAGTCCTTTGAGCCGGGGGAAGTCGATTATCAGAAAGCCCATGAAATCGGAAAGCAGCTTGCCGACGCGGTAACAAAGGGGCAGCATGAATATGTACTCACGACGCACATTGACAAAGGACACGTCCACAATCACATTATTTTCTGCGCCGTAAATTTCGTAGACCACCGCAAATATAATTCCAACAAAAGGAGCTATTACGGCATACGGAACATGAGCGACAAGCTGTGTCGGGAAAATGGCTTGTCCGTCGTCGTTCCCGGCAAGGGCAGCAAGGGAAAGAGCTATGCGGAGTACCAGGCAGAAAAGACGGGTACAAGTTGGAAAGGCAAGCTAAAGATTGCCGTTGACGCGCTTATCCCCCAAGTTTCCAGTTTTGAGGAATTGTTGCAGCGGTTACAGGCGGCGGGCTATGAGATAAAGCCGGGGAATCATGTTCCCGTTCTGCTCTGTGGTCTGCTCGGCGGTTTTCAAGGGATTGTCCCGCTGCGCCTGTTCTGTGGCAACGGCAAACGCCCGCGTCCCATTCCCCATAATCAGATACTTTCCGTCGTCCGACTGGTGGTGAAAGCCATATCCGGCGGCTTCTATCTGCTCCCGGCTCATGGCGGTTACATGGAAAGTCCCTCTCGGTGTCTTGACAGTTTCGCCCGTTTCCAAGTCGTCCGGGGTAAGCTGCTTCTGCTCCTGTAAAAACTCCGGCACTTCCCGGAAACCTACACTGTCAACGAAATGCGCCGCGTCCTGTCCGTCCTGATGAAGCACTACCACGTCCGAAACGGAAAGGCTGTGTCCCTTAAAATCTTTGGGGTGGTCGATATTGAAACGGGCGTAAATATCTTCAAGGGAAGTTTCCGGCGCAAGGGGCGCGGAATAGACAAGCTCATAGTTCGCCCTGTCAACCACATTCCCCGCCGCCTGCAGGCGGTCGTATGGCTCAAAGCGGAAATCCCTTGTTTCGTCCCCGCCTTTTATCTGGTAAATGGAAAAGGTGTCTTTGTCCTGTCCGGCGGTCTGCGCCGTTTCCTGTGCCTTTGCGTAAAGCTGCTTTACGTCGCCCTCGGTCAGCTCGCCGCTTTTGAGCTGCCCCATAAGCTCGCGGCATTTCTCCGGCGTTCCCGTATAAAGCACGTCGCCCATTTTCGCCCGCCCGTTCTCCTGTGTCACATAGGCTTGCAAGAGGTGGCTGTTTTCCCGGCTGTCGCTGTAAGGGTTCCGGCGCACTCTGTAAATCGTTTCCGGGGTAAAGGCTTCTTTCGGGGCTGCGCCCGCCTTTTCCTGTGCGCCGGATTTTCCCGGTGCAGCTGCTTCCGGCTTCTCTTTCCCGGCTGTATCTGCCTTTGCCGGGGCTTCCGGCTGCGGCTGTTCTTTCGGGGCTGCCTTTTCCTCTCTGGTGGGCTGCTCCTGTCCGGCGGTCTGCTCCTTGTCCTGTGCCTTTTGCAGCTCCGCAAGATTTTCGTCTATTGAATTGATAATCTCGGCGGCTGCGCTGCGTATCGTTTCAAGGGAGCTTTTCAGCTCGGACAGCTCCCGCCCGCTGCTCCACCCGGCGACATAGCCGAAAGAGTAGTCCGACGTGTCAAGCCCATAATGTTGGCAGACGGTATAGGCGACGCTTTCCGCTTCGACTTCGCGGGTGCGGCGGTCAACGCGGGGTTGCTCGTCCTTTGGCGCGTTGAGGTCAATGTCGTGCAGCTTCGCATGGGCGATTTCGTGAATGGCGGTCTTTAAGGTCTGTAATTCGCTCATGCCCTCGTTGATAGCAATGCGCTTGTCCTCCAAGTGGTAGTAGCCATGAGAGCCGCCCTCGATATTCTCAAAGGCGATAGGAACGGGGGAAGTCTTTTCAAGGGCTGCGAAAAAGTCCTTATAGCGGTCAACGTCGCCTGTCAGTTCGTCAACGGCAATGTCCGGCAGTTCCTTTCCCTCGGTCTGGGAAACGTCAAAGACTGATACCACCTTGTAGGCGGGTATGGTGATTTCCTTTTCCTCGGTGACGGGCTTCCCGTCCTTGCCGATAACGGGCTTCTGCGTGTGCGGGTCGATTTTCTGCATTTCCTGTTTGATTTTATAGGGCGACGGGGCAATGATTTTAATTCCCTTTTCCCCTCTCATCACGTTTCGCTCAAAGTTGTTCTTCCAAGCGGAAAAGCCCGCCAAAAGGGAAGCGTCCGGCTTCTGCATGGCGATAAGGACGGTATTTCGGAAGCTGTAATTATGGAATTTTGACATGACTTTCAGATATTCCCGGTAACGCTCGCTGTCAAAGAGTTCCGTAATGCCCTGTTCCAGACGGTCGGTAATCTCTTTTAATTTCTCGGCGGGCTTCCCGGCTGTCAGCACGATAGGGATAACCGGGCGCGGCTCCTGTGGCTGCTCTGCGGCGGTTCGGGCGGTCTGCTCTGTGGCGGCTGCGTCCATAAAGGTCTTGTCCTGTCCGCCGCGTTCCGGCTGTGGGAAGCTCATAACGCGGTATTCTTTGGGTATCTCGTTTTCCGTTCCCCGATACCATTCGGTAAAGGTGTTCTGATTGTTATAGATATAGCCCTGTTCGGTAAACTGCCCCTTATCCTTGCTAACTGCGTCCCGCCCGTATTCTTCATACTTGAAATATTTCTTTGCTTCTTCGGGAAGCTCCAGCTCGTCCAGTTCGTCGATAAGATAATAACCGTAATCTTCTTCGCTGCGGACAGCGGGATAGAGCCAGTAACAGTCAAGGTTTTGTGCAAGGTTGATATCCCCACCTGACCGAGCGTGTCATGCTGGAGGTGTCTGACGAGATCGCCGTGACCCTCTCCATTGGTGGCCGCCTGTGTGACAGCTACAAGCGCCGCAAGCGGGAACATGACGAGTGTTCCTTGGACAGCACCCCCGGCTTTGAGGCAGACGTGACCTTTCCCCCGCTGACCCCGGAGCAGGTAATGGAGGACAGGGAAAACCGGGCCGCCCTCTATGCGGCCATCGACCAGCTCCCACCTGTCCAGGCCCGGCGCGTCTACGCCCATTACATACTCGGTATCAGCAGGGCCGACCTTGCGCGGGCCGAGGGCGTGGGGATCAGCCGGATCAGCGGCTCCATTGACCGAGGCTTGCTGAACCTGAAAAATATTTTGGAAAATTCCATTTAGGAGAGAGGACTTTCCCCCAATTTTCCGCCTGATAGGTGAGGAGGGACAAGCCCCTCCCGCTGACAACTGAATATACAGTATTCCAGATACAAAACCCGCGTGATAGCGGCAAAAGGCGCGCCGCCAGGATGGAAAGCTCCGAGGAGGTGAAATAGGAGCTGACCGAGCGATCAACGCAAGCCTTTGACCCGGCTGTGGCAAGCCGGGCGCGAGGACAGCGCGGGGGATAATGAAACTTGTTCACGCCCTCCCACAGACTTGAGGGGGAGTCCCTGCGGTATGCGGCAATCGGTACAGCGGGGCTATGCAGCCGAGGCCATCGGCGGTCTGGAATACTCCCCGCGCCGGGGATGCGTGGCAAATACGGCGCAGTATAAACGCAATCAAGGGGGCCGCCCCAGCCGGGGCGTTCTGTCTTACGACAGCCCAAATTATTCCGGCGGGGCGGCCCCTGGCCTTTGCAGATTGAAATGGAATACAGTCCCCCCTCTGCTTCTGGTCATCCTGACCAGAAGTGGGGGGAGGTCAAAGGGCGGCGGTTTTTCTGCCGCCTTTTGACGTTTCCCCACAGGACAGCGGGAAACTGTATGCACCTGTTCACCGATTTGTAAAGGAGGCTCCGATGGCAGAAACGAGAATTTCTTATCACAAAGAGGTCAAGACGGCTTCTTTTCAGGGCAGGACGATCACGCTGGAAAACCTGACCCCGATCCTGTCCCCCAAGGCGCAGGACAAGCGCAAGCGGGAAATTGAGAGCTGTCTTTTCGAGGTCTTTATCAAGTACGCGCCGGGCCAGGCGCAGGTGGTGTAATGCGAGGCATCCTTGTGGAATAGGGCTACCAGAGGTATAATATGAGTGTAAGGTTTGGTAGCTCCTGAAACGGAAAGGAGTACCAAATGAACATTCGGGAAGACGCAATTTACGGACGGCAATCGGTAGACCGCAAGGCCAGTATCAGCATTGAAAGTCAAATCGAGTTTTGCAAGTACGAACTGAGAGGGGGTAACTTCCGCCAGTACACCGACAAGGGCTATTCCGGCAAGAACACCGACCGCCCCAAATTCCAGGAGCTGATGGCCGACATCAAGCGGGGCCTGATTAAGCGGGTGGTGGTCTACAAGCTGGACAGGATCAGCCGCTCCATTCTGGACTTCGCCACCATGATGGAAACCTTTCAGGCGTACAACGTGGAGTTTGTTTCCTCCACGGAAAAGTTTGATACCTCCACGCCAATGGGCCGGGCCATGCTGAACATCTGCATCGTGTTCGCCCAACTGGAACGGGAAACCATTCAGAAGCGGGTGACGGACGCTTACTATTCCCGCTGCCAGCGCGGTTTTCACATGAGCGGCGCGGCCCCGTTCGGTTTCCAACTGGAACCCACCACCATTCAGGGCATCCGCACAAAAATGATGAAGCCCGACCCGGAAACGGCGGACATCGCACGGCTGATGTTTGAAATGTACGCCCAGCCCTCCACCTCTTTCGGGGACATCGCCCGGCACTTCACGGACGAGGGCATCCTGATTTACGACAAGGAACTGACCCGTGGCTTTATCTCCCAAATGCTCCGCAACCCCATTTACGCCCAGGCCGATCTGGAAATGTACGAATTTTTCAAAAGCCAGGGGACGGTAGTTATTAACGAGGCGGCGGACTTCGCGGGGACAAACGGCTGTTATCTCTACCAGGGCCGGGATGTGCAGGCGCGGAAAAACAAACACCTGAAAGACCAGATCCTTGTGGTGGCCCCCAGCGAGGGGCTGGTATCGGCGGATGTGTGGCTCCGCTGTCGGAAAAAGCTGATGGCGAACACTACATTCCAGAACGGGCGCAAGGCGAAAAATACTTGGCTGGCCGGGAAAGTGAAGTGTGGCCGCTGTGGGTACGCCTTAATGAGCGTGGGGAACCCGTCAGGCGTTCAATACTTGCGGTGCTCCAAGCGGGCGGACAACAAGAGCTGTCCGGGCTGTGGGACGCTCCGCACGAGGGAATTTGAGCGGTTTATCTACGGCGAAATGGTGAAGAAGCTGGCGCAATTCCAAACCCTGACGGGCAAGCGGGAAAAGGTCAATCCCAAGCTCACCGCCTTAAATGTGGAGCTGGCCCGTGTGGAGGATGAAATTGAAAAGCTGCTGAATACCCTGACCGGGGCCAGCGCGGTTTTGATCTCCTACGCCAACACCAAGATTGAGGAATTGGACGCACAGCGGCAAACACTGGCAAAGGAAATCGCGGCCCTGTCTGCGGAGAGTATGTCGCCGGAACAGATTGAGCGGTTGTCGGTGTACCTGAACCGCTGGGAAGAGATTGACTTTGACGATAGGCGGCAGGTGGCTGACGGCCTTATCTCTCAAATCCGCGCCACAGGTGAATGTGTCGCTATTGAGTGGAAAATCTGACTTTCAACGATCCATCGCACTTGACTATGGGCTGTATGCCCTTGTCAAGAGATGTAACCATTGGTTTATAAGGACATTCAAAAAGTATTGAAAGAAATATAAAAATTATAAGCACAACTTTCAGCTTGTCGAGACTTTGAACAGATCCGAAAAATATAATTTGAAGGGAGAAAGATTTAATGAAAGAATTTAGTCAAGAAGCAGAACTGGTCATGATTGAGCGTTTCGGGAAAGACACAATTATCGCCTTGGCAACAACAGAAAACGGGATGCCTTATGTACGATATGTAAATGCTTATTACGAAAATGGAGCATTTTATATCATTACCCATGCGCTTTCAAATAGAATGCAACACATAAAGGATAACCCTGTTGTTGCAATCGCCGGTGAGTGGTTTACAGCCCATGGGAAAGGCGTTAGCTTAGGATATTTCGGGAAAACGGAAAATTGTCTGATTGCTGACAAATTGAAAAAGGTCTTTGCTGAATGGATCGATAACGGCCATACTGATTTTGACGATGAAAATACGATTATATTATGTATTCAATTAACAGAAGGAATTCTTTTCTCACATGGGACAAGGTATGATATAGACTTCTTTGGTAACTGATTGCGGCCTGCAAAAGCTATGCCTGCTATTGTGATTGAGAAGGGAAAATGTGAATCAATCAGTATGCTGGACTTGGAATAAAAAAATTCTTTGATCTGGAATACAAATTTTGAGCCGAGGGAGGTTCCAAATATGAGAAATTTTTCTATGCCGGAGCACATATCACCGACTTTAGAATTGGATGAACTTATGAGACTGAAACGCAGTTTGGAAACGACAGTTTCAAAAGAGTCATCAGATAGTGTAATGTTTGAATTGCCGTTAACACCAAATTCAACACCTGCAGAACGCGCGGAATGGGTGGAAAAGCTATCGTCTCTTCTGGAAAACAGGTTTGATGGAAATATCGTCAAAGAAATTCGTCAGAATTGTTATTGTAATGAAAATGGAAGATACGGCTAAGGAACTGAAACGGTTATATAAATCCCTTAATAAAGATTTGCAACGCTTTGTATCTGCATTAAATAAAAATGGTGCCGGCTGGTATATAGAAGAAAATCAGTTATATACGAAAATGTTTACTTGTGAGTGTCCGATGTTAGAGGAGGCGGCTCTTTCACAATCCCTAACTTGGTGCCACTGTACTGCAGGATATAATAAGAAACTTTTTGAACTTGTTTTTGAGACTCCCGTGGATGTGGAAATAATGCAAAGCATACGACAGGGATTTGATTACTGTCTGCTGAGAGTCACGTTTAGCAAAGATTGCATACTGTCATCATAAACACATATATTCGCCTTATAAAGTGCGGAAAGAATATCGTTCTTTAACTCTGGTTTATACCTTGCAATAAGCGGTAACAGCTTGATATATTGTCTTGCTGTGATGGGCTTAACATCCGTTATGTGTTTTAAATATTTGTCAATAATCTCGTCAATTTTATAATCTTTATCCCATTTTGCATTATAAGCAAGCAACGTAAGCCCTCTTGTACGAATATAAGATTCGTTTGCTATCTTTTAAGACACTTGTCCGAGTATGCGCGAGGGCAACAGCTTGCTGTCTTGTTAAAGTTAATCCATATACTGCCGTATCTTGATTACAAGCAAGTATTTGGTCTTAACTTTTCTGTCGTTATAAAGCTGACTTACGCACACAAACCTCTGCACAGACCAGCCCAGCTATATGCTCCGCTGTTTCATTTGTCAGTAGAAAGAACATTCCGTCATTACGGCATTTTTTATGTGTGTCGCCATTCAAGGCATAAACAAAACCTTTCACACAGGTATCACTACAGGCATTAGGGTCAATCAGTCTCTTGCAGTCACGAGAAGTAGTCATTTTCTTTTGCATATCAGCAGGAAGCGAAGCGATTATATCCTCATACTTGCCAGCATTGTCTCCGTAAATCCGTGCAAAAACACCTGTCTTGCGAAAAACCCAATTCATTACTGTTTTCTTCTCTAGTTGGTATGAAGCGGTGTAACCGCTTTTTGCTTCCTTTATTACAAGGTCACAGCCCTGCTCAATAAGTTTGGTATTAAGTTTCTCGACAAATGCTTGGTGTTCTGGCGCGATTGCCGATAGAAATTCTTTGAATGAGCCTTTTTCTTTTGCCATTATCTGTTTCCTCCACAAATTTAGATTTGTTTATTCGTCCATCATATATTAGCTATTTAGAAGTTTTGTCAAATCCTCAATAGAAGCGTCCAGTTTCACAGAAACCTCTTCCATGGTCATGCCGGAATCAAGAAAACGCTTTATCACCATTTTCATATCCTCGCCAACCTCAATGATGTGTCCGTCCAAATCGTAAAACCGAATCACCCGCTGGCCCCAGCTATGCTCGATCACTTCTCCCAGATATTCAATATCCGGGTATTCTTTCAACTCGTTCAGAAAACTGTCAAAATCTTGTTCCTCAAAAACGATTTCCGCATTGTTGGATTTCTTTAGTACCTTTTCTTTTGGCAGATTCACAAGCCAGTCAAAATCCTGCTACAGTGCCAGGCCGCAGGTAAAGGCGATGTTCTTACCGTAGTCCTGAAACACCTCTAATCTAAACAGATCCTCGTAAAATTTTCTTGCGGCATTAATATCAGCCACCGATATAAGCATACATACGTGTTTCATGCAAATGCTCCTTTCAAACTGTGGTTTCCCATTTTCATAAAAGTTGATTGATTATTTATTCCAATCCAACCGAATTGTTACTGATCTTCACGGTTAAATATTTATTATACCATAGAGAAGCCTGTATCTCCACTTTTTCATCTCCTGCTTTGTCCAAGATTTGTCCTGTTTTTGTCCAAGAACGATTCATCTCATATTTTTGGATAAACGAAGGCCGAAACGCCCTCATTCTTCCTTCACATTTTGCAGAACAACTAAATCAACCAAACCGGCACATACCAGTTTTTTTCGTCCACAGGCAGCAAATCGTTGGCCATGCAAATGACACTTCCCGTCCCTATCTCTACTTTTAAAGATTCCAAACCTGCGAAAGCCCCCTCGCGGGTCACTGGCTCTAACACATTGAAGTTCTTTATTGCCGTTTTCCCGGGCGATGCCGCCTTTTTGATTTCTATCGGAGAGAGCACGCCGTTTTGATAAAGCAACAAATCAATCTCCTTCTGGTCTTTATCCCTGTAATAGAAGATGGGAGGCTCTTTCCCCGCATTCAGATAACTCTTATAGATTTCTGAGAATACATAACTCTCAAAGAATGCTCCGGACATTGCTCCCCTTTCCAATGCCTCGGGATTTCCCCATTTTAAGAGATAAGCCGCTAAGCCGGTATCCAAAAAGTGGAGAAGCGGCATTTTCACCACACGTTTCAACGCGTTGTTGTGATATGGCTGCACAAGAGCAATGATATGGGACGATACCAAAATGGAAAGCCATTTTTTTGCTGTTGGCGCTGAAATACCGGCAGCGCTTGCCAATTCCTCATAGACAACGGGCTTTGAGGTATGTGCGGCCACAATCGTCATAAAATTGTAAAACTGCATTTCATTAGCGACCTGGGCAAGATCGCGGATATCTCTCTGCAGGTACGTATCCACATAGGAACGGTAATAGGTCTCCCAATCCACATTTTCATCCGCGTAAAGCTCCGGCATGGAACCCTTGAAGATCCTTGCGTAAATTTCATTTAAGCTCCTTGTGGTTCTTACAGATAAACGGTTCATCAAGTATGACGCGTCTGTCTGGAACGGCTCGCTTGACTCCTGGTAGATTTCCGCATCGGACAATCCTAATAAATTCACAATGCCCACCCGTCCCGCAAGGCTCTCGCTTACATTCTTCATCAGGCGGAATACTTGCGAGCCCGTGATCCAAAAGTCCCCCTTTCTTTTAGAACGGTCTACGCTCATTTTGATATGGGGAAGCAGCTCCGTTGCATACTGGATTTCATCAATCAGTACCGGCGGGGAATATCTCTGTAGAAATAATGCCGGATCGCGCTTTGCCAAATATCTCGCGTCAGGATCATCTAAGGTTACATATTTTCGCTCTGTCCCCGTGTCTCGCTGTATTTCAGCCAACCTTTGCAGAAGAGTAGTTTTCCCCACCTGCCTTGGACCGGTCACCAACAGTACGGGGAACATTTTAGAAACCCGTGCAATCGTATCTTCTGCTGCTCGTTTTATATATGCCATGGCGATCTCCCTTCCATTGTAATATAAGTAATTTAGAGGATTCTATTCGCCGAAACTAAACTATAGCTTTATTATAGCCGGATTTCCTGTGATTGTCAACACCATTTCCGTCTAAACAAAATCAATGCTTAAGAATAGCCATAGTGAGAAAATATAAAAAAGAAGGAATGGAACATCCACACAAATAGAGCAGCATGTCATTCCTTCTTGTCTGATTCTAAAAAAGAAACCGGTAAAACTGTTTTGAACCCGTTTACGACTTTTATAAATCCCGGTATTTTGTCGTCTTTCATGTGTCTCGATGTACTCCATACATCATGTGATTCGTAAATGTACTTCGTCCCATTCTCCTCTGATTTGACGGCAACGGCAAAGAAAAATGGAAGATCATAATGGAGAAGCAAGCTTTTCAGGTGGTCCAACATCGGCTGAATCTCCTGCTCGAACAACTCCTCCTTGTCAAAAAATAAGTAAATCTCTTTCATTCTTCTTCTCCGCTTCTACTCTAAAGATTGACTTATATGCACCTTCCTATTAAATTGTTATATGCCCCATCTGTTTCCTTGGGCCAGAATGCTTTCGGAGAATCATATCTTCATACCTTTTCTCCAACCCTGGATAATTCAGAAAGCAAGCACATGATCCGCTCCGTGCAATCTGCCACACGGGTTTCCTGTTTTCTCCAGCTATTAGAAAGCGGGAAATACACCTTATCATTCGCAGATTTTCCCATATCCCACTTTCCGTTTTCATTTTTCAGCCCGGTTAACCAGTCCACGACAAACTGAAGCTTATACGCTGCATATCTGTATTTGGAAAGCAGTCCAATGGCCGCTGTTGGCCTGTTTACTTGCAAAAACCGGTAATACGGTAAGCCGCTCCTCATATATGTAATAGATACCGTCATCTTTATTCAACACATAATCCGTCAGGGCTTCCTCTGTCCCTTTATCCAGGCACCCCTGCATAAGCGATACTGTGTAAAAGCTCACAAACTTTATCAGTCTGGTGCCTCTGGCCTTTCCTCCAAAAACCTCCTGATAAGCGGCAATATAGTCCTCATGAGCATATGCACCGTGATGAAAGGCTTGAGAAATCACATCGGCCCACTGATCAGCAACCTGATTGGCTATCGGGACATCTTTTGTAAACCGTCTGATCCATGTAGACAGCATCAGAGAAGTAAACACATCCCAGTCTACAAGTTTTTCCCGCCGGTCCGGGATTTCACTTTTGCCGGAAAGGCAATCGCTCATATAGGAAATGGCTCTTTCTATGCATTCATCTTTGATTGTAAAGCCCAGACGTTCCAAACGCCGAAGAGCCCGCTCCGTCGTAAGTGGGGAATTGGATGAGCCGGAAAGCGTATGGAAATCGCCCCATGCGCCATCTCTCCTCTGCATAGAAATGATTTGCTTTGCCCATTTTGTATCTTTATGCATGAAATCCGTCCCCCCTATCCTTATTATGCCTCGCTTGCGTCAGCCTCTTTTCCTATTTGAGATTTCGACAAAATCAAACGCCCGCGTCCTTCTTCCTTGACCAATGTCTCCAGTTCCTTAATGGCATCCTTTCCAATCAAATTCAATGCCTTGCTGTCACTCTCCGCAAATTCATGTGCCAGTAACAGCGCCTTTTCATTATAGTTGAAACCTCTCTTTCCGATTTCGCGCAGCTATAGGGTGGTTCTTGGTTTACGGTTGCATTTATAATTCAGAGGGGCGGCAGCAATTAACTGTCGCCGCTTCTGTTGCATTATTTACTTTTTTCTTTTGTTGAATTTTTCTTTTGCAAAATCATAGGATTCTTGTATCATTGCCTTGAAATCCTCAAAGGTCTTATCAGAGGGATTTAAAACACATACCCAGCTCATCCATGCGTAGACAGGGTGGGGAATAATGGTATCTAAAACGGTAAAATCATAATCCATTTTTACGATTTTTCCAGCAGGCGGACGCTCTGGAATATACCCAAATTTTTTAATAAAGGTCTGTTTCCTTAAACCGACATTCACACGATATACATTATCACGGTTCAACATAGAGCCTTTATCATTATCACCGTCTCTTTCTTTAACAGTTAAAACATATACTCCCCGTTTCAAAACTCCGTTTGGATTATAAAAAATCCCTCGTTCTCCCCAACTTTCTACCAATACAACATCTTTCAAATTAGACTGGCAGTAGAAAAGAATATCGTTTGGTGTCATGCCATTTCCTCCAATTTGCTTTGCCCATTTCGTACCTTTATGCATAAAATCCATCCCCCTATCCTTATTATGCTTCGCTTGCGACAGCCTCTTTTCCCATTTGAGACTTCGATGAAATCAAACGTCCGCGCCCTTCTGCCTTGACCAATGTCTCCAGTTCCTTAATGGCATCCTTTCCAATCCACTTCAATGCCTTACTGTCACTCTCCGCAAACTCATGAGCCAACAACAGCGCCTTTTCATTATAGTTGAAATCTCTCTTACCGATTTCGCGCAACGCCCAGGATGCTGCCTTTTTTACATGCTCCCGCTCGTCATCTGAATACTTGGCTATCAATCCAAGATAATAGTCCAACATATCATCTGTAAGCTTTTTGTCATGGACCACAGACGATGCAATCAATGTGAATGCCGCCCGTTTCCTATATGTCTGCGATGAAGTAATCCACCCTTCTATCAGGGCGCTCCGGCAATCCATCTTAATTAAAAGATTCTTGCACAAATGGTCGCATAAATCCCAGGATATAACATCTCCTATCAGTTGTTCAACACCGTCTTTTGTCATTCCTTTCGGATCCATCAATAATACAGCCAACAGCCGCGCCTCATGATATCCCGTTACCCACAGCCCAAGAGCCAGCTCATTTGACTTCTGCATCTTTTTGGCAAGGCTTCTGATCTCTGCCGTTGATACACCAAGACTATACTGCTCCGGAATCCCCATACGAACCACGTTCGCCTTATATTTCTCAGACGCCCGTATCTTTAATTCTGCTATTACCTCTGAACAATTCATGTTTTCCTCCTAGCCGCTTCACTCATTCTCCAAATAGAAACTCCTTGAGATCCCTTTTCTCACAAAGCCGTTCTTCTCATAAAAGTGCTGTGCCCCTACATTCGTCAAAGCTGTATCTGTATCAAGCTTTCGGATTCCTTTCTTATACAGGAAGTTTTTCAGGCTGCACATACACATTGCCCCAATTCCATTTCCCTGCAATCCCTCTTTGACATATATCCATCGCAGATATGCAATACCCGGTTGTTCCAGATAGTGAATTTCACACTCTCCTATCGGATTGGAATCAAGGAGAAACTCGCCATATTGCTGTCTGCCGGTACTCATCTCATGCCATCGCATGGCAACACCCTCATCGCGGGCAGCCTCTAGCACAGAAGAGTAAAACACATTTTCATGCTCAATTTGAAACCCAAGCTGCAACAGCAGAGTATATGTTTTCTCTGCTGCTCCAGATCCGTTTTGCCGAAAAGCTCCATTTGGCCGCTATCTGGTAAAGCCAATCCCAATACCATACGCATAAACGTAGTCTTTCCGGCGCCATTTTTTCCGATAAGACCGTATATATCCCCTTGCCTTACCGTCAAACTGACTTCACTGACAGCAATGGTTTTCCCGTAAGTCTTTGACAGCCTTTCTGCTTTCAGTATCTCATTCATATAAACCTCCCATCCTCCCGACTTAATACCCGCTCTTGCAAATCAATTCAGCCTGAACTCATCCAAGCCCGGGATAATCGTTCAGGTCGACGCCTGGCGCCGGCCTGCCGTTTTTGTCTACGACTCCCTCTTCCTTCATTTTCTGTGTTTTTCTCTCGATCTGTTTCTGGTTTACCTCCGAACTGCCCGTTGCGTCCTTGGCTCCTCCCACGTTACCCTGAACTTGATCGCTTGCATCCGCACTTGTCTGCTGGCTGCTTTGAGCGGAAACCTGTTGGTCATTCGCCGCACAAGCCGCTGCGCTTATTATTACGAGCACCAGCGCGGCAGCAAGGACCGTAATCTTTTTGATCATTTAAGATACCTCCTAAATCACAAAGAATGTATGGAGGATACGAATGAGATACTGAAAACAGAAAAATGCTGTGTTCATTCATACAACATAATCATATTATTAAAGCAGGAATGGAATCCCAGCCTTTCGTACAAAGAGACCGCTTCGCTGGAGCCACTAAGGGTTACGGTTTCCACTCCACGATCAAACAGAGCCTCAATCGCTCTTGAACATAGTGTAATGGCTGCCTTTTGGCGGCGGTGTTCTTTTAAAGTGGAAACAAATTCTAATGAAGCTGTACTTCCCGTCTGAATTGTCGCCGCGGTCGATACCGGTACACCATCTATCTCAGCCAGGAAAAGGCGGATATTATCCTGTTCGATCCAGGAACTATAATGTTCCGCATCAATCATTTCCCATCCGTGCAGTGCGGTGTTTACCACTTCTACCCAGGCAGTAAACTCTTCCTTTGTCCGTATTTCTTTACAAAGGATATTCGACTTCTCTAAATGTGAATATGGAGAAAAATCTGACTAGTACAGCATCATTCCGGGTTCCGGATTCTCTGCGTCTTCTGAAAGACTCTTAAAGCCCTTCCCTTTCAATACTTCAACAATGTTATTGGGATCTGCATCCGGAGTAATGAGCCAACGCGCCGGAACGCTCTTTGACCGGATCCCTTCCATGAGTTCGTCCAGTTCCCCCTGCCATCTGCTTTTACTCAATCGGATATGGAAAGCCAAAGACGGGCCAACCTCATTCGTTTTCGGAACGATCCAGTCCACCGGTCCTTCATGAAATTCCACAATACCTGACAAAGCAAAAATGCGATAATAGCGGTAATAATTTTCTATAACCATTTGAGATTCACTAAGCGGAAGATATTTGCTCATAATATCTTCCGGAATTGTAGCCTCATACTCGCAGGTCAGATCACCGTTCAATACAGATCGGACGACCTTGTCCTCAAGCTCTCTCCCTAAAAAAGCTTCTGAAAAGTTCATCACATGGCCCAGGCTGCAATAGCAGAGCGTTGGAGATACTGTTTCGTCGGCCAATATAGACTCCTTAGCAAACGGACAATGACAGGCGTGGTAGCGTTTCCTCCTGCTGCTTTCAGCTCTTATGTACTCGTTTATATTGCAGGGAAATGCCATACAGATGAGCTTGTTGCCTTTTCGGACAGGAGCCAGCATAGCAGGGTTCTGCCGGATAAAATCCAACACCTCGTCCGTAATCTCTTGACCGTAAAAGCCCTTTCCTTCCCGATTCATCCGGATGAAATTCTCAAGTTCCGCCTTCTGATGGATTTCTAAAAAGCGGTCTAAATCACCGATTTTCAAAAACTCTTCTCGTGCCCACGCCGACTGGGAAGGATGCAACCCATGCCGTACCCTGTAGAGAATCTTTTGTACTGCTTCCTGACCGGTCGCCGCCTCAAAACGCCGCATAAAGGCAAACATATTACGACACTGACAACTGCACTCCATCTCAATGTCCGGCAAGCTTAAGTTCTCTGTTAGAGCGTCCCAGAACTTCTCTCCCATCACATTGCAGATCTCTCTCTTAAACGTATTCATTCCAAACTTTTCGTCATAGTCGATTTTCGTGTCGCCCATAGCTAACCTCCAGAGTCTAAGAATAATATACATTTATCGATGCCGATACTTTTACCGAAATCGCTTCCCGTTGTTCCGCAGCATAATCCATCATTCGATTCTCTGCAAAAGTGCTTATAAAATCGGGATCCAGTATTCGTAAACCGCCTCCTGTGGATCAGCTTTGATATATACCTCTATATCCGGTGAATTCGCGTATGTGTATCCAGAAGTAGGGAGCCATTCTGCAATGACTCGCTTTTCTAATTCCTACAGAGAGAGGTTTGTCCCCCGCCCCTCGAAAATAGCCCATTTACACGCCGGGATATGATACTCTTCAAATGAGTCTTCTTTCCTGTCGGAGCGGACCGCAATCAGGTATTTCCAGTCCTCTGTATGATGAACGCTAATACCCAGCAAACCTTGCGGCCTGCTTTCCTGCAAAGCGCTCAGTTTTGTAAGCGTTCCATCAGCAAGAGCCGTATCCCATACGGTAGGGATAACTTCGAAATTCTGGGCAAGCTCCTTATTCAACGGACAGGAAACTCCCAGCACACGAAACGCTGCTTTTTCCTCTACTCTGAATTTCAATGGCAGCCCTCCGTCCATGGATACATGAAACTGAATCGGGGGAAAAGCCTGCAAGGGTATATTCTCTGTCTTGAGAGCAGACGGCACTACACCATGAAAGCTTTTGAATGCCCGGGTAAACGCTGTTGGGGATTCATACCGGTATTTTACAGCAATGTCTATTACCTTCCCGCTATCCTTTTGCAGCTCTACAGCCGCAAGGGACAGCCGGCGCCGCCGTATGTATTCCCGCAGCGTCATATTTGTCATATAGAGGAACATCTGTTGGAAATAGTAGGATGGGCAGCCGGCCACTTGCGCCACCCTTTCATAATCCAATTCCTCTGTGATATGTTCTTCAATATATTCAATCGATTGGTTCAAGCGTTGCATCCATTCCATAGGGTCACCTAACGCTATTCTAATGTTCTATTATAGCTTATCCTTTCATGATTTTCCTCGCATTCAAGCTATACAAATTGATAGCTCAAGCGCGTAAATATTCTTACGCAGGAATCGGCTGATAATCGCTTTCGTTTCAGCCTCCTGCGGCCCTGCAATTATAGCGTAAACCCTCACATCATGTGAAACATTTACCTTACATTATATATTTCTGTCCAGAGCTTGGATCGACTTTTTTTGTCAACTTGTTCTAAACGGAGGACACAGTTCTCACTGATTGAGTATAGCAAAGGCAGCTTACAATCCGATGAATTTTTGCCTACAATTCTGTAAGGAAGGAATCAGAAATAACGATGTCTTCAGAAATTCCAGCTTTCTGGTCCTTTTCAGCTGCCTCTGCACCACGCAATTGAAGCCAGTCTATCGGCCATAAGCACGCTATATACCCAATTAATAAGGAAAACAAAAGGACACCCACATGGAGCATCCTGAAAATACAATCGCTGTATTCATTCAGCTCCCTACGTTGGTATTAGCCAACAGGTTCAAAGGGTCAGGTTCTGCCTTCTCAACTACACAGTAGTCCCCCTGCTTTTGGATATGGAACTTTTTTGTATAAGGATGTGTCAAATCGGCCGTCCGGTCTGGCCTTGCTTTAATATTATATCCCCAGCCGGGTTATTGCTTTATCTTTCCGGCATCTGAAACCCTTCAAGGGCTTTGTTCAGATAGTCATTGAATGGTTTCATAATTCTAAACAGCTTTGCGGCCTCTTCCATAAATTGCTCCGCATCAGCAATAACTTCCTCTGCTACCGAATACTTCAAATACCAGCTTTTAAACTTTAAGTATTCTGACTGGGGATGCTCCCTATCATATCCGGAGGAAATACGCAAAAGCGATGTCCACTGTACCGTAAAGTGTTTCTCAAACTCCGGCGCATGGATGATCTCATCAAATTCTTTACCGAACTCTGAGATATAGTCGCGAACCATTTCGGTTGCGTCCCGAAATGAATTTGCAAACAAGCCACCACAGAGATAGGACTGGTTCCCCGGCTTGATCATCAGATAATATCCCACTGGAACTGGCAACTTCCCTTTTGAGGCAATATGGGCGCGAAATGCCGGATTATATGGAGTCCTGTCCGAACCGGGGATACCAAATCAACGTAAAGACAGTGTCCTTGGATTGAATATGTAAAACGCTGCTGTCAAACTCTCCGATACGCAGAATCAGCGCCTGAACCAGTTCTTCAAATTGTTCCGTTACCGCTTTCGTTTCCGCTTTATGTGTGTTAAACCATCCCCTGTTCGATGCTTGGATACTGTCCCTCGTTTTCGATAGACTGGATATGTCTGGGGGCATAGCCGATGATACCAGAAAGCTGCTCCCTTGTCATCCCTCTGGCTTCACGGGCTTTTTTGATAGCGTGTCCTATCGGGGTAAAATCGAAGTCAAAATGATTGTTCCTTTCGTCCATTAGCTCACCACCTATACTCTGAAAATCTTACCTTTATATTTTACAGAGATGTGGCTTCTAATTAAACGATGTGAAACTTCTTGTAATAGGAGATGAAATATCTTATCACAAGAGATAAAAATTCATATTTACACACTTGATATAGTTCGTTTGAACGGCTATACTATATACAGTACACAATAGGAGGTCAGAAATGTTTGATTATATGACAGCACAGGAAGCCGCAGAAAAATGGAATGTATCACTTCGGTGGGTACAACGGCTCTGCAAGGGAAATCGGATTGAGGGCGTTATAAATATTAACCGCATATGGCTGATACCCCAAAATGCAAAAAAGCCAGCGGATACACGGTTTAAGAGCCAGAAGAAAGGAGCTATTTCACTTGAAAACCATATTGATAATTGATGATGATATACATATCGGAAATGCACTGGAAGAAACACTGACAAATGAGGGATACCAAGTTAGCCGTGCATATTCTGGAACAGAAGCTATCTTTGTTTTGTCGGGGGCAAAGCCAGACCTTATCCTGCTTGACTTGATGTTGCCAGGACTAAGTGGAGAGGAAGTGCTTTCGCATATTAAAGGAATACCGGTTATCATCTTAAGTGCCAAGACGGATATAGATAACAAGGTTGAGCTTTTGTTAGGGGGAGCAGTGGATTATGTGACGAAACCTTTTCACATGAACGAGCTGTTAGCACGTATTTCCGTACATCTTCGCATTAACGATTCCAGTGGGAAGTCCAGAGTTTTATCATTTGACGATATGGAGCTTTACACGGATACGCACGAAGTCCAGATTGGAACAGAAAAAATCAGTCTTACAAGAACGGAATACGCCATTTTGAAATTGCTGATTCAGAATCAGACCCAGATAGTATCAAAATCCATGCTTCTTGACCTTATCAGTGAGGATACGCCAGATTGTACAGAGAGTTCATTAAAGACCCATATCAGTCATTTACGGGCAAAATTATATGAAGTGAACGGCAAAGAATATATAGAAACAGTCTGGGGAATCGGCTTCAGAATGAAAGGAAAGTAAATTCTCAACGAAATCTCAACTTTTGCGTAACTGTTTTCTCAACGGTTTAGCAGTAAAGTAATAGCACCGAAAAAAGGAGGTAGGACTATGGAGTATGTTCTTAAAACAAATGCTTTGCAAAAAAAGTATGGTCATTACAAAGCATTAAACGGGCTTACTATGAGTGTCCCGAAAGGCGAGGTCTATGGGCTTGTCGGAAAAAACGGTGCAGGAAAAACAACACTAATTCGTCTCATTTGCGGATTGCAGAAACCGACAAGCGGCGAATATTCCATTTATGGAATCAGCAGTAAAGAAAAAGAGATAATAAAAGCCCGCCGCAGAATCGGTGCGGTGGTTGAAACTCCGTCTATTTATCTTGATATGACAGCTGAGGACAATCTGAGAGTGCAATATCGTGTCCTTGGATTACCGTCTTTTGAGGGAATAACGGATGTTTTAAAAACGGTTGGTCTTGAAAATGTGGGAAAGAAAAAAGTAAAAGATTTTTCTCTGGGTATGCGGCAGAGGTTAGGCATAGCTGTTCTTTTAGCTGGGCGTATATCTGTTTCGCCGTCATATCCTCATATTCCATTGAGTCAAAACGGCAGCTTATGATACGCTCCGCCGGAACATTTCTCTCAGTCTGAAGCTTTTCTATAATCATTTTGAGTATCGTAGACTTTCCGCAGCGGCGTACCCCTGTGAGTATTTTTACAAAAGGGGTATCCACATAAGCCATTATTTTATCCACATACATAGGTCTGTAAATCATGATGACCACCTCCGTCTGTATAGTAGTATACCGCAAAAACCGCAATAAATCAATTAGTTTTGCGGTTATAAATCGCAAAAATTTTCTAAACCTTATAGAATGACGGGCTATACAGCTTACATTACTTCCACTACAATATGCCCGCACCTCGTTTTGGTCGGGATGTCTTTCTCAGTCGCTTTACGGTCTGCTATATCTTTTTCCACTTCCGCAACAATGGAAACCTTATCCACCTTGCCAAGTTCAAAGCGTTCAAGAGAGCATCGGGTAACGGTTAGACCTACATATTAAAACGGACACCAACACACAGCGAACACTGTGTATTGATGTCCTGTTTATTAAGCCATCCGCTTACGGAGCCTTTGATAGAATAACGCTGCTGCCATCATCAGAATTCCCGCAACGAACAGCCACAGCTTTGCTGTGTAGCTGCCTGTGGCCATAGAAAACAGGTAAAAGCTTCCCAGCTTTGGCCCCATACCGATATTAAGCGCATAGTACAGCAGCGGCGGCATATATCCGATGACTGTGTTTCCTGTAACCGCTGAGGTCAGCATACCCATGGAACCTAAGAACAGGGCGTCTGCTATGGTTCCAAGCGCCAACACCGGAGTGACATCGCAGCTTTGCAGCTTCATAGATACGGTAAATACGCAGATCAGCAAGGCGGCCATCCCCGCGGAATACACCGTTCGTATCAGGTGAACCTTTGCTGTGCTGAAATACTTGGAAGATACAAGGTCATCAATTTCCTCGTTCTGCTCCGGCTGAAACACCGGTGTCAGAAGCACCACGCCAATTAGAGAGACAAACATCTCCAGCGGCATGGCAGCGGAATTGTGATCCAGATTGGCTGTGCCGATAAATAGCGGAGTGACAAGGCATAAGAGGACAGCCACCACAATGGACAAAAGTGCGTTATGCCTGAGATTGATTTTTGCGATCTCTAATACCGGAAACCGCTTTTTTGAAGAATGCATTTCCACCGAATTTCCCCTTTCTTTTTGCTTCATAGATTAAAATTGTGAGTAGGATGAGCACCAGGGCGATTCCCGCCATCAGCAGCCTGTTCTGCACAAGGTTCCCAAAATGCTCCAGATAATCTTGGGTGCGGAACCATGAATATGCACCTGCGTTGTGGCGGGGCGCCAGGCGAAACAGGGCATATGCCGAAGGAACGGTTTTGATTCCCAGATTCACATCGAACATCCACCAAAGCCCCTGTACTGCAACGGCAATGGGTGTGCCGGTTAATTCCGTCAAGAACATACCGATAGCTGTGGAAATCATCACGCTTGGCAGCAGCCAGCCGAAATCGTACTTGAGAGGAGCCAGGTAATCCAGCTGCATCCCGTGATAACTGCTCCAGACCATCATGTTTGACAGATAAGACAAGATAATCGCGGGAACCATTGCTGCTATCACAAGCGCCAGATACCGAATAAAGGTAAGCTTGGCAGCGGAGGTTTTCTTTGTATAGATCAGCGCCTCCATTTTGGCACGCTGGTCCTTCATACTCAGAATGACCGCCAGAAACACCGGCAGGATTGACAGCACCATAACCCCTGCATAGTCGGAGAATAGACGGGCATAGCCGCCGATCACTTTATCGGAACTGACCGCAAGGTCGTACCGCTCTTTCGCCTCTTCATAGGTCAGCGGAACCGTTCCGTACCCGATGAGGGAATCCACCGCATAGTTGGAACCGCCGCCCAGAAGATCGTCTGCCTTCCCCATCAGCTCCTTGAACCGGGCATAGTCCATGTCATCACGGACTGCGAATGTCATTTTTTCAGGACTGTTCTGCTGTTTCTCCTCCGAGCCGATGGTAAAGTTGCCGTTGCCGTCCTGCTGCATCCCCTCCCCGCCGATTTGAAAGGTGTAATTGTCGGAACCGCTAGCCGTCATCCCGGCTACTTCCTGCAGAATTGTTTCCTTGTCAGCTCCCGTAATTTCAGAGAGTATCTCAGCCATTTTTTCTCGCTTACCTTCACTGAGTTTTACATGCTTAATGAATCCAATGGGATAGGTGGTATAGTCATTGCCTCCAAACTCCGCCAACAGAGCTTGGAGTGCAGCTGGCATGATGATTTCGGGGATTTCCTCGTATTTAAATCCGTAGCTGCCGCCCGGCTGTGGTTCCTCAAGGAGATTGTCTTGAAAGCGGAATACCCCCTGAGAAAACAGGCCAACCACAACAGCGGCAACAAAAATCAAGTAGGGAATGGATTTTACAATCTTTTTGATTTCCTGCAACAACAGCATTACCACTCACCTCCTATTTCATCTAAGATCTCATCAACGCCGCTGGTGTGGAGATACAGCATATATGCATCCTCAATATTCGGCTCACACGCCTTGGCACCCTGCATCAAGGTGTCTGCAATAAAGCGGATGTGAACCTTGTTTCCCTGGGTGTGCATACTGGTGATGGAGAGCTGCCTTTTCAGCTCTGGAAGCTCCCGCTTAGAAGCGGTCATGGTAAACACTCTGCCTTCTGCTTCCTGCAAAAGCTGATCGACTGTCCCATTATAGATAACCCTGCCCTCGTTGATGATGGCGATATCCTCGCAGGTGGCCTCAATGTCCCCTACAATGTGGGTAGATAGGATCACTATCTTATCTTCGGCAATTTCAGACAGCAGATTTCTGAATCTGACACGCTCCTCCGGATCCATCCCGGCAGTGGGCTCGTCAACAATCAGCACCTTGGGATTGTTAAGAAGCGCCTGGGCAATTCCAAGACGGCGCTTCATACCGCCGGAAAGAGCCTTCACCTTTTTGTCCCGGTGCTCTGTCAGATTTACTTTTTTGAGAAGTGCGTCAATCCGTTCTTTTCTCTCAGCACCGCTGAGTCCTGATAGGATAGCCAAGTATTCCATGGCTTCCCCCACCTTCATGGATGGGTACATGGAAAACTCCTGTGGCAGATAACCGATAATCCTGCGGATCTCTTTGGCGTTTTCTATGGGAACGCCGCACACGGTAATCTCTCCGTCTTTCTTTTGCAGCAGTGTTGCCAGCGTCTTCATCAGGGTGGTCTTGCCTGCGCCGTTACGCCCCAGCAGACCAAACATGCCCTGTTGGATGGAAAGATTCACATCAAAAAGCGCCTGCTTCTTTCCGTAAAATTTATTTAAGTTTTTGATTTCTATAGAATTATTCATCTGAAAAGGCTCCTTTCTTCAGATGGGTTTTCCATCTGACGGGTATAGGATAAAAGGAGATTTTCAACTTTTTGTCTACTCGTCAAAAAATTTTGTGGAATAAATTGCCGCATTATATGCAAAAAGGCAGCCCCAGGAGGACTGCCTATTAAAATAAATATGAATTTATTTGAACGAGATAACTATACCGGTACAAACGGAATATCTATAGAATTATGTTCTATTTAATTCAAAAAGAACATCAGAATAATCCTTCACAAAGTACCGGATATTGGTTCTGCCTTTTTTGATGATTGTATGCCCCTCTGCCTCCAGCTTCTCTTTTTGCGCCTCAATGCCGCCGGGATACTTGGGATTTAACTCCCCATTGGCCTTTAAGGTTCTCCAATAAGGCGTTTCATTCTCAGAACGCTGATAGCTCGCCCAAGCTGCAATCGACGCAAAAATTCCTGCCGTTATCGGCTCTGTAAAATCTGCTTCATTGAGCTTCGCAAAGTATTCACGAATCTCTCCCAAGGTAATCACTTTTCCATATGGGATTCTTCTCATTACCTTATCGTAATCAATTGGCGGTGCAAAGTACATTTTGTCCCCGCCGTATTTTTCAATGCTCTTCTGATCCGTGATCGTCTGAATCTTTGGCATATCCTTGTTGTCATGCAGCATCGCATTGAAGTCTTTTTTATCTTCATTAGCCATATCTGACACCTCCTGCCTATATTTTAATCAGTTCTACCAGTCCATGCAATGAGACTGTTTTAATTTTTTCAGAACTACTTGGTCTTGGTTTGGATATATCACTGCCTGAACGCCGCAGTGACAACCGCCCCGTTCCGGTTGTTCAGCCGGATATACCCACCATGCTTCTCGCAAAGGATCTTACAGATATTCAGCCCCATACCGAAATGCTCGTTATCTGTTTCCCGCACTGTTTTGTAAAACGGCTTCGTGGCATTTTCTAAGTCCTTTTCGGCGAATCCAGCTCCATCATCGGAAACATTCAGATACAGATATCCATCCTGCAACTCTGCCGACATCATAATCTTTTTCTTTGCAAATCGTACTGCATTGGCAAGGAGGTTTTCATATACCCGCATTACAATAGCGGCGTCTATATTCAAATCAGAATCCCTATTACCTATAACTTCATAGGAAAACCCTTTCCCATTGCGTACAGCCTCCCCCGTTTCCTCTAATTGCCTACAAAGCGCATCCATTGTTAGCGGCTGCCGGACGATTTCAATATCCTCCAGCCGCTGCAGTTCTCCCATCGTCTGCACATACTCTTCCAGCCTTACGATATGCCGGTGCATCATCTCTGAGGTATCGCTCACTTTTTCCGCAGTCATTTTGGGCGCATATTGCCTCAAAAGCTCACTCTGTCCCTTGAGAACTGTCAGCGGTGTCCGTAAATCATGAGAGAACGCCGCATTCAGCCTTTTGCATTCCTCCATCTGCCGCCACATCTCTTCATTGCTTTCCTGCAGTGCCCGTCGCATCTTCTCAAAGGAAGCGCACAGCTTTCCCATTTCGTCCTCTTTCTCATAAGCAATTTTAAAATCCAGATTGTTATCGGCAATCTGGCCGGCGGCATGATCCAGTATGGCGAGAGGTTTCTGCATATGCCGTTTGTAGAATAAAATGCTGGTAGCGGCAATACAGAAAATGAAGCAAATGGGATATACTCCGATACTCAAAAACCCAAGAATGTTATGTATGATCCGGTCTGCCGGTGTAAAATGGTCAAATAAATTCAGCGGTATCTGATAGGATATGCTTCCTTTCTGCTCTTTTTCGTCAGTGTTATCAAATCCAATCACCATTTCAGGGTCGGATACGCCAAATTGAATCTGATATTTCCTATAATACTTGGACTGCCCCCACTGACAAAGGCCTGATAGAGCCAAGGATAGCAGCAAAGCAGTAACAATACAGACGAGCATAGACGTTGTAAAAGCCGTCTTTATCGACTTTCTTTTGAAAAACTCTGTTATTTTGCCCATTTGTATCCCACTCCCCAAACCGTTTCTACATACGGTTTTATGCCTGCGGCCGCAAGCTTTGCACGAATTCTGCGGACATGTTCGGCCACTACGGAAGATTCCCCTTCGCTGTCATAGCCCCAGACAAGCTCATAGATCCGCTCTTTGCTGAAAATCTGCCCCGGATGGCCGGACAGAAGCTCAATAATATCAAACTCCTTCTTTGCAAAGGGAATTTCCTCTCCGTCATAGAACAATCGTCTTTCTGTATAATCAATTGCCAGCTTATCGGCAAGCTGCACTTTGGGAGTCTCCCCTCTGCAGCGTTCCCGTCTGATGTGTGCGGCAACCCTTGCACCAAGCTCGTCCAATGAAAAGGGCTTCACAATGTAATCGTCCCCGCCCATACCGAAGCCTTTGACCTTATCGCTGTCCTCCACCCTGGCGGTCAGAAACAGAATCGGGCAGCTGACAAAATCCCGTATCCGGGAGCAAATCTCCAGCCCGTCCACATCAGGCATATTGATATCCAACAAAATGAGATCCGGCTGTTTTCCCGCCTTTTCAATCGCTTCCATTCCATTTGTCGCCGTCACTACGTCATAATTGTTGTACATAAAGTAGTCCGCAAGAGTGGAAACGATATCCGCCTCATCATCTACAATTAAAATAGTATCTCTCATATTCTGCCCACCTCCCATTTCTGGCTTTCAGATTACGCCGCAATTTTCAACATTTTATCTACTCTAAGCGTTTAGGTATTCCTCAAGGCAGATCCCCGCCTCATAGATTTCTTTGGCTGCTTCCTTACCCACATAGCGGTAATGCCAAGGCTCATAACTGATTCCCGTTATATCGCTCTTATCTGTTGGATAGCGGAGGATGAAACCGTATTTCCAGCTGTTTTTCATCAGCCACTTCTGCACCTCTGTATTTTCCTGGCGTTCATCCAGTACCTGATTTGCCACGTCAACAATATCCAAAGCAAGACCCAGCTGGTGTTCACTTGTCCCCGGTACCGCCACAAGCTCGCCGGCCGCTGCTTCCGCACTTTCCTGAGAATAACCTTGGGCCAGATACTCATCCACTTTGTTCTTATAAAGCTCCTTTTGCTTATCCATTGTACGGTATGAGGAACAAATCAGCGGATTCAGTCCTGCTGCCCGACACTCATCCATCATATCCTGCAAATCGGGATAGGCTCTCTCATCAATAGCATGTCCGTTTTTAAGCTGTGTTAAAGATGGATTATAACTCTCCGGCAGAAGGTTCCATTTATTCGCCAAAGTCAGGTTCCATTGTGTTTTATCGATATTTGAATATGTACTGTCTCCACCCTTATTTTTTAAATATGCACCGCTGGTTTCCGGGTTAGTCACTAATGTAGTACCGCTATCTTTTGCCCACAACAAGTCATCACCTTTATGGAGCAGATTTTTTCCTGCCACGGTAGCAGTCACTACAGCACAGGTGATGAGCAGTCCGAAAAACATTACAGCAGGCAAGTTCAGCAATGCCATTAAGTTAAGCGCCCCCAAAGAGCCCCGCTATCGTGCCGGAAGATAAAACCAAGAAATCCGATTACCCGAGGAAACAGGTCTCTGGAAAGCCCGTCCCCGCCTTACCGGAAAGCGTTTTCTGTAAAGCAACCCTTCCAGTTCTCGAAAAGGTTTCCGTAAGAAAGCACAGCAGGCAAAGACAGCGTCGGAAAAATTGAGGCGCTGTTTTTGTTTTGTGTTGTGGCAGGAAAGCTTCACGTTCCAGGCTGCTGCCTGTGCAAAGTTAAAAATCAGGAAAGCAGCAAAAACCTCCTGTAAAATAAGTTCTGGAATTTTGGAGTGGAGATGAATGAGCGCCACTGAATATTTCAGGCTGCGGAAAGATGTTTCGATGCCCCAGCGTTTGGCGTAAAGAGCTTTCAAAGTTTCGGGCGGAAATTGATTTTTATTCAGATTTGTCAGGAAGGTTTCCGTTTTTCCATTGCAGAAATTTACGCGTACGATACGGAAAGAAAGCCGGTAAAAGCCAACGCTTTCTACAGGCAGGAAATCGAAAACACGCTGACTTGTAAGCTTATAATAATCTGCCGGAACAGGGATATTTCTTGTTTCCAGTTTTCGTTTTGTGAGGCGCCCCAAAGTGAGGCTTGCGGGTATATCAAATTCGGGAAAACAAGGAAGTTTTACACCAAAAACCGAATCCCTTTCCTTCAGGCGGATGACATATTTCCATCCCCGGTTTTCCAGATGCGCCAAGTTGTTCAGGGACGCATAGTTCCGGTCAGCTAAAAGGATAACCGGCTCTGAAATCCGCGAACGGTCTGTCATTTCACACAGAGCTTTGCCTTCATTTTTCTCGTGTTCCTTTTGGACAATTAAGTCTGTATAAATGCCGTTTTCCAAGTCAAAAAGAGCGTTTATCAGGTGCTTGTTCCAACCGTGCTGGCGGTCTGTTCCGGGCAGATAAGAAAGCAAATCTGCAGGGTATGCTGATGATTTCAAGGACGTTCCATCCACTGCCAGCAGCCGATATCCCCGGTACTTCTTTTCGGGGGTAAGTGAATTTGAAAAGCTGTGAAATAAGTCCTCCAAGGCTTTAGGCAAAAGCTTTTTCCGCTGCTGCACAAAGGCGGAGGCAGAAGGTGTTTTTTCTTGAAAACGGAAAGCTTTCATGAGATTTTTGCCCACGCTTTCACAGCTCATGGTGAGCAAGAAGAAAATGATATTTTCAAAATCCAGCGCCCTGCGGCGGGTGAAATCCCGTCCCGGCCGGCTGGCGTAAATTTGGGGATTCTTTCCCATTTTCCTTACCTGAGACAGCAGCTTTTTTCGTAAGTTTTTTGCGGTTTGTTTCATTTTATAAGCCCCTTGAAGTTTTTATTTTTCAAGGGGCTTCGCCGCATATTTTTCTCATTTTGTCAAGGGCTTTTTGCCGGTTTCTTTATCTTTGGCAAGCATTACAATTAGGTTACACAAGGTCAAACGACCCGTGTAGCCTAATTTTTTTGTATATCCGGGCCGGGAAATCAAAGGAGGACACCAAAATGAAACACGTTACATTTCAAGAGTACGAAGCCGCGAAAGCCGAAATTCTGTTAGGCGTACAGTATAAAGAAGATTCCACGCTGGAAGGCAATGTCATTCGCAAGACCTATGCCACAAAGGAAAACGGCGTGTTCTATGAAGTGAACGACGGTGGGCGCATTGAGTTTTGGAGCGACAAACACCCGGAAAGCCGGATTTACGATGAAAACGAGCGGGCCGCATCCCCTGTCGCTGAAACCGCCGCGGCGGAAGCTACCACCCCGGAACGGGTCCCCGGTTACGGTGAACTATTGCAAGAAAAGATCAGGACGGAAACAAAGGATTTTAACGCCCTGAATGAGTTTGAAAAGTTCATTCTAAACCGCGGGTATCTGTACGACACGGAAGAGGAATTGAAAGCCGGATATGATCGAGCATGGAAAGCAAGTCACGGAATCATGGTGACGGCGGAAGAGTTCGCGGCGGAGATCAAAAGCCGGGTCAAGTGGGACAAGGAACTTAACGTGTCGCCCCTGTATGAAGTTCTTTCCCAGCTTGTTAAAGAAAAGAAACTGAAACCCGGCGACGTTTTCCAATACGCGGTTTATACATGGTGCTTGCGGAACCCGAAAGCTGTCATTGCTTACAATGAGGGGAACAAGTGGCTGGTGAATAACTGCGGCACGGAAATTTCGGAAGAGCGGGCGCGTGTCGAAGTTTGCGAAGAATGGGGCTTTGAAGCAAGCCGCGTGAAGATCATCGGAACCCCGTACTACGACGCGACCGATTGGCAGTTTATCCGCTTTGATTGCGCCCACATGACGTGGCTTTGGAAAGACGGAAACTTGTATCAGGTGTACGCGGATTAAAAGAAGAAACCGGGCGCGGCAAATGACCGCCGCGCCCGCCTGAAAGGGGCGGAAGAATGAAACTTGACGGGGATTTTGTGCGCGAGGTCAGAAAAAAAGCAAATGGCGACGGAAGCCGTGAAGCGCGATTCGCTTTCATAAAAGAGGTTAAGGAAGCAAGAAAGAAGCTTTCTACCCCGGAAGTGCGGCGCACGTTCGGGGAGTGTATCAAAGAATACGGGAGGGTTCCCGTCGCAATTTGTGTTGGCGCAACGATTATTGAACGCCGCGACAGACTGAAAACACGCACAGTTCGATGGGCAACATCGGTTTTAGAGTTATGGACAAACAAGCCATATTCGGGAATTGCCTTTGCACACATAAATGACAATTTGCACCCCACAAGAATTGAAGAATACGCGGGGGAGTTTATGCGGCTGACAACGGAAGAACCATAAACACAAGAAACGGGGGTGAAGAATCTTGCGGAAATACAGATATTTGACATTCGCAGACCGAAAGCAGATTTCCGCATGGTATCAGTCAAACGACCGTGCGGCGGACATAGCGGTTCGGCTGGGTATGAGCGTAAAAACGATATACCTTGAATTGAAGCGCGGGGAAGAAACGGACGAAAGCGGGGCCGTTATCCTTGACCGCAACCAGCGGCCCGCATACAACCCCGTTCTTGCCCAGCAGAGGTTACAAGCGAACTTCAAGCGGCGCGGGCGCGTCGCGGCGGAGGAAGCGGCAGAAACGGCGGGGGCATAAGCCCGCGAAAATCAAACAGGAGGTTTTGACAGTGACAGAGTTTGAACGAATCACAGAAAGCACAGAAACGCTGGCGGCGTTCCTTGCGTCCTTGCCCTGCATTGAGGGGCCGTGGAACGAAGCTTTTCACGAACGGTTCTGCAATTACTGTCCGGCGAAAGATTGCGACAACTGCCAGTATGAGGAATACCGCAACAATCCCCTTTGGTGGCTGAAATTGAGGGACGAACCCAGCGAGGGGACGAAACAGGCGGCGAAAAAGCTTGCAGACCTTGTAAAGCGATATTCCGCGCTGGAAGCCGCAGAACTGCTGGATATATCCTTGAACGCGGCAAAAATTCTGAACGAAGAAAAAGACATTGATTGGGCAATGGCTATCAGCGCGGCGCAGTCAATAGGAATCTATGACCGGGGATAGTTCACGGGAGAACACGAACGGCACTAATAACCGAATCAAGCCGGAAAACTTCAAGTTTTTGCTGGCGTTCTAACTGTTCTATTCTCCATCTTATAGAATCCTGATCTTCACCATACGGCGACAAGGCTTTATAGATATTCCCAAAGCCGACAGCGGGGCCTATATCTTCATATATAGTGGGCTGAATATGACTTATCAGGTTAAGAAATTGAGCGTCGTTCATAGGTGCGAACCCTCCATTCTGTATTTTATTGTATTTTACCACAGAACGGAGAAAAAAGAAAGGCGGTGAACCGTGGAAAAGGGAACTTATGTGATCGAACTTGAGCCGACAGGGCCTAAAGTGGCATTAACCGCAGAGGAACAGGAGTGTATGCGGCCTATGTTCCGTTATTCCGTTTCCGATTCAGCGGAGTTGACAGAAAGGGAAATTTCAGAAATGGAAGCCACAGAAACGGAAAAGGCCGTTTCCCGATTCCTTGCAAAGAACAATCCGGAAAAGCGGATAATTGAAATCGGGACGTTCGGGAAAAATGCAATCTTGCTTCATGGTGCGGCAGAGGTTGAAACATTTATAGCCCTGATTCGACAACAGAGCCGAGAAGCATTTTCAAAAGCGAACCCACAAAAGGAAAGGACGGTGAAAGCATGAAGCGTCAATTCTGCTTGCCTTGCTTCCTTGAACTGCAAAAGGCCGGAAAGCACAACATAAAGCGCGTGGGCGGCAGGAATCAGAAAATCACGTGCTGGCGGTGCAAACGCCGCCGCTATGGGACTGACTATGAGATTTCCCGAAAGGGGGGCAAAAATGATTAAGTTTTTAATCGGCGGTTCCCCTTGCACTCATTGGAGTATAGCGCAATGCAAGGCGAGGGAAACAGAGCCGGACGGAATCGGCTGGGAGTTGTTCAAGAATTATCTTATAGCAAAAGAAAAGTTCCGGCCTGACTTTTTCCTTTATGAAAACAACAAGAGCGCGGCGCAATCAATCAAAGACCGAATTTCGGAAGAGTTAGAAACGCCCTTGCAGTACATAAATTCCGCCCTTGTGTCGGCGCAGAACCGTTGGCGGTTTTATGCCCATAACATACCGAGAGTTGAACAGCCGGAAGATCGTCACATTATGCTGGCGGATATTCTGGAAAGCGGGATATGCGACCGCGAAAAAGCAACTTGCCTTTTGGGGACATACGACCATGCAGGAGCAAGAAACTATTTGAAGAAAAATCACGGGCAAATGATATTTGAGCCTGTAACAGAACAAAGGGCTTTCCCCGTGGGAACTACAACAGACGGGAAAGCGTATTGCCTTACGGCGAACTATGCAAAAGGAAGCAATATCAAACAAACGGTAGGAAGCCGGAAAAGAACACTTGTCGCTGAAAGTGTGAGTACCCCGGCGGCGTTTGCGGGGCGTGTTGTAGGGCGGCGTATAAACGAAGCAGGACACAGGGACGACTACAACCCGGATATTCCGCACATACAACGCTTTGAAGTAAACATCGACCCGCAAAAGACAAACACAATTTCAACAGTTGGAAAAGATAACATGATAGCAATTCAAACAAACAACACGATGAAAGAACGCAAGATTTACGAAGTGAGAAATGGGAAAATCCTTTTCAACGGCGTTAGGTATGAAATTGCATTGCCGGACGGGTTTTACACCATTCGTCCGCTGACCGTTACGGAGTGTTGCCGATTACAGACCTTGCCGGACAATTACTGCTGGATGGCGAAAAAGTCACACGCATACCGAGGGCTGGGGAACGGGTGGACGGCGGAAGTTATTATACACATTCTTTCCCATGCGCTGGCCGGAATACCGAAAAATGAAGAAATTGTGGTTCTTTCCATGTATGACGGGATAGGAACCGGGCGTTATTGCTTTGAGAAGCTGGGGTACAAAAACATTCGGTATTTTGCGTATGAAATCGAAAAATCCGCAATGGAAATCGCGTCAACAAATTTCCCCGATATAGTGCAATGCGGCGACGCATTCAGCGTTCGGGAAAGCGGATGGGGGTTGCCATTATGACACGTGACGAACTGAAAGCGGCGTTCGATGAACAATGCCCGGTCATTCACGGGGGCATTACATATCAGCGCATTTCCGCCCTGATTAGCCGCAGGGAACCCGGAAAGCGGCGGGCGTTCCTGCAAGCTGAACTAATGGACAGAACCGGGCGTTCGGTTACGATTGCCGACCCTGACAGAATCGAAAGGAGCGGGAGCAATGCCGAAATATGAGTTTGTCGCCGTCGATTTCGACGGGACACTTTGCGCCGACACATTCCCGGAAGTGGGAGAGCCGAAAGCCCTTGTCATTGACTATGTGAAGCGGCTGGCGGCGGAGGGGTCAAAGATCATTCTTTACACCAGCAGGGAGAACGGAACGCGCCCTTTGCTTAACGAAGCGGTGGCGTTCTGCAAGGCACAGGGAATCCCCCTGTATGCGGTCAATGAGAATCCGGGAAACCCGCACGCCGCGAAAAACGGTTTGAAGCATTCCGACGGGCGGAAAGTGTTTGCCGATCTTTACATCGACGACAAGGCCGTGAACCCGCTTGCAATCGAAGCTTTCGGCGCGGCGGAAATTATCGCCCCGGAAGTACAGAGGGTTTCGGCGGTTTTGGGTCAAGTTGTGGAAACGCTGACCCCACCTTTATGGAGAATTGCGGCATATATGCGGGCGGTCATGAGGGGGACACCATGAAGCCAATCAAGATTGAACGCCGGAAACCTGTACGGCCCCGCAGGAAGCGGCAGGGGGTCCCGTGGTATGAACGGGCGGAAGTCTGGACCGTTGCGAAATATGCGGTCCTGACCCTTGCGGGAATTATGCTTTTTCAAGCGGGACAAGCCCGCGCCCTGATCGACCGCGGCTATGCCGCAATAGGCGGAGAAGTGTTCACCCTGTTTCTGCCAGCCTATTATTTCATCATTTCAAAGCTTGCCCGCGACGTTATCGCGGACAAGCAGGGCAATTCAAAAAATAATTAGGAGGTCAAAGGACCATGAAAAGACTACAACTTTCAACCCTGAAAGACGGTGCGCGGTTCGTTTATGGCGGCGTGGAATGGGTCAAGCTTGAACATCTATACACTGAATCCGGCAAACTGGAAACGGTTGCCATTGCCGCCGAACCCGTCTTTGAACGGGCTTTCGATGAAGAAAACTGCAACGATTGGCGCAAGTCGTCCTTGCGCCGGGAACTGAACGGCCCGTTCCTTGACACGCTGATTGCAGAGGGCGCAGACCCGGCGGCGTTCAAGGAGTTTGAAAGCGATCTGACCGCCGACGACGGTATGACGGACTACGGAACCGCGCGGGACAAGATCGCCCTGATTACGTGCGATCTTTACCGCGAACACCGGGCTTTGCTTCCGAAAATCGGGTGCTGGTGGTGGACGCTGACCCCGTGGACGTGCGACCCTGAATACTCGTGCTACGTCCGCAACGTCATTTCCTCCGGCGCGATGGACTGGTACTTCGCGTACATCGGCCGCAGGGGCGTTCGCCCGCTTTGTCATTTGGAATCTTCAATCTTTGTATCTGTTCCAGATGAAGAGGGAATGCAGATGAACAGGGGCGAAGCTATCGAGGAAGCCCGCGACGCGGTGCTGGACACGCTGAACGACTACCCCGCGGACCTTTGGGGCGACGCGCTGGGCGCGGCGGTTGCGTCCCTCTTCCAATCAAAGCAGGACGCGGCAGACATGGCAGAGGAAGAAAAAGCAAGTCGAGAGATCAGCACGACCGAAACGGAACCGCCAGAGGGGATTTTTTAAGCCCGCCGCGGTAAAAACTGCATAAGAAAACCGCCCCGCGCGTTTTGAGAGAACGCGCGAAGCGGATTCCGCCGATGAAAATAAATCATCAATCAACCTATGGATAAAGTATAGCATAGATCGGCGGAAAAGTCAACAAAGAACGCCGTTTTTATGCGGCGTGGCGGGCTTGTAGTGGGTATTAAGATTCCGGCGAAAGCTTGTCCACGTCATACAGGAAGCAACGGGGAGATCAGCAGGGTTCGGCCCTTGCCCTTTGTTCTTTTCTCTTGTCTATATCTCTTCATACGCCGCCGAGGGTGATGGGGGGATTGCAAGGGGGGAAGAGGGAGGGGGCGATCATTGAACCCTCTTCCCCCCTTGCATGGATTAGTTAGCAGACAGCCGGAAACAGAACACGCCCGCTTCATTCATCGACAGAAAGAGGGTGAAGCACGGTGCGAAGTTTCATTCGTGAAAAGAAAATCTATTGCGGCAAGCAATATCGGGAGGTTGATATTTTTTCATACACCGACGCGCAATGCAGGGCAGTAAAACGCGGCACACGGTCAAAGAAGATCAAAGAATCGGAGCCGAAGCAAAAGAACCTGAACGACAAGAACGCCCGCCGCTATTTCATTCAGACCGCAAACTTGAATTTCGGGGACGACCCGGACGCGTTGCACGTGACGGCTACATATAGCGCGAAATATCTTCCAGCGACCATAGAGGAAGCCGAACGGGAAGTGACAAACTACTTGCGCCGGATTCAGTATCAGCGGAAGAAAGAGGGGTTGCCGCCCCTAAAGTATATGCTTGTCACGGCCTACGCCACAAAGAAAAACAGCGAAAAGCCCGTTCGCATTCACCATCATATCATCATGAACGGCGGACTTGATCGGGACGCGGTGGAAGAGTTGTGGCGCAAGCGAAAGCGCAAGGGGCAGAAAAAGGGCGACCGAATCGGCTATTGCAACGCCGACCGTCTGCAAGCAAGCGACGACGGCATTGCCGCCCTTTGCAATTACCTTGTCAAACAGGCTGGCGGGAAAAAGCGGTGGACATCTTCACACAATTTGGAGCGGCCCACAAGCCGAACGAACGACGGCAAGTACAATCGGCGGCAGATTGAGAAATGGGCGCGGGAGCGTCCGGGCCGGGAGTTTTGGGAAAAGAAATACCCCGGCTGGACCCTGACAGACAGCGATTACGGGGTTCAGTACGAATATAACGATTACACAGGCTGGTCAATCTATCTGAAATTGCGAAAGAAAGAATAGAAAGGGGTGGTTATCATGGGAAAGCCTTACAGGGAATGCCCCCATTGCGGGGCGCATTTGGACGCGGGCGAACGGTGCGATTGCGGGGAACCTGAACAACAGGAACAGACCGCGGCGGAAGAACGACCGCGAATGCGGCTGATTGCCGTTTGCCGGGAAGTGGACAAGGACACGGGCAGAATCGCCGTTATCTGCTTGTGACAAAGGACATCGAAAACGCCGCATACCGTGTCGAGCGGCTAAAGCGGTTAAAGGGTATCAACCTTTACGCACAGGCGGAGCGGAACGACCGAAAAGGCATTGTTCCGAACGCATTACAAAAAGAGTTCGCCCAGCGGTTTGTCTATGGGCGGTGCTATCTGAAAGAAAGCTGGGCCGAATACCTGACCCGGCATAAAGAAAAGAGGTTGCGGCAATGACGAACGCAAAACGCTTCAAGGAAATTTTCGTGTCGCAGATTGACCGCCCCGGCGCGGCTGATCTGATAGCATGGCTTGAAAGCACAGACTTTTTCACAGCCCCGGCAAGCACAAAACATCACGGCGCATTCCCCAGCGGGCTTGTCGGTCACAGTCTGAACGTATATTACGAACTGATTACACGGCAGAACGTCGGAACCCCGGAAAGCCGGGCCGTTTGCGCCCTACTGCATGACATTTGCAAGGCGGACTATTACGAACCGCAGGACGGCGGCGGGTATCAGGTGAAAGACCGCTTCCCGTTCGGACACGGTGAAAAGTCGGTTTTCCTGATTTCGCGGTTTATGCGGCTGACCGATGAAGAAGCCCTTGCAATCCGCTGGCACATGGGAGCGTATGACGACGCGGCCCGCGGCGGAAGCCGGACACTTTCGGCGGCAATGGCGGTTTCCCCTCTTGTCTATGAACTTCACGCAGCGGACATGAGGGCGACACAGCAGGAACAGCGGCAGGAAGCGGGGGCAGAAAATGAACAGTGATTACTTACGAAAACAGATCGAGCGGCAAAGCGACCTTTTGAAAAAAAGATGGAACGGCGAAGAGGGCGACCCGGACGTTTGGAATCTGGAATACATGATTACAGAGATTCGCCCCGGTTCCCGCGCATGGAATAGGGGGGTTATACGGTCCTTGCGGCGAGCAATTAAAGCTTTGGAGCGGGAGGGCAGAGAAAGCGGCGGGGGCTTGATATGCGCCGTATGCGGAAAGCCCGTCGAGCGGGTCAAGCCGTGCGGGTACGAACGCTGGCACGGGCAAGTTACTTGCGACGAATGTTGCGAAGAATGCTTTCGATCAGAGCCGTTCCCGTGTCGGGACCACGACGAACGAATGAAAGAGAAAGGGGCGGGAAAGTGACAACAGAGCGCGAACGGCTTTTACAGAAAATCAGGCACGTTCAGGAATTGGCGGAACGGGGCTTTGACGGCGAAAGAGAATCCGCCGCCGCGACGCTTGAACGACTGATGGGAAAATACAATATTTCAGAACAGGAAATTTCGCGGGAGTATCGGGAACTTGTGTGGTTTAGGTACAAAACTGCCATTGAAGAACGGTTGCTTGCACAAGTGATTTACAAGGTCACAGGAAAAATTGCTTCCGGGTGCGTCGGCGCGGGTTCAGGGCGGAAACACAAAAAGCTGGGCATGGAATGCAACCCGGCAGAGCGGTTAGAAATAGAATTTCTTTTTGAGTTCTACAAGCCCGCATTGGAAGAGGAACTAAAAAGGTTCCTGACAGCGTTTATGCACCTAAATCAAATATTCCCAGATGATGAATCCCCGCAAGCACCACAGCCAAGAACAATGACAAAAGCGGAACTAATGAAAATTGGAGCAATGATGATGGGCATGGACTATCACGAACCGAATTACCGAAAAGCACTTGAAAGGGGCGACGAATAGTGCAGATCGACAAGCGGCGTGCGGCCTTGCAGTATCAAAACAAGGTGAACAACGCGCAGGGGCATTTTTTCGAGGGGGCCATAAAAGCCGCGTGCGCCCTGTATTCGGAGCGGGAGCGGGCCGACGTGGACAAGACCCCCGAACCGTTCCGCGTCATAGAGAAAGGCCGCGACGGGATTTTCAAGGGGCGGTTCACAGCCCGCGCCCAGCCGGACTTTCAAGGAACCCTTGCGGGCGGGCGGTCAATCGTCTTTGAAGCAAAGTACACAACGACCGACCGCATGAAACGGGACGTTCTGACAAAGGAACAGCAGGACGCGCTGGAGCGTCACGCCGCCCGCGGTGCGCTTGCCGCGGTATGCGCCGGAATAGGCGACAAATTCTTTTTCGTGCCGTGGTCCGTATGGCGGGACATGAAAGCCCGATTCGGGCGAAAGTATGTGACTGCGGCGGACGTTGAGCCGTGGCGCGTGCGGTTCAATGGCGCGGTTCTCTTTCTTGACTATATCCACGAAAGGAGCGGGAACAATGCAGAAGCAGAAACAGCACAAGCGGAAATTAACGGTTCGGGTTACGCCGCAAACGGCGTTCAACCTTGAACGGCTTATGCAGATCAGCGGGCAGAAAACGCCGGGCCGGGTGGTTGACAAGCTGGTTCGGGAGAAAATGCTGGCGTTAAGGGGCCGCGGGGAGGAATAAGCCGTGTTTGACCTGAACCGCCTTTACAACGCTGATTGTATGGAAGCGATGAAAGAAATTCCCGACGGTTTCTTTCAGCTTGCTATATGCGACCCGCCTTATGGTATCGGGCATGACGGACAGCGCAAGCGGGTACATAACAACGTGAAGCACAACCGCAAGTTTCACGCCCGCAAGGGCTGGGACAGAGAAACGCCGCCGCCTGAATACTTCCGCGAACTGGAACGGGTTTCGGAGAATCAAATAATTTTCGGCGGGAATTACTTTGCCCCTATGCTGAAACGCGGGACAAAGGGCTGGGTGGTTTGGGACAAGGGCCAGCACGGGTTATCAATGAGCGATTGCGAACTTGCCTATTCGTCTTTTGACTGTCCGACGCGGGTTGTCGTTATCAATCGGGCAGAACTGCAACGGGACGGGGACACCATACACCCGACACAAAAGCCCGTCCGCCTGTATGAATGGATTTTGAAAAACTACGCCCGCCCCGGCGACAGAATCCTTGACACGCACGCCGGGAGCGCGTCAAGCCTGATTGCGTGCTGGCGACAGGGGTTCGAGTTTGTCGGCTTTGAGATCGACCGCGACTATTACGTGAAAGCGTCGGAGCGGTTAGCGTTGGAAATGGCACAAATTCGCCTTTGGGACTATGACACACAAACAAAGATCGGAACGGAGGAATCAACATGAACGCGGGAATTATTCTTGTCGCCGTCTATTGGGCGATCTTCACAGTGAAAAGACACTTCACGCCCCGCTTGACGGCGGCTATTAAGGCCAACACGTATGACCTGAACAGGAATGACCCGGAAGCAAAGCGGGCCGCACAGCGCAAGCGTGGGCCGCTTACGGCGGCGAAATGGGCCTTGCGTGCGACGGGGTGGCTTGAAAATATCGTGATTGCCCTTGTTATGGCGTGGCTTGTGTTCATCGTCGGCGCGGTGCTGACTGGAACCGTTGTCGTATTCGGGAAACCGTTTTAAGGGAGGTGGCGACGGTGAAATTGCAGGAATGCGCGAAATGCGGAAAGCAGATTGTAGAGGGCGAAACCGTTTGCCCGTGTTGCTTGAAAGAAACCGCGGAAGCCGCGGCCCGTGAATTGTGGGATATTGCAAAGATTTTAGAAATCACAGCAGGAACCGACGCGAATATTCGGGAAGCGGCGCAGGGTATCACAAACATTGCGGAAAAACTGGAAAGGGGGAAATAATCATGGAGTTTATCAGATTCATTCTTTCGGGGTTCTGGACGTGGGCCGGGTTTCTGATTCTGATTGTAGCGGCGGGGAATGCCGCCGCGGAGGTTATCAAGGCCATTCACCCGCCCCGGAAGATTGAAGCATACAGAATCGGCGAACGCTGGCACGTCCAGATCGAGGGCGCACGGCCCGGCGACGTTTCCGAAACGCTGAAAGCGGCGGGAACGGCAGACGAAACGGGGGCGGACGCATGAACGCCGCGCTTTTCAGCAGTAAGAAGATGGACTATTGCACGCCGCAAGCATTTTTCGACGCGCTGAACAGTGAATTTCATTTCACCCTTGACGCGGCGGCGACGGCGAAAAGTGCGAAATGCCCGGCGTACTACACACCCGAAACCGACGGGCTGAAAAGCCCGTGGAAAGTTGCGGGGGGGGGGGTGCTGTATTCTGTAACCCTCCATACGGGCGCGAAGTCGGCAAGTGGGTTCGCAAAGCCTATGAAGAAGCGCAGGGCGGCGCGACCGTCGTTTTGCTGATTCCGGCCCGGACAGACACAACATACTTTCACGACTACATATACGGGAAAGCTGAAATCAGGTTCATTCGCGGGCGGTTGCGCTTCACCGATGAAGAGGGCAACGCATACGCCCCCGCCCCGTTCCCGTCAATGGTGGTTGTCTACAATGGAGAAAAGGAGGTTCAGACGTGAAAGCCTACACGGTTTATCAACCCTACGCATACGCGACCGTTGCGGGGCTGAAACATTACGAAACCCGCCCACGGCGGACAAGCATTCGGGGCCGCGTCGCGGTTCATGCGGGGAAAGCAGAATTGAAGCGTGCAACAATGGGGCTTTCAGATAATGACTTTTGGGGCCTTATGCAAGCCGTCGGCGGGAAAACGGTATTGCCGCTGGGCGCAGTTGTCGGCACGGTTGAAATTGTCGATTGCGTCCCCGTGGAAGAGATCATGCACAAGCTGACCGAGCGGGAGCGGGTGCTGGGCGACTATTCGCCGGGGCGGTTCGCATGGGTGCTTCAAAACCCCATCATGTTTGAAAAGTCCATTCCGGCCCGCGGCAAGCAAGGCTGGTGGAATTGGGAGGGGGACGCGGAATGAAACTGAAAAAGGTTGTCGCCCTATGCAATAAAGCAAAGGGGTTCCGCCTGTTTGACAAGCTGGACAGCACGGGGGAAATCACGCAATGGCTGGGCGACGGTTACGCGATATACCCTTTGATCGGGCTTCCCATACTGGACGAAGAAACCCTTTGCGCCGTGTTCGACATATCGGAGAAACAGCGGGAAAACATCGTTGTTCGGCGATCTGAAATGCCGGAAGCGGTCAACGTGGACGACACAGACCCGGCGGAGCGGGTTTTGTGCGACGACGACTTTTCGATCATCTACGGCGGCGCGGAACTGCAACCGCTAAAGACCCGAAACGGAATCACGTTCATTCAGAGGAAATACCTTGCCCCGTTGGAGGACGTGCTGGACATGGTGCAACTATACGAGCGGGTCACGCCGGACGGTCAAAGCTATATCGCGGCGAAAGCGGGCCTTTTGCTTGCGGCGGTTATCTTCCCTTACAAAGTCGTGAATGAAAAGTTCGTAACGCGCCTTGAAGAAATGGCGCGGGAATGCCGCAAGGTGCTTGACGCGCCGCCGCCCGTCCGCCCATTGGAGCGGGACGACACGCAAGGGAACCTATTTGAAGCATAACAAGGACGGTGAAAATGAATGACTTATCAACCGAAAATTATTCGTTGCCGCCTGAACATGGCGTGCAAGACAATTCCTGAAATTCGGGAGAGATACGCCGGGCAGGGGCTTACTTATCGGGATTTCGAGAACATACAGCGGGCGAATGAACAGTTCGACGGCCTGATTCTCCCGCTTACCCTTTGGGAATATGACGACTATTCCGCGTATCACCTTTTCACATGGGACACAGCGGACGACGAACGCATGATGATGGCTTTGTATTACTCCGAACAGACCCACCCTTATCCCCGCTATAAGGACGCGCTGGACGCATTCAAAGCGGCGTGGGCCGCGGGCGAATATGATTCCGGCGGGTGCGTGATTGTCTTTGACCCGCGGGACGTGGAGGAAATCGAAGTCATAAGCGAAGAGGTAAAGCCGGAACAGGCCGCGCCGCCCTCCCCTCCCGCTCCACGGAAACAGGGAAAGAAAAAGAAGAAAGGCAGGAAACGGAAATGATAAAGGCACAGTTTAGCGCATTTTGCCCGCTTGAAATCGGCGACAAAATCAGGGACACAACGGGGAAGCTTCACACGATCACAGACATTGCGTGCGTTCATTACGTCCGCACGGGGAAAGTTGAATTTCGCTTTGAACTGGACCGTTCCGGGCAGTATGCCCCGATTGAGATTCAGGACGCGCCGCCGGAAGTGCGGGTGCATTTGATTCAGCGATAGACCCGCCGCCCGGCGGGGCAAAATCAGAACAGGAGGTTTGCACGGTGAAAATCATTTCAATTATCAACCTGAAAGGCGGCGTTGCAAAGACGCTGACCGCTGACAATATGGCGCACGTTCTTGCAGTTTTCCACAGTAAGCGGGTGTTGATTGTGGATAACGACAAGCAGGGCAACACGTCAAAAATGTTCGGGGTTCATTCCTACGACGACAAGAGCATTTCGGACGTACTGACCGCGCGCCGCATGGACATTCACGAAGCCATAAAGAAAACCCGTTTCGAGGGAATCGACGTACTGCCCGCAAATATGACCCTGATTCGCGCGAATCTGGAAGTTATGATGGACAGCACCCGCCCGCAACAAACGCGCTTGCGGGCCGCGCTGGACCCCATAGCGGGCGAATATGACTATTGCTTGATAGACAACGCCCCCGACATAAACATTTCGACCATAAACGCCCTTGTCGCGTCCGACGACGTGATTATTCCGCTCAAAATTGATAAATACGCCTTTGACGGTTTGGCGGAACTGAAAGAGCAGATCGAGGACACGCGGGACGACCTGAACCCCCGCTTGCGGCTTGCGGGTTGCCTGATTACCTGTTTTCAGCGCACAGACGCGGACAGGCAGGGCGAAGAGTGGTTGCGGAGCCAGCCCGAATACCCCGTTTTCGACACGCACATTCGCTATTCGGAGAAAGTCACCGAAAGCACCTTTTCCGAATCGCCCATTGCTGAATACAGCCGCCGGAGCGGGGCCGCAATGGACTATATAGCATTTGTGCGGGAGTATTTAGACCGCGGCAAGAAATAACGTGTCCGATTCGGACAGAAAGGGGCGTACATCATGGGAAAAGGTAAATTCAACCTGAATCAGATTTTAAGCGACGCGTCAAAAGCGGCGGCAAGCGGCGGGGCAACGGTCCCCCGCCCCGCTGAAAGCCGGATTGAAAGAATCAGCGTCTTTGACCTTGTGCCGTCGGAAGAAAATTTCTATTCCATGCGGGAGATCGACGAACTGAAAGCGGCAATCGAAATCGCCGGAAAAGTTCTGCAAAACCTTGTCGTCGTGCCGATGGACGGCGGGAAATATAAGGTCATAGCGGGACACAGGCGGCGGCTTGCGTCGATTGACCTTGTAGAAGAGGGAAAGCCGCAATTCGAGTTTGTACCGTGCGACATTGAGCCGAACGAGGAAGCGGCGGAAGATCAGGAAGTGCGCGACGGCCTTATGCTGATTGTCACAAATTCACAGCGGGAGAAAACCGCATGGGACAAGATCGAAGAAGTACGGTTCTTGCGGGAAGTGCTGGAGAAAGCACGCACAAAGCCCCGTTTCGTCGCCGTCCTGCAAAACATCGTTGCAACGGCGTTCGGCAGTGCAGAGGTTCAAGCAGACGGGACGCGGGACTTTATCGCAAAAGTGCTTCATACCAGCACAACACAGATCGGGAGGTATGACGCGATTATTCGGAACCTTTGCCCCGCATTCAAAGCGGAGTTGCAAGAGGACCGCATAAACATTTCGACGGCCTATGAACTTTCCGGCCTGAATCCGGCAGATCAGCAAGCGGCGTTTGAAGATTACAGGGCAAGCGGAGAAATCTCGATCAGAACCGCACGAGAGCGGAAGCAGGACACGCCGCCCGCGGTGGAAGTCAAGGAATCGCCCGCGCCCCCGATTGAATATCAGAAAGAGCCGCCAGCGTCCCCCGTAAGTGCGCCACAGCCCGCCGCACAGACCACGGAAACAAAGCGGCGGGAAGAAATGCCGCCAACAGTGGAAACGCCCGCAGAGGGCCGCACAGAGCCGCAGGAACAGCCGGAAACCGTCGAGCGGGATAAATCGCACGCCCCCTCTTCCCCGCCGCCTATAAGCGCGGAGCGGGCAGACAATCAAGGAATGAGCGTTGACCGCGCCGCCCTGCAATTAAAGAATCTGCTGGAATACTGCATGGGGAAAGGGGAATCTTTCGACCATTCGCGGGACTGGACGGCAGACGTTCACGCCCTTTATATAGCCCTTGAAGCTATGGAGGGCCGTGCCGATGAATAGCGAAAGGGAAATTCAAGGATATTTTGCCCGAATGACGCTGACGGACGATGAAGCACAGGCATTATATAACCTTGCGCGGGCATGGGCGGAAAGGGTTGCTTGCACCATAGAGGAAATCGCGGAAGAAATCGCATATATAATGCAGAAATCGGCGGAAACGCTGGTTGACCTTGCGGGGAAAATCCTTGAAGAGTTGGAAAAGGCGATTTCAGACATAGAAACGGAACCCCGCGCACGCCGCCGCAAAGCGGAGCGGGACAGGGCGCGACGCATTGAACAGAGATACCGGGCGGAAATCAGGCGGTGCGAACGGGAAAGGCCCTATCGCCGGATATACAAGCCGCCCTAAAAGCAGACACAGGAGGAAAAACAGACGATGAAGCGGGAAAAGGTTATTTCGGTTTTGCGGTTTTACCGTGACATTGAAAAATCAATCAAACTGAACGAGCGGGTTATAAAGAACCTTGAAGATCAGTATTACACGACGCTGGGCGCGGTAAATATGGACGGAATGCCCCACGGAAGCGGCGGGGGTGAAAGCCCCGTCGAGCGGGCCGCGCTGAACATTCCCCGTTCGGTTACGAACACGATTGAAAGCTTGAACCGGGAAAACAGCAGACTTGAAAAGATCGGGGCGGAAATCCTTTCGGAATTAAACCGACTGACATACCATGAAAGGGCGGTTGTTTTGGGGTTCTACATAGACGGCCTACAATGGGAACAGATTTCGGCACGGGTCAATTATAGCCCCCGTCAATGCCGGAATATTCGGAACAACGCTTTGAATCAGCTTGCAAGGCTTTTTTCACAGAACAAGGCGGTTTCGCGATTCAATTTCCCGCAAAAATAAGATTGCCACCCATTGCCTGATTTATCTGCTATAATTGGTATCGTGAAAAGTGAACACAACGAAACGGGCGGCGGAATCCTCCACGCCGCCCGCATGATGAAAAACGGACCATGTTTTGAACACGGCCCGTTTTTTATGCGCTTCCGCCGGGGTACGCAGGGCGGAAAATGAAAAACAAACGAAAGGGGGCGCGGGCGCATGGCACGCGAAAGAAGCCCGGCGCGGGACGAAGCCCGCCGGGTGTGGCTGGAATCCGGCGGGACCATGACCGCCCGACAGGTTGCGGAGAGCGTCGGCACGACCCCCGCACAGGTTCGCAAGTGGAAGAGCGCAGACGGGTGGCAAGCCGCGCTTGAAGCGCAGAAACCGCCCCGGAAACGCGGCGGACAACCGGGCAACAAGAACGCCGCGGGAGCGGGTGCGCCCGCAGGGAACAGGAATGCAGAAACACACGGCGCATATACCACGGTTCGCCTTGACGATCTCCAGCCGGAACAGCGGGCATATATTGAGAGCCTAACGCTGGACACAGAAACAAATATGCTTGAAGAGTTGCGACAGCTTTTAGCAAAGGAAATCGACCTGCAAAACAAGATTGCCACGCTTGAAGCGGCGGAGCCTGACAGCCTGTATATAGACCGCGTGGTGGAAATGAGAACGCCGAAAGGTCAAGAGCGGTTGAAGCAACAGCGGGAAAAGCTGGAAGCCCTGCAACGGGAAGAAGATTCCTTGCTTTGGGATATGGACGGCGGAGAGGGAGGAAAGCCGCCGACGCGCCAGCAGGAAAAGAAGCTGGAACGTCTGCAACGGGAGATTGCGGCCTTGCAGGACACCACAGGCGACAGGGCGCGGGAACTGGAAGAGAGCGCATATAACGTCACTATGCAGACGGTTATAAAAGCCAGCACGTTTGAACGAACGATGAAGCTTGAAGCAGAGTTGAACAAGATACACGGGCGCGTTATCAAACTGCTTGATTCAATCAAGGGATATGAACTGGAATGCCGCCGGGTGCGGCTTGAAGAACGCAAGTACAATCTTGCAAAGCAAAAATTATCCGGCGCATTCGAGATAAACCCGGAAACAGGCGAGATCGACGACGAAAGCGACGATCTTTCGGGCGATTTAGACGTGTGACTGCGGCCCGGCGATAGGTTCTTTCGGCGGCTGACAAAGCTTGCGGGTTCGGCGACCCCAGCGCAGGGGCAGGGACAAAAAATTTTTGAACGCTTCCGCGGTTCGGCGGGCGTTTTTTAGGGGGAGGGGGTCAAAAAAGCGGTTCGCGCAGATCGGGAGGGGTGAAAAAACTTGAAACTTTACGACGTGAAAGCGGTTGCCCGATTTATGGACGTGTCCGAACGGCGGGTGCGGCAGTTGCGCGACGAAAAAGTGATTGCAGAGGTTCGCCCCGGCCTGTACGACCTGATCGACACAAACCGCCGCTATATAAACTACCTACGAAAGCGGAACCCGGAAAGCGAAGAAGCGATAGACTACAACACCGAGCGGGCAAAACTGGTTCGGGCGAAGCGGAAAAACGAAGAATACGAATTGCAGTTGAAAGAAAACCGACTTCATGCGTCGGAGGACATAGAAGCCGTCATGAAAGATATGTTGGTGAACTTCAAAGCGCGGCTTATGGCTATCCCCGCGAAGCTGGCCCCGGTTCTTTGCAGGAAAACGGACAGGGCGGAAATATTCAAACTGCTAAAAGAGCATATCGACGAAGCATTGCAGGAACTTTCAGACTTCAACGCCGCATTTGGAGAGGGGGCAAAGGACGATGAAGCAAGCGACGGTTGATTTGTTTTGCCGGATTTTCGCGGTTCTTGCCCCGCCGCCGGACATGACAATTTCGGAATGGGCGGACGAATACCGCCGTCTTTCGTCTGAATCGTCGGCAGAGCCGGGCCGCTGGCGCACGTCAAAGGCCCCGTATCAGAAAGAAATCATGGACGCGATATGCGACGTAAGCATTCAAAAAGTTGTCGTCATGAGCGCGGCGCAGATCGGAAAGACGGACGGGTTCATTCTAAACCCGATAGGCTATTTCATGCACTACGACCCGTCGCCGATCATGGTATTGCAACCCACTATACAGATGGGCGAATCATTCAGCAAAGACCGTCTTTCCCCCATGTTGCGCGACACCCCCGTTTTGCGGGACAAGGTAAACGACAAGGCAAGAAACAGCGGAAACACGATCTTGCAAAAGATTTTCCCCGGCGGTCATGTAACGATCGTAGGGGCAAATTCCCCGTCGTCCCTTGCTTCCCGTCCAATTCGGATATTGCTTGCCGACGAAATCGACAGATACCCGGCGACGGCGGGCAATGAGGGCGACCCCCTTTTACTTGCGGGGAAGCGGCTTACTACATTTTGGAACAAAAAAGAAGTTGACGTGTCAACGCCGACAATCAAGGGGCTTTCAAGAATCGAAGTTGAATACGAACACAGCACGCAAGAGGAATGGAACGTGCCTTGCCCAGCGTGCGGTGCGCTGACCCCTCTTGAATGGGCGAACATCGTATTCGACGCGAACAACCTTGAAGAAATTTCGTGCGCGTGTCCAGAATGCGGCGTTGTGTCAAGTGAAACAGAGTGGAAAGAGCATTTCGGCGGCGGAAAGTTCGTCGCACGGTTCCCCGAACGGAAAGTGCGGGGCTTTCACCTGAACGCCCTTGCTTCAATGTTTGTCGAGTGGCGGGAGATCGTACAGAAATTCATTACCGCAAACGACGAAAAGAAGAAAGGGAATATTGAACTTCTCAAAGTCTGGACTAATACCGAAATGGGGCAGACATGGGAAGAAGAGGGCGAACAGATCGAAACCGACGATCTTTACAAGCGGCGGGAAAAATATAATTGCGAAGTGCCGGAAGAAGTGCTGGTGCTGACCGCGGGCGTTGACGTGCAGGACGACCGTTTCGAGGTTGAAGTTGTCGGCTGGGGCGTTGACAAGGAAAGCTGGGGCATTCGGTATCAAGCGATATACGGCGACTTGAAATTAAAGCCTGTTTGGAATGAACTTGACGCTTTTCTTTCACAGACGTTCACGACGGCGGACGGGCGGCGGCTGAAAATAATTTGTACTTGCGTGGATTCCGGCGGTCACTTTACGAATCAGGTTTACCGTTTCTGCAAAGAGCGGACGGCCCGCCGTGTCTTTGCTATCAAAGGCAAAGGCGGCGCAGACGTGCCGTATTTCAATAGGCCGTCAACCGCAAACAGTGTAAAAACGCCCCTGTTCACAATTGGAGTTGACACGGGCAAGGCGATTTTATATCAGCGGCTGGCGGTGCAGGAAGAGGGGCCGAACTACTGCCATTTTCCAAAAGACAAAGACCGGGGATATACGCAAGAATATTTTCGGGGGCTGACCGCTGAAAAAATGGTTATGACCTACAAAAAAGGTAAAGCACAATACGTCTGGACCCTGAAAGACGGCGGGTACAAGCGAAATGAACCGCTGGACATTCGGAATTATGCGACCGTCGCGCTTGAAATTGCGAACCCGGTTTTGAAAAAGCCTGACCCGTCCGCGCCAGCGGCAACGCCGAAAAAGCGCGGCAGACGGTCAAGAACGAACGGAGGTATTCTATAAATGGCACAGGGAAAAACACGGCTTGAAATCGCGCGAAAACACCTTGACGCATGGTTAAACGCCGAATTGGAGGTTACGACCCACCAAAGTTACACGATAGGTTCGCGGAGCCTGACAAAAGCGAATCTTTCGGAGATCAGGAAAGAAATTGAATACTGGACGAACGAAGTTGCCCGGCTGGAGAACATCGAAAAGCGCGGCGGCAGGAACCGCATATACAGGGCAGTTCCGCGGGACCTATAAGAAAGGACGGTGAAACGCCTTGAACATCTTTGACAGAGCGGTTGCCGCCGTATTTCCGCAAACGGCGGTGAAACGTGCCGCGGCCCGCCGGAAACTTGAAATACTGGACAGCGGATATAGCAATTACGGCGCGTCGCATACCAAAAAAGGCATGATCGGCTGGACATACGGCGGCGGTTCAGCAAAAGAGGACATTCAAGAAAACCTTTCGACCCTCCGCCAGCGTTGCCGCGATCTTTACATGGGGGTTCCCCTTGCAACGGGCGCGTTGAAAACGTGTAGAACAAACGTCGTCGGTTCCGGCCTGAAACTGAAAAGTCAAGTTGATTATGAGGTTTTGGGAATGACAGAGGAAGCCGCGCGGGAACTTGAAAGCAAGATCGAACGGGAATTTGCTTTGTGGGCTGATTCCCCGGCGTGCGATTTGGAGCGGCTGGACAATTTCTATGAATTACAACAGCTTGCTTTCCTGAATTGGCTTATGAGCGGCGACGTTATAGCGACGCTTCCCATTACAACGCGGGTAAATATGCCCTATGACCTTAGAATCTGCCTGATTGAAGCGGACAGGTTAAGCAATCCAAACGGGACACTTGACCCGCACATTGTCGGCGGCGTTGAAACAAACGACGCGGGGGAAGTCGTCGCATACCATATCAGCAAACACCATCCCTTGTCATACGATATGACCGAAAGGGGCTGGACGCGGGTTGAAGCATGGGGCGAAAAGACGGGGCGGCGGAACGTGATTCACATAATGAACCGGGAACGGATAGGACAGCGACGCGGCGTGCCGTTCCTTGCCCCGGTCATTGAAGCGTTAAAACAGTTAGGCCGCTATACAGAGGCGGAACTTGTCGCCGCCGTGGTTTCTGGCCTGTTTGCTATCTTCATCGAAAAGGAATCAGCGTCCAGCGACGGCGGTTTCGGCGAAGTCGTTTCGTCGGAAGATCAGGTGGACGCGGGGGACGAAAATTCGATTGAACTTGCCCCCGGCCTGATTATGGACTTGAACGAGGGCGAAAAGGCCCACGACGTAAACCCCGGCAGACCGAACACAGCCTTTGACGGGTTCGTGGTTGCCATTTGCCGACAGATCGGCGCGGCCCTTGAAATCCCTTACGAACTGCTGGTAAAGAATTTCAACGCGTCGTATAGCGCGTCGCGGGGTGCGCTTTTGGAAGCATGGAAAATGTTCAAAATGTATCGGACATGGCTTGCGAATGACTTTTGCCAGCCGATTTATGAAGAATGGTTCGCGGAAGCCGTCGCAAAGGGAAGAATCCCCGCGCCCGGCTTTTTTAGTGACCCGATCAGGCGAAAGGCTTTCACAGGTGCGGAATGGAACGGCCCCGCGCAGGGGCTTTTGAATCCTGTTCAGGAAGTCACAGCGGCAGAAAAGCGGGTGCAAAACGGCTTTTCTACCCGTGGACGTGAAGCAATGGAAATGAACGGGTCCGATTATGACCGCAACATTGCACAGTTAAAGCGCGAAGAAAGAGCATTAAGGGAGGTAAAACAAGATGGCGCAGGAACAGAAAAACCCGAAATCCCCGGCACAGGGCAAGGGGGGCAATAAGCGATTTTGGGATTTCCGGGCCGCGGCGGATGAAAACGCCGCCCCGGAATTGATTTTATACGGCGACATTGCTTCCGAAACATGGTGGGGCGACGAAGTAACGCCCCTGCAATTCACGGAGGAATTGAACGCGCTGGGGAACGTCCCTGAAATCGTCGTGCGAATCAACAGCGGCGGCGGGGACGTGTTCGCCGCAAATGCCATTTATACCCGGCTGAAAGACAATGCGGCGAAAATCACGGTCAAGATCGACGGCTGGGCCGCGTCCGCGGCGACAATCGTTGCAATGGCGGGCGACGTGATCGAGATTCCGGGAAACGGCGTGTTCATGGTGCATGACCCGGCAATCGGCCTTTTAGGTTACTTCAACGAAGCTGACCTTGCGAAAGCGTCGGAAGAATTGAAAGTGATAAAACAAAGCATTATAAACGGTTATGCCCTGAAAACGGGCAAGGCCGCGGAAGAAATCGCCGCGATTATGGCGGCGGAAACATGGTTTGACGGGAAACAGGCGGTTGACGCGGGCTTTTGTGATCGGCTTATGTTTGAGGAAGCCGACACGACCGTTGAAAACGCCGCAAAGGTCATTGTAAACAGCGTATCAATGAACCTTGAACAATTCCCGAATATGCCCGTTTCGTTGTTAAACCGCCTTGCGACCCACACGCCGGGCGGTTTTTCAAATACAAAATCTAAAACAGAACCGAAAAGGAGCGATCAGAACATGGACGGAATCAAGGACATAAAGACGGTTGCCGACCTGAAAGCGGCATTCCCTGAACTGACAAAGCAGATCGAGGAAGCGGCAGCCGCGGCGGAGCGCACACGGATTCAGGACATTGAAGAAGTGGCGCTTCCCGGCTTTGAAGCTATTGTGAACGAAGCAAAGTTCACGAAGCCGACCGCGGCGGGCGACGTTGCGAAAAAGATTATCGCTGAACAGCGCAAGCAGGGCGGCAAGTACATTCAGGACCGCGCCGACGACGCGAAGAACAGCAACGCGGGCGACGTGGGAGCGGGCGCAGGAATTGAGGGAGCGGCGGACAAGGACGACGACAAAGAGGTTGACGCGGTTCTTGACAAGCTTTTCCCCGCGGCGAAATAAGGAGGAAAACACCATGTATGAAATCCAAAAGGACCAAACAAGCCCCGTGAATTTCTTTGCGGGCGACTTTCCCGTTGTAACGGAAGCCGGGGACGTGAAGAGCGGCGCAACCGTCCGCAAATATGCCCCCGTTATTAAGACCGCAGACGGAATCAGCGAAGCCACGGCAGACGGGCTGGCTGATTTGTACGGTATTGCGGCAGACGACAGCACCGACGGCGGCGTTGTGTGTTGTCTGACAGGCGAATTTTTCGCCGACGCGTTGCCGTTGCAAGACGGCGTAACCGTCGAAGCCCTGAAACCCGCTTTCCGCAAGCTGGGAATCTTTTTGAAGTGATAGGAGGAAAAGAAAATGGCTATTGAAAACAGCATTTACACCCCGCGCACGCTGAAAAAGATTGTGGAGCGTATGCCCCCCGTGCATACGTTTTTCCGCGACACCTTTTTCAGAACCCGCGAAACATTCGTGACAAAGAGCGTTGACGTGGATTTCAGGAAAGGAAACCGCGCCCTTGCCCCGTTCGTTCACCCGAAAATCGGCGGCAGAACTGTTCCGAACAGCGGGTATCAGACAAAGACCTATACCGCGCCCATGCTTGCCCCGAACAAAGTGACAAATACAGACGACTTGCTGGAGCGGTCCGCAGGCGAGAATCCCTATAGTGGGAAAAAGCCAGCAGAACGGGCCATTGAAAAACTGGCAAGGGATTTCCGCGAACTGGACGAAATGAACGTGCGCCGTGAAGAGTGGATGGCGGCGACCGCCCTTTTCACAGGGCAAATTCCCATTATCGGCGAGGGGCTGAACGAAGTAATCGACTTTGGTTTCAGCAATACCGAAACAATCGTCACCGACGCGCTGAAATGGTCCGCCGATACTTCCGACCCGATGGCGGACATTGAGCGGTGGCATGAAACCGTGCAGAAAAACGGCTTCATTAACTGCAATGTCTGCATTATGGCGAAAGACGTTGCAAATGTGTTCGTCAAACACCCGAAAGTCAAGGACGTTTTAGACGTGCGGGCGTATGATCTGGCGGTTATCAAGCCCCGCCAGCTTCCGAACGGTGTAACCTATATCGGGACTATTCACAAGCTGGGCCTTGATATTTACCAGTATAACGAATGGTTCCTTGACAACTGGACAAACCCGGCGGCCCCAGAGGACAAGCCGCTGGTTCCCGATGGTGCGCTTGCCTTGCTTTCGACCGAAGCGGACTATTCTATTTACTACGGCGCAATTACCATGATCCCCGAAGAGGGCAAGGACTTTGTTACCGTCGAGGGCGACAGAGTGCCGCAGACATGGGTGGAGCGTCGGCCAGATCGCCGTTTCCTGCAACTGAACAGCCGCCCGTTGACCGTGCCGCATGAAGTCAATAGCTGGTTCGTTGCAAAGGGCCTTGTATGAACTTCAAGGCGCAAGTCGAGCGGGATTTAACGGCGGTATTCCATAACAGCACCGAACACGCCGACGTATTAGAATTTTGGATTTCCGGGACCCGCTACAAAGGCCCGGTTATTCTGGACGACGGTGGCGCACAGGACAGGAAAAAGCCGTCTACGGACCATGTAGACGGCTTAGTTCTTGTCGATCTTGTCATGTATGTTCCTCTTTCCCTACTGAAACGAACCCCGAAAAAAGGTGAACCCGTGGAGATCGGCGACGACCTTTACACGATTACAAAGGTTCACCCGGAAGCCGGGGAAATCGTGCTTTACTTGGAGGGGTTGACGGAAGAATGATTGAGATTACGAACGAACAGATCGAGCGGGTCAATCTGCTTTTGGGCGACTTACACGGTGCGCCGAATCGGGTTCTTTTCAATGTGATAAACCGTGCGCTGGGTACGGTGCGTTCGCAATCGGGAAAAGAAATCCGGCAGACGTACAACATCAAGCAAGGGGACATTACCGCGAATCAAAACATGAAGATGAAGCGGGCGACCGCGGGCGACTTGGTGGGTTCAATCGAGTTTGCCGGGACGGTCATTCCACTAAAACGATTCAAGGTTTCCCCGTCGGCCCCGGCGCAAAAGACGGTTTCCGTTTCGGTGCTGAAAGCAGAGGGCGGAAAGCGGCTGGAACACGCTTTCGTCGCTAATTTGGGAAAGTACGGTGTGGGCGTATTTGAACGAATGACGCGGCGGCGCGATTCCTCCGAACAGCTTTTCGGGCCGTCAACCGCGCACATGATGGCAAACGAAAACGTGCTTGACAAGGTGGAGGAAGCGGCACAAGACACCATCGACAAGCGCGTTGAGCATGAAATAACCCGCATTCTGAACGGGTACGGGAGGTAGTATGACACCTTTAGACCTACTGGACGCAATGAAAGCGTTCGTTGAAAAGGAAACGAAAGACCTGTTTTTGCCTGTTCGGGTAGACAGGAAGAGCGGCGAACACAAGGAACGCCCGCCGGAAGTCTATACAATGCGGTTGCCTGACAAGGAAGCGGAAACAAAGCGGATTCCCTATGTTCTTTTGCAGTATATCAAAAGCAACGACACGCAGGAATCGGGAGAACACCCCGAATGCGTTTGCATGGTGCGAATTGTTGCCGCGACGTATTCAGAGGACGCGGAAGAGGGCGCACGGTGCGTTCTGAATCTGCTGACCCGGATTAAAATTGCTTTCATGCGCGACGGCATGATTGCAGATCGGTATATTTTGCGACCACCCCTTGAAACGATTGTTTACCCGGACAGTACCCGCCCTTATTATTTGGGCGAAATGATGACTAATTGGAGTATGCCAATTATAGAAAGCGAGGTCAATTTTATATGGCAGGAATAGAGTTCAAACCCGGCATGAAGAAAGACGAGTTGCTGGAAATTGCCGCCTTGAACGGTATTGAAGCTGACGACAGCATGACAAAAACACAGATTATGGACGCGCTGAAAGCGGCGGGAGCGGCACAAACCGCAGAACAGCCCGAAAACGGCCCGCAGAGCGGCGCAGACGGCGGCGAAACGTCCGGGCAGGGTAACGACACCCACGGCGGAGAAAACGCCGTACAGAGCGGCACAGAGGGCCAGCAGGACGCGCCCAGCGGTGGGATTGGAAACAGCGAAAACGGCGACGGCAAAGAAGCACCCGCAGAAAGCCCGCAGAGCGGTGCAGACGGCGGCGACGGGTCCGGGGAGGATAACAACACTACCCCGCCGGAAAAGCCCGCAGAGGGCAAGCAGGAAGCCCAGCAGGGGTATAACCTGTTTGTTTACGCCGGGCCGTCGCTTCCCCGCGGGCGGCTGAAAGAAAATACCGTATTCCGCGGAGCATTTGAGGACGTGAAGAATTATCTTTCGGACGCGCTGGAGGATTACCCGCAGATTGAAAAGCTGATTGTTCCGGCGGACAAGCTGGCGGCGTTTTCGATCAAGGTAAAAACCCCCGGAAATATCGCACACAAGTATTACAGCGACATTGTTTCGGCAATGCGCGGCAATAAGGAGGTTTAATCATGCCTAATTATTATCATGGTGTATCGACAAGACAGGTTGACACGTCGCTTTCGACCCCTGTTACGGCTGATTGCGGCGTTGCCTTTGTGGTGGGCGCGGCCCCGGTTCATACCGTCGGCGGCCCCGTCAATGAGCCTGTCATGGTTCAGAACTACGCGGAAGCGGTTTCCGCTATGGGGTATAGCGACGATTGGGAGAAATACCCGATTTGTGAAATGATCTATTCGCAGTTCAAGCTTTACAGCGTTTCCCCCGTTGTGTTCGTCAATATCCTTGACCCGACAAAGCACAAAAAGGCGGTGGAGGAAAAGAACTATCCCATTAACGACGGCAAGGTTCTTTTACCCCTTGAAGCCCTGAAAGACAGCGTGCGGGTTACTACCTACACGGTGGGGAAAGATTATGACCTGTTCTATGAGGGCGAAAACCTGATTCTTGAAGTGCTGGAGGGCGGGACGATTCCCGAAAACACGGGGGAACTGACAATTTCGTTCGACGCGGTGAACCCCTCCGCGATCACGGAAAATGAGATCATCGGCGGCTTTGACACGAACACGAAGAAGAGTTCGGGCCTTGAACTGTACGATTCCATTTTCCCGAAATATGGGATTGTCGCCGATTTGGTGCTTTGCCCCGGCTGGTCCCATAAATCCACGGTTGCGGCGGTTATGGTTGCAAAGGCCGCGTCGATCAACGGCGTGTTCGAGGGGAAAGCCCTGATTGACGTTGACACGACGGAAGCGACCCATTATGCAGACGTTCCCGCTTGGAAGAAAGCGCAGAATATCAACAACAAAGGGCAGATTCTTTGCTGGCCTTTGGTGAAGCTTGGGGACCGTGTTTTTCACCTTTCCGTGCAGATGGCGGGGCGCATGGGGCAGACCGATTCGGACAACGGCGGTTGTCCGGCAGAAAGCCCGTCGAACAAGCTTTTGCAGATCGACAGCGCGGTTCTGGCTGACGGCACGGAAATTCTGCTTGACTTGCAGAATGCAAACTACCTGAACAGCAACGGCATTGTTACCGCGCTGAACTTCATCGGCGGTTATGTGCTTTGGGGCAACGAAACCGCCTGTTATCCGGCTGATACCGACGTGAAGAATTATTTCACGTGCGTTTCCCGTATGTTCGGCTGGGTTGCAAATTCCCTGATTCTGACCTATTGGAGCAAGGTTGACAAGAAAATGACCCGGCGGCTGATCGACAGCATTGTTGATTCGGTCAATATTTGGCTGAACGGCCTTGTCAACGAAGAGAAGTTGCTGGGCGGGCGCGTCGAGTTCAGAGAGGACGAAAACAGCACGGTTGCGCTTATGGCGGGCAAGGCCGTTTTCCATATCTTCATGACCCCGCCCAGCCCCATGAAAGAATGCGAATTTGTGCTTGAATACGACGTGGACTATGTTTCCGCGGCGTTGACGGCGTAAGGAGGGAACAGCAATGAGAGCAGATATAGGCATTAACAGCTTTGCCGTATATGAGGACGCGACCGAATTTTACGGCATGGCGGAAGTAACGCTTCCCGAAGTTTCGCAGATTGCGGAAGAGGTTAAGGGCGCGGGAATTTCAGGCGCATTCAACGGCGCGTTCACGGGTCAAATTGAGTCCATGACGCTGACGCTGAATTTCCGTACCGTTACCCCGTATGCAATCAGGCTGAACGAACCGCGAAATCACCAGCTTGATCTCCGCGCGTCCCAGCAGTATTGGGACAATGTAGCGGGAAAGCACGTACAACAGGCCGTAAAACACGTCTTGATGGTAACGCCGACGAAGTTTGCCCCCGGCAAGCTTGCCCCCGCCGCGTCCGCGGAAGCGTCCGGGGAATATGCGGCAACCTATTTCGCCACGTACATCAACGGGGAAAAGGTCATGGAAATCGACATTCTGAATTTCATTTACTTTATCAACGGTGTTGACTATTTGGCGGAAGTACGAAAGGCGTTGGGTAAGTAAGCCCGGTAGGGATTTTCCCGCCGGGCTTTCCTATGCCCTTTTTCTGTATCTGAAAATATGAAATTTTGAATCGGAGGAAAAGACGATGAGCGACAAGGTAACAAATATAGCCGAAATCGGCGCAGAGCAGGCCACAGGAGCGGCGGAAGCCGCCACCCCTACATCTACCACGGAAGCGGCGGGAAAGGCCACAGGGGGCGACGTGGGCGTTTATACGCACAAGTTCAAGCGTCCCTTTGAGTACAGCGGCGCGACCTACACCGAATTGACGTTCAATTTCGAGCGGTTGACCGGGCGGGACATGGTGGCCATTGAAACCGAAATGCAGATGAACAACGAATATGCCCTTTCACCCGAAATTTCCCGCAACTTCCAGAGCAAGCTGGCGGCGCGGGCCGCGGGTATCGGAAGCGACGTGCTGGACGCTATGCCGTTGCCCGAATTTAACCGCATTACCAATGCGGCGCGGGATTTTTTACTGTCTACGGGCTATTAAAAAGCCCGGCCCGCTGGTGGCGGCGGGAATGTTACCGCCTTGCACGGGCGACGAACACGCCGATTCCGTTTTGGTTAGATATGACCCCGGCGGAAATTATGACGTGGATTCGTGACATAAACGCCGCCGCCGCGGAGGACAGAGAACGCGCAAAGAAAGAACAGGCGCAAAGGGGGTAGGAACCTTGACAACCTACACGCATAAGCCTATAATAGAGTTAAGAATATGTTAAAGATAAGAATATATCGCACCTTTAGCATATCAAAACTTCAAGGAGGTTTGTTGCGTATGGGGCTTTTCTCAAAACTGTTTTCCCAAAAACAGCCAGATTCACGCCAAACGCAGGAACAAAGAGCGACTCCGCCTAAAATGACACATTGGGCAGGCTTAGACGAAGAGGACGCATTTGAAGATCAGTACGGGGCGAAAATCGACCGTCTGCAAGAAAAAATCGATGACGCAACGTGGGTGGAAAGTGACAACCCCGCCGATCAGATCAAGGCGTATGAAAAAGCCCTTGAACTATGCGATCAACTGGAAGATTTTTGCGCTGAATGCGGCCCGTATGGAAGTACCTATTTTCTGAATCATTGCGCAGGCATAAAGCCGCGCATTGAAGCGGCATACAGGACCTACATGGAACGTGACTATCCACAGCAAAAAGCGGAATGGGACAAGGAACAGGCAAAGAAAAAGGCGTTTGCGGCAAAGAAGCGTAAGATTCTTAAATTCGCAAGTGAACATGACGGCGTAATGCGAAAAGAAATCTACGCCTTATTTGCTGAGGAAGAGCAAGCAGAGGTTCTAAAGGCCCTAAACGCGCTTATTCAGGACGGCAAAATGACAAAGCAGATGGACGGAAAACGTCTGTTATTCTATGGCGCAAAAAAATAAAACGGCCTAATCGTATGGGGCAACCAGCCGGGATTCCGGGTGGTTGCCTTTTTCATGCCATAAAAAGGGGGTGAAAATTTGGCGGGAAGAAAAGAATTTGAATTGCTTTTCAAACTGCAAGCTACGCTGGGAAGCGGGTTTAATTCTAGTTTTAACAGCGCAATGAACGCTTCAAGGCAGTTACAAGGAAATCTTTCCAAAATCAACACACTTTCCGGGAAGATCGAGGGATTCCAAAAGCAGAGCGCGGCCCTGCAAGCGAACAAGGACAAGCTGGCGCAACTGACAGAGGAACACGACCGTTTGCAACGCGAAATGAGCCAAACGGAACAACCGTCGGAAGCCTTGCGGCAGAAGATGGAGCGGAACGCCCGCCAGATTGAACAGACAACCGCCCGAATCGAGGAACAGGAAGCCCGGCTGGGACAGCTTGGAAGCGAACTAAGCGAAGCAGGAATAAATACCGACCGTTTAAGTCAAGAAAATGACAAGCTTGCTAAAAGCTACGAACGCATAAAAAAGAATCAGGAACACCTTGCGAACATAGCACAGGCACAGCAAAAGAACAATGAAGCCATAGCACAAACAAAATCGCGGTTGACCGGGACGCTTGGAGCATTTGCCGCCGTCGGTGCGGCGATTTACGCTGGGCCTGTTAAAAGTTCAATGGAGTTTGAAAAGCAGATGTCAAACGTCGGGACTTTGCTTGACGGTGACGTTGCGGGCAGAATCGCAGAGTTAAAGAAAAGTGTTATCAGTATTTCCAATATAACCGGGGCGGGAACCGATAACTTGACAGACGGTTTATATCAAGTTATATCCGCCTTTGGAGATACAGCAGAAAGCGCAAAACTGCTTGAAATTGCTTCAAAGGCCGCAACAGCAGGCGGAGCAACAACGACAGATTCAATTAACCTACTTTCCGCAGTAACAAAAGGCTATGGCGATATATCCGCAGAAGCACAGCAAAAAGCTGCCGATTTAGCATTTCAGACGGTTAAGTTGGGGCAAACGTCATTCCCGGAACTTGCGTCGTCGGTTGGCAAGGTTATTCCTCTTGCGGCTACATTAAGCCTAAAACAGGAAGATTTATTCGGGGCAATGGCAACGCTTACGGGCGTAACTGGAAGCACGGCAGAGGTCACAACACAGCTAAAGGCGACCATGCAGGGCTTTTTGTCGCCCTCTAAAGATATGACAGCGTCGCTGGAGAAGCTGGGATATGCGAACGGCAAGGCCCTTTTGGAAAGTAAGGGATTGCAAGGCGCACTTGACGCTTTAAGGCAAAGCGTGGGCGGTGATGAACTTGCGTTTGCAAAGCTATTCAGTTCTGTTGAAGCCCAAACAGCGGTGCTGGCCCTTGCCGGAGAACAAGCCGACAACTTCAAAAGCAAAACGGCGGAAATGTATAGCGCGTCGGGGGCGGCGGCAACAGCATTCGCAACCGCGACGGACAATGCAGAATCCAAAATGCAAAAAGCCAAAAATGCGATAGCTAATTTGGGAATTGTGCTGGGCGACACATTTTTACCATATGTAACAACAGCGGCGGAAAAACTGTCCGGGCTGGTCACGAAGTTTTCGGAATGGGCGCAGGAAAACCCGGAATTGCTGTCAACAATCGTTAAAGTTGCCGCCGCCCTTGCGGGCCTGAAAGTCGGTGCGCTTGCCGGGAAGCTTGGATTCTTGGAGGTCAAAGGCGGCGTTCTTGCGGTTCAAGGCGCATTCACGAAGTTAAAAGCATTTGCCGGAACGGGCGGAGGTATAAAAAGCCTGTTTTCGGGGTTAGGAGGTATCGGAGGAAAGCTTTTGCCCATTGTCGGCATAATCGGCGGCGTTGCCCTTGCAATCAAACTGATTTCCGGCAACCTTGAAGAAGTGCGCGGCTGGATTCAACAGACATTCGGCGACGGTGCGCTGGCCGTCTTTGATAAAGTGTGGGGCGTGATTCAGAACGTCGGCGCGGCAATCAAGGGCGTTTTCAGCGGTGAAAATATGGGGAATGCCCGCAATTTCTTTCAAGAGCATTTCGGCGACGCGGGCGTTGCCGTGTTCGATTCAATCATCGGCGTTGTGGAACAGCTAAAAGCAATTTTGCCGGGCTTGTTAGACCAGTTCGGACAGCTTGCAACTTCCCTGCTTCCCGTTATTGGGAGCCTGATTCAACAAATTGTACCTTTAATTGGGGAAATCATTGCAACGGTGCTTCCCGTACTGTTTGACCTTATCGCACAGTTATTGCCCGTCATAGGGCAGATTGTGGAAGCGATCTTGCCCGTGCTGATTCAGCTTGTCGAAACCCTTGTACCCATCATCATGCAGATTATAGAAGCGGTGCTTCCCATTCTGCAACAGCTACTTGAAGCACTAATGCCGATTATCCAGCAGATCATAGACGGGATTTTGCCCGTTGCGATCGACCTGATTATGATGGTGGTTTCGGCGGTTATGCCGCTGGTAGAAATGATTCTGCCATTACTGCAACAGTTACTTGAAGCCCTTATGCCTATTATTCAGATGGTGGCAGAGTTGTTCGGGAATCAGTTAGCGACAGCCGTTACAATGATTTCCGGCATTATAGACGGGCTGACACAGATTTTGAGCGGGCTAATTACCTTTATCACGGGAGTTTTTACAGGCAACTGGAAGCAAGCGTGGGAGGGTGTGAAAAGCATTTTCAGCGGTATATGGGAATCAATCAAGAGCATTTGCACAGGCGTTGTAAACGGAATTATCAATGTGATAAATACCGTGATCGGCGGGCTGAACAGGCTTAAAATTCCCGATTGGGTCCCCGGAATCGGCGGAAAAGGTATCAATATTCCCTTGATTCCCGCGCTGGCGAAAGGTTCAAGATTTACCCCCGACACATTCATTGCGGGTGAAGCCGGGGCAGAACTTATCACAAACGCCCGCGGGCGGACCGTGTTTACAGCGGCGCAGACCGGGCGAATCTTTGACAACATCAACGCGGCCCGCGAAGCGCAGGACGGAACGACGGTTGTTACTCTGCTTCCTCTACTGCAAGCCGCGCTTTCGGCGGCACGCGTCGGAGCGGGTGGCGTGTCGGCCCCGTCCGTGACAGCGGCAGAGCCGCGGGGCGCGGGTATCGTCATTCACAGTGCGCCCGTTTTCCACGTTGGAAGCGACGCACAGGCGGAGGACATAGAAGCAATATTGAACGAGCGGGACGAAAGACTTTTGAACGAGTTTGACGACCGCATGAAGCAACAGGAAGAGGACGAAAGGCGGCGGAACTATGACTAAATACACCACCATTGCCGGGGATATGTGGGACGGAATCGCCTACAAGACGCTGGGCGACGAAGCCTATACCGACAAGCTGATAAAAGCGAACCCACAGTTTCGCCGCCTTGTCATTTTCCCCGCAGGAATCACGCTTGATATTCCAGAGCCGGAAGCGCGGATTCCGGCAGAGTTGCCGCCGTGGAAAAGGGGGCGGACGCTATGAACGCAAGACGGGCAGAGGTCCGCTTGACCTTTGAGGGCGTGGACATTTCGGCGGACATTAACAAACACTTGCTTTCGCTGACCTATACGGACAACGAAGAGGATAAAACAGACGATTTGCAATTATCCCTTGACGACCGGGAGGGCGTGTGGCTGGGCGATTGGCTGAACGCCGACGCACAGCCCGCCCCGGCCCCGGCAAAGAAAGATAGTGAAAGCGGCGGCTGGAAGATCGGCGACGAAGTAACCGTAAGCGGCAGGCCGCAATATAGCAGTTACGGAAACGGCAACCCCGGCGCGACGCTTTCAAACTATCAGGGGAAAATAACACACCTGAACTTGAAAAGCGGTATTCCATACCCCATCCACGTCGATCAAAAGGGGTGGTTCGCCGAAAGTCAAGTAACAAAGACTGCGGCAAAACAAGACACCATGACGCAGAGCGGCGGCGCAAAGGGCGCGGAGATTTCCGCGGTTATCATTCAAAAGAATTGGGAATCAGACGGGAAAGACCGGGTTCTTGATTGCGGCGTTTTTCAGGTTGATAGCGTGGACGGCAACGGCCCGCCCGCGAAAGTCACAATCAAGGCCGGGTCAATCCCCTATACTTCCACAATTCGGACACAGAAAAAGACAAAGGCATGGGAGAAAATCAAGCTTTCGGGCATTGCAAACGAAATAGCCGCCGCAAACGGCTTGAAATGCCTGTTTGAATCGGATTTTGACCCACTTTACAGCCGCCGGGAGCAAGTGACAGAATCGGACATTGTATTTTTGCAAAGGCTTTGCAAAGCCGCGGGAATTTCCTTAAAAGTTACCGCGAAAATGATTGTTCTTTTCGACGCGGCGGCGTATGAGCAAAAAGACACGGTGCGGACGATCAAGCGCGGCGACGGCGACTATTCAAAATATACATTCGGGACCAGCTTTCACGACACGGCTTACAGCAGTTGCCGGGTCAAGTATACGGACCCTACTTCAAAAACGACCTATGAAGCAACCTACAAGGCCCCTGACGCAGAAAAGGACGGAAGCGGACAGGTGCTGGAGGTAAACGAAAAGGTTTCAAGCAATGCGGAAGCCCTGACCCTTGCAAAAAAGCGGTTGCGCGAAAAAAATTCACAAGAGTTCAAAGCAAGCTTTAATCTTGCGGGCGACGCGCGGCTGGTGGCGGGGGTAACTGTCAAAGTTGAGGGGTTTGGAGCGTTCGACGGAAAGTACATCATCGAAACCGCGTCGCACACGATTTCGTCGAGCGGCTATAAAACTAATATCACATTGCGGCGCGTCTTGGAGGGTTACTAATGGGCGAACTAACCGCATTAAAGAATATTATTCGAGCGGGCTGGGTTTCGTCCGTGGATATTGCGGAACGGACCGCCCGCGTTACCTTTAAGGACAAGGGCGACACGTTCGTTTCCGGCCCGCTGAAAGTGCTTAAAAACCCGCCGTGGGTTCCCGAATATTACGCCCCGTATCGGACGGAGTACGAAAGCGGCGGGAGCGGCGACGCGGCCTTTCAAAGCCACAAGCACGACTTGATTATAAAGCCGTGGTTGCCGTCACCCGGCGATTTTGTGCTTTGTATCTACTTGCCAAACGGCGACGGCGACGGGTTCGTGATTGGGGGGATTTAAGAAATGGCCTTGATCGGGTGCTGGGGCGACATTACCTTTGCCGTTTCCAGAAATGAAGTAAAGACGTTTACGGGCCTGAAATGGGACAGCGGCGCGAAGTATTCGACCCATGACAGGCATTTGAAAGAGCCGCTTTTGGAGTACACAGGGCGGGAAGTGGAAAGCATGAGTTTTTCCATGTTCTTTTCCGTCTTTTTAGGCGTGAATCCCATTTCAGAGGTTGCAAAACTGCTTCAAGCAATGCGCCGGGGAGAAGTTCACCCGCTTATCATCGGGCCGAAAGCCTACGGCACAAACAAGTGGGTTATTACGAAAGTTTCGACTTCCCTTGACCGTTACGACAACCGCGGCAATCTGCTTGTTTCAAAAGTAAGCGTAACAATGAAATCATATTCCAGCAGATAAAGGGGTGAGAAAATGGCGTACATTGTGAAAGCCTACGACTTAACGAAAATCAATCTTGCGCCCGCAACACGGGAAGAAGAGATTTTGCAGAATGTAGCGGTCATTATCTCGACCCCGAAATTTTCCGTTCCTCTTGACAGGGGGCTGGGCATGGCACAACGGTTTCTTGACAAGCCGATTCAGACGGCCCAGCCTATCCTGATTTCAGAGGTTTTAGAAGCGGTGGAACAATACGAACCACGGGCGCAGATCGGCGACGTGACTTTTGAATTAGGGGAACGGCCCGGCGCGTTGATTCCAGTTGTGGAGGTGAACATAATTGACGACGAATAACCGGGGCTATCCCGAAATTTCATTTGTAGACACGGACACGGCGACACTTGAAAACGCCCTGATTCAGTCTTACGAAGCATTCACGGGGCGGACGCTATACCCGGCAGACCCCGCGCGTCTGTTTATCCTTTGGGTGGCGGACATTATCATTCAAGAGCGGGTCAACATTGATTTTTCGGCAAAACAAAACGTGCCGCGGTATGCAGAGGGGGAATATTTAGATTCCCTTGCAGAGATATTCAAAGACGCTTACCGTTTGGAGCCGGAAAAGGCGAAAACGACGTTGCGGTTCACGCTTTCCATTCCGCTGGAGGTTGCGACAATCATTCCGGCGGGGACACGCGCAACGGTTGACGGGGAAATCATGTTTCAAACGCTGGAAACCCTGACAATCCTTGCGGGCGACACAAGCGGGGACGTTGCCGCGGAATGCCTGACCGCGGGGGAAATCGGAAACGGGTTCGTTCCGGGACAGATCAATCAGCTTGTAGACATCTTCCCGTATTTTGGAACCGTGCAAAATGTGTCCGAATCGGACGGCGGAGCGGACAAGGAAAGCGACGCGGCCTTTTATGACCGAATGCGGGAGAGCATGGAAACCTTTTCGACCGCAGGGCCGCTGGGGGCTTATGAGTATTTCGCAAAAACCGCGTCGGCCTTGATTGTGGACGTGAAAGCAACTTCCCCGGAACCGGGGGAAGTTGACGTGCGGGTTCTGCTTGCAGGGGGCGAATTGCCGGGAACGGAAATGCTGAAAACCGTTTCGGACATTCTGAACGCGGACAATGTGCGCCCCCTGACCGATCACGTTACCGTTGCGGCCCCTGAAACGGTTTCGTATGCTATCGACTTCACCTATTACACGCAAGAGGGCGGAGCGGTAAGCGCGGAAACGGTGGCGGCAAATATCGCCGCGGCGGTTCAGACGTTCCGCGAATGGCAGGGGGCAAGAATGGGGCGGGACGTGAACCCGTCCTATTTAACCGCCCTGCTTATGCAAGCGGGCGCAAAGCGCGTTGAAATCCGTTCCCCGGCCTTTGCCGTCGTTCCTGACAATGCGGTTGCGCTTTTGAGCGGGAGCGCGTCGGCGGTGAACGGGGGTGCAGAGAGTGAATGACCTGTATTCAATCGACTTTACACGTTCGCTTCCGCCCGCCCTGAAAAACGACCCGAATATGCTTGCGCTTGCACAGACCATAGCGGAGCAATTACAGGCCACGGCACGGCAGATCAAGCAAAACATAATCTATGCCCGCATTGACGAACTGGACGAACAGACCCTTGATATTTTGGCCTATGATCTCCACGTCGATTGGTACGACTATTCTTACCCGATAGAGGTAAAACGGCGGACTATTAAAGACAGCGTAAGGGTACACAGGCGGCTGGGGACAAAGTACGCCGTTGAAACCGCGCTGGGAGCCGTATTCCCCGGCACAAAGGTTCAAGAGTGGTTCGAGTACGGCGGCGACCCGTTCCGCTTCAAAGTGATTATCGGCGCGGCGGAGGGCGTGACAGCCGAACAGCAAGCGGCAGTATTGGAGCGGGTGCGGTTCTATAAAAATTTGCGTTCCCATTTGGAAACGATCAGTTACCAGATGGAGCAAGCGACGACAATTCACGTCGCCGGGTATCACGCAATAGGAACCCGCCTTGAAGTGTGGCCGTATTTGGCGGACAACTTCACAGAGGAAGCAACCGTGTTTGTCGGGGCCGTTGCGACGTTTGCGACGCGGCTTGAAATCAATCCGTCGCTTACAAACTTCATCACGTCCAGCGGGTCAATGCTTTTCGGCGGCTACACACAGCAGACGCGAAAGCTTCAAATTCAACCTTTGAGAAATGAGGGATAGACAATGCCAGAGGAAACGACAAAAAAATTCGGAACTATCGTAACCGACGTGGGGACCATGCGAACCCGCGAAGCGGTGCTGGAGGGTAAAAAAATCAACCTGACAACCCTTGCCGTCGGCGACGGCGGCGGGGCCTATTACGTGCCGTCGGCAGATATGCAGGGGCTAAAAAATGAAACGTGGCGCGGGGACGTGTCCAGCGTGACCGTCAACCCGGATTCCCCGAACATGATTGACGTTGTGGCGGTTATCCCCTCCGACGTGGGCGGGTTCACTATCCGCGAAATGGCGGTTCTGGACGACGGCGAATACACGATTGCCATTTGCAACACGCCGGACACGGAAAAAGTCATAATTACCAGCGGCGCGGCGGGCGAAGTTGAAGTGACAATGCACATCGAGTTTTCAAACACGGGAATTATTACGTTCATCGTTGACCCCTACGCCCTGACCGCGACGAAAAAGGACATTCAGGAACACAACGCCGCGCAGACGGCCCATGAAGCAAAGTTCGAGCAGAAAGCGGACGTTACCGACCTGAACGCCCATGTAAACAACAGCGATATTCACGTGAACCCCACCACAATGGGAAACTATGACACGGCTATTTCCGGCCTGATCGAGCATACAGAGGACGCAGACATTCACGTTTCGGCGGAAGAAAAGGCCGCATGGAGCGCGGCGGTTGAAACAGCGGCAAAGGCGGCAGAGGACGCGGCGCAAGCCCTGAATCTTGCCGCGGGCCTTGAAAGCCGCATTGCCCGTGTGGAAGATGGACTTTTCAATAACATTACCGGGAACCCGTTTCTTGTGTCTTTTGATTCCCTTGACGGAATCATTCTGACTAAGGGTATTTGGAACGCGGAACGGCAGAGAATCGAATGTTGACGGAATATGCTTGCACACGCCGGGAACTGTCCTGCATAATTGGGAACCTGTTTACAGAGATTGAACCGCCTTGCGAACGGTGCGGGGCCGCTGACGTGCTGACGATCAGCGGGACAACCTACACCGGGGCGCGGGCGGTTCTTACTGTCACAGAACACGGGTTCACGTTTGACGGGGACCCGGCGGAGGTTGCGCGAATCAGGGAAAGGCGGTGTTTGAAATGAACCCGCCGCCGAAACAAGCTGAACAAAGCGAATTTACCATAATCGCAAAGGCGAAAGACCTTGTAAAGCATACATTCCGAATGACGAATGACAGGCGTTTTCCGAAAAAGTATCGCTTTACCATTGTAAACCGATTACACGACCTGACGATTGATATTTTCCAGCATATACAGGAAGCAAACGAACTTGACCTTGCCGACCTGCAAGAGTTCCGCGAACGGAGATACGAACAGAAAAAGGCTTTGACAAAATGCAAGACAGTCCTTTTTCTGATTGAACTTTCCCTTGAACTGGAACTTATTTCAAACGATCAATGCGCCGCATGGACAAAAGCCGTTTTGGACGTTAAGTACATGACGGCGAAGTGGCGCAAGCAAGATCAGCAGAGGGCGGCAACTATGCAGAGAGGGACCCCGGCGCGGCGATAAAGCCCGCCGGGTTTTCTTTGGGGTATGCCTTGTAGCGTCCAACTCGTACAACGTCCGCAACGTCAATTCCTCCGGCGCGATGAACTGGAACAACGCGTACAACGGCAACAGGGGCGTTCGCCCGCTTTGGTGGATTTCCGCGATTGAGTAAGCCAAAAGCCGAAAACAGAGGCCCACTATCAAAGGAAGGTGTATCCCTCCGCCGCGGTGAGAGGGCGGCGGTAAATACAAGATTGGTGAAGCAAGGCCCACGGGAACCAGCTTCCGCCCCGCCGCGGGCGCGTGGCGGGGTCCGATGATGAAGCATTGACGGGGTGGGAAACGCCCTGCAAGGCGGATTCTATACACGGCAAGGAGTTTTTATAATGACAGACGCAGATTTTACGCGGGTATATGATTTCGGAAACCTGTATGCGGGGTTCCTGAAAGCCCGCAGAGGTAAAAGGGGCAAAGCCAGCGTCGCAAAGTTTGAAGCGAATTTGCTGGAAGCAATTTGCCTACTTTCGGAAATGCTGAAAAACAGGACGTATAAACCGTCTGACTATTTCGTTTTTCGGGTGTACGAACCGAAAGAGCGCGTCGTTATGACAAACGCGTTCAAAGATAAAGTCGTTCAGCATTCCCTATGCGATAACATACTTGAACCAGCATTTTCCCGCGCCTTTATCCGGGACAACTACGCTTCACAGCGCGGGCGCGGGACGCATGACGGCCTATACAGGCTGGAAGAGTTCATGCGGTCCTATTATTTTTCACACAAGGCAAAGGCGGAGCGGGAGGGCCGGGAGGAGGGGTTGCCGCGGCCCGCCCCGCAAGCCGCCGATTACGCCGACGGCTGGGTTCTCAAATGCGACATATCGAAGTATTTCTATTCGATTCAGCATGAACCGTTAAAACAGATGGTACGGCAGTACGTCAAAAGCCCCGGCGTTCTATGGCTTGTCGATATGATTATTGACAGTACGGAGAATCCGGGCGTTCCGATTGGAAATCAAACTTCACAATGGTTCGCGGTCATGTACCTTTCGGGGTTAGATCATTTCATCAAGGAAAAGCTGGGTATTCGCTATTATGGGCGGTATATGGACGACTTTTACTTGATACATGAGGACAAGGCGTACTTGCAGTATTGCCGCCGCGAAATAGAACGGTATGTTGCCCGGCTGGGGCTGACCTTGAACAACAAAACGAACATCTTTCCTTTGCGGAACGGTATTGACTTTTTAGGGTTTCATTCATACCTGACCGACAGCGGCAAAGTGATTCGGAAAGTAAGGAGGGCAAGCAAGAGCAATGAACAACGGAAGCTAAAGAAACAGCGGGCTTTGCTGGACCGCGGAAAAATCACCATGCGGGAGATTAAACAATCCTACGGAAGCTGGCGGAGCCACGCGGAAAAGGGGAATTGCTATCACCTTATCCGCGAAATGGACCAACTGTATAAAACCCTATTTGAAGAAAAACTTTCAGAAAAGGAGTGTGTCACATAATGGCAAAAGCTTTAAGTTCTCTTGCCGTCGGTACATTGGTAAAGGACACGGGAACGCTTTACAATGGCAAGCCCATTGTCTGGAAGATTGCCGACAAGGGCCACGCGGGTTATCCTGCAAATTCCGTGACGCTGATTACAGAACGCATTATTTCGCTGAAATGCTTTGACGCTATCGAATCAGGCAACAGCGACAGCAACCGCCGATCTTACGGCAATAACCGCTGGATTTACTCAAATATCCGGCGGTGGTTGAACAGTCAAGCGGCGGCGGGCAAATGGTACGCCGCACAGCACAGCGCAGACGCGCCCCCGTCGAACGCTAATGTATGGAGCAACTACAACGAATACGACGGGGAAGCGGGATTTCTTGCGGGGTTCTCGGCAAGCTTTGTCGCCGCCCTGCTTACTACAACGCATACCGTCGGCAAAGCGTCGGTGGACGGCGGCGGAACTGAAACTTGCACCGACAAAATCTTTTTTGCGTCGTCAACGGAAGTCGGCTTGACGGGCGACGTTGTATGCGGGAGCAAGCTGGCCCTGTTCACGGACGACGCTTCCAGACGGGCGAAACCCACGGCGGAATGTGTGTCGAAAAGTGAGTACACAAACAGCAGTTTCAACACAAATTCGTTTTGGTACTACTGGCTTTGCGACGCTTACGCGTCCAACTCGTACGACGTCCGCAGCGTCAATTCCTCCGGCGCGATGTACTGGGGCAACGCGTGCTACGGCTACTGGGGCGTTCGCCCGCTTTGTAATTTGTTATCTTCAATCTTGGTATCTGATTCCCCGGATTCTGACGGCGCATACACAATCATTTGGAATCGCGCCCCCAGCACGCCGCCCAGCCTGACCGTTCCGACGACGGTTCGCGGGGGGCAAAGCCTGACCGTAACATGGGGAACGTCCACGGACGCAGACGGCAATTTGTCCGGGTACATTTTGGAGCGGCAGAACAACGGCGGCGCGTGGAAACAGCTTTACAAAGGTATCAATAAAACCTATACCGACACGATCACGCAGGGCTGGGAAAGCGTCGCATACAGGGTTAAAGCCTACGACAGCGCGGGCGCAGAATCAGCATACAGCACCAGCCCGACCCGAACCGTCATAAACAACACGCCGCCCACAATCAGCGGGAACAACGGCGATCTTGGAACGAAAACCGGGGCGTTCAATCAGGCTTACACAGTCACAGACCCGGACAGCGGGCAAACGCTGTCCGTCACGGAAAAGATCGACAACACGGTGAAGCGAACCTATACCGCGACCAGTGGGCAGAACTATTCGTTCAACGTCACGGCGGCGGAGTGGGTGAAGCTTGCCAACGGGTCCCATACCCTGACAATCTCCGCCGCGGATAACGTCGGCGGAACCGCCACCCGAACCTATACGTTCACAAAGAACGAAACCGAAATCGAAATGACGCTGGCCACCCCGCTGACTTCCGACGACGCGGTTACAAAGGCAATCATGAGCGTTACGCGGCAGATTCCGACGGGGGCAACCTTTACCGTTGAAGCCTGCAACAATGCCTTTGACGCGTCGCCCACGTGGGAGGACGTGACACAGGCCGTCACAAGCGGGAACAAGTTCTTTTTGAATAACACCACAAAGACCGCGGCACAATGGGGGTTCAATCTCCGAATCAAGGTCAAGAGAAACGGGGCAACGGGCGATTGCTACATTGTTTCGGCAGGGGGGAATTTTGAATGAGCGTACAGCACAAGCAAGACAGTATTCGCAATATGCGGCTGGAGCGGATGGGGATTCAGCCCCCCGCCGACTGGAACGACGTTGCACAGGTCCGCGCGGTGAAAAAGCAAGAGATCGGCGCGGCCTGTTCCGCCGCGATCTATGCGGGGATTGAAGTTGACGGGTCACGGTATAGCCTGACCGAACACGACCAAACAGAATTGATGGCACAGGCGCAGACGGTCAAAGAGGGCGCGGCGGCGGTTCCCTATCACGCAGACGGGGAACTTTGCCGTATGTACCCGGCGGAAGAGTTTACCGCGCTTGCACAGGCGGCAACGGCCCACGTGTTCTACCATCGGACATACTGCAATCACATGAACGCGTGGATTGCGCGGGCCGATCTGGAAGAACTGCCCGCGATTGTCTACGGGGCGGAACTTCCGAAAGACCTTGCGGCAAGCATGGCGGCAATTATCGCCGCCGCAGGCGGGGGTGCGGCATGAAACGCGTTTTGACGATTTGGGCCGCGCTGGGGGCCGTGTATGTTACCCTTGAAATCCTCTTTCGGGGACGTTCCCACCCTGCAATGCTGATTGTCGGCGGGCTTTGCGGGGTTCTTGTGGGGGCAATCAATCAGCGGCCCGGTTTTTACCGCGCCCCGGTCATTGTGCAAGCAATGATCGGGGCGTTGATCGTCCTTGCCGTCGAGTTTGTAAGCGGGTGCGTTCTGAACCTTTGGCTGGGGCTGGGCGTTTGGGATTATAGCAATCAGCCCGGCAACGTGCTGGGGCAGATTTGCCCAGCGTTCGGCCTTTTGTGGTTCTTTATTATGCCCCTTGCGATTTGGGCGGAGGACACGGCACGGTGGCTTATATGGGCCTATGAATGCGCCGTGTACGGTAAAACAGAGAAACCGCCTGACATTGCCCCGTATTCGCTGAAAAGCGTTTACAAAGATTTCTTTTTCAGGAGGTAGAGAACGTGACGATTGCACAGTTATTGACCAGTGGAGGCGGGGTTTTCCTTGTTCTTGTCACGCTGATTCAGATTGCCCCTATCAAGCTTAACCCGTGGACGGCTATTGCACGGGCGATAGGACGCGCAATCAACAAAGACGTACTTTCAAAACTGGACGAAACGCGGAAAACCCTTGATGAACACATCAAAACGGACGACGCGCGAAATGCAGATTTACACAGATCAAGAATCCTGCAATTCAACAATGAGTTATTGCGGGATATTCCGCACACAAGGGAAGATTTCATAGAAATTTTGGCGGAAATCGACTTTTACGAAAAGTATTGCGATACCCACCCGGACTATGAAAACAACCGCGCAACACACGCCGTCGCACACATTAAACGCGTGTACGATGAACGGTTGATAAAACACGATTTCTTGTGAAAGGCGGTGCGGCATGGGATATGTATTCGCCGTCGCCGCAGGACTGATCGGCGGCATTGCCGCCCTTGCGCTGATTGAGCGGCGGCAGTATAGGAAACGCCGACACGCGCGAAGCAGAGCCGCACAGACTGTCAAAGAGGAAAAAGGAACCGACCGAAAGATTGAGTTTTCAAAGCTTGTTCTTTCGGCGGTTCTTTTGACTTATTTTGCGGGATTCGGGCTGGGCTTTTGGGCGGTGCTGATTGATCTTTCGCAATTAGGGGTTTTTCTTGCATACGTGGGAACCCCTACGGCAACGGTTATCGGTTTCTATTCGTGGAAAGCAAAGGCGGAAAACGTCGTGAAGATCAAAAAGGCGAACCCGTCCGAAACAGAGGGGTTGCCCGTTGACCTGAACAACATTCAGCCTTAAACGGGAGGTTTTACAAATGGCATTGAGAGGAAAAACGGCGGAAGAACAGATTTATAATTTCCTGATCGGAAAGGGCATGACCCCGGCGGGAGCCGCGGGCCTTATGGGGAATCTGTACGCCGAAAGCGGCTTGAAGCCGACGAACATTCAAAACAGCTATGAAAAGAAGCTGGGATTCACAGACGAAACGTACACGGCGGCGGTAGATTCCGGCGCATACGGAAATTTCGTGAACGATTCCGCTGGGTACGGCCTTGCACAATGGACCTATTGGAGCCGAAAAAAGGCCCTTTTAGAGTTCGTCAAAGCGCGGGGCGCGTCGGTGGGCGATCTTGAAACACAGCTTGAATTTTTGCTTCATGAACTGAACACGGGTTATGCGGCGGTTCTGTCCGTCCTGAAAACGACGGGTTCGGTTCGGGCCGCGTCCGACGCGGTTTTGCTGAAATTCGAGCGGCCCGCAGATCAAAGCACAGCGGCGCAGGAACGCCGCGCTGGGTACGGGCAGACCTACTATAACAAGTACGCCGCGGGAGCGGAGAAAGGGCAAGGAACTATGACAGCAAAAGAGAAGCAGAACCGGGCAAACATCGTTGCAATCGCTGAAAGCTTTTTCGGGTGCAAAGAGAGCGACGGGAGCCACAAGAAGATAATCGACATTTACAATGCGGACAAGCCGCTGGCCCGCGGCTACCCCATGAAGTACACCGACGCGTGGTGCGCGTGCTTTGTGTCCGTTGTAAGCATTCGGGGCGGCGCATTGGCGGTCATGCCAAAGGAAGTCGGTTGCGGAAAAATGATTGAACTATACCAAAAGCTGGGACGCTGGCAGGAAAACGACGCATACGTTCCGGCCCCCGGCGACGTGGTTTTTTACGACTGGAACGACGGCCCGAATTATGCGGAAACCGACAATACAGCCGCGCCCGATCACGTCGGAATCGTGGTATCTGTCACAGGGTCCACAATCAAAGTGATTGAGGGCAACATGAGCAACGCGGTGGGGTATAGAAGCCTTGCCGTCAATGGGCGGTATATTCGCGGGTTCGGATTGCCTGATTTTTCGGCGGTTACGGTCAAAGCCCCCGCTGGAACCGCCACGCGGCCCACAGAGCCGCCCGCAACGTCTACGGGGTCAAATGATACGCAGGGCGCGGGAATGCCCGTTGTGGGCGACGTGGTGCATTTTACGGGCGCGGCGCATTATGCAAGTGCAAACGCAAACAGCGGCCCCGCGTGTAAGCCGGGAACGGCAAAGGTCACACAGCTTGCGCTGGGGGCAAAACACCCGGTTCACCTTATCGCGCAAAGCGGCGGCGGGTCCACGGTTTACGGCTGGGTTGACCTTGCAGACATTCAGGGTGCAACGTCCACAGGGACCGCCCCGGCCCCGAAAATGCGCGTCGGTGCGCGGGTGAAGTATTCCGGCCCCTTATACCGGGATAGCAACGGGAACGGGCAGGGAAAGGCCGTAAACGGCACATACACAGTTAAATATTATTATCCGGGCCGCAAATGCGGCGTACACATTGACGGGCTGGGCTGGGTTCCTGAATCCGCCTGTTCCGTCGTCGGCTAAAGAAAGGGGAAACAACAATGAATATTATTCAATTTCTGTTCGCAAATTGGGACAGCGTGCTGGTTATCCTTGCGTTCCTTGCCCTGATCGTCGTACTTGTCAAGCGCGGCGAAACAAAGGTGCTGAACAAGGTTCTTTTTAGCCTTGTTACACAGGCAGAAAAGCAGTTCGGTGGCGGAACAGGAAAGTTGAAGCTTGCCGCCGTGTCCGACTGGATTTACCAGCGGATTCCCGCCGTTCTAAAACTGCTTTTCAGCGAAAAGGACATTGAAAGCATGATCGAAACCGCGCTGGAGGAAGCGAAAAAGGCGTGGGGCAACAATGAGAACATAGCGGCGTATATTGAACCGACGACCGAAATTGTCGTTACTGCTTCCCCGCTGGAAGTGGAAGCAATCGCCACAGAATTGAAAGCAGAGCCGGGGATGATAGTTCCCATGAACGAAAAATAACCGTCCGATTCGGACAGGTTCGGACAACATGAAAGCCCGCCGGGATTTTGCCCCGGCGGGCTTTTTTGTGTTGGCTGGCGGTATTTAGTCGGCCTGTTCGTATGTGTAAGAGCCGTCCACGCCGCGCGTGATAAATCCGGCGGTATCAGTAACGCGCCCGTCGTCGTCGAGGGTTCCATAAACGGGAATCGTTACGTCGGAGCCGTCAAAGACAATCCCTGTTCCGTCGTCACACTTAATCGTGAAATAGTTGTACCCGCTATCTTTTACGACGGTTTCGGCAAATTCGGCGAAATTTTCCGCCGTAAGTTCTGCAAGTTGGGACTTTAGGACGCTGACAAAAGCCCGTTGCCCGATCACGTCGCCGGAACCGCTTTTCACATCGGAAGTTTTCACGTCACAGTCAAGCAAGAAGTTATATTGTTTGTATTCAGGATAAAGAACGTCTTTGCCGTCGCTGATTTCGGAAATCGTGCCGTCGTCGTTCATCATAACTTCAAGGGTATTTGTCCCCCAGCGAACCTTGTAAACGCCGTCGGTTTCGGAAACCGTGCTGATCTTCCCGTCAAGGCCGCAGGACACAAGCGCAATGAAAACGTCGTCGGCCTGTTCCGGCGTGATCTGCATATCTGCCCGAATTGTGTTCATCGAATCCGGGTAGAAATCATATTGCGCGGAAAGTTCGCTTGATTTCGGCGTGTCGAGATCAACCAGCACGTCGCCGCACGCGGAGAGGGACAGCGCAAGCCCCACCGCAAGGATAAGAGAAAGAACCCTTTTCATTTTGGAATCCTCCATTCCGCCGCCCGAAAGGTTAGGCGGCTTGCTTATTTTTTCAAAGGTGGAACCGTCTGTTTCAACGTCGTTCTGACCTTTAACACAATTATACACTTGCCACGTGTTAAAGTAAAGAATAAAGCGGAACTTTAACACATAGGAGGGAAGCCGCGTTGAAGATTTACGAATACAAAGGCCGAAAGAACCTTTGCGGACAGCGGATAAAAGAAGCCCGCGCCCGTCGGAACATAACGCAAGCCGAACTTGCCGCCCGCTTGCAGATTGCAGGGGTAACAATGGAGCGGGACAGCGTAAGCCGAATTGAGATCGGGACCCGCTTTGTTACCGACTACGAATTGACTGTGCTTGCAAAGGTGCTGGGCGTGTCTATGGAATGGCTGACAGAACAGGAAGATTAAAAGCCCGCCGGGAATGGAACCCGGCGGGCTTTTGTGTTAAGTATCAGCAGACGAACACGCCCAGGGGGGAGCCGCCCGCAGAACGCCAGCCCCGGCGGTGAATATCGGAAAGGCGGACCCGTTCGGGCTTGCCGGGGCGTTCGTCCCAGCGAATCAAGGCGAAAACGCCGCCGCGGGTGAAGCGTCCGGCGGGTTCGTCGCAGAATCCGACGACCGTTCCGCCCTGAACGGGATAGCAAGCCCCGCACACGCATTCGACGCGCTGACCCAGCATGACAATAACTGTGCCGTCGTCGGCGGGCTGGGAGATCGTCACGATTTTAGAGGGGGCCGCGTCCCCTGCAACGGGCGCGGGGGCGGCGGGTTTCTCCACGACGGCGGGTGCTTCCTCTGCTTGAATTTCACGGGAAGCCCGAAAAACAGGGGCCATACTGTACCGATCAGGCTGGATATATTCGCCGGAATCGTCAACCCGAATCTTGGAACGCCGGGATTCACCCATATATTCATAAGAAACCGTTTTAGCGGTGCGCTTGGTGATTTTGATGGTGAAAACGCAATCGTGGTTGCAAATACTACGGGAAAAGTATTCCTTGCCGATTTCAAACTTGTTCATGTGATTACCTCCATATATTAAACGAAATGTTGACGTTACCTTTTACCGTGTCGGCCCCCTTTTCGTGTCGGCCCGTAAGGTTAGCCCCCGCCGTATTCTTAAACGCCCCGGCGGGTGGGCGGCTTGTGTTTCCCTCTTTCTGTCTATTATTATACTCGCGTGAGTATGAAAAGTCAACACGCAAAATTGCACAAAGATACTCGCGTGAGATTGTGCAATATTCATACTTGCGTGAGTATTTGAAAAGTGCTATAATCTCAAAGGAAGCAGAAAGGAGGGGCAAGCATGGAAAAAAAGAAATACGCAAGCAACACCCGCGCAAAAAACAAATGGAACGCGGCGAACTATGATCGTCTTTACCCTTATGTGAAAAAAGGGAAAAAAGCGACGTATCTTGCCGCGGCACAAGCGGCGGGAAAGTCGTTGAATGAATGGATAGAAACGACGCTTGACGCGGCGGCACAGCAGACGAACGGGGAATAACAAAGAATAGAGAAAACGAAAACCCGCCCTTGCTTATAGCTTGGGCGGGTTTTCCTGCATGGAGGGCCTATGAATTACAAAGGGAATCAGCATTTGAAGTGGGAAGATCGGCTTTCCCTTGAACGTATGCTAAAGATAAAAACGCCGAAACCGAAAATTGCGGAAGCTTTGGGCGTTTGCCTGAAAACCGTATACAATGAAATTGCGCGGGGAATGTGCGAACAGCTTACAAGCGAACTGGAACCCGTGTCGCGCTATTGCGCGGACGTTGCGGAACGAAAGTATCAAGAGCATTTGCGGGCAAAGGGGCCGGACATAAAGCTGGGGAAAGACTTTGCTTTTGCGGAGTATATCGAAGAACAGATTATTGAAAAGAAGAGGTCCCCCGGCGCGGCTTTGGCGCAAATTGCGATTGACGGAATGGAGTTCGACACCCATATTTGCGAAACGACCCTTTATAACTGGATTTATCGGGGCGACATTTTCTTGAATGTTACGGCGGAACACCTTTTGTATAAGGGGGACCACAGAAAGCCAGAGGACAGGGACAGGCAGAAACGGGCGCGGCCCGCAAAGGGGGACACCATAGAGGAACGCCCACAGGAAGTAGCAGACCGCGAAACTTTCGGGAATTGGGAAATGGATAGCATTATAGGTTGTAAGGGAAGCAAGGCCGCGCTGGTGGTGCTGACAGAGCGGTTGACCCGTTACCCCGTGATTTTTCGCGTTCCCGATCACACGATGGAAAGCGTCGTGCGGGGGCTTGACCGTATAGAGCGGAGGATGGGCGCGGGGTTCCGGCAAGTGTTCAGGTCAATAACGGTTGACAACGGAAGCGAATTTCAGGATTGCGCCGGAATGGAGAGGTCAAAGCGGGCGCGGAAGCCCCGCACAAAGATTTATTATTGCCACCCGTATTCTGCATACGAAAGGGGGAGCAATGAAAACATGAACCGCATTATCCGGCGGTTCTTTCCAAAGGGAACAAGCTTTGATGAAGTGACCGCGGCGGAGGTTGCAGAAGTTGAAGAGTGGCTGGCGAACTATCCCCGGCGGATATTGGGCTGGGCAACGCCGCAAATGCTTTTCGAGCGGTACATAACATAGCCCCCGAAAAATTGAACAGAAAGGGAGCGGAGCCGGAAGCGAAAAAACGCCCGGTTTGGTTTCCTGTTGCCTTTTTGCACAAAAGCGGGGGTTCCAAACGCGCCGGAACCCCCGCTTTTCACAAGTCGGGAAAATTTATTGAACTTTTTTGTAATTTAGTCTTGACATTTGGCGGTTTCTTTATCTTTTTACAAAATGCTTAACTTAATGGCATTGGGCAAGTTCAGGCGCCTTTTCTTTTTTCTTTTCTTATTCTGTTGTTGGTTCATGACGAAAATCTTCTTTCAAAATCTTTGTATTTTCAAATTTAAGAAAGCAACGCAACCAGCAAAGATACCCTCCGCTGCTTACCCTGCTTCCTCAAATCAGAATCATCCTGATGTCTGTATTCTTATGTGTCTTCCTTTATCTACTCAATCGTTTTCTTCATCTGAATACAATATCCCAATCTTTCGACACAAAGGTTACGCATAATATTTTGCCTTGTTTTTCTATCTCGGTTCTTTTGGTACAAACAAGGCAAATGCGATGTAAACCAACAAGCCGCTCCCATATGCTGCTATAAGAGCAACACATAGCAGGCGTACTATCTTAGTATCTATACCAAAATATTTTGCAATGCCGCCACAGACACCGGCGATTATTTTTCCTTTCCTAATCCTATATAATTTGTTTTCCACGATTGTTCCTCCGTTATCTATCAGCACATCATTTTCCGGCTAATCTAAGAAGAATTGATTAACCCACTCTTCTATCTGTTCTGTCATTCCTTTTGGCGGCGGGGTTCTGAATTTATCCTCGGTATAACAATGCAACATAGCAAACGCCAATAGAACAATAATCAAAATGATTAGTTTCTTCTTCATATCGGATACCTGTTCAACATTCTTTTTTCGTTTTCAGCCCTTTTAATATCAGAGCAGAGAGACAGCCACACAATGCCAAAACAGCGATGCTTATGACCCGTTTTCCTGAAGTCGTAATATGGTAGCCGGAAAGATTGAACACAGCGTTAATGGGATATAGGGGCAGAAGCGCACTCGACATCCCAGCAAACAATCCGGCGCAGGAGTATATTTCCGTAAATATCAGTGCAAGCCAGTACCCTTTCTTCATACGAGCCACACAAGCAACAATAGGCGAGATTGCAAGGAACACGCCTATGCCGTCCCCAATATATTCTTTTATGCAACTAAAAACCAGTTCTGTCGATAAATCAGAAAAGTATGAAACCAGATAAGGACAAAACTCAAAAATTGTGTTTAAGACAGCAGACACAAATATGTGGAGTGACTATCATATCTGGAGGAAATAGAAAATGGCAAAATCATTATTTGAACAGTTAGGCGGCACATACCACGAAGAAAATGGGTATCTTATACCCGATTTGAGATTACCCACCGAAGAAGAACAGCCGATAGGCATATGGGGACAGAGACACTTAGAATATCTGAAGCATTACCGCAAGGTTACATACACCAATCTTCTCACAAGCGGCAAGCTGAATACATACCTTGCCGACATCGACAGACAAGCGCAGGAACGCTTTGAACGGCTCATAGAGGGCATGAAACAGGCGCAAGGCATAACGGAATGCCTAAAGGAAGAAAACGCCTTAGAATGGACAGGGCAGCTCAATAACATAAGGGCTTGTGCGAGGGAGATTGTGAACGAGGAAATCATATACGCATAAAGAGTTAAAATCAGAGGGTAGGGATGAAATCTCTTACCCTCTTGTTTTTGGTTTGCCCAAATTATGAAAGCATTGATAATACCAACGGAACAGCATATTTTGTATTTCGGATGGTAAAAACTTCTGCTATTTCTCATAAACGATATAAACTTCTATGAAATAGAATGTTGACAGAGTTTTATAAAATGTATATAATGACTGTATAAGCGAAATTAGTCAAATGGGAGGCGGTAAAGTGCCAAAGAGCTATTCAGAGCAGGAACGGGAATATATCAGAAAGCGGCTGAAAGAAGAAGCGGCAAAATGCCTTGCAAGGTATGGCGTCCGCCGCACGACAGTCGATGAAATCGTGAAACGGGTTAATATTCCAAAAGGAACTTTTTATCTCTTTTATAAATCAAAAGAATTACTTTTGTTTGAAGTCATTCAAGAACAGCAGGAAACTGTCAACCGCAAGCTGTATCAGACCATTTCTGGCATTGCGAATACAGAGTTGTCGGCGGAAAAGCTGACCGATGTGATATTTGAGTTCTATAAAATGACAGAGGAAATGCTGATTTTGAAATTGATTGATGTTAATGAAGTGGAATTGCTTGTGCGTAAGCTGCCACGGGAAATTGTGGAGGAGCATTTTCGGGACGATACAGATACGATTGAAAAAATGCTTGCCCTATTTCCTGTGAAAAAAGAAGTAGATATAAAAGTTCTTAGTGCCACATTCCATGCAATCTATTTTGCAACGCTGCATAAAGCAGAGATTGGTGAACAGTATGATGAAGCGTTGTATTCCTTGATTTATGGTATTGTGACACAAATTATTTAAAGAGTCTGGCAACCAGCCAGACTTAAAACAGCCCTTAAATTGACTATTCAGAGTGATTAAGTCAAACAGTATGGAGGTAGACATGATTACAGTAGAAAATCTTTCGTTTAGTTACACGAAAAATCCATTTATTTCTGGTATGAGTTTTTCTGTTCCAGAGGGTGAAATTTTTGGATTTTTAGGACCATCTGGGGCAGGCAAAAGCACATTGCAGAAAATCTTGATTGGAATGTTGAGAACATATCAAGGCTGCTGTCTGGTAAATGGCATTGAGTGTAAAAATCGTGCAAAGAATTTTTATGAGAATATAGGGGTTGATTTTGAATTTTCAACAATGTATGAAAAGCTGACGGCAAAAGAGAACTTGCAGTTTTTCTCATCATTATACGAAAAAAAGCCACGCCCGATAGATGAACTTTTGGAAGCGGTAGGTTTGGAGCAGGATGCAGATAAACGTGTAGCCGATTATTCAAAGGGCATGAAATCCCGCTTAAACTTTATAAAAGCATTGCTGCATGACCCTGTCCTGCTCTGCCTTGACGAGCCGACCAGCGGGCTTGACCCCGCAAACAGCCGTATGATGAAAAATATGATTTTAGAGGAAAAGGCAAAAGGGAAAACCATTCTTTTGACGACGCATAATATGCAGGACGCAGCCGAGCTTTGCGACAGGGTGGCATTTATCGTAAACGGCAAAATATGCGCCCTTGACAGCCCGCACAATCTGATTATGTCAAAAGGAGCGGCAACCGTAACATATACATGGGTTGAGGATGGGGAGCATAGGGCAAGCTGCCCTTTGGAACAAATATCTTCTGATGAGCGGCTGAAAAATCTGATAGCCAAAAACCGTCTGCAATCCATTCACAGCAGTGAGCCAACCTTAAATGATATTTTTATGGATGTTACGGGGAGGACGCTGTTATGAGGTTGAAAAAGCTGTTTTTATTGGATATGCGCTTTCAAGCGAAATATGGTTTTTATTTTTTATATGCAGTGTTGACTGTAATCTATATAGCAGTGCTTTCTGCGCTTCCCGAAAATTGGAAAGAAAAAGCTGCCGCAATTTTAATCTTTTCTGACCCCGCATCAATGGGGCTGTTCTTCATGGGGGCGATTGTCCTTTTGGAAAAGAGCCAGCATACAACTTGTGCATTGGCGGTTTCTCCTGTCCATGCGACGGAATATGTGATTGCTAAAGTCAGTTCATTGTCAGCCATTTCACTTGTCGTAGCAGCTATTTTAGCATTAGCCGCAAATGCGGATAATTTGCACATTGTGCTTTTTGGTACGTTTATATCCAGTGTGATATTTACATTATTTGGAATAATCGTTGCAACAAAAATTGCAAGCCTTAATCAGTTTATATTGTGGACTGTGCCAATCGAAGCCGTTTGCTTTGTTCCTGCAATTTTGCATTTATTTAAAATTACTCCTGCATGGTGCGGGTATTATCCTGTCAATGTTTGTATGGATATGGTTTCAGGGCATTCTTCGTCCGTAATAGGTTTTTGGGGCGTGGTGGCAACGACGGTAATTCTATTTGTGCTTTCAAGATTTTGTGTCTTGAAAATGTGGGATAGCATGGGAGGTGTAAAGCTATGAAAGCAATTAGATTGAGTTTTTTCCAAATGGCGGCAGCTATGCGGCGGGACATGATGTTGTTTGTATCTTGTTTTGCGCCCATCCTTGCAGGCTTTTTCTTTCGGTTTGCCATACCTTTCATAGAAGCCGCTTTGACAGACAGTTTTCATATAGCGGCAATTATTTCTCCCTATTACAAGTTGGTTGACATTCTGTTTGCAATGCTGTCATCCACTATGTTCTGCTTTGTTTCAGCAATGATTTCTTTAGAGGAAAGGGATGAAAAGACAGCCGTCTATTTATTCATTACGCCTTTAAGAAAAACAGGTTACATAGTTGCACGGTTTGGCGTGCCTTCTGCTATTGCATTTCTTGCGACTATTATTCTGCTGCCTGTTTTTAAACTGACGCCTCTTTCTCCGCTTACCATTTTATTGCTTGCGGCAGGAGGAACCTTGCAGGGCATGATTGTTGCATTGCTTGTACTGACGATTTCATCAAACAAGCTAGAGGGTATGGCAGTAACGAAGTTATCTACGCTGACTATTTTGGGTGCTGTTATCCCGTTTTTCATTAAATCAGATATACAGTATGTAATATCTCCGCTACCCTCTTTTTGGATTGGAAAAGCGATTTTAGAAAATATGCCGCTTTATATGCTGCCCGCATTTATTTTATCTGCTATGTGGATATGCTTTTTGTTTAAGCGATATTTGCGTAAAATCTAGGAAGAAATAAGAGTATAAGCATCTGCTTTATGAAAGAAAAGGATTTGACATTATGAAAACAGAATGGTTGCTTTGCCCAATCTGCGGAAATAAAACAAGGTTACAGATACGGCAAGATACAGAATTGAAAAACTTTCCCCTATATTGTCCAAAATGCAAACAGGAAACATTGATTGAAGCAAAAAAATTACAAGTGATTATTATCAAAGAGCCAGACGCATAAGACGCAGAGCCGATGAACAAGTGAGTACGTTATCTCGCGGTTTGTTGGCTCTTTTTTAGTAGGATATAAGTTTGTAAAACAAACGCCCACCATAATAAAAAAACGGCGTGTGGTGGGCGGTATTGCTATGCCCGAAAAGACTTAACAGACACTCTCCAGACCTGTTTTAAAGTTTGGAGGGATTTTTTTATGTCCTTTTTTCGGGCAGTAATCTATCTGCTTATGCAACGCAGATTTGACTTATACATTCATCTCCCAGATCATGACCTCAAAATCTCCGGTCCGCAGCTGTGACGATGTGGACGAAACCGCCCTGTCCTTTGCGGAGATCAAGGCCCTGTGTGCCGGGGACCCCCGCATCAAGGAGCGTATGGACCTGGATGTGGAGGTATCCCGCTTAAAGCTGATGAAGGCCGACCACCAGAGCAAGCAGTACCGGCTGGAAGATCAGCTGTTAAAGCACTTCCCAGAGGAGATTGAAAAACACAAGGGCTTTATCCAGGGCTTGGAAACGGATATGGAAACCCTGGCGGCACACCCCCACCCGACAGACGGATTTACCGGCATGGAAGTCCGGGGCGATACGCTCACCGACAAAGAGAACGCCGGAGCCGCCCTTCTGGACGCCTGCAAGGAGGTTAAAGGCTCCGAGCCGGTGCAGGTCGGCAGCTACCGGGGATTTGCTATGTTTGTAACCTTTGACGCTTTTCAGAAGGAATATATGCTCCAACTGAAAGGCAGGATGACCCACCGTACCGCCCTGGGCGCGGACCCGCGCGGCAACCTGACCCGGATTGACAACGCGCTTTCCCAGATGCCCCAGCGGTTGGAAAGCGTAAAAGTCCAGCTGGATAACCTTTACCAGCAGCAGGCCGCCGCGAAGGAGGAAGTGGGCAAAGCCTTCCCCTATGAGGAGGAATTGCGGGTCAAGAACGCCCGTCTGGTGGAGCTGGATATGGAGCTGAACATGGACAGCAAGGGGCAGTCCCGTCCAGAAGCGGCGATTGCCAAACGCGAAAGGCCCTCGGTGCTGGAAGGGCTGAAACGCCCCATCCCGCCCCGCAGCATGGAAAAGAAACCCAGACAACAGGAACAGGAGGCAAGATAATATGAACAGCAATGGGCGATTTCGTGAATAGCGGTCTTTAAGGTCTGTAATTCGCTCATGCCCTCGTTGATAGCAATGCGCTTGTCCTCCAAGTGGTAGTAGCCATGAGAGCCGCCCTCGATATTTTCAAAGGCGATAGGAACGGGGGAAGTCTTTTCAAGGGCTGCGAAAAAATCCTTGTAGCGGTCAACGTCGCCTGTCAGTTCGTCAACGGCAATGTCCGGCAGCTCCTTTCCCTCGGTCTGGGAAACGTCAAAGACGGATACCACCTTGTAGGCGGGTATGGTGACTTCCTTTTCCTCGGTGACGGGCTTCCCGTCCTTGCCGATTATGGGCTTCTGCGTGTGCGGGTCGATTTTCTGCATTTCCTGTTTGATTTTATAGGGCGACGGGGCAATGATTTTAATTCCCTTTTGCCCTTTCATCACGTTTCGCTCAAAGTTGTTCTTCCAAGCGGAAAAGCCCGCCACAAGGGAAGCGTCCGGCTTCTGCATGGCGATAAGGACGGTGTTTCGGAAGCTGTAATTATGGAATTTTGACATGACTTTCAGATATTCCTTGTAACGCTCGCTGTCAAAGAGTTCCGCAATACCCTGTTCCAGACGGTCGGTAATCTCTTTTAATTTCTCGGCGGGCTTCTCGCTCGTCAGCACGATAGGGATAACCGGGCGCGGCTCCTGTGGCTGCTCTGCGGTCTGTGCGGTTCTCTGTCCCGGCGCGGCTGCGTCCATTTCTACCTTTTCCGGGTCGGGGCGTGACCGCTGCGGGGGCTGCGGCGTTACCCGGTATTCCTGTGGCACGTCGCGCCCGTCGTACCATTCTGTAAAGGTGTTGCGGTTGTTGTAGATATAGCCCTTTTCGGTAAACATACCGTCGTCGTTAATGGAAGCGTCCCGCCCGTATTCCTCATACATGAAATACTTTTTCGCTTCTTCGGGAAGCTCCGGTTCTTCCAGTTCGTCAACCAGATAACGCCCGTATTCTTCTTCATTGTGGACGGACGGATAAATCCAGTAGCAGTCAAGGTTCTGTGCAAGGTTGATGATGTCCTGTAAGCTGTCGGTAAAGATACCTACTTCTTTAGTTGGTAGAAGTCATAAAATGCAGCGTGTTTAGTAATAAGTTCTTCAAATGTGCCATGTTCAATTATTTTTCCGTCTGCCATAAATACAATTTCGTCATAGAGTGTAAGAATATCGCTGCTCATATTATGAGTGACAGTAAGTAGCGTTAAATCAGATATTGCCAATAGCCTACTTTCAATATCATATGCAGTTTGCATATCAATAGCAGACGTACCCTCGTCTAAAATCAACAGTGGCTTCTTACGAATTAAAGCTCTTGCTACGGCAATTCTTTGTTTCTGTCCGCCGGAAAGGTTATCTCCATTTTCTCCAACGTGATATTTAAGTCCGTTTGGTACTTGCTCAATAAACTGTGATAAACCACTATCAGACAATATGGATTGCAATTCTTCTTTACTGAAATCTTCGTGTAGGCAAATATTGTCTAAAATGCTCTCATCAAACATATAAACATTCTGATGAATGACCGACGATAGCGCAGTTATTTTATCAATATCCAAAACGGAAAGACTGTCTGCGTCATATAGTACATCACCTTTGAAGTTAGAGTAATATCCGGCAATCAGCTTAATAAATGTAGACTTTCCACACCCACTCTTACCGACAAAAGCATATTTTTTCCCTTTATCAATGGATAGTGAAATACCGTTTATGACTTCGTTTTCCTTATCATAGGAAAAATGCAAATCATCTACATAAATCATTTTTTTGAAAGAGGGTGATTTTTTTATATTTGTGTTCTGTTCCTTGTAATCTGAAAGGTTATTTAGCTTCTGTGTAATTGGTTTTATACTCTTGATTTTGGGAATATTGCTAAAAATAATCAATAATGGAATTGCAAGGTTACTGCTTACCTGTACCATGCCTAACAAGGCTCCTGCACTGATACGACCAATGATAATGAAGTATGCAGAAAGAAAAACAACAACCACTTGAACAAGAAGCGCAAGCACCATAGAAACCGCTTCATTTGCCGCAATCGCCTTGTCAACAGAATATTTTGCTTTTATAGTGGCCTCGTTACTTATTTCAAATCGTGAGAGGACATATTTTTTCATTTGATAAGACTTGATAACCTCAAAACCGGATAACAGATCTTTTACATGGTTTGTAAAATCGGATAGCATATCAGAATATTTATCCTGTCGTTTGGAGAGTAGTCCTCCGAATAGACTGGGTACAACAAGCATGATAGCGATTGCGATAATCACGCAGACTGTAACGATAATGTCAAAGTAAATCATTACAGCAAGGGAAGCTATAAAAATAATCGTATACTGGATAACTTGCAACAGGGGAAGTAAATAGTTATCTTCAATCATTTTTACATCATTCGTAATTGCAGATAAATAATCAGCAGTATTATTTTTAGAGTAGTCCTCAATCGTGTGCCGTTCAATTCCTATAAAGGTTTTAGAACGGACAGCTTTCATAATTTTACAGACAAATTTTTTGCTAAACAAAGATTGTAGGTACATGAATACTCCCATAAGTGCAAAGTAGGCTAAAGAAAAGAGTAGTATTTTAATAAAGCCGTCCATATCGCCCATATCTACAATATCCATAACTTGTTGCAATAAGATAGCAATAAATACATAAGATAGAGAACTGATTGCAGTAAATAATGCGGTAAGGAAAAGCAAGAATTTGTATTGTTTTAAGTATCGTATCATATAGCGGTGTCCTCCTATTTTCTGTTAAAAAGCATATCGCAGACAAGCCCTACTGCCCCTAAACCAAACAGGCAGGTGGCGGCTGATTTATAGCCTTTTTCGGATAAATGTGCAGCCCCTATCATCAGTCCGATTTCTGCCGTAGCAGATATAGACTTAGATACAATGCGGAATGACCGCTTTTTCCATGCTTCATTTGCGACAACTTCAATTTTGTTTGCAGCATTTTCGATTTTTTGGTCTAATTTTGACATAGTATTCTCCTTTCATACATTAAGACGGTATGTATATGCTTAAAAATAATACCTTACGAATGAATGTATAGTTTGAAAATAAAACTGCCTTTTGCAAGGCAATTTTATCTATTCGCCTATGTTTAAGTGTTCAAAGTAATTCTGTGCCATACTGAAAATTTCATCATCAATAATCGGCAAGTTCATACTATCTAACAAATATTTGATAAATGCAAACTTTGAAAGCAGTTCTTCCGGGGTTGCAGGATAGACAGAGGGAATTAACCAAAAATTTGTAAGTAATGGCAAAAGTTCAGATAGTTCTTTTGCATACTCGGTTTGGATAGAGCCGTCCTCTATTCCCTCTTGAATAAGCTGCAACCAAAGAGGGGCAATCAATTTCCTGTTTGTATCAGCCAGTTCAGCCAACAAGCGGGGATTTTTCAAAAGAGGAATACTCTGTTTTCCAAGTTCAGTCCTATCATTATCTGCGTGGTTTAACTTAATGACTTCACGCATTTTTTCTAAACCATTTAGGTTTTTCTGATTTTGTACGGTAACAAATGGATTGTTGTCAAAAAAGAGTTTCCCCCCTAATGCGTCAATAATTTCCTCTTTTGACTTGAAATGATGATAAATTGCTCCTTTCGTCAGTCCGCCAAGTTCATTTACAATATCTTGAATCGTTGTATTGTCGTACCCCTTTTCCATGAATAACCGCTGTGACACTTCTAATATCTTCTCAACGGTTATTTCTGGATATTTATTACGCGCCATGTATCTACCACCTTCCATTTCATTCGTTTGGTATGTATTATATTCTTTTTGCGTCTGCTTGTCAAGATACATTCAGCCGGTATTTAATTGCAAGGCAGAAAAATATGATTTATTTTGGCTAACTAATAGAACTGCATAGACATATTCAAAAGCAAAGGAGAACAGTAAAATGTAACAGGGTGAATAACTATGGCAAAAAGACCAGTACCGAAATACGATTTCAAGGCTTTTGGGGCAGCGATAAAGGCGGCGCGGACAGGGCGCAAGGAGAGCCGCAAGAAAGTGAGCGACGAAATGTTTATCTCGCCGCGCTACCTTGCGAACATTGAGAATAGTCCGGGTCGCCGTACTGCGGCTTTTTCGGTGACAGTGCGCCGCTTGCCATGTCATGGGCGACAAGGGAAGTGTAATAATTGCCGATAGTGGACGGGGCGTTGAAAAGGGCTGCTTTCAGATATTGCTTGATGTTGCGGATTTTCGTTGTGTTCTCCCGCATACAGTCAAGCACAAAGCGGATATGCTCGCCGTCCAGTTTCATAAACTTAGATTTCACAAGCTCTGCCGGGTAGTCGTCCCCCGCAATCCGTACCCGCTTTCTGGCGGTGCATACGGTTTCAAGCATGAGGTCTACAATCTCGTCCAGCCTGTCCCCGTCAAACTTCATGTCCTGTTTGAGAATGTGGTAGTCGATATTGTCCTTGATGATTTCCCGGTATATATCAACTGCGCTCTGTGCTGCCGCTTCCGTTCCTTTCCGTTCCGGCGGCGTAGCCGCTTCTCTGCAAGGAGAGGGGTTAGGGGAAAGGATAGGAATGGAATGGGTACTTGATAAATCTGTATTTGATTTTTCTTTTTTTGGTAAGTCAGTTCTTTGTATATCTTTATTTAATTGCGTTGGATTTTCCAACGTAGGTTTTTCCAATGTTGGTTTTTCCTGCGTTGGATTTTCCAATATAGGTAAATCCGGCGTAGGCGGCTGCGGCTGCTCGAATATCACATAGTCCGCGCCCCGCAAGCGTCCTTTCTCGTCGCGCTCCCTTGAACGGACGATATACCCGGCGCGTTCAAGCTCCTTAATGGCTTCGCGGATAGCGTCTATCTTCTCCCGGTTGATAAGGGATAAGCCTTTCAAGGTGTAGTCCCAATCTTCGGGGAGTGACAGCATTTGCGACAACAGCCCCTTTGCCTTTAGGGAAAGCTCCTTGTTGCGTAGGTGGTGGTTGCTCATTACGGTGTAGCCCTTGTTCCGTTCCACTCTGAAAACTGCCATAGTTCATAGCTCCTTTGCTTTGGATTTGTTACGCAGTAGAAGCGCGGTTTCGGGGGATAAGGTATAAATCCCTTTCCGCGCCAGATACGCGCCCGGAAAACCGCTTGTAGCAAGGCTTTTTCTGCCCCTACTGCGTAACAAAGGGCATGAAAAAAGCGGCGTTCCTGTTCTCCCATGTAGAGAGTAAGAAACGCCGCTTCTGCGTCGTATTCAGTTTTTAGTACAATACCCTGCTTGTCCGTCGCTCGAAAAACCTTGATTTTCCAGTGTTTTCAAAAGTATCGTTATCTAACGTCAGCTTTTGACCGCCCAAGCTTTAAGGAAATGTCGGCGGACATTGAAAAAGGGCTTGTAAAGACCGTCATTGTCAAAGACTTATCACGCTTCGGCAGGAACTATATCGAGGTCGGCTCTTACTCCGAAATCATCTACCCCGAAGCGGGCGTGAGGTTCATCGCCATCATGGACAACGTGGACACGGGCAGCCTTGAGAGCAACGAATTTGCCGCCTTTACCAACCTTTTCAACGAATGGTATCCAAAAAGCACGAGCAAAAAGGTAAAGGAAGTCAAGAAAGCGAAAGGGCTTGCGGGGGAGCATTTGGGCGCACCACCCTACGGATATTTGCGGAATCCAGATGACAAAACCCGTTGGCTTGTGGACGAGGAAGCGGCGGCAGTCGTCCGCAGGATATTTTCACTCTGTATGCAGGGGAAAGGAATCTCCGCCATTGCTGATACGCTTTGGGGGGATAAAGTATTAACCCCATCCGCATATAAGGCTTCAAAGGGATTGGCTGCACCGATTGTGTCAGAGAACCCGTATAATTGGGAATCTACCACAGTGGCATTAATTCTTGAAAATGTGGCATATATCGGTGTTACAGAAAATTTTAAATCTACCCGTTTAGGCTTTAAAAGCAAAAAGCGTATCCCTACCGCAAAAGAAATGCGGACGTATATCGAAAATGCCCACACCCCTCTCATTGACAGGGAACTATGGGACAAAGTGCAGATGATACGGGCAAATAAACGCAGACCGACAAAAAACGGCGCAACAAGCATTTTTACAGGATTATTAGAATGTGCTGACTGCGGTACAAAGCTAAGCCTGCGCTCATCAAAGAGCTATCTGTATTTCCGCTGTTCCAAATATAAAGGAAACAGCAGGAGCGGCGTATGCACACAGCATTATGTCAGAGAAGATGTCCTATACCAGTTGGTATTAAAACAGCTTCAGCATTTCCTGTCCTATTTACAGCAATTTGAAAGGGTATTTATCCGACAACAGATTGACACTACCCTTGCGGAACGCCGATACGAATTATCCGCAAAGCAGAAACAGATTGAAAAGGACGAAAAGCGCATGGAAGAGCTTGACCGCCTGTTCCGTAAAATCTATGAGGATAATGTCAATGGAAAGTTGAATGACGAACGCTTTTACAAGCTGTCAGATGGATATGAAGCCGAGCAGGAACAGCTAAAACAGGAAATCGAAGCCTTGAAAGCCGAAGTCAGCGAAGCCGACACAGAAGCAACCAATGTTTCCAAGCTGATAGCCGTTACCAAAAAATATACCCGTATTGACGAGCTAACGCCCGAAATTTTAAATACTTTTGTGGATAAAATCGTAGTCCACGAATGCGAGAAAAAAGACGGGAAACGGACACAGGATATTGACATCTACTATTCCTATGTCGGGATTGTAGATATTCCAACGGATGAAGAAATGCGGGAAATGGAACGTGAATACGGAAAACGTACCAAACGTCAAACCGCCTAAATATAGGCGTGGCAGGAGAAAATCTATGCTCCTGCCCATACATATCTATTTTTATCCTTATCTGGTATCAATCAACTTTGAATCTGTAACAATAACGCTTCCTTCAGTGTACATACCAGAACGCGCGGTTCGCCCCATCAAATTTTGAAAACTTCGTATCTGCATACTATTCCTTGCAACCATGAAACTGGTCATAAAAAGGTACTTTATCGGAATATTTACTCCTTGCGCAAGGGTTGAAGTGCAAATAACGAAGTGTAATGCCCCAGTTCGAAAGGCATATTCCACAGCAAGACGCAACCCATTGGGCAGATTAGAGTAATGGGGAACAACTCCTAGCCGGCATGCTAGCGTATATGGATATTGCTCACCGTAATAATCAGCCATCAATTGAGCAAGCCGATTTATTTCCTCGACCTCACTGCTTTTCTTAATCTCAGCAAGATCATAACCTCGATTTTCTAATTCAATAATTCTTTTGATTATAGTCAATACAGTGCTGGTTCGATTAGCAAAAATGGCCGCCCCGCCATTTTTACATAGCTTGTTTGCGTAATAAATAGCAATATCTTTGGCATCCGTCAATTCCGGAAAATATCGTTGTTTCCGCTCCCTGGGATGCTTTTGTAATGCGACAACTTCTATGCTGCGAGGAATATAAAAATCTTCTTGTGTTGCGTCATCGGAATAATAGTGGATGTCTTTCGTTTGCGACACAAATCCAACCGTTTTAGGCGTTGACTTGATTTTAGAATCTGAGGCTAAAACACCTGTTCCGCCTAAAAGCCATTCCTGAATCTGTTCAGCATTGGAAAGCACCGCAGAAAGAAGAACAATTTGCCTTTCTCCTGAGATATACTCCTGAATTTCAGAAATCAGCAACTCATAAATGGCTCCTCGACTTCCATCATCAAACATATGACCTTCATCAAATATGTACAATCCTATTTCAGCCAAAAAATCGGCTTGGTGATGAAGAATATAGCTGAGTTTTTCTGGTGTGCAAATCAATATTGTCGATTTAAAAGATAGGAATGAATCTAACGAAAAATCATCTTCGAGAATATCTGAAAACTGATTAATTAAAACTTCATCTCCAAAGGCTGATATCATATCATTTGCTATTTCGTTGCACAGGGCACGAAGTGGGGCAACTATTATTGCAGTAGTTGCTCTGTCTGAAATAAATGAGGAACGAATAATGAGTTCGATGCTTTTCGTTTTGCCAACACCCGTTGGTAGCTGAACAACCGCACTCTGACCACTTAAAATTCCATTTTCACCAATGAGTTGTTGCGCTGGCCATAGCATCTTTGTTGCCTGTTGACTTTTGAGATAACTCGACCACAGAGAAGGTTCTAAACCAGAATAGTGGGGCAAAAGTCTCCATGTAGATTTTGACAAAGCCATCAGTATCACAGCATATAGCACATCTATATAGAATATTTCCATCGGATTATCGTTTTCATAAATTTCCTTTCGAAAATCCAGCAAAAAATTCTGTATTTCATCTAGCCCCTCTCCGGTAGTGTAATATGATAACAACAAATAACAAACTCTTTCTCCTGTTGGCATATCATTGATTATATGGAATTTCTTACCCAAAAGAAGATATCCAAATAGACTGGATAGCATTTTTTGTAGTGCGTTAACTTCTGGGCTTATTCGATTAAAGAACTCAGAACATAACACTTTAGCGCTCCCAAAGTCATCAGAGAGAAAATAAGCCGCCGCGCCAGACAACAAAAAATCGACATCATACATTATACGATCCTTAGCCCCTACAGCGGCATCAAAGTATTGTGAGGCTATTGCTAAGTACGGTAAAAATTCCTCTTTGTCAGCTATATTGTTTTCAATAACGCTTTCGGCGTATCGGGAGAGTATGTAAATAACAGGATAGGAAAGTTCATTTGAATTTAATGGGAACCTCGGATAGTCTTTTAGCGGAATATCATACTCCATCAATTTAGCTTTCGCCTTTTGATATTTGAGCATATAACTGGAAGTGTTTGATAAAATCATTTTGTACACCTCTCGAAAACCTGATGCGCCAGGGTCATCAAATCTATACCATGAATATAAAAGACAGACTGATCTGTTTTCAACTGTAAGTCTGCTCCTTTAATCCCAACAATCACTTTCTTTTCAATAGTCGGCAAGCTTGAAATGGCAGCACCCACATAGGATATTTTATAAGGGTATTCTGTTTTCTGCTGAAATCTTGCAATGTCAGCAGCTTCTGAACTCTTTCCCATAGAACGAAGTTTCTTTCTATAGTAGTCCAAAGTATGCGAAAACCGGTGCTCATCTTTTTTTGAATCAGCAACTGAGTCTTTAATGGTTGCGCATGCCTCAGTTGAAGAAAGCCGAGCCTTCACTTCTACTGCCACAAGCTCATCGTTTTTATTTGGTTCTTTTCTTTCAGTGTAAAATCTATACGCGATAACGTCTGTACCATGCTCAGATTCATTCTTTCCAGACCGATTGTATTGCTTACAACGAGGAACTTCATAGTTCAAAATAAATTCAAATTAATCAGCAAACAGAACTTCACTAATATCATTCGAACGTGCAGTTGGACCAAATGGCTCTCCCTTTTGCGGAATGACGTATTGGCGCAAGTATTCCTCTACAGTTAATCTGTGCAAAGCAGAATCTTCCCTTAATTCATCATCTGGGACATAGTGTCTTCTAATATGAAGTGCCCAATCGTCAAGGATATCATCATCGATTTCGTAAGATAGTTTATAGCAATTTAATGGTTGCTGATCTTCAAAAACCACTCCATACTCTTTAACTATCCAATTTATGTATTGAGGTTTATCCATCTAATCACCTTCTTGTAATTTTCCCGGCATGCGGTGGCATTCGTCCAAGTACTTGTGTGCAAATGAAATCAGCGTAAGTATATCAAGCGCTTTCGTTTCATCGCTCTTCCAATTAACTTTTGGAGTGTGTGCAGCTGGGTTTCTAACCAAATGAAAAATTGCCTCAAGTAGTTCCTTCAATCCTGCAAATTCACTGCACTCACTATTCGTACTCATTGCGTTAAAAAAGATGTAAGGATCGTTCTTCGAAAATGCAACATGGAAAAGTGTTCCACCATCTGTTGTTAAGCCAGAAATCTGCCTGACACGTTCAGCCAATCCTTTTGCTGCTTCAAACACGGCATCATAGTAGTCTGCTCTTAAATAATCCTTGATACAGTATTTCTGCACTTCAGTATGTATAGCACGGTCGTACAGTGCTTTTTTTAGATGATTTACCCACTGGTCAACTTCAGCAAGCGTTTGAGCCTGAGAAACTTCAACCAATTTACCGCTTGAGTTAACTGACAAACCTGCAAAAAGGAGAACTTTATTTGTCTCTTTTATCGATACTTGTATATATGGCAGGATTCAAAGCAGCCTGTACGAATGAAAAAACCTTACTAAACGAATGACTCTCGTTTAGTTCAGTTGCAAGGCAGTTATAAAGCCACTCCCTTTTGTTGAGGCCAATTGTATATCCCCACTGGTTACGAGAGGAACCATCATCAACAGTATTAAACGCACATTGTCCTAATAGCGTTGTCAGCTCATCCTTAGTCAAGCCTTTAGAAGTATGGGCCATAACACCACATAGCGCTTTTAATTGTTGCTGGTTTAAAAACTTGTTTATTTGATTCATATAATCACCTCAATTGAGTAATCCTTAAGAACCACCAATTCTAGTCTAAGTACACCCACATATTGGTTAAATTGTTGGGATTATTTATGCAATAAAAGTGAATAAATATCCCGATTTTTCCGCTCTCAAACTTTTGCAAAAGTTTGGGTCAAAAACGCCCTTTTTACCCGATTTTGCCCCAAAAACGCTAAAAAACTGTTTTGAAAATTAAGCCCTAAAAACCCGCGAAACCCCAGTAATACTGCGCTTTTGCGGGCTTTTTTCTACTCAAAATTTTTACTCACACCACCAGCATTGCATCCCCAAAACTGAAAAACCTGTACCGTTCCCACACTGCCGCCTCATAGGCCCGCAGCACATGTTCCCTGCCCGCTAAAGCGGATACCAGCATAATGAGGGTGCTTTCCGGCAGGTGGAAGTTGGTGATAAGCCCGTCCAAGCCCTTGAACTGATAGCCCGGATAGATAAAAATATCTGTCCAGCCCTGGCTTTCTTTAAAGCGCCCCTCCCGCCGGGCCACAGACTCTATGGTGCGGCAGCTTGTAGTACCCACAGCTATCACCCTGCCCCCCCGCTCTTTGGTGGCATTTATCATGTCGGCTGTGGACTGGGGCATGTAATAATGCTCGGCGTGCATTTTGTGGTCGGTGATTCTCTCCGCGCTTACCGGGCGGAAGGTGCCCAGTCCCACATGGAGCGTCACAAACCCCAGTTCCACCCCCTTTTCTTTAATTTTCTCCAGCAGCTCCGGCGTGAAATGCAGGCCTGCCGTGGGGGCGGCGGCAGAGCCTGCCTCTTGGGAATACACAGTCTGATACCGCTCCTTATCCTCCAGCTTTTCCTTAATATAAGGGGGCAAAGGCATTTGGCCTATCTTGTCCAGCAGTTGAAAAAACACACCGTCATAGATAAAGCGGATAAGCCTGTTCCCATCCTCCAGCACGTCTGTAACCTCGCACTGGAGCAGCCCGTCCCCAAAGGTAAAGCGGCTGCCCTCTTTTGCCCGCTTGCCGGGCTTTGCCAGGGCCTCCCAGACATCATCTTCTTTGTTTTCCAGCAAAAGGAACTCCACATGGGCGCCTGTCCCCTCTTTCACCCCGTAAATGCGGGCGGGCAGCACCCGGGAGTCGTTTAAAACCAGGCAGTCGCCGGGACGCAGCAAGTCTGCAATATCCCGGAAATGGCGATGGGTTATCTCCCCTGTTTCCTTGTCAAGGGTCATCAGCCGGGAAGAGTCCCGGGGTTCCACCGGCTTTTGGGCAATCAGCTCCTGGGGCAAATCATAGTAAAAATCGCGGGTCTGTAAAGTATGTTCCTGCATGGCGTTCACCAGTCCTGTAAAATTTTCATAGAATATCCCGGCCGAAAAAATTGACAATGGCGCAAAACTAAGGTATTATAGAGAACGAATAGAGGCGCGGCTTTCAAAAGTAGCGGGATCGAGGTTGCCAGAACCATAGAAGTCTTGTGAAAGGGTAAGCTGCCGAAGGGGATATCCGGCAAGTTGACCCTGGTCGCAGCGGCCAACAGCTTTGCGACTGTCATCAAGTATGATGGAGTGCTATTTACTTAACCAGGCGGCCCTGCGCCGCGGCATTTCTATTATAGGAGATTGGCAGCCGGTTTTCAACCGGTTTTTTTGATTCTTCCCGCAGAACTTGCCAGTGTAAAAAGAGGGAAAAGGAGAATGGCTATGACGGAGGAAGAGCGTGCTGTCTTTCAAAAGGCCCTGGACACCTGGGGCGGGGATGCCCAGATCCTCTGCCTGCTGGAAGAGATGGCAGAGCTACAGGATGCCCTGTGCAAGCATAAGCGGGGCAGGCGCACCACAGACGATATTGCAGAAGAGATAGCCGATGTGGAAATTATGCTGAACCAGATGAAGCTTTATTTCCGCGTGGAAGAGGAAGTGAAAGCCCAGCGGGCCAGAAAGGTCGGCCGGGTGGAAGAAAGGCTAAGAAGCCGTACCAATAGGGCATAGCACAAATCTTCCCGGCAAATTTTGCAGGTTTCTGTGTTGGAAATCCTCGACATGCCACAGCATGTCTTGCGGTTTCCGCCTTGAAGCCCACAAAATTTTCTCGAAAATATTTGTACCACTCCTATCGGTACAGCTTCTAAGGAATTAAGCAGAACACGAAACATACTCCCACTAAAGAAAGGAACTTGGAACATGAAACAGTATCGCGTAGGCATTATCGGATGCACTGGCATGGTGGGCCAGCGCTTTGCCACCATTTTAGAAAACCACCCCTGGTTTAAGGTTACGGCCCTGGCAGCCAGCGCCCGCTCTGCCGGGAAAACGTATCAGGAGGCCTTGGAGGGCCGCTGGGCCATGGAGGCCCCCATCCCCCCTGCCATGGCAGAACTGCCCGTATATGACGCGGAGAAGGATATAGACAAGGTTGTCTCTTTGGTGGATTTTGTGTTCTGCGCGGTGAACATGAAATCTGAGGACATTATGGCCCTGGAAGAGGCCTATGCCAAAAAGGAGTGCCCGGTTATCTCCAACAACAAGCAGCACCGGGGCACGCCGGATGTACCCATGATTATTCCAGAATTAAACGCAGAGCACCACAAGGTCATCGAGCACCAGAGAAAGCGCTTGGGCACCAAGCGGGGCTTTATCGCCGTTAAGTGCAACTGCTCCCTGCAAAGCTATGTGCCCGCCATCCATCCCCTTATGGACTTAGGCGTGACAAAGGTGCTGGCCTGCACCTACCAGGCCATTTCAGGCGCTGGCAAAACCTTTGAAACCATGCCGCAGATTTTGGATAACGTCATCCCTTATATCGGCGGCGAGGAGGAAAAATCCGAGCAGGAGCCTTTGAAAATTTGGGGCCATGTAGAAAACGGCGTCATTGTAAACGCCTGCTCTCCCTCTATCACCTCCCAGTGCCTGCGGGTGCCTGTGTCCGACGGGCACATGGCAGCGGTGTTCTTCTCCCTGGAGAAAAAAGCAAGCGTGGAGGAAATTATTGAGCGCTGGAAAAGCTTCCGCGGCCCCGCCCAGGAGCTGGAGCTGCCCAGCGCCCCCAAACAGTTCATTCATTACTTCGAGGAAAACGACAGGCCCCAGCCCAAGCTGGACAGGAATATAGAAGGCGGCATGGCCATCTCTGCCGGGCGGCTGCGGCCCGACACCCAGTATGACTATAAGTTTGTCTGCCTCTCCCACAACACCCTGCGAGGCGCTGCCGGAGGCGGCCTGCTGATGGCAGAGCTTTTGTGCAAGCTGGGCTACTTTGACTGAAAACACAGAAGAAGGAAACGGTACCGGGCACAAAAGGCCGCGTTTTCACAGCTTTTTGTGCGTATCCTGTATCGCATGGCGATTTGACTGATTTTTCGGAGGGATACCTATGACAAAAGAGTTGCTGTTCACCGGCGCCGGTACGGCGCTTATCACCCCTTTTACCCCCTGCGGCGAAATCTACTGGGAGGAATTGGAGCGGCTTGTTGAATTTCAGATAGAAAACGGCATTGATTCCATTATCGCCTGCGGCACCACCGGGGAAGCCGCCACCATGAGCGCGGAAGAACATTTACAGACAGTGGGCTTTATCATAGAAAAGGTGAAAGGCCGGGTGCCTGTCATTGCGGGCACTGGCAGCAATGACACCAAATTCTGCGTGGAGCTTTCCCTGGAAGCCAAAAAGCTGGGGGCCGACGGCCTGCTGCTGGTAACCCCCTATTACAACAAGACCTCCCAGAAAGGACTTATTGAAAGCTTCCGCTTCATTGCTGACTCTGTGCAGATGCCCTGCGTGCTCTACAACGTGCCCAGCCGCACAGGCTGCAATATCCAGCCTGAAACCTATCAGGAGCTGGCGGATAACCCCTACATCGTTGCCGTAAAAGAGGCAAACGGTGACACCGCCTCCGCCGCCCGTACTCTAGCTTTGTGCGGGGATAAGCTGGCCGTATACTCCGGAGAGGATAACCAGACCCTGCCCATAATGGCTTTAGGCGGCAAGGGGGTTATTTCCGTATTCTCTAACGCACTGCCCCGGCAGATGCACGATTTAACCGCCGCTATGCTCCAGGGAAACCTGGAGGAGGCAAGGAAGCTTCAGGTGGAATACCTGGATTTGATGGACGGTTTCTTTATGGACGTGAACCCCATCCCCATTAAGGAAGCCCTGTTCCAGATGGGGAAAATCTCCACCAACCATTGCCGCATGCCCCTGACCACCATGCAGGAGGAAAAGCGGCAGAAGCTTGCAGCCCTGCTTCAAAAGCACCGCCTGCTGTAAGCCAGTCCAGACGTGAAAAGGAAAGGAGCCATCGGAAATGACAAGACTGCTGTTGTGCGGCTGCGGCGGGAAAATGGGTGCTGCCGTACAGAATTTTGTCCGGGAGCGGGAGGACTGCAAGATAACCGCCGGGGTGGATATCACCGGCGCGCCCCAGATCGGCTTTCCTGTGTATACGGAAATCGGGGAAGTGCCGGAGCCTGCGGATGTTATCATCGACTTCTCCCACCCCTCCGCCCTGTCCGCCATTTTGGCATACTGCAAGGCGCATCCGGGCACAGCCGCTGTGCTGTGTACCACAGGCTATTCCCCGGATCAGGCCGCCTCCATTGCGGAAGCGGCGGAAACTATGCCCATCTTCTATTCCCGGAACATGTCCCTGGGCATAAACCTGCTCATCGAGCTTTCCAAGAAAGCCGCCGGGGTACTGGGCAGCTCCTTTGACATAGAAATCCTGGAGATGCACCACAACCAGAAAATCGACGCTCCCAGCGGCACCGCTCTCATGCTGGCGGACGCCATAAACGGGGAACGGGAAAACGCCATGAAATATGTGTACGACAGGCACTCCCAGCGGAAAAAGCGGGAGAAAAGCGAGATTGGCCTGCACTCTGTGCGGGGCGGCACCATTGTGGGGGAGCACCAGGTAATTTTCTCCGGGCAGCACGAGGTTATCACCCTGTCCCACTCCGCCCAGTCCAAGGAGCTTTTCGCTTCCGGGGCCATTAACGCGGCGGTTTTCATGAACGGCAAGGCCCCGGGGCTTTACAGCATGTCCGATCTGCTCTGACAGACGGGCAGGAAAGGAAGGCAGACTATGAGCAGTTCCACCGTTATCAGCACCACCGACAACATCACCCTGGTTACATTAGCGGGTTTTCCCGCCAATGTAGATTCCATCTCCCACATTTTCGAGGCCATTTCCCGGTATAACATCAACATCGACATGATTTCCATGGCTCCCACCCACGGCGCTTTTACCGGGCTTTCCTTCACCATTTCCGACAGCGACCTTATCGACATCCTGGCTTTTACCACCCAGCTCAAGCGGGAAACAAATGTAAACGTCATTGTCAGCAGCGTGAACCACAAAATCTCTGTATACGACCCAGCCATGAAAAATACCCCGGGCATTGCGGCCCAAGTGTTCGGGGCCATTACCGGCACAAACGCCGACATCCGGCTGATTACCACCTCGGAGGTGGAGATTTCCCTCCTGATCACTGAGGCAGACTTTGACACCGTACTGGCGGCGCTCCAGAAGGCCATGGCATGAAAGGCGCAAGAAATACCCCCGGCGGAGTCGGGGGTATTTTCTTATGCAGGCATAGCCCTATGATACCAGCCACGCGTCACGTCGTGTTGGTACGTTTTGTCATTTGCATAGGTGCCCTCCTCTAAAAACTTATTTTTTCTTCTTTATGCTACTCCTGAGCTTCCCTATCTTACCTTTGCGCCTAAGTATACAAGAATAAGCACCTGCCTGCTCTGCAGGCGGGTGCTTATTTCTGTCAGGTCTTTTTGAGAGAGGCAAAATAAGCCCGGTTATAGGCAATTGCCGGAGAATCTGGCTTACAGGCCGCTGCCAGCTCGTTATAGGCCTCCGCTTCCTGTTCGTTCCCCAGCCTGCTGCTGCAAAGGCACAGCCCCAGGTATGGCTCATAGCCGTAGGCATCTGGCAGCACAAAGCCGCCCTTATCGTCCTGCCGTTCGCACCGCAGGGCCTGCCTGTACCAATAGGCCGCCTGCCGCCACTGTTCCCTGTCCAGGAAATGCTGGCCGATGTCACAGCAGATCTCTGCCCGGGGCACATCATAGGAAAAGCTTCTGAAAAATGCCAGCAGGGCTTCCTCCGCCCGGCAAAGCCCATATAAGCAGCGGGCGCAGTGGCGGCAGGCGTCAATTTGGTTTTCCACCCAGCCCTGGCCCTGGGATAGGAAGCCTTCAAAAACCGCCAGGGCCTGGGCGTATTCCTGGTGGTAGTAAAGCTCCCGCCCATAGTAAAACTGCTGCCGCGGCTCCAGGCTTTCCCCTTTTGCCAGTATTCCCTGGAAAATGCGCAGGTTCCTGTCCGGATCGGAAGGGTGCAGCTTCCAGTGGGTGACAGCGCAATCGGCATATACCCGGTGGCCCCGGGTTTCGATAACCTCGTGGACAGGGCCTTTCCAGCGCATACCCCGGTAGTTTTTTACAAGCCGCTCCCGGTAATAGGAAAAGGTGAGCTGGCCTGTCTCGTCAAACCCCACATGATAGGGCATCATCACCACTTCCACCTCTGGGCTTAGCTCCGCTTTCAGCTCTTTGAAGCGTTCCCTGTCCTCCTGCAGCAGGATATCGTCTGCGTCCAGCCACATGCAGTATGCGCAGGAAGCCTTGTCAAAGGAAAAATTCCTGGCGGCGGAGAAATCGTCTATCCAGGGGAAGTCGAAGATTTTTTCCGTATACTGCCGGGCAATTTCCTTTGTCCTGTCATGGGAGCCTGTGTCCACAATGATGATTTCATCTACCAAATCTTTTACGGAGTCCAGGCAGCGCCCTAATACGTCCTCCTCGTCCCTGACAATCATGCATAAGCTGACAGTTCCCATATGTTCCTCCTCTCAAATGGGGAAAGCCCCCATGCCCTGGGCATAGGGGCTTCCCTGCCATTTCCGGCTGGTTACGCTTCGTTAGGGCCTGTAGGGCCTGTGGGGCCGGTAGCGCCTCTGGGAAGGGTAAGGTTCAGCACGAAATTGGGGGCAGTGCCTGTAATGGTGGCGGCAGCGGCCGTACCCGGCGCGCCTGTGGTTACTGTGCCGATTGTTAAAACGGGCGTAAGTCCTACGGTGCCTGTGGGGCCGGCTGGCCCGGTGGCTCCCGCAGCACCTGTTGGCCCTACCGGGCCTGTGGGGCCTGTGGCTCCATCTAAGCCTGTAGCCCCTGTGGGGCCGACTGGCCCGGTGGCTCCCGTAGCGCCTGTTGGCCCGACTGGACCTGTGGGGCCTGTGGCTCCCGTAGGGCCGACTGGCCCGGTGACACCCGCAGCACCTGTTGGCCCTACCGGGCCTGTAGGGCCTGTGGCTCCGTCTAAGCCTGTAGCCCCTGTGGGGCCGACTGGCCCGGTGGCTCCCGCAGTACCCGTTGGCCCTACCGGGCCTGTGGGGCCTGTGGCTCCATCTAAGCCTGTAGCCCCTGTGGGGCCGACTGGCCCAGTGGCTCCCGCAGCGCCCGTTGGCCCTACCGGGCCTGTGGGGCCTGTGGCTCCATCTAAGCCTGTCGCTCCCGTAGGGCCGACTGGCCCGGTGGCACCTGCAGCGCCTGTTGGCCCTACCGGGCCTGTGGGGCCTGTGGCTCCATCTGAGCCTGTAGCCCCTGTGGGGCCGGCTGGCCCGGTGGCACCCGTAGCGCCTGTTGGCCCTACCGGGCCTGTGGGGCCAGGGATTCCGTCTGAGCCTGTGGCTCCCGTAGGGCCGGCTGGCCCGGTAACACCTGTAGCGCCGTCAGCCCCCGTACTGCCCCGAGGCCCGGTTGGCCCGGTAATCCCGTTTGCACCAGTAGGCCCCGTTGGCCCGGTGATGCCATTTGCCCCTGTAGGGCCTGTTGGCCCTCGCAGGCCAGTAGCTCCCGTAGGGCCTGTAGGCCCGGTGGGACCAGTAGCACCTGTTGGGCCGGTGATGCCTGTGCCGCCAGTAGGACAAGGCGGCCATGGGGGCGGAGGACAGCAGGGCGGCGGAGCAGGCGGACAACCGCCACAGCCACAACGCCCATCCAGCCCGTCAGAGGCCTGGAAGCCTGAATACCGCTTCATATTCACGCCTGAAAAACCTCCTAAATGAAATGTGCCCCGAATTCCCGTCAGAAGTAGGGGCCACTTTCAGTATATGCCCTGAAACAGGAAAGGTGCCTGCAAAGGCACAGAGAAAAAAGCACCTGAGAAACCGGGGACTCCGATCTCTCAGGTGCTTTTTTTCTTAGCAGTTTACCCGCCAAAGGCTCTGCGCTGTTTTTCCAGAATCCGCTGGCGGCGGCGCTGGGTTTCTTCCAGGTTCAGGGAAAGCTCCCCGTTATCGGTAATTTCCAGCACACAGCCAGGCTTTGCTCCTTCCGGCAGCTCGGAAAGCTCGATGGCAAAATATTTCTGCTCCCCCTCCTCACAGATGGCATATTTTCCCTCATAACGGTCGATGATAAGCTGTTTCATAAAAATCGCCCTGCAATACGAAGCCTATGCCCCGTATTCGTTCCTTTCTATACCATTTTTCTGTCTCTCAGGCATCTTTCCTGATGGAAATCCGCTCTCCGTTATAGGAAAAAAGCAGATTGCCGTCCAGGTCTGTGCGCAGCACATAGGCCCCCACCTTTTCCAAAGCGCTTAAAGGCTCCTGCCGTGGCAGGTTATTGTTATCCGCCCCTACAGACACCACTGCCAGCCTGGGGGAAACCGCCCGGGCAAAATCCTCTGTGGTGGAAGTGCGGCTGCCATGGTGGGCTACCTTCAGGAAGTCGGCGGAAATGTCTGCGCCAGAGGCAAGCAAGTCCTTTTCCGCCTTTTTCTCCATATCTCCGCAGAACAGGGCTGTGAAGTCAAAACAGGCAAGCTTCAGCACCAGGGAGTTGTTGTTCGAGTCTTTATAGTCTTCTAAAGGGCCAAGCACTCTAAGGCTGGCACAGCCCAGGGAAAAGCTTTCGCCCGGGGCCAGCAGTCGCTGCGGGACGCCTCTTTCTGCAAGAAGTTTTTGCAGATCTGCCGCCTCCTGGCCCGGTTCCTCCCAATACTCCCCCCGCAGGAAGCAGGCCGCAGGAATTTCCGCCAGCACCTGGGCCATGCCGCCTATATGGTCGCTGTCCGGGTGGGAGACGATGGCGTAGTCCAGCTTTTCAATGCCTTGCCGGTGAAGATAATCTGCCACAGTTTCCCCGTCTTCGCTAGTGCCTGCGTCCAGCAGAGCCGCACAGCCCTGGCTTTCCAGAAGGACAGCGTCAGCCTTGCCTACATCCAGCACGTGGACGCGCAAAAAAGCAGCGTCCAGATTTTCCGCCTGGGCGTTAAAGCCGGAATCTGTTAAAAGGCGGCTGAAAAGCCCTGCGCCCAGGGGCGTGATGGAAAAGACAAGCACCACGCCCAGAACCAGGCCCAGACGGATGCGCAGAAGCGCCCGGCCTTCCGGCTTATTCCTGCCCATCTGCCGCCGGAGGGGCTGGCGGATCGGGCCTTTGCATGTTTCGCTCCATCCACTGGGCGTAAGTCATCAGCACCTGCCGCGGCTTGGATCCCTCATGAGGTCCAACAATGCCCAACTGCTCCATTTCATCAATAATACGCCCGGCCCGGGCATACCCCAGCCGCAGACGGCGCTGTAAAAGGGAGGTGGAGGCCTGTCCTGCATCGACCACGCATTTTACTGCCTCCTCCAGCATGGGATCGTGCCCCTCTTCCCCGCCTTCCAGGCCATCATCATGGCCGCCTTCGCTGGCAGCGTTGCGCTCTATCTCCTCCAGCACGCTTTCATCATACTCTATTTCCCTGGTCTTTTTCACAAATTCCACAATGGAGGATATCTCCTCGTCTGCCAGGAAGCAGCCCTGCACGCGCACAGGCTTATTCACCCCTACAGGCGCAAAGAGCATATCCCCCCGTCCCAGCAGCTTTTCCGCGCCTACAGAGTCTAAAATGGTGCGGGAATCCACAGGGCTGGATACGGTGAGGGCAATGCGGCTGGGAATGTTGGCCTTGATAAGGCCTGTCACCACATCCACAGAGGGGCGCTGGGTTGCCACTACCAGATGCATGCCGGCGGCCCGGGCCAACTGGGCCAAACGGCAGATAGAATCCTCCACATCCTTGGGAGCAGCCATCATTAAATCCGCCAGCTCGTCAATGATAATTACAATTTGAGGCAGGGCGGGCATGGGCTGTCCGTTTTCATCCTGGAAGCCCTGGGATTCCGCCAGGGCGTTATAGCCGGAGAGGTTTCGCACCCCTGTCTCTGAAAACAGCTTATAGCGCTTCATCATCTCTGAAACGGCCCAGCCCAAAGCGCCAGCAGCCTTGTGGGCGTCAGTCACCACGGGAACCAGCATGTGGGGCAGGCCATTATACTCGGTTAGCTCCACAGCCTTGGGATCTATCATCAGAAAGCGCACCTCGCTGGGGTTGGCCTTATAGAGGATGCTGATAATGATGGAGTTGATGCACACAGATTTGCCGGAGCCTGTGGTGCCCGCAATGAGCAGGTGGGGCATTTTCGCCAAATCCGCAATGACGGGCTGCCCGGCAATATCCCGGCCCAAGGCCGCGCTCAGCTTGCCCTTAGAGGTCTGGAAGGCGTTGGACTGCACCAGATCCCGCATACATACAGTGTTCCGGGTTTTGTTGGGCACCTCTATGCCCACCGCCGCCTTGCCGGGAATGGGCGCTTCAATGCGCACGCCGGTGGCTGCCAGGTTCAGGGCCAGGTCATCCGCCAGATTGGTGATTTTGCTGATTTTCACCCCTGCTGCCGGCTGTATCTCATACCGGGTGACAGAAGGCCCCCGGCAGATGTCCAGAATTTTCACCTGCACCCCAAAGCTGCTGAGGGTGTCCACCAGAATGCTCCCGTTGGTTTGCAGCTCCTCGGTTTCCTTGCTGGGATCTACCTTGGGGCTTTCTTTCAGCATACTTACGGGAGGGAAGCAATAAGAAGCGAGATCCTGCATCTGCTCTGCTGCCTGATAGAGGGCAAGCTGCTCCGGCGTGGCCCCGGGGAATTCCTCCTGTTTGTCAGAAGGCTCCTCCTTTTCCGGCATTTCCATTTGCAAGCCGGAAGAAATATCCTCCATCTCCGCCAAAGGCACAGGCGGCTTTGGATCCGCAGGCACCGCGGCGGGCACAGGCAGGGGCATTTCCTGAATCTCCTTTAAAGCCTCGTCCAGCTCTCTGGTGCTCTCGGCAATGGCAGGGGTTTCCGGGGCCTCTGGCTGGGGTTCCGGTATTTGCACAGGCCCTTCAGCAGGCTTTTCTTCCTCAATCCCAAACACAGCCTGAAGCTTGTCCAGCTTTTCATTGCGCTGGGGCTTTTCCTTTTTGGGCTTCGCTTTGGGGAACAGGGCTGAAACATCCCCTGCCACCACAGCAGGAGAAACCTCTACCGGGTCTAAGGGCACGTCTATGGTGTGGCGATCCTGTTCCAGGATGAGCCTTTCCTCCTCCCGGCGCTGGCGGGCATTTTGCAGCCCTTCTGACATTACGTCCACCGGTTTTTTTATGGTGCGGAACAGCCCGATAAGAGTGGTGCCTGTAAGCACCATCAGAGCCACAAACAACAGGAGCAGCACGATGATCTTCGCGCCTGTGGAGCCGACTGCCCCTAAGAGCAACTGGCCCAGAAGCCCGCCGATAACGCCGCCGCCCACCCCGTCGTTACGGGTGTACAAGGCGCTTATGTACTCGCCAAAATTCAAACCTTCCGCCAGCTTTATCCCGCCGAAGATAAAGCCTGTCATGCAGAACAGCACGATAATCACCACTGTGAGCCACACCTTGCCTGTAATGGGGCCTCGGGGCTTTTCCAAGGTGGTGACAACGGCCATATAAATCATCAGCACAGGCCACAGCATGGCCCAACTGCCAAACAGGCCCAGAACCGCTGTATGCGCCCATTTCCACAGGTTATCCCCGGGAATCAGCACCAGGCACCCCAGGAAAATAGCGCAGGCGAACATCACCACTGCCCGCATTTGATTGCGCTGGCGGATGGCCTCCGCGTTCATCCGGGCCGGGGCTGCCTTGCCCCTTCCCCCTGCCGGCTTTTTTTTAGCAGGAGCCGCGCTCTTTTTCGCCGCCGGCCTTTTCCGCTGTGCCGGCTCCCCTTTCTTCTCTGCCAAAATGAATCCCCCTCCATTTCCTCACGGAACTATCCGGTTTCTCCCTACAGCGGCTTCCCGGTAAACAGGTTTTTCCCCATAATATGTTCAATAATGCCCAAAACAGTGACAATGCCCCCAGCAATCAGGGTATAGTAAGCGAAGATCTCCATTTTATTGGTGGTGACGATCCACTTCAGCAGTTTGATAGCCAGAAAGCCCACCACAGTGGAAACTGCCATGCCCACAATCAGCGGGGCTGCGCCAATGCTCTCCCCTGCTGAACCGATGTCCTTCAAGGATACCAAAGCCGCCGCTGCAATAGAGGGGATTCCCAGGACAAAGGAATAGTCCAGGGCGGCCTGCTGGCTGACGCCCCGCAGCAGACCCACAGACAGGGTAGATCCGGAGCGGGACAATCCCGGAAACACCGCCGCCATGCACTGGGTGAAGCCGATTACCAGGGCATCTGCGGTGTGCAGCTTTTTTCTGCCTTTAGAGGGCACCATCTCCCCTTCCCGGTTTTTTACCATTTTCTGCCGGGTCTGCCTGTTTGCAAAGATACCCAAAAACAGCAGGGCACTGGTGAGCAGCAGGGAAAGCCCTTCCATCAGGATGGAACTGTCGGAAGCCAGCATTTCAGAAAAGTCTTTCACCTTCATGCCTGTGCCAGGAATAGGCAAAAACAGCAGGAACAGGGGCAGCAGGCCAATGATAAGCATCATCAGGAGCCGCCTGTCCCGGTTCATTTCGCTCCACTTGAACTTCTGGTGTATCACATCATTGCACAAGGAACCAAATTCCTTTATCAGCCGCCACACAAGCTGGCGGTATACGAAAACCACTGCCAGAAGCGTTCCCAGGTGAAGCATAATGTCAAAAAGGATACCCGGCAATTCTATGCCGAACATGTGCTGGGAGATGGAAAGGTGCCCGCTGCTGGACACAGGCAAAAACTCTGTAGCCCCCTGGATAATGCCCTGCAGGGCAGCGTCAAAAATGGTCATGGCGGCCTCCTTTTTCTATGTTTATCAGGATTATGCTGGTATGTAACGGCGTAAACGCCGGGAGACGTTTACTTCTCCTTCTTTTTCGCCTGCGCCGTTTTATGCTTTTTCTTCTTTTCCCTGCCTATCATGGCAATAAGGCAGTCCATAGCGTCGGAAAGGGAACCCAGGGAATCTATCAGGCCCTCGTCCACCGCGTCAGGGCCGTCCAGCACTGTACCCACATCCATCACCAGCTCCTGGGTGTTCATGGCAAGGGTGGTAAAGCGCTCCTTGCTGATATTGGAGTTCTGGGTGACGAAATTGGTGATGCGATCCTGCATCCGCTGGAAATATTCCAGGGTTTGGGGAATGCCCAGCACCAGACCGTTCATGCGCACAGGGTGGATGGTCATGGAAGCGGACTCTGCAATGAAGGACTGCTTTGCCGCCACAGCCAGGGGCACGCCGATAGAATGGCCGCCCCCCAGCACCAGGGAGACGGTAGGCTTTTTCATACCCGCCACCAGCTCCGCCAGGGCCAGGCCCGCCTCTACATCCCCGCCCACCGTATTGAGCAGCATTAAAAGGCCGTCTATCTCCGGATCCTCCTCCACAGCTACAATCTGAGGGATAACATGCTCGTACTTGGTGGTCTTGTTCTGGGAGGGCAGGATATAGTGCCCTTCTATCTGCCCGATGACAGTCAGGCAGTGGATGGTGTGGCCTTGGCAGTGGGTGGTTACCGAGCCGCTCTCGTTTATCTGCTTCTGCTGGGCAGAAGCGGCTTCCGCTTCCTGTTCCTGCTGTTCTTCGTCCATATTCTTCATGGCTTTTGTGTGGCTTTTCTTGCCGGTTTCTTTTTTCATGCTGACAGGCACCTCCTTATGGAGATAGTCTGCCAGAAAAAAGGGCCAATCATACAGCCAAGAGAAAATCCTGGCGCAGTTTTTCTGGAAACAGGCTTTCTCATCCATAAAAGGGGCTGTGGGCGCATTTAAGTATACCATATCCTGCCAGATTCAGCAAGAATAAATTAGAGCCTCTCCCCTCTGTCAGGAAAATGTTTCCGCCAAAACCGCCAAAACCCCCGGCAAACCGGGGGCAGGGCTGGCTTTATGAAAAGGCTTTTCCGGGGATTAGAAGAAGCCCATGGGATTTTGAAGCTCCCCGTTATAGATAGTCTCAAAATGCAGGTGCGGCCCTGTGGAATTGCCTGTGCTGCCTGCATAGCCCACAACCTGGCTCTGCTCCAGCACTTCCCCTGTCTCCACTGCCAGTTCGCTCATATGGGCATAGCGGGTTTCATAACCGTTGCCGTGGTCGATAAAGACGCAATTGCCATAGCTGTCATTCCAGCCCGCATACAGCACTGTGCCCCCGTCTGCCGCCACAACAGGCTTGCCATAAATGTCGCCGCCGGCAATGTCAATGCCTCGGTGGCCTCCGTCGCCAAAATTGCAGGTGAGATAGGTATAGCCGGGCATGGGCCACACAAAGGTGCCTGTCCCTACAAAGTCTCCGGTAATCCGCCTGCCGTAAATCTCCACTTCCAACTGGGCAATGGCTTCTTCGTTTTCTTCCATCTGACCCTCCAGCATGGCGGCGATGGATTCCACGCCCCACTGCTGGTCTACCGCGTTTGCAGCCAGATCCTGGGCTTCCCGGTACAATTCCAGCAGCTCTGTGTTCTTTGCTTCCAGGGCCTTTTTCCGCTGGCCTAACAGCTCCTTGTCGCTATTGATTTTATCCAAGTCCCCTTCAATAGCCTTTATCTGCCCGTTGAGCCTTTCAATCAACTGCCTGTCCCGCTGGGTAACCGCCCGCAAAAGCTGGGTTTTTTGGGTGACCTCCACCAGGCTGCGGCTGTTCAGGACAACCTGCACAGCGGAAGGCTCCCCGGTAACATACAGGGCGCGGATGCGGGCTTTAAGCAGATCCATGCTCTTGTCTATCTGGGCCTGCTTCCCGGCAATCCGCTCCTCCAACTGCCCCAGCTCCCAATTTAACTCATTGATGCCTGTGCGCAGGCCGTCAATCTCCTTCTGCACAGATTCTATCCGCTGGTTCAGCTCGTCCCGGTAGATAGCCTTCTCCTCCGCTGTCTTTTCCAGCTCTTCCAGCCTTTGATCGTTTATCTCCTTTTGGACTTCCAGCCTCTCCTGCTTTTCCCGCAGTTCCTCCAGGGAATCGGCGGCAAGGGCCATAGGCCCGCCGCAGCACAGCAGCACAAGGCTTACAAACGCCGCTAAACATCTGCACAGCGAAGAAGGGCCTCTATGCCCCAGTTTTTTCTTACACAATGGCGTTTTCTCCTTCCTTTTTCAAGTATCTGCTGATGGATATCACGCCGCCCATCATACCAAACAGCATGCCCACCACAATATACGCAATATACAGCATCCACACATAGGGATGGATGTCCACAATGGAAAGGAACGTCACGATGCCATATACCACGCCTACTGCTTTATCATAGGCAAAATACAGCACTGTGGCGGAAATGGCCCCGGAAAACATGCCGATTACCATTCCTTCTATAATAAAGGGGATGCGCACAAAGCCGTTTGTGGCCCCCACAGATTTCATGATGTTTATCTCCATCCTGCGGGAAAACATGGTCACCTTTACTGTGTTGGAGATGATGAACAGGGACACCACTCCCAGCACAATAACAATGCCAATGCTGCAGTACCGCACCAGCCTGTCCAGGTTGCTCAGTTTAGTGGCCGTATCCCGGTAATCCGAGACGTGATCCACCCCTTCCACTGCCTGGACGGCGGCAATGGTGGCATCATACTGGCTTAAATCCGTCAGGGAGATGGTGTATGCGTCGGGCAGGGGGTTCTCCAGGCCCTGAAGCCCGTAAAACAGGGAATCGCTCTCCCCCTCCATGCCTGCCATAATATTGGCAAGGGCATCATCCTTGGGCACAAAGGTACATTCCCCGATATTGTCAAGCTGTTTAAGCTCCTCGCCGATTTTCACGGCTGTCAGGGAAGGCAGGCTTTGATCCAGGAACACAGTTATCACGTTGTTCCCCTCAATAGACTTCATGGTTACGGAGAGGTTCAGGGAAAGCAGGCCCGCAATGCCTGTCATTAAAAGGCAGGAAATCAGCACGCCGATAGAGGCGATGCTCATGGTTCTGTTCTTCCACAGGCTTTTAAGGCCTTCCGCAAGCAAATATCCAAGGCTGTGCATCAGAACTCCTCCTCGTCTTCATCGCCCTCTGGGCGGTAGTCCTCTGTGATGTCCTCGTAATCGTCATACACGTCATAGTCATCGTCCTCATAGGCTTCCGGCGTAACGGCAGCCAGGGCCTCCCCCACTGTGCGCTCCTCTGGCTCATAGCGGCCAGCGTAATCATGCTCCGCGTAGGGCTGGGGAATCTCTCCCAAGGCTTCGTTGACAGTGCGCTCTTCAGGCTCATATGGCTCGTCATTGTCATATTCGGCGTATTCGTCATCCCCGGCGGTTTCCGGGGGCAGCTCCTGCCGGGGGGCCGGCGCCTGCATGGCGGCGGTGTCCGCCACAATTTCGCCGCTGTGGATCTGGATGATGCGCTTGTGGAAGTGCTTCACCAGGGAATGCTCGTGGGTGACCATCAGCACGGTGGTGCCCCGGCGGTTGATTTCGCTTAAAAGATCCACGATTTCAAAGGACAGGGCCGGGTCAATATTTCCGGTAGGCTCGTCCGCCACAATCATGGAAGGGTTATTGACCAGCGCCCGGGCCAAGCCTACGCGCTGGCGCTCGCCGCCGGAAAGCTCTGTGGGATAGTGCTTTGCCTTGTGCTGCAGGCCCACCAGGCTGAGGATATAGGGCACGCGCTTGCGGATGGTGCGGGGAGACGCTCCCACCACCCGCATGGCAAAGGCTACGTTGTCATACACAGTCATATGGTCTATGAGCCGGAAATCCTGGAACACAATGCCCATTTTCCTGCGTATGTAGGGGATTTTCCGCTTGCGGATGCGGGACACGTCTGTGCCGTCCACGATGATCTGACCGGAATTGGGCCGCTCCTCGCACATAATCAGCTTTAAGAAGGTGCTTTTGCCAGCGCCGGAAGATCCGACAATGAACACGAACTCCCCCTTTTCCACCTTCAGATTGATATTGTGCAGGGCCTCTGTGCCGTTGTTATACACTTTGGATACATTGCGAAATTCAATCATGCTGCAAGACCGTCCCTTTCCCCGTGGGTGCAGGCAGAGCCTGTACCGCGGCATACGCAACAGCACCCACCGGCATAGATGTATTATACCAATGGGCGCACGTTTTTTAATTCTCTATAAGAATAATTTGTAATAAGTTTGTAACATATATTACAAATAAATTACAATTTGCGGCAGTTTTACCACTTTTCTCAGAATTTTACCGGATTGTTCGACAGGTATTTTTTCACCATCAAAGCCACCTTGAACACGATGGCATCCTCAAATTCGCGCAAATCCAGCCCGGTGATCTTCTTGATCTTCTCCAAGCGATACACCAGAGTGTTCCGGTGTACAAACAGCTTCCGGGAGGTTTCGGACACGTTCAGGTTGTTTTCAAAGAAACGCTGGATGGTAAAAAGGGTTTCGTGATCCAGGGAGTCGATGGAGCCGCGCTTGAACACCTCTTTGAGGAACATGTCGCAGAGGGTGGTGGGAAGCTGGTAGATAAGCCGGGCAATGCCCAGGTTATTATAGCTGACAATAGTGGTTTCTGTGTCGAACACCTTCCCCACCTCCAGGGCCACCTGGGCTTCCTTGAAGGAACGGGCCAGATCCTTGATGCTGTCCACCACTGTGCCGATGCCTACCATGCAATGGGTGTAGAACTCACTGGAAAGGGTATCTACAATAGATCCTGCCAGCTTGTCAATGTCGTGGGAGTCGATATTGGGCTTGATTTCCTTTACAAGGGCAATATCTGTTTCGTTGATATTGATAATAAAGTCTTTGTTCTTATCTGGGAACAGGTTTTGCAGCACCTCGTAAGCGGAAACATCGTTCTTATCGGTGATTTTGATAAGCATGCACACCCGGCTCACATCGGAGTCAAAGTGCAGCTCATGGCTTTTGAGGTAAATATCCCCGGGCAGGATGTTGTCCAGAATCACGTTCTTGATAAAGTTCCCCCGGTCATACTTCTCGTCATAATACTGCTTGATGCTGTTGAGGGACACTGCCAGCAGCTTCACATATTTCCTGGCCTCCGGATCAACCCCGTCCACAAAGACGGCATACTCCGGGTGGGGGCGGCTGCCAAAGGACTTGAAGGTGCTGTCGGCGGTCTGGAAAACATCGGAAGAGGTTAAAGCCTCCGTGGTGACCTCCTCATTTGCCTCGCCTATCCTTCCAAGGTCGCTGCACGCAATAATTACGGAAGCTTCATCAACTACGCCGATAGTGCGGTCGATGGTATCCCTCATCTGGTGGATAATTCCCTGAAACAATCTGTTAGACATGGCTCTTCCCCTTTCGCAAACGGCAGGTGCCTGCCCGCCATTTTTCCTTTTTGCAAGCATAAAAATTACCTAGTCTCATTTTACAGAATCTTTTGGGAAAATTCAACCTTTTTTTGAAAAAAACTTTGGCTATTTCCAATAAAGTTTATATATGCCGCTATTTTCCCTCTCCCAAAAAGGCCTGAAAGTTCTAAAGCTGGGACAAAATGGACTCATGACGCAAAAAACCGGGAAGAGCGGCAAGGCTCCCCCGGTTTACCCTCTGTATAATCTGTCAGTTTAAAACAGCGTTTTCCGTTTCTTTATTAAAGATATGTATTTTCTCCAGATCAAAGGCAACGGGGCGCTTGTCCCCCGGTTTTGCAGGGGTGTCGGAAGGCACACGGGCGGTCAGGCTGCCGCCTTCGCAGGTAAGATACAGGTAAGTTTCCGCACCCATCAGCTCCGCAACCTCTACTGTGCATTCCACATGGGCACCCCCTGCCTTTTGGAGAAAGCTTTCCTCATCATGCACGTCCTCAGGACGGATGCCCAGCACTACCGTTTGGCCCGCAAGGGCCTCCAACTCCGCCCCCTGCGCCTTATGCCCGGGTATTGGCATCACGCAGCCCCCAAAGGACAACGTGTACCCTTCCCCGGATTTTCCCAGCACCGCGTCTATAAAGTTCATCTGAGGAGAACCCATAAACCCGGCTACAAACTGGTTTACCGGCTTTTCATAGAGGTTTTTAGGAGTATCTACCTGCTGGATAAGGCTATCCTTCATTACCACAATACGATCGCCCATGGTCATGGCCTCAGTCTGGTCATGGGTGACATAGATAAAGGTGGTGCCCAGGGTTTTGTGCAGCTTGGCAATTTCTGTGCGCATCTGGGTGCGCAGCTTGGCGTCTAGGTTGGAGAGAGGCTCGTCCAGCAGGAACACCTGGGGATCCCGCACAATAGCCCGGCCCAGGGCCACACGCTGCTGCTGTCCGCCGGAAAGCTCCTTGGGCTTGCGATCCAGCAGGTAGAAAATATCCAGGCGCTTAGCAGCGGCTTCCACCCGCTTGCGGATTTCTTCCTTGGGAAGCTTGCGCAGCTTCAGGCCAAAGGCCATGTTTTCAAAGACGTTCATGTGGGGATACAGCGCGTACCGCTGGAACACCATGGCAATATCCCTGTCTTTGGGCGCTACGCCGTTTGCCAGAGTGTCCCCGATGTACAGTTCCCCGTCTGTTATTTCCTCCAGGCCGGCTATCATCCGCAGGGTAGTGGACTTGCCGCAGCCAGAAGGCCCTACCAGGATGATAAACTCCTTGTCCGCTATTTCCAGATTAAAGTCGGACACTGCCGTAACGCCGCCGGGGTATACCTTTTTGATATTTTTCAAGGTTACGCTTGCCATAAAAACCGCCCCGCAGTACAAGCTCCGCACAGAAAAGGCTGTACCGCTCCTTTCCTAAATTTCATTGTTGGATTGCCTGATATAACCAGATGGAAGAAAATATATTATTTTTTTATATTCTCACACAACCCTTTGTATAAGTATAGCAAAAATCGCAAGAAGGGAATAGATTTGTTTTGCCCAAAGTTTTTTTCCGGTATTTAGACAATTCCGCTAAACATCTCCTGGAGAGGGGCTGTTCTCCGCCGAACCAGCCATGTCCTGCTGGAAGATGGCGGCTGTTTCGGCAGCTTCCAGCAGCTTGCACTGGCCAGGCTCCAGGGAAGGATCCAGGCGCAGCCTGCCGATTTTCAACCGCTTAAGTTCCAGCACCTGGTTTCCCACCGCCTGGAACATCCGCTTTACCTGGTGAAACTTCCCCTCCCGTATCTCCACATAGGCGGCATTTGCCTCCTCCCCCGGCAAGGCGTAGAGTTTTGCCGGGGCAAAAGCCGTCCCGCCCTGGGAGATGCCGCCGGCAAAGGCATTGATGTCCTCCGGGGAGACGGGCCTTTCCAGCAGCGCCCGGTACAGCTTGTACACATGGCTTTTGGGAGACAGCATCCTGTGGGCAAAGTCTCCATCGTCAGTGATAATCAGCAGACCGGTGGTGTTTTTGTCCAGCCGCCCCGCTGGGAACAGGCCCCGCCGGGAAAGGGCTGGGGGCAGGAGATCCAGCACTGTGGGGGCCTGCCTGTCCTCTGTGGCGGAAAGCACCCCGGCAGGCTTATGCATCATGATATATAAATACTGCCTGTATAAAATTTCCTGCCCCTCTGCCGTTACCCTGTCCCTGCCTGGTTCCAGCTTCTGGGCAGGGCTTTGGGCCTGCACCCCGTTAATCTGTACCAGCCCGGCCCGCACCAGCTTTCCGGCTTCCTTCCGGCTGCATACGTTCTGGGATGTGAGGAATTTATCAAGACGCTCCGGCATAGTGGTGCCTCCTTAAAAATTACATGCAGTTCTGCCCGGAAAACAGGCAAAGGCTGGGGCCGCTGCCCCAACCCTGCCCTTTGAATTTATGCGCACACTCCAGTTTTATGGATTATCGGTTCAGTCTGTGGGATAGGCCTCCTCCGGCAGAAGCTCTCCCCCGGTGGACTCTACCCCGCTTTCCTGCACAGGCTCTACGGCAGAGGCGGCCCCCTGGTCTGCCGCAGGAGCGCTCTCTGCCGGAGCGCTTTCCACAGCCGCCGGGGCGCTGCTTGCAGAAGCTTCATTCTGCCTGCTGCCAGTGTTGTTTACGGCAGTCTCTCCATAGCGGGCGCTGTCCGGTGCAAAGCCATGCATGAAGCCATCTACCTCTGCACAGGCTACGTCGCCGCCAATGACAATGCGACCGTATACCAAGAGGGTGGCGAACACCTCGGTTTTTTCCGGGTAATTTGTAATCCGGTATTTATACTGTGTGCATACCTGCCCGGCATAGGGTAGCAAATCAAAGCCCTGGGCCTGCTGCATGGCATTGTATGCTGTGTACACATCGTTAAACTCGGCGGGGATCATGACCTCCCGGGTTTCCGCAGCCTGAGCCTCCACCTCCCAGCCAAAGGACTGGAGGAAGGCGACGCGCTCCTCGTTTGTCTCCCCCACGATTTCCTGGGGCTGCTGAGGCTCCTGCTCTTTCTCCATACGCAGGAATATACACGCCCCCACCACTACCGCAGCCAGCACCAGAAAGGCTATAACCCGCTTTTTGTTTGCTTTCAGGGATACCACCATTTTGCACCGTTCCTCTCTGTTTATAGTCGGGGAAACCGAATGGCTTCAGCTTCTCCGGGCAGGTATGTCACCCGGGCCAAGGCTCTTGCGGCCTTTTGGCCCGCTGACTGTAATCCTGTGACATTGATATGAGAGGACAACGGCTTCTATGCTATTCTCTTTACTGATTTTCTACTGTGGATCCTCTCTCAGGTTGAGGAGATGAAAATCTACCGGGCAGATCTCCATTGCAAAAGGCTGCTCCCCGCACTGGGAGATGGAATATCCCTCCCACACAGCCGTGCGGAAAAAGGCCTCGCCTCCCTCCAAAAAGGGCTGTCCTCCCTCCAAAAAGGGCTGTCCTCCCTCCAAGCGGAAGCGGAGTGTTTCTGCCCCTTGGGCAAGGCCCAGGCCTGTAAGCTTCATATAGCTTTCCTTTAATGTCCACAAGGTGGTGAAAGCCCTGTCAGGGCTGGAAGAGGACAGGGCCTCCTCACGCTCCTCTGGGGTGAACACCCGCTCCCGCAGCCTGGGAGAAAAGCTGCGCAGGTATTCCCCGTCTGCGCCAGTGTTCCACTCCTCCACTGCGCACAGCACAAGGCCCTTTGTGTGGGAAAGGCTGAAATGGGGGCCGTTTTCCAAATAAGGCTTTCCATGAGGCCCAAAGCGCAGGGAATCTGCAAGCCGGGAGGCCTTCTTCCCCAGGGCTAGGCCCAGCAAAGCCCAGGCAGCCTTGTGCAGGAATGCTTTCTGCCCTGCCGGAACCTCCGGCACCCGGGCGAGATATATCATGGGGCGTCTCCCCCGGAAGCAGGCGCTTCAAACAGCCCTTCCCGGGTGATATTTTTCAGCCATTTGCCGCTGCGGTAGTGCTTGATAACCCAAGGCCATTTAACAAATTCGTCTGTACACAAAAGGAAATAGACCCACACAACTGGCAGCTCCAGCACAAAGGCTGCCAGGAAACCTAACGGCACCGCATATACCCACATGTCCAGTATATCGCAGATGAGGCCAAAGCGGCTGTCTCCTCCGGCCCGGAACACCCCGGCAATAAGGGTGGTGTTGACCGCGCCGCCAATGATGTAATAGGAATTGATCAGCAGCATGGTGCTTAAATATCCCATGGCTGTGGCAGAAAGGTCGGCATACTGCAGCACCAGAGGACGGATGCCCAGGATGACAAGCCCTCCCAGCACGCCGCCTATAATGGTGAGACCCAGCACCTTTTTCGCCCCCTGCTTTGCCTCCTCCAGCCTGTTTTCCCCTATCATCTGTCCTAAGAGGATGCCTCCGGCGTTGGCCTGCCCGAAACACAGCACAGAGCCGAAGTTGCGCACCACGTTGGCAAAGGAGTTTGCCGCCACAGCCTCGGCGCTGAGGTGGCCCAGGATAACCGAATACATGGAAAAGCCCACGCCCCATACCACGTCATTTAATAGGGCAGGCAGGGAGAGCCGGACAAAATCCGCCATAAGCAGCTTGTTGCGCACAAAGAGGGTAGAAAATTTCAGCTTTATGTTCTGGCTGCGGCGGGACACCACAAAGCACAGCGCCAGCTCTACCACACGGGAAGCAGAGGTGGCAATGGCCACGCCGATAACTCCCAGCCGGGGCGCGCCAAAAAGCCCGAAAATGAACACAGCATTTAAAATCACGTTAAGGCCTACTGCCACTGTGTTCAGTATTGTACCAATGGCCACCCGCCCCACGCTGCGCAGGACAGAAAGGTATACCTCGATGATGCCCCAGCACAGATAGCTGACGCTGAGGATGCGCAGGTAACCTGCGCCCAGGCGGATAAGCTCCGGGTCATTTGTGAAGATACCCATCATAAATTCCGGCACCGCCACTGCGACTAGGGCAAAGAGAGCTGCAAAGCCCATGGAAAACCGCAGGGCAATGCCCTGCACTGTCTCCACCGCCCGTATGTCTCCTTTGCCGAAGTATTGGGCGCAGAGCATGGTGGCTCCAGTGCCCAGGCCATAAAACACCATGAACAGCACGTTTGCGTACTGGGAGGCCAGCGATACTGCCGCAATGGCAGACTCCCCCACAAAGTTGAGCATTACCACGTCCACAGAGTTTACAGCGGCGTTTAAAAGATTTTGCAGCATGATGGGTATCATCAGCTTGCATATTTGTTTATAAAACGGATCGTTCCGCAGTCTGGAAAGCACTTCCCCATCCCCTTTTGCTATAAAGCTTCCGGTTCAGTATAGCAGGCCCGCCTTGCCCTGTCAATCGTTCCGGCATTTTTTCTACGCAGAGAAATATGGAGTTAGCCGAGCCAGCTGGAAGTATAACAAGAGCCGGTCATATATCTATTTCTGCGTGCTCTTGGTATCCACCGCAAACTCATGCGCCCTTACACGCCCAGGCATAATGGCAAAGTGGAGCGCAGCCCCCGGGAAGACCAGAAACGCTTTTATTCTGTCCACTCTTTCTTCTCTCTGGCTGACTTTGAGAAACAGCTTGCTGCCCATAACCACAGCTCCAACAACTTATCGACGCGTCCCCTCGTCTGGCTTTCTACTCTCAAATCCCTTGTCCAATTTGTTTCGCAAACCATAAGTATAATCATTATAATTGGTATCAGTATAACGATTGCCCTTAGTAGATAAGCAATAATAAGTCGTTTGAGCTTTTTTCTTTTTCTGAGCCTTATCCTCTTTCTGTGTTTTTTCTTATTCATTGTTGCATTTGTTCCTTATCCTCTTTCAAAACATATTTTCACATAGGAAAATCAAAAAACAGTCACGAATTAGGAATTGCTCAACGACTTTTTGATAAAACGATGTTCTCCCCGCTTTCTTTTGCTAATATATAAATGTTGCCAGCATCACAAGTAACCGACATTGCGGGCGTATCGCTAATCAACCTTTTGTTGCTCCCATCCTTGTTGCAGGAATATACACGGTTTCCGTCTGTTCTGGATACATAATAAATCGACTGCTCATCCATACAGAAATCATATGCAACTACTTTTTCATAAGTAAAAGTTTCGCCGCTTAGAACATGATACTTTGTTAAAACCGATTGCTCGTTTTTGTAAAAAATGTTTTCTCCATCGAATGAGATATTTCCACTTGTAGGGATGTCAAGTTTTGTAATGCCTTTCGTGAAACGGTTTACTTCTGTTATACCATCATTGCCAATGAAAAATATGCTGTCATCATTTATGAAAAAATCGTAATGGAACTCTAAAAACTTCCATTTATCACCCGTCTCATAATCAATGCCAAAGAGGGAGCGACCAGAATTTGTAATCTGCTCAAAAACGATTTTTTCTTCAAAGGTATCTAAATTAAGTTCTATCACCGACACCTTTGTTATACTGCTGTTATAGTTTCCGACACGGTTCACATGGCTTTCCGTAACCGATGTCGTATAATAGAGATATGGTGAACACACACAAAACGCACATACCTTTTCTTCATCAGAAAACGCCCCAAACATAGGTGAGCGTACTAAATGAAGCATTTCTCCCGTGGAAGTGTTTTTAAGATAATAATCAAAAGTTTCTGCGTCCTGTGTTATTTCATAGCCCATACAATCATATTCCGCCGATGAATTATAAATAAAATTCTGGCTTTTTCCACTATCTGAACATCCTGTCATTGTCATTACGAAACTAAGTATGATAGCAAGAGTCGGTACATTTCGCATTTTCCTTGTTTTCATTTGCCATTTGTTAGAATTGCTCCGCAAAATCCAAGCGGCAGCCAAAATACATAAGAATACAGATACTGAAAACAAAATCAGCAGTGTAATAGTATGAATCTCTGCAAAAACAATTTTCTCATCACCTGTAAAAGCATCGCTTGAAACAATATCTCCTGCAAAAAAGTCTGTTCCGAGCAGAAATGGCAAAGGCAGCGGCAGGCGGTATATAATTGTTTTGGATAGACCTACATAGGGAATAATGACCGATACTGCACCTGCAAGCAGGGTCACCGCATATTTTTTTGCCAAAACAGAAATAAACATAAGTAGTATTGCTAAAAACACGCTGCCAAAAAGACGGAGCAATCCTATATATACATATCCCTCAAATAAAGTTATGCTTTTGCTGCTGCCTGCAAAGTAACTAAGGCTTTGGATGGGATAATTCCCATTAGGCAGTCCATATTTGAGGCTGTAAAATCCGTATTCAATGAGCGATATGCTTACGCACATCAAGAGGACGCACGAAATAACAATGAGCAGCTTATGCAAAGAGCTTTTTCGTCCCTCTTTTGAGGTCAAAATCAAAGCGTCCATCTGGCAGCTATACTCGGAACAGAATACGGGTGTAACCAAAAGCAAAATGCCAAGGAACAAGACAAAATTAAGCGTACCTCCGCCAAGAAGTCCCGTCCATCCGTTTGTTTGAAGAAAATAACGGTTTTCAGCATTTTCGCAGGTGTAGAGATATTGCTGATATATGACCTCAAATCCATTTTGATGTTCCAGAACATTTTCGATTTCTTGGCTCTCTTTTTTATATTCACTTTCACTGATTTTGCCATCATAGTAGCTTTCCAAAAGACAGCTTTTCTTCCCCTTGGCTTCTACAATTCTCTCTGCCTCCTGTTCCAGATAGAGAGAGGATTCATCCGTACAGTATCCATTTACCTTTTCAAGATACCATTCATATTCACTTTTGTACTGTTCCATTGCACTATTATAAGGATTGTCTGATGCAACGAGCCAAATGGTGCCAAGTAATAGAACAAGGGCGATATAGCAAAGTCCTTTTTGGTGGAGCATCATCTTTTTTATTTCGTACATGAATCCAGACATTTTATCCTCCTGTCCCGGCAATGACAATTCTTCTTAGAAAGTATAACCATTATCGTTATTACAGCCATTCCCACTATTACGGCAAAAATAATAGCTCCCAAAAAACTTTGTATTGGATAGCCCGCAAAACCGATAAATTCAGTCTTGCCGAACAGAATGCGGTTAGTGAGCAGCGAGTATGGGTTTATTATCTTTAGCCAAATATTGCTTGAATAACTCTGTGACGCACCTGTAATAATCAAACATAAGGCTACTCCAAAGTCAGCCACAAATGGGATAAGAGCGTTACGCCAAAACATGGAAACTAATAGGAATACCATACTCATAGTCCATATGCCGATTGCTTTTGTAATTGCGGATAGAATTACATATTGCCACAAATTGCAGTTTACCGCAGCCGCACTGAAATTGCTGATGGCATACAAAGGAAGATTATATCCCTCCATTGTTCCAAATGAAAAGGAAAAGCCAAGATAATCCAGCACGGAAAACCATATTACAACACTTATTACAAATAAAGTAACTGCAACAATTTTAGCTAATACGGTTTTTTTACCGCCATTAGGGTTCGTCAGTAACAGCATATCCATCTGCGTTTCCTTTTCATAGACGAAAGTGCTGATAATCCCGTATAAACAAAGGAGTAAAACCAATATATTTGAAAAATCATAGTTCAAATAATAGTTATACATTTCCTGATAGGCAAAAGCTGGTATATTCCGTCCAGAATAAAGATTGTAAATTACACTGTTTTTACGCACTTCAAAGTTAAGTCCTTGTTCCTTATAAAATGCAGCATTTTCTTTTGCCTTTTTTGCCACTTCCGAAGCAAAGTTGCGATAATTATAGAAATATTCCATAGGCTGTACATAGTATTTTTCTAAGATGTTTTCGTCACTATATATATTTCCCGTCATCGTATTCGGATCATCTGTGGCTGTGCTTGCCGTCATATCAGCCGTAGCATCTGCTAACGGCTGATACAGGTCAAGAAGATTATTGATTTTATCGGTAGTTATCTCTCCACGATATTTTTCATAGAGCTGCCAATACACGCTGTTCCAACTGCGGCTGTCCTTCCCGTCTGCCAAGTAGGAATAGGAATGAAATTCATTATTTATTCTGAACAGGTTTATTACGCTGAACAGAATAAGTATAACAAGTATTGACCGCTTGCAAAACAATTTGTAAAATTCATATCTGATTAAGCGTGTCATTTTTTCTCTCCAAAATAATATAAAAATACATCTTCCAAGTTAGGGGAAGCTTTTACTGCGTTTGTTGCGGGCGAGCTATCGCTTACAATTCTTACTGAAAAATTTTCGCCCTGCTGCTTCATATTACTGACATAATATTTGTTGCTAAGACAGGCAGCCTCTTTGGCGTTTGTTGTCACTTCCCACACTTTACCATAGATACTCTGTTCTAATACGTCGGTAGTTCCTTGCGTAATCAAAGTGCCTTCTTTGAGAATAATAATCTCTTTTGCAATACACTCGACATCAGAAACGATATGGGTAGCCAGCAAAATCGTCCGTCCCTGTGCAAACTGTGAAATCAAATTGCGAAAGCGGATGCGTTCACTTGGGTCAAGTCCTGCCGTAGGCTCGTCTAAAATAAGGATTTTAGGGTCGCCTAACATTGCCTGGACAATGCCGACTCTCTGCCGCATACCACCAGAAAGTGCGCCAATCTTTTTATCTTTCGCATCTAAAAGGTTGACAATGCCCAGAAGCTTAAAAGCCCGTTCTTTTCCTTGTTCAGCAGGGATTCCTTTTAACGCACACATATATAACAGGAAATCCATTACCGTAAAATCCCGATAGAAGATAGGGTATTGCGGCATATATCCGATTTTTGATAAAAAGTCTTTGCCCATTTTTTTTGCATCTTGACCGTCTATCAAAACAGTTCCATTATCGCTGCCCAAAATGCCGACAAATATATTTATCAGCGTTGTTTTTCCTGCGCCGTTAGCCCCTAAAAGTCCATAGACACCCTCCGAGAGTTCAGTGGTAAAATCCTTTAAGGCATATTTACCTTTATACTGTTTTGAAATATTCTGAAATGATACTTTCATATATAATCACCCCTTAAAGCCAAATGTTGTGATCAAGGTGCTTACTTCACTAATACCTCGCCCAAGCACAACGATACAGGTGCCTGATTCATCCAAAATTAAAATCTGCGGGACACGCAGGAAATAAGTACTGTTGTTGTCCTTGACTGTTTCAGTATGGATAACTTTTCCCGATGCTGTATCATAAATATTTATTGTTACGCTGGCTTCTCCCAAAATGGAAGTAGCAACATATTTCCCTTGCTCAGAGCAGAAAACCCCGTCTTTTCCTTCGCTGCTGCCTGAGAATGTAATCTTTTTTTCTGTATTAGATGCAGTATCAAGCATTAGCAGCGTTCCATTATTTTTGTTAAAGCTCTGGGGCATGACAAGTAAGTTCCCGCCCTTTTGTACTTCTTCAACATCCACTTCATAATCGGCTTTTTGGGTGATACTAAGACTTGCATTGTCTGTAGATACCGTTCCGTAAACAGAGACTCCATCCCCGCCATTAGAGCTTATTCCCATGCCTACATAAGTTAAAGTTTTATCTCCTGTAAATGTAAGACTATCTATCGTTACAATCTCCATATTATTTGCCCTGCTATTTTCAGAATAGCTCAGAATGGTATGTACCTTTTGGGAAGAAGTATCATAGAGGTAAAGTCCTTGTAATCCGCCGAAAGCGATCTGCTTTCCGTCCTGTGAAATGGCGACACTCGCCATTTGGAGGCCAAAATCATCATTTAGCAGCCCACGAAAGGAAATTGTATTCTCAACAACAAAATCCTTATTCAATAGGTATCCTTTTATTCCATTACTGCTTTGTGCCGTTGCAAACGAACCCGTGCTGCCGCTGCCATTTTCTTCACCGACAATGAAATACCCATCCGAATAAGGCTGCACACATAACTCATTCAAAAAAATATCCGCACTTGCTATAATCTCGCTTTTCCCAGTATCATAAAGATAGAGTTTATCTGCTGCAACAATAATCCGATTGCCATCGGCATAATAACAGCCGCTGACCTTTCCAGAGAAAGCCGAGCCATTAACTGTTCCAACCTTTGTATTATTGTCGCCGCTTTCATTTCCCGTTTTTTCCGATGTGTTATCTTTTTCGGACTGTGGCACATCTATGGAAATTCCGTTTTCAGAACTTTTCTCATTTTCCTGACTGTTACCACAAGCTGACAGATTAAGAGCTAAAGCGAGTATAAGCATAATGCACATAAATTTCGTTTTCATTTTCAGCCCTCCTTATATAGCAAAATTGAGCCTGTCTTATTTGTAGAACAATCATTGCTTGCAGCAACAGCTACCGCATAGAAAGTATTGAAATCATCTAATTTAGAGGTGTCTATGGTGGCTTCAATTACCCACACATTTCCTTTGCTTAATGTTGCATCGTATGAAATCACTTTATCAAACGATATAGGCTTATGATTTAAGAAGAATGATATGCCATACCTTGTACCCGGCGTTCCGCAAATCGTATAGCGCACTGTAAGTGTATCTTTATTGGTAAGATTGATATTGTCATACACTAATTCGCCATCATAGGAAATAGTCGAATAAACGCCGCTATCCAATGTATCCATAGTAATTCCATCCCAACCGTTTTTCACAAGCTCATTCTCAATAAAAGAAGAAGTGATTTTTTCTTCTGCAACGCTGACATCACGAAAAATATTTTCACTTTCTCCATAAAAGATATCGCTGTCTGGAGCATCCCCATTAAAATGCAGTTTCAGCACTCTTTCAAGGTGTTGGTGATACCAGCCGTAACTTGATGTTTCTTTCATATCGGGTTGGAAAGCAGGCTTGGTAATGCTCATGATTGTAATATTTAAGGTATCCCCTTTTTTTCCCGTGTTCGGTGTAAACACAAACGAAAATTTTTCTTCATGCTTTTCTGATGTTTGGAAACAATGGAGATACTCATATTCCGCCCTCGCATCATTCACCTTGTACGCCTGCGGCTTTCCGTCCAAAAAGAGCAGGAACCCTATGTTATCCAATTTTCCCTGTGATACAAACTGATAGTCCAAGGTAAATTCTCCGCCGTTATACTCATACGGTAAAACACTCTGGTCTTCCGCTCTGGTGGGACTCGCTTCCTCGTGGCTGAGAAAACCTAAAGAGCCATCTTCCTCTGATTTGGTGAATGGATTTTCTTCCGTGTTTTGTGGGAGAGCTTTTCCGTTCTCTATGTTATAATTTCCGCAAGCTGTCATAGTGAATAGCAAGCCACAAATCATAACTAATGATAATATCCGTTTTCGCATTGTTTATCCTCCTGTCATGTTTGATGTATTTCAATTATAAAAGCCAAATGTCAAAATGCGGTCAAGGAATAGAAAATTACATAAGAAAAACCAACAAACTGTGATTTCTCACAAGCCTGCTGGTTCTGCGTCTTATGTGTCTTACTCTTTATGTATTTATGTTGCTCGATAAATGGGAATTTGAATACCACGATTTTATGAGCGTCTATTGCTCACCGTGGGTTTTCAATAAAATCCTCCAAAAGCCTTGAAAACAAAGGATTTTTCACAGTGTGTTCGCCTTATCCCTTTATTCGCTTCCACACAAGTTTACCCTTACCCTGACTATTCATAAGGGCAAAAGCAAGGGCAAGAAAACCTCGCAACAGGATATAACAGTGTGTGGCAATCGGAGAACTGTGACGTATGTGCGAATATATTATAGCGGAGGATTTCACTATGGACAAGTACATTTTTAACGAGAATAACAGCCTATGGTATGAACTCGTTGGCGACTACTATTTCCCCTGTCTGGCTGTACCCGCTGAAGAAAAACAGTCGGTCGGCGTGTGGGGTCAGCGGCACAAGCAGTATCTCAAAGAACACCGTCCAGCCCTGTATAACGCCTTGCTGTTGAGCGGCAAGCTGGACGGCTACCTTGCAGACATTGACCAGCAGGCACAGGAAATGATGAACCTAATCGTCCAGCAGATGGCCCAGGCCCAGGGTATCACCGAGGCGCTGAAATCTACCGACCAAATGGCCTGGGTCGGTATGATGAACAACATCCGAGCAAGTGCGACGGAAATTGTAAACACGGAAATCATATACTCATAAAGCAAAGTGGCGGCGGGGCAATGCCTCGCCGTCATTTTTGCCAATTTGATATTCTCATTTGCCACGGCGCTTTTTTGCAAAATGGTCTTGACAGAAAGGACAACACTGTGTTATATTTTTGCTGTCAACGGTTTGTTATACATCATGGGAGGGTGAATGTATGGTGCAGCAATTATCCGATGCCGAACTGGAAATTATGAAAATCGTATGGGGGAACCCGGAGGAGGTGACGCTGTTCCCCTATATCATGGATGGGCTGGCGGCCAGGGGCAAGCCGTGTCAGAAGAATACCCTGATTGTACTTTTGTCGAGGCTGATGAATAAGGGCTTTTTGAGCGCTAAGAAAATTGGCCGCCGCAACGAATATACCACGCTCGTTTCGGAAACAGAATACCAGACAACGCAGACGAAACATTTTCTGGATAAGATTTATGAGGGGAGCGTAAAAGGTCTGGTTTCCAATCTGATTTTGGGCGATCTGCTGGCAGACGGGGAATATGAGGAATTGAAACGGCTACTGGAGAAAGGAAGAGGGCAACAATGAACGCAGCTTTGAAAATATTCCTGTCTATGTCCTTTTCCGGCAGCTTGCTTATCTTGGCTCTGCTTTTGGGAAAACGGTTTTTGAAAGATAAAATCAGCCGACAATGGCAATATTACATTTGGCTGATTGTTCTTTTACGGCTGTTGCTCCCGTTCGGGCCGGAAGTAAGCCTGATGGGAAAAGCATATCAGGCTGTCGATCAGGCAATATCCCAGACCGTTCCTTTACCGCCGCAGCAAAATGCTCCGGGATACAATCTTGCCCCCGCTGTTGGGGCGGAGCAACACAATGAACCTGTGAATAGTCCTGCTGATGATATAACGACTGCCCACCAATTTCAAGATATTGGAGTGTTGTTAATCAATCATATCTGGCTGGTGTGGCTGGTGGCCGCGCTGGGTTTTCTGATACGAAAAATAACAATCTATCAGGGCTTTGTACGATATATCAAGGCTGGATTAACCCCGGTTTCTGACATTCAGCGGTTAAACGAACTTTCTATTGTCGCGGAGCAATTAGGTATCAAAAAGCCCATTGAATTATGTGTCAATCCGCTGGTTTCATCCCCGCTGCTGATTGGATTTTTCCATCCATGTGTTGTACTGCCCAGCGCAGACATTCCCGAAAAGGATTTTCGCTATATCGTCCTGCATGAGTTGACGCACTACAAACGGCGGGATATGTTCTATAAATGGCTGGTTCAAATTACCGTCTGCCTACATTGGTTTAATCCGTTGGTTCATCTTATGAGCCGGGAAATTACAAAGGCGTGTGAATTTTCCTGTGATGAAGCCGTTCTTGCCAAAATGGGGAGCAGCAACGCGCAAGACTATGGGAAAACCTTACTTGACGCTATGGTCGCAGTTGGGAGATACAAGGAAAATCTTGGCGCCGTTACTTTAAGCGAAAATAAAGAACTGCTAAAAGAAAGGTTAGGTGCGATTATGAAATTTAAGAAAAAATCAAAAGCAATTCAGCTTTTGACTGGTATGCTGACGTTATGTATTGTTTTTAGTGCAGCTTTCGTCGGGATTTATCCTACTGCCGCCGCTGCGGATGTGCCAAATTCGATAAATACAGAAAAATCCGTACCGCCGCTGTTTGATAATTCGCAAACAGCAGACAATTCGTCAGAAATGGAAACATTGGATTTTAAGGGAACATCCTATTATTTAGTTTATAATGAAGCCCAACTCAGAGCGATTGGCACAGGCAAGTACGGCATGAACCTGAATTATATGCAGCAAGCGGATATTTCCTTGTCCGCAGGTGACTGGGTTCCCATCGGAACATGGGATGACCCTTTTACAGGAACCTATAACGGCAATGGCTTTGAGATTACGGGCCTCACCATGACCGACCCGGACGCAAAGATCATAGGACTGTTTGGGGTTGCGAAAAATGCACATATTTACAACATTACCCTGCGGGACTATGACATCGCGAGTGCGGGAAAAAATGCCGCTAATAAGTCGGTTGGAGCAGTCCTTGCGATTGGGCAAGGGAGCCGTTCCTATGATAATTTTGTCTATCCCAAAGAAGCAGCCGTGAGCATTGAGGATAATTCTTCAGAGATAGAGCGGTATTATAAAGCCGACAGTTTGCCTCTGTTTGAAATCACTTTCTCCCGGCTGGACGAAAATGCTCAAAGGACATGGCTTGAAAAGCTCTATGCCGAGAGCGATTTCGCTTTCTTCTCTGTTGCTGTGCGCGGACTTGACTCAAATTCTCCTCTGCTTGCCGACTTTGCAGAAAAGGCATATACCGATGAAGAAATGGCGTTTTTCTCCACTTTAACGGACTGTATGGACGAAGCGGAACTGGAACTTTGGTTGGGCAGGGCTTTGGAAGATGGAAACTGGGCGTTTCAATCCATGCTCTATAATAAGCTAAACCGAGGCGAGGAATTTGACGAGTTGAAAGAGAAACAGGAGAAAGAATGGGCCGAAGCGCAGGCGGCGGAATACCGAGCGGCGGGCGTTACAATGAACGGCAAGGACTATTACTACCGAGGCCAGCTTGTCAACATCTTTTTGGACATCCGGCCCAACCAGTCCGTTTACACGTTGAATATGAACCCAAAAGGGACAGTTAATATCAAAATTGTCCGCAATATAAACAACAAAATCACGGGCGTCGCTTATATGACCGAAGCGGAGGTGACGGAACTGCTGGAGGATATGGACGATGACGATGATGACTGGCAGGAAACAGCCGGGGGCAGGATTTGGCATCCCCAGGTTCTTCCTGTCAACCTGGAAACAATGGCCAATGGGGAGATTGTATGGCTGGGAGAATACACACTGTCCGATGGGGACAGGATTTGGTATGACGTTTCAGCGGAAACAGGGAATGGCTTGCAGGTTGGCTTTGTCAAACCCGGGGATACCCATTTGAACACGATCTATTATTCTGTGAAGAATTTGCGTCAGGAAGATGAAACACTGGAATGTACTGCAAGTTTCACTGTTAAGCCGCCGGTAAAACCTGGAACATATAAATTGTTCCTCCGAGCCACAGACGGCGTTTTAGGAAATGTAACAGGCAGTATTTCTATCGGATTTGCGGCAAAAGCATCTTAACTACCTATGTATGCACCGCATGGCCTAATGGCTGTGCGGTGCTTCTTGCCGTCAGTCTTTCGTGTAGGCATCCACGATACGTACTTCCAATTCCCGGTTCCGCTCCATCGCCTTGCGGAGTTCCGGCACTTCCAGCAGACCCTTGGCGTTGGCAATGATGAGGATACGATTGAGGCTGGCCCCAACCCTGCGGACTTCATAAATCAGCTTCGGCACGTCAACGGAGGGGGCCTCCCTGATGGCAGCGCCGCTGATACACTGACGGATAAACCGCTCACGGGAACCTCTTACCCTGCTGACCTTTTCGTTGAGGTCGGCCAGCTCCTCGTCGGACAGACGGATGATGATTTGGTTCGTTCTGCTTCGCATGGATTCTCCTTTCTCCAGGGTCATAGGGGTGGAACCCCTGTCAAGCTGTATTGTGATAGCACAATACGTTGCTTGCTAAGACTGTACCACTTCCGACCCAACGCATTTTGCAAGTGCGTCCCCGCCGCCCCGGCTGCTCTTTTCAACCGGTGAATTTTGGGAGGACACGCCCAAAGTACGTCACTCGACCCGGCGGACGTCGCCCTCCCGGAGCAGGTTCCGCCCCTGGTTGACGGCCATGAACCGCTCCAGCGTGTCCCGCCGGATGATGGCCTTCCGGCCCACCTTCAGCACCGGCAGCTTGCCCCATTCCACCAGCTTCCGCATGGTGTTCCGCCCAATGCCCGTACACTCGGCAGCTTCCTCGATGGTCAGCCCCATTTTAACTGCGCTCATTCTGCACGCTCCTTTCTATTGAGCCTGTTTTGCAACTGCAACTCCGTCATTATACTCAAACCGCCGCTGTTTGTCAACTCGCTTTAAGGTGCTTCAAAAAATATTTTTGAAAATATATGAAATATAGGGTTGCAATTCAGACCTGATTGTGTTATACTCACACTCGATAGGAGGTGAACTTCTTGGATAACGCAGAAATGCTCACTCCAAAAGAGGTCGGCAAACGTATCAAAGAGCGCAGGAATGAAATCGGTATCTCTATGCCGGAGCTTGGACGGCGGGTGGGGGTCAACAAGTCCACCATCCAGCGGTACGAAACGGATGGGGTCAATCCCAACCGCAGCATGATTATCAACGGCTTAGCGGACGCCCTGCAAACCACCCCGGAATGGCTCACGGGCCTGTCCGAGGAAAAGGAAATCAAAGATGAGGATGGCCGAACCATCTGCGAGGGAGAGGTTTTAGACCATCTGAACAGCTTCTTGGACGCTGTAAGCAGGACAGTACAGCCGGAAGTCCAGCGGCGGTTCCTCACGTCCACACTTTGCCTGCTGATCGACCTGTTCTCTATCACCGCCCAGCACTACGGCAGGACGCTGAACGAAATCGACCGGCTGGCTGGGGATGAAGCCCTCAAAAAATCTATTCAGCAATACACCATCCACGTTGACGACATCATCGTGCCGGTCTATCGCCGGGAGATGGAGGCTCCTATCGAGGATATGAAGCGGTTCCTGGACGGGCTGTTACATATCTTCGACAAAGGGCGCACCAGGGTAGATACAGTTTACCTGTATAACATCCTGCATGAGGCCCAGGTGCGGCTGAACGCCGCCAATGATTCCGTGGCACCTTGACAACATAATATGCCGGGAAAACCCGGCAGAAATGATGGAACGCACATCATACGTCACAGGCCCGATTGCCACGGATAGAAAGGAGCATTTCATCTATGGCAAAAGGTTCTGTACGCAAAAAGGGCAAAAAGTGGTACTATCGTTTCTATATTGAGGACGAGAGCGGGCGGCAGGTACAGCGGGAGTTCGCCGGGACGGAGAGTAAATCCGAGACGGAGGCCCTGCTCCGCCGTGCGATGGAGGACTACGAGGCAAGAAAATTCGTGGCAAAGTCTGAAAACACCACCGTGGGACAGCTATTGGATATGTGGGTGGAAGAAGAACTGAAGCCCGGAAATCTCAGCAACGGCACCGTGATGGCCTATCAGGGGACGGTCAACCGTATCAAGCAGCACCCCATCGGAAATCGCAAGCTGAAAAGCGTCACCCCCGACCATCTGCAAGCCTACATCGACCTGCTCAGCTTCGGCGGGACAAACCCGGACGGGACAGCGGCAAAGGCGCTGAGTAAAGGGTACTTACGGCAGTATTCAGCAGTCCTGCAAGGGGCGTTCCGCTTTGCGGTGTTCCCCAAGCGGCTCATCAGCTTCAACCCCATGCAGTATGTGGTCTGGCGGGGGAAGAAAGAGGAATACGAGTTGTTCTCCCAGGAGGACGGGGACGCCCCGGCTGTGCCCACCCTCACCCATGAACAGTTCCAGGCGTTGGAGAACTTTCTGAAAAAGAAAGATAACCCGGCTCTGCTGCCCATCCAGATCGCCTACTACACCGGGCTTCGCATTGGGGAGGTCTGCGCCCTCACTTGGCAGGACATCAATCTGGACGAGCAGTACCTCACGGTGCGGCGGAGCATCCGTTACAACGGGGCGAGGCACAGGACGGAGATCGGGGCCACCAAGCGGAAGAAAGTCCGCACCGTGGACTTCTGCGACACGCTGGCGGCGATCCTGCGGAGGGCCAAAAAGGAGCAGATTGGGAACCGCCTGCGCTATGGGGAGCTTTACAGCCTGAACTACTGCACGGAGGTCAGGGAGAAAGACAGGGCCTATTACGAGGTCTACACCCTGCCCAGGACGGCGGAGGTGCCAGAGAGGTATCGGGAACTCTCTTTTGTCTGCCTCCGGCCTGACGGGGCCATTGAAACGCCGGGGACGGTAGGTATCATGTGCCGTCAGGCAAAGAAGAAAGTGCCGGGGCTGGAGGACTTCCATTTCCATATGCTCAGGCACACGTTCACCAGCAACCTCCTGTCCAACGGGGCGGCTCCCAAAGACGTGCAGGAGCTGCTGGGCCACGCCGATGTCAGTACCACGATGAACATTTACGCCCACGCCACAAGGGAGGCCAAGCGTACCTCCGCCCGACTGCTGGATAAGGTAGTCTGCGGGGAGTGAAAAAGTTTCCCTTGTTTCAGCCCATAAGGGCAAAAACAAGGGAAACTACATAAGGTTTGAACATTTAACCTGTGGGATGCCTTGACATATCAGGGTTCTAAAGGGATTTGACGGATAAACTGGAAGTTACATTTTAGGCATTGGAGCGATATAGAAGCCTAATTTGTGAAAGTTATACCAATCAGCGATTGTTTTTTCATCAGTTATATGTAATGCAAGCAAAATCTCTTTTGCAAATTCTAAAGGTGCCGTTCCATTAGCCGTTATCACATTTTTATCACAAACTGCCTGCTTCGCAATATAATTTGTTTCTCCAGTGTAATTCGTTTCTGCCCATTGTTTCAAATCATTCAAGTCATTACTTGTATGAGCAACATGGTTCAATATACCTGCTGTACCCAAAAATGCAGAAGCGTCACAGATTCCGCATAACAATTTTCCCCTTTGAAAGCAATCCTTTGCCAGTACCTTCATTGGTTGTGTATTTTCGCTTCTCCACGTCATCCCACCAATTAGAATAAGAGCTTCATAATCATTCGGAACAGATGCAACATCATAGTCTGGCAACACCTTAAATCCACCGATTGATTGAACGTAATCTTTTGATAAAGATACTGTTTTTATCTCATAGTTGTCTTGCCCTAACATAGAAATTGCAGATGAAATGTAAGCAGCTTCCCAATCTGCATATTGCTGCAAAATTACAAATAAAATTGTTTTTCTCATATTGTTCTCCTTTATCAATCACTTTTTACTCCAATAAAAATATCACTCTACTTTGTTGACTGCAAGTTTAATTGTTACAGAAGCTCCACTCGGAGTAACATTTGAAAGTTCTAAACATCCGCCGTGTTTCTGGCTAAGAACACGGCTTGTAGCCAATCCCAATCCCATATGTTCACCCGTTTTATCCTCAGAATAAAGAAAGGTATTCTTTTTGCGGAGCATTGCCTTTGAAAATCCTTTGCCGTCGTCTGTAATGGTTATAGTAAGTACATCATCAATAAATGTGTATAGGAAACTCACTTTGCTATTAGCATACCGAATGGCATTAGAAAAGATATTCTCAACAATACGGTAAAATATTTGCTCATCTAATTTTACTTGACATTCGGATACAGTAGAATGATATTCCATCTCCAAGCTATGCTGTCCTGCAATAAGTGAAAGGCTATCTGTAGCATTTTTCAAAAAATCTGGTAACTGAACGACAGAATACTTTGTTTCGGTTTCTTCAATGGTATTCAAATCACGAATATAATCTGTATAACGCTCAAGTCGTTTCGAGGTTATCGCAAGGTTGGATAGTGTATGCTGCAATTTCTCATCATTCAGACTTCCATTTGTAAAGCATTGCTGCATATATTCAACATAGCCCTCTATAATCGCAATCGGATTTCTGAGGTCATGTGCCACTGATGCCTGTAAAATTTTCCGCTGCTCAATCATATTCCATAGCTGTCGGTTGTTATCATACAAAGCTTGCCGCATTTCTTCAAAAGCTGTGCAGAGCCTGCCTAATTCATCGTTACTGTTATAAGCAATTGTAAAATCAAGGTCTTGCCCTTTTATATGCTTTGTTGCATCTGCAAGAATCTGAATTGGCGGCGATAGCTTTTGCCTATAAAACCACCATGCACATAGTATGATTCCTATAACTGAATAGATAAAAGGAAGCCCTACCATAGAAATGCTTATTGCCCTATATAGTAACTTTTGTTTCGGGCGGAGTGTGGAGAAGCTGGATTCTATTCTCTCTATTGTAAATTCTGTATCCCCTAACTTTTCTTCTTCCGATTTAGCGGGGGTAAGTATAGACACTTTAGAAGGTTCATCAAGTATCAATCTTTGCTTTGCCTCAGATACCGTCCCATCTGCCATAATAGTCTGTGTATGCAGCCAAATTTCCTGTGAGTCGGGGAGGATATTCTTCTGCACACGGTAACAGATATAAATTGTTAAAACAGAGGATGTAAAAACAATTATCATTGTAATGGCAACCGTCCAGATAAATGCACTTTTAATAGATTTTGCTTTCTTCATTTTTTCCATCTATATCCCATCCCCCAAACTGTTTCTATATATTCCTTCCCCGTAGCTTCAGCCAGTTTATTTCTGATTTTTCGGATATGCTCTTTTATAACATTGCTGTCGCCCTCAGCATTAAAGCCCCATACGGCTTCGTATATCCGTTCTTTATCAAATATCTGGTTAGCGTTACTCATCAGAAACTCGACAATATCAAATTCACGATTTGATAAGTTCAGCGACCTTTCTCCATAAAAAATTTTGCGTTCAGCAAGATTTGCAATTAAGCCTTGTGAAGATACGATTTTAGGAGTACACTTGCTTCTCTCGTCCCTCCGCAGGTGAGCCGCCACCCTTGCGGTCAATTCTTGTAAACTAAAAGGCTTGGTTATGTAGTCATCGCCGCCGACCTGCAAACCGTTTACCTTATCCTGTTCTGTAATGCGAGCTGTCAAAAACAAAATAGGGCAGGTGACATTATTACGGATAATCTTGCATAGCTCCAATCCGTCCATTTCGGGCATATTGATGTCAAGCAAAATTAAATCTGGATATATACTCAGCATTGATATTGCCTGCTCCGCATCTTCCGCTACAAAAGTCTCATATCCACAGTCCTGCAAGTGGCTTGATAATAATTCAGTCAGCATTTTTTCATCATCAACAATGAGTATCTTATATGCCATAGTAAAAACCTTCAGTCTAGGGCTTGTTTGAAAATAGAGGGAATGACGAATTTTTGGTCAGAGGTGGTCAGATTTCCGGAAAAAACCGCAAGTCCAACCTGTCGGTTGACAAGAATTTTTGACGCAGAAGATAACCGCTTATGGGCAAAAAGACGGTGTTTACGATTTTTCAAACAAGCCCTAATAAACAACAGACCTCCTGCGAAATTAGGCAAAGCGGTCAAAATCGCAGATACCAGCAATCAAAGAAAAGCGAAATGCGAAACGATGCCTGCGGTTGCGATAGCGTTCAGAGAGAATGCGAAACCTTTTGACAAAGCGGATGGCGTGTTCAACCAAGATACGTTCCCTTGAAATCTTGCGGTTATCTTTGCGTTCTTGTTTGGACAACGGATAATTCTTGGAACGCTTTTTCGGCAGGAGAGAATTGGCGTGTATCTGGCCAATTCCCTGGTATCCTGTATCCGCCTCCAACACCGTTTCTGCCTTGACATGGACATAGGAATCCTTGAATAGTTGAAAATCATGCCTCTTTCCGTTAGAAAATGCCAGTGCAATGATTTCTCCGGTTTGAAAGCTGACAAGCATCTGTGGTTTCAGTGTGTGCCGCTTTTTCTTTCCGGAATAGTATCGCTTTTGCTTTTTTAGGTCGTTCAATGGGCGATTCCGTTGCGTCAACCAGAATCACCTCATACTCGGCATCACTTTTCAGCGGCGCTTTCCGCTATTCCATAGCTGGCCGCTATATGGGCATAGGTACGGTATTCCCGCAGATACTCCAGGGTGGCCAACAGCAGATCCTCTATGCTCAGCTTTGGCGTTCTCCCACGGCGCCGGTGCTTTTCCGCATATCCTTTTTGCAGAATTTCTACCATCTTGTCAAATGTTGCCCGCTTTACCCCGGTAATTCTCCGAAATTTTGTGTTTGAATATTCCGCTAGCTTTTCGTATTTCATGCCTCTATTTTATCGCACTATTTTTATTTTCGCAAGAGGTCTATTGCATTACACGTCCCAGCGGTAGCCCAGGCCCCACACTGTTACAATATGCTTAGGGCTTGATGGCTCGTCCTCCACCTTCATGCGCAGGCGGCGGATGTTCACATCCACAATCTTTTCCTCCCCCACATAGCTTGGCCCCCACACGTGCCGGAGGATATCCCCCCGGTTCAGGGCTGTGCCGGAGTTTGAGAAAAAGTATTCCATAATCTGAAATTCCACCTGAGTAAGCTCAATGGGCACGCCGTTTTTCATGAAGGAACGGTTGCGCAGGTTCAGGGAGAACTCCCCGGAATGCAGCTCGTCCCGCAGGGCGCCCTCCCGGTTTTCCGCCGCCAAGGCTACCCTGCGGTATACCGCGTCCACCCGGGCCACCAGCTCGGAAGGGGAAAAAGGCTTTGTCACATAGTCATCCGCCCCCATCATCAGGCCGCTTACCTTGTCCATCTCCTGAGTTTTGGCGCTTAAAAGGATAATGCCAATAGAGCTGTTGCGGCGGCGCAGTTCCTTGCACACTGCCAGGCCGTCATGCTCCCCGGGCATCATAATGTCCAGCACCGCAATATCGAAAGCGCCGTTTTCCTGATCATAAAGAGCTAGGGCCTGATCCCCGTTTTCCGCCTCATAGGCCCGGTAGCCTGCCCGCTCCAGGTTTATCACCACAAATTCCCGAATGTTCTGCTCGTCCTCGGCCACCAGGATTTTTTTCATGCTGCAGTCCTCCCCATGATTTATCTCTTTCCGGCATTACACCGTTATCATCTGAAAGCTTTCTTTCACCTGATCAATGCACCGCAGGAGGAATTCATCCTTTGTCAGCACCTGAATGCCATAAACGGAATCATTTTGGGAGCAGAGCATCTCATAGCCGCTTCCCTCCCCCCTGCTCTCCCAGGCAGACTGGCTGAACACCCGGATGGTGAACAGGGCTGTGCCCAGAAGCGGGGTGCCGTCCTGCGCCCCAATAAGCTGAGTGTAGGTGACTGTGCGCCGGACCGGATCGTTAGAGGCGGAAAGCTCCCGCCTGAACCGGTACGGCACCTGGAACCAGTAGTTTTCCCGCACATTCATCATGGCATACAGGACGGTGCGCCTGTGACCTCCTTCCCGGAAGGCATCCCACTCCACCAGATAACTGGTGGTGTCCGGCACCGCGTCCTCCGGCAGGCCGGGCAAGCGGGTGACGGCAGGCATCTCCAGCATGCCGTCTCCGTTAATGTCCCGGGAGGTGAAAGCCGCCGCAGAAGGCCGTGCGTAAGGGTTCAGGTAATTCTCTGTGTTCACCCCTGCCGGGTAATTGCGCAGCCTGTCCTCTTCCATCACAAATATCTGGGTGGTCATGCTGCCGTCCGCCGTGGCCCCGTCTACCACTACCCCCTGCTGCTCCTCTGTAAGCTGCCCGAAAATCATAGAGGAATAGGAGGCAATGGCATTGTCTGCCGGGGCCGAAGCCATCTCCTCCGGCTTTCCCTGGTTAAAGGCATACACCCTGGCCCGGGCAGGGGAGGCTTCCGCCCCCTCCTCCGGGGCGGGCAGGTATTTGTCAATGGTAAACACCTCGCTTGCCCCGTCCCCGTCAAAATCCGTCAGGGTCATCTCGCCATACCGCCCCAAGGTGTATTCCCGCATCTCTCCGTCCTCAAAGAGGTATGCGTTTACAGTGGCGGTGCGGCCCGTATCGCCGGCAGTGCTGCCCCAGCCGATAAGCACGCTTTTCCCGCCGCCTTTCAGGCTGCCAAAGCACACCCTGTCCACCTGGGTTGCGTTGTTGGTAAAGGCAGAAACAGCCGCCCATTCCCCGCCGCTCTTTGTCAGGAACTGCACCTCCACCCCGTTTGTGCCGTTATCCTCCAGCAGGTGGAAGCCAATGGCATCCTCCACCCCGTCCCCGGTAAAATCCTCCATAATGATGGCGGATCGGTACTGTCCGCTGCGGGGGTAAATAAACGTCACATCCTGCTGGGCACCCTGGAGCACCTTGTAAATGCTCTGCTGATCCGCGTTCACCTTGGGGGGCGACATCAGGTTCTGGGTGGAGAACCCCGCAAACGAGCATCCGGAAAACCCCAGGCACAGCACCGCCGCCCCCAGGACGCTTTTTATCCAGCCCTTCACAGGCCACCCCCTTTCTGCCTGGAGTTTCAAAAGCTTCCTCCAGGCGGGAAATATAGCAACAAGTTTTAAGGCAATACCGCGTAATTCTAGGCTGCATATCGCAGCAAAAATTTTTTTCGTCAGAGTACATAAAGGACGCGCAGGCAAACTAACATTTGCCAAGCAGAATTTCTGCGGTGTTGCTTTAAATATTATAGCACACTATGCCCCAGCCTGGCAAGGGGCGCGGAAAGGGGGAGGGAGTGTCCAACCGCGCGGCCTCCGGCGGTTTAGGTGCTTTGAGTCTCGCCTGCCGGCTCGGTCGGCTCGGGGCGAAGGTTGCCACAGGCAACCCTCGTCCCGTAAAAACACCATACAACGCTAACGCGCAGCGTTTGCGTTTGCCCACACTTTGAAGAAGGTCATGCATTCATTAGACCTCTTGCGAAATTAGGCAAAACGGTCAAAATTGCAGATACCAGCAATCAAAGAAAAGCGAAGCACGAAACGATGCCTGCGGTTGCGATAGCGTTCAGAGAGAATGCGAAACCTTTTGACAAAGCGGATGGCGTGTTCAACCAAGATACGTTCCCTTGAAATCTTGCGGTTATCTTTGCGTTCTTGTTTGGACAACGGATGATTCTTGGAACACTTTTTTAGCAGGAGAGAATTGGCGTGTATCTGGGCAATCCCCTGGTATCCTGTATCCGCCTCCAACACCGTTTCTGCCTTGACATGGACATGAGAATCCTTGAATAGTTGAAAATCATGCCTCTTTCCGTTAGAAAATGCCAGTGCAATGATTTCTCCGGTTTGAAGGCTGACAAGCATCTGTGTTTTCAGTGTGTGCCGCTTTTTCTTTCCGGAATAGTATCGCTTTTGCTTTTTTTAGGTCGTTCAATGGGCGATTCCGTTGCGTCAACCAGAATCACCTCATACTCGGCATCACTTTTCAGCGGCGCTTTCCGCTATATGGGCATAGGTACGGTATTCCCGCAGATACTCCAGGGTTGCCAGCAGCAGATCCTCTATGCTCAGCATTGGCGTCCTCCCATGGCGCCGATGCTTTTCCGCATATCCTTTTTGCAGAATTTCTACCATCTTGTCAAATGTTGCCCGCTTTACCCCGGTAATTCTCCGAAATTTTGTGTTTGAATATTCCGCTATCTTTTCGTATTTCATGCTTCTATTTTATCGCACTATTTTTATTTTCGCAAGAGGTCTACTTTACTACTCACTACGCGGCCAGCCGCTCCATCTCCGCCTTTACGGAACAGGCGTCAACATGGGTATAGTAGTCCAGCGTCATGGTGATGTTGGCGTGGCCCATGATGTACTGCAACGCCTTGGGATTCATACCGGCGTTTGCCATACGGGTACAGAACGTGTGCCCTTACGGTATAATAAGGACAAATCAAAAAACCCAGTGATATCAAGGGTTTCCAGGTTTGTCCTTATTCTTTTTCCAGTAAAAAAGGGGCAAAAAATGGCTCTTAAAAGAGGAGTGGAAAACAGCGGCGTTACATGAACGACAAACTTTCAACAGTCAAAAAGAGGGATAAAAATATGTGTAAAACAACAAAAATCATTGCCGTCTGCAACCAAAAGGGCGGCGTGGGCAAAACCGTCACCACTGTAAACTTAGGCGTTGGCCTGGCCCAACAGGGCAAGCGCGTCCTGCTGGTGGACGTTGACCCACAAGGGTGAGCGAGCGCCGGTGGCGCTCTGGTGCGAACTGACCGAGCCGGCAGGCGAGACCGCTTACCGCCAGCCTTGGCTTCCACCAACCAGACCGCATAGAAAAGACACTTTCCACAGTGCTGGGTAAGATTGTCCAACAGAAGCCTTTTGACCCAGCCGGGTACATCTTGCACCAGGACGAAGGGGTTGACCTGCTGCCCGCCAACATCGACCTTGCTATGGTGGAAATGAACCTGGTGGGCGTCATGGGCCGGGAAACGGTTTTGCGGGAACTTCTGGAAGCTGTGCGCGGCCAGTACGATTACATCCTGTTGGACTGCTGCCCGTCCTTGGGCACCCTCACCGCCAACGCCTTAACAGCGGCGGACGAAGTGATTATCCCCATGCTGGCCCACTATCTGTCCATTAAGGGCCTGGAGCAGCTTCTATCCACCATCGGGCTGGTGCGGCGCAAATTCAATCCCGGCCTGCAAATCTCCGGCATCCTTATCACTATGGCGAATATGCGCACCGCTTATTCCCAGGACATTGTAGCCCTGCTGCGGGAGAGTTACGGGGACAAGCTGCGTATCTTCGACACCATCATCCCCGAATCCATCCGGGCCGCGGAGACCAGTGCGGAGGGCAAGAGTATATATTTACACGACCCTATAGGCAAGGTCTCCGCCGCCTACAGTGCGTTTACATTGGAGGCAGCGTCATGAGGGGCAGCGCGGGGAAAATCCAGCTTGCCAGCCTGGACGAACTGTTTGGCGTCAGCCGGGGCGAGAACGTGGGCGAGCCGTTTCAAAAAATCCCGCTTTCAGACCTGCACCCCTTCAAAAACCATCCTTTCCATGTCACAGACGATGAAAAGATGCAGGAATTGGCTGACAGCATAGCCCAGCATGGGGTACTTGTGCCCGGCATCGTGCGGCCAAGGCTGGAGGGTGGGTACGAACTGGTTTCCGGGCACAGGCGCAAGAGGGCTTGCGAATTAGCAGGGCTTACCGCCATGCCCGTGCTTGTGCGGGAGTTGGACGATGACGAAGCCACGCTGATTATGGTGGACAGCAACCTTCAGCGGGAGAAAATCCTGCCCAGCGAAAAGGCGTTTGCGTACAGGATGAAGTTGGAGGCGATGAAGCATCAAGGACAAAGAGTGGATTTAACTTTGCGCCCAGTGGGCACGAGGTCGGATGAATTGTTAGCTAACAAATCACCAGACAGTGCCAGACAAATTCAACGTTATATCCGTCTGACCTATCTGCATCCCCTCCTGCTCCAAATGGTGGACGAAAACAAGCTGGTGCTGCGGCCTACCGTGGAAGTTTCCTATCTTCCCTTGGACGATCAAATGTTGCTCTATGATGTGATAGAGGAAAAGTCTTTCGGGCCGCCGTCTATGGAACAGGCGAAAAAGTTAAGGGATTACTGTGAACGCACAACGTTGACCACAAGCCTGATTATTGACATCCTCACAGACGAAAAGCCAAATCCCGAAAAAATCACACTTAAAAAGAAGTGCTTGAACAAGTATTTCCCGCATGATTACACAAAAAAGCAGATGGAGGAAATCATATTCTCTCTGCTGGATGCCTGGAAATCCCAACAGGAGGGAGTGTGTACAGGTGACGAAAATGGATGAAAAAACTGCCATCATCAAGGCTTCGCCCCTGGGGAAAGATTTGCTCGATGCTCTTTGGAACAAACAGCCACATGACATATTGGACGTATCCCTCGCCATTGTAACATTAAAAGAGCATCTTGTCAAAGACCTCTCCCCCGGCGATTTGAAATACCTCTACCCCGTTTATTTCGACGCTGCCCGGGTACTGATAGCAGAGTGCATAGCCGAGTTTTTTCAAACCGGGCACATTTTCATCAGGGCGTTAAGACCCTTTGCGCATGAGGTATGGGTCGCACGAAATCAGGCAGATAATCATAATGCCGAAGGACGTTTCCCGGCTTCTGCGGGTACTGCGCCGTGTGAAGAAGCCTACCCACGATTTGTACCAGAAGCACGGCGGAAGGGGCTGGGGTGAGCACATAGAAATTGTAAGTTTTCGTGAAGAGTGAGAAATCCAGGACGGGCCTACTTTTCAACATGAAAAAATGTGGAAAACCCCGGGAAACGGCCTAAATACTAGGTTTTTTCGCGGAAAACTGCTTGAATGAAAGCGAAAATTTTGCAATCTCGCAAAATGGGATTGCAAAATTTTTTTGCCCGTTTTCGGCCCCAAAGTGGCCTGTGCGGCGCAAGGCTACCAACCGCTCAGATTTGCCTTTTAGGAGCGTTTAAGGACACACAAGAAACCTTTTAAGAAACCGCACAAACCTAGTATTGGCGCGGTTTAAGCGGCTTTTAAGAAAATAACAGCAGCCCTTTAAGCGAACACGCCCAAACGCCGCTTAAAGGGCTTATTTTCTGCTTTTAAGCGCATGACCCCCGCAAGTAGCCACCAGAGGGGCGCAACTGCCGAAAAACCCAATAAAATCAAGGGGTTTCGGCTCTTTATGTTTTTCCGAAAGCAAGGGCACACTTCCGGGCTACTTGCACCCCCTCCCCACTTTTTCGTTCAAAATTTATGGTGAATTTAGATTATCTCTTTAGAAGTTCTTATATGTCGGTATAGCCCGTATTTTCGGGCTTTCCCGGCATTTTAGATATGGGGAGAAGTTCTTATATACCCTCAAAACTTCTTAGGTTTTCCCTCTGGGTGGTAGTAAAAGAAGTAGTAAATCCGTCTGCGGCTATGCTGCAATCAGCCTTTCCATTTCAGCCCTTGCGGAAGCGAAAGTTGCGTGTGCGTAATAGTTCAGCGTCATGGTAATGTTGGAATGTCCCATGATATACTGTAACGCTTTCGGGTTCATGCCCGCATTGGCTAAGTTGGTGCAGAACGTATGACTAAGCTCGTGGAAGCGACAAATGGATATTTCCCCGTGGAAGCGACAAATGAGATATGATATTGCCAGTGGCTACGGTTTTTGCCGTAACCTTTTCTATTGAAAGGGGTATTTTCATGGCACGAAAAAGCAGAAAACATAAATATAAAGAAGAACTGAAATTTCTTTCCCCTGTTGCGGTAGGATATATTCGACTTTCAGTTGCAAATAAAGAAGAATCCAGTTCAATAGAAAACCAGAAATTTTTCATTGAATGCTGGGGCGAACAGCAACAAATTCCTATGTCACATTACTATATTGATAATGGTTTTAGCGGTAAATTTTATGATCGTCCAGCGTTTCAAGAAATGATTCAGGACATCCTTTCAGGCAATATTAATTGTGTCGTTGTAAAAGACCTTTCTCGTTTAGGAAGAAACTATATCTCAACTGGTTATTATATTGAAGTCCTTTTCCCATCCAATGGAGTACGTTTTGTATCTGTAAACGACCAATTTGACACCATTGATGGTATTACCAATCAGAAAAATCCTTACAGTTCCAAGATTCGGATGCCAATAACAAACGCATTTAATGAACAAGTATCTATTGAAATTAAAAAGAAAATGGAGGCGACTTTAGATATGAAAGCACAGCACGGTATATTTATTGGACCAAGAGCCCCTTTTGGTTATCAAAAAGCAGAAGACAACCATGACCAACTTATACCTGACCCAAAGGCAGCTATTATTGTCCGAAAAATTTTTGAGTTAGCAGCGAATGGCATCGGCATGACCACCATAGTTCGCTACTTAAATGAAAAAGAAATCCCAACACCAATTCAATATGCTAGATCAAATGGTTTATCCGGAAATTATGATAACGGTAACGGAAACTGGAATAGTAGATCCGTCAAATATATCCTGACCAATCGAACTTATACCGGTATGCTTGTACAAGGGAAAGAAAGGCGAGTTGTATCCGCAACACATGAAGCTCTGGTAGATACAAATACTTTTGATGCCATTCAAAAATCATTTCAGGAAAAAGCATTTAATATCGCCAAGCACGGTCAATCAACGGAGAATATTTTAAAGGGCAAAGTCATTTGTGGGTGTTGCGGGGGAAAAATGCAGCGTAAACGCGGCACCAATCATGCTGATTGGTATTTTTTCACCTGTATTACCAAAAACCGTTTAGGTGTAGACAAATGTACCGGCATGTATGTACGGGAGGAAGATGTTTTGCGTGCTATCTACTACCAATTAAAATTGCATGTAAAGGAGCATTTCATTTCAGATTCGCAGTACCAGCAAGAACTATTGCACCTTAATAACGGGATTAACCAATCCGACAGTCAATATCAAGAAATTTTTAGAAATGCTATTCACCATTATGAGATGTTTGTTGACGGAAAGATCAGCAAAGATGAATTTCGAGCAGTCCAAGATGCAGCGAACAAAAAGAAAGCAATTTGGAATGATATTATCACCAGTAAAACAGCTTATGAAAAACAGTATCATGTATTCCGCAAATTATTGAAAGCGAGTTATAAAGAAATTGCTCTCAGCGAGATTATAGACTGTATTGATGAAATTACCATATGTCAAAACGAAAACATTACTGTGAAATGGGCAATTGCCCAGTAATTATTGGTCTCTGCCGAATCGCCATATCTATGTATTATTCAGAAAAAATATACCTTCTATAGTTATGCTTTTTGCAATTGTTTATATAGAAAATTACTTCCTTTTAGTTTTGCCGAGATAAAAGATATTGCATCTTATGCCTCCATTTCCGAATGGATTTACAACATAAATTCTAAATTTAATTTGTCTACAAGCATCTCCTTGGACAATATTTGGATTGAGCCGGAAAAATTAACTTTGGAGTGCATGTCAGCTCTAATGTATATCTCCTACTGTGGTAACAAAGATATATATATGGAGTTTGTCGAAAGGAATCTTAAGCGTATCCTTACATACCTCAAGCAGCAAACAAAATCACACAAGATATTTATTGATTCCGAAAAAAATGCGATTCATGTTGAGTATATACTTCGATTGCGCAATATCAAAACCGGGAATGAGCAAAGTGTTTCGAGGTTGAAATATGTCTGTAGGACATTACCCATATTTGATTTGTACTGTGCAGATGTGTTAAAACCAACTTTAAGTTTATTATCTGCTTATACTGTACCTGATGATGCACATAAAGAAATGCCCATCAGAAATATTGTAATCATGTTCCATCAGAATCTTACGTCGCTATGGAATAAAACTATTATGAGCAATTATGAATTTGATACCGTGACAGAATGGTTAAATTACTGGTTTGATGTGAGAGAACATATATGTTTGCTTGCAGATAAGTGCTGTGCATGTATTTACAAACTCCTTGGTGGAAAACCACTAGGGAGTTTGGCCAGGGAAACAGATCAACTTCGTGAAGAATTTGCCCTAATTACTACTGGTGAAAAGCGATATCCTAAGGAAGATCGTCCTTTTGAAGAAAAAGCTACAGTGCCCGAGAGGTTAGGAAAAATAAAGAATAAATACTTTCAAAGCATACAAAATTTTACGAATCAATTTGCAGGGTTTCTCGTTAAGGATGAACAAAAACAAAGATTGGCTATGGTTAATCTCACAACAGCCCAAAGTGCTCTTGTGACAATGCAGAATTACTTTGCAGAAATCATAATTGATTTTGGCTTCCAGGAAAGACAGCTGGCTCTTTGTGTTATGGAAACAGAAAGCATAGAACGACTAATAATGTGCTGTAGCTACTACCAAACACATTCGCCAAATAAGTATTTTAATAAATATCAAATTAGGAATTGGTATGACAGACATTGTCGAGATGAGAGAAAGATAGCAGAAGACGGATTGTCAGAATTAGCATCCAATTATTCGATTCATTTTCCTAATCAGATTTACACCATTGACATGTTGAGCTATTATCCTATCATAGTTGATGGGTTAGATTTTACATCAGAAAGCAATTTAATCGAATGGCTTTATGGTTGCATCTCGTTTGCTGATACTTCCTTTGATTACTTGATCATATTATCTGCAAATGAGGTTGGGAAAATACATCCTGCTGCCTTACAGTTCCCGCGAAGGATGCTTGTTGATCTTAAAAAGGCAATTGAATCAGACGACAATTCCTTATTTGATAAATTGACACCTCCATATCCTGTGGATGTAACGCGGCAAATGCTTAGTTGCTTCATTAAAAAATATGATTTGCCTGAATCAGACGATATTGATTTGGATGCACTTCCTATAGGAGATATTGCAGAAGAATTATGGGTATATTCAAAATCTGTAGAGTTGTTGACAGAACCAGAAGATGACAGCTATCTTGTATCTGAAATACAGGGTATACGGACTAACATTGATGGAATACTTTGTTTATTGAAGGACAAGCTGCTCCCGAACGATTTTGATTGGTTAGTTAATATCTGCAATGATGTTTTCTTAGGTAAAAGGTTTGATGATGCTTTATTCAATGATACTATTGAGCATTTTGCACAGAGGAATGTTGAAAAGTAACACTCTCGTTTGTTAATTGATTTAACCGGCAGTGTCTGTAAAATTAAATCAATACCAATATTGAAAATGCTAAATAATGACTAGCAATTCCCAACTAAACCTAATGGCATAGGAATAATACACGAAAAAAGAATCCCCCAGACTATCAAATTTTACCTGATAGTTTGGGATTTCTGCTTTTACAAAGATATATTTTTTGTCGTGGGCTTGACATACGGGTGGCGAATATCGTGGACACGGATTTTCTTAACGCCCGCCTGCTTTGCCCCTCGCTCCATTTCGTGATTGAGGTAGGATTTTGTGACGGTAAATAAACGCTCGTCCGGCTTGATGTCATAAAGCATTTTGATGTACTCCTGCATTTCCTCACAGAGAAACGGCGGCATTTTGATTGTGCGGTTACTCTTTTTCGTCTTTGGGCTTGTGATAATGTCACGCCCTTTGGAACGGTGGAAGGTCTTGCTGATCGTGACCGTCTGTTTCTCAAAGTCAATATCAGCAGGCGTGAGCGCAAGTAATTCGCCGGAACGCATACCGCACCAGTAGAGCATTTCAAACGCATAATAGGAACGGGGCTTATCCATCATGGCTTCGGAAAATTTCAGATATTCCTCTTTCGTCCAAAAGTCCATTTCCTTAACGGCTTCGCTCCCAATCGTCCCCGCCCGCCTTGCCGGATTGTAAGGCAGGTTGTAAAAGTTTACCGCATGGTTGAATATCGCCGTCAGTTGTGCGTGTATCGTCCTCAAATAATCTGCGGAATAGGGCTTGCCTTTCTCGTCCCGGTAAGCCATCAACTCATTCTGCCACGCAATCACGTCCTTTGCTTCTATCTCCGCAATTTTGCGGTTTTCAAAGTACGGTAAAATCTTTGTCCGTATCACATGGCTTTTGGACTCCCAAGTGCTTTCCTTGACACGCTGTTTTTTGTCGGCTTCATACACTTCAAAGAAACTGCCGAACGTCATATCCAATTTTGCGCCCTGCTTTAACATGGCTTCATGCTCCCACGCCTGCGCTTCCCTTTTGGTTGCAAAACCTCTCTTTTGTGTCTGTTTCCTCTCCCCTTTCCAGTTGGTAAAGCGGTAGATTACCCGCCACGTCCCCGTAGAGTTGTCTTTGTATACAGCCATTTCATCATCTCCCTTCTATTCGCTGTAACATACCTTTTTATGAAAAAATGTAGCGTTCACACGTCCTGCCACTGTCAGATAGCCCTGTTTCTGCATTTCTGCGTTCAGTTCCCTTACAATCTGATAGGCTTTTGACTTCGACACACGCAATTCCGCTGCCACTTCCTCCACTGTCATAAATTATTTTTCTGTCATTAAAATACCCTCTCCTTTCAATTTCTAACTGTTTTTGTTTAAGCTATATGGTTATGATACTAAATAAATTCCGTTAAGTCAAGTGGTTTGCGAGAAAATCTTAACTTTTTTTATTTAAGTTATTCTTGCTATTTCTATTACACCATGTTATACTAACTTCAACAGATTTGTTTAAGTAAAGTCATGCACGACTGGCGGAAAACAGAGCGGCGGGTGCTTGCACACGCTGAACTGCTTTCTGACAGGCGTATATGGCGCACCGCCACAGCGAGATGAAGCGGAGCGTAATCGAGCTGGCATGACTTTACCTCACTTCACAATAACGGAGGTTTTATTATGGCAATCGGCAAACGCATCCGCTTTTTCCGCAACCGAAAAGGCATGACACAGAAACAGCTAGGCGAAATCCTTGGCTTTCTCGGAAAGACCTCTGATGTCCGTATGGCGCAGTATGAAACCGAAGCGAGGACACCAAAGCACGACCTTGTAAAAGAAATGGCGGGTATCTTTGATATAAGCACCCACGCCCTCACAGTGCCGGATATTGATACCTATATCGGGCTTATGCACACGCTCTTTGCGTTGGAAGATATGTACGGGCTGAAAATCGGGGAGATTGACGGGGAAATCTGCCTGCGCCTTGACAAGTCCGACTATTCCACTTACACGTCCATGTTCGATATGTTCCACGCATGGCAGGAGCAAGCCGCCAAACTGGAACAGGGCGAGATTACCAAAGAGGAATACGACCAATGGCGGTACAAATACCCCGAACTGGACACATCAAAGCATTGGGCAAAAGTCCCCTCACAGGCGGTCAGTGATATGCTTATGGAAGAATTTCAGAAAATCGAGAAAGAAGAAAAGAAAACAGCGAAAAAGAAAAAGCAGAAATAAGCATAAGAAGACCTTGCCGATATTCAGTTTCCATATCTGAAAATCAGCAAGGTTTTCTTATGCCATTGATGTAATTATTTAGTTCGTGATGTGAAAAATGTTGCCAAATCGTTGCCAATGCCTAAACAAATTTGTTTGGAAGTCGCATAAATACTGGTTTCCTAAAGTCCATTTCATCACTCAAACTCAATCGTAGCAGGCGGTTTGCTTGTCACGTCATACACCACCCGGTTGACGCCCTCTACCTCATTGATAATCCGGTTGGACACCTTTCCCAGCAGATCATAAGGAAGACGCGCCCAGTCGGCAGTCATGAAATCCGTGGTGGTGACAGCCCGCAGGGCCACAGTTACCCCGTAAGTACGGCCGTCACCCATAACGCCCACGCTGCGGTTGGCAGTGAGTACTGCAAAATACTGGTTGATATCCCGCTCCAGGCCGAAATTCGTTACTTCCTCCCGGAAGATGGCATCTGCGTCCTGCAAGAGCGCCACTTTTTCCTGGGTGATTTCTCCCATAATGCGCACAGCCAGCCCCGGCCCGGGGAAAGGCTGCCGCCATACCAGTGCCTCCGGGATGCCCAGCTCTATCCCCACCCGGCGCACTTCATCCTTAAAGAGATCCCGCAGCGGCTCCACCAATCCTTCAAACTCCATGTCCTCTGGCAGGCCGCCCACATTGTGGTGGCTTTTGATAACCGCCGCTTCCCCGGTGCCGCTCTCCACCACGTCGGGGTAGATGGTGCCCTGGCAGAGGAAGTCCATTTTGCCCAGCTTCCGGGATTCTTCCTCAAACACCCGGATAAATTCCTCCCCGATAATCTTCCGCTTTTTCTCCGGATCGCTGACGCTCTGCAGCTTCTGGAGGAACCGCTCCCCAGCATTGACGCGGATAATGTTCATGTCAAATTCCTTTTGGAAAACCTTCTCTACCAGGTCGCCCTCGCCCTTGCGCAGCAGTCCGTGATCCACGAAAATGCAAGTGAGGTTTTTCCCGATAGCCTTGTGTACCAGCATAGCCGCCACAGAGGAGTCCACTCCGCCAGAAAGGCCGCACAGCACCTTTTTGTCTCCAATCTGCTTTTTCAGGGCTTCCACTGTTTCTTGGGCAAAGGAGGCCATTTCCCAGTCTCCCTTGCAGCCGCAAATGGAATACAGGAAGTTTTCAAAAATTTTATTGCCAAACTGGGTGTGCTCCACCTCCGGGTGGAACTGCACCGCAAACAGCTTCTCCCCCAGGTTTTCCATGGCTGCGGCAGGGCAGTGGGCACTGTGAGCCGAGGAGGTGAACCCAACCGGAACCTCTGCAATATAGTCATTGTGGCTCATCCAGCACACGCTCTCCGGCACCCCTGCAAAGAGGGGGGATTCAGGGGCAAAGGAGGTCTGGGTTTTGCCGAACTCATGCACCCCGCTTGCTTCCACCTTGCCGCCCAGCACCTGGGCCATCACCTGGGCACCATAGCAGATGCCCAGCACCGGCACCCCCAGTTTAAACACTTCCGGGCTGCACAGGGGCGCACCCTCAGCATACACGCTGTTGGGGCCTCCGGTAAACAGAATGCCTTTATAACCCCGCAGCTCCTCCGGGTCTGTCTTATAAGAACGTATCTCGCAATACACCCGCAGATCCCGCACCCGCCGGGCGATAAGCTGGGCATACTGCCCGCCAAAATCCAGCACCACTACCTTCTCATGCGCCTTGCTCATGCTTTTTCCCATCCTTCCTTTTGATCGGGCTGCCGCCCGAACCCGCTTTAAGAAACTTTTTTGGAAAAAAGTTTCTTAAAAATCTTCAAAAAACTTCCCTGGCCTTGGGGGTCAGTACCCCATGTCCTGCCGGACTGCCCCTGCCTTTTCCGCTCCAATGAGCATCTCCAGCAGGGCAAAGGCCACGTCCGCCGCTGTTTCTGGGCAGTAAGACGTAATCACGTTCCCGTCTGCCACCACCCGCTGGTCAGGAACTACGTCCGCCCCCAGCGCCGCAAGCTGCGCCTGCCTGTGTCCGCCCCGCAGGTGGTAGGTGGTGGCCCTGCGGCCTTGCAGAATGCCGCTTCTTCCCAAGGCCAGCGCCGCCACGCAGACAGAAGCGATGGGCTTTCCCATCTGATGAAAGTCCCGCACAAGGTTCTGAAATTTTTCATCATAGGCTTCCTCGTAAAAGCCGAATTCCTCAAAGCCCCCAGGCACAGCCAGCGCGTCATAGTCCGCCGCGTCCACTTCATCAATGCGCACATCCACCGCAACAGGCACCCCGAAGGCGCTCACCACCGTCTCCCTATAGCCGCAGGTCACCACCTCCACGTCGTGCCCATAGTCGTTCCTGGCCCAGCCCATCACGTCGATGAAAGGGGCAAACTCCATGGTTTCAAAGCCTTTTGCACAGAATAAAAGTATTTTCATCGCGGTATTTCCTTTCTCAGAGGTTCCAGGAATATTCCGAATCCCCCAGCCTAATGCTATTCCACCGTCACCGACTTTGCCAGGTTCCTGGGCTTGTCGATATCGCAGCCCTTCATGGAAGCCACATAATAGGCGAAAAGCTGCAGGGGGATGATGGACAGGGAGGGCAGCATGAAGTCCGTAATCTTCGGGATGCAGAACTGGTAGTCCGTCTGCTGGGAAAGGCTTTCCTCCTTGTCCCTGGTGGTAATGCCCAGCACCACCGCGCCTCTGGCCTTCACCTCCCGGACATTGGACATCATCTTGTCAAACAGCCTGCCGTAGGTGCAGATGGCAATCACCAGCGTGCCGTCCTCCAGCAGGGAAATGGGGCCGTGCTTCAGCTCTCCCCCTGTGTAGGCTTCCGAGTGGATATAGGAAATTTCCTTTAATTTCAGGGACGCTTCCAGGGAAGCGGCATAATCCACGTTGCGCCCGATAAAGTACATATCCCGGGCGTTAAAATATTTGGAGGCAAAATACTGGATGGTCTTTTTATCGGCAAGGCAGGCCGCCGCCAAGTCCGGCAGGCGCTGCAAGTCCTCCAGGTAGGCCTCCATCTCCGCTTGGGGGGAATGGCCCAGCTCCTGGGCCATGTACAGCACAATGAGGTAAATCACCGCAAGCTGGGTGCTGTAAGCCTTGGTGGAGGCCACAGCGATTTCCGGCCCGGCCCAGGTGTACAGCACGTCATCTGATTCATTGGCGATGGTGCTGCCCACCACGTTCACAATGGAAAGCACCCGCGCCCCCCGCTTCTTCGCTTCCCGCAAAGCGGCAAGGGTGTCCGCCGTCTCCCCGGACTGGCTGATGATAATCACCAGCGTGTTTTCATCCAGAATAGGCTCCCGGTAGCGGAACTCAGAAGCCACGTCCACCTCCATGGGCACCTTCAAAAGCTTCTCAAAGGCATACTTGGCCACCACGCCCACATGGTAGGAGGTGCCGCAGGCCACGATAAACACCTTGTTTATCTTTTCGATCTGCTCCTTTGTCAGCTTCATGTCGTCCAGCACAATTTTCCCTTCCCGTATCCGGGGAGAGATGGTTTTGCGCAGGGCCTCCGGCTGCTCGCAGATTTCCTTCATCATAAAGTGCTCATAGCCGCCCTTTTCAGCGGCAGCCACGTCCCACTGCACCCTTTCCACAGGCTTCTCCACAAGCTCCATGTCCGAGTTGAAAAATTGCACCCCATCCTTTTCCAGCACTGCGATTTCTTTGTCATGCAGGCGGCAGATGTCCCTGGTTTTCGACAGGATGGCGGGGATGTCGGAAGCGATGAAGTTTTCCCCCTGGCCCAGGCCCACAATCAGCGGGCTGTCCTTGCGCACAGCGAACACCTTTTCCGGGCAGTCGGCGCAGATGATGCCCAGGGCATAGCTGCCCTCCACCCGGGCTGTCACCCGGCTGATAGCCTCCAGCACATCTCCCCTGTAGTAATATTCCAGAAGCTGGGCCACCACCTCGGTGTCTGTGTCGGAGACAAATTCAATGCCCCGGCGCAGCAGATGGTTTTTCAGTTCCAGGTAATTTTCGATGATGCCGTTGTGCACCACAGCGAACTTTCCCCCATCACTTACCTGGGGATGGGAATTCACATCTGAAGGGGCGCCATGGGTGGCCCACCTTGTGTGCCCAATGCCCACCACGCCGGGAAGCTTTTCCCCGCCCTGGAGTATGCCGTCCAGCACACTGAGCCTGCCCTTGGATTTCACGACGTGAATCCCTGTGCCGTTATACACAGCCACCCCGGCTGAGTCATACCCCCGGTATTCCAGCTTTTGCAGGCCCGTAAGCAAAAAAGGCGCCGCCTGCTCCCCCCCGATATAGCCCACTATGCCGCACATATGCATCGCTCTCCTTTCATCGCCTGAGTTGAAAGGAATGTGGGGCCTCTACGCCCCACATCCTGTTCCGGCCTGAGGGCCGGTACTGCCTGTTAGATTTTGTCTCTCTATATTACGGCTTCCGGTAAATCATGTCATCCCGGGAAGGCCCGTTTGACACCATGGTGATAGGCACCCCGATGTGCTTCTCCGCAAACTCTACATACCGCCGGGCATTCTCCGGCAGATCCTCATACTTCTTAATGCCCCCGATGTCGCAGTGCCAGCCGGGCAGCACTTCTAAGATGGGCTTGCACTTTTTAAGCTGGGCCGTAGGCGGGAAGGTGTCAATGCGCTTGCCGTCCATCTCATAGCCCACGCACACCGGGATCTCCTTCAGGTATCCCAAAGCGTCCAGCACGGTAAAGGCCACATCTGTAGCCCCCTGCACCATGCAGCCATAGCGGGCGGCCACCAGGTCAAGCCAGCCCACCTGCCGGGGCCGCCCGGTGGTGGCGCCATATTCGCCCTTATCTCCGCCATGGCGGCGCAGCTCCTCTGCCTCGTCCCCGAAAATCTCCGCCACAAATTCCCCCGCGCCCACAGCACTGGAATATGCCTTCACAACGGTATAGATTTTCTCAATGGCATAGGGCGGGATACCGCCTGCGCCCACAGCGCCATAGCCTGCCAAAGGCGAGGAGGAGGTGGTCATGGGATAGATGCCCATATCCGGGTCGCGCAAAGAGCCAAGCTGACCCTCCAGCAGAATAGTCTTGCCCGCCTTCACCGCGTCGTGCAGCAGGGCCGTGGTATCCACCACATAAGGCGTGAGGATTTCCTTATACTCCATGAGCTTTTCATAGATTTCGTCCCGGTTCAAAGGCTGCTGATGGTAAAGCTGGGTGTACAGCACGTTTTTCAAATCCAGAACGTGGTCGATGCGCTCATACAAAGCGTCCTTGTCATCATACAGATCGCTTATCTGGAAACCGATTTTCGCATATTTGTCGGAATAGAAGGGCGCAATGCCGGACTTGGTGGAGCCGAACGCCTTATCCGCCAGCCTTGCCTCCTCCAGGCTGTCCAGCTCCCGGTGGTAAGGCATCAGCACCTGGCAGCGGTTGGAAATGGCGATTTTAGGCTCTGGCACGCCTCCGTCCCGGATATACTGCAGCTCGTTTACCAGATTTTCCACGCAAAGGGCCACGCCGTTGCCGATAATATTTAAAATGTTCTGCCGGAACACCCCGGAAGGAAGCTGGTGCAGGGCAAACCTGCCGTATTCGTTGATAATGGTGTGCCCAGCGTTGGACCCGCCCTGGAAGCGCACCACAATGTCGGAATTCTCCGCCAGCACGTCCGTAATCTTGCCCTTCCCCTCGTCGCCCCAGCAGGCGCCTACGATTGCCTTAACCATAATTCTCAACCTTTCCTTAGGAGGTCCTTTAAGAAAATCCCCCTAAAACCCTTCAAAAACTTTTACCTGTCACATTGCAGATGCAAATATAGCAGGCCGCCCTCTTCCTTGACGATTTGGAAGCCGGCAGCCGTGTGGATCTTCAGCGCGGCCTCACGGGTGCGCTCGAAGCAGTTGGTAACCTCCCTGGCCCCCAGCTTCCCAAACGCGTACTCCAGCAGCAGACGCATTCCCTCCTGGGAATGCCCGCGCCCGCGCCAGGCGCTGTGCAGCACAATGCCCAGCTCGTACACGCCGGGGCCGCCGGTCCCATGCAGGCTGACCTCGCCCAGGAACTCCCCGCTCCCTGTATCTTTCAGGTAGGCGTAGAACCGCGCGGGTTCCTTGTTCACCCACCGGGCATACCAGCCGTCCCAGTCCTCCCGGGGAAAGTCTATGCAGCCGGTGTCGTTATGATACCCGGGAAAGCTTAGCCCATAGCCCTTATTATAGCGCATGGTCGCAGGGTCGGAGAGCAGCCTTTGACGGAAGCCCAGCTCGGAGAGCCTTGGGACATATAATCCGATCAAACCGTTACCTCCGCTTTTTCGGTCTCCATATCCTTATATTTTTCCAGCACAGGGTCCACGGACCCCGCCAAAAATTCTTCTGTCTGGCGCGGTGCGCGGCCCACATATTTTGCGGGCTGCAAAACATCCTGGAGTTCGGAAAGGGTCACGCCGAAAACAGGGTCTGCGGCAATGCGTGCCAGCAAATCGTTTTCGCCCCCCTGTTCCTTCACCACCTTGGCCGCCTCCATGGAGTGTATCCGGATGCGTTCGTGCAGCTCCTGCCGGTTGCCGCCCCGCTTTACCGCGTCCATCATAATATTCTCCGTAGCCATAAAAGGCAGTTCCCGCAGCATGTGCTGCTCAATCACCTTGGGATACACCACCAGGCCGTCCGCCACATTGCCATACAGGTTCAGGATCCCGTCCACAGCCAGGAAGGCTTCGGGCACGCTGATGCGCTTGTTGGCGGAATCGTCCAAAGTACGCTCGAACCACTGGGCCGCCATGGTCATGGCCGGGTTCACCGCGTCGGCTATCACATACCGGGCCAGGGACGCAATGCGCTCGCTGCGCATGGGGTTGCGCTTATAGGCCATGGCGCTGGAGCCTATCTGTCCTTTTTCAAAGGGTTCCTCCACTTCCTTCAGGTGCTGCAAAAGCCGGATGTCGTTGGAGAATTTCGCCGCGCTCTGGGCAATACCGGAGAGAACGGCGAGCATCTGGCTGTCCAGCTTCCGGGAGTAGGTCTGCCCGGAAACCGGGAAGCAGGCCTGATATCCCAGCTTCTCCGCAATTTTCCTGTCAAGCTCCTTTACCTTTTCATGATCCCCCTCAAAAAGTTCTAAAAAGCTTGCCTGGGTGCCTGTGGTGCCCTTGCTGCCCAGCAGCTTTGCCTTAGAAAGCTGATACTCCACATCCTCCAGATCCATCAGCAGATCCTGCATCCACAAAGTGGCCCGCTTGCCCACAGTGGTGGGCTGGGCAGGCTGGAAGTGGGTGAAAGCCAAGGTGGGCAAATCTTTATATTCCGCCGCAAATTTCCCCAGCACCCGCAGCACGCCCACCAGCTTGTCCCGCACCAGCTCCAGGGCCTGCGTCATCACAATGATGTCAGTGTTGTCTCCCACATAGCAGGAGGTTGCCCCCAGATGGATAATGCCCGCCGCTTTCGGGCACTGCTGCCCATAGGCGTACACATGGCTCATCACGTCATGGCGCACCTCTTTTTCCCGGGCCTGTGCCACCTCGTAGTTGATGTCCTCCGCATGGCTTTTCAGCTCGTCCACCTGCTCCTGGGTAACGGGCAGGCCCAGCTCCATTTCCGCCTCCGCCAGGGCAATCCACAGCCTGCGCCAGGTGCGGAATTTCATGTCTGGCGAAAACAGGTATTTCATTTCCTTCCCCGCATATCTTGCGGATAAAGGCGATTCATATACGTCCCTCGACATAGCTTTTCCCCTTTATAACGCTGTTTTGTTATTCCTCTTTTTTCCCTTGCTGGTTATCAATAAGCTTTTGCACCTTTTGTTTTGCTTCCTCCAAATCCTTGCAGCCGTCCAGAATCATATCTACCATCTCTAAAATGGTCTTGAATTGCTTGTCTGTCATAGCGTCCATTATTTCCTTTCCTCCATTCTAGAAATCCGGGATTCTAAGGCTGTGGGGCGCTGCCCCACCCCCGCAACTTTCTTAGAAAGAAAGTCGATTAAGAACTTCACGGTAATTCCGGCGGGCGGGCCAAAGGCCCGCTGCCCGGAATTACAATGGAATTTTTGGTCACCCTTTTTTTAAAAGGTTGCAGAGGTGTGGAGACAGAGTCTCCACGGCCTTACAGCCCCAGGCGCTTCATCATTTCGGCGTAAGCCTCTTCCACGCCGCCCATATCCCGGCGGAACCTGTCCTTGTCCAGCTTTTCGCCGGTATTCACGTCCCAGAAGCGGCAGGTATCGGGGGAGATCTCATCGGCCAGGATAATGGCGCCGTCAGAGGTTTTGCCAAACTCCAGCTTAAAGTCGATGAGATCCACATTGACAGACCGAAAGAATTCTATCATCAAATCGTTTATTTTCAGGCTCATGCTGGCAATCTGGTCAATTTCCTCCCGGGTGGCAAGGCCCATAGCCAGAATGTGGTAATCGTTTACCATGGGATCGCCCAGGTCGTCATTTTTATAGCTGAACTCCAGCACAGTGGTTTTCATCTGGGTGCCTTCGGCAAGCCCCAGGCGCTTGGAAAGGCTGCCGGCGGCCTTGTTGCGGACAATAACCTCTAAAGGCACAATATCTACCCGCTTTACCGCAGTCTCCCTTTCGTCCAGCTCCTCCACATAGTGAGTGGGAATTCCCTGCTTTTCCAGCAGGCGGAACATAAAGTTGGACATCTGGTTGTTCACAACGCCCTTGCCCACAATGGTGCCCTTTTTCAAACCGTTAAAGGCGGTAGCGTCATCCTTATAGGATACGATGTAAACCTCCGGATCCTCTGTTTTATAGACCTTTTTTGCCTTGCCTTCGTACAGCAGTTCTTTTTTCTGCATGATTCTGCCCCTTTCCTTACGCCGCTGGTTTCCTGTTTTTAAAAATTCCCGGCAGGCCTCCTTCCGGCAAGCCTTACCAGCCTTATTTTATAATACCACCCGCCGCCTGTCAATCATTTCCCCCACTTTTCTGCTCTTTTTGTGTCCTGTACAATCCCATCTGCCTGCAAATGGGTGTAATAGGGGCATCCTCTGAGCTGATTGCCATTTCCTCGCATCTTTTCTGTACGTCAATCAATATGCGAATCGCCTTCTCCGTCTCACGAACCATCGTAAGATACATCTCTTTATAATCCGGCATTTCCATCACCTCTGTTTCATTATAGGTCAAATTACCCCTAATGTAAATAGGTCAATTCGCCATAATAAACAAGAGGTGATACCCTATGAACAGGCTTAAAGAACTCCGGCAGAAGCGGGGTTACACGCAAATCAAAATGCAGATGCTGACAGGCATCGACCAAAGCGACTATTCCAAAATTGAAAGCGGCAAACGCTATTATACCTTCGAGCAATGCCGCCGCATTGCCTTGGCCTTAGACACCAGCATGGATTATCTTGCAGGCCTTACCGATGAAGAGAAGCCCTATCCCCGGGACGGGCAGGGTTAAGAGTATTCTCACCCATGCTCTAAAATTGGGGAAAATTGTTCCAAAGCAGCAAAAGGGCCTGCCATCTGTTTTCCCCAGACGGCAGGCCCTTTTGCTGCTTATTCGCTTTTCATCTCATTCATCTCAAGCTTTGGACGCTTTTTCCCGTTACTGCCTCTCGTCCAGCAGCTTTTCTGCGGCTGCCAGTTTTACACAGATGCACAGCAGGTGCATGGCCTGGGACAGTTCCTCCTCTGGCGGGAAGGAGGGAGCAATGCGGATATTGCTGTCATTGGGATCGGCCCCGTAAGGGAAGGTGGCCCCAGCGCTGGTAAGCGCCACGCCGCCCTCCTTGCACAGCTCTACCACCCGCTTCGCGCAGCCGTTCATCACATCCAGATTCACAAAGTATCCCCCCTGGGGATTGCTCCACTTGGCTATACCCAAATCCCCCAGTTCCTTCTGCAGGGTTTCCCGCACAATGCAAAACTTCGGGGCCAGGATGTCCCTGTGGCCTTTCATTAGGGTGTGTACCCCGTTGATGTCGTGGAGGAACAGGATGTGCCTGAGCTGGTTAAGCTTATCCGGGCCAATGGTCTGGGTGGTGATGCGCTTCTGGAACTCTGCAATATTTTTAGAGCTGCCTGCCAGGGCCGCCACTCCCGCGCCGGGGAAGGAAATTTTGGAGGTGGAGGCAAAGAACAGAACCTGGTTTTCTGTCCCCTGTTTCACGCACTCGTCATAGAGGTTCAGAAGGGTGTCGGGAGTGTCGGTCAGGTCGTGGACACAGTAGGCATTGTCCCACATAATGCGGAAATCCTTGGCAGCAGGACGCAGGGCTGCAAAACGCCGGACAGTTTCATCAGAATAGGTAACGCCTGTGGGGTTAGAGTATTTGGGCACGCACCAGCAGCCCTTTATGCTCTCGTCATTCTTCACCAGCCGTTCAATAATATCCATGTCCGGGCCGGTTTTCAGCATGGGGACAGGAATCATCTCAATGCCGAAATATTCCGTCACCGCGAAATGCCTGTCATATCCAGGGGAAGGGCACAAAAACTTCACCTTTCCCTGCCTGCCCCAAGGCTCATAGCCGCCGAAGCCCTTCACATACCCCTGGCACACAGCGTCGAACATCATCTGCAGGCTGGAGTTGTTGCCCAGGATAATCTGCCCGGCAGGCACCCCCAGCATTTCGCTGAAAATGGCCCGCATTTCCGGCAGGCCGTTCCACACGCCGTAGTTGCGGCAGTCGTCACCGTCAGAATTTGCAAACTCGCTTCTGGCATGGAGTGCTTCCAGCACGCCCAGGGCCAAATCAAGCTGTTTCGCGCTGGGCACCCCCCGCGCCATGTTCAGGCTCATACCCAAAGACTTGAAATCTTCATACTGCTTTGCGGCTTCCCGGCAGACACGCCGCAGCTCGCCAATTTCCATCGCTGCCAGTTTCATTCCGAACATCTCCTAATCAAAAATGAAATTATGAATCATGTACCGCAATGCTTTTTCATTTTCACAGGTCAAACTTTAAATAGTTTAATATATCCCGGCGGAAAATGCAAGTGGATTTTGTCTTTCCTGCATTTTTTATGTTTTGCACCATTACAAGGCCCCTTTTCGGCCTTTTCTGTGCAACCTTATGAAACTCCCGCAAAACCCCTTGTTTCCCTGTATTTTTCACCCGCAGAACATTGTAGTTTTCCCGAAGGTATGATAAACTTATAAAAGGAAAGCCCGCAGCAGGGCAAGGAACGGCTTCTGATAAAGGAACCACTGATTAAATCGCGCCTAGGGGCTTGGCACGCACCTCGCTAGCATATTTTCCGTCATGATGCACATCTTTCGCTTGACAAGCGCCAGCTTGCCTGCGCTCAATCTATACACCCTGACGAAAAATCTGTCGGTACGATTTGCGCACCAGATTTAATCAGCGCTTCCTAAAGAAAGGAACATATCATTTATGGGTGGATTTTTTGGCGTAGCTTCTAAGGACGACTGCATGTTCGACCTGTTTTTCGGAACAGACTATCACTCCCATCTGGGCACCCGCCGGGCAGGCATGGCTGTGTACGACAGGGAAAAAGGCTTTGACCGGGCTATACACAACATCGAAAATTCCCCGTTCCGCACGAAGTTCGACAAGGACGTGTCGGAAATGCGGGGGCGCTGGGGCATTGGCTCCATCTCCGACTATGAGCCTCAGCCCCTCATTGTGCGCTCCCACCATGGCACCTATGCCATTGTGACTGTGGGCAAAATCAACAACATCCAGGCCATTGTAGACAAACTTTTCGCAAATGGCCACTCCCATTTTCTGGAGATGAGCGGCGGCGAGGTCAATGCCACAGAGTTGGTGGCAGCGGTTATCAACCAGAAGGAAAACCTGATTGAGGGCGTGCGCTATGCCCAGGAAACCATTGAAGGCTCCATGACCATGCTGATTTTAACACCCCAGGGCATTGTGGCGGCCCGGGACAGGCTGGGGCGCACCCCGGTATCCGTAGGCATAAAAGACGGGGCCTGCTGCGTCTCTTTTGAAGGCTTCGCCTATTTGAACCTGGGCTATACCCAGGAGAGGGAGTTAGGCCCTGGGGAAATCGCCATGATAACCCCTGAAGGCGCCAGAACCCTGCTGGCCCCAGGGAAGGAAATGCGCATCTGCACCTTCCTGTGGGTGTATTACGGCTACCCCTCCTCCTCTTACGAGGGGATCAGCGTGGAGGAAATGCGCTACCGCTGCGGGGCCATGCTGGCTAAAAGGGACGACGCCAAGCCGGACACCGTAGCCGGCGTGCCCGATTCCGGCACCGCCCACGCCATCGGCTATGCCAATGCCTCGGGCATCCCCTTCTCCCGGCCTTTTATCAAGTATACGCCCACCTGGCCCCGTTCTTTCATGCCCACCATACAGAGCCAGCGGAATCTTATTGCCAAGATGAAGCTGATCCCTGTCCATGACCTGATCAAAAACCGCAGCCTGCTGCTGATTGACGACTCCATTGTGCGGGGCACCCAGCTTCGGGAAACCACAGAGTTTTTATACCAGAGCGGTGCCCGGGAGGTACATGTGCGCCCGGCCTGTCCTCCGCCGCTGTATAGCTGCAAATACCTGAACTTCTCCCGCTCCACCTCCCAGGACGATTTGATAACCCGCCGGGTTATCCGGGAACTGGAGGGCACCAGCACCCCAGATAACATCGACCTGTACGCGGATCCGGAAACCCCCCAGTATCAAGCCATGGTGGACTATATCGGCAGGAAGCTGAGCTTCACCTCCCTGCGCTATCACCGCCTGGATGATATGGTGGCTTCTGTGGGCTTAGAAAAGTGCCGCCTGTGTACCTATTGTTGGGACGGCAAGGAATAAGAAGCCGCGCCCCAGGGGCGGCTTAGCTTCTAAAGCCCGGCCCTGCCGTCATATAGTCACTTGCAGGCAGTATGTTTCAGCGGCAAGCCATAGGAAATTTCGGGGATTTTTGATAAAACCTTTCTTATTCCCGGTTTTTATAGTATAATAGGTAAAAGTATGTCTTTTTGTCCGGGAGGGAAGTGTGGAAACCATGGAAAAAGAGAAAAAGGATCCCAGAGGCGACGGCGCCAGCCTGCTCTCTCAAAACGTGTATTGCGTGTGCTTCCCCCAGCGGGACAGCCTGGAGGTTTTGCAGGGAGAGCTGGCAGCGGCCCGGAAGCGCTTTTTCGCCGGCGGCCGCAGGGCTGTGAAAATGGGCCGCCACGAGGTTGTAAAGGGCTTTGACGGAGACTTGCGCGGGAAGCTTTCCCGGTGGGGCTTCTACTGGAAAAAGACCGCCTTAGGCGTTTCCGGGCAAAAGGGCGTTGCCCTGGAGGAGGCCTTTGACCAGAAAAACGGCTATGTGCTGGTAAACCGGGACTTCCGGGGGAGCATCGTCAGCCGGGTGTTTTTCAACAAGGAACATGCCTGGCAAAAATCAGAATATTATGAGCCATGGGATCCGGGCACTGCCAAGGTGATGTTCAAGCCCGATCCCATGGAAAACACTGTGGAGCGCTATGATTGGGATTCCGGCAAAAAACTGTACCGCTCCGTCATCCTGCACCCTGCGCCCTATCAGGCCGGTTCCGCGGAGCAGGCCCTCATCAACGCCCGCTTTGGGGAGCCGCCGCTGATTGCGGTCCTGGAAAGCGGGCAGGTGTGCTACTGCCCCCAGAAGGAGGCGGAGGAGCGCGCCCTGGCCCTGGAGGAAATCAGCAGCGGCACCATGGTGCTGATGCCTGCCTGGGAGATAAAGGAGGGTGCTTTCCCTGTGGAGGAGGGCGAGGAGGACACAGCAGTAACCTTCACCAGCCTGGAGGAATACGCCAGGATTGAAGCGCCGGAAAAACCCGTCTCTCCCCCGCCCCCTGCGCAGGCCCTGGCCCAGGATATCCCTCACGAAGAGCCGCCTGCCCCCCTGTCGGAAGAGCCTGTGCAGACAGACGAGCTTGACCTGGAATTTATCCTGGCAGATGCCCGGCAGGCAGACGCCGGGGAAGCCCCCATGCCCGAGCAGGAGGAACCCATACCGGAGGAGCCTGCCCCCCCGGTATGGGAAGAAGCTGCCCAGGCAGTTTTTGCCGAACCCCAGCCTGCGGAAGATCCCCTGCCGCCAGAGCCGGATTCTGCCATATTACCGGTGGTGCGGGAAGCCATGGAGCAGCAGGCGGAAATTTCCCGGGCGGAAGAGCCAGCCTGTCCTGCCTTCCATGCGGAACCCCCGGCGCCCGCTGCCCAGCACCTGCCCAAGCGGACTGCCGCAAACGGCAGTTCTTCCGGTGTGCCTGTTTCCAGCACACATGCTTCCAGCGTCTGGCAGGAAGAACAGCCCTCCATGAGCCTGGAGGACACCTCCATTCTTTCCGCCGCCAGACAGGCAGGCGGCGGGAGTCCACCCAAACGGGCGCAGCAGCCGGAACGCTCCCAGCCTGCCATGAGCCTGGAGGACACCTCTATCCTGTCCGCCGCAAGGCAGGCAGGCGGCGGGAACCCGCCTAAACGGGCACAGCAGCCAGCGCGTTCCCAGCCCTCCATGAGCCTGGAGGATACTGCCATCCTGTCCGCCGCCAGGCAGGCAAACAGCGGGGAGCCGCCCAGGCGCACAGCCCTAGGGGAAAGTCCCAGCTTTTCCGGCGTCCGCCAGCCCCAGAACCACGCCCACAAAAGCGGTCCTGCCATTCCCCGGCACGCCGGGCCAACTTCCCAGCCCCCTGCCCCTCCTGCAGCCCGCCAGAACGCGCCTGCCCCTGTAAGCCCTTCCGGCTCTGATCGGATGCGGGCGGGAAAGCTTACAGGCAAAGGCCGGGCCGAGCAGCCCGGCGGCCTGACCGCCTATGAAGGGGAATATAAAGACGGCAAGCGCCAGGGCTTTGGCAGTCACTATTATAAAAGCGGCGATTTAAGCTATGCGGGCTTCTGGCGGAATGACAAAAAGGATGGCCTGGGTGTTTCCTTCCGGGAAGGGGATCATGCCCTGCACATTTCCCGCTGGATGCAGGGAAAGCCCGGACAGCAGGTGTCCCTCTTTGACCGGGAGGGCAGCCTGCGCTATGGCGGCCGCATTGTAGGCGGCAAAAAGGAAGGCGCCGGGGTGAGCATCAGCAGTGCAGACGGATCTGTGCTGGTGACAAAGTGGCAGGGCGGGCAGAACACTGGCCTTGCCTCTGCCTTTGATCCGGATGGCAACCTGCTTTACTACGGCAGTTGGAAAAACGGCAAGCGCCATGGCCACGGCACAGAATTTGACAAAAACGGCGGCATCGTCTTTGACGGTGAATGGCGCGACGACCAGTATTATAACGGCATCCTGTATCAGAAGCCAGCGGAGGAGTCCCAGCTTACCAGCCCGGAGTATGCGGAGCCTGACTGGGAACTATAAAGAAGCGGGGGCGCTAACGGCCCCCGCTTCCCCTTTATTTCAGCATTTTCTCCACATCGCCAATCAGGTTTCCCACGGTATGGATGGCCCGCCCCGCGCTTTTCTTCATGTGTGCCGCCTTGCGGTGGTTCCCTTCCATGGCCTTTGCGCCAATAGCCGCAACCACCGTACCCGCCAACACGCCCATGCCTATGCCCTTTGCCACGTTCATGGTCTGCTTGTACATAGCGTCAATCCTCCATAGTATCAAATAAATTCTCAGCAGCCGCAAGGCTGTCCTACCATTCAGCATACCCGCTGCCCCTCCCTTTATGCGGGGGCAGCCGCCCCCAGATTTTGTGAATTTTTAAGAAGCCGCGCCAGTCCCATAGTACGGCTTCTGAAAGGCGGTGGCCTTTTATGGCTTCCTTGAACATTGTGCTTGTAGAGCCGGAAATCCCCCAGAACACAGGGAATATCGCACGCACCTGTGCTGTCACCGGCGCTGCCCTGCACCTTATCGGCCCCATGGGCTTTACCCCGGATGACAAAAAACTCCGCCATGCAGGCCTTGACTACTGGCAATATCTGACCCTCCGCTATTACCATAGCCTGGACGATTTTTTTGCAAAAAACCAAGGGAATTTTTTCTTCTTTTCCACCAAATCCCAAAACCGCCACAGTGATATCGCCTATCCCGACGGCTGCTACCTGTTTTTCGGCAAGGAATCTGCCGGGCTGCCGGAAAGCCTGTTGTTTGCCCATCCGGAAAGCTGCGTGCGCATCCCCATGATGGACGGCGCCCGGAGCCTGAACCTGTCTAATTCCGTAGCGGTGGGCGCTTTCGAGGTGCTGCGGCAGTGGGGGTATCCCTCCCTTGCCTGCAAAGGGGAGCTTCGGGATTTCGACTGGGCCGCCGCCAAAGCCCAGCGGCCTGATTCCGAATACTTATAAACATCATAAAATTTTATTTGTTTAGGAATCATAATTTGTTCATACTTTTTTGAAACTGCCTTCACACATCCTGTTTATACTTCAAGTATACAAATAAGCGGTCAGGAGGGTATTCTCATGTCGCATTTTATTGAGTTTGAAAACGTGTGCAAATTTTACACGATGGGCGGCAACACCATTGCCGCCGCTGACCACATCAGCTTCTTTGTGGAAAAAGGGGAATTCTGCGTAATTGTAGGGCCTTCAGGGGCAGGCAAAACCACTGTGCTGAACATGCTGGGAGGCATGGACACCTGCGACGAAGGAACCATCACCCTGGACGGCAATGTGATAAGCGGCTACAATCCCCGGCAGCTCACAACCTACCGCCGCCATGAAGTGGGCTTTGTGTTCCAGTTTTATAACCTGGTGCAGAACCTGACAGCTTTGGAAAATGTGGAGCTGGCAAGCGAAATCTGCCGGGATCCCTTGGATGCCGCCCAGACCTTGCAGGACGTGGGCCTGGGGGACAGGCTGAAAAACTTCCCGGCCCAGCTTTCCGGCGGCGAACAGCAGCGGGTTGCCATTGCCCGGGCCTTGGCCAAAAATCCTAAGCTTCTTTTGTGCGATGAGCCGACAGGCGCTTTAGACTACAACACCGGGAAGGCAGTGCTGGGGCTTTTGCAGGACACCTGCCGCCGCACCGGGCGCACAGTGCTGATTATCACCCACAACGGGGCCTTGACAGCTATGGCAGACCGGGTCATCCGTATAAAGAGCGGCAAGGCTCTCTCCAATGAAGTGAACCCTCATCCCACTCCCGTAGAGGAAATCGAGTGGTAGCAGGAACAAAAGGAGGGCGGGGAATGCTATGAAAAAGACATATTGCAAGTCCATCCTGCGCACTGTGCGCAGCTCCCTCTCCCGGTTCCTGGCGATTTTCGCCATTGTGGCCCTGGGGGTAGGGTTCCTGGCTGGGCTGCTCTCCTCTCCAGGAGACATGCGGGCCTCGGCGGAGCAGTATTACGACGACACAGATTTTTACGATTTGCGGGCCGTCTCCACCCTGGGGATGACGAAGGAGGACATCCGCCTGCTGGAGGAAATGGACGGCATAGAGGGCGTAATGCCTGTCCGCGACATGGATTTTGTGGTGGAATCCCAGGAAGGGGATGATCTCACCCTGCGGATGCACACCTTGCCGGAAGAGGGGGCGCCCAGCATCAACACGCCGGTGCTGATGTCGGGCCGCCTGCCGGAACAGGCCGGGGAATGTGCCGTTATCCTCACAAAGACCCTGATAGAAAAGCGGGACTGGATAGGAGAAACCCTTGCCCTGCAGGACGGGCAGGATCTGGAGGACACAGTGCCTGCCTCCTTCACAGTAGTGGGCACGGTGCAAAGCTCTACCTATCTCTCCATGGAGCAGGAGCACACCTCTGCCGGCAGCGGCACCATTGACATGTTCGCCCTCACTGTGCCGGAAAGCTTCCACACAGACTATTACACTGGCGCCTATCTTACCGCCGAAGGGGTTAAAAACTGGAATTCCTTTGACGGCGCCTATGAAAAAACGGTGGACGGGCTGCGGGAACGCCTGGAGGCACTGGGGGAAGGCCGGGCCAAAGCGCGGTATGAAGAGATAAAAGGCGAGGCAGAGGCTGAGCTGGCAGAAGCCAAATCGGAATATGAAACGGGCAAAGCCGACGCGGAGCAGGAGTTGGCGGAAGCCCTGGAAAAGCTTACAGACGGGCAGAAGGAAATTGAGGAAAACCAGCAGAAGCTGCTGGACGCGAAGCAAGAGATTGAGGACGGCAAAGCCGCCCTTTCGGATAACCAGGCCGCGCTCCAGTCCCAAACCGCCTCTGCCCAGCAGCAGATAGACAGCGGCTATGCCCAGATAAACCAGTATCAGCAGCAGATAGACAGCGGGCGGCGGCAGCTAGACGCCGCCCAGAAAAAGCTGGATGAAGGCAAGGCCCAGGTGGAAGCCGCTGAAAGCCAGCTTCTAAAGGCCAAAGAGCAGCTTGACCAGCAGGAAGCAAACCTCGCTTCCCTGGAAAACGGCAAGGCCCTTTTGTGGGAAGCCGCCAAAGGCCTGGGGCTGGAGGTAAACGACACCTCTGACGCGGCAGCTTTGGCGCTCATCGCGCAGCTAAGCGCTGTTTCCCCGGAAGCGGCAGAGCAGTTTGCCCCCCTGCAAGGAAGCCTGCTGGCCCTGCAGGCCCAGGGCACTGATACCGCCGGGGCCAGGCAGGCTTTGGAAGCGGGAAAAGCGGCGTATGCGCAGAATGCCCAGCAGGTGCAGGCCAGCCGGGCAGAGGTTGACAAGGGCCAAAAGGAACTTTCTGCCCAGCGCGCGAACCTACAAACCCAGCAGGCGGCCCTTTCCGGGCAGAAAGCCCAACTGGATCAAAACGCCGCCTTGCTGCGGCAGTCAAAGCAGGAAGGGGAAAACCAGCTTGCAGAAGCGGAGGCCCAGCTTGCAGACGCCCAGGCCCAGTATGATGATGGCATACAGCAGTTGGAGGATGCCAAAAAGGAGCTGGCAGAGGGCCAGAAGGAATATGACGAGGGCAAGGCTGAGGCTGACAAAGAACTGGCAGACGCCTGGGAGCAGATACTGGACGGAGAAGCCCAGATACGGGATATTGAAGAAGGCCAGTGGTATGTATTTGACCGGATGGACAACACCAGCTACGCAAGCTACGCAGGCAACGCGGACAAAATAGCCGCCATTGCCGCTGTGTTCCCCCTGTTCTTCTTCCTGGTGGCGGCGCTGGTGGCCCTCACCACCATGACCCGCATGGTGGAGGAGGACAGGCAGCAAATCGGCACCTTGAAGGCCCTGGGGTACAGCTCCGGGCAGATAGCGGTGAAATACCTGCTGTATGCCGCGGCGGCCAGCCTGGCCGGGTGCGCCATAGGCCTGGCCGTAGGCTCCTGGCTGTTCCCCTCCATTATCATCACAGCCTACAACATTATGTATGACATCCCCTATGTGCTCACACCCTTTAACTGGCTGTATGCCGCCATCGCTTCCATTGCGGCAGTGGTGTGTACCATGGGCGCTACCCTCAACGCCTGCTGGCACGAACTTCGGGAGGTTCCCGCCCGGCTGATGCTGCCCAAAGCTCCCAAAGCGGGAAAACGCATTCTGCTGGAATATATCACGCCCCTGTGGAGCCGCCTGAAATTTACCCAGAAGGTGACGGCCCGGAACCTTATCCGCTATAAGAAGCGGTTTTTCATGACTATAACCGGCATCGCCGGCTGCACAGCTCTGCTGCTGACAGGTTTTGGGGTGAAAGACTCTATCTCTGACATCACTGCCAAGCAGTTTACAGAGCTGAACCACTACCAGCTTACAATAGGCCTGTCAGAGGAAAGCGCTTTAGAAGGCCGTGACCTGCAGGACATTTTAGAGGATGAAAGCCGGGTGGCAGGCTTCCTGCCCGCCATGCAGGATGCAGGCACGGTGGTGCCTGCCGGGGACTATCCCGCCGACAGTGTGACCATTTTCGTCCCCTCCGACGTTTCCCTGCTGCCGGAATATTACACCTTCCGCCACAGGACAGACGGCGGGGAAGTTATCTTCGACGAAAACGCTGTTATTATTACGGAAAAGCTGGCAGAGCGCCAGCACCTGCGAATCGGGGACACAATCACCCTGCAAAACCACAACGAGCAGGAAGCCTCCCTCACCATCACCGATATCTGCGAAAACTATGTCCACCACACCCTGTACCTCTCCCCTGCCGCCTATGAGGAGGCTTTCGGAGAGGCGGCAGAGATGAATTCCATTCTGTGCCGCCTGCCGGAAGGGGAATCGCCCCAGAGCGAGACAGCCTTAACCACTGCCCTGCTCCAGTGCCGGGATGTAGCCATGACCACCTTCAACACAGAGATTTCCCGCAGCTTTGACAACACCATCCAAAGCCTGAACCTGATTGTGGTGGTGCTGATTATCTCTGCCGGGGCCTTGGCCTTTGTGGTGCTGTATAATCTGACCAATATTAACATCACCGAGCGGGAAAAAGAGCTTGCCACCATCAAGGTGCTGGGCTTTTTCGACCGGGAGGTGGCGGCCTATGTATACCGGGAAACAGCCATCCTTACGATAATCGGCTGTCTTGCAGGGCTGGGCCTGGGCGTGGCCCTGCACCAGTTTGTCATCCGCACAGCAGAAGTGGATATCGTCATGTTTGGCAGAAGCGTGTACCCTTTAAGCTACCTGTGGTCTGCCCTGCTGACCCTGCTGTTCAGCGTGTTAGTGAACTTGGTGATGGCTAGGAAGCTGAAAAATATCAGCATGGTGGAAAGCATGAAAGCCCCGGAATAATCCCTTTCCCAAGCTGAAAAGCCTGCTTTACAGCAAACAAAAAAGGATCCCCTCTGCGGGATCCTTTTTCTTATACAAATGTATTTTACTTTGTTTCTGAAAGCACTCTGCGCAGGGCTTTCTGGCTGCGCTCTTCGCTGACAGCCACCAGCTCGTCCCCAGGGTTCAGCACTGTTGCGCCGTTAGGGATAGTCAGTTCCCCCTGGCGGATGACGGAAATCACCAAAGCGCCTTTTGGCAGCTTCATATCCATCAGGCGCACCCCGGCCCAGGCTGTATCAGGACTTAACGTGATGGAGCTTATCTCCCCCTTGCCCTTATTCAGGCTGGCAATCAGGTGCATGTGGGCCATATCCGCCTCCTGCTCAATCATCTTTGTCAGGATATCCGTGCTGCTCACAATATTGTGGATGCCCAGCGCCCGGAATGTGCCGGCGTTGCGGGGATCGTTCACCCGCACAATTACCTTTTTCGCCCCAAAATGGTTCTGGGCCAGTTGGGCACACACCAGGTTATCCTGATCCACCCCTGTCACTGCCATCACGCAATCTGCGCCATAGGTGCCTGCCGCCTCTAATACAGGCACATGGGTGCCGTCTCCAGGGTAAATGGCAGCATCCAAAGCGTCCGCCAGTTCCCGGCAGCGTGCTCTGTCTTTCTCCACCAGCGTCACAGAATGCCTGCGCTCCAGCAGCGCCCGGGCCAGATTCCACCCAGCCTTGCCGCCGCCCACAATTACCATCTGCATGAGGGCTTCCTCCCTTTCGCCTAATCAATCACCCTGCTGTACACCACCAGATCCCCGGCCTCCAGCGCCAGCGGTTCCCCCTGGAAAAGCAGGAACCGCCCGCCTTTCTTAATCAGACCAAACAGGCCCTCCTCTGGGGCAGGCTCCAGGTGCGCTGTGGTGTGGCCTGCCATTTTCCGCTCCACCAAACGGGACTGCAAGGAGATAGTTGCCTCCCCAAAGGTGACCTGCCGGGCCTGGAAAGGGCTTATCAGCGCTGCCGCCAGCTTGTCCGCCGCCATGTTGGTAGGGCAGGCCGTAAGCAGGCCGGCCTTCTGGAAAATGCTCTCCCTGTCCGGATCGGAAATCCGCGCCACAACCTTGGGCACGCCAAAAACATCCTTGGCCATCTGCCCCACAGCAATATTCAGGTTGTCATCTGAGGTCACAGCCGCCACCGCGTCGCAGCCTTCAATGCCAGCCTGCCGCAGGGCATTCATGTCCATGGGAAAGCCCTGGGCTGTCACCCCCTGAAAACTATCGCTGAGCTGGGCCAGATTGTCCTCGCTCTCGTCCACAATGGACACGCTGTGGCCCAGTTCATCCAGCATCTGGGCAATCCGCCTGCCCAGCAGACCGCCTCCAACAATCAAAATATTCATAGCAAAAGCTTTACTCCCCGTCCTCGTCATCGCCGCCGGAAGATGCCAGAGAACTGTCCTCCTCCTTGGAAGAGGCAGAGTTATCCTTATCCTCGTCCTTGCCGCTGGTTTTGCTATCCTTGCCGGCTTCTTCTTTCAGCTTGTTATATTCGTCCAGGGTTACTTCCACCACCTCTACATATTCGGCAGAAACATAGGCCGCTTTGCCGTTATAGGAAACCTGGTACCAGCCGTCTTTTTCGTCCTCTACCAGCAATGCCAGCTTGGATCCGTTTTTAGCAAGGCCCAGTTTGTCCCCGTCAGTAGATCCCTTGGAGCGGACATTCAACCCGTCATCCGCTTTTACCTTTACAGCCTTTGCCATCTGCTCCGGCGTGGGGGAAGGTGACACAGCAATTGGCGTAACTGTGCTGCTGCCTGTCCCGGAACTGCTGGGCAAGCTGCTGTCATTCTTCTTGTCATCCTCCCCGCAGGCGGACAGCAGCGCCGCCGTCATGCATAAACCTAAAACCAGGCACATCCATCTTTTCATAAAACGCACTCCTCCCTTTGCCCGCGGCCAAGCTCCTGCCCTGCCGCGTGTTGCTATGCTTATTGTACCATAATTAGAAGAAAAGTCCAATGGTTTTTTTCTTTTTTTCATAAATCCCCATTCCTTCCCGCTAAAAAAGTTACCACCCCCATATAGGCAGGGCAGGAAAAAGCCCTTAAATTCTTTCCTGTTTATAGTTAACGCAGTTCAAAAGAGACAGAAACCCTCTTTTGAACCAGGTGGCTCAGCCGCTCAACTTGAAAATCGGGATGTACCGATTTTCAAGTGCGTTTACTATATTAGACGGCGGATGGGAAGCTTTGGCAACATGCCTTGAAAAAAATTTCCCCGGCAAAAAGCAGAGGGGCCTGTCCGGCGAACCAGACAAGCCCCTCTTTCAGGAAACATATAGATTTAAACGGGGATTTTTCCCATTATTCCGCCATCTTCTTCAGCTTCGCATACTTCTCCGCTGCATACTTCTCAGCGTTTGCGAACAGCGTCTCGGCGCGCTCCGGGAAGGAACGGGTCAGGCTGTTATAGCGCACTTCGCCCATGATAAAGTCGCGGTAGGAAGCGGAAGGCTCCTTGCTGTCGAGCTGGAAGGGGTTCTCCCCTGCGTCGGCCCGACGGGGATCGAAGCGGAAGTTATGCCAGTAGCCAGCAGCCACAGCCTTCTTCTCTTCCACCATGGAAACGCCCATGCCGCCCTTAATGCCATGGTTGATGCAGGGAGCGTAGGCCAGGATGATGGAGGGGCCATTGTAGCTCTCAGCCTCGGAGAAGGCTTTGATGCACTGGTTCATGTCGGCGCCCATGGCAACCTGGGCCACGTACACATAGCCATAGCTCATGGCGATAGCCGCCAGATCCTTCTTCTTCTGGGCCTTGCCAGTAGCGGCAAACTGGGCTACAGAGCCGCAGGGAGTGGACTTGCTGGCCTGTCCGCCGGTGTTGGAGTACACCTCGGTGTCGAACACCAGGATGTTGATGTTCTCGCCGGAAGCCAGGGCATGGTCAACGCCGCCGAAGCCGATATCATAGGCCCAGCCGTCGCCGCCCAGAATCCACATGGACTTCTTGGCAAGGTAATCCTTGTCCTTCAAAATCTCCAGAGCCAGGGTGCAGGCTTCGCAGTCGCAATACTTCTCGCCTGCGGCCTTGCGGGCCTGGGCATGTGCCAGGAACTCGGGAGCCTTGTCACCAAAGACTTCCTGAGCCTTGGGAGAGCTGGCAAAAGCGATGTTCTCGTCCACAGTCATCACGCCGTTCTCCAGGGCCGCGATATAAGCCTCGGCAGCGGGGCCGTTGGACTTGCTGTCCCACATGGTGTCCATCCAGGCTTTGGCGGCTTCCTTGATTTCGGGCACGCAATATTCAATGGCGCACAGCTTCTCGGTCAGCTCCTTGAGGCGGCCGCGCACGGCGTTCTGGGCCAGGGTCATGCCCAGGCCGAACTCGGCGTTGTCCTCAAACAGGGAGTTTTCCCAAGCGGGGCCGTGGCCCTTCTTGTTGACAGTGTAGGGAGTGGCAGGTGCGGAACCGCCCCAGATGGAAGAGCAGCCGGTAGCGTTGGCGATAAACATCTTGTCGCCAAAGAGCTGTGTGGCCAGCTTCGCATAGGGAGTCTCGCCGCAGCCGCCGCAGGCGCCGGAGAACTCCAGCAGGGGCTGCTTGAACTGGCTGCCCTTGACGGAAGTTTCCTTGAACTTCTCGGCAACAGCTTCCTTAACAGGCAGGTCGATAGCATAGTTGAACACAGCCTGCTGGGGACGTTGGGAGTCGATGGGAGCCATCTGCAGGGCTTTGGTCTTGGCGGGGCAGGTGGTCACGCAGGAGCCGCAGCCTGTGCAGTCCAGGGTGGAGATAACCATGGCAAAGTTCATGCCGGGCACGCCGGTCATGGGCTTGGAGAGGGTGCCCTCGGGCGCGTTCTTCAGTTCCTCATCGGTCATGGCGATGGGACGGATAACAGCATGGGGGCACACATAAGAGCACTGGTTGCACTGGATGCAGTTCTCGGGAATCCACTGGGGCACGTCCACAGCCACGCCGCGCTTCTCATAAGCAGCGGTGCCCTGGGGGCTGGTGCCGTCAGCATACTTCTCGAAGGTGGAAACCGGCAGATCCTTGCCGTGGAAGGAGTTCACAGGGAACACTACGTTGTTTACATAATCCACCAGCTCGGGACGGCCGCCGGTGGCAACCTTCTTCTGGCTGTCATCCACAGCGTCCTTCCAGGAAGCAGGCACGTCTACCTTCACATAACCAGTGGCGCCCCGATCGATAGCGTCGTGGTTCATCTTGACGACAGCCTCGCCCTTGCGGCCGTAAGACTTCTGGGCAGCGTCCTTCATATACTGGATGGCATCCTCAGCGGGGATGATCTTGGCGATGGAGAAGAACGCGGACTGGAGCACCGTGTTGGTGCGGGTGCCAAGCCCTAACTCCTTGCCAATGGCAAAAGCGTCGATGGTGTAGAAGTTGATCTCATTGTCAGCGATGAACTTCTTCACCTTGCCGGGTAGGCGGTCGTTCAGCTCTTCTGCATTCCAGGCGCAGTTGAGGAGGAAGCTGCCGCCCTTCTTCAGATCCTGCACCATGTCATAGGTCTCCAGGTATGCAGGGTTGGAGCAGGCCACAAAGTCCGCCTTGGAAATGTAATAGGTGGACTTGATGGGGGTGTGGCCGAAACGCAGGTGGGAAATGGTCAGGCCGCCGGACTTCTTGGAGTCATAGTCGAAGTAGCCCTGGGCATACATGTCGGTGTGGTCGCCGATAATCTTAATGGAGTTCTTGTTGGCGCCCACAGTGCCGTCAGAGCCAAGGCCCCAGAACTTGCAGGAGGTGGTGCCTGCAGGAGCGGTATCCGGATCTTCCTTCACATCCAGGGACAGATGGGTTACGTCATCCACAATGCCAATAGTGAAGCGCTTCTTAGGCTCGCTGCTCTCCATGTTGCGGTATACGGCAATGATGTCGCTGGGCTTGGTGTCCTTGCTGCCCAGGCCATAGCGGCCGGAGAGCACGGGGCACACGCCGAACTGGGTGCCGTTGATGGCAGCCAGCACGTCCAGGTACAGAGGCTCGCCGATGGAGCCAGGCTCCTTGGTGCGGTCCAGCACAGAGATGGTCTTAACCGTCTCTGGCAGCACGTCCAGCAGGTACTTTGCCACAAAGGGGCGGTACAGGTGAACCTTCACAAGGCCTACCTTCTCGCCGGCAGCCAGCAGGTAGTCGATGACTTCCTCAATGGTCTCGCAGGCGGAACCCATGGCGATGATAACCTTGTCGGCATCGGGAGCGCCATAATAGTTGAAGGGCTTATAGTTTGTGCCGATCTTCTCGTTGACCTTGTCCATGTAGTCAACAACAACCTGGGGCACTGCATCGTAATACTTGTTGCAAGCCTCGCGGGCCTGGAAGAAGATGTCGCCGTTCTGGGCCTGGCCGCGCAGCACAGGATGCTCGGGGTTCAGGGCATTGCGGCGGAAATCATTTACAGCGTCCCAGTCCAGCATCTCGCCCAGATCCTCATAGTCCCAGGTTTCGATCTTCTGCACTTCGTGGGAGGTACGGAAGCCGTCAAAGAAATGGAGGAAAGGCACTTTGCCCTTAATGGCGGCCAGGTGGGCCACAGCGCCCAGATCCATAACCTCCTGGGGGGAGTTGGCGCACAGCATGGCATAGCCGGTCTGGCGGCAGGCATACACGTCGGAGTGGTCGCCGAAGATGTTCAGGGCATGGGTAGCCACTGTACGGGCGGAGACGTGGATGACGCTGGGCAGCAGCTCGCCGGCGATTTTGTACATGTTGGGAATCATCAGCAGCAGGCCCTGGGATGCGGTGTAGGTGGTGGTCAGCGCGCCTGCGGCAAGGGAGCCGTGGACAGCGCCGGCAGCGCCAGCCTCAGACTGCATCTCTGTTACGCGCACCTCTCTGCCGAACAGGTTCTTCCGCCCGGCGGCGGCATACTTGTCGGTTTCGTCAGCCATCACGGAAGAGGGCGTGATGGGGTAGATGGCGGCAACGTCTGTAAAGGCATAAGAGACATGCGCGGCAGCGTTGTTGCCATCCATGGTTTTCATTTTTCTTGCCATAATAACGATTTCCTCCTTTTAGGATGATCGGAACTGCTCCATCGGGCATTTGGGCGCGACAAAACGCCGGGACATGCCCGTGTTGTTTTATTCTACCATTTTTTTCGAGTGCTGTAAAGGCAAAAATCAGCCTTTTGCAAAATTTTTACGGAAGGCTGCGGGGTTCATCCTGCCTGCCGCGCTTTTCCTCATTATTGCAGAAACAGGACGGCTTCCCCGCCCCCTCCCGCTTTGTTTACGGTTTCTTTTCCAAACTTTTCAAAATCCTCCGGCCTGCCTCCTGGGAAACGAGATCCGACAAAGCCGCCACATAGACGCACCCACAGAACCCGCACACCGCGCACAGCACCAAGCCGATGGCGCGAACCCTCCCGCGGCCATAGCCTTTGTCCTCCATAGCCTGGTTCATAGCTATGACAATCGTAATGTGGACTGCCAGCGCCAGTATCACCAGCGCAATTATAAAACCTGTGCTCATGTTCCTGTCCCCTTTCTGGAATAAAAATCTCCCAATTATCATAAACCATTTTGGTATCTATTGTCAATATGCCATTTTGTCATGTCTATACTTTCTGGTAAAGACCCAATACAAAAATGGGAGATGGACTATGCTTCAGAGGATAAAAGACTTACGGGAAGATCATGATTTATTCCAAAAAGACGTGGCGGCATACCTGCAATGCTCGCAGGTATGCTATTCCCGCTACGAACGCGGTGACCGTGAGATTCCTTTAAATGTGCTCATCAAATTGAGCCAGCTTTATAACACCAGCACAGACTATTTGTTGGGCCTCACCGATGAGCCAAAGCCTTACCCAAGAAGGCCCCCTAAAAAGACCTATCTGCCGTAAGACAGTTAAGGAGGGAGGGCGTATTTATGTACCAGAAGATTCGGGATTTGCGTGAAGATATGGACTTGAAGCAGCAGGCTTTAGCAACCTACCTCCACTGTACACAAGCTTGCTACTCAAATTATGAACTGGGCTATCGGGACATTCCTACAGAAGTGCTCATCAAACTCAGCGAATTTTACAACACCAGCGTGGATTACCTGCTGGAACTAACTGACGAGCCAAAGCCTTATCCCCGGAAAAAGCGCAGACGCTAAAAAGGGTGGCAGCTATGCTGCCACCCTTTTTATTTTGCAACAAATTTTAAGGTTAAGCCCATTTAAAAAAGGGCTTACAGGGTGTGGGACGCTCTCCCACGACTTTGCGCAAAATCCTGTGATAACCTGGCTCATCCTTCTCCGGCTGGGTGACAGCCTCCAAAAGGCCCGCCTGGATAAAGGCTTCTATGCGCCTGGCCACCCAGCCGTCGCCTATCCCCAGCCGGTATCTGCCCAGCACGCGCCCCACCACCACAGCCTCCTGGAATTCCCTGCCCTGAACCGCGATTTCCCGGGCAATAAAGGGGTCGTAAAACTCCTCCGGCACGCTTACCAGCCGCCCGTTCACCACTGCCCGCAGCGGCGCGTTTTCCTCCTGCAGCTCCCGCCAGCGGTTTTGGAGCATCCTGGCCCAGGCCGGGGAAAGCTTCCTCCCCTCCCCCGCCAGCCGCCCCCACTGGTGCGGCTCCGCCTCCGCCCAGGACTGGTACGCCGTCAGCGTCCCCGCTTCCCACTCCCTGCATGGCGGCAGGGGCACGCAGGTGCATGAGAGGCTTTCCAGTCCCAAAGGCCGGAGCTGTTCCAAGAGCCAGCAGAGGCCGCAGGCTTCGTCCGGGCTTCCGCTGGCCCACACCCGGAAAGGCTCTCCCAGGGCAGCCCGCTCCATAAGCCGCCTCAGGCTCTGCCGCCCTGTTTCCGCCATAGCCTGTGCCGCTTCCGCCCCTTCCGGGCAGGTTCCCAGAAGCTCTTTCAGCACCTGCTCCCGCTGGGGGCCTATGTCCTCTCCGGAAATGTCCCCCACGCTTTCGTACAGGGGGAAGCACAGCACGTCTCCAGGGCTTCCCTCCAGAGGCACAGCCTGTTCCCAGGCCCTGCGCTCTTGCTCCCGGGCCTGCTGTATTCGCGCACGCTGTTCCGCTTTTGTCAGGCCGTCTCCCCCGATAATGCCTATAACGTGGCTTTCTGTCACGCCTTTGCGGCCCAGGGCGCATTTCAGGCTTCCGGCGGCACTGTCGCTGAACACAACCTCCATCATGGCTGTTTCCCTCCTCTTAGCTCCGTTTATTAATTATTAGTATAGCATTTTTAACGGGCACAGGCAAGGAAAGCCGCGCTTTTTAAACAGTACATTATAACTCTTTTGCGGAGAAGCATTTGACAAACCCTGGCCTTTCCTGTAAAATAAACGCAAAGTAACTAAATTTCATCCCGAAAGGAGTTTCCTTTTCATGCCTCCCGAACCTGACGGTACGCTTGCCGTTTCCACTGTGCTCACAGTCTTATGCCTGCTGCTTGCCGCGCTGTACGCGGCGGGGGAATCTGCTGTGGGGTGCTTATCCCCCTCCCAGGTGAAAAAAGACGCTGAGTCCGGCGACAAAAAGTCTCAAACCCTCCTAAAGGTTTTGCAGGCCCAAAATGGCGCTGTTACCCCCTTGCAGCTAGGACTTTTCTTTTGCGGGCTTTTAGGGCTGAGCTTGTGCATCAGCGGCTTCTGGCCCCCGGCCCAAGAGGGCCTGCAGCCTTTGAAGCTGGCCCCTGTCCTCTCCTGCCTGCTGGTATCTCTGTGTTACATGCTGGTGTTTTTCCTCTTTGCCGATCTGCTCCCTAAAAAGAGCGCCCGCCACGGGGCTGAAAGCTTTTGTAAGCGCTGGGCCGGCCTTATCTGGGGGCTTTCCTGTCTGGCGCGGCCCCTGCTCCTGCTTTCCACCTGGATTGCAAACGGCCTTTTGCGCCTGTTCCACATCGATCCCCATGCCCTGGAGGACGCTATGACCGAGGAGGAAATCCTCCAGATGGTGGGCAAGGGCGAGGAGCGGGGCGTTATTGAGGAGACAGAAAAGGATATGATAGCCAATATACTGGACTTTAATGACACCACCGCCGGGGAAACCATGACACACCGCACAGACATTATTGCCGTGGAGGACACCGCCCCTATCCGGGAGCTGGTGGAAGCTGCCGTAGAGCATGGGTGTTCCCGCCTGCCGGTATACCATGAGGATATCGACTCTGTGGTGGGCATCTGCTATGCCAAGGATTTGCTGCCCTATGTGGGGGCAGACATCCCCCAGGGCCTCTCTCTTACAGATTTTATGCGCCCCGCCTACTTTATTCCGGAAACAAAGAAGTGCAGTTCCCTTTTCACAGAGATGACGGAACGCAAGGTGCAGATAGCCATTGTGGTGGACGAATACGGCGGTACGGCAGGGCTTATCACCCTGGAAGATCTGATGGAATCCATTGTGGGGAACATACAGGACGAGTATGACAATGAGGAGGACGAATTTTTCCGCCTCTCCGAGCGGGCCTTTACAGTGGACGGTTCTGCCGCCATTGACGAGGTGTCGGATTTGGCCGGGGTGGAGCTGCCCGAAGGAGACTATGACACCATCGCCGGGCTTGTAACAGAGTTGCTGGGCCGCATCCCCAAGGAAGGGGAGCGCCCCCAGGTGCAGGTAGCAGGGCTGACGGTTACCGTACTGAAAATTGAGGATCAGCGCCTTTCCCGGCTGCTGCTGGTAAAGGATCTTCCTGTCCCCCAGGAGAAATAGATGTCCGCTTAAAAGCTTAAAGGCAAGACAGACCATGGCGGTTTGTCTTGCCTTTTTAGTGCTGTGCAGCCTGCTATTAAAGTTATCAATAAAAGAACCGTTCAAAAGAAGCCTACTGATAAGGTAGAATAAGTTTCGCAAAAAGGAAAAGAGACATAGTTTGCAGAATTCTGGTAGAATGAAGTTACCACACACCATTCCTAAAGGAGACAGCAAACCATGTCTGAGAAGATTGTACAGCTAAACGAGGAAGTAATCAAGTGTCAGATCAAGGAACTTGTGCGAGGCAGCGTGGAGGAAACGCTGAACGAGCTGCTGGAGGCAGAGGCAGAGGTAGAGAAGTTGACCCAGGTGGCGCGGTACGAGCGCAATGAGCAGCGGCAGGGGTACCGCAGCGGCCACTACAGCCGTAATCTCACCACGACTTCCGGTGATGTCACCCTGAAGGTGCCCAAACTCAAGGGGATCTCTTTTGAGACTGCCATTATCGAGCGGTACCGCCGACGGGAGAGCAGTGTGGAGGAAGCGCTTATCGAGATGTATTTGGCTGGGGTGTCAGTCCGGCGGGTGGAGGATATCACCGAGGCGCTGTGGGGCAGCAAGGTATCTCCGGCCACCATCAGCGAACTGAACAAGAAAGCCTACGTCCATATCGAGGATTGGCGGAATCGGCCCTTGCAGGGCGGCAGATATCCCTACATTTATGTGGACGGGATCTATCTGCGGCGGAACTGGGGCGGAGAGTATGAAAATGTGGCAATCTTGGTGGCAATTGCGGTAAATGAGGATGGATACCGTGAGGTTTTGGGTGCCGCCGAGGGGATGAAGGAGGACAAGGCCAGTTGGGCCAGCTTCTTCCAATGGCTGCGTGGCCGCGGTCTGGACGGGGTCAAGCTGGTGGTTGGGGACAAGTGCCTGGGGATGCTGGAGGCTGTGGGAGAAGTGTTCCCGGAGGCCAAGTACCAGCGCTGTACGGTCCGCTTTTACCGCAATGTGTTCTCGGTAACACCTCGCTCCAAGGTAAAGCTGGTAGCCAAGAGATGCTCAAAAGATTTGCTTCGCAAACTTTGGCGATCCATGCTCAGGAGAGCAAAAAAGCCGCCCGGGAGAAGGCGAAAGCAGTTGTAGAGGAACTTCGTTCCATGAAACTGAAAGAAGCCGCCAAGAAGGTAGAAGATGGCATCGAAGAGACGCTTGCCTACTGCGATTTTCCCAGCGAACACTGGACGCGCATCCGCACCAATAATGTCATTGAACGGCTTAACAGGGAAATCCGCCGCCGCACCCGTGTGGTGGGCTGTTTCCCGGACGGAAACTCCGCCCTCATGCTGGTCTGTGCCAGGCTGCGCCATGTAGCCGGTACTCAGTGGGGCAGTAAGAGGTACATGAATATGAAGCACTTAGAGGCAAGCCTGGAAGGCGTCTCTATCGCTGGCTGACTTCTTTCCCACAGAACCTGCTTACTATTTTGCGAAAAACTCTTGACACTACCAGCCTACTGCTGCTGACGAAGAAAAGCGCTTTAAAAAATACGGTTATGCGGTCTTTTGAAAACGCCGGGAAAGAAGCAGGCACAGGATAAGCACCATGGGGAACAGGGCCGCTGCCAGCATACCGGCCTTCAAACCCCACTGCTCCCCGCGTCCCAGCCCCAGGGCGATGTCGCTTACAGCGCCTGTGAGGGCAGGGCCTAAGGAGCAGCCGATGTCCCCGCACACTGCCAGCACGCCAAACATGGCCGTGCCCCCTTTGGGATAGGCGGCGGCAGTGGCGCTGAGAACCCCAGGCCACATCAGGCTGATGGAAAACCCACACAGGGAACAGCACAGCAGGGAAACCAGGGGCGCGGAGAACAGGGCTGCCCCCAGATAGCACCCTGCGCAGAGGCAGGCGGTACACAGCAAGGCCCGGTTTAAATCCAGCTTTTCCCCCCAGATTCCGTAAATAGTGCGCCCAATCCCCATGAATACGGCGAAGAGGCAGGGGCCAAGCAGATCGCCCATGACCTTGGGCACCCCCAGGGCCTTTTCCGCAAAAAGGGAACTCCACTGGCTCATGGCCAGCTCGGAGGCCCCAGCGCAGAGCATAAGCACCATGGCGGTTATAAAAACGCCGGATCGGAACAGGGTTTTTAAGGGGGACTTTTCCTCCTCCGGCACAGTAGGCCGCAGGGGCACTGTGGCAAAGGCCACGCAGTTATAGGCAGGCAGCAAGGCCCAGAAAAGGGGCAGCACCCACCACAGCCCCTCTCCCAGCAGGCGCACTGCCAGGGTGGTCAGCAGCACCACTGCCACCTGGCCCCAGCAGTAGAAGGAGTGGAGCAGGCTCATTTTGGCGTCCTTGGCGTCTGAGGGCAGGGAGTCGATAATGGGGCTGATAATCACCTCTATCATACCGCCGCCAATGGCGCTGACCGCCGTGGCGATGGCAAGGCCCGCAAAGGGAGAAGGCAGCACCCGGGGCAGAAGCCCCAGCAGCGTAAGCCCTAAAGCGCTGCACACATGGGCCATGACAGCGGCGGCCCGGTAGCCCATTTTGTCGACAAAGCGCACGCACAGCAGGTCTACCAGGATTTGGGTGACAAAGTTAAAGAGGATCAGGGAGGAAATCATGGTGTAGGAAACGCCGAATTCCTTTTGGAAAATGACGAAAAGCAGGGGGCTTATGTTGTTGACAATCCCTTGGACAATGTATCCCCGGTAACAGGCCATCCGGGTGCTTTTATAGGAGATGGTTTCAGGCATAAAGGCAGTCCTTTCCCGGTCATTTTGAAGCATACTATTCTATTATAGTCAAAAACCGGAAATTTGGGAACTGCCTGGAGCCAGAAAATCAGGGGGCAAGCGCGGAGAAATCCACAAGGAAATCTTCAAAATTTTGTATATAATACCGGATATTCTTCCTCCCCCGCTGCAGAACCCTGTGGCCCTCTGCCTCCAGCTTTTCCTTCTGGGCCAACACGCCGCCAGGATATTTGGGGTTCAGCTCCCCATCGGCTTTCAAGGTGCGCCAGTAGGGCGTTTCGTCCCCCTGCCGCTGGAAGCTGGCCCAGGCCGCGATGGAAACAAAAATGCCCGCTGTAATAGGCTCGGTAAAGTCTGCACTGTTTATCCGGGCCAGGTGTTCCCGCAAAGCCCCCACTGTAGTGAGCCTGCCAAAGGGCACCAGCCGCATCAGGCGGTCATACTCCAGGGGCGGAGCGAAAAACATGTTGTCCCCGCCATACTTCTCAATGCTTTTCCGGTCTGTAAGCTTCTGGAATTTGGGCATGTCCTTGCTGTCCTGCAGCATGGCGTTAAAATCTTTTTTATCCTCGTTTGCCAATTTGCATCGCCTCCATCACCAGTATACCCCTCTTTTAGCAGCAGTGCAATGAGGCTGTTTTCTTTATTTTGCATCTGCTGGAACCTGCGAGTCGAAAATATTTGTGCGGGCTGGAAGGTTTTTTCAAAAATGGGATTGCTTTTTTTGGTGGGAATCTATATAATAAAACTAAATAGGACAGAGAAAGCTTTCTGCCCCATCATAAAACAATAAGGAGTGTACCGCGTTATGAAATTAGGCGTACTCACGAACGTCATCGGCTCCACCCCCCTTAAGGAGGCCTTGGCCTATCTGAAGGGCCTAGGCGCCCAGATGGTAGAGATCGGCTGCGGCGGTTATCCCGGCAAGCAGCACTGCGATCCCGGCGTGCTGCTGCACGACGAAGCCAAGTTCAATGAATTTGTAGAAACTATCAAGGAGTCTGGCTTGGAGATCAGCGCTTTAAGCTGCCATGGCAACCCTGTGCATCCTAACAAGGAAATTGCCAAGCAGTTTGACGACGATCTGCACAACGCCATTCTCATGGCCGAGAAGCTGGGCATCCACCAGATCAACACCTTCTCTGGCTGCCCTGGCGACTGCCCCGAGTCCAAGAACCCCAACTGGATCGTGTGCAACTGGCCCACCGAGTATCCCGAAACCCTGGAGTGGCAGTGGAACGAAGTCCTCATTCCCTATTGGAAAGATTTCGTAGCCTTCGCAAAAGAGCACGGTGTGAACAAAATCGCTTTGGAAATGCACCAGGGCTTCTGCGTCCACAATACCCGCACCCTGCTCCGCCTCCGTGAGGCTGTCGGCCCCGAAATCGGCGCCAACCTGGATCCCAGCCACCTGTTCTGGCAGGGTATGGATCCCCTGAAGGTTATCCGCGCCCTGGGCGGCGAAGCCATCTTCCATGTACATGCCAAGGACGCTATCATCGACAACATCAACAGCCCTGTAAACGGCAACCTGGATACTTTGTCCTATGCCGACATGAGCAAGCGCTCCTGGATCTTCCGCAGCATCGGCTATGGCCACGACGAGCTGTTCTGGAAGGAGTTCTGCAGCCAGCTCCGCCTGGTGGGCTATGACTATGTGCTGTCCATCGAGCACGAGGACGCCATGCTGAGCACCAACGAGGGCTTGGTTAAGGCCTGCGATGTGTTGAAGCGCGCTATCCCCTTTGAGGATACGGCGGACATGAGCAAGCTGCACTGGGTTTAATGTTCTAAAACAACCGGACAGGCTATAGGCCCCGCCCGGCGATCTTTTGGATGAGTTGCGAAAAGTCGCATAGAGCGAGTAGGGCGGCATGGCATTTAGGCTGTGCCGCCTTTTTGTATACCGAAAACCACTCTCCCAGCGAGTGGTTTGTTATAGACAAAAAGGCTGCGCTCCTCTTAGTGGGGCGCGGCCTTTTCCTTTGTTTAAGACACCTTCCGGCTGGTTAACAGGTTCAGCGCAGATTCCACCTCTGCGGCAGCGCTTTGCTGTTCCTTTTTGTAAGCCTCCCGTTGGCGGAACGTTTCCCGGACTTTGCCTGTCATCTCATACAGCTTGTCCAGCGTGGGGCACCGGGAAATATTGGCGTGGGTAAAGAATTCGTTCCATCTGGAGATAGCCGGATCAAGCCCTATAGGCTCGGCCATAACCGGAACAATCTCCTTTAGACTAACAATGCTTATATTAAACTCGTTTACCCCAATCGTTTCCCGCATTTCCTCCTCTGTAATCATCCCCATCTCCCGCATTGTGTCCAGAGCATAGATCCTGTCCATGACAGAAAGCTGTCCGGAGAAATTCCGGCGCAGGAACGCGCGGTTTTCCTCTGTATCTCCTTTGCTTTCCGGCAGGTAGCGCTGGGGCTGCACAGCCTTCCAGGCATAATAGTCCTGCATTAGCTGCTCTTTTGGGTTCGACGCCGCATATTTTACCGTACCGTCCACGTTGCGCATCAAATCCATGAAGGTGACACCGGACAGGTTTTCCCAATCCCTCATGCGGTTGAAGCCCGCCTTGGCAACGCCGGAACACAGGGAATATACATCCCACATCCGCTGGGAAAGGAAACTGAGGTCGATCATACTAAAAACTCCTTTTGGCGCGATCCTCGCAAGTTATTGTATCCTTATCTACTCTATCGGCACCAAAGCTGGAAAAATAAGAGAACCCGGGAAACCGTTGGATCCCGGGTTTACGCTTGGAACAGCACTGCAAAAGCCTGCCTGGCTCCTCAGGCATTCAGGCGCAGGGCCATAGCCACCCAGCCCTTTTCCTCTCGGCGCTCCAGCACGGTGAAGCGGCCGGAAAGTGCGTCCAGCACATCCTGCTCCCGGGTGTCGATAATGCCGCTGACAATATACACGCTGTCCAGGGTGAGGAACCGGGGGGCATCCTGGCTTAGCAGGATGACAATATCCGCCACAATATTTGCCGCCGCTACCTGGAATTTCCCTGTCACCTTCTCCCCCAGGTTGCCGCAAATCCCGGTAAAGCGTTCTCCCACGCCGTTTACCCTGGCATTCTCCACAGCAGTTTTCACAGCCAGGGGGTCAATATCTACACCCACCGCAGACTTTGCCCCCAAAAGCAAGGCTGCCACAGATAATATGCCGCTGCCACAGCCCATGTCCAGGAAGCCTGTGCCGGGGGACACATACTTCTCCAGCAGCTCCAGGCACAGGCGGGTGGTTTCATGGGTGCCGGTGCCAAAGGCCAGGCCTGGCTCCAGATGCAGCACAGTGCGGCCCTGGGGATCGTATTCCTCTTCCCACAGGGGACGGATCAGCAGTTTTTCCCCCACAGGCATGGGCTTGAAATATTTTTTCCAATTATTAAGCCAGTCCTCCTCCCGGCAGGCCCCCTGGCTTATCTCGCAGGGGATGCCCACCGCTTCATAGCGCTCCCGCAAAAAGGACACTGCCTCCGCCGGATTTTCCTCCGGGCTGATATAGACATGGATAATGGCTGTGTCCCTGTCCTTTTGCAGCAGCTCTTCGTCTATTAAATCTATGTGGGCAATCTCCATGGCTTCCTCTTCTAAATGGGAGTAGTCCTCCATATAAATGCCATAGGGCACCACCATGTTGGCAATGTCCCCGGCCCTTTCTGCCTCTGGGGCCGGGATTTTTATCTGTATCTCTGTCCAGTTGCTGTCCATGCGCATTCCTGCCTTTCTTTTTTTCTCATTATACACGATTTTCCTGTTTTTTCAACTGCCTGCCGAAAGGAGCGCTGCTGTCCTATGACCAAAGCTGCCAAACGGAAATTTTTTATACAGGGCGCTGTGCTCACGGCTGTGTCCCTGTTCCTGCGGGTTACCAATATGGGCTACCGGGCCTATCTGTCCCAAAAAATCGGTTCGGCAGGCATGGGGCTTTACCAGCTTATCCTCTCTGTGTTCCTGCTGGCAGTCACCTTGTCCACCTCCGGCATCAGCCTGGCTGTGACCCGCATGGTGTCTGCCGCTATTGCCACAGAAAAGCGGGAAACCCTCCGCTCCCTGGTGGCCCGGTGCTTTGCCTTCTGCCTTTCCCTGAGCCTGGGCATTGCCCTGCTGCTCTTTTTTACCGCCGATTTTGCCGCCGCCGCGTTTCTGGGGAACCCCCAGGCCGCTCCCTGCCTGCGGATTTTAGGAATTGGCTTGCCTTTTATGTCTCTGTGTACCTGCATGAAGGGATATTTTCTGGCAGTGGACGAATCCCTTTCCACTGCCGCCTCTGACACGCTGGAGCAAATCCTTACCATCTGCGCTACGGTGCTGCTGTTCTGGAAGTTTACCCCCCAGGGCATTGAGGCGGCCTGCATGGCGGCTATGGCTGCTTCCACCCTGGGGGAGGCGGTGTCTTTCCTCACAAGCTGGTGGGCTTACCGCCGGAGTCTCAGGCGGCACACCCCTGCCAGACGGGAAAAAAGCCGCGGCGTGCTCCATGGCCTTGCCCACATCGCCCTGCCCTGCACCCTCAGCTCCGCTGCCCGCAGCTTACTCAATACCGGGGAAAACCTGCTTATCCCCCGGCAGCTACAGGCATACGGGATGGGGTATCAGGTGTCCCTTTCCCAATATGGCCTGCTCCAGGGCATGGCAATGCCTATGCTCTATTTCCCCTCTTCCTTCCTGGCTTCCTTCGCTTCCCTGCTTATCCCGCAAATTGCCAGGGAACGGGAGCTTGACCACAAGCGCGCTGTAGCATACATATCCGGCAAGGCAGTGCGCAGCGCCTTAGCCTACGGGATGTTCTTTGCGGTGCTGTTCGCGGTTTTCGGGGATGACTGGGGCCGCGCCTTCTATCACAGCAAAAGCGCCGGGGCTTATCTACAGGTGCTCTCCCCCATTGTGCCCCTCATCTATCTGGATGTGGTGGTGGACAGCCTTTTGAAAGGGCTTGACGAGCAGCTTAACTCCATGAAATATAATTTTGCCGACTCCTTCCTGCGGGTGACGCTGGTGCTTCTTCTTTTAAGCCGCCTGGGCATGGAAAGCTATGTGGGCATCCTCTTTTTCAGCACGATATTCAACGCTGCCCTGAGCCTGCGCCGGCTGATGAAAGTCAGCGCCCTGCGGCTCTCCCTGTGGACGCATGTAGCCCTGCCCCTTGCCTGGGCCGTAGCCTGCGTGCTTCTGGGAGAATGGGCCATGGCCCGGCTGGCCTTGGAAAGCCCCTTCCTTCTTATCGGCCTGGAAACCTTTTTCTGCGGCGGGCTGTTTGCGGCAGGATATGGGTCCATCTGCCGCTGGGAGAAAAAAAGGATGGAAGGGAAAGGGTAATGGCGGGGGTGTGCCTCTGCCACTTGCAGCGGAAAGGAATTCGGGGTATAATGAGAATGGGTTCACACCAAGCAATCATACGTATCTTTTCGGGTTATTCTTGAAGCACACAAAATTCCCCGATAATCTGCATATGCAGCTTGTGTGAACGCGCTTTGGAAAAAAGCTAAATTTCTTTTTAGGAGGATGTATTATGGCGCTGATTCAATGCAATTTCTTTTCAAGCTGCCTAAACCGCACTGTGCCCATTCAGGTTGTACTGCCTACAGACAAGCGTGTGTTCGGCCCGGAGGGTAAGCCGGTCCTGCAGGAGGAACGCCCCCTTAAAAGCCTTTACCTGCTCCATGGGCTTTTCGGCAACTATACCGACTGGGTCAGCGGCACCCGGGTGCAGGCCTGGGCGCAGGATCACGATTTGGCAGTGGTCTGCCCCAGTGGGGACAACAGCTTCTATGTAGACAACACAAAATCAGGAAACCTGTACAGCACCTTTATCGGGCAGGAGCTGGTAGAGTTCACCCGGCGTTCCTTCCCCCTTTCCCGCAGGCGGGAGGATACCTTTATCGGCGGGCTTTCCATGGGTGGCTATGGCGCCACTGTAAACGGCCTGCGGTTTGCGGACACCTTCAGCCATGTGGTGGCCCTGTCCTCCGCCTATATCATTGACACGAATTTTGCCCAGGCCACAGAATATACGGACAATATTTTCACCAACAAAGGCTATGGGGAATCTATTTTCAACGACATGAGCACAGTGAAGGGCGGCGAATATGATTATGACGCCCTGGCAAAAAGAGTGGCGAACAATCCCAACAAGCCCAAGTTCTACATGGCCTGCGGCACAGAGGACGAGCTTATCGGTTCCAACCGGGAATACCGGGATTTGCTGCTCTCTCTGGGCTACCAGGTATCCTGGCACGAAGGCCCCGGCGGCCACGACTGGGTTTTCTGGGACAAGCATATTGGGGAATGTATGGAATGGCTGCCCTTAGGCGGCGCTGTGGAAGGCCTTAGCTCCGGACACATTGGGGAATAGGCCGGAAAAGCATCTGCACATGTTTGAAGGCGCACAAATAATCTGCATATAATTGTAAGGAGGGTATTTCAGAATATGGCACTGGTGCATATAAACTTTGAAAGCGAATTCCTTGCCACCAACACGGACGTAAACATTATCCTGCCGGACAAGCCCCGGGAAAAAACGCCTGCCCAGTTTTACGGCAGCGGCGCGAAATACAAGGTATTGTGGCTGCTTCACGGCACCTTTGGAGATTATACCGACTGGATTCGCAAGAGCAACATTGAGCTGTATGCCTGCGAAAAAGATCTGATTGTGGTGATGCCCAGCGGGAACAACGCAAACTACGTAAACTGGCCCACCTTCTGCACAGGATACAACGCCTGGGACTATCTTTTTGAAGAACTGATGCCTTTAATATACAACTGGTTCCCAGCTTCCTCCAAGCGGGAAGATAACTTCATCGCCGGGCTTTCCATGGGCGGCAGCGGGGCCATGCAGTATGCTGCCGGGCATCCGGAAAAGTTTGCCGGGGCTGCCAGCCTGTCCAATGCCCCTGTGGATTTAAAGCAGATGCAGGAGCTAAAGTATGATGGCGGCGGTGACGGCAACCAGTCTGCCTTTAACCGGCGTGTGCAGAATGTGGTTGCTGCCTTTGGCGGTTTAGACGCTTATAAAAACTCTGTGGTGAATGTCTGGGATCGCCTGCCCAAGCTGATGGAGGAGGGCATCCTGCCCAAGCTTTACTTCTGCTGCGGCACAGAGGACACGCTCATTTGGAAAAGATACTGCGAATTCAAGGCGTATGCAGAAAAGATTGGCCTGCCTGCCACCTTTGAGGAGAGCGAGGGCTTTACTCATGAGTGGCGTTTCTGGGATTTGTTCATTCAAAAGGCGCTGACTTTCTTTGGGCTGGATGAGGAAGGCCAGGGAAATCCCTTCTAGTTTTGTGACATCTGTACAGAAAAGCGGCGCGGAGGTTTTCGCGCCGCTTTTTGCATATCTTTTTCCGTCTGGCTATAAGCCTTTTGCAAAATATGTGCAGATAGGCCTTGCTTTCTGCCGTTGCAGGAGGTATACTATATGTAGTGTAAAAGAGAGGTTTTCTCCCCCATTTTCAGGAAAGGCGGCTGGCAGCATGATGGATCTGCATATGTTTGACTATTCCTTTCTTCAGGATACTCCTCCCCAGGGTGTTTCCCTGCTGCTGCGGGAAACTTCCCGCCTGCAGGCCCGGCTGCTGGATCAAAAGCGGGCCTATCCTGCCATATACAGCGCCCTGGAAAGCGCCGGGCGGGTGCGTTCCCTGCTGTCTGCCTGCCAGGCTGGGAACATGGAGAGCCGCGCGGCTGAGATTTGCGCCCGCAATTCCCCTCCCATCACCCAGGCAGAAAGGGACATGGCAGACTATCGTGACGCCCTCTTCGAGGTGGAAATGGGCCATCCTGCTGTGGAGCCATGCCGCCGGGATCTGCTGCGCCTGCACACTCTGCTGCTGGCCCGGACGCCGGGGTGTGCTGGAGGCCGGTATCGGGAAAGTCCTGGCTTTTCCCCTGTTCCTTCACAAGAGATTCCCGAGGCCATGGAGCTGTGGGAGCAGGCTCTGGTTACTGCTTACGGAGAAAAAAACTATCCCCCGCTGCTGCTTATTCCCTGCCTTGTGGCAGACTTTACCTGCATATGCCCCTTCTCCCCTGGCGGACGGCGGACGGCTTATCTGCTCACCCGGCTTCTGCTCCAACGGGCTGGATATATCCTTCCCGCCTCCTGGGAGGAGCAGGTATGCCGCTATGAGGCCTTTTATGTACATGCCCTCCGGCAGGTGCAGCGGCGGCAGGATTATTGGCCCTTTATCGAAGTTTTCCTCACCCTGCTCTATCTGTGCGGCTGTCAGGCGGAAAAGGCCTTTGCCCTGCTGCCCGGCCGGAAAATGACAAAAAAATCCCGGGTGGAGGCTGTAATAGCAGGCAGCCCTGTGCCCATTTCCAAAGGGGAAATCTGCAAACTGCTGCCAGATGTAAGCCCCACAACTGTGGAGGCCGCTTTGGGGGAACTGGTGAAAAGCGGGCAGGCCCTGCGCCGGGGATCTGCCAGGACAGCGCGGTATGAACTGGCATAGCTTAGGGACAAGCTCTAGGGCAACACCGCACAATTCCCCGCTACCGCCTTAAGCGGCATCTCGCGGGATCTTTTTTCGCGATATACCACTTAAAATCATGCGGTATTGCCTTAGGTTTTCGTTCATCCGGACAGAAAAATAGAAGGCGCCGCATATTTGAATCCTGCCGGCGGAAAAATAGGCCTATACTACATTTTTCTATCCGGAAAGGAAGTTTTGCCATGAAACAGGAAAAAAACGGCAGGATAGGCAATCTGCCCGCCAACATCAACATTATGAATCCGGTGCCTAACAAGGACGCAAAATCTATTGTGAAGCTGGTGCGCAAGGACGGCAAGGTGTCCGGCTATGAGCTTTCAGACGGCCAGGTGCTCTCCAAGCGAGAGGGCGTGCAGCTTGCCAAGCAGGGGGGCATCCGGGGCGTAGCCATTGCCAGCCGCAATGGCAGCGAATACCTCCGCTCCCTGCCGGACGGGGACGAAAACAACAATCTGGGAGATCTGCCCAGTACGCCGCAAGGGCCTCAAGTTCTCTCATAAGGCTTTAAGCCTGCTTTACAAGCCTGCAAAAGGGCCGCTTTTTACAGCGGCCCTTTCCTTGTGCTTATTCAAGCATCCTGTATCCAGGACTTCTCTACAGGCAGGAGCGGAAGGGAATATTCTGGGGCGCTTCAAAGCAGTCCTCAAAGCCCCGGCGGTGATGGTAGGCCCGTTTATCCTTGTCCGTAGGATAGACGTATCTGCCGCCCACCTCCCAGAAGAAGGGATGAAACTGATAATCCAGCCTGTCTTTCTTCATATCATACAGCACCCGGATTTCATTGATGTCTGCCATGAAGTTTGTCCACACGTCATAATGGATGGGGATAACCACCTTGCACCGCAGGGCCTCTGCCATGCGCAGGATGTCGCAGGAGGTCATTTTGTCCGCCATGCCTACAGGATTCTCGCCATAAGATCCAAAGGCCACGTCCACATCGTAGTCTTTGCCATGCTTGGCAAAATAGATGGAATAGTGGGAATCGCCGCTGTGGTAAATATTGCCGCCTGGGGTTTTCAGCAGGTAGTTTACCGCCTTTTCGTCCATGTCCGTAGGGCATATGCCAGTAAGCTCTTCCCGGTTTTCTGTGGTGTCGTCTGTGGTGACAAGGCAGGTGCGGTCGAAGGAATCCAGCACCACAATCTCTATATCCTTGATTTTAATGGTATCCCCTGGCTTTACGATAATGCAGCGCTCTGCGGGCACCCCCCATTTCTGCCACAGGGCCACGCTCTTTTCCGGGCCGATGAACGGTACGGGAATTTCCCGACCGCTTTCGTCTGTGGTGGTCATGCCGCTTTGTATCACATGGGCGGCAAACTCGGCGCTCATGTGATCCTGGTGGTAGTGGGTGGCCAGCACAGCATCCACCTGCTTTACGGCAAAGGGATCCAGCACAAAGGGCACAGCCCGTAGGTTGGGCTGCATGGCCCTGGCCCCGCACATGTTGGCCATCTGGTGTCCCGGGGCCATTTTGCCGTTTCCATGGGTGCGCTTGCCGTTGCCGCACCACAGGTCTACCGTAACATTAGCGCCTCCGGGGGTTTTAAACCAGATGCCTGTACAGCCCAACCACCACATGGCAACTGTGCCCGGCTCTACCTTTGTCTCCTCAATTTCCTCGTTAAGCCACGTCCCCCACTCCGGGAAGGTGCTCATAATCCAGCTTTCCCTGCTTATTTCGTCAATTTTGCTCATCCAAACCATCCTTTCTGCTGTTCTCTGCAAGCGGGGCTTGCCGCCCCGCACCCCGCCCAAAGGGACTTTTTTATAAAAAAGTCCCTTTGGAATCCTCAAAAAATTTCCACTCTTTATCCACAAACCATCAGTTCAAGCGGGCGAACATGGATGCAGCGTCACGTTGCCTGCCCGTAATAGGCATTGGCTCCATGCTTACGGTAATAGTGCTTGTCCTGCATGGCCTGGGGGGCAGGCTGTATCTGAGGGTTCAGCCTTTCCGCCCGGGCCGCCATTTTGGCAACCTCCTCCAGCACCACAGCGTTATGCACAGCCTCTGCCCCATCCTTGCCCCAGGTGAAGGGTCCATGGTTTTTGCACAGCACAGCGGGCATGGCCCCATAATCCTTCCCGGCAAAGTATTCCACAATGGAAAGCCCTGTGTTTTTCTCATAGGCCTCCTGGATTTCCGCCTTTGTCAGGTTGCGTACGCAGGGGATTTCCCCGTACATATAGTCGGCATGGGTGGTGCCATAACAGGGGATGCCCCGGCCCGCCTGTGCCCAGCTTGTGGCCCAGCTTGAATGGGTGTGGACAACCCCCCCGATTTTCGGGAAAGCCTTATAAAGCTCAATGTGGGTGGCGGTGTCGGAAGATGGATTGTAGCGCCCCTCCACTTTATGGCCCTGCAAGTCCATCAGCACCATGTCCTCCGGGCGCAGCTTGTCATAGTCCACCCCGCTGGGCTTGATGGCGAAAATCCCTGCCTCCCGGTCAATTTCGCTTACATTCCCCCAGGTGAAGGTGACAAGGCCATGTGCAGGCAGCAGCATGTTGGCCCTGTATACCCGTTCTTTCAACTCTTCCAGCATAGTTTCATCCTTCCGCTAAAAATTTCTTTATGTACCCAATCTGCGTGGGCATGATATTGTCCGGCAGCCCGTCAGGGGGAAACCACTTTAACTCTGTGCTCTCCCTGTCAGGCTCCGGCGTCCCGGTATATTTTTCCACGATGTACACCACATCCGTGTAATATACCTCGTCCCCGTTGGGATATACCATGTGTATCCCCGCCTGCACATCAAAAAGCACCGGATCTTCTATCTCCAGGGAAGCCTCTTCCCTCACCTCCCGGCGGAGGGCCTGCTCTAAAGTTTCCCCCAGTTCCAGCCCCCCGCCGGGCACACACCATGTACCGTCATCGGAACGCTTCTCCAGCAAAAGCCCCTTCTCCCTGTCGTACAAGATGCACATGGCGGCTGTCATCATAATGGGGCTGTGGCCTATAAGCTTCCGTATGTCCGAAATATATCCCATAACGCGCCTCCTCAAAAATCATAGTACATGGCAACCTCGTCTGTCTCTCGGTTGCAGGCAATGAGGATGTCCTGCCCCTCTATCCGGCAGCCGTAGACGTTTGCAGGGCCGCAGTCCTCGTCCAGGGTTTTGAAGCGGTAAGCCCCGTCCTCAAAGGTAAAGGCTAAAAGCCGCCTGGCCCCCTGCCTGTGCCCGATAACAGCAGTGGGCCTGCCCGCAAGGCTGCCTCCCCATATGGCGTGGAGGAACAGAAGCTTCTCCGGATATGCATACACAGCTTCCCAGGCCTTGCCCTCCTGCCGGTAGATAGTCAGGGTATCCCCATGGAAGGGGGACATAACGATAAGCTCTTTTTTGCCGTCCCCGTCCAAATCTATCAGCAGGGCGTCGCTGGCAGGGGTTTCGAGAAGCTGTTCCTCCTGCCATGGCTCCCCCGTCCCGCTGGGCGGCGCAAACCGAAAAACCCCGTTTTCCCCGCACACCAAGGCCGCGTCCCCTCCGGTTTCCGAAAGCCGGCAGTAGCCATGGTTTTTCAGCACGCCCTCCTTGATGGGGACAAGAGGAAGCTGGTTTTCCGGGCCATAGGGGGATAAATCCTCCGGCAGCTCTGCGGCGTACACCTTGCCGGGGCTGCTCCAGTCGTCCTTATGGGCGTGGGCGGATTTTAGAGTGCAGGCAATGAGGTACCGCCTGCCACCCCTTTGCAGGATATCAAACCTGTGGACAAAGGGCAAGTCCGCTATGGTACGCACAGACCACTCTTCCCCTTCCGGCTGGGCCAACACAATACGTGCCTTAGCGGAATCGTTGGGGGAATAGAACTCGTGGGTGGTCAAAAACTGCCCGTCCGTTCCCGGCACCTGCACCATGCTCATCACGCCGCCGGGTCCTTCCCATATGGTGGCCTGCTCCCTGCCCTCCCCGTCAAAGAGGATGCACCTGTCGCGCTTTTCCGCCGCCACCAGGAAATGGGGCCTGCCCTGATACAGCAGGGGGGCCACTGAATAGCATTTGGAAAGCTTTGCCAAAACTTTTTTCTGCATTTGCCACACTCCTTTTAGAGGGCCATGCCGCCCTGCTTCATTTTCTCTGTCACATAGCTTCTGGCTTTGGCGATATGGGCCGCCGCTTCCTCCACAGTCTGGCTGCGGGAATTGTCCGCCCACATCTCCAAGAGGAACATGCCCTGGTAGCCTAAATTGTGAAGGGCCTGGAAGATGCCTGCAAAATCCACCGTTCCTTCCCCGAATTCCAAGTCCCGGAAAACCCCGGGCTTTGTTTCCTTGACATGCAGGGCCACAATCTCCCCCAGCCCCAGGGCCAGCTCCCCGGGCACATTCTCTGTGAAATTGCTCAGGTTGCCGATGTCCGGGTAAATTTTAAAATAAGGCGAAGGGATTTTTTTCAGATATTCCATGGCCCTGGTGATGGTGCCCATATAGGGGGTGTCCATAATCTCCATGGCAAGCACCACCCCGGCCCGGGCCGCCATCTGCACGGCCTTCCTCATGCCCGCAATAAACAAAGCGTCAGTTTCCTCGTCGGAAGGCTCGTAATACACGTCATAGGCCGCAAGCTGGATGCACCGCACCCCCAGCTTTACTGCCAGCAGGATGGCCTTCTCCATAATCTCCATGGCCTTTTGGCGGGTTTCCGGGTTTTTGCTTCCAAAGGGGTATTTCCTGTGCCCACTCAAGCACATGGTGGGGAAAACTATCCCTTCTTTTGCCATAAGCCTTCGCAAATCTTCGATTTCCCTGTCCGTCCAGTCCAGCCGTTTAAGCCGTTCGTCAGACTCATCCACAGAGATTTCCATGTAATCAAAGCCAGCAAGGCGCGCCGCCCGGAATTTTTCCTCCCAGGCAAAGGCGTTAGGCAGGGCCTTTTCGTATATGCCTATGGGGTTTTTGCGTATACTATACATTGTTTTCCTCCTCACTGAACAGGGGGCCACAGCAGGCGGTACAGCCTGTCAGACTGCTCCCGCAGCAGGCGGTAGGCCTCCCTGTTTTCCTTTCGGGGCGTATAAGCCTGTGCCGGATCATTCCGGCTGACAGCGGCACAAGCCTCCCCTACGCTGCCATACGCTCCCAAAGCGCAAGCCGCCACCATCAGCGCCCCTCTGGCGGTAGCGTCTGCCCTGCCCCGGCGCAAGAGAGGCAGGCCGCAGGCATCGCTTAACATCTGGTTAAAAGGCCTGCTGTTGGTAAGGCCCCCATTGATGGTGATTTCCCCTATGGGCGCATAGCCCTCCATCACCTCCACGCCTCTGGCAAGCTCCAGGGCAATGCCTTCCAGCAAGGCCCGCAGCATATCCTGCCGCCGGGTGGAGAGGGTTACGTTCTGGAACAGGGCGGTGGCGGCGGTGTTCCAGTCCGGGGTGGAACGGCCCTGGAAATAGGGCAGGCAGGTACAGCCCCCCGCCCCTGCAGGGGACTCCTCCGCTTCCTTATCCAGTTGGGCGGGGGTGGCATCCGGGCCATAAAACTCCCTGCGGAACCAGTCGAAAGCCGAACAGCAGGTAAGGACGCTGGATTCTAAAATATACTGCCCGGGGATAGCGGCACAGTTGCACAGCACATCGTCCCGGAGGCTTTCCGGAATTTTTTCCGCCCCGGCGACAAGGTATCCCCCGGTGCCCGCTGTGATGGAAACAGCCCCAGCCTTTGCCACCCCCTGGCCAATGGCCCCGCACTGCTGGTCGCCCCCGGCCGTAACAACAGGCAGGCCCTGAGAAAGCCCGGTTCGGGCGGCGGCCTCTTTCGTCAGGATGCCGCAGACAGATCCAGGTTCTATAAGGGGGCACAGCTTTTCCTCCCCAACCCCGAAAAGGGCCAGCAAATCCCTGTCCCATTGGCGGGTGCGCAGGTTCATCAACAGGGAACGGCTGCCGTATGTATGGTCTGTGGCAAGCCGCCCGGTAAGCAGCCAGAGCAGGTAATCGGGCACTGCCAGAAGCTTATAGGCCTTTTTATAGAGATCCGGGCGCTCCCGCCGCAGCCAAGCCATTTTCGTGCCGGAAAACACCGGGTTTACCCGGGAACCGCAGCGCTTAAACACCCAATCGTTTTCCTTTTCCAGCTCCTGACAGAGGGGTTCCACCCGCTTGTCCTGCCACATAATGGCAGGACACAGGGGGCGCGTGTCCCTGTCCACCGGGATAACGGAGGAGCGCTGGGAGGTGAGGGCGATGGCGTCAAGGCCCCAGCTCCCCTCCCCGGAAGCTTCCGCCGCCTGGGACAGCAGGCCGAAAAGGGCGGATTCCCAGTCTGCCGGCTCCTGCTCTACCCAGCCGTTTTGCAGGTATAAAGGCTGATAGGCCCTCTGCCCGGAAAAAAGCGCCCTCCCCTCCTGGGTGAACACAATTCCCCGCATACTGGAGGTGCCCACATCCACCGTCAAAATATGCACGCCCTGTCCTCCCATTTTTTCTTTTATTTTAGAAATATTTTATCATGCCAGGGGATTGATTGCAAGATTTTTGTGCAGGATTCCTTTTTCCAGCAAAGCAAACCTAGGGCTTGTTTGAAAATAGAGGAGTGCCGGAATTTTTGTTCCAAAGGGAGCGGTTTCAAGGCGGAAACCGCAAGAAATACTGTCGTATTTCGAGGATTCCCAACACAGAGAACCGCAGGCGCATACATGCGTCCCGTTTGGGGCAAAAAGACGGTGTTTACGATTTTTCAAACAAGCCCTAGAATCCGCACAAAACACAGCCACACCTACCATTATTCTCCGAACAGCGCTGTGGAAAGGTACCGGTCGCCTGTGTCGGGCAGCAGCACCGCCAGCGTCTTGCCCTGATAGGCGCTTTCCCCTGCAAGGGTTTTCGCGGCGCTGAGGGCCGCGCCAGAAGATATTCCTACCAGAACACCCTCCCTGGTGGCAAAAGCCCGGCTGGCACCATAGGCCTCTTCCTCGGTGACAGCCAGCACCCGGTCATAGACGCCTGTGTCCAGCAAATCCGGCACAAAGCCTGCCCCAATCCCCTGAAGGCCGTGGGGGCCTGCCTTTCCCTCGGAGAGCACCGGGGATCCTGCCGGCTCCACTGCCACCACCTCAATTTGCGGGTTCTGCTCTTTCAGATACCGCCCGACGCCTGTGATGGTGCCGCCTGTGCCCACCCCGGCAATAAACACGTCTATTTTCTCTCCAGCCTGCCTCCAAAGCTCCGGGCCGGTGGTTTCATAATGGGCCTGGGCATTGGCGGGATTTACAAACTGGCCGGCCAGGATGCTGCCTGGATTTTCCCTTTGCAGCTCCTCTGCCCTTTCAATGGCCCCTGCCATGCCCTTTTCCCCAGGAGTCAGCACAATTTGCGCCCCATAAGCCTTCAATAAGGCCCGGCGCTCCATGCTCATGGTTTCCGGCATGGTGAGCAGCACCCTGTAGCCCCAGGCTGCCGCCACTGCCGCCAGGCCAATGCCTGTGTTGCCGGAGGTTGGCTCAATGATAAGCCCGCCGGGGCGGAGCCTTCCTGTACGCTTTGCATCCTCTATCATGTACAGGGCCGCGCGATCCTTTACACTGCCTGCCGGATTCAGGTATTCCAGCTTGGCTAAAAGCCTGCATCCGCCCTGCCCCGCCAGGAAGCGGCTGGCCTCCAGCAGGGGGGTATTGCCTATCAGGTCTGTCATACTGCGGGCTGTCTGTTCCATTCACGCTCATTCCTTTCCTGGGCGGTTCTGTTTTTCGCCGCCGCGTTATACCGCTTCCATCATACTCTCCCCCGCCCTGTTTTGTCAATGGAGGCTTCCTGTGCCAGCACCCCTGCTTGTGGCTTCCTCTGGTGCTTATCCAAGGGTTTGTGCCTGTTCATATATTTCTAAATTCTTAACAATGCGTGAATGGCGCAAAAAAACATTGCCATAGCGGCCTTTGGGGGGTATAATATAAAAGTATGCAGAAATGCTGTTTGTGGTTTTGCCCTTGCTTTAAAACGGGCGACCTGTGAAAATACGAAAGGAAGGAGCGGTACCAGCAGGCAGAACCGCCTGGCTTTGCGTACCGCGCGGCGTTTGCTATGAAAAACAAGAAAAAGCCCCTCATTATCGTGTTCAGTACCCTGGCAGTCCTGGCGGTATTCTCCGTGTGCTTCTGGTTCCTGTGGCTGAGGGATTTCCTTACCGCCCAGAACGCCACCCCCGCTTATGTAAACTCTGTCTCCTCTATTGCCGGCATGAACAGCGGCGCTGTGCCCCGGTATTCCGGCATCGTGGAGCCGCAGAAGATTACCAAGGTCAATAAGGATGAAAACAAGACTGTGGCCCAGGTGCTGGTGGAGGAGGGGGACGAGGTACATATCGGCGACCCCTTGTTTGCCTATGACACCGATGAAATGCAGCTTTCCTTAAAGCAGGCAGAACTGGAGCTGGAGGGCATCTCCAACCAGATCAGCACCCTGCAAAAGCAGAAAACCGATTTGGAGGCTTTGAAGAAGAAGGCCGGCAAGGACGAGGAGTATTCCTATACGGTGCAGATACAGTCTGTGGAGCTGCAGATTAAAAATGAGGAATACAGCAGTTCAGTGAAGAAAAGCGAGATTGACAAGCTCAACCATTCCCTGCAGAACGCCCAGGTGCTTTCCGAGGCCGAGGGCATTATCCAGGAGATAAACACCACCCCCAAAACCGACGCCAGCGGTCAGCCAGCCCCTTTTATAAGCATCCTCTCCTCCGGGGAGTTCCGCATTAAGGGGACTGTTTCAGAACTGAACATCAACGCCCTCTATGAGGGGCAGGCTGTGGTGGTGCATTCCCGGGTGGACGAAGAGCAGACATGGCCTGGCACAGTGGAAACCATCGACCGAGAGCCTACCAAGGATCAGAATAACAGCATGATGTATTATGGGAGCGACTCCGGGCAGCAAAGCTCCAAGTATGATTTCTACGTGCTGCTTTCCGATCTGGACGGCCTGCTTTTAGGCCAGCATGTGTATATCGAGCCGGACATGGGCGACAGCGCCTCTAAGGCCGGGCTGTGGCTCCCCGCTTCCTATGTGGCCCACGATGACACTGGCAGCTTTGTTTGGGCCAGGGATGAAAATGAGAAGCTGGAACGGCGCATGGTCACATTAGGGGAATATGATTCGGCGAACGATCTGTATGAAATAACCGGCGGGCTTTCCACCCTGGACTATATCGCCTATCCCAGCGACAATCTGGTGCCTGGCGGGCCGACCACCATGGACGCCTCCCAGCAGGCTGAGGGGGAGGATCCCACTATGCCGGGGACAGACTTTGACAACGGCGGGATGCTTGACCCTGGCATGGACGTGACGCCTGAAGGCGTGGTTCCTGAAGGAGAAATCCTTCCTGAAGGCGGGGAAGAAGAAGGCGGCGCCGCTGAGGATGACAGCGCTGTTGTATCGGAAGATGGCGCTTTGTATGAAAGCGCGGACGCCCCCGCCGATGGCGGCGGGGTGCAGGCGGCTTCCCCTGGAAATTTGTCCCTGCTGCGGTGAGCCTGCTGGACGGAGACTGTTTGAATCTTTTGAAAGGAACGGTGCGGGGAAGCCCGCGCCCCGGTTTGACCGCTTATGATGCTGGAACTGCGGAATATCTGCAAAACCTATTTGCAGGGGCGCATGGAGGTGCCTGTGCTCAAGGACATTTCCCTCTCTGTGGAGGAAGGGGAATATCTGGCGATTATGGGGCCTTCCGGCTCCGGCAAAACAACCCTGATGAACATTATTGGATGCCTGGACGCTCCCACCTCCGGAGCCTACCTGCTGGAGGGGGAGGACATTGCCGGGCTGGGAGACTCAAAAATGTCAGATGTGCGCCTGCACAGCATTGGCTTTGTGTTCCAAAGCTTTTACCTGCTGTCCAGGCAGTCTGCCCAGGACAACGTGGCCCTGCCCCTGCTGTATGCCGGGGTGCGCCGCCGGGAGCGCCAGGAAATGGCGCGGCAGGCCCTGGAGCGGGTTGGGCTGGGGGATCGCACCGGCTTCAAGCCCACCCAGCTTTCCGGTGGGCAGTGCCAGCGGGTAGCCATCGCCAGGGCCATTGTAAACAGCCCTAAAATTTTGCTGGCAGACGAGCCTACCGGCGCTTTGGACACGAAATCCGGCGAGCAGATTATGGAAATATTCCAGCGCCTCAACGAAGAGGGCGTGACCATTGTGATGATTACCCACGAACCGGAAATTGCCGCCCACGCAAAGCGCACCCTGCACATCCGGGACGGCAGGCTGGTGGACGCGCAGGGAAAACCTTTGACGGATTCTCCCCCGGAAGGGGATGTTTCAGAGGGCAGCTTTGGCAGCCCCATCCCCACGGAGGTTACAACCCCCGTCCCCCTGCCGGGACAGGATACGGCCCTGTAAGGCCGGGCAACAGAAAGGAGTCCTGCACACCCTATGAGCAAGCATTTGAAAGCGCAAGGGCAGAATAAAAAGCTGCGGAACAGGATACTCATCATTTCCATCACGCTGGTGGTGGTTACTGCCGCCCTGCTGGGGACATGGTTTTTTATACAGTACCGCAATGATCAGAAAACCGTGGAGGTTATGCCGGTCAGCTATCTCTCCACTTCCTATTGGGGGGATCAGGCAACCTCCTCGGGCACCATCCTCAGCGACTATATGCAGGAGATTTTCCCCACCTCCGACAAGGTTATTTCAGAGGTCTTTGTGTCCGAGGGGCAGGAGGTCCACATTGGAGATCCCCTGCTGCAATACGACAAGGCCAAGCTGGAGCTGGACGTGGAGGCCAAGGAGCTGGCTGTGAAACAGACGGAGCTGAAAATTGACGAGGCGCAGAAGCAGTTGAAAAAGCTGCAGAATACAAAGCCTTCCTCCACTGCAAAGCCGGTAGTCACACCCAGACCCACCCAACGGCCCACAAACCGGCCGACCCCTACCCCCACTCCCACCCCGGGGCCTACCGCCATCCCGCCGGCCGATGTAACCCTTTACAGCCGTTTGGATGAAACCTCCCTCCCCTACTCGGGCAGCGGCACCTCCAGCGACCCTTATGTGTTTCTCTGCACAGACGGGTGCGTGATGACAAAGGAATTTTTAATGCTGCTGCTGGGAGCAGGGCAGGAGGATATGCCGGATCCAACGCCGGGGCCTGGTTCCAGCCCGGAGCCGGACGGGGATGAACCCTCCAGCGAAGCGCCGGATGCTACGCCTTCCCAGGCGGAGCCTGCAGGGAATGAACTGGCTTCCCCTTTCGCGGCCATTTTCGAGGTGCGCGAAGGGAACTCCAATTACGGGAGCCTTATCTCCTCCTTCAAGCTGGACGGCACCCAGCTTTCCGCCATTATTCAGACAATGGCCCCCTTAGAGGACAGCACCATGGAGGACATCCAGGATGTGCTTCTGGACGCTACCCCCACCCCCACGCCGAACCCCAACAATTACGATGACATGGGATATACCTCCTCCCAGCTAAAGGAAGAGATAGAAAAGAAAAAGACGGAAATCCGGGATTTGCAGTATGCCTTGAAGCAGGCTAAGCTGAACCTGGAAATCGCCCAGCGCGCCCTGGACAATTCCACTGTTCTCAGCAATGTGGATGGGCGGGTGCGCACTTTGATAGACCTGGAGCTGGCTGTGGCAGAAAGCAAGCCCTTTATGGTGGTGTCCGGGGATGACAAGTTCTATATTTCCGGCTCTTTGAGCGAGGGCCTGCTGGGCAGCATAGCTGTAGGGGACACAGTGAGCGCTATGTCCTGGATGAACGGCATGAGCTACTCTGCCCAGATTGTCAGCATCTCCGACTTCCCTATGGACAATTCCTCGGGATACGGCTATTACGGCGCGGGAAATCCCAACAGCTCCAGCTATGAGTTTACCGCTGTGGTAGAGGACGGGGACGACAGCCTGGAAAATGGCATGGGAGTGGAAATTACCATGAACGTGCAGGACACAGCGGATGGCGGCGCCCTCTATCTGGATAAGCCCTACCTGCGGGAAGACGACGCGGGCTTCTATGTTATGAAGGCAGGCCGCGACAACCGCCTGCACAAGCAGTATGTGCAGACAGGCAAAACCATTTACAGCGGCAGCTATCTGGAGATAAAGTCCGGCCTGACTGCTGAGGATTTCATTGCCTTCCCCTATGGCGTTGACACCAAGGAAGGCGTGCGGGTCATCCTGCAGGACAGCGAAGATCCCCCCTACCCTGAGGAAGGGGAGCAGGGCGAAGGCAGCAGCCTGCTGGAAAGCGGAGCTGGCGAAAGCCTGCCCTCTGCTACAGAAGGAGACGCCAGCACCCTGGAGGAAGAAAGCAGCGGGGACGGGACGGAGACCCCCGGCATTGTGGAGCCTAACCTGCCGGATGGGGCTGTTATTACAGGCCGGGATGAAAACGGCACCTATTTTGAAACAGAAAACGGAGGGGGAGTCATCCTTGATTGAGAATATACGCCTGTCCTTTCAGGGCATCTGGTCCCACAAGATGCGCTCCTTTTTAACCATGCTGGGTATCATTATCGGCATTGCCGCCATTATTTCCATCGTGTCCACCATCAAGGGCACCAACGAGCAGATTAAGCAGAACCTGATAGGCTCTGGCAATAACGTAACCCGGGTGCAGCTTTACCAACAGGAATATGACAGCCCCTACCAGATGGAGTTTGAGGGTATCCCCGAGGGGGTGCTCCCTGTAAGCAGCGACGTGTATAACGCCATTTTGGATCTGCCTGACGTGGTGTCTGCCGCCGCTTACAACCGCCGCACCAGCTACGACAGCTCCTTCTATTATAGCAACACGGAAATATCCGGCTGCGAGATATACGGCATTGACAACGCCTATTTTTCCACCTGCAGCTATTCTGTGAAAAAAGGCCGGGCCTTTGTGCCCAGGGATTTTACCGACTTCCGGCATGTGGCCATTCTGGACACCAGCGCCGCCCAGATGTTCTTCCAGGGCACCGACCCCATTGGCAAGACCATTGAGTTCAAGTCCACCGCGCTGGTGGTGGTGGGCGTGGTGGAGCCTGACAGGAAATTCGAGCCGATTATCAATACCATTGAGGATTACTACACCTATGCCGGCGCCCAGACCGGCGGGTCTGTGTTTGTGCCGGAAAATATCTGGCCCTCCTTTTTCGCCTATGACGAGCCCCAGGAAATAGCCGTACAGGTGTCCCACACAGAGGCCATGTCCACTGTGGGCGAGGCTGTAGCGGCCCTGCTGAACAGCCAGGTTACCAGCGAAAGGGTGCTTTATAAGTCGGAGGACACATTAAAGCAGGCCCAGGAGCTGCAGGATTTAAACAACGCCACTAACCAGCAGCTTATCTGGATAGCCAGTATCTCCCTTTTGGTGGGCGGTATCGGCGTTATGAACATCATGCTGGTGTCTGTTACAGAGCGCACCAGGGAAATAGGCCTAAAAAAGGCCATCGGCGCAAAAAAAGGCCGGATTCTGTGGCAGTTTCTGACGGAAGCCGCTGTGCTCACAGGCTTGGGCGGGCTTTTGGGCGTGGGCGCGGGTATTGGCATGGCAGAGCTTATCTCCCATCTTACCTCTGCCCCGGTGTCTATCAGCATCCCCTTCATCATCCTGGCGGTGATTTTCTCCATGGCTATCGGCATCCTTTTCGGGCTGCTGCCTTCTGTAAAGGCTTCCAACTTAAACCCCATTGACGCTCTGCGCCACGAATAAAGCCTTTCCTTTGTCCCAAAAGGAGGTTTTTATGAAAAAGCTTTGCCCCCACCTGCTTTTTGTTCTGGCTGCGGCCGCCTGTGTCTATCTGCCCCTTCTGGCTATGCTGATAGTCCGGGAAGGGCCTGTAAGCTTTGTCCTGTTCTGTTTCCCTCCCATCACCTCCATCCCCCTTTTCGCGTTGGGGCTGGGGGCCGGGGCGGGAAAGAACGTCAGGCGGTACTGGTATGTGCCGGCCCTCGTGTCCCTCTGCTTTTTCCTCAGCCTATACGGACGGGTCTTGCTGACGGAAATGCTTCTGAAGCTGCTGGCACTGTACCTTCTGCTGGGAGCAGGCGGCATGCTCCTCTGCTATTTCATCCGAAAATTTATTGGCTTAAAGCCAGGAGAAGCCCCTCATGAAAAAGACATGGTATAAGCACCTGAAAATAGTCCTGCCCTGCGCGGGGGCCATGCTCCTGCCGCCATGGCTGGTTTCCTTTCTGCCCTCTGACGCGTTCCTGGGGGCTGTTGTGCTCCTGTTCCTGCTTATCAATCCCCTTTTCGCGCTGGGGATTGGCATTGCCGCCGGGTGGGACATGAGGCGCTTCTGGTATGCGCCTTTGCTGGCGGCGCTGCTCTACTGGCTGGGGGCGTGCCTGTTTATAACGGGCTGGGATGCCTCCATCCTGATCTATGTGTTCATTTACCTGCTGATTGGCGGGGCGGCTATGGTTATCACGCACCTTGTGCGGCAGTACCGTAAGAGAAGCTGAAAGCGTATGCTTCGGCTTCTTTTTTTGATTTAAAAGCCTTTTGCCTGGAAATTTATGAAAGATTTGTTAAAAGTCAAAAAATATGGGGAAAGGGTATTGACTTTTCCTGACCATGTAGCTAGAATATGTGTTAGCACTTGAGATTCACGAGTGCTAAAACAAATTTCTGTGTTGATTTTTTCGCGGGTTCCCGCGGTTTTCACGCCTTTCCCCGGCAGGCGCGAAAACGATAGCGCCGGGGAGAAAGGATTGGCCCGTTTAAAACAGGGCCTGAAGGTGACGAATTATGAAAGTGAAACCTCTTCTGGACAGAGTGCTCATCAAAACCGAGGAAGCCGAGGAGACTACCAAGAGCGGCATTGTGCTGGCTGCCAAAAGCCAGGAGAAGCCCCAGATTGCCCGGGTGGTGGCAGTTGGCCCCGGCGGCGAGGTAGACGGCAAGGAAATCAAGATGTATCTCAAGGAAGGCGACCGGGTAATTTCCGCCAAGTATACCGGCACAGAAGTGAAGGTAGACGGCGAGGAGTACACCATTGTCAAGCAGTCTGACATCCTGGCAGTGGTGGAGGACTAAGGCTCCGTTCTCAAATCGTTTGAAAAATACATTTTGATACAGGAAAGGGACGATATACTATGGCTAAGAAAATCATCTATGGGGAGGATGCCCGCAAGGCCCTTCTCAGCGGCGTGAACCAGCTTGCTGACACTGTGAAAATCACCCTGGGGCCTAAGGGCCGCAATGTGGTGCTGGACAAAAAGTTCGGCTCTCCCCTTATCACCAACGACGGCGTAACCATCGCCAAGGAAGTGGAGCTGGAGGACGCTTTTGAGAACATGGGCGCACAGCTTGTAAAAGAGGTTGCCACCAAGACCAACGATATTGCCGGCGACGGCACCACCACTGCCACCCTGCTGGCCCAGGCACTGGTGCGGGAAGGCATGAAGAACGTCACCGCAGGGGCAAACCCCATGGTGCTGCGGGGCGGCGTACAGAAGGCCACAAACATTGCTGTTGACGCTATTGTGAAGAATTCCGTGAAGGTTTCCGGCACAAAGGACATTGCCCGCGTGGCAGCGGTTTCCTCCAGCAGCGATGAAATTGGCCAGCTCATTGCCGACGCTATGGAGAAGGTGACTTCCGACGGCGTTATCACCGTAGAAGAGGGCAAAACCGCTGAAACCCAGTGCGAAGTGGTAGAAGGCATGATGTTCGACCGGGGCTACATTTCCCCCTATATGGCTACCGATACTGACAAGATGGTGGCAGAGCTGGACGATCCTGCTATCCTCATCACAGACAAGAAGATTTCCAACATCCAGGAAATCCTCCCCCTGCTGGAGCAGGTTGTACAGTCTGGCAAGAAGCTGCTGATCATCGCTGAGGATATTGAAGGTGAAGCCCTTACCACCCTCATCCTCAACCGCCTGCGGGGCACCTTTACCTGCGTAGCCGTTAAGGCTCCCGGCTTTGGCGACCGCCGCAAGGAGATGCTGGTAGACATCGCCACCCTCACCGGCGGGCAGGTCATTTCCGAGGAACTGGGCCTGGAGCTGAAAGACGCACAGCTTAGCCAGCTTGGCTCTGCACACCAGGTAAAGGTGGACAAGGAAAACACCATCATCGTCAACGGCGCTGGCTCCTCTGAGGATATCAAGGCCCGCGTAGGCCAGATCCGTTCCCAGATTGAAACCACTACCTCCGAGTTTGACAAGGAAAAGCTGCAGGAGCGCTTGGCTAAGCTGGCTGGCGGCGTGGCTGTTATCAAGGTTGGCGCTGCTACCGATGTTGAGATGAAAGAAAAGAAGCTGCGCATTGAGGACGCACTGGCCGCAACCAAGGCTGCTGTGGAGGAAGGCATTGTTTCCGGCGGCGGCACCGCCCTTATCGACGCTATCCCTGCTGTACAGAAGTATGTAGAGGAAGCCCAGGGCGACGAAAAGACTGGCGCTGCTATCGTGCTGAAGGCTCTGGAGGAGCCTGTGCGCCAGATTGCCATGAACGCTGGCATCGAAGGCTCTGTCATTGTAGAGGCCATTAAGAAGGAGCAGAAGGTAGGCTATGGCTACAATGCTCTGACTGGCGAGTTCCAGGACATGATTGAAGCTGGCATTGTGGATCCCACCAAGGTGACCCGTTCCGCTCTGCAGAACGCTTCCTCTGTGGCTTCCACCATCCTCACCACCGAGTCCCTGGTGGCAGATATTAAGGAGCCTGCTCCGGCAGCTCCTGCCGCACCCGACATGGGCGGGATGTACTAATAATATAGGATAAGCAGCATAGAAAAGAGGGCAGGTTTGGAGGAATCCACGCCTGCCCTTGTTTTCTTACAGGAATGCTCCCTTATGCTGCTGCAGGAGACAATATGGCAGACCCGGCTTTATTGGTTTTAGGATCAAAACATTCCCAAGGGGAATGTTTCCCCTTCTTTTAAAAGGGGTTGTGGGGTTTGGGGCAAAGCCCCATAGGTGTGCACCGTAGATATAAACTGCGTGTTCGGACACTCCCCCCTCCCTGCCAGGACTTGCACAAAACAGAAAATTGTATTACAATAAAAACATCATGAGAATGGGAAAGGAAGTTTTCAGCACATGGCTTTAAAGGAATTTCAGGCAGAATCAAAACGGCTGATGGACTTGATGATAAACTCCATCTACACCCACAAGGAAATCTTTTTGCGGGAGCTTATCTCCAATGCCAGCGACGCCATAGACAAGCTTTATTACCGCACCCTGGAGGATGGGGCCACAGGCCTTTCCCGGGAGGACTTCTTCATCCGCATTGACGCGGACAAGGAGGCGCGCACCATCACCATCTCTGACAACGGCGTGGGTATGACCCAGGAGGAGCTGGACGCAAACCTGGGGGTTATTGCCAAAAGCGGATCTTTGCAGTTTAAGACCGAAAAGGAACAGAAAGAGGACGTGGATATTATCGGCCAGTTCGGCGTGGGGTTCTATTCCGCCTTTATGGTAAGCAGCCGGGTGCGGGTGGAAAGCCGGGCCTTTGGGGCGGACAGCGCCTACTGCTGGGAATCCGCGGGCCTGGAAGGGTATGAAATTGCCCCCTGCGATAAAGCCGAGCATGGCACCACCGTCACCCTTTGGCTGAAGGAGGACACAGAGGACGAAAAGTATACCGAGTTTGCCGACCAATACCGGGTGCGCCAGCTTGTAAAGCGCTATTCCGACTATATCCGCTACCCCATCCGCATGGAGATGCAGAAAAGCCGCCTGAAAGAGGGCACAGGTACAGAGGGGAAGGAGCCGGAGTATGAGACATACTTTGAAACAGACACCTTAAACAGCATGGTGCCCATTTGGAAGAAGGCCAAAAGCGAAGTGTCTGATGAGGAGATGCACGCTTTCTATAAGGAGAAGTTCTACGACTGGCAGGATCCCCTGCGGATAATCCGCACCTCCACTGAGGGCGCCGCCACATACAGCGCTTTGCTGTTCATCCCCAAAACCCCGCCTATGGATTACTACACCCGGGAGTTTGAAAAGGGCCTGCAGCTCTACGCCAGCGGCGTGCTGATTATGGAGAAATGCGGGGATCTGCTGCCGGACTGCTTCAGCTTCGTAAAGGGCCTGGTGGATTCCCAGGATTTGTCCCTGAACATCTCCCGGGAAATGCTCCAGCACGACAGGCAGCTCAAGCTGATTGCCGGGCGGCTGGAGAAAAAAATTGCCAGCGAACTGAAATCCATGCTCACGAATGACCGGGAAAAGTATGAAGAATTTTGGAAAAGCTTTGGCCTGCAGCTAAAGTTTGGCATGTATAACGATTACGGCGCCAAAAAGGACGAGCTGAAGGATCTGGTGCTGTTCACCACCTCCAAGGAGAAAAAGCTTGCCACCCTCCAGGAATACACCGACAGGATGCCAGCGGATCAGCCTGTTATTTATTATGGCTGCGGCGAAACCCCAGAACGGATCTTAAGCCTGCCCCAGGCTGAGGCCATTTTGGAAAAAGGCTATGAAATCCTGTGCCTGACAGACAACGTGGACGAATTTGCCCTGCGGGTGCTGGAAAAATATAACGAGAAAGAATTTAAAAATATCGCTTCTGATGACCTGGATCTGGAAAACCCTGAAGAAAAGGAAAAGACCCAGAAGCTTTCAGAGGATCACAAGGACATGCTGGCAGCAATGAAAGAGGCTTTGGGGGACAAGGTGAAGGAAGTGAAGGTTTCCGCCAAGCTGAAAAGCCATCCAGTATGCATCTCTACAGACGGGATGATTTCCACTGAAATGGAAAAGGTGCTCAACGCCATGCCTGCCCAGGAGAAAATCAAGGCCCAGCGGGTGCTGGAACTGAACCCGGAACATCCCCTGTTCACAAAGCTGCAGAGCCTTTATGAGGCGGACAAGGACAAACTAAAGCTGTACGCGGAGATTTTATACGATCAGGCCCTGCTCATTGAGGGCATTGCCCTGGACAACCCGGCGGACTATGTGCAAAAGGTCTGCGGTATCCTGTAAAACTGGGAGGAAAAGCCTATGACTAATCCCTATCCACCTCCTGCGCCTCAGGGATATTATCCCCCGCAGGGCGCTGTGCCCGGGGCCACGCCTCAGGGGTACTGTCCCCAGCAGGGCGCTGCGCCCGGGGCCACGCCTCAGGGGTACTATCCCCAGCAGGGCGCTGTGCCCGGGGCTGCGCCCCAGAGGTACTATCCCCCACAGGGCGCTGTGCCCGGGGCTGCGCCCCAGGGGTACTATCCTCCGCAGGGCGCTGTGCCCGGGGCTGCGCCCCAGGGGTACTATCCCCCACAGAGCGCTGTGCCCGGGGCTGCGCCCCAGGGGTATTCCGTCCCCCCTGCACAGGGCTGGATCCAGCCCTGCTATTACCCGCAGCCTGCCCAACCTGCCCCCCCTGTCTTTACGGGGCCTGGGCCGGTAAAGGATCCGCTGGGGAAAGCCGCCAGCAGGGATATGAACCGCATGTCCCTGCTGGCCCTGGCCCAGATGGCCCTTTCAGCCGGATGGGGGTATATCTTAGGCATCCTGTGCGTTGTTCTGGGGATAAACCTTTTCGCCTCTGACAGCTATGGCATGTCTATGATTACCAGCCTTATTGTGGTGCTTTCCACCGGCCTTGTCCCCTTCCTGTTCTTCGTGGCAGGACGCAAAAACACAGCAGATTACCTGAAATTCCAAAAGACCGGCTTTTTCCCCAGCCTTCTATGCGTGCTGGCAGGTTCAGCCCTGATGATTCTGGGCAATATCCTTGCAAATATCCTTTACACAGTACTGGAAGGTGCAGACTACCAGCCAACGGTGCTGGAAACCAGCGAGGATATAGGCACTTGGCTGGGATTCCTCATAGACTTTGCCACCATCGCTGTTTTAGGCCCTATGCTAGAGGAGGTCATGGACAGGGGGATTTTCATCGGCACCCTGCGCAAATATGGCATTGGGTTTTCCGTTGCCGCCTCTGCCCTGCTTTTCGGGCTGGCCCATCTGGAACTTGGCACAGTGGTATTTGCTATAAACGCCGGGCTGGTACTGGGCTTTCTCTATGCCCACACGAACAACCTGTGGCTGACTATCTGGATACACATGATAAATAACGGGGCTGTCATCCTCACCCGTTACAGCGGGCTTATTTGCCCTCAAAATCCGGATCTGTTCTCTGCCGTACTGGAGCTTTCCCTGCTGGGGCTGGGGGGACTCAGCCTGCTTCTGCTACTGATTTTCTACCGCAGAATCTTCATCACCCGCCGTTCCCCCCAGTATGACGGCCCACAACAGCTCCTAAGCTTTGGGCGCGCCGCAGCGGCTATTGCAAAAGCCCCCCTGTTCTGGGCGCTTGCGGCTATTGTGGCAGTGTACTTTATCGTACTTCTGGTGTAAATCCATGGAACTGGCCTTTATCCCCAAAAGAGAATATATGCTGGAGGCCCTTGCCCTTGCCATGGAGGCAGGCCTGGCAGGGGAAGTGCCTGTGGGGGCGGTGGTGGTAAAGGAAGGCCAGGTGATAGGCCGGGGCCGGAACCGCCGGGAATCCGCCCAAACGGCCCTGGCTCATGCGGAGCTGGAGGCAATACACCAGGCCTGCTCCGCTTTGAAAAGCTGGAGGCTCCAGGGGTGCCAGCTTTATGTAACCCTGGAGCCTTGCCCTATGTGTACAGGGGCCATTATCAACGCCCATATAGACACAGTGGTATATGGCCCGGACGATCCCAGAGCTGGATGCACTGGCACAGCCTGTGATCTCTTTTCCCTGCCCATCAGCCACCGCCCGGAGCTTTACCGGGGTTTTCTGGAAGAAGAATGCCGCGCCCTGCTGCAGGATTTTTTCCAGGAGCTGCGGAAGAAGGGCGGCAGGCATATATCGTAAACGCACTTGAAAATCGGTACATCCCGGTTTTCAGGTTGAGCGGCTGAGCCGTCTGGTTCAAAAGAAGGTTTCTACCTCTTTTGAATTGCGTTAACTATAAAAGCAGGCGCGTCCCTTTTATGGCGGCGCGCCTGCTTTTTGCCATTCACTGTCCGCTGCTTTCCTGCAGGTTTTTCCAGCCTGCTGGGGTCAGGGCATTTTTGCAATAGCTTTCCAGTTGGGCCTTGGTGCAAAGCTTTGCACCGCTCTGGATAATCTGCTCCTGCAGAATAACAGGCAAGGTATTGAAATAGGATTGGGCGGCCCTGTCCATGCCGGGAATTTGTTTCTCCATGCTGCATCATCCTTTCATGGTGGTCTTTTTGTAGCCTGCCCGGTTTTGCCGCCGGTATGCTTAGAAAAACTTTCCCATGATATATCTGTCAAAAACCTTACGATTTTTTTAACTTTCTTGCATGGCCTGTGTGTTTGCAGTAAAATAGGACAGGACGCTCTATTTATTATGTTTTTTGCGGCTGGCTCTTGACACGATATTTATATGATATTATAATAATATCGTGCCAAGAAGGGAATGGAGCTTCCAAGGCAGGCAAACCTGTCTTGGCAAAAAGGAGAAGGGGGTTATTTTGCTATGCTATCCATTAGCGGTGTAACAAAGAAGTATCGGAAAACCTTGGCAAACGACAATATCAGTTTTGCCGTAGGGGACGGGCAGATTGGCATCCTGCTGGGGCCAAACGGCGCGGGGAAATCCACCATCATCAAATGCATTACAGGCCTTTTGCGCTTTACCGGGCGCATTGAAATCAACGGCCTTGTAAACACTTCAACAGAAGCCAAGCGGCAGTTGGGGTACATACCGGAGATGCCCGCTGTTTACGACCTGCTGACAGTGGAAGAGCATCTGGAGTTCATCCGCCGGGCCTATAAGGTGGAGGATGAAGCCTACACCCAGCAGCTTCTGGAGCGGCTGGAGCTGTGGGACAAAAAGGATAAGCTGGGCAAGGAGCTTTCCAAGGGTATGCAGCAGAAGCTTTCCATCTGCTGCGCCTTGTGCCACAAGCCCAGGGTGGCTATTTTTGACGAGCCTCTTGTGGGTCTGGATCCCCATGCCATCAAAGAATTGAAGGCTATTTTCCGGGAATTGAAACAGAGCGGCTGCTCTGTGCTTATCAGCACCCACATGATAGACAGTGTGGAGGACTATTGGGATGTGGCAAACATTATGATAGGCGGGCGGTTTGCCGCCACCCGGTATAACGACGGCACAGAGGGCCAGGATTTGGAGGAGCTGTTTTTCCAGATTACCGAAGGCAAAGCTCCTGAGGGAGGCGAGTCCCTATGAGAAACGCCTTGGGGTATCTGACACGCACAAAGCTGAAAAACCAGATAAAAGATTTGCTGCACTCCCCGGCGAAGCTGACTTACGTGGTGATAATGCTGGCCCTCCTGATTTTTTCCGTTATGGGCCGCAGCGGCCAGGAGCTGGAAACGCCCCAGCCCATGTACCAGCTTACTGCCATGCTCACTTTGTTCTACAGCTTCACGTTCCTGATGGCACTGGCAACCGGGGGCAATTCTGCCAAAACACCTATGTTCACCTTGTCGGACGTGACCCTTCTCTTCCCTGCCCCCCTGCACCCTAACCGGGTGCTGGTATACGGGCTTATGCGGCAGTTAGGGCTTTCCCTGGTGATGGCCTTGGTTCTGGCGTTCCAGTATGGCTGGCTGAAGGTGGCGTTTGGCATCACCTGGGGGCATATGGCACTGATTATCCTGGGGTTTGCCATCTGCATTTTCCTGGCTGCCTTCTGCTCCATGGCCATCTACAGCCGCACCAGCGGCAAGGAAAACGCCACCACTACGCTGCGGATATGCATTTATGCTATAGCGGCCCTTTACCTTGTGTGGATGGCTTACACCTGCCGGGACTCCCTCCTCCCCCTGCTTTCCGGCGGAAAGGATTTCTATAGCGCCATGGACAGTTGTGCTTCTTTCCTGTCCTCCTTCCCGGGAATGCTGTTCCCAGCTGGGGGCTGGTCAGCGGCTATTATCGGAGGCGCTCTTACAGAGGATATGCCGATGATCCTTGCTGGGGCCGCACTGTGCCTGGTGCTGATAGCAGCGCTGGCTGTGCTTATTGTCACCTGCAAAAATAACTACTATGAGGATGTGCTGGAAACTGCCGAGCTGGCCCAATCCAATGTGACCGCCCAGAAAGAGGGCAAGGTCAATGAGTTGGTGCCCAAGAATGTGAAGGTGGGCAAGACTGGCCTCCGCAATGGCTGGGGCGCCAGCGCCCTCTATTACAAGCACCGCATTGAAAACCGGCGGGCCGGGGTATTCTTCCTGTCCAACATGTCCCTGATTTTCGTGGTAATCATCCTCTTCTTTGCCTTTGTGATGAAGCAATCCATGGAGGGCGATACCGGGGCCGCAATTATTGCCACATTTTCCATGGCTACCTACATGCAGATCTTCTCGGAGAGCATGGGCCGCTTCAACCTGGAGCTTATCAAGCCTTTCATCTACCTGATGCCTGAACCGCCTCTGAAAAAGCTGCTGTACTGCATGAAGGAAACGCTTATTTCAGACGTGATAGAAGCTGTTATCATCTTTGTGCCCGCAGGGCTGCTGGTGAAGGCTGATGTGCTAATCGTTGTGCTGTGCATTGTGGCGCGGATTTCCTTCTCGCTGCTGTTTACGGCGGGCAATATTTTGGTGGAGCGGGTGTTCGGCTCGGTTTCTTCCAAAATGATGGTCTTGTTCTTCTACTTCCTGGCGCTGATTGTAATGGCCCTGCCTGGGATTGCGGCTGGCATCGGCCTGATGTTCCTGCTGCCAGAGTCCTTTGGGTTTGCCGGCATGTTCCTGGGAATGACAGCCGTCAATGTGCCCCTATCCCTGCTGGTCATGTACCTGTGCCGCAATTTACTTCAATACGCGGAACTGAATAACCGATAACAAACATGCGGCCCCCTGTCGTTGTGGCAGGGGGCCGCATACATATTATATTTCTTCCTGTTCCTTTTCCAAAAGCCATTGCAGGCCTGTATACCGCCGGGTTTTCCGGTCATTTTCAATCATCGCGGCAATCGTAGACTTCCGTCCTGCCAGAATCAGCAACTGCTTTGCCCGGGTGACCCCGGTATACAGCAGGTTCCGGTAACACAATTGGCCGGGAGGGTTGAGCACAGGGATAATGACAGCGGTGAACTCATTGCCCTGGCTTTTATGTACTGTTACAGCATAGGCAGGCTCCAATTCATTGGCGGCATGGTCAAAGTCATACAATACTTCTTTGTCGTCTATCTCTACCCGGATAGCGCCGCCGGGCTTATCAATCTCCGTGATAACCCCCATGTCCCCGTTGAACACCCCTTCCCCAGAGGTGCCGTCCTCCCGCGTCCAGGGAAGGTTGTAATCATTTTTCACTTGCATTACCTTATCCCCCAGCCGGAAAAGCTGCCCGTTTATCCGCGCTTCCGTTTTTCCCTTCCGGGGCGGGTTCACTGCCTCCCGCAAAAGCTTGTTCAGCTCTACTGTGCCCAGCTCTCCCTTACGGCCCGGACACAGCACCTGGATATCGGAAGCGCTGGAAAAACCATAGCTTCTAGGCAGGCGCTGGGCGCAAAGGGAAACAATCAACTGGGCTGTCTCTGCCGGATCTTCCCGGGGCATAAAGAAAAAGTCGCTGTCCCGGCGGCGAAGCTCTGGCAGCTTCCCCTCCACAATGCGGTGGGCGCTTAAAACAATCAAGCTTTCCATGGACTGGCGGAAGATTTCCTTTAGCTGCACTGTGGGAAAAAGCTGGGAGGCGATCAAATCCCCCAGCACATTGCCCGCCCCTACGGAAGGAAGCTGGTCGCTGTCCCCCACCAGAATCAGCCGGCAGGAAAGGGGCAATGCCCGCAAAAGGCTTTCAAACACATAAGCGTCCACCATGGAAAGCTCGTCTACCACCAGGCAGTCGCATTCCAGGGGATTGCGCTCGTTGCGGGTGAATACGGGATTATCCTGCTCGTCCCAGTCCACCTGGAGCATGCGGTGGATGGTTTTTGCCTCCTCCCCAGTCAATTCACTCATGCGCTTAGCGGCCCGGCCTGTGGGGGCCGCCAGCAGCACCTTTTCCCCGGAAAGCTTCAGGATGTGGATGATGGCATTCAAGGTGGTGGTTTTGCCTGTGCCCGGCCCCCCCGTGAGGATGAGGATTCCCTTTTCCATAGCAGCCCGGATGGCCTCTTTCTGCTTTTCCGCATATTGTACGCCCTTACGGGCCTCAATAGCCGCAATCTGCGCGTCGGCCCCGCCAAGAGCCTGGGGGGGGATGCGGAGCATGGCCTTCATCCGGGCAGCTATGTAGGACTCGGAAATGTGCTGGCGCTCCAGAAAGATAAAGTCCTTGCCATCCACGTTCTCGCATCTCAACTGGAAGCTTTCGCACATGGTATACACCGCGTCCTGGGCCATTTCCAGCTCTACCCCCAGCATCTGGGCGGCGGCACTGCACAGCTTGTCCCAGGGCAGGCAGGTGTGGCCGTTGTCCAGGTTGTGCCTCAGCACATACAACACCCCAGCCTGCACCCGGCCCAAATCATCCCTGGGCTTTTCCATAGACTCCGCTATCATGTCCGCGATGGTAAAGCTGATATTCATGCCATCCTCGCACAGCCGGTAAGGGTCTTCCTGAATACAGGATACGGAATCCTGCCCATAGGTTTTCCACACCTGCACCGCTTCTTCCGGACGCACCCCATAGGCCCCCAGGTAAGCCATCAGCTCCCGGATGCCGTATACACGCTTCAGTTCCTCCCCAATGGACTGGGCCTTTTCCTTTGTAATCCCCTTAATTTGGGAAAGACGCTCCGGCTCCCGCTCCATCACCTCCAGGGCCTTCTCCCCAAAGGTTTCCACAATGCGCCGGGCCGTGGCAGGGCCTACGCCTTTCACCGCGCCGGAGGCCAGATATTTCATCATGGCGGCGGCAGTGGCGGGACGGGCACGCTCAAAGGTTTGAGCCTTAAACTGCTGCCCAAAGGAGGGATGGGTATCCCATCCGCCGTATACCTGCAGTTCCTCCCCTTCACTGACAAAGGGGAACTCCCCTACCACTGTCACCAGTTCTTCCCCTGCCGCCATTTCCAGCACAGTATACTGGTTTTTATCGTTGTGGTAGACCACATGCTCCACTGTCCCACTCAGCTCTAAAAGCCCGTTTTCAGCCAAGTTTCCACATCCTCCACTCTCTAAATCCAGCCCGCTGACTTCAAAAGCACCCTGTCAGCCGCGTCACGCTCTCCGGGTTCTTACAGTTCTTCCCATATATGGTACAGCAAATCTTCCTTTTTGGAAACCCGCAAATAGGGGTATTGAAGCTGCAAGAACCGGCAGATGCTTGAAAGTTCCGGGTTCTCCTCCGGCAGCAAGCAGATAAGACTGCTGCCGCAGCCCATCCACCGCACCCGCTCTGCTGCCGCCCGCACCATAGCTTCACAGTCGTCCTCTCCAGCAGGAGCCACCACCAGGGCCATCCTCTGGCCTCCTATGGGCCGGGTGGCCCAGAAGGTTATCAGGCGCACAAGTTCCGCCGCGCCCAGAATCATCAGCACGACTCCCGCCACACATAAAAGTATGTTGATACAGAACACCCCCTATGTCCATGGAGGGGGCCGCAAAGGGCCGCTGCCCCCTTTGCTTCATCTTATGCAGAAGGGAGGCGTCCTGTGCCCATGGGGAGCGGGGGCTTTTTAAGCAGAGTTCTTTTAGAGCGTGTTCACACAAAGCAATCACACGCGCCTGACGCTGCGGGGCTTATCCCTGGTATACTGCCACCAAGGCTGTGCCCCTATGTACCCGGATAATCGCTCTGTCCGCGGTAATGCTGTTGCTTACCCCCATCACCAAACCGCCCACAGTGAGATCCTCCCGGGTCAACGGATACTGCAGCCCTGTATAGCTCACATTGCAGTTTGCGCATCCATAGGGGAAAACAGAAACAGTAGCCCCCTTCATGCCGGTAATGGTCAGCTTTTCATCATACAGCAGAAACACCTTGGTGCGTTCGTCTGCTAAAAAGCCATGGCCGCCATGGTCCCGGATAAACCGCAACACCTCCAGATTTGCCAAGGTGTGGTCAAAGCGGGGACCGCCCAAGCACCCCAGCAGCACAAAGTCCCGGTAACCCTTGGAAAGGCCCTTCATGGCGGCAAACATGGTGTCTGTCACATCCTTTTCCACAGGAAGGGTCATGCACTTCACGTCTTTGGGAGGCGGGGCCTTGGCGGAATCGAAATCGCCCACCACCAGATCCGGCTGCACCCCATTTTTCTGGGCTGTCTCAAAGCCTGCGTCCGCGCAAATTACATAATACTTTTCCAGTTCATACTCTTTAAAGACCTGCCCGCCCCGTATGGGCGAAGCGCCTATAATCATACATTCCCTTTTTTCTGCTGCCATTGTTTGACATCCTTTATCTCTTGATACATTTGTACATAGCTTTCAAAGCGGCTTTTTGCCACCAGTCCTTTTTTCACGCCTTTCAGCACCGCGCACCCCTTTTCGCAGGTGTGGGAGCAGGAGGTGAACTGGCAGCCTGCCGCCAAAGGGGCCATTTCCCGAAACCCCTCTATCAGCTTTTCCTTATCTGTCAGCCTGTAGCGCTGCAGTTCAAAGGTGGAAAAGCCCGGCGTATCCGCCACATAACTGCTTCCATCTATTTTGTAAAGCTCCACTTCCCGTGTGGTATGCCTGCCCCGGCCCAGCTTCCGGCTCACCTCCCCAGTTTTCAGGGACAGCTCCGGAAAAAGGGCGTTTAAGAGGGTAGACTTGCCCACCCCGGAGTTCCCGGTGAAAGCGGAGACGCAGCCTGTGAGCATCTCCCGCACCTGCCCTATCCCCTCCCCGGTGACCGGAGAGACAAGGCGGCAGGAAAGCCCCGCAAGCTGGTAGCCCTTCATCAGCTCCTCCAGGGTGCCGTCGGACAGGTCTGCCTTGGTGAACACCACTACCGGATCGATGCCGGAAAGCTCTGCCGCCGCCACAGTCTTGTCAATGAGCAGGGGCACCGGGGCAGGATCCTTAGCGGCGCACACCACAAAGAGCTTATCCAGATTTGCTAAAGGCGGGCGCACCAGGACATTTTTCCGGGGATAAATTTCCACCAGCGCCCCGGTTCTGCCCTCCTCGGTAACGCTTACCCGCACCCTGTCCCCAGCGCAGGGGGAAACCCCCTCCTTGCGAAAGCGCCCCCGGGCCGTAACTGTATAAAAGCCTTCCAGTGTTTCCACTGTATAGAAGCCGCCTACACATTTCCGCACCAGCCCGTCTGTTTCCCGGTATTCCATTCCCGGCTATTCGCCCCCTTCCCCACCGTCTCCCTCCCCGCCGGAGGGTTCATCTGGTTCCTCGTTATTGCCGCCGCCCAAGTTCACCTCATAGGTGTGTACCACCACTGGCTCCTCCCCTGTGTCGAAATTAAAGGAAAGCTCCATATAGGTCTGGCCGTCCAAGGTGATAATCACTGTGTCCACCCCGCTGGTGCCTGTAAAGGCCACCCGGTAGCTGCCAGCCAGGGCGGGGTTGATGGAAAGCTGCTCGGTGACAACGCCGTTGCGATATACCTGGAGGTTTACATTGGCGTTAACGCTGGCAGGCAGGCTGATGGTCTTTTCCAGCGTTTTTTCCGCGCCCTTGCCAGAACTTACAATGATATCCACTGTGGCCCCTTCGGAAACCTCCGCGCCAGACTCGGGATTCGTGCTGATCACGATATCTTTGCCTTCCTTGCTGCTGTCATCATAGGTCACATTGCCCACCACCAGGCCCGCGTCCTCCAGGGTAGCGGTTACGTTATACAGAAGCTGGCCCTTCAGGTTATCCGGCACCTTTACCTTCTTTTTGGCCGGGCCTTTGCTTACCCGCAAGATAACGATGGATCCCGCGTCTACCATTTCGCCGCTGGAAGGCTCTGTGGAGACGATTTTGCCCACTTCCATTTCATCGTCAGCCACGGTTTCCGTCTTATACTTCAGGCCAATCTCTTTCAGCAGGGCAATGGCGTCAGCGTCTGTGCGCCCTACCACGTCGGGCACAGGAACCTGCTCCACCTTGCCGTTTACCATCAATTCCACCTGCCGGCCTTTCTTCACCATAATGCCAGCGGCAGGGGTCTGCTTTAAAATTTCTCCAGGCTGCCTGTCTGGATCATTGCCCTCGGTGGTGGTGAACTTGAAAAAGTCATTATATTCTTCGTTGCCGATAACCTCTTCGTAAAGCTTCCCTTCAAAGCTGGGCATTTCCATCTGCTCTGCCGTCTCCCCCTCCAGGAGGGTTTCCCAGTTGTTCAAAAGCCACACAGCGCCTACAGCCAGCAGCACAATGATAGCTGCGGCTATTACGCCCTTCACCGCCATGGCCCCTCTGGCTCCCCGGCGGGATCGCACAAACTCCTCCTCATACTCATAGCTGTCGTCATAGGTGGGAGTGAAGCGGGTGTTGTCATAGGCATCCATGCCCCGGGCGGCATCATAGCCAGGCTGGGCATGAAGGTCATAGTGGAAGGACATAGCAGGGTTGCGGCGGAACATATCCAGATCGTCCAGCATCTCCCCGGCGCTCTGGAAACGGTTGACTGGATTCTTCTCCATGGCCCGCATGGTAATCTGCTCCAATCCCAGGGGAATGGAGGGGTTTACTTCCCTTGGCTGGGCAGGCTTTGCCTGTAGCTGCATGAGGGCCACAGACACAGCGTTTTCTGCCACAAAGGGCAGCTTCCCAGTGAGCATTTCATACAGCACTACGCCCAGGGAATAGATATCCGCCTTGTCGGTGATATAGTCCCCCCTGGCCTGCTCCGGGGCGATATAGTGTACAGAGCCAATGGCCTTGTCGGTCATGGTCTGGGTTTCGCTTTGGGAAAAACGGGCAATACCGAAGTCTGCCACCTTGATGGTGCCGTCCTGAAGCAGCATAATGTTCTGGGGCTTGATGTCCCGGTGGATGATGCCCTTCCCATGGGCGTGCTCCAGGGCCAGAAGGATCTGGGTGGTGAAATGCAGAACCTCTTGCCAGCGGATGGTGCCCTCCTGCTCGATATATTCCTTCAGAGAGATGCCGTCAATATACTCCATGACAATATACTGAAGCCTGTCTCCAAAGCTTACATCGAACACCTCCACAATATTGGGATGGGAAAGCAGGGTGATGGCCTTGGCCTCGTTGCGGAACCGCCGGAGGAAATCGCTGTTGTCGGAAAACTCTTCCTTTAAAATTTTGATGGCCACCCACCGATCCTCTACCCTGTCATAGGCCCGGTATACATAGGCCATCCCGCCCACGCCCAAAAGGTCGTGTATTTCATACTTTCCGTCCAGGCGCTTCCCGATAAATTTGTCCATACTTTTACCAAACCTTTCGAAATTTTGCTGTGGCATACAGCCGCTGCTTCCTGGCGCAGTGCCAAATCAAAGTGCCAAGTGAAAATACGCAGAAGGGGCAAAGCCCTTTGCAAAAGCCCCTTTTCTATAATCTATCATACAGCCGCGCCGTTTTAGTCCGCGAAAATCAGCGCTGCTGTAATATTATCAGAACCGCCGCAGTCCAGGGCATACTGGATAAACTGCCGGAGAAGCTCTTGGGAATCGGCGGCATATTTCTCCAGATACGCCTCCATCAAGGCGTCATCCACGTAATTGCTCAAGCCGTCCGAGCAGGCAAGGGCTATGTCCCCGGGGCGGAAGTTACAGAAAGTATAGTCCGGGCGGACGGTTTCATGCACGCCCAGCACACGGGTGATAATATTCCGGCGGGGATGGCGGCGGGCCTGCTCTCGGGTTATCTGCCCAAAATTCACCAAATCCTGCACATAGGAGTGATCCTCCGTTATCTGGGTCAGGCCGCACTTGTTACGTATATAAGCCCGGCTGTCCCCCACATGCACCACATGGAGAACGCCCCCCGCCGCCGCCATCACCACAGCGGTAGTACCCATGCCCCGCAGCTCCGGGCGCTCCAGGGAGAGCTTATACACGCCGTCATTTGCCCAGCGCAGGGCGTTTAGAAGCAGGCTTTTCATGCTGCCTCCGCTCAGACCTTCCCGGAAATTTTTCGCCAGGTATTCCTCAATGCGCTCCAAGGCCAGGGCGCTTGCAACGCTGCCGCCATTTGCGCCCCCCATGCCGTCGCAAACCACAGCCCATGCGCCGTCTCCCGGAAGCTGCCCGCCCTTGCAGGCATCCTCATTCGCTTTTCGGACGGCCCCAACGTGGGTGTCATGCACAACCCTCATGCCCAGTCCCTCCTTCATGTTTTCGGCGGAGCTGCCCGCAGGAGGCCTCAATATCCGCCCCCAGCGTGCGCCGCACTGTGGCGGTGACGCCATGTTCCTGCAATACCTCTACAAACCGCCGCTGCCGGCGGATACCGCTTTTTTTATACCCGGTGCCTGTCACGTCGTTGACAGGAATCAGGTTTACATGGGCCAGAATCCCCTTAAGCCTTTGGGCCAGTTCCCTGGCGCACCCGTCGCTGTCATTGACCCCGGCTATCATGGCATATTCAAAGGAAATGCGCCGCCCGGTTGTGCGGGCATAATACCGACAGGCCTTCAGCAGCTCCCCTATAGGCCATTTCCTGTTTACGGGCATTGTACGGGAACGGATTTCATCATTGGGGGCATGGAGGGATACCGACAGGGTTAATTGCAGCTTCCTGTCCGCCAAATCGTATATCCTGTCTGCCAGCCCGCAGGTGGACAGGGAAATGGCCCGCATGGAAAGGTTCATGCCCTCCTTACAGGTGGCAAGCTCCAAAAACCGCAGCACGTTTTCATAGTTATCCAAAGGCTCACCCATGCCCATTAACACAATATGGGAAACGCGCTCCCCTATGTCTATCGACCCTGACTGCACCTGAGATAATATTTCCCCGGCAGATAAGTTCCGGGAAAACCCGCTTTTTCCCGTAGCACAGAAGCTGCAATTCATTTTACACCCAACCTGGGTAGAAATGCAAATGGAAATTCCATAATGATAGCGCATAAGGACAGCTTCCACATGCTCCCCGTCAAAAAGACGGAAAAGATATTTAATCGTCCCGTCAATTTGTGAAACCTGCTTGCGGACAATCTCCACACCCCGTACCGCATAGTGTTCCGAAAGCTGCTCCCGCAATTCTTTGGAAAGGTCGGACATCTGGGAGAAGCCTTCTGCGCCCCGGGAAAGCCACCGAAACACCTGTCCGGCCCGAAAGCGGGGCAGGCCCAGTTCCCTAAAATCGGCGGAGATTTCCTCCAGTGTCATGGATTTGATATCCTTTTTCTCCTCCATCCGGTTTCATCCCTTCCTTTCAAAGGCGGCGGCAAAGAAGCCGTCAGATCCGCCCCCAAAGGGCAGCAGGGTCAGCATGTGCCCCGGTTCCTCCAGGAACCGTTTCAGGCCGGGAAGGCGGATGGGGCTGGGGGCAAACTCCGGGTGGGCCTGGAGAAACTTTTCCGCCACAGCGCTGTTTTCCGCCGGGTTCAGGGTACAGGTGGAATACACCAGCCGCCCTCCAGGCTTGACAGCCACGGCCGCGTTTTCCAGGATGGAAAGCTGCAGGGCGGGAAGCTCCTTGATAGAGGGCAAAGGCTTATAGCGTATTTCAGGCTTACGGCGTATCACCCCAAAGCCAGAGCAGGGCACGTCGCACAGCACCCTGTCAAATTGGGGAAAGCCCGCAAAGCCTTTCTGTGCGTCATGCACCTGGGCCGTAACATTCCCCAGGCCCAGCCGTCCGGCGCCCTTCGCGATAAGCCCCACCCGGCCTTTGTATATGTCCAGGGCGTACACCTGCCCCATGCCCTCCATCTGCTGGGCGATGGTGAAGGTCTTTCCTCCCGGGGCCGCGCAGCAGTCGCACACCGTTTCGCCGGGCTGGGGATCCAGCAGCCGCACCACCCATTGGGCGGAAAGATCCTGCACATGGAACTTCCCTGCTTCAAAGGCCGGCAGGGCCGCAGGGGATCCGCAGTTTTCCACCAGCGCCGCTCCCGGCAGGCCTTCCACACTGGAGCAGGATATCCCTGCCTGCCCCAGCTCTGCCTGGAAGGCTTCCTCTGTGGTTTTCAGCAAATTTACCCGCACATAAAGGGCCGCCTTCTTTTCAAAGGCTTCCAGCAGCCTTTGGGTGGTTTCCCTGCCATACGCGCCCATCCACAGGCGGATTAAAGGCTCCGGCATAGAATAACGCACTGTCCAGGCCCGGGGGGAATCCCCGGCAGGCAGGGCGAGGAAATCCCGCTTGCGCAGAAGCCCCCGCAAAACGCCGTTTACAAAGCCTGCGGCTCTTTCCCTGCCAGTTTCCTTTAACACCTCTACTGTTTCATTTACAGCCGCGCTGTCCGGCACCCTGTCCAGGAAAAGGATTTGATAGGCCCCGCAGCGTAATGCTTCCAGGGCGGCCCGCTCCGGCTTTTTCTTCGGATCTCGCAGGCACTGGAACAGGTAGTAATCTAAGGTCAGGCGCTTTTCCAGCACCCCATAAAAGATGGCGGAAGCCAAAGCGCCGTCCCGCTGGGAAAGCCTTTGCCCCCGCAAAAGCTTATCCAGCACCAGGTTGGAATATCCGCTGTTTTCCTCCACTAAAAGCAGCGCTTCCAGCGCCGCCCGCCGTCCTGGGTTTGCCATGGCCCGCCCTCCTTTTCCTGCATTACATAAATTTTGCCCCAGCCTGCAGGGGGTGCCCCAGCAGATAGCTTTTCCCGGACATGCGCTTGCCCTCCGGGGTTTGCAGTTCCGTAATCATCAGGGCCTTTTCCCCGCAGCACGCCAGCAGCTCACCCTCTTCGCAGCGGGCCTCTCCCGGCGCGCCGGATGCTTCCGCCACCTGGGAGCCTAGCAGCTTCAAGCGCCTGCCGTCCAGCATGGCGGAGGCACAGGGCCAGGGGTTCAGGCCCCGGATAAGGTTGTGGATTTCTTCTGCCGGACGGGACCAATCTATCTGGGACAGTTCCTTTTGCAGCATGGGGGCCAGGGTGGCCTCCTCATGGTTTTGGGGGACAGGCCGCAGTTCCCCCTTTTCAAGCCCTGTAAGGGTTTCTCCCAGAAGCTGCGCGCCCATGTCCTTTAGGCGGTCGAAAAGCTGCCCGGCAGTTTCCTCCGGGCCAATGGCCGTCTCCCGGCGCAGGAGCATGTCCCCTGTGTCCACCCCGGCGCCCATGAACATGGTGGTTACGCCGGTTGTCTGCTCCCCGTTTATTACGGCCCACTGGATGGGCGCGGCCCCCCGGTATTTAGGCAGCAGGGATCCGTGGACGTTGATGCAGCCTAAAGGCGGGATGTCCAGCACTGCCTGGGGCAGGATTTTCCCATAGGCCACCACCACAATGGCCTCCGGGGCCAGGGCGCGGATTTGCGCCTGCACTTCTTCCTTGCGCAGTGTGGCAGGCTGATACACTGGCAGGCTGTGCCGGAGGGCCAGCTCCTTCACAGGAGGAGGGGCCAGCTTATGGCCCCGGCCTTTGGGCTTGTCAGGCTGGGTGAACACAGCGCAGACCTCATCCTGCCTGTCTAAAAGCGCCTGCAGGGAGGGTACGGCAAAATCCGGCGTACCCATAAAAATAATCCGCATTTTCATTGCCATACGATAGGAAAGGCTTTTGCATGCAGCCTCTGGAAAGCCTTTGTTCCAGCCTTCCCTATCGCCCTTTCTCACTAAAAATTTTGTTCAGGTGTAATCCCCAGACTCCAGTTCCTCCTGGCTTAACATCCGCTCTGCCTTCTGGAGGAAAACCACGCCCTGGAGATGATCTATCTCGTGGCAGATGCACCGGGCCGTAAGCTCTTCTCCGGCAGTCTCGAACCAGTTGCCGTTCCTGTCCTGGGCGCGCACCTTCACCTGCATGGGCCGGTTTACCAGCGCCCATTGGTCAGGGAAAGAAAGACAGCCCTCAGCCCCGGACTGCTCCCCCTTCTGAGAGAGGATCTCCGGGTTGATAAGCTCCAAAGGCTCCTCGCCCTCCACCGCGTCTATAATGCAGATTTGACGCAGGATTCCTACCTGGGGCGCGGCAAGCCCTGCCCCCTGGGCGGCCTGCAGGGTTTCCTTCATGTCGTCTATGATCTGGTGCAGGCGGGCATCGAATTTCTCCACCCGTCTGCAGGGTTTTGTGAGGATTTCATCTTCTTCGGTCACGATATTCCGTATTGCCATGAGTTTTCGTCCTTTCTGTTGATTCCGCTTCCCTCCCCATTTACAGGACGCGGTTTGGATCCGGATCCGGATAGGCGGTAACCGTCCGGAATTCCCGCAGTGCCGCAAAGCCTGTCAGGCTGCGGGAAACAAGTTCCCGCAAGGGCGGAGCGGCGCGGCACTTGATAATCAGCTTATAGCGGTATTTCCCTCCCACCTTTGCCACTGCCGCCGGGGAAGGCCGCAGCACACGCAAGGGCAGGCTTGGATATTCGGCGGCAGCAAGGCCTGTAAACAGGGAAAGGAACTGTTCCGCCCCAGCCTTTACCACAGATTCCCGCTCCCCTACAAAGCCTATTACCAAGAGGTCTACAAAAGGGGGATATAATAGTGCCTTGCGGTACAGCAGCTCCCGCTTGAGAAAGCCGAAATAATCTTGTTCCTTTGCAAGGTGGAGCACCGGGTTTTCCGGCATCCATGTCTGTATCACTGCCTTGCCGGGATATTTCCCCCGGCCTGCCCGGCCTACCACCTGGGTGAGCAGATCGAAGGTGCGCTCATTGCTGCGGAAATCGTCACTGTAAAGGGACTGATCGGCGGAGAGCACTCCCACCAATGTGACGTTTTCAAAGTCAAGGCCCTTTGCCACCATCTGGGTGCCCACCATCACCTGATAGTTTCCCCGGGCGAACTCCTCCAGCCGGCGCTCCAGGGAATACCGGGCGGCTACTGCGTCGGTGTCCAGCCGGAGCACCTTGGCTTCCGGCAGCAGGCCCTGAAGCTGTTCCTCCGCCCGCTGGGTGCCCAGCCCCCGGTATTGCAGGTTTTCCTTCCCGCAGGCTGGGCAGGCTTTGGGCATGGGGATGGAATAGCCGCAGTAATGGCACATCAGGCGGCGGTTGGCGCTGTGGAAGGTCATGGAAATGCTGCAATGGGGACAGCGTATGACCTCCCGGCAGGAGGGACAGGAGACAAAGGTATGATAGCCCCGGCGGTTTAACAGCACAATGGACTGCCTGCCCGCCTGGAAATTTTCCTGCAAGGCCCGGGCCAGGGTTGGCCCGATGGCGGCGTCCTCCCCGGGCAGGGCCTCCTCGTTCATGTCCACCAGCTCCACCTCTGGAATCTGCGCCGGGCCAAAGCGCCCCTCTAATTGAAAGAAGCTGTATTTTTTCTGTTTTGCCAGAAAGCAGGCTTCCACTGAAGGGGTGGCGGAGGCCAGCAGGCACAGCCCCCGGTTTTGCAGGCAGCGGAACCGGGCCACCTCCCGGGCGTCAAACCGGGGGGATGCTTCCGACTTATAGGCAGGCTCCTGCTCCTCATCTATAACAACAAGCCCTAAATCCTGCACCGGGGCGAACACAGCCGACCGGGTGCCCACCACCACAGAAGCTTCGCCCCGGCGGATGCGCTTCCACTCGTCCATGCGCTCTCCCAGGGAAAGCCCGCTGTGCAGCACCGCCACCTGATCTCCAAAGGCACTGTGGAACTGGCGCAGGGCCTGGGCTGTCAGGGAGATTTCCGGCACCAGCACGATAACCCCCCGCCCCTGCTTCCGCACATGGCGGATAAGCTGGAGATAAACAGAGGTTTTCCCGCTGCCTGTAACGCCATACAGCAGGGCGCAGGGCTGAAAAGCCTCCTGCCTGCCTGCTTGCTCATAGGCCTTTATGAGGCCTTCCAACGCCTGCTGCTGGCTGGGGGAAAGGCAGGCCTCCCCCGCCTCCTGCCGGATGTCCCTGGAAAAGGCGGGGCGGCGGTACACCTCGTATTCAAACAGCTCTGCCGCACCTTTTTCTGCCAAGGCCCGCACCACCCCGGGGGACGCGCCTGTAAAATAGCACAGCTCCTTTTCAGAAGCTTCCCCTACATCTGTCAGCGTGTCGTACACATCCCGCTGCCGGGGTGTCAGCTTTCCCTGAAAGCCAGGGTTTGCCCGCACCATTTTGGCAAGGCTGTCCTTCATGCGGCTGGCGGCTGTGTTCACTTTGCACACAGCTTCCCGGGCCAGGAGTGCCTGAAAATCCGGGCAGTCCTCTGTAATCCCCAGCTCTTTTGAGAGCTTTTCAAAGGGTACTGCCCGCCCTGCCTTCTGCAGGGCCATAAGGATCTGCCAGCTTAAAGGGGAATAGCCCTCCCGGTCGAAATCCTTAAAGCCGGGAGCCAGCAGGAAGCTGTTCCGCACCCGCATCTGCAGCCCTGCCGGAATCATCAGCTTCACAGCCTCAAACAAAGTGCAGTAGGTGTGCCCCTGAAGCCATCTGGCAAGGTTCAGCAGTTCCTCCGAAAGCAGCGGCTCCTTGTCTAGCACCCGGCTTATTTCCTTCAGGCCAGGGGCCTCCTCCCCGTCCAGGGCGAAGATAACCCCCACCCTCTCCCGGCTGCCCTGCCCAAAGGGCACCAGCACCCGCGTTCCTGGGAGGGCCTGCTCCCGCAGGCGCTCTGGCAGGGAATAGGTGAACAGCCTGTCAAAGTGGTAGGCTGTTTTTTCCACCGCCACCTGGGCAAGGCTGCTCATTCTTCAAAGCTTTCCGGCTCGATAATATGGTATTTGTCCTGCACAAAGTCCTGCACCGCCAGGTCTACCGGCTTATCCGCCAGCATAGCGCCTTCCCGGTCGGCCTTTTCGGCAATTTCCCTGGCACGCTTTGCCACAGCAATCACCAGGGAATAGGCGCTGGTGTGGGGGGTTGTGATAATGTTTGCACTGGGTTTAAGCATTTGGATACACCCTTTCTATACAATCGCTGTTTCTCGCATATCTTCTCTTTTCCGCCCGCAGGATGGCCTGCACGTCTGCCACAGCATCCTCCAGCCGGTCGTTGTACACAATATAGTCATACTCCCTGGCGCAGGGGATTTCCCCCTTTGCCGCCTCCAGCCGGCTTTGCACCACCTTGTCCGCTTCGGTGCCGCGGCCCCGCAGGCGCTTTTCCAGCACCTCCATGGAGGGGGGCAGGATAAAGATGGAAACACAGTCCGGGCAGAGCTTTTTAATCTGCGCCCCGCCCTGCACCTCAATTTCCAGCACCACATCCCGGCCTTCCGTAAGCCAAGCCTCTACCGGGGCCTTGGGGGTGCCGTAATAGTTGCCCACATACTGGGCATACTCCAGCATTTCCCCTGCGCCAATCATTTTCTCAAAGCCCTCTTTGCTGGTGAAATAATACTGTTCCCCATGCACCTCCCCGGGCCTGGGTGCCCGGGTGGTGGCGGAAACAGACAGCCGCAGGTTTTCATCCTGGGCAAAAAGCTCTTTCAACACTGTGCCCTTCCCGCCGCCTGACGGGGCGGAAATTACCAGCAGCAGCCCTCTCTCCTTACCTTCCATGCTTGCTCCTTTCTCCATGACAGCAGGCCTTTGCCCCTATGCTTCCTCCTCAGCGGCAGGCCCTTCCTCTTTACCGTTAAAGCGGCTGGAAATGGTTTCCGGCAGCAGCGCGGACAGCACCAGGCTGCCGCTGTCCATCACCAAAACGGCCTTGGTGCGCCTGCCGAAGGTGGCGTCTACAGCCACACCCTTTTCCTTTGCCTCCTGCACCATCCTTTTAATGGGGGCGGATTCCGGGCTGACCACCGCCACCACCCGCTGGGCGGAAACCATGTTGCCAAAACCAATATTGATAAGCTTCATGCCTTTCCTCCCCGCTACTCTACGTTCTGCACCTGTTCCCGGATTTTCTCAATTTCCGACTTAATGTCCACCACCAGATGGGCAATCTCCGGGTTCAGGGATTTAGAGCCTATGGTGTTTACCTCCCGGTTCATTTCCTGCACCAGGAAGTCAATTTTCCTGCCTGTAGGGCCGCCTGCCTCCAGCAGCCCCTGCAACTGCCCGAAGTGGCTGCGCAGGCGCACTGTCTCCTCGTCTATGGCCACCTTGTCCGCAAACACAGCCACCTCCGTCAGCACCCGCTGCTCGTCCAGCCTGCTGTCCCCGATAAGCTCTGTAATCCGGGCCTGCAGCCGCTCCTGATACTGCCGCACTGTCTCCGGGGTGCGGAACTCAATCTCCTGCACCAGCGAGAGAATCGCCTCCGCCTTTTCCTTAATATCCTTCTCCAGCCGCCTGCCCTCTGTCTCCCGCATCTGCAAAAGGGACGCTACCGCAGGCTCTGCCACCTCCTGCACAGCTTGCCATAAAGCTTCCTCATCCTCCGGCGCCTTGCGCACAGAAAAAATATCCGCATACCGGGTTAAAAGAGGCAAATCTACCTCTCCCGGCAGGCCATAGCGCTCTTTCACCTCCCGCAGGGCGCTTACGTAAGCCCCTGCCAGGGCATGGTTCACCTCCACCTGGGTGCCGGCGCTTTCCAAGTTTTCCACCTGCAGGAACACGTCTATTTTGCCCCGGGCCATTCTTTCCTGCAGATAGGCTTTCAGACGCTCCTCCAAAAACAGACAGCCCCGGGTTATGCGGGCGTTGCACTCGAAATATTTGTGGTTCACGCTTTTCACCTCGAACACAATGTGCCGCCCGTTTACTGTGCCCTCGCCGCGCCCGTATCCTGTCATACTTTTCAGCATACTAAAAACCATCCCTGTCCCAACATCCCTGCCCGCGTCCCGTGGCCTGGGCTGTATATTTTATCTTGCTTGGGAGAAAATATCCCACTCTAAGAAATTTTACCATTTCTCCCTGTGCAATGCAACCGCTTTTCCTTTATTTCATAGATTCTTCATAAAAACTGCGGCTTCCATACAGGCAGCCGCAGGCGTTTAGACGAGAAATACCTCTTATTCGTATTTTACAATCAAACTCATAGGCCCGAAAGCGTGGGCATCATCGGTTTCAAAGCCCCTGGCCTGAAAGAAGCTGAAAAAATCCGGGAAGGCTGTTTCGATTTTCCCTGCCCCAAAGGTTTCCCCGTAAGAGGCCGCAGAGCGCATAAGGGTGTCCAGAATAAAGATCTGTTCCCCCTGGGGCTTCTGGCTGCCGTCCCAGCCTGCCGCTTCCAGTTTTAAAATCCGCAGGGTGCCTTCCCAAAGCTCCACTGCCGCATGGCCTAAAGGCTCCCCCTTGTCTTTCATCAGCAGTACGCGGGCTTCCCCGCCGGACAGGGGCAGCCCCTCTAAAAGGGAGCGCTCCTTTTCCCTGTCCTCCATAGGCAGAATCTCTATCATTTCCGTTTTCCTCCCTTTTTCGCTTCCGCTATAATGCCCCGCACTTCCTCATGGGTCAGTTCCCGGTATTTCCCCTGAGGAAGCATTCCCAGCCGCACAGGACCCATGGCAATGCGCTTAAGCCTTGCCACCTCCAGCCCCAAAGCCTCGCACATCCGGCGTATTTCCCGGTTGCGCCCTTCGTACAGCACAATTTCCACCACAGCCCGGCCCCGCTGCTCCTCCAGCACCCGCACCTTTGCCGGAGCCGTCATTTTTCCGTCCAGCTCAATGCCTGTGCTCAGGCGGTTTAGCTGTTCCTCCGTCACGCCGGGGCGCAGGGTGACCCGGTAGGTTTTCGCCACGTGGCCGCTGGGATGGGCGCAGAGGTTGGCGAATTCCCCGTCATTGGTCAGCAGCAGAAGGCCTTCCGAGTCCTTGTCCAGCCTGCCCACCGGGTACACCCGGCAGCCTGCGTCCGCCACAAGCTGCGCCACGCACCTGCGCCCCCGTTCGTCCGCCATGGTGGTGACAAAGCCCCGGGGTTTGTGAAGCGCCAGATACACGCGGCCTTCCCCTTCCCGGGGAAGGCGCTGGCCATCCACTGTGATGATGTCTTTTCCCGGAACGGCCCCGTCCCCCAGCTTTACAGGCCTGCCGTTTACCTGTACCCGGCCTGCCTGTATCATTTCCTCTGCTTTCCGCCTGGAGCACACGCCCCGCTGGGCCAAAAGCTTCTGCACCCTTATTTTTTCCGCCATTTTCCATATCCGCAGCCAGAGCCTCTCTCCGCTCCCATGCCGCCCTTTCCTTTATTTTTTACAGTGCCTTATGCCCAGTCCCAGTGGAAAAGCCGCTGCCAGAAGCCGGGTTCTTTCTTTTCCGCTGCCGGGACGCTTTCCGCCGCCACAACAGGCAGGCTGTAAATTTCCTTTCCACCTGCAAAATACTGCACCTGCCCCACCTTGTCCCCAGCGCGCACCGGGGCATAGAGGAATTTCGGCAACAGCACCCGGCGCTCAATCCGTTCCGCGTCCACAGCCGGCAGGGAGCGTATTTCCCCGGCAGCGCCCTGCACCTGGACGCTGTCAAGGCTTCCCCCTGCCAGGGGCACCCGGGCCGTCACCTGGGCGCCGTCAAAGGCCACGCTTTGCATCATGGAAAAGCCATAGTCCAAAAGGGCTGTATGGTCATCCCAGTCATCCGGAGCGTTCAGGGTGACGGCAATTAAGGTGGCGCCCTCCCTCCGGGCAGCGGACACAAGGCACCGGCCCGCCTTTTTGGTAAAGCCGGTTTTCACGCCAATGCAGCCCTCATAAAGCTGCAAAAGCTTATTGTGGTTGGTGTAGGAAACCGTCCCCGCCGGATCTAAAAACTCCACCTGCCGGGTAAAGCACTTGACGATGTCCTCAAAATCCTGGTTTTCCAAGGCAGTCTTTGTAAGCAGGGCCATGTCGTAGGCTGTGGAAAAGTGGGCCTCGTCGTCCAGCCCCGAAGGGGTAACAAAATGAGTATCCTTCATGCCGATTTCCCCGGCCCGCTCATTCATAAGCGCCCCGAAGCCCTCCTGGGAGCCTGAAAGGAACAGGGCGCAGGCATTGGCTGCGTCATTGCCGGAGGCCAGCATCATCCCCGCCGTAAGCTCGGAAAGACGCAGGCGGTTCCCCGCCTGCAGGCCCATGGAGGAGCCTTCCACTGCCACCATTTCCTCGGTAATATCCACCACCGGATCCCCCGCCCGGGCCGACTCCTCTAAAGCCAGCAGCGCCGTCATAATCTTTGTGGTGCTGGCCATGGCATGGCGCTCATAGGCGTTTTTTTCATAGAGCACCGTTCCCGTTTCCCCGGAAATCAGCACCGCGCATTCCGCGGAAACCCCTGGCTCCGCCCCCTGGGCAAGGCTTGGAAACGCCCACAGAAGCCCTGCTGCCAGCAGGGCTGCAAAGCACTGCCTGCCCCGTTTGGTAAAACTGTTCACATCACATCACCCCGTCTGCTTTTTCCATACAGCCTATGCAGACGGGCCTTGTTCTATGCAGTCAAGCCTGCTCCTCCGGCTCTCCGGAAGCTTTCCCTGCCGGGGCAGGGGTTTCCTCCGCGCTTGCAGCTTCTTCCTCTTTCTTTTTGAACAGGGAGGTAAGCTGGTCGATCACCTGGGGCACCTTTTCCAGCGCCCTGTCCACAGGGCTGAAATAAGGTTCGATTTGCAGCACCCGCACATTCCCGTTGGAGATGGACAAAAAAGCCACCGGGCTTACGGTTATCCCCGCGCCGCCGCCCCCGGCAAAAAGCCCTGCGCCGGGCTGGGCCTTGGAGGGCAGATCGGAGCCGCCGGAAGCGAAGCCGTAGCTAATGCGGGAGATAGGGATAATCACTGTGCCGTCCGGGGTGGTGACGGGCTTGCCAATCACCGTGTCCGCGTCCACCATTTCCTTGATTTTGTCCATGGTTACGCCCATGAGCCGGTTTACCTGGTTGTCACTCATATGCACACATTCCTTTCAATTGGTTTTCTCATCAGCTTTTACACTGCGGGATTTGCTTTTGGATTTAGGCCCAGCCCGCAGCTTGCGCAGCAGGGGGATGGCGCTCCACAAAACCTTCAGCGCCATATGCAGGGCAAAGATGGGCCGCAGGGAAAGGCAGGCGGAAAAGTCCACCCGGTTTTCAGCGGCGCTGTAATCCAGATCCACTGTAACGCCTTTCTTTTTGCAGGGCATCAGGGAAAACAGCAGGCCGCAGGCCCCGTAAACCCCGGCGCTTAGCTGCCCGTAGCGCACAGCGGCGTCTGCCGCGTCATAAGCCCCGGCAAGGCACAGGTATAAATCAAACTGCCTGAGCTTCAGATGGGAAAGAAGCCTGCCTGTGGCCCGGGACGCCGCCCCGATGAAATCTGCCAGGGCCTGCAAAAACCCCCAGAAGCCCTCCCGCTTCAGGGCCTGCTTCAGCCTGCCCGGGCCTTCCTTTTTTGCAGGGGGCGTTTTTTCTTCCTCCTGCGGCTTTTCCGTTTCCTCCTCCCCCTCCAAGGGGATGGGGATACGCAGCGGCCCATACCCTATCACCAGCAGGAAGGCTTCCCGGAAAGCCAGCTCCACCCGCACTGGGATAAGCAGCAGCAAAAGCAGCACCAGCAGGATACTCCCCAGGATATAAAGCGCCAGCAAGCGGCTCCCCCCTTCCCATTCAAATCTTACAGCGATAGCTGCACCGGATCAGGCTCCTCTTCAGCTTCCTCCTGTTCCTCCCCGCTGCCAGGCGGGGGCAGCTCGTCTATGGAGGAAAGCTGGAAGCACCGCAAAAAATTTTCCGTGGTGCCGTACAGCAGGGGCCTGCCGGGAAGCTCCAGCCTTCCCCGCTCCTCCAAAAGCCCTTTTTGCACCAGGCTTCCCAGCACCCCAGAGCAATCCACCCCCCGCACCTGCTCCACAAAGGCTTTCGTCACAGGCTGGTTGTAGGCCACCACTGCCAGCACCTCCAGGGCGGCCTGGGAAAGGGGCGTGTTCCGCTTTAAGTCCAGCACCCCCCGCACCGGCTCGATAAAAGCCGGGTTGGTGGTAAACTGGGCGCTGTCCCCTAAAAACAGCAGGTGTATGCCGCTTTCCGGGGTATTATACTTTTTCTGCAGCTCCTGCACAGCCTCTTCCACCACATAGGTGCGCACACCCAGCACCTGGGCAATGCGCTCCAGGGCCACAGCTTCGCCCCCCGCAAAGAGAATGGCCTCAATTTTTCCAAATAATTCCGTTTCCTTCAGCTTTCTTCCCCTCCCTGCCTTTTCTCCCGCAAAAGCCGTACGGGGCTGTCCTCCCTGTCCCCTTCAATGCGGATGCGCCGGCTTTTCACCAGCTCCAGCACCGCCAAAAACAGGGCCACCCGCTCGCTTCTGTCCCTCTTCCCGGCAAAAAGCCCCTGAAAGGTAACGTGCTGCCCCTTCCACAGGCGGCGCAGGATGAACACAGCCTGGCTTGCCACTGACACAATCTTCCGGGAAACCAGCGCCGAAAAGCTTTCAGGCTTAGGAGGCAGCAGGCTCCTGCCTTTGCCCCAGGCCGCCTGCAAAGCCTGCAGCAGTTCCCGGGGCTGGTGGATTCGTTTATAAAGGTTGTCTGCCGGAAGGGGCATGGGGGCGCGCACCAGGCTGTCAAAGCTGGCCTGCTCCCCCAGCCGCTGGGCCGCAGCCTTGCACTGCTGGTATTCCAATAACTGCCCGGTAAGCTCCAGGCGGGGATCCTCCTCTTCCTCCCGCTTGGGCAGCAGGGAGACGGTTTTGATATGCACCAGCCTTGCCGCCATCTCTAAAAATTCGCTGGCAATATCCAGATTTTCCTCCCGCATCAGCTCAATCTGCTCCATATACTGTTCCAGAAGCTCGGCGATGGGGATATCGTAAATATCTATTTTATTTTTGGAGATAAGGGCCAGGAGCAAATCCAGGGGGCCTTCAAACACCTCCAGCTTATATTGCAGCTTGTCCATTTTACTTGCCATCCAGGGTACAGGATACGCGCGAAAAAGAGTGAAATACCTGCTTTTCGTACCCGGCACCGTTCCTTTTTTCCTTAATTTTTCACGTTACAGGCCAAAAAGCCCAAAGGGCAGCCCCGCAACGCGGAATATCACATTGGCTACCGCCTGCTGGGCCATGGAAAAAGGCCCGGAAAGCTTGCCGGACACCAGCAGGATCATAAGGATGAAAGAAAGGGCCTGCTGGTTTTTATAGAAAGCGGCAAGGGCGCGATCGCTTAAAAACATGCCTACAATGCGGGAGCCGTCTAAAGGCGGGACAGGCACCAGATTAAAGACCGCCAGAGAGATATTTACCACCACGTAGTAATAGAGGACTTGGAAAATAAAATACGTGGCGGCGTTAAACCCATGGCGGGCAGACCCCGCCGCCAGGCCTGTGGCAAGGAAAGCCCCTAAAAGCGCTGCCAGCAGGTTGGAAAGAGGGCCTGCCAGGGCTGTAAGGGCCATGCCTCTTTTGGGGTTTTTGAAATACCGGGGGTTTACGGGAACGGGCTTGGCCCAGCCAAAGCCTACCAGCAGGATAGCCAAGGCCCCTAAGGGATCCAGGCTTTTAAAAGGGTTCAGGGTAAGCCGCCCCGCGTTTTTCGCTGTGGGATCCCCCAGCTTGCAAGCCACCCAGCCATGGGCGAACTCGTGCAGGGGCAGCACGCACAGCACCACAAACCCTACGGAAAGCACCTGGGCCAGAGCCTGCCCCCAGTCCACGCCCCGGCCGTCGGAAAGGCTTTGTATCACATTTATCAGCATTCTGCAGTTCTCCTTTTTCTCTTTGCAGGATTTTCCTGCCCCTCTATTATAATACGGTTTTGAAAAAGCCGCAAGGGGAGAATCACAGGGAATGCCTGTTCCAAAGAATTTAGGCATTCCCTTTATCGCATATTTTCCTTTCTAAACGCAAAAGGCTTGACAAAAAATGGCAGGCATGTTATCGTTTTTATTGATAAAACAAGTATATCATAATGAGGAAAGGGCTCTTTCCTCATTTAGTGGGATATCCCACTAAAAAATTTTTTCGAGGTGAGAGAGCTATGCAGGAAAAAAAGGCCTATCTTGAATGTATGCGGATACTAGCCTGCTTCCTGGTGTTTGTCAACCACACCAACAGTTCCATTTTCCTGGACACCTCTCCTTCCCCCACCTGGTTCCTTTCCGTAGCGTATTTCTTTGCCAGCAAGACGGCAGTTCCCCTGTTCCTGCTGGTTTCCGGCGCTTTGCTGCTGGAAAAAAGCGACACCCCGGAAAAATCCGCGCAAAGGCTTCTGCGCACAGGACTGGTGCTTTTTGTTTTCTCCACAGGATACTATTTCTTTTATGCCTGGCGCAAGGGCACGCCCCTGGGCCTGCGGGACTTTCTGGGAAAACTGCTGCATGGCAATATCACCAACGCCTTTTGGTATCTGTATCTTTACCTTGCCATTCTTTGCATACTGCCGGCCTTGCAGTGTATGGCAAAAGCACTGGACAGGCGCGCCCTGCAATGGATCCTGGTTTTGTCTGTAGGGGTGTTGGGTGCTGTGCCTGTAGCACAGATCTTCCTTCCGGAGTTTTATCTCTCTCCCCGCTTCTCTCAAGGGCTGTTCAGCCCGTTTTTGGGCATGGTGCTGTGGGGCTATGCCATAGAGCGATATATGCCTGTTACAAAGGCCAGGGCAGGCATTGCCGGAGCCTTGTTTTTGCTGCTCACTGCCCTGCAAACAATTGCCACCTATAAGCTCTTTCAACAAAACCCCCAAAACTATCTGGTTTTGGACAACGCAACCTACCTGCCCATTTCCGCCTCGGCAGCTTGCCTGTATATCATCATAAAATACGCATACACCCGGTTTCCCCTGCCGGAAAAAGTACAAAAAAGCGTTTGGGGCCTTGGCAGGCTCACCTTCGGCTGCTATCTGCTGGGAGACGCCGCTATAAACCTGACAAAGCCCCTTTTTACCTTTCTCAAAAAATACTTGCACCCCCTGCCCGCCGTATTCCTCTGGGAACTGGTATTGTTTGCTTCCTGCGCCGCAGTGGTGTTCCTGTGGAAATGGTGCTGGGCGCAAAGGCGCACAAAGCGCGCGCTGGGAGGCAGAAAGAAGGCCCCGTAAAAGCATGGGGCCTTCTTTCTATGTCTAAAACGCAAGGTTATGGGAATTACTCCGCCTGCCTGAGATACTCCAGAATCTCCGCCGCGTTGGTGTCCGGCTTCACCTTGGGCATCACTTTTTCAATGCTGCCATTTTCGTCAATGACAAAGGTGGAGCGCACCACGCCCATGCTCACCTTGCCATAGTTTTTCTTTTCCTGCCACACGCCGTATGCCTGGATAGCGGCAAGCTCCGGGTCAGAGAGCAGGATAAAGGGCAAGTCATTTTTCGCGGCAAACTTCTGGTGGGATGCCACAGAGTCCTTGCTGATGCCAATGACCACAGCGTTCATTTTTTGAAAGTCCTCATAAGCCGCCCCAAAGGCACAGGCCTGACGGGTGCAGCCAGGGGTGTTGTCCCGGGGATAAAAATACAGCACCACCTTTTGGCCCGCAAAACCGGACAGGGAAACCATATTGCCGTCTTTGTCGGGCAGCGTAAATTCCGGGGCTTTCATTCCAGTTTCCAGCATTTCAGCGTCCTCCTTCTATAAACACAAATTGATTTTCTGTTGATAATCCTGCCTCAAAATGATATCCCAAGTCGGAAAAAGCCCGAAGCTGTTCCCGCTTTTCTATGCGGTTTTCTGCCAGCCACCGCACCATCTGCCCCCGGGCCATTTTACATCTGGTGCCCTTTTCCAAGACTTTCCCATCCTTCCGCTGGCCGAACACACAGGTGAGCACATCCACCGCGGAAGGCAGATGGGGCAGTACAGCCCGGCTGTACTCCCTTGAAGCCAGGTTCACTATGAAATCCGTCTCCGCTGCCAGCGCTTCCGCCAGCCTGCCGCCCCAAAAGGCATAGAGGTTCCTGAACCCCTCCAACGGCAGCCTGGCCTGCATTTCCAGGCGGTACGGCGTTACACCGTCAAAAGGGCGCAAAACTCCGTAAAATCCGGATAAAATCCGCACATGCTCCTGCAAATATGCCAGTTGTTCTGCTTCCATCACGCCAGGGGCCATATATTGGTACTGGATGCCTTCATAAGACAAAACCGCAGGGGTAAGCCCCTGCCGCAAATCCATATGGCGCAGGCGCCCCACATTTAATTTGGCAATGGCGTCATTGCACTTCCAAAGCTTTTGCAGTTCCCCGGGAGGCATAGCCCGCATCGCCTTTAAAATCTGCCCGGCCTGGGGCAGGAACCGGGGCAGGCCCGACACAGGGAAGCTGTCTGTGTCCACGTTCATCTTCTTTGCGGGGGAAATGATTACGCGCATAGGGATCACCTGCTTTCTCCATTCCCTGTCCGTCCCCTGCCGCAGAAAAGGCCTGGTTGTCCGCCAGGCCCTTTGCCGTTCCTATTTCTCCGCCAGTCCTTCCAGGGCACGCCCGTCCTAAAGTTTCTTCGTTCATTTACTTTTGGACAACAGCGGAAAAAATATAACCGTTGCCGCCATCGCCTATCAGATACGTTATACCATTAACGGTCTTGTCAAACCCGCCGCCAGAGATTCCCTGTGCCGCCATAGTTCTGGCTTCATCCTCTGAAAGGGATGGATCAAGCGTCCGGATAAAAGCAATAGACCCTGTAATAATCCCGGCCGCCCCAGTAGGGTTATTGTGCCCGACTATGATAGAAGCCTCCACAACCTTCCCTTTTTCCGCATTCAGATTCACTATACAGCCCCAGGGATCCTCTTTATCAAAAGATGGTTTATGGATAATATAATATTGTGTGGATCCGTCCTGGGTTTTCATCCCCATTTCCTTGTCCGTCACAATTTCAAAATCCGTTTCCAACAGCTTTTGCGCCTTGCTAATAAACTTCGCTTCTGTGTTGCCGCCCCCGGAGGTTATCCCGGCAATGCCCAGCAGCACAATGATAAGCACCGCCACAACGCCAAAAGCAACCAGTGTCTTTTTACTGAATTTTGCCTTTTTTATAGCAGCGGCGCCTTCCCCTGCCTGGGCGGCGGCATACACCCGCTGGGCCTGCTCTGCCGTTTCCGCCACTGCCTCGCTGACGGCCTGCTGGGCCTCCTGCACAGCGACTCCGGCGGCAGCTTTAGCCTTTTGGGCGGTTTCACTGTTCAAGGCCTCCTGGGCTTTCTGGGCAGCGGCTCCTGCCACCTCCCTTGCCTTTTCCTTAGCCTTCTGGGCCGCTTCGCTGCTCCAGGCTTCCTGGGCTTTCTGGGCAGCGCTTTCCGCCATCTCCCTTGCCTTTTCTTTCGCTTTCTGGGCTGTCTCGCTGCCCATAGCCTCTTGGGCCTTTTGGCTCATTTTCGATAAAAAGTCCTGCTTCTCTTCCACAATTCTCCACTCCTGCTTCCGGATAAATTAAGCTTTGGCTTTCCGTTTCCCCAGCCTTATTTCTCCACCAATTCCTTTAGGGTGGTGGCAAGGCCAGCCAGCCCCTGGACATTGGAGGGGATAATGATTTTGGTGGCTTTGCCGTCCGCTGCCTTGCCGAAAGCTTCCAGGCTCTTGAGGGCAATCACCTGCTCACTGGGGGCGGCTTCATTCATCAGCTTGATGGCGTCTGCCAAAGCGCGCTGCACGGAAAGAATGGCCTCGGCCTCGCCTTGGGCCTCCCGGATTTTTGTCTCCTTCACAGCCTCGGCCCGCAGCACGGCAGATTCCTTCTGGCCTTCCGCAATGAGGATGGCGCTGCGCTTCTCGCCCTCCGCGTCCAGAATCTTCGCCCGGCGCTCCCGCTCGGCCTTCATCTGCTTTTCCATGGAATCCTGGATTTCCGCAGGCGGGATGATGTTTTTCAGCTCCACCCGGTTGACCTTAATGCCCCAGGCGTCAGTGGCCTCGTCCAGAATTACCCGGATTTTCGAGTTTATCACATCCCGGGAGGTAAGGGTGTGATCCAGCTCCATGTCGCCGATAATGTTGCGCAGGGTGGTAGCGCTCAGATTCTCAATGGCGGACAGGGGGCTTTCCACGCCATAGGCATACAGCTTGGGATCGGTAATCTGGAAATACACCACCGTGTCAATCTGCATGGTGACATTGTCTTTGGTGATAACCGGCTGGGGCGGGAAGTCGATAACCTGCTCCTTCAGGCTCACCTTTTTGGCAACGCGGTCTAAAAAGGGGATTTTAAAGTGCAGGCCCGTCCCCCAGGAAGCGTGAAACGCGCCCAGCCGCTCCACTACATAGGCGTGGGCCTGGGGCACAACTTTGATGTTGGAAACAATGACAGCCAGCACGAAAACAGCCAGCACAATCCAGCCTAAAGAACCAGCGAGCTGTTCCAGATAAATCAAACCTTCCATAAAAATGCTCCTCTCCAAATCGTGTTTATTCCTTGGGGGCAACGATAAGCTTCACGCCCTCAATGCGCTCCACCGTCACCTGCTCCCCAGCAGGGATTTTTTCCTGCGGCCGCGCGCTGCGGGCAGCCCAGCTATTGCCCAGCACAGACACGCGCCCTTGGGCAAGCAGGTTGTCAATGTCTTCGGTGACAACCCCCTGGGCGCCCAGCACCCGGTCGGCATTGGTGCCCACAGGCTCCGGCTTTTGCAGGCGCTTTGCCAAAGGCCGGGTGAAAACCAGCGCCAGGCAGGACAGTGCCAAAAACAGCGCTATTTGCAGCCACACAGCCCCTCCTGCCAACGCGCAGATAAGGGCAGCCAGGCCCCCGGGCACGAACCAAATGGATACCAGCGCCGGCACAGCAGCCTCCACCACTGCCGCCACGATGGTTATCCCAAGCCATATACCTGTCATCATACCGAACCCCCTTCTTTCGCGGCAAAAATTTTTCAGTTAAATTATACAACAATTTTGGGGGAATTGCAAGCCTTGCCGCTTGTACATCCGAATATTCTATGATATAATAACCGCAAAGCGGTTATTATATTTGATTAAAATTGCCCCGCCCGGTTCCTTCCCTTTGGTCAGACGGGCGATGGGCATATATCAACGCGCTTCGCGCTTATGATATAATGTCCCCAGAGAAGAAAGGACAGAAAAGCCGCTGGGAACCAGGATTCACTTCTTAGCCTCATCTGCCGGGCGGCGGGAACTCCAGGGTTGCTTTATGCATGATTGTGATAGTATTAAAGGATATTTCGATATCTTCCGCTCTTTTTCTGTGTATAGTATTATAAAAATAAAAAACGCCTTTACAGCCCGGGGCTTGTTTGAAAACAAGAAAAAGGGCTGAATTTTTGAGACAGAACATAGCGGTTTCAAGGCGGAAGCCGCATGTTTTGGACAAAAGGACGGCGTTTGCGATTTTTCAAACAAGCCCTAAATTTGCTTTTTAAGGAGATGTCTGCAATGGAAACCATATTTGATTTAATCCGCGCAGGGAAGATGGAGCTGCCCGAAACGCCCTCTCTGGTGGTGGACGGCGGGATTATGCGGGATAATATTGCCCGGATGCAGGAGGGCGTTTCTGCCTGCGGGTGCGCTCTGCGCCCCCACATCAAAACCCACAAAATCCCTTATTTCACCAATTTGCAGTTGCAGGCCGGGGCTAAGGGCATTACCTGCGCCAAGGTCAGCGAAGCCGAAGTGATGGTGTGCGGCGGCGCCCAGGACATCTTTATTGCTTACCCCATGGTGGGGGATTTCCGGGTGAAGCGGGCTTTGGCACTGCAAAGGCGTATGCGCCGGCTGATTTTGGCAGTGGACAGCCTGGAAGGGGCCAGGGCTTTAGATGACGCAGCCAAAGCCGCAGGGGTTTCCTGCGAAGTGCGCCTGGAGGTGGACACAGGAGCGGCCCGCACAGGCGCTTTGCGGGAAAAGTGCGTGGAACTGGGAACGGAAATCAACAAGCTGGGGAATCTGCGCCTGACAGGCATTTACACTTTCAAAAGCCTAATATTGGAAGGCGCTCCCACAGAGGACGCCCAGGCCGCCGCCCTGGAGGAGGCCCGGCTGATGGACGAAACCGCCAAAGCCCTGCGGGCCGCCGGGGTGGACATCCAGGATGTCAGCATCGGCTCCACGCCCACGGGCCTGCTGGCTGCCCAGACGGGCCTTGCCACAGAGGTGCGTCCCGGCACCTACATTTTCAACGACTGGATGGTGATGAAGGAGGGCTGCGCCCAGTTCTCCCAAATTGCAGTGCGCCTGTACTGCACAGTGGTAAGCACGCCCCGTCCGGATTTAGCCGTAATTGACGGCGGGGTAAAAACCTTTCCCATGGACGCGCCTGTAGGCGTGCCGCCTTACTATTATCCCGGCTATGCCGTAATTTTAAACAAGGAGGGCAAGCCCCAGGAAAACCTTACCCTGCGCCGCATGAGCGAGGAGCATGGCATTGTCACAGCGGCAGACGGGGAAACCGGCCTGCGGGTGGGGCAGCTTCTGGAGCTTATCCCCGTCCATGTGTGCCCGGCTGTGAACCTGCAAAACAAGCTGTTCCTGTACGAGCGGGGCCAGCTTACCAGCCTGCCTGTGGCGGCCCGGGGCATGTTGGTGTAACGGTATGCTGCATATTAAAAACGCGCTGATTTGCGACGGCACAGGCAAAGAGCCTTATCCGGGAGAAGTGCTGGTAGACGGGAACAAAATTGCCGCTGTTGGCCCCGCCTCTTTCGGGGAGCTGGACGCGGAAATCTGGGACGCCCAAGGGGAACTTATCACCCCCGGCTTTATAGACGCCCACCGCCACTGCGACCTGGCCGCCCTGTACGACTCAGATTTTGGCGAAATTGAACTGGCCCAGGGCATTACCACCGCCGTTATGGGCAACTGCGGCCTGGCCCCTGCCCCCTGCGCCCCGCGATACCGGGAGGATTTATACGATTTCCTGGAGCCATGTCTGGGCAAGGCCCCAAAAGAAAGCTTTTTCCCTCTTGTGTCCGACTTTATGGAAGCCCTTGCCGCCAAAAAGCATTCCCTGAACCTGGGGGTGCTGGCAGCCACCGGGGCTGTCACCACAGCGGCAAAGGGTTTTGGGAACGTGCCCTTTAACGGGGAATCTCGAAAAAAGGCGGAAGGCTATATCCGGGACGCCATGGATGTCGGCGCTTTCGGGCTTTCCTGCGGCGTTATGTACACGCCGGAGTGCTACAGCACCTGCGAAGATTTCGCTTTCATGGCCCGCATTGCTGGAGAATGTGGCGGGTATCTCACCGCCCACATCCGGGGAGAGGGCAACACCTTGACGGAATCGGTAGAGGAAGTGCTGGAAATTGGCAGGCAAGCCGGGACGGGAGTGAACGTCAGCCACTTTAAAGTGACAGGCCTGAAAAACCATGGCACAGGCATTGAACGTGCCATTTCCGCTCTGGAAAAGGCTCGCTCTGCCGGGCAGGACGCCACCGCCGACTGCTACCCCTATACAGGCGGCTCCACCACCATCCTCTCCCTCCTCCCTCCCACTGTGCTTACAGCGGCTGGCCCGGATGTATGCGGCTTTTTAGGCGCCCGGGAAGGGGAAGCGCTTTTGGCCGGCGAAATTCAGAAGGAGTTTCCCGGCTGGGACAATATGGTTTCCTCCATCGGCTGGGAGCGCATTATTATAAGCTCTGCGGCAAACCCGGCATGGCAAAGCCTTGCGGGAAAAAGCTTTACGGAAGCCGCCCGGGAAACAGGACTTTCAGAAAGCGGGCTTTTCTGCCGCCTGTGCAGCGAAAACCAGGGTAAGGCAGGAATTATTGTTATGAGCATGGCCCAGGCAGACGTGGACAGGGTGCTCTGCCTGCCGTATGTTTCCCTGATTTCCGACTCCCTCTACGGCGGGGGCGGCATGCCCCATCCCCGGCTGTACGGCTCCTTCCCCAAGTTCCTGCGGGAATACGTCCAGGAGAAAAAGCTGCTCTCCACAGGGGAAGCCATCCGGAAAATGACATCCCTACCTGCCAGGCGGCTGGGGCTTCGGGACAGGGGCCTGCTGGCACCCGGCATGGCGGCGGACATCCTGCAGTTTGACCCGGCAAGGTTTACAGACCAGGCCACCTGGGACAACCCCAAACAACCGGCCTCTGGCTTGACAAAAATACTGGTAAACGGCTGCGAACCCGCTTCTGGCGCTGGAAAGGTGCTGCGGCGGGAAAACTGACAAACAGAAAGGAAGATTGACAATGAGCAGGATTGAAGAAAAATTACGGGAAATGGGCCTTACCCTGCCCGAGCCTCCCGCAAAGGGCGGCATGTACGCTCCAGCAAAGCGCTTTGGGGGCAGCCTGGTATATATTTCCGGCTGCGGGCCTTCCACAGATGGCAGCGCCATCACGGGAAAGCTGGGAGAAGATGTAACCACAGAGCAGGGCTTTGCCTACGCCCGGGGCTGTATGCTCAACGTGCTGGCTGTGCTGAAGCGGGAGATTGGCGACCTGGACAAGGTGAAAAGCGCGGTGAAGGTTACCTGCTTTGTGGCCTCTGCCCCGGATTTCTATGAGCAGCCCCAGGTGGCAAACGGCGGCACCCAGCTTCTGGTGGATCTCTTCGGGCAGGAAGCCGGCGCGCCCAGCCGTTCTGCCATCGGCATGAGCGTGCTGCCCGGCAACATGCCTGTAGAGACGGAAGCGCTGTTTGAAGTGGAATAAAACCGGTTTACGGAAAAAGCCTGCCTTTTCCTGCTGCGTATGGGAAAGGGCGGGCTTTTTTTGCGGCGCTTGCCCTGCTTAGGGATTTTCCCCAAGCTATGCTTTAGTAAATCTGCCTGCAAAAAGGGGCTGATTTACGTGACTATCCACACATTTTTCTGGGAGCGACATAAATTTTTCTGAAATATTGTCCTCATGGACTTGCAATTTCAAAGAAAACGCAGTATACTTTATAAAGTTTATAAAAACGTGCTGGGGTGTGCAGGCCAATGAAAGCAAAGGAACTAGCGAAAAAGCTGGGGGTTTCCCCTGCTACCATCTCTCTTGTGCTCAATAACAAGCCGGGCATCAGCGATTCCCTGCGCCACTCCCTGCTGGAAAAAATCCAGGAGCTGGGTTGCGAAAGCATGTGCTGTGAAGGGTGCCTGCCCTCCTCCGGCCGGCAGGATGAGCCTGCCCAGCCAGCAAACCATTCCCGGCAGGTGATAGCCTACTTAATTTACACCAGCAGCGATGAGGCCGACGACCGCTTCGCCTTTTATCCGGCAGTGCTGGAAGGCGCGGAGATGGAAGCCCGGGAGAACGGGTATAACCTGATGGTGCTGCACATGAGCTGCCAGGGAAACGCCAACCTGCGCCGCCTGCTGCAAAACGGCGGAGAGGCCATGGGGGCCATTGTGCAGATAAGCAACGTGGACGAACACGCGCTGAATGATATCAGAAGCCTGGACATTCCCTGCGTCCTGGTGGATTCTTACAGGCCGGATGTGCGGGTGAGCAGCGTTTCCATCAACAACGAGCAGGGTGTTTTCAGCGCGGTGCGATATTTAAAGGAAAAAGGGCACCAGGAAATTGGCTATGTATACAGCGGCTGGGATCATGACAGCCAGCGGGAGCGCCGCCGGTGTTTCCATCAGGCTCTTTTGGAATATGGCCTGCCGGACAACAGGAGCTACTATTTCCAGGCTGGCGCCAGCGAGGACATTTACGATCCCGACAGGCTGGAAAACCTGCTGAAATCTGCGCCCAAGCTGCCCACTGCCTTTCTGGCGGAAAACGACCGCCAAGCCTGGCGCACTATCAAGGCATTGGAGCGCTGTGGTTACCGGGTGCCGCAAGACATCTCTGTTATTGGCTTTGACAACCGCTCTATCTGCACCATGGTTGAACCCAATATCACCAGTATTAAGAATTACCGCCACCTGATGGGGCGGGAGTGCGTTCTGATGCTGCAAAACCTGCACCGCCTGAAAAAGCAAGGTTTTAAGAATCCCTGCCTGAAGCTGGAACTTCCCACAGAGCTGGTGGAACGGGACAGCGTGCGGGATCTGACCAAGAAATAAAGCCTCTAAAGAGTTTATAAATTCTTTTGCGCTCTATCTGGTATACTATTATATAGGGAGATAACCGCTCCCCTGCATAGGCAGGGGGGTTTTTTATTGCCCAACAGATTCCCAGCGGGTTTGCCGCCTGGATAACCCCCTCCTATCCTGGGATTCCCCGGTATCCCAATGCCATTTCATAAATGCACTGTGCTAAATTGCTGAAAACTACTGGTGTGAAGTGAAATTTTTGGGTTTATAAACTTCTCTAAATTTTTTCAAAAATTCTTTATAAAAACCCTTGACATCTTTATAAATCCGGTTTATAATAAGCACGTAAGCTAAAGAGAACACAGACGAGTTGAAGAAAGACAATTAAGAAAGGGGTAGTACTCATGAGCAAGAAAGTAGAAACCGGTTACACTTCCAAGATGATGAACAAAGCAGCGCATGACAAGAGAAAAGCTGCCCGCAAAGCATCCCAGATGGCGGCAGATTTCGATCGTGCCGCAAGGGCTATGGCCAACCGTGATGTCTGTTATGTGAATGTGTATGGTATCGCTGCTCCCGTATGCCGGCTGTAAAATCCGGCAGGAAAAAGAGACGGGCTTGATTTGAGAAGAGAGGTAATGTTTTATGAATAACTATAGCGAAAAGAAATTGCAGAACTTTGTAAAGACCCAGAAGGAAAAGAGAGAGCTGCGGCTGTTAAGCCGCCGGGCCAGCGCTTTTGAGCGCTTCGCCGGGGAGTTTGCCGACACCCATGTTTCCTACCAGAACATCAACGGCTTCATTCTTCCTCTGCTGACCGCCTGAAAACCCAAACACAACAAATAACTTTGCACAGTAAAGGAGAAATATACTATGAATAAGCTTTTTAACTCCAAGGATATATCCAACAGCCAGGTTTATAAGGAAGAGCGCGCCCAGCAGAAGCTGAGCCGCCGGGCCAGTGCTTTCGAGCGCTTTGCCGGGGAGTTTGCCGACACCCATGTTTCCTACCAGAACATCAACGGCTTCATCCTTCCCCTCCAGACAGCCTAAACCATTTTTAGCTTACAAAATGACAATCTACTTTTAAAGGAGAGTTTACAATGAATAAGAAGGCAGAATCTGTATATACTTCCCGCATTATCAACCAGAATGCCCATCAGGCCCGCAAGGCCGCTCGTATGGCCCGGCGTCAGGCCCGTGCCCTGCAGAATTACGCCGTTGCCGCTGCCAACGCAGATGTGTTCTACGTAAGCGTAAATGGCATCAGCGCTCCTGTCTGCCGCTAAATTTGAGTACAAGTAATTTCAACAATACATCCTCATCAAAAGCAGAAAAGCCACGGTTTACCGTGGTTTTTTTGCTTTTTCCCCACAGGCCGCTGGAATGTGTGTGCAAATTTTTCACAATGGCCCCATCTGGAAGAAATATCGGGAACAGACCCCCTGTTCATTCACGCTGTTTCCTTGCTTTTTTCCGAAAAGAAAGCTATACTATATATACATAATTTTTCAATAATGTTCAAATACGTTCTACCATAAGGGAGGTTATCCTATGAAAGGTCAAAAATTTTTTTCCCTGCTGCTGGCCCTGTGCCTGGTTGTATCCCTTGGCGCCTGCAATCAGAAATCGGAGCAGGACAAAAAGTTCGACGAGCTGACCCGGAAGGACAGCTCCGCTGCTGACATTTTCCCTGAAAGTGCCCTGGAGAGCGAGGCTTCCAGTGCTCCTGGAGAAAGCAGCGAAGCCGCCCCCACCCCGGAGCCTACGCCTCATGTAGACCCGGAAGGGCTTACGGGGGAACTGACGGTGCTGGGGCCTGCCGATACGTCAGACGGAATTGCGAAAACCGCTGTAGAGTATCTGGCAGAGGAATTTATGAAGCTGCACCCAGGTGTGAAAATCAACGTGGAATTTATCTCCAGCATATTTGATGACATGCCCCGCGCCCAGCGTCGGGAACAGGCCCGAAGCCGCATTTTGGCGGAACTGGGCAGCGGCGAGGCGGATTACCTTCTGTATTCCCCCATTGAGGAACTGAACATTTACGGTCTTTCCCAAAGCGGGGTATTTCTGGATTTGCGGCCCTATTTTGAAAACGATCCCAGCATCAACCCTGACGATTACTATACCCAGGTGCTGGACGCCATGTCTGTGGACGGCAAATACACGGTCATGCCCTTTAGCTTCAGTTTTGAGGGCATGATGCTCAACCGCCCCCTGATGGAGAAAATGAAGGTGGACTTGGACGGCATACAGGCCATCGACTATAAGATGCTTTTGGACTGGTATGAGCAGGCCAAGGCCATTGACCCCAGCACACAAGCCTCCTTTGGTGCGCTTACGCAGGAATTCCTCTATACGTATGAGGCCCCAGCCTACGTGGATTTAGAAAACAAAACCGCTTCCTTCAACTCCCCGGAATTTATTGAGTTTTTAACCCGTACCGGGGCCTTGGAAGAGCCGGACAAGGAGGCCCTGGGCCACTACCAGTTCCTCGGCGAGGATATTCTTACGGTGGAGTGGTTTATGGAGAAGAAATTCAGCGGCGAGGAATTAGACCGGGAGTTTATAAACGAGTATTGGCAGCAGTTCTATGACAACGCCCATCAGGCTGTGGCAGCCCCTACCGGCATTGCGGCCCAAGAGCTGGGGCTGGTCAGCGGGCTGATGAAAAACCTGGCGGGGCCATATCCTGCCGTAAGCACCAAGGGCCAGCTTGGCGTATATACTACGGAGGATTTTGCCATTCCCGCAACCATGAAAAACCCGGACTTGGCCTGGAAATTTATCTCCTACTGCATCAGCGAACGGGAGGATATGCAGTTGAAGGCGGGCCAGGCTTACTACACGGCGCGGCTTCCCATCAACAAGAAAAATTTTGCCAAACAGATGGAATTCTGCCGCACCAGCAGCATGATGTACCAAACCGCATCTTACTATTTAGAGGATTTCCACCAAAAAAATCTGGACGCGGATCTTGCCGTCAAAAAACTGGATGAATTTCTCTCCATGCCCTTGGTGAATGGCAAAACCCATGTGATCGACATGAGCGAATACCTCACCGAATTTTACGACAGCAAGCTGACTACTCCTGAGCAGTGCGCCGAAAAAATCCAAGGGCGGATGGACATCTGGCTGCATGAGTAATGATTTCAGAACCTGAAAGGAGACTTCGCTATGAAATGCAAAAAACTGTTAGCCATTCTGTTAGCCCTGTGCCTTATCCTGTCCCTCACGTCCTGCGGACGGAAATCGGAGCAGGACAAAAAGTTTGACGAGCTGACAAAAAGCAGCGCCGCCCCGGAGTCCCAGCCCGAAAGTAGCGAAACAAGTGAGCCTGCAAGCAAACCGGAATTTGCCCCGGCAGGTTCCCTGAGCGGAGAGCTTACCGTCTCCTCCTGGGCGCGTATCGAAAGCCCTTCCCAGTTGGAGATTATGGCGGAAGAATTCATGGATTTAAACCCAGACGTCACCATTACAGTTGACTATGCGGAAACCAATATCAGCGCTATCCCGGATGTGAACCAGAGCCGGGACAGCTACTGCGCCCAGGTGCGGGCAGAGCTGGTCAGCGGCGAGGCGGACTATATCCTCTACTCCCCTCCCGGCAAGCTGAACCTGTATGACATCTCCAAAAGCGGGGTGCTTCTGGATCTGCGGCCCTATTTTGACAGCGATCCTACCATCAACCCCGACGAATACTTCACCCAGGTGCTGGACGCTGTTTCTGTAGACGGAAAGCTTACCTCCATGCCTTTCTCCTTCTACTTTGACGGCATGTACCTGAACCGGAAAGCCATGGAAAGCATAAACGTGGACACGTCAGGCATCACCACGCTGAACAGCGACATGCTCCTGGACTGGTACGAGCAGGCCAGGGCCGCAAACCCGGAAATCAAGCTGCTTTTCGGAGAGCAGGGCAAGGATTTCCTCTTTGGCGAGGAGAAGTTTGCTTATATCGACGTGGATGGCCGAGCCGCCAGCTTCCAGTCTCCAGAGTTCACCCGGTTTTTGGAGCGCACCAACGCTCTGGACGACGCGGAGCCTAACCTGGACAAGATGGCAAACATGTATGCCCAAAACGCCTATTTAGTCCATGAACTGCTGCGCTACCAGGCTTCCGGGGAAGAAACCAGCCTGGATGAAAGCCAGGATCCATATGCCTATCAATTTGTTACAGGCGGGCGCACGGCCTTAGCCTGCGTCACCAACATGAATATATTTGCCTTGACAGATATCGGCTTTGATATGGAATACCTGGCAGGGCCTTATCCTGTAACAGATACCCAGGGGCGGCTGGCAGTCAGTTCCATTGACGATTTTGCCGTACCCTCCAGCATGAAAAACCCGGACTTGGCCTGGGCCTTTATCTCCTATTGCCTGGGGGAACGGGAATCAACCATCCTTACCAGCGAGCAATCCTTTGGCAGCCTGCTCTATTCCCAGAACGCCCCGCTGAACAAAAAGAACTTTGCCCTGCTGGCAGAAGAATTTTCCACTGTGCCCGGCACAATCGGATATGAGCAGTTGGTGGGTAAAACCGGCAAGGAGATTGACGGAGAGGCCCTGGCCCAGAAGATGGATGAATACCTTTCCATGGGGCTTGTAAACCGGAAGCTGTATTCCCCGGACGTGCAGGAATATCTGGATGAGTTTTATAACAGCGGCCTCACCACCGCCGAACAGTGCGCAGAGAAAATACAGGGCCGGGTGGACATCTGGCTGCATGAGTAATGATTTCAGAACCTGAAAGGAGATTTCGCTATGAAATGCAAAAAACTTTTAGCCATTCTGTTAGCCCTGTGCCTTATCCTGTCCCTCACGTCCTGCAACCAGAAATCCGAACAGGACGAAAAGTTTGACGAACTGACGAAAAGCAGCGCCGCCCCGGAGTCCCAACCGGAAAGCAGTGCTTCCGATCCTGCGCCAGAAGATACAGATATCAGCGGCACCCTGACCCTGAAAACCCCGGATGAATTTTACTGGAGCAGGTGGGTGAAGCACTTCAACAAAAAATATCCCAATGTGACCGTAGAACTTGTAGGCGCAGGCACAGACAGGGGAACTTATGCCCAACAGACCATCGTAGAGTTGATGGGTGGCGAGGCCCCGGCAGACCTGGTGGACATGAACTATCTGCCCTATTTTGACTGCGTGGAGGCGGGTGTATTTGAAAACCTGCTGGCCTGGATAGATAACGACCCCGCTGTAAAAAAGGATGAACTGTACACCAATGTGCTGGACGCAGTGACGTATAAGGACAGCGCCGCTGGCCTGCCCTTGGCTTTTCTTGTAAACGGGATGCGGCTGAACAAGGCTATGCTCGCAGCCGCAAGCCTGGAGGAGGCTCCCGGAACCGCCAGCTTCCCGGAAATGATAGAGTGGTATAACAGGGCCAAGGACGCTGGAGCCGCAGCAAAAGACAGCTATTTTGTAGGAGCCACCTATAATCCCTATACCTGCTTCCACACAGAGCTTCAGCGCTATTTGAAGGAAAAAGAGGAAACTGCCAGCTTTGACGATCCTGCCTTTACAGAACTGCTTCGCACTATGAAAACTGTAAGCTGGAACAATCTGCTGGATTTTGACACAGAATATGCGGGCTTTTCCAACTTGGAGTTATCAAGCAGGCTGTTTATGAACGACCAGGTTGCGGAAATACTAGGGGCAGACCAGCGCCCGCTGTATGAGGGCACGGATACCGCTACCCCTGCCATTCAATTGGCCGCCTCAGACGGCACAATCCCCTTCGGGGCAGTGGTGGGGCCAGTAGGCATCCCTGTGGCAAGCGAAAACAAGGAACTTGCCTGGCGGTTTATCCGGTTCTTCCTAAGCGAAATGGAACTGGAGGGGCAAAAGCCCTATGAAGGGGATTATTTCGGCCCCACCCCGCTGAACCGCCGCAATGCCCTGGAGCTGGCCAAGGGCATGTTCCCGGACGATGAAAAGGCTGTGGAAGCAGCCGATGCCTGGGCCAGCCGGGTAAATGCCATCAGCCTGCTGACAAACAACGAAATGCTTTTGCAGGATATCAATAAAATTTTCAACGAGTATTTCCAAAATGACTTGACCTCCGCCGAAGAATGTGCTAAAAAAATACAGGACAGGGCAGAGATGTTCCTGTTAGAGTAAAAAGAGGGGGACTTTTTTATGGAGAAAAAAACAATCGTAGTGGGGGTGACAGGCGGCATTGCCTGCTATAAGGCAGCGGCGCTGTGCTCCAAGCTTACCCAGCGGGGATATAATGTGGAGGTGGTGCTCACCAAGAACGCCACAGAATTTATCGGCCCCCACACCTTTGAATCCCTGACCCACAACCGGGTCATGGTGGATACCTTTGACCGGAATTTCCAAAGCCATGTGGAGCATGTGGCTCTGGCAGACAAAGCAGACCTGCTGCTTGTGGCTCCCGCCACCGCAAACATCATCGCCAAGGCGGCCCATGGCATTGCGGACGATATGCTCTCCACCACCATTCTGGCCTGCGACTGCCCCAAGCTTATTGCCCCAGCCATGAACACCCGCATGTACGAAAATCCGGTAACCCAGGACAATCTCAGCGCCCTGCGCCGCTATGGCTGGGAGGTAATAGAGCCTGCCACAGGACACCTGGCCTGCGGCGCCACAGGCAAAGGGAAAATGCCCGAGCCGGAGGATCTGCTGGAGGCGGTGGATCACGCGGTGCGGTATGAAAAAGATTTAACAGGGCTGCGGATTCTGGTGACAGCCGGCCCTACCCGGGAACGGCTTGACCCGGTGCGGTTCATTTCAAACCATTCCACCGGAAAAATGGGCTATGCCGTAGCCCGGGCCGCCGCCTACAGGGGAGCGCAGGTCACGCTAATTTCCGGGCCTGTCAGCCTGAAAAAGCCCGCCTATGTGGAAACGGTTGACGTGGAAAGCGCCCTGGATATGTTCCAGGCTGTGCAGAGCCAGGCGGAAGAGCATGATATTATCATCAAGACAGCGGCTGTGGCGGATTACCGGCCTGCTCAGGTAAGCGGAGAGAAGATCAAAAAGGAGGAGGGCGATTTAAGCCTGCCTTTAGAGCGTACGGATGACATCCTGGGCTGGCTGGGCCAGCACCGGAAGCCAAGACAATTTTTGTGCGGGTTCAGCATGGAGACGGAAAACCTGGTGGAAAACAGCCGTCAAAAGCTTTCCAGAAAAGGCATTCAGATGATCTGTGCTAACAGCCTGCGCCAGGAAGGGGCGGGCTTTGGCGGGGAGACAAACGTGCTCACCCTTATCACCCCTTCCTGGGAGGAAGCCCTGCCCCTTATGAGCAAGGAGGAAGCGGCCCACCGGGTGCTGGACGCCATCCTCCGGGAGCGGAAGCCCACCTGACCCAGGATTTAAATCTGCCCCAAAACAGAGCCTCCTGCTCAGAAAGCGGGCGGCTCTGTTTTATCTGCGCGGCAAAGTTTTCCCCCGCTACGCTGCTAAAGCGGCAGAGTATCTGCAACTTTCAAAATACACTTTTGCACCAATCTGCTCTTTTTACGAAGAAGAGCTTTCTGCATGTCAAAAAAATGAATTTTGGGATGTGGGAAAAATTATTTTATGAAATTCGCACAAAGATGTTGAAAATCTTGCAGGTATATGCTATAATGTGTTCAATGAAGCAGGGAATTTATTCCCCGCAAAATAGTAAAAACCAGAAAAGCGCCCCTAAAAAGCAGGAGGCGCAGCGATAGAGAAAGGGAGGTTTGGTTATGTATAACTTTGTAGAACAATCTGTTTGCATCCCCAAAAGCGAATTTCCCATGCTCCACCGGCATCCGGGCCGTTTGGTTGTGCAGGCCGGACTTCAGCCAGTGGCTTTCCTTCAGGAGGATGTGGCTGTTTTAGAGCGTCCCCAGTCCCTCCTGCAATCCCTTTTTGCCAGCAAGAAGCGGGGCTGACTCCCCCCTTCTGTCAGCTCCGGCCCCTGTCCTTTTGGGCAGGGGCTTTTTTTACTGCCTCTGCTCAGCATACAAACCAGCCCGGCAAGGCGGAAATCCTGTTTTCGCCTTGCTGGGCTGGTTATAGTTAACGCAGTTCAAAAGAAGCGGAATACATCTTTTGAACCAGGTGGCGCAGCCACCCGGCTTGAAAATCGTATATACCGATTTTCAAGTTCGTTTACTATAGGGCTTGTTTGTCAGCGAAACACGGGCTGAAGCTGCCTGCCCTCCAGGGCGGCGTGGATTGTTTCCTTTAGCAGGGAAAAATCCGCCACCAGGGAAAAAGGTTTTTTCTCCGGATCATCCTGCTTCATAGGCACGAAATAGATATTTTTTGTGTTCAGCAGTCGGGCCGCATTCTGCCCGGAAGCCCCCAGGGCGTCGTTGCTGGCAAGGCACAGCACCACCGGCAGGCCAATGCGCAAAGCAGACTTCACCGCCATAGTCACCGGGGTATCCGTAATGCCCAAGGCCAGCTTTGACAAGGTGTTCCCTGTGCAGGGGCACACTGCCATCACGTCCACCAGCCCTTTCGGGCCGATAGGCTCGGCCTCCGGTATGGTATGCAGAACCTTTCTGCCGCATATGCTTTCCGCTTTGTCTATAAAATCCTGGGCCTTGCCGAAACGGGTGTCTGTCTCATAGGTATTCCGGCTCATTATGGGCAGCAGGTTATACTGCTCCCGCAGGCCCTCCATTTGCTCAACAGCCTTTGATAATGTGCAAAAGGAACCGCACATGGCAAACCCTACGGTTTTCATCTTGTAAAACCAGCATCCTTTCTCCTAATTCTCTGTCTCCTCCAGCATATTGTAAACCGTCTCTTTAATCAGCTCTCCAGCGCTTTTAGGCGACATGCGCCCAGGCAGGGACGGTTCCTGCTGCACCCGCAGGCCCAGCCGCCCGGCGGCTTCCAGGTCAATGCCTCCGGGCAGAGAGGCAAGCTCCAGCAGCAGGCAGTCCGGAGACTGTCTGGAAAGCGCCGCTGCCCCCAGCACTACACGGGGGACGGTGTTGAAGATAAGGTCATACCCCCCGCCAATTTCCCCATACTGCACCGGGCTGCATCCCAGCGCCTGTATGGAGGTAAAATCCCAGGCTTTCCTGGCGGCGCAATCCACCTGGGCGCCCAGCCCCCTTAAAGCAAGGCACAGGGCCTTGCCAATACGCCCAAAGCCTGTGACAAGGCACCGCGCCCCATTGATAGAGCCTGGGTGGCCTGCTATAGCCGCCCCAATAGCGCCCTCGGCGGTAAGCACCGCGTTGCCTATCAAAAGTTCTTCCCGCTGGTAATAGTCCCGCAAAGATACGCGGCTCCAGCCCTCCGCGCTGGCAGCCAGCTTCCCTGTCATGCCGCCCAGCACCTGCTTGCCGCAAAACCTGGCGGCAAATTCCTCGTCCAGTTTTATGCCCTCGGTCGATAGGGGCATGTTCAGCGTCTCCCCTTCCCGGGTAGCAGGCAATGGCAGCAGAATGACGTCTGCCTGCCTGCATAATTGCTCAGAATCCACCGGCTCCGGCGGCCTCTCCCCCTGGGCCTTTTCCAAGCCGCTTGTCAACACAGGGAACCCGTCGGCCGCAATGGATTGTGCCAGATATACCTGGCGCATGTCGCCGCCCAGCACCCCAAAGGTATGGTGAAAATTTTTCTTTTGTCTGCTCATTAAGGCTCATACCCTTCACACCTGAATCCCGCCCATATACAAACAGGCCGGGCACTCCCATACTATGACATGCCCCTGGTTTTGGTGCAAATACAAAAGCGCCTGCCTATGATAGCTACTCATAAAACAGTATCAACCAACAAACTGAAATAGGGTAACTGCCATACAGGGTGCAGAAAAAGACAAGTAAGAAGCAAACCGTTTCTTACCTGTCTTTTTCATTTTGTTACGCAATAGAACGCTATTTTTGAGGGCAGACATATAAAACCCTTACCCCGTCATTTTAGCGCCCGCAAAGCCGCATAAATCAAGGGTAAAACACCTTCTACTGCGTAACAATCCCCATAATAAATCGAGGGCGAAAGCAGTCTACTGATTTCGCCCTCTTGACTACCCACAAGCAAAGGCGGGAAAAGCTGCCAAGGGCGCGAAGCGCAAAGTTTACCCTTGACAGCTTTATCCTGTCTTTGCTACCTACCTGTCGAAGCGGAATTTCAATATGGCTTCAACCAGTTTCGCCTTTAACCTGTCCTGTGTATCGTCATTGATATACCCCTTATACATAGACAGATATTTGATGTGTGCGGTGTAATATCGCAATACTGCGTCTACCGCTTCCAGCTCTCCGGCAACGGCTTTTTCGATTACTTCAAAAGGTATCAGCTTTTTGTTCCTCATGTTCCAATCTCTCCATTCTTTCCGCAACTGTTTCAGCGCAACATTTCTTGTGTGGTTTATCGTACTTCTGCAACGCCCGTACAGCCTGCCGATTGCTTCATCACGATAGCCGACGAAGTAATAAAGCAACAAAACTTCTTGCCTTAACTCCGGCAATTCTGATAATGCTGTCGCTAACCGTTCATCATCAACAATAACTTCCTTTGCCAACACAAGAAATACGGTCGGTTTGTCCCGCTTTTCAAAGTAGCTGTCCATAACAGACGGTTCAAAATATCGTTCTGACATCAGATAGTCAAGGGATATTTCCCGTTCCATTTTCCGCTTCAAATCCCGCCATGCGTTTATGGCTTCATGGCGCAGGACAACCTTGCAGAACGCATGGAAAGCATATTCAATATGCTCCATGAATTGTTCAGAATATCTCATTTTCTCTCACCCCCTTTCTTCCCAGTAGGGGGCTATTACAACAAACGCCCATACAGCATAAAGCGGCATAGGCATTTGGGTAATACGAGTTATCAAGACATACTAAATGATATGTGTATTCATACTCATAGGCAGAATATCCCGTTCCACAAGACAGGATTTTTTTGACAATTCACCATAATGAAAACTATCCATGAAATAAAAAACAGACATAGCAGTACCTCACAATACCGCCATATCTATGAAAGTCATTCTGCCACATAAAAACGGCGGCTTTGATTGTTATTTCAAAACCGCCGTTCAGCCGCTTCTATTCTGTTTTGGCGCATGATGATTTTGCCGCCACACAACGGTTTTTTATTAACCGCCGGACGGCATGAAAATCCTTTTTATGCGTAGTGATACTTTTCCCTGTTCTGATAAAGAAAAACCAGTGCTACAACCATAGTGATTAGCTCTGCTATCGGTACTGCAAGCCATACACCCGTTACACCCAAGACATTCGGCAATGTAAGCAACAGCACTGTAATCAGTCCGAAAGGTCGTAAGAACGACAAAATTGCTGACAGCTTCCCGTTTGATAATGCTGTAAATGTGGCAGAGGTAAAAATGTTCAGCCCGCAAAACAAAAAGCTAAAGGGAAAAATCAAAAATCCGTTTCGTGCAATTTCATAAACAGGCATTCCTTTTTCTGCAAAAACACCAACTAATGGCGAACCAAAAATATAAGCTACTGCAAAAACAGTGACCGAAACAAAGACAATAAACCGCATACAAATAGAAAATACATTCTTTAGCTGTTTTTCGTCCTGCCTCCCATAGTTATAGCTGATAACAGGGGCTACTCCCATAGAAAAGCCTATGTAAAGGGCACTCAATAAAAACTGTGTATAGATAATGATTGTGATTGCCGCAACTCCGTTTTCTCCAAGCAGTTTCATCATAATGCGGTTAAAAAGGAATGTTGTAACCACTGTTGCCGCCTGACTTACCATTTCCGAAAAACCATTGGAACAGCTTTCAGCCAATACGGAAAAATCTATGACTGGCTTCCTAAAATGCAGGTTTCCTCTCTTTGCGGAAAAGAACCATAATCCAATCACCGCCGGTATCATATAGCCAATGCCCGTACCAAACGCCGCCCCCTTAATACCCATATGAAGCGACACCATAAAAATATAGTCCAGTAAAATATTTACAATTCCCGCGCTTACGCCAAGCACCATACCCATTCCGGGATGTCCCGCTGTGACGATTAGATTTTGAAAAAGCACTTGCAGGATACTTGCGGGCGTGAATAACAGCAGGATAAAAAGGTATTCTTTACAGTATGGAAATAAAATACTGCTCGCTCCAAGCCCCCAGATAATCCTGTCAATAAAAAGCCGTTCCCGACACTGCAATCAATACACCTAACAAAATGCCCGCTGAGATAATAAGCGTAAAATCCTGTGCCGCCCTTTTATGTTCTCCTGCTCCCATTTTGCGGGCTACTATCGCGCTTCCTCCTGTTGCAAGCATCGTTCCAAGACCGACAATCAGATTGATAACAGGGCAGACAATATTCAATGCCGAAAGTGCATTTGTATCTACAAATCGTGCTACAAAAATTGTGTCAACGACAGTATACAGCCCCATGAATATCATCATCAAGATTGTCGGAAATGAAAATTTCAGCAACGACTTTAGTGTAAAGTTCTGTGATAATGAATTTAGGTCACTCATTGTCCTCGCCCTCCGATTTTTCTTTGTGAAGTATAAACCGCTGTGTCGGATAGCCAAACTCAATTAGCAATTCCGCTTCGGCAAAGCCAAGGCTTCCCCATATCTCCCGATAGCCTGTGTCTGCCTTGTCACCCTCCCGAAAAGTCGTCACGCTAATCTGTGCGGAACGTGCAAGTTCATACAATGCTTTTTCACAAAATGCTTTTGCTATCCCTCTTTTCCGATACTGTGGGTGTACCCCAAAGAAATCAATGCTCCCTGTCACCTCGTTAAATGCCATAATCCCGATTGCCGTATCAGCGTCTTTCAAAATCAATGCCCGCTTATTTTTGATATACTCCTGTAACTGTGCAAGGTACTGCTTCTCGTCCAAGTGCGGGAAACCGTCAATGACAAGGTGAACCAGTTCTATCCATTTGGGTATATCTTCCTTTGTTGCAAAGACGATTTTATCCTGCCATTCTTTTTCCTCTAAATTTGTAGGATTTTCATTCAAGATATATCTTAGCTGCAATGGATAAAATTCTTCTTCCTCTCTGTACCTGTTGGGGGATTTTTTATACATGGCTTTGAAAATATCCGTAAAGGACTGCTGGCTCTCATATCCGGCAGAAAGCGCAATTTCAAGGATTGGTCTGTCGGAAAGAACAAGCAGTTTTGCAGCTTCGGTCAACTGGCGGCGTTGTACATAATCATGGATTGTCAACCCTATACTGTTTTGAAACAGTTCTTGAGCGGTGTCAATGCAATATCAAACTGTTCTGATAGTTCCTCCAATGTATAATTCTTAGTTAAATCCTCTGTCAGAAGTGCCTGAATTGCTTTGATTTTTTCTACCTGTCCTTTATAAAAGTATGGCCGTTCCTCCGTATGCCCTGACAGCTCTAAGGCATCCAAATACAGAAGCAATTCCAACACTTTAATCTTGAAATAATCTTTTTTGATTTTGAGAGGTACATTATATAATTCAGAAAAAATGTGCTCGATTGCCGGTTCGCCGGGAATTACAAAAGGTTTTGTATCACTGCAATATTTTTTCTGTAATTCGTAAATATCAACGGAAAAATCCTTCATATGAGCCGGGATTTCTTTCGCAGCGACACTCATTTGAAAGCCAATAGATATTCCGTGGTAATGACAAAGCGGAAATGTCACTTTTCCGTTGTGATGAATACGCTGATCCACACGCAAATCTCCGGCTTCTAAATAACTATATGCGCCAGCACCGGCCTCCTGCTCAATCCGTCCTTCCCTGCAATGGTCGATACACAATAAGTCCATATCGGTCTGAAAGCCTGAAACACACTGCTTCATGTGAAAATCATTATACATGAGAAACACTCCGGGAAATACCTGGTAAAGTGTCATTGTGCCATCACCAGAGCTGTCATTCAACCGCATGACTTTACAATCATCCGTTTCAACTATGCCTTGAACATTGAGGCCATAATTCATTTGTTCAAATATTTCTGACACTTTCCTGCCTCCTTTCTGAATGGTATCCCTCCATGTCAAATATTTTATCACAAGTCCGGTTCAAAAACTCAAAATCATGTGAAACAATCAGGATAATTTTATTTTCAGTCTTTAGTTTCTGAATCATATTGCTGACTTCCAGCATCCGGTGGTAGTCCAGCCCGCTGGTCGGCTCGTCAAACACTAAGAGATATTTATCCGAGAGAATCGCGGTTGCCACAGCTAACCGCTGTTTCTGTCCTCCTGATAAGGCCATAGGGTGACGGTCTTTAAAATCGAACAGGTCAAACGCCTTCAAAATTTGCTCTATACGCTCTGCCGGACACTCCGGCATAGATAATTCACATTCATTCCAAACACTATCCGAAAAAAGCTGGTGGTTTATATCCTGCATAACACAAAAGCTCGCTTTATTTCGCTGCTTTGCGTTCAAGGCTTTTCCGTCAAGATAGATTTTTCCACTGGTTTCTTTCAGCAGACCACACAGACAGCGGGTCAGTGTTGTTTTTCCAGCCCCATTATGCCCAATGATTCCAAGAACCTCTCCGGGAGCCGCCCCAAAGCTGACTTCACAGAATACGGTTTGCTTGTCAAAGGCACAGGAAATATTTTCTACCGAAAGTCCGATTTTTGTTCCTGGCGGGTCGGTATGCGGCAGATCCAGTACCGGATGCTCCAAGCTCCGCAGCCCCATTGTAATCCGTTGTTCCTCGGATATTTTGTGAAATTCTTCTCCGGAAAAAATCCGGGCGATTTTTCCATTTTGTATAAATACAGCCCGGTCAATCAAGTCCATCAGAAAGTAAATCCGATGTTCCGCCACAATGATTGTCCGTCCTTCCTTTTTTATCTGGATAATCTGCTGACGCAGAATGTCAATTGCGTCTGCATCCAGATTAGCCGTTGGTTCATCCAGAACAAAAACAGACGGATTCATGGCATATACCGAAGCAAAAGCAAGGCTCTGTTTTTCACCGCCCGACATGGAAAAAATATTCCGGCCAAGAAGTGATCTGATTTTCAAAGCCGAAACCGTGGCCTCGAACCGTTCTTTAATTTTTGCCGGGGCAATACCGGCATTTTCTAAACCAAAAGTGATCTCACTATCTGAATCAATGTTAAAAAACTGTGACTTTGGATTTTGAAAAACGGAACCAACCTGCTCTGCCAGTCGATACATTTCTGTTTTCGCAACTTCTACTTCGTTTACGGTAGCCGTTCCTGACAGAGTGCCGCCTTCTACAAAGTGGGGGATCAGCCCGTTAATCAATTTTGTAACCGTGGTCTTGCCGCATCCGCTTTCGCCACAGAGAAGAACACATTCGCCCTGCTTAATCTGCAAGTCGATATGCGAGAGTGTTCCTTGTTCTTTTTCATATTCAAATGAAACATCTTTTATTTCTATCACAAGCCGCACCCCCTATCCAACCATAATCGAAATAAAACAAAACATAACTCCAAATGCCAGACATAGAAAATCCTGTCCTCCGAATTTCATAACAATCATGCTCGTCTTATGAGCCGGATTTTCAATTCCCCTTGTGACAGCAGCGGCAGATAATTCTTCTGCGGTTGTAGTGGCTGAAATCATAATCGGTACAAGCAGACATTCTATTTTCTCTATTCCATGAATATTACGCAGCTTCATGGCATCCCTTATATATCCCACTTCCTCTTTTAGTGCAGGAAAATAGCGGATTGTTACCGACAGAGGGATAATCAGACCTTGCGGAATATGGCATTTACGGAGAGCAACCATCAATTCCCTTACCGGCGTTTTCTGTAATATCAAGGTTCCCACAATCAGACAGGGAAAAATCTTTCTTGCATAGGAAACCAGAATTGTAAAACTGCTGGCTAAAATCTTCGGGCCGTTGGGGAAAATATAATATTGCAAGAGCAGGCAAATCCCAAAAGCAACTGCCAATTTGCCTGCGGCTTTTTTGCAGCCGCAGGCAATAATCAGCAGGAGTAGCGAAACAACCCATGCAATTTCTACCCATATGGAATGTTGTGTAAATGCCACCACATTTGCCATTACCAACAAAAGAAGTTCTGTCCGAGGGTCAAATTTTAATGTATGTTTTCTGCCAGAACGATCCATTACACAATTCCCGCCTTTACAAAATGCTTTTTGAACAGTCCCCTTGCAATAAAAGCGCCGATAATCCCGCCAATGATCGGAGCTACAAACAGGACAATCAGCATGGCATTGGAAGAAAGAGCCTCTACCGCTGACACATAATCAGCGGGCATCCCCTGCTCTGTAATTTGAGCCAGAAAATCTGCTTTGAACAGCCAGATCGGTAAAGGGGAGCCTACCATGCCGAGTGAAAAAATCACATAAGCGACAGAGTTGCCCTTAAAGCTGTTATACTTCGTAACAATGCGGGCCACCTCTGCCAGAATACAGGTGGAGGCCATAGAAATCAAGATTACCAGAGTGAATTGTCCTGTGGCAAAATAGATCAACGCCGTAATCAATCCCATCAAAAAGACTGCTCCTGGTTTCTGCACCTTTGCCGCCATCAGCATAAATGGAATCCCGGCAAAGACAGCGATAAATCCAGGCATCAACATCCAGAGAACAGGATGAATACCACCCATCAGCATAAAAGCAAAGTTGATTACGAAGTAAATCGCAGAAAAGATACCGATTGTAATGAGGTCTTTCCCCTTCATTTTTTTGTCTGTGTTTGCATTTGACATTAGTTTATCCTCCTTTTGGTTAGTTTTCGCTAATGCATTATCTTAATGAAAGCGCCCTCCGGCGCTTCCAGTGAAATATGATAGCAGATGAGGAAATGCTTTTCCACTCCAATCGGTCTTTTTTGTTCCGATAAGACTTTTATTTTTCATATTCGCATACCGATGTCAAAATCTTCCGACAGCCGCTGATATTAGACATTTTCCATATCGTAGGCAAGCAATGAGCCGGAATATCCTTTTGGGATATTCCGGCTCGCTTGTTGGGGTTCCCCCAAGCCCCAGGCGTCCGCTTGCGCGTCCGACCGAACACGCCTATCGGCGTGGCTTTGCGCTCCCTGCGGTCGCTTACTCCTGCACATCCGCGCAGGAGAGGGGCGGCGCATTTTGCGCCGTTAGGAGGTTTCCGAGATTGACAGAAAATTTTATTCCTCTGAATCTTTCTTTGTTCCGTTCTTTGTGATGATAAGCTGCCCCTGCTGGCATTTCACGGTGATTTTGTCCCCGGCGGAAAATCCGGTCTGTTCCAGCCATTTTCCTTGTAAAACAATCTGCGGCGGAGCCTGCTTGTAATTGCCACGCCCGTAACATACAGTCAGCTTGCGGTCATCCATCCGTCCCCCTTTCCCGCTGCCTGCTGGCATACGATTTCAAATACATTCCCGTCGTCAGTCATGACAGTAAGTAATCCGTTCCGCTCGTCTGTGTTCAGGTCGGTAATCCCCATCCCCTCGCTGTCATTCAGTAAATCAAAAAGCCTGTCCCTAAAATAGTTCAGTTCCATTTCTGTTCCCCTTTCGTATTTCATAGTTTATTGGCTGATACTTCAAATAAATCAATTCACTTTTGCAATTCAAAGTTCGTCCGGCTCCCCGATATATCCGTTGTTTTTCTGATAGGCTTTCAGGTATCTGTCCATGAATTGCAGATAGCAGTCTTTGTCCTCGGCAAGCGGCTCCAACAGTATTGCAATCCGGCGGCGGACTTCGCATTCCTCCCACTCGGAAAGAGTGAGAGCGTTAAGGATATGCGTCTTGTTTTCATCCGCATTATCCGGCTGGGGATTGCCCAGGCTGATGGTCAGGCTCCCTTGCGGGTTCCCGTCAATGAGCAGCACTTTCTTTCCCGCCTGTGCCAGCCCAATCCCTAAGTTAGCACAGGTTGTGGTCTTGCCCACACCTCCCTTTTGGTTGGCGATGGCGATGATTTGCGTGTTCAAGATAATCACCTCGTTTCTTGGTATAAAAAAAGGGAGAATGTGACCGGAATCAACATTCTCCCTTAGAAACGATATGTGATTGTGCAATAATCTGTCTTTTGTGAGGTTAGCTTTTGAGAGCCATCTCGCCGCAAACCCGCATGAATACTGGATTTTTGCCTGTTTGCTTTCCCTTTCCCCAATAACCTGTGTTCAACGAGTGGTACGCAAAGGACACAAGTAAGAAAATCCGCGCTGTGATGAAGTCAAAGGGGGAAGCGGGGGAACATCTTTGCAGTAACCCGCCCTATGGCTACATGAAAGACCCCGACAACAAAAAGCATTGGATTGTAGATGAAGAAGCCGCCAAAGTGGTGCGCCGGATTTTCCGCTTATGCTTAGAGGGGTACGGACCGACACAGATTGCCCGTATTCTGAAAGAGGAAAAAATAGCCATTTTAATCCCTCACCGTGTAGATATTAGAAGCAGGGCCCCAAGAACAGCTGCAGAAAAAAGTACAAAGGAAAAAGAATAAATTGTCCACTTCATTGTCTTGGATTTCTGCCTATTTATGTCATTTAATTTATATAATTCCGCCGCCATGTTTTCAATGATGTCTTTGTCTGACATTGAGAGAACATCTTGTCTATATTTATCAAATGAATACTCCTTGGAAGATTTCGGTAAATACCCTTTGATTTGTAATCGATAATGGAGCTATGCCCACGAATAGTTAATATTCCCAGTACAAATACTGCAATAACGCTGGATAAACATAGAATTGAAAAAATAGCAACACTGACCCCAACCCAGCTACACGGTTTAATATTTGAAACAACCTCTATTATAGGCTCATAGCATGCCAGAACACCAGCGATAAGCGCAACAAGAGCACCCATAATTATAGATACTTTTGTGTCAGCAAGTTGAATATAGCACGAAATATCGGTAATAGCACTTGCTAAAAAAGACTGCTTCATTTCATTAAAATGTTCATCGACATTTACGGCCACAATACTTCACGCTCCTTTATTTATGCAATATAAATAGTTTATCTAAGACTTTATAGAAATCGTTGGATGTAGCCTTGCCGCATTCTTTTATCCCTAATTACATGATTTCGCCTCTCCGTTGCTTCTTATCTCCTGAGACAAGCGGAGCAATGCTAATCTTTCCGCAGGATCAAGCCATAAATGAAAGTCTGCTGCGATCTCAGGATAAGCACTTACGCCTCCACCTTTGCCCTGCTTCACACGCATCCCAACAGCGTGTGTCCTCCTGATCCACAAAGATGGTGTAACTGTCAGCGATGTCGTATGTGCCTGGTAAATCAATTCCTCACAAGCCCTATCATCAAATTCACCATTCATGTCATTTTCCCATTGACGAAGAAACTCCAAAGTATTGCGGCTTCGCATCCAGCTTTGAATGATATACCCAGGAGAATCCTTTGAGTACTGCCTTGCTACTTCTGTCAATGAAACCATGCCCTCACAAATCATGCCTCTCATGTAACGGCGTATGATCTCCGTATGGTTCCTAATCTTTTGAGCTGTCCGCAGTTTTTCTTCATCCAATGTGTTGTAAAAGGTTTGCCTGGACTTGTCCGCCAAATCCATATCCACCAGGCCCTTATCGACAAGCTGATTAAGCGCAGACTCATACTGGAAGGCAATACGTATGTATAGGTTACTTATTTCTTCCGGCATCATGATCTAGTTCTCCCCTTTTCTACCAGTATAGCAGAAAAAGTGAGATTTGGGTAGTATCAATTTATTTAAAAGGATGGGGATTGATATCTGGACGTTTTTCTGGGATGTCCAGCTTTATCGTAATCTACGTTGCATCGGCGCTCCCGCTCAAACTGAGCATCCATATATATTTCCACACCAACAATGGGTATATATTTTGCATTAGCTAGGAGTTTGTCCACTGCTGCTCTGCCCCACTTCGGATTACCAGATGGGGAAAGGATGCCCTTTGTGTAAAGCATATCTACAATTTTCCCTAGACTGGCTCCAGCAAGATAGTATCCAAATATATTACGGACAACATCTGCCTTTTCCTCATTGACAATGATTTCCTTGTTGATTAAAGCATATCCATACGGAATTTTCATGATTGCCTCACTTTCTTAAGCATGAATAAAAGCAGGTTTTAGTACGAAGAGCCTCGTCTAAGCCTGCATAACAATACCTCTCAATATGTGATTTTCACCAATTTCCAAAGGCGATTTGCAACAGATTCGCCAAATATCGATTAAACCTGCGTATAAGTGACGTAATATGCAGGCATTGTCTACCATTCCTTCTGTAGATAAAAAAGATGCACCTGGGTAAGCGTTGCAGCGCAAGGAATTCAGGCACATACTGCCAGCCTGCGGCGAATTGTGGCTTTAACGGAAAAGAGTCCGGCAGGGCGGGAACAAGTTCCCGCCCTGCCGGACTCTTTTCACAGTTTAAGTTTAATGATTTGTTCGTAGAGCATCACATATTTCTTTTCTATGACCATATCCTCGTGGTAGTGTCCGAAAAACCAGTATTTGAACCGGCACCGTTGGCGTACCTCATCAAAGAACTCTGTTAGGGCGTCCCTCTGATAAAGCCCGCCGCTGAATATGTCCTGCACACTGGTGGGACAGCAGTGGGTGAGGATGTAGTCCACCTCCCAGCCCGCTCTGTCCAGACTGGCTCTGGTGGTCTGGTACTCATCCTCGCTGGGCAACTCATTCTTCCACCAGGACAGGTGGTTCACCCGGTACATCGCGCCCCTGGCGTCCAACTCCCTGCATTTCTTCTTAAACAGAGGATCGTCCGGCTCCAGGATGCCGTCCTGAATGTCATGGCTGCTGGCTCCGCCCATGGTGAAGAATCGTTTTCCGCCCAGGTCAAATATTTGGCCCCGTTCCAGCAGGATCACCGAGGGACGGATTCGCCGGATGCTTCCGCCTCGCCACTCCGCCAGCGGATATTTCCGCAGGGCATCGTAGTTTTCGTGGTTCCCGGTCACAAAGGCCGTGGTGAAGGGCCGTCCCTCCAGCCAGTCCAGGCCCTCGTCATCCCGCTCATCGCCGTGCCACACACAGCCGAAGTCACCTGCCACCAGTACGAGGTCCTCTTTTGTAAGGCCCTCCTGCTCGTAGAAGATTTCCGGTTGGAAGCGCCGGAGATCTCCGTGGAGGTCTCCCGTGATGTAAATTTCCATGGTGTATTCTCCTGATTATGTCCTGACAGCCCTGTCGATCTCAACATCGGTATATCGGAACTTGATGCGGATGGTTTCGGCATCCACAACGGTGATCCTCTCCACATACCTGCGGGTGATAGAATCATCGTACTCGGCAAATTCGGACTTCTGCTTCTTCAGCCACTCCGCCAGCTCCCGCAGTCTGGCCTCCTGACCGGCCCGCTGTTCCTCGTCCTGCTGGAGTGCGCCAAGCCGCCCCAGGATTTGTGATCCGGCGCAGGCTGTGGCCGCAATGACCGCAGTGAAGCTTTGGGGTCAGGCACAATGCTGGATGATTTCCCCGCTTGCGGGTCCTTTTTTCTTTCATTGCCTGTGCCATGCGGAAGGTCTCATCAGCTATAATCGCTGGGTAGTCGTGCGCTCCCATATAGCGTGGATTTTCAAGCGCCTGCCTGACTCGGTTTTTATCCCACTTGGGGCTTTCCGCACTGTAACAGTAGCCCTCCGTATTTAAGGCGTCCGCAATCTGATCCCGGCTTTTTCCCGCGAGGTAGAGGGAAAATATCCGTTTTACGCCCGCTGCTTCCTGGGATTGAGTAACAATCATCCCGTTCTGTATCTGATAACCGTATGGCATTTTTCTGTTCATCTCGTTTCCCTCCAGAGCGGTTCAGCCACATCAAAACCGCCTCTCAGGCGGAACCGCAGAACATGGTCGGTATCCACTGTGATTTTCTCAACCATCTCGTTGAACAAATCCTCATCGAACTCATCCATCTGTTCCGGCCCTTGATGAAGTGTTTCCACAGTCTGACGCAGGGCATCCGCCATTTCGCTGATGTCATCATTCCTCAGCAGTCTCCGCCGTTTGGCCCGGAGCTGGGTCAGCTGTGCGTCCAGGGCGGCCAGCTTGGCGGCACAGGCGTCCGCGTCCAGCAGACCGCTGGCGCGGAGTTTACTGATCTTATAGTTCTGCTCGGTAGCCTGGGCGATGGCCCGATTGACCTCCAGCATGGCTGGATTCTCCCGCTGCACAGCGGATTCCAGAGCCTCCATCTGGTCAAGAGCGGGCCGCAGGATGATGCCCTCATGGAGCCGCAGCTTGTTGTACATCCGAATAAAGGCCGTGTAGATATCTCTCTCCCGGACAGACAGGTTTGGGCAGGCGCCCTTCCCATTCCTATTGCCGTCTTTGTGGCCTGAACAGACCCAATTATTTGCCCCGTGCCGGTCAACAGTGCGGTAAAATGTTGCGCCGCACTTTCCGCAGATCATTTTCCTCGTCAATGGGAATTTGGACGGCGCAGAAGCGGGCGCTTTTTTCTTCTTTCGGAGGGCCTGCACTTTGTCGAATATTTCCTGGCTGATGATAGCAGGATGACTGTTTTCTATATAGAACTGATCCACTTCGCCCCGGTTTTTCACGCTGATGTATGGAAATCCGGTTGTAAAAGTTTTCTGACAGAGGGTATTGCCCGTATATTTTTCGTTTCGCAGCCAGCAGGCGACAGCATACGGTATCCATGCTGCCTCTCCATGTTTCTTGGGAACACCTCTGCGGTTCATTTCTTCCGCGATTGTGACGATGCCCTGTCCGTTCAGATAGGATTCAAACACCCAGCGGATCACTTCCGCCTCCTCCGGCACGATCTCCAGCCGTCCGCCTCCCGCGTTCCGGTATCCATACGGTGGGCTGCTTGCTATGAATTCACCCCGTTCCATTCTCCGGCGATACCCCATGCGGATATTCTGCGAGATGGACATGGACTCCTGCTGGGCCAGAGAACTGGAAACGCTCACCATCAATTCTGTGGTGAGCGTTCCGGTGTCGATATTCTCTTTTTCAAACTGAACGGTCACGCCCAGCCGCATCAGCTCCCGCAGAGCGGCAAGGCAGTCCTTGGTGTTCCGGGAGAAGCGGGAGATGGACTTCACCAGCACCCGGTCGATCTTGCCCTTCCGGCAGTCGGCCAGAAGACGGTTGAAGTCCTCCCGCTTGTCCGTTTTCGTGCCGCTGGCCGCCTCATCGGCGTAAATGTCTACCAGCTCCCATCCCTCATGCTGGCTGATCAGTTCGGTGTAGCTGCGGATCTGGGAGGCGTAGGACGACTCCTGTTCCTCCAGCGCGGTGCTGACACGGCAGTACGCCGCCACCCGAAGAACATCGGGCCTGGCCTCGCTGGGCGGGATGATGGTGATGTTTTTGCTCATCTGGCGCGGCCTCCTTTCCTCTGGGTACCGACAACACTACCACACCTTGGCGGGAATAGCTATCACTATTCCCAAACAGTCTGGGGGCGGTATTTATCCCGCGCCAGCCGTTTGGCGGCGTACAGTTCCTCCAGGGTCAACAGGCCAGCGGAGGCGGCCCTTTCCAGCAAGCGGGTCAGCAAAATATACCGCAGTTCATTTTTTGTGTCGATCATGCGGATGCCTCCCGGAAATAGTCCGGCCCTTTCACCGACTGGATAAATTTCGCCACGTCCTTCAGGCTGCCGGTGACAGGCATTTCCGGCAGAGCGGCCAGCACATCCTTGCTGTAGCGCTTGCCCTTGGCGGCCCGCTCATCCAGGATGGCCACCACGCAGGTATCTGTCTCGGTGCGGATGGCTCTGCCAAAGCCCTGCTTCAGCTTGATCTGCATCTCCGGTACCACCACCGCCCGGATGAACAACCGGAGGGTGGGATGGTTCTCCCGCTCTTTTTCCTTCAAAGCGTCTGGCACGGCAAAGGGCAGGCGGGGGATGATCAGCAGGGACACACAGTCGCCGGGGAAGTCAAAGCCCTCCCAGGCGGCCCCCGCCGCCAGCAGCATACTGCCTGGGCTGGCCTTGAACTGCTCCGTGGTATGGATTGCGCTGCGGCCCATGGTGAACAGCGGATAGCGCAGACCGTGGCCCGGCAGACGTTCTTTCACCGCCGACATGGCGGCATAAGACGTGAACAGCGCCAGGGCGTGACCCTGGGCCGCGTCCAGCAGGGCGGCGATCTCCTTTGCCAGCTCGTCATAATAGGCTGCGGCCTTTTGCTTGGGTGGAACCTGCGGTAAGTATAGCAGACAATTCTTCTGGTAGTCGAAGGGTGAAAGTGCGACCGACTCTGTGACACGGCTGTCGGTGAGCAGGCCCGTTTCTTCTTTGAAGCGACGAAAGTCCTCGCCCACAGCCAGGGTGGCAGAGGTGAGGATGGCGGGCCGCTCCTGCCGCCAGAGCGTCTGGCGGAGCTGGGCGGTCAGATCGGAAATGGTGGCACACAGCATGGTGCCGCCGTGAGTATCTTCCTCCGTGTAGAAAACCATATCCGGGTGGCCCTGGTGGAATAGGGACACCGTAGAGGACACGCTGTTCAGCCGCCTGCGGGTGGCAGGCGTGAGCAGGCCGTGGAGCTGCCGGGCGATCACCGTCAGGCTCCGCTCCGGTGCGGCCAGCGATGTTTTGTAGTGGACGAAGGGCCTGTCCTCCGGCGGGCGGTCCAGCTTCCGCAGCAGGCCCTTGGCGCTGTCGTTCAGGACTTCTGCAGCCAGCAGGAAGCGTTCCCCTCGCAGACTGTGGGTGAGCGCACGGATGTCCTCCGCAGCCAGGGTCACCCCGAACATCTGGCGGGCTGTCTCCGGCAGCTTATGGGCCTCGTCCACGATGAGGGCGCAGGTGTCCGGCAGGATGGGCTTTCGCCCGCTGCCCCGGTGGATGGCGTCCGCCAGCAGCAGGTTGTGGTTGCAGATCTGGAAAAGATACCGCCCGGAATCGCACTTCTCCAAAAAGAAACGATACCGGCAGGTCTCCTGCGAACAGTTGCAGATCTGGGGGACGCAGACACGTTCCCGGTCATAGTGGCTGAGATGGGCGATCTCGTCCATGTCCAGCTCATTCCGCAGCGCAAGCAGGGCATTCCCGGCCCTCCAGTTTTTCTTTCGGAGATCCAACTGGCCCAGCCGCCGTTCCAGACGGTCATCGCAGACATAGTGGGACTTTCCCTTGCGGATCACCGCCTGGAGGGGCTGGACGATCATGCCGTCCTCTGTCAGCACATTGGACAGCAGGGGAAGGTATTCGTCCCGCGCCGCGGTCTGGAGGGCGATGCTGGAGGTGGAGACCAGGATGGGCTTCGGCCCCAGCCCGCAGGCGGCCCGGAAACGGCTGTACACCGTTCCGGCCACCAGATAGGCGTAGGTCTTGCCGATCCCCGTCCCAGCATCGCACAGGGCGATGCCGCCCTCCAGCATGGCGTTGAGCATTTGGTGGCAAAGGGCCACCTGGGCGGGACGCTCCGCCATGTTCCGGGTGGGGAGAAGGTCTTTGAATATGTGGTCGATCTCGTTATGGGCGTTTTGCCTGTTATTGTCGTAATTCATCCGTAAAATTCCCCTCGTAATGGTTCATTTTCTCATAAGTACTCATCGTATTCTCAGCTCGACCCCCGATGAGATATAGGGAACAGTAACGGATAAGGCTTGGCGGACCTTCACGGACACATTCCAAGGGTCTCTACTGCTTTCAACCCATTGGGATGACGGGCAGCCTTGCCTTGGCTGCCCCGCACAGGCTTTATCGCGGCCCGGAGAGAGCTTCCGCTCCCTCCAGGCCATGGCGCGCACTGTGCGTCTGTCCGTGTGGTGATCCGTACTGCTGGTGTTCAATTTTCAAGGTGCAGAGGCTCTCGCCGTGGTTATATTCTAAAGGGTGTGGCTTTTCTTTTTTAGAGAGGAATCAGCACATTCCTGTGCTAATTTCGAACATTTTCTTAGATGCTCCTTTTGAAGTGTTCGAGCTGCCGGATGAGATCTGCGATGGATTCCCTCAGATGTACAGTTTCTTGGCTTTGAACCTTGCCAAAAACCAGAAAGTCCAACGAGACTCCAAAAAGGCTGGCAATTTGGGCAAGGAAATCCACTCCGCAGACATATTTACCGGCTTCAACACGGCTCAGGACGCTCCTGTCCATGTTCAGCTCCTCTGCAAGCCTTTCCTGTGTATAGCCGTTTTGCTTGCGGATCTGGCGGATACGCGCTCCGCACTTTTCTTGGTCATAAAACATTGTTTGATCTCCAATCTCAAATTTTAGGGGTGATCGGTTTGAGATTTGGTGATTACGGGTATTTCGCTATGTAGGGCTGCCATTGATACTGCAGCACCAGAAAATCCGACCAAAACCGACAAAGCAGAACGCCAGATAGTCTTTGTGACCGTCTGGCGTTCTGTTGGTTTATATCAGTATGTGCATTTAAGTGCCGACTTGACCTAAATAATAGTGCCGGTTTCTTTCTAAAGTTGTACCGTGAAAATGCTGTAGTTTTTTTGAGAAAATATTCTCCTTAATCAGTAAATAGCTCACGATACTCCTTTGTAACAGACCTTAGCCGATGAAATGGATTCAGTCAGGCTCATCTTGAGGGGAACGAAGTTGCTCCGCTAAAAAATGAAGGGTTTTGAGCAGTATTTCCTGGCTCTTGGGGTCGCATGACTTGAAATTCTCAATGAAGTCCTTCATCTCCTCAGTCGGGGTAATGGTTTTTGAATGAAACGCCGCATCAGGGGACATTGCAAGCCGCTCCATTAAGCGCGCTAAGGTTTCATAAGATGGATTTTTACGCCCTTTTTCTATATCTTGAACCGTTTTGACCGCTAATCCGGTTTGATCTGCCAGTTCTTGCTGAGTAAGACCACATTCTTTTCTGGCTTCACGAATGCGATTACCCAAACAAACTAAGTCCAACCCCAGCACAATGCTCCCTCCCCCAGTATATTTTTGGATTATAATAAAGGAAGGCGGCAAGGGCAGTTACTTCCCTTGCCGCACTTGACAGGCGGTCTTATGAAAAGCACTAAAATGGTTTTCCCTCATTTTTCTTTATTACATCGAAATTCACATTCCACACAATTGCCGTTACAGCTCTTTGCGCTGGTACTTTTGGAACAAACAATAGACACCGCAAAGAGGCCCACAACGATACAAAGAATGATAATGCTCGCTAAATTCATCTTAAATCTCCTTATACACGGCCAATCAGCAGCCCTACACTGCGCATAGCAAATGCTATGCTCTGTGTAGTAAAGACACACTATGAATTGATGTTACCACCTATCGCTGCCCTTCTTCTCCGGGATAACCTGCTTCAGGGCCTCAATGGCCACCTCGATCATGGAGTCGTCCGGCTCATTTGTGGTGAAGTTCTGCATCCAAAGGCCGGGGGCGCGGAGGGCGCGGCAAAGGGCGTTGCTGTGACGGCCCACATAGCGGTTGAACTCCCAGGTGATGCCCACGATCAGGGGCAGAAGAAGCAGGTGAAGGCCCATGCGCAAAAATGTATTTTCGATTTGCAGCGGGGTGAAGATGGCGATGGAGAAGAAAATGGACGCCATAATGACCACGAACAGAAAGCTGGTCCCGCAGCGGGGGTGATGCCGGGGCTGGGGCCGGACGTTCTCTATCGTCAGTTCCAGGCCGTTTTCATAACAGAAGATGGTCTTGTGTTCTGCCCCATGGTAGGAAAACACCCGCTTCATCTCCTTCATCCGGGAGCAGAGAATCAGATAGCACAGGAAGATCGCCACCTTGAGTACGCCCTCGATCACGCTGCGCACCCATAGAGGTATGGTTTTCCAGACCAGACCAATCAGTCCCGTCAGGGCGGAGGGCAGCAGAATGAACAGCCCCACGGAGAAGGCCAGCCCCACAATCATGGAGACGGTAAGGGCAATAGATATTGCCTTTTCAGTGGAGAAACGCTTCTCCAGCCACAGGTCGAACTTAGTCGGCTCCTCATCCGCCATCTCATCGTCACCAGCCACTTCCGCCGAGTGCATGAGGGCCTTGACGCCGTAGGACATGGAGCCGATAAAGCCCGCCAAGCCTCGCAGGAACGGGACGGTCCAGATTTTTTTCTTCGGTGGGATGGCCTCCACGGTACATTCGGTGGTCCCATCTGGTCTGCGTACCACGATGCAACGTTTCTCCGGACCCTGCATCATGATCCCCTCGATGAGGGCCTGACCGCCGCAGGTGGTCTGGAAGGGTGTGTCGCAATACTTTTTAGGCATAGGTATCTAATCTCCTTATACAAGGCCAACCAGCAGCCCCACACTATGCACAGCAAACGCTATGATCCATGCGATAGCGCACTGAGCAATTACCGTTCCAACTGCGGCCTTGGTTCCGCCCATTTCCCGTTTCACAGTAGCTACTGCCGCAACGCAGGGGGTATACAGCAGTGTAAACACCAAGAAAACTATCGCGGTGAAAGGCGTAAACAGGCTTCCCAGCAGAGATACATCCCCGCCCAGCAGAACAGTCAGGGTAGATACAACGTTCTCTTTTGCGGTAAAGCCGGTAATCAAGGCGGTAGAAACCCGCCAATCCTCAAAGCCCAGCGGGATAAACAGCGGGGCAATCACTCCGCCTAACAGCGCCAAGATGCTCTGGTCGGCGGAAGCGGCTACATTCAGCCTCACATCAAAGGTCTGCAAGAACCAGATCACAATGGAGGCCGCGAAAATGATAGTAAACGCTTTCTTCGCAAAGCCCTTGGCCTTTTCAGCGATCAACTGCCATACGCTCTTTGCGGAGGGAAGCCGGTAGTTGGGAAGCTCCATCACAAAGGGAACCGGCTCGCCGCGGTATTTCGTCTTTTTCAAAATCAGCGCATACAGAATCCCACAGAGGATTCCCAGCGCATACAGTCCCACCATAGCCAACGCCTGATACTGTTTGGGGAAAAATGTGCCGATCATCAATGTGTAGATTGGCAGCTTGGCGGTGCAGCTCATAAAGGGCGTCAGCAGGATAGTCATTTTGCGATCCCGCTCACTGGACAGCGTTCGGGTTGCCATGATGGCGGGTACGGAACATCCGAAGCCCACCAGCATGGGAACGATACTCCTGCCGGAAAGACCGATCTTCCGTAGGAGCCTGTCCATCACAAAGGCTACCCGTGCAATATATCCGGTGTCCTCCAGAATAGACAGGAAGAAAAACATGGTCACGATGGTGGGCAGCATACTCAGGACGCTCCCCACGCCTCCGCAGATACCGTCAATCACCAGGGAATGGACAATCGGGTTGACCTGGACGCTGGTGAGCAGCCGGTCTATCAGCGAAACGACCGCATCGATCCCCGCTCCCATCCAATCTGACAGGGCCGCTCCAATCACATTAAAAGTCAAAACAAAGACAAGGGCCATGATCCCAGCGAAGCAGGGAATGGCTGTGTATTTGCCAGTCAATATCCGGTCGATTGCCATGCTGCGCCGGTGTTCCTTGCTCTCATGGGGCCGCACCACTGTTTTCGCACACAGGGATTCAATGAACGAAAAGCGCATATTGGCGAGGGCAGCCTCCCGGTCAAGTCCCGTTTCCTTCTCCATCATAGCTACCATGTGTTCAAAGGTCGTCTGCTTTTCAGTTGAAAGCGATAGCTTTTCCGCAATCAGATGGTCATTTTCCACCAATTTTGTGGCGGTAAAGCGGGCAGGCAGTCCTTTCCCCTTTGCCTCCAGTTCCAGCATATGTACTGCGGCGTGGATGCACCGGTGTACCGCACCTACCGGATCATGTTCATCGGCGCTGGCCGGGCAGAAATCTACCCGCCCAGGAACCTCCCGATACCTCGCCACATGGAGCGCGTGGTCGATCAATTCCTCGATGCCCTCATTCTTCGCTGCTGAGATCGGAACAACCGGGATGCCGAGAATTTCCTCTAACTCATTGACCCGTATGGAACCGCCGTTCGCCCGAACCTCGTCCATCATATTGAGAGCCAGCACCACGGGAATACCCAATTCCATGATCTGCATGGTGAGGTACAGATTTCGCTCTATGTTAGTGGCGTCCACAATATTGATGATCCCATCCGGGCGGGTATCCATCAGAAAATCCCTTGTGACAATTTCCTCACTGGAATAGGGAGACAGGGAGTAAATTCCTGGCAGGTCGGTTACAACGGCTTCCAGGTGATTGCGTATTACACCGTCCTTTCGGTCAACGGTCACACCAGGGAAGTTCCCAACATGCTGATTTGCGCCGGTGAGTTGGTTAAACAGCGTAGTTTTTCCGCAATTTTGATTTCCGGCCAGAGCAAACCTGATATTTGCTCCTTTTGGAATTTCGTTCGCAGAATCGTGGAAGTGGTAGCTTCTGACCCTGCCAAGCTCACCCATTCCCGGATGAGTCACAGCCGTTCGCCGCTGTTCGCTGTGTGGCAGAGCCTTTTTTTCGTGGACTTGCTCCACGGTGATTTTCTGCGCCTCGTCAAGCCGCAGGGTCAGTTCATAGCCGCGTAGTTTTATTTGAACCGGGTCGCCCATGGGCGCGATTTTTTGAAGGGTAACTTCTGTTTGGGGCGTCAGCCCCATATCCAGCAGGTGATGGCGGAGCGCACCGCTTCCACCTATGGACAATATATAGGCGCTCTGTCCAGGTTTCAACTGATCCATCGTCATCGTGCAATACCTCGTTTATCGCAACAGAACGTGTTCCGTCCCTTTTTCTATGACCATCCGAACGTGGTCGTCCACCAGGGTGTAGAAGATCATTTTCCCGTCCCTGCGCTGCCTCACCAGTTTATTGGCTTTCAAGAGGCTCAACTGGTGAGACACCGCAGATTGTGTCAGGCCCAGCCGGTCCGCCAAGTCGCTGACACAGGCGTCCTGCTCCATAAGAACCAGCAGAATACGCACACGGGTGGGAGTTCCTAACGCCTTGAAAAATTCCGTTAAAAAATACAAATCATTTTCTTTCAACTTTTCAAAAGAGCGTGCTTTTTCACTCGGCATTAGAAACCCGCCCCTCCTTGGTACTCCTTATCATCATCATGTAAGAAGCTTAGTAATGATAAAAGATGTTTTTCCACGTTCCTCAAGCAGTCGATCATATCGTTTTGCTGGAATTAGCGCAAGCGCCATACATACTGCTGCGGTAGCAATCTGTATTCCAGTTGCACTTGTAAACAGCGATGCAATCACTCCGCCCAGCACCAATGCCACCATAGGCAGCAAATATACCAGTATTGGAGGAATGGCGCTATCTGGTGATCCTGCATTACCTGGAGATGGCGGACGGGACGCCATTGAACCAGAGATTCATTACCTTCGGCGAACTGCGGGACGGACTGGTTCGCGGCAGTGGGTTTGACCGCACCTGCGAGCAGGCGATGGCCCTGTATTTTGGAAAAAAGCCACTGGAAAACTTGCAAGCGGTCTGTACCGCGTTGGGTGCGAAGCTGGAAAATTCCAACGCCGATCTTTGCGCGGTCCTTCCGTTTCTCCCGCAGTACCCGGTAACATGGAAACTCTGGCTGGCCGAGGAGGAAGATGAGATTGACGGCTCCGGGCGGCTGTTTCTGGACGGCAGTGCTGACCACTATTTGTCCATAGAGGACGCTGTAACTGTTGGCACGATCATCTTAGACCGGCTCCAACGGCAATACGAAGCAATGTTCATTGGTTGAAAGTTCTGCACATCTTTTTGATTTCTGTCTAATTCCGCACATATTCCAGAAAAACGTCCAGGACTATATCCCCCACCGGGGGTTGTAGTCTTGGACAATTTTTTTATAATGAGGGCATCTTACGAACGAATGGAGGAACCACTATGAAAATAGCGATCTGCGGAAAGGGCGGCTGCGGAAAAAGCACCACCACCGCTCTGCTGGCAAAGGCACTGGCCCGCGCTGGAAAGCGGGTGTTGGTCGTTGATTCGGATGAATCCAACTATGGCTTGCACCGCCAGCTTGGGATGGAGCTGCCCAAGGACTTCACCGCGTTTTTCGGCGGCAAGGAGAACGTGCTGAAGGATATGATGCTCTCCAATTTTGCTCACAAATTCTTTGACGGTCCCTGGTCGCTTTCAGACATCCCGGAAGGGTACTGCGGCAAAAAGGATGGCTTGATGCTCATGGCCAGCGGCAAGATTCATCAGGCCAACGAGGGCTGCGCCTGCGCGATGAACAATGTTATTCAGCAGTTTATCGCAAACCTGCGGTTGTCGGAAAACGAATTTGCTTTGATGGATATGGAGGCGGGCATTGAGCATTTTGGGCGTGGAGTGGATAACGGCGTTGACCTGCTGCTGATGATCGTTGATCCTTCTTTTGAATCCCTGCGGCTGTCGAAAAAAATTCAGGAGTTGGGCGGCAGTATCGGCAAGCCGGTTTGGTTTGTTCTCAACAAAGTTACAGACGATACACGGCAGGCCATGGTGGATGCCGTGGCGGATTCGGGAAAAATTGCGGCGACCCTGCCCGCTGATTCTCAGATTGCCGCCGCTGGCCTGATTGGCGCAGAGCTTACAAATAGCTGTTCTGGTGTGCAGGAATTGGCGCAGGACCTGATTTCGGGAGGTCTGGTGTAAGAATGTGCCTCTCGACAATTTATAAGGGAGAGCGTCATCCCAGCCGCATTGTTCTAAAAAATGTCACACATATCCGCTGCGAAGATGGCATGGTCATTTTTACCGATTTGATGGATCGGGAAATGGCCTTAGAGGGAGAAATTCTGGAAGCAGATATGGTCAGCGGCTATTTTGTTGTGAAAGAAGCGGCGGCAACATAATTTTGAAAGGACATGAAAATATGGCTCATGTCATTGCAATGGCCGGAAAGGGCGGCGTAGGGAAAACTACTCTCTGCGGACTGCTGATCCAGTACCTCTGTGAAACCGGACGGAAACCCGTGCTGGCAGTGGACGCCGATGCCAATTCCAACTTGAATGAGGTTTTGGGCGTTGAGGTTGAAAGTACCCTGGGAGAAATCCGCGAGGAAATCGAGCGGGCGGGGACAAATGCCCTGCCGGTGGGGATGCAGAAAAACACCTGGGCGGAGATGCGGCTCAATGACGCGCTGGTGGAGGACGATGACTTTGATCTTCTGGTGATGGGCCGTACCCAAGGCCAAGGCTGCTACTGCTTTGTCAATGGCCTGCTACAAACGCAGATGCAAAAGCTGGAGGGAAATTATCCCTACATCGTGGTGGACAATGAGGCCGGACTGGAACATATCAGCCGGGGCCTGCTGCCCAACATGAATACCACCATCTTGGTCAGCGATTGCTCCCGCCGGGGTGTCCAGGCTGCTGGCCGGATCGCACAGCTTATCAAGGAGCTGGGGTTGAAAACGGAGCGTGTAGCACTGATCGTCAACCGTGCGCCAAATGGGGAACTGAACGAGGGAACACGGGAGGAAATTGAAAAGCAAGGCTTGGAGCTGCTGGGGGTTGTCCCCCATGATAATCTGGTCTATCAATATGATTGTGATGGCCGTCCCACGGTGACGCTACCCGCAGATTCCCCCGTTCGTAAAGCGTTGCAGGGGATCGTTGGCAAGCTGGGGCTATAAGCCGATCTTCTTATCAAGAACAGGGAGGTATTGAAAATGAGCGTTCTCGGCGGATGCGAAGAAAAGAACAAGACGCCTGTGCTGGATGAGCGTGTCTGCCCAAACTGCGGTGATGAAGTGGAAGTGTTCACCATTAAGGGGCGGCTGATTGACGATTTTGCTTGTGCGTGTGGGTATGTGTTCCATAAAGAGGAGCAGATCATCCCGAATGGGAGATTAACCGGGTAAGAGGGTCGATCACGATGATCTCCCGGCCCATCTTCTGAGCGTAGCGCACAGTCGCCGCCGTTCCGCCGCGCCGTTCTCCGTTATAAACGGCCAGCAGAGCGGCGGTGTGGTCCACCAAAAAGCGGTTGCGGTCCAGCATACAATTTTTGTAGTAGGTCCTGCTGACGTAGACAATGGAATCCGCCCGATCCAGGATAGAATGATAGAGGTCCCGCGATGAAGCTGACCACTTGTCCGCCTGCTCCTTGCAGGGGAGGATACAGTGGAGCTTGATCGCGGGATTCTTCTCTCTTAAGTCGAGGGCGGAGAGGGCCGACCAGGTATCGGTTCCTTCGGCCATCCCGGACAGGAATTGTGTAAAGCTTACGTCCACCAGCGCGGCGATCTGCTCCAACAACACCGCTTTCAGCGCCACGCATCGGCTGTCCGCCTCATTTTCCTTCCAGGGAAACTTATGCGGACGGTGGCCGGTGAACGCGCAGCAGTTTTCTAACACGATCCACCGTCCCCGGCGTAGCGTTCCTGGTAGTCCTGGATATACTCATCCAGGTATTCCAGGTACTCGGCCCCGCCGCCCTCAATCGTTTCCAGAATGGCGGTGATCCTGCGGCGGCACTCCGCTTCCTCGCTCTCCGTCATAGTGCGCGTTTCATTGAGGTGGGTGGTTGAACGGGGAGCAACAACATCGTTGATAATGTCATTGAACAGGTTGTCCAGCAGGGCCTCCGGTGTGTCAAGCTGCTCCGCTCCTGCCGCGCCGGGTTCATCAACCACGATCCAGACATAGCCGATTTTTTTGGAGTAGACTATATCGAAATAGTTCTGCCCATCAATGTAATTCTCAAAGGCTTTGAGAATGGCGTCCAGTTCTTTTTTCGTGCTTTCATCATAGATCATAAAAATTTTTCCTTTCTTGTCGTGATATATTTCCCAAGCTGACCAGTATCACGGACAATACTGCCGCTCAGTATAGCATATACTAACACTACTTGCAACCAATACTGGTCGAAAATAGTGGGGCGGCATATGGAGCAGAAAATCAGGCGTGATAGAAATATGGGCGACAATTTAAGAAGGCTCCGCAAAAGCCGTCATATATCGCAGGAAAAGCTATGTGCGGAGTTACAACGGCGGGGATGTGATATTGGGAGAACTACCTACGCCAAATATGAGGCTGGCGAGCTGAACATACGTGCCAGTGTTTTGATAGAATTAAGGAAGATCTACGGATGCCCATATGATGACTTTTTTCACGGACTCGATCCTGATGAGAATGAGCATTAAAAATCCTCTCATGCCAAGCGGCACGGGAGGATTTTGCAGTTACCGCTCCGGCCTCTGTTTTCTATTCTGCTCCTGATCCTCCGGCACCAAACCGAGGATTTCGTTTTCCGCTCTGTGTATGTAAGACTTGTATATTATACATTTGCTCAATATATTAGTCAATAGCTCAACTATAAGAGCGGATAACAAAGCGCAAAAATTTTATAATAAAGGCATCCTAATCACAGGGGGATGCCGTGGATGAGCAAGAAGGAAGTGGAATTCAGCAATCGGGACAGGTTCATCGAACTTGGCCTGATGATCGCCAGCCTGCGAAAAATGCAAGGGATGTCCCAGGAAAAGCTGGCAGAGAAGGCGAAGATCAGCCGTTCCCATCTGAGTTCCATTGAGGCCCCCAACATCGTGCGGCCCTTTTCCCTCGAAGTGCTATACAACATTGCGGATGCTCTTGGCGTCCGAGCGGGAGATCTGCTGAACGCCACCCTGCCCCCAACGAAATGAGAACAGCGCCTTGTCAGCGGCAGGGCGCTGTTTCTGCCTCTATGCCGCCTCCCCGCCGTAGAGGTCATGGTTGACCTGGGCGGCGTAGTGGTTCTCAATCGTGGCCGGGGCGTTGTAAAGCACGGTCAGCAGGTACTGCTTCATGTTCCGCACCTGGGTGGTGTTCTCACGGAGGCAGTCGAACACGAAGCGGATATGTTCTCCGTCCAGCTTCAGCAGCCGGGACTTCACCACTGCCTGGGGGAAGTCGTTCCCTGCCACCCGGATATTTTTCTTTCTGGAGCAGACCGCCTCCACCATCAGCTCCACCATCTCGTCCAACTGTGCGGCGTCATAGGGATGCTCCCGCACGAAATCGTCATAGCCGATGTTCTCCCGGATCAGCCCCCGATAGGTGTCCATCTCGCCTTTGCTCATACTGCCGCGCCTGCTCCGGTTCCTTTCCTTCGCTTCCGGCTGTTGTGCCGTAGTAGGGGCGGTGGCTGCGGGAAGGGATGAAGGGAAGGGAAATGATTCCGTAATTTGTGAATCAGTTATTTTGTTTTTATCTCTATTTAATTGCGTTGTGTCCTCCAACGTTGGATTTTCCGACGCAGGTTCCTCCAACGCAGGCTGGGCCGAAAAAACAGGCCGTTCCCGGATAACGTACTCAGTCCCTTGCAGATGACCTTTTTCATTTCTCACACGGGAGCGGGTGACATACCCGGCTTTCTCCAGCTCCACCACGGCGGCCCGGATAGCGTCCTTGCCCTCCAAGCTGATGCGGGTGAGGCCGACCAAGGTATAATCCCAATCTTCCGGGAGACTAAGCATCAGGGACAGCAGGCCCTTTGCCTTGAAGGAGATGGTCTTATCCCGCAGGTGGTAATTGCTCATGACGGTGTAATTCTGGGTGCGTTCTACTCTAAAAACTGCCATAATATTTTGCTCCTTTATAATAGTTAAGCGGCGGAGAAACTGCTTCTCCGCCGCTTGCGATTGATAGGATTTTGCTGTTTAGTTGTAAATGGGACAGCCATAGCCCCAGATCTCATAATGGCCCACGCTATAGGTGTTCTGGCGGCAGCTATCGCCGGAGTTGCCCTCCACGGTGTAGACCACGCCATTCTCCACCCGCTCCACGATGCCCACATGGTCCGGCACATCGTCCTGCGGCCCGGAGCCGCCTTTATTGTTCCAGTCAAAAAATATCAGGTCTCCGGGACGTGGCTCATAGTCGCCATCCTGCCACTGGCCCCGGTCTTTAAACCAATTAGAGCCGCCTGTGCAGCCGGCGAACTTGGGAATCACTCCAGCGTCAATGTAGTCTGGCGGGCGGTGCGTTCTGTGGTCTTTCGCCCGGAGCGGGCCGTTTTGATGATCGTCCGTCCACCATCCCGCACAGGCCGGGTGTCCGGTTCTCCCGGACTTGGCGGCCTGCGCACAGCCTGGACCGAGGTGCGCCGGCCCTGCCCACCAGCGTACCTGCGCTGGCTTGGAGCGGGAGGGGATGCAGTCTCCCCACCATTCACCATCCGCTGGCCCTCTGCCCGCTTCATGGCTGCGGCACGGCCACGCTCCCGCACAAACTCCTGCCCGCCCTGCACGAGCGCCTGGGGCGGCTGCTCTGGTACAGGTTGACTTTGAATGCAGGCTTCTCTGGTCTTGATGGACAGCCGATCAGGCGTCCCCGGCCTATGGTCAGCAGGAGGAGCGGTACTGCCGCCAGAGGGGGCGCTGGTGACAGCGCTCCTCGTCTTGATCTTCGGCAGCTCCGATCTTACCTGCGGGGCCGATCCCGCATCAGCGGGGATTTCACGGGCAGTGCTTTCTCTCGTCCTAATCTGGGGCGCCCCCGATCCGGTCTGCGGCGCGGGCGAAACATCCGGGCGGGGATCATCATGTACAGCGGACTCCCTGGTTTTGATCTGCCCCTGCTTCATCCGCTCCCCAGGGGATGGCCCAGCGCCGGCGCCGCCCTCCCTGGTAGAAACAGCTTCCCATGTTTTGATCCGGGGGCGTTCCCGTGGAATCGGGTCATGGGGTGAAGGCTGCTCTGCCGGGACTTCTGGCGGCGGTGGATCTGCCGGGATCTCCTGTGTGAGTTGGTCTGCGGTGGTGCGCGATCCTTCAGTCTGCTCCTGGCCCTTGGCGGACTTTTTCTTCTTCAGAAGAGATTCCACCCCACGCCGCGCCTGATAGGCTACACGGGCGGCGGTGTCCTCGATCCGGTCGCCGCCGTAGTCGCTGGCCTGCCCCCGCTGGGCGGTTTCCCGGAGTTGGCCCCGCAGGCGTTCCGTACCATCGTCCAGCCCACGGCGGACAAGTACCTTGGGCGCGGCCTTGACTTTTTCCTTCAATCTGCCCTTTACTGTGCGTTTTTCTTTGATTTTTGCGATACTCTCTCACCTCACTTTTGCGTTTTCCGCCATTTTATGGTACACTGTCCTCCAAAGGAGGGAGCGTCAATGGAACAGGTATCCTTGATGCCGATCTCGCTCATGCCGCTGCCTCCTTTCGGAGCTGCTCATCCACCGCCCGGATGCGGCGGCCAATGGCTTCGATCACATTGACGGTGACAGAGTTAGTGATCCGGATCTCGCCGTTGCTGTCGGTGGTGAACAGGCCGTTCTGGGTCAAAGTAGATGTGCCGATGACCCCGTCCAGGCCCACCTCGCAGCCAGCGGCGGTGGTGATGCGGAACTCCGCGTTGGGGAGGGGCTGGCCCGTCAGGCTGTCCCGCTTCTGCACGATCAACTGGCCCTTGGGCTGATTCTTGAACGTGAGGGATACGGTCTTGCCCTCCTGGATCTGGATGGTCTGGCTCTGAGTGTCGATCAAAAATCCGGCGGGGGCGCGGGTCTCGGTGACCACCACGCTCTTTCCGGGCTTCAGACCGGGGATGCGGATCTCTCCATTTTCGTCTGTTCTGTAGATGCCGTTGCTGTCTCCTACCACAGAACCGTCCGCGTAGGCCACCTTAAACTCCGCATTCTGGAGGGTGATGGAGGGGTTGACGGAGCAGACTTTCCTGATCAGCAGGGTCCCGTCCGGGGCGTTGGTGAAGCGCACGGTGACCACGCTCTGCTCCCCGCTGTCCGCCAGGAAGATGGTCTCGGAGGACTGGATGATACTGTAGCCATCGGCAGGGTCCACCTCCTCCAGCACATAGGTGCCGGGCTTAAGGCCCGTCCAGATGGCGGTCCCGTTTTTGCCAGTCACCTTCGTGCCGATGGCGGTGCCGCCTGTGCCGCTGGTCCCGCCCAGGTACTTCAGCTGGAAGGTGCAGCCGGGGAGGGCCTCGCCGGTGACGGAATCATACTTCTCCACTACGATCCCATTGAGCGGGGTATTCTCGAACACCACCGTTTTGCTCTCGCCGCCCTTGATGTAGAACTCCTGGGTAGCGGGCTGCTTGATGGTGAAGCCCGCGGCGGGTTCCAGCTCCGTCACCTTGTACCAGCCGTCCCGAAGGTTATCGATGACGATCTGCCCGTTGGCGTCGGAGAAGAACACGCCCAGGCTGTTCAGCTCCCCGGTGCTGGTGTTGTTGCTGCCGTACCACACCTGGAACTTGGCCCCCTGGATGGGGCTGCCGGTGACGCTGTCCACCTTGTTGATGGTCAAGACCGGCTTTTTGTGATTTTCAAAGTAGACGCTATGCTCCCGGTTGGCGTACAGCGTCACCAGCTGGGGCGGGGCGTCCATCAGCCAGGGGGCGGGGACGGACTTCTCGGAGATCTCATACACCCCCGGCAGCAGGTTGGACAGGACGGCCTTGCCCTCACTGTCCGTCTTGATCTCGTCCACGCTATGGCCGTCCGCCGCTTTCACCAGAAAAACGGTGTTGGGGATGGGTTCGCCGGTGTCCGCATCCTTTTTATAGACGATCAGGTTGGGCCGCTTCTGGTTCTCGATGGTGATGGTGCTGATCTGGCCGGGGAACAGCTCCACATGGTACTCCCGCACATCCAGAATGTGGTCCGCCACCGTGGCGGTCTCCTTGACCGAGTACACACCCGGCTCCAGGTCCGTGATGTTGATCTCGCCGTTTTCATCGGTGATGCGGTCCAGACAGATTGGGATAGCTGCGGCTGGCGGTGAGGGTGCTGGTCTTGGTGGCGTAGCCGTCTGTGGTCACCTGGACGCTGGTGTGGTCCAGCCGAAGGATGCCCACATAGCCGTCCTCTGTGGTCACCTCCATCTCCGCGTCCAGCCGCTGGAGGATGGTCTCCAGGTTATTGGTATCGCTGGCCTGGGTGACGGCTTCTGTATGAGTTTGGATGTCCACCCCCACCTCGTCCTTCCGGGTCATGTCCAGCAGATAGTAGCGCCGCCCGTTGCGGATGAAGTCCTCGGTGGGGATGAGGCTGGGATCGTCTGCCAGCGAGAGCTGATAGATCTTGTTGATCCGCAGCTCGTCAAAGTCGCCGTAGGTGTACTCCTCCACGGACACGGGGTAATAGCTGGCGCTCTGGCCCGCTTCCGGTTCCGCCGCCAGGGCGGTGGCGCTCCCAGCCATGACAAGGGCCAGGGCACACAGGATGGTGAAAATGCGTTTCATGGTATTTTCCTCCGTTTTTTCGTATTTTTCAGCCTGGATGATGAATTATCTGGCAGCGGCCTGACTGCATCGTCGCAAGCTCCGTATCCCTCGTCCCGCCGCAAGCGGCAGGACTCGCTCACTTCGCTGCTCCTCCTTTTCCCACGGCACCCGCTTCGCTGGGCTGCCGTGGGAGCCCTATTTCCCCCTTTCTCTGGTCCGGCCTCGCTGCAACAGGTACTCGTTCCAATCCTTGCCATGGGCAGGGGCGCGGGCGGATACGGTGTAACCTTTTTCTGCGTACTCCGCTTGGAACTTCTCTGTAGCTTCCCGCCCTGGCCCGTCCGCATCCAGGCAAAGAACGATCCGCTTCAGGTGTGAATTCTCCCGCAGGTAGGTGTCCAGCGGGCCTTGGTACAGGCCGCACAGAGCCACGGCGTTGCTCCGCACCTGCCGGTGGAGGGTGCAGAAGCTCATGAGGTCGATGGGGGCCTCGAATACCGCCACCCAATCCAGAGCCGGGTCGCAGGGGAGGCGGAAGGCCACGTTCTTGTCGCTGCCTACCGCATCACCCTTGAAACCGGAGCCGTTCAGGTCATAGGTGCCGCGCTTGCTGGCGAACACCGGCTTGCCGCTGGCCTCCCGGCCCACGAACACGCAGTTGTGGTGCAGGCTGTCCTCATAGAGCAGGCCGGAGTCGATAAAGCCACGGATGACCTGGGCGGCGATGCCTCTCTTTTGAAGATAGGCAAACACCCGCCGCTGATCTGCATGGGCGATGGGCAGGGTGAAGACAGGTTTTTCCTTCTTCTGGACAGGCTTGGGGTGGGGGATGGGGGAGTCCCTGGCGCGGCCTCCATTGAACTCCAGCAGGTAGTTCACCGCCTCCCGGAAATCCTTGCCGCAGAACTCCTGCAAAAACGTGATGGCGTCCCCGCCCGTGCCGTTGGAGTAGCGCTTCCAGATCCGGCGGTCCTTGATGCGGAGGCTGTCCATCTCCCTGGTGGTGTGATACCGGCTACCCAGGCGGCGGACGGTGTAGCCCAAGTGTTCCAGCAGGTCCGGCAGGTCTGTCCCCTTGGCAGTCTCCATCTCCTCGTCCGTGAATTTCCAGAAATCCTCTGGATTTGGGGTTCGTCTCGTAGTAGTCACCTCCTTTGGCGAAAACGAAAAGAGGCCCCCAGAGCATCCCGGTGATCGGGATGCTCTGGGGGCCTCTCATCTGCTGTTTGGTTGTCGCCGCCTCACACGGCCCACTACGCGCTCAACGCGGCGGGGGTGTCCTCCTCCTGGGGCTGGGCGCTGCCGTCCTCCGCCCCGGCCTCACAGGGGCTGACACCGGCCTCGTCCACGTCCATCGGCTCACTCATGTTCAGCACTCCGATGATTGCGTTCAGGACGAACTCCCGCTGGGTGACCTTCCGGCCCAGGCGGGCGCTCTCTCGCTCCAGGTGCGCCTTGATCCGCTGAAAAAGTTCTTCATCGATTTGGAAGGCCAGGGTTCGATTCTTGCCATTCGTCATAGCTGCATTTCCTCCATTTTCTTTCATTTCATAGTATTCGAGTAACAGATTGGTGATGTACTGCGCGGTGGTCAGGCCCGATTCCTCTCTGGCCTCGCAGACGCGCTGGTGCAGGTCCAGGGGCAGTTGCGCACAAAGGTTTCTTGTAGCTGGCATGGTGCTATTCTCCTTTCCGCTGATTGCAAGGCAAGTATAGCCGAAAGGCATGGAGAAAGCTATTACCAACACCACCAAAGAACCAGAGTGCAAACGAAGCAAATGTAACAGTGGTGGGAAAACAAAAGCCCCAGAGCTGCCGGACTTTTCCGGTCACTTTGGGGGTAGGTGGATAGCGAGTTTACTCCGTCCATAAATAGCGGACTTTGCATCTTTGGTGCGTAAATTTTTTGAAACGGGAGGCTGCTTTGAAATATCTAACTTTTTCCTTCTTTTATTGGCTATAATCTTCGGATTTTCCGCACATTGTTTGACTTTATCACGGTGTTTTGGGGCGGCATCTCGTTTATCTACACAAGGTTTGAAAATACCCATGAAGCAATCATAGATGCTGACACATGGGCGCGAGTACAGGAATTACGGAAGAACAAACGCCGCCCGACAAGAACGGGAAAGACAAATATGTTTTCCGGCATTGTCCGCTGTGCTGACTGCGGCGAAAAGCTGTACTACTGCACAAGCAAAAATTTTGAAGCGCGGCAAGACCATTTTGTGTGTTCCACTTCAAGGCTCAAAGGAAAGGAAGTCTGCCCGACGCATTATATCCGCGCCGTAGTTTTGGAACAGGGTGTGCTTGCTCATCTCCGGCTGACGATTGCCTGTGTAGCCAACCATGAAGAACAATTCCGTAAGGCTATGGGCGCAAAACAGAAAGCAGACGCAAAACGGGAGTTGACAGCAAAGCGGCGGCAACTGACGCAAGCAGAACGCCGAATTGCGGAACTTGACCGATTGTTTAAGCGTATTTATGAAGATAACGCAAATGGTAAACTTTCTGACAGCAGATTTCAAATGCTCTCTGACGATTACGAACAGGAGCAGGAAGAACTGCGGGAAAAGCTGTTGCAACTGAATGAGGAAATTAACCAACAGGAAGAACAGGCAGAGAACATTGAACGGTTCATCAGCAAGGTACATGAGTATCTCGACATGGACGAACTGACCCCCGCCGTACTGAATGACATGGTGAAAGCAGTTTACGTCCATATGCCGGACACTTCAAACGGACACAGGGAACAGCAGATTGACATATCCTATGACCTTGTGGGAATACTCCCCGCGTCCCTGCTGAACGACTTACAAAACGGGGAAACGGCATAGCCAACGCTACGCCGTTTCCAAAAAACAAATCTAATACTGTCTTACGAGTATCTAACTTAAGGCGGGCGCTTTTTGCTGCTTTTCCTATTTTTTAGAAACCCTTTCGTCTGCCAATTCAGAAACTCAGCAGGTTGCGCCGCCCTTCAAATGCTTCTGGGCGGAAAGGTTTTCCTCCTTGCGGGAGAGAATCTCATCGGAGAGAATCTGCTCCTGCACGTTCTCAAAGCCCAGGCGGGCAATGGTGTCCGCAAAGCGCTCCCCAGTAATGCCCTGTTCCCTGAACAGCAGGATGGCCTTTTCAATTACAGCCAGCACCTCTTCTTTATCCGTAAACACCTTGTCAAGATACCGCCCATGGGCAAACTTCTTGCCCCAGCGCCCGCCGATATACACCCGGTAGCCTGGCACAAAGCTTTCCGCCGCCTTGAAGGGGCACTTGCCCACACAGCGGCCGCAGTGGTTGCAGGCATCGCCAATAATCACCTTGCCGTCCGCAACCACAGGCACATGGATGGGGCAGGCACGCTCCACCTGGCAGACCTTGCAGCCCCGGCACTTGCTGAGGTCAATTTCCGGCACCTTCTGCCCGATAACCCCCAGGTCGTTCAGGTCAGGCTTCACGCAGTTGTTGGGGCAGCCGCCCACGGCGATTTTGAACTTGTGGGGCAGCTTCACCCCTGCATACCCATGGAAGAACCGCTCGTGGATCTCCTCTGACAGGGCAAAGGTGTCAATGAGTCCATACTGGCAGGTGGTGCCCTTGCAGGAAACCACCTGCCGCACCTTGCTGCCGGTGCCGCCGGTTTCCAGGCCCGCCGCCATCAGCTCCTCCCGCAGAGGCTCAATGTTGTCAAAGGGCACATGCTGGATTTCAATGGTCAGCCGGGAGGTCATGGCGATTTCCCCGCTGCCGTATTTCTCGGCGGCCTCGGTGATGGCCCGCATCTCCTCCGCCGTAATCTTGCCATTGCGGGTGATAACCCGGCCGTTAAAGCAGTCGGGGGTGTTTTTGTCCCACAGGAAGCCCAGGGCCTTTACCCGGGTGACCTCCTCCGGGGGCACAGCGGCCCCAGCCGCTTTCACTCTCACCTCGTTAAAGGAGGTGGCGCCCTCCAGCACCAGGGTGTTCTCATATCCCAGCGCCTTCAGGCGGTTCTGGAGGAAATAGGCCCGGCGGCCCTTGGCGCACACCAGAAGAAGCTTTTCATCCTTATCAATGCCCGGGATTGGCCCAGTGACAGTGGACAGATCCACATATTTTGCCCCCCGGATAACAGGCTGCTGGTTGGTGTCTATAATGGTATACCCCTCGGCTGCCCCTGCGGCATACTCTGCCGGGGTCATGCTCTGGAGCACCCCGTCCAGCTTGTTTTCCAGCACGTATACTGCCTGGACAAAGGGATGGATGGCTGTGGAGAAGGGGGGCGCGTAAGCTAAATCCAGGTTTTCCAAATCGGAAAGCTTTGCCCCCATGGAGATGGCCAGCACCCCTAAATCGCAGATTTTGTCCACTGCCCCAGGCCCCAACACCTGCAGGCCTAAAAGGGCGCGGGTGTCCCTGTCCGCCAGCAGCTTGATGGCAAAGAAGGAGGAGTCGGGGTAATAATGGGCCTTGTCATCTGTGACAATGAGGGCTGTCTCCACGTTGTAGCCCGCGTCTTTAGCGGCCTGCTCCGTAAGCCCGGTTTTCGCAACGTTCAGCCCGGGCAGCCTGCACACGGCAGTGCCCAGCACCCCGGCAAAGGACTTTTCCTCCCCGGCCAGGGCCTGGGCCAGGGTGCGGCCCTCCAGGTTGGCGGAGGAGCCCATGGGCGACCACTGGGTCCTGCCGGTCAGCCGGTTTTTCACCAGGGCGCAGTCCCCAGCGGCATAGATGTCCGGCAGGCTGGTGCGCAGCTTTTCGTCCACCACCACAGCGCCCTTCTGCATCTCAATGCCTGTGCCCTCTAAAAAGGCTGTGTTGGGCCGCACGCCCACAGAGAAAACCACCGCGCCGCAGGGCAGGCTGCCGCCGGAGGTCTGCACAGCCTCTGCCCGCTCCTGCCCGGAAATCCCCTGGGCTTTTGTCCCGGTGAGCACCCGCACGCCGTTTTGCTGCAAATGGCGCTTCACATACCCTGCCATTTCCGGATCCAGCACCCCGGGCAGGATCTGGGACGCCGCTTCCACCACGGTGGGGGCCACACCCTTTTGCAGCAGGTTTTCCGCCATTTCCAGGCCGATAAACCCGCCGCCTGCCACCACGGCTTTCTTCACATTGTTTTCCTCCAGGTATTCCCGGATGGCCACCGCGTCCCCAGGCGTGCGCACCTGGAACACCCCGGGCAGCTCCGCGCCTTCCACAGGGGGCATTACAGGGGACGCGCCCACCGCAATTACCAAAGCGTCATACCCATAGGTTTCCGTCTCCCCTGTGGCAAGGTTTTTGGCCTCCACCCGCTTTTCCTCCGGCAGGATTTTCACAGCCTCCCGCAGGGTTTTCACCTCCACCCCGGTGAGGGCGGAAAACCGCTGGGGGGTGTTGACAATCAGCTCCCCTTTGTCCTGGATGGCCCCGCCCACATAGTAGGGAAGGCCGCACCCGGCATAGGAGATGTCCCCGCTTTTAGACAGAAGGGTAACCTCTGCCTCCCGGTTTTCCCGCTTAAACTTGGCGGCGGTTTTTGTCCCGGCGGCAACCCCGCCGATAATCAGCAATTTCATATTTCGCGTTCCTTTCCAGCCGTACTGAAACGGCGAATTTGCAGAGAGGTTTTATGGCAAGCGCACCTGAAAACCGGTAAAGCCCGGTTTCCGCCTCTTTTGAACCGCTTTGCTTTAGGCAATACCGCTTAAGACGGAAGCAGGGGATTGTGCGGTGCTGCCTTTATATATACAAATAGAGTATACCCCATTCCGCCTGTGAAGTCAACGCGCGCCGCAGATTTTTCCCGTTTCAGAACAAAGCCATCCTGGGAGAAAAAGCGGATCCTGTCAAAAAAAGAGGCCTCCAAAAGGAAGCCTCAAACGCTTTTTAAAAACCCGCCAGATAATACCGGGGATCTGTGCGCACGCCGTTTGCATACACCTCAAAATGCAGGTGGTTGCCAAAGGACTGCCCTGTGCTGCCCACATAGCCAATGGTCTGTCCCGCCTCTACATACTGCCCCGGATACACCGCCAGGGAGCTGCAATGGGCATACCGGGTGGAAAAGCTGGAATTATGCCAGATAAGCACATTGTTGCCCCAAGACCAGTGATACTCCGCGGAAAGCACCTGCCCGGACTGGGCCGCCACGATGGGGGTGCCGTATCCCGCGCCGATATCCATGCCGTTATGAGGCCCGTTAAAATACATATCCCCATAGTTCCCGGTGATGCTGCCATAGCCCACCCCCGGCAGGGGCCACATGGGGGCAAAGTCCCCCCGCAGGTTTACGGTGCTGCCGCCAGGGTTCGGGGACACGCTGCCCCCCTGGGCGGCGGCCAAGGCTTCGGCTTCCTTCCGGCGGCGCTCTTCCTCGTTGCGCTCCTCAATCAGCCGCTGCAGCTCTGCTTCCAGGGCCGCATCCTCCTCTTCGTTCTGGGCGATAACGTCCTGGGTCATCACCTGGCGCTCCTCCAGGTCGGCAATCAGGGTGTTGTTCTCTTCATAAAGGCCCTCCAGCTCCTCCTGGGCCGCCTCCAGCTCCCGCTTCACCTGGGCTTCTTCCTCCCGCATGTCCTGCAGGGCTTCCCTGTCCTGCTGGGTCTTTTGAAGGTACTCCTCAATTTTTTCCACGAGCCGCTGGTCGTGCTTTGTCACTGCGGAAAGCATTTCCGACTTCATGGAAAAATCAGAAAAGCTGTCAGAGCTTAACAGGATTTCCAAAGTGCCCACAGAGCCGGACATGTACAGCGCCCGCACCCGCTGGGAGAAGGTGGTAAGGGTTTCTTCATATTCCTGCCGGGAAAGCTCCAGCTTTTTCTCCATGCCCGTAATTTCCCTGTCCATCACCTGAATGGACTCTCTGGACACGTCGATTTTCTTTTCCGTCAGCCCAATTTTCTCCTCCAAAGCCTGCTGGTACTCCAAAGCCTTTTCCTCGTCGGCCCGCAGGGATTCCAACTGCTGCTCCAGTTGTTCGTGCTCGGCGGCAAGCCTTTCCTGCTCGGCCTGCACCTCCTCAATGGTCTTGGCGGCGGCCCCAAAGGGGATTGCTGCCAGCAGGGCCAGCATAAAAGCCAGCGCCCTTGCGCCCCGGGAAATTTTTCTCATTTTCATTATGTATCAGTCCCTCCCTTTTCGTTTTCTCAGGCAGGCCAGTTGTCCCCTTTTGCCCGCGCCTCTTTTTCAAATGCCAGCCGCTTTTCCTCTGGCAGGAAAGCGGCCCTGGCCGCGTTTATGAGCAGTGCTTCCTTTTCCTCCCCTGTAAGCCCCAAAGCGGCAAGCTTTTTATATTCCTCCCGGAGATTCACCCCGGAAACCGTCATGTTGTCTGTGTTCACCGTACAGCACAGGCCCTTTTGGAGATATTCTCGCAAGGGGAAGCTTTCCGGGGATTTTATAGCTTTTGTCTGCACGTTGCTGGTCAGGCACATCTCCAGGGGGACCTGCCGGGCGGCAAGCTCCTGTAAAAGGGCACTGTCCTCCCCTGCCCGCACGCCATGGCCGATGCGGGCAGCTCCCATTTCCAGCGCCGCCCGGATGCTCCCGGGGCCTGCGGCCTCCCCGGCGTGGATGGTAAAGGGAAGCCCCAAAGAGCGGGCGCAGGCGAAAAGCTCCCGGTATTCTTCTGTGGGATACAGCCCCTCTGCCCCAGCCAGATCGCAGGCGCAAACGCCCTTGCCCAGAAGGGCGGCCGCCGTATCCAGGGTTTCCCGGTTTACAGGGTATGGGCCGCCCCGCATACAGCATAAAATAACCTGTACAGGCAGCGCCGCCCGGGCCGCGCCCCGGCATACAGCCTCTGCCGCCTGCCGCTGGGTAAGCCCCTTCCGGGTGTGAAGCTGGGGGGCAAAGCGGATTTCCCCATACAGCAGGCCCTGGCTGTAAAGCAGGCTGCACAGGGTAAAAGCAGCCTGCTCCAGGGCTTCCGCGTTTTGCAGCAGGGACAGGGGCAAGTCAAAACACTGGAGATACTCGTCAAGGCTCTGGCAGTTTTCCGGGGCCTTCAGGGCCTTTTCCAGGTTTTCCGGCAAAGCCACGCCCTGGTTCCCGGCAAGTTCCCCTATGAAGGCAGCCGGCAGGGAGCCGTCCAGATGCAGGTGCAGATCAATCACAGCCCATCCCTCCTGTAAATTTTGTACTGTATATTTTAGCATAAAGGGAGGAAAAAGTCAAAACCTGCCGGGAATTTTTAGAAAAAAGGGAGAAGCTCCCGGAATTTCCGGAAAAAAACATTGACAAAGGAGTTGGTTTATACTAACTTATAAACAGGCAGGTATACAGCTTACAAGGAGGTATAGGGCATGACATTAGAGGAAGGAAGGCCGGGGGCCTTTTATAAGGTGGAGGGCACCGCGCTCCCCCTGGAGCTTACCCGGCGTTTGCAGGCTCTGGGCATGACCCGGGGCTGTCCGGTACAGGTACTGCGGAAAAAGCGTCGGGGAGCCATGATTATCAAAATACGGGGCAGCCGCTTTGCCTTGGGCAGGGCTGTTTCTTCCCGCATTCTGGTGGAGGAGGGATGAGCATGGAACATAAAACGCACACGCCGGAGGGGGGAAAGCCCTCGGTTTCCATCGGCTTTGTGGGCAACCCCAACTGCGGCAAAACCACCCTTTTCAATGCCTACACCGGGGCCAACCTGAAGGTTGCCAACTGGCCCGGCGTGACGGTGGAGAAAAAAGAGGGGCGCTTCCGGCTTCACGATCACGAATACCGGCTAGTGGATCTGCCCGGGGCCTACAGCCTCACCTCTTACACCATGGAAGAGCAGGTTACCCGCCAGTATATTTTAAGCGACGAGGTAGACGTGCTCATCGACGTGGCAGATGCCTCCGCCCTGGAGCGCAACCTCTATCTCACCTTGCAGCTTATCGAGCTGGGCAAGCCCGTTATCCTGGCCCTGAACATGATGGACATTGTGGAGAAGCGTGGCATGGAGATTGACACCCACCGGCTGCCGGAAATGCTGGGCATCCCGGTCATCCCTGTGTCTGCCCGGCGGAAAACGGGCCTGGACATCCTCATGCACGCCGCCGCCCACCACAAGGATGCGGAAGAATCCATGCCCCTCATCCACCACCATGGCAGCCAGCCCTCAAGCACCAGCGCCACCCGGCACCCGCACCAGCACCATAAGGAATTCGCCATGGTGTACAGCGACGAGATAGAGGATAAAATCGACCAGGTGATGGAGCAGCTTCTGAAGCAGTACCCCTCCCTGCAGAACCTGCGCTGGCACGCTATCAAGCTGCTGGAAAAGGATCCGGAAATCACGAAGGCCTTTCCCCTCGCCGATCCGGCCCTTATCAGCCGCAGCTATGAGCAGGACATTATCAACGAGAAATATGCCTTTATCAAAGAGGTTATCGACGAAGTGCTGGTGAATAAGGACAAAAAAGCCGCTGTCACCGACAAGGCCGATTCCCTTATGACCCACCCGGTATGGGGCCTGCCCATTTTCCTGCTGATTATGGCCCTGGTGTTCTTCTTCACCTTCACGGTGGGCGACTGGCTGAAAGGCTATTTTGAGCTGGGCCTGGAGGCCTTCTCCGGCGGGGCCGCCTCTTTGCTTACATATCTCCAGGTAGCCCCGCCCCTTATTTCCCTCTTGGTAGACGGCATCATCGCCGGGGTGGGAGGCATTTTAACCTTCCTGCCAAACATTGTCATCCTGTTTTTGGCCCTGGCCTTTTTGGAGGACAGCGGCTATATGGCAAGGGTGGCCTATGTGATGGACGGTATTATGGGAAGGCTGGGGCTTTCCGGCCGATCCTTCATCCCCATGATTCTGGGCTTTGGCTGCACAGTGCCTGCCATCATGGCCTCCCGGGCCTTGGAAAACCGGCGTGACCGCTTTAAAACCATGCTCATCACGCCTTTTATGTCCTGCAGCGCCCGCCTGCCCATTTACGTGCTGTTCTCCCAGTTGTTTTTCGGGAAATTTGCCATGCTGGCGGCCTACTCCATGTATGTGCTGGGGCTTCTGGTGGCTGTGCTGTGCGCCCTTATCATCCACCTGTTCGACCGCAAGACAAAGGACGACGCCCACCTCGCCGGAGGCAGCAGCCTGCTCATAGAGCTGCCGGAATATAAGGCCCCCAGCGCCCACACCATCTTCATCTATGTGTGGGAAAAGGTAAAGGACTATCTCACCAAGGCAGGCACCACTATTTTCATCGCCTCCATCCTCATGTGGTTCCTCTTGAATTTCGGCCCCCAGGGCTATTCTCTGGACATGTCCCAAACCTTTGGCTCCCAGATAGGCCAGTGGATTGTGCCCTTCTTCGCCCCCATTGGCTTAGGGTTTTGGCAGATTGTGGTGGCGCTCATTGCGGGCATCTCTGCAAAAGAAGTGGTGGTATCCTCCTGCGCGGTGCTGTTCAGCGTGGGAAACGCCACCACTGCCGCAGGCATGGCAGAGCTTACCCAGGCCCTCAGCGCCATCGGCTTCGGCCCCTTAAATGCTTATGCCCTCATGACCTTCTCCTTGCTGTATGTGCCCTGTGCCGCCACTTTGGCCACCATTAAGAAGGAATCGGAAAGCTGGGCCTGGACAGGACTCACCGCCGCTTTCCAGATTGCCGTGGCCTGGGCTGTCACCTTTGTGGTATACCATGTAGGAGCGCTGTTCCTGTAAAGAACTGGCCTTTGGGAAAGCATTGGCTGGCCGGGATTTTGATGGTTTCGTAAAAATGGAAAAGGCTACAAATTGTTTGCAAATCCTGGCTTTTTTGCAAGAAACCTTCCATTTTTCCTCTAATTCACAGTTTGTTCATCATTCCGCACAGGAACTAAATCACCCCTGAAAACCAGCCCCTGGCAGCCGGCAGCTTTTGTCCCGCGCTTTCCAGGGGCTGGTTTGACAATTTCCCTTTTATATGGCATACTTCCTTTCCAGCTAGAGCCTGTTCCCCAGGGTTGGTAAAAGGAGATGAATGATTCTTGGATATTACATATATAAAGGAAAACGGGAAGGATATAGCGGTTATTTCCAGCGATGTCCCGGTGATTACAGACGCGCAGTCCGCCCTGGATTTGGCCATGACGGTTAAATACGAGACGGGCGCTGCCAGGCTGGTGCTGGACAAGAGCCTTGTATGCGAGGATTTCTTTATCCTCAGCACCAGGCTTGCAGGGGAAATTCTGCAAAAGTTTATCAATTATCATGTGAAAGCGGCTATTTTCGGGGATTTTTCCCACTATACCAGCAAGCCCCTGCACGATTTTATCTATGAGTCTAACCAAGGGAAGGATTTTTTCTTTGTAAGCACAAAAGAGGAGGCCCTGCAAAGGCTGGCAAACATATAAAATGCAGGATACCGACCAGCGTTCAGGCTCACTTGCAGCCTCCTTTTTAAAAGCGCCCCAGGCCATTTCAGGCTTGGGGGCGCTTTTATTTTCGCACAATATCTGTTTATAGTTAACGCAGTTCAAAAGAGGTAGAATACCTCTTTTGAACCGGGCGGCTCAGCCGCTCAACTTGAAAATCGGGCTGCAGCGATTTTCAAGTGCGTTTACTATACGCGCCGGGCACGCGGCAGCCTTCGTGAGCAGGCCGCACAGCGGCGCAGCGATCCCGTTTTGCTTACGATCCCCGCGTCTTGAAACAAGCGTCACGCTTGCTGCCTGTTGATGGCGCAGAGGATGCCTTTGATGGAAGCAACGCTGATGTTGTTGTCCATGCCCACGCCAAAAATGACCTCTCCTCCATAGCGGAGCTGGATGTAAGACACTGCCTTGGAATCTGCGCCGCCGGAAACAGCATGTTCGCTATAGGAGATAAATTCATATTCTGTAAGCCCCACTGTGCGCAAAGCATTGAAGAACGCGTCCAGAGGGCCATTGCCTTTTCCGGAGATAAACTGGGCGTGGTTGTCAAAACGCAGGGTGCCTTCAAAATCCACCACCACCTGACCCTGACCCCCGTCCTCTTCAAAGATTTTGTAGGCCATCAGGTGGTATGGCTCTTTCACGTCCAAATATTCCCGCCGGAAAATGGCGAACACCTCCCCGGCGCTTATCTCCCGGCCCAGGCGGTCGCACTCCTCCTTAACCTTGGCCCCAAACTCCGGGTGCATGGCCTTGGGCAGTACATAGCCAAAGTTCTGCCGCATGACAAAGGCGGCGCCCCCCTTGCCGGACTGGCTGTTAATGCGGATAATCGGCTCGTACTGCCGGCCTAAATCTGCCGGGTCAATGGCGAGGTAAGGCACCTCCCAATAGGGGGAGCTGTGCTTTGCCATGTAGTTTACCCCTTTGCTGATAGCGTCCTGGTGGGAGCCGGAAAAGGCTGTGAACACCAGTTCCCCGGCATAGGGATGGCGGGGGTGTACCTGCATCTGGGTACACTCCTCGTATACCTTGCGGATATGCTTCATGTTGGAAAAGTCCAGGGCCGGATCCACCCCTTGGGCATACAGGTTCATGGCCACATTCATAATGTCCGCGTTGCCTGTGCGCTCCCCATTGCCGAACAGTGTGCCCTCCACCCGCTGCGCCCCTGCCATCAGGCCCAACTCTGTGGCGGCTGTACCTGTGCCCCGGTCGTTGTGGGCGTGGAGGCTGATAATGGCGCAGTCCCGGCGCTTCATTTTCCGGCAGCAGTATTCCACCTGGTCGGCATAGGTGTTGGGGGTACACAACTCCACTGTATTGGGCAGGTTGATAATAGCCGGGTTTTCCGGCGTGGCCCCCAGTTCTTCCAGCACCCGGTCGCAAATCATGGCAGCGTTGTCCATCTCTGTACCGGAAAAGCTTTCCGGGGAATATTCATAGCGGACGTTTACAGGCTCCTTTGCCATAAGCTCCTGGGTCAGGCGGCGGATAAGCCTTGCCCCTTCCACAGCAATTTCTGTCACTCCGGCCATGTCCGTATCGAATACCACCCGGCGCTGTAATTCCGAAGTGGAATTATAGAAATGGATAATGACGTTTTTTGCGCCCCGGATGGCCTCGAAAGTTTTGCGGATGAGGTGCTCCCGGGCCTGCACCAGCACCTGCACCGATACATCGTCAGGGATAAGCCCCTGGTCTATCAGCGCCCGGAGGATTTCATATTCCGTCTCCGATGCTGCCGGGAAGCCCACCTCAATCTCCTTAAAGCCGATTTTGCACAGCATCTGGAAAAACTCCAGCTTCTGCTCCAGGTTCATGGGGTTTACAAGGGCCTGGTTGCCGTCCCGGAGATCTACACTGCACCAGATTGGGGCCTTTGTAAGGGCTTTGTCGGGCCAGGTACGGTCAGGCAGGGGCTGGGGAGTGAAGGGCTTGTATTTTTTATAGCTTTGCTTCATGAGGAATCCGTCCTTTCCATAGGGTTTGCCCAGAGGCAGAAAAAGCCCCGGATACAGAACTGCTTCTGTATCCGGGGCGAAAATCTCAAGGGTATTTACGCGGTACCACCCGGTTTCGGCGCGGGACGCGCCCTTCAGGCCTCTGACAAGGCTTGGCGGATAACGCCGCCGCACGGCCCTCCCTACGGCACAGGCTTTCAGGGGGGCGACTCGGGGATCAGCATACACACTGGGCCGCGCACCTGCTTTCACCACCCGCAGGCTCTCTGAAACGCCGCTTGCAGCGTCTTCTTCCCGTCACTGTCATTCTCTCTATTTTTTCTAAGATTATAGCCCACCCCGCCTGTTTTGTCAAGATTTTTCTGCTAAGGCAGCAGGCGTTCCGGCTGTTTTAAAAGCTGTCTGCACATAAACAGGCGCCTGGAAATATGTGCAGAAAAACATATGCAAAAAGCTTATTTCTTTGCGGCGGCAACGAAGGCGTCAATTTTCTGCTTCAGCTCCGCAGGCTTTAAATATTTCAGCAGATAACCAGTTGGATTCAGCGCCATAACCTTGCGCACGCTTTCCGGATCGCTCCTGCCTGTGAGGAAAACTACCGGGAGGCTGGCAAATTCCTTTACGGAACGCAGCATTTCCAGGGTCTGCCTGCCGTCGCAAACCGGCATTTCATAGTCCAGCAGAACCAGATCCGGCTTATCCAGGGTGATGGCCCGGATGGCGGATATCCCGGACTCTGCCACCAGCACATCATAGTCCTCCCCCAGCAGGGTTTTCATGCCGGTGCGGATGGTTGCGGAATCGTCCACCACCAGCACTTTAGGCTTGGGATTGCTCTCCTCCTCCGCCACCACTTCTTCCCGCCTGGACAGAAACTTCTCCACCTCTTCCAAGGCGTTATCTGCCTCCAGGGAGGTGCCCACGCCCTTTTCCAGCAGGCGGGGGGCAATCATGCAATAGGCAAAATACCCCGCCCCGCCTGTATTGAACAGCAGGCTTACCTGGGGCTTTTCCCGGTCGAACACCTGCTGGAACTGTTCATACGTCAGCAGGTTTTCATCCTTCAGCTCGTAACGGGAGGCCTCCGGGAAGTTCTCCAGCACCCGGCCCACAAACTGCCGGGCTGTATACCGGGCGGCGTGAACCAGCCTGGTGTCCAGCTTATTGGTTTTAAGGCCCATGGCCTTTCCCACTGTATTGATAAGCAGCTTTTCCTCAAAAATCAACAGGACTTCCTGCTTTTTTTCCTCTTTGGGCGCGCCGTAGGTCAGCCTGTAATATACGCCCCGGCCAAACTTTTCCCCGCCGTAGGTGTCGCTGATCACCTGGGACTCCAGATGGAACATATCGAACACCAACTGGACAATCAGCTTTTTCATGGCCGCCAGCTCTTCTTCCGGCAGAAGGCCCTCCCACTTGCTGACAGCCCCGCCAACGATGGCCTGATCCTCTGTGAGGGTGTGGCCGATAAGCCATCCGGCGCACACGCCCAGGAAGTGATCCACTGCGTCCGGGGCATACTCCGCCGCTTCCAGCTCCTGCTCCAGGGCGGGCAGGGTGTTCACCCGGAAGCCTGTATGTATTTTCCTGTGCCTTTCCAGTCCTTCATAGCCCACAGAGGCCATATAAGCCTCCTCCTCGGCAAAATGCTTCACGGTATGGCCTTTAAAGTATTTGACGCCCTCCTGGCAGGCCCGCTGGTTTTTCTTTTCTTCCTCACTGAAATCCATAAGTTTTTTGATAATTTTAAAGAGCCGCTGGTGCTCTTTGTCAATCACCTCAACGCCAATGTTATACTCGTCCAGCCATTCCAGTTGATTTTCCATGATGAGCTTCCTCCTCTTTGCGTACAATATCCTTTCTAAAAATTCCAGGGCCGGCGCGTGCTGCCAAAGCCTGCCAGCCCACTGAAATTATTGTACCACGGAGCGCCGTTTATGTCCAGATGAAAATCATTCTTATTTTTGTTTGGGCGGGACTGGGCATAAATTTTTTTATTTTGAAAAGTTTTATGTAGACTTTTATACAGGGAGTATGATACACTATTAGAAAAGCGGGGATTCCCGCTTTTCTGGGCAGGGGAAGCTTCCCCTCGGCTCGCGGTTTCACGTGCAGGCATATCATAGATCAGGAGGAGTATATATGAAAAAAATTATCAGCCTTTTACTGGCACTGGCAATCCCCCTATACGCCCTGCCCTTGGCAGCGGGAGCGGCGGGGAAAGTCCATGACCTTGCAAGCGGCACAGATCTGATTACCTATCTTGAGAATTCAACTAATAATGTACAAGATGGCGATATAATTAAGTGTTCAGGTTCTGTTTTTGCCGGACAATCGGGCAATACGAGTGACAATCCTTGGATTATCGACAAAAGCGTCACCATTGAGGGTGGAAGTATTAGTGTTTATCGGGGAGGCATTTTATTAGGCGCAAATGTAACTTTTAAAGGCACCGAATTCACGTTTACAACCAGCACCCGCAACGCTATTATTGCAAATGGATATAGCCTGACTTTAGATAGCGTAACAGCCAAGGGCTCCTCTATCAACGTGTTTGGCGGTACACTTCTGAAGAATTCATATGAGAACTTTGATGTTCCTAACATCGGTTCTACAAACACTATCACGATTCAAGGAAGTACAAACCTTCAAGGCAACGACCAACAGACAAACGTGGTAGGCAGCGGCAATATTTACGCAGGCAGTCTATGCATGGGCGCTATGAATCCAACTGATAACTTTGATGGAACAGCAAATACGTTTTCAGGGAACCCCACCCTCCGCATTGAGAATTATGCAAATGCAGGCGGCGGTGTGCTTCCTTTAGGAACAATCTATGCCGGCGGCGCACAGCAGAGAAATCCAGCAGGAGTTCAGGGATCAAAGCAAACACGCCCAGATCCTAATAAATACAAAGTAGGTGGCACTGTCACCATTACGGGTGCTAAAATTCCCGACGTGGACGGAGCTGGCGCTACAAAGACGAAAGTGGTGTACAATGCAAGCCCAAACTCCACGCCAACATGCGTTTTTAAGGATATTTCCAGCTTGACAGTTGAGGCGGGCAAGCTGATTATGGGCGCAAACAGCAGCTTCCGGGATGAACAAGAACTTTCCGTCCGTTCTGGAGCCGAACTGAACATCACAGGTTGTACTACCCCAGTCGGTAATTTTGCTGGCGGCGGCACGCTGGTGCTGGGAGAAAAACAGCAGCTTACCATTAACGGAACGGTGAGCGGAGAAACAAAGGTTGGGATTGGGAGTGTGTTTAATAATGTTTCGTCCGGGAACGTCTCGGTCAATCAGCTTCTCATCTTAGCTCCCAAGTCCGCTTCCAACTCCTTTTCATTTCTTCCGAAAAACACCGCAGATCAATCAAAACTAACTATCCAAAATGATGGAAGCGGAAACTGGAAAGTCGTAGATCCCAGTGCCGGGGCCGAGCAGAAGATATTAGTGAAAAGCCTGGCGGCTAACACGCCGAAAGTAAATGATAATAAAACAGAGGTTGAAATTCCTTATGATGTAGAATTTGGGGAGGATTCAGCGTCCATTTCCTCTCTTTCGTTTATCCGTCTAACTGTGCTGATAAATAGTAAAGATGCTCAATATGTGCAGAATAACGAACCTGACGAAAACGATTACTACACTTGGAATGATTCAGGTAGCAAATTTATCTTTGAAGTTTATGATGATAGTTTCATTTTCAGAATGGAGAATAGTGTTACACCTATCCCGGCTGGCACCTATAATTTTACTATCTCTGTTCCCACAGCTAACTGTGCGGCTGGGGTAAAGCCAAAAGCGCAGTTTACTGTTACTATCCCAACGGACGGCGAAACCCCAACGCCGACCCCAACGCCAACACCCACACCAACGCCGTCCCCCTCTCCGTCTCCAGAACCGGGTAAGCCTACCTCCATCGCTATCCCTGTTGCCAAAACCGGGCTGAAATATACGGGGAAAGAACTGACAGGCGTGGAAGCAGGAACGGGGTATACCCTGGTCGGCAACACAGCTACAGAGATAGGCGAGTATACCGCGACTGCAGCCCTACAGGATACTAAAAAATTCCAGTGGGCAGACGGCACCACCGATGCAAAACAAATAAAATGGAGCATTGGCAAGGGTGCGGCCCCTGCGGCGCCCACCGGACTGAAAGCCACTTCCCCCACCAAGAAGGACGGCAGAGACGGGCAAATCAGCGGCACTACGGATAAAATGGAATACGCTACAAACAGTGGTTTTACAAACGCTAAGGACTGCACCGGCAACACCATTACCGGGCTTCCCGCCGGAACCTATTACGTGCGTGTGAAGGAAACTAATAAGTTTGAGGCTGGGAGCTATGCCGTTGTGAAGGTGCTGGCCTTCGGCGAGGTGGAGGAGGTGCCTGTTCCGCCTGTGGAGGTGAAAATCCCGGTTTCCGGCGAGGAAAAAACGGTGGAGGTTGTGGCCAGCATAAAAGATTCCACCGCTGTGGTGAGCACCATTGATACCACCCAGCTTGGCAGCGTGATTGGGGAAAAGGTGGACACCGGCATGGTGCTGATTGATTTCTCCGGCCTGGAGCAGGAGATTGACACAGTAGAGCTGCCCGGCGCTGCTATTGGGGAAATTGCCGCTGCGGCCCAGGCCCAGGGCAACGATGTGAAGGGGCTGTCTTTGAAGCTCTCCACAGGCTCCGTCTCCTTTGATGCCGCCGCGCTGGCTTCCATTCAGAAGCAGGCAGGCAGCAAGGTGACGCTGAAAATTCTTGCAAAAGACCGGCACGATTTAACGCCTGAGCAACTGGAGTCCATCGGCACAGCTCCCGCCTTTGATTTAAGCCTCCAGGGCAATGCCGCCATTACCGATTTTGGCACAGGCAAAGCCACAGTTTCCCTGCCCTACACCTTAAAGCCGGGGCAGTCGGCTGCGGGCATCACTGTATACTATCTGGACGAGAAAGGGAAAGCCTCGGCCTGCCCGACCCGGTACAGCCAGGTGGAAAAAGCCGCCACTTATACCACAAGCCATTTCTCCCTCTATTTTGTGGGCTTTGACTCCGCTATCCAATGGAAAAATCCCTTTAACGACGTGCGTAAAGGCGACTGGTTCTATGGGGCTGTGGAATTTGCAGAACTGAACGGCCTGATGCAGGGAGACAGCAAAACTGTCTTTTCCCCCAACCAGAAGCTTTCCCGGGCGCAGTTGGCGCAAATCCTCTACAACAAGGAGGGCAAGCCTTGGGTGCGCGACGGCAGTTCTTTCACCGACGTACCTGCCAAGGAATGGTATGCAAACGCTGTCAACTGGGCGGCCCAGAAGGGCTATGTAATGGGATATGACAGCACCCACTTTGGCCCTAACAACTCTATTACCAGGGAACAGCTTGCCACTATCCTCTGGCGGTATGCTGGGGAACCAAAGGGCAAGAAAAATGTCCTCTCCCCCTTCACCGATGCCGGCAAAGCCAGCGAATATGCCCTGCCTGCCCTGCGCTGGGCTGTGCAGAACGAGATTATCCGGGGCAAGGGGAACAACCGCCTGGATCCTACTGGAACTGCTACCCGGGCCGAAGTGGCCCAGATGCTTATGAATTTCCTGGCGTAAAATTTGTAAGATATATTTATAACAAGCTTTGCCTGAAATTAGATAAATTCCCATTTTCAAGTGCGTTCAATAGAGAAGCCCCCGGTAAAAACCGGGGGCTTCTCTTATGCATCAAGAAACTTGCAGACAGTTTCTGAAAGGCTGCTTTCCCAAAGAACTAAAATGAGCTTACCTTTAAATGCATAGCATAATATTAAAAAGGGGCTTCCAAGTGCTCCTTGAAAGCCCCTCTCATTACGAGAGATTAACGTATGAGTGAACTGTTAAAACCGAATCCCTGCTTATTATGTTAGTAATTCGATATAGTCTCTCATGCGATTTCTATCACAACATTCATCACAGCGCTTAATATTTTCCGATTAAGGTTTCCTCTTTTATTTAAGGAAACTTCCTGTGACACATTGTTTAGTCAATCCGCCAACATTTGAAACTGTACACCGGAAGTGTACCTCTTTCTTTTTCCAGCACATCATTGCCGCTTAATGCCTTCCGTCTATCTTTATGTTTATGTAAATTATCCGCTTAAAGAAGCTTATAACCAGACGTTGTTAAGCAGTCCCGTGCTTTATTGGCCTTTTACATATTTGAGAATGCTTCAGTGGGTGTACCCCTCTTTCAGTTTTCTCGTTTCTCCCGATTTTTTATTATCTGCGGACTATGAGTCCGCAGACCTGGTGCTGTGATTCAACTGTATCCATCGGACTCACCCGCCTTTCTTTCATGATTTTCGCGCTTCGCATTGTCTCCTCTTCCAGAACTGCTTGCTGTTCAGAAAATCCCTTCGCTGCTCCTTTGCAGTTACTTTTTCTGTTTACTAAAACCTGTCTGCCTTTTTAGCTTTGGTTGCAGCTATTTTTTCTTTGTCAAATCAGGCTTTGCAGTTCTTTTTACTCTCTCCTCACCGTTTTCATGCTCAGCTTTTGCCTTGCCTACTTCCGGTTTGCGAATGCGCTTTTGAGACTTTAGTTTTTCTTATTCCCTTGTCTCTGGCTATAGTATACTACTAAACCAGGAGCTTGTCAATAGGTTTTTTAAACTTTTTTGAAAAAAATTTTGCATTTTTTACAAGCCTGCGGAATATGATTACTTTGCGGGCATTAAAGGGCAGGGAAACGGGCAGGCTATAGAAGCGGAAAGAGGTGAAAGCCTCGTGAAAAAAACGGATATCCGGTGGTTTTTGCCGATTCACTCTTGACTTTAGCCCCATTTTTATGTACAATGTGTTTCAGAGAAAGCTCATCATGCTTTCGGAAAGGAGCGCAAACTGCTTATGGATAACGGTTATGAGGCCGATCTGATTACCCTAATCGACGATGAAGGGCAGGAGCATGAATTCGAAATCATCGACGAGCTGGATAACGATGACGGTCACTATATGGCGCTGGTTCCCACCCAGCAGGATCCGGAGGACATCTCCTCTGACGCGGAAACCTACTACATCTTTGAGGTTGTCGAAGAGGACGGCGAGGAACAGCTTCAGGAAGTTGATGACGACGAGCTGCTGGATAAGCTGGCAGACATTTTTGAAACCCGCTTTAATGAAGCCTATTTCGACGAGCCTGAGGACGAATAAAATCTTTTCACGAAATTGAATACTGCGCCTTTGGGCGCGGCAGGCTGGCTTTTGTGTAAAACAGCCTGCCCGATTCGCGGACTGTGCACATATAACCCTACACTCCTCATATTGGGAGCCTTGCCTCCGCTTGCGGATTGCAGACCTCCCGGCACGGCTTTGACCGTTGCTGGACGAAGGGAGCGAGAACCAAACGGGAGGGCACCCACCTGCTTTTTCTGTAGCAGGTTATTGAGATGCACAATACGGTCGGGCGGGCTGCTTTTTTATTTTGCTGCGTAAGGGGATGTTTATGAATATTAACCGGGAAGAATGCTGCTGTTTCACAGGGCATAGACGTATAGAAAGTGGACATCTCACGCTTCTGCGGCAAAAACTCCAGAGCGAAATCACCTCCCTAGCGGCCAGGAAAGGGGTTAAAGCCTTTATGGCTGGTGGTGCCCTGGGGTTTGACACCATGGCCGCCCAGGCGGTTTTATGGGCCAGAGAGAAACAATTCCCGCACCTTAAACTGATCCTGGCACTGCCCTGTCGTGAACAAAATGCCCGCTGGAGCCAGAAAAACTCTGAGATATACTATAAAATTCTCGAACAGGCCGATCAGGTCATTTATGTTTCCGAACACTATACCCATTCTTGCATGTTTCAACGCAATCGGTATATGGTGGATCACAGCGGGTATTGCATGTGTTACTTACAGCCAGGCAAAGCCAGCGGCGGCACTGCCTATACGGTGAAATACGCCCAGCAGCAAGGCGTGCCTGTAATCAATCTGGCGGACATGCGGGAAGAACCAGAGCCATGGGATGAAATAGATCCCTATTATTTTACATTATAATAGGATTAAAACAGAAAGCAGGCGGGTTACCGGAAGGTATCCCGCCTGGAACTGCTTTATGCAGTGAATTTTCTGTTTCATTTAAGGTTGAGCATCAATCCAATACGGATCCACCCAGTAATTACGTGTTGCATTCCACCGGCGATACTGTAACCTACCATTATATATCCGAGTATACATAAGGATTTCATCCCTCAAAGGCATAATTCCGTCCATTCCAACCTACTCCTCCTTAAGCAAATATCCACATGCTATAAATGCTTCTGCCGCATCTTTAGTTATTGGATACAACTCTCCGTTTTCTGTAACCAAATAATATATATCATCAGTATCTTTTAATATGTAACCATCAAAAACAAATGCTGTAGATGTTAAATTATTGGTATATACCTCTTCCGTTGGTGGCTCATAAAACGGCTGAAAAACAAATGAATATGACCACACAATTACTATCGCACAAAGAATATAGAAAAGAATTTGCGCGAAAAGTGTTACAGGTTTTCCAGGATTGCTCAGCATATCGAATCGTTCATAAATTTCCGTTTTCTCTGGCGGCTTCTCGCGTTTCCAAAAAGGACGCCACAAGTTTTTGAACTTGCCATGAAACAATGTATCAAAGGAGAAAAGAGAAGGTATGCGGGCAATTATCCCTTTGTGCGTATTTTCTTTAGGCGTACTCTCATCTTCATAAACCCGGATAAGCGTCTGCATGTATGCCGTCTTCTTGAATTTTGAAAACACTTGCCTAACCGTGAAATCGCATTTGATTTCCAGTATCTGGCTTAAGTCGTGCTGTAACAAAATTATTAAGGGATTCCACCAGAAAAGGCATTGGAACAGCTTCGCAAGAAACTTTATCCATAAATCATGGTTAAGAAAATGTGCGTATTCATGTACAAGTACGGAAAACAACTCTTCATTTGAGTAATCCTTAGCAGGTAAAAGAATTATTTTCTTAAACAAGCCGATACTCTTCGGGCCATCCAAAGTGGGATAAACCATCAAATGGATTTTCATTTTCCGGCCTGTTTCTTTCTGCACTACTTTTAGAATCTCCTCGCCCAGCAGGTTACGATTATTCCGAAATCTGCCAAAATGATGCATGTTTCTGCAATAAGAAAACATCCAGTAGACAAGACAGACTCCGCTTACAAAGAACCATATCCATAGAAGAATATCCAGAATGCTAAACTCTCTGCCAGCTATGCTTCCACAGGACTTCGCGAGAAACAAATATATGTCATTATATATCTTTTCCACACGAATGGGTTCAGTAAACGGGAAATCTGCAGGCAACAACATTCTGCAAAGAGACAGTACGTGCAGCACCAGCACTGTAATAACGCCAAAGCCCTTCAAAAAAGCCTTATTATTCCGCAACAAATGGACAGCAACGATAAAAAATGAACTAAAAAGAATCCCCATACATACTGAGAAAAAACTTACTTCTATGTTCATTTCTCTCCGTCAGTCCCTGTTCTAACATTTTCCCGGATCTCCTTTTCCAGGATCTCCTCCAGCCTTTGCTTGACTTCGTCTGGGCTTTCATTCCCGCTTTTCATAGCCGCAGCCGCTGCAACCTGGAACAGCGTTTCCGCCTTTGCGCCTCTGTCAAGGGCAAGCTGCATATAGAACTCCTCTTTGGAAATTTTCGGCTTGAACTGCCGGGCATACAGCTTGCTGCGCAACAGAAACCCGCAACACTCTACAGCGCCCTTCTTTTCCAAAGATTTCAGCATGGCACGAAGATATGTCTCATTCCAGGCATGTTCCCCGCCTGTGTTCAGCATCTCTTCCACTAAAAGCGGCTTCCCAGCGTCCCACAGGAAGTTCATTAGCTCATCTTCGCGCTTGGTCAGCACTATCCTTTTGATACATCCACCTCCTTTCAACCTGTTTTAAACAGAACTTCACAAATACCTGTCCACACCAGATGAAACAGTTGTGCATCTGTCTGTTTGTAGTATATTCCACTTAAAAGCATTTGTCAATATAAAAATTATGATTTTCCTGGCATGTTTTATGCGCAGTTGGGTTTGTTTACAGGCGGAATGATAAACCCATTACCAGCAGGCCGTCTTTACAAGGCAGCGAAAACATGATAAAATCCAGACAGACATTATATTTTGTTGATTTTGGGAGGGAAAACGTATGAAACTGCATTTTGACGGCATACGGGACAAGGCCCCCTGGGAGCAGGCCGGCATTGCCCTGCCCCGGTTTAACCTGGAAGAGGTTCGGGAGAACACCAAGAAAGAGCCTGCCTGGCTGCACTTCGGGGCGGGCAATATTTTCCGGGCTTTTCCCGCCGCAGTGCTGCAACGGCTGCTGGACGCTGGGCAGTATGACAAAGGCGTGATTGTGGCGGAGGGCTTTGACTATGAAATTATCGACCGGGCCTACCGCCCCTTTGACAATCTGAGCCTGCTGGTGGTGCTGAAGGCGGACGGTTCCATGGAAAAACAGGTGGTGGCTTCCGTTGCGGAGAGCCTGAAGGCCTCCCCTCAGCTCCCCCAGGACTGGGAGCGGCTTATAGAAATCTTCCGGGCCCCCTCCCTGCAGATGGTAAGCTTTACCATTACGGAAAAGGGCTATGGCCTCTCCCCTGCCGACCTGCAGCGGGGGCTGGCTCCGGAAGCACTGATGGGAAAGGCCGCCCTGCTTCTTTTAGAGCGCTGCCGCGCCGGGGCCTGGCCCATTACTTTGCAAAGCATGGACAACTGTTCCCATAACGGAGACAAACTGCGGGAGGCCCTGCTGGCCTATGGCAAAGCCTGGGTGCAGGCAGGGCTGGTGCCGGAGGCTTTCCTGTCCTACTTGCAGGACGAAACCAAGGTTTCCTGTCCCTGGAGCATGATTGATAAAATTACCCCCCGGCCTAACGGGAAGGTGCGGGAAATGCTGGAAGCCCAAGGCTTTGCAGACAGCGGGACAATCCTGACGGAAAAGAACACCTATACCGCCGCTTTTGTCAACGCGGAGGAGACAGAGTATCTGGTGATAGAGGACAGCTTTCCTAACGGCCGCCCACCACTGGAACTGGGAGGCGTGCTTTTTACAGACAGGGGCACTGTGGATAAGGTGGAAAAAATGAAGGTTTGCACCTGCCTGAACCCTCTGCACACCGCCATGTCCATTTTGGGCTGTATGCTGGGATACGAGCTGATCTCCGCTGAAATGCAGGATGAGGACATCCGGGGCCTTGTTACCAGGCTGGGATATCAGGAGGCCATGCCTGTAGTGGTGGATCCGGGGGTACTGAAGCCTGCGGATTTTATAGACGCAGTGCTCACCCGCCGCCTGCCCAACCCCTTCATGCCCGACGCGCCCCAGCGCATTGCTACTGACACCTCCCAGAAGCTTCCTGTCCGCTTTGGGGAAACCATCAAGGCCTATCAGGCCCAAGGGCTTTCCCTGGACAGCCTGCTGCTGATCCCCCTGGTGCTGGCAGGCTATGCCCGGTACATCAAGGGCGTGGACGATACAGGCGCACCCTTTGCCCCTTCCCCGGATCCCCTGCTGGAGGAACTGCAGGCCATTGTTGCCCCGCTGGAAGTGAAAAAGGGACAGCAGGACATGTCCTGCCTGAAAGCGCTGTTCAGCCGGGCGGACGTGTTCGGGGTGGATCTCTACGCCGCGGGGCTGGGAGAGCGGGTAGAATCCATGACAGCGGAACTGTACGCAGGCCCGGGCGCTGTGCGGGAGACGCTCCATAAATATGTAACCACGAAATAATTCTTTGGCAATAGTAAAAGGCCCTGCCTGCTGGACGCAGACAGGGCCTTTCACTATTATGCTTATGCGCCTCAGTCAACCTTGGGAAGCTTTGCAAGGCTTTCTGCAATTTCCTCATCTGTGGGGATATAGTCGCTCATAACGCCGTCATTAAACTTCTGATAGGCGGTCATATCAAAATACCCAGTGCCTGTCAGGCCAAAGAGAATCGTCTTTTCCTCCCCGGTTTCCCGGCACTTAACAGCCTCGTCTATAGTCGCCCGGATGGCATGGCTGGACTCCGGCGCGGGCAGGGTGCCCTCCACCCTGGCAAACAGCTTGGCGGCCTCAAACACGGCGGTCTGCTCTACAGACACAGCCTCCATCAGGCCGTCATCATAGAGCTGGGACAGCACAGAACTCATGCCATGATACCGCAGGCCCCCGGCGTGGTTGGCGGAAGGAATGAAGCCGGAACCAAGGGTATACATCTTAGAGAGGGGGCACATCATGCCTGTGTCGCAGAAATCATAGGCGTATCTGCCCCGGGTGAGGGAGGGGCAGGAAGCAGGCTCCACCGCGATAAAACGGTAATCAGCCTTACCCTGGATTTTTTCGCCCATAAAGGGAGAGATAAGCCCGCCCAGGTTGGAGCCGCCTCCGGCGCAGCCGATGATGACATCGGGCTTGATATGGTACTTCTCCAGGGCCGCCTTTGCTTCCAGGCCAATAATGGACTGGTGCAAGAGCACCTGGTTGAGCACAGAGCCCAGCACATAGCGGTAACCCGGCGTGGAGGTTGCCACCTCTACAGCCTCGCTAATGGCGCAGCCCAGGCTGCCGGAAGTGCCGGGATGCTCCTCCAGGATCCGCCTGCCCACAGCCGTTTCTTCCGAAGGGGAAGGGGTTACAGAAGCGCCATAGGTGCGCATAACTTCCCGGCGGAAGGGCTTCTGCTCGTAGGAAACCTTTACCATGTACACCTTGCAGTCCAAATCAAAATAAGAGCAGGCCATGGAAAGGGCTGTACCCCACTGCCCGGCCCCTGTCTCTGTGGTAACACCCTTAAGGCCCTGCTTTTTGGCGTAATAGGCCTGGGCAATGGCAGAGTTCAGCTTATGGGAGCCGGAGGTGTTGTTCCCCTCGAATTTATAATAGATTTTGGCAGGGGTATCCAGGGCCTTCTCCAGGAAATAGGCCCTCACCAGTGGGGACGGCCGGTACATCTTGTAAAACTGCCGGATTTCCTCCGGGATTTCAAAGAAGCGGGTGTCTGTGTCCAGCTCCTGGCGCACCAGATCGTCACAGAAAACCGGAGTAAGCTCCTCAAATGTGACGGGCTGCAGGGTATCAGGATTCAGCAGGGGGGCAGGCTTATTCTTCATGTCTGCCCGCAGGTTGTACCAGGCCCTGGGCATCTCGCTTTCGTCTAAAAAGATCTTGTAAGGGATTTTCTGTTCCATTGTCTCTCTTCCTTTCCTGAATTTATCTATATAAAAACCTGCGGGAATTCCGCAAGATTTTGCATAACCGCATAGGAAATCCTGCAAAAGGCAGGGTTTTCCGTAAAACCAAAAAGCGCATTCATCCTAAATCTCTTAGGACAAATGCGCTTGCATCTGCGGTACCACCTAAATTCATCCCTTTGGGGGACGCACCTCTTTCGCGTACTTCCATACGCTATCCTTTATAACGGCAGGCTTCCGTCCCCCCTAAGGAAAGAAAACTTTCTTCGGGCAGGCCCTCACAGGTCCATTCCCGCCTGCCTGCGCTGCCCCGCTTCCACCTGCCGGGACTCTCTTGAAACGCATCCTGCTAAACGGTACTACTCCTGCTCATCGGTTTTGCAAGTATTTATTTCTTGTCTTGCAGTATAGCACAAAGCGTCCAGGTTGTCAAGTGTCTGGGCCAAACTTTTTCCAGCTTCTTACAGCCAGACCCCCAGCCCTGTTCCCAGCTTTTTCAGGGGCGGCAGGACAAGCTTTAAGGCCAGGCCCGTTAAAAGCCCGGTAAGGGTTCCAAAGAGAATCAGGCCGGGCACATAGGACAGGACTGCCTGGGAGGTGAGCAGCCATGCTGTTCCCAACTGGGCGGCATTATGGGTAAGCGCCCCTGAAACCCCCACCCCCATCAGGGAGCACCTGGTGCGGCGCAAAAGGAAGCAGGCCGCCAGGGTGCTAAGCAGGCCGCCGGACAGGCTCATGGCCCCGGCGGCAAGCCCCCTGCCCAAAAAGGCAAACCCGCCTTTGAGCACAGCCAGGAACAGGGCGCAGGGCAGGCCCATGCTGCCAGCAGCGTACATGGCGGCAATATTGGACAGCCCCAGCTTTGCACCCGGGGGCAGCATAGGCAAAGGGGGCAGCAGACTTTCCAGAAAGGAAAGGGACAGGGCCAAGGCCCCCAATATGCCCGTAAAGGCCACCCGGGCAGCTTTCTGCTTCGTAAAAACCGCTGCGCCCCCCCTGTCTCGACTGTTTTTCACACCACCGTCTCCTTTAATAGGTTTCCGCGTCTGCCTCTCCCGCTGCCCCTTCCAGCCGGAGCACCAGCCGGGCAGGCAGGCAAAGGGCGGTTTCCCCGGCATGGGTGATAACCCCGGTGCGCACGCAGGTCTGATCCGGGCAGGTGGACGCAAGAAAACACCCGCCCTCCGGCGAAATCCGCAGGGTGGCCCGGTGCCCCCCCTCCCCCTCAAACTCCAGCTCCATAGGGGCTGCAAGGGCAGACAATTCCTGCCGGCAGAGGATTTCCCCGTCCCGCTCTACCACAGCGGCAGTCCCCTGGGGCCGGTTTCCCAGCACCAGGAAAAGGATGCTGGCAAGGAGAAGCAGTCCCAGCAGAAGCAGCCCGTCCCGGGGCGCCATAAGCTTTTTTGTTTCCATAAAAGAACGTCAGGCCTTGTACACGATTTTTCCGTCGATAATGGTGACAAGGGTTTTGCACTGCATGTCCTTTAGGGGATCCCCTTTGTAAATAACCACGTCCGCGTCCTTGCCAGGGGTCAGGCTCCCTACCCGGTGGGCGATACCCGTAATTTCCGCCGGGTTCAGGGTGACAGCCTTCCAGGCTTCCTTTTCCTCCAGCCCGGCTTCCATGGCAAGGCCCGCGCACAGGGGCAGGTATTTCAGGGGGATAACCGGGGCGTCGGTGATGATGGCAACCTTTAATCCCTTCTCCACCAAGGCCCGGGGGGTGTCCCAGCACTTGTTTTTCAGCTCAAACTTGCTCTTGCTGCCAAAGGTTGGCCCCACCAGGCAGGGGCGCTGCTCTGCCGCCAGCTCTTCAGCAATGAGATGGCCCTCGGTGCAGTGATCCAGAGTGATACCCACCCCGAATTCCTTTGCTATGCGCAGGGAGGTGAAGATATCGTCTGCCCGGTGGGCGTGGCTTTTCAGGGGAATCTCCCCCCGCATTACCGGCAGCATGGCATGGAGCTTCATATCAAAGTCCGGCTTCTTGTTTTCTTTGGGATCCTTCTCCCAGGCATCCAGGGCTTCCTTATAGTTCTGCGCCTTTTGCAGGGTTTCCCGCAGCAGGGCGGCGGTGCCCATACGGGTGATGGGCGCTTTTTTGTTATTCCCGCCGTAGCAGCGCTTGGGGTTTTCCCCAAAGGCTATTTTCATGGCCACAGGGTTCTTCACCACCATGTCGTCCACCCGCCTGCCGCAAAGCTTTACAGCCAGGAAAGTGCCCCCCACCACGTTAGCGCTGCCGGGGCCGGTGACGGCGGTGGTCACCCCGTGACTGTAGGCGTCGAAAAGAGCCTCGTCCATGGGATTCAGGCCGTCGATACCCCGCATGTGGGGGGTGACCGGGTCGGTGCTTTCGTTGTAATCCGCCCCTTCAAAGCCGATGGCCTCTTCGTCCAGGCCGATATGGCAGTGGCCCTCCACAAAGCCCGGGGCCACTAGGCACCCGGAAGCGTCAAGGATTTCCGCGCCGGCAGGCGCTTCCACTGTCTTGCCCACTGCCAGGATTTTGCCGTTGTCAATTAAAACCTGTCCGCCGGGGATGTCTTCCCCGTCAATGGGCCTGATAAGCCCGTTCTTAATTAAAAGCATGGTAAAACCTCCACAAAAGAAAATAGTTAAGGCGATACCGCATCATGCTAAGCAGTATAAGGTGCCAGCGGCGCTGCCCTAAGACTTTTCTTAATAATACCAATTTCCCCAGCCCATTGCAAGAGGGTTTTTGTGAAATCTTGCCATAGGGCAATGGTTGTGGTATAATTGTCCTAAATCATTCAGGATGGGCGGGGCATACGCCCGGGAAAGGACGGGAGGCAAATGGACTGTTCCCTGTTTCAAAACGCGCAGCAGATTATCCAAGGAAGCCTGCGGGCAGTGCTGCCGGACGAGGCTGTAAGGCGGGCTTTGGAGGATTTCAGGCCCAGGGGTGGCAAAACCCTGCTGGTGGCCGCAGGCAAGGCGGCCTGGCAGATGGCCAAAGCCGCTGCGGACGCTTTGGGCCGGGTGGACGGCGGCGTGGTGGCCACAAAATACGGGCACGTGCTGGGAGATATTCCTGGGGTGGAATGCCTGGAAGGCGGGCACCCGGTGCCGGATGAAAACAGCTTTGCCGCCACACGGCGGGCGCTGGAGCTGACAGCCGGGCTTTCAGAGCAGGATACGGTGCTGTTCCTGCTTTCCGGCGGGGGCAGCGCCCTGTTTGAAAAGCCCCTCATCCCCGGCGGGGAGCTGCAGGATATCACAAACCAGCTTCTGGCAAGCGGCGCGGGCATTGTGGAGATGAACACCCTGCGCAAGCGGCTGTCCGGGGTAAAGGGCGGGCGGTTTGCCCTGCACTGCGCCCCGGCCCGGGTGTTCAGCATTGTGCTCAGCGACATTATCGGGGATCCCCTGGACATGATTGCCAGCGGCCCCGCCTACCCGGATTCCAGCACCCGGGAGGAGGCTTTGGAGATTGTGAAAAGGTATGGCCTGCGCCTTTCTCCCAAGGCCTTGGCCCTGTTGGAGGAGGAAACCCCCAAGTCCCTGGAAAATGTGGAAACCCGGATTACCGGCAGCGTGCGGGAGCTGTGCGCCCATGCCGCGGCGGAATGCGAAAAGCTGGGGTATGCCCCGGTTATCCTCACAGACCGGCTGTGCTGCGAGGCCCGGGAGGCAGGCAGCTTCCTGGGCAGCATTTTGAAAACCCATGCCGGGCAGGGCAGGCCAACGGCCTTTATCGCCGGAGGCGAAACAGTGGTGCATCTCACCGGAAAGGGCCTGGGAGGGCGCAACCAGGAGCTGGCCCTGGCGGCGGCTCCCCTTATCGCGGGACTGCCTCACGCGGCGGTGTTCTCCCTGGGCAGCGACGGCACCGACGGGCCTACAGACGCTGCCGGAGGCTATGTAGACGGCGGCACTGCGGCGGCACTGGAAAAAGCCGGAGTGGATATCCCTGCTGTGCTGCGGAACAACGATGCCTACCACGCCCTGCAAAAATGCGGGGGCCTGCTGATGACCGGGCCTACCGGCACCAATGTCAACGATGTGGCAGTGGGGCTGGTGCAGTAGGACAGGCCCAAGGTACACCCTTGCCCCAACGCCCTATTTCGTAAAGAAACTATCCCTTTTTACACCGGGACAGAAGAAAGGATGAAGATTTTTGAAAAAGAGAGTTTGTTCCTTCCTGTTGGCCTGTATCCTTATGGCCAGCGCCCTGCCTGTTGCCACAGCTTCCGCTGCGGTCCAAGTGTTCCATGACGTTCCCAAGAAAGAGTGGTATGCCGGCTATGTGTATGCCATGGCAGACAAGGGCATTATCAATGGCACCAGCGACACAACCTTTGCCCCCAACAATTCCGTAAGTCGGGCGGAGTTTGTCAAAATGCTGGCGGCTTCCCTTGTGCCCCAAAGTGAAATTGACCAGTATAAGGGCATGAACCTGTTTACCGACGTGCCTTCCAGCCAGTGGTATGACCCTTATGTAAACTGGGCCGCCCAGCATGGCATTGCCAACGGCAGCGACGGGAGGTTTGACCCCAACGGGCCTGTAACCCGCCAGGAAGCCGCCGCTTTTATGGTGCGGGCTGCCAGGGCCTATCCCGGCAAGGTGGATTTGACCGAGAAAAAACCCCTTATAACTTTTAAGGATCAGGATAAAATCGCCAGTTGGGCCAGAGAGGACGTAGCCGCCTGCCAGAAGGCCGGTATTATAAACGGCAATACGGACGGCACCTTCGCCCCCGGCAGCAAGGCGCCCCGGCACCAGGCCGCCGCCATGCTGTGCCGCCTGGCAGATATTGCTCCCTTTGAGGGCGATCAGATTCCCGAGCCTCCCGAGCCTCCCAAGCCTCCAGAGCCGGTGTTTAAGGCCCCCGTCACCTTCAGGAAAACGGTGGCAGGCGTGTCTGTGCGGGGCGTGGAGCTTGACCCCTCTAAGGGATATGCCGCCAAGGCTGTACTGGCGGGGAACCAGTTCTATAAAAATGACACTGCTTCCAATATCATCAAGAACAACAACGGCTATGTAGCTGTAAACGGCGCCGACTTCAATTCCGGAAGTGACCTCAGCACCTCCAGCGGCATTGTCAGCGGCGGCAAGGTAGTGCGGGTGTACAATAATCCAGTGGATCCCAAGCCCGCCTTTGTGGTGGACAAAAACGGCAAGGCATCCATCCAGTTTATGACGATCAACCAGACTGTCACCCTGGAAAAAAACGGAAAAAAATACGCTTCCTTTGATAGGGTGAGCACGAACCGGCCTGTGCGTGCCCCGGACGCCACCCGAATGATCTATACCCGGGCCTTTGGCAAAAGCGTCCTGGACGGCAAGATTTTCCGCGGCCTGGCTGTAGACGGGAACGGAAAGGTTACCAATGTTTACAGCAACGCCAGCAATGTGCCCATCCCCAGCAGCGGCTTCCTGCTGATAGAGAGGGCCGAACGCCAGGTGGAGGAAAAGCTTTTCACCGATGCCAAGCCCGGCGACACCCTGCGGGTGGATGTGGCCTATGAAGGCTCTGCCGTCCAGGACATCCAGACCTCCCTCAGCGCCGGGCCTACGGTTGTGAAAAACGGCAAGGCATACGGCAACGCCACCACCTACAAAAACGAAGGCTTTTTGGACACCAGCTTCACAGGCGGCTCCCGGGCCCGGATGGCTCTTGGCGTAAAAACCGACGGAACTGTGGTGATTGTCAGTTGCACCTGCACCCTGGGCGCCCTTTCCAAGGTGATGGCAGCCCTGGGCTGCGAGACTGCCATGAACCTGGACGGCGGCGCTTCCTCCACCCTGTATGTAAACGGATCCTGGCTTGCAAGCCCGAGCCGCAAGCTTACCAATATGATTGTTTTCAGCAAGAAATAACAGGCTTTAGGTGCTTATTAAAAAAGGAACAGCGGCGTGCTGCAAAGCAGCACGCCGCTGTTCCTTTCCATTTTACAGACTTTCTAAGGCGCTGGGCAGGCCTTTACAGATCTTCTACAAAATAGGCGTTTGTCCCTGCATACAGGCCTTTTCCGTCACGCACCTCTATACGCAGCCAGCCTTCCTTGCCTGTGAGGGGGAACTCCGCGTCTGTAATGGTTTCACCCCGGGGGGCTAACTGCTTGTAGCAGTCCCGGCCCTTCTGGATGGCAAATATTTTTTCTACAGGGGAGGTTTTCACCCGCAGCACGCCGTCCTGAATGGAAACCCCTTTCAGCTCTGGCCCCATAGACCAGTAGAACCGCCCTGCCCGCAGCGCCCGGATTACGCTTTTGTAGGCAAGCTTTTCAGCGGCTATCATCACAAAGCCTCCAAAGGAATCATTGAGCGGATCTGTAAAGGGCACGCGGTCATGGTTATCGTCTGTAGCCAAGGCAAAAAGCTTCTGCCCGGAGCGGAGCATCTCGTCATAAGACTGGGGATGGAAGCCGTACAGCCCGTCATGCTCGCAGCCGTAATTATAAATCTCCATGGCAAATAGGCCCCGGAGATCCTTATAGTCCTCGTAGGTTTGCAGCGACCAGTAAGGATGGTTATAGCAGACTAAAAACCCCAGCTCGTTCATGGCGGCGACGTACTCATTCAGGGAAGCCATATCCCCATACCGCCGGGGCGGGCGCAGGCTTTGGGCCTTTATCTCCTGCTTTTCCGTGGGATCTGTGTCGAACAGGTTCAAGTGATAGGTTTTCAAATCCGGCCAGCAGCCAGGGCCGGTTTCAAAGCCGCACATCTCTGTCTCATAAGCTGCCAGAGCCAGAAAGTTTTCATCGTCCAGCTCCTTGTGCCAGCGATACTGCTCGTGGTCTGTGAAGGCCACAATGGAATACCCCTGGCCCTTATAGGCCGCCTTAATCTCCTCAGGCGTCAGTTCTCCATCGGAAATAGTGGTGTGGCAATGGAGGTTCGCTTTGTAAAAACCCTCCTCCGGCAGCAGGACTCTGTCTTCCAGCTTCATAGCGTCTCCCTCTTTTCTTTCGTATTATTGTAGTCCCTCTCTCCCCCGGCCCAGGCACGCCGCAGACTTTTTCCGCTTTTCAGAACCGCCGGACCATGGTCTTTTCAGCCTTATTCTACCATGTTTTAGGAGGGCTGTCTACAGGCAATACCGCACAATTCATGGCTGTCGCTTTAAGCGGCATCGCCTGTAGGAGAAAAAGAATCTGTATTATAAAAAAGCCCTTGCTGCAGCGCCCGTTTAAGGGCTGCCGCAGCAAGGGCCTTCTGTACAGAAATGCACAGGTTAGATTTCTGGAAGCCGCCAGCTTCCTATAAATACATATTGCAGTTTACCCTCTATACAAACACTGATGAAGCCTGGCTGACTCAGACAGCGAAGAAACCAGTGCAGCAGCCAGAGGCCCTTTTCCCGCAGTATCCACACTAGGGTTCGGCGCATCCTTCCAGTCCGGCAGTTCCAATTCCAGCTCTGGCTCATACCAGCCGGGGAACAGATCGCTGAACCTGGGAGAAATCTCAAAGGTGCGGTCATCCGGATTTTCCGCGCTTCCATAGCCAAGCTCTCCTGCAACGTAGTCGGCAGACCAGGAAAACCGGTAGATAATTTCCCGGCGGGCAGAAAGGATATAGTCGTGCAGCTCAGCCGGCGTATTATCTAAATCCATATAGGCCAGTTTAACCGCTCTCTCGTCTACATCCTGAGATACAATTTCATATACCTCCTGGGCAGTTCTGGCGCCAGATATAACCTCTGTCCAGCCCGCCTTTTCATACTCTTCCCGCATAATCTGGTCAATGGCGCGGCCGATTTCCTGACACTGTGCCCCTCTGAGTTTCACCGCGCCAGCCCGCTCTTTAGAAACACCTGCCTCCTCTGCCAGATAGGCACGGACGCGTTGAGAAGTGGCTTGATAAATCTTATCGCTTTCCGCCTCATATGCCTGCTCTTTCTGCGTATCAGCAGCATAGGCTGTTGCTGCAAAAACAACGGCGAATACACTTACCAGCAAGGCCATACATACTTTTTTCACAGATAAATCCTCCTTCCATATCATCCCGTCTCCATCATACATTTTGTACAGTGGGGTTAAACGATTCCATAAAGAAAAAATGGCGGCTTCCGGCACCTTTAACAGGCGTCGTTTGATTCGGTTTAAGGAATTATTGTATAAATAATTGCCCACTATGTTGTAAATTTAGTGTATCATGGTTCTCATATGCCTGTCAAGAAGTATGGAGAAATATGCGCAAAAATTATGTCTACCTGTCTCAAGCTGCAGAGGCGCAAAAAAGCCTCCGGTTCGTCACAACCCGGAGGCTTTTGGAGCAGCAAAAGATTTTATTCAAACTGTACGGCAACGCCCTTTGCGTCAGACTCCAGCGCCGCTTCCATCAGGCGCAGAATGCGGAGGGCTTCCTCGTTTTTCACAATCTGCTCGGCCTTGCCCTGTACCACGTCGCAAACATTGGAATAAAGCTGGTTGCGATCATAGGTGATGTCTGGCAGGGGCAGATCGTCCATGGTGTCCTCGTTCCGGGGAGCCATGGTTTTGGAAAGGCCCTCGCCCATGAGGATAGGCGTGGCATCCTTGTCCTCCCAGCTCCGCAGGATAACCATGTGGCCCGGATCCCGGAAATCCTTGATTTCCGCTGTTCCCTTGGTGCCGCAGAGATACCAGTGAGGCAGGGTGATGAAGTTGCAGGTACCCACTTCCACAGTGGCAGTCAAGCCGCTTTCAAAGGTCATCTGCATGATGAAGCCATCGTCTACCTCGTCATTGGTGACGTGGGTCATTTTGGCGTATACAGTCTTGATTTTCTCCGGGATCATCATCACTAGGCGATCCAGCAGGTGTACGCCCCAGTCAAACATCATGCCGCCGCCCTGGGCCTTCACGCCCCGCCAGTCGCCGGGAATGCCCCGGGAGCCATGGTAACGGCTTTCAATGTGGAAAATATCCCCCAGGGTCTTTTCCTCATAAAGCTTCTTCATAATCAGGTAGTCCTTGTCCCAGCGGCGGTTCTGCCGGGGATAAAACACCTTGCCAGTCTCCTTGGCAACCTCCAGCACATCCTCCAGATCCTTGCTGTTCATCATAACAGGCTTTTCGCACAGCACATTTTTGCCTGCCTGCATAGCCCGGATGGACAGATCCTTGTGGCTGTCATTCGGCGTGGCTACCAGCACCACGTCCACCTGGGGATCCTCCAAAATCTGCTCGAAGCTGTCATAGGTATGGAAGCCCTGGTTTCTGGCCCACTCCTGACGCTCTTCCTTTACGTCATAGGTGCCTGCCAGCACCATTTTGGTTTTCAGATCCGTATCGCCGGGGGCCAGCTCCCGGCCTTTAGAGCCGTCTGTCATCCAAAGGGCCTGCCCGCTGCCAGTGGAAATGGCCACGGCATGGCCGCCGCCCATACCGCCGCAGCCCACAACAGCTACAGCAACCTTCCCGTCTATCATAAGAAAAACCTCCCTTAGTTTATGTATACTGCCCAACATCCGGGCACCGCGCATGGCATCTGGATGCTTATTCCCATTTTACACGGTTTTCCGCTTTTTGGCAAGAGATTTTTTGTTGTTTTTATTTATATAAAGTGACATCTCCAAAACAAGCGCTGCAGCTTCAAAAAGTGCCGCGTCTCTTTCCCGGAAAAAGCTTAATAACGGGAAATCCGGCCCTGAACATCCCGCCAAAAGATTCTTGTTGAAAAAGCGGGAACTTTGGTGTATACTATATGTTGTATAAGTACAGGCAAATTGTGCGAACGGAATGGGCCGCCCCGAACCGGAGAAAAATTGTCCATGCATTTTCCAGCCTGCGGGGCAGGGAAATACATAATAAAGCTTTCCAGCGGGGCGCCCCCGAATGAAGAGTAAGGATGAGAATGAAGTATGATAGGAACCGATATCGCCATCGATCTGGGCACCTCTAATTTCAAGGTTTACTTAGACGGCAAGGGCATTGTACTCAGCGAACCTTCCATTATTGCCGTGGATACCCTCACCGATGAAGTCATTGCCATTGGCACAGAGGCATATAAAATGCTGGGCCGCACCTCAGACCGCATTGTTGTCTCCCGTCCCCTGTGCAACGGCGTTATTTCCGATTTCTCCCTGGCAGAGCACCTGATCACCTACTATTTAAAGCGCCTGGGCAGCAGCCGGGTCTTTATGCCCCGGGTGGTAGTCAGCGTCCCCTGCGGGGTAACCGAGGTGGAAAAGCGGGCGGTGGTAGACGCCATTGGCGCGGCCGGCGTGCGCAAGGTGTGCCTGATCGAAGAGCCTGTGGCGGCGGCTATCGGGGCGGGGGTAGACATTGCCGCCCCCCATGGCACCATGATCGTGGACATCGGGGAAGGCACCACAGACATGGCGGTTATCTCCTTAAACGGCATCGCCATTGCAAACTCCACCCACATTGCCGGGGACGATTTCAACGACGCCATTGTGAAATATGTCCGCCGGAAGTTCAATCTGGTAATCGGGGATCGCATGGCAGAGGGGGCCAAACGGGCCATTGGCTGCGCCTATCCCCGGAAAAGGCTGGAGACCTTTGTGCTCAAAGGCCGCAATGCCATGAACGGCTTGCCGGAAACCACTATTATGAACTCGGACGAGATGATTGAAGCCCTTATAGAGCCTGCCATTTCCATTGTCCGCACAGTGCAGGCTACCCTGGAGGAAACACCGCCAGAGCTGCTGGCAGATATCTTTACAGACGGCATCTATCTTACAGGCGGTTCCGCTAACCTCTACGGCCTTTCCACCCTGCTTTCCAAAAAGACAAAAATCCCAGTGGTCACCTTTGACAACCCGGAAAACTGCGTGGTGCTGGGGGCAGGGCGGGCCATCAAATACATTGACAAGATGGACGGGCGCAGCCATGGCAAGATGAACCCCCTGGTGTCCTACGGGTAAGGGGCTGGGCGCGGGTTCAAACGCAGGCACGTACACGTACACGTATTTGTAAAAATTTTTGCCTGCAAAAAAATCGGCCCCCTGGTCTCCAAAGCTGCCGGCGCTGAGGAGCCAGAGGGCGAGCAGCCGGAGCCTGCAAAGGGGCGGATTCCTCGAAAGCCCCCAGAGGCTCCGGTCCTTTTGGACGACCCGCTTCTTTGCCGGCACGCAAACGCTGCCGGCTGCTTGGTCATATTGTGGCCCAGGCGGGGAGAAATTATGCAGGAAGAAAAAATTTCTAAAAAAGCGCCCCTTTCCCTTGCAAATCAGGCCGGGCTGTGGTATGATATCTTATGCTATTTTGCGACAGAGTTTTGGCTTCCGGGAAAAATCACCCACATCTTGTGGGCCGGGGCTGCAAAAAATACCTTTATAGGGGGAGAACCAAATGAGCGTTGTGGAAATTATTTTCGGTATTGTGCTGCTGCTCTTTTCCATTGCCATTATCCTGGTGGTTTTGCTGCAGGAGGGCAACCAGAAAAATGTGGGCGTGGTTACAGGCGCTGCCGACACCTTTTTAGCCAAGCACAAGGCCCGGAGCGTAGACGCTTTTCTGGCGCGGTGGACGAAGTTCATCGCTGTGGGCTTCTTTGCCTTTGTCATCATTGTCAATGCGGTGATGTATTTCACCAAGTAAGCAGCCTGGATGCGTTCAGGCCCGGCAGTTTGAAAATTTTGGTGCCCCGCGGCCCTGCGGGGCGCTTTTTCTGTGTGAGGGGGGAGCAGGTTGATCCGGTTTGTGGAAAAAGAGGAGGACAAGCGCAGGCTTTCCCGGCTGTGCGAAGAAACAGCCTTTGGCTGTAAAATGGCGGCGCTTATCCGGTCTTATGGCTTTGACAAAGGCTTTGCCTGCTTTTGGCTGGAGGAGAAAAGCGGCTGTGCCTACTGCCTGGTAGACGGCCTTCTGATTGTCTGCGGGGAAATTGGAGACAGGACAGAGGCAAGGGGGTTTTTACAGGCAATCGGCCCGGAGGCGGTTATCGCGCCGGAAGCCGCTGCCAAGGCCCTGGGGCTTTCCCCCGCTTTGCAGGGGGAGGTGCTGAAAAAGGTGCTGCCTTCCGGCAGCGAACCAGCGCTTCCCTTAGGGGAAGCACCTATCCGGGACATATACGGCCTTCTGGAAGCCTGCGGCATGGCCGGGGACTTTGAGCCGTTTTATCTGGATCTATCCCTGAAGCTGCGCCGGGGTACGGCCCTGGCACTGACAGAGTACCAGGACAGGGCCTTGGCAGGCTGCGCGGTGGTGTCCGCCATCAGCCGCAGGGGCGCGGTGCTTTCGGCTTTGGCAGTGGAAGAAAGCCTGCGGGGCCAGGGTATTGGCAGCAGGCTTCTGGAAAAAGCAGAGGCCTGCCTGCCGGGAAAAACCCTGTACATATTCCGGGAGCAGGACAAAAACGAGCCTTTTTACCGGAAGCACCAGTATGTCCATGAGGACAACTGGATATATACGGCTTGGAAGGAGGACAGGCATGTTTCCATATTTTAACATAGATGAAAGGCTGCTGGCGCTGTCGGATAAGGCGGAGGCCCTGTGCCGTCCCGCCTTTGAGGGGATTGAAGAAAACCAGCGGTATAACCAGCAGAAAATGCTGGCGGCCTTCAACCGGGCCAGGGTCAGCGAGCGGCACCTGTTCGGCAGCACAGGCTATGGCTATGACGACGCGGGCCGGGACGTGTTGGACCAGGTGTATGCTTATGCCCTGGGGGCGGAGGACGCTTTGGTGCGGTGGAACTTCGTCAGCGGCACCCACACCCTGACGGTGGCTCTTTTTGGGCTTTTGCGGCCCGGGGACAAGATGCTGTGCGTAACGGGCACCCCTTATGACACCATCCAGGGGGTTATCGGCCTGCCCGGCAGGGAAAAACCTGGCTGCATGAAGGAATATGGCATTGGCTATGAGCAGTTGGAGCTGCTTCCAGACGGCAGGCCGGACTATGCCGCCATGGAAGAACGGATTTCCCCGGCGTACAAGATGGTGTACATCCAGCGCTCCCGGGGATACAGCCTGCGGCCCTCCCTCTCTGTTGCGGAAATTGGGCGCATAGCGGAGATTGCCAAGCGGAAGGCCCCGGACTGCATTGTGATGGTGGACAACTGCTACGGCGAATTTGTGGAAAAGACAGAGCCTGTGTCTGTGGGCGCAGATATTATGGCAGGCTCCCTGATTAAAAATCCCGGCGGCGGCATGGCCCCTACAGGGGGATATATCGCAGGCCGGCATGACCTGATAGAGCTGTGCGCTTACCGCCTGACCACACCGGGCACAGGCCGGGAAATCGGCTGCACCCTGGGCCACAGCCGGGAGCTTTTCATGGGTGCCTTCCATGCCCCCCATGTGACGGGGGAAGCCCTGAAAACGGCTGCTTTTGCCTCAGCCCTGTTTTCCCTTTTGGGCTTTGGCGTTACCCCTGCGCCAGAGGAAAAGCGGGCGGACATTATCCAGGTGGTGCGGCTGGAAACCCCGGAAAACCTTATCGCTTTCTGCCGGGGCGTGCAGAAGGGCGCGCCTGTAGATTCCTTTGTGGCCCCGGAGCCTAGCGACATGCCTGGGTATGACAGCCAGGTGATTATGGCGGCAGGGGCCTTCACCCTTGGATCCTCCATCGAACTTTCCGCCGACGCGCCCCTGCGGGAGCCTTACGCCGCCTGGATGCAGGGGGGGCTGAACTATCACAGCGGGCAGTTGGGAATGCTGCTGGCGGCCCAGGAGATGCTGGAGGCCGGGCTGGTGCGGCTGTAATGCTTGGAAAACACGCGGGGATGGCCGGGATTTCCGGCTGCCCCGCCTTTTCTTTTCATGGGCTTTTGGAAGGGGCAAAGAAATGGCGGTGGAAGCCTTGTAATCGGCCTGTTACTTGATTTTCCCCGGGGAAAATGATAGAATAGGGACAGATTCTCTATATAAAGCAAAAACGATGCTGAACACAAAAAGCTGTTCTTTTATGGCTTGTTGTGCGAATTCTGTGCCGCATGGCGGATGGGGTGGGGTTTGTTGAATATCAGAAAATGGGAGGTTGCGCCCCTCAATAAAGAGCGGGCGGCAAAGCTTTCGGAGGAATATGACCTGCCCTCTTCCCTGGGCATCCTGCTGGACATCCGGGGGATCCACACCCGGGAAGCCATCGAAGGGCTTTTCCAGGGGGAGGCGCTTGCGGATCCTTACCAGATGCGGGATATGGATAAGGCTGTGGCCCGTATCCGGCGGGCTGTGGAGGACTTTGAAAAAATCGCGGTGTACGGAGACTATGACGCTGATGGCGTAACCGCCACTGCCATGCTCTTTTCCTATCTGCAGGCCATGGGGGCCGATGTGCTCTACTATATCCCACAGCGGGAGGGAGAGGGCTATGGCATGAACCGGGGGGCTGTGGAGGCCCTGCACCAGCAGGGGGTGAACCTGATTGTCACAGTGGATAACGGCATCTCCTCCATAGAAGAGGTGGCCCTTGCAGGGGAACTGGGCATGGACGTGGTGGTGACTGACCACCACAGGCCCCACGAGCGCCTGCCCCAGGCCGCTGCCGTAGTGGACGCTCACCGGGCTGACGACGAAAGCCCTTTCCGGGAGCTTTCCGGGGCCGGAGTGGTGTTAAAGCTCCTGATTGCCCTGGAGGACGGGGATGCGGGGCAGGTGGTCAGCGAATATGGCGATTTGGCGGCTTTGGGAACCATTGGCGATGTGGTGCCTGTGCTGGGGGAAAACAGGGCCATTGTGCAGGCTGGCCTGAGGCTGCTGGAAAAAGGGGGCCGGCTGGGGCTGGATGCCCTTCTGGCCCAATGCGGGAAACAAACCGGGCTTACAGCCACCTCCCTGGCCTTTTCCGTTATCCCCTGTATCAATGCCACCGGACGCATGGGCGCGCCGGAACGGGCTGTGCGGCTGCTCACCTGCGAGGAGGAGGACACCGCCCAGAGCATGGCGGCGGAGATTGCGGAGGACAACCAGCGCAGGCGGCAGATTGAGCGGGCAATCAGCGGGGAAGTGATGGCGGCAGTGGAGGCTGATCCCCGGCTGCGGTATGCCCGGGTGATTGTGGTAAGCGGCAAGGGCTGGCACCACGGGGTGGTGGGCATTGTGGCAGCCCGGGTGACAGAACGCTATGGCAAGCCATGCTTTGTCATTTCAGTGGACAGCGGGGAGGCCCGGGGCAGCGGACGCAGCGTGGAGGGCTTTTCCCTCTTTGAGGCTGTCTCTCACTGCGCGGAGCTGCTCACCCGCTTTGGCGGGCATCCCATGGCAGCGGGGGCCAGCATGGCGCCGGAAAATGTGGACGCTTTCCGGGAGAAAATAAACGAATACGCAAAAGAAGCCTGTCCCTTTATGCCCGCCCAAACCCTGCGGCTGGACTGCAAGCTGCGGCCCGGCATCCTCTCCCCTGCCCTCCCCCGCTCCCTTGCCCCTCTGGCGCCTTTTGGCAGCGGCAATCCCCAGCCCCTTTTCGGCCTGTACGGGATGGAACTGCGGGAAGTTCTGCCTGTGGGCGGAGGGGAGCACCTGCGGCTGCTCTTTTCGCGGGAGGAGATGACTGTGCGGTGCATGCGCTTCCGGGTAAAGCCGGAAGAGTTCCCCTATGCCCCGGGAGACATGCTGGATTTGGCTGTGGCCCTGGAAGCCCGGGAATATCGGGGAGAGGAACAGTTGAGCATTGTGATAAAAGACATGAAGCCTGCGGGGCTGGAGACAGCGGACTGTATAAAAAGCCTGCGGCTGTATGAAAGGCTGCGCTGCGGGGAGCCTTTATTACAGGAGGAGAAAGCAAGCCTTGCCCCGGACAGGAAAAAGCTTGCGGCGCTGTACAGGCATTTAGGAGGGAGAAAAGGCCGCCCCGCAGGCCCTCTTGCCCTGTTGCGGGCCTTGGGAGAGCCGGAAAGCGGCCTGGGAAAGCTTTTGGTGTCTCTAGACATGCTGGAGGAGCGGGGGCTTATCATCCGGCAGGAAAAGGGGGAGGCCCTGCATATAGCCCTGGCGCCTGCAAAGGAAAAGGTGGATATCTTCGCCTCTCCCCTGTACCAGAGGCTGGCAGGCCCGGAACTGTAAATAAAGAGGAGGGATGAAAAATGGCGGACATTATCCAGATAAGTTCTTATGAAGAGCTGCAAAAAATCATAGGGGAAAGCGGCAAGGACTATGACAGGGAGCGCATTGGGGAGGCCTACTGGCTGGCGGAGGAAAAACACCGGGATCAGCGGCGCAGTTCCGGAGAACCGTATATCATCCACCCCCTTTCTGTGGCAGCCATTCTGGTGGAGCTGGGCATGGACTCCCAGTCTGTGATGGCGGGGCTTCTCCACGATGTGGTGGAGGATACCGACTGCACCATTGAGGACATCACCTCCCAGTTTGGCCATGAGGTGGCCCTGCTTATTGACGGCGTGACAAAGCTTGACAAAATCCCCTATTCTTCCCGGGAGGAGCAGCAGGCGGAAAACCTTAGAAAAATGCTGATGGCCATGGCAGAGGACATCCGGGTGATTATCATCAAATTTGCCGACAGGATGCACAACCTTTCCACCCTGGAATACGTTTCCCCTCAGAAGCAGCGGGATAAAGCCCGGGAATGCCTGGAGGTTTATGCCCCCATTGCCCACCGCTTAGGTATGCGCACCGTAAAGGAATGCATGGAGGACATCTCCTTAAAATATCTGGATCCTTCCGCATACCACGAGGTGCTGGAAAACCTTTCTTCCCGCAGCAAAAGCCGGGACGAATTCATTGCTTCCATGAAAAAGCAGATAAAGGAACGCATCGGGCAGGCAGTGCCCAACGTGTATATTGAAGGCCGGGTCAAGAGCATTTACAGCATTTACCGCAAGATGTTCATCCAGGGGAAAATCTTTGAGGAGATTTACGACGTTTTTGCCCTGCGGGTGATTGTGGACACTATTGAGGACTGCTACAACGTGCTGGGCATTGTCCACGACACCTTCCAGCCCCTGCCCAACCGTTTCAAGGACTATATCTCGCTGCCAAAGCCAAACATGTACCAGTCTTTGCACACCACTGTGATAAACAAGGCTGGCGTGCCTTTTGAAGTGCAGATCCGCACCTGGGAGATGCACTATACGGCGGAATACGGCATTGCGGCCCACTGGAAGTATAAGCTGGGCATGTCTGCCAAGGCTTCCGACAACCGCTCCATGGACGACAGGCTCTCCTGGATACGCCAGATGCTGGAAAACCAGGCGGAAAGCGAGGATATCACCGACCTGGTACACTCCATCAAAAGCGATCTTGTGCCGGAAGAGGTGTTCGTGTTCACCCCTAAGGGGGATGTGCGCAACCTGCCTATGGGTTCGACGGTTATTGACTTTGCCTATGCCATCCACAGCGCTGTGGGCAACCGGATGATTGGGGCCAAGGTGGATAAGCGCATTGTGCCTTTGGATTACAAGGTGAAAACCGGGGAGATTATTGAAATCCTTACCACCAAGGAGGTGGGCAAGGGGCCAAACCGGGACTGGCTCACCCTGGTGCGCACCAGCGAGGCCAGGAACAAGATAAGGGCCTGGTTTAAAAAGGAGAAGCGGGAAGAGAACATTATAGAGGGCAAGGCCGAGCTGGAACGGGAGTTCCGGCGCAGCGGCATGGCCTTCAGCCCGGAGCTGATGGCCTACATGGTGGAAAGCGTGGGCAAGCGCCACAACTGTTCTAATGAGGAAGATTTTTACGCTGCCATCGGCTATGGCGGCATACAGCTTTGGAAGGTGCTGCCCCGCATTAAGGAGGAATACCAGCGCCTGCACAAGGCCTCTGCCCCGGAGGATCCGGCCCAGATCCCCCCGCCCGCAGTGCCCCGCAAACAGAAGGTGGCAAACGGCGTACTGGTGGAGGGGATGGACAACTGCCTTGTAAAGCTTTCCCGGTGCTGCAACCCCCTGCCCGGAGACGACATTGTGGGCTTTATCACCCGGGGCTTTGGCGTGTCCATCCACAAGCGGGGCTGCTCCAACGTCCCCCAGGATTTGACCCAATGCCCCGAGCCGGAACGATGGGTGAACGCCTATTGGGAGGGGGATGTGAAAGACGATTTCAAATCTACCCTGCACATTGTGGCGGAAGACCGGGCAGGCCTTTTGGCTGACGTGACCATGCAGCTTTCCAATATGAAAATTTTTATCCACTCGTTAAATTCCCGCCAGGAAAAGGGCGGCGTCAACGCGGTAATTTCCGCCACCATTTCTATTAACGGCCTGCCCCAGCTTCAGAACATTATCGACCGCCTGTCAAAAATCAAGGGTGTGCTGTCCATTGACCGCACTTAAGGGACTTTTTGAAAAGAAGTCCAAAACATTGCTTTCGGCAAGTTTCCTAAGAACCCGCAAAAACCAAGAATCCCCGTAGAGAGGACAACTAACCACCTGGGTGTGAACACAAAGTTAGTGTGAAAAATATGCAGAAAGGAACGATACCGGGCACAAAAGGCTGTATTATCATGGCTCTTTGTGCGAATCCTGTATCGCATGGCGATTTTTATGGCAAAGGAGGAACAACGCCTATGAGGACGCTGACTACAGACCGCCTGCTCCTGCGGCCTTGGAACATGGACGATGTGGAAGCCTTTTACCTGTATGCGTCCAGCCCGGACGTGGGGCCTTCCGCCGGATGGAAGCCCTGTGAAAGCCTGGGGGAAGCCGAAGAAATCCTGGAAAAATGGACGGCTGAAGATTATCCGGACGTCGTATTTGCCATGGAGGAAAAGGGCACGGGTGCCGTAGTGGGTTCCATCGGCCTGCACAGGGATACCCACCGCGCCCCTAACGTCCAGTGCCGCATGTTGGGTTACTGCACCGCCAAGGAGCACTGGGGCAAGGGCTTTGCCACGGAAGCCGCCCATGCGGTTATAGACTACGCATTCCAGCGCCTGCGTGTAAAGCTTTTGACAGTTGATCATTATGTAGGCAACGAAGGTTCCCGGCGGGTGATAGAAAAATGCGGGTTTACCTATGAAGGAACACTGCGCCGCGCCCTGCAGATTTATGACGGCACGTATAAGGACGCCAGCTTTTACTCGATGACTGCTGCCGAATACCGCCTGATTCGAGCCAAGGCAGCAGGGCTTGCCCTGGTTTTGCCGGAGGAAGTAAGCGAGGAGGCGTTTATGGCTTATTATGGCGAATGGGGCGGCGAGGGGCCTGGCTTTAATCCGGCAGCTATGGAGCTGAAAGGCAGAAGACATAAGCAGTGGCTGAAGGACACTATTGCCATGCGCACAAACCCGCCGGAGGGCCTGGTGCCCTCCACCGCCTATTTCTTTGCAGATAGGGCAGGCCGCGTGCTGGGGGCCATAGATTTCCGCCACGAGCTTAATGATTACCTCCTGCACTACGCCGGGCACATCGGCTATGGCATCCGCCCTAGCTGCCGGGGTAAGGGCCTTGCGCCCTACATGCTGGCCCTATGCCTGGAAAAGGCCCGAGAGCGGGGCCTTGCCCGGGTGCTTGTCACCTGTGATGATGAGAACCAGGCCTCTGCCAGCACCATAGAGGACTGCGGCGGCGAACTGGAAAACAGGGTGGAAGAAGATGGCCGTTTAACCCGCCGGTATTGGATAGACCTGTAAAGGAGAGGTTTGGTTTTGGAAACAGGGCCGCAGGCATTAAAAATGTGCGGACAGGATGGGGAACTGGACAGACTGATGGCAGCCCTGCTGGCACAACTGCGGGACTTGCAGGTGCCTGTCTCCCCCCAAATCCTGCCGCAGGTGCAGGTGAATACCCGGGCCAAGCGGCGGCTGGGCTGCTGCCGGTTCCGGGAAGGAACGTATACCATTGAGGTGTCCGCCGGGATTTTACAGTCCCCAGACTTACTGAAGGAGACGCTTCTCCATGAACTGCTGCACACCTGCCCTGGGTGCCGGAACCACGGGCCTTTGTGGAAAAGCTATGCGGCAGTTGTAAACCAGGCTTTGGGCACCTCTATCCAGCGGACGGTGAAAGTGGAGGAAGCCTTCTCCCCTCTGCGGCGGGAGGAGGTAAAGTATGTCCTGCGGTGCCAGTCCTGCGGCAGGGAAATAAAAAGGCTGCGCATGTGCAAGGTGGTGAAAGCACCTTGGCGGTACCGCTGCCTGTGCGGCGGGAAGCTGAAACGTGTGCGGTAAGGCTAAGTCCGGCTTTTTCACAAGGGAGTGCTGAAACAGGCATTCCCTTGTGTAAGAAGTTGTACCGATAGGAGTGGTACAAAGTTTTTCGAGAAAATTTTGTGGGCTTCAAGGCGGAAACCGCAAGAAAACCTGTCGGTTTTCGAGGATTTCCAACACAGAAGCCTGCAAAATTTGCCGGAAAGATTTGTGCTATGCCCTATTGGTACGACTTCTAAATTCTGGTTGCCAGGTGTGCGCCTTTATGTTACAATAGATTGAACCCAAGACGGCCCGGGCGGGACGTACTGCCAGTAGGGAAAGGGAACGACCAGGCAAACCGGAAAGCCTCCGGCGGCGATTCCCCTGCCAAAAACAGACTTCTTGCCCAGGCAACATAGCCAATATATATACGCAACCTGTACGGAAGCGGATCCACACTTAAACGCCTGAAGGAACGGTGGAAACGCCTCTGCATGTTTCCCCCGTTCCCTTTTTGGAAAGGGGAAAATCCTGTATGGAAAATCAAAAGACAGCCGCCCCCGGCAAAAGGGCCGGGGCGTGGCAGACTGTAAAGGCTTACTGCCGCCTGTATTTTGTGGACGCAATGAGCGCTATGGCCCAGGGCCTGTTTGCGTCCCTGCTTATCGGTACTATCATTTCCACCATCGGCGCCCAGTGCGGGCTAACGGTGCTGGTGGACATTGGAAACTTTGCGAAATCCATGGCCGGGCCTGCTATGGCAGTGGCTATTGGCTACGCCTTAAAGGCTCCGCCCTTGGTGCTCTTTTCGCTGACTGCCGTGGGCAGCGCTTCCAACACCTTGGGCGGCGAGGGAGGCCCGCTGGCAGTGTTGCTGATTGCTATTCTTGCCGCCGAGCTTGGAAAGCTGGTCAGCAAAAAAACGCCTGTGGACATTCTGGTTACACCCTCAGTCACCATCCTCTCTGGCGCGGCCCTGGCTTATCTCTGCGCTCCTGCTATCGGCACAGCCGCCGCCAGCGTGGGCAGCCTGATTATGTGGGCTACAGATTTGCAGCCCTTCTTCATGGGAATTTTTGTCTCTGTACTGGTGGGAATTGCCCTCACCCTGCCTATCAGCAGCGCGGCTATCTGCGCTGCCCTGGGGCTTACCGGGCTGGCCGGCGGCGCGGCAGTAGCCGGCTGCTGCGCCCAAATGGTAGGCTTTGCGGTTATTAGCTTTCAGGAAAACAAGTGGGGAGGGCTGGTGGCCCAAGGCCTGGGCACGTCTATGCTCCAGGTGCCCAACATTATTAAGAATCCCCGAATCTGGATTGCCCCCACCCTGGCTTCCGCTGTCACCGGGCCGCTGGCTACCTGTCTTTTCGGCCTGCAGATGAACGGCGCGCCTATTTCCAGCGGCATGGGCACATGCGGTTTGGTAGGGCAGATTGGGGTCTATTCCGGCTGGGTCAGCGACATTGCCGCCGGGACAAAAGCAGCCATCACTCCCATGGACTGGCTGGGGCTTGCGCTGATTTGTTTTATCCTACCCGCCCTGCTCTCCCTGATCATTGACTTTGGCCTGCGCAGATTGGGCTGGGTGAAGAATGGGGACATGGAGTTAAATCTGTAACCGCCTTTAAAGCACAGCAAAGAAGCCCCGTCCAAATGGACGGGGCTTCCCTTCTGTGTTTTCTCAGGCTTTATAGCTTTTTACCCCACAGTGCTCAAATCCCATTCGCTGAAAATCTTGGGCACGTCGGAAATCAAACGCTTGGTATAGGCTGCCTTCGGGTGGATAATTACATCCTCCGCAGGGCCAGCCTCCACAAACGCGCCATGCTCCATAATATACACAGAGTCGGATACATAGTACGCCAGGCCGATGTCGTGGGTGATGAAGATGATGGTCATATTGATCTCATCACGCAGCTTCAACAGCATATCCAGAATCGTCGCACGGGAGCAGGCGTCCACCATGGACGTGGGTTCGTCCGCTATCAGAATCTTCGGCTTCAGCAGGAAGATTCTCGCTATCATCAAACGCTGCATCTGGCCGCCGGACAGCTCGAAGGGATACTTGTTCGTAAGCTCCGCATACTTCAGGTTTACAAACGAGCACGCCTCTGTCATCTTGTCAAACTTCTCCTGGTCAGACAGGTGCTTCCCTCCTGTCATGTTGATGCAGTCCAGCAGCAAATCATCTATCTTGTTGAACATATTGAAGGATGAGAACGGATCCTGGAACACCGCCTGGATGTTCTTCCAGTATTCCTTCCTCTTCTTGCCGTTGGAAATGTCCCGGGGCTGCCCGTTAAAGTACAGCGTCCCCTCTGTGATGTTGATAAGACCCAGGATCATCCTGGCAATGGTCGTCTTCCCAGAGCCGGACTCCCCTACGATGGAGATAACCTCGCCCTCGCGGAAGTCAAAGTTCACCTGCTTCACTGCCTCGGTGCGGGTCTTGCCATAGCCGAAAACCTTGGTGATGTTCTCACCCTTCAATACTGATTTCCCCAACTCTCTAGCCATTTCTCCCGTACACCTCCTTCAAATAGTCCACCTCATAGCAGCAGCGGTACATCCTGTGCTCCTCAAACTCCTTCTCCGGCACCTCATATACCTTGCACTCCGGCTTTGCATACTTGCACCGGGGCGCAAACCGGCAGCCAGCCGGCGGGTGCTTCAGGTTCGGAGGCGTGCCGGGGATGGCCTCCAGCTTTGTCTCCCTGGTGCCCTCCTCCGGCACAATGATGGAACCCATCAGGCCCTTGGAATAAGGATGGATGGGATCGAACACCATTTCCTTGGCTGTGCCGCGCTCCACTATCTGTCCTGCGTACATAACCATAATGTCGTCTGTCACGTTGTACAGCAGCGGCAGCTCGTGGGTGATGAAGATCATGGACTTGATAAAGCCCTTCTCCATCAATTCCCGCATCATCTTGATAACCATCTTCTGGCTGGTTACGTCCAGTGCCGAGGAGGGTTCGTCCGCTATCAGCACCTTCGGCGACAGGATGGTGGAGATGGCGATAACCGTCCTCTGCTTCATGCCGCCGGACAGCTCCACCGCATGCTTCTGCAGCACCTCCGGGGGCAGGCCCAGGATGCGGAAGCGCTCCACCGCCATATCATAGATGTCTTTTTTGCTCAGGCTCTTGTCGTGGACGCGGATAACGTCCTCTATAAAGCGGATGATCTTCTGGGTGGGGTTCAAAGCGTTCATGGCGGCCTGGGGGATGTAGGCGATCTCCGTCCCCAGTATCTTCTTGCGCACCTCGTCCGGCTTCATCCCGGAGATGTTCTGCCCGTCAATGATAATCTCACCGCTGATATAGTGCAGGGGCGCGAAGTAGTACCCCATCAGGCTCAGGGCCAGCGTGGATTTGCCGCAGCCGGACTCGCCTGCCACGCCCAGGGATTTCCCTTCCTCTATCTTCAGGGACACCCCATCCACTGCGAACACGTCCTCTTTAAAACGCGTCACATACTTCGTCTTTAAGTCTTTTACTTCCAGCATTACTTTTCCCATGTTCTATCCTCCCGGTTAGTCGCGAAGCTGCGGGTTGAACACCTGGTCTAACCCCGTATTCATCAGGTTCAGCGAGAATGAGATTATCGCTACGGACAGCACCACCGGCACGAATGCCCACCAGCTTCCGCCCTGGATGGCCTGGAAGTTCTGCGCCCAGTTCATCATAATGCCCAGAGTGCTGGTTGTGGAGTTGGAAGGCCCAAGGCCCAGCATGGAAAGCTGCGCTTCCGCCAGGATGCCAGAAGAGATTTGCAGGATCAGCGCCATCACCACGTAGGACGCCACATAAGGCAGGATGTCCTGGATGATAATCCGCGGCATGCTGTGCCCTGAAAGCTTTGACAGGTTCACGTGGTCCCGGTTGCGCAGGGACAGCACCTGGGAACGAACGGAGCGTGCCGTCCAGGGCCAGCCCGTAAGCCCGATGATGGTGCCCACCATCATCGGCCCGCGGCCTGCTTCGCTCAGGGCGTTGGCTATCAGAATCAGGATAACAAAGCTGGGGATAACCGTGAAAATGTTGGTGATAAAGGTCAGGAAGTTATCCACCCAGCCTCCCACAAAGCCTGCCAGCAGGCCGATGGTCAGGCCGATGGCCGTGGCGATAAGGCCCGCCAGCAGGCCAATGCGCAGGGATACCGCAATGGACGCCGAAAGCTCTGTCAGCACGTCCCGGCCAAAGTTGTCGGTGCCCAGCGGGAAAGTCACCTTGTTGCTGATGGACCCCACCGACACAAACTCATTGCTTGCCACTGTCCGGGACTCTGCCAGGCTGCCGTCCTCCTCCCGGGTGGCCAGGATAATATCCGCCCCGGCTTCCCGCAGGGAATTGTCCAGACGCACATACGCCTTCTTCTTCGCGGAGGTGATGCCCTTCTGCTTGTTCGCGGAGTCATAATGGGCAAACCACTGCTCCACCAGCGCATCCCCGTTGCTGATATCAATTTCCGATTCATCCAGGCCGCCGAACTTCACCAGCCAGTCTTTCATGTCTTTCTTGTTGTCTTCTGTCAGCAGGCTTGCCGCGCTTCCGCCTACGGTTTCCACCTTCAGCGCTTCCGCCTTATTCGATCCTGCCACGTCCTGCACCGACACATACGTGCCCGGCGCCGAATATCCCCCGCTTATCATGTCCAGCGCTCCAAACGGCGAAAGCAGCGGGTAGATGATGGCTGTAAGCAGCATCAGCATAAACAGTACGAAGCCCACCAGGAACTTGGGGTTCGTGAATGCTTGTTTTAACTGGTGTTTCATTTCATTACCTCCCTTATTCCGCTTCCATCTGCGCCGCTTTCACGCGGGGATCGATTATGCCGTACAGGATTTCCACCACCAGGTTTGCTATCAGCACCATGATGGTAATCACCAGCGTACAGCCCGACAGCAGCGGATAGTCCCGGGCGCCTATGGCCCCGAACATGGCTGTCCCCAGCCCGGGATAGTTGTACACAATTTCCGCCACCAGGTTGCCGCCTATCATGGTGCCGAAGGACAGCGCCAGGCCTGTAATCTGCGGCAGCATGGCGTTGCGGAACACGTACAGCACGATTTTCCAGTCCTTTATCCCCAGGAACCGGCTGTATTTCACATAGTCCGCGTTCAGCTCGTAAATGGACATGGAACGCATGCCGATGGCCTGCCCGCCGATGGTGATGAGCACTGCCGTCCAGAACGGGAGCTGGTAGTGCCGCAATACGGAGGCAAAGAATTCCCAACTCATGCTGGGGTTCATGTCAAAGGAGTACCCGCCTCCTGTAGGCGCTATCTTCAGCACCGAGCTGAACACATAAATCATGATGAACGCCAGGCCGAAGGCCGGGAAGTTGCTGATGAACATGAACAGCGGCAGCACCGCCGCGTCCACCGCCTTGCGTATGTACGCCGCTATGGCTCCTAAAAGGTTCCCCAGGAACCAGCCCACGATGATGGCCGGGATCTGCAGCCCCAGCGTCCACACCACGGAGGATCCGATTATATCATTTACAGTCCGGGGATACTGGGACAGGGAGTTGCCCATATCGCCCTGGAATAATTTTCCAACATATACAAAGAACTGTTCAGGCAGGGATTTGTCAAGCCCGAACTCTTTGGAGTACTGCTCGATCATTTTCTGCTGCACCGATGGGTCTGTTACGCCCTGGGTGGCCTGCACTGCCAGCGCCTTTACAGGGTCGCCCGGCATCAGCCGCGGCAGCAGGAAGTTCAGGAACACGGCTACCACCAGTGTGATCACGTACCACACAATGCGCTTGCCGTAATACTTCATAAAGCCTTTCAACACTATCACCTCATCTTTTTAGTGGCGGCTCCCGGGATTCCTTCCCTCAGCCGCTTTCCCTAAAACAATATGGTTCAACGCTTCCTTTTCAGTACTTTTCACCAATCCTTATATAGAAATTGGCGGCGGAGAAAGTCCTATTACCTTTTCTCCGCCGCCTTCTTTCTATGCAGGGCCTCTTCTGCACAGGCCCTTGCTCATCTCAGTTTTTCTGAAATGTACTGCAAAACCTCTTTAGCCCTCAACCAGCTCCAGATTGAACATGGCGGCATAGCCATAGCCGTCATAGCAGATCATGGGAGGGATATTGGTTTCATCGTCAGCCTGGGGGAAGTTTGTCCAGACAGTTTCATTGGTGGAATGGAAGTTGATGGGACGATACATAACGGACACAGCGGGAACATCGTCCAGATAGAAGATGTTCAGCTTCTCCCACATATCCTTCAGTTTGGCCTCGTCAGTCTCGCGGGGGATCTGCTTGAGCAGCTCATCCACCTCAGCGTTGTAGTAACGGCTGTAGTTGAAGGTCATGGTGTCGGGGAAGTTGCCGCCGAAGCCGTACATGGTCTGGTAAGCGCGCAGCCAAGGAGCAGAAATGCCGCCGCCAGCGTAGCCGTTTACCACGATGTCAAAGTTGCCGGTCTGCTGGTCTTCTGTGTAGGTGGCAGACTCGGGGAAGTACGCCTCAATGCTGATGCCAATGTTCTGGCCAGCAGCAGCGCAGATGTTGATAGCAGCCTGGTAGTCAGACCAGCCATCGGGGCACTCAGCCTTGAACACCAGGTTCTGGCCCTCATACTCGCGGATGCCGTCGCCATCAGTGTCAGTGATGCCAGCTTCATCCAGCAGCTTGTTGGCGCCTTCAACGTCGCCGCCTGCATGCTGATAGGGCTTCAGAGCCTCGGGATCCTTAATCAGGGCCTGCTCAGGCTCAGTGGGGTTGAACAGGGTGCGGGGCACCTCTGTGAAGGTGTAGGACTGACCGGTCATAGCGGAAGAAACTACCTGATCATAGTCGATAGCCATGGCGATAGCCTGACGCACAACCTTCTGATCCAGGCCGGGCTTCTGGGTGTTGAAGATGATGCTGGGCATGGTGCCAGCCATCTGATAAGGAGGCTCATCATAGTAAGTGGAGATGGGCAGATCCTTCTCCAGCCACATATCCTGGAGGTTGGCTACATACTGCTGGTTGATGTCGATTTCGCCGTTCTCAAAGGCACGGGCGGAACCGGAGTTGTCCTTGTACATGTTGTGGGCAATGTACTTCGGCACAGGCAGCTTGCCCCACATGGAGGCGTCCTGGCCCCAGTACTCGTCATTGCGGGTGAACACAACGCGCTGCTCGGAGTCATAGGTGGTGGGACGGTATGCGCCGGTAATGGGAGCATCCCACATGGTGGCGTTCTTCATCTCACCGGAGTCGCCGTTCAGCTCGCCGTCCAGCTTCTCCAGGTATGCCTTCTGCATCATGTATACCTTGTTCAGGTATTCCATCATCTTCAGGGGATTGTAGTTCTCATCATCAACGGGCTTGCCTTTCATCAGGACAGTATGCTCGTCAACAGCCTCAAAGCCCTCAATGTACTGGCTGAAATCAATACCTGTAGCGGACTCATACTTTACATGGGCATCCCAAGTGGCTACAACGTCGTCAGCGGTGAAAGGAGTGCCGTCATCCCACTTGGCAGCTTCCTTTACCTTGAAGGTGAGCTGGGTGCGATCCTCATTCCACTCATAGTCGCCGTCAGCCAGCAGGGGATATGCCTTACTGTCAATGGTGTTGAACATGTACAGGGTTTCCCAGACGATAACGGTGGCCTGGTCATCCTGCTCCATGCACATCAGGCCGGAGTTGCTGGACAGGGGGTTCATGTTGATGGGCTTGCCCCACTGCTCGCCGCCATAGTACAGGGTTTCATTACGGGGTGTGGTAGCAGTGGCCATGGGATCATCCTCTTCTTCCCCGGCCTCAGAGCTTGCAGGCTCGCTTTCGTCAGCGGGCTCGGAAGCTTCGCTGCTCTCAGCAGGCGTGGATACGGCACTGCTGGTCTTGCTGTCAGTAGCAGACGTGCTGGAAGAGTTTTCCCCGCCGCCGCAGGCAGCCATGGAGACTGTCAGGGCCAGGGCCAGCAGCAGTGCTGCGACTTTCCGCCAATTTTTCATAGCGTAGATCCTCCTTAGATTTTCGCGGTCAAACCGCAAATTTAGAGTGTGGGAGACAGCCGCCCGGCCTGTTGTGTTGTATTTGCACAAGGGGCAGACAGGCATCTCCTGCGTTCGTTATGAATTATAACCCTAAAATCAAAAAATTGCAATAGGAACTTTGTGAAAACAGGCATATATAGTGGTTACAATTTGGTAACAGCAACACCTTTCAACAACTTGCATAAAATCTCTTAAAAAATATTGGTTTTATTGTAAGAATACTCACCAGGAAGCAATTGTGCAAAATACACAAAGCTTTTTCACCCCTATTTGTGGTATTTCGTCCCCGCCTGTATTTGAAAACCCCGGTACAACTGCTCGCAGAGCATCACCCTGGCAAGCTGATGGGGGAATGTCATAGGGGACATGGAAAAACCTTTGCCAGACTGCTTCACCTGCTGGCTCAGCCCAAAGGAGCTTCCTATAAAAAAGGTGACGGCGCCTGGGGACTGCATGGCCTGCCCCAGCAGCGCCGCCATGCCCGGCGAATCCAAAAGCCTGCCCTCTATGCACAGGGGGCACAAAAGCCCGACGGACTTTTGCAGAAGCTGCTCCCCCTCCCGCTCCAGCGCCCGGCGGATGTCTCCCTCTGTGGGACTATCCGGCAAGCGGCTCTCCCCTATTTCCAGGATTTCAAAGCGGCAAAAAGGCCGCAGGCGTTTTTCATATTCCGCCACGGCCTGCCGCCAGTATTCCTCTTTCAGCCTGCCCACGCAGGCCAGCCTGACTAAAAGCACAAGCTTTCCCCCCTTACAGGATAATAGACTTCCCCGCCCGGTTTTCCACCGGCGCAGCTTCCAGCAGGAAGTCCACCTCCGGCACAAAGCCCGCCTGCACCAAGGAGGCAAGGGATGTCTGGAGGGCCAGCTCCGGGGTATTGTTCTGGTGGCTTAAATGGCCCAATACAAAACGCCGGGTGCCCGCCCGCAAAAGCTCCGGCAGAAAAGCAGCGCAGGCAGCGTTGGACAGATGGCCCCTGTCTGACAGCACCCGCTGCTTCAGAGGGTAAGGATACGGGCCGAACCGCAGCATGTCAATGTCATGGTTGGATTCCAGCACCACCAGATCCGCCTCCAGCAGGCCGGCCTTCACCTCGTCGGAAAGAAAGCCCAAGTCTGTAGCCAAAGCAACCACCCTGCCGTCCGCCGTATGAATCCGATAGCCTACAGGCTGGGCGCAATCATGGGAAACAGGGAAATGGGTAATTGCTATATCGCCTATTGTAAGCTCTGCACACAAAGGCCGCGCCTCAAATTCCGCCGCAGCCGTACCCAGGGCTGAAAGGGTTCCGGGAGTGCAGAACACCGGCACGCCGTATTTTTTAGCAAACACCCGCAAGCCGGACACGTGGTCGCTGTGCTCGTGGGTCACCAGAATGGCGTGTACCGCTAGCGGGTCGATGCCGCAAAGCTTCAGCATCCCTTCCATCTGCCGGGCGCTGCGACCCGCGTCAATAAGCACCCCTGCCGACTTGCTTCCTATGTAATAGCTGTTCCCGGTGCTCCCGGAAAACAGCGGACAAACCCTTGCCATACGCCAGCCTCCATAAAAAAGGGGAAACCCCACGGGCTTCCCCCACATATCCAAATTATTATCGTTTTGAGAACTTATCCCAGCTTTGCCATGTCCCGGTCAGGCTCCCGCTTAAAATAGATATCTGCGCCAAGGCCTGCCAGCTTGTCCACAATGCTTTCATAGCCCCGCTCAATATACTGGATATTCTCCACCTGGGTGGTGCCTTCGGCAATCAGCCCCGCGATAACCATAGCTGCCCCGGCACGCAAGTCCAAAGCCTTTACAGGAGCGCCCTTCAGCTTGCCCACGCCTTCTACAATCGCCATTTTGCCGTCAACTGTAATCTGGGCGCCCATACGGCGCAGCTCGTCTACATATTTGAAGCGGTTGTCCCAAATGCTCTCCATCACCATGCTTGTTCCGTTGACAATAGACAGCAGAGTGGTAATCTGGGGCTGCATATCCGTGGGAAAGCCGGGGTGGGGCATGGTCTTGACCGTACAGCGGCGCAAGGGGCCTTTTTGGTATACCCGCACGCTGTCATCCCCTTCTTCAATAGTCGCGCCAATTTCCGCCAGCTTGGCAGAGATAGACTCCAAATGCTTGGGCGTGACATTGCGCACCGTTACGTCCCCGCCAGTGGCCGCCGCCGCAACCATATACGTACCAGCTTCTATCTGATCCGGGATAATGGAGTAATCCGCACCCCGCAGCTTCTGCACGCCGTGTATTTTAATGGTATCCGTACCGGCCCCCAGGATATCTGCCCCCATCATGTTCAAAAAGTTTGCCAAGTCCACCACATGAGGCTCCCGGGCAGCGTTCTCAATAATGGTAAGGCCCCGGGCCTTTACCGTGGCCAGCATAATGTTAATGGTGGCCCCCACGCTCACCACGTCCATATAGATGTTGGCCCCCCGCAGATCCCCTTCCGCTTTCACGGAAATCATGCCGCCGCTGTCCAGGCTGTGAGTACAGCCCAGGGCTTCAAAGCCCTTGAGGTGCTGGTCAATGGGCCGCACGCCAAAGTTGCATCCTCCGGGCAGGGGCACCACAGCCTTCTGGCACCGGCCCAAAAGCGCGCCTATAAGGTAATAGGACGCCCGGATGCTCCGGGCCTCGTCAGCACACACGCCGCTGGTGGCAATAGGCCGGGGATCGATGAGCACCGTATGACGGTCAAGATACTCCACCTCCGCGCCCATCTTTTCCAGAATATAGGTGAGGGTTTTTACGTCCGAGATGTCCGGCAGGTTCTCAATCCTGCAAGGGGAATCTGCCAGCAGGACTGCGGGCAGGATGGCTACCGCCGCGTTTTTTGCGCCGCTAATATCCACAGCGCCTTCCAGGCGTTTGCCGCCATGAATCACATATTTATCCAAAATTTACACTTCCTAACGGCCGGAAAACCCGGTCTGAAAGATTTCGATTTACATAATTAGTATGGGGGTTGGACTCTATAATAATACATCGCGGCGAAAAAGTCAAGTTTAACCAGCGGTTTAAAGCATTTTAAACAAAAACGCCTCTTTCCATTCATGCGCTTTCCCCATAAAATGCGTTTTTTACTCAAAAACCGTAACAAGCTCCAGGTGCTCCGGCAGGGCTGGGAAGCACTCTTTCAGGCATACGGGATAAAGCCTTGCGCCGCGTACCTCTTCGGGGGTAAGCCAGCGGAAGATATGGGAGGCGCCGTCGCTGTCAGCCTGCTCCCAGGTATCGGTAGCGGGAAGGTTTTCATAGGGCAAATCTACCAAATAGCACAGGCAAAGTTCATGAAACTTTTCATTTTTCCCTTCCAGCATAAAGAAGCTTTCCACCAGCCACAGAGGCCGCTTTATCTCTGCGGGGAGATACAATTCTTCTGCAAATTCCCGCTTGAGGGCGGCTTCGGCGCTTTCATGCAGCTTTACCCGCCCGCCGGGAAGATACCAGTGGGGGATATTTTTTTCAGTCATAACCAGCAGGCGGTTCTGGCGGGAAACAACCCCTGCCACCCGGTAGTTGAAATTGCCCTCCGGGGTTTTAAAAACACAGTCCATAAGTACGCTCCTTTCCACAGCAAACGAGAAGGTTTTTGGAGATTCTTAAGAATCTTTTTCCTCAAAAAAGGTTCTTAAGCCGCCGGGGGCAACTCTCACTTCTTTCCAAAGGCCACAGGCTTTTCCTCTCCCCGGCGCAGGCGCCCTATGTTGGAGCGGTGCTTGATGAGCACCAGCAGGCCTAAGAAAAGCGAAACGCCTGTGATAAACAGCAGATAACCCAGGGAACACCCATCAGATCTGTAATCAAAGAAATAGATAATAAGGAAGGTGTAGACAGGGTAGGCGGCGGCGCAAAGGATGGAAGCCAGGGAAATGATGCGCTTCCAGATAAATGTGATGAGGAAGGTGGCGATGACCAGCAGGAAAACGCGCCAGTCCACAATAAGGATCATGGCGGCAGCCGTAGCCACCCCCTTGCCCCCTCGGAATCCGTAGTACAGGGGGAAAATGTGGCCTATCACGCAGAACACCCCGGCGATGTATTTGCCTGCCTGGATAAGTTCGGGACTCTCGCCGTCCAGAATGACTTGGAGAATCAAAACCATCACAAGCCAGCCCAGCAGTACAGCCGCCACATTTTTCAGAAAATCGCCCAGGAAGGTGAGCAGGGCCGGCAGCTTGCCCACTGAGCGCAGCACATTGGTCATGCCCGCATTGCCGCTACCATAGTTCCGGATATCTGCCTTCTGCTTGAAAAGCCGGGTGACAATGATGGCAGTGTTCACACTGCCCAGCAGATACCCTATCACCGCGCAGGCCAGCATGCCCAGCAGGACGATGCCCCGAATCGCGTTTTCATTTACCATAGTCTCGCATCCCTTCGTTATTTTTGCTCTCCCCGCTCCCGCACCACAAGCCGGATAGGCGTGCCCTCCAGGCCAAAGGTTTCCCGGATACGGTTTTCCAGATATCGCTGGTAGGAAAAATGGAACAGCTCGTGGTCATTGACAAAGCAGACAAAGGTAGGCGGTTTGGTGGAGGCCTGGGTCATATAGAAAATTTTCAGGCGCTTGCCCTTGTCCGTGGGAGGCTGCACCCGGGCGGTGGCCTGGGCCAGTATGTCGTTGAGCACCCCTGTGGGCACCCGCATGGCGTTGTTCGCTGCCGCGGCCTTAATCAAAGCAAACATTTTGTCAAGCCGCTGGCCTGTTTTAGCAGAGATGAACAGGATGGGGGCATAGGACATAAAGGAGAAGTCCTGTTCCAGCTTCTGGCGCATCTCCCCCATGGTCTTGTCATCCTTTTCCACCGCGTCCCATTTGTTCACGCAGACAATGCAGGCCTTGCCTGCCTCGTGGGCAATGCCCGCCACCTTGGAGTCCTGCTCTGTAAAGCCCACCTGGGCGTCAATAAGGATGAGGCACACATCGGCCCGCTCCACCGCCATTTCCGCCCGCAGGTTGCTGTAATGCTCAATGGCGTCCTCCACCTTGGATTTCCGGCGCAGCCCGGCTGTGTCGATAAAAGTAAAGGTGCCAAACTGGTTCTGGATGGTGGTGTCCACTGCGTCCCGGGTGGTGCCCGCCATGTCGGAAACAATGCAGCGGTTCTCTCCCGAAACCTTATTTACCAAAGAGGATTTGCCCACGTTGGGTTTGCCGATAACCGCCACCTTGACAATATCGCCTTCCTCGTCCTCTTCCACAGTTTCCGGCAGGTTTTCGCACACCCTGTCCAGCAGATCCCCTGTGCCATGGCCATGGACAGAGGAAACCATCACCGGATCTCCCAGCCCCAGGTTGTAAAACTCATAAAACTCCACTGGCGGCTCTCCAACGCTGTCGCATTTATTGACGCACAGCACCACAGGGATACCGCTTTTTTGCAGCATATCCCCCACATCCGCGTCTGTAGCCGTCACCCCTGTGCGCACATCTGTCACAAAGATGATGGCAGAGGCTGAGTCGATGGCAATCTGCGCCTGCTCCCGCATTTGGGTCAGCAGCACATCCTTGGAGGCAGGCTCTATGCCCCCGGTGTCCACCATAGAAAAGGCCTTGCCGCACCACTCCGTATCCCCGAACACCCTGTCCCGGGTAACGCCGGGAGTGTCCTCCACTATGGAGAGCCTCTTCCCCACAATTTTATTAAACAGCGTGGACTTCCCCACATTGGGCCTGCCCACGATGGCTACAATCGGCTTTGCCATAACTGCACACCTTCCTTTCCCTGTTGAGGGCGCCGCCCTCAAACTCCTGGCTTAAAATGCTTTTTTGAAAAAAATCATCTTAAGAATCTTTAAAAAACTTTGGGCACGTCCCTGAACACGCGAGAACCTGTTGCCCATGGCACGCTCCCCTCGCCACAGGCGCAGCGTCACGCTGCCGCGTCATGGGTGCAGCGTTGCGCTGCCGCTGCCCTCATAGGGGTTCTGCCCGTCATGCCCCGGCGTTTCCTCGCCCAGGATAGCCATAAGCAGCGCGTCTCCTGTGTTGGGCACCCGCCGGGCCGGGGTATGGAGGGCCTGGGACAGCTCTTCCAGCGTCATATCGTCCAGAAAGATATCTTCCCCGGCCTTCATCATGTTCCCCGCCAGCAGGATTTCATCCCCCAGCTCCCGGCCCTTCAGGGCCTTCACAATGTCCTGCCCGGTGAGCAGGCCCGTCACGTCCACCGTACCGCCGAAGAAATCGTTGCGGACAGGCACCAGATCTATTTGCAGGGCGCTGCTCTTTGCACGCAAAGCGTCCAGCATGGAATTGAGAAAGAGGAACACCCCTTCTCCGGTGGGGATAGTTACCCGGCGGGGCTTTTCCGGCAGGATGCAGTCCTCCAGCACCCAGAGGAAGGCGTCCTCTAAGTCCCGGAGCATCCCCACACCGTTTTCTATCTGGGGCAGATCCTCGTAAAATTCCAGAGGCGGCAGGGGACACTGGGCAATTAAATAAAACTCATCTGAAGGGTATACGGTGCGGCTGCCCCTTTCCCTCCGGAATTTTTCCCCGTATTCTTCCAGTATGTCCAGGGCCGCCCGGGCAGATTCCCGGTCAAAGGGCTGCAGGGGGAAAAGGCCCTCCCGGAAGCGTGTCAGCCCTACCGGCACACAGGCCACGCTCAAGAGGCTTTCCCCTAAGCCCCATAATTTTTCCAGGGTATAGGCAAGATGCTCCCCGTCGTTTACCCCCGGGCACAGCACAATCTGGCAGTTCAGCTTCACACCGCCTTCCGCCATCCTGTATAAGTGCCGGAGGGAGTCCCCTGCAAAGCGGTTCTGCATCATTTTGCACCGCAACTTTGGGTTCATAGTATGGACAGAAACATTGATGGGGCTGATGTGCATTTGCAGAATGCGGTCAACCTCCCGGTCATCCATGTTGGTCAGGGTGACATAATTCCCGAACAGGAAGGACAGGCGGTCATCGTCATCCTTGAAATACAGGGTTTCCCGCATACCCGGCGGGAGCTGGTCGATAAAACAAAAAATGCACTTGTTCCGGCAAGAGCGCTGCTCGTCCATCAGATAGGTGGCAAACTCCAGGCCCAATTCCGCATACTGGGGCTTTGCCAGCTCCAGGGTATAGGGGTTCCCCTCCCGCTCCAGTTCCAGGCGCAGCTCTCGCTCTGTCTCGAAAAAGCGGTAGTCCAGCACATCTATAATCCCGTGCCCGTTAATAGACACCAGGCTGTCGCCTGGGCGGATGCCTATGCGCTCCGCCCTGCTGTGAGGCTCCACCCCTGTTATGGTAACTGCCATATCCTGCCCTCCCGGGATGCATAATCAAGAAAAGAGGGAGCGCCACCGCGTTCCCTCCTTTTTACCATTCTGTATTCCGCGCCATCAGGCATCCTTCTTCACAACCACCCGGCCGTTATAATAGCCGCAGTTGCCGCATACTCTGTGAGGTGCCTTGTAATCTCCGCACTGGGGACATTTCATCAGAGCGGGAGCCCGAAGCTTCCACACATTGGAACGCCGCTTGTTCTGTCTTGCGCTGGATACTTTTCCCTTGGGTACTGCCATGAGGTACACCTCCTCCTTATACTGCTGAGACTGGGGATAACCCCTTTGTCCCTTACTTTTTTCATTTTCCGGCATTTACAGCAGCTTTTGCAGAACTGCCAGCCTGGGATCTACCTCCCGCTGGGTACAGCCGCAACTGCCTTCATTGAGATTTTGCCCGCAGGTGGGGCACAGCCCTTTGCAATCCTCCCGGCACAGGAACTTCACCGGCAGATCCAGCAGGATATCCTCCTGCAAAAGCCCGTCCAAGTCAAGCTTCCCATCCGGCACCAGTATCCAGTCGCCATCTTCCTCCTGGGAAGAAAGCTCCTGCACCAGCGTATGGGAAAAACAGGGCGTAAAGGTGCGGCTTACAGTCTCAAAGCATCTGTCACAAGGCATGGTAAGCGTATACGCTGTCTCTGCCTGCAGCAACACGGAACCTCCAAAAGCTGTAAGCCTACTGCTGGTCTTTACCGGCGCACAAAACGGCTTGACACCGCCCAATTCCATACCGGACAAATCCAGCTCATAGGAAAAGCTTTCCGAAAGCCCGTCTGCTTGAAAAAAACGTTTCAGATCGATGATCACAACCGCAGCCTTTTCCTTTCCTGTCAATAGGGCACAAATCCCCGCATACCGTACTGCTATATTATAATAAGCGGCGCAGGGTTTGTCAAGCGCTTTTTGCCAGAGGTTGGAGGTTTTTTTCCGCAGGGCACCATATACAGGTGTTTTCTAAAAGGCAAAAAATGGCGGGCGCGCTTTCCCCACTCCAAAATTTTGTAATGCAGGAGCCGCCGCACCGGGCCGAAAACCCGCGTGTGAACAGACGCCGCTTGGAAGGAAACCGAAAAACCGCCGCAGGCCTTTTGAGGAGGCTTTGCGGCGGCTGTTTCCCAGCGCAGTTTATTTCAGCACAAACTCCTGCACAGAGGCGGGGATTTCCTCTTCCCCGGCGGAAATAGAGAGAACAAAATTGGTTTCCGCAGCAGCGCTGAGCTTTTTCAGCTCTGCTACCAGGGCTTCGGTAACCTCAGCGCCAGTGCCGGTTATTTTCAGGGTGGAATCTACAAACACGTCGGTAACGTCATAGTTGCCCGCGCAGATACCGCTGATAAAGCCCAGCAGCGCGTCAGCGCCCTTCACGTCATAGGCATCGGAGTCCACCAGGCGGACGGAATAGGGCAGGTTGTAGGTAAGCTTCTGGCCCTTTTCAATGAGCACCACATTGCCGTTGGACTTCTCCACAGCCTCCTTAGCCAGTTCAATAAGCTTTTTTGTCTTGCCGGAACCCTTCTTACCTGTTAAAAGTGTAACCATATAGTCAACTCTCCTTTATTTTAATTCCGCAGGGGGCTTTTGTACCGACGCCCCGGCGCGGCAGCTTCCTGTACCTTAAGGCAATACCGCACAACTCACGGCTGTAGCCTTAACCGTTTAAGCGGGCTTCCAGCGCAGCCTTTTGATCCTCATAGCCGGGCTTGCCCAAAAGGGCGAACATATTCTTCTTGTAGCTTTCCACGCCGGGCTGGTCAAAGGGGTTTACCCCCAGCATATAGCCGGAAATGGCGCAGGCCTTTTCAAAGAAATAGATAACCTGGCCCAGGCTGTCCTCAGAAAAGTCAGGCACGTGCAGCACGATATTGGGCACGCCGCCGTCGTTGTGGGCAAGCACTGTGCCCTCAAAGGCCTTCTCGTTGATAAAGGCCATTGTGCGGCCCTCCAGATAGTTCAGGCCGTCCACGTTCTCCGGGTCGTTGCCCAGAGCCACTTCATATTTGGGCTTATCAATCAGCACCACCGTTTCAAACATAGTGCGGGAACCGTCCTGGATGAACTGGCCCAAAGAGTGTAGGTCAGTGGAGAACACCACAGAGGCCGGGAACAGGCCCTTCTGGTCTTTGCCCTCGCTTTCGCCGTAAAGCTGCTTCCACCACTCGTTCATCATGGTATAGCAAGGCTCATAGCTTACCATAATCTCCGTAGACTTCCCCTTGCGGTACAGCATGTTGCGGATGGCGGCGTATTTGTAGCAGTCGTTCTTCTCAAGGTCAGGATCGCTGTAAAGCTGCATTGCCTTGGCCGCGCCCGCCATCAGGGCGTCAATATCCCCGCCGGCCACGGCAATGGGCAAAAGGCCCACAGCGGTCAGTACGGAAAAGCGTCCGCCTACATTGTCAGGCACCACAAAGGTTTCATAGCCTTCCCTGTCAGCAAGCTGCTTCAAGGTGCCCTTCTGCTTGTCGGTGGTACAGAAAATGCGCTCCTTTGCGCCCTCCTTGCCATATTTTTTCTCTAAAAGCTCCCGGAACACCCGGAAAGCGATAGCAGGCTCGGTGGTGGTGCCGGACTTGGAAATCATGTTGATGGAAACGTCGCGGCCTTCGCAGATGGAAACAAGCTCCTGCAAAGCCGTGGAACTGATGCTGTTGCCTGTGAAATAGATATCCGGCGTATCCTTTTTCATGTCATTATAGCGGTCTGACTTTAAAAACTCAATAGCAGCCCTGGCGCCCAGATAGGAACCGCCAATGCCGATAACCACGAACACGTCCGAATTTTCCTTCACCCGGGCGGCAGCGGCCTTGATTCTGCTGAACTCTTCCTTGTCATAGTCCTCAGGCAGGGTGACCCAGCCCAGGAAATCGCTGCCCATGCCGGTTCCGGCATGAAGCGTCTCATGAGCGGCTTTAACCTGCGGCTCCATGGCCTGATACTCGTGCTGGGCCACAAAGCCCTTTAAATACCCGTCTTGCAATTTCAACGGCATAGTAAAAACCCCTTTTCTCCGGCCTGGGCAAAAAACCCGGCCCGGATATTTTTCTTCCGCCGCTTCCGCCTCACGGGAGGCCTTCCCGCCGGCACAACGGCCCTTTCACAACCTGCCCGCCCTGTCCGGAGCTTCCGGGAAAGGCGGCAGTCTTTCTTTGTGTTTCTATTCTACAATAAACCGGCGCGTTTTGCAAGTTGCTTTCGCCAATCTTCATAAAAAGTTTTCCAAGGGCCTGGAGCAGGCCCCTAAAAGCAGCCTTACAGGGAGAAGAAAGCCCCCAGCAAATAGCGGAAGGCAGATCCAAACGTGATGGCCTCCACGTCCTCAGCGGCTGTGATGGGCACCTGGGCCAGGGTTTTCCCAGAGGAAGAATACACCACCTGCCCCAGCACATCCCCCTTCTGGATGGGGGCCGCAATATCCGCCTGCATTTGCACCTCCTGCTGGACAGACTGGGAATCTGCCGCTTTCATCAAAATTTTCGGGCTTTCCCCTGCTTTCACCGCCACAGTGGGGGCCATGCCGCCGGCAACCGGGACAGGCTCCAGGGCCGGGGCCTCCGGGATGGTGACAGACCAGCCCCCAAAGCCGTAATCCAGGAGGGCACGGGCGTCCGCAAAGCGGTTGTCTGTGGAATCCGCCCCCAGCACCACAGCAATAAGCCCCAGCCCGTCCCGTTCCGCTGTTGCGGTGATGCAGCTTCCCGCCTGGGAGGTAGTGCCGGTTTTCAGGCCTGTGATGCCGTTATAGCTGCGGATAAGCTTGTTGGTGTTTACAAGCTGGGTGGCCCCGCCCCGGACATAGTCAATCCAGGTAAGAGTATAGTCCTGTATCTTGGGATATTTTAAAAGCTCCCGGCTCATCAGGGCCACATCATGGGCGCTGGTAACGTGGCCCTCCTCGTCCAGGCCGTTGCAGTTTTTAAAAACCGTATCCGCCATGCCCAGGGCCTGGGCCTTCTCGTTCATCCTCTGCACAAAGGCTTCCTCGCTGCCTGCCACGTTTTCCGCCAGGACAACAGCGGCGTCGTTGGCGCTCATAATCACAGTGGCCTTTATCAAGTCGTCCACAGTCATCTGCTCCCCCTCCTTCAGCCAGATGTCAGAGCCGCCCATGGAGGCTGCATGGGCAGAGGCGGTGAGGGTGTCCGTAAGATTCAGCTTGCCGGCCTGGATGGCTTCAAAGGTCAGGCACAGGGTCATCACCTTGGTGATGGAGGCACAGGGCCGCACAGCATGGCTCTCCTTCTCAAACAGCACCTGGCCTGTAGAGACTTCCATCAGCACCACAGAAGGGGCGGTGACTGTAAGCTCGTCGGCTTGGGCGGGCAGGGCCAGAATCCAGCAGAAAAGCAGGGAGGAAATCAGCAGGGCGCACAGGGGTTTTCGTTTCATAGGGTTCATCCTTTCTTTTGGCTGTATACGCTATGGATATGCCCCCTGCCCGCAAAACATGAAAAGGCCGGGCGCTGTGCCCGGCCTTTCTCCCTATGTTTTTTGAATGCGCAGGTATGCCCCGGGGGCTGCTTCCACATCTGTTTTCCAGTAGACTGTCATCTCCGCGTGGGGGGCGGATTCAATAGGCTCCCAGTCCTCGTTAAAAATTTCCCCAAGGGGCGCTGTGATGCTTGCCTTTCCCGGCTGGAGGATGTCCGCTGTATCCCCCTTGAAAAAGCGGTTGCGCTGGGCAAGGCGGAGATACTCCCCTTCCCGGCCCAGGCACACAGCCGCCACCTCATATTTCCGGGTGTACTGGCTGCGGTCTGTGGTCTGGCCTGGCTGGCCCCCAAAGTAAAACCCCGGGGAATAGGCCCTGTGGCTGATTTTTTCCGTCTCCTCCAGAATCTCTGGGGGCAGGGGCTTTTCCGGGTGCTCATGGAAGAAATCAATAGCCCGGCGGTAAGCCGCTGTAACGCAGGCCACATAGTAGGCAGATTTTGCCCGGCCCTCCAGCTTCAAGCTTTGCACCCCCGCGTCCACCATGGCGGGGATGTGCTCTATCATCCGCATATCGTTGGAGTTAAATACATAGGCGCCCTTTTCCTCCTGGATAAGGGTAAAAGCCTGCTGGGGGCGCTCCTTCTCAATCAGGGTATACTCCCACCGGCAGGGCTGGGCGCAGGCCCCCCGGTTTGCGTCCCGGCCCGTCATATAGTTGGATAAAAGGCACCGCCCGGAAAAAGACACGCACATAGATCCGTGGGCAAAAGCCTCCAGCTCCAATTCCGGGGGGGTGTTCTCCCGGATGCCCTTTATTTCGCTGAGAGGCACCTCCCGGGCCAGCACCACCCGGCTGGCCCCTAAATCATAGCAGGCCTTGGCGGCGGCATAATTGACAATGCCCGTCTGGGTGGAGATATGGCGCTGCACCAGTGGGGCGTGCTCCCGGGCCAGGGCCAGCACCCCCAGATCGGAAATAATAAAGGCGTCCACCCCTGCTTCCTGGCAGCAGCGCAGGAAGGGGATGAGGGCAGGCAGCTCCTCATTGCGGGGCAGGGTGTTGCAGGTGACATACACCCGCACCCCCCGGCTGTGGCAAAGCTTCACCGCCTGCCGGATTCCTTCCTCGTCAAAGTTCTGGGGTGCGGCCCGCATACCAAAGCTTTTCCCTGCCAGATAAACGGCGTCGGCCCCATATTCCACAGCGGCCGTCAGGCGCTCCATGTCCCCCGCAGGGGCCAAAAGCTCCGGCTTGGGCCTTATAGTTGGCATAAGCGTCCCTCCCATACCAGACTAATCCATCAGCCCGGCAGCATACAGGTTTTCTTCATGCTCCCAGGAATTGGTGGCATAGTAAGCTGTGCCGTCGTCGGCATGGCAGAAGTACAGATAGCTGCTTTCATTGGGGCGCACTGCCGCCAGGATGGCTTCCGCCCCAGGGTTGCAGATTGGCCCGGGCGGCAGGCCGTCCAGCTCATAGGTGCTGTAACCTGCGTTGGGAAGCGCCCCCGACTCAGGGATAGCCCCTGCGTTGCGGTACGGGTAATGCATGGTGGAGTCGCATTCCAAACGGTAGATGTCATACTCCGCGCCAAAGTCAAGGCGGTTGTGGAGGACAGACGAAACATTGAACATATCCGAGGTGTCAGCCGCCTCCGCCTGGATGATAGAGGCCAGGATTACCACCTGATCCTTGGTCATGCCCCGCTCCTCCCCCATGTTCCAGGTCTGGCTGGAGATGCGGTTCTGGAAGTTGTTAATCATCTTGCCGATAACAGACTCCAGCTCTTCCCCCTCATAGAAATTATACGTGTCGGGGAACAGGTAGCCTTCCAGCTTATAATACCGGCCTTCGCTGTTCATGGCAGCGATGACCTCATAATTTGAAAAGTCCTTGTTGTTCAGCGCGTCCAGGAACTCCTGGCCTGTGCAGACATTCTTTTCCTCCAGAAGCTGGGCTATCTCCAAGGCATTATAGCCCTCGGGGATGGTGACAGACACCTCGTCGCCGTGGGTGTCCTGCCTGGTCTGCAGGGTGTTTATCAAATCCTCATAGTCCAGGTTTGTCTCAACATGGTGGACGCCTGGCACGAAATACTTCGGCTCTTCCTTCTTCACCTTGCAGTACAGGGAGAAAAACTCCGGCTTGTCAATGGCCCCGCTTTGGGCCAGGATTTCCGCCAAAGCATCAATGTCCATCCCGCTTTCCGGGATTTCCACCTGGGTGGTGCCCTCATTGCGGCCTATGGCGAAGAAATCGTTAGAGCCGCTAATAAGGTAGCTTGCTAGGGTAAAGGCTGTTAAAAGCACCATGCACAGCCACATAAAGGCAAAAATGCGCTTGTTCTTCCTGGCCTTAATACGGTTGCGCTTGCGGTGGGCCTTCTTTTCCTGCTTGCGCTCCTCCTCGGTGAGATAGGCCCGGGCAGAGGCAGGCGGCTCTCCGTAAGGCTCCTGCCGCCGGCTGCGGCGGTCGGGCGGTTCCACGCTGCCAGTCATCAGATCCCGCTGGTCAATATTCACCTTAAAGCTGCCCGTGGCCCTGGGTTCCCCTGGGGTTCTTCTGTTCTGATCCGGTCTTTCGTTCATAGCAGTTGCCACATGATACAGGATTTACACAAAAAGCCATGAAAAGCGGCTTTTTATGCCCGGTATCGATCCTTTCTTTGATATTTTTCACGCCATGCGCCTTTTTCCAATGCAGGCGGACACGCCTGTCTCAGTGGCTATAAAGCCAACCCTCCTGTCATGGCTTCCGGCAGGGAGGCTGTCAAAAAGCAGTTCCCCATAACACAGCCCCACCGATTCCATTCCCGCCGCCAGGAAGCGGTCGTAATAGCCCTTTCCATAGCCCAGCCGGTTCCCCTGCCTGCCAAAAGCAAGGCCCGGCACAAGGCACAATCCCGGCCCTTTTCCGGGTACGCGCGCCCGGGACTCCGGTTCCAGTATGCCCCATTTGCCGGGGCGCAGATCCTGAAAGCTTTCAAAGGGGAAAAAAGCCATTTCCCCCTCTCCTTCGCCGCACGCCGGGGCCAGCACCTCCTTGCCCTGCTCCCAGGCGGCCTCTATCAGCATCCCTGTGTCCGGCTCGCCCCTGGCGCTGAGATAGAGAAACACCCTTTCGGCCTGCCGCCATTGGGGCATAGCTAAAACCCCCTGGCAGATGGCCCGGCTTTTCCTTTCCTTATCCGGCAGGGCCGCCCGCTTTTCCAAAAGCGCCCGGCGCAGGGCTGCTTTTTCCTCCTGAAGTCCCATGGGTCAGGGCTTCTGGATGGAGGCTTTTATCTCCTCCGCCTTTTCCGGGGAAACCAGGGCCGCTGCCAGCGCAAGGCCGAATTCCGTGGAAACGCCCATGCCCCGCCCTGTGATAAACTGCCCGTCCTGGCAGACATATTCCTTGCTGAGGGACGCGCCCCCTTCTATCAAGTCCTGCTGGAACTTGGGGAAGGCCGTAGCCTCCCTGCCCTTTAAAAGCCCCTTGTGGGCCAGGATGGAGGGGGCGGCGCAGATGGCCCCGATAAGCTTCCCTTCTTTTACGCAATAGTCCAGTGTCTCCTGGACAATGGGGGATTTTTCCAGGTTCAGGGTGCCGGGCAGGCCTCCGGGCAGTACCATACCCACAAGGTTTTCCCGGGAAATCTCCTGGGCGGTGCAGTCCGTCCGCACCGTCACCCCATTGGACGCGGCAACCTCCCGGCCTTCCACGCCCACAAGCTGCACCTCCGCCCCGGCCCTGCGCAGGATGTCCACAGGTGCCAAAGCCTCTACCAGTTCAAAGCCCTCCGCCAAAAACACATATACCATAAAGCTTTTCTCCTTTCTGCCAACTCATAGCGCTTCCAGCGCCTTTTCCAGCACCTGCCGGTGTATCTCCTCCCGGGGCAGGGGCTTTCCCTCCCTACCGCAGGGGATAACGGCCCAGCCCTGCTTCTCCGCCACAAAAGCGGCGCTTTGGGCGCAGGCCTTTAGAAACGCCAGATGGTTCTCATGGATGTCCTTTTTCCCGCCCTTTTCCGCATAGCGCGCTGCTAAGAGCTTTTGGGAAACCTCCACAGGCATCGCAAGGTAAATCACCCTGTCCGGGCGGGGCAGGCCCAGCCTGCCATATTCAAAGTCCTCCGCCCAGGCTATGAAGCCCTCCCATTCCTCCCGGGGCAGCTTTACAAGCTGGTAAATCAGGTTGGAGGTGGCGTAGCGGTCGCAGAGGACGGGCACCCCCCGGCGGTAGTCCTCCCCCCACACCCGGCGAAAGCTTGCAAAGCGGTCTACCGCGTAAAAGGAGCTGGCGGCATAGGCGTTCACGTCTCCAGGCTCCCTGCCGAAATCCCCGTTTAAATACATTTTCACCAAAGCCGAGGAAGGGGAAGCATAGTCCGGGAAATCCACCTTCCGCACCTGCCCCAGCCGCTTTTCCAAAGCTTTATGGAGCAGCTCCGCCTGGGTGGCCTTGCCGCTGCCGTCCAAGCCCTCCAGTACAATCAGGCCCATATCTGTTTCTCCTCCCCATGCAGTATGCCGGCCCTACAGGCTGGAAAATTTCTCCCGCACCTGCGCCGCCTGCCCGCAGGACATTTTCCCCTCCGGGCAGCTTCCCCGCAGGCAGGGCGGGCCTGCCTTTTCAAAGATATGGGGAGCCGCTTCCCGCACCTGGCGGAGCATTTCCACTGCCAGCCCGCGGATTTCCCACTGTGCCCGGTTGCAGCAGCGGTGGGTAAAAAAATTCAAAAGGGATCGGGCGTTCATGGTGCAGATAAGCTTGGTAGCGCAGGCATTTGGCAGCACGAAACGCGCGTCCTCAATGGCCTTTTTCTCTGCCTTCCGGGCGGCGGCCTTAGGCTCCTCCCCTTCCCGCAGAAAGGCCTCATAATGCTTTTCCTGCAAAAGGGCGGCAAGACGCTCGTAATGCCGGGCATCCTCCTCCATGGCCCGTAGGAATTCCTCTTTCGCCTCGGGCAAGGCTTCTATCTCCGGCGGCAGCACAAACTCAAAGCTGTCCTCTTTTACATAGCGCTGGCTCTGCACGCTGTAGGAAGCAATCCTGTGGCGGGTAATCTGGGCCAGCAAAGAGCGGGACACCCCCTCAATGCCAAAGGTGAAGCTTGCGTGCTCAATGGGGCTTTCATGGCCAATTTCAGAGAGCATCTCCAAAAAAGAGGCGGTTTTTTCCGGCGTAAGCCCTTTTTGCACTGTGCCAATGTCCGCCTGGGCATAGCACAGCTTGGCGGCACAGGCCACAGTGGCCTCCGGGCTTGGGGTATAGGCAAGCAGTTTCACCTGCATAAGGCTTCCTCCTGTTTATATAATCATGCTCAGCGGGTTTACTCGTTCCCGCTCTCCTCGTCCTCATCTTCTTCCGGTTCTTTCAGCTCCCAGGTATTGGGCTGCTCCAGGTATACCTGCTGCCAGAAGCCGTTTAACTGGGACAACATCTCTTCCTGTGTAACCTCATCCTGTAAAAACGCTTTTAACAGCCGGCGATACTCCCCCTCAAAAGCCTGGCTTTCTTCCCGGTACATGTCCGGGCGGCAGGCATATTGATATTCATTGCCCAACTGGCACATGCGCATTTCGGCGGCCCGCTCCCCCTCCTTTAAGGAAGGATCCATCTCCAGGCCTTCCCCGTGCAGGGGCAGAGTGCCCGCTGCCTTGGCAATATGGGTGTTGTTATCCGCATTGGTAAGATACGTGAGAAAGTGGATGGCAGTTTCCCGGTTCCCGCTGTTTTCGCTGATGCCCCAGCCCCAGAATCCGGCGGAAAACACGGAGCGGTTATTGTCGCACCGGGTAAAGCCTTCCACCCCCAGCGCCCCTTGGGGCAGGGCCTCCCGCAGCTCCGCCGTATGGGAGCTGTCTGTCAGCAGCATGCAGGCCTCTCCGTTTTTAAAGGCGGAAAGGGCCTCCTCCTCTGTCCAGTCCACACTGCCTGGCAGCACGTCCTCGTTCATGGTCAGGTAAATCCGCTCTGAGGCAAGCTCTGCCGCCTGGGTGGCAAACAGGGTGTCCCCCTTGTCCATGCCTGCGGCAAAGTATCCGGCGGCAGGGTTTATCATGGCGCCCCGGCCTGCGCGGCTCCACATAATGGTGTCAAAATAATCTCCCAGCCTGTCTTTTCCCGCAATAGCCAGCCTTCCCTTTTCTCCCAGCTTCTCTCTCACAGCGGAGATCTGCCCCCAGGTGCGGCACCAGAGCTTGTCCTCTTCCTGCTCCTGGGTTTCATTATAGGCGTCTAGCCAGTCGGCCCGATAAAACATGACCTCCTGGCGGAAATCCGCCGGCATAATGTACGCCTGCCGGGCGCCCATGGAATACACCGCCTGCCTTGCGGCATTTGTCAGGCCATATTCCTCCCGCCACACCTGCAGGTAGGGATAAAAATTCCACAACAGCCTTTCCCCTGCCAAAGCAGGCTGGCTGCCGCTGTCCACCTGCACCAGATCCGCTTTCCCGGTGCGCAGCAGCTCCTCTGCCTGCTGCTCTGTATCGCAGGGCACAAGGATGATTTCCGTTTCAGGGAAATCTGCCCGGTATTTCTCAATAATCTCCTCCAGTGCCTTCTGATAGGCTTCGTCCAACTGGGTGTAGGCCATTTTAAGCCCAGCCGCCTCCCCTGTGTTTTCCAGCGTAACCTGCGGCCCGCTGGAAACGGGAAAATCTTCCTCCTCCGGGGCGCAGCCAGCAAGGCTGGCCATCAGAAGAACCAAAGCTAAAAGCAGTGCGGTATACCGTTTATATCCCATGTGAAGTACCATTCCTTATTTTTGCTTCAGGGGATTCCCATCCACAGCGCACATGCCATGGAACCCCATATTGTTTTATTATATCTGTATATGGCAAAAAATACAAGCTAAAAAATATGAACAGTGATTTTCGGCGCAGAAAAACCGCCCAGCGGGCTTCCCGCCGGACGGCCTGCAATTATACTTTTACAATATTTCCCGCTTTGCGGGGCTTTGCCTCCGGGGCAGGGCCGTCCCCATAACCCACTGCAAGGGAGCCTACGCCTTCCAGCCCCTCCGGCAGGCCCCATTTGCGCAGCAGTGCCTTGCCCTCCGGCAGGCGGAACATCTCCCGTTCCCCGTGTATCCAGCAGGTAGAAACGCCCAGCGCGTGGGCAGCATGCATCATGGCGGACAGCACGCAGGAGCCGTCCTCCACCCAGGTGTTGGAATTCCGGGGATCCCCCAGCACCAGGAGAATGGCCGGCGCGCCGTAATAGGGATCGCCTGTGCCGCCCCGGGCCTTACAGTTAAGCTCCTGCACCGCCCTGCGATCCTCCGGGTTTTCCACTGCCACAATGGTGGCGGTCTGCTTATTCATGCCGGAAGGGGCATAGGTGCCCGCCTCCAGAACCGCGTCCAGCCTTTCCTTTTCCACCGGCTCCGGGCGGTATTTCCGCACGCTGCGGCGGGTTTTCAGCAAAGTGATCATGTCATTTTCCATAGGTTCTTCCTCCTGTCCGGCTTGCCGCCCGCCCCAGCGTCCTTGTCCGCAAACGCCCGCCGCAAGCGGCGGGCGTTTGCGGACAAGGCGCCGCAGATAGCCTGCAAGCGAAAAAATTACAAGGTTTTAGGGCTTGTTTGAGAACAGAGAAAGCGCTGAATTTGGGGCGCAGAAATCCTTTTGATTTAGACAAAAAGGCCGTATCTGCAATTTTTCAAACAGGCCCTCAGTCAACTGTCTTTCTCTAAAAGCCGCAGCAACAGCACCGCCACCCCCACATTGTACCCACTGCAGGCATAAAGCCCCCGCCCCTGGGAATCTGCCAGCAATACTAAAGGCAGGCGCTCCGGGTCTGTAAAGAGCTGGCGGGCAAGGGCCGGCACCTCCCCCATGTCGGCCTGCCAAAGCTGTGCCTGGGGCAGCGCCTCCATCACCTGCAGCAGGGCGGGATCTTCCCGCGCGCCAGGGGGCGTTATCAAATAAACCTGGCAGAAGCCCCGGCACTCCTCAAAGCCTGCCGCCGCGTCCTTCAGTTCCAGCAATAAATGTTCCGTCGGTTCCCGGCCGGGTTCCAGCCAGCAGAGCAGGCTGACAGGAGCCTCTGCCAACACCTCCCTGCTGGAACGGGCCTGACCCTTTTTATCTGTAAGGAAAAAAGGCGGCAGGGGCAGGCTCTGCAAAAGCTGGCTTCGCTGCGCCCGGGGGAAACAGAGGGAAACCTCCCGGCTATCGCCTGCGGCCAGGCAGACATCCTCCTGCCTGGCCAGTTGATCCCCGCAAGGCAAACGCAGGACGGTCAGCAGGCGGTATAATCCTGGGGAAAGCTTTAGGGAAAGGATTTCCCCGGCGCGTATGTGCCTGGTGGAAAGAACCTGCCAAGCCCCTCCCTCCCAGCGGGAAAGGGTATACCCCTGCTCCCACAGGGCAGGGCGGTTTTCCGGGTTTACTAGGCGCAGGCAGGCCTCTTCCGGTTTTTCCACCCGGCAAAAGCCGCCGTCTTGCCAATATTCCGGCAGGCCGTCTAAAGGGGAAAGCCGGGCGGGTATGCCTAAGGCCCGGCACATCCCGCAGAAAAGCACCCGACGTCCCTGCTCCCCTGCCGCTTCCAGCTTCAGGGCGCTGTAAGGGCTTTGGGGCAGTTCTCCATAGGTTTCTGCCTGGGAAATGTGCTCCTCCACCCACTGCCACGCTTTCTTGGGATCTGCCCGCCAGCAGGCCGCCATTTGCTGTTCCAGAGAGATATCCTCCCGCCAGGCCCTTAAAGGCTCCAGCCCTATGCGGGGGCAAAGCAGCGCCTGCTCAAATACCTCCAAAGGAAAGTCCTTTTCCCACCGGAGGGCATGGGCGCAATCAGCTATTACCTCTGGGGGCACGCCGTCGGCCCTGTCCTTTCGGGGCAGGAGGGCAAGCACCCGTTCTGCGAGGCCTAAAGCCTTCTCCCCCTCTTCCCGCCGCACAGCCTGCTTTTCCCTGCGGGAAGCCTCCGCTTGTTCCAGCACAGCCTGCCGGGCTGCTTTCTGCTCTGGGGTTAAGGGAGCTGGGAAGGTTTCCGGGGCGGCTGGGGCTGTAAACCGGAAATCCCCAGGTGTTTGGGCAGAAAGGCCTGGAGATGAGGGCAGCTCCAGCACCAGCGTCTGGGCGCGGGCAGTGTCCCACCATGCTTCTGCTGCCCGCCCCTCCTTCTCTGCTGTCACATATACGCAGCCCAGCCCCAAGTGCAGGCAGGCTCGGCCCTTACTGTCAGTTATCCGGCTGGCAATGGATCGGTAAGCCGCCATGTTCAGCAGGGAAAAGGTGAGGCGCGCGCCCTTTACCGGGGCGCCTCCTGTCTCCCGCACTGTAACGGTGCAGGCCTCCACAGGGGCATACCGGGCTGTAAGGGTTTCAAAGCATACACCCTGCCGCACATCCAAATCCAGCGGGTTTATGCCGGGATAAAGCCATGGCGGGGCAGGCAGTTCCCCTGTGAAAGACCGGGTGTGTATGAGCATGGCCCGGGCCGCCGCCCCGGTAAACCAGCCCCTGTCCAGCTCCGGTTCCGGTTCGCAGGCCCCTAAATACCGCCACGACTTCCCGTCCCAGGCCTCTGCCCAGGCGTGGTTGTCATCGCAGTGGCTCCACCAGGGAGCGTACACCTGCCGGGCAGCAATGCCTATACTGCGCAGGGCCGTTACCGTGAAGGTGGATTCCTCCCCGCAGCGCCCCCAGCCCCGGCGGTAAACAGCCAGGGGCGAAGAGGTGCGGCTGTCTGTAGAACGGTAGGTAACCTGTTCAGCGCACCAGCGGTTCGCCTCCAAAACGGCCTCCTCCAGGGAAAGGCCCCGCACCCGGGGGGCCAGTTCCTCATAAAAGAAGGGGCGGCACTCTGAAAGCTCTTCCGTGTTAATCCGGGGATAGAGCACGTCTTTGAGAAACAGATGCTCCGGAAGCTCCCGGCACCAGGAGAACTCCTCCCGCACCCGGCAGGCGTGTCGGACAAATCCCGCAAAGAGGGATGCAGGATACTCCCCTAAATCAGGCAGGGGCAAAGTGCCAAGCACATAGCGCAGAAGGGGTGCGTTTTTCCCAGCGGCAGCTATCTCCCGCTCCCAGCCCTCCGCCCGCGCCCCCAGGCGCTCAGCCCTGGCCTGCCAGGCGCTCTGGGCAAAGCCGCAAAACTCCTTAGAAAGGCCCGTCATTTCAACTGCACCTTCAGCACAGTGTCCACCGGGTCAGGCAGCACCGGATCAGGGCCTAAATCCGCAAAAGCCATGTGGGCATAGTCATTGCGCACCCAGCTATTGGACAAAGGCACCTCTGCCCCGGTTTCCAGCATCCGCACGCAGTCAATCTGTTCCGGGGAAATCCCGGGCAGGGGCATGGGGCCGATGGTATTTTCAAACAGATGGTAGTAAAGGGTATTGCCCTTGCGGGTGATGCGGCCGCTGTCCGGCTTTTCCATGCCAGCCTTGCCGCAGCCATAGATGCTCTCGCTGTTCTTGCCCATCCACGCGCCAATGTCCCGGAGGATTCCCATAGATTCCGGCGGAATGTTCCCTTTGGCGTCCGGGCCTACATTCAAAAGCAGGTTGCCGCCCTTGGAGACGCACTCTACCAGCTTCTTGATGAGCATGGGGGCAGGCTTGAAAAAGCGGTCGTCTCGGCAGTATCCCCAGTTGTTGTTCATGGTGACGCAGGCTTCCCACACCATGTCCCGGCCGTTTTTGTCCTGAATGCCGTTTGGCGGGATAATCTGCTCGGGGCTGACAAAATCCCCGTGGAAAGGAGCCGGATCCCCTGTCCACAAAGATCCGAAGCCCTCGCCGCTTACCTCCAGGCGGTTGTCAATAATCACCTCGGGCTGGAGCGCGCGCACCATGTTCACAAGCTCTGTGGCGCGCCACTTTTCCCCCCGCATGACGTTATACTTGTCCTCATAAGAGAAATCAAACCACAGGATATCCAGCTTCCCATAATTTGTACACAGCTCCCGCACCTGGTTGTGCATGTAGGTGAGGTAGTTGTCAAAATTGCGGCCCTCGTTGGGATACTCCGGGTTAAAGCGCATGGGATGGTTCCGGTCGCCAAAATGCGGGTAGTCATCGTGATACCAGTCTAAAAGGGAGAAATACAGCCCCACCTTCAGGCCCTCGGCCCGGCCGGCCTCCAGAAATTCCCGCACCAGATCCCTGCCGCATTTGGTGTTGGTAGACTTGAAGTCCGTATACTGGCTGTCGAACAGGCAGAAACCGTCATGGTGCTTGGAGGTGAGCACCATATACTTCATCCCCGCCTCCTTTGCAGCTCTGGCCCACTTCTGGGGTTCATAGTCTACGGGATCGAACTCCTGGAAATACCGCATGTAGTCCTCTTTTTTGATTTCCTCCACGCTACGCACCCACTCGCCCCTGGCAGGGATGGCATAAAGCCCCCAGTGGATAAACATGCCAAACCTGGCTTCCGTATACCAGGCCATGCGCTTTTCATATTCCTCGCGGTTAAACTGATACATACGCGTGCCTCCTTTTTGCTTTTTTGTCATGGCGCCCACCCTGCTGGTTTGATGCCATAGGGGAAACGGCGTGACAAAAGCCACGCCGCCTTCCTGAAACCATCACGTTTCTAAATTTTGCTCTCTGCCTTACGCGGCCTCAGGAGCCTGGGCCTGTTCTTCCTGCTGCTCCGGCTCCTCAGGATTTGCCTTGGTAACAGTGCGGGTGGTGCCGCCGGAAACATAGGTTTCGCCGCACTCAGGGCAGATATCCGTGTGCAGCGTCACGCTCTGGCTGACCACCTTCCTGTCCTCCCGCTGGGCTTTGGCCTGCTCGTGGGACACATGCTCCATTTCGTGACCCCGCACAGCGGAAGCCGCCAAATCCGGATCAATGCGGGTGGGCGTCTGGTAGGACACGCTGGAATCATCCGAGCCGTCCTGATACTTGCGCTTTTCGCAGGTTTCGCACTTGCCTTCTTCCAAAGCTTCCTGTGCGCCTACAGCCCCGGTTTCTACGCCCTGCCCTTCTTCCGCCCCATACTGGATGCGCATACGCACCAGAGACTCAGCAGCATTCGCTCCCGGCCAGCCAGGCAGTTGGCTGGCTGCATTTGCCTGCCCCTGGATTTCCCCGCTGGCAGCCTGGCCCTGGGGATACTGCACCCGGGCGCGGTTCATCTGCTCTGCCGCATAGCTGTCCGGCAGGACTGGCATGGCGTATTGGGAAAACTCGCTGGGCAGCCGTTCACTATAAACAGCGGGCTGAAGCTCCCGGGCCGTAGCAGTGGGTATAGGTTTAACAGGCTGCACAGGCGTTTCAGGGGCAGCCGCCTGCCCCCGCAAAACACCTGTGTCCATACCTGCGCCATACATCCGGGAATACCCTGCTGCCCCGTAAACAGCCCTGGCCCCATAAAGGGGGCCGGTGCCTGTAATACCGCCTATCATAAAAACCAACCTCCGTTGCAATGGCCGAAGAAAAACATAGCCATCGCGTTCGTTTTGCATCATGATAATTATACCACGCTCTGCCTAAAATGCAAGTAGGAATTAGGAGGGTGAGCCGTATCGTGGGTTGTCATATTAAAGCCCACCAAGTCCGGAAGCATTTTTTATTTTTAGAAACAAAGGCAAATCTTGCCGCAAAAAACACTTGACAGCCTACAGAAGCTTTGGTATAATATTCAACACATGAGCAAGACTCATTAGCTCAGTTGGCAGAGCACCTGACTTTTAATCAGGGTGTCCGGGGTTCAAATCCCCGATGGGTCACCAGTGAAAACCCCAGAAACCGCATGGTTTCTGGGGTTTTTGCTTTTTCCCTGGAAAGCCCTAATTTCCCCTGCTGACTACTTTCTGAAAAATCGGCCCGCCTGGTAGAAATTGGTCGCGTAGCTGCCCCTTACGGTATAATATAGACAAATCGGAAAACCCAGTGATATCAAGGGGTTTCGGGTTTGTCCTTATTCTTTTTCCAGTAAAAAACAGGCAAATAACGGCTCTCAAAAGAGGGGTGGAAAACGGCGACCTTACATTAACGACAAACTTTCAACAATCAAAAAGAGGGATAAAAATATGTGCAAAACAGCAAAAACCATTGCTATCTGCAACCAAAAGGGCGGCGTGGGCAAGACCGTCACAACCGTGAATTTAGGCATTGGCCTGGCCCGCCAGGGCAAGCGCGTCCTGCTGGTAGACGTTGACCCGCAAGGCTCTTTAACTGCCAGCTTGGGCTAGGAGGGTTGCTGTTCTCTACATAATACTGTGGCTTTTCTCCACGATTCTTTTTCTTTCTGAAGGGTAGAGTGTCCGTTGTGAACTTCTTTTGCAGAAGTGCATCGCCCATATACCGTTCATTGTTGATCACATAATTTATGGTGTTGTGGTACCATTTCTTCTGCGCATACCGGCGGGGGACACCCTCTGCGTTGAGGATATTCGCAATATTTTGCTTGCCGATTCCTTGCAGATAAAGGTCAAAAATGCGTCGGATAATCTTGGCCTCGTCCTCTTTGACCACAAGCTGCCCATCGACCAAATCGAACCCATATGCTGGAGCACAACAGTTAAAGTCCCTGGATTCCATGCGCATCTGATAACTTTTGCGCATATGATCGGAGATGTTCACACTCTCCTGCTGGGCAGCCATACCGGGGAAGGTCACCAGCATTTCCATGTTCATCTTGTCGCTGTCAATGTCCTGTTCCTCGAAATAAATGCTAACTCCCATTTCTTTCAGAGAGCGCAGGGCCACCAGAAGTTCTTGCGTATTCCTGGCGAAGCGTGACACCGATTTTGTGATGATACGGTCAATTTTGCCCAGCTTGCAGTCACGGATGAGCCGATTTTGCTCATCGCGTTTCTTCATGTCAACACCTGACAGGCCCTCATCCGCGTACACGTCTACCAACTTGTACTGTGGATTCTTGCGTTCATAATCCTTGTAGTAGCGAATCTGAGCGGCAAAGGAGTGCAGCTGGTCAGCGGATTTGCTGGACAACCGGCAGTAGGCGGCAAGCCGGATAATTTCGGGCTTTTGTGGTTCCCGGCTGATGTCGGTTACAGTCATATGCACCATTCCCTTCATTAAATTTTCGCCCTTCGGTACCACCAACAATACCACAAGAGTTCAGATACATCCAGCGCAAACCGCCAGAGTTTTCACTTCAGACATATATTTTCTTCCATTTTGTGATGCTAAAATTGCACTATAAAAAGGCTTTTATATAATGAAGTGACCGCCCAAAACAGACGGCCACGTTATCTTATCAATCGTTTTGCTTGTCCATATTTGTTCTCAACTTCCCTGGACAGGGAACACGCCTTCCGGCCTATGCCTATGAGATGCAAAGCATCTCAAATGCTTTGCATCTCGGCCTCATTGGAATCTTACCACCTGCGGGATCTCCGCAGGGCGCCCTCCTTTGCTGCGACGGGTCACGCTCGGCTTTAGGACTGGACGCAAGTATCATTATCCCTTCTGCCGGTCATCGCCGTCGATGGATGTGCATTCCGTCGTCTGAGCCTGGAGGCGTATAGCTAACGCTATTGCGTTAGCTATTGGCGTCCGCCCATGTAGCTTGCCGCTCCTCACGGCGGCAGAAAGAAAGTAAAAGGTGCGCTGAATATTCAATTTTCAAAGAGCAACAGAGGGCAGAAAAAAGCCCTCTCGCTTTCCATGCCGAAAAACGAAAGGGCTGACATCCAGTTATTTCAAATTTTTGCTTTTCCGTAACCTTGCTAGAATCTGAACCTTGCGCCTGTGGATGGCGTTCTGGGACACATGAAAGCGCTCCGCGACAGCCCGTTCGCTAAGCCGGTGGTAGTAGATGAGATGCAGAATTTTCTGCTCATCTTTAGACAACCTCTTGAACTCAGGCCGGAGGTTGTCCAGCATGAGTTTTCTTTCTACGTCACCAGCCGTATCGGATGCCATGTCAACCAGAATATCCTCACCATTGAACTCATCCGTGGTGAGCATATCGTAGGAAAAATCGCCGTTCTTTGCAGAGCGCTCGTCCAGATATTTCTGGCGGCGTTTGTCCTTGTAGAACGCTTTATAGTCACCCTCAGACACTTCCATCAACATACCGCGCAAGGGTATGAACCGCCTGCCTGTATAGCACGTCTTTTTCTGATTGAACTGAGCATAAGTGAGCTCCTCATACACTCCATCTTCTAAAACGAACACTTTCCTTGGTGGATATTTCACCGTTGATTCCTCCAATCAATCTGTTTTGGGTTGGCAAAACGATTGATTGGGGCGGGCTGCGGCAGCCTACAAAAGAGCAAAAAGCAAGATTAAAAACAGCGTTCTTGCGGGAGATCAAGCCCGTAAGAACGCCGTTGGTGTACTGTGATGCATATTCAGATGCGTGAAACCTTACAGCAAGGAGACGAAATGTACTTCAATAGCACAAATATGCAAGGGTGATTTTCCTTCCTTTGTAGTGAATTAAAATACACTATTAATCGTATTTGCGAACATTCCATCTGAGCACAGTGTATTGTAAAATGCATATGAGGTGAATTTTAATGCCAGAGTATGCAAAATCATTGGGCAATGCCATCAGAGAGGCCCGCATCCGCAATGGCTTTACCCAGCGCGGGTTGGCGGAACAGCTCACTATGGATTCCCGCACGATTCTGAACATAGAGAACTATAACGGAAATCCTAAGATGACGATTCTCTATCCCTTAGTTCGGGAGTTGGGGATAGATCCATGGGACATCTTTTATCCCGAACTAAAGCAGGACGAGTCAGCTTTCCGGCAGATACAAATTCTGCTGAAAGAGTGCAGCGATGACGAGATCGCCGCACTGATTCCAGTTGTTGAGGCCGCGCTCAACATTGTAAAGGCCAAGCGGGGTCAAAAGGTCTAATCCACGTTCTTGCCCGGTTCGTCATTTACAACCATTTTAAGGTTGATTACGCCAATTCGGATACTTCTCTTGCATTTCGGGCAGTAGAGCGGGAAGTTCAGCAGAACTGTATCCGGGTTAACTTTGGTATGCGTTTTTGCTCTACAGATGGGGCAATGAATCCAATGTTCCTCTTTCTTCTTGTCCATATTTACACCTCCTGCGGCGCTGGCTCTGTATCTGGTAACTGGCTCGGGCCGCTTTTTTCTAAAATATAGCGGGTAAAAGTGGAGTACAGGTGGAGTTGAGGGGGAGTTTTGATAGAGTTTTTTAACGGTAGTGCGCGCCGCAGGAATAAGAAAAACAAAAAAGGAGTACAACCATCTTCGAACCGGTTGTACTCCTTCATTTTCCTTTTTTAAGAAAGGTGAACTATAAAACGCACCCCACCCTCTATATTGTTAATGTCATATACCATTCCATGCTGATCTAAAATCGCTTTAACAATATACAGCCCCAGCCCGCTGCCACCGGTCTTTCTGTTGTGGGAGGACTCAACCCGATAAAACGGCTCGAAAATGCGCTCCAACTCACCCTCTGGTATGCGTCCGGTGTTGAGGACTTCCAATACGTTCTCTTTCAGCGACGCCCTGATGACAGAATTATTTTCCGAATGGATGACCGCATTCCCAATAATATTCGACACAGCTTTTTCAAGTAAATCGCGGTCACCCATGCAGGTGCATTCTTCGAGGTCAGCTATCAGCTGCTGCCCCTTATCCTCTGCCATCCCCTGCCATTTCCGGCAGCAGGACTGGACGAGGGCGGTCATGTTTACTTCAGCCTTGTTCAAACTGAAATCACTGCCTGCCATCCGGGAAATGGACAGGATTTCTTTGACCAAATTTTCCATTTCTTTTACAGTCCGCATGGAGCCGCGAAGGTGCTTATCCCTGTCCTTATACTCGCCAACCATGTAAATCATCCCCTCCAACTCGCCTTTCAACACAGTGATAGGGGTTTTCAACTCGTGGGACACAGCCCGGAAGAAATCCATTCGCACTTTCTCCTGCCTATGTTCCTGCTCAATATCCTCCTGCAATTTTGCGTTGGCGGTGGTTAACTCCCGGAGCGCGATATCCAAGCGTTCCGCCATAGTGTTGAGATTCCTCGCCAGTATGCCCACCTCATCCGTGCGGGTAGTATCGCATCGCCAAGTCATGTCCAGCTCGGCAAGGCGCTTGGAAATATCACTGATTTTCAAAATCGGTTTTGCAAGAAAATGTGTGTACACGCTGGCGGCGATGATGGAGATAGACAGGATCAGAAGGCTGATAATGGGTAGCAGATTCCAGAACGCTTTGGTAAGCCGATTTACCAGCCTGCCGGATATGGTAACGGAAAGCTGATAGGTTTCTTCGCCAATTTTCAAATTTGCGGTAGCGGTCTGAGCAGGCTGCTTTTCATCCGATGTGGATCCTTCTCCAAAGGTGACAGTATTCAGCTTTCCGTTCAGCGTGGCGACAGCATTGTGGTTCAGGCAAAATTCATAGATATGGTTTATGGCGTCATCCACAGTACCGTTTTCCAGTTCCGTGACCAATCGGCCCATCTGTTCCGTGTAGCCCAGAGTCTGCTGTGAACGGTAGCTGGCTGGCATGACCGCCGTGACAATTCCATAGAGGAGGAAACTGACGGCAAATAGCAGAATGGTCAGTGAGAAGAATATTTTCATCCATAGGCTGTTCTTAATGGTTTTTATCAATGCGATATCCCACCCCTCTTATAGTTTCGATACAGTCTACCCCCAGCTTTTTGCGGATATTTTTGATGTGGGTGTTGATGATTTTATCATCTCCCAGATAGTCATAATTCCAGATAATATCCAGCAGCTGCTCCCTGGTGAATACCCGGCCCTGGTTCTCCATCAGCAAGCGCAGGATGTCAAACTCCCGGGCGGTCAAAGTTATTTCTTTACCCTCAACAAAAACCTTATAGTTTTCTGTGTCCAGCTGGACGTTTTGATAAACCAGCACGCTGCTTTTCTCTCCGGACCGGGCTCTTCGAAGCACGGCCTCTATCCGTTTCAAAACCAGCGGCATAGAAAATGGCTTTGTGATGTAATCGTCCGCCAGCAAATTAAAGCCTTTCATCTGGTTATCCTCGTCATCCAGAGCGGTCAGCAGGATAACAGGCGTACTGCTCTCGTTGCGGATCATCTCGCAGACCGAATAACCGTCCAGCCGGGGCATCATGATATCCAGCAGCACAAGGTCGAAGCTGTCCTTGTGAAAGGCGGCAATACCGTCCATGCCATCATCTGCCAGCGTGACTTGATACCCGGCGTCCTCCAAAAATATCCGTAGGATGTTTTGGATGGACACTTCATCTTCTATGACTAAAATGCGCTTTCCCATCTGATTCGCCTCCCATATCTCTCACCTTATTATAAAACATGATTGTGAAGTTGAGGTGGAGAAATCCTATATTTTTCTCTCGGGCACAAGGGATTGTACCCTTATTTTATGGGCAAATCAAGCTATCAAATGTTAAGAATCAAAAACTCTATCGAATCTACCTCTTAACTCCACCGCAACTCCATCTTCACGGCGTATGATTGGGTCATTCCACTCAAGGAGGTCGATAAAATGAATTTGTGGAAACGGGCCTGCCTATATTCCATACGGAAAAAGGGCAAGGCAATCACGCTTCTGGCGTTTCTGCTGGTCATGGCAACCATGATGCTGACCTGCCTCTCCATTCAGTCCGCCACAGAGACCGCAAACGCCAACATCAAAAAGGCCCTGCTGGGATATTTTACCATCAACGCAAAGCATCTGGAAAGCGGTATCCCGGAGGATGCGGTGAGCAGCATTCTCGCCATAGACGGCTTGAGCGGCAGGTACACCCTGCGCTCCTATTCCCATGCAAATTATTATGACGCGGGTGGAAAGCTGCTGGAGATCAGCACCGAGGGCGCGGCCCAGGTGCCGGAGGGGTACGAAAATGCCGGTAAGATCGTGGCGAACTCCAATTCGCAGGAGGACAGCTATTTCACAGATGGGGGCTTCGTGCTAACCGGCGGCAGCGCCGTCACCGCCGGAAGCAGGAATGAGGTGCTGATTCACGAGAAATTTGCCCAACGCAATGGGCTGGCTGTGGGCGATACCATGCTGCTGGGAAATGTATCGGAGAACGCCCATACAATCCCGGTGACGGTGGCTGGAATCTTTACCAACACAAAGGAGCAGGATTCCATTGGAATCGCTCCATCCTACGATCTCTATGACAACATCGTGTTTACCGACCTCTCCACCGCTTCTTTCCTGCTCTATGGTGATGGCGCGGCCAGCAGCCAATACGGAGACTTCTTTGTGAACGACCCGGACGATCTTGACCGCATCATGACTGAGGTGCAGGAACTTCCAGGAATGGATTGGGAAAGCAGTACGATAACCCGTTACGACAACGATTATCAGAACGCAAAGGAATCCCTGGAGGGCCTGCGGAACATCGTCTTTATCGCCATCGTTGTGGTGTCGGTAATCTGTCTTTTGGTGCTGGCGCTGTTTCTGACCCTGCGGCTTCGCGGGCGCGTCCACGAAACCGGCGTCTATCTGGCAATGGGAATTTCAAAAGGTTCCGTGTTGCTGCAATATCTGCTGGAGGTCATTTTGGCGGCGGCTATCGCCTTGCTTCTTTCCTATGGCGTCAGTTCGGCTATATCCAATCAGATTGGGAGCCGTCTGCTGTCCCAAGTGACTACGGAAACCTATGAAGCAGTAGATTTGACCGGGAACTCTGAAAGCGGCGGAGGACCTGCCGAGGATTTGGGACTGTCAGAGATCATAGTGGCGGTTTCGGCAAAGGACTACCTGACCGTGTGGGCCTTCGGCATGGTACTTTGCACGGCATCCACCGCCTTGGCCGCTTACCCAATTATGAAGATGAAGCCCAAGAGCATTTTGTCGCAGATGAGTTAAGGAGGCGCACAATGAATTTCATCACACGAGCGGTCTTGTATACCGCAAGAAAATGGAAAAAGACCCTGCTGCTGTTCTGCCTGTTGCTGGCAATCACCACTCTGGTTCTGTCCGGGCTTGCCATAGCAGATGTTCAGGAGGAACAGGCCGAGGAGGTCAGGGGAACGACAGGAGCAAGTTTTACCGTCAGCCGTAATACTGCGACAGGTGGCTGGAGCAGTGATAGAGGCGGCTCATACAGCACGCAGGAATACCTTACGGCTGACAAAATGGAAAGCATCGCTGCTATCAATGGAATAGAGGGTTACAACGCTTCGATCCGCACCATTCTATGCCTGTCTGATCGTCGGGGGCAATGGCTGGAACAAATGGAACCTACAGGTCATGCGATTGTTGACTGTCAGTTTTACTCTTATAGCTGTATCAATTCAAAATACCATTCTCTTTTCCTGTCCGGGGCTTTGGTTATGTGCGAGGGGAGGACGATCGATTCCTCTGTTAAGAATGGGATCGTTATCAGTAAAGATATTGCGGATAAACATGATCTTAAAGCAGGCGATACCATCCAGGCAGTCAATAACCCTCTATCCGATGACAAAACAATGGATTTGGAAATTGTTGGTTTATTTGAAGTCGTGGCTGATAAAACAGACGAGCGCAACCATTACAACGAATCTTCTTACTACGAGTATACGAACAATGCCTTTGTCAGTGAAGCCGCAATGAAGAAGCTGTTGGAAAATTACACAGATGTGGGCTATGCCTCCGCAGATTTCTTTGTTTCCGACCCGGAACGGCTTGAAAGTATCCTCCATGAGGTGCAAAAAATCAATACAATCAACTGGAACAACTTTTTTATTACAGCCAACGATGAAGTGTACCAAAATATCTCCAGCGCCCTTTCTGACACAGGTACTCTGATTACTACCTTAATTATTGTCATTACCGCCGTGAGCATGGTGCTGATGGTTCTTATTCTATCCATGTCCGTTCGCAGCCGGAAAAGAGAAACCGGAATCTTGCTGGCGGTTGGTATTGCCAAACCTGTGGTTGTTCTCCAATATCTGCTGGAAGTCCTGTTGATTGCAGCGGCAGCGTTTCCTCTGGCCTATCTGTCCAGCAAACAGGCAGCTGGAACCTTGGGAACACTGTTTGGCAAAACGGCTGAACACATCATCGTTACATCGGAGCACTTTATGCTGGTTGTTGTCGTGGGCGGTGTCCTATTGGTGACAGCAGTGTTAGCATCCTGCATCCCCGCCATGCGGTTGAAGCCGAAAACAATCCTGTCACAAATGGAATGATTTTACGAAGAAATGAGGTAGCCTTATGAATATCATGGAAATCCAAAATGTGCAATATGCCTATGACGGCAAAAAGAAAGTCCTGAAGGGCATCAACGCTCAAATGGAGCTGGGCAAGATGTACGCAATCCTCGGCCCCTCCGGGTGCGGCAAGACCACGCTGCTGTCCCTGCTGGGTGGTCTGGACAGCCCCACCAGCGGTCAGATTTTGTACCAGGGGGAGGACATTGCAAAGACTGGCCTTGCCAATCATCGGCGCAGCCATGTGGCGTTCATCTTCCAGAGTTACAACTTGATCGACTATCTGACCCCTATGGAGAACGTGGCTTTGACCTCCAAACTGCCGGCGCTCCCCATTCTGGAGCAGTTGGGATTGACCGCAGAAGAGGCAAAGCGGAATGTGCTGAAGCTGTCCGGAGGCCAGCAGCAGCGTGTGGCCATTGCCCGCGCTCTGGCCAGTGACGCACAGGTTATCCTGGCCGATGAACCGACCGGAAACTTGGACGAGGACACCGCCGCCGAGATTACCGCCATTCTGAAAGACAGCGCCCATAAATCCGGCAAATGTGTGGTGATCGTGACGCACTCCAATGAGTTGGCGAAAGAGGCTGATGCAGTCTTTCAGCTAACAAAAGGGGTATTGAAGTTAAGTAAGCTTTAATCACTATTTTCTATCTGCTTGTATTTCTTTTTCACTTGGGTAGTTCACTAGACCTATCATGGTGACAGGTACCACCTTCCACCGAGAGGGCGCACTCCACTCTTGGCGGGAGGTGTTTTTTTCACAATTTATATAGCAACCCCTGGATATTTGCCGTTATACAGCCATTTATGGGTCTTGCAACCCTGTTTTCCGGGAACTGCAGAATTAGCAACCCTATTTTATTTTGCAATCCCGAAAGCCCGGAATCCCCTGAAACGACCGGCGTTGCCGGGCGTTGTGACCCGGAGGTGGGGAGCATAGCAACCCCACCTCCTTTCTCCTGCTTGCTTTTCGGCCTTGCCCAAAGCCGGTCAAATCCCCTCGAAATCAGTGCCTTTCCAAACCGGGCCGACATTGCCCCGACACGGCCCTCGCCGGTGCAGGGCCGTGTGTTTTCCCGACCCAGCCCTGCAAGCCCCGACACGGGGCCACGCAGGGGCCGACAGGTGGCGATGAGTGGCAAAGAAAAAGTGCACCGCGATTTGCGATGCGCTCAGGGCTGGCATTCATTTTTCTGTCAAGCGTACCCGATATAGATGTCGTAGCAGTTCCCATCAGTGGGCTCGTACCAGATCCACACATCGGTGATGTCCTGGTCGTTGGCATACCGGTTCAGTCTGCTGGCGATGTCCCTCTCAAGACAGGTGCTGTGTGGCCCGGCCCCTATGGGGTTGTCCCAGCAATCTACCGCGCTGCTCTCCAGCCGCAGGCCAAGGCCCTGGGCATAGCTTTGTGCGTAGCCTATCCAGTAGCCGATGTCGAAGGTGGGCTCCTCTATGACCGGTTCCGGAGTTGGCGCGGGAGGTATGGGAGTGGGTGCTGGTGGCTCTGGCGTGGGCGTAGGAGTGGGTGTAGCTACTGGCGTGGGAGTTGCTCTCACGGTAACTGTCAGGGTGGCATCATGCTCGGTGTCTGGCTGCTTTGGCGCAGGCGTTGGGTCTATTGTCTTTGGTTCTGTGCCCTGCGTATCGGTGTCTTCTACGCTGGAGGTGGATGCGTGTGCGCTTTCTTGTTTCGTGTGTGGATAGGGGGGTGACTATTGTTTTCATTTTTGCTGGCGGATTTTCTGAGTATGGATACCGCCGGTTTGAAATTTATTCCAGCGATGGTCTGCTCAAGGGTGGCAGCTATATTGAAAGCAGTTTGGTCAGTCAACGGGGCTGATTCAGCCTTTACCATGAGGGTCTGCTGTGCAGGCTCTGAGTCTGGAGGTGCTGTCTGGCACCCATTAACGCTCGCTAAGAGGGCTGTGGCCAGGAGGACTGTTAGGGTTTTCTTCATGGATATCATCCTTTCTTGGAGTTTTTCTTGACCACAAGGATACCACAAGATTTTGATAAGTCCAGACCAAACTCGAAGAAATACCTACTAAAGATGCTTTTGAAGCTCTTGTCCCAATTGGGCAGAGCGCGGGTAGGGAACAGACAATGCTTTGCAGTTATCTTGATTTTTATCAACGTCTTTCTCTTGAAAATGAAAAAGCCGATCGCTTATTTGTGAGAGCTAACTTCCAGCGGCCGACTATGTATTTCTCACCCTATTCTGTCATTGTGAGGGTTCGAATCTATTTTTCGTTGACTTACATCCACGTTTTTGCACTTTCGAAATCCAGGCTCTCGGGCATCAAAAAACCGCGCAGCCGCGCGGTTTTTTGAGCGAATATCTTTTTTATATCCACAGGATGGTCGAGGTGACAGGATTTGAACCTGCGACTTCTACGTCCCGAACGTAGCGCTCTACCAAACTGAGCCACACCTCGAAAAAAAGCCCCGGGTTAGATAAAACCGGGGCCTGGCAGCGGTACCAGGATTTGAACCCAGACAAACAGAGTCAGAGTCTGCTGTGCTACCATTACACAATACCGCTATATCTCTCTTGCGTGCCTGTCACTCAAGAGCAGTTACTATTATACCAAACTTTGAGAAAAAGTCAAGGGGTTCTGCAAATTTTTTTAAATTTTTTCTTTTCAGAAAAACGCCGCCCCGTCATTCTCCCAGGGCTGCAGGGGCAGGAACCCGCCGGGTAACAGCCTGGGCTTGCCGGGCATTTTCCAGAATTTCTGCTTTCAGCGCTTCCAGGGACGGGAATTTCCTTTCAGGACGCAAAAACTCCAGCAGGAACAACCGGACAGCCTTCCCATACAAGTCTCCGGAAAAATGGGGCATCCAGGTTTCTGCCAGCACCCGTTCCGAGCCTACCGTAGGCTTCACGCCGATGTTTGCCACCCCACAGTGGAATGCCTCCTCCACTTGGCACCAGGCGGCGTATACGCCGAAGCGGGGCTGGATAAAGCCCTCGGGAAGGGCCTGATTTATGGTGGGCGTGCCTAGGGAATGCCCAATGTGGTTGCCATGTATAACCGGCAGGGAAAAGCCAAAGGGCCGGCCCAGAAGGCGGTTGGCAAGAGGGATGTCCCCCTGCTCCACAGCAGCGCGGATAAGGGTGGAGCTGATTTTCTTCCCCTTCTCCCGGACAGGAGGCAGGATTTCCAGCGCAACACCGGATTCCTTACAGAGGGCGGCCAGCAAGCTGGTATTTCCCGCCGCACCCCGGCCAAACCGGAAATCCTCGCCACAGCAAAGCCGGACGGCATGAAGCCTTTGAAAGAGGACTTCCCGCACAAAGCGCTCCGCCTCCATATGGCACAGGGAAGCGAAGTCCACCTGGCACACTTGGCGGATACCAGCCTTTTCCAGCAAGAGCAGCTTGTCCTCTGGCGTAAGCAGGGCAGGCGCGCCCTTAGGGGCAGAAGCAAAAGTGAACACCCCTGGAACCAACTCTTCTGCGCCGCAGGCAGCCTTTATCACTGCCATGTGCCCCCTGTGCAGGCCGTCAAAAGCGCCCAGGGCCAGAGAGCAGGGCTGGCCGTCCCTTATATTTTCCAGACTGCTTATGATTTCCATACCGGGCGCTCCTTTCTTCATTTTGGCATATCATGAGAGTTTTAAGACGGACTCTAAGACCCTGGGGCTTTGAGTCTCGCCTCCCGGCTCGGTCAGCTCATAGCAATCGCCACTGGCGATTTTCGCCCCCACACCCTACAACCCCTTTAAAAAAAGGGGTTGGCCCTAAAACTAAATTTAAAAATATTTCTTAGAATTTTTCAGGCCCTGCGCTTGGGATATTCCTTTCCAGAGCAAAAAAACTGGCAGCTTACATGAGCGCGGAATTTCATCCTGCGGCTTAGGCGCAGCGTTACGCTGCTAAAAGTTGCGGAAACGCTGGTAACGTTTTTCCAGCAGCTCTTCCGGGGTTAAGGCCAGGAGGCTGGGAAGCAGGGCGCAAAGCTCTTCTTTTATCTGGGCATAGGCGCAGTCAAACCCCTCCTCTTCCGAGATAACCTTTTCCACCACGCCCAGTTCCGCCATATCCTGGGCTGTAATGTGCAGGCAGTCTGCCGCGTCCTTTACCCGCTTGGGATCCTTCCACAAAATGCTGGCGCAGCCCTCGGGAGAGATGACGGAATACACGGCATTTTCCAGGATCCACACCTGGTCTGCCACAGCCATAGCCAAAGCGCCGCCGCTGCCCCCTTCCCCAACGAGAATAGAGACAACAGGGGTTTTCAGGTCGATCATTTCCAGCAGGTTTTCCGCAATGGCCTGGCCCTGGCCCCGCTCCTCCGCGCCTAAGCCGCAGTAAGCCCCGGAGGTGTCCACAAAGCACACCACTGGCCGGTGGAACTTTTCCGCCTGCTTCATCAGGCGCAGGGCCTTGCGGTATCCCTCGGGATTGGGGGAGCCGAAGTTGCGGCGCACCTTTTCCTTCATGTCTCCGCCTTTTTCCATAGCGATAACCGTCACAGGCATTCCCTCCAGCTCCGCAAGCCCCCCCACAATGGCAGGGTCATCCCCAAAGCGGCGGTCGCCGTGCAGTTCTACAAAGGCGGAAAAAATATTTTCAATGTAAGACATGCCCGTGGGCCTGTCCTTGGCCCGGGCCAGCAGGACTTTATCATAGGCGCTCATCCTGCTCCCTCCTCTCTTTTGCTGTATGCATCTGCAAAAGCCAGGCAATGGCCTGTTTTTGCTCGCTGCGGGGGACTATCAAATCCACAAAGCCATGCTCCAGCAGGAATTCCGCCGTCTGGAAGCCCTGGGGCAGCTTTTTGCGGATAGTCTGCTCAATCACCCTGGCGCCGGCAAAGCCAATGGTGGCCCCCGGCTCTGCCATAATCACGTCCCCGTCCATAGCAAAGCTGGCGGTAATGCCGCCCAGCGTGGGGTCGGTAAGCACTGTGAGGTAAAAATTCCCGGCGTCGCTGTGCTTTTTCAGGGCGGCGCTGGTTTTCGCCATCTGCATCAAAGAGAGGATGCCTTCCTGCATCCGCGCCCCGCCGGACACCGTAAAGCCCACCACCGGCAGGTTGTGCCCTGTGGCATACTCAAACAGCCGGGTAATTTTCTCCCCCACCACTGTGCCCATGCTGCCCATCATGAAATTGGGATCCATGCAGAAAATGGCGCAGGGCCGGCCAGCAATTTCCGCTGTGCCGCACAGCACGCCTTCTTTCTCTCGGGAGGCAAGCTTGGCGTTTCGCAGCTTCTGGTCATAGCCGGGGAAGTCCAGCAGATCCCGGCTCATTAAATCCCCGTCCAGCTCCGCAAATGTGCCCTCGTCGCAGATGTGGAAAATGCGCTCCCGGGGGCCAATGCGGAAATGGTAGCCGCAGGCGCTGCACACGTTCAGGTTTTCCTGTAAGTCGGTAAGGGGAAGCTGTACGCCGCATTTGGGGCAGCTATTGCGGATCCCCTGATCCTCCGCTTCCTTGCCCCCTTTTTCCAGTTCGTTCTGGGGCGAGCGGAATAATCCCATCAGATTCATACCCTTGCTTCGTTCCTTTCCTTTGTGTTTTTCACAGCCATGCATCCGGCGCGCTTGAAAGGGTTTGCCTGTTTTCAAGTGTGCTGCCTGTAAAAGGGGTGTTTGCCAAAGTACAGCACGCCGCTTCCCGTATTATACCAAACTCTTGGCATAACGTCAAACCCATTGTCTTTTTTCTTCAGATATATCCCAAAGCTTGGCCTGCAGGCAGGCGGCTTTGCGCCGGTTCAAAAGAGGAAAGGCCCCTGCGGAGCCTTTCCTAACCTTGTCATGTTTTGGCGAACTGGCTGTTATAAAGCTCCGCATAGAACCCGCCCTTTTGCAGCAGTTCCTCATGGCTGCCCTGCTCCACCACGCGCCCGTCCCGCATCACCAGGATTACATCCGCGTCCCGGATGGTGGAAAGCCGATGGGCTACAATAAAGCTGGTGCGGCCCTGCATCATCTTCTGGAAAGCCCGCTGGATACGGCTTTCTGTGCGGGTGTCAATGGAGGAGGTGGCCTCGTCTAAAATCAGCATGGGAGGCAGGGAGAGCATCACCCGGGCAATGCACAGAAGCTGCTTCTGGCCCTGGCTCAGATTTTCCGCCCCTTCCCCAATGATGGTGTCATAGCCCTTCGGCAGGCGCTTGATAAAGCTGTGGGCATGGGCGGCTTTGGCTGCCTCCACAATTTCCTCCCTGGCTGCGCCAGGCTTTCCATAGCTGATGTTTTCCGCAATAGTGCCCCGCTTCAGCCAGGTTTCCTGCAGCACCATGCCATAGTTTTTCCGCAGGCTCTTCCTGGTTAAAAGGCGGATGTCCTCCCCGTCTACGGAGATAGCCCCGCTGTCCACATCGTAAAAGCGCATGAGCAGGTTGATGATGGTGGTTTTGCCGCAGCCGGTAGGGCCTACCAGGGCCACCCGCTGGCCCGGCTTCACCTGGAGGCTGAAATTTTCAATCAAGGGCTGGCCCCGGCGGTAGGAGAAACTGACATTTTCCGCCTGCACCCGCCCGTCCGGATCCACCAGCGTGCGGGCGTTTACCGGATCAGGCTGCTGGGGCTTCTCCTCTATCAGGGCGAACACCCGGCCCGCGCAGGCCAGGGCATTTTGCAACTCTGTCACCACGCCGGAAATCTCGTTAAAGGGCTTGGTATACTGGTTGGCATAGCTTAAAAAGCAGGAAAGCATACCCACTGTAAGGCCCCCGCCGATGACGGACAAGGCCCCGGCCACCCCCACACCGGTGTACACCAGGGAGTTGACAAACCGGGTGGAGGGGTTTGTGATGGAGGAGAAGAAGATGGCCCGCAGAGAGCAGCCCTGCAGCCGGGCATTGATCTCGTCAAACCGTTTTTGGGCTTTTTCCTCCTGCCCAAAGGCCTGCACCACCCGCTGCCCCTCTATCATCTCTTCAATGAAGCCGGTCTGTTCCCCCCGCACCAGGGACTGCTGGTGGAACATGGTATAGGTGCGCTTGGCGATAAAAGCCGCCACCAGGAGGGACACCGGGGTGATAAGCACCACCACCAGGGTGATGGCCACATTTACGCTGAGCATGAAAAGCAGGGTGCCTAAAATGGTGATAATCCCGGAAAAAAGCTGGGTAAAGCCCATTAAAAGGCCGTCGGCAAACTGATCCACGTCTGCAATCACCCGGCTGACCACCTCTCCTGTGGGGTGGGCGTCCAGATAGGAAAGGGGCAGGCTTTGCAGCTTGCAGAAGGCTTCGCTGCGGATATCCCGTACCACCCGGTAGGTGACGTGGTTGTTGCACAGGTTCATCACCCACTGGGCAAACGCCGCAATCCCAATGACAATCCCCGCCTGCAAAAGCAGCCGGAAAATGCCGGGAAAATCCACCTGCCCCGGGGAAACGATAAGGTCAACCGCCCGCCCGGTAAGGATGGGGATATACAGGGTGCCCGCCACTGTCACAGCCGCCAGCACCAGGGACAGGGCCACAAACAACCGGTATTTTTTAATATAGCGCAGCACTTTTTTTAAAGTGCCTTTCTGTGCCTTCTCTTTCATGCGCCCTCTCCTCCTTTCTCCATCTGGGACTCGCAGATTTCCCTATACACCCCGCAGCTTTCCAGCAGCTCTTCATGGGAGCCTATCCCCACAGCGCAGCCGTCGTCCAGCACAATGATTTTATCTGCGTGCCGGATGGAGGAGGCCCGTTGGGACACAATGAACACGGTCTGCCCATAAGGAAGGTTTTTAATGGCAGAGCGCAGCCTTGCGTCTGTGGCGAAGTCCAGGGCGCTGGCGCTGTCGTCCAGTATCAAAAGCCTGGGCCTGCGGGCTAAAGCCCTGGCAATGGTAAGCCGCTGGCGCTGGCCCCCGGAGAAGTTGCGGCCTCCCTGGGCCACAGGCTCGTCTAAGCCCTTGGGCTTTTTCTCCACAAACTCTTTGGCCTGGGCCGTTTCCAAGGCCTGCCACAGCTCCTCGTCAGAGGCGTCCCCGCCGCCCCACTGCAGGTTTTCCCGGATGGTCCCCGAGAAAAGCTGGGCGCGCTGGGGCACCACGCCTATTTCCCCCCGCAGGCTTTGGAGGGGCCAGTCCCCGGCGGGCACGCCGCCAATAAGCACCTGGCCCAGGGTGCAGTCATAAAACCGGGGGATAAGGTTTACAAGGGAGGTTTTGCCGCAGCCGGTGCCGCCGATAATGCCCACTGTCTCCCCGGGCTTTACAGAAAAGCTGATATGGGAGAGGGATTCGGCCCCAGCCCCTTCATAGGCAAGGCACACGTCCCGGAACTCCACAGAAAGGCCCTGGCCCTCCCCGGTTCCCGCCTTCACTGCCCCGGGCTTTTCCGAAAGGCTGGGGGCAATGTCCATCACATCCGCCACCCGGCCCGCGCATGCCAGGGCCTTGGTGATGTTGATGATAAGGTTCGCAAGCTTGACAAGCTCCACCAGAATCTGGCCCATGTAGTTTAAGAGGGCTACCACCTGCCCCTGGGTGATGGCGCCTGCCTCTACCCGCAGGCCCCCGGCCCACACCAGCGCCAGGGTGGCCAGGTTGATGAGGATATAGGTCACCGGGTTCATCAGGCCGGAAACCCGCCCCACAAACACCTGCAGACGGGTGAGGGCCTGGTTTTCCTCCTGGAAGGCGGCGGTTTCCGTTTCCTCCCGGCCAAAGGCCCGCACCACCCGCACGCCGGTAAGGTTTTCCCGGGTTTTGCCCAGCACCCGGTCAAGCCCTGCCTGCACCTGCTTATACCGGGGCATAGTCCACAGCATCACCCCAAACACCACAGCCGCCAGCAGGGGGATTGCCACAGCGAAAATGAGGGCTGCCCGCCAGTCGATGGTAAAGGCCATCACCATAGCCCCAAACACCACAAAAGGCGAGCGCAGCAGCAGCCTTAAGGCCAGGTTCATGCCGTTTTGCACCTGGTTTAAATCGCTTGTCATGCGGGTGATAAGGGTGGCGGCGCCCTCCCTGTCCAGTTCCCGGAACCCCAGGCGCTGGATGTGCCCGAAAAGCGCCCCGCGCACCTTTGCGGCAAAGCCCACAGAGGCCTTTGCCGCAAAATACTGGGCGGTGATGGAACAGACAAGCCCCACCAGCCCCAAGCCTACAAGCACCAGGCACATCTGTATCACATATCCCTGGCTCCGGCTCTTAATGCCCGTGTCAATCACCGCCGCCATTACCAGGGGCACCAGCAGCTCGAAGCTTGCCTCCAAAAGTTTAAAAAGCGGGCCAAGCACGCACTCTTTTTTATATTCCGTCAGGTAACCCAGCAGGCGTTTCACAACGCTACCTCTCCCTTCACATATTGTTCTATCTCCTCCGCCCGGGCCGTGCGCCCCATAGTGCGGTATGCTTCCGCCTCATACCGCAGGGAAAGCACAGACAGGCGCATACCTTCAAAATCCACATACCGGGTGAGCGCGCCCAGGCCTGGCGCCTCCTGCCACCTGCCGTCCGGCAGGCGCTTTTCAATGTCCCCCATGATTTCCACCTCGGCCCCCCCGATTTGGAACCGCCCAAAATGGGAGCGCATCTTTTCTGTGCCGCAAAAGCGCACAGGCTCCACACAGTGTTCTTTAAGCAGCGTCCCCAGCGTATAGGCGCTGTCCCGGTCTGTCTGGATGTCAATGTCGTGGGCCTGCACATCCATGCCCTGCAAGGCAAAGGAGGTGCTGCCCGTCAAGGCCCATACAAGGCCCGGTTCCTTTGCCGCCGCTTGGGTTATGATGCGGAGGGCTTCTATGTGATAGGTTTCCAGCATGGTTCCCCCTCCGTTTCCATTAAGTTGAAAGTGTTTTAAACAGCCTAGGCACCCGGTCGTCAAAGTAGCCCAGAGGACGCTTCAAACCTTCTGTCAAATCCATGTCTGCCACAAAGCCTCCATGGCCTCCACAAACAGCCAGAAGCTCCTCCCCCGCGCTGTTAAAGGCAAACGCCAGGGGGATCTCCCCGCAGAAATGGCAGCAACCCGCAACAGGCAGTTCGTTTTCGATTGCCCGGGTTCTGGCAATGGCCCGCCACTGTTCATATTGCTGCCGGTGGTACATGCCGGTGCCGATAGGGTTCACCATCAGCACCGGGTTTTCCAGCGCCATAATGCGGCAGACCTCCGGGAAATGTATCTCATAACAGATGGGCACCGCGATTTTCCCCAGCCGCGTATTTACACAGCCGATTTTGCTGCCGGGGCGCTTGCCCCTTTTTTTCTCGCTTCTGTGCAGGATGCACTTTGTGTATGCATCCACGACCCTGCCACTTTCCAGAACCAGGACTTTTTCCGTGTCCCCGTCGCGGTACCCGGTAAGTATGGTGCCCTCCTGCTTTTCTGAAAGCGCCAGGGCCATGGCTTCCTCCTCGCCGGAACGCAGAAAACCTTCAGGAAAAACATACAGGTCGGCGGGACCCTCCCGCAAAAGGCGGGGCATTTCTGTTTTTGCTTCCATGCGGTTGGGTACAGCCAGCATGATTTTAGCCATAAAAACCACCTTATCCTTTCGTCAGCCTTGCAAAGTTTGCAAAGAGCTTTTTGGTACCCACCTTGTCAAAGGCGATTTCCAGCAGGGTGTCGTTTGCCATAGGCGTGGCGGTGAGGACAAGCCCTTGGCCGAAGGTTTTGTGGGAAACCGTATCCCCGGGCTTATAGGTGCCGGGAGCGGCAGGCTTCACCTGGGGGCGGTATTGGGGCATCTGGGGCTTTTTGCGGCCTTCCCCCATCCCGGGCAGGGTGGGGCTTTGGGGCCGGGGCTGGATAAAGGTGCGGGAGCGGCTGTGCTCCAAAAGCGCCTCCGGAATTTCCCCGGCAAAGCGGGAAAGGCGGTTGTGGTTGGTGGAGCCGAACAGCATCCGGGACTCCGCGTGGTACAGGGACAGCTCCTCCTTGGCCCGGGTGATAGCCACATAGGCAAGCCGGCGCTCCTCCTCCACCTGGGTAGGATCGAACAGCACCGCATTTCCGGGGAAGACCCCCTCCTCCCAGCCGGGCAGGAACACCACTGGGAATTCCAGGCCCTTGGCGGAGTGGATAGTCATAAGCACCACAGAATCGTTTTCTTCATCGTAATTGTCGATGTCCGTAAACAGGGACACCTCCTCCAGGAAGCCGGAAAGGCTTGCTTCCTCCCCGTTTTCCTCCTCATAGCGGCGGATCATGGAGGAAAGCTCCTGCACGTTTTCCCAGCGGCCCTCGGCTTTGTCCGGCTCGTCCGCCTTTAAAAACTGCTGATAGCCGATGGCCTCCACCAGCTCCCCGTACAGCTCGCTGGGGGCCATGCCCCCCTCGTTTTTCTCTATAAAGCTGTCCATCTGCTGGATAAAGGGCGCAAGCCTGTTTGCCGCCGCCCGGGAAATGACCGGGTATTCCGCCGCCCGGGAGAGCACCTGATACAGGCTTTCCCCCACCTGCTGGCCTATCTCCGCGGCCGTAGCTACGGTCTTATCCCCCACGCCGCGCTTAGGGACATTTATAATGCGCTGGAGGCGGATTTCGTCCTCCGGGTTATTTATCACGCTTAAATAGGCTATCATGTCCCGCACTTCCTTGCGGTCAAAGAACCTGTGCCCGCCGATAATCCGGTGGGGGATGCCCTGCTTTGCAAACATCCGCTCGAAGGAAAGGGACTGGGAATTCATGCGGTACAAAACAGCGTAATCAGAAAACTTCCGGCCCTTTGCCACCCCTTCCAGAATGGCCCGGGCAATGCAGTCTGCCTCGTCCTGCTCGTTTTCCGCTGTGTGGAGCCGCAGCTTCTCCCCGGCCCCGGCGGCTGTCCACAGGGTTTTCCCCTTGCGCTCCAGGTTGTTTTCGATAACCGCGTTGGCGGCGTCCAGTATGTTCTGGGTGGAGCGGTAGTTCTGCTCCAGCCGCACCACCTTAGCCCCGGGGTTGTCCTGCTCGAAATTCAAAATGTTCTCAATGGTGGCCCCCCGGAACTTGTAGATGCTCTGGTCGTCGTCGCCCACCACGCACAGGTTCCCGCTTTTTTTCGCCAGGAGGTTCACAAATTCATATTGTGCGTGGTTGGTGTCCTGATATTCGTCCACCATAATGTACTGGAACTTATCCTGGTAATATTCCAGCACCTCCGGCGCTTTTTCAAAGAGCCGCACCGCGTTTACCAGCAGATCGTCAAAGTCCATGGCGTCCGCGTCCTCCAGCCGCCGCTGGTACAAGGTGTAGCACCGGGAAACCTGCTGGAGCCGGTAGTCCTTTTCCGCTGTCATCTCATATTCCCTGGGGGAGACAAGCTGCTCCTTGGCCCGGGAAATCTCCGCCAGCACCGCCCTGTGGGAAAGGGCCTTTTCCGCAATGTTCAACTGGCGCATCACGTCCTTCATCAGGCGGCGGCTGTCGTCTGTATCATAAATGGTGAAATGGGAGGTGTAGCCCAGCCTGTCCCCGTCCCGGCGGAGTATCCTGGCACAGCTTGCGTGGAAGGTGGAGGCCCAGATATCGTTGCCTGGCTCTCCCAGCATGGCGCACAGCCGCTCCTTTAATTCCCCGGCAGCCTTGTTCGTAAAGGTGATAGCCATAATGCGCCAGGGACGGCAGGCGGAAACAGAGAGCCTGCCCCGCACCTCGCTGGGAAGGGGCTGCCCCTCTTCTACATACCTTTCGCAGGCCTTCAAATCCTCCTCTGCCAGCTCCGGCTGCACAAAGCTGCTTTCATAAGCTGTGCCATAGCGGATAAGGCTTGCAATGCGGTTTACCAGCACTGTGGTTTTGCCGCTGCCCGCCCCTGCCAGCACCAGCAGAGGGCCTTTTGCCGTAAAGACAGCCTCCTGCTGGCGGCTGTTCATCCGGGAAAAATCTTTTTCCATTACCCTGCGCCGCAGGGCCAGGATTTCTTCTTTTAATGCTTGCATACACATAAAAGCCTTTCTTTTCTCATAAAATCGCTGCGGGATACAGGATACGCGCAAAAAGGCCATAAAAAAGCGGTCCTTTGCGCCCGGCATGCTTCCGTTTCTGTTTTCACAGCATATCCCGCCCTTTATTGTACATGATTGCGCCCTACAAGGCAAGAAAGAGGGAAAGAAAATTTGAAAATCCTGCCGTTTTCCGCTATAATAAGGACATGCGAAGAAATTGTTCCATGGCACAAAGCTGCCGGGAAAGGAGTTATATCATGCAGAACGCCCTGAAAAACGCCGCCGACTGGGCAGAGGAGGCGGGCCGCCAGCCCCTGCCGGAATGGGACAGCCTGCCGGGCATCCCTTTATATATGGATCAGGTAGTGCTGTACCTGACAGATTTGCTTGCCGCGTTCCAGCGGGGGGAAAGCAGCCCCCTACTCACCAGCTCTATGGTCAATAACTATGTAAAAAACGGGGCTGTCCTCCGCCCGGAAAAAAAGAAATACGACCGCAGGCAGCTTTCGGCCCTGGCTGTCCTGTGTATGCTCAAGCAGGTGCTGTCTTTGCAGGACATCAAAACCCTCTTTGCCGGGGACGCCTCCCAGGAGGAACTGTACGGGCTTTTCCGGGAAGCCCACCACGCCGCCATGAAGGAGGCAGGCCGCGAACTGGCACAAAGCATGGGGGAGGGCCGGGATTCCCGGCAGGAGGCCCTGCGCCTGGCAGCAGAGGCAAACGCCAAACGGGCCGCGGCCCAGCGGATTCTGCTGGAACTGGAAAAGGAAGCCTCCGCCCCGAAAGAGAAGGCGGGATTGGAGGAAGGGCGGCAGTAATAATCCTATGTAGGAGGATAAGGCGGGAGGACAACTAACAATGGAAAACTTCTAAGAAGTAAATCACAGTTAAAGATATTAAATAGGCCTCTTGCGAAATTAGGCAAAACGGTCAAAATTACAGATACCAGCAATCAAAGAAAAGCGAAGCGCGAAACGATGCCTGTGGTTGCGATAGCGTTCAGAGAGAATACGAAACCTTTTGACAAAGCGGATAGCGTGTTCAACCAAGATACGTTCCCTTGAAATCTTGCGGTTATCTTTGCGTTCTTGTTTGGACAACGGATGATTCTTGGAACGCTTTTTTGGCATGAGAGAATTGGCGTGTATCTGGCCAATTCCCTGGTATCCTGTATCCGCCTCCAACACCGTTTCTGTCTTGACATGGGCACGAGAATCCTTGAATAGTTGAAAGTCATGCCTCTTTCCGTTAGAAAATGCCAGTGCAATGATTTCTCCGGTTTGAAGGCTGACAAGCAGCTGTGTTTTCAGTGTGTGCCGCTTTTTCTTTCCGGAATAGTATCGCTTTTGCTTTTTTTGGGTCGTTCAATGGGCGATTCCGTTGCGTCAACCAGAATCACCTCATACTCGGCATCACTTTTCAGCGGCGCTTTCCGTCCTGGCAGCGAAAACGTTCCATCCTTTATCAGCGTGTCTTCCACCCACTTGATTCCTCGGTAGATATTACTTTCCGCTATCCCATAACTGGCCGCTATATGGGCATAGGTACGGTATTCCCGCAGATATTCCAGGGTGGCCAGCAGCAGATCCTCTATGCTCAGCTTTGGCGTCCTCCCACGGCGCCGGTGCTTTTCCGCATATCCTTTTTGCAGAATTTCTACCATCTTGTCAAATGTTGCCCGCTTTACCCCGGTAATTCTCCGAAATTTTGTGTTTGAATATTCCGCTAGCTTTGTAGCTTTGCAAAAAAACCGAGAAAGATTTTCAGATAATTTGAGAAAAAAAGAAGGGCGTTTAAGCGGTAAAATAAACCGTTTAAGCACCCTTACTTTTTGGAAAATCAGCTTGACTTTTTCTTGCGGTTTCCATGCTCCTCCAGGATCAGGTTTTCCCCTGTTTTCGGCTGCGGGTTTGGTATGTATTCCAACAGCTCCGGCAGGGTGCAGTCTAAAGCCTCTCAGATTCTGTCCAGCTGGTCAAAACTGATAATAGTATCCGATGAGGCTATTTGGAAGTGTACGTTGGAGTTGACATTTGCATTATCGATTTCAATACTTTTAAAATTCACTTGAGAAAACATCTTTCCTTGAGTTATGTTTAGTGTTCCATTTTTTACAGATAATACTGAATCAAACACAAACATGTTTTCCGTAACAGAAACAGTGCCTCCAGTTATAAGTAGTTCACTTGGGTTGCCCTTTAATTCTGATATGGACAGGTTTCCACCAGACACAGAAAGACTAACCTTCTTATTTTCGTAACCGGTTTCCATCCCTTTTTCCACGTCCAAAGGGCAATATCCAATGGAGTTAACAGTTACGTTTCCACCAGCAACCTGGATTTTATCTTTTCCTCTAAGGCTCTGTGCAGTTATTTTTCCATCTCTTATTAAAAGCTTTTTACTCGCTTCCAGTTCAAGTTCCGTTCTTGTAAACCCGGTTTCACCTGTCCATCGCAGATCCAAAGAACCCTTCCCTGTAATAGTTAGGTTACCAATACAATATATACCAGTTCCCGCATTTGAGCTCTTTGAAGCACTGACAACGTTCTGAGAACTATCTGCTAAGTGGATAGTTGCGTCACAATAGAACAACATGGACATCATACCGGATGACTCGGTAAAATCTGCGCCACTCAGAGTTAAGGTGTTTGTGGCTTTATCCCACGCCCAACCATTACCTTCCGAAGAAATAGTGGTTCCACCCGCGCTTGTACCTGCGGCCGCAGAAGGAGTAGCAACATTTTTTCTAACGCCATTACTGTCAAAAACATATGTATATGCCCTTCCACCAGCAGACGCAAATATAGGGCACATCCCTACAATCAAGCACAAGGCCACCACAACGGACAAAATACGCTTTTTCATTTTGAACCTCCAAAAATTTTTAGTATTGAACGGACACCTTGTAAATTATGTATCACCCCCTAATCGTGATAGATTTACGCTTACTCAAAAGTTGGAAATTTCTCTCCATATCTCTGCAAGATCGCTGCAACCTGTGCCCTGGTCGATGTGCCTGTAGGGGAGAGTGTAGTTTGAGAAGTCCCGGTAACACACCTCCATATTCCTATTTTTCAAAACAGAAAACGGCGGTTTTTATTAAGTATTAGGTACCGCCGTTTAACCTATATTTGTCTAAAAGCAGCGGTGTTTGTTGTAGATAAACTATTGAAACAAGGCTACTTTATTCATTGCTATCGTCTAATTGACAAAACAGTTTTTTTGAATAGAGCGTAATTAAAAAAGACGCAATAGCTGCAACGATTAGCACAATCCATGTTTGACTTTTGAACATATCAAATAAAATGCCATAAATCGCCTGTCCTAGGGTCACTGCAACCCGTTTCCTCCAGGGTCTGTAGGCGGGTATCAAGGGATATGCGGCTCATGGCAGGTCACTCCTTTCAGGTGAAATTACGGCATGGCGGCTCCTGGCATCGGGACGATGCGGCTTTGGACAAAGGGGAGGATGATAACACCAGAGCCATGATATGCGGATTGGCTGTCGCATTGTCGCACCGTCGCAGCCTGTAAAAAAACTTTTTCCCAATACTATACACTACCTATTTTTCCTTACTTTTAAAAGTTTTCAAAAATAGGTGAGACAGTGCGACAAACTCTCAGCTTTCCTTTCCTGGCAATATGTTTCCATGTCCCACAACCTGTCGCACCATGGTCGCACGGTTGTCGTCCCTGCGACTGTCCTGCCCTGGGCAAATAAAACAGGAGGCAGGTCCAGTTGACCTGCCTCCCATCACTTTTCTGCTGTGCTTGTTACTCGTCCAGCATCTTCCGGTACTTTGGCCGGTCACTGGCTGGGACATTAAGCAAATCCATTGCCTTGTCCGCTGGAATATCAAGGTTCTCCATTAGAGCCTTGAGGTTGGCAAACAGTTTGCTTTCTTCCCCCTCCTGCCTGCCCTCCTGCCGGCCTTCCCACTTCATATCCTGCAATTTCATAGCCAGCGTCATATAAGTCCCCTCCATTTCTTCATCGGTTTTCACAGCCTCCACCGCCTGCTCTATCTGGGCCACATAGCCCGAGCGAACGTCCAGCGGCCTGCCTCTGTAGCCCGCGTCAATGTAGCGTAGGAAGTCCAGCACCTCAGCGCTGCTGTTGCCCTCTGTGAAGCTGGCGTTGAGGATGTAGGCATGGGAGCCGTCGTCGTAGGCAATATCCTCCGCGCCTTCTATCACGGACCTGCGCCTGTATACCGCCAGCCCGCGCTTGTAGTAATCGTCCGTGCAGATAAAGATAACAAAGCTCTGACGCAGCTCCCGGTAGCTTTCCGCTGATTTCAGGGTCCTGCGGTCAATGCTGCTCTGGTAGTAGCGGATGCGCTTTTCCAGGCCATAGCTGGCCCCGGTCTGCATCTCCACGTCATACTGGGTGCGGCTCTCGTCCTCCAGGCACACATCCAGACGCACGCCGTGAAGGGCCGCGCCGTCTGTCAGCTCTTTCTGCTTGTCTATCGCCGTGATGCTGCCAATCTTCTTGCCCAGCAGGGCTTCTAAAAAGGGCTTTGCGTTCTCCGGGCGGCGCATGACCTCCCCGAACATAAAGTCGTCCGCCAGCGTCAGCTCATGGAACGGCTTGATTGCCATGGGTATCACCTTCTTTACTATTAGTATATTCTTTTTTTCAGAGATTTGCAAGGGCTTTGGCTGTATCAGGCTGCATTTTCCTCCAGGTCGCCGGGCTCAACACGCCAAAGCTCGTCCGTCAGGTCCTTTAGTGTGCAGGTCACGCGGGGGCACCTCTCTGGAGACTCGGCGGGCAGGATTTCAATGCCCAGCGCCAGCACCTTTCGGTAGACATTCTCACAGCAGAAGTATCCGCCCCGGCTGTCGTTTCTCAAGTGGGACAGGAAGAAGTTATTGTGGTCCACCCCAGCGCGGCGGATGCCGAAAATCTCCACGGTATAGTAAGGCTCTGTGACAGGACGGGGTTCCAGCTGCTTGCGAACCATATCCCAGCTGATAATGAAATCGCTGGCGAAGCGCTCACAGAAGCGGCCCACGTCTTGGATAAGACGCGTGATAATGCTGGACAGGTTTAAATTGTCCAGGGTTCCGGTCTCAGTACAAAGTATGCGCTCACACTGCTCGAAGTTGCGGACGATAATCTGTGGAGTAGGTTGCAAAGGTTTTCCTCCTTCCATCAGGCCAGCAGGCTCTTGCCGGTGGGTTTCATAACGCGGTGGGGTATCCTCTTGACTTCCGTGTACTCGCCAGGGGTGTAGTGCTCTAACATGAAAATGAAGCCCTCCCGCAGCCGGTCACAGGTGCGGTCAAAATCCTGGACCAGCTCCACCCGGCCGCGCAGGTCCTGCATATCCCAGCCGGCAAAGTCCTCGTACATGTCGATGGAGCGGCCGGGATAAAGTGAGTAAGTGCCGTCCTCGTTTGCCTGGGCCTCGTACAGCACCAGGTAGCCGCTGCTGCGACCGTTGAAGCCGATATGGTAGCCGGTGCGCTGGTAAAAGTCCGAGACAGTACGGGCAAAGAATATGTCCCAATCGGGAGCCTCCACCTCGCCGCTAGCCACGTCATAGGCCAGGTCTTGCAGCTCGCTGGGGATATCCAGGTTTTGGATTTTGACATTGTTGGCGTAGGACGTGGAGCGGTTCCAGGAGTTCATGGTGTTGTAGCGGTAGTGGCGGGCCAGGAATCCGGTCATGGCCTCCCGGCTGCGTCGGTTGACTTTCTGGTAGAACATGCTGCTCATCTCCTTTCGCTGGCCGGGGCCAGCGGCATTTCCCGCCACCCTTGGCATCGGGAGATGCAAAAAAAGCCACCCCGGCAGCAAGTCCAGGATGGCCTCTTTCCACTATTCCTTTTCTATCAACCCGAACCAAATGAACGCCTCGCGGATAGCCGCCTCTTTCTTTGCGGCCAGCTTTGGGGCAGGCTGCCCTTCGGCATCTCCATACCCCTTATACTTCGTCTTGGCAAGGCCGCAGAGTTCCTTGGTCTGGGATATGGCAAGATTGCTGACATGGATGCCATACCGCTCCTTGACCCATGCCTGGAGGTCCTTATAGGTGGCGCGTTTTGTCTGTAAACGCGTTTCGCCCTCATAGCCGTCTATCTCGACTATAAGGGCGAACACGTTACGATACACCGCCAACCTGATTCTTGACATGGTGTTCGTATACTTGACGTTTGGTGGAGATGGCGGGAATCGAACCCGCGTCCGAAAAAAGATTACCAAGGCTTTCTACGAGCGTAGCTTTTGTTTTAACATTCCCTCTGCCCGGCGCCCAAAAGCAGGCTCCGGGTTTTAGTAGCCTTTTGGGTCATGACGAGGGCGAAAGGCGGCGCCCTCATTCACGTTCACCGCTCATCGGCGCTCTTATCCTGGCCGCGGTACTCCAGGTAAGAACGGCTGCTTATTTAAGCAGCAACAGCAACAGAATTGTTGTCGTTTAATTTTAAGGTTTGCGGTTTTATAGCGGTCCGCACCGCTGCTCGCTTACCAGGGCTTTCCTTCCCCGTCGAAACCTTTACATCCCCATTTCTGGCGGCATAACGCCACAATTTTACTACTTATACTATACACGAAATCCCCTCCAATTGCAAGGGGGATTTTTGATAAAAACCCCAAGCATAGATTGTAATAGACCTCTTGCGAAATTAGGCAAAACGGTCAAAATTGCAGATACCAGCAATCAAAGAAAAGCGAAGCGCGAAACGATGCCTGCGGTTGCGATAGCGTTCAGAGAGAATACGAAACCTTTTGACAAAGCGGATGGCGTGTTCAACTATATCAATCCAAGAAATTAGCAAGATGCAGTATATGGTCTGGCGGGGAAAGAAAGAGGAATACGAGTTGTTCTCCCAGGAGGATGGGGATGCCCCTGCTGTGCCTACCCTCACCCATGAGCAGTTCCGGGCGCTGGAGGACTTTCTGAAAAAGAAAGATAACCCGGCCCTGCTGCCCATCCAGATTGCCTACTACACCGGGCTGCGGATTGGCGAGGTCTGCGCCCTCACCTGGCAGGACATCGACCTAGACGAGCAGTATCTCACGGTGCAGCGCAGTATCCGCTACAACGGGGCAAGGCACAAGACGGAGATCGGGGCCACCAAGCGGAAGAAAGTCCGTACTGTGGACTTCTGCGACACGCTGGCGGCGATCCTGCGGAGGGTCAAGAAAGAGCAGATTGGGAACCGCCTGCGCTATGGCGAGCTTTGCAGCCTGAACTACTGCACGGAGGTCAGGGAGAAAGACCGGGCCTATTACGAGGTTTATACCCTGCCCAGGACGGCGGAGGTGCCGGAGGGGTATCGGGATCTGTCCTTTGTCTGCCTCCGGCCTGACGGGGCCATTGAAACGCCGAGTACGGTGAGTATCATGTGCCGTTCAGGCAAAGAAGAAAGTGCCGGGGCTGGAGGACTTCCATTTCCATATGCTCCGTCACCCATATGTCAAGCCCACGACACAAACTTTTTCAACATTTCCGAAATTCAGAGGCTTCAAGAGCAAAATCACGCATCTTCCAGACAATTTCAACCTGATTACCCGGATAGACATACACTCTCTCAATCAGCGCATCAACCAATTTCGCGCTTAATTTTCCAGTATCCACAACCTTCTGCGCCAACTGGTTTCTGGCGTTTTTTCTTTGCTCATCCATCTGCACCTGTGCCAACTGTGTTGTCACAGCCTTGTGAAGCTGTTGAATACGGGTTATCTCCTGGTCGAAAACCGATTTTTGCTCTTTGTAATCTCTTTCGCTAATTTCACCCAAAACCAACCTCTCAAACAAGGCTCGCTTTTGCTCCTGGATCGCTCTCACCTGCCTACTATATTCATCTTGCCTTGCAAATAGCAATTCTTGTTGGCTTGTGCCAGATAACGCCGTACCTAAAACAGCCTGTGCTTGCTTAACTATAGTTTCATAAACCAATAGTTGCGTTGGATTTTCCAACGTAGGCTTTTCCAACATAGGGAAATCCGAGATAGGCGGTCTATGCTCCGCCGGATAATTACCGCGGTTTTGTTACGCCGTAGAAAGGCGTTTTTGAGGAAAAAGGTGTAAATCCCTTGCCGCGTGGGAAACGCGCCCACCAAGCCGCCTGTATCAATGCTTTTTCAGCCCCTACTGCGTAACAAGGGGCATGAAAAAAGCAGGCAAGAAACGCTTTGTTTCTCACTCGCCTTTTTCTGCACCCTGTATGACAGCTACCCTATCTCAGTTTGTTGGTTGATACTGTTTTATGAGTAGCTACCCTTATGGGGTGCGCTTTTATCTATCCATCTGTCTTTTTACTCGCCGTCTTTGTCGTGATGGCAGCCACAGCCGCAGCCGTCTTCATCCTCATCTTCGTCAAAGTCAAACTCCAGGGTTTCGCCGCAGCCGGGGCAGACAATGCTTCCCTCTTCCAGCAAATCGTCTGTAAGCTCAATGGTATCCCCGCAGCTAGGGCAGGTTACCTCAAACTCTGCGCCGTCGAAATCATCTATATCCCCGTGATGGTGGCAGGAGCAGCCGCCTTCCAGCTCATAGAAGTCCTCTTCCACATTGCCCAGATCTTCGTCTATTTCATCCACCTGCTCGCTCAGCTCTGCAAAGCCATCCTCCAGCTCCTCCACGGAGAGGCACAGATCGTCCAGCAGCTCTACTATAGCGTTTAAAACCTTTGTTTCCTTGGCGTTGGGGTCAAGCTCCAGGCCGTCCATCAGGCCCCGGATATAAGAAGCGCGCTCTGAATTTGTCATGACAGTTCCTCCTTTTGCCACCCTGTTTGGCGGCGCTTAATGGATGTAGGGGCGTTATGCGCGCTCCATGTACTCGCCGGTGCGGGTGTCGATGCGGATTTTCTCGCCCTCGTTGATAAACAGGGGCACGCGCACCTCGGCGCCTGTCTCCAGAGTGGCAGGCTTCAGGGTGTTGGTGGCGGTGTTGCCTTTCACACCAGGTTCTGTGTGGGTAACTTCCAGCTCCACAAAGTTGGGAGGCTCCACGCCGAACACATCGCCCTTGTAGGACAGCACCTTGCACACCATGTTCTCCTTCACAAACTTAAAGCTGTCCCCCAGGATGCTGCTGTTGATAGGGGCCTGCTCATAGGTTTCGTTGTCCATGAAATAGTACAGGTCGCCGTCATTGTACAGATACTCCATATCCTTTCTCTCTACAAAGGCAGTGGGATACTTTTCGTCGGGGCTGAAGGTGCGCTCCACCACAGCGCCTGTGATGACGTTGCGGATTTTGGTGCGCACAAAGGCCGCGCCCTTGCCGGGCTTTACATGCTGGAATTCGATGATGGAATACACGGAACCATCCATTTCAAAGGTGGCGCCGTTTCTGAAATCGCCTGCTGTGATCATATGCAAAAACCTCCAAAGCTATACTGATTACTTCCACGTACAACTGTCTCTCTGCTTATTTTACCCTATCCCGCCTGGTTTTTCAAGGGAAAACGTCCTTTAGGGGCACTTTTTTTCCAAAAAGAAACCACTTAGAAGCTGTACCGATAGGATTGGTGCGAAAATTTCCCGAAAAGGTTTGTGGAGGAGCCTATTGGTACAGCTTCTTACAGCTCCATAAGCTCCTTGGGGGACTTGGTGAGGGAGCGGCAGCCCTCCTCGGTGATAAGCAGCATGTCCTCAATGCGCACGCCATACTTGGCAGGCACATAGATGCCAGGCTCGTCGGTTATCACCATGCCAGGGGCGCAGGGCGTTTTGTCCAGGTGGGAGAACCGAGGCCACTCGTGTATCTCAAAGCCCACCCCATGGCCCAGGCCATGGCCAAAGGTGCCGGGATAGTCCTTTTCAATGATGTCCCGGGCAATCTTGTCCACATCGCAGCAGGGCATACCGGGCTTCACCTGGTCGATTACCGCCATGTGGGCCTTGAGCACTGTCTCATATACGGCCCGCTGCTCGTCAGACACCTTGCCCAGGGCCACAGTGCGGGTCATGTCGGAGTGGTAGCCGTCTAACAGGGCGCCGGTATCCATGGTGATAAAGTCGCCCTTATGCACCTGGTTGTCGGAGGGGACGGCGTGGCACTGGGATCCGTTCTTTCCCGCCGCCACAATCAGCTCAAAGGCTACGTTCTCCGCCCCGTTCTTCCGCATGAAGAACTCAATTTCCAGGGCTAAATCCCGCTCTACAGCCCCTTCCTTGATAAAGGGCAGGATGTGCTGGAAGGCCGCGTCTGTAATGGCCTGGGAGGCCTCGATTTTCTTGACCTCCTCCGGGGATTTTATCATCCGCTGATCCCGGATGGCATCGTCCAGGGTCTTGTCCAGCACGCACTCTGCGCCCTGCTTTTCAAAGGCCTCCTGGAATTTCCGGGACTGGGCCACAGAGAGCTTGTCCACCTCCAGAAAGACTTCCTTGATGCCGTGCTTGCCAAGCAGTTCGCACAGGACGGTGTTCAAGTCCTTAAAGCCCACCACTTCGCAATATTTCGCCTGATACCGGGCCGCTTCCTCATAGCGGAAATCCATCAGCAGGTAGGCGGCTCCGCTTGTCACCAGCAAAGCCCCGTCTGTGGCAGGGAACTGGGTGAAATACCGCCGGTTGCGCTCGGAAAACACCAGCGCCGCCTTTTGGCTGTCGCCGTTTATCACTCGTTTTGCAAGGCGCTCTATAGGGTTTTTCATTTCAAAACATCCTTTCGCACTGTAAATTTTTTCCGCAGGCCCTGCTCAAGGCAGCGCCGCACCCGGAAGGTAAAGCCCTCCTCCGGTTCAATAGGTGCCAGCAGCACTGACTTCATGCCGCAGAGGTTGGCGCCCACCACGTCGGTAAAAATCTGATCCCCGATAATGGCACAGGCCCGCCGCTTCACGCCCAGCCGCCGCCTGGCCCGCAAATACCCAAAGGGCAAGGGCTTTATGGCAAAGCTGATAAAATCCAGCCCGAATTTCCGGGCGAAAGGCCCCACCCGCTTTTTATAATTGTTGGAAACGATGATGACCCGGAACCCCCGCCCCACCATTTCTTCAGCCCATTCCACTGCCCCGGGGATAGGGGTGTGGGAAGTGTAGGTGGCGATGGTGTTGTCCACGTCCAGCAGCAGGGCTTCCACCCCCAGGCTTTCCAGGAATTCCGGGGTTAGCTGCGTCACTCTGGCCCTCATAGCAGTGGGCCGCAATAGTCCCATAGGTACGCTCCTTCTCAAAAATGCGCCTGCGCCCAGCGCCCCGGCCCGCAAACCAGCGGCCCAAAGGGCCGCTGCCGCGCCTTTAGGCGCGGGCGGGGGCGCGCCCCCGGTTTGCGGGCCGGGACTTTCCGGAAACAAAAAAGCGGGCAGCAAAGCCCGCTTTCCGTCAGAAAGGTTTGGAGCAGCGCTTACTTATACTTGCGTTTGCGAGCTGCTTCTGACTTTTTCTTGCGCTTGACAGAGGGCTTTTCATATGCCTCTCTCTTGCGGACTTCCTGGATGACGCCCGCCCGGGCGCACTGCTTTTTGAAACGGCGCAGCGCACTGTCCAGCGATTCATTATCCTTGAGCCTGATCTCAGCCATGTATATCCCTCCCATCCGCCCAAAGGCAGGGGTCTCTGTCGTGTAATACAACACAAATAATTATATCCGCAAACTACCTGCTTGTCAACCTTTAATTTCTTTCGATTTTGTAAACACCCCGTGAACTTTATGAAAACCAGGGCAGAAGCGGGGCCTTTCCCGCTAAGGGAAATCCCCCGCCTGTAAGCAGGGGATTTCCAAAAAGGCGTAAAGCTTATGTCAAACCCTTTAGAACCTGTATTCATAATCGAAATTGCCGGATGAGCGGGAATTTTTGAAGCCAATCAAGGCAAATGTTCGCAGCAAGGCTGTCGCCTTGCAAGAAAATTTAACATAGAGTGGCTTCAAAAAGGCCGCTTAGACGGTGGTTACAGGTTGTGGATACAGGTTCTACAGCCCCAGGCGCTCAAACTGCTCCGGAGGCGCGTCGTTTTCCTTCAGCAGCGCTGCCATCAGCCCTTCCAGCCGGGCCTTCTGGGCTTCATCCTCTATGGGGTGCTCCTGGGAAGGATCAGCCTGCAAATCGAAGAGCAGATCCCCATAGCCATGGCCGCCGCCCAAATTCCCGTCAGGCTCCATCTGCATAACAGGCGCGCCCTTTGTAAAGGAGAAAGGCGTGTGCCACTTCATGGACTGCAGGGACTCTTCACTAAAGAAGCTTGCCATATGGGTGGGCATCATGGTGTATTCGTAAAGGGGCTGGTTTTCCGGGGCGGCCGGGGCCTTCATCAGCACATACCGCCCGTCTGTACAGCAGAGCATGCCCCCGTGTATGCCGAAAAGGGCCGCCTCCCGCACAGGCTGTTCCTTCTGGAGGACCTTGCCCAGGTCTTTGCCCAACATGTCCTTGGGCACAGGAATCTGGAAGAAGCGTAAGAGGGTTACCGGCAGGTCGATGGTCTGCACCAGGGCCTCCCGCCGCTCCCCCTTTATCCCGCAGCGGGGATCCCAGATGAACAGGGGGATATGGGACACTTCCTCGTACAGGGGCATGTAATTTTTAGCCCAATAGCCATGCTCTCCCAGCATGTAGCCATGGTCTGTGTTGACAATGAGCATGGTGTCCTTCCACATGTCCTGCTCGTCCATCACGTCCAGCACCCGGCCTAACTGGGCGTCGCACATGGACAGCAGCGCTTTATAGCTGCGCCTGCCCTCTGCCACCTCCTCCGGGGATTCCTTCACCATGGCATAGTCGGGCCAGTCAAAGCGCTTGCCCGCGTACTCTGTGGGGTACAGCTCCTTATATTTGTCATAGGTGAAGAAAGGCTCGTGGGGGTCAAAGCACTCAATTTGCAGGAACCACTTGTCCGCGTCCCTGTTCTGCCGCAAAAACTCAATTCCCGCGTCAAAGCATTTCACCTGGGGGTGATCTTTCTCCTGCTGCATAAAGCTGCGGTTCACCACGTCCTGCCGGTAGAGCATCCCCCGGTAGCCGTCAAAGCTGATAAGGTTGGGGTCTTTGTCCTCCACCCCGCCTATCACCGCCTTCCAGCGATCCCCCTCCTGGCCCCGGAAGTTTTCCCAGGTGGCATAGCGGGTGTGGTAGGTGCCGCCGCCGTCCTCCCAGTAGTGCCCGTGGTCGCTGATGAGATGGGAATGTATGCCGTTCTGCCATAAGATCTGGGGCATGGAGTCGTCAAAAGGCTCTATAGGCCCCCAGCTTCTGTGCAGGAAATTGTACCGCCCGGTGTGCAGCTCCCGGCGGGCGGGCATACAGGGCAGGCTGCCTGCATAGCAGCTTTCAAACTGCACCGAGCGCTGCTGCAAGCGCAGGAAATTGGGGGTTAAGGATTCTGTGCAGCCGTATGCTTCCAGCATGTGGCGGTTGAGGGAATCGAACATAACCATGATTGCGCGCATATAGCTCCTCCTCTCTTTAATGTGTTTATCGTCTTAATCCCGGTTTTTCTTTAGGCTTTGCCTGAAGATGGGAAAATGCAGGATTTTTCCGCAGGGCTTGCATTTTGGTGATGGATGCTCACAATCCAAATGTGAACAAACAATTAAATTACAAAACTGTTCGCTGCAAACCCGCTGTTTTGTAAACGGATTGTCATCTTTGTAACCATATTGTTGTTTTTGGCCGGAAACGGGGAACGCCGGATGTTGGCCCAGCTTTCCAACAGCTTCTACGCCAGACTGTAATTGGCGGCAAAGTTCTCGTCCCAGTTCTTCTCCAGGGCTTCCCGCCACCTGAGGGCCTTTTCCGTCAGCTCTTTTGTAAGCTCCGGCAGCTCCTCCGCCAGGTTGCGGGTTTCGCCGGGATCGGCTTCCAAATCGGACAGGAACACAGGGGCCTGCACAGGCTCCCCTTCCACCAGCACGCCGTTTAAAACCAGCTTATACCTGCCGTGGCGTACAGCGGTCTGCCCGTCCATTTCCCAGAAAATATCTTCGTGGGGGCTTTCCGCGCCCTGGGTGAGCACCTCCTGCAGAGAAGCGCCGTCCAGGGTGTAGGCTCCCGGATCGCCCCCGGCCCAGCTCAGCAGGGTGGGGAACACATCCATAGCGCCGCAAGGCTCTTTGATAACCTGCCCGGCGGGGATAACCCCGGGCCAGGAGAAGATGCCCGGCACCCGGACGCCCCCCTCAAAGAGGCTGTATTTATGGCCCTTAAAGCCGCCGGTCTGCCCGCCGTAATAGGGGTCGGGGGTGCCGTCCAGCCAGTTGCGGGACTCCCGGGAGGGGCCGTTGTCGCTTTGGAAGAAAATGCAGGTGTTTTCATATTCCCCGCAGCGCTTCAGTTCGTCTAGTATCTCCCCCACGCCGTCGTCCACCGCCGCAATCATGGCGGCCATCACCTGCCTGTCCCAGGGCAGGTGGGAAAAGCGGGCCATATATTTTTCCGGGGCGTGCATGGGGTAATGGGGGGCATTATAACCCACATAGAGGAAGAAAGGCTCCTGCTTCCCCGCGTGGCCCCGGATGCTCTCCACTGCCTTTTCCGTAATAAGCTCTGTCATGTAGCGGCCGTTCTCCCGCACCTCTTTTTCGTTTTCCCACAGGTCGTGGGTGGGGTCGGTGTGGCCGTCTGCCATGCCCCAGTAGAAAATGTGGGAGTAATAATCCACGCACCCGGCCATGAAGCCGTAAAAATCATCAAAGCCGTTCTGGTTGGGGCGGCACTCATCTTTAAGCCCCAGGTGCCATTTGCCCACCAGGGAGGTTTTATATCCCTGGCCCTTTAAGGCCGCGGCAATGGTGGGCACCTTGGGGGTCAGGCCCGAAGCCTTCCTGTGCCCTGCCAGAATGGCCCGCACCCCGGCATTGCCGGGATAGCGGCCTGTGAGCAGGCAGGCCCGGGAAGGGGAGCACACAGGGCTGCCGGAATACCAGTCGGTAAACCGCGCGCCGGAGGCTGCCAGCCCGTCAATGTGAGGGGTGACAAAGTCCTTGCTGCCCATACAGGACAGATCCCCATATCCCTGATCATCTGTCATAATGACAATAAAATTCGGTTTTTTAGCCAAAGCTTCCGTCTCCTTTCAGCGGTAGATGGACACGTCCACCAGGGGGCCGTCCCCCTCTTTGGCGTGCTCATACAAAAAACATTTTACCTGCCTGTCGCCTATCACATAGTTTTCCGGCTTTTCCTTCCGGCAGCGGTCCGTAGCCCTGGGGCAGCGGCTTGCAAAGGGGCACTGCTTCATGTCCCCTGTCAAGTCCGGCAAATCCTCGCTGGCGTGTATCTCCAGCTTTTCCTCCCGGAAAGGCTCCGGGGTGCTGGAAAGCAGCAGGACGGTGTAGGGGTGCAGGGGGCTTTGGATGATATCGTCTGTGCCGCCCTGCTCCACGCAGTTGCCGGCGTACATGACCACCATGCGGTTTGCCATATACCGGGCAGAGGCCAGGTTGTGGGTGATGTAGAGATAGGTGAGGCCTTCCTTTTTCTGTAAGTCCAGCATCAGGTTCATAATGTCAATGCCAATGGACACGTCCAGCATGGAGGTAGGCTCGTCTGCCACCAGGATGGAGGGCTTCACCGCCAGGGCGCGGGCAATGACAATGCGCTGGCGCTGGCCGCCGGAAAGCTGGTTGGGGTGCTTTTCCATGAAGTCAGCGGCAGGGGTGAGGCCTACGGTTTCAAACAGCTCCACCACCCTCTCCCGCACCTGGGCCGTGCTCAGTTCCGGATAGTGCAGCTCCACCGCCCGGCCCACAATGCGGCCCGCCTTATGGGCGGGGTTTAAAGAGCCGAAGGGATCCTGGAAAATCATCTGCACCTCCTTGCGGAAGCGGCTCACATCCTTTTTCCCTGTGTGGCCGGTCACGTCCATGCCGTTTACGGAGATGCTGCCCTCTGTAGGCTCATACACCTTGCACAGCATTTTCGCCATGGTGGACTTCCCGCAGCCGGACTCTCCCACCACCGCCAGGATTTCCCCCTTGCGTATCTCAAAGCTCACATCGTCCACAGCCTTTAGGCTGGCCTTGCCGAAAAGGCCCTGGCGCTTGACGAAATATTTCTTTACATGGTCAAACTTTACCGCCACATTTTCCATTTACCCTACCTCCTTTGTAAGCCTGTGGTAGCAGGCGCAGCTATGCCCGCGCCCCAAATCCTCCAGCGCCGGCGGGGCTGACAGGCAGTCCTCCTGGCGGCGGGTGCAGCGCTCGTAGAACAGGCAGCCCTGGGGCGGGGTGATTAAATCCGGCACGCTGCCGGGGATGCCGCTCAGCTCCTTGCGAGGCCCCACCAAAGAGGGGAAGGCCTGCAAAAGCCCGCTGGTGTAGGGGTGCGCCCCGCCCTGGAGCAGCTCTCCCACAGGGGAGATTTCCGCCATGCGCCCGGCATACATAATGGCAATGCGGTCGCACATTTCCAGCATCAGGGGCAGGTCGTGGGTGATGAACAGCACAGAGAAGCCCATCTTTTCCTTCAGCTCCTGTATCCTGCGGATGATGTTATACTGCACCACCACATCCAGGGCTGTGGTAGGCTCGTCGAAAATCACTAAGTCCGGCTGCAATGCCAGGGCCATGGCGATAACCACCCGCTGGCGCATACCGCCGGAAAGCTCGTGGGGGTATGCCTTAATACGGGCGGGGTCGATATTCACCAGCTTTAAAAGCTCCCCGGCCCGCTCCAGGGCCGCCTTGCGGGGAAGCTTTTCGTGGGCCAGGATGGCGTCCATCAACTGGCTGCCAATGGTGACCACAGGGTTCAGGTTGTTCATGGCGCTTTGCAGCACCATGGAGGATTTTTCCCAGCGGAAGGTGCGCAGCTCCTCCTTGGTAAAGGCCAGCACGTTTTTGCCGTTGAACGCAATGGTTCCGCCTGATATGCGGGCCGCGCCCTTTAAAAGCTGCATGATGGAGAAGGCCACTGTGGATTTCCCGCAGCCGGACTCCCCGGCAAGGCCGAAGAACTCGCCCTTATGGATGTCAAAGCTTACGTCCGTTACGGCCTGCACCTCCCCTCTGTCCGCTGTGTAGCGGACATTGAGATTTTTTACAGACAATACGATTTCCCGGTTTTCCATGGTTTCCATCCTTTCCCCGTCACAGCTTCACGGCGCCGCCCCGGTCGTTTGCGTAGATATCCAGGAACGAGTTGCCGATAAGCATAAAGCTGAAGCCTAAGGTTGCGATGCACAGGCCGGGGGGCAGCATCCACCACCAGGCGTTGTATAAAATGGCGTTGTTGTCAAAGGACACGGAGAGCATCTGACCCCAGCTTATGAGGGAAGGGTCGCCCAGGCCCAAAAAGCTCAGGGTGGCTTCCGTAAGCATGGCGGAGGTTATCACCATCACCATGTTGGCTGTGACCACAGGGATAATGTTGGGCAGGATTTCCCGGAACATGATTTCCAAGGTGCCCATGCCCTGCACCTTTGCCGCGTCCACATATTCCCGGCGGGCCTCCGACAGGGTTTGGGAGCGGATGCTGCGGGCCATCCACAGCCAGTTGAGGCCCCCGATAATGATAATCAGGTTCCAGATGCCCATGCTGGGCAAAAACGCCGCCAGCACAATCATAAAGGCCAGGGTGGGCACCACCAGGAACACGTCTACAATGCGCATCAGCACTTCTCCTGTGCGCCCGCCCTTATAGCCTGCCAGCAGCCCCACGAAAATGCCGATGAAGCTGGTGAGCAGCCCAGCCAGCACGCCTACGGACATGGTGACCTGGGTGCCGTACACCACCTGGGAGAAGATGTCCTGCCCATAGCTGTTCACCCCCAGGGGGTGGGCCAGGGAAGGCTTTTCCCAGGGCATGAAGCTGATATCCTTGGGCTGGTACGGGGCTATCAGGGGGGCAAACACTGCCACCAGGGCGAAGAACAGGAGGATGAAAAGCCCCACCTTGGCCCGGATATTTTTCAAAAGGTATTTTTCCAGCATCAAGTAGCCGTCGGACTTCTGCCTTGCCGCCTTTTCTTTTTTCATAAGTAATCGCCACGCGATACGGAATCCGCACAAAAAGCCATAACGCTATGCCCTTTTGTGCCCGGTACCGTCCTTTCTTTGATATTTTTCACACGCCCGCGCCCCTTTCTCAGTCCAGGGATACCCGGGGGTCTATCAGCGGGTAAATTAAATCCGCCAGGAAGTTGATGGCCACCACGCTCAGGGCAATGATGGCAAAGCAGCCCTGCACCAGGGGATAATCGTGGCTCAGGATGGCGTTCATAATGGTTAGGCCAATGCCGGGATAGGAGAAGATAATCTCTGTGGCGATGGCGCCGCCCACCGCCTGGCCCAGGCTGAGCATCAGCCCGGTGAAGGAAGGGAGCAGGGCGTTGCGCAGGGCATATTTCGTCAGGATTTTGCTGCGCCGCAGCCCCTTTGCCTGGGCCAGCACAATGTAGTCCTCAGAGAACACCTGCAATATGTTGCTGCGCATCATAATCATGCGCCCGGCAAGGGACACAATCACCAGCGACAGCACCGGCAGGCAGGCGTGGTAGGCGATGTTCCCCGCCTTGGCCCAGAAATTGCCAAGCTCTGCCCCGGGGGTCATGGCGTGGCCCATGGGGAACCACCCCAGGTAATACCCCAGGCCCATGACCAGCAGCATGCCCACCCAGAAATAGGGGATGGACTGGATGTAGAAGGACGTGCCTACTGCCAGGTTGTCAAACCAGGATCCCTTTTTCAGGGCCGCCAGGGTCCCGATGATCCAGGCAATCAAAAAGGACAGCAGGGTGGAGATAATGACCACCAGCAGGGTCCAGGGGATGGCCTGGGTGATGATATCGCTGACAGGGATGGGGAAGTTTGTGTAGGACACCCCCAGATCCCCCTGAAAAAGCCCGCCCAGATAGCGCGCATACTGCTCAAAGATGCTCTTGTCCAGGCCGAACTGCTCCCGCACCTGCTGGGCATACTCGGCAGAGCCAAGGGCGCTTTGGGACGCCAGGTATTCCGCCGGGTCGCCGCCCATCATGCGGGGCAGCAGGAAGTTGAAGGTAAGCGCCACCCACAGGGTGAACAAAGCGCTTATAAACCTTTTGCATACATATTTTACCGTGATGCCTTTCAAGCTTTCCTCCTCCTTTTTAAAAGGGAGGATACTCCCAGCTACCAGGAATATCCTCCGCTTTATTTTTTACCTGTATTTATTTTTTCCCAAAAGACTTGCCCGAACCCCTTATAATCAGCCTACGGGCCGCACATTGATAAGGTTGCGGTTGCTCTTGACAGACGCCTCGTAATCCGTCCAGCCTGTAACGGCGGCGCCGTCATAGTAGGGGATGTGTCCGCTGGAGTTATACATGGGCAGGAACACGTAATCCTTTGCCAGCAGATCCTGCATCTGGTAGTAGAGATCCTTCAGCTTTTCCTCGTCCGTCTCGGCGGAAGCCTGCTCCAGAAGGCCGTCCATCTCATCGCTGCGGTAGCGGAAATAGTTCAGGCCGGGGGTGCTCTCGCCGGCGGGGGCGGTCATGGAGGAGTTGAAGCAGCTATTGAGGGCGGCATAGGGGTCGGGCGGGAAGTTGATGCCCATCTGCAAAAGGTCAAACTTGCCGGTCTGGGCCAGGGAGGTCAGCTCGGGCCAGGTGGCCAGTTTGGGGATAATCTCCACGCCCAGGTTCAAAAGCCACTGCTGAATCATGCCGGCTTCCATCTGCTGGGCAGGGGCGCCGGAAGCGTTGTGATAGGTAAAGGACAGCCGCTTGCCGTCTTTCTGGTAGATGCCGTCGTCGCCCTTGGTGTAGCCCGCGTCCTCCAGCACCTTCTGGGCGGCTTCCAGATCAAAGGCCAGGGAGTTTTTGGCTTCCTCGCTTACATAGTCGCCAAAGAGATCCGGCAGCCAGCCGATGCTGGTGGGCAGCACGCCGTTATACTCGCCGCGGGAGATAAGCTCCGGCTGGTTGATGGCCATGGCCATGGCCTTGCGCACGGCCACATCGGAGAGCAGCTCGTTTTCATGGTTTATCAGCACGGAGAAGTTGCCAAGGCCAGCGTAAATATCCATCTGGGCAAATTCCTTGGAGGTGAACTCCGGAATGCTGGACATGGCGATGGTGCCGGTGGTGCAGTCGATTTCCCCGTTTAAGAGGCCCAGGGTGGTGTTGGGAGAGGTGTTGTAGAGCACAATAAGCATTTTGTCCACCTTGGGGGCGCCGTTCCAGTAATCCTTGAAGGCGGTAAGCTCTACGGAGGTGCCCACTGTGTACTTGTCCCAGGCAAAAGGCCCGGTGCCTACAGGGGTTTCGTTAATAAAGTTTTCCGCGTCCTCGTTTTCCCAGATGTGTTTGGGCACAATCTTTACCTTGGTGAGATACCGGGGCAGGGCGGTGAAGGGCTGGCTGCAGGTGAACACAACCTTGTCCCCGTCCGCCTTTACATCGGACAGCTTGTCCCACAGGGCGTACTGGTCGAAGGTGGGCACGTCTTTGAGAATCTGCATGGTGCAGGCCACGTCCTCCGCGGAGAAGGCGGTGCCATCGTGCCATTTCACATCGGGATTTATGGTGAAGGTCAGTTCTGTAAAGCCGTCGTTCCAACTGTATTCCGTGGCAAGGGCCGGCTCCAGCTCGCCCTTCTTCTCGTTAAAGGTGAACAGCGGCTCGTAAAGGATGTCCAGCATGTCCGTAAAGGTGCCGGAGGTGGCAAAGGGGCTTTTGTTGGACATCTGGGTGTCCAGCACGTAAGCGCCCATGCGCAGGGTGCCGCCCGTGGCAGTGCCCTGGGCTTCCGGTTCGCTTTCTTCCGCGGAAGAAGCAGGCTCTTCCGCTTTGGAACTTACGGGGGCTTCCGCTTTGGAGCTTTCCGGTGCGTCTGCCTTGGACGATGCGGACGAGGAGCCGCCTGTGCCGCCGGAGCAGCCGGACAGCGCCAGCAGGAGCGCCAGCACCAGCGCCAGCAGGGCGCTCAGCTTTCTTTTCTTCATGTTCATGCCTCCTAAAAGTTATGTTCGTGTCCCAAGGCCCCGCCCGGTTTGGGAGCGGACGGTCATCCCGAAAGCCGCTTCCCGTGTGTTTTCCCCGCCTGCCGGCGGGGAAAACACGGAAAAGCCTTTTTCAGGCCCGTCCGGTTTGAGGGCTTCGGCCTTGCGCCGTGATTTTATTATAGTTGGTAAGAGGGTATGAAAACATGTAAAATATTCAGGTTCGTTTGCAATTTATTCATATATTCACCAAAACACCCTTTGCTTTGACTTGACTTTTTATATGTTTTTGCTATGATTGGAGTGGTTATAGACCAACTGCCTGCTCAAAATACTTATGGGGGTGAGACTTTGTACCGCATTGTATTGATTGACGACGAGCCATGGAGCGCCGCCGTTTTAAAGGAAAGCATTGACTGGAAGGAACTGGGGTTCTATATAGACAGGCTGTACACAAACCCGATGGAAGCCCTGCGGGCCATCTGCGCCGATCCCCCCGACGTGGTGATTACCGACATCTCCATGCCTGTGCTGGACGGCCTGGAGCTTATCCGCAAGGCCCAGTTTGACGGCTGCACCAGCCGCTTTGTCATCCTCTCCGCCCACCGGAATTTCGACTATGCCAAGGCCGCCCTGCGCCTGGACGTGGTGGACTATTATTTGAAGCCCATCCATCCCGGGGAAATTACCACCCTGTTTTCCTCCATCAAGGCCACCCTGGACGAGGAGCACCATCTGTCCCCCGGCGAAACCCTGCCTGCCGGGCGCTTCGAGGAAATCCTTGCCTATATTGACGCGAACCTCCACCAGCACTTGACTTTGCAATCCATTAGTGATACCTTTTTTCTAAACAGGACGTACATCTGCGCCTTGTTTAAAAAGCACCTGGACGTAACCTTTTCCCAATACCTCACAAGCGCCCGCCTGGAAAAGGCCAAGTTCTACCTGTCCCATACAAACCTCAAGCAGTTGGAAATAGCGGAAAAGGTGGGCTTTAAAGATGAGTTTTATTTCAGCAAGGTTTTTAAAAAAGCGGAAAACATGTCTCCCGGGGTCTACAGGAAGCTGGCGGCCTCCCGCTGGGAAAAGCCCGGCTCCTGACGCGCCCGGCTGCAGAAGCATCCAGAAAAGCCTTCTGCACCTGTTTTTAACGGCCTGCCTGCTGTTTTTATGCCTGCTGGCGGCGGCCTGCTGGTGGTTTGCCTCCTCACAGCGCAAGGCCCTGGAGGAGCATCTGGGCGCAACCCTGACCATTATGGGGGAAAACATTGACGAATACTTTATGTCCCTGGAAAAGCTGGGCTTCGGCGTTTCCTCCAACTGGTCGGTTATCAATGTCTACTCCGGGGAAGATCCGACGGAAGTGGGCAGCGCTGTGGCAAACTCCCACCAGCTCATGTCCCTGCTGTGCAGCATTGAAACCTCCATTGCAGACGTGATGATTGTGGACATCAACGGCCTGGGGAAAAGCTATTTTTCCGGGGTGGACTACAATATCATCTCGGAGATCACTTCCCAGGAGGAGCTGCACGACCCTTATGCCCTGGAGCGCAGCTTCCATTTCTTCCCGCCGGAAAGCCAGTGGAGCAATGTGTACTTTGTATACAGCGTGCCTATCTTAAACCTGAATTCCTGGCCCGGCGACTCCCAGAAGGTAGCCACAGGCCTGCTGCTGTGCAACAAAAGCAGGATTTCCCGGCTGCTGATGACAGACACCGCCCTTTCTTATGAATATTTCGCCCTGTACCAGGGGGATGACTGCGTTTTCAGCAGCTCCCCCGTCCCGCCGGAGCCTGGGCCAAACACCCTCATCCAGGAAATCCCCCTGGCCCGGGGCGGGCTGACCCTCCGGGGGGCCGCCACCCTGGGGCAGGTTCAGGGCGGCTCCGGCCTGATGCTGCTGTTCGGGGGCTGCTGCTTTTTGGCAGTCACCCTGTTCCTCATCCTCCTCGTTCAGTTCACCAGGCGCTATATCCTGCGCCCCATTTCCGGCACCATTTCCCAGCTTGCAGGATACCAGGGGGAAAACCTTTCCGAGCATATCGCCTATTCCGGCGTGGGGGAAATTGACGCTATCATTGTGGATATCAACCGGATGATCGACAAAATCAAGTGCGCCACCCGGCAGATCCTCTTGACCCAGAACACCCTGTATGAAACGGAGCTGCGCACCAAGGAGGCGGAGCTTTACGCCCTGCAAAGCCAGGTGAATCCCCATTTCCTCTACAACACCCTCCAGTGCATCTGCGGCCTTGCCGCCATGGGGCGCACCCGGGATATCCAGGAGATTGCCCTGGCCATGTCCGATGTGTTTAAATATTCCATCCACCCCGGCACCTTTGTGGACTGCGCCGAGGAGGTGGGCATTATCTGCCAGTATTTGTCTATTTATAAAATCCGGTATGACGGGAAGCTGGACTATGAGCTGAACATTGAGGAACCGCTTTTAGACTGCCGCATCCTGAAAATGATCATCCAGCCCACTGTGGAAAACGCCATGCTCCACGCCTACAACGGCACAGACAAGCGGCCTGCCATCCGCATTTACGGGCGCAGGGAGGATGGGGAGCTGGTGTTCAACATCATCGACAATGGCGCGGGGATTCCCCGGGAGAAGCTGCAGAAAATCCAGGAAAACCTGGGCCGCAGCTTTTCCGAGTCCATTCAGGAGGCCTCTCCCTTTGGCCTGGGGCTTTATAACATCAACCGCCGCATTAAGCTGGTATATGGGGAAAGCTATGGCATCAGCCTGTTCAGCAACCCCAACGGCACCCAGGTGGACATCCGCATCCCTGCCGCGCCCCCGGAATATCCTGCCCTGCCGGAGCAGGAAGAACTATAAGAACCCAGAAAGGAATGTTATGCCATGCCATCCCTCAGCCTGCTGATAAAGCCCGCCTCCGGCGGCTGCAACGTCCGGTGCCGGTACTGCTTCTATGCCGACGAGCAGCAGAACCGCGGCACCTATTCCTACGGGCTTATGTCCGAGGAAACCCTGGAAACCCTCATCCAAAAGGCCCTTTCCTATGCCACCCAGAACTGCTCCTTCGGCTTCCAGGGAGGCGAGCCTACCCTGCGGGGCCTGGAATTCTTTCAAAAAGCTGTGGCCCTGCAAAAAAAATATAATATCCATGGCACCCAGGTGGCAAACGCCATCCAGACAAACGGCCTGCTCATAGATGAAAGCTGGGCGCGGTTTTTCCACAACAACCATTTCCTTGTGGGCCTTTCCTTAGACGGCACCAAGGACATACACGATGAAAACCGCCTGGATCCAGAAGGGAAGGGCACCTACAGCCGGGTGCTGCGGGCTGCCCAAATCCTCACAGCCCACCAGGCAGACTTTAACATCCTCACAGTGGTGACAGGGAAAACAGCCCACTCCATCACGAAAATCTACAATTTCTTCCGCCGCAGCGGCCTGCTGTACCAGCAGTATATCCCCTGCCTGGATCCCCTGGGGGCTCCCCGGGGCGCATCCCCTTATTCCCTCACCCCGGCCCAGTATGGGAAATTCCTGAAAACCCTTTTCGATCTCTGGTACAGGGATGTGACGGCCGGGAACTTTATCTACATCCGGTATTTTGAAAACCTTGTGGGCATGCTGCTGGGCCGCCCTCCGGAAAGCTGCGGCCTTTCAGGCCAGTGTACGGTGCAGCACGTGGTGGAGGCGGACGGCTCTGTATACCCCTGCGATTTTTACTGCCTGGATCAGTGGAAGCTGGGCACTGTGCAGGAGGATGGTTTCCCTGCCCTCTCCCAAAAGGAAAAGGCCCTGGCGTTTATCTCCTCCTCCAAAAGCCTGACAGACGCCTGCCGGGACTGCCCCTATTTCTTCCTCTGCCGGGGCGGGTGCCGCCGGGACAGGGAGCCGCTCCAAGGGGGCGGGACGCAGGAAAACTATTTCTGCCCTGCCTATAAGGCATTTTTTACCTATGCCCTGCCCCGCCTGCAGGAAATAGCGCGGGTGCTGGGCCGGGCGCAAAGGGGGAGCTTCTTATGACAGCCTTTATCATGTTCGCTGTGTGCCTGCTGGCCTCCTGCGTAGGGGCGGTGGCCGGATACGGCGGCGGGGTTATCATCAAGCCCGTGCTGGACGCCCTGCACATCCTGCCTGTTTCCACTATCAGCTTCCTGTCAGGCTGCACGGTGCTGTGCATGTCCGCGGCTTCCCTGCTGCGCAGCCGGGGAAACGGGGTGAAGCTGCGCATTGCCACCACAGCCCCTCTGGCAGTGGGCGCGGCGGCAGGCGGGCTGCTGGGCAAGTGGCTGTTCGAGCTGGTGAAAGCCCGTTCCAACGAAGCCATTTTGGGCACTGTGCAATCCCTGGTGCTGCTGATAACCACGGTACTGGTGTTTTTCTACACCCTGAAAAAGGACAAGCTCCCTTCTTATCATTTGAAAGGCACAGGAGCGTGCCTGTTTGCCGGGGGGATGCTGGGGGTGGTGTCTGCCTTTCTGGGCATTGGGGGCGGGCCGCTGAACATGGCCTTGCTGTTTTTCTGCTTCTCCATGGAAGCCAAGGAGGCCGCGAAAAACTCCATTTTCATCATCATGCTTTCCCAGATTGCCAGCCTGCTCAGCGCCATTGCCCAGGGAAACGTGCCGGTGTTTTCCTGGCCCCAACTGGTGCTGATGGCCCTGGGCGGCGTGGGCGGCGCGCTGCTGGGGGCAGAGCTTGCCAAAAGGATGGACAACAAAGCCGTGGAAAAGCTGCTGCTGGCCCTGATGCTGGTGATTATCCTGATTAACGTCTACAATGTGGGGGCCTATGGCGTGGAGGCCTTGCGGCCGTGATGTCGGCGCAGCGTGAAGGAATTGCGGCTATGGTGACAGATTCCCCTGCATTTCAGCGGTGTATCGTTAACGCAGTTCAAAAGAGGCAGAATACTTCTTTTGAACCAGGCGGCTCAGCCGCTCAACTTGAAAATTGGGATGTACCGATTTTCAAGTGCGTTTACTTTATTTCAAATTACAGGATTTTCTGTCTTAACAGCAAGACCCCCCTGCTATTTTCCAGGGGGGTCTGTAATTTTCTTCTTAGAACCTGTGTGCATAATCGAAATAGCCTTGATTGGCTCCCAAAAGAACGCTTAGGCGGCGGTTACTGGTTGTGAATACAGGTTCGTATACCAACATACTTGCCCACCAGGGAATAACCGCTGCCCGATTTCCCGGAAGCTTTACAGCCTCTCTGCTTCTTCCAGCCAGAGGGCGGCGCAGGCGTCGCTGGGCATCCGAAAGTCTCCCCGGGGGGACAGGGTGACAGAGCCAACCTTTGGCCCGTCCGGCAGGCAGGAACGCTTAAACTGCTGGGAGAAAAACCGGCGGTAGAAAGAGACAAGCCACTTCTTGATAACAGCGGGGCTGTATTCCCCCTGGAAAGCCCGGCAGGCCATCCTATAAATTTTCCCGGGGCAAAAGCCATAGCGCAGGATGTAGAAAAGGAAAAAGTCGTGCAGCTCATAAGGCCCTACCAGCTCTTCCGTTTTCTGGGCGATTTCCCCGTCCTTGGGAGGCAGCAGCTCTGGGCTTACCGGGGTGTCCAGCACGTCCAGCAGGGCCTTTTGCAGGCGCTTCCCGCTTTCCGTCTCCGGGCAGTGCTCCGCCTCGTGGCGCACCAGATGGCGCACCAGGGTTTTGGGAATGGAACCATTCACGCCGTACATGGACATGTGGTCGCCATTGTAGGTGGCCCAGCCCAGGGCAAGCTCGGACAAATCCCCTGTGCCAATCACCAGCGCCCCCCGCTGGTTGGCTAAATCCATCAGCACCTGGGTGCGCTCCCGGGCCTGGGCATTTTCAAAGGTAACGTCCAGGGTTTCCGGGTTCTGCCCGATGTCCGCAAAGTGCTGGGAAACCGCCTTCTCAATGCTGATTTCCCGGAACTCCACCTCCAGCTCCTCGGCAATGCGCTGGGCATTGCTTTTGGTGCGGCCTGTGGTGCCAAAGCAGGGCATGGACACCGCCAGAATCCCCTTGCGGTCAAGGCCCAGGCTGTCAAAGGCCCGGACGCACACCAGCAGGGCCAGGGTGGAATCCAGGCCCCCGGAAAGGCCCACTACCACCTTGCTGCCATGGATGTGGGAAAGCCGGGTGGCAAGGCCCTGGCTCTGCATAGTGAGAATCAGCCGGCAGCGGTCGGAAAGCCATGCCTTGTCCTCAGGCACAAAGGGGAACCGGGAGAAATCCCGCCGGGGCACAAAGCTTTCCAGGGTTTCCGCCTTATAGGCAAAGGGGATGCGCAGGATATCGCCGTCCCGCCGGGGCTGCCAGGTATTCATCCGCAGCCGCTCCTGCAAAAGGCGCTCCAGGTCAATTTCCCCTATAACCAGCCCTCTGGAAAACAGGCTGCTTTCCTGTAACACAGTGCCGTTTTCCGCAAGGATGTCATGCCCCGCGAACACCATGTCCGTGGTGGATTCCCCCGGCCCCGCGTCCGCGTATACATAGGCCCCCAGCAGATGGCCCGACCACATTTTCACTAAATCCCGGCGGTATTCCGCCTTGCCAATGGTTTCGTCGCTGCAGGAGAGGTTGAAAAGCAGGGTGGCGCCGTTTTGGGCCAGCTTGGCGCTGGGCGGCGCAGCGCCCCACAAGTCCTCGCAGATTTCCCCGGCCACGCACAGCCCCTCCACGTTCTCGCAGGGGAACAGAAGCCCCTTGCCCAGCACAGTCTGCTGTCCGGCAAAAACCACCTCCCTGGGCGGGCAGGCAGGGGTGAAATACCGCATTTCGTAAAACTCGCTGTAATTGGGAATGCTCTCCTTGGCAATAAGCCCCAAAAGCCTGCCCCGGTGGAACACAGCCCCGCAGTTATACAAAGCGCCCTCCAGGGCCACAGGCACCCCCACGGCGCAGAGGATGTCCAACTCCCTTGTGTCCTCCAGCAGGCGGACAAGGCCACGCTCTGCCGCTGCCAGAAGGGTGCGCTCCCGGAAAAGATCGCCGCAGGTATATCCTGTGAGGGAAAGCTCCGGGAAGCACACAGCCCCGCAGCCCTCCCCCGCCGCTTTTCCAATCAGCTCCAAAATGCCCTGCCTGTTAAAGCCCACGTCTGCAATCTGCACAGCCGGGGTGGCGACCGCCACCCGGAAAAATCCATCTTTCATCTTCATTGCCACTGGATACAGGGTGCCTGCAAAGCAGCCTTTTCTGTCCTGTACCGCTCCTTTCTTCCTATATTCACAGGGGTATCCCCCCGCCGCCCGGGCGAGGGGATACCTTCCTTCTTCTGCCGTTCTTGTACGGAAAGCCCCGGGCTTTTGCAATACGCGCTAATCCAAGAATCCCTGGGGCACGCCGCTGCCCTCTCCTGACCCGCCTTCAGGGGGCTGGGACACAGGCGGCTCCGGGTTAAAGCTGGGCACAGGATCCGGCGTAACCGGGGGCGGGGTTACCGGAGGAGGCGTGACAGGAGGCGGGGTTACCGGAGGAGGCGTAGGCTCGCTGGGCTTAACGCTGGGCGTGGGGCTGGGAGAAACAGAGGGCTTGGGAGAGGGCGAGGGCGAGGGCAGGGTATTGCCCTCCTCCTTGCCGGTGTCTATCTTGCTGGTGTCTGTGCCCTCCCCAATGATGAACACCTTGCCTGTAGGCGGATAGTAGGAAGAGGGCAGTTCTTCTGTGCGCACAGTGGCGTCGCCCTTCAGGAACGTGCGGTATGCCTTGGCGGAATAGCCGTTGTTCCCGGAGGTCTTGCGCTTATAGGCCCCCTTGGCAAGGCCCGCGTCCACCACAAAGCTTACCTCGGAAAGAGGGCCGGAAGAGCCGGTCTGCTCAGAGGAAACGCTGATTTTATCCCACTCCTTGGGGAACACCCCGAAGAAGCTTACGTGGAGATCCACATTGTCCATCCAGGCGGCAATATACACCGGGGCGTCCAGGGGGTTTTTAAATTTAAAGTCAATGTTCCCATAGTCCACCGTAGCGTCCAGGCCAATGGGACAGTAGGAAGAGGGCATGCTGTGGCATTCCCGGGCCGTAATTTCCATGCCCGCCAGCAGCGCGGCATTATACAGGGTGGTGGAACCCTGGCAGATGCCGCCGCCATACATCTGCACCAGCACCCCGCCGTTAATGCCTCCGGCAGGCAGCCACCCCCGGGATGGGTCTGTGCTGTCGCCCAGGGCTGTGTTGTAGGAAAATTCCTGCTCCGGCTCCAAAACCGTGCCGTTTATGTGGGAAAGGGCCAGGCGCATGTTGCTGTTGCCGTTTTCCGTGTTGGTGGAGGTGGTGGAATAGGTGGAAAGGAGCTTAAAGTTTTCGTTTAAATAGCTTTGGGTCAGCTTGGGCTTTGTCTCCAGGAACGCCGCCTGGATATCCCCGTCATGCTTCTGGGAGAGAAGCTGCCGCACGCTTTTCAGGGTGGCGGCCATGTCCACCCTGACGCCGGCCTGCTCCTGGGTGAAGGAGAACTTTTCCCCGTTATAGCTTTCCACTGTGGCGTCCTTGGCCTCTACATAGCAGGTTTTTGCCGCGTCCTCCAGCTTCTGCCTGCCGCTGGGGGACAAATCCGCCACATAGGGCAGGGCATATTCCTGGGGGCTGCGGTTTTCCAAAAGCTTTGGCAGCTCTTTTTCCAGCACGTCCTGGATAACGAAATCCCCCTTTTGCAGCAGGATGGTGTCATCCTTGAACTTCACGCTGATTTCCAGGCTGTTCACCGCCTCCTCCAGGGCTTTCTTCGAGATATCCAGGGCCTCGTCCAGGGTTTTCCCGCCAATATTCCGCCCGCCCATGGTGGTGCCCGCCGGGAACAGGGAGGCGTCCTCCGCCGCTGAGGAAAGCAGGGAAGAAGTATCCTCCTCCGGCTTGGAACAGGCCCCCAGCCCTGTAATCAAAAGCAGGGAGGCCGCCCCGGCCACCACCGCGTACTTCCAAAAATGCTTCATGCTTTTACCATCCTCTCTGCCGGCCTGCGCCGTGCCTTTTTACCGTTTTATCGTCCTGCCGCTCCCCTGCGTTAGCTTCCCACGCTTCCAAACAAGGCTTCCAAAGAAAACCCTTCCATTCCCATGCCCGCAGAGGGCTTTTGCTGCGTGAGAGCGGCTTTCCCGCTTTTCGCATTTGCGCCGGGCAGCGCAAGCGCCATTCTTATTATACCGTCTGCCCGGGGAAAAGTAAACGGGGAAATGGTTTCAATTTGATTAAAAAACTGGAATTTTTTCGGGGTGTATGTTACAATGTTTGTAATAAATTTTCAGGGCTTGTTTTGAAAACAGAGGAAGTGACGGATTTTGCGCAGGGCAAGGCGGCTGAACCCCAGGCGCCCAAGGGGCCAGAAGATGGCGCCCGCGCTTTTTCAAAAGGAAGCCTTAACTTTTGCGAGGGATATAAAACTATGAAAATCATGCTCTTAACGGCTGCTACCGGCGGGGGCCACATCCGCACGGCAAACGCCATAGAACAGTACATCCGGGACAACACCCCTTATGATGTTACCATCGTGGACACCTTGAAGGCCGTAGGCCGCCTGCTGGACAAGACGGTGTGCGACAGCTACCTGTTTATGGCCAAAAAGGCCCCGGCCCTTTTCGGCCACCTTTACAAGCGCACCAACAAGAACAGCCGTTTTTCCGACCTGGTGCCAAAGCTCAGCGGCCTGTTCAGCCGCCTGCTTTACCCCGCCATTGAGGCCTATGGGCCAGACGCCATCATCACCACCCACCCCTTTGCCACAGAAATGGCGGCAGCCCTGAAGGCAGACGGCCTTGTGAAGGCCCCCCTCATCTGCATCATCACCGATTACGGCGCACACCGGGCCTATATCGCCAAAGAGGTGGACGCCTATGTGGTGGCAGGCAGCCACATGCTGCCGGAGCTTGCCGCTTTCGGCGTGCCGGAGGAAAAGGTATATCCCTTTGGCATCCCGGTACACGGGGTGTTCTTTGACAAAAGCGACCAGGCCATGCTGCTGCGCCAGCTAAACCTCAGCCCGGAAACACCCACCCTGCTGTTTATGGCAGGCAGCTTCGGGGTGAACAACATCATCCGGCTGTACCGGGAGCTGGTTGCCACCAGCGTGCCCATGCAGATTATCGTTATCACCGGGCGCAACAAGAAGCTTTACGAGGCCTTTGAAAAAGAGGTTGCCCAGGAAAGCCAGGTGCCCACCCGCCTGCTGTATTTTACAGACGAAGTGGAGAAATACATGCACGCCGCCGACCTGCTGGTGACAAAGCCCGGGGGCCTCACTGTCTCCGAGGCTTTAGCCTGCAACCTGCCCATGGCTGTGTTCGACGCCATCCCCGGCCAGGAGGAGGACAACGCCAACTTCCTCCTCACCCACGACATGTGCGTGCGGGTGCAGAAGGACGGGGACTTTGCCGGGGAAATCTCCGCCCTGCTCCAGGAAAAGCAGCGGCTTTCCGCCATGCGGGAAAACTGCCGGGAGTTTGACAAGTCCCAGTCCATCCCAAACCTCCTGGCCCTGATAGAGCGTCTGGCAGGGCAGGAAACAGGCCAGTGAGGAGGACAGGCTATGGCTTTCACCCAGGAGGACTACCAGAAAGTGCTGCAGGAGCTTGCCGCCCAGGCAGACCCCCAGTATAAAGCGTTTCACGAGGGCCTTATCCCTGGCAGACAGATGGCTTACGGGGTGCGGGTGCCCGTCATGCGGGCCATTGCCAAAAAAATCACCAAAGGCGACCCCCTGGGCTTTTTAGCGGCAAGCCTTCCGGCCTCTTATGAAGAGTGCATGGTGCGGGGGATGGTTATCGCGGGCATGAAGCTGCCCATGGAGGGGCGCCTGCCCCTGGTGGAAGGTTTCCTGCCCCTCATTGACAACTGGGCTGTGTGCGACTGCTTCTGTAGCTCTTTTAAGCTGAAAAAGCCGGAGGAACGGGAGGCCATGTGGCAGTTTCTGCTGCCCCTGTTCCAGTCGGAGGAGGAGTTTTCCGCCCGCTTTGCTGTGGTGATGTTTCTCTCCCACTTTGCCGCAGAGGACAAAATCGCGGAGGGCCTGTCCCTGCTGGAGGGCATGGGCCAGCCCCAGTATTACGTCCGCATGGCAGTGGCCTGGGCGGTGTCGGTGTGTTATGTAAAGTTCCCCGCCGAAACCCTGCCCCTTTTGGCCCGCCGCACCCTGCCCCCCTTCACCCAGAACAAAAGCATCCAGAAAATCCGGGAATCTTACCGGGTGCCCCGGGAGGACAAGGACATGCTGCTGGCCTATAAGCTGCCCCTCCCCCCTTCCGTCCATTAGACGCAGAAGGACAGGCTTTGGCAACAGGCTTTCTAAAAAAGTTTTATCTGAATCGCTATGTAGAGGCCCGGGGATTTTGTGTCCCCGGGCCAAGAGCCAGTGTTTTATTCAGCAGCTTCGCTGTCCGGGCGGCTGCTGATGTCCTTTGTGGACTCCATGCTGCTGTCCGCCCTGCTGGAGCTGTCCGGATCCACTGCTTCCTCCAGCTTGGAGCCTGCCTTGCTGGCAGTGCTGCTGATAGCGTTGCCGGCCTTGGACACAGCGCTGGAAACGTCGCTGCCCACCTTGCCGTTGCCGCAGGCTGTAAGGCTTACGGCCAGAAGGGCGCACAGCGCAAGCACCCCCAGGCTTTTCCTGTTCATAGCTTTCATGGTTATGACCCTTTCTGTACAAAATAGAGTTTTGAAACACTCTATAGCCTGCCCCGGCCAGACAGGGATTATGCGGGCAGGAAAAAAATTTTTACAAATTGATAGAATCCTTTAAGAATGTTGTAAGGACGTGACTTTATTATGGTATATACGGTAACCCTCAACCCCGCCCTGGATCTCTCTGCCCCTGCCGCCCCAGCTTCCGGTGGGGCGGCCCGCTATGGGCAGGGGGACTTTATCGCCGGCGGCAAGGGGATAAACGTGTCCCTGCTGCTCACCTCCCTAGGGGTGGAGAACTGCGCCCTGGGCTTTCTGGGAGGCTTTACCGGCCAGGAGGTAGAGCGGCAGCTTGCGGCCCAGGGCTGCAAAACAGACTTCCTCCCCCTGCCCGCGGGCTGCACCCGCATCAACCTCAAGCTGCTGGGCGGGGACGGCGGGGTTACCGAACTGAACGGGGACGGCCCGGAAATCCCTCTGCCCTTTCTGGAAAAGCTGGAAGAGAAGTGCGCGGCACTGGGGCCTGGGGACGGGCTGGTGCTGGCGGGCAGCGTGCCCCCCTCCCTGCCCAGGGATATCTATGTCCGGCTGCTGGGGCAGGCCGCAGAGAAAGGCGTGCTTACAGCGGTGGACGCCTCCGGGGAGGCCCTGAAAGCCGTCCTCTGCCGCAGGCCCTTCCTGATAAAGCCCAACCTGCAGGAGCTGGAGGAGCTTTTCCAGGTGGAAATCGCCACAGTTTCACAGGCCGCCGAATATGCCGGGATGCTGCGGGAAATGGGCGTCCAGAACGTGGTGGTGTCTATGGGGGAAAAGGGCGCGCTGCTGGCAGACAGCACGGGCAGGCGGCTTTTCTGCCGGGCCGCCCAGGGAGAGGCTGTTTCCGCCGTAGGGGCTGGGGATTCCCTGGTGGCAGGGTTCCTATACGGCTGGAGCCTCCATGGCACCGGGGAGGGCGCTTTGCGCTGGGGCGTGGCGGCAGGCTGCGCCACAGCTTTTACAGCCGGCATTGCCCAGGGGGATATGGTGAAAAAGCTGTATCCCCTGGTGGGGAACCCCTATCCTCTTTAAGAAGCTGTACCAACAGGCTCCTGCAAAAATGACAATAGGTTACAAAATATTACAAACAGTTTACAAAACGCGGGTTTTTCGCCGCAAATTCCCATTATTCACAGTTTGTTCATCATTCTAATGAGGAACCAGCGGCAGGATATCCCTTTGCCTGGAAAAGATATTTTCAAACGGAATGGCTATACCAGGTTGACAGAAAGTCGATTTCCACGTAAAATAAAAGTGGGGATTTAGATACTCTGAATAAAAAGGAACGGAACCCGGGGCGCCCCGGGCAGGTACATAACGAATGAGAGAAAGGAGCGGTACGGGCGCGGCCCTTATACCGCATGGCGATGCATATGAACCAACATGGAAACAAGCCTTTAGAGGAGGAATACCGCTCCTCCCAGGTATATAAAACCCTCACCGGGGCCGGGGCAGGCAAGCTGGCGGAGGGGCTGGGCCGGGCCGCCGCCGGCATTGACGGGGCCATAAACGGCTTTGCCGCCGGGATGAAGGGGGGCGCCCGCCATCCTTATGGAAACCCGGGCGCCCAGCCCCGCCCGGCCCCTCCTCCCACCAACAAGGTGCCGCCGGGATACCGGCAGCAGCACGTCTATAAACAGCCCCCCCAGCAAACGCCGCCTCCTACCAATAAGGTGCCCCCAGGATACCGGCAGCAGGCATACCAGAAGCCAAAGGGCCAAACCTGGCAGACCGCTCCCAGGCCGGCCCCCCAGCCCGCCCGCCGCCCGGGAGGCGTCACCCCGGCCCCCGCGCCGAAAATGCCCCCTATGAAGGTGGTGCGCCGGGGCAGCCCCGCCAAGTTCTACATTACAGGGGCGGCGGCAGTGCTCTATTCCCAGATGTTCCCCATGTATAACATGTTTCATTTCGGCATATTCGCCCTGGTGCTGGTGCTGGTGTTTCTGGGTTCTGCCGCGCTTTTCAAGGGCAAAAAGGAATTCGTGCCTATAGAGCCGGAGCCTGTAAAGCCCAAAGAACCGGAAAAGCCCCAGGAGGAGGCGAAGCCCTCCCGCACCGGGAACCCGGAAGTGGATAAGATTATCGACGAGGGCAACGGGTATCTTAGGAAGCTGCGGGCGGCAAACGACGCCATTCCCGACGAGGCCCTTTCCGAGGACATCGACCGTATGGAGCGGGCCTCCGCCGACATTTTCGCCTATATCGCGGATCATCCGGGGAAGGCCCCCCAGATCCGCAAGTTCATGAGCTATTACCTGCCCACCACCCTGAAGCTGCTGGGCAGCTATGAGCGGCTGTCCAGGCAGTCGGTAAAGGGGGAGAACATCACTTCCACCATGTTCAACATCGCGGGCATGATGCACACGGTAGCAGACGCCTTTGAAAAGCAGCTCGACTCCCTTTTCACCGACGAGGCCATGGACATTTCCGCCGACATTACAGTGTTTGAGTCCATGCTGGAGCAGGAGGGGTTTGTGGAGGACAAAACAAAGCCTTCCCTGTAAGGCGGCAGGATTTCAAACGGATCCCAGCGCTTTTATGAAGCTGTACCAGCAGGCTATCCCATAAAGTTTCCCGGTACAGCTTCTGCATTTCTTATATCTTTTTGCACACATTTTTTGAGGAGGGACGCCACATGGAAAACGAACAGAAGCTGGCCCTGGAGCAGGAGGCCCCGGGCATACCCGCCCTGACTCTGGAGGGCCTGGAACCCCCGGCCCTGACCCTGGAGCCGGAAGCGCCGCCGGAGGAAAAGAAGCCGGAGGCCACCACTTTGGACGAAAGCGCGCTCACCCCGGAGGAGCAGAAGGTGGTGGAGGAGTTTTCTGAAAAGATAGATTTGCAGAACAGCACCATGGTGCTGCAATACGGCTCCGCGGCCCAGAAGAAAATCGCGTCCTTTTCCGATACGGCGCTGAACAACGTGCGCACCAAGGATCTGGGCGAGGTGGGGGATCAGATTTCCCATCTGGTGGTGGAGCTGAAGGGCTTTGATATTGACGAGGAGGAGAAAAAAGGCTTTTTCGGCTTCTTTAAAAACACAAGCAACAAAATAACCGCCATGAAGGCCCGGTATGACTCCGCTGAAACCAACGTGAATAAAATTGCCGCTGCCCTGGAGGCCCATCAGGTGCAGCTTATGAAGGACGTTGTGATGCTGGACAAGCTTTATGAGATGAACCTGAACTACCACAAAGAGCTTTCCATGTATATCATTGCCGGCAAAAAGAAGCTGCAGAAGGAGCGGGCCACCACATTGGAGGAATTAAAGGCCAAGGCCCAGCGCACAGGCCTTGCGGAGGACGCCCAGGCGGCCAACGACTTTGCCCAGCAGTGCGACAACTTTGAAAAGAAGCTTCACGACCTGGAGCTTACCCGCATGGTGAGCGTGCAGATGTCCCCCCAGATACGGCTTGTGCAGAACAACGACAAGCTGATGACGGAGAAAATCCAGTCCACCCTGGTGAACACCATCCCCCTGTGGAAGAGCCAGATGGTGCTGGCTTTGGGCGTGGCCCACTCCGAGCAGGCGGTGAAGGCCCAGCGGGAAGTGACGGACATGACGAACGAGCTGCTGCGCCGGAACGCGGAGAAGCTGAAAATCAGCACCATCGAGACAGCCCGGGAGTCGGAGCGGGGCATTGTGGACATGGAAACCCTGCGCATGACAAACCAGTCCCTTATCCAGACCCTGGACGAGGTGGTAAAAATCCAGGACGAGGGCCGGGCAAAGCGCCGGGCCGCCGAGGCGGAAATCGGCCGGCTGGAGGGCGAGCTGAAGCAGAAGCTGCTGGACATCCACCAATAGCAGCGTGCAGCGTAACGCTGCATCTAAAACGCGGGGAACGCAAACGAGAATTTTCCGCCGCGAAATGGGATTTCGCGCTTATGTGAGCCATCGCGTTCTCTGGCTGCTCCCGCTGGCTTGACCCAGGGAGGCAGGAGACAGTAAGGTTTTTGAAGATTGCAAGGGAACTTTTTCCTGAAAAAAGTTCCCTTGCCCGCCGGAGGCGACCTTATGCGTGAAGAATTGATGGAGCAACTGCGCCGGGTGACCCCCGAGGAGGAGCGGCTGCTGGCAGGCGGGGCGCTGGAACGGGAGCTTTACACCTCTCGGCGGGAATTCACTGTGGACAGGGAGAAGCTTTTAAGCCGGGGCAGGCTTATCACCGTGCGGCCCCACACCCGGTTTACGGCTTTCCCGGAGCATGCCCACAATTACATTGAAATCATGTACATGTGCAGCGGGCAGACGGTACACACCGTAAACGGCGGCCCCTCCCTGACCCTGGGGGCGGGAGAGCTTCTGTTCCTCAACCAGCACGCCCGGCATCAGGTGGCCCGGGCAGGCCTGGAGGACGTGGGCGTAAACTTCATTGTGCTCCCCCCTTTTTTCGACTATGCCCTTGAGCTTATCGGCACAGACAACGTGCTGGCCCGCTTCCTGCTGGAGGGCCTGCGCCGGGGCGGCGGGGAAATAAGCTGCCTGCACTTCAAGGTGGCAAAGGCTCCCCAGGTGCAGAATCTGGTGGAAAACCTTTTGTGGAGTCTGGCCTGTCCCCAGCAGAACGCCGGCCGCATCACCCAGGCCACCATGGGCCTGCTGCTTTTGCAGCTTTTAAACCATGTGGAAACCCTCTCCTCCCGGGGGGAGCTGCCCGGGGGCATGGTGCTGGCGGCCCTGCGGGAAATTGAGGAAAACTACCGGGAGGCGGATTTAACCCGCCTGGCACAGGAACGCCATGTGTCCCTGTCTTATTTAAGCTCTGCTGTGCGGCAGGCAACCGGGCGCACCTTTAAAGAGCTGCTGCGGGAAAAGCGCCTGAAAAAGGCGGCCCAGCTTTTGGCGGAAACTTCCCTGCCAGTGGAGGATATCATTGCGGCGGTGGGCTATGAAAACAGCAGCTATTTTTACAGGCGCTTCCGGGAGGACTATGGGATGTCGCCCAAGGAATACCGGGCGGAGAAGCCCCTGCAAAGTAAGGACGTATAAGTTTTAAAACACGTCCTTACTTTTTTATGCCTTTTGCGGTATAGTGATAGGCAGAAAGCAGTAGGCCGCAGGGCGGAAAGGGGCAAAAGCCTATGGAAAACAAGCTTTATCTGGCAGTGGACATCGGCGCTTCCTCGGGCAGGCATATCCTGGGATGGCTGGAGGAAGGGAAAATCCGGCTGGAGGAGGTATACCGCTTTGAAAACAAGCTGCACAAAAGGGGCGGCAGACTCTGCTGGGACATGGAGGCCCTGTTCTCCCATGTTTTGGAGGGAATGCGGGCCTGCGCCAAGGCGGGGAAAATCCCCTGTGCCATGGGCATTGACATCTGGGCGCTGGATTTCCTGCTGGTGGACGGGGACGGCGCGCCTTTAACAGACCCGGTGGCCTACCGGGACAGCCGCACCCGGGGGCTGCCGGAGGAGCTGGACAGGCTTATCCCGCCGGAAGATCTATATGCCCGGACAGGGATACAGCGCATGGAGATCAACACCATCTACCAGCTTGCGGCCCTGCAAAAGGAACAGCCGGGCATTTTCCAAAAGGCCAGCCGCTTTCTGATGGCGCCGGACTACCTTCACTACAAGCTGACAGGGGTGATGGAAAACGAATATACCAACGCCACCACCACGTCCCTGATAAATGCCCGGGAGAAAACCTGGGACAGGGAACTGCTGGAAAGGCTGGGCCTGCCTCCCCATATTTTCGGGGAGCCGCGTATGCCGGGGACAGCTTTAGGGGGGCTGCTGCCGGAGATACAGCAGGCCGCGGGGTTTAACTGCCAGGTGGTGCTGCCCGCCACCCACGACACAGGCTCCGCCTTTCTGGCTGTCCCTGCCCTGGACGAGGAGAGCGTTATCCTTTCCAGCGGCACCTGGAGCCTTTTAGGCGTGGAAAACCAGGAGCCTGTCACCACAGAAGCAAGCCGCAGGGCCAATTTCACCAACGAGGGCGGGTATCAGTACCGCTTCCGGTATCTGAAAAACATTATGGGGCTTTGGATGCTCCAGTCCCTGCGGCGGGAATTCGCCCCGGTTTCCTTTGGGGAGCTGGAGCAGGCCGCCCGGGCAGCCGAAGCTTTCCCCTCCCGGGTGGACGTGAACCACCAAAGCTTTTTGGCCCCGGAAAGCATGGCGGGGGCTGTGAGGGATTCCTGCGAAACCACAGGCCAGCAGGTTCCCCAAAGCCTGGGAGAGCTTGCCGCCTGTGTGTACCACAGCTTGGCGGCCTGTTACCGGGACGCCATACAGGAACTGGAAAGCCTTACAGGGAAAAGATACCGCCGGATACACATTGTGGGCGGGGGCAGCCGGGACAGCCTGCTTAACGAACTGACCGCGAGGGAAACGGGCCTGCCTGTGTACGCCGGGCCTACAGAGGGCACAGCCCTGGGGAACCTGCTGGTGCAGATGGAAGCCGGCGGGGAATTTTCAGGACTTCTGGAGGCCCGGGCCTGCATCCGGGAAAGCTTTCCCATAGAGATAGTCAATTTTGCAAAGGAGGAAGGGTTATGACAAGGTTTGAAAGCGCAAAAGAGCAGTATGCCGCCTGGGGAGTGGACGTGGAAAAAGCCCTGGCAGCCCTGCGTGAGGTGCCTGTGAGCATCCACTGCTGGCAGGGCGACGACGTTACCGGCCTGGAGGGCAGCGGCCAGGCCCTTTCCGGGGGCATACAGGCCACAGGGGATTATCCCGGACGGGCCAGGAGCTTTGAGGAGCTGACCGCCGACTTTTTAAAGGCCTGCTCCCTTATCCCCGGGAAAAAGCGGCTGAACCTCCACGCAAGCTACGCGGTTTTTGAGGAGGGGCAGCGGGCAGACCGGGACGGGCTGCTGCCGGAGCATTTTGCAAAGTGGGTGGCCTTTGCCAAGGAAAACGGCCTGGGGATAGACTTTAACCCCACCTTTTTCAGCCACCCCATGGTGAAGGGCGGCCTTACCCTCTCCTCCCCCCTAGAGGAGGTGCGGGCCTTCTGGGTGCGCCATGGCATCCAGTGCAGGCGCATTGCCTCTTATATGGCGGGAGAGCTTGGCTCCCCTGTGCTGTGCAACGTGTGGATTCCCGACGGGCTGAAGGACATCCCCGCCGACAGGCTGGGGCCGCGGCTGCGGCTGCAAAAGAGCCTGGACGAAATCTTCGCGGAAAAGCTGCCGGGGATCCTGGACTGCGTGGAAAGCAAGGTGTTCGGCATTGGGCTGGAGTCCTACACCGTTGGCTCAGCGGAGTTCTATTTAGGCTATGCCTGCACCCATCCCGGGGTTTATAACCTGCTGGACAGCGGGCACTACCACCCCACAGAATATATCAGCGACAAGATTTCCAGCCTGCTGACGGTTTTTGACAAGGTGCCCCTGCACGTCAGCCGCCCGGTGCGGTGGGACAGCGACCATGTGGTGCTGTACCAGGAAGAAATCCAGGAAATTGCCAAGGAAATTGTGCGCAGCGGCGCTTTGGAGAAGGTGCTTATCGGCCTAGACTTCTTCGACGCCTCCATCAACCGGGTGGCGGCTTGGGTTATCGGCACCCGGAGCATGGAAAAAGCCCTGCTGTACGCCTTGCTCCAGCCCTGGGAGGACATGAAGAACATGCAGGAAGAGGGGCGGTTTACAGAGCTTCTCATGACCGGGGAGGAACTGAAAACCCTGCCTTTTGGAGACGTGTGGGAGCATTACTGCCAGATGCAGGGCGTGCCCGGAGGCCGGGACTGGTTTAAAGAAGTGGAAGCCTATGAGCGTGACGTATTGCTGAAACGGATTTAGGAGGAAGCATGAAAATAACAGACACGGAGATACTGCAAGCTTTTATCCGCACCTGCGAGGACGGCTGGCTCCAGGGCTGGCACGAGCGCAACGGCGGCAACCTTACCTATCTGCTGAAGGCTGAGGAGGCGGAAGCCCTGAAGCCTTTCTTCCGGGAAGCCTGCGGGGAGTGGGTGCAGATGGGGGTGCAGGCGGAAAACCTGCGGGGGACGTATTTTATTGCCACAGGCAGCGGGAAATATTTCCGCAACGTGCCCCTTGCCCCGGAGGATAACCTGTGCATACTGGAAATCAACGATGCCGGGGACAGTTGGCGGATTGTGTGGGGGCTGGAAAAGGGCGGCAGGCCCACCAGCGAGTTCCCCAGCCACTTTCTCAACCACAGCGTGCGCAAGGAGGTTACAAAGGGGGAAAACCGGGTGATTTACCATGCCCACCCGGTGAACATTGTGGCCATGACCTACATCCTGCCCCTGACTGCCCGGGACTTCACCAGGGCCTTGTGGAAAAGCGAAACGGAGTGCCCGGTGGTGTTCCCCCAAGGCGTGGGGGTGGCCCCCTGGATGGTGCCCGGCGGGGCGGAAATTGCCCATGTGACAAGCGGGCTGATGAAAACCTACGACGCGGCGGTGTGGGCCCACCATGGGCTGTTTGTGTCCGGGCCGGATCTGGACACAGCCTTCGGGCTGATGCACACCATTGAAAAGGCTGCGGAGATTTACATGCTGGTGCAGTCTGCCGGGGGCGGCCGGACAGGGCAGACCATCCCGGACAGCGGCATCCGGGACATTGCCAGGGATTTCGGGGTGACAATCAACGAGGCTTTTTTAAACGCAGAGTAGAATATCCTCCTTTGCCATAAAGCCCGCAAAAGGCACAGAAAAGGCGCAAACAGCGCCTTTTCTGTGTTTTTTGCAGCATGGGAAGGATAGATAAAAAAAGCCTGTACAGGGGCGAAAAATTCCCGCTAAATTCTTCCCCTGAATCTGCCGAAAACTATTGCTATTTTCATCACTTTATATTACAATAATTATAGGGAATTTTGCGCTATGGGTTCTGGCTGTCCTGCTGTAAGGGACAGGCGGCTTTCCAGGCAGGCGCAAAACAGGCCCTTCCTCCGGCGGGCGGCGCCCGCCGCGCTATTTCTGTTACAAATGAAAACCTGACGTTACCCTGTTGGCGGCGCGTCCCGGCAGGCTGCCGTCCAGAAGATAAAGAGGGTGTGCATACTGTGTCCAGCTCGAACAGACAAACCATATTGATTGTAGATGACTCGGAAATGAACCGCTCCATCCTGGTGGATATGCTGGAGGGGGAATATGAAATGCTGGAGGCCGGAGACGGCCTGCAGGCTGTGGGCCTTTTGCAAAACCACAGCACGGAAATTGCCCTGATGCTTCTGGATATCGTCATGCCCAACATGGACGGCTTCGGCGTGCTGGAGGTTATGAACCGCAGGCACTGGATTGAATCTGTGCCTGTGGTGATGATTTCTGCGGAAAGCAACACCTCCCGCATTGACCAGGCCTATGAAATGGGCATTACAGATTTTATCAGCCGCCCCTTTGACGCCCAGATAGTCCACCGGCGCGTGAAAAACACCCTGCTGCTGTATGCCAAGCAGAAGGATCTGGAGGCCCTGGTGGCAGAGCAGATCTATGAAAAACAGCAGAGCAGCGCCCTGATGGTGGATATTTTAAGCCATATCGTGGAGTTCCGAAACGGGGAAAGCGGCCTGCACGTGCTGCATGTGCGCACGCTTACCGAGCTGCTGCTGCGCCGGCTGGTGCAGAAAACGGATCAGTACCACATTTCCAAGGACGATATTGCCGCCATGAGCATGGCCTCGGCCCTGCACGACATTGGAAAAATTTCCATCGACGAAAAAATCCTCAACAAGCCCGGCAAGCTGACGGCTGAGGAATTCGCCGTTATGAAAACCCACTCCCTCATAGGCGCCCAGATGCTGGAAAGCCTGAACATGTACCACGCGGAAAAGGTGGTCAAGATGGCCTATGACATCTGCCGCTGGCACCACGAGCGCTATGACGGCAGGGGATATCCCGACGGCCTGAAGGGGGATGAAATCCCCATTTCCGCCCAGACAGTGGCTTTGGCAGACGTGTATGACGCCCTGACCAGCAAGCGGGTGTATAAGCCCCCCTTCACCCATGAAAAGGCTGTGGAAATGATTGTGAACGGGGAATGCGGCACCTTCAATCCCCTGCTGCTCTCCTGCCTGGAAGATATTTCCGGGGACATTGCCAGGGAAATGGAACCCAAGGAATTTGAAGGCCCCAGCCAGGCAGAGCTTTCCGACATGATACAGAATCTTTCGCAGCATAAAGAGCTGAGCGCCTCCAGCCGCACCTTGCAGCTTCTGGAGCACGAGCGCATGAAGTACAGCTTCTTTGCGGCCATGAGCAAGGAGGTTCAGTTTGAATACACCATCCTGCCCTCTATGGTATCCCTGAATTCCTGGGGCGCCAAGTGGCTGGGCGTGGATGAAATCATTATGGAGCCTTTTGAGAACAAGAACCTGATGGGCCTGCTGGATGAACAGGACTGGCAGACCATTATGGAAATGCTGGAGGACACCTCCCCAGAGCACCCGTATGTTACCTATGAGTGCAGGCTGCGCCACAACGACAAGTGGCGGTGGTTCCGGTTCATCATGCAGACGGTGTGGGAAGGGGAAGAGCCACCCCAGATGACAGGCTGCATCGGCAAGGCTGTGGACATCCACGATATGCGCACCAACCTGGAATCTTTGGAGCGCATGGCTTCCTATGACGGCCTGACGGATCTGCTGAACCTGAACAGCGCCCGCAAGCAGATTGAGGCCAGGATGAAGGCCCATCCGGATTCAAACTATGCACTGGCTTTCTTTGACCTGGATCATTTCAAGGACGCCAACAACACCTATGGCCACGCTTTTGGCAACCATGTGCTGGCCCACGTGGCAGAGCTGCTCCGGCAGAATGTGCGCGGCATGGATATTGCGGCCCGGGTGGGCGGCGACGAGTTCATTATCTTCCTGGAATACCAGCAGGAGCTGGAGGCTGTTATACGCCGTATCTACCGCTCTATCAGCGGCGGGGATTTCCAGGGCTTCACAGTTTCCATGAGCATGGGGGTAGCCACCACGGAGATGGTGGAGCCTGTGTTTACAGATCTGCTGAAGGCGGCGGATCAGGCCCTGTATGCGGTAAAGCAGTCGGGCCGGGGCCGGTTCCAGTTCTATGACGGCGCCCTGCAAAGCCTGAAGCCCACAAGGGGCAATTATGCGGATCAGTCTTTAAGCCCCATTGAGAGCAAAGAGGACGGGAAAGCCGAAAGCTGAATATTTACTATAAATGACAGAACACTTTCAGGCGTGTGCCGGTTGTATCTGCCCGGCAGCATTACGTATATTATCTATCCTGCCCTACAGAGGGCACATACAGAGAGGAGCAACCTACTATGACCCTTCAGGAATTGTACACAGAAATCGGCGGAGATTACAACGAGGTTCGGGGGCGCCTGCCCAGCGACAAATTCATACAGAAATTCGTGCTGAAATTTTTGGATGACAAAAGCTATGATCTGCTGATTTCCTCCCTGGAGCAGGGCAACAGCGAGGAAGCCTTCCGGGCGGCCCATACCATTAAAGGCATGTGCCAGAACCTGGGCTTCAACACCCTGCTTGCTTCCAGCGCAGAGCTTACCGAGGCGCTGCGTTCCGGCCTCACTCCGGAGGCCGGGCCTCTGTGCGAGCGGGTGAAGGAGGACTATGGACGCACTGTCACCGCTATCAGAAGCTTCCAGGAGGGGATGTCCACATGAAATACAACACCATGCGCTTCCTGAAGGTCAGCCTGGCCTTGGTGGTGCTGCTGTGCGTTGTTGTCTTTACCTTCCTCGCCTACTATATGAACTACCAAAGCTCGGCTACTATCAGCGAAATTGGCACCATCTATATGGCTGGCCTCAATGAACGCATCTCCATGCACTTTGAGACAACTATCGACTATAATCTGAACCAGATTGAAAGCATTGTCCAGAATTACCCGCCACGCAGCGCTGACTACGGCACCTTGGCTGAAAACATGGGCAGCAACGCCCTGGAGCGGGGCTTTGTCAGCCTTGCGCTGTATGCGGAGGATGGGGCCTTTGAGATGCTCTGCGGCGAACAGATCCAGGTAACGGATCCGGAGCCGTTTTTCCGCTCCATGCAGAGCCAGGAAAAGAAAGTGGCTGTGGGTACAGACGAGACAGACGACAGCATTGTGCTGCTGGGCGTGCCGGCAGCCTATGAGATGGCGGACGGCAGGGAAAGCCTGGCGCTGGTGGTGGCCCTGCCGACAGACTATTTCAAGCAGATTCTGGCCCTGGACGCTGATGAAAGCAACCCCCTGGTGTATTCCCATGTAATCCGCAAGGACGGCACCTTTGTAATCCAAAGCTCCGACGCTTACCGGGGCAACTACTTTGACCGCCTGCGCTCCCTGTATCAGGGGGAGAACCTGGAAGAAGCGGAAAAGCATATTACGGATCTCTATGAAGCCATGCAGAAAAACGAGCCTTACTCTGTGGTATACCATCTGCCCGGAGAGCGCCGGCACCTATACTGCACTTCCCTGCCCAATTCAGAGTGGTATCTGGTTACCGCCATGCCCTACGGCCAACTGGACGAAGTGGTGAGCAGCATGGGCAACACCTGGACAAGCCTTGTGCTGGGGGGCTGCGCCCTGATTCTCATTGTGCTGGGTTCCATTTTTGTATATTATTTCCGGCTGACCCGGCAGCAGATGGTAGATCTGGACAATGCCAGGAAAACAGCGGAAAAATCCCTGACCATGGCGGTGGACGCGCGCCGGGACGCGGAAAAGGCCCAGCGGGCGGCGGAACACGCCAACAAGGCAAAGAGCGAATTTTTGTCCAACATGAGCCACGACATCCGCACCCCCATGAACGCCATTGTAGGCATGACGGCTATTGCCACCGCCAATATAGAGAACCGCCAGCAGGTGCAGCACTGCCTGAAGAAGATCTCCCTTTCCAGCCAGCACCTGCTAGGGCTTATCAATGACGTGCTGGACATGTCTAAAATTGAAAGCGGCAAGATGACCCTGAATATTGACCAGGTTTCCCTGCGGGAAGTGATGGACAGCATTGTTAGCATTGTCCAGCCCCAGGTGAAAGCCAAGCACCAGAACTTCAATGTCTGCATCTACGATATTTCCTCTGAAAACGTCTGCTGCGACAGCGTGCGCTTAAACCAGGTGCTGCTGAATTTCCTTTCCAACGCTATTAAGTTTACGCCGGAGGGCGGCACCATTCAGATTACCCTGCGGGAAACGGAATCCCCCAAAGGGGCGGAATATGTGCGCATCCTTTTGCAGGTAAAGGATACGGGCATGGGCATGTCAGAGGAGTTTAAAGCCAAGGTGTTTGAGTCCTTCACCCGGGAGGACAACACCCGCATTCACCGCACAGAGGGCACCGGCCTGGGGATGGCTATCACCAAGTACATTGTGGACGCCATGGGCGGCACCATCCAGGTGGAAAGCCAGCAGGGCGTGGGTACGGAATTCAACGTGACCCTGGACTTTGAAAAAGCCGAGGTGGCTGAGGTGGACATGGTGCTGCCTCCCTGGAACATGCTGGTGGTGGATGATGATCAGCAGCTTTGCGAGAGCACAGCCAGCGCTTTGCAGTCTATCGGCATAAAGGCGGACTGGGTTCTTTCCGGCGAGGAAGCTGTGGAAATGGTTGTGAAGAAGCACCAGCGCCGGGAGGACTACCAGGTTATCCTGCTGGACTGGAAGCTGCCTGGTATGGATGGCATCTCTACAGCCAAAGCCATACACGCCCGTATGGAAGGCGACATCCCCATCCTGCTTATTTCCGCCTACGACTGGGGCGAGATTGAGGACGAGGCCCGCCAGGCGGGCATAACAGGCTTTATCTCCAAGCCTCTATTCAAGTCTACCCTGTTCTATGGCCTGAAAAAATTTGCCGACGGCAAAGAAGAAGGGGAGCCAAAGGAAGAATCCCCTCACCATGCGATAGATTTTAACGGCAAGCACGTCCTGCTGGCTGAGGACAACGAACTGAACTGGGAAATCGCAGAGGAGTTGCTCACTGATTTGGGCCTCCAGTTGGATCACGCGGAGAACGGGCAAATCTGCGTGGAAATGCTGCAAAACTCCCAGCCCGGCCATTACAGCGCTGTTCTCATGGACATCCGTATGCCGGTGATGACAGGCTATGAGGCTGCTGTGGCCATCCGCAAGCTGGATCACCCAGACGCGAACCTGCCCATCATCGCCATGACGGCAGACGCTTTCTCCGAGGACATCAAGCACTGCCTGGACTGCGGCATGAACGCCCATGTGGCAAAGCCTATCGACGTAAGAGAAGTGGCCCGGCTGCTGGAAAAGTATATGGAAAACTAAAAAAGCCTGGAAAAGGCCGCCTGAGGATATCCTCAGGCGGCCTTTTCTTATTCTTCTGCCTTTTCAGATCCGCAGCACAGCCTTGGCAATGTTGAAATAAATCACCAGGGACACTGCGTCCACAATGGTCGTGATAAGGGGGCTTGCCATTACAGTGGGGTCAAAGCCCAGGCGCTTGGCTAAGATGGGCAGGGTGCTGCCCACAATATTTGCCACCAGCACCACCATTAAGAGAGTGAGGCACACCACTCCTGCCACTAAAAGCGTCACCCGGTCAATGAGCATAAGCTTGATAAAATTCGCCACAGCCAGGGTGCAGCCGCACATAAGGGCCACAGAGCCTTCCTTTAAAAGGATGCGGGGCACGTCCCCATACCGTATCTCCCCCAGGGACAGGCCACGGATAATAGTGATAGAGGACTGGGAGCCGGAATTGCCTCCAGTGTCCATCAGCATAGGGATAAAGCCTGTAAGCACCACGCTGGCCGCCAAGGCATCCTCAAAGGAGTTGATAATGCTGCTGGTAAAGGTGGCGGAAATCATCAGAAACAGCAACCAGGGCACCCGCTTTTTCCAGGTGTCCAAAATGCTGGTTTTCATATAAGGCTTGTCAGACGGGGCCATAGCCGCCATCTTTTCAATATCCTCTGTAGCCTCCTCCTGGATAACGTCAATGGCGTCATCCACTGTGACAATGCCCACCAGCCGCTCTTCCCCGTCCACTACAGGCAGGGCCAGGAAGTCATACTTGCTCAAGGCCCGGGCGGCCTCCTCCTGGTCTGTGTGGGTGGAAACAAATTTGATATTTGTTTCCATAATATCCCGCAGTACCGCGTCCTTTGGGGCCAGCAGCAGGTCTTTTACTGTGATAATACCCTCCAGCTTCCGCCGGCTGTCCGTCACATAGCAGGTATACACCGTTTCTTTTTCCACGCCTGTGCGACGGATGCGCTCGAAAGCCTGTTCCACGGTCATGCTGCGCTTTAAATCCACATACTCCATGGTCATGATGCTTCCCGCGCTGTCCTTGGGGTAATTGAGCATCTGGTTTATCATCTTCCGGGTATCCGCATCCACATGGCGCAGCACCCGCTTGATGACATTTGCCGGCATTTCCTCCAGCATGTCCACCGCATCGTCCACAAAGAGCTGCTCCATAACCTCCTCCAGCTCCTTGTCGGAGAAGCCACGCACCAGGATTTCCTGTGCGTCCGGGGGCATGTAGGCAAAGGCGTCTGCCGCCAGCTCCTTGGGGCAAAGCCGGAAGGCCACAGGCATTTTCTGCTCTGGCAGCTCCCCCAGCACCTGGGCCACGTCGGCGGGGTTCATGTCCTTTAAGAGAGCGGCGGCCTGGGAAAAGCCGCGCCCCTCCAAAAGCTCCAAAATTTTTTCTTCCATATTCCCGTACCTCCTTTACTATTTGAGAGATACGGCACAAAACCGGACAGGCCTGCCAGCCCGCAGAGCCTCCCCGACTGAAAATCAGCGGAAAGGGCAAAGGCGCGCCCCGCAGTGCCTCAACCATAATCGATCCGGTACTATGCCGTCGCTGCTTCGCGGAACGCTCACAATGTCCACCTCGCTTTTCCCGTCTGACTTCGTTCCTCTTAAAGAGTAGCTTTTTTATGGGGATTTGTCAAGGGTTTTCTTTTGCAGGGGGGTGTCTGAATAAAAATCCCCCGGCTAAGCCAGGGGACTTAAAGCTATATTAAAACTCCGCTGTGCCGGTGGTGCGGGGGAAGGGCAGCACGTCCCGGATGTTCTGGATGCCGGTGAGGTACATCACCAGGCGGTCAAAGCCGATGCCAAAGCCGGAATGCACGGTGGTGCCAAAGCGGCGCAGATCCAGATACCACCAGAAATCCTCCTCGCTCATGCCCAGCTCTGCCATGCGGGCCTTCAGCACGTCGTAGCGCTCCTCCCGCTGGCTGGCCCCCACCAGCTCCCCAATGCCGGGCACCAGCAGGTCGGTGGCGGCAACGGTTTTGCCGTCGTCGTTCATGCGCATGTAGAAAGACTTGATCTCCTTGGGATAGTCGGTGACAAACACGGGCCTGCCGAAGTGCTTCTCCGCCAGATACCGCTCGTGCTCGGTTTGGATGTCCGCGCCCCACTCCACCTTGAACTCAAACTCGCCGTTGTGCTCTTTCAAAATCTCAACGGCGTCGGTGTAGCTCACCCGGGCAAAGTCGGAGCCGGCCACATGGCGCAGGCGCTCTAAAAGGCCCTTATCCACAAACTGGCTGCAGAACTCTACGTCCTGGGAACAGGTTTCCAGCACATAGTTAATAACATATTTTACCGTGGACTCAATCAGATCCATGTCGTCGTTTAAGTCGGCGAAGGCAATTTCCGGCTCGATGTGCCAGAACTCCGAGGCATGGCGGGGGGTGTTGGAGCGCTCTGCCCGGAAGGTGGGGCCAAAGGTGTACACCTTGGAGAAGGCCTGGGCCATGCACTCCACCTGAAGCTGCCCGGAGCCGGAAAGGAACACCCGCTTGCCGAAGAAATCCTCATGGTAGTCCACACCGCCCTCCTGGGTGCGGGGCGGGCTTGCCGGGTCAAGGGTGGTCACCTGGAACATCTCCGCTCCCTCACAGTCGGTGGCGGTGATGATGGGGGTGTGGATATACACAAAGCCGTTCTCCTGGAAGAACTTATGCATGGCAAAGGCCGCCGCTGAACGGATGCGGAAAGCAGCGCTGTAGAGGTTGGTGCGGGGGCGCAGATGGGCAATGGTGCGCAAAAACTCCACCCCATGGCGCTTCTTCTGCAGGGGGTATTCGGGAGCGGAGGCACCCTCCACCACAATCTTTTCCGCGTGGATTTCAAAAGGCTGCTTCATGCCTGGAGTGGCAAGCAGGGTGCCTGTCACCCGCAGGGCTGCCCCGGCGTTCTGGGCGGCAATCTCCTTGAAGTTTTCAATCTTTCCGTCCTCAAACACCACCTGCACGCCCTTGAAGCTGGATCCGTCGTTTAAGTCGATAAAGCCCAAAGCCTTGGAGTCCCGCACAGAGCGCACCCAGCCGCACACTGTCACCGTCTTGTCTTTGTAGCTGTCCAGGTCTTTATAAAATGCTGCGATTTCCTCGCGTTTCATGTCCTTCACTCCTTAAAAAGTTGGTTTAGAACAACTGGCTTTCCCAGCCGCCGTTCTGCCTATCGTAGTAAAACTCGCTGATATCATCTTCCAGGAACACCCGGAGGTTTGCCTCCATGTCCTCCGCCAGGTTCATCCCGGGCAGAGCATCCAGCTCGGCCCAGAACACCTCCCCTTCTTCCGAAGATTGCAGCTCCCCGGAAAATTTGTCTGTTTTATAAAAGAAAAGCAGGTAACGGGAGCCATCGTCCCGCGTCCAGTCCTTGATGCCGCAAAGGGTGGGATGTTCAATGGCAAGCCCTGTCTCCTCCTTTACTTCCCGGATGACAGAATCGGTAACGCTCTCCCCCGGATCCACGTGCCCGCCCGGGAAGGTGATGCCGGGCCAGTTTTTGGCAAGCCTGTTCTGCACCAGCACCTTTGTGCCGTCCTGTATCATGCACAGGTTGGTGATTTCCGCTTTTATTTCCCGAGACATAAAAGCCCCTCCTTTACAGCAGCACCTTTTTCGTGCCGCCCTCTTGCCTTACACAATATAGTTCGCTGAGATTGTCCTCTTGGAACAAGCGGAGGTGCAGTTCCATATCCTTTGCCAGGTTCATCCCGGGCAGAGCATCCAGCTCGGCCCAAAAGACCTCCCCTTCTTCCGAGGATTGCAGCTCCCCGGAAAATTTGTCTGTTTTATAAAAGAAAAGCAGGTAGCGGGCGCCGTTTTCCTTTGTCCATGTCTTAATGCCGCAAAGGGTGGGATGTTCAATGGCAAGCCCCGTTTCCTCCTTCACTTCCCGTATAACAGAAGCCGTAATGCTTTCCCCCGGCTCCACATGGCCCCCCGGGAACGCGATTCCCGGCCACTTAGGATCTTTCCTTTCCTCCACCAGCACTTTTGTGCCGTCCTGTATCACACACATGTTGGCGATTTCCGCCCTTACTTCCCTCATCATACGCTCCCCCTTATTGCAGCACCCAGTGGCTGCCGTCTGTAATTTGGGAATAGACTGTGTAATATAACTCGCTTAATGTATCGTCCAGCAGCACCTCGATGGTTTCCCTCATAGAGCGGGCCAGGTTCATGCCCGGCAATTGTGACCGCTCCGCCCAAAAGACGTTTCCTTCCCTGGAAGGGGCAAGGCTGCCAGAAAACTTCTCCGCCTTAAACAAAAGAACCATATACCGGCTGCCGTCCTCCCGCATCCAGTCCTTAATGCCGCAGAGTTTGGGCCTTTCTATGGTGAGGCCCGTCTCCTCTTTCACTTCCCGGATAACGGAAGCGGTAATGCTCTCCCCCGGCTCCACGTGCCCGCCGGGAAAGGTGATGCCTGACCAACCGGGTTTTGCCCGGTCCTGTACCAGCACCTTGCCGCCGTCACACACCATGCACATGTTTGTCAGTTCCACTGCAACTTCCCTGGACATTTCCATCCCCCGTTACTGCAAGGTATATTGCCAGTCCTCATAGCGCCACGGGCCTGCAGGCGCGTTTTTATCCTTTTTCTCGTAATATAATTCGCTGATATCTTCTTCAAAGAAAACCCGGAAGGTTTCCTCCATGCCGCTGGCAAGCTGCATGGCAGGAAGGCTGTCCCGCTCTGCCCAAAAAACCTCCCCCTCTTCCGAAGGCTTCAGTTCCCCGGAAAACTTTTCTGCTTTATAAAGGAAAGCCACTTCCAAAAGGCCCTCTGGCCCGCCCCAGGTTTTAATTCCGCAGAGTTTGGGGCTTTCTATGGCGAGGCCCGTCTCCTCTTTCACTTCCCGGATAACGGAAGCGGTAATGCCCTCCCCCGGCTCCACATGGCCGCCAGGGAAAGTGATGCCAGGCCAGCCGGGCTTCACCCGGTTTTGCACCAGCACTTTCGTGCCGTCTGCCACCATGCACATGTTGGTCAATTCTATGTTCACTTCATAGCCCATACATCCACCCTCCTGCAAAAAATGAAAAGAGCGCCGGGCAAATGACCTGGCGCTCTCTGCTATGGCGGAGAGGATGCGACTCGAACGCACAATGCCTTGCGGCACACCACATTTCCAATGTGGCTCCTTACCAATTAGAATACCTCTCCGTATCCCCTATCGGCTTTACAAGTATACCGAATTTTGCAGAAAAAATCAACCCCTTTTTCAAAATTTTTTTAAAAGGTTTTTCCCTTTCCCTTTTGCAGGCAAAAATTCTCAAAAAATATTTGCTTCCCCCCGCCCTGTTTGGTATAATATTGATGAATGCGGGCGCCGCCCGCATGACACATCATGAATTTATACTCTCTGGAGGGATCTTCCTTGAACAAGAAAAGCGCCGCCCCCATAGCGGCGGTCATCGAGATTGGTTCCAACAATGTGAAGCTGCGGGTGTCCCAGTTGTCAAAGGGCAAAATCCAGACCCTGGACAGGCTGGAATATCCCATCGGGCTGGGCCACGACGTGTTTGAAAACGGCAGCGTCAGCTTTGACAGCCTGCGGGAGCTGTCCGCCGCTTTGTCCAAATTTTCCGCCGCCCTGCTTTCCTACAATATCGAAAAGCCCCGGGTGGTTTCCTGCTCTGCCCTGCGGGAGGCCAAAAACCGCGCCCTGGTTATCGACCAGCTAAAGGTGCGCAACGGCCTGGACGTGGAGGTTTTGGATGACAGCCAGGAAAAAGCCTATATTTACGGGGAGATTATGGAGCGCCTGGAACGGGAACAGGCCGTAAAGGGAGGCGCGTCCCTTATCGCCTATGTGGGGGCGGGCAGCATCGGCATTGCCGTGTTTGACGGGCAGCAGGCCGTATACTCCCAGAACATCCCCATCGGGCCTTTAAAGCTTCACGACGCCTTAAGCAAGATGAGAAAAGGCGCCCAGGATTTCCACTGCATTGTAGACGAATATATGGATCTGCTTTTAAGCCGGGTGGATATTTCCGCCTTCCGGGTGCAGAACCTGATTGTCACCGGCTCTCAGATGGGGCGGGTGGCAAGGCTCAGCGGCGCCCGGCAGGAAGGGGAAATGGTGCGCCTGGACGTGAAAAAGCTGATTTCCCTTTATGACGAGCTGCGCTCCATGACAGCGGAAAGCATTGGCCTGCGCTATGGCATGACAGAGGACAAAGCCGCTGTGCTGTACACAGCCCTGTTTGTTTACAGAGGGCTTCTGCGTTTCTGCCCAGGGGCCAAGGAGGTTGTTTCCCCCATAGCGGACATTTCCCAGGGGGTCATGCGGTATATGCTCTCTCCCAGGGCAGACGCCCAGTGGGCTGCCTACCTGCGGAAAAATGCTCTGGCCTGCGCCGAAGCCACAGCCAGAAGCTTTGGGTGCGATTTAGAGCACTCCCAGCGCATCGGGGAATTTTGCTGCAAAATTTTTGACAAGCTGAAAAAAGTCCACGGGCTGGACCCCTCCCGCCGGCTGATTCTGGAGCTTGCTGCCACGCTCCATAGCTGCGGCAGCTTTGTATGCGTGCGCCAGCACAGCCGCTGCACCTTTGATATGATTAAAGGCATGGACATTTTCGGGCTTTCAGAGGCCCAGGTGCTGCAAATCGCCTTGGTGGCAGGCAGCGTGAACCCCTCCACAGAGGAGGATCCGGAACTTCTGCTCCTTTCCGACAAGGAGCGTCTGGAGGCCATGAAGCTGGAGGCCATGTTCCGCATGGCAAACGCCCTGGACAAATCCCACCGGGAAAAACTGCGGGATTTAAAAATCAGCACAGACGGCGACCGGGTGCTGTTCCGGGCCAAAGCCCGGGAAAACACCCTTTTGGAGCGCTGGGCCTTTGAGGAAGCCTCCCAGTTCTTCCAGAATGTATTCGGGCTTTTGCCGGAGCTGGCAGTGAAATTTGAAGCCCTGTAACAGCCCCTTCCCCCACTTTATAGAGAATTGAGGAATGACCTATGGCAGACAAGAAAATGCCCTATTATAACCGAGAATTAAGCTGGATGGACTTTAACGCCCGGGTGCTGGAGGAGGCCACCAAACGGGAGAACCCCCTAATGGAGCGGCTGCGCTTTTTGGCCATTACAGGCTCCAATCTGGACGAATTTTTCATGGTGCGGGTGGCAGGGGTGAAGGCCCAGGTAAACTCCGGCTACAAACCCAAAGATACCTTTGATTTAACCCCCCAGGAGCTTTTAAAGGAGCTGGAGGAGAAAACCCACGTTTTCATGGAGAAGCAGTATTCCTGCCTCAGCCGCTCCATTGTGCCCGCCCTGGAAAAGCAGGGAATCTGCTTCCTCTCCTGCGAGGAGATGGACAGCCAGCAGCTCGACTATATCTCCCAATATTTTAAGGAAGTGCTGTTCCCGGTGCTCACCCCCCTGGCGGTGGACAACAGCCGGCCCTTCCCCCTGCTGGCCAACAAGTCTTTGAACCTTGCGGTATACCTAAAGTCCAAGGAAAAAGAGAAAAAAGGGGACGACAAGTGCTTTGCCATTGTGCAGGTGCCGGGCATCCTGCCCCGGTTTTTAGAGCTGCCCTGTGAGGGGGGCCGGGCCTTCACCCTGCTGGAGGACATCATCATGCATAAGCTTGACGAGCTGTTCGAGCTGCATGATATCAAGGCTGCCTGCCCCTTCCGGGTCACCCGGGACTCGGACATGTCCATTGACGAGGAGAGCGAGGACTTCATGAGCGAGATGAAGAAGTCCATCAAGCGCCGGAAAAGGGGCCGCCCTGTGCGGCTGGAACTGCCTGCAAAGTGCGACAAGAACCTGAAAAGCTTTCTCATTGATATGCTGAAAATCAAGAAGAATGAAATTTACGAGCTGGCCGGGCCTTTAGACCTGACCTTCCTCTCCAAATTCGCTGGCATCAAGGGCTGCGAAAACCTGTGCTTCAAGCCCATCTCCCCGGTGGCCCCGGCAGATTTCTGGGGCTATGACGATATTTTTGCAGCCATCCGGGACAAGGACAGGATGGTTCACCATCCCTATGAAAGCTTCGACTGCGTGGTAAAATTCATTGAGCAGGCCGCCGAGGACGAGGACGTGCTGGCCATCAAGCAGACCCTGTACCGGGTCAGCGGCAACTCCCCCATTATCGCGGCCCTGATTAAGGCGGCGGAAAACGGCAAGCAGGTAACTGTGCTGGTGGAGCTGAAGGCCCGGTTTGACGAGGAAAACAACATCAACTGGGCGCAGAAGCTGGAAAAGGCCGGGTGCCACGTGATTTACGGCCTGTATGGCCTGAAAACCCACTGCAAAATTGCCCTGGTGGTGCGCCGGGAGGAGGACGGCATCTGCCGTTACCTGCACCTGGGCACAGGCAACTACAACGATTCCACCGCGAAAATCTACACAGATGTGGGCCTTTTCACCTGCAACCCCCAGTATGGGGCGGACGCCTCCTCCCTTTTCAACGTGATAACCGGATATTCCCGGCCCCCGGAGTACCAGCACTTTGCTGTGGCCCCTCATGGCCTGCGCAGCTTCTTTAAACAGCGCATCCAACTGGAGACGGAGAATGCAAAAAAGGGCCTGCCCTGCGGCATCACCGCCAAAGTAAACTCCCTGGTGGATCCGGAGATTATCGGCCTGCTGTATGAGGCAAGCTGCGCCGGGGTGCCGGTGCGCCTGGTGGTGCGGGGCATCTGCTGCCTGATTCCCGGCCTTCCGGAGGTCAGCGAAAACATCGAGGTTATCAGCATTGTGGGCCAGCTTTTGGAGCACAGCCGGGTTTTCCGCTTTGAAAACGCCGGGAACCCCAAAATCTACATGGGCAGCGCCGACTGGATGCCCCGGAATTTAGACCGCCGGGTGGAACTGGTGTTCCCCATTGAGGACGAGGACCTGAAGCAGCGGGCCTTCTCCATTATGGAGATGCTCTTAAACGACAACACCAACGCCCGGAAAATGCTGCCGGACAAATCTTACCAGCACGTCACCCACAGGGGCAAGCCGGCCCTCAGCGCCCAGCAGGCTTTCTACAAAGACGCCCAGGAGCGCCTGAAAGCCCGCCAGCATGTAGAGCATGACAGCCCGCTGATTCCCATTCACACAGCGGATGAGGCAACGTGACGGAACACTATCGCATAGCGATTGTGTTTTTGCATCACCATGACGCAGCGGTGGCGGCAATGGCCACAGCCGGCGAGTCCTCCATGGTAAAGCTGGCGGCTTCCGGCGTGGACGATGGCGGAAAAGGCTGCGCTCCCTGCGGGCGGTGCCGGGAATTTATCAACTGCATAGGCGATGAAAACTATTTATGCGAAGTCATACTGGAGGACGGCAGCGTGACCACCATTGGGGCGCTGCTGCCGAACAGGCTGTAAAAAATATAGAAGGGGTGTTTTCACATGAAAAGAGTAGGCATTTTAACAAGCGGCGGCGACTGCCAGGGGCTTAACGCGGCCATCCGGGGCGTTGCCAAGGGGCTGTATGAGCAGTTTGGCAAGGACGTGGAGATTTACGGCATTAAAGACGGCTACACCGGGCTGATTTTCGGGGAATATAAAAAGATGGAGCCAGGGGATTTTTCCGGCATCCTCACCCTGGGCGGCACGCTGCTGGGCACCTCCCGCCAGCCCTTTAAAACCATCCGGGTCATTGACGAGAACAACGTGGACAAGGTTGCCGCCATGAAAAAGCACTACAAAAAAATGGATTTAGACTGCCTGGTGATTCTGGGGGGCAACGGCACCCAGAAAACCGCCAACCTCCTGCGGGAGGAGGGCCTCAATGTTATCCACCTGCCCAAAACCATTGACAACGACATCTGGGGCACAGACATCACCTTTGGCTTTCACAGCGCGGTGGAAATCGCCACCAATGTCATCGACTGCATCCACACCACTGCCACCTCCCATGGGCGCATTTTCATCGTGGAGGTAATGGGCCACAAGGTGGGCTGGCTCACCCTTTCGGCAGGCATCGCAGGCGGCGCGGACGTGATACTCCTGCCGGAAATCCCCTACGACATCAACAAGGTGGCGAAAACCCTCCAGGGCCGCATTGACAGCGGCAAGAAATTCTCCATCCTGGCAGTAGCCGAGGGGGCCATCTCCAAAGAGGAGGCAAAGCTTTCCAAGAAGGAGCTGAAGAAGGCCCGGGCCGACTTCCGGCACCCCTCCATTGTATACCGCATTGCCGAGGAGCTTTCGGACAAAATCGACAACGAAATCCGGGTGTGCGTGCCCGGGCACTTCCAGCGGGGCGGCAGCCCCTGCGCTTACGACCGGGTGCTGTGTACCCGCCTGGGGGCCACTGCCGCTAAGTGCATCAAGGACAAAGTGTTTGGCGTGATGATTGGCATGGTAAATGGCAAAACGGTGCCTGTGCCCCTCCAGGACGTGGCCGGGAAGCTGAAAGCTGTCCCTGTGGACTGCGATGAAATCAAGGCTGCCCGCCAAATCGGCATATCCTTTGGCGATTAAAGGAGGGCTGCCATGGATTTCCGTATTATCTCCCTGCCCCCCTTCACCGCCGCCACCTCCGGGCCAAGCCCGGCATTTGACTTCTCCCCGGAAGGGGTGCTGGGGAGATTCAACGCCTATTTCAGCAGCATAAAGCCGTCTCCCCGGGACAGCTTTATGCCCCGGGATTTCCTGTTCTTCAACCGCGAAAAGAACGGGCTGGAATGGTGGTATGCCTTAGAGGAAGGTATGCCTGACGGAGGCTATGAAAAGGCATCCTTTGACGGCGGGCTTTTCCTCACCTATTGCTATTGGGATCATGACGAGGAGGAAAACCGCAGGCTCTATCAGGAGGCTGTGGAGTATATTGAAGGCAGCGGTATTTTCGAGCTGGACGAAAGGCCCGGCCATTATTCCATGGGCCATATCATCACCCCGCCAGAGGCTATCCAGGCCTTGGGGAAAGGGATGATGGAGGCGTTTGTCCCTGTAAAGCTGAAAGACATATAACTATAAAATATATAACAAAACCCTTCATGTAAAAAAATTATAAAGAAAGGAACGATACCGGACACAAGTAGGAATCCTGTATCGTATGGAGGTTCTTATGAAATTTTCTGTCAGCTTATATAGCTTCTACAGCGCCATAAAGGCCGGGGAACTGACCCCCATGCAGTGCATTGGAAAGGCCAAAGAACTGGGCTTTGACGCGGTGGAGGCCGTGGATTTTGTAAACTTCCAGTGCCCACAGGAGGAGATGGCCCAGCAGGCCCAGGCCCTCCGGGCCGAGGCCGAAAAGCAGGGGCTGTGCTTTTCCTCTTTGGCAGTGGCGGCAGATTTGCTAAACGGCAGCGGCGGGGACACCGCCAAAGAAATAGAACGGGTGAAAAAATATGTGGACTTAGCCGCAGTGCTGGGCGCGCCCCGTATGCGCCACGACATCACCCAGGGCACAAAGCCTGCCCAAAGCTATGACAGCCTGCTCCCCCGGCTCTCGGAGGCTGTGCGGGAAATCACTGAGTATGCGGCAGCCAAGGGCATCCTCACTATGACGGAGAACCACGGCTTTTTCTCCCAGGATTCGGAGCGGGTGGAAAAGCTGTATACGGCAGTGGGGCACTCCAACTTTAAGCTGCTGTGCGATATGGGCAATTTCCTGTGCGCCGATGAAAATCCGGCCCTGGCTGTGGCCAGGGTAGCCCCCTATACGGCCTATGTCCACGCCAAAGACTTTATCTGCAAAAGCTTCTATGCCGAAAATCCCGGGGAGGGTGCTTTCCAGACCCGGGCGGGGAACTACCTGCGGGGCACCGTCATCGGCCAGGGGAATGTGCCTGTGAAGCAGTGCCTGCGCACCTTAAAGGCCGCGGGCTTTGACGATACCATTGCCATTGAGTTTGAGGGCCTGGAGCCTTGCGTGGAGGCTGTGCGCATTGGCCTTGCAAATTTAAAGCGGTATTGGGATGAAGTATGATCCGCTATGAAGTACGCCGGGTGAAAAGCCATGAGATCCCGGCGGCCATGGCGCTGATTTGGCAGGTGTATCTGGAATTTGACGCTCCTGCTGAGGGCGAGGACGCAGCCGAAGCCTTCCGGCAGGAAACTACGGAAAACCCTAAATTTATCCGGGCCTGCCGGCAGGGGATCTGCCCGGTTTACGGCGCCTTTGACGGGGAGGAAATCATCGGCGTGATGATTCTGCGGCCCGACAAAACCCATATCTGCCAAGCCTTTGTAAAAAAGGAATACCACCGCCAGGGCGTGGGTACGGCTGTTTTCCGGTATCTCTTAGCGGACAGGCTTCGGAAAAGCCCCGGCCTGCAGGCCATCACCCTGAACGCCACCCCTTACGGCCTGCCCTTTTACCTCCATCTGGGCTTTACAGCCCTGTCGGAGGAGCAGGAAAAAAACGGGGCGCGCTTTACCCCCATGCGGTATGATGTGCAGAAAAATCAAAACAGGAAAGAGGTTTACACTATGTCTGTAAAGGAAACGTTTTTAGATTTAATCTCCTATCCCACCAACTCCGACCCCGCCACTGGCGTCACCCCCAGCACCCCTGGGCAGAAGGTTTTAGGTGCGCACATTGTAGACCTGATGAAGGAAATAGGCATTGCGGACGCCTATATGTCTGACACAGGGTATGTATACGGCACCATCCCCGCCACAGCGGAGGGCCGGAAAACTGTGGGCTTTATCGCCCACATGGACACTTACGGCGGGGTGAAAGGCGAGGGCATCAAGCCCCAGGTGATTGAGAACTATGACGGCGGGGACATCAAGCTGGGAGAAAGCGGGCTGACCCTCTCCCCCGCGGACTTCCCCTCCCTGAAAGAGCAGAAGGGCAAAACCCTGATTACCACTGACGGCACCACCCTGTTAGGCGGGGATGACAAGGCCGGCGTGGCGGAGATTCTCTGCGCCGCCAGGGAGATACTCCTGGAGAAAAAGCCTCATGGCACAGTAAAGCTGGGCTTCACCCCGGACGAGGAGATCGGCCAGGGGGCCGACCACTTTGACGTGCAGGGCTTTGGGTGCGACTTCGCCTATACTGTAGACGGCGGCCATCTGGGAGAGCTGGAATATGAAAACTTCAACGCAGCCGCGGCTGTGGCGGAGGTTTCAGGGCTTTCCATCCATACGGGCAGCGCCAAGGGGAAAATGGTAAACTCCATGGAGATTGCCATGGAGTTTGTAGGGATGCTGCCCCGGGAGCAGAAGCCCGAGTATACAGAAGGCTATGAGGGCTTCATCCATCTGGACGGCATCCAGGGCGATGTGGAGCACACCAAAATGGAGTTTATCATCCGCGACCATGACGCGGCGCTCTTTGAAGCAAAGAAAAAGGTGATGGAGGGCGCGGCAGCATACCTGAACGCCAAGTATCCCTCAAAGCCTGTAAAGCTTGCCATCACGGAAAGCTACCGGAACATGAAAGAGCAGATCCTGCCCCACTGGGAGGTAATCGAAACCATGGAGAAGGCCATGCGGGCAAACGGCGTGGAACCTTTCGCCATCCCCATCCGGGGCGGCACAGACGGGGCGCGGCTTTCCTACATGGGCCTGCCCTGCCCCAACATCTGCACAGGCGGCGCCAATGCCCACGGCAAGCTGGAGTATGTTGTGGCGGAGGACATGGAGGCCATCAAGGACATCATCAAGACCGCGGTGGAAATAGCGGAATAAAAACAAATCAAAATTTTTTGAAGAGTCCAGGGAAACTTTTTTGAAAAAAAGTTTCCCTGGCGGGGTTTGGGGCAGCGCCCCAAGAAAGGATGGAAAGCGCTATGCTGCGGTTTGCAACAATTGGATCAGGATGGATTACCGACGAATATATACACGGCGCCAAGGACAGCGGCCTGTGGGAGCTGACAGCCGTATACTCCCGGGACAGGGCGCGGGGAGAGGCCTACGCTCAAAAGCATGGGGCAAAGCTGGTCTTTACAGATGTGGAGGAACTGGCCCGCTGCAAAGAGGTGGACGCAGTGTATATCGCCAGCCCCAACGCCGCCCACTATGAGCAGTGCCGGGTGCTGCTGGAAGCAGGCAAGCATGTCATCTGCGAAAAGCCCCTGTGCGCCCAGGCGGAAAAAGTGAAAGAGCTGGTGAAGCTGGCAGAAGAAAAGGGCGTTATCTTCTTAGAAGCCATTATGTTCATGCACCTGCCCCAGCGGGCGGTGCTGGAAGAGGCCCTGGGAAAGATTGGGAACATCTCCATGGCAAAAATCGACTTCTGCCAGCGCTCCTCCAAGCTGGACAGCTTCCTGGAGGGGCAGGTGCCCAATATCTTTAACCCCAAGCTGGAAACCGGCTCTTTGATGGATTTGGGGGTATACTGCGTGTATCCTGCCCTGCACCTGTTCGGCAGGCCGGAAAGCTTTCAGGCCGACTGCATAAAGCTTCACACCGGGGCAGACGGGGCAGGCATACTCACCATGAAATACCCGGACAAGCTGGTAACCCTCACCTATTCCAAGCTGGGCCAGGCCGGGGCCAACACCGATTTCCAGGGGAATGAGGGCACTGTCTATGTGGAGTCCGTTTCCCGCCTTGCCAACATCTCCCTGTGGCATAAGGACGGCACAACCGAAAAGCTTTACGGCGAGGACGAAAAGTATAAGCTGATGGGCTGGGAAGCCAAAGATTTTTACCGTTATATCCAGGAACCGGAAGAAAGCCGGGAAGCGTATGCCCACTGCGTGGAGCTGAGCCTGTGGGTGGCGGAATTTTTGGAGGAGGCCCGCCGGCAGTTGGGGGTGCGGTTTGAAAGCGACAAGGAGGCGTAAACGGGTTGATTGAACTGGCGTTTGACTTACAAAACTACAACCCAGACGGGAAAACGGATAAACGCGTAGCGGCCCGGGGCATCGCCCATAGGGACGGCAAATACCTGATGGTAACGGGCCATAACGGCGCCCTCCGGTTCCCCGGCGGCGGCGTGGAAGACGGGGAATCCCTGGCAGACGCCATGTGCCGGGAGGTAAAGGAAGAAAGCGGCTACTCCGTAAGGCCGGAGACAGCGCGGGAATGGGCCGTGGTGCGGGAGCGGCGCAAGGGCCTGATTGCGGACATCCTGGAAATGGATTCTTACTATTTCCTGTGCGAAATAAGCGGGGCCGGCGGGGAGCAGCTTTTGGACGAGGGCGAAGCGGAAGACGGGCTGCGCCCGGTATGGATGGATCTGGAAGAAGCCCTGGCCGCAAACCGCCGCCTGGAGGAAAGCGGCGTCACCGCGCCCTGGCCTGCCCGGCTTCTCCGGGAAATTAAAGTGATGGAACGGCTCCTGCAAGAAGGGAACGCGGTATAAGGAGGAAGCATGACAGAATTTACGGTTGACCTGCACAACTACTCGGAGGGCGGCTCTGTTTTCCGGCGCACTGCTGTGCGGGGCATCATAGAGCGCCAGGGCAAATATCTGCTGGTGCGGGAAAAATACGGGGACTACAAGTTCCCCGGCGGCGGCGCGGAGCCAGGGGAAACCCTGGAGGAAACCCTTCTGCGGGAAGTGCGGGAGGAAACCGGGTATACCGTGGCGGCAGGTTCCCTGGAAAAATGGGGCGTGGTCACAGAGCGCCGCCGGGGGCTGTCCGCGGACATGGTGGAGATGGAATCCCACTACTTTTTCTGCCAGGTGGAAGGCCCTGCCGCAAAACAGAAGCTGGACGAATACGAAGAAGAACACGGGTTTTGCCCTGTGTGGGCAGCGCTTCCGGAAGCCCTGGAGCAGAACCGCCGGGCTGAAAAAGAGCAGGCGGAACTCTGCGCCCGGGGCGAAAGCCCCATCCCCTGGGTGACCCGGGACAGGATGGTGATAGAGCGCCTGCTGAAAGACGGGGGCCAGCCATGACCACCCGGCAGGAGGTGGTGGATTTCTGCCTCCAGTGGCAGGACGCCTATGCCGACGCGCCCTTTCACGATAACAACTGGACAGTGCTGCGGCACAAGTCCAACAAAAAGAGCTTTGCCTTTGTGTATGAGTATCAAGGGAAAATGCGGGTAAACGTGAAGTGCGCCCCGGCAGACACCGCTTTCTGGCGGGGCGCTTACCCCGGCGGCGTGCTGCCCGGCTATCACATGAACAAATCCCACTGGAACACCATTGTGCTGGGTCTGGTGCCGGAGGCGGACGTGAAAAACATGATTGGAGACAGCTTCCGCCTTACGGGGCCAGTTGTAAAGGAGAGAAAAAAATGCTGAAAATCGGATGCCATCTTTCCAGCGCCAAGGGATTCCTGGCCATGGGGAAGGATGCGGTGAAAATCGGGGCCAACACCTTCCAGTTTTTCACCCGCAATCCCCGGGGCGGCAAGGCCAAGGCCCTGGATTTGGAGGACGTGGCGGCCTTCCGGGCCTTAGCGGCGGAACAGGGCTTCTTCCCCATCCTGGCCCACGCCCCCTATACCCTGAACGCCTGCGCCGCCGACGAGGGCCTGCGCACCTTTGCCAAAGAAACCATGCTGGACGACCTGCAGCGGCTGGAGCACATCCCCGGCAGCATGTACAATTTCCATCCCGGCAGCCATGTAAAGCAGGGGGCGGAAAGGGGCATCGGGCTTATCGCCGCCCAGCTCAATGAGATTCTCTGGGAAGGGCAGCAGACCACCGTGCTGCTGGAAACCATGGCTGGGAAAGGCTCTGAAGTGGGCCGCACCTTCCAGGAGCTGCGGGACATTTTAGACCGGGTGAACCTTTCAGACAGGCTGGGAGTGTGCCTGGACACCTGCCACGTGTTTGACGGCGGCTATGACATTGCCGGGAACCTTACCGGGGTGCTGGAGGAATTTGACAAGGTGATTGGCCTTGGGAGGCTGCGGGCCGTCCACCTCAACGACACCATGAACCCTCTGGGCAGCCACAAAGACCGCCACCAGAAGCTGGGCGAGGGTGAGTTGGGTTTAGAGGCCCTGGAGCGCATCATAAACCATCCGGCCCTGCGGGAACTGCCCTTTTATCTGGAAACCCCCAACGACCTTGCGGGGTATGGCCGGGAAATCGCCCTGATGAAGGGATTGTACCAAGATAAGACCCAATAAAGCGATAAAAGCGGGAAAGCATTCTCTCATGCTTTCCCGCTGCATTTTACTATGATTTTTCTGCCGCCCTTTTCCACAGGCAGGCTATATAGTTACCGCAGAACCAGCTCTACCGGGCAGTGATCCGAACCCTGCACCTGGGAGAGGATGCGGCTGTCCGCAAGCTGGGGCGCAAGGCGCTGGTCTGCCAGGAAATAGTCGATGCGCCAGCCCACGTTGTTCTGCCGGGAGTTATACATATAGCTCCACCAGGAATAAGCCCCCTCCTGTTCTGGGTAAAAGTGGCGGAAGGTGTCCAGAAAGCCGCAGGCCAGCAGCTCGGCAAACTTCCCCCGCTCCTCATAGGAAAACCCGGCGTTGCCGATGTTTGCTTTGGCGTTTTTCAGGTCAATGGGCCTGTGGGCCACGTTCATGTCCCCGCAGACAATTACAGGCTTTTCCTGCTGCAGGGCCTGGAGATACCCCCGGAACGCGTCCTCAAAGCCCATGCGGAAGCCGAGGCGCTCCAGGCCCCGCTGGGCATTGGGGGTGTACACTGTCACCAGGAAATATCCTTCAAATTCGGCGCAGATCACCCGGCCCTCCCCGTCATATTCCTCCTCGCCAATGCCAAAGGACACCTTCAGCGGCTCCTCCTTTGTGAACAGGGCTGTGCCGGAATACCCCTTTTTCACCTGGCAGGAGTTCCAGTATTCATGGTAGCCGGGGAAAGCGAAATCCCCCTGCTCCCGCTGCATTTTCGTCTCCTGCAGGCAGATAACATCCGGCCCTTCCTGCTCCAGAAACTCCGAAAAACCCTTGCCCATACAGGCCCGCAGGCCGTTTACGTTCCAAGAAACCAGCTTTTTCATCATACCGCACCCTCTAGGGCCTGTTTGAAAAACCGCAAACACCATCTTTTACCCAAAACGGGCGTTTTGTCTCAAAAATCTGGCACTTTCTCTATTTTCAAACAGGCCCTAATCCCCTTATGTTTTTACCATCATACCACATCCGGCCCCCCTTTGCAAGGTGGGCATTTGGCGGGGAAATACCCATTGCGGGGCGTTTTATGCAGATAGCGCAAAGTCGTGGGGTTCCACCCCACACCCCGCAACCCCTTTTTAAAAGGGGTTGACCCTAAAATTAAGCATTTAGAAATTCAGTGGGCTTCTTTTTTAGCTTTGCAACTTAGCACCCATTTGACAGCAATTCCCTTTGCGGGTATAATGAGCAAAAAGACATTTGAAAACGGAGGTTTCCCATATGCAAAATCCAGTTGTCACGTTCCAGACCAGCCAGGGGGTTATCAAGGCAGAGCTTTACCCCGACGTTGCCCCCAACACGGTCAACAACTTTATCTCCCTTGTCAAAAAGGGCTTTTATGACGGCACCATCTTCCACCGGGTCATCCCCGGCTTTATGATTCAGGGCGGGGATCCCGAAGGCTCCGGCATGGGCGGCCCGGGATACGGCATTAAAGGGGAGTTTGCTTCCAACGGCGTAAAGAACGATTTGAAGCACACCACCGGCGTGCTCTCCATGGCCCGCGCCCAAATGCCCGACAGCGCCGGCTCCCAGTTCTTCATTATGGTGGATGACGCTCCCTATCTGGACGGGCAGTATGCCGCCTTTGGCAAGGTGCTTGAAGGCATGGAGGCTGCCCAGGCCATTGTTTCCGTCCCCCGCAGCCGGGCCGACCGTCCCGATGAGGATCAGGTGATGGAGAAAGTTACGGTAGAAACCTTTGGCACCGAGTATCCCGAACCGGACACGCTGCCGGAACGGTAAATCTTCATATGGACAGGCAGGGCACTGCAAAAAAGGAAAGGCTTCCCGCGCCGCCATACGGCAGGGGCCTTTCCTTTTTCCCTTCTGAACGGGGCAGGGAGGCGATCTATCACCCAAAGTGTCTTAAAAATCTGCTGTCTTAAATCTTTCTTGTCTTGTTTTCCTATACCATATATAGCGCTTGTTCATTCTTTTTTTACAAGAAAATGTGTAACAGCGTCAGATTTCGACAAATTCCACCCATGTTCTTTGTTATACTGTTATCGCGCCGGAAACAGTATGGAGCCGGGTTTAAAAGCCAAAGGAAGCCGCTATGTGCCTGTAGAAACAAGCATTCCCCCGTCTGAGGGGACGGGGGAATGCACGGGCAGGTCAGGATGCACTGGCCATTTGCAGGCAGAGCTTGTCGGAAATCATGGCAATAAACTCGCTGTTGGTGGGCTTGCCCCGGGTGTTGTGGATGGTATAGCCGAAGTAGGAGTTCAGCACATCCACGTCTCCCCGATCCCATGCCACCTCTATGGCATGGCGGATGGCCCGCTCCACACGGGAGCTGGTGGTGCCATAGCGCTTGGCTACGCTGGGATATAGCTGTTTGGTGACAGCATTGATGACCTCCGGATCCTCAATGGCCATCATAATGGAATCCCGCAGGTAATGGTAGCCTTTAATGTGCGCGGGAACCCCAATCTGGTGCAGGATCTCAGTCACCTGCACCCGCAGGCCAGGGCTTACAGGCTCCGAGTCAAAATGCCGGCCCCGCAGGGCGTTCAGGGAGAAAATGCGTTCCACCATTTCCTCCTTGTCGTAGGGCGAGAGGGCAAAGTATGCCGCCCCCGCCCCAATGACCTCGCGCTCTAAAATCGGCGTGGTGTAAGAAGCGGTTACTATGTACATGGGCCGGTCTGCTGCCAGCTCCTGGGCCGCTGCATGTATCACGCCGATAGCGTCGAGGCCGGGCATAAAGAGATCCATCAGCACCACCGCAGGCTTCTCCTCCTTAATCCTCTGCACAGCCTTCTGCCCGTCTTTCGGGGCGAACACTGCCAGGCCTCCCCGCTGTCTCAGCTTTTCCAGCGGTTCACGGCCCCATTCGCCGTCATCCGCACATATCAGTATCTTTATTTGCTTTTCCATGCCGAACCTCCCGGTAATATTTTGAAGTGAATAGATCTTACCACATAACCTGTTTTCCTGCAAGTGTTTTCACATAAAAAAGCAAAAAAATATCCTGTCGAATCTGGCGGGATATTTTCCTTTTTCAGGGAAAACAAATTTTCCTACAAATTCAGACATACAAAAAGCTACAATATTCGATGGTGATATTTAGTATAGCCACAATATCATGTATGCTCAAATTTTGTAAACACATGTCGCACATCGCCGTCGAAGCCTGACAGGTTTATCCCCTCTGTATAAACTATAGTTTTTTTATAATATAATTTCTTTGGACAAATATTGCCTTTTCAGAAAAATATCATGTAGTACTTTTTCACTTTCTATTTCCTGCACGGCCTTTTTTCCGCCCCTGTCCACAATGCGACAGAATCAAGCCTCCTGCCAGGCTTATAATCATATATGGACTGGGGGGATGCCATTGGTAGTATACGCAGACGTATTCATCATTGTAAACCTGTACATAGACTTTTTCCTGCTGTGGTGTGTCCGGGCTTTCCTGCACCTGGAAGCCAAGGGGGGGCGGCTGGTGCTGGGAGGCCTTTTCGGGGCCTTGTGCGGCCTTATAAGCCTTGTCCCCCTGCCTGCCTGGGCAGCATTGCCCGCCGGGGGCGCAGGGGCCTTGGTCGCTGTATGGGGCGCTTTCTGGCCCCTGCCCTGGCGGAGGCTGGCCCGGGCCTGGCTGTGCATGTGGCTGTGCTCTTTTTTACTGGCAGGTTTTTTCCTTTTTCTCATCCGGTTCCTGGCCCCCCGGAACATGGCTGTGCTGGGCAGCGCCCTTTATCTGGATATCTCCCTGCCCCTGCTCTTTTTCTTCACCTGCCTGGCCTATGGCCTTTTCTGGGCCATCCAGCGGCTTTTCCCCCGGGACGCCTCCGCCCTGCGGCTGTGTACCCTGCAGGTTTGCCACCAGGGCGCGGCTGTAGAGCTTGCCGCCAAGGCAGACACAGGCAACGCCCTGCGGGAGCCTTTCTCCGGCCTGCCTGTCATTATCTGCGAGGAGAAAGCGCTGAAAGCTGCTGTGCCCCAGCCTGTGCAGGACTTCCTAACCAGCCCCTGCCCAGAGGCCGCCGCCCACCACATGCGCCTGGTGCCCTTTTCCAGCGTAGGAGGCTCTGGCCTGCTGCCTGCCTTCCGCCCGGACTGCGTTTCCATCAAGGGCACCGGGCAAAAGCTGCCCTGTTATCTGGCCGTATGCCGCAGCCCTCTTTCAGCCGGGCAGTTTTCCGCCCTGTTCAACCCGGATCTCTTTCCCGAATGAGGCAGGGCATACGATTTTCCCTATAGAAACGGAGGTTTTTCCCATGTTCCATACGCTGTTCTCCATTATGCGCTTCCATGCCGCCCGTATCTGGCGGCGGCTTTTCCCCTTGGACTGCCACTACATAAACGGCCCGGACACCCTGCCCCCTCCCCTCACCAAGGCCCAGGAGGCCCAGGTGCTGGAAGAGGTGCAAAAAGGCGTGCCCGGCGCCAGGGAGCCGCTTATCACCCACAACCTGCGGCTGGTGGTGTATATCGCCAAGAAGTTTGAAAGCCCCGGCGCCGGGGTGGAGGATCTCATCTCCATCGGCACCATTGGGCTTATTAAGGCAGTGAACACCTTCCGGGTGGAGAAAAACATCAAGCTGGCCACTTATGCCTCCCGGTGCATTGAAAATGAAATCCTCATGTACCTGCGGAAAAGCTCTCAACTGCGCAACGAAATTTCCATCGACGATCCCTTAAACGTGGACTGGGACGGCAACGAGCTGCTGCTTTCCGACCTGCTGGGCAGCGACCCGGACGCGGTGAACCGGGGCGTGGAGCAGGAAGCGGAAAAGGAACTGCTCCTCAGCGCAGTCAGCCGCCTGCCGCCCCGGGAAAAGACCATTATGGAGCTGCGCTTCGGGCTTGCCTCTAAAAAAGAGCACACCCAGAAGGAAGTGGCAGACGAGCTGGGCATCTCCCAGTCTTACATCTCCCGGCTGGAAAAGCGGATTATCACCCGGCTGCGGCGGGATTTGGAGAAGGCGGGGTAAGCGCCCGCAGGGCAAAAAAGCGGCACAGCGCAATGCTGTGCCGCTTTTCTGCTTTACTCTTCCACGAACTGATCCTTTCCCAGGCCGCACAGGGGGCAAACCCAATCCTCAGGGATGTCCTCAAACTTGGTGCCAGGGGCAATGCCGTTATCCGGATCGCCCAGGGCGGGATCGTACCGGTAGCCGCAGGCTTCGCAAACGTATACCACAAGAACGCCTCCTTTGCAAAAATCTATTGTATTATAATATGCCCTGGACGCGGGTTTTTTATTCCAATTCAGAAATATAGTCCAGCAGCCCCATAAAAATTTACGCAGCCCACCTTCTCCCCTTCCCTCCCAGGCAAAAGAAACTATCAAAATCCTCCATTCTTTTTTCACTTTTTTCTCCAATTTCCCAATTTCTATTGCAAGCATGGGTAATTTGTGTTACGATCATCTAAAACATTAAAGTAGCAGGCCGTTTGGGGGCCTGCACAGAAAGGGGGGCTTCTATGGCCCCGGCTGCCATCCGCTCCATGGTTCTGACCGATTTCCCCGCCTTCGATAGATTTGATGGCGCCCTGCACGCCATGCACCAGCAAGCCCGCCCCGATCTGTTTGCTCCCTGCAAGCATCTCTTTACTCAGGCGGATTTTGAAAAGCTGCTGGCCTCTCCTAATGAAATCGCCCTCATCGCCGAGGTTGGGGACAGGCCCGCCGGCATCTGCATGGCCACCATAAAAGAACCGCCCGCCGCGCCTTTCCTCCATCCCGTAAAGGCTGCCCATATCGGCGATCTGTATGTGTCGGAGGAATACCGCAGGGCCGGGGTGGGCAGGGCTTTGATAGAGTCTGTAAAACGGGCGGCAATGGAAAAGGGCGCCGGGCGCATCACCCTGATGGTATGGCCTTTCAATTCAGACGCCTTGCGTTTTTATGAAAAATTAGGATTTGCCACCCGTTCCGTCACTTTGGAAGCAAAGCTGTAATACACAAAGTCACTGTGATGTATTAGGGCTTTTATTCAAATATTCTTTTGGAGGAAAGTTTTATGAAACTCGGTATCATCTCCCAACCCGAAGTCCAAAGCTTTGACCACGCCAAAGAGCTGGGCCTGGACTTCGTGGAATTTGACTGCAACCCCACCGCCTTTTTCGGCAGGCCTGTAGAGGAGCTTCACGCTGTGAAGGCCGATTTAAAGGCTGCCAGCCAGCGCACCGGGGTAGAGGTGGGCGCGGTGGGCCGCTGGGCCAGCCGCATCCTGGACGAGAAGGGCCAGGTTATCCCGGAAGAATGGGAGGCTGTCAAGTCTGTTATCGACTTCGGCGCGTATCTGGGCGCCAAATATTACCTGTGCTCCTGCGCCTATGTGAAGGAGATTTCCTATTATCAAAATATCACCTGCGCCATTAAAGTCTTAAACGACATTGTGGCCTATGCCAAGGAAAAGGGCATGGAGTGCGCCATTGTCAACTGCATTATGGGCGATAACTATATCCGCACCCCCGAGCAGTGGAAGCTGATTCTCAGCGAGGTGCCGGGCCTGGGCATCAAGTACGATCCCTCCCACAGCTTTGTACACGGCGGCCAGAACGGCGCTTACCTCACCGAGGGCCTGGAGTGGGGCAAGCACTTCAAGTATTGCCACATCAAAGGCGTTATCCAGCGGGGCGAGTCCCAAGAGCCTGACATGTGGGCAAAGCGCGCCCTGGTGGAGAAGTTCCCGGAGCTGAAGGACGAGCTTGCCTCCGCCACCAGCCATGTGGACAACGACTGGTATGACAACCCCCCTGCCGGCATCGACGTTATCAACTGGCGGGCCTTCTTTGCCATCCTCTATAAGTACGGGTATGACGGCTACCTTGCCATCGAGCCTCACAGCCCCACCTGGCGCGGCGAAAAGGGCGAGAAGGGTGTGAAGTACACCATCAAGTACATGCGGGATCTGATGATTCTCGACTGATTTTTGACTGCATAGAAAAATCCCGGAAACCTTTTGCGATTTCCGGGATTTTCATTTGCCTGCCTGTGAAAAGGTTTGGCTCACGTGGCCTGATACTGCTCGATAATCCCTCTTGCCAAACGCGCGTCGATGGTGGCAAAGCCAGGGGGATCCAGGAAGTCCAAGGTGCGAAGCACCTCCTGGGACTGCTGGTACACCTCCATGCGGGTGGAGTGGTACGCCGGCTCCGGCTGGCCGGGGACAAAGATGGCAAACTCCATGTTCCCCTCCTGCACCCGGCTGAAATAGGCATGTACACGGTTGGCGGTATACTTGTTCTTGATGATGGTACACAGGGCGTTTTTCACCACCTCAACCGCCACGTCATCCAGGCCGCTGTCAAATATGAGGATTTTCTCCTTCAGTTCCGCCAGGTTTTTCACCCGGCGCTTCACGAAATCCTCCACTGCTTCAGTAGGCTCTGCCGCCTGCCCGCCGCCCCCGGGGGTCACGCAGATTACATAGCGGGCCTGGGGATCCATATACAGGAAGGGGTAAGCCATGGCGGCAAAATAATTGCACCGCTGGCACCGCCAGTCAAAAACAGTTTCCTCCAGCGCCTGCTGCTTCAGCTCGGGATTTTCCTGGGCATTGATGCTGGCAAACAGCCGGTATTTCTGGGCCTCCCCGCACTGGGGGCAGATGATATCCTTTAAAATTTCAGTTGACATTCCCTAAATTCCCTCCCAGGGCCTTTCAGCCCTCAAAGGGCAGGCCAGCGCTCTCCTCCGGTTCATTCTTTTCCTCTTCTGCCGGCACCTCCAGTTCCAGGCCGGGATCCTCATCATAGCAGGCCACATCCTCCAGGGTGATTTCCTCGCAGTCCTCGCCGCAGGGACAGGCGTCCCCCTCCAGCCCCGCAAAGCTTTCATCCGCACAGGCCTGCATCAGTTCCAGGGCCTTTTCCAGCCGGGCCTCAATTTCATCCAGTTGGGCGCAGTGAGGCTCTGTCACCAGATTTTCCTTGTCCCGCAGGGCATGATAGTAATACCGGCCTAAGGCCAGATATTCCTTCTGGGCCGCCCGCTCCTCGCAGCGGATAACTGTGCGGATGCGGTTGAGCACCGCGGTTTTCTTGTGCTTATGCCCCAGGGCCGCAGCCGCATAGCCCACTGCCCTGCCAATGTTTTTTATCACGTCCATAAAAACGCCATCCTTTCTCCGGGCGCCCTGCCGCTTCGGGTCATGCCCCTTATACCTTAATAGTATACCGCATTTCCCTCTAAAATAACAGCCCTTTTTTTCTCCAGCCCCCGGTTTTATCCAAAAATCAGCTCCTTTGATTCGGCGGCAAGGCCGCCCTGCTGGGGAAATCGGTGTGCCTCCATTTTGAAAGGCGTTTGTTCTGCGCCGTTTTCAAAAATATGACAACCCCCTCTTTTGCATGGACGGCTTTTCAGAGGGCAATACTATGGTCAGCACACCTGAAAAGATGCAAAAACGCCAGGTGTGCCAGCTAAGCGAGCCTTTTTGTTTTCTAAGGCGGAAACAAAGGGCCGGCTTGCAAAAGCCGGCGCCTGTAAAAAGGCGCTGCAAAAAGCAAGAGGGGGAACGACCATGAACATGATGGACCGAATCGCTTTGATCCTCACGGTAGTGGGAGGCGTGAACTGGGGCCTGGTAGGTATTTTCCGTTTCGACCTGGTAGCCTGGCTGTGCGGCGGCCAGGCCACCATACTGGCCCGGGTGATTTACACGCTGGTGGCTGTCTGCGCTTTGTGGTGCATGGCCCTCATCTTCCGGGACCGGGAGGAATTCCGGGAAGAAAGCGTCCGGGGGTAAGCTGCCTTTCCAGGCAGGCAAGAAGGATCCAGTGCCTTTGCGGCGCCGGATCCTTCTTTTTTGCGCGCTCCGGCACCCCTGCCGCGCGAGGGCGCGCAAAACATATGAGGCATCTTGCGAAAGCCGGCAGGATATAGTAAAATAGAACCAGAAAAGAGGCACACGCCCCAGGACTTCCCCGTATACCGCGGGCGCTCTTTTTTTTGCGGCAAACTGGCGCTTGCAAGGGCTGGAAAAACCTGGAACTTAAAGCGTATAGTTTTTCTATATGCATAAAATAGCCGCTATTATACTATTTGTATAATTTCAAAAACACCAAAATCAAAAATGCAAAATTTGCAAAACCGCCCTCCTAAGCCGCCAAAAAATGGCTTTCCAGAGCCATTTTTCTAAAACCAAAAACGGAAAAACCGATTTTTCGCCTCTGGAAAATCCCAGAGAAAACCCTATTTTCACCGGAAAGGCAGGTATATTATGCTCAGAAAAACAAAAATCATTTGCACTTTAGGCCCCGCCACAGAGGACGAAGGCATCTTGCGCCGGCTGATGCTGGGCGGCATGAACGCCGCCCGGTTTAACTTCTCCCACTGCACCCATGAGGACGCGGCCCACAAGCTGGAGGCGGTCACCCGCCTGCGGGAAGAGCTGGGCCTGCCCATTGCCACCATCCTGGACACCAAGGGGCCGGAAATCCGGGTGAAAACCTTTGAGAACGGCCCGGTGGAGCTGCAGGCCGGGGACAATTTCACCCTCACCACCCGGGACACTCCCGGCGACAGCAAGGTGGTGTCCATTACCTACCAGGATCTGCCCAAGGATTTGCAGCCAGGGGCCAGGGTGCTTATTGACGACGGCCTCATTGAACTGCGGGCAGAGCATGTGTCGGAGACGGACATCATGTGTACGGTAGTAAACGGCGGCCGCGTTTCCAACAATAAGGGCATTAATGTGCCGGGCACCCGCCTCACCATGCCTTTCATCAGCCCCCGGGACCGGGCAGATATTATTTTCGGCATCCAGAACGGCTTCGATTTCATCGCCGCCTCCTTTGTGCGCTGCGCGGCGGACATCCTGGAAATCCGCCGGATTTTAAAGGAATATAACTGCCACACCGTCAACATCATCGCCAAAATCGAAAACATGGAGGGCGTGGAGAATATCGACGAAATCCTCCGGGTGGCAGACGGCATCATGGTGGCCCGGGGAGACATGGGGGTGGAAATCCCCTTCGAGGACGTGCCTGTGCTGCAAAAGCAGTTAATTCAGAAATCCTATCTGGCAGGCAAGCAGGTGGTCACTGCCACCCAGATGCTGGACTCCATGATGAAAAACCCCCGCCCCACCCGGGCCGAAGCCACCGATGTGGCAAACGCCATCTACGACGGCACAAGCTGCATTATGCTTTCCGGCGAGACGGCCGCGGGCAAATACCCGGTGGAGGCCCTGGAAACCATGGTGCGCATTGCGGAGAAGGCGGAGCAGAGCATCAACTATATCAAACGCTTCAACTCCCGGGACAACAGCGACGTGGCCTTTGACGTGACCAACGCCATCTCCCACGCCACCTGCACCACGGCCCACGATCTGGGGGCCAGCGCCATCATCACAGTCACCAAGTCCGGCATCACCGCCCGCCAGCTCTCCAAATTCCGCCCCCTCTACCCCATTATCGGCTGCACCACCGAGGAAACCGTCTACCGGCAGCTCAGCCTTTCCTGGGGCGTATATCCCCTGCTGATTGAGGAGGAAAGCGATACCGATACTCTTTTCGACCACGCCGTAGACGCTGCCGAGCACACAGGCATGGTGCAGGGGGGCGACTTGGTGGTGATAACCGCCGGGGTGCCCTTAGGGGTGTCCGGCACCACCAACATGATGAAGGTACACATGGTGGGCCACGTGCTTTTAACCGGCGCCGGCATTACGGAAAAATCTGTTTCCGCCCGCCTGTGCGTGTGCAAAAACCTTGACGAGCTGAAAACCACCTTCCGGGACGGGGATATCATCGTGGCTCCCTACACAGACAATGCCATGGTGGAATACCTCCGCCGGGCCTCCGGCATTATCACCGAGCAGCCGGGGCTGAACACCCATGCCGCCATTGCGGGCCTTGCCATGGATAAGCCTGTCATCACCGGGGCAGAGCACGCCGCACGCATCCTGAAAAGCGGCACTGTGGTAACCCTGGACGCCAAAACAGGGCGGGTTTCCTCCGCCACATAAGTAAGGGGGCATGCTTTTGCATGCCCCCTCCCGCGCTTTCCGCATGGCCCTGGCTTATTCGTAATCCTCCAAAATGGCCCGGGCCTCTGCCAGGCTGTCAGCAGGAATGCCCTTTTGCAGCAGGTCGATGTCCCCCTGGGGCAGACGGTGGGCCAGGGTTTCGCTTAGCAGGACAGGGGTCCCCTTCCCTGCCTGGAACACGCCCACCCGGCCTTTATAGATGCCCACATGGTATTCCTGGATGCGGGGAGCGCCCTCCTCTGCCGCAGCGGCTTTTTCCGGGGCAGGGGTTTCTTGACTTGCCGCCTGCTTTGGGGTATAATGTTCTGTAACCACTGCCTGGGGCTTCACGTTTTGCCCCTGGGCAGCCCGTTTAAATGAAAAGGCGGCGGCGCACACTACTAATGCGCCTGTCGTTACCAGAAGCAGCACAAGGGTATATCTTTTATAGTTTTTAAGCTGCCTTTCATCCATCACTTGTCACCTCGGTTCTGGAAAAATTCTTATATGTAGTATGGGCTGTTTTCCCTTTCCTTATACCGGGGCATAAAGGAGGTACATCGTGCGAAAAAACCAAGACCTGAACAAATACAATACCCCTATCGTCCCAGCGCCCTCCCAGCGGGTGGAGGGGGAGTTTTCCCAAACTGCCGGGGCCACTGTGCGCACCATGGGCGGCATGGTGTGGAAAACCATTAAAACCATCTTCTGGGTGGCCTTCATCACAGGGCTTCTGGTGTTCCTGTCTGTGGCCTCTTTTATTCTCAGCTTCAAGGACGTGGAGCCTCCCAACATCTCCGCCATGGCGCTGAAATATTCCAGCCACATCTACCTGCAAAACGATGACGGCACAGAATATGAATATCAGGAGCTGCACCGGGATGAAAACCGCGTGTGGATGCCTTTAAAGGATATCCCCCCCATTATGCAGACCGCCCAGATATGCATTGAGGATCACCGCTTCTACGAGCACAAGGGCGTGGACTGGCGGGGCACCCTGGGCGCTGTGGCGGGCCTGATGGGCGTGGGCGGCGGCGCGGGCCGCGGCGGCTCCACCCTGACCCAGCAGCTTATTAAAAACATCACAGGCGAAAAGCAGGTGAGCATCCTGCGGAAGGTGAAGGAAATCTTCACAGCCCTCAACATGGAGGACGACCTGTATACCAAGGAAGAAATCCTGGAGGCCTATCTGAACCTGGTAAACTATGGCGGGACCAACCAGGGCGTGGAGGCCGCCGCCCTGTCCTATTTTGGCAAAACCATCGGGGACTGCTCCTTGGCGGAGTGCGCCCTGATAGCGGGCATCACCCAGTATCCCTGGCAGTATAATCCCCAGATATTCCCGGAGGACTCCAAAAAGCGCTGCGTTGACGTGCTGGACCGTATGCTGGAACTTTCGCAAAAGGGGGAACTCACCGATCCCCGCCTGGTGAAAATTACCCAGGCCGAGTATGACCAGGCTATAGCCGAACTGGAAACCATGACCTTTGACGGGGGCCAGCAGGCAGACACCAGCGAAGAACACGAGGCCAGCCAGGATCAGATGAAATGGAACTGGTATATTGACGTCATGTTTGAAGATGTGGTGGCAGACCTGATGGAGAAATACGGCTACAGCCGGGAAAACGCTGTGAGCATGATGTATAACTCTGGCCTGGAAATCCACTGCGCCATGGACTTGAAGCTGCAGCAGGACATGGAGCACCTGTTCCTGACAAACACAGACATGCTCCCTGACGACCCTGCCGTACAGCTTGGCTTCTTTATGATGGATCCCTACACCGGCAAGGTCATGGCGGTTATCGGCGCCCGGGAGGCCAGAAACGGCCTGCTCCTGTTCAATAACGCCACCCAGAGCGCCCGGCAGTCCGGTTCGTCTATAAAGGCCCTGTGGCCCTATGCCATGGGCATTGAAAACGGCGCCATCACCTATGGCAGCGTGCTGAAAGACCAGCCCATCCCGGAGTTCAGCAGCGGGAACCGGGGCTGGCCCCAGAACTTCAGCGAAACCTACCAGAAATATATGTGCGTGGACAGGGCCATCGCCATGTCCCAGAACGCACCGGCGGCCTGGCTTGCCTATGACATCACCCCCCAGGCGGGCTATGAGTGGCTGGTGGACAAGCTCCACTTCTCCACCCTGGTGGAGGAAGACCGCAACAGTCCTGCTGTGGCTATCGGCGGCCAGACCTACGGCGTCACTGTGCGGGACATGACCGCCGCCTTCTGCATTTTCGCAAACGGCGGCGTGTACCACAAGCCCATGACGTATTATTACGTGAAGGATCATAATGGAAATGTGATTCTGGACAACCGGGACAACCCCGGAGAACAGGTGATGACCCCGGAGAACGCCACTGTTATGAACAAGCTCCTCCACGAGCCTATTTACAATGCCTCCATCGGCACAGCCTACGACTACCTTTCCGGCCTGCCCACAGATATTTTCGGCAAAACCGGCACCACCGACAGCTTTAAGGATCTGTACTTTGTAGGCGGCACCCCCTTCTGCGTGGCAGGCGTGTGGAACGGCTATGAATACAGCGTGCAGCTAGAGGACGACACCACCACCAAGGTGCTGTGGCGGGCGGTCATCCAGCATCTGCTGGACAATTACGACTGGTCCGGCAAACAGTATGTCCTCAGCGAAAACGTGGTGCAGCGCACCTTCTGCCGCAGCAGCGGGCTGATTGCCGGAGGAAGCTGTTACGACACAGCCCTGGGGTATTATTCCCCAGACAACATCCCCCGCACCTGCAACGGCGGCTCTGACCACATTGCAGGCAAGGCGGCTTCTCCCTCGCCGTCGGCTTCCCCCTCGGCCGGGCCAAGCGCCTCCCCCTCTGCCAGCCCCAGCACATCTCCTTCGGCAGATCCTTCTGTTTCCCCCTCGCCGGGAGAAAGCAGCGGCGGAGAGTCCAGCAGCGGCTTAGAGCCTCCCTTCAGCAGCGATACGGAGCCTCCTGTTTCTTCCGATCCCTTTGTGTCCTTCCCCTCAGAGCCTCCTATCCCCTCGGAGCCGCCCAGCCCGCCCGAGCCGCCACCGGTCACCTCTATTCCAGACTTTGAGCCGAACGTGCCTGCCGCGTAAAGCCAGGGCACGTAAAATACAACAAAAAACTGCCGGAGGGCGCAGCGCCTTTCGGCAGTTTTTTTGCTTACACAATGGTTGCAATTTTTCTCTGGCTATGGTAAACTGTTCATGTACAAAAGACAATCGTATTTTATAGGTGAACAATGGAAAAGGATTCTTATCTCGTAGTGGAAGAAAAAGCCCTGCCCGAAATATACCAGAAGGTGGTGCAGGCAAACGACCTTCTGAAAAGCGGCAAGGCAGGCAGCACCTCTGAGGCGGTACGCATGGCGGGCATTTCCCGCAGCGTATATTATAAATACCGTGACGCAGTGTTCCCCTACACCCGGCAGGGAGCCACAGGCATCCTGACAGTGCAGGCCCTTTTAAGCGACCGCCCCGGGGTGCTGGTGCGCTTTCTCACGGTGTTTTACGAGTCAGGGGCCAATATCCTCACAGTGAACCAGAACATCCCGGTAAAGGGGCGGGCTTTCGTTTCCGTCTCCGCTTATACGGATCAGATGGATCACGCTGTCCCCCGGCTGCTGGAAAACCTCAAGCAGGTGGAAGGCGTGGTGTGCCTGGACAGTATGCTGGATCAATAAAAAGCAACATTTTTTCAGCGGCAGCCGCTTTTTTTCAGAAAGCACTTACCAAAAGGGCGGCTGCCGCGTCTAATACATAGAAAAGGGAAGGGAAACAACATGGCGAAAATAGCGGTACTAGGGCACGGCGTGGTAGGTTCAGGCGTAGTGGAGGTGCTGCGCACCCACGAGGAGAGCATTGCCCGCCGGGCCAAGGAGGCTGTGGAACTCAAGCACATCCTGGATTTGCGGGAATTTCCCGGCCTGCCCTATTCCCAGCTTTTCACAAAGGATTTCAGCGCCATCCTGGCAGATCCGGAGGTAAGCATTGTGGTGGAGGTGATGGGCGGCCTGGAGCCAGCCTTCTCCTATGTAAAGGCCTGCCTGGAAAATGGCAAAAGCGTGGTGACCTCCAATAAAGAGCTGGTGGCCGCAAAGGGTGCGGAACTGCTGGCGCTGGCCCAGGAGAAAAACCTCAACTTCCTGTTTGAGGCAAGCGTTGGCGGGGGCATCCCCATTATCCGGCCCATCAGCCAGTGCCTGGCGGCAAACGAGGTAACGGAAATTGCGGGCATTTTAAACGGCACCACAAACTTCATCCTGACGAAAATGATCCGGGAGCGCATGGCCTTTGCAGACGCCCTGCGCATGGCCCAAGAGCTGGGCTATGCGGAACGGGATCCCTCCGCCGACATTGAAGGGGCAGACGCCTGCCGGAAAATCTGCATTCTCGCTTCCCTTTCCTTTGGCTCCCACGTATACCCGGAGCAGGTACATACAGAGGGCATCTCCCAGGTCACCCTGGAGGACGTGGCCTATGCCGAGGCCTGGGGCGGGGTTATCAAGCTGATTGGGGAAGTGAAAGCCCTGGAAAACGGCAGAATCCACATCCAGGTGGCCCCCATGTTTATCAGCCGGGAAAGCCAGCTTTCCGGGGTGGACGATGTGTTTAACGGCATCCTGGTGCGGGGAGACGCCACAGGCGACGTGGTGTTTTACGGCAAAGGGGCCGGCAAGCTCCCCACTGCCAGCGCCGTGGTAGCAGACGTTATCGACTGCGTGAAGCACATGAAGGCCCGCAAATACCTGTACTGGGAGGACGCAAAGCCCGGCTATGTAGAGCCTTATGAGGAGCTGCGGCAGAATTTCTTTGTCCACATTCAGGGGCCGGGCACGTCCGACGCCGCCTTTGCCTGCGCCGAGGCTGCTTTCGGGGATATTAAGCGCCTGATCCGCAAAGGGGAAGCCGAGGGCGAGGCCGGGTTTACAGTGCAGGCCCTCAGCCAGCGGGACTTTGACCAGAAGGCAGAAGCCCTGTCTCAAAAGGGCGTGTCCCTCCTGGGCCGCATTGTACTTTCTGCATATTAAAAAAGGAGGGCTTCTTGTGATCCGCATTGACGTACCCGCCACCAGCGCCAACCTGGGCGCAGGCTTCGACTCCCTGGGCATTGCCCTGACCATGCAGAACCGGGTGTGGATGGAGGAATCTGACGAGCTTTCCATCACCTGCACCGACGGGGTAAGGGTGCCCACCGACGACACCAACCTGATTTTCTGGGCAGCAAAGCACCTGTATGAAATTTGCGGCAAAAAGCTGCCGGGGCTGAAAATCATCCAGGAAAACAACATCCCCCTGGCCCGGGGCCTGGGCAGCAGCTCTGCCTGCATTGTGGCCGGGATTTTAGGGGCCAACCGCTTTATGGGCAACCCCATGTCCCACAATGATTTAATCCACCTGGCCGCTAAAATCGAAGGCCACCCGGACAACACCAGCCCCGCCCTTTCCGGCGGCCTGGTGGCCTCTGCCATGGAAGGGGAGCGGGTGTACAGCGTGAGCGTGCCCGTTTCCGACAAAATCCGCTTTGCGGTGATGATCCCCCCCTTCGAGCTGAAAACGGAAAAGGCCCGGGCCGCCCTGCCCAGGGAATACAGCCGGGAGGACGCGGTGTATAACCTTTCCCGTTCCGGCCTGATGACGGCCTCCCTTTTCTCCGGCGAACTGCATAACCTGAGAGTGGCGGTGCAGGATCGGCTCCACCAGCCCTACCGCTCCGGGCTTATTGAAAATTACGACAACGTGTTCCGCATGAGCTACGAATTAGGCTCCCTGGGCACCTATGTCAGCGGCGCCGGGCCTACCATCATCGCCATGGTGGATTCCCAGGAGGCCGCGGCCTTCGGGGAAAGCTGCAAAAAGCACCTGGAGGATAAAGGCATTAAGGGCTGGCGGGTGGAAATCCTCAGCGCCGCCAGGGAGGGCGCGAAAATTGTGATAGAGTGAACGGAGGTTCAAAATGGAAAATACGCAAAACACCAAAAAGAAAAAATGGCTTCCCTGGGTGATTCTGCTGGCCTGTGTGGGCCTGATAGCAGGCATCATTGTGGGCAAGCAGGCGCTGGATAGGCATCAGCGGGAAGAAACATGGACGAGTTCCTATATGAAAAAATCGTCCTACTTCCCCCCAGACTTTAACAAACTTCCCCAAACCCTGGCTGACTGGGAAGCATGGCATGAACAGTCCGGCATGAGCAACATAGATAAAATGCTGGATGACACCAGTGAGATACCAGGAAAGAACAAGCTTGCCACGCTGATGGGGACTTACTCTATGCTGGCGCAGATCAATATCGCCCACCCGGAGGAAGCGGCCTGCCGGGAGCTGTTCGAACAGTTAAAACCCTATTATGAAAAGGCTTTCGTATGGGAAGAGGGCACCACTCCAAAGCAGTGCCTAGACCGAGTTCACGCCCTGGGTGAGGAAGACGTCATGGAAGCTATAGCAGCGCTGTGGCAACAGGTGGCAGATTTATACGAATCCACCAATACGGACGCATGGTTCAACCCGCCAACAGCCACCGACGGCAACCTGGAGCTGCTGCCGGAGAAATATATATCCTCCTCCGGGAATCTGGAGTCCGTCCCGGACTACCCCATCGCTTCCTCCGGGAATTTGCAGGCAGAGCCGTAAAAGTTTTTGAAGATTTTTAAGAAACTTTTTTCAAAAAGTTTCTTAAAGCAGGTTTGGGCGGCAGCCCAATAAGGAAAGAAGGAGCGTGTGACTATGGCACTCATCGTGCAGAAGTTCGGCGGCACGTCCGTCCGGGACGCCGAACGCATCAACAACGTGGCGGACATCGTAACCTCAGCCTACAAAGAGGGCAACGATGTGGTGGTGGTAGTCTCTGCCCAGGGGGACACCACCGACGATTTCATCGAGAAGGCGGCGGAGATAAACGAGAAGCCCTCCAAGCGGGAGATGGATATGCTCCTTTCCGCCGGGGAACAGATTTCCGCTTCCCTTTTAGCCATGGCTATCGAGCGCATGGGATACCCAGTGGTGTCCCTTCTGGGCTGGCAGGCAGGGTTCGACACCACCTCCGATTACGGCAACGCCCGCATTAAGAAGGTGGACGCCGCCCGCATCAAGAAGGAAATCGACAAGCGGCGCATTGTGGTGGTGACAGGCTTCCAGGGCGTAAACCGCTATGGGGACATGACTACCCTGGGCCGGGGCGGCTCTGACACCAGCGCCGTGGCTATTGCGGCCACCATGCACGCCGACCTGTGCCAGATTTTCACAGACGTGGACGGCGTGTATACCGCTGACCCCCGGAAAATTCCCGGCGCCGTAAAGCTTCCCAGCATCTCCTACGACGAAATGCTGGAGCTTGCCACCCTGGGGGCGCAGGTGCTCCACAACCGTTCTGTGGAAATGGCGAAGAAATACAATATTGAGCTTGAGGTGCTTTCCAGCCTGACACGCAGCCGGGGCACCATCGTGAAGGAGGAAAGCAACGTGGAAAAAATGCTCATCAGCGGTGTGGCAAAGGATGACAATATTGCCCGCATCTCCATTATCGGCGTGCCGGATAAACCGGGCCTGGCCTTTAAAATCTTCTCCAAGCTGGCTTCAAAAGGCGTAAACGTAGACATTATCCTGCAGTCCATCGGCAGAAACGGCACCAAGGACATCAGCTTTACTGTGGAGAAAAACAAAATGGAGGACACCCTCACCCTCCTGCAGGACTACACCGAGCGCTGGGGCGCTTCCAGCATTGTGGCGGACGACAACGTATCCAAGGTGTCCATTGTGGGCGCGGGCATGGAAAGCCATCCCGGCGTGGCGGCGGAAATGTTCGAGGCCCTTTTCAGCCGCAGCGTGAACATCCAGATGATTTCCACCAGCGAAATCAAGATTTCCGTACTGGTTCACAAATCTGACAGCGACCGGGCTGTGGAGGCTATCCACCAGAAATTCTTTGAAAGCTAAGGCTGAAACGCAATGCCTCCGGGTTCTTAGGGACTCTGTCCCTAAGAACCCTGCAACCTTTGAAAAGGTTGACGAAACTTTCGTGTTTCACGCTTTGCTTTGAACATTCGTTTAGATATTCTTAAAGCACAAAAAAGGACGGGCGCATAAAGCGCCCGTCCTTTCTGTATGTAAAAATCTCTATTAATCCAGCGCACATGCCCTTACTGGTTATAGCAGTTCACCGCAACCACGCAGGCCTGGGCGCGGGTGGCAGTGCCTAAGGGGTCAAACTGGTTATCCCCCACGCCGTTGATAATGCCGGCCCCCCGGCAGGTATAAACCGCGTCTTTTGCCCAGGAGGCTATCTTTCCATCATCTGCAAAGGAGGCGTATATGTCCACAGGCCGCAGGCCCAGGAAGCGGTAAATCAACACGCACATTTCCTGGCGGCTGATAGAATCTGTGGGGCGGAACCCAGTGCCGTCCCCATTGGTAATACCTGTCTCGCTGGCCCACTGCACAGCCTTAGCATAATATGCGCTGGGGCTTACATCGGCAAAGGAGGTAACGCCGCTGTAGGCGTCCAGGTTCACCCCGGCAAGGTTTGCCAGCACCAGCACAAACTGCCCCCGCTGCACCCTGCTGTTCGGCTCAAATTTGTTCTCCCCCACGCCCTTGAAAAGCCCGTAGGTCACAGCCTGGTCGATGTTCCCGGCATACCAGTCGGCATAGGTGAAATCTGTGAAAACCGTACCGTTGGAAAGCACTGTGGATACGGCCGCAGGGCTTGCGGCCCCGTCCTTTATGGCAACAGCCTTATAGGTGCAGCCTGTCATATAGACCGGCCCCACGTAAGGGGTGCTGTCCTCTGTAGGCTCTGTGCCGTCAGTGGTGTAATAGATGTCGGCGTCCTCGTCTTTGCTGGTGATTGTAACAGAATAGCCGTCGCTTTCAATGACAGGGGCCTCCAGCTCTCCGCCGGGAACATTCCGTTTGGAGACAAACAGGCTGCAAACATAGCCGCTCTTTCCGGTGGCAGTGGTAACAGCATACCACAGGGAGGAGGTTTTCCCGCCGCTTGTGATTTCCATGCCCTCCACTTCTCCGGTTATCTTCAGCAGATCCCCCTTGTGCAGCACCCGCACAGCAGAAGACTGGGTGGTAGGCTCGGCCCGCAGGTTTACCCCTGTCCCGGTGATAATGCCGTTATAGGCGGGGTCATCCGGGTCGGGCTGCACGCCGTACACCAGATCATGGGTGTTGTCTTTGCCGCTGTAAAGGGTAGCCAGATGATCCGCCACAACAGAGGCAGGCACAAAGTCATTGCTCAGCATGGTTTCATCCACAGGCAGGTATTCCCCTGCCTCGTCTACCGCGTAGCCCTCGCTGTTAATGGTGAGGCCGTCAATCACCGTATCTGTGTCGTACTGGTAGCTTGTATAGTGGGTCATTTTCTGATCCATCTCATACCAGCCGTTGCTGGGATACAGCAGGCCGTTGTCCAGCAGGTGCCAGGCGTTCCAGTCCCGCCCGGGGGCATTGACCGGCAGCCTGCGCATGTTATAGGTATAATCGCTGTTGTCTGTCGCCATGCCCCCGCCGATATAAATGCCGATGTGGGAGTAAATCCCGGTTTCCGGCGCGTTATACTCCGGCATGGTCAGCAAAAGGCCATGGATGTTAGGCAGGCACTCGCTGATGGTGCCGTGGAACTTGCTGAGGTTCACGTGGCCAGTGCAGTTGCCCGCCGGATCCCGCATACCCATATCGGAAAAGTACGCGTAAATAAGCCCGGCGCAGTCAGAAACCCGGGTGCCGCCCACATACTCCCCCTTGCCGCCATACTGATATTTCCAGCCCTCCGCATGGGCCTTAATGCCATGCTCCGCAAGGCCAATGCCTGTGGCAGCACCTGCGGCCCGGGCCTTTGGGACAAAGGCCGGGGAAACAAGCATTGCCGCTGCCAGCAGAAGGCACAGCAGCTTCTGGAAAATATTTGCTTTTTGTTTGATTCCTGTCATAAAGGATCCCTCTCAATCATGAAAGGCGGGGTGAGGAGCAGGAAGCCCCGCCCGCGGTTTTTCTGTTTGAACTCCTCAAGCGCCGCATAAGGAGAAAACAATAGTTACAAAACGGTTACATTGTAACATATTTGCAATGGTTTTGCAAGGGAAAAGGAAAGAATTCACAGAGTATTCACTTTTTTGGAAGCTTTTTCCCCAAACGCCATAAAGAAACCCGCAAAGAAAAACGGCGGCCTGCCCCGGCTAAGCGAGGCCAAACCGCCGTACTAAGCTCCCCTTTGCGCCTGCGCCCGTTCCATAGCGGTTCAGTCCGCCAGGGCGCGGGCAAGCCATGCGTCTGCAATGTCCAGCGCCAGATACAGCCCGTCCTTTTCGCTGGTTTTCACAATCTGCTTGCGGGTGCGGATCTCAGGGTCTGTGTACATCAGCTGCACCACAACCTTGTCAGCCACCTCCAGATCCCCCACCTTTTTCTTGGACTTCACGTCCATCTTAATCACATATTTGTCCCGCATACTCCCGTAATAAATGGTGTCGCCGCTGCGCACCAGGGGCTTGCCCTTATAGGTGGGAAAGCCTTGCTTCTGCTGGCTCAAATAATCACCGCCTTCTCAAAATAAAAGTTAACATGATATCAGATGTTCTGCAGCCCTGATCATTCTCCCAGATACGAGCGCACCATGGCCTTTAAAAGCTCGTCGCGGTCAATGCGGCGCACAAGGCTGCGGGCGTTGTTGTGGGTGGTGATGTAAGTGGGATCTTCGCTGAGCAGATACCCCACGATTTGGCTGACGGGATTGTACCCCTTTTCTTTCAGGGCGTCATAAACCGTAAGCAAAATGCGCTTCATGTCCGCCTCCCGCACAGGATCCAGGGAGAAGGTGATGGTATTGTTGGAAAACTCATCCGGCATGGTAGCACCTCCAAATCAAAGGCTCAAATTCATATTCTCCTTTATTGTACAGGACTTTGCCTCCAATTGCAAGCTTTTTTTGCGCCAAAGCCCTGCCCAGCCCTGTTTTCCTCTTGGCAAAGCGCTTGAAATATGCTACAATTCAATTGTAGTATACGGTTCGTCAGAGTTTAAGAACCTGTACCGATAGGAACAGCTTCTAAAAAAGGTAAAGGGGTATGTCAGGATGGAAAAAAGAGAAACGTTTTCCTCGCGTCTTGGGTTTGTGCTCATCTCAGCGGGGTGTGCCATTGGTCTGGGAAATGTGTGGCGGTTCCCGTATATCACGGGCAAATACGGCGGCGGGGCCTTTGTCCTGCTGTACCTGGTGTTTTTGGCTATACTGGGCCTGCCCGTTATGGTCATGGAGCTTTCTGTAGGCCGGGCCAGCCAGCGGAGCATCGCTTTGTCCTTCCAGAAGCTGGAGCCAAAGGGGACAAAATGGCACTGGTACAGCTATATCGGCTTTGCCGGGAACTACCTGCTGATGATGTTCTATACCGTTATTGCCGGATGGCTTCTGCAATATTTTGTCCGCATGCTGCAGGGCAGCTTCACAGGCCTGGACGCACAAGGGGTGGCAGAGCAGTTCAACACCCTGATGGGCAGGCCGGGGATTATGACCCTTTACATGGCGGTGGTGGTATGTATTGGCATGGGGGTATGCCTCCAGGGCCTGCGCAACGGCGTGGAACGGGTGAACAAAATCATGATGGTCTGCCTGCTGGCGCTGATGGTGGTGCTGGCGGTGAATTCCGTCCTCCTGGAAGGGGCGGGGGAGGGCCTGCGGTTCTATCTCCAGCCCAATTTCCACAACCTGGTTTATGACGCGGAGGGCAACTGGATTCTGGGAGAAACTGTCTTTGCCGCCATGGGGCAGGCCTTTTTCACCCTGTCCCTGGGCATGGGTTCCATCGCCATCTTTGGCAGCTATATCGGCAAGGAGCACCGCCTCACCGGGGAAGCCCTGCGCATCAGCCTTTTAGACACCTGCGTGGCCTTCACCGCCGGGCTTATCATCTTCCCCGCCTGTTCCGCTTTCGGCGTATCCACGGGGGAAGGCCCGTCCCTGGTTTTCGTCACCCTGCCCAATATCTTCAACCATATGCCCTTAGGCAGGCTGTGGGGCGGGGCCTTCTTCCTGTTTTTGTCCTTTGCCGCCCTATCCACTGTCATCGCCGTTTTTGAGAACATCATCTCCTTCACCATGGATCGCTGGAAGCTGTCCCGGGACAAGGCTGTGCTGATAAACTTTGCCGGGGTGCTGCTGCTTTCCATGCCCTGCGTGCTGGGCTTCAACGCCTGGTCAGGCGTTACGGTGCTGGGGATGGATATATCCGGCCTGGAAGATTTCCTGGTGTCCCAAAACCTGCTGCCTCTAGGTTCCCTGCTCTATGTCCTGTTCTGCACCACCAGAAGAGGCTGGGGCTGGGAAAACTTCCTCCGCGAGGCCAACGAAGGAACGGGGATGCGCTTCCCCCGGGCCGTGCGGTTCTATGTCACGTATATCCTGCCTGTCATCGTCCTGTTCATCTTTATCATGGGATATTGGAACCAGTTCGGTAAAAAATAACAGCCTGTAAATAAAATCCCCCCCGGCTCCGCCGGGGGGGATTTTATTTACAGGTATAACCTTATGATACTAGCGCGTGTCTTCAAACAAATGGTATTCCCCAAAGAGAAACAATGGTAAAATAGAAGAATGAAACGACATGAAATGACAGAGGAACAGTGGAAAAAAGTGAAAGACCTGTTGCCGCCAGAAAAGCCAAAGCATGGAGGAAGGCCGGGAAAGGACAACCGGATGATGCTCAATGGGATATTGTACTGGCTGAATACAGGGATCCCATGGCGGAACCTGCCGGAGCGGTATGGCCTGTGGAAAAGTGTGTACACCCGGTTCCGGCGATGGAACTAGCACAATGGCTGTCCCTATCCGAGCCATTGCAAGCGCCCTGCAAACTATTGTCATCATCCTGGTGGGCCGTCATGGCCCGGAACCCCTACTGTCAGGAAATGATGGAAAACGGAGAGGAGGGCCGCTGATACGAAGCGCAACGGAAAAGACGGCAGTCAATCAATAATTGGCTTGCTTTACCATCCAAGCGCGTCCTTAGTGGCTTTATATCCGATGCTACAGCTCTTGCACATATTCTTGCGCTGGATGCTGCGTTTATTGCCGTTGTCGGTATACTTCTTGTGGCACACCGGGCAGCTGACGGTTGTGGACTATGAGCACACACAGAGCCAATAGGGCCTTCGCCACCGCCTTGCCCTGGAAAACGAACATGGCTACCAGCACCAGCATTGCCACCGGCACAAGGGCCAACACCACATTCGCCAGGTACTGCATGAGGCCGATAACCCCTCCGGCACCCAGAGAGGAGAGTCCGGTAAAAATTCCAATCAATCTCCTATAGTTCACCGCCACATGCGCCGCCAAAAGCAACACCGCCAGGGGAATATCTTTCTTTTTTGCAATGGGGAGATCGCTCATGATTTTATCCCTCCAGAACAAGTTAAGTGCGTTAATGTTCATTATACTTCAACCTGTTCAGGAAGTCAACCATGTTCTAATCTCAACAGAACATGGTTCTGCTAGTTGGTACGAATTGCCCTGCATAGGCCTCCTCCGGGCACAGGAGCATGGGCACCAGCCACTGGTGTTTGAGAACCACAAGCAAGATGGGCGATTTACAGGGCCGATGTCTGTGTCACCCACCATCTGCGCGGGAGCGGGCACAGGCGGCAATAACCTGCCCCTTGTGGCTGGTACGCTGGCTGTACGGGACTGCAAAGGCGCGGGCAATATCTACGCCGAACAAGGCAAGCTGGTGGTGAAGCCGCCCCGCCCCACCCGCAGGCTTACCCCAGGGGATTGCGAGTTGCTACCGGGATATCCCCTGAGGTGGACAGACCTGCCCGGCGCGTCGGACAGCGCCAGGTACCGGGCTTTGCCGAGTATGCCGGGAAAAACCTGAACCGCTCCGCGCAGAAGAAGCCGTCACTGTTAGGCCAGCTTTCCCACTTCAAGGAGATTGCAAAGAACCTGACGCGGGATACCGCCAAAAACCGGAAGAAAGGGGGCATTGAACTGTGAAACTGGATGTAAAGAAAATCCTGCCCCCCAACCTGCCTTGCGGAGCTGTTTTTCAACCACAGCGGAACAGAAACATTCCGCGACAAGCTTCTGAAAATGATACTTGCCGATAAGCAGGAATAAAACGGGAAACCGATTGTCCGTAAAAATCCATTCCACACAAAAATCGAAAGGAGCGATTGATACATGGCAAAGACCAAAGCCGAAAAAATCACGAGCATTGAGGAAGAAATCCGACAGCTTGAAAACAGGCGCAGACTGCCGCTACTTCCGGGAGGCCGTCCTCCCCCTTGACACGGCGCTGGAGGCCGCCCTGTCCGCCCAGGGGCCAGCCCCGAAAACCCGGCCCTGCCCCGTCTGCGGGCGGCCCGCTCTCCTGGACGGGCGGCGGCGCTACTGCTCCGAGGCTTGCGCCCGCGCCGCGCTCCGGGAACAGAAGCGGGCATCCGCAATATGAGTGCCTATATCCGCAAAATGGCCCTTAACGGCTATATCCTCCATGTTGACCTTTCCCCCGTCCAGAAGCTGGATATTTTGAATTTTTTTGCTTGCTAAAAAGGGGTTCGCGCTTTTTCAAAAGACGAATAAGTCGCCATCGATCAGTCCGTTTGGGCATAGAATACACCTCTTGCGAAAATGAAAATAGTGCGATAAAATAGAGGCATGAAATACGAAAAGCTAGCGGAATATTCAAACACAAAATTTCGGAGAATTACCGGGGTAAAGCGGACAACATTTGACAAGATGGTAGAAATTCTGCAAAAAGGATATGCGGAAAAGCACCGGCGCCGTGGGAGGACGCCAAAGCTGAGCATAGAGGATCTGCTGCTGGCCACCCTGGAATATCTGCGGGAATACCGTACCTATGCCCATATAGCGGCCAGTTATGGGATAGCGGAAAGTAATATCTACCGAGGAATCAAGTGGGTGGAAGACACGCTGATAAAGGATGGAACGTTTTCGCTGCCAGGACGGAAAGCGCCGCTGAAAAGTGATGCCGAGTATGAGGTGATTCTGGTTGACGCAACGGAATCGCCCATTGAACGACCAAAAAAAGCAAAAGCGATACTATTCCGGAAAGAAAAAGCGGCACACGCTGAAAACACAGATGCTTGTCAGCCTTCAAACCGGAGAAATCATTACACTGGCATTTTCTAACGGAAAGAGGCATGATTTTCAACTATTCAAGGATTCTCATGTCCATGTCAAGGCAGAAACGGTGTTGGAGGCGGATACCGGATACCAGGGGATTGCCCATATACACGCCAATTCTCTCCTGCCGAAAAAGCGTTCCAAGAATCATCCGTTGTCCAAACAAGAACGCAAAGATAACCGCAAGATTTCAAGGGAGCGTATCTTTGTTGAACACGCTATCCGCTTTGTCAAAAGGTTTCGCATTCTCTCTGAACGCTATCGCAACCGCAGGCATCGTTTCGCATTTCGCTTTTCTTTGATTGCTGGTATCTGCAATTTTGACCGTTTTGCCTAATTTCGCAAGAGGTCTAATTTAAATTGTTGGTACAGATGCAGGTTTAGTGTTTGCTTGGAAAATCGTGGTAGGTAAGAGTCTCCTCAATGTCACTCTCAATTTTTTTGGCAGTCTCCTTCAACTTCACAGTTTCATAGTGTGCAGCTCATCCACCACAGCTTTCGCCTTTTCACAAGCGGCCTTTTTGCTCTCCTGGGCATGGTTCACAAATTCTCTTTCCGGTCATCGCAATAAATCGCTCCTCCCCGCTGACCTTCTCGCAAGTCTCTATCGCAATTTTGCAGGATGATTACCGCGTCAAAGACATCATCGGCCCCAGCTCAGGGTAATGGAAATCCATTTGGAATCGTATGCCCAGATCCGGCGCAAACGGGGCGCTTGCCGGGCCTGTTCGGGGATTGGTTTCGGAAATATTTTGTGATCCCAGAGGTCAGCGGTTCTCAAGGTTCGGCTGCTTTGACGTAAAATCCTTATTTTGACGCCGCAGTCGACTGGGAAGGTTTCCTCATATTCCTGTAGGCCCAGTCGAAAAAGTAAGACGCGCTGTCAAATAAATGACGGTTCGTAAGGTATTCGTCAATCAATTCCTCAATTGTGAACGGCCGATAGCCATATAGACCCATTTCTTCCAATAATTTATCCGGGCCATTCTTGGACACGATACGAAAAAATCTCTTTGCGTCCTTATTCACCTTAGCCAAACGCCGGAGATATTCTATGCTGCGTTCAAAAATACCTTTTTTGTAGTATAGTACGGCTAAAGGGAGAAGCATTTGACTCTCTTCATATCCGTCATACTTTTTGTGGAGCGCAAGGGCACCGTCTTCATTTTCAAAATATGCATAGAGATGCATCAGCTCATAGCGAATGCCAAGGTTGTCATTTTCACAAAGCTCCAACAGTCTCTCGCCTTCGTTCACAGCTTTGCTCATCATCCCACACTGAATCAGTAATTCAAAATAGCTGTGTCGCAAACGCATATAGGGCCGAGTTTCAAGAATGCCCCAAAACTCCCCTATACCATCTCGAAAGTAACCCTCCCTCTCCATCAGAAAATCGCCCTTTTCAAGCAATGCAGAGAACGCGTCCAGTAGCTCTTCCGGCTTTTTTGCGCTCACCTCCGCTATCATACGGGAGGCATCCAGATTATCCGGTTCCAATTCCAGCGCCTTGGAAAGATATTCCAGTTTCTTCTTTTTCGCGGAAACGTTTTCAGCCAGTTCCATGTAATCGTCTGCGGTCTGCGGCTCCTCAAGAACATCATTGGGCTGCAGTGACGCATTATATTCCTCCATGAACCGTTGCGCCAGATCATTTTCACTTACGCCATTGCGTAATTCATCTTGATGCTCCATCATGTACTTTGTCAATTGTTTCAAGACTTTTTCGGTTTCTCTGCTCATAATGGTCCTCCCATATTCTATTTTTGTCGATTGCGATGCACATTCTAGCTCAACAAAAGCTGACATGGAGTTTAGATGTCTGTCAATATTGCGTGGCCTTGCACCTGAAATAAGAATCTATGTGCATTCGGGAAGGCCGCCCAAATCAGAACCCGCACCCATTTAACCCGAAAGGGCGGCGACTGCTGTTTCCATCTCCACCGAAACCCACAAGGATGTACCCTATGTTTTCTATATTACCACACATTCTCTGATTGCACAACTAGGGCTTGTTTGAAAATAGAGGGAATGACGGATTTTTGGCCAGAAAGGAACAATTTCAAGAAGAAAACCGCAAGTCAATCTCGTGATTGACAAGGATTTTCGACGTAGAAGGTGGCCTCTTATGGCAAAAAAGACGACGTTTTCGATTTTTCAAACAAGCCCTAGTCTAGCAAAAAGCTAACCCAGCCAACAGCATTCAAGTGCGGAACGACAACCTGGTTTTCGCGATTCTCCCCATCCAGGGAGAAATTGAGTATCACAACGAGTGCCAGTCATGGAAGTGACCCGCTTGCGGCCCCTGTGAGGGCCGTGTCAGGCGAACTGGGGCCGTTCTCGAAGAAAAGAAAGCACGAGAGCAGTCCCAAAACGCCGTTTTGAGGCATTTGTGGCGATGTGTGAGGGGCGTCTGGTTTCACCCCCGGCAGCAGCACAAATCCTCCGTGAGCAACCGCACCAACCTGTTGCAGGAATATGCACTGAAATGAAAGATAATCCGGTCAGAGAGGGCGGAGAAAGCATGATCGAAAAACAAGCAGAAACAAGCCGCAGATAAGATGGGAAATTTTATGGACAAGGTCATGTGAAAGAAGGTCAAGCAAGCAAAAACGGCTGGAACTTCCTACCCGGAGGTATCCAGCTGTTTCCATTTATTTCCGCATGTGGGGTGAGCGAGCGCCAGTGGCGCTCATGTGCGAACCGACCGAGCCGGCAGGCGAGACCGGGGTGTGGGTCAAGACAAAAAGAGAGGAATCCCAGGCAGAGCCAGCACAAAAAGCAAACTGAAACTTCATCCGCAATATCCACACGGGGTAGTGTCAAGAGTTTTTCGCAAAATAGTAAGCAGGTTCTGTGGGAAAGAAGTCAGCCAGCGATAGAGACACCTTCCAGGCTTGCCTCTAAGTGCTTCATATTCATGTACCTCTTACTGCCCCACTGAGTACCGGCTACATGGCGCAGCCTGGCACAGACCAGCATGAGGGCGGAGTTTCCGTCCGGGAAACAGCCCACCACACGGGTGCGGCGGCGGATTTCCCTGTTAAGCCGTTCAATGACATTATTGGTGCGGATGCGCGTCCAGTGTTCGCTGGGAAAATCGCAGTAGGTAAGCGTCTCTTCGATGCCATCTTCTACCTTCTTGGCGGCTTCTTTCAGTTTCATGGAACGAAGTTCCTCTACAACTGCTTTCGCCTTCTCCCGGGCGGCTTTTTTGCTCTCCTGAGCATGGATCGCCAAAGTTTGCGAAGCAAATCTTTTGAGCATCTCTTGGCTACCAGCTTTACCTTGGAGCGAGGTGTTACCGAGAACACATTGCGGTAAAAGCGGACCGTACAGCGCTGGTACTTGGCCTCCGGGAACACTTCTCCCACAGCCTCCAGCATCCCCAGGCACTTGTCCCCAACCACCAGCTTGACCCCGTCCAGACCGCGGCCACGCAGCCATTGGAAGAAGCTGGCCCAACTGGCCTTGTCCTCCTTCATCCCCTCGGCGGCACCCAAAACCTCACGGTATCCATCCTCATTTACCGCAATTGCCACCAAGATTGCCACATTTTCATACTCTCCGCCCCAGTTCCGCCGCAGATAGATCCCGTCCACATAAATGTAGGGATATCTGCCGCCCTGCAAGGGCCGATTCCGCCAATCCTCGATATGGACGTAGGCTTTCTTGTTCAGTTCGCTGATGGTGGCCGGAGATACCTTGCTGCCCCACAGCGCCTCGGTGATATCCTCCACCCGCCGGACTGACACCCCAGCCAAATACATCTCGATAAGCGCTTCCTCCACACTGCTCTCCCGTCGGCGGTACCGCTCGATAATGGCAGTCTCAAAAGAGATCCCCTTGAGTTTGGGCACCTTCAGGGTGACATCACCGGAAGTCGTGGTGAGATTACGGCTGTAGTGGCCGCTGCGGTACCCCTGCCGCTGCTCATTGCGCTCGTACCGCGCCGCCTGGGTCAACTTCTCTACCTCTGCCTCTGCCTCCAGCAGCTCGTTCAGCGTTTCCTCCACGCTGCCTCGCACAAGTTCCTTGATCTGACACTTGATTACTTCCTCGTTTAGCTGTACAATCTTCTCAGACATGGTTTGCTGTCTCCTTTCGGAATGGTGTGTGGTAACTTCATTCTACCAGAATTCTGCAAACTATGTCTCTTTTCCTTTTTGCGAAACTTATTCTACCTTATCTATCCCGTTCAGTTCCATGTGAATCTCCTTTCTCCTGAAAATGGGTACAAAAAAGGACATCCACCTGAATAAAAGATGAAATGTCCTTTGGCATGTACGCTATTCAATTTTATATACAAAGCAGTTTGCCGCTGTTACGCCGCTTTCTGCAAGTGTCTCCGTGTTACATTTCCGTCCTGAAATATAAGCATAGCATTTAACTTAGTACTTTTATCAACAGTCCCTTCGAATATAGAATCAAGTATCTTCGCACTAGTGTACCAACCAGATTACTTTCAGTTAAATAACGCAGAATGAATTTTCAGTCTGTAAGGCAGATTTCCGACGGCGTAGCGGTGGCTACGTCTGGGAAATCTAACGCTGCAGATGGAAATTCAGACAAGATATTTTGCGAAATGTAATATGGTCAGTACACTAGCACATAGTACCTTATGTAAAATAACACTGCCCAAAATTAGAATCACTTTTATTAATGTATGAACTATTGCTTTTAAATTATAGTATATATTTCACTAAAAATTATACCTTGGTTTTAAAACAGCAATAGCAAATGCTTCTTCAAAAAGTAAATCTCTTTGTTCATAATCAGTACATAATATAACTCCCACTTCAAATTCTGAGAATTTTTCTTTCCAGTTTTTTTTGATATTCTTTTTTAAACTTTTTCCAATTATTTTTGACTTTATCATCTGTAATTTCGCACACTTTACACTTGAAAGACTTTGTCCCCTCATCAGAGGGTCTAATGTACTGCTTAAGTCTTTTCCCTAAGGATTGTAAGGCAAGACCACCAACACCAACATATACAATTTCCCGAGTTTTTTTTCTCTGAAAAAATATAGCCCTTTAGATTTTTTATCATTTATTATTTTTTTGAAATATTCACTTTCCTAATTATATAATTTAATATCATTTAAGATTTTCTGTTTTATGCTTTTATTCTTTATATCACAATACAAAAATGTAAATTCAACGTATTGATGTTTCAATATAGCAAATCAGGAGGGCATAAAATGGCGTATTTTGATAGTGTAAAGTAGTCTGCCGCTGCCACGTTATTTTTTGCTGGTATCTCCGTGTTACATTCCAATCTGGTAATGGAACGATGGGGATAACTGTCAAGTCGATTTTTCCAAATAAATAACAGATATATCTAATCACATCTGCTCTTTACACTATACCTATATAACACACCCATGAGAAATCAATTTTTGCTGTTTATCTGTCAGACTACTATAATTCAAAACTTCTAAATCAGATTTAAGATAATTGCACATGTAACTACGAATAATACTTTTTTTATCTATATATTTAAATTTAAATTTTGAATTATCAAACGAATTTCCATCAAAAAAACCACTAATAAATCGCTCATCATTATTGCCACTATGCAGTAATTCATCAATAACAAACAAACCAGAAAAATCTAATGTTCTTAATTGTTCTTGAAGTTCATTGACAAAATCAAAAGGAGAATCACTGGTTTTCATAATAACTAGGAGTTTTATTTCTTTATTATCAAGATTTACAATATCAAAATTATTCATATGTATTCTCCTTTCTTGGTTTTACTACTTATTCATAATATTCATCAATAAGCGATAATGTTCTTTTAATTAAATCGTGTGCTCTTCCTACATCAAGCAAATCTGTTGTGTCCAAAGGTGCTGTAGGGTCATCCCAATGAGATAATTTATTTCGGTTACTATTAAAGAAAGTATAACAATTCCCTATATATTTCACTTGTTCTGTAGTAGCTTTCCCATATCTGTCAGAACATAACCTATATTTTGCCCCTACTTTCTCAAACATATCATAGCCATTTACTTTTATATATTTCCAATCAGGAATAATCTCCAAATTCAAAAGAATCGTTTTTAAATGACCATCTATTGCTCTGATTACTGGTTGAGCCAAATATGTGCCATCAAACATATTCCCATCTAGTTTTAAATTATAAACTGCCTGATGCAATGTCTTTGACATTTTTGCTGGCAATTTATCATAAGCATTCGGCATATAATATTGAATTTTTGAACAAATTTCATCTTTATCGATATTAATTTTGTATGTATCATTGTATATCTGTGGGATTTTCTCAATTTCTACTAATTCAGTCACATATGACAAAATTGTTGAAAAAAGCTGTTTGGGTTTTCCTTGCATAACAAGTTTATTTCCCTTGTTATAATAATTTATCACTATTTTATCCTTATTGCCTAATTTTAATAAAACACAACGCCCATATGCAATACTTTTTTCTTCCTTCTGAATATTATTTGTTCCAAATTCTTCCTCTAACAAAATCAATATAGTTTCTAAATCTGACCACGAGATATTATCAACGGTAAACCAAAAATCTCCTTTTTTAATTTTAGGAATACCCTTTCCATTCGTCAATGCTGCTTTAGCTAATTTATCAACCTCTTCATTATATTTATTCCCTGTATGTGCAGCGATTTTTTTGAAAGAAATATTAAGCTTATCACTATTCTCTTTCATGAAATCCGCATACTTCTTTGTCAAACTGTTTTTGGCTTTCCACTCGCCAGTAGCCCATTTCTCTATACCTAAATAATCATAGCATATCTCTATTGCAGAATATCCATTTTTATCACACCATTTTATAGCAAACATTGCTCCGAGCATCTCTCCCGTGACGTTTCGCAACGCTATTGAATCAGGATTATCTCCATTTCCAGACTCCCGAACGACCTCACCATTAGGAGTAATTATAATACAACCAAATGCATACTTACCAATATCTGCATCAAAACTACCATCAACATATGCAATAATCTGATTTTCTAAACATTCTTCCCTTTTTTCAAAAGAACTATTCAACTCGCTCTTCTCTATCCCAGATAAATATTCATTTGCTTCTTCCTCTGTAAAAAAGCCCTGGTATTCTGCCCCTGGATACCCATTAACTGAATCTCTGCACTCATCCCAACTTCTAAAAATCCCAACTAATTTTCCTTTTCTTACCGCATATATCTTTTTCTTCGCCATTACTTTCCTCCAAAGTGATTTATTATAGCAAGTATTCCCTTATGTGTCAACACTTCCATACTCTAATCGTATAATTAAACGTTACTATTTATAGCTTCTAGTCGATTATGGGAATGGTATTTGCACATTTAAGCAACAGGCAGACATCTTTTTTCAAGATAATTATATTTCATATCTGTAAATAGCTCAACAAATTTATAAATTATTCATAGATCAATCTCTCTGTCTTTTTCTGCTCATCAATCACATTTTCTCCAACAATCTTCCTAGCAACGCTTGACAAAGGTAAACACACCATTGAATAGGGCGCTAGGAATTAGAAATCAGATTTTCCACTCAAACGACACACGGTCAGCCGTGGCGTGGACCTGGGAGAGAATAATGTCGGCCACCTGCCGCCGGTCGTCGAAGTCGATGTTGTCCCAATTCCCCAGGTGGGAGGACAGGTATTCAATCTTTTGCGGGGAGACGCTTTCAGCGTTCAGCGCGGCGATCTCCTTTATCAGCCCTTGACGGCGGGCGTCCAGCTCCTCGATCTTCCCGTTGGCGTAGGACATCAAAACCGCGCTGGCCCCGGTCAGGGTGTTCAGCAGCTTTTCAATCTCGTCCTCCACCTGGGCCAGCTCCACATTCAGAGCGGTCAGCTTGGGGTTGACTGTTTCGGCCTTGGCGGTCAACGTCTGAAACTCGGAGAGCTTATGTACCATGGCCTCATAGACAAACTGCTCAAACTCCGCCGTCCGAAGCGTCCCGCAGCCCTCGCAGCTCATATTGTCCGCCCGCTTGGTACAATAGAGGTATTGGGTCCCCGCCCGGTTGCCCAGGCTTTTCAGCGCCCGTCCACAGTGGCCGCACTTCATCTTTCCGGCCAGCCAGGTATTTTTCGGTTTGCGCCCACCCTGGAATGTGATGTTCGCCATCAGCTTTTTCCTGCACCGCAGCCAGGTATCGGCGGGAACAATGCCCTCGCTGGGGGCCAGTACAAGGATCTGATTTTTCAGTTCCTTGTTTTTTCGTTCCTGCACATCCCGGCCCTGGTAGAGATAGCAGCCGTTGGTCCCGGCGAAGTCCGCCGCCTCGTTCACCACCACGGCCCCCTGCCCCTTGAAGAACTCGTACAGCTCCAGGTCCGCCTGGGCGTAAATGGGGTTGCGGAGCATTTGAGAAATGAAGCCCCGGCGCAGCTCCTTGTCATACACCAGTATGCCCTCCTGGGCGAAGTACCGGGCAATATCTCCGAATGACGTGGACGGCTCGGCGTACATTTCAAACATCAACCGGGCGATATTTGCCGTGTCGGGGTCCGGAATCATCATTTTCGTGCGGATACCCTGGATGGTGGTGGGCTCCAGCTTGAAGCCGTAGGGGGCCGCGCCGCTCATGTGGAAACCACGCTGGCAACGGGAATAGTAGGCGTCCGTTACCCGCTTCTGGATTGTTTCCCGTTCAAGCTGGGCAAACACAATGCAGATATTCAGCATAGCCCGGCCCATGGGGGTGGAAGTATCAAACTTTTCCGTAGAGGAAACGAACTCCACGTTGTATTGCTGGAACAGCTCCATCATAGTGGCGAAGTCCAGAATAGAACGGCTGATACGGTCCAGCTTGTAAACTACCACCCGGCGGATCAGGCCCCGCTTGATGTCAGCCATAAGCTCCTGGAAGCGGGGGCGGTCCGTGTTCTTACCGGAAAACCCCTTGTCCTTGTAGTCCTTGAAATTCCCTCCCCGCAGTTCGTACTTGCAAAACTCGATTTGACTTTCAATGCTGATACTGTCTTTACGGTCCACAGACTGTCTCGTGTAGATAGCGTCAATGCGATTTTCCATTGTCGGCTCCTTTCCGTGTCGGAATGGAGCTGTCAACCTTTACAAGTATATTATACCAAAGACAGCCCCAAATCACAAGGATGTGGGGGAACGCAGAAAGACAGCACCCGAAAAAGTGCTGCCTTTCAACCTTGCTCCACATCTGGTCACGGTGTCCAGAGGCCAGCAGGGATCAATCCATTTCGATCTATAATTGATAAATGCTTGCGCCGTATTTGCCACGCACCCCGGCACAGGGGAGCATCCCAGGCCGCCGGCGGCTCCGGCTGTCATAGCTCCGCAGGATTGCGAAGCTCCCCCGCAAGTCCATGGGAGGGCGTGAGCAAGTTTCATTGTCCCCCGCGCTGTCGTCGCGCCCGGCTTGCCAGGGCCGGGTCAAAGGCTTGCGTTAATCGCTCGACCCGCTTTTGTCACCTCCTCAAGCGGGCTGTCCTGGCGGCGCGCCTTTCGTCGCTCATCACACGGGTTTTGTGCCTGGAATACTGTATATTCAGTTGTCCTCAAAAAGCGTATAAGCCTCCTTACCTATCAGGCGGTTTTTAGGCGATTTCGGATACCCCTCAATGAAAATTTTTCAAAAGTTCAGAGAGATTTTTCAGGCCCCGGCGGATACTGTCGCAAACGGCACTCCCCTCCACATTTTCGGCCCTGGCAATCTCGGACTTCTTCTTGCCCAAGATATAATGGGCATACACTCTCCGGGCCTGGATGGGCGGGAGCTGGTCAAGAGCGGCGTAGAGGACAGAACGGTTTTCCTCGTCCAGAATGATTTCCTCCGGGGTCAGGGGCGGGAACATCACATCCGGCTCAAAGCCGGGGTCAGCGTCCAGGGAGCACTCGTCATGCTCCCGCTTGCGCCGCTTGTAGCTGTCGCACATACGGCCTCCAATGGAGAGGGTCACGGCGATCTCCTCCGATACTTCCAGGGTGATGCACTCGGTCAGGTGGGGGTAGTAGTTATTCAATTTGATGGTCGTCATATGTAACCTCCATTTCGATACGGGGCGGAAAGGGACAGATCGAAATGGAGGGGCGGGGAGCGGCAGCGGGCCTCTGGACACGGTGTCCAGAAGCACCGCCTGGATAGAAAAACGCCCGCATAGCGCAAGGCTATACGGACGTACCGGGGCGACAGGATATTACAATTTTCGCAGTTATGGCCAGGGCTTCCCTTTAGAGAGGGTGGGCTTTTTTTGACAGCAAACTATAAGAAAAGGACATGACGATACCTCCCGGATACCGCCGTGTCCTTAAAAATGGGCGACTTTAACACACCCTCCGTTTTCCATTTTTTCAAAAGAAAGCGGCGGCTTTGAAATTTGTTATTTCAAAACCGCTGCAAGGCTCTTATTTTCTGTTTAGGGCGCACCAGTTTTCAGCCGCCAAAACAACGGTTTTTTTATTATGCCGTGTTTGCTCGGTTGAAAGCTCAGGTCAATCTTCCCAAAACACCTTGCCCTCGTCAATCAGGTCGAGGATTTTTGCCCATTCTTCCGGGGTATGTTTACGCTCGTCATCGTGGCTGACTGAAAGCAAAGTAGTATTTGCTACATTGGCGGGGGCGTTCAAATCTTCGGGTTCCTCTCCAAGTTCATAATTGAGCGCACCATCCATGTCCATATACTTTTCAGGAATTACGGTTTCATTTTTATCCTGATTTCCAGTTACGCCGGGCGGTACAGCATTGATATTATCACGCACCAATGCTGCGTCATCATAGGCCGGATTTGTCAGCTCAGAGGGAATATTGCTCGTATTGTCAGTAGCCGTAGCAATAGCGGAGGTTGCAAAGGCAGTAGTTACACCGACAACCAAGGCCAGGGCCAGAGCGAGCGAGAAAATTGATGCCTTTTTGAATTTCATAATTGCTGTTATCCTTTCTTCTATCGCATTTTTGTTGAAATTGTTGCACAGTGGAGCAAAGCCGCTTTTTGTTTCTTCCATGCTGATCAGCGCCCGCGCATAAGCCGCCTTTGTTGTTTCCCCGAAAAGGCGGACAACCGCCTCATCGCAGGATAGCTCAATATCCCGGTTAGCAAGAATATACATCACCCAAACCAAGGGGTTGAACCAATGCACACACAGCGCCGCAATCAACACCAATTTTGTGATGCTGTCAAAACGCCGGATATGCACATACTCATGCGCCAAAACATATTGCAACTTTGTGTTTTCCCAATCAGTGGATATGGGCATTAAAATCACGGGACGGAATACGCCGTAAGTCAGCGGAGCAGAAAACCGGCTGGACTGTCGAATAGAAATCGGACGTTTCAGTTGGTGGGCGTTCAGCCAGTTTTTGATGAAGTCGTTTTTCACCGGCAGGGAAGTTTGAAATTCCTGTCGGCACTTCCAATACGCTACTACAAAAACCATAGCGCAGATCAGTGTACCAGCGGCCCAAACAGCTCCCCAAATAGAAACGGTACTTGTGGTATTGCCAATATCACCGGGCATAGTAGCCATTTGCCCTATCGTATCAATCGGCAATACCTTGTCAATCTGTGGGACTTTTGTTGCGGCAATCCCGGAAGTTTGACTGCCTATCAGCGAATATACGCTGAACGTGGAGGGGAGTGAGAACGGGAGCAACAGCCGCGCAACCGCTATCCCCCAAAGTGCCAGGAAAGTCTTTTTGGGCAGTAAGCTGATCGCCAGGGCGCGTATGATGGTGATTGCCAAAATCATCACGGCCCCCGCAAAGCTCATTTGCAATAGGCTCATTTGCACCACCTCATTCCAAATCCCCAACAATCTGTTTCAGCTTTTCAATTTGCTCGGCACTCAGTTTTTTTCGCCCCAGCAAAGCCGCGAACAGCTTGTCGGCAGAGCCGTCATATACCCTGTCAATCAGCTCGTTTGTTTCCGCCTCCTGTACTTCCGCCTGCGGTACAAGCGCATGACATATGAAACCGGGTTCGGAGCGTTCAATAGCCCCCTTTTTAATGCAACGCTTAATCAGGGTATAGGTGGTATTTACATTCCAGCCCAATTCCTCGGTCAGCAGTTTGGCGATATGTTTCGCGGGAACGTCGCCATCGCGCCAAAGGACGGACATCACTTTCAGTTCAGAAGCAAACAGCTTAATGTCCATTTGGTAACACCTCCTTTTTAAGACTGTGGTAGTGGCTACGCTCATATACTACCACAGTCTTAATTGCTTGTCAATACTACTTTGGTCTTAAAAATAAAATTTGGATAAACCTTGTGAATGGTTATCACACGCTAAAAGCACTACTCCATTTTTGCACCGTTTCCGGAGGACGCGCTAAACGGCAAGCAGGGCGAGTGTCAACACACTCACCATTTTCGCCTTGCGAAAATGCTTGTTGAGGTTGCACCCCAAACCCGCCGGAGGCCTCTGGACACCGTGTCCAGAGGCCTCCCTGTCTGTGGCCCGTCGCTTTGCTCCTGGGCCTTACGCGCTTACAGCGCAACCACTTCCGAAAGCCTCTCCAGCAGTTCGGAAAGCGGCCCCCATAAGTCCGCATAATCTTTTTGCAGGGCCTTGATTTCATCCGGGTAAACCCCGCCGTTGATATTCGCTCGGACCGCGATTTGATTGAGGTTATTCGCACACCGCCTTTGCAGAGAAACAATGTCTTTGACGGGAGCGAGGTCAACGTGGAGCACATAGCCGTTGAGGGCCATTTTCCGCACATAGGCTGAAAGGTTGCGGATACCCACATCCGCCATGCGCTCCTGGATTTTTGCCCGTTCATCTGGAGACAGCCAAACATGGAGCAGCGTGTTCCGAACACGTTTCTTTCCCACAACCACAGTTGACGGACTTTGGGGGCTGCAAAACGTTGATTTTTTACCGTTCATAGATACCTCCCATAAATTCAAATTGTTGACAGTATCCCGATAAATCGGGCCTGGGGAATGATACTATACCAGCCCCTATGAAACCAAGGCCGGAAACCCTTGCGGGGCAAGGCGTTGAAATTGCCAATTGTCCACATATCAGCCGTGGAAAGATAGCGATTTGAGAAGAAGCGGTTCGACCCTATCCCCCCGCCCTTTCCCTATCCAGGGAAAGGGGGCGGCTCTGGAGGATATATCCCCCGTCGCGCCTTGGGAGGTAGCACAACCGGGACAGCCAGTCAAGGGTGCGGAGCACCGCCGCGCAGCGGCGGCTTTGCCCTTGACAGGCAGCCCCGGCTGTGCTATGGGTGGCGCGGCGACGGGGGATAAATCCGGCAGAGCCTCCGTGGACGGAACGGAGAAAACGGGCGGGAGCGCTTCTGGTCACGGTGTCCAGAACGCATACAAAAACACCGCTTCGTTTTTAGCGAAAGCAGTGTTTTGCGTAAGGTTGACAGCCCATTATGTTATTAGTTTCTGTTTCCCCTTGTCAAGAGAAGATAATATACTTTAACTAATTTTTTATATACAAAGCAGTTTGCCGCTGTTACGCCGCTTTCTGCGAGTGTCTCTGTGTTACATTCCCATCTGAAAAAGGATGGATGCGCACGAATTCCGCGTGTGTCCAGACGGCTGATTCTATGGAGTCCAGCTCCGCTTTTTCCGGGAGAGCCGCAAAGAATTCTTTCACCTGCCAATATATTTCGCTGGGCAGGGGTGGCTTGTGGCTGGTGCCGCTGATGCGCACTTCCAAATTCCGGTACACGCCGCCCACCTGGATATTCTCCATCAGCCGGGCGTGGATCTCCTTCATGATGGACTCGTCCAACGGCTTGCCAGCTGCCACGCACTCCTTTATATATGAGAATGCGCGGGCATGGTTGGTGACCTCGTAAATCTCCCGCAAGGTCTTGCCGCCTATGGATAGGCCGTCCTCCAGAATGGCCTTGGTCTGAATGAGCGTCAGGGTATTGCCCTCGATGGCGGTGGAGTTGTGGGTGTATTCAATTTCAAAGGCCCGGTCGAATTTGTCCAGGACGTCACCGGGGATTCCTGAGAGCAGCCTGTGAAGCCGCTCCCGCTTTTCATAAAGCCGCCCATGATCCACGCGTCCACCTCCATCAGCCGTTTTGCTTATTATACCACTGCCTGTTGTGGAAATCTACCTTTTTTTGAAAGAGTCAGAGCATCTGCATCCCGCCATCCTCCTGCTCCAACTCATCCTGCCTATCTTCGGAGGGGCCCTCATCGCTCACAGGCTATAGGAAATCCAGATGCTTTGCTGCATATAGTGCGTTATTGTTTAACTGCCGCTGCCACGCGCCCGCGTTAGGCGACCAGCGAAAGCCGTTGCTTTTCAGCGCGGCACGGGTATCCGCATCAGGCTTCTCATCAAAGAAAATCTGCAAACGATTATCTTCGGTATTGGCCTCTATATGACCGCCATCAAATTCCCACCCTTCATAGTGGGCGGTCTTATGCGCTGTCAGAGACGAAATGCGCCCCTTGACCCGGCGTATTTCCACGCTGCTGTTGGACAGAACCCAGGTGGGATAGGGCTTGTCCTCCAGGTGCCAGCCGTTAATCATATCGGTTTCCAGCTTTTCAATCTGTTCCGGGGAAAGGGTGGGACACCCATCCAGAGTTTGGTGTTGATAAGTCAAAATCAGATCAGAGGGTGGGGAACGGCAATGTGTCATTCTAAATCTGTCATAGACGCAAATTATGTGCTGACACCCTTGCTCCTGCGTAAAGCGTGTCCATATTCAAAAATGCATGGCAAAAGAAAAAGGCTGACTCGTACAAGTATGTACAAGCAGCCTTTCAAAAGCCCGCTTTTTTCCGTCGCAAAATACCCCCTTTTTGTCCCTGGGTATACACGAATAGCTCAAGTATTGTTTTGCAGGTTTTGGCTTTCCCATTGTGATCTTTCCTGCATATATCGAAAAAATCATAACAGTTTCCTCTTCCCTTGTATTGCACATTTCCCCGTTCTGTGGCGCCTCTTTTTGGAACAGCGTCAAATTTCAAAATATTCCTTGATTTCTTTCATCCTTGCCGATTGCTTCACTTTGAACTGGCATCTCCCGTCACAGTACCCGCAGCTTGTACAGTCTCCGGCGTGCCGGGAGAGGTTCCGGTAATGTTCCACAGCCATCTGGTCGCCTGCTTTGGCAAGGTCATAGTATTTATTAACCAGTCCCACATCTATCCCAGCGGGGCAGGGCGCGCAGTGGTTGCAGTAGACACAAGCGCCCACCTCCTCCGCCGGGGAGACTTCACCCAGACAGGAGTAATCCCGTTCTTCCATAGAGGATCCCAGGAAATCAAGATACTCCTTCAGCCTGTCCCGGTTGCCGATGCCCGGCAGTATCGACAACACGCCCGGCTTGTCCAGGGCATACTGGATGCACTGGCAGGGCGTCAGGGCAAAGGGGAAGGGCGTGCGCCTGCCGTCCAGCAGCCGCCCACCGCCATAGGGCTTCATAACAGAAATACCCACGCCTTCCTGCTCACAGCGGCGGTAAAGGGCCATGCGCTCCCCGACTGTGCCGATGCCATATTCTTCCTTATCTGTGTAGTCGTAGGCCGGGTTGATGCTGAACATCACCATATCCACGATGTGTATGTCCAACACCTTGTGTACCATGGCGGGGTTATGGGAGGAAAAGCCGATATGCCGCACCTTGCCCTGTTGTTTGTATTTCTGCACCATCTCCAGTATCCCGCCCTGCAAAGCCTTGTCCAGTTCGGCCTGTTGATCGATGCAATGGATAAACCCAAAGTCCATGTAATCCGTTTTCAGTTTGCACAGATGCATTTCCACGGACGCTTCGATTTTTTCCCCGCCATGGGGTAAAGTCCGATAAAGCATAGGTTTTCCTCCTGTTTTGTTATCTATAAAGTAAAGGCCGTGAGGGTTTCACGGCCTGATACTTTTTCGATTTAGATTCTGGGCTGGGGCACAGCGCCGCCCTGTACGCCGATATAGCGGATATCCGCACCGCCGTGCTCACTCATGAACCGCTCGTAAGAACTCTGTCGGGCGCGGCTGGCATGGGCGCGAGCTTTTTTTGCGTTGGCTTTCTTCACGTTGTAGCCAGTCTGGGGCTTGCTGATCATGCTCAGGTTTTTCATAATAAATTCCTCCTGTAAATTCCGTTTGTGTTTGGTTTGTTTCCTTGATTGTGCCACTAGTATACCAAATTTACACACGCCAGTATTGCACATTCCTTCGGTTGGTGGTACAATTTTTGGGATACTTACAGTTTTTCCAAAAAGGAGTTGTCTCCATGTCCCAGCATCTCGTAAACGAAAAAGCCTTGCGCTATATGGAATACCTGAACCGCGAAACGGACAACCGGCACCATACGCTGGACGAGGACGAATACCAATATGCCCTTCTGCGGGCAGGCGACCCACGGGCGGCCCAGGAGCACGTGCGCATCCTCTTTTCCGGCCTGCCGGGGAAGGTGTCAGAGGATCCGGTGCGCAATTACAAATACCTGACGGTAGCCTCTGCCACCCTGACCAGCCGCGCCGCTATGGAGGTTGGCCTGGAAGCCGAGCGGGCCTATAACATCAGTGACCTGTATATCCAGAAAATGGACCGCCTGCAGACCATTGACGAGCTGAAAAAACTCAATGAGGATATGTTCAACTTCTACGTCAAAGAGGTAGCGGCGCTGGACAAGCGAAAAGCCTACTCCAAACCCGTCGCCTTGTGCCTGGACTTCATCTATAATAACTTGTACCGCCAGATTTCTGTAGAGGAGTTGGCGGAGGAAGCTGGCCTAAGCCCCAGTTATCTTTCTACTCTGTTTAAGAAGGAAATGGGAATTTCCATCACCGCCTATATCATGGAAAAGAAAATGGAAGCCGCACGGAATATGCTGAAATACTCGGACTATAGCTATTCAGAGATCAGTTCTATTCTGGCATTCAGCTCTCAGAGCCATTTTACCCGGGCGTTCAAGAAGCATAACGGAGACACGCCTAAGGCTTATCGGGAGAAAAATTATCGGATAAAGGGCGAATAAACGATTAGCATTCTTCAGGTTCCAGCACAGCGGCCTTTGTGCCGGATGAACACTTTTTCAGCTTCCCTGCCGCCAGAAACCAAGCTACAGCCACCGGCGCCAGCGCCCCCAGCCAGGAAAGTGGCGTTGCAATAGCGGCCCCCAAAAACTCCAGCTTCGGCACCAGCAGGAACGCCGCTATTGTGCGTATCACCAGTTCCATCACCCCCGCCAGGGTGGGCATCAGGGTCTGGCCCAAGCCCTGGACGGTGAAGCGGCAGAGGAACAGCAGCGCCAAAATCATGTAGCACACGCCGTGAACCAGGAGCATCAGCGCCGTGCGGCCCAGGACTTCTTCATCGTGGGTACCCAGGAAAATGTAGGCAAGCCCGCGGCCGCCGAAAAACATCGTGAGGCCCAAAACCAGGGACAAGAGCGCGGCAATAAAAGGACGCTCTGCCGCACACCCTGGAGGATACGCTTGTGCTTGCCCGCACCGTAGTTCTGGCCTGTATAGGCGATCATGGTTAGCCCTAGGGAGCGCAAAGGCTCTACGGCGATGCCATCGTTCTTATTGCCTGCTGCGTAAGCCGCCACAGCCAAGCTGCCCATGCGGTTAGTGGCGTAGGTCATGAAAATGGTGCCGATGGCGGTAATGGAGGACTGGAACGCCATGGGCAGGCCCAGCCGCAGGTTCTGAAAAATGACGGTCATCTGCAGCTTTTCATGGTAGCCCTTGAGGGACAGGACTTCCACCTTTTTCAAGATGAGGACGAGACACAGCAGCGCCGAGACACCTTGGGAGATCACCGTGGCCCAGGCCGCCCCCGCCGCGCCCAAGGGAGTGCAGAGAATCAGCACCAGGTCCAGCACAATATTGAGCCCCGAGGCCACGAACAAGAAATACAACGGGGACTTGCTGTCCCCCAGGGCCCGGAGGGTGTTAGCAAAAAAGTTATAGAACATGGATGCTGCCATACCGCCGAAGATTACCCGGATGTAGCGGCGGGCATAGCCTGAAATGTCTGATGGGGTCTGCATGATGTGCAGAAGCCAGCCGGCACCCAGCAGGCTTAGAGCGGTGAGAATAGCTGTCACGGAGATGCTGATTACCAGGTTATGTACATAGTGGCGTTTGACGGCTTGAGCATCCCCGGCGCCGAAGCTCTGGGAGATCTGGACAGCCAGCCCGGCGGTCAGGCCTTGGGCAAAGCCCAAAATCAGGAAGGTGATGCTGCCAGTGCTGCTCACCCCGGCGAAAGCCTGCACCCCCAGGGTGCGGCTGACAATCAGCGCGTCCGCCATATTGTATAGCTGCTGGAACAGGCTGCCAATCAAAATAGGGACGGTGAAGGCGATTATTTTCTTATAGGGCTTGCCCTCTGTTAAGAGCTGCTGGCGGGCCTTGCGGTCTGATTTGGATTCCGTCATGGGGATTCTTCCTCCTGTTGGATGTTGAAACGATTATAGCGCCAGTTTGGTGGGCTGCACATGGAAAACTTTTTCCGGGGTGTGAATATTTTTCACCAGATCACCCCAGCTTCTTTCGCATAAAGGCCCGGAAGTAAACCGCGTTGGCCAGGGCCGTCAGCGTGTCGGAAATAGGCTCTGCCAGAATCACGGACATCACGCCCCAAGCGGGGAGCAAGGCGGGCAGTATGTACAAGAGGGGGATCAGCAAAATGATTTTGCGGTAGAAGGCGAAGAAGAAGGATTTCTTGCCCTCGCCCAAGGAGTTATAGGTCTGCTGGAAGGTGCAGTTGGGTCCATGGAGGAACATCACCGCCATATAGAGCCGCAGCATGGGCGCACCGGTTTCGATGAGCTGGGGGTCGGAGTTAAAGATACGGATGAAGATCTCCGGCAAGCCCACCACCGTGAAGCCCATGACCACAGCCAGGATGGTAGCCGCTTTCAGGGCCAGAGAGACGGTTTCCCGCACACGGCTATATGTCTTTGCGCCGTAGTTATAGCTGATGATGGGCTGGGAACCCTGGGCAATTCCCTCGATGGGCAGCAGCACCACCTGGAACATGGTAAATAAAATTGTCATGGCGCTGACCGCCACGTCCCCGCCGCAGGCCAGTACCTGGTTGTTGAAGCAGATGTGCAGGACGCCCTCAGAGGCGCTCATGAAGCACGGGGCCGCGCCCAGGAGCATGATGCGCTTGAGGATAGCCCAGTTGGGCCGCATGTTTTTGGGGCGGATGCGCAAGGCGGTCTTTTTGCCAAACAGGAACATAAGCACCCAAACAAACGAAGCCATCTGGCTCAAGACGGTGGCCAGAGCCGCGCCCGCCACGCCCATATGCAGGCCGAACATGAAAATGGGGTCGAGGACGATGTTCAGTACCCCGCCCAGCATGGTAGTGACCATAGCGGTGGCGGCAAAGCCCTGGGTGGTGATGTAGTAGTTCATGCCCACGGTTAATTGGACGAAAATGGTGCCCAGGCAGTAAATCGACATATACTGGTCGGCAAAGGGCATGGTGGCCTCACTGGCGCCGAACAGCCGCAGGATAGGCGCTTTGCCCGCTAAAATGGTGATGGTAATAATGACAGAGGTGATCAGCAGCATGGCAAAGCTGTTGCCCAGAAAGCGCTCGGCTTCTCTGCTTGTCTTTCTTCCTCCGATCCTTTATAATGGATTTGAAAACGAGAAGCGGGAAGTGGTTTTCTATGAAGGATTCAAAAAAGGACGGGTATCTTGTCTGCGAGCAGAAGATGGTCTACGCCTTGCTCATGACCAGTGCCGGGATGATGGGGGCCTACACCTACCTCCTGCGGGGCGGGGTGTTCTGCAACGCCCAGACGGCCAATATCCTCGTCATGGGCATGTCCTTTGGCAAAGGCGATTGGGCAGGCGGGCTATACTACCTGATCCCCTTCGCGGCGTACCTGCTGGGGGCGTTTGTATCGGAGATTCTGCCGTCGCCGGTTAAAAAGCTGGGCTTCCTCCGCTGGGATACATACCTTATAATAGTAGAGACAGCGGCGCTGTTCCTTCTGGGCTTCGTCCCGCTGACTGTGCCACACCAGATCGTCCAGGTCATCATCAACTTTTTAGCGTCCATGCAGTACAACACCTTCCGCCAAGCCGAGGGTATCCCCATGGCCACCACCTTCTGTACCAACCATATCCGGCAGGTGGGGGTGGGCTTTGCCAAGGCGCTGCGCAAAAAAGACAGCACAGCCCTTCGCCGTGGGCTTATTCATCTGGGGATGGTAGCCTGCTTCTTTGTGGGCGCGGCCCTGCTGACTTCCCTCTGCGCTGCCATGGCGGAAAAGGCCATTTGGATTACTCTGGTTCCCATGGGCATTGTGCTTGTTAAACTAATCCGGGCCGACCTGGGTTCCGAACACGATGCCCTAGACCGCAAACCCTCCGGGCACTAAAATTTTACATGGCCAGCCCGGCCATCTGCATGCTATTTTCTTCTTCCTGTATCATCCCTTTGCTGGCCTGCAGTTTGCTGGGTGAGATAACGTAACCGTTTTTGAATGGTACGCTATCTTGCCCCAGCATTTTGCTTTCAGCCCTAAACGACAACGCTTTTGACATTAGCGCCAATCTGCCTGAAATAAGAAACGCTTTCCGTAGGGCGTATGGAGGCATGGGACGGGAAAACGCTGGGCAATGCCGTCTTTATGCTGCCGAAAGACTGTGCGGGAAAAATGTTGACATTGGAAACGGCAAAGGAAGCAGAGGAGCCGCTCCCGCTTTTGTACCTCACGGACAGCGGCGTAACGAGAGAAACTGACCGGGCTTATACGGCGAAAAGCACACTCCCGGCAGCCGTTTTTGCCGTGGTGTCGCTGCTTGTCCTTGGGCTGTTTTTCTTTGGGCTGGCAGAGGGACACTGTGACTGGCCGGTTCTGCTGCTTGGTTTTGCGGCGCTGTCCCAGGCATTTTATTTCCATGCACAAAGCCGGGGCGGGTATATCCTTCCCCCGGAAATTTATGGGCTGTGACTTTGCCTGTCCAGGGCGGCGCTGTTCGCCCTCCCGCCGCTGTTTTTGCTGCTGCATATGAAAAAATGGCGGAAGCTGTTCCTGCCCTTCGCCATTCTGCCAGGGCTGGCTTATTTTGTAGTAGCGGGGTTTCAGACGGTGGTTCCTGCGTTCTCCATGATCGGCTCCCGGATGGGGGAAGTGTTCTATTTGACCGTGGCGGCGCTTGTAGTGTGCGCCGTACTGGAATACCGGGATGAAAACCAGGTATTCCGTCTGTTCCTGCCAGGGCTTTTGTTATCCGTCGTAGGAATCGGGGTGGCGAGCCTGCTGTCCGGGCTGTGCGGCGGCGGGCTGCTATCCTATATGCAGTGGCTCTTTTCAGAAATTGCCTGGCATCAGCCAGACTTCCCGCTGTACTGGTGGAGCGCCTTTCTGTTATTGCTTTGTTTTCTGGTGAGTGTATTGTCCTAGCTTCGCTTTCTGGCTGCGCGGGAAACACAGATGCAGGTGCTGGCCGCGCGGGAAAGCATGGCCCAGGAACAGCTTGCGGCGGTTCAGGAGAGCGACGAGTCCCTCCGAAAAATGCGGCATGAAACCGTAAATTACTATACCGTCCTGCAAAAGCTGTCCCAGGCCGGGGCATGGGACAGGCTGGAAGCATATCTGGACGGCCTGCTGTCGGATGTGGAGGCGGTTCCTGCTATGGTATACGTTGCACATCCGGCTATCAACGCAGTCCTGACCATGATCCTGGCCCGCGCACAGAAGCAGGGGATTAAAGTGGAGCATGAGGTGAGCGCGCCGGAAACGCTGCCGTTTCCAGATACGGAACTTTGCACTGTTTTGATGAACCTGCTGCAAAATGCCCTGGATGCCAACGCCCTTGCACCCGCAGGGGCGGAAAAATGGCTGCGGGTCAGCATACACATCCGGGGAGCGCATCTGTATATCGGCGTGGAGAATCCCCGGTTTGGCCCGGTAAAATATGATGAAAAAACCGGCCTGTGCCACACGACAAAGGCGGACAGGACGGTTCACGGCTTCGGCCTGAAAGCAGTGCAGGCCGTGGCACAGAAATATCAGAGCGAGCTGCTGCTGGAATTTCCGGATGGAATGTTTTCTGCCGCCACAGCTTTGCAGATGCCGGAAGAATGACGGGGCTTTTTGTAAAACCGGATCATGGGATAAAAATAAAAAACCAGCCCTTTTGCAAAATCGGTAAGGGCTGGTTTTTTATTTGATGAAAGCGATATACTGTCTTTTGACTTCTTTCTGCCGGGAGCGGCTGACGGGAAGCTCCCTGCCATCATCCAGTGTGAGGGCGCTGTCCGTCAGGCGATAAACGTGTTCCAGATTCACAAGGATGCTGAAATGGATGCGGCAGAACCGTTTCCCATTCAGGCGTGGGAGCAGGTCGGAAAAGTTCTGGTTGATATACAGAACCTTTCCCCCTTGCTGGTGGACGGCGGATTTATGGCTGGCGGCTTCTGCATAGAGGATGTTCCGGGCATCCACTGTCTGCCAGCAGCCATCCGCCATGAGCTTGATCTGTTCCGGGTGGTAATTTTCCTCCAGGTCCCGCCCGATTACCTTTGCCAGCTTTTCCTGGTCTACTGGTTTGAGCAGGTAGTGGAGCGGGCGGATGTCAAAGCAGTCGAAAACATAATCCCGGTAAGCAGTGATATAGATAATGGAGCAGTCCGCGTCTATTTTCCGCAGATGCGCGGCAAGGGAAAGTCCATTGTCATTTTCCAGTTTAATGTCCAGCAGGAGCAGGTGAAAGGCAGACGGTTGTTTTTCCATCTGTGCAAGCAAAGGCACAGGGGAGGAAAAACAATGGGCAGAATAATCAATATCGCGTTTCAGGCTCCTGTCCTCCAGGATATGGCAGAGCATGGCTTCATTCTGCTCTGCGGCGTGTGGTTCATCATCACAGATGGCAACCCGGTACACAGGCATCCCCCCCTTTCATTCAAGGGATATTATAGCACACTGTTTTTCTAACGTCAAAGTATCCTTGCACGGAGAGTGGGGGAAGACCAGCTCCGATAGAGAAACCATGAAGAAAATCCATAGAGAGGAGGCGAAACACCCATAGGTGGCATTGGACAAAAGCATCTGCTCCACCGCTTCCCGCAGCGAGGGGTCTAGCCCGTCTATTTTGCTGTGCTTTCGGTTTGCGCCCTTTTTGCCCATATGCCTACCTCTCTATACCTCGATCATGTTGTCCTCTATGCCGCCTTTCAAAAGGCGCTTGCCCCGGCTGGTAAGCTTTGCCTCCAGCTCAGTGTATTCATGGTCTGCCAGCAGCGCGGGCTCCCGTGTAGAAATCAGCCGCAAATGGATATAGCCCTCAGATGCCAGAAAGTTTACACTGTCCAGGAACTCGTCCTCGGCCACCCCTTCACCGCCGAGCAGGCTCTGCAGGTTGCCCAGCCGGTTGTCTATTTTTCTATCCATCTTGGAAAATTCCCGGATAAAATCATCTTTTGTCAAATACGTCTGCATGATGGTCTTTATATCTGACTTTAACTCATCATAGGATTTATCATGTACACTGCGCGGGGTGTAGTCCCGCTCTATGCGCTCAATGCCCCTCTGGAGCTTATCCTTTTCTTTTTCATACGGCTCCTTTTTTACCGTGCTTTCATCCAGCCTTTTGACAGACTCATCCAGCTTATCCACCCGCCCGAAAAGGGAGCGTTTCAGCAGATATATCAAGGCCCCGGTCGCAAACCCCAAAAGCAGCACCACCAGCCACCATGTCCCATTGTCAAATACCATACCAATACCCCCGAAAAAAGAAAAGGTTATGATTGATTAAGCCAATCATAACCTCAAAACACGCAAGCCTGTCCTGCACCCGCACCGTGTACACACGGCAAAATATACGTTATATGCGCACAACTGGCCCATAGCCCACTCGCTGCTTATTACAGCTGCACCCCTGCAAAAGGGGCATGGCTTCAATTCCACGCTGGCCTCCTTTCCCATTCCCCACATACCTTGCAGGGCAGCATGATCTGCATTTTCTCCCAGCACACGGGGGAGTCGATGTCCAGCCCCCAAAATTGGCAGGTGCAGCAGGCCCGCCCGCCTGTTTCCAGCAGCTTATTGGCTTTCTCGCACCTGCTGCAGGTGTAGGGCCAGTTACATGCCATCGTCCCCGCCTCCTTGTCTTTATCCTCACTCTGCGTTATACGGGCTTGTGACCGTTGCCCCAAAGGGCAGCCGCATTAAGGAGGGGCATAGGCCCCTTGTAGTTTCAACTATCATTTTCCCCCGCCCCTCATGTCCAGCGCATCCCGGATAACCCGCGATACCATCCAGTAAAAGCCTGGAAGGAACAGGGCAAACACCTCGCCGCCCAGCGCTTCATAGCCACGCTCAGCCAGGGCGCGGGCCTGTCCGGCCCGGAACACCAGCACCCCCACGAGGGTCAGGGCTGTGTATTTCACTATGGCGGCCACCGGGATACATTCCCAAAGCCGCCGCCTCTCCTGCCTGTGGTAGAAACTCACCGGCTGGCGGCGTTCAAGCTTTATCTGCATCCTGTGCGCCCCCTTTACACCACGCCTATGCCCATATTCCGGGCCATGTTGTAAAGCCCCGTATAAGTAATGTCCTCGTTGTTTACGGCGTTGTTACTGGCTCTATATGAAATATGGTGAACCTGAGATTACTTGGGACGATCTTACCGAACAGGAAAAGGCGAGCTTAGACCCAACATATAAAGGGCAACAGACTGCTATGGTTATCTGAACAAAAAGCGGAAGGACAAGGCCCATTATTTGAGCCTTGTCCTTCCGCTTTATCTGAGAGGGATTATCACAAAATCGCGCCGCCGCCCCAAACCTGGGACTGCGTGATCGCCAGAACGGTTTCGGTGGGAATACCGGCAATCTCGCTGCCGAAAATCTCCCGCAGGTTCCCGCCCGTCAGCATGGAGGCAAGCTGGGATTTTGCCGCAGCGGACGCGGCCAGTTGAGATGCTTGTATGTGGCGCTCAATCTGTTTTTCCACCGCCAGCTTCATAAACTCGGCGTGGCGGGCCATACGCAAATCCCACCAGCTTTCTTCATCGTCAGAACCGCTCTTGGAGTAGGTGATCTCCCCGCCTGCGCTGGAGGAACAGGCATTACAGATGTTCCCGTCCTCCCCGATGGCAACGGCCTGGGACATATCCCAGGTACTACCGGGCATAATGGCCTCGTTCCGCGCCACGTCAAAGGCAAACCATGTGTCGATTTTGGCAAAAATCTCCTGGGCATAGGCCGGGTCTTGCTCCATGCGCTCCTGCACCTTGGGATGAATGACCACAGCTTTGCTCCCAGGCGGGACGTTGCCCAGGGCGTGAATCTCCTTGGGAGCGGTAAACCTGCCGTCTATGGAGCCGTAGAAGGGATTGGCCCCGGTGGGCTGCCAATTCTCCAGCGTTTCCTTTGCCTTGTCCCCATCCTGGTACAGCAGGTAGTGGGGATAGTCGTTTCGGGTGCGCCAATAACCGCTGCTGGCGTCAAAAACGTGGTAGTGGATGTTGGGATATTTCGCTTTCAGCATGGTTTCCAGAGAGGGGGCCTCCACCGCCTCCGTTCCCCCGGCCTGCACCTGTCCGCCAGACCGAACCGCCAAATCCATCATCAGGCTGGTGGGCATTGCCGCCATGCCTGCCAGACCGCCCAGGCCGGTGGTGAACGTGTCAGCCCTGCTTCTGCTGGCCTGTGCCGCCATATCCATGAAGCTGCTGCCCTGCGTCCCCGCCCGCTTTGTTTCACGGGCCTTTGCGGGGGCGCTGTATATCTGCGCCCCGTAACCCGGTTGAATCGTATTGCTCATTGTATCACCCTTCCCGACATTACATATTGAGGAAAAACATATTTGCTCCTGCTGGTAAAGAAATCTCCGGCGTGATAGCGGGGGCAGATACCATCCGCGTTTTCAGCAGATCACCGATATTGGAAAAGGATTTTTCCAATACCTCCGCCCCTGCGGTGCGCTCCCACATGGCCCTGCGCTGTGCCGCCGCTGCTGCGGCCTGCTCCTGGTACTGCCGCGACTGTTCCGCTTTTTTCTTTGCCTTTTCCGCGTTGATCCTGTTTACCTCGGCCACGCGCTCTGGGGAATCGCCACAGCCGCCAATATAGGTCACACTTCCATCCTCATGGATCACCACGCCACAAGGCTCATAGTTAAGGCCCTGGGTAGCGAACTGTGCTTTCAATCTTGGAGTAGCATTGAAAAAATTATCAATCTTCTGCTCATAATATGCTGCCTTTTCCGGGTCATTCGCCATATCCTCTAAAATGTTGGGCGCAATCACAACGCTGTTGCCGTTCATGCGACCGCCCGCTTTTTGAAGGCTGGCTTGGTCTTTTCCGACGCTCTGAATCGTAACCTGTCCGTATTTGTTTTCCAGGTGTTTCTTGTAAGCATCAACATTTGATGTTTCGCCCTCGTTGGTGACTTCTGGCCTGCTGCTGATTTCCAGCACGTCAGCCGTGCCTCTGCCAACCCTCGAAGCCATATCCAGAAAACTGGAAGTCCGCGCCAACCTGCTCCGAACAGTGCGGTTTTCGGGTAGGGGACTATACACCCTGTTCAAATATCTGCAATCAATCATGCCGCTCATAAATTACTCCTTTCCTGCAATAGAACCGTTGCGGAAAATTCCTGCTGAACTGCTTTCAGCTCCAATTCTCCCATATACTTCTCCGCCTCCCGGCGCACGTTGGCAAGGCCGATGCCGTGCATGGGGGCATCCTCCTGTTTCGTTGTGACAGGCAAGCCATCCTGCCCAAATACCACCTCACCCGAAAAAGAGTTTTTGACCTCTATCAGAAAGAAACGTCCTTTTCTCTTTCCAGTCAGCACAATAAACCGTTCCCCCTCGCCCACCTTCTCGCAAGCCTCCACCGCGTTTTGCAGTAGATTTTGAAGGATGATACCCACATCAAAGGCATCATAGGCCCCCGGATCGGGGTAATGGAACTCCGCCTGGAAACAGATGCCCAGGTCAAGGCTCCGCCGCCGAATATCGTTGACAATCACATCCGTGACCGGGTTGCCCGTCTGGAGCGTTAGCTCAAAGCCGCTCATACTCTCGTCCATTTTGGCGATATAGTCCTCCAGACTGGCATATTCGCCGCTCTGCGCCAGCCCCTTGATGTTGGTCAGGTGGCCCCGCATTTCGTGTTTCAGTCCACGGATACGGGTGTAGAACTGTTCCGCCTCATGGATACGCGCACGAATCGCCTGTGTCTGCTGGTATTCCATGTAGTGTGTGGCCTGTTCCTCCCGGAGCGCCGCCATCCCCTGCTGAAAAGCGATGGTCAGCCAGGCCCCGGCGTAGAACAGCAGGGCCAGCACCGGCACTACCGCCAAAAACGCCGGGTGGCGCTCATAGAGTTGGAACAGAACGCCGTCCTTGAACTCGATGAGCAGCCGGGAGATCACCTGTCCGAACAGAATCCCCGCCGTTGGCACTAAGCTGATATAGCACAGTTCCCGCCGTTGGAGCGTCATTCGCTGTTTTCTCACTTGATGCTGGAGGGCATAGAGCATGACGGCCAGCAGAGCGGCATGGGACACCAGGAACAGCATAACCAGAAAAGCGGCCCGGAGAAAGACGGCCTCTGGCGGTTCCAGTTGGAAGGGCAGCGACCGCTCCACGATGAAGTACAGGCTTTGCACCATTAGGCCGCTGGAAATCCTGGCGTTGAAATAGAGCAGCGCCAGGAGAAACACAGACGACTTTTCCAGACCGATCCACCTGGATACTGCCAGCAGCAGCATCATCAGGATCAGCCCAAAGGAACCTTGGGGCAGCGCCGCCCGGTTGCAGACGATCTCAAAAAGAATGTAGACGAAAAAAACAAGGGGCAGGCCGCGCCGCCGTTTGTCCTGGGGAACGAAAGGCCGGAAAAAGGCAGTGAGCAGGGCGGCGTATGTCAATTCCGCCCCAGCGGAAAATGCCTGATTGAATATCCGAAATCCTGTCTCGCTCATAGCCCAGCCCCCCTTTTCACAAAGCGGAGGTAGGCTTTCACGAAGTCCTGATACTTGTATTTGGAGATCAACAGCTTTTCCCCGTTGGTCAGCGTTAGCTCCGTCTTGCTGTACCCCTCCACATAGGCGAGATTAACAAGATAACCCTTGTGGACACGGCAGAACTGATCGCCCAGCTCCGCCTCCAAGTCCCGGATTTTCGCGTAGCAGGAAAATTCTCCGTCTTTCAGACGCAGGACTACCTTATGATTGCTGCTTTCAATGTAATAAATGCTGTCCAGCGGTACGGTTCGGCTGGTGCCAGCAGATTGAAGCGTGAGCGCATGGGAAAGCTGCGGCTGAACACGGCCCGCCTCGATCTGTTTCACAGCACGGGCAAAGACCTGGGCAAACTTTTCCTCGTCCACCGGCTTCAGCAGATATTGGAACGCACCCACGTCAAAGGCGTCGAACACATACCGCTCATAGCCGGTCACAAAGATAATGACCGGCTGTGTTACGGCTGACTGTTCCCTGATCTTCCGAGCCAGCCCCATACCGTCCGGGCCGGTGGCGTTCAGCTCAATGTCCAGAAAGAGCAGGTCAATTCCCCGGTGGTCTGCGAGGCAGTCACTGGCGGAGGCGTACTCCACGACCTCACAGGGGCAGTCCTGTGCCCGGATCAGGGACGTAAGGTAGGCGCGGGTGGGGGCTTCATCATCACAAATTGATATTCTCATCATGGCGATATTCCTCTACCTGTTTATTCGTTCAAATGGCTATCAGGGTAAGCCCGGTTGACGTGACTGGACAGTTTGATAGCGTAACTGGACAATCGCGGCCGGTTGGTTTATTATATCATAAAGCAGTCAGCATCTAATACAGCGAAGGAGGTTACCGATTATGTACGAATTGATCCAGGTTTCGGAACGAAGCTATTACATCCAAAGTCCAGCAAAGATCGGGCTGGTGCGGTTGGACGGGCAGGACGTTTGCCTGATCGACAGCGGCAACGATAAGGACGCTGGCCGCAAAGTCCGTCAGCTTTTGGACGCCAACGGCTGGTGGCTCACCGCCATCTATAACACCCACTCCAACGCTGACCACATCGGCGGCAACAGGTATTTGCAGGGCCAGACCGGGTGTAAAATCTACGCGCCGGGGATCGACTGCGCCTTTACCCGCCACCCCATTCTGGAGCCGTCCTTTTTGTACGGCGGCTATCCGTGTAAGGAGCTGCGGCATAAATTCCTCATGGCCCAAGAGAGCGATGCCCAAGAGTTGACGAAGAAATGTCTGCCGGAGGGCTTTGAGATCATCCCCCTGCCGGGACACTTTTTTGATATGGTGGGATTTCGGACGCCTGATGATGTGGTCTATCTGGCGGATTGCTTGTCCAGCCGGGAAACGCTGGACAAGTATCAGATTGGCTTTATCTACGATATTGCCGCCTATCTGAAAACGCTGGAAATGGTGAAGTCCCTGCAAGCGAAGGTGTTTGTCCCGGCCCACGCCGCCGCCTCCGAGGACATAGCTGACCTCGCACAGTACAACATCGACAAGGTGCTGGAGATTGCGGATAAGATCATTGGCATCTGCCAGGAACCGCTCTGCTTTGAGGCCATTCTGCAACGGTTGTTTACGGACTACGGGCTGACAATGAACTTTGAGCAATACGTCCTGGTGGGCAGCACCGTCCGCTCCTATCTGGCGTGGCTGAAGGACACTGGCAGGGTGAACGGCCTGTTTGAAAATAATATGCTGCTCTGGCAAAGAGTATAGTGATACACAGTGGCGCAGGGATTGGCTAACCCATCCCTGCGCCGTTTTATCAACCCTAAAAAATGAAGATATTTTACAAGCCAGCACAATCCTCGGCTGGTATAATGGGACGGACAAGGAGGTACACCGCATGAAAAAAGAAGTACGAACGGTGGTCTACGATGACGAGCTACACATTGAGGCTTACCGTTTTGAGGGCATTGTGCAGCCTTTTCCGAACCATTTCCATGAATACTATGTGATTGGCTTCATGGAGGACGGAGAGCGCGTTTTGTCCTGCAAGAATCAGGAGTACACCGTCGCAAAGGGCGATGTTCTCCTGTTTAACCCAGGGGACAACCACGCCTGTGTTCAGAATGACGGCGGTACGCTGGATTATCGGGGCTTCAACATCACCAAGGAGGTCATGTTGGATTTGGCGGAGGAAGTCACCGGCAAGCGGGAACTGCCCGGATTTTCCCAAAACGTGATTTTTGATGAAGAAGTCACCTGCTATCTGCGCCCTCTCCATGAGCTGGTGATGAAAGGCTCCAATGAATTTGGGAAAGAGGAAAATCTACTGTTTTTGATTTCTTTGCTGATCCAGCAATACGGTCAGCCTTTTGAGAACTGCGTCCCGGAGTGCCGGGAGGAAATTGAGAAAGCCTGTGCCTTTATGGAACAGCATTATGCCGAGCGAATTTATCTGAATCAGATCTGCCGCTGCGCCGGATTGAGCAAATCTACCCTGCTCCGGGCCTTTACCTGCTCAAAAGGTGTTACGCCGTACAGCTACCTGGAAAACATTCGTATCGGCAAGGCCAAAAAGCTGCTGGAGCAAGGCGTTCCCCCCGCCCAAGCGGCGCTGCAAACCGGCTTCTCCGATCAAAGCCACTTCTCCAATTATTTCAACCGATTTATTGGACTGGCCCCTGGAATTTATAGGGATATATTCAGGGATACGGAGGAAATGCCGCATGAAAGGTAAAAACATGGCGGGACATCTCTCCGCCCTGCTTACAATCATCATTTGGGGAACGGCCTTTATCTCCACCAAAATTCTACTGGTGGACTTCCAGCCGATAGCGATACTGTTCTTCCGCTTCGTCATGGGGCTGCTGGCTCTGTTTATTGTTTGTCCCCGGCGCTTGAAGGGGACGAACCGCCAGCAGGAATTGACCTTTGCCGCCGCGGGCCTGTGTGGAATATGCCTTTACTACTTGCTGGAAAATATCGCACTCACCTACACAATGGCCTCCAATGTCGGAGTAATTATCTCCGTAGCCCCATTTTTCACGGCCATCCTATCCCATCTGTTTTTGAAAGAGGAAAAGCCCCATGCCAGCTTTTTCATTGGCTTTGTAGTCGCAATGGTTGGAATTGCCCTTATTAGCTTCAATGGCTCCAAGCTGGAGCTAAACCCCACCGGGGACTTGCTGGCGCTGCTGGCCGCACTGATTTGGGCCTGTTATTCTGTGCTGACAAAGAGAATCAGTGGCTACGGCTACAATACCATCCTCACTACCCGGCGGGTGTTTTGCTACGGTATCCTGTTTATGCTCCCGACACTGTTCCTGTTCGATTTCAAGCTGGAATTGACAAGGTTTGCAAATCCTGTGTATCTGTTTAACATTCTCTTTTTAGGATTGGGCGCATCGGCCCTGTGCTTTGTCACCTGGAATTTTGCGGTCAAGGCGCTGGGGGCGGTCAAAACAAGTGTTTATATCTACATGGTTCCAGTGATTACTGTGGTGACTTCGGTGGCAATTCTCCATGAGAAAATCACCGCCCTGGCCGCTGTCGGGACGGTTTTGACGCTGGCGGGTCTGCTCCTGTCAGAGAGCAAACTATTTTTGAGAAAAGAGGCAAAACAAAATGGACTGGCAAAATGAAAAGTGCGTCATGGTCATTGACGAGAGCCTGCCGCTGGGCATTATCGCAAATACGGCGGCAATCATGGGGATCACCTTGGGAAAGAAAATGCCGGAGGTAGTAGGGGCCGACGTGACCGACCAAAGCGGCAGCGAACATCTTGGCATCATCGAATTTCCTGTGCCCATCCTGCGGGGATCAAAGGAGATCATCAAACAGATACGGGAAAAGCTCTACCAGCCTGATTTTCAAGATTTGACAGTGGTAGATTTCTCCGATTTGGCCCAGGGCTGCAAGACCTATGACGAATTTATTGAGAAGATGGGCCACATTCCCGAAAGCGCCCTGCAATATTTCGGCGTTGCGATCTGTGGCCCGAAGAAAAAGGTCAATAAGTTGACCGGCAGTATGCCGTTGCTGCGATAAGAATTATGCGCCGCAGCATGGAGGCTGCACATCCAACCCGTCCAGATAGTCCGTCCCCCATTGGCACATAGCGTCTATAACGGGAATGATGCTTTCCCCGAAGGCCGTCAGGGAATACACCGTTTTCGGCGGCTTCTCCGGGATCACCTCTCTATGTATCATCCCGCATCCTTCCAGATCGTGAAGCTGTTGGGAAAGCATTTTAGGTGTTGCGCTGGGGATACGCCGCTGTAACTCCATGTAATGCAAAGGCCGGTCTACCAAGTGCCAGAGGATGAGCGGCTTATATTTCCCGCCAATCAGCGATAGAGTTGCCTCAACAGGGCAGTTGAATTGCGTTTGTTTCATGGAATCACCTCTTGAAAATTATATCATATCGTTGCGATTAGGAAAAGGACTTACTTTTTGGAAAGTACCTACCTAAAAAGTGCAATCTTGTGTAGATTTCTGAATGTTGTTAAAATTATTGCAGATGGCGCTCTCCGTTATCAGCCATCAGACTATTCAGAAAGGACAACATATCATGGATTTTATTACGATTGCGAAAACTCGCTGCTCCATCCGCAGTTACACCGACAAGAAGGTGGAGCGGTCGAAGCTGGAGAAAATTTTGGAGGCCGCTCATGTGGCCCCCACCGCCGCCAACCTCCAGCCGGTTCACCTGATTGCCGTCCAAAGCGAGGACGGGCTGGCGAAGATCGGCAAAGCCACCAACATCTACGGTGCGCCCCTGGCTATCATCGTCTGCGCCGACCACAACAAAGCGTGGGTGCGGCCCTTTGACCAGAAGCAGACCGGGGACATTGATGCCTCTATCCTGACCGATCACATGATGCTCCAGGCCACGGAGCTGGGCCTGGGCAGCGTATGGGTGTGCTACTTCAAGCCGGATGTTCTGCGCCGGGAGTTCAGCCTCCCCGCCAATCTGGAGCCGGTCAACATCCTGGCCATCGGCTATGCTAGGGAGAATTTCACTGACCCGGAGCGGCACATTCAGACACGAATCCCGGTAAGGGAGCTGGTTTCCTACGAAAGCCTGTAAACCGACTAACTGCACCAGGGGGGCGTCCTCCTGGTGCTGTTTTTAAGAAAGTTCAAAAAATTTTTGTCTTATGGTATAATTCCTCTTGCTTTGAAGTGCGCTTCATAGCTTATTCTACAAAGTGAATGGGGGATTTGAAATGTATTCAGCAAAGGAGGCTGCGGAGATCACTGGCCTTTCTACCGCAACGTTAAGATATTACGAGAAAGAAAGTTTATTGCCGCCAGTAAAAAGAAATGTCCAAAAGTATAGACAATACACAGATGAAGATATTGAATGGATTCGGATGATCCAATGTATGCGTATGGCTAATATACCAATCCAATCTATCAAGGAATATGTTTCTTTATTGATACAAGGCGGAAAGACGCTTGAACAGCGTTATGAGATGGTTCAAGAGCATATAGAAAATATCATGGGGCAAATAGCCGATTTACAAAAGGCATTGGCTTTAACACAAAGCAAATTAGCATTTTACGAAAAAATTTTGAAAGAGCCGTTGCATCAAGACATAACGTATGCTGAGGAATGGAAAATGTTTAATCATGGAGGCCATATATAACACAAATTCTGTTCTTGACATAAATGCAACAAAACGAAAAGGAGAGATAATATGCCCTATATCACGGTTGAAAGCGGGAATTTATCAGACGCCCAAAAAGAGGAACTGATAAAGCGGTTGACGGAAGTATCTTCCGAAATTATGAAAGTACCGCAGGAGTTTTTTGTTACCACGATCAAAGAAGTGCCTGATAAGAATTTTGGTATTGGTGGAAAAACGATTGATAAAGTCAAGGCTGAATATATTCGGGCACATCAGTAAATTTTGCACATCGGAGATACATCCAGTTAATATTACAGGGGAAAATATGATTACTTTTTATATCGTTCGCCACAGGCAAACCTTGTTGAATCGGCTTGACAGGGCGCAGGGATGGGCTGACGCCCCCTTGGCCGCATCAGGAAAGCAGGCGGCAAAGGAGTTGGGGAAGTCCCTATCTTCCGTTGTATTTCAAGCAGCATACACAAGCGATACATACCGGGCATTCCATACCGCTCGGCTGATGTTAGAAGAACACGGTCATCCCGATATTCCAATACATCAGGATGCTCGCTTGCGGGAATGGTGTCTTGGAGTAATGGAAGCAGAACAAAACACCATCTTTATCAAAAAAGTGTCGGAATGGCTGGGAGGCGTTTCCTTTTCTGAAATGAACAAACGACTTCCAGAGGTTGCCGCAGCAATCAAACAGCATGATACTACTGGAATGGCAGAAACCTTTGAGCAGATAAGCAAACGGCTAAAGGAACTGCTTGTATCCGTTGGATCGGCCTATCCTGATGGCAGCAACATTCTTGTTGTCACACACGCATTTTTAATTAAAACGATACTCTATTTGTTCCATTATGCAAGGATAAGGAGTATGTCACAAATTCGCAATACTGATAGTTTTCGCTTATTCTATGATAATCAAACGTTCAAAACAGAGTGAAACAGGTCATCTTTCTTCCGGCAAATTCTGATCGCCCCAGGTTTTCATGTAGTCAATCACATCCATGAAGCTCCGGCCTAAATCAGACAGAGTATATTCTACTCTCGGCGGAATCTCCTTGAAATCATGCCGGATCAAAAACCCATCGTCTTCTAATTCCCGAAGCTGTTTTGTCAGGGATGACTCTGTAATTTCACCAAGTTGGCGGCGCAACGCTCCAAATCTATGAATGTCATTAAAAGCAATATAGTAAAGAATTTCAAGTTTCCACTTGCCACCTAAGATTTTTTGGAGCGTTGACATCGTTTTACAGCGTTAGATTGCTGTTTCTGTTTTCCTCATTTTCATAACCTCCTGATGGTATTATATCTTCTTTGCAATCAAGAAGCAAGGTACTACAAAAAAGTACCGTACTTTTATTTTCTCCGCACCATGATATAATGGCAAAAAAAGACAAGGAGGTTCTAGTATGCATTACACTGGAACAATATGGAGGCCACCCTATCCTGACTTGCTAAAATGCGCTGGTAGTACATGGTGTTAATCTGCCGTTCCAGCTGCCGGACACTCCACGCAGATTTTGCACATTCTTCTGCATAAAAAGTCCTTGCCTGTTCATCCTGGACACGCATTAAAAGCCGATAATGGGACCAGCTCAATTCGGCACACAGTGTGTGCCGAATCGGAAACAAGCAATAAAACTGGCGCATTGCCCGAAGATTACGGACGGTAAAACCCTTTCCAAACTCAACAGTCAGCTGTTCAGATAAATAATCCAGAAGTTTTTTTCCATACTCGGCCCGGTCATTTTCTCCACACGCTTTATAGATTTGTTCTCCTATTTCCCAGTAGGTGATTACCATTGTGGAATTTACCGCCGCGCTTATCGGCGATGGTGATCATGGAATCACGAAAGCAGACGATTACCTTACCGAGGGAATTCCATATATCAGAGTCTTAAACCTTACTTGGGGACAAGGTTTGAGTCTTGAAAACATGGTGTACATTTCAGAGGACATGAATGAAAAGATACGAAACAGTACATTAAGACCCGGAGATCTTCTCATTGCAAAAACAGGTGCTACCATTGGGAAAACAGCTATGGTTCCTGATTGGATGCCCATCAGCAATACTACGTCCCATGTAGGTAAGATAACTATGCCTAAAACGCAAGACGCAGAGTATTATTTCCATGTGTTAAACTCGGCAGTTATCCAAAAACAGATTGAGGATATAGCTTCTATGCAAAGCACTCGACCTGAATTGGGAATCGAAGGGCTTAAAAATTTAGTAGTAACCGTACCGCCACTCACCATCCAGCATGAAATCGCAACACATTTGACCGAATGTTGTTCAAGCATCAACAGCGTTATTGATGCAAAAAAACAACAGCTGGAAATGATGAGCAATTGCAATAAATATTTTGTAAGAACCGGCAAAACCTTGCGGAACAGCGCATAACGCCGCATTTCCTGACAGCAAACCACCCCAATTACTACGGATTTACTACCAAGGGATGAGCTTTGATACGACGAAACACCGGGAAATGCGGACATACGGTTTTGCGCCGCCCTTTGAACTGCCCTCTAAAATCACATATTGCCCGACTGGATAGGCCGTCTTTTCTGCATGGGAAAGGCGGCTTTTTCCATGCCCGTACATAGCCGTCTGTTTCGCCGCAGGCGGCTAAATCTATGAAAGGAGGGAACCCCAAAATGGCGAAACCGAAAGTGATAAGCGTAGCAAATCAAAAAGGCGGAGTTGGCAAAAGCACGACCGTCTACAACCTGGGGGCCGGTCTTGCGCTGGAAGGAAAGAAAGTTCTCCTGCTGGACGTAGACCCCCAGGGTGATCTGACCAAAATGCTGGGCCAGCGCAAGCCACACGACCTGCCCCTGACCCTTGCCAATGCCATGAACGACGTTGTGGCCGGGACAATGCCCCGCGACCACCCGGAGATCATGCAGCACCATGAGGGCTTTGACTTTGTGCCGGGAAACCGCAGCCTGTCCGCCGTAGAGGTGGGGCTGGTGAACGTAATGAGCCGGGAAAAGGTGCTGCGTCAGTATGTGGACAGCGTAAAGCGGGACTATGACTATGTTCTGCTGGATTGCCGCCCTTCGCTGGCGGCAATGGTATCCTCCATGTGCTGGGGAGCCTGCCGCCGCAGGCGGGACACCTCCCGGTCTGTTATGAATTTTTGGAATGAATAGCTGTCACCCATGGCACGGCGTAATTCTTTTACACGATTCATGCTGCCGCCCCCTCACATATGAAAGTGGAAATCATACCCCTCGCTCTCGTCCTCATCGTCATCGATATCCTCCCACTCATCTTCTTCCTCGTCCTCAAAATCCTCATCTACCTCCGGTTCATCCTCGTCATAATCAAACAAGGACTGCTGCTGGTACATCGAAGCTACATCATAATAGTGCTGGGCGCTGCTCTGCAAAGCCTGTTCAAGCGCGGCAGTATCCAGGCCGCAGTCACGGTAGCCTTGATGCACCGTGGCATAGTAGCTGGGCGAGGGGAGATTGAAATTCATGCGCGGATTCATGATGTAAACCATCGCGCTGACCTCCCGGCCGCCCATCTGCACCTGCACATCCCGCTTGAAATAGTGGCTGGGAAAGCCCTCATACATATCCAAGGCCCGCTCGTCCCTGGCCTGGATTTCCCAGAGACCCACGGGAACGGATGCCCCATCTTTGCGGCCAATGGTAGCGAAAGCTGAACGCTCCCGGCCCTTGAACTGCAACTCGTACCCTTGCAATTCGCCTGTGCCAACATATTTTGCCGTGGGACAGCGGTACTTCATCTGTCCCTTGTTGAGATTGCTGCCGTAGGCAACATACAATTTTTTAGCCAATTTTCTCATCCTTTCACATAGACATTCGTGGTTCTTCGGATTCTACATCTTCTGAAATTGGAGGGGCGGGAGCCTGCTCCATGGCCTGAGCAATAGACTCCGCCAGCCGTTTTTCTGCTAACCTCTGCTTTTGAGCCTCTGCCTGGGCCGGGTCCTTCCACGCAATATTGCCGTCCAGATTCTTCAGCAGATGGTGCCGGGCCGTCTTGAACTCATCGCCAATCAGCCCCAGCCGCAGCAGCCACACCCGGAAGGTGTATTTCTCATTGCTGCTCTGGGTCTTGATGCGGGAAGCCGATTTCTGTACCAGCGCCTGGTGGCTTATGGCCATGCAGAGCTGGATATACGACTTGATTTCCCCGGCATGAAGCGTGGAGTTGAACAGCCGGAATTCTATCGTACCCTTAGAGAACACCGAGTGCAGATTCAAGCCATGGTACCGGCTCTCATCATAGTGATAATTCCTGCCGGACCGCCCATTGTACCAGATATGCTCGAAGTCGGACATGGACGATGGGCGCTTGCTGTTCAGTTCATCCAGGAACCGTGTGTCAGCTTTGGCACAGTAATGTTCCCGATGCACATCCACCTTGAGGGTCTTGTAGAGCAAGTCCTCCTTCGCCGCCATGATATTCACAATGTTGCGGAGGGTTTTCACGTCGTGGGGTGTTGCGTCAATGTGGATGTGGATGCCGCAGGAACTGTTGACCTTTGCCCCGGCAGAGCGCAATTTGCGTATGATTTCCTGAATCGTCCCGATGTCCTCGTACTTGCAGATGGGAGACACAAACTCCACCGCATAGGCCGCATTGCGGGATTCGCCGCGCCGGGACTCCCTGCGGATTGACGAATCCGATACAACTTTCCACTGGCGGCTGTCACCGTCACGGACAGCGAAAGCGTCGTACATCCCGCCCACGTGGGTGGCGCTGGTACCAAAATGACCGGCAATCACCTGGGCGGCTGCGGCCCTGGTAATGCCGGTCATCTCAATCTCTATGCCAAATTTTTGGGTTCTCAAAAGCTATCACTGCTTTCTGAGAGAGGCGCCGAAACAGGTTCTTGTTCTGCCTGCGGCCTGGGCCGTTTGCGCCGCTCAGCAGGTTTCACCTCCATGCCGGAGCGCAGGTCCAGGAACTCACGAACATTGCCGGGGACGGACTTGGCGTAGAGCGCATCCACGGCAGAGACCATTTCCTGCTCAACCGACTGTCCCTTTTGCTCCAAGTACAGCCGCAGGGCCGCCAGCTTTTCTTCGTCATAAGGGAGGGTGATAGAATCTTTTTTCATAGTGTATCAACTCCTTCTGCTGAGATATCTTCAAAAGTTATTTGGTTTTCAGGTACTGAATGGCTGCTCTCTCTGAGCCACCAGTCCATGACATCCTGCCCGCAGTGCCATTTCAAATAGGGCTTGCCGTTATCGATCCGAGCCTGGAGCATACGGTCAAAGGCCCGCAGATACGCCCGCTCATATTTGGGATATCGGGCAAACTCCCGGCGCATCTGCTTGGCCCCGGCAAGGGGACAGCCAATGCACCCGATCCGGGAGTACCCTTCATCATAGAGGCAGCAGTGGGAGATGCCACGGGACTCCAGATACTCCCACACATCTTCTTCCAGCCAGTCGATGATGGGATTGAGGGTGTGCATGCTTTTCATCACGCAGGATTCCAGCAGGCGGCGGGCCTCATCGTTGTCGTTCATTAGCTTGATACGCACGCTGCTGTGGCTGTTCAGCTCCAGCACGCCCCAGCCATTTTTGCACCTGGCACTTTCCGCCCAGCGAACGCCGGTTATTACAAACCGCCCCTGGCCGCCGCGCTCCTTGAGCTGGTCGCAGCAGTAGCGGACTATGCGTGTCGGAGGCATACCTTTCTTGACGATCAAATCCCACATGGTGATACCGGGACGCTCCACAACAACGTCGGGATAATGCTCCCGCATAAACATAGATAACCTCCGGCGGGTCAACGGTGGTCAGGCTGTAGTGAGCGTCGAATTTCACACCAGCTTCCCGGCACAGATGGTAGACGGCCTGGCCAGAATAATCGAGGAATCCTTCTTCCGAACACGTTTCATGGCGTTGCGGATATACTCGATTGCCGTCATATTGGTGAGGAACAGATAGAGTTCGTCGATGGACGCAGCCGTGTTGCCCTTGCCCAGCAGCTCGTTGGACATATAGGAGAGAATGTTGAACAGCATGGCGTCTTTGAGCCGCTTGTTGGTATCCATCAGCCCTTTCACCCCGAAGCACAGGAACCGGTCGTCCACGATATTCGTGTGCCCATTGAAATATTTGGACTCAGCCCCCACGCACATGGAATGGATTCCCAAGCACACCTCCTGGAGCATTTCCTCGGTATAAAGGTATTTGCGCTCCTTATCATAGGTGTGATATTCCTCCTGGCAGAGCTTATAAAAATCGGAGAGAATGGGGAAATCGCAGGGCTTTTTGGTGGCATAATCTGTGCTGTCGGTGATGCCGAACCGGGCGTAGAGCTTCATGAGGAGTATCTCTATGGTGTCGATCTGAGCGTCGCTGAAATCCTTGTAGGCCCTGAAAAAGTCCTTGAGGAACGCAATGTGCTGGCTCAATCGTGTTACCCGCTTGAATGCGTCGGGCGTAGCTGCATCCACTTCGCCAGAACCATCTGTCCAAGCCTTGGGTTCCAGCGGGTTGATGGTGTACTCGCCAGACATGAAGTCGATATAGCAGCCACCCAAGGCGCGGGTGAGTTCCTCATACTCGGATTCCGCGTCCAGGCAGATGCAGGTCTTGCCGGACTCCCGCAGGTTGGTTAAAATGAGCTTTAACAGGTAGGACTTGCCCTGCCCAGAGTTGCCGAGAATCAGGATATTGCTGGTGGTCTTGTCCTCTGCCCGGCGGTCGAAATCCACCAGCACATTGGAACCGTACTTGTCCCGCCCGATATAAAGGCCATGGGGGTCGGTCTTGCCAGAGAAGTTGAAGGGGTACAAATTGGCAACGCTGGATGCCGGTAATACTCGCTCATACTGCGCCCCGAACTGGTTCGCGCCCACAGGCAGAACAGAGAGAAATCCCTCTTTTTGCCGCAGTGTCAGGCGGTCAACGGATATCTTGGAGCGGGTCAGCTCCATGGATATCTCGCTCTGGAGTTCCTTCAGCTTGTCGAGTGTCCGGGCCTTGAGTTCTATAAACACGGAGCAATGCAAGAGAGGCTCCTTGTTCTTTCGCAGATTGGCCAGCAGTTCCACCACATCCTGGAGGTTTCCCTGGGCCTCGATTGTTTCGTTGACATCGTTGCCGCCGGACATGAGCTTGTTCTTCCTTGTGGCATTTTGCAGGATCTTCCTCTGCTCCATAGGCTCCACCAGCCGGTGATAAATGCGCAGGGTCACCCCGCTGCGGTCGGCGAGCTGGGACAGGATAGCCTGTTCCTCTGTGCTGGGCGGGTACTCCCGCACCAACCATACCGAGCGGTACGAGTCGCCCACGATATAATAATCGCTCATGAAGCGCACGGAGCCCGGCAGGATGCAGTCGAAGAAATCTTTTGTACGCACAGCTTCAAGCTGGGCCGGGTTCATTTTCTTGTTCTTTTTCTTCTTGGACATAGTCACACAACCTTTCTATAATTTTGCAGCCAGCACCAGCAGCCTGCCGTTGTGGGCGGAGTCGTAACAGGTAGACAAAGTCAGGATTTGTTGTCTGTATTCAGGGGGAGGATTGATGGTCAGCAGTGCCTTGCCAATGACTTTCTCAACAGCGCTGTTGAAATCTTCGGCGGCATCGGCGCTCACAAACTTGTACCATTCATCATTACTTTTGACCCAGGCCACGGCGAACAATTGATATTCCTCGCAGCCATCCGCAGTTTGAAACTCGATGATGGGGTGCTGCTCACAGAAATCCTCCTGCACATACCCTTGCAGAGCGGCGAACATGGTACCGTTCATCATGTTGTGGCCATAGATGATGAGGTTGTCGCTGTCAAGACTGCATCGGAAATCCAGAAAAGGAACACCGGATTCGCTGTACTCGCCCTGAAAATTTCGGCGCAGATACTTTTCAGGATCGTCCGGCGTATGCATGACAGGGTAATTGATGTCGGTTTCAGGGATACACAGCCAGCCCACAAAATCCTCATTCATGGCGAACAGTTCGGAGAGGGCGCGCTGTGCCGGTTCATCTTCAGCAGGCATTTCTTCTGGTATTTCTGAATTGTCTGGCAGGGTACTGGCAGGTGGATAGGCAGATGGTGTTGGCGAGGTTGACGGTTTTTCTACTGTCACCAGCTTGGCAAGTTCCTCGAAATCTTCTTTTTCTTTCTGCCGTGACAGCAATTCCCCTCCAATCATCATCCCACAGGTGACAAGGACAGCCGACAGCAGAGTGATGAAAACGCCGAATTTAGTCCTCCGGCTCATAGGACTGCACCTCGAAAAACTGCCCGCCGTCTGTATCGGGGAGCTGGTCGCCGTTCATGCTGGCGTCGAAATAGATAGCCAAGAATCGCTTGATGTCGCTCTTGCGCATACGCCTGACTTCAAACCCCTGCTCGGAGATTACTTTCTCAATACGGTTCACAGCCTGGAACACCTGGTCAGCTTTCATCCCCTTGCACCGGCTGATAAACAGGAACTGCCGGGCGGTCGCCATCTCAGCCTGCGCCCGGTCCAGCATATCCATGTCCTGCTCGATGAGCCGCCGCACCTGGGGATTCTGCTCCTGATGGAGCCTGCCCTGGAGATATGCCTTGTTATCGTCAAAGCATTCGCAGAAGTCGGTGCAGGTGATTTCGATGTCTGGGATTGCAGACAGTACCATCATGAGGTGACGGTCTGCTCCTTATCGCCGATATCCTCATGGACAGCGACTTCCTTGCCGCCCAATGACAGCTTTTCGAACACCACAATATCTGTAGCGGCATTCACCCAAGAGGTGTCAAAGGGAAAAGAAACAGTGACCTCTCCTTCAGATTTTTCGGGAGTAAACACAACCTCGGCGCGGATTTCCTCGCCGTTGAGCTTGAAAGGTTCACCGGTGGTCTTATTCATTAGCGTACCGGTCAGCTTGTATTCCTTGCCAGCGGTCAGTCCCTTGTAAGACACCACATCTTCGATGGTGATGAGTCCATCTGTGGATACTTCTTTCTTGCCGTCAATAGTTGCTTTGGTGCCGATCCTCGGCCCGGTAACGGTGACTTTGACCGTCTGCGCCGGGTCTTCAATATTGGCATGAGCTGCCAGCTCGATGCCCTCACGAGACAGGCTTTCAAAGGCCACAATTTCCGTGGAGTCTACCAGCCCAGTGGTGTCAAAGGTGAACTGCACTACAGTTTCGCCATCAGTAGTATCGGGAGTGAAAGTGCTTTCAGCATGGATTTCTTCGCCTGCAACCTTGAGGGCCTCTGTAGCTTTGCGAAAAAACCGCAAAAAAATTTCAAATTATCTGCAAAAAAAGAAGAGCGCTTAAATGGTAAAATAAACCGTTTAAGCGCTCTTACTTTTTAGAAATCAGCTTGGCTTTTTCCTGCGGTTTCCGTGTTCCTCAAGGATAAGATTTTCCCCTGTCCGGGGCTGCTGGTTCGGTATGTATTCCAGCAGCTCAGGCAGGGTGCAGCCCAAAGCCTCACAGATTTTGTCCAGGTGTTCGAAGCTTACCCGCTCGGCTACTTCTTGATATAAATCGCTGATAGTACCGGGCCGGATGCCTGTTTCCCTGGACAATTTGGCTTGTGTCCACCGGCGTTCGCCGAGGATTCTGGATAGATGAATTTTAATCATCTTTCATGCCCCTTTATTGGGCATTTTACCAGAAAGAGTATAATTTGTCCGCACTTTGTAAGGTTGTGACAAATATCGTAAGAACCTTACAATATCTGTTAGAAGTTACGGATAATCACTTCCGCATACTGCTTTTTATTTTCCCCGCTGCCAGACAGGTTTTCCCTGCGCTCTATCCTCTCGATAGTATAATCCTTATACAATTTCCGCACCTCGGGGCAGTCATTGTAAGAGAGGATAAAACGGCCCTTAACAGGCTCCAGAGCGGCCCGTAAGCGCTGGTGGTCATCCGGGGTAAAAGGGGAGTCATAATACCCCTCGGTGCCAATATACGGCGGGTCAAGATAGAACCGTGCGGCCTTGCGGTCATATACCCGGATAAGGTCTGCAAAGTCCTTGTGTTCTATGTTCACGCCCCGGAGCCGTTCTTTTATGGCGGTTAAGCGTTCAACCGCATTATCTACCATCTTTTTACTGGTTCCATAGGTTCTGTGCTCACTGCCAAAGCTCAGCTTGACCATATAGAAAAACCGGGCGGCCCGCTGGATATCCGTAAGCCCCCGCATGTTGGCTTGGGCCACATAATCAAAAAACTGCTCCCTGGAAGAAAGCAGCCAGTCAAATTCCCGCTGCAGCTCCCCGCAGTGATACTTTACACAGCGAAACAGGTTCACCAGATTGCCGTTGATATCGTTATAGACTTCCAGCTGGCCCGCCTGCTTTTCCTTGGCGAAAAGCACCCAGGCCGCACCGCCGAATACTTCAATATACCGCTCCACCTTGTCCGTGGGGAAACGCTCCAAAATGGCTTTGCGCAGCATACGCTTGCCGCCGATCCAGCCCATAAAGCTGTCCATATAATAGTCCATCCCTTTCTGTAAATTAAGGGGCCAGAATCCTCGGGCGGACTACCGAAGGGCAGCAGGCTATTTCAGCTTTTCCGCGATCCGCTTGGCAAGCACAGCGGCCTTGCACTCGCTATGGGTCAAGCCCAGCTTGCCGCCGCCCACGCCGGAGATAATACCTTTCTCCACCAGCTCCCGGATATCCTCCCGCCAGTAGCCGGGCACCTCATCCAGGGTGTTGTAGGTGGGGTTGATTTCACCGTACATTTTCTTAAACTGCCTGCCGTCCATGATGCTTTCCTCCTTTGCCGCCGGGTCTTTAGCCGAGGCGATTTTGGTAATATAGTCCAGGCACACCCAGCCCTCGCCGGTGTAGCCCCAGCAGCCGTCCTCTTTGGTGATGGTGACCACTGTGCCGTCCGTGTAAACCTTGAGCACCTGGCCGCTTACCGGGGCCGCGCGGCAGTTGAGGCCATCGTCCGCATTGACCTGGCCCTGATACGGCTTAAAGGGGCCAGCGGGAGCGCCGCTCAATTTCTGGTTTACCTCTTTGGCAATCTGCCCCAGGCGGTTGTAAATGTAATCGCCAGGACAGGATTTGTTTTCATACCAGCGATGGGCCGTCATATTCTGTAGGTCAATCCGGCCCGCCAGCCCTTTATCTGCCTGCCACAGCAGCTGTTTAATAGAGTTGCGCTTACAGATATCCGCGCACAGCTCCACCAAAGATTTCCAGACGTTGGCGTTAATGGCGTAAGGGTAAAAAGCATCGCTTGCGCACTCAATGGTAATGGCCCGGTTGTCATTTGCGGCGCTGCTGGAGCACCAGGAGCGGTCGCTTTCGTCCACAATGGTGCATATGCGGCCATCGGGGCCTATGCCATAATTGCAGCTTGCCCCCAGCCCTGGATTGCTAAAATGGGAACACAGGGCCTCCACGCTCATCTGGCCCACCACACAATGAATGGTAATGGTGTCAATTTTGTGGTTCCGGGGGCTGTTGCGGTTGGGGCTTATCTGCCGCATACAGCTTAAAGCGCTGTTACTCATCCCGCACCCCTTTCTCCGGCTCGAAAATCTCACCGGGCAGTAAAATGGTATCCCTGGACGCCCGCACCTTTTCAATCAGCTCATGGATAGGCGCAGCGCCTGCGGATAGGATAAGGCCCGTCATAACATAGGCCACGGCGGGCAGCTGGGCTGTGTATGGGCCATGGCCCGGACGGCCCAGGCAAGGGCCTGCCCCCAGCTGCCCCGGCTGCTGGCCCCCATGGAAAGCAGGAGCCGGGAAAAGGCCGCGCCCCGTGTAAACCTTTGGGCAAGCTGCCAGGTACCGTCCAGGTTCCTGCGCCCGTCCAGGTAGATGGCGCTTTCCCCCAGGTTGCTCACCCGCAGCCGCAGGCTCTGGTTTACAAACAGCAGCCGGTTTTTGTTTTCCAGCACTACCGGCTGCACCGCCCCGATGGTGTCGAAAATCAGGTGGGCGGGCTTTATTTCGTCTATCTGCCGGATAAGCTCCCCCAGGTCTTTGGTGGCGTCCGGGAAAAGCAGGCGGACAGTCACAGAAAAGGCATAGCCCGCAAAATGCTCGGTGACTTCCCCCTCCCGGCCCGTTATAATCTGCACCAGCTCCCGTATGGCCTGCACCGTAGTGACGCCCCGTGTGTTAAGGCGGGCCAGCACCCTGGCCCGCCGCACCTCCAGGCTTTCCCCGGTATTGACCGGCAGGCCGAATATGCGCTCATGCCGGGGCAGGAGGAAAGTGCTGGTACACACCGCCAGCTGGGCCGCCATAGCGTCTATGGTTCGCTGGGCCTGGTTGATTTCCGCCTCCTCCGCCTGGAGCAGGTCGGCCATTTGCTCCATAGTCCGCACCCTGCGGGGCAGCATGAAATCATCCGTCAGGGGCATGGATGTCCACCTCCTCCAGGGTGAAGTATTCCCCATACCCGCAGGAAAGGGAGGCAAGGCCGCCGTTTAGGGTATAGCTTACGATATCGGCCACGCCCTCCACGCCAAAAATCAGGTCTCCTATGCGGTAATAGCTTATGGTGCTTTCCCGGCCCTCATCGCCCCGGGCCGGGGCCTGGTCGAAGTCCTCCCGGTTTACGCTGTCCACATACGCCTGCAGCACCGCTATGGCGTTCTGGCGTATGTCGGCTATGTTGTAGCCGGGGGCCGCCTGCACCTCCACCACGATATGGGCGGCTTTGGGGGCTGCCCCCGCCACCGTCACATCCGCGCCGATCTGCCGTTCCTCCTCGATATGGGCTTTCACATTTTCCAGCACCACCCTGTCCGGGGCCTTGTATTGGTTGGACAAAACAATGACTTTCACCTTGCCCGCCCCGCAGACCTCCGCGCCCAGGCACTTGGCCCCGCCCACCCCGGACACCTGCTTGGCCCAATAGATAAAGTGGTTGCGGTTGCCGCTGGTGATGGGCCGCCGTATCTTGTCAAAAATGCGCTGCCGGAAAGAATTGTCACTTTCGGATTCCGTGCCGCCCCCAAAGGGCTGGGGGTTGGTGACGGATTTCACCCCGTCCACCGATGCCTGCAGGGCTGCTATAGCCCCTGCCGGGGCGTTGCCCGCTGGCCCGGTGGTCTGGCAGACGGCCCCCACTTCGCAGGTGCCGTCTGCGCCGATCCGGGCCGGGGCGGTTGTTTCAAACACCAGAGCGCCGTACAGCGCCCCGGTGCCCTGGGGGATGGCCGCGCCCACGTCTCCGGTAAAGAGCAGGGTGCCCGTGGCTGCCGCGGCAGGGTTCCTGGTTTCGTTATAGTCCAGGGCCTTGCGGTCTAAAAACTCCCCCTCGGCTGTGTCCAGCAGCACCCTGTCCGGGATGGGCATGACCTCCATGGTGTCAAGCCTGGATATCTCCTCCGCCACTGCCTGCAGGTTGTCCATGCAGAAGCCGCCCTCCATGCGGTTGGCGTCATTCTTAAGGCTTTCCCGCATCCGCTGCAGCACCGCGCTGGCGCTGAAATCAAGCTCACTCACTACAGATTCACTCCTTTCGCCTCCCATCGGATTTTATCCGGCCCGTAAACCGTGGTGCAGTCAAACTCTGCCGTCACCCCGCTGCCGGTCTGGCTTATCTGGAAATTGCCCAGCTCTCCAGGTTGGATTGTCCAGCATGAAATCCGTGAATTCCACCTTGCACATATCCGGAGACGGCGCACCCATCCGCCTGGCGGCTTTGATGACGGCGAGTTCATCTTCCGGCAGGTACAGGTACTCGGTTTTGGGGCCGTACTCCATCTGCGCGACGGCAATAATGTCCCGGCGGGGTTCGCAGTAGGGGAAAGTTGCGCCGTGGTAGACTTCACGGTACGGTACGTCCTCACTTGTGAAGAGCAAGCCGTAGGTGGTGGGAGTTCCATCTCCGCTGGTCAACAGTTCACGGCCTGCCTGCTCGAAGTCGAGTTTGTCAATCTCTGAAGCGGGCAGAGCGCCCATCTTATTGAGCAGATATTTCCTGCCCACAGCGGCCAGGTCGGTGACGTTTTGCACCAACGTGTACCTCTCCATGTTGAAGGACAGGTTGATGAGGGCCTTGAGGTCTGATGGCTGCTCCACCTGCACCGCCGCCCAAAACTGATCTTGTTCATACGGGGTGAACCGATCCAGGTTTTTGGCGAGGAAGTTCAGTTCGTCCAGATCGATTTCCTTTCCATTCAGCATAGCCAGCGCCTCTGGAGACACATCGTCGGCGGTGACCTTAAAGGGTGCGGTGCGGAGCTCCTTGACGAGCGCCTTTTGAATTTCTGCTTCGCGCAGAGGGAGGATCAGCGTGGTCCGCATGGGGCCGTGCCAGATTTTTAAGGTTATCATAGATTCAGCTCCTTCCTGAAATAAAAAAAAGCCGGTCGCTTGTTCTCGGAGAAATTCTCCAGCGACCGGCTATGTATTTTTGCGATGAGAGGGCCAGCAGATCATCTCCGCTGGCCCTCTCATTTCGTTCTATTCGGTTGTTGTGAGAGTTCACTTCCTGCCGGAAAGCCAAAAAGCCGTTTTGCCATCCACGTTTTCGCACTTTTGAAATCCAGGCTTCCGGGCATCAAAAAACCGCGCAACCGCGCGGTTTTTTGAGCGAATATCTTTTTTATATCCACAGGATGGTCCGAGTGGCGAGACTTGAACTCACGGCCTCTTGACCCCCAGTCAAGCGCGCTACCAACTGCGCCACACCCGGACAACGTAGATAATTATACCCTATCCTGCCGGAAAAAGCAAGATCTTTTTGCAGATTTTTTGAATTTTTTCAGCAGGCGACGCCTTTCCCAGAATTGAAGGCCAAAAACCTGCAAGAATACAGGTTTTTGGCCCTCTTGTCTCTCTATCCTGCCGCTTTTGAAAGCCTGGGATTTACAGCACCTTAGACAAAAACTCCCGCAGCCGGGGGTTTTGGGGATTGTCGAAGAACCCTTCCGGAGCGCCCTGCTCCGCGATGTTCCCCTCGTCCATAAAGAGCACCCGGGTGGCAACAGAACGGGCAAACCCCATCTCGTGAGTAACCACCACCATGGTCATGCCGTCGTCCGCCAGCTCCTTCATAATCTCCAGCACCTCCCCCACCATCTCCGGATCCAGCGCAGAGGTAGGCTCGTCAAAGAGCATCACATCCGGGTTCATGGCTAAGGCCCGGGCGATGGCGATGCGCTGCTGCTGCCCGCCGGAAAGCTGCTTGGGATAAGCGTCGGCCTTGTCCGGCAGGCCCACCCGTTTTAAAAGCTCCAGGGCTTTTTCCCCGGCCTGCTCTTTTGTCATCAGCTTCAGCTTCACCGGGGCCAGCCGGATGTTCTCCAGCACAGACAGATGGGGGAACAGGTTAAACTGCTGGAACACCATGCCCATGCGGGTGCGCAGCTTGTTGATATCGGTTTTGGGATCGGTAATATCCACGCCCTCAAAGGTAATAGTGCCGCCGGTAGGCTGCTCCAAAAGGTTCAGGCACCGCAGGAAGGTGGACTTGCCCGAGCCGGAAGGCCCAATCACCGCCACCTTCTCCCCTTTGCGGATATGCTCGTTGATACCGGCAAGCACCATATGATCCCCAAAGGCTTTCGTCAGGTTTTTAACGTCTATCACTGGTGCGCAGCCTCCTTTCCAGCAGTCCCAAGAGCGAGGTAAGGGCCAGCACCATAATCAGATACAGAACGGCGATGGCAATATAGGGTACAAAGGGCGAATAGGTGCGGCTTTGTACAATCATAGCACCCTTGGTCAGATCCGTCAGGCCGATAAAGCCGCATACCGAAGTTTCCTTCAGCAGGGTGATAAGCTCATTGCCCAAAGCAGGCAGTATGTTCTTAACGGCCTGGGGGATAACGATGTACCGCATGGTCTGGGCGTAATTCAGCCCCAGGGAGCGCCCGGCCTCAGTCTGGCCCAGGTCGATGGACATGATGCCCGACCGCACGATTTCAGCCACATAAGCGCCGGAATTGATGCCAAAGGAAAGGGACGCCACCCAGAGCATGGAATCGCTGCCGGCCCATTGGAACACGATGAACCACATAATCAAAAGCTGTACCGTGGAGGGCGTGCCGCGTATGACGGTAAGATAGAGCTTGCACAGCCAGTCCAGCACCCCCAATACGATATGCCCCAGGCCCTTTTGGTTCCCCCTTTGGGAATCATGGGCAGAGCGCGCCACCGCCACCAGCACGCCGATGATGGTCCCCAGCACCAGCGCCAGCACCGTTACCTCCAGCGTGGCCGCGATGCCGGATACAAAGTACCGCCAGCGGTTGTCCGTTATGAATGTCTGTGTCAACTGGTCCAACAGCCATTCCATATTTTAACTCCTCCTCTTCCCAAGGCATCAGGGGGGCTTTTCGGAAAAAGCCCCCCCTGGCAGCGTGGCGCTGCCCAGCCTATCCTCGTGCCGCATGCCTTAATTACTCGGCGGTAATGTATTTGTCCACGATTTTCTGTACTGTGCCGTCGTCAATCAGCTCGCCCAAGGCGGTGTCCACCTTCTCCAGCAGCTCCTCGTTGTCTTTGGCAATGCAGATGGCATACTCTTCTTCAGCATAGGCAGTGTCCAGAATCTTCAGGCCCTCGTTGGCAGCCACAAAAGCCTTGGCAGGCTCGTTGTCAATAACCACGCAGTCCACCTTGCCGGAAAGCAGGGCCATCACCGCGTCTGTACCCTTATTGTAGCGGGTGACGTTTTCCTCGCCAAAGCCGTCCTCCTCTACAGGGGCAGAGCAGTAGATGTCGCCGGTAGTGCCCTGCTGCACGCCAATCTTCTTGCCTGCCATATCGTCAATGGCAGCAATGTCGCTGCCCTCAGGCACAATAACCACCTGCACGGCAGTGGCATAGCTGCGGGTAAAGTTCACGTTCTTCTGCCGATCCTCTGTAACCGTCATGCCTGCCATGCCCATGCTGGCCTTGCCGCTCTGGACGTTGGGGATGATGGCGTCAAAATCCACGTCGGAAATTTCAAAGTCCATGCCCAGCTTGTCGGCAATGGCCTTGCCCACCTCGGCGTCAATGCCCACAATATCGTCGCCTTCATAATACTCGTAAGGCTCGAAGAAAGCGTTGGTGGCCATCACCAGGGTGTTGTCCCCGTCGCCCGTGTCTGCGGGCTGGGCGGATTCCTCCCCGGCAGCTTCGGAACTGGAGGCTGCGCCGCCGGGCTGGGAAGCGCCGGAAGCCGCGTCCTTCGATTCGCCGCAGGCGGCGAAAACAGTCATCATCAGCAGCAGGGCTGCCAGAAGCATTGCAAATTTTTTCATGTTCTTTTCTCTCCTTACTGGGCCGTTTTCCCCTTCTTTATTGTGAAAACTGCGGCCCGTTTGTGAATTATGGTTTTAGTACAGGCCCTATTATACAGCATATTTTTTCAGTTGAAAAGGGGCAAAACGGGAAATTTATCAGGTTTTATGCACATGGTTTTGTATAAAAATACAACTCCGCCCGTTTTCCCCTCCCTTCCCGCCCAGTTGACAAACCCTGATTGGAAAGGTAAACTAATTCTGTAAGGAAGGCTCGTAATCACAAAACGCGCGCCATCACAAAGGTTTTTAACAGCAGGCACGGCGTTTTTCCTGAAAATTCCCTGCCCGGTGTCTGGGGCGGCAGGTTTGCAGGGCAGCCCCCAAGAAAGCCGCGCGGAAAGGACGAGAGTATGGAAAAGTACAGCATTTCGCAGGTGGCAGAAAAGTTCGGGCTGGAGCCGCACACCCTGCGGTTTTACGAAAAAGAGGGGATTGTCTCCCCGGGCCGCACGCCCAGCGGCATCCGCACCTATACGGAGGAGGATGTCAGCCAGTTGGAAACAGCCCTGTGCCTGAAAAGCACAGGCATGCCCTTAAAGGAAATCAAGCGGTACTTCCAGCTGGTGCAGGAAGGGGACGCAACCCTGGACCAGCGGCTGGAGATTTTCACCTCCCATCGGGAACGGGTGATAGAGGGCATTGCCGTGATGGAAAAATATCTACAAAAAATCGACCACAAAATTTCCTGGTATCAGGGCTTTGTGGCAAAGAAAAAAGGGGGAAACCAGGAAAATATATGAATAAATTGTAACAGGACTATTGCTTTTCTATAAAGGACAGGCTATACTAAGGGTATAAGCCTGAAAGCCCCCGGCCTTTTCGCTTGCCGGGGGCGCCTTTATTTTCATCATACTTTTTGGAATAAGGAGAGTGAACTGCGTTGGAAAAGATCATACGTTTTTTTAAGCTCAAGGAACACGGCACCGACGTAAAGACCGAAGTTATCGCCGGCGTCACCACGTTCCTGTCCATGGCCTATATCCTGGCTGTGAACCCCAGCATGCTGGCGGACGCGGGAATGGATCAGGGGGCTGTGTTCACAGCAACCGCTGTGTCCGCCGCCATGGCCACCATCATCATGGGCGTTTTCGCAAATTACCCGGTAGCCCTGGCCTCCGGCATGGGGCTTAACGCCTATTTTGCCTACACCGTCTGCCCCATGCTCATTGGCATGGGCATCACAGACCCCTGGAAGGTAGCCCTCACCGCCATCCTGGTAGAAGGCGTCATCTTCATTATCCTGTCTTTCTTCAAGTTCCGGGAGGCCCTGGTCAATTCCGTCCCCGCCAACCTGAAGTACGGCATCTCCGCGGGCATTGGCCTGTTCATCTCCATTGTCGGCCTTAAAGGCGCGGGCATTGTCACCACAGACGCTTTCGCCATTGTGGCAGAGGACGGCACCGCAACAGTCAGCTCCTCCACCCTGGTCGCTATGGGCAACCTCAGCGATCCCGGCGTAGTGCTGGCCTTTGCAGGGCTTATCGCCATTGGCGTCATGTGGCACTTTAAAATCAAGGGCGCTATCCTGTGGGGCATTCTCGCCACATGGGTGCTGGGCATTATCGCCCAGCTTGCCGGCTGGTATCAGGGCCTGTCCCTTATCCCTGATTTCAGCGCCGGCATCCTGCCCCCGTCCTTAGCCCCCACCTTCTTTCAGTTTGACTTCGCCTTTGTAGGCAAGCATTTTGTAAACTTCGCCGCCATTGTGTTTGCTTTCCTCTTTGTGGATCTGTTCGACACTGTGGGCACCCTTATCGGCGTGGCCGACCAGGGCGGCCTGCTCACAAAGGACGGCAAGCTGCCCAAAGCGGGGGCTGCCCTGATGAGCGACGCTATCGGCACAGTGGCAGGCTCTGTGCTGGGCACCTCCACTGTCACCAGCTATGTGGAATCCACCGCGGGCGTGGCGGAAGGCGGGCGCACCGGCCTGACCGCTATCTCCACTGCCGTTATGTTTGTGCTGGCCCTGTTCCTGTCCCCCATCTTCCTGGCAATCCCCAGCTTTGCCACCACGCCGGCCCTGTTGTTTGTGGGCCTGCTGATGATGAAGTCTGTGCTGAAGATGAAGTTTGAAGGGGATATCGCCGACATCGTCGGCGGCTTCCTGGCCCTCATCATGATGCCCTTTACCTATTCTATCGCCAACGGCATCATGTTCGGCATCCTGGCCTGGGTTGTCCTGAAGGTTTGCACCGGCAAGGTCAAGGACGTGCATCCCGTTATGTGGGTGGCCTTTGCCCTGTTCGTGCTGCGCATCATCACCCTTGTCATGCCGGCCTAAAGCCGCGGCGCATCCACGTCTGTCCAAGAGCCTGGGGGCTTGTCCCCAGGCTCTTTTTCTGCCCAGGCCCTTTGCACCCCTTTGTAAAAATTTACGCTCCCATATTGCAAAAACCAAAAAACTGTGATAGGATAGCCATGCACGCAAAAAGCGGCGGAAGCGGGAAACCGTTTGCGCTGTTTTTTTACATAAAGCTTTCTGCAAAAAACACAGAAGAAACGGCGCAGGGCCTGAAAGGCTGCTTTTCCAGGGTTTTTCACAGGCATCCTGTACGGTTTTGCAACGAAGATGGAGGGTATATGGCACAACAGCGGATTCGCAGTATGACAGAAGGAAGCCCTGTAAAGCTGCTCATCAGTTTTGCCCTGCCGCTAATGGTAGGCAATGTGTTCCAGCAGCTTTACACTGTGGTGGATACGGCAGTGGTGGGCCAGATGGTGGGCGTGGGGGCGCTGGCCTCCCTGGGGGCCGCAGACTGGCTCAACTGGATGACCTTAGGGATCATCCAGGGCTTCACCCAGGGCTTCGCCATTTTAATGGCCCAATATTTCGGCGCCAAGGACTACCGCCAGCTTTCCCGCTCTGTGGGGGCCTCGGTAACCCTAAGCGCCATTGCGGCCCTTTTGCTGCTGGCGGTCAGCCAGCTTGCCATCCTGCCGGTGCTGGGGCTGCTGAACACCCCGGCAGACATCCTGGGCGGCTCTGTGCTCTATCTGCGCATCATGTTTGGCGGCATCCCCATTGTGGCGGCCTATAACCTGCTGGCCTCCATCCTCCGGGCCTTGGGGGACAGCAAAACGCCTTTATACGCTGTGGTGCTGGCCACCTTTGTGAACATCGCCCTGGATCTCCTCTTTGTAATGGGCTTTCACTGGGGCATCGGGGGCGCGGCTGGGGCAACGGTGTTTGCCCAGGCGGTTTCCACCCTATACTGCTATGGGAATGTGCGGAAAATCACCATCATCCGCCTGGAAAAAACAGATTTCAAGCTCCAGCGGGACATGGTGGCAGCCCTCCTCCGGCTTGGCTCGCCTGTGGCCCTGCAAAACGCCATCATCTCCGTAGGCGGCATGGTGGTGCAGTCTGTGGTCAACCGCTTTGGCATGCTGTTTATCGCAGGCTTTACCGCCACCAACAAGCTGTACGGCATCCTGGAGATTGCCGCCACCTCTTACGGCTACGCGGTCACTTCCTATGTAGGCCAGAACTTGGGGGCAAAGCTGCTGGGCCGCATCCGCCAGGGAATGCGGGCCGCCGCTTTGGTGGCCCTGATCACCTCCATGGTAATTGCCGCGGCCATGCTGCTTTTCGGCAAAAGCATCCTGGGCCTGTTCATCTCCGGCACCCCGGAGGAGATTGAAGCCTCCATGGCCATTGCTTACCACTATCTGGCGCTGATGAGCCTGGGCCTGCCCATCTTATATATGCTGCACATTTACCGTTCCGCCCTCATGGGCCTGGGGGATACCGTTATCCCCATGAGCTCCGGCTTTGTGGAGATGGCTGTGCGCATAGGCATTGCCCTTTTCCTGCCCCTGGCTATAGGACAGGAGGGCATCTATTATGCGGAGGTAGGTGCCTGGACAGGGGCCGCCCTGCTGCTGGTGGCAGGATATTACGTGCGGATGCATGGGCTTAGCCGTAACTTACCAGCCCGTTAGGGTGTGGGGCGCTGCCCCACACCCTGCAAGGGGCCTGATGCCCCTTGACCACGCAATTTTTCTCAGCGAGTGAATAAGGAATAGAATTCGAGTTCTGAATCCATAAATTTGTTTTCTGACAACTAAACAAATTGTCGTTGTCTGAACAGTTAGCAGTAATAAACTATATAATCTTCAGTTATTCCGAAAATGTATATATGTCTAAGCGGCTTAACGAGGATGTTCTAAAAAATCAAAACCTTATAAACATTTCAAAAAAAGTAGTATTGCTATCGCTAATCATCCATTTGCGGATGCTTTATCTTCCGCGATTATGGAATTCACTTTATCGAAAAGGAATGAAATACCCAATCTGCTCAGCAAAGAATATGCGATAAGTTGAAGTAGTATAGGATAAAAACCTCTTGTTGACAGCCTGCAAACCGTTGATATGATTGACTTTCTTCAGGTCCTATAATTACACTCGGACCATCCTGTGGATATAAAAAAGATATTCGCTCAAAAAACCGCGTTTTTACAGTGAAGAATTCACCATGTTCCACAGCTTTCCATAGCGTTTCGTGGAAGTGTAAAAAAGCGGCGAAATTCCGAGGAATTTCCTAACTGCCCGAACCATCCCGTCCCTTATCTTTCCATAGTGCTCCATAATGTTTATGGAGGCTGATAAGGGACAATTCAAGGGACAGCAGAATTAAGTTCATATTCTGAAATATGCAGGCGGACTGCTGCGGTGGCATCCTGCTGACCCTTAGAATTCAGTTAAGCACATCCCCAAAAGAGGAATCTGCCCAGGCGGCAGGTTCCTCTTTTGCATCTCCCGATGCCAAGGGCGGCGGGAAATGACGCTGGCCCCCGCCAGCGAAAGGAGATGAGCAGCATGTTCTACCAGAAAGTCAACCGACATAGCCGAGAGGCCATGACCGGCTTCCTGGCCCGCCACTACCGCAATAGTAAACGCACTTGAAAATCGGTAATTGCCGATTTTCAAGCAGGGCGGCGCGGGCACACCCGTGCCGCCAAGTTCCAAGGAGGTGATACCTCAGAGGTATCACCTCCTTGGAACTGTGTTAACTATACCACACCATGAACTCCTGGAACCGCTCCACATCCTATGCCAACGACGTCAAGGCGCCGAACCTGGATATCCCCAGCGAGCTGCAAGACCTGGCCTATGACGTGGCTAGCGGCGAGGTGGAGGCTCCCGATTGGGACATATTCTTTGCCCGTACTGTCTCGGACTTCTACCGGCGTACCGGCTACCACATTGGCTTCAATGGCCGCAGCAGCGGTTACGACTGGCTGCGTATGCGGCTGAAAGAAGGAGGACCGAATGTCACAGTTGAAAATATATGAAGGTGAGGTCAATGCCGGCCTGCTCAACGATATGGTTGCCTTTGTGCTGGAAACAGCCGGGGCAGGCCATCCCCAGCGGCAGCTGATAAGAGGACACTCTCTCATATTGATTTGAATGTCAAGCAGGGAGAATGTATCCTTCTTTGCGGTGAAAGTGGGTGCGGAAAAACCACTGTTCCAGGTCATACACCCGCACGGCGCTTAAATCGTCCGGGTCATAGCGGAAGTACACTTTTTTGCCCATGTAGTTTAAAACTTTTCTTCCGTGAGGTATTCAAAAGATATTTCCCTTTGCCGCCGCTTATCCCTGTCACGCCATGCGTTGATAGCCGCATAGCGTATGACTACTCTGCAAAAGGCATTAAATGTATATTCGATATGCTCCTTGTATGCTTCTGTGAAAACCATAGGAAATTTCCCCTTTCCTCCCTTAAAGGAAATTGCGTAGTTTACAGTTTTATTTATAATTCAGAGGTGAGGCAGTGCTTAGTCTGTTGCTCCTTAATTATTTGTCTTATAAAATAGACTCATTGCATTTGCTAATTTTTTAGAAGCAAATACATTTATTTCATGTCCTGATTTATCAATTAAATATAATTTGGAATTAGAAATAAGATTTGCCATTTTCTTTGCCGCCTTAATATTTGCTGTATCCTTTTGACCGCATATAATTAAAGTTGAACACGCGACACTTTTTAACTCTTGCTCAAAATCCAAAAACCTCATTGAATTTGTTAATTGAATTATATCTTGTTTTGCTATTCCATCTTTAGAAATAAGGCTGTCTGGCATAATGTGGAATACTATATTTTGAAATCTTAATAATAGCTTCGGCATTTTGTACTGTGGCGCAATCAACACTAAAGATGAAACTTTATCAGCATGATTCAACGTATAATTTAATGCCAAAACTGCACCTAACGAGATTCCGCAAAGATTTATGGGATTTAAAAAATCATCAACGTAATTTTCAAAGGCAAGATATATTTTTTCATAAGTCTTATCTTCACATAAATTAAAGGTGGTAGAAATCCCTTTAAGCGAGCTGCACTCGTTCAAGGGCCACCCTTTCAAGGTCAAAGATGATGATGCCATGATGGAAACAGCGGACAGCATCCGGCAGTACGGCGTTCTTGTTCCTGCTATCGCCCGTCCTGACCCCAGCGGCGGCTATGAGCTGGTAGCCGGACACAGGCGGCATCGGGCCAGTGAACTGGCAGAGAAAGAAACCATGCCGGTCATTGTCCGGGATTTGGACGATGACGCCGCCACGATTATCATGGTTGACAGCAACCTGCAAAGGGAAAGCCTGCTCCCCAGCGAAAGGGCCTTTGCCTACAAGATGAAATTGGAGGCCATCAAACATCAAGGAGAACGGTCGGATTTAACTTCTCGCCAAGTTGGCGAGAAGTCCAGCACTTCTATTCAGCTTGTCGCAAATCAAGCTGGTGAAAGTCAAAGGCAGGTGCAACGCTACATCCGCCTGACCGAGTTAATCCCCGAACTGCTGAACATGGTGGACGAAAAGAAAATTGCCCTGAACCCGGCCTATGAGCTGTCCTTTCTCAAAAAAGAAGAACAGACACAGCTTTTGGACGCGATGGACAGCGAACAGGCCACCCCCTCCCTTTCCCAAGCCCAGCGGCTCAAGAAATTCAGCCAGGAGGGGCGTTTATCCATAGACGTAATGCGGGCGATTATGGGCGAGGAAAAGAAAAGCGATCTGGACAAGGTGACGTTTACCTCCGACACCCTGCGGAAGTATTTTCCCAAAAGCTATACCCCTGCCCGGATGCAGGAAACCATCATCAAACTGCTGGAACAGTGGCAGAAAAAGCGTCAGAGAGATCAGGAACGCTGAAAGGAGCGCCTATGAGAGATCACGTTGCCAGGGAGTTAAAGGGCCACAACATACTGGCTGTGGAACGGTTTCAGGATAAGACCCGCTGGATGGTGGAGTTTTCCGTCCTGCGGCCCCGTACCGCCTACGGCGCACCCGGCGATGAAACGCGCCTGTTTCTGGACGAGGACGGCTACCAGGCCGTTCTCGCCAGCCAGAAACGCCGGGACATCAAAATCAAACGGTATGCCCGCGTCATTGAGGGGCATATCCTGGACTTCAAGCCCAAAAAGAAACGCCACCCGTAAACCCGACAAATTGAGAGGAAGGAATGAATATGTGTACCGTTAAGGAAATCAGAGAAGCCATCCGGGAGGACTGCCGCTCCCAGCGCAACATGGAAACCATTGAGATTGACCGGATTTTTCAAACCCTGACGTTTCCGCAGTTAGAGAGCCTGTTTGACAAACCGCCCATGCCGCCGTTTTTTCACCGGTACAGGCAGAAGTCAGCCAGCAAATGAACGCCGCAATTCTTTTTACGGGATTGTGGCTTTTTTCATGCCCTGGGAAACGAAAGGAGTGCAGAAAATGGCCGTTTTTCGCGTAGAACGCACACAGGGATACACCGTTATGAGCAACTATCATCTGCGGGACAAGAGCCTGAGCCTGAAAGCAAAGGGCCTGCTGTCCCAGATGCTCTCACTGCCGGAGGATTGGGACTACACCCTTTCCGGCCTGGCTGTTATCAACCGGGAAAGGACGGAATCGACATCGCCAGAGATTACCTGCGCCGCTCCCATGTGCTGGTGGTCTGCGGACACTCGACCGATGAAACGGTCAAAAACGATATTGCCACCGCTGAACGCCTGCGGATCACCGCCACCACGCTGGACGGGATTCTGACGGTGAAAGGCCAGGGCCGGGAGAAAGGGGGCGCACACCATGCCTGAGCAAAAGACCATCGGCCAGCTGATGGAGGAAATGCGGCTTAAAGCCGGGGCGCGGGAGTATTCCGGCCATAGTTACATGGACTTAAACCGGTTCGCGGAGGACACCCGGCACATGATTATTTTTGATACCCTGACCGCTGATTCCCCTGTTGGCTGGAAAGGGGAACGCAGCCGCGCCTTTCTCACAGAGGAGGGATATAAAAAGTCCCTGGAACGCCAGGAACAGGGGCATGTCCGGCAGTCCTTTGTCCCCGGCGAGATTACCCCGGAAGAAGCCAACCGGCTGGGCGTGGAGTTTGCAAAGCGGTTCACCAAGGGCAATCACGCCTTTGTGGTCTGCACCCATATCGACAAGTCCCATATCCATAACCACATCATCTGGAACGCGATCAATCTGAACTGCGACCGGAAATTCCGAAACTTTTGGGGCAGTACCCGCGCGGTCCGGCGGCTCAACGATACTATCTGCGTTGAGAACGGCTATTCCATTGTAGAGGACCCAAAACCGCATGGAAAAAGCTACAACAAATGGCTGGGGGATCGGGCAAAGCCCTCCCACCGGGAACAGCTCCGCATGATGATTGACCAGACGTTGGAACAGAAACCGGCAGACTTTGACGCGCTGTTAAAGCTGCTTGAGGAAATGGGCTGTGAGGTGTCGCGCCGGGGACAGGCAATCCGGCTCAAAGCCCCCGGCTGGAAGAATGTTGCCCGCATGGATGAAAAGCTGGGACAAGGGTACAGCGAAGATGAAATACGGGCGGTACTGGCTGGGGAAAAAGAGCATACCCCAAGAAAGAAAGCGGCTGTTCAATCAGAGCCGCCCAAGGTCAATCTTCTGGTGGATATTCAGGAGAAATTGCAGGCCGGAAAAGGCGCTGGCTATCCTGGGGCATTGCTTGCCACGGTTATCCCGGAACGGGATAACCTTCTTTTTCTCGAAAAAGAACAAAGCCGGTGAGGAATTTGTTAAATTCACTCACCAGCTCAATTCGTTTCAAATTTCTCGGATAGTTCGGTTAGTTCTTTCATGGTTTCCTGCGTATGGTGCAAGAGGGTTTCACGCATTTCTGACGGGCAGCTGCAATACAACATCTTCATCTGACCGGCTCCCTCATCTTCCGGGGAAACATCTGGATTGATTAAAGAATCCAGAGAAATCGGCAGTACCTTTGCCAGTGCCTTCAAAATCAAAAAGGACGGATTCATCTGCCCTTTTTCAATCTTGGCAATCTGCTTGACAGATACATGGCTCAAATCAGAAAGCTCCTGCTGTGTCAGGCTTTTTCCTTTTCGGGCTTCCCGCATTTTTTGCCCTAAAGCGGTTAAATCATCAATCGGCATAATCATTCACCTCAAGTATATTCTATCGTGCCGATTTACGCAAAGGAATAACCTTATTATACCGACTAACAGGTATGATTATACTGTTTTTTTAGTGAGATATAAACGCTATCCTTGTATCACTAACCAAATCAAATTATAATAGAGGTGGATATTTTTTTGAAAAAATCTGTCCGCTATAACATTTCGCGGACATTTGGGTTTTACAATAGCCTTATCAAATTTTGTTACTGATAGGGTTAAATCACAAAGAAAGGGAAAATATATGACGAAAAAATTATATCGAGTTATGTTGTTTGTTGGTACTTCAATGATACATCATTCAGCAGCGGGTGTCTTTATTTTGTGCAATATTTGGTATTTATTCATTTATAGTTCTGAATCTAATAGAAATAGTAAATAGGGAAAGTATTTCACTTACAGCAAGGCGGGCCAGTTTCCTGTCAACATGAGCCAGTCTGCCTTGTGTGGATTGATCCGTTATGAAAGGCTTGCTTTTTCCCATTAAGTTCAGTACACTGTCAATCTGACACAAAGCATTTCATACTGTTTCCATATTGCTTTGGTATAATAATGTGAGGAGGTGTAAAAATGGCTGTTTTATTGATTGTGGAAGATGATACTGCCACCAACGAGGCAATCTGTGAATATATGAGATCCGCAGGGCATATTACCTTGTCGGCCCTTGATGGTGAACAGGGTTTGCAGATTGCAAGGGAGAAATCGGTTGATTTAGTGGTTCTGGATATTATGCTGCCGAAGCGAACCGGTTTGGAGGTATTAAAAGAATTGCGCCAAACAAGCAACATTCCTATCTTAATGCTTACCGCCCTTGACGATGAGCCTACTCAGGCGGCCAGCTTTGATGAACAGGCGGACGACTATATCACAAAGCCCTTTTCCATGCTTTTGCTGGGAAAACGGGTGACGGCCCTGCTGCGGCGGTGTGGGAAAAGTCCGGAACTGAAACAAATTCAGATGGGCGATATTACGGTGGATTTTGGCGGCTATACTGCTTCCGGGCCGGGCGGCCCTATTGACCTGACACCAAAGGAGATCGACCTGCTGAAATTGCTGATAGAGCATAAAGGTCTGGTGCTTACACGGTCGCAGATCTTGGACGAGTTGTGGGGATATGATTACCCCATCATTGACCGCACGATTGATACCTACATTAAAAATTTACGGAAAAAGCTGAGTCTTAACCGGATTGTAACGGTAAAAGGCGTTGGCTACAAGTATGAGGAACACCCATGAGAAATTTAAAGCTCTTTACTAAAATCTTCTTATACACCTTTCTGGTAATGCTGTTTGTCACCGTGATGGCTCATGTTTTTCTCTATGTGCTTGCGCCGCAAATGACCGTAAGCACCAACCGTTTTGTGGAAGGAGCCATTATTGAGAGTGATGTGAATACTGGTATTTTGATAAAATCCGCTATCGGAAAAGCACTGCCGGTATCCCTGCTTTGCTGCGCCATCATTTCCGCTGGGTGTTCCCTGTTGTTTTCCAGAGCCATGACGAGGCCGATCAAGCAGATTGCGGTTACAACGGAAAAGATGGAAAAGCTGGATAAGGCTGCAGCCTGCGTGGTGCATACGAAGGACGAGATTGGCGAGCTGGCCGCCCGCGTCAATAAGCTGTATGCCAGCCTGCTTTCCACCATTGAAAATCTGGAGGAAGAAAAGCAAAACGTCCGTGAGGCGGAACGGTTGAAAATTGATTTCCTGCGGGCCGCCTCCCATGAGCTGAAAACGCCGGTGACTGCCCTGAACGCGATTTTGGAAAACATGATCTTAGGCATTGGAAAATACAAAGACCGGGATCGCTGTCTGTTGGAATGTAAGGAGATTACCGGGCAGCTATCCTTTATGATTAAAGAAATTTTGGATACCTCCCGGCTGGATTTTACACAGGAGAAACAGGACGCGGAAACCTTTGACCTGTCTGAGCGTCTTCCGGCAATCTGCGAGCCCTATCAGTTGATTGCGAAGGCAAAGGGACTCGACTTTTCTTTCAGCATACAGGGAAAGTGCCCTGTCCACACGTCAAAGAAAAGCCTTGAAAAGATCCTGTCTAACCTGTTCTCCAATGCGGTCGCTTACACAAAGCCGGGATGCAAGATCACCGTTATATTGAACGCCCGACAGATAAAAATAGAAAATGAGTGTACGCCCATCCCGCCGGATAAGCTGGCCCATGTATTTGAGCCGTTCTACCGCCCAGACTTTGCCAGAGATCGCAAAGATGGAGGGAATGGGCTGGGATTATATATTGTAGATACGCTTTCAAAGGCCCTTGGGATGCCCTATCAATTTGAGGCGACCAAAAACCCGCCGGGAATGTGCTTTACCCTTTATCTCCCATAAAGCGATGGCTTTTTTTATCCGTTTCATACTGGTTCCATATTGGGGTGCTATGCTGTCAGCGTTGCAACACTTATCCTATATGAAACGGAGGTCATTCTATGAACTTTATGAATCGAGCGTGGCTGTATATCGTCCGCAAGAGGGGCAAGAGTATCCTTCTTTTTGTCATCTTGCTGGTGATGGCAACCTTTGTATTGACCGCTCTGGCACTGGGGAACGCTTCGAAAGCCGCCCAGCAGGAGCTGCGGCAAAGCCTTGGCGGGAGTTTTCTCATTGGCTTTGACTACACGGAAAACAACCCCTATTTGAAGGTGGAAAGCGTGGAGGGCGGAACCCTGATGTATTCCACCCAGCAGATCAGCCCGGAGCTGGTAGAGCAAATCCGGGAAATTGAGGGGATCAAGGAGTGCAGCGCCACCGTGGAGGGGCTGGCGGCGTTCCCCTCTCTGGAACTATTTACCGGCAATATCCCCATTGAGGAAGAATTTCGCGCATCCTCAAAGATTTTAAGCACATGGAAAAGCGAGGAGCTTACCCGGTTTACTTCCGGGCAGCTTACGCTGACGCAGGGGCGGCATATCCTGCCGGACGACAAAAACAAGGGGCTGATCAGCAAGGATTTGGCTGAGAAAAACGGCCTGAAAATTGGTGACAAAATCCAGACGGACAAAGGCGTGGAGATTGAGATTGTGGGCCTGTTCTCTCCAAAAGAAATCGAAGGCATCAACGATCAGGTGACAACCTACGATAAAATACAAAACCTTATCATCACCGACCTTGCCACTTTGGTGGCTTACGAAAACGGCCCCGCAATACAGGGCTTTAACGAGCTGACGGTATCGGTGAACGACCCGCAGAACATGGAGGAAATCATTTCTAAAGTAAAGGAAATCAGCGGCGTGGACTGGAAAGGCTTTTCTTTTCTGGTTGACAACGAGGACTATGAAAACGCCGCGTCCTCTTTGGAACAGTTATCGGAGCTGGTATCCACCATTTTGATGATCGCGCTGATTGTAAGCATCGCCATCCTCTCGCTCATTCTAACCATGTGGGCCAGAACCCGCATCCATGAAACCGGCGTCCTGCTCTCGGTTGGGATCAGCAAGCTGTCCATCTTAGGGCAGTATATTGCCGAGGTTTTGCTGATTGCGATATTAGCATTTTCCCTCTCTTATTTCTCCGCCAGCGCCATTGCGGGCCAGATGGGAAACGTATTGCAATCCGGGCAGGCGGTAACGGAGGCGCAGCAGGAAGACGGCTTATCTGCCGGAACCCGTGGGGAGGCCGGAACAGATACCGGTGAGCCGGAAATCGAAACCCCGGAATTACAGGTTCGTGTACAGCTTGAGGAAATGGGCCTCCTATTCCTGTTGGGGATCGGGATTGTAACGGTATCCGCTGGAATATCCTCAATTTCCGTCATGCGGCTGAAACCGCGGGAAATTCTATCGAAAATGAGCTGAGAAAGGCGGTAACGATATGAAAAAAGTATGGAAAATGTTTTCTGTCCTCCTTTTTGTGGGATTGCTGTTCACAGGGTGTACCCCCAAGGAGAATAAATCAGACGAAACGCAGGAGCAATCCGGCTCGCCCATCATAGATTACGAGGTGCCGGATAAAGTAAAGGACTATGATTTTGACTATGAATTTGTGCCCGAAGGTGAATAGGAGGTGCCTCTATGGGAATTTTGGAACTGCAAAATCTAACATACTCTTATGACAAAAAGAGGAAGGTGCTGAGAGGGATCAATGCGCAGATGGAGGCGGGAAAAATGTATGCCATTCTCGGCCCGTCCGGGTGCGGCAAGACAACCCTTCTATCCCTGCTGGGCGGTCTGGACAGCCCCACAAGCGGGAATATCCTGTTTGAAGGGAAAGACATTGCACAGGCCGGATTGGCAGGCCATCGGAAAAAGAATGTTTCTTTTATCTTTCAGAGCTACAACCTGATTGACTATATGACCCCGCAGGAGAATGTCCGGCTGACTTCAAAGAAACCGGCACTCCCGTTTCTGGAACGGCTGGGGCTGACGAGGGAGGAATCCAAACGGAACGTGCTGAAACTCTCCGGCGGCCAGCAGCAGCGGGTAGCCATTGCAAGGGCGCTCGCAAGCGAAGCTCCGGTGATTCTGGCGGACGAGCCTATCTTACCTCTTTTTGATGTATGTTAGATAGCATAACTCTTTACGTCGGCTCCTATCTGTCTGAAATAGGAGATACTTTCAGTAGGCTTGTCGCCTGTATCAACTCTGCCGACAAAGCTATAAAAGATTTCGATTTTGCGGGTGTTCGTTTCCTTATCCAGTTCGTGAATAAGAATACGGTCAATAAATTCATGGACGTTTTCGTAGGTCAGTTCTTCAATCGCTGTGTATCTGCGTACCAGTGCGACAAACCTTTTTACGTCCGCGCTGCGCTCGGTGGCGTTGTCGATTTCCTGTGACAGCTCCGCAATCCTCCGGGTCAGCGTCTTTTTTTCTTCATCATAGCCGGAAGTCAGAAAAGCAAATTGTTCATCTGAAAGTTTCCCTAAAGCGTTGTCCTCGTAGAGCTTGCGGAATAAGATGTTCAGCTCGTTCATACGGTTCTGCGCCTTGTCAAGCTCTTTCCGCTGCTGTGTCAGCGTTTTTTGTACTGCCTTTGCGCTGCACTCGTTGGCGGTTTCGATAAACTCCTGTTCATGCTCTTTCACATAAGACGTTACGCGCTGCAAGTCTGCAAGGACAAGTTCTTTTAATACGCTTTTGCGGATATAATGCGTAGTGCAGAGCATATCATTTCTTGCCCGGTTACGGTAGTTGCCGCAAGTGTAGGCGTGTTTCCGTTCAAGCGTCCCGGCTCCGCGTACTGCATACATTTTGTAGCCGCAGTCCCCACAAAAGAGAAGCCCGGAAAACAGGTCAATTTCATCAACCTTTGTCGGGCGTTGCCGGGTGGCAATCCGCTTCTGTGCAAGCTCAAAGGTTTCTTCATCAATCAAAGGTTCGTGAGTGTTGGGGAAGAAATACCTTTTTTCCTCCGGGTTCTTTTTCGTCTTTTTCGACTTATAAGATACCTTGTAGGTTTTCCCGGTTATGGTATGCCCTAAATACTCTTTCCTTGTCAGAATGTCGTACAGCGTCTTATCCGGCCAGTTGTACCATGCGTTGAGCTGTGGGCGGGGGTGGCGGTTGCTTCCTGTTCTACGGTAGCGCAGTTCTCCGACGGTCAGTATTTCATTGTCCCGTAGCCAGTTCTGGATTTCACACATACGGTCGCCCCGTACATACATTGCAAAAATCTGTTTTACGACGTGCGCCGTTTCCGGGTCAGGTATCAGATGATTGCGGTTATCTGGGTCGATAAGGTAGCCGTAAGGGGCTTCGCCGTTGACGCGCTCGCCTTTCTGCGCCTTTGCCTGTTTGACAGCCCGGATTTTCTTTGAAGTGTCGCGGGCGTAAAACTCGTTGAACACAGGTTATTGGGGAAAGGGAAAGCAAACAGGCAAAAGCCCAGTATTCATGCGGGTTTGCGGCGAGATGGCTCTCAAAAGCTAACCTCACAAAAGACAGATTATTGCACAATCACATATCGTTTCTAAGGGAGAATGTTGATTCCGGTCACATTCTCCCTTTTTTCATACCAAGAAACGAGGTGATTATCTTGAACACGCAAATCATCGCCATCGCCAACCAAAAGGGAGGTGTGGGCAAGACCACAACCTGTGCCAACTTAGGGATAGGACTGGCGCAGGCCGGAAAGAAAGTGCTTCTCATTGACGGGGACCCGCAAGGGAGCCTGACCATCAGCCTGGGCAATCCCCAGCCGGATAAGCTGCCCTTTACCCTTTCTGACGCGATGGGCCGTATCCTGACCGATCAGCCGGTCCGCCCCGGCGAGGGGATTCTGCGCCACCCGGAGGGCGTGGACCTGATGCCGGCGGATATTCAGCTGTCCGGCCTGGAGGTGTCGCTGGTAAACGCTATGAGCCGGGAAACGATTCTGCGGCAATATCTGGACAGTGTAAAGGGGCAGTATTCCCATATCCTCATAGACTGCCAGCCCTCCCTGGGTATGCTCACCGTCAACGCGCTGGCCGCCGCCAACCGGATCATAATCCCCGTCCAGGCGGAGTATCTGCCCGCCAAAGGGCTGGAACAGCTGCTCTCTACGGTAGCCAAAGTCAAGCGGCAGATCAACCCGAAACTGCAAATAGACGGTATCCTGCTGACGATGGTGGACAACCGCACCAACTTTGCCAAAGAGATTGCCGCCCTGCTGCGGGAAACCTACGGCAGCAAAATCAAGGTATTCGGCACAGAGATCCCCCATTCTGTCCGGGCAAAGGAAACCAGCGCGGAGGGCAGGAGCATTTTCGCCCATGACCCAGGCGGCAAAGTAGCGGAGGGCTACGCAAATCTGACCAAGGAGGTGTTGAAACTTGAAAAGCAGCGCGAAAAAAGTAGAGCTGGCATCTCTGAATGTGGGAACCTATCCTTTGATGGACGGGAAAACCATCACTGAACTGGCCGCGCCGGTAAAGGTGGAACAGGATTCCATCACTGCCTTTGGCTGTATCGACTACCCCCAGCCGCTGACCGCCGAACAGGAACGGGAATACGCCCTTTTGCCCGCCAGCCAAAACCTGCGGGCGCTGGATTCCATCGGCCATGCCGCAGAAGCCGCCCAGCTGCCCGACGCGCCGGAGCAGGCGCTGGATGAATACCCGATGCCGGACCCTTTGCTGCGGGAGGACGATCTGAAAAACTGCGGCTATCAGGACGGGGACTTGCTGCCCCTCTCCAAAGAGCGGGCGCTGGAACTGTTTGAGCAGGATTTGACGGTGTACACGGTGGTGGACGGGGGCGGCGCGGAAATGCTCTTTGACCGGGAGGAATTTGAATCCCAGCTTTATGATTATAACCCGGAAATAGGAGACATAGTGGTTATCGAACCTTACGGTGGAGAACCAGTGCAATTTACAATTATGGGGATTGCCGATGGGCAAAAAGCAACTGATGCAGCTGGTTATAAACCGTTTGCCTTGCCGATTGATTTAGCAAGGCAGCTTTACCCGGATATAGAAAATATGGAAACAGTATGGAATGTTTTTACCAGTGAGGATACAGAGGCGCTGCGAGAGGAACTTTTTTCCTTATTAGAGGACCCACAGCTGAGTATCGTTTCCCGTTCTGATTATGCCCAGCAACTCGGAAGTTTTCTAAAAATGACTATGATGTTAGTCTATGGGCTTTTAATTTTCCTGTTTTTGTTTGCATTGGTAAATCTGATTAACACCTTGATGACGAATCTACTTTCCCGAAAGCAGGAGTTTGGGGTTTTGCAATCGGTCGGAATGTCGGGGAAGCAGCTTTCCAAAATGCTTACTATGGAATGTTTCTGCTATGTGGTGGCTACTTTGCTGATTACATTGGTTTTGGGTGGACTGATAGGTTCTTTGCTGGTGGTAGTTGTAAATAAGACCAAAATTTTAGGAACGCTGATTTATCAATTTCCTATCTGGGAACTGCTGATTTTTGCGGCGGCTCTGCTTTTTGTGCAAGTCCTTTACTCCATCTTTGCAGTACGATATATGCAGAAACAGTCCCTTGTGGAACGGATTAAGACGATGGAATAATGAAGCACACAATTCTCTGGAAAGGAGGTCGTATACTATGACTTTACCCTTTGAAAATAACACAACTCAGGTTGTAAATCGACTGGCAAAGCGCAGCCTGTCCAGCGAAAAGCGGCGAAATGTCCTGCTGGTTATCACCATTGCGCTGGCGGCGTTTTTGATGTCCACTGTGGGAACGGCGATCTTTTCCACCGGAGCCATGCAGAGAAAGATGGCCGAGGATACTTATGAAATCGTCTATTCCTTGATTACGGAGGAAGATCTGCAAAACCTGCGCCAGCAGCCGGAAATCGAACGGGCCGGACTGCAATACGCTCTGGGGACGGACGACAACAACGACACCGGCGGGCTGGTTTCGATGTCCTATGGGGACGAAGATACCCTTTATGCCGCACGGAAACAGTCGGAGATTTTGGAGGGAACCTACCCTCAAACAGTAGATGAAGCCGCAGTCAGTTCCTCTTATCTGGAAAAATTCTTCCCCGGCAGCGGTGTGGGCGACCAGATCACCGTACCGTTTGAGGGGAAAGAGTATCCGTTTACCGTCAGCGCCATTCTGTCCTCGCCGGATACCGGCGTGGAGGCATACAGCGTGATGGTGTCCCAATCTTTTCTGAAGGAACAGCCTGGCTATGACCCCGGCAAATACAATGCCTATGTCCATTTCAAGGAGGCCGACAGCTATAAAGCCGATGATCTGAAAGACCTGGGAGCAGAAATCCGGGATCGGCTGGGACTGCGCTCCGTGTCGTACAGTTCCATTTACTTTTCCATCGGCCGCACCATTCAGCCGGAAGAAATTCTCCAGTTGGGGGCGGTTGTCCTGGCGGTGGTACTGGGCGGCAGTATGGTCATCCGCAACATTTTCCGCATTTCCATCCTGGAAAAAATCCAGAGTTACGGTCAGCTTCGGACACTGGGGGCAACTAAGCGGCAGATTCAGCGGCTGGTGCGCCGGGAGAGCCGGTTCCTGGCCCTGATTGGCATTCCCATTGGGATTCTGGCCGGAATCGTCACAGGAACTTTGCTGGCCTCCAACTTGTTTGCCAGCGGCTTTTCCATGGAAACCGACCTGACCGTTGCGCTGGTGACGGCGTTGGTCAGCTATGGCATGGTGAGCATTTCGGTTCGGAAACCAGTAAAAATCGCCGCCAACACTTCTCCGATAGAGGCTCTGCGCCTGACGGATTGCCAGAAAACCGTCGGGAAATTCAGAAAGCCCCGTCGGTTTACTCCGCTGGCAATGGCAGCCCGGAACCTGGGACGCGACCGGAAACGAGTCATCAGTGTGCTGGTGTCCCTGACCTTCGGCGGGCTGCTCCTGGTGGTGTTGGCTTCGGTGTTTGGCTCCTACTCCCCGGAGCAGGACGCAAACGCAAAATTTCCCTATGGGCATTTCCGGCTTTATCTGGATGACCCGGAACTCAATTCTTATGAACAGATGAAAGATTCGCCCTTCACCGAGGATTTCAAACAGGAACTTTTGAGCATCAACGGCGTGGAGCAGGTGCAGACCCTGCGCCGTAGTGTGGGAGGCAGCGATTTCAAAGGGGAAACCTCCGAAGGCGGTGGAAGATGCGACATCCTGACCAAAGAGGGGCTGTCCTTGGAGGGGGATTAGGATTATGTGGCTCAGCACCTGACTTCCGGGCGGATGCCGGAGAACGACCGGGAAATTCTCATAGCAGACGCCTATGCCAATAATCCGGATTCCAACAACTTCATTCAATTAGGGGAAGAAATCGAGCTGGAAACGGAAGAAGATACCATGACCGTCACAATGGTAGGAACCTATGGCAAGCCCGGCTCAAGCAACGGAACCTATGCCCTGGACTCCGCCGCCGTTATGATTACAGAAGGGCTTGCCAGAGAAATGATTTCCAGCGTGGAGAACTTTGATTATACCTGGGTGATCTCCGCAGACCCTAACAAAGAGGATTCTGTGACAGCAGCATTGGAATCTGTCGCTACCAATGCGCCTTCCGGCATGGGGCTTTATACCTATGCCGAGGAACTGGACTTTTTGACCTTACAGCAGGCTGTGATTTTTGGCGGGCTTCAGGGGTTATCCTGGATGATTTTCCTCTTTGGCGTGGTCAATCTGGTCAACATGACCCTCTCGAACCAACTTTCCCGCCGCCGGGAACTCTGTATGATGCGCTCCGTGGGCATGACCAAACGGCAGCTTTATCAGGTGCTGACAGCGGAAGGGATGTTCTATGTTCTGTTCAGCGCCGTGATCGCACTGGTGGCAGGAACCCCCGTGGCGATTGGGATTTGCCGCTGGATGGGTGAAGCGATGATGGGACAGGTAATGCCTTATCAGTTCCCCGTTGGATCAATGCTGCTGTATATCGGCGTCCTGGTGGTGCTGGAACTGCTACTTTCCATCTGCACCATCCGCAAGCAGGAGCAAAATTCTCTCATTGAGCAGATGCGGCTTGTGGAATAACAACCGCTGGCCGGGACAGAAAATTTCTGTTCCGGCCAATTTTTTTGTTTTCAGGACATTTCTGCAACATTTCCCCTTTAGGATTACGGTATAAGGGAGGATTTGTCGTATGAAACCTATCTTAATCATAGATTCCGATGCCGACCAGTTTTTGCTATTTGTAAACTTTTTTGAATCGTATTGTCTTTTCATTTGTTTTGTGTTATAGTGTTATGTATAATAGTATAACAGTTAAAACAGCAAGAAGGTGAGATGGATTGAAACTAATTATTTCAAATGTATCAGGCATACCCATCTATGAGCAAATTAAGCAGCAGGTCAAGGCGGCGATCCTATCTGGAGAACTGAAAGAGGACGAAGCCTTACCTTCTCTCAGAACGCTGGCAAAAGATTTGAAAATCAGCGTTCTAACGGTTACACGGGCCTACACAGAATTAGAGCAAGAGGGATTCGTCAAAAATGTTCAGGGGCGCGGCTGCTTTGTCATGGGCCGTGGCTCTGAACTGATGAGAGAGCAGCTTATTTGTAAAGTGGAAAATGGGTTGACCGATGCAATCAAGGCGGCAAGAATCGCAGATCTTCCAAACGAAGAACTGCACCGTCTTTTAGATATTTTATTGGAGGCGAATAAAGATGACTAACTATTTAGAGGTGAAAAACCTGTCGAAATCCTTTGACAGTTTCCAGCTTCACAATATCAGCTTCACCTTGCCGAAAGGATATATTATGGGGCTGATCGGGCCAAACGGCTCCGGCAAGACAACCACCATCAAACTCATTCTGAATATGCTCAAGCGCAACGGCGGCGAAATCAAAATCATGGGGCTGGATAATATCGCTGACGAGCAGAAAGCAAAATCGGAACTTGGTGTTGTATTTGATACCAACTATTTCAGCGATGATTGGCAGGTAACACAGGTAGAAAAATCTATCTCCGTTTTCTATCCCAACTGGAAGTCGGAACGGTTTGCGGAGATGCTGCGGAAGTTTCACATCGCTCCCACCAAGAAAGTGAAAGAACTCTCAAAGGGGATGCAGATGAAGTTGATGCTGGCCTGTGCGTTCTCTTACGACGCAAAGCTGCTGATCCTGGACGAACCCACCAGCGGCCTCGATCCGGTTTCCAGAGATGAACTGCTGCAAATTCTCTCGGAGTATATTGAGGATGGAGAACACAGTGTACTGTTCTCTACCCATATCACCGGCGATCTGGAACGCGCTGCTGACTATATCACTTATATCAGCTATGGAGAATTGTTTTTCAGCGGCAGCAAGGATGAATTTGTCGATATGTTCCGCATTGTCAAGGGAGGAACAGAAGAGCTTACTCCTGATCTGAGAGAAAAAGCGGTCGGTGTCCGTACATTTCCCACAGGCTTTGAGGCTCTGGTCAAGACCGAGGATACGGGCGCTTTTTCCTCTTTGAGCATTGAACCGGCGACTATTGATGAAATCGTTGTATTCACGAGCAAGAAAGGTGACGATTATGAGTAATACATTAAAAGCAACAAAATTGGACTTTTCGCTGGTAAAGCCCTATATCAAGGTGATCGGGTTTACCATGCTTCTTCCTATCGCTTTTGCGGCCATTAACCGTTCCATCCTGACCGGCGTTTCCTTTGCCATGTGCTTTATCGCCATGACCACAGGCTACACCTTCTCGGTAACAGAAAAAAACAGCATGGAGCGTTTGTATGGGATTTTGCCCATTAAGAAAAGCGAAATGGTAACAGGCAGGTATCTCTTTGTTCTTGCGCTGGGCGCGATGGCTCTGGTGGTTTCTCTTATCACACAGCCGATTGTGCTGCGGGCAATGGGTGAAAGTGTTGGAGCATTTGATATGATTAGTGCGGCTATCGGCGGTTTGTTCCTGTTTGCCCTTTATACCGTATTTCAAATTCCGGGCTATTACAAATATGGAGCCATCAAAGGCCGTGTGTTCATGTATATTCCTGTGGCTGGATTTTTGGCGACCTTGTTTTTCCTGCCCAAGATGCCCGCAGACAATCCCATTGTGACTACGGTTGTAAGTTCCCCGGTGCTGCTGATCGGTCTTGTGCTTGTATTGGTTGTTGTCATGTACGCTGTGTCGATCTGGTTCTCCATTCGGATTATGGAAAACAAAGAAATGTGAGGTGAGCAATATGGATTTCACAATTTTAGCGGTAGTTCTTCTGATTGGTGTCGGTATTCCTGTCCGCAACAAGCTGATCCGTAAGTATCGGGAGGAAAAAAGAAAAAAGGATGATTCTGAAAAGAGGCGTTGAAGCTCTTTGAACGAGGGATAAAATGAAGCAAAAAATATTGATGATAGAAGATGACCCGTTGATACGAAATGAACTGGACACCCTGCTACAAAGTAACGGCTATGAAACAGCCGCGCCGGAGGATTTTGACAATGTAATTGACCAAATCAAGGCGGAACAGCCGCACTTGATTTTGCTGGACATCAAACTGCCGGGAACCAGCGGATTTTCCCTCTGCACTCAAATTCGCACCTTCTCCCAGGTGCCGATCATCTTTGTGACAAGCTGCAACACGGATATGGACGAACTCAACAGTATCATGCTGGGCGGCGACGCCTTTATTACGAAGCCATACCATACGGCCATCCTGCTGGCGAAGATTGCCTCCCTGCTCAAGCGGGCGTACCCGGTCCAGCAAAGCGGGCAGATGGCCTGCGGAGGCGCGGTGCTGCGCCTGGAATCCAGTAGCCTGGACTATGACGGGCAGAGTGTGGAACTGACCAAGAACGAACTGAAAATCCTATATTACCTGTTCAAAAATGCGGGGAAAATTTGCGCCCGTGGGGATCTGGTGGAGTTTTTGTGGGACAACCAGCTTTATGTGGATGATAACGCCCTGAGCGTCAACATCAACCGCATCCGGGAGAAGCTGGCAGGAATCGGACTGACCGATTTTATCAAAACCAAGCACCGGCAGGGGTACACAATATGAACCGCAGGCGATATTGGAAAAACAGAATCCCATTCCTGCTGACCAACCTGGTCTGTATGGCGGCGCTCACCGTGTTTTTGCTGGTGTGCGGCAATTCCATCTCGGCGGTGCTTCTAATTCTCGTGGTGTGGGCGGTGGTCCTGCTGACGGGACTGTTCCTCACCTACTGGAAGCGGAAACGGCAGATGCAGAAACTTTTAGATATAGCGGGACAGCTTTCGGAACGCTATCTCATTTCCGAAGTGATGGAGCTGCCGGAGCAGGCGGAGGATCAGGTGTACTACCAGCTTTTGAAAATGGCCGGGAAGTCCATGCTGGAGCAGATCGGGGAGGTTCGGCGGGAGCGCCTGGAATACAAGGAGTACATTGAGCAGTGGATTCACGAGATCAAGACACCCATTACCGCCATGAAGCTGCTGTGCGAAAATCACCGAACGGTCTGGACAAAGGAACTGCTTCAGGAACTGGAAAAGACCAACCGTTTTACCGAACAGGCGCTTTACTATGCCCGCAGCGAACACACCGAGAAGGATTATTCAGTCCGGGAAATGTCCTTATCCCAAGTGGTGCATCAGGCGATTGCGGACAACAAATACCTGCTGCTTCAGAGTGGGGTGCGGCTGGAAGTAGAGGAAATGGAGGATACGGTTTATTCCGATGAAAAATGGGTGCGGTTCATTCTGAACCAGTTGATTGCCAACGCAGTCAAGTATCGGTCCGGGCAGCCGGTTCTCCGCATTTCCGCCCGCAGGCAGCAGGATCAGGTGGTCCTCGTGGTGGAGGACAACGGAATCGGGATTTCCCCCGCCGACCTGCCGCGCGTTTTTGAAAAAGGCTTTACCGGACAGAATGGGCGCATGGTCCAGCAGTCCACAGGTATCGGTCTGTACCTGTGCAAACGGCTCTGTAACAAGCTGGACATCGGCATTACTGCGGAATCGTCGGGACAAGGAACTGCCATCTTCCTGGCGTTTCACATCAACTGTTTGATCCATGAAGTGCAGGGCTGAAAACGGTCCTGCACTTCTTACATTTCTGTTAGAACTTTGTAAGAAAACTTGATACAAACGGCGCTCACACTATTTTACAATAGGAAGCAGAGGTGATATTGCTATGAAAGAAGTATTGAAGCTGGAACATATCCAGAAATATTACGGGAACGGCGGGAATGTCACAAAAGCGATTCAGGACATCAGCTTTTCTGTGCAGGAGGGTGAATTCGTGGGGATCATGGGCGCGTCCGGTTCCGGCAAGACCACCCTGCTCAACTGTATTTCCACCATTGATACGGTTAGCGTGGGACATATCTATCTGGACGGAACGGATGTAACCGAGATCCACGAGAAGCAGATTGCCCGGTTTCGCCGGGAGAATCTGGGCTTTGTGTTTCAGGATTTTAACCTGCTGGACACCCTGACCATCTCCGAAAATATCGCCCTGGCGCTGACCATCAATAAGGTCCCCGCAGGCGAGATCGACGGTCGGGTGCGGGAAATGGCCGGAAAACTGAACATCACAGATATTCTGGACAAATACCCCTATCAGGTGTCTGGCGGCCAGAAGCAGCGGTGCGCCTGCGCCAGAGCCATCATCAACAATCCCAAGCTGATTTTGGCGGACGAACCCACCGGCGCACTGGACAGCCACTCATCCCAAATGCTACTCTCCACTATTCAGGGCATCAACGAAACCTTGGGGGCGACCATTCTTATGGTAACGCATGATGCCTTTTCCGCAAGCTATGCAAACCGTATTCTCTTTTTACGGGACGGTGCGATTTTCACGGAAATCCGCAAAGGCAGCGATTCTCGTAGGACTTTCTTTAACAAGATTTTGGATGTCCTCACCATGATGGGAGGGGGAGTGAATGATGTACTCTAAACTGGCTTTTCGGAACATCCGCAGGAGCTTGCGGGATTATATCATCTACTTTGTAACGCTCACCCTGACGGCGGCGTTGATGTACTCCTTCCTGGCGCTGGGGTTCTCCCCGGATATTCTCGCCATGACGGAGAATATGTCCATGCTCACCTCCGGTATCCTGATGCTGTCGGTGCTGGTCGCGCTGCTGTCCTCCTTTGTTGTGGGATACGCCATCCGGTTTATGCTGGGCCAACGGAAAAAGGAGTTTGCCGCCTACGAACTGATGGACATGGAAGTGAAAACGGTCCGAAACCTGTTTCTGGTGGAAAACAGCATCATCGGCGGAGCCGCCTTTTTGCTGGGGTCTCTGCTGGGAACCGCCATGTCAGGGTTACTGAATCAGGTAGTCCAGAATATTTTTGAAATTCCTCACCGCTATCAGGTCTTGTTCTCTCTCCGTGCGTTAGGGATGACCCTTTTCTTTTTCATCCTGATGTATGGATTTGGGATGCTGCGCGCGGCAAAGGTGATCCGGCGTAGGAAAGTGATTGACCTGCTTTATGATAATCAGAAGAATGAAGAAGCTGGGTTCCAGCCCTTGCATCGGAGCGTCCTGACCTGTCTGCTTTCCCTTGCCGCGATGGTGGCGGGAGTGATTTTGCTGGAAAAGGGATTGCACATTCAGACCAATGAAGCAATGCTGTATTGGGGTGGGGCCTGTCTACTGATCCTTGCGGGCGTTTATGAGTTGCACCGCAAAATCCCCATGCTGTTGTACCAACTGGCAAAACGAAACCCGCACCGGAAGTACCGGGAAGAAACGCTGTTTTTCCTGGGACAGATCGGCAGGCGCATCCAATCTTCCGGGCGGACAATGGCGGTGGTGGCGATCCTGCTGACCGTTTCCCTTGCGACCATGTTTGTGGGGATGACGATGGGTGCGGGCTATAAGGCCAACATGGAGGCGTATTACCCCTATGACGCCGGTGTAGCCATTGACGCGCCGCTGACCAAGGACAGCATGGATTCCGTCCGTTCCTTTGTAGAGGAACGCTGCGAAGTGGAGGACAGCGTAACCTATTACCTGTATGCGGTTCCCAATGAAACGATTGAAGCCTTGTCCTTGTCCGATTATAACCACCTGCGGGAGATTCTGGGGCTTTCCCCTGTGTCCATGAACAACAATGAATTTCTGGTTCACTGTGATACCTGGAACTATATGGACGGCATCCGGCAGGGCTTAGAGCAGAAGCCGGAGATCACGCTGAACGGCTGGACGCTGACGCCTGCCGAAACTCCGATTTTGACAGAGCCGATGGAGCAGTATCAGATGGCCGGAACAAAGGGATATGTTCTGGTTCTACCGGATGAAGTGGCTTCCCGGCTGTCCGGGGAGAAAATCCGTCTGGTGATGAAACTTGAGGATAGCGGATACCCGGAACTGAAAAACGAACTCAAGCAATTCCTGAACAGCGGTAAATGGCAGCCTGACATCCAGCCCGGACAGGAATTGCCGGAACGGGTGACGATGGGGGTAACAGTAAAGGCGTGGGGCGTTGCCAATTCGCTCACCGGATTCACAACACTTTCTTTCTGCGGCCTATATCTGAGCATTATTTTTATCATTCTTTCCTGTTCAGTGCTGGCCTTTGAGCAGCTTTCCGCTATTGACCGGAACCGGAAAAATTATGCGGTGATTGACCGGCTGGGCGTATCGGGCCGCAGGCAGGCTTCCCTCGTCCGCAGGGAACTGTCCACCGTGTTCCTGATCCCGCTGTTTTTCCCTATCGTTCTTACGGTTCTGCTGATTGTGGGGACGCAGTTCTTTTTCGGGGAAGCAATTTTGCAGGAAGGACTGGTGCTGTTTTATGGTCTGGTCACAATCCTGCTGTTCTGCGCGATATATCTGACCTATTTCGGCGCCACGATGTCCCTGTTCAAACGGGTTATTTTGCGGCCTGAAATGCACTGAATTTTGAATTTCTACAAAAATGAAGCAATTCGGGCTGTTTTTCTGTCGAAAGAAGTGGGCGTTAGGACAATTCTGCAACAATTCAGTTTTAGAATAAAAAATAGTAGAATAATCTGCTCACCACGCCGCGAAAAATGAATACCAGAAACGCCGCAAAGCCGCATAAACACTATGTTTTTGCGACTTTGCCCGTTCCTGTGGCTGCGGTATAAAAATCTGTTTTGACGCCCATTTGACGCCCTAACTCGACGGACAGATATAAGCCGCCATAAGAAATAGTAAAAAGATACGCCCGTCAAAGCTCTAAATCAGTGCTTTTTTTCTTTGCCCTGCCCTTTGCTTTTTTCGGCTCGGCTTCCTTTGCTTTCGGCGGGTCTGCTTTCCCTACTGCGTCATGGTATGCGTCAAGCACTTCTTTCTTCCGTTCAAGCCGCACGTCCACATAACGCGCTGTGACTGCTTCAAAGTTCATAGACAGCCCAAGCGATACGCCGATACCCGCAAGCGTATGTCCCAGGACTTCGCCCACTGTGTAGAAGTCGCCTGTCAGTTGGTGCATATTCGTAGCCGCCGTATGCCGTTACGGTATAATAACGACAAACGGAAAAAGCCTTTATTTTCAAGGGGTTTGAGCGTTTGCCGTCATTTATTCAATTCCTTTTCCAAGTTGAAATATGACGAGAAAATTATCAAATAAAGGAGGCTGTTTCATTAACGACAAAATTTAATAGTGCCAGCGGTCCGGTATATTGCCGGATCGCTGATTGCCGTGGGCGTTTCACTTTTGCAGGTGGACGCCCTTTTTTCATACCCATTTTCAGAAGAAAGGAGATTCACATGGAATTAAATGAAATAGAAAAACGGCTGCTTTTTCAGGTTGAGGGGGACTATCAATCCAAAGTCCTGAACGAGCTTTACATGACCGCCCGGTACACAAAGAATCCCGAACAACGGAAGGCAGCGGAGAATCTGATGGCAAAGCTGCGCGTCCTGACGGATGCCGAGTGCATGGACATTGTGCGGGATATTCAGAAGAATTACCGTCTGCCCTACCCGCCCCGGACGATTGGGGAAAAGATTGCCGAGGCCAGGCAGCAATCCGGCGCGGAGAAATTGAAGGGGCACGACATCATGGCGCTGGAACGCTTCGACCCGGAGGTACGCCACATGATCGTCTTTGCATGTATGCGGAGCATTACCGGTAATCTCAGAAAAGATGTCTACGGCAGCGACAAGGAATATAGCTTCTGCTATCCACCGAGGAATCTGGGCAGCCGACATGTGGCGGTGTTTGAGGCGCCCATTGACGCCCTCTCCCATGCCACGCTGCAGGAATTGGAAGGCTGGAAATGGGATGGCTACCGGCTGTCTTTGGGCGGCACTTCCCATGTGGCGCTGACCGCATTTCTGGAACGCCACCCGGAAATCCGGCGCGTCAATCTCTACATGGACAATGACCTTGGCGGCCTTAAAAATGCCAGGAGAATCAAGGCAATGCTCCATGAAGATCAACGGTTCAAACATATCCGTGTAGGCGTCAACCCGCCCCGCACAGGGAAGGACTACAACGAAAAGCTGCTGCAGGTCAAGGAGCAGATACAGGAACACCAGCAGCCACGCCGTCAGAAAGAGGCGGCTGTTTCTATTTAAGGGGGATTTGCTTATGAATGAAGCTCAGCAGATTTGCTTTACGGACAGCACAGGAAAGAAACTGTTTTCGCTTCCAGACAACGGCGTACTCTGCCTTTCCTATGGGAACGGCGATACGCATTTTTCCCTCTGCCGGTTCCTGGACCAGACCCATGCGGAGATTGACGGAGTGAAATATGCCGTCCAGGAATTTGCCCGGAGGATGGAACACAACAAAATCAGCTTTGCCCCGGCTTAACAGCGAGGGGCCAGAATAACAGGAGGAATTTACAATGACAAATACAGAAAATACCGCTTTACAGATGATTGCCGAAGCTGCCAGGGGGGATGCTTTCGGAACAGCCCCGTCTCTATGCGCCGTTCCAGAAGTTAATTGAAACCATGAAATATAAGCCGGAGACACCGGAGCAGGCGGCGAAACGCACCGAAGCGCAGACAGAGCGCACCCGGAAAAATGCGGCAAGCTGGCTGGATTCCGCGGTGCTCGGTTCCCTGAAACGGCAGGGCAATGAGGAACAGATGGAAACCTATGCGGTTCTCAGGGAGGCGTTTCTGTCCGGTGAGGCCGGTTCCGTGGAACAGTTAAACGCCTTTAAGAAGTCTGTCACCGGGCGGGTGATCCCCAAAAGTGAGCGGGAACGGCTGGAAATATTCGAGCACATGCTGTCCGGGATGCAGGCACAGGAGGCGCCGCAGGTCGGACGTGTGGAAACCGATTTTTACCGGAATTCCGTGCGCATGGGTAAGGAATGTGAAAAGGACGGCGGCTATTGGGACAGCAACGTGGAAATGACCGCCAGGGCTTTTGCCTGTTACATCAAAGATAAGCTGCCCTACCGTGTATGGAGCGCTCCTGCCGGGCTATACAGTGGAAGGCCAGGAACCGGTAAAAACAGACCGCACCGCTGCCGAAGTTTCGGAGGGCGGTATTTCTATGCCTGAAAAGCCGGAGAAACCTTCCGTGCTGGGAAAGCTGTCTGCGGTGAAGGTACAGGAAAAGGCAGGGAAAGAACCGAAAGCGGCAAATAAAAGGAAGGAGGACATGCAGATTTGAAAGTGTTAATGATAGAGCCGGGAAAAGTGCCTTATGAGGCCGAGCTTGACGGGAGCCTTGAATCCATGCAGGAGGCAGTCGGGGGAGGCATAGAGGGCTATTACCCTTATGCGGAACCTGTCGCGATTGTCTGCAATGATGAAGGGAAAATAAACGGGCTGGCCCTGAACAGGGCAATTTATAATGAGGACGGCGAAATGATCGAGATTATGGCGGGTACCTTTTTCATGGCCGGTCTCGGTGAGGAAAGTTTTACCGACCTTCCCGATTACTTTATGGAGCAGTATAAGGAACAGTTCAAATATCCGGAAAAATTTTATCGGCTGGCGGGTGAAATCGTTGCGGTGAAGCAGCCCCTCCCGCCGGAGGAAAAGCAGCAGCCGGCCCCTGTCATGGAAGAACCGGATGTGGACGATATAAGGCTTGACGACACCACGGATTTGGCCTTTGACCTGGATGAATTTTTCAGGCAGAACAGCGGGGCCTATGCAGACCTGTACCCGGATTCCCATGCGGAAAAGGAACGCATGGCGGACGAGCTGCTTTCAGGAGATACCGGAAAAATCCGCATGAGGCTGGCGGCATTTGAGCAGGAGGAACACATGGAGGGAGAAACGGCGCCGCTTTTAGCGCGTATTTCTTCCTATGAAAAAGAGTATGGGATCAGCGCTTATTCCATTTACCAGCTTGACTTATCAGACAATGCAGACAACCTCCGTTAAAAAGCTGGAACTCCCTGCTCGGAAAGGAGACCATCGACATGTATAACACCAGCGTCACCAAAGGCACCCAGGAATCCCACGGCCAGAATTTCCAGAAGCTGGGAAAGGATTTGATGTCGGTGGACGAGCTAGCTGTCATGGACGGAGGGAAATGCCTCCTGCAGATCAGAGGCGTGCGGCCTTTCCTCTCCCGGAAGTACGATATTACCAGACACCCGAACTATAAATATCTTTCGGATTATGCCCCTAAGAACGCTTTTGACATTGAGAAATTTTTATCCACAAAAATGCCGATGCGTCCCGGCGAGCTGTACCGCAATTATGAAATCACAACCGGAGATTTGGAACAGGAAATACAAACTGCATAATGCTGTCTCTGCCTGTCTGGTTTTCTTGTGCGGTATTATTGACAAAGCCTGTCATACGCTGTAAGATAGACATGTAAAAATTAAATAGAAAAGGTGATGAAACTCCGGCATATTTGATGCCATAAAATCGGTGGCATGGGTATGACTGGAAAAGAGTAGATAGAATCAATTCAATAGGTAAAAACAAGCTGTTTCGGCAGTTTATTTTGTATACCTATATTTGATTTTATTTTACTCTTAACTGTTTTCATCATTGGAAAGTTAAGTCGTAGAGTAAAATCTGCGGCTTTTTCTTTTCCCATCAAGAAAGGAGAAAACAATTATGTTAGACAGTATGTGTATGGCTTTAGAAAAACCGCCCCTTTATAAAAAGTCAGAGGGTGCCTTTTGGAATGATGAGTATATTTCAAAGCAAATGCTGAAAGCCCACCTTGATCCCCAATTTGAGGGTGCAAGCAGAAAATTGGATTTTATTGAAAGGTCTGTCGCATGGATGAAGGAGCTTGTAGCCCCGATTTGCTATCCAACACTTCTTGATATTGGGTGTGGGCCAGGGATATATGCGGAAAGATTTACAAAAGAGGGCTATCAGGTAACAGGCATTGATTTTTCAAAAAGGTCAATAGACTATGCACTGGAATCTGCATTACGGCAGGAATTAAGTATTACATATCTGTTTCAAGATTATTTGCAAATGAATTTAAAAAAAGTTTTTGATTTTGGAACAATGATATATTGTGACTATGGAGCATTATCAACATCTGACAGGCAGATTATTATGAGAAACGTGTATCAGCACTTAAAATACGGTGGGAAATTTCTGTTAGACGTTTTCGGAACAGCAAAATATGAATCTTTCACTGAAAGTCAAACATGGAAATTCTGTAATCATAACGGCTTTTGGCGTGAGGGGAGTTACCTTGAACTTAATGGATTATATAAATATCCCGATAATGTGACATTAGAGCAGACATCTATTATTTCAGATAATGAAATAAATACCTATTACATTTGGAATACATGTTTTACAAAAGAAACATTGATTAAGGAGGTAAAAGAAGCTGGCTTTAAGGTATGCGGCATTTTTGGTGATGTAGCAGGCAGTCCATATAACAAAGACAGTTTCACGATTGCAATACTTTTAGAAAAATAATCTAATTATGCGGTCATGGCCAGAAATTTGAAAGCTCAAACCACATAATACTGTCCCTGCCTGTCAAAGTGCTAGGACTTAGTTTTGACCACTCTGAAAGGAGGTTCTTTTGAGGATTCGTGCCCCTCCCTGACAACTGAATATTTTTTCAGGTATATCCTGAACTCTGCCGCCCCTGTGCTTTTTGTAAATGTTCTTGAAGCACAGGGGCTTTTTTCGTTTCCGGCCTGATATGGTCACAACACAAAAACAATATTTCTTAAATTAAAGGAGGAACTTTATGGCTTTTTTTGCAAGTGCGATTGATACCCTGAAAATCCTGGTTATTGCTCTGGGCGCCGGCCTCGGCGCATGGGGCGTCATCAACCTTCTGGAAGGTTATGGCAATGACAACCCTGGTGCAAATGCTCATGTACGGTAAAGAAGCAAGCGACCGAAAACAAGAGATAGACCGCCAGCACCACACTATTCCGAACCAAAGACCAAAAGACAAGCATTGTGGAAATGTGCATAACAGGCTATGGAATCATGGATAACTCTATTCACAGCACATGGAAAAGCTAAAGTGCAGCTTTCCCACGTCCTGCAAACAGAGTTACCCACAATTCCATGAGATAGCCAGTTATACACATTACCACAATGCCGACTACTACGGAATCCCGCTCATTCCTTCTTTTTTGATGTTAAAGAACACGCTATATTGATTGACAATTACAGAGCTATTCCAGTATATTTAATAAAACAGACGAAACCGCAGATATACAGGTGAATAGACATGAAAAATATACACAGCATTGAATTTTATACTGGAAGCAAGGAAGAATTGCTTCCCAATTTTGAAAAGGATTTTCCCTATATCGCTTCGAGAGCGGAACTTGACAAGTATATAGGGCGTTATGTTCCGTGGCACTGGCATAAAACGGTGGAACTTTTTTACATGGAAAGCGGCAGCATTGAATATGATACGCCGGGAGGAAAGCTATTGTTTCCTGCCGGAAGCGGCGGCATGGTAAATTCCAACGTACTCCATATGACAAAAGCAATATCACAGTGGGAAAAGAATATACAACTACTTCATATTTTTGATGTTTCCCTACTTGCCGGAGAACAGGGAAACAGGATTGAGCAAAAGTATATCGCCCCTGTTATAACTGCCCCGCAGATTGAACTAATTCCTTTTTTTCCGGGCAATGCAGCAGAAGAAAACATTTTGAAACTTATTCTTAAAGCATTTCATTTTTCCGGTGATGAATTTGGGTATGAAATAAGACTTCGGGAAATCCTAACGGAAATATGGCTAATGATTTTTGAACTATCCCGCCCTATGCGTGAAAAGGCGGGAGAACAGAACAAGAGCAACGATAAAATAAAGTTGATGATGATATACATTCACGAGCATTATAAGGAGAAAATTTCTATCCCGGAGCTTGCAGCGGCAGCATATCTAAGCGAAAGGGAATGTTACAGAGTGTTCCATGACTGTCTGCACATGACCCCCGTAGACTATATAAAGGCTTACCGTCTGCAAGCCGCCTGTCAGATGTTGGCTAAGGGGCAGGAACCTGTTACAGTTATCAGCCATGACTGCGGTTTGGGGAGCAGCAGCTATTTTGGAAAAGTTTTTCGGGAGTACGCACATTGTTCACCAACAGAATATCGGAAGAAATGGCAGAATAGTGATAGATAAGGGCAGAAATGAAATATTTTTCCTGCACTTCCTGAATTATAATGATACCTGTAAAGTAAATCAGCAATTTACAGGAGGTGGGTTCAAGGTGGTAAAAATGAACATTCTGAACATGAAAAATTTTTTAGATACGGTCAATGCCTGTACCGGCAAAGTAAATATGCTCTGCCCGGACGGTAAAAAACGAAATATCAATGGGGAAGAAAGGGTACAGGACAGTTTGTGGCGGCAGTACCGCCAAAACAAAAACTGCCTGCGGTTTGTTTTAGAAATTCCTAATCCAACGGACTATATGAGCATTGTTTCATACTATGCCGGGGATTGTTGATTTGTCTGTAAATATTTCATCATAAAGGGGCTGGACGGTTTATCTGCCAGCCCCGCCCTTTTGAAAGGAGTTAAAATGGAACTAAACATTCAAACCGTGGAAATGACATTAACGGAAGCGGCGCAGTCCAATCCGGGGGCATGGGTAGACCATTCCCGGTATGTAGCCAAAGCCTGTAAAAATATTGCGTCACACTGTAAAGATTTATCTTCTGAACAGGCGTATCTTTTCGGGCTGTTACATGATATTGGACGTTATGCCGGAGTGAGTTCGGAAAGGCATTTGATAGACGGCTATCGTTACTGTATGGAGCGTGGGTGGGGAAAAGCTGCACAGATATGTATATCCCACGCATTTATGATACAGGATATTGATACTTCTATCGGAGAGTTTGATGTCAGTGATGAGGATTACCTGTTTATGAAAGATTTTGTTGCAAATGCGGTATATGATGATTATGACCGTCTGGTACAGCTATGTGACGCATTGGCTATGCCTACGGGGTTCTGCCTTTTGGAAAAGAGATTCGTAGATGTGACAATACGGTACGGCATCCACCCGGCGACAATAGACAGGTGGAAAAAAATTTTAGAGATTAAAGAACTGTTTGAAGAACAGATTGGCTGCTCTGTTTATACTCTGCTTCCGGGCGTTGTGGAAAACAGTTTTCGTTAGGGAGGGATATTGTGTATTACGAAGCAAGCGATTTTTTAGAAACTGCGGACAGCGATACATTAAAGCAGATTGCCCGCACAAGGGAATTAACACGGGAATATTATTTCTCTGATTATGGAGATATGGAAAAACGCACTTCCATTCTTCGGAAGCTGTTGGGGGGAATTGGGGAAAATGTGGCAATCGACACACCTTTTCATTGTGATTATGGAAAAAATATTTTTTTGGGAAATGATGTGATAATCAATATGAATTGTACCTTTGTGGATAACAAAACTATCCGAATTGGTGACAGGGTTTTGATTGCTTCAAATGTGCAGATTTATACATCTTCGCACCCTGTTTTGCCAATGGAAAGGCTTGTGCCGGATTGGAGGGAACGCCAGACAACATTTTTTAGAACCTATGCACGTCCGATAGAGATAGAAAATAATGTCTGGATTGGCGGCGGCTGTATTCTTCTGCCAGGAGTCACCATAGGAGAAAACAGCGTAATAGGGGCTGGAAGTGTTGTAAACCGCCCTATCCCGGCTAATTGTGTTGCAGTAGGGAATCCATGCAGGGTGATACGTCATTTTGATACAGACAAAGAAAGGCGGCTACATGAAATATAAGCATATCGTTTTTGACATTGACGGTACTCTGATTGATACGGAATATGCTGTCTTACATTCCTTACAGGAAACCATAAGGGCATTGTCGGGGAGAGAGATACCATGCTCTGAACTAAAATTTGCGTTAGGGATTACCGGGATAGACGCTTTGAAAAAACTTGAGATAAAAGACATTTCCTATGCGACAGAATTATGGGATAAAAATATGTGTAAATATGCAGATACTATTAAAGTATTTGACGGAATAACCGGACTATTGAAAAATCTTCTAAGTCTGGATTATAAAATGGGAATTGTCACCTCAAAGACAAGGGAAGAATTTACACATGATTTTTGCCAGTTTGGTATCAGCCATTATTTTAAAACAATCATATGTGCGGACGATACACAGGAACATAAACCAAATGCCGCACCGCTTTTGAAATATGTGGAATTATCAAAAACAGAACATAGGAAAGTGCTTTATATCGGAGATAGCAAATATGACAGTATAAGTGCAGAAAATGCTGGAATTGATTTTGCTTTGGCAGTATGGGGTAGCCATAATAAGCACATACGGGCAGATTATTTTTTGGAAAGACCTGCCGACTTGTTCAATGCCATTAAGTTAAGCGCCCCCAAAGAGCCCCGCTATCGTGCCGGAAGATAAAACCAAGAAATCCGATTACCCGAGGAAACAGGTCTCTGGAAAGCCCGTCCCCGCCTTACCGGAAAGCGTTTCCTGTAAAGCAACCCTTCCAGTTCTCGAAAAGGTTTCCGTAAGAAAGCACAGCAGGCAAAGACAGCGTCGGAAAAATTGAGGCGCTGTTTTTGTTTTGTGTTGTGGCAGGAAAGCTTCACGTTCCAGGCTGCTGCCTGTGCAAAGTTAAAAATCAGGAAAGCAGCAAAAACCTCCTGTAAAATAAGTTCTGGAATTTTGGAGTGGAGATGAATGAGCGCCACTGAATATTTCAGGCTGCGGAAAGATGTTTCGATGCCCCAGCGTTTGGCGTAAAGAGCTTTCAAAGTTTCGGGCGGAAATTGATTTTTATTCAGATTTGTCAGGAAGGTTTCCGTTTTTCCATTGCAGAAATTTACGCGTACGATACGGAAAGAAAGCCGGTAAAAGCCAACGCTTTCTACAGGCAGGAAATCGAAAACACGCTGACTTGTAAGCTTATAATAATCTGCCGGAACAGGGATATTTCTTGTTTCCAGTTTTCGTTTTGTGAGGCGCCCCAAAGTGAGGCTTGCGGGTATATCAAATTCGGGAAAACAAGGAAGTTTTACACCAAAAACCGAATCCCTTTCCTTCAGGCGGATGACATATTTCCATCCCCGGTTTTCCAGATGCGCCAAGTTGTTCAGGGACGCATAGTTCCGGTCAGCTAAAAGGATAACCGGCTCTGAAATCCGCGAACGGTCTGTCATTTCACACAGAGCTTTGCCTTCATTTTTCTCGTGTTCCTTTTGGACAATTAAGTCTGTATAAATGCCGTTTTCCAAGTCAAAAAGAGCGTTTATCAGGTGCTTGTTCCAACCGTGCTGGCGGTCTGTTCCGGGCAGATAAGAAAGCAAATCTGCAGGGTATGCTGATGATTTCAAGGACGTTCCATCCACTGCCAGCAGCCGATATCCCCGGTACTTCTTTTCGGGGGTAAGTGAATTTGAAAAGCTGTGAAATAAGTCCTCCAAGGCTTTAGGCAAAAGCTTTTTCCGCTGCTGCACAAAGGCGGAGGCAGAAGGTGTTTTTTCTTGAAAACGGAAAGCTTTCATGAGATTTTTGCCCACGCTTTCACAGCTCATGGTGAGCAAGAAGAAAATGATATTTTCAAAATCCAGCGCCCTGCGGCGGGTGAAATCCCGTCCCGGCCGGCTGGCGTAAATTTGGGGATTCTTTCCCATTTTCCTTACCTGAGACAGCAGCTTTTTTCGTAAGTTTTTTGCGGTTTGTTTCATTTTATAAGCCCCTTGAAGTTTTTATTTTTCAAGGGGCTTCGCCGCATATTTTTCTCATTTTGTCAAGGGCTTTTTGCCGGTTTCTTTATCTTTTTACAAAATGCTTAACTTAATGGCATTGGCCGACTTGTTATCTTTTATAGCTTGAATAACAGTTCCTATTGTGGTGGAAAGGGGGAATTGCCAGTGACTTCTTCGGAAGCATACAAAGAACATATCGAATACACATTTAACGCTTTTTGCAGAATTGTTATACACTATGCAGCAATCAACGCATGGCGTGACAGGGACAAGCGGCGGCAAAGGGAAATATCTTTTGAATACCTCACAGAAGAAAAGTTTTATCCATTTTGTACGTCAGACACATATTTCATAGACCCTTACAAGCAATACCCTGTTACGATATGTGGTCAGAGGGTTATCCTCACAAATGGAAATCTTGCCGAAGCTCTGTCCTCTCTGCCGGAGAAAAAGAGGGAAATCATCTACCTATACTTTTTTGGACGTTACACACAGCAGGAAATCGGGGAACTATACGGACGCTGCCGGAGTACGGCGTGGCATCACATACACAGTGCCTTGCAAATGCTGCATAAGGAAATGGAGGTGCTTTTCCATGAGGAATCCTAAACTTGTACCGTATGAAACTATTGTCAGAGCAACCAGCGGAGAGCCGGAAGCCATTGACGAGGTTTTACGGCATTACAGCAAGCGAATCCGGCTTGCTTCCCTTGAAAACGGACAGGTCAACAAGGACACCGAGGACAACATTAAACGGCGGCTTATCGCTGCCCTGTTCCAGTTCCGCTTTGACGGACAGCCTACCTAACAGGAGGTGAGATTTGTCGCAAAAATAGTTATGCTTATGTTTAACGACACCGAAGAAAAAGCGGTTGAGAAAGCCATAGCCGCCCTTGCCGATATGATACCGCTGGAAGCCATGCAGCCGCCCCACTCCCCGGCACTTACTTTTCCGGGATTGGAAATCAGATTACACCAACGCCGGGTACTGAAAGACGGGTCAGACATTCCTCTCACACGTTTAGAGTACGGCACACTTTGCTACCTTGCCGCCAGTCCGGGGAGGGTATTCACAAAGGCGCAAATCTTTGAAGCCGTGTGGAGCATGGAAAGCGAAAGCTGCCAGTCAAATGTGGCAAATGTGATATGCAATCTACGGAAAAAGATAGAGCCGGACAGTGGCAAGCCCACTTACATAAAGACCGTTTTAGGCGTGGGCTACAAGTTTGCTTCCGGGGAATGATAACAGAATAACCGCCGCCCATCAGCGGCAGCCAAAGACAGGAAATCAAGAAAAGGTTGCCGGGGCAACCTACGGAATTTATAACAATGGCGAGCTGGTAGACACCTACACCACCGGGCCGGACGGCAGCTTTATGACCCGCTACTATGTCTGCGGCGATAACTGGACTGTCCGGGAGATTGATCCCAGCACCGGCTACCTCTTAAACGATACGGTCTATGAGGTGGGCGCTTCCCCGACCCTGTATGAAGTGGAACTGAACACCACCGAGAACCAGGTGACAGAAACAGTTATTTACGGAAATATCCAGCTTGTAAAGCATACGGACGACCTGGACCCGGATGTGTCCGGGGATGAAAATACGGACGAACCCAATGAGGGCGTCATTGAGCGCCCGGAGGTCGGTGCGGTCTTTGAGGTTTACCTGAAAGCGGCAGGCAGTTATGACGCGGCAAAGGAAAGTGAGCGTGACCTGCTGACAACGGATAATGATGGTTTTGCAGCTTCTAAAATGCTGCCTTATGGCCGTTATACGGTCCACCAGGTAGTCGGCGAAGAAGGAAAGGCGTTTATCCCGGACTTTACGGTCTTTATTTCCTCCAACGGCCAGACTTACAGCTATATCCTGAATAACCGTACCATCACGGCACGGCTGAAAGTGGAGAAATGCGACGTAGAGACCGGCAATATTATCCCGATGACGGGTACCGGCTTCCAGATCAAGGATTTGTCTACTGGGGAATTTGTCACTCAGGATATTTACTATCCGAACCCGGAAACCCTTGATACCTTCTATGTATCGGATGAAGGCTGGCTGATGCTGCCAGAGCCTCTGCACACCGGGGATTTTGAACTTTACGAGGTGGCGGCGCCCTACGGTTATGTGCTTTCCAGCGAGCCGGTACCGTTTACCATTGACGGCAGCGAGGCCGTTGTCACGGTTACACAGTACAATATGCCGCAGAAGGGGAAGCTTACCATCACCAAGACCGGCGAGGTATTCGCTTCCGTCCAGGAGAACGATGGGCTGTACCAGCCGGTATATGAAGTCATGGGTCTGCCGGGCGCGGTCTATGACGTGATCGCGGATGAAGATATTTATACCGGCGACGGTACGCTCAGGGCGGCAAAAGACACCGTTGTGGAAACCCTTACCACCGGGGAGGACGGCACCGCCCAGAGCGGGCTTCTTTACCTGGGACGCTACCGTCTGGAGGAACGCCAGGCACCGGAGGGGATGGTCTTAAATACCCAGCCGGAATATACCGAGCTTACCTATGCAGGCGAGACCGTGGAAGTGACACAGACAACCATCGGTCTTTATGACGAGCGCCAGAAGGTGGATGTAAGCCTTTCTAAAGCACTGGAAACAGACGACCTTTTTGGGCTTGGCATGAATGAGGAATACAAAGATATTTCTTTCGGGCTGTATGCTTCCGCAGACCTGACGGCCCTTGACGGCAGCGTGATCCCGGCTGGCGGGCTTTTGGAAGTGGTTTCTGTTTCCGCAAATGAGGCGGGCGGCTATGACGCTTTCTTTGCCTCCGACCTGCCTTTTGGCAGCTACTATGTGAAGGAACGCACCACAAACAGCGCCTATATCCTCTCTGATACCGAATATCCGGTTGTCTTTGAGTATGCCGGTCAGGAGGCGGCGCTGGTGCAGATTCTTGTCAATGAGGGCGAAGCGGTTTCCAATGACCTGCTGCGCGGGCGTGCGGACGGCGTGAAAGTCGGTGAAAACCCGGAGGGCGGCGAAGATGTGAAACTGGCCGGCGCACTGATGGGATTATTCAGGCCGGATACGGAGGAATTTACCGAGGAAAACGCCCTGATCACTGTTACGACCGGAGAGGACGGCAGCTTTGCCTTTGAGAATATCCCTTACGGCCACTGGATCGTAAAGGAAATTTCTTCTCCGGCACTTTATACGGTAAGCCCCGAACAGCACCATATCTATATTGGTGTAGATGGCCAGCGCATTGAAATCAAAGTGGAAAATACCCTGATCCGCGGCAGCGTGCAGGTGATGAAAACCGAAGCTGTGGACGAGCCTTCTTCTGTGGAGAAGGAGGACAAAGATAATAATACCTTCCTGCGTTTTCTCTCCGGCGCGGTATTCGAGCTGTATGAGGACACCAACGGCAATAAGGAATTTGATTCCGAAGATACGAAGATCGGCACACTGAAAGAATCGGATGCGGGCTACCACACCGCGGAGGGCCTTCTGGCAAAGGGCTACTTTGTGAAGGAAAGCAAGGCGCCGGAGGGCTACCAGCTTGACGAGAACGCCTACTACTTTGCCATCACAGAGGACGGCCAGGTGGCGGTTGTGGAAAACGGCGAGGCAGGACGGGGCTTTACCAATGAGGCGTACCGCGGAAACCTGAAAATCACGAAGGATTCCAGCGATGGGCGCAAGGATGGCTTTGCTTTTGAAGTTAAGAATGCGGATGGCTCCTACTGTGAAACTTTCACTTCTCCCAAATCCGGCGTGATTGAGGTCAAAGGGCTGCGTGTCGGCATTTATACCGTAACGGAAATCTCCAACCGGGCAAGCAGGGACTATATCATTCCCGACGCTGCTACCGTGGAGATCAAGGCGGATGAAACCGCGACGGTCCAGTTCTTCAATGAAAAGCCGGAGAAACCGACTACCCCGGATAACCCGGATAATCCGAAAACACCTTCCAATCCGTCCACACCGTCTAATCCTGATAAAGCGGTACCGCAGACCGGGGATGACAATTTCATTTTTCTGTATGGCGGGCTCCTGGCGCTGGCCGTAATCGGCGGCGGGCTGTTTGCCGCAGTCTATTTCAAAAAGGGCAAGTACAGCAGAAATACCCCAAAGAGAAAAGCTGTTGGCATTGCGGTGGTTTCCCTCTGTGGGTTGCTGGCACTTGGCAGCGGGTTCCTGATGGTATGCGACCTTAGCCAGTATTCAGAGAGCGCCGGAGCCTATGAGGACATTGCTTCCCATGTAGAGCTGCCGGAGCAGACCGAAGCGCTGGAGGACGATAATACGGAAATGGAACCTGCCGGGGAGGACCCTTCTGTGGTCCTCCCCACAGTGGATTTTGATGCGCTCCGGGAAACCGGGCCGGACATCATCGGGTGGCTTACCCTCCCTGATACGGCCATCAACTACCCGGTGACGCAGGCAGACGACAACGAGTATTATCTGCACCATCTGTATGACGGCACTTATAACAAGGCGGGCTGCCTGTTTGCAGACTATGAGAATCAGGAGGATTTTTCGGACCGCAATACCATTATCTACGGCCACAACATGCGGGACGGCTCCATGTTCGCTGCGCTGAATGAGTATGACGAACAGAGCTATTTTGACGGACACCCGCAGATGTACCTTGTCACCCCTGGCGGCGGCTATGTCGTGGAAATTTTTACGGCATTTGTGACAAGACCCAGCGAGTCCGGCAGCGACATTTCCCCCTGGCGTCTTAATTGGAAGGATGACGGCGCCTACACCACATGGCTTTCTGAAATGGCGGGCCGGTCTGTCATTGAAACCGATGTTACGGTGACTTCCAGTGACAAGGTGCTGACCCTTTCCACCTGTACGCCCGGAGGCGCGAGCCGCTTCATCGTCATGGGAAAACTGTTGGAAGTGGAATAACCGAATATTTTTAAGAAACCGGTGCGGGGGCAAAAGCTCCCGCACCCGCTATTTACAAGGAGGATTTTTCTATGGTGAATGCCATTGTTTCGATACCCGGCTATGTCCATCTGTACCGCTCCCTTCTGCGGTTCTATGATATGCCGGAAAATGAGGTCCGGGAAATGCTCTATCTTCTGAATACGGCGAACCTGGACTGCTACGAGTATTATCACCCGGAGCGTGATGTGATCCAGAGCGGGCCGGTGGCTTTTAGCGGCTGGCTGGAATATATGGACTGCCGCCCTTACCGGACAGAGGTACAGCTTTATAAATCCCTGCTATTCTTAAAGCGCAGCATTGACCGGGATCTGATCGTGACCTCACAGCGGGAGGCGCTGCAGACGCTCCGCTGTATCATTTCCAACCTGGAATACCGCTTCTATAAGGCGTATGGCATGGAGATTGAGGACAAGCGGACCGTGTACGGGGAATGTACCTACCGCCTGGTTCCCAGGGAGGACGAACCCAGCGTGTGCCTGATGCACGACTGGATTTATCTGCCGAGCGCCTGAAATGCAGCGGATAAGGGATATAATGCGTATTTTGTTCTGCTTCAAGTAAAACTGTCCCGGATTCCATACAGTATTCGGGACAAACCATTTTTCAAAGGAGGGATGCCATATCACACAACAGGAAGTCAATGCCGTATTTGACGAGCAGGTGCGGCTCTGCGCTGACATTCTGCAAAAGAAAACCAAAGAATACACTGGGGACGATACGGACCGGCTGGGAGCTTTTAAGGCGGCGGCAGCTTTGCAGCACACCACGCCGGAGCGTGCCCTTGCCGGGATGCTGGCGAAGCATATCGTCTCCCTGTATGACATGTGCTTTGACGGTGATACGGATTACGGTATAGGCACATGGAATGAAAAGATCACTGACAGCCTCAACTATCTGTTCTTATTGAAGGCTATTGTAAAGGAGGGACATACCAATCAACAGGATTGAAGTAAAAATATTGAACTGCCAGGCGGTACAGGAGGCCGAGAAGAACATGGTCTTTGCCGCCCGGCTCACCCAGAGGGGCCACCGGATCGCCACAATGGACGACCTGATGGCCCTTTATGAAAAATCGTTCAGCGGGGACACCGTGGCGGTAATCGGGAGCCTCCCGCACCCGACGGTACAGAAATTTGCGGTCATTACCGTTGCCGTTGTAGGAGCAAGCCGGCGCTTTCTGGCACAGATCACCAGACACCAGAACGAGGTGAAATTTATGAGTGCGTCCTTACAGTACAGCAATTATGCAGGGCAGGCAGATTTTGCCGTACCCTATGAGATTCTGGCCGCCCCAGCTGCGGTCCGGGAATTGTACTTAAAAAGCTGTCACGAAGGCATGGATTGCTATGAGCGGTTATGTAATGCCGGCGTGGGCCATGACGCGGCGGGATATGCCACACCCCAGGGGCTTCGGAATGTGCTGATTATCAGCGCCACACCCTATCAATGGAAACATATCATCGGCCAGCGGGTATGCCGGCGCAATACGGACGAGACCCGGATCGTGCTCCTGAAAATCTGGCAGGAGCTTTATATATTGAGCCCGGCGCTGTTTGCTCCCGGTCTTACAGGGTCGTTCTGCCAGCGGGACAAATGCCTGGAGGGGAAAATGACCTGCGGCAGAAAAATAGATGCGGATATGACGCTGGAGGAGCTTCTGAAAGCGGACTATCCGGCACTTTTTGAAGGAGGCGGCGCATGAAGATCAAACTGATTGACTTTGGCGTGCCGGAGAGCCGCCGTCCATTCCGTCCGCATGGGAACGATGCCGGCGCGGATGTATATATGCCCTATGACTGTACTTTGCAGCCTGGCGAGATTGCAAAGGTTCCTCTTGGGTTTGGAATTGAGGTGCCGGACGGCTATGCGGGCTATGTGTTTCCGCGTACCAGCATGGCCGTAAAGGGATTGGTCTGTGAGCTGCCGCCAGTGGATTCCGGCTACCGTGGGGAGATTCATGCGATCATCAGTAATGTAAGCAATCAGACACAGGAACTTTCCAAAGGCTCCCGCGTGGGCCAGCTTGTAATTACCCCGGTTGTGATCGCAGAATTTGTTACCGAACTTGGCGGACAGCGCGGCACAGGCGGATTTGGAAGTACAGGAAAATAAAAAAGTGACTTTTAGAGAGTAATTCGGGAATTATCGCCGGTAGTGGGATTGGGCATATCGGGAGGATTGCAGGGTACAATAAAAGAAAGGCAGCAAAAGGCGGTACACTGTCATAGCGTACCGCCCTGCTGCTTAAAACTGCTTTAATATGTCGTGATGCCCTACGTCCACCAGGATAATCATTTTGTCGCCTTCGTAATACCAGATAATGCGGATGTCCATGTTGACGCTGCACTCAAAAAGGTCTGTGGTTCCCTGGATGCGTTTGGTGCGCAGCGACGGGTGGGAAGGATTTTCGGCCAGAAGTTCCAGCTTGTTTTTAAGCTGCTTCTTCTCCTGTGCGGTCAGGCCCTTAAAATGCTTTTGGAAACGGGGCGTAAAGGTAAACTCATACGCCATCATTCCGCCTCCAATTTGTCAAACAGGGCGTCCACGCTGTCAAAGACAGGCTGCTCCCCGGATGCGATTTTTGCTTTTACATCCCCGATTTCTTCTTTAAGCTCGCTTAAATATTTTTTGGGGTAGACAACCACCGGCATAATGCAGATGGAGCCGTCCTTCTCGAAGATGTCCAGTTTATCGCCTTCGGACAGACCGAGTTTGACAATGATTTCTCTTGGAATTGTGACCTGGGCTTTTTGACGCAATTCGGCCAGCATACGATCATCTCCTTTGTTTTGAGTTTGAAAGTAGGAATTTCTCACTTTCTTACTTATAGTATATCCACTTTGAGGGATTTATGCAAGGGGTACGAAAAAAATTTACAAATAAAGCGGCCAGCACCGTGACCGCTTACTTTCTGCTATTGAGTTCTTTCATAATACCGAGGATATACTGCATGGATTTGGAGTCGAGCTGTTTCGCCTCTGCGGTAAATTCCCGCAAGGCTTCGGGGCAGGTGTTACCCTCATCAAAGAATTCCTGCGGTGTTACGCCTAAATATTCGCAGATATAGAAAAAAGACTGCATGGCGGGAAGTGACTTTTTGTTTTCAATGTTATTGATGTAGTTGTTTGCCTGTCCTAACGATAGAGACATATCGCGCGCAGATACGCCTTTCTGTGTCCGCAGCTTTGCCAGTCGTTCCGGGACAAAATCTTCATACATCGCCTTCACCTCCCATTCTGTAATAGATTGTACCTCACACCCTTGTATTATTCGCAAAGGGAAAAGGGGTGTTTTCGTTGACTTGCTAAATTAAATCTATTACAATATGGAAAGTGAAGAATAACACCTATCGGATGGAGGAATAGAAATGGAAGGAAAGACCTGCTGTGTCACCGGGCACAGAGATTTACCACAGAAAGAGATTAACCATGTAAAGGCAGCCCTGCGGCGTGCAATTGATTCTGCCGTTGCAGACGGGTTTACCCGCTTTATGAGCGGTTTTGCGGACGGCGTGGACCAGTATTTTGCCGAGATCGTGCTGGAGAAGAAAAAGACAAATCCCGCGCTGGAGCTGATTGCTGTCATTCCCTATCAAAAGCGCCTGGACAGCATGATGGCAAAGGGCCGGACTTATGAAATGCTGGAGGCTTGCGCGGATGTTGTTGTCATGCAGGAGAAATACCACCCCAGCGTCTATTCCCACCGGAACCGCTACATGGTGGAACACTCAGACCGGGTGATCGCTGTGTATGACGGGAGGGAAAAAGGAGGCACGGTTAGGGCCATCCGGTTTGCGCATCAATTTCGGAAAGAACTGCGGGAAATACCCGTAGGGCTGATCTTGGACAAAAACAGGACAAATCTTGGACAAAACCGGATATAAAAAAGTAGAGATACAGGCTGCTCTATGGTATAATAAATGTTCAACCGAGAAGGTCAGTGACAAATTCAGTTGGACTTACAGATAATGATAGATCACCTTTTGTGGAAATGGGAAACCACAGTTTGAAAGGAGTATTTGCATGAAACATGTATGTACGCTTATATCGGTGGCCGACATTAACGCCTCAAGAAAATTTTATGAGGATTTGTTCGGATTAGAGGTGTTCCAGGATTATGGCAGAAATATTGCTTTTACCTGCGGCCTGGCATTGCAGCAGGATTTTGACTGGCTTGTAGATCTGCCAAAAGAAAAGGTATTAAAGAAATCCAACAATGCGGAAATCGTCTTTGAGGAACAGGACTTTGACGGTTTTTTGAACAAGTTGAAAGAATACCCGGATATTGAATATCTGGGAGAAGTGATCGAGCATAGCTGGGGTCAACGGGTGATCCGGTTTTACGATTTGGACGGGCATATCATAGAGGTCGGCGAGGATATGAAAATGGTGATAAAGCGTTTTCTTGCTTCCGGCATGACAATGGAAGAAGTCTCTGTGAAAATGGACGCTTCTATTGAGGATTTGACAAAACTTCTAAACAGATAATACCTGATGGACGAATAAACAAATCGGGAATTTAGTGAGGTAAATATGATGGCAGAAAAGAAAGTTATTACAGAAACGGATAGATTGATTTTAAGAAGATATTGTAAAGAGGATTTACAAGATTTGTATGAATATTTATCTGATGAAGAAGTGGTAAAACATGAACCATATAAACCAATGAATATTAGTGAGGTGGAAGGAAATCTTGATTGGAGAATTTCAACCGAGGAAATGATTGCAGTTGAATTAAAATCTAATGGTAAAATGATTGGAAATGTGTATCTCGGAAAAAGAGAATTTGAATCTCTTGAAATTGGGTATGTATTTAATAAACAATATTGGGGACAAGGATATGCTAAGGAAAGTTGTACGGCTTTAATAAAGAAGGCATTTTCTGAAGGGATACATAGAATTTTTGCTGAATGTGACCCATGTAATTTGAATTCATGGAAACTACTTGAAAGATTAGGTTTTGAAAGAGAAGCACATTATAAACAAAATGTTTATTTTTGGAAAGATGATAATAACAATCCAATTTGGAAAGACACTTTTGTTTATGCTATATTAAACAAGTAAATGACTGCATAACTTGAATTTGTAGGACAAAAGAAAAGCCGGGACGCGGCAGCTTTTTAGTAACCACCGCGCCCCGGTTTTCTCATGGGTGCAGAGATTAGTTTGTTATGCAATAGAACGGCATTTTTGAGGGGAAAGGTATAATCCCTTGCCGCCTTATTTTCCCGCCCGGAAAGCCGCATAAATCAAGGCTTATTTCGCCCCTATCGCGTCACATTCGCCCGCATTTTCCTCATACGCTCGGCGGTCTACGGAATTATGTTATAGGCACTATTGCTTTTTGAGTTTCAAAATCATATAATAGGAACTGGCAATTCAGAAATAGATAAATCGGAATTTTGGAGGAGCTTGTTATGACGGAAACGATAGGTGTTGCGATTGGAATAGGTGTACTTGCACTTGTTTTTATATATCTTGGTTGCTTGATGTGGAAAAAGGAAAAAATCACTTTGCTTCATAGTTATCATTATGACAAAGTGTCTCCAAGTGATAAAAAGGTTTTTTGTAAAATATCAGGTTGGGGTGTTATTTTTATTGGAATTGGTCTTTTGGTGACTGCTATAATAATCGGTATAACAGATTCAGCATTAAGTTCTATCGCTTTTTCATTGGGATTTGTTGTGGGATTGGCGTTGCTGGTTTATGCAGGAGCAAAATATAACCGCTAATAGAGAAGAAACTTCCAGTTTAAAAAATGAGTAGAACAAGGAGAGTTGAAAATAAATATGTCAGAATTAACAGCTATGATGAATATTGGTAAAGAAATGGAAAAAAAGCTAATATCTGTTGGTATTGAATCTTCCGAGAAACTAATTGAGGTAGGTGCAAAAGACGCATTTCTTAGATTAAAGCAGAAATATCCAAATGTTTGTCTGGTACATTTATATACGTTAGAGGGGGCGATTCATGATACAGAGTATAACAGGCTTTCCGAAGATACAAAAAAGGAATTGAAAGAATTTAGTGATTTTTTGAAAAAGTAACAGCAACGTAAATTCCGGTTTATCAAACTGGAAAACTAGGATTTATCTTTCTTACATTAGGAGGTTCCATGAAAGGATTTAACCGATCAAATCAATTATTTTCCCTCTGCGGTTTGAATTGTGGGCTTTGCCCTATGTTCTTGAATAAATACTGTCCCGGTTGCGGTGGTGGTGAGGGGAATCAATCCTGCAAAATCGCAAGGTGCAGCATGGAGCACAACGGCGCTCAATACTGTTTCCAATGCAGCGAATACCCCTGTGAAAAATACGATCATATTGACGATTTTGATTCCTTTATAACACATCGAAGTCGAAAATCCGATATGGAAAAGGCCAAACAATTCGGGATAGACTCTTATAATGCAGAACAGACGGAAAAAGCAAAAATCCTGGGGATTTTCTTGTCGGGCTATAATGATGGCCGTAAAAAGACACTCTTTTGTGTAGCCGTCAACCTGCTAGAACTACAAGAGCTGCAAACGGTACTTAAAGAAATTGATCGTAAATCTGATATGGAAACAATGACGCTCAAAGAAAAAAGCGCTTTTGTTGCCGGATTACTGCAGGATGCAGCAGCAACAAAAAATATTGACTTAAAGCTCCATAAGAAAAAGGGATAATTTGAATATGCTATGGTTTTTACACATGAATCAATGCTTATAGATCATCTAATCTTCCCTTCCCCAAATTAAATATCTTTGAAACTGCGCCACATATTTTTGGTGGTGCTTTTTCTTTGTAATAAAATGCAAAGGTGCTGAAAGCCTTTGCGTTTTTTATTGACCAAACTCAATAAGGAGGCGATTCTTATGTGGAACATGATTACACACTTTCTTACATTCACAGGAGGGATGTCTGCCGGCGTTGTGCTGATGTGTCTTTTGCAGACAGGAAAGCAGGCGGACGAAGAATTTGAAGATATGCAAAGGAGGTCTGGACATTGAAGTTAGTAATTGCAGAAAAGCCCTCTGTCGCCATGTCGCTGGCGGCGGTTCTGGGCGCAAATGAGAAAAAAGACGGCTACCTGGAGGGCGGCGGGTACCTGGTGAGCTGGTGCGTGGGGCACCTTTTGGAGCTGGCGCAGCCGGAGGCTTATGGGGAACAGTATGCCAGATGGCGCTATGGCGATCTGCCGATTCTGCCGGAAACATGGAAATATGAAGTGCCGAAGGACAAGAAAAAGCAGCTTGACCTTCTTTGCCGGCTGATGAAAGACAAACGGGTGGATTCCGTGGTATGCGCTACCGACGCTGGACGGGAGGGCGAACTGATCTTCCGTCTGGTCTATGAACACGCCGGATGTAAGAAACCGATGGAACGCCTCTGGATTTCCAGTATGGAGGATGCGGCGATCCGTGACGGGTTTGAACACCTGCGTCCTGGCAGCGATTACGATAAGCTCTATGACGCGGCGGTCTGCCGGGCCGGGGCTGACTGGCTGATCGGTATTAACGCCACCCGGCTTTTCTCTGTCCTGTATGGCGTCACGCTCAATGTGGGGCGCGTCATGTCACCCACGCTGGCCCTTTTAGTCCAGCGGGAGGCGGATATTCAGGCATTTACGAGCAAGCCTTTCTATGTGCCGGAGATCACCTGCGGCGGCTTTACTGCCTCTGGGGAAAAGCTGTCCGGGAAAAATGAAGCTGAAAAAATCCGCAGGGACTGTGACGGGCAGGGTGCTTTAGTGCTGTCCGTGGAAAAGCAGGTCAAGACGGTGCAGCCGCCCCGCCTGTATGACCTGACAACCTTGCAGCGGGAATGTAACCGTATCTATGGTTATACGGCCCAGCAGACCCTTGATTATGTGCAAGCCCTCTATGAGAAAAAACTGGCGACCTATCCCCGGACGGACAGCCAGTATTTAACCGAAGATATGCAGGCAACCGCCGCTTCCCTGGTTCTCTGGCTGCGGGAACATATGCCCTTTGGAAAAGGCTGTGCAGGGGAACCGGATATTGACCACGTAATCGATGGCAGCAAAGTCACCGACCACCATGCCATTATCCCTACGGTGGAGATTGCCCGGACAGATTTATCGGAGCTCCCTTCCGGGGAGCGGGATGTCCTGACGCTGATCGCCGCAAGGCTGCTTTCTGCCACGGCACAAGCGCACTGGTTCGAGGCGGTGACGGCGGTTCTGGACTGCCAGGGTAATTCCTTTACAGCAAAGGGAAAAACCGTATTGCAGGCCGGATGGAAGGAAGTGGAACGCCTCTACCGCATAGAATTAAAAGAATTCAAGCCGGAGAATGACGAGAATACAGATGTCTCCCTCCCCGTGCTGCAAGAGGGGCAGATTTTTGAAACGGTCTCTACCAGCGTCCGGGAGGGCAAAACCTCCCCGCCGAAGCATTATACGGAGGATTCCCTTCTGGCAGCTATGGAGACCGCTGGTGCCGGGGATATGCCGGAGGATGCCGAGCGCAAGGGGTTAGGCACCCCGGCCACCCGTGCGGCTACACTGGAAAAACTGGTCTCTGCCGGATTTGTGGATCGGAAGAAAAAGCAGCTTATCCCAACGGAAAAAGGTACGAACCTGATCCTGGTCCTGCCGGACAATATTAAATCGCCAACGCTCACCGCAGAATGGGAATCCATGTTGAAGCAGGTGGAACGCGGCGAGCTGGCTGCAGAATCCTTTATGGGGCAGATTGCGGATATGAGCCGGACGCTGGTAAAGGAGCATGCCGCCCCGGAGGAACGCTTTGCCGTTCTGTTCCCGGATGCAAAAAGAAACGGGCGTGAGGCTGTCGGCATCTGCCCCCGCTGCGGCGGAACCGTATATGAGGGCAAAAAAGGATTCTTTTGTGATAACCAGGACTGTGCCTTTGCGCTGTGGAAAGACAATAAATTCTTTTCCGGAAAGAAAAAATCCATAACAAAATCCGTGGCGGCGGCCCTTCTGAAAGAGGGCCGCATTTCCATGTCCGGGCTTTACAGCGAAAAGACGGGCAAGACCTATGACGCGGTGGTGCTGCTGGATGATACAGGCGGAAAATATGTGAATTTCAAGCTGGAATTGCGGCCCGTACCCTGCGGGAGCATGACCTGAAGGACCAGGCAAAGGAAATGAAGGACCGGGTGTTTGCTTGCGGCAGTTACGGGGAGGCGCTTTGTATCATTGGCGAGTATGTCAATATCACGGATTCCGAAGCGGAGCCGGAACACAGACCTTCCCTCCGGCAGCAGATAAAAGACGCAAAGCAGACGGAGACGCCCCAAAAGCAGAAACCATCAAAACAGCAGGAACGATAAGGAGGATCAGAATGGGAAAAGAAACAACCTAGTCCCCTTGATGAAAGATACTGTAAAACATCTGCAGAATTATATGAAGGTGTTCCATCCGGGCGAAACATGGATGTCATCGGAATGGCTCTTTTATGTGGAGCGCAAAGGAATCCGTAACGCCATGTGCGATGATACGGCAAGGCTCCGGATTCAGAAATACGCCGCATCTGCAAGGGAGAAATGCCCGGATGTCCCCCTGAATGTCCACCCCCATTTGTGGAGACATACGAGGGCCATGCATTTATACCAACACGGCATGGATTTAACTTTAATCTCGCAATGGCTTGGACACAAACAGCTTGAAACCACGCTGATTTACGCACACGCAGATACAGAAGCGAAAAGGAAAGCAATCACGGAGGCAATGGCTTCTGATCCTTTCCTTGAAGCGGAGCCTGTTAATTATACCGTCAGTGATGAGGAAATCCTCAAACGTCTTTACGGTCTATGATGGACCTAAGATTATCCCGAATTATTCTCCCTAAGCGAGAGATTTAGGAAAGCTGACCGTGTAAATGACTAAAAAGTTATCCCGAATATTTCTCTAAGAAATGCCGCTATTACTGGCTTTCTTTGATGTATTCGGGATAATCTGACTTTCGGTATAACCGGTAGTTGAATCTGTTTACAGTTGCCGCATTGATAAACCTTTGATAACTGCCTATAATAGAGTTATTATTTTGAACTGCTATAACAGAGAAATGCAAAAATTAAATTTTTTGTCCGCTGTAACATTTCGCGGACATTTGCCTGTTATACTATCTGCAAAAAGCAAAGGAAGTGAGGATATGAAGCAGATTTTAATTGTCGAGGACGACAGTTTTTTGAATAAGATGTTGGCCTATAACCTGACCGCAGACGGGTACGGCGTGACTTCTGCCCTGAATGCCAGGACCGCAGCTGATGTCCTGCGCCAGCGGGAATTTGATTTAGTGCTGCTGGACATCAACCTGCCGGATGGGAATGGTTTTGAACTGTGCAGGCTGATAAAGCCCCAGCACCCGGACACCATTGTAATCTTCCTGACCGCCAACGATCAGGAGAGCGACCAGATACGGGGCTATGAAGTGGGCGCGGTGGATTACATCACAAAGCCCTTTGTGATCGGGGCCTTGCAGCGGAAAATCAAAGCCATGTTCGCCATGCTGGAACACCACAAACCGGCCAGGGATATTTACAACGACGGGCGGCTGTTTCTGGACTTCTCGGAGCAGACAGCTTCCTTAAACGGCAAGCCCCTGACCCTATCCCCGATGGAATACAAAATGCTGAACCTGTTCCGTAAAAATCCCCGGCAAGTGCTGACCCGTGGGCAGCTTCTGGAAAAGCTGTGGGATATAGACGAGAAGTTTGTGGATGAACACACCCTGACAACCTCCATCAGCCGGATTCGCAGCAAGATCGAATCCGACGGCGGCACGCCCTACATCAAGACCGTTTACGGCATGGGCTATCAGTGGACGGGAGGCGAGGCGAAATGAAGTTTCAAAACCTATCTGTAAAGCGGCTGTTTGGCCGGGTGGCAATAGGGCTTGTCCTCTCTATGTCCGGGATTACCATAGCCCTGTTTTTTGTGACAAAACAAACGGCGGCGCTGCTGACTGGCGGGGCGCTGCTGCTGTGCGCCCTTGTGGGGATTTTTGTACTGACGCAGGTGTTTGGAAAGCGGCTGTCGCAGTTTACCGCTGACCTATGCCAGACCTTAGACCACATGATCGCCGGAAATGAAGCGCCCCAGCGCCCGGAGGACAGCGAAACCCAGCTTGCCAGAATCGGACACCGGCTGGCAAGGCTTTATCAGATTATGCAGGAGAACCGCCGTCTTGTGGACGAGGAACGGCAGGAGTTACAGGCCCTTGTATCGGATATTTCCCATCAGGTGAAAACGCCGGTAAACAACCTGAAAATGGCGGCGGACACCCTGCTGGAAAAGCCTATGACCGAGGCGGAGCGTACTGACTTTATCCGGGGAATCCGCAGCCAGACGGATAAGCTGGATTTTCTCTTTCAGGCCCTTGTGAAAACCTCCCGGCTGGAAACGGGCGTGATCCAGTTGGATAAGAAACCGGGCCGCCTTTTTGATACCGTGGCGCAGGCTATGAGTGGGATTGTGTATGCAGCGGAGAAAAAGGAAATCACCGTGTCCGTGGACTGCCCGGAGGATTTGGCCGTTTCCCATGACAGCAAGTGGACATCCGAAGCCCTCTTTAACTTGCTGGACAATGCGGTGAAGTACACCCTGGCAGGCGGGAAAATCGCTGTGTCGATGGTACTGTGGGAAATGTATGTGGAGATCAAAGTGACTGACACCGGCAAGGGCATTTCTGAAAGCAATCAGGCCGCCATCTTCCGGCGCTTTTATCGTGAGGAAGAAGTACACGAACAGCAGGGCGTTGGCATTGGCCTGTATCTGGCCCGCAAGATCATAACGCGGCAGGGCGGCTATATCAGAGTGGTTTCGGAGCCGGGCAGGGGTTCGGAATTTTCCATTATGCTGCCTACAAAATGAAAGTAAATGAGCGAGGTGTTTCTATTATGAATGAACGAGAAAAAACGATCCGACTGTGGTTTGATATGTGGCTTTATCAGAAAGATATGGGCATTGATGATATTTTTACAGAAGATGTCCTCTATACAGAAAGTTGGTGTCCCCAGTATAGCAATCGTAAAACCGTAAAGCATTGGTTTCAGGAGTGGAATACCCGTGGAAAGGTGGTAATTTGGGAAATCAGGCAATTCTTCCATAAAGAAAATCAAACGATTGTAGAATGGTATTTCAAAAATGAAATGAACAATGGGGATATAGAGGAATTTGACGGCATTTCTTTGGTTGAATGGACAGAGGACAATAAAATAAAAGCATTAAAAGAGTTTGGGTGTAACCGCAATACTTATAATCCCTATCAAGAAAGCGACATCCCTCAATTTAGAAATCAAAAGGCGAATTGGTTTTAGAAGTGTATGAAGTTCTATACAATTCGGAGAGGCTTGTGTTTTCTTAAAAAGTTTAAAAATGAAAAGGAGAATGAATATGGAAATGAGCTATACAAAAATTGATTTGAATGAGTGGAGCAGAGGAAAGCTATTTAAGAGCTACATTGAAAATATGCGTATTGTTATGAGCTTAACTGTGGAGATTGATGTGACAAATCTAATAGAATTTTCAAAGAGAAATAATCTAAAATTTTATCCGTCTATGATATGGATTGTATCAAAAGTTGTTAATACACATGATGAGTTTAAATATAGCTGGAACGATACTGGTGATCTAATAAAATGGAATTTTATTAGTCCGTCATATACAGAATTTCATAAAGAAGATGAAAATTTCACAAAATTAGTCACGGAATTTTCTGATGATATATTTGAATTTTCTGAGCGTTTCATGGCTGACAAAGAAAAACATGAAGCGGATCGAGCTTTTGTGGAAAACCAGCCCTTGAACTTTTTTGATGTATCTTGTTTACCATGGGTAAAATACAGCCACTTTGATGTTCATGTTTTTGATGAGGGTAAATTTCTTGCACCAGTCATTACCTGGGGAAAGTATGAAATGTCACATGGCAGGTACATGATGCCGCTTACTATGAACATTCATCATGCTGTGGCAGATGGGTTTCATTTGTGTAGATTTTTTAATGAGGTACAAGAACTGATAAATACACTTGACGGAGGTAATAAAGATGTATAATGCAAAATAGAAGAAATGGAAAAGCAAAGTTATCGGCTTGTCACAATGTCATTTTGGGGAACAGAAAGAGCTGTATTAGTTTTCAAAAAGGGGCTGAAAGGCAGCTTGTTTTGAACTGCTGCTGTCTTTCAATTTTAGTAAAATAGAACGTGGCGGACGGCCATTCCCGGCTGCCCGCCGTAAATTTTTTTGAAATGTCCGAGCTTTGTAACATTTCACCCCGATTTTTAATGAAACTTTTTGGCCGCTGTAACATTTCGCGGACATTTGGGTTTTACAATACCCTTATCAAATATGGAGGTGATACAACTATGACATGGCCTTTTGAAAACGATACAAGCGCCATTACAAAAAAGTTGGCAAAACGAAACTTAAAAGCAGATAAAAGTAGAAACATCCTCATTATCATTACGATTGCCTTAGCTACCTGTTTGGTAATGACAACGACCTTGTATTTTTTTGCTTCGCAGCGAAAATCATTAAATGATGCGGCTGGGCGTTATCAAGCAATTATCAATGAAGTCGATAATGATACCATTACGAAATTATTAAATGACGATAGGATTCAAGTGGGTGTAAGTCATTTGTTGGGTTTAGTATCTTATGGGGACTACAAATTAACCGTTCGTTCAATGGACGAAACGATAATGAAATTAGCAAAATATCCTGATTTAGAGGGAGAATTGCCCAAATCTACAAATGAAATTGCTATCACAAAGGCGTTTCTTGATAGAGCTGGATTGTCCAAATCCATAGGCGATACTATATCGTTAAATCTGGGAGATGGAGAAAAGGATTATACCTTATGTGGTATTTTGCCTGTCGAAAATTCAAATTATTCCGTATTCGTGTCGCAGTCCTATATTGAAAACAAGATCAGCGAACCGGCATACTCCGCTTATATCCGTTTGAATGAATCTGATGGCTGGTCTAAGGCCGCTATACAAGCTGAATTATCAACATTGTGCAGAGAATTGGAAATACAGCCGGAGCAAATGCAGTTTTCAACATATTATTTTTCTCTCATTGAGCAGAGAAGCAGCCAATATATCGCTGTAATAGCATTTATCAGTCTTATTATCGCTTTGGCTTGTACCCTTGTTATTTACAGCCTGTTCTATGTGTCCATAGCCAGAAAAACAAAAGAATATGGGAAACTGCGGACAATAGGGGCAACTGGAAAACAGATGAAAAAAATCGTTTTTAGAGAGGGATTCCATCTTTCCAGAATTGGTATTCCGATTGGAATATTAGCCGGTGCAATAGCGGGATATGTCCTTGTCCCACAAGGCTGGAACACTTTAATGGTATTTGTAATTGCCGCTGTCACAGCTCTGTTTGTGTATCTATGCGTTATGATTGCTGTAATTAAGCCAGCCAAAACTGCTGCTCATGTTACGCCTATTGAAGCAGTCCGTTATATGGCGGGCAATAATGATGTAATGTCCAACAGTACAAAAGTGTTGCATCGTTCTCTATCCGCGAAAAATTTAGCTTTCCTTAATTTTGCAAGGAACAGAAAGAAAACCGCTTTAACGATCCTGTCGTTAGGGGTATGTGGAATTTTGCTGATGGCAAGCTCTGCATATTTTAATTCCATTGATCCTTTAGCGATGGCGCGCAGGAGTTTTCCTTACGGAGAAATTCGCCTTGAATTAGGCGATTACGGGCCGCAGGCACATAACAGCGAACAATATTCAGAACTCCAAAAATCAAATCTGCTCACAGAAGATTTTAGAGAATCCATTTTGGACATAGATGGTGTGGAAGAAATAAAAGAATACCAGGGCACCGTTTTGAATGTCCGTATGCCAACGGGAGATATTGAACCGGTTGTTTCAGACGCATATATGCCAAGCTCTCAAAAATTGCTTGAAGAATATTTGATTGATGGTACAGCAGATTTGCAAGCACTACTCAATAATAATGGCATTATTATTGAAAATGGCCCACAGTGGAAAGAAACTTTTGGGTGGGATGCAGCGATTGGGGACGAACTTCTGATTGAAGTTGGCGGACAAACATTGGAAGTAAAAGTAATGGGAATTGTGGACGCTGATATCCCGTATGGCGGATATGATACGCTATTTATTCCTTTAGAAATGCTGTCAAAGATCGTTCCTGTTGAAAACCTCAATTATCAATTTATTGTAGATACAGATGACAGTAAATGGGCAGCTGCAAAAGATGAAATCCAAAAGATAATTCCACCGGCTTCCAGCGTCTATGTTAGTACCTTGAATGATTGGGTAGAGGCATACAACGAAAAACTATTGAATTATCGTATGCCAGTTTACATTTTTGTTATGTTTATCGGGGTTTTTGGCATTATCAATCTGCTAAACACACTGATAACAAACATCTTGACACGGAAGCGAGAATTAGGTGTTTTGCAAGCGGTTGGTTTGAGCAGTAAGCAGCTTTCAAAAATGTTATTGATAGAGGGCTTGTTCTATACATTAGGGGTGCTGCTTCTTTCCATATCATGCGGAACTCTTATCGGGTATCTTCTCTGCACCGTCTTTAGTGCAATGAGTATTTTTGGAAAAGTAAGCTATCATTTTCCGACAGTTGAAATGTTCAGTTATTTTATACTGATGCTTGCCGTCCAAATGCTTTTCTCGTATTTGGCAATCCGGCAGATAAAAAAACAATCTCTGGTAGATCAAATACGGGAATTATCATAGAAATTTTTGAAATGTCCGAGCGTTGTAACATTTCACCCCGGTTTTCAATAAAGTTTTTTGGCCGCTGTAACATTTCGCGGACATTTGGGTTTTACAATACCCTTATCAACAGGCAGAAAGCCTTGAAAGGAGTTTTGAATATGAGCATTTTACAGACGATTGACCTAAAAAAGCATTACGGTGCAGAGCCGAACATTACCCGCGCCCTTGACGGCGTGAACTTCTCCGTAGACGAGGGCGAATTTGTGGCCGTTGTGGGAACCTCCGGAAGCGGAAAGTCTACCCTGCTTCACATGATGGGCGGGCTGGACACTCCCACCAGCGGGACCGTGATTGTCCGCGGCGAAGAACTGGCAAAGAAGAACGACGAACAACTCACCATCTTCCGCCGCCGTAACATCGGTTTTATCTTCCAGAACTATAACCTTGTTCCCATCCTGAATGTGTATGAGAACATAGTCCTGCCGGTGGAGCTGGACGGGGACACGGTGGATCAGAAGTTTTTGGACGAGATCGTTCACCTGCTGGGACTGGAAGATAAGCTAAAAAATATGCCGAACAATCTTTCCGGCGGACAGCAGCAGCGTGTGGCTATCGCCCGCGCCCTGATTACCAAACCGGCTATCGTGCTGGCCGACGAGCCGACCGGCAACCTTGACAGCAAGACCAGCGCCGAAGTGCTGGGGCTTATCAAGCGCACCAGTGCGGAGTTCCGGCAAACTGTTGTGATGATTACCCACAATAACGACATAGCCCGTCTTGCAGATCGGATTATCCGCATTGAGGATGGCAAGATTGTGGAATAAGGAGGTGGCAGGCTATGACATGGCCTTTTGAAAATGATACCAGCGCCATTACAAAGAAGCTGGCAAAGAAAAGTTTACAAAGCGAGAAGCGCCGGAATCTGATGGTGGTGATCGCCGTTGCGCTGGCGGCGTTTCTGATCTGCTTTACGGGAATCGTGTCCACTTCCCTAACACAAATGCAGCGCAATCAGGTTCTCGATACTTATGAGGCGGTCTGGCTGGGCGTGGAGGAAAACGACATTGAAACCCTGAAAGGAGTGCCGGAGTTTGAGCGCGTAGGCGGCTACTATATGCTGGGTGAGGAACTTTCAGAACAGGGCTATCATGCCTCTTATGTATATAATGACGCAGAAATGATGGAGATTGGGCGCGACCAAATGAAGCTATTGGAGGGGAATCTGCCCCAAAAGGCAAATGAAGTTGTCGTAAGCGAATACTTTCTTTCCACCTATGGACACAATGCCAAGATCGGGGACACTGTGACCTTAGATACAGAGAGTTTTCATGGCGATTATGTCGTTACCGGCATTATGGACAGCGTAAATGAAAAAGAAGCGAATACCTGCGCTATCATTCTTTCCAACGCTGCCCTGACAGAATGGAAAGGGTTTGATCCGGCTGGGTATCGCGCCTATGTCCATTTCAAAAACAGCGTTCAGTTGGACGAAGAACTGATGAGCTCTTATTGCAGGGAGGTTGCGGAGGAATATCAGCTTTCTATGCCCAAAATGAACAGCAAATATTTTGCTTATGCTTCTAAATCCTTTGATTTTTTACCGATTGTTGGTGTGATTGCTATTGTTCTGATCGGCGGCTATATTGTGATCCAGAGTATCTTCCGTATCTCCATCAATGACAAAATCCAGAGCTACGGGCAGCTTCGGACGATTGGCGCGACGCCAAAGCAAATCAAGCGGATTGTAAAGCGGGAGGGACACAAACTCGGCAGTATCGGGATTCTGATTGGTACAGTGCTGGGCGTATGCGGCGGTTTTCTCCTGTTTTCCAAGGGATTTAATGCTGTTTCCTATGTGGCAACGATTATTTTGACACTCATAAGCAGTTGGATCATGGTATCTGTTTCCATCCGTAAGCCGGTGAAAATAGCGGCAGGGATTTCCCCCATTGAAGCCGTCCGTTTTACCCCGGCGCAAAAAGACATCCGCAGCCGGAAAAAGAATATCAAGCTCAATCCTGTTTCAATGGGAATTGCGAATTTTAAGCGTGACCGCAAAAAGACCGTTGCTATTGTAGCCTCATTGAGTTTGGGTGGAATTATCCTGCTTGTGGTATCCTCCATTGTTTTGCTGCGCTCCCCAGAGGCGCTTGCAAGACAAGAGTTCCCGGATGGTGACTATAAGGTTTATCTGGATTCAAAGTTGTCAGAACAAGAAGTCATGGCAGCAGGAAATCCACTGAATGAGGAACTCAAACAGGAAATTTTGTCTATTGACGGTGTAACCGATGTGATTGCAAAAAGGCAAAGCCTTCATATAAATTATAACGTCAACGGAATTGAATATGGTGGTATGTGTGATATACTGACTGATCAAAATTATTCTAAGGTTGAAGCTTCATTGATAGAGGGCACTATGCCGACGGATACACACAGCATCCTAATTGATTCGGCAACAAGTAACCGTGAACATATAGGTGTCGGAGAAACAGCTGAACTTATCTCCGGGAAATCAACCATTCCGGTTACTATATCCGGGGTGTTTAACAATAATCTGGATAATGGACATGGAACACATCACTTTGACGGTGTATTGGAATTTGCACCGGAAGCATTGTTCCATGAACTGCACCCGGAAATCACCTCTTTCGATTATTCATGGAGCATTGTAAGTGATCCCCAAAAAGCGGATCATGTGAGGGATGAATTAAAAAATATTATATCCGCTCATACGGATATTGCATTAGATGATATTAACACTGTAATTGAGTATGAAAAAAATATAAATTCTTTTGTATTTGGCAGTATGGAGGTACTTTCTTGGCTGGTATTCCTCTTTGGCGTTATCAACCTAATTAACACGACCCTCTCTAATCAAATGTCCAGAAAACAGGAAAACAGTGTTTTGCGTTCCATCGGACTGACCCAAAAGCAGCTATGTAAAATGAATATCTGCGAGGGGCTGTGCTATGCATTCTTTGCAACATTGGCGACGCTGATCGTTGGGCTTCCGGCTTCCATCTTTGCTTGCAGCAAATTTAGTGTAGGAGCTTTTGCCGGAAAAGTAGTGCCTTACAAATTCCCGGTTTTGGAAATGGGTCTGTTCATTCTGGTATTGTTCGGAATGGAGCTGATTTTGTCTGTATGGACAGTCCGCAGACAGAAAAAACAATCTCTGATTGAACAAATGCGGGCGATGGAATAAGCGTATAAAATTTGGAGGAATTATCTATGGCTGACGATAAAAGAAAATTAACAGAAAAAGAATTGAAACGTAAAAATGAATTTGAAAAAATGAAACTCCCCGCAGCAAGCTGCGGGGTATCAGCCCGAGACTCACTTCGTTCGTCATTAGTTTGTTGCGCAGCAAGCTGCGGGGAATTAAACCCTCTTTGGGATTAAATTCTGAAATGCAGCAAAAAGGATATAAAATTAAGAATATGACTATTAATATTCGACAAGCGAATTTTTTAGGACCTTTGAGTATGCTGCCATTTATAGCTTTAACATTTTTGTTTTACTATAATGTGAATAGTTTTGATTTAGGGGGGATTTCTTTGAGATTTGTCGTAGCGGCGTTTCTTCTTCTTCCTCTAACTATTTTACACGAATTAATACATGGCATCACTTGGGGGTTTTTTGCAAAGGTGTTAGTCCGTAAATGTGTTGGTAATCTGTTTGAGTCCGTTTTATGGGGCATCTGAAATGGTATAATTCTCTCATATTCAGGAGGATAATCCCATGACCAATCAGGAAATGCTTATTAGTTACATCAATAAACTTACAGAAGATGAAATATCTTCTCTGCTGGAGGCCGCCTCCCTTATGCTGGAAACGAAAGAACCGGCTGAAAAGCCTCCCTGTCCATATTGTGGCTGCGGCAAAGTGATCCGTTATGGGCACGCTTGTCAAAAACAGCGGTTTCTCTGCAAAATATGCGGGCGCACTTTCGTTCCGACTACAAATACCGTCATGGCAAATTCACACTTCCCGGCATCCGTCTGGAAGGAGATGGTCAAGGACACCCTGCATGGCAATGCCATTGATTTCTCCGCAAAACGGCTGGGTATCTTTCACCAGGCGGCTTTCGACATGCGCCATAAAATACTTCTGGCGCTGCAGGAGCTTCCTGAAGTCACTGATGCCTGCCTGGGGGAAGTGTCTGAGTTCGACGAGACCTTTGTCCTGGACTGCTATAAAGGCAGGAAGCTCGACAGTACCGTTGCAAGGACTGCCCGTAAACATGGTGCAAAAGCCCAAAAAAGAGGCATTTCCAATGAATATATCTGCATCTGTACGGGCATTCAGCGCAAAGGGGATGCCATTGCCGCCACCGTCAACAGGGCAAAACCCAGCGCCGGGGAACTCATCCGTATATTTGACGGGCATATCGCGGACGGAACGCTCGCCCTTTGTGACGGGCTGAGGAGTTACCATGCCTTTCCGGGAATTGCGGACTGTACGGTTAAGGACTGCAATAACCAGAGATCGGAAGAATCCTGTTTCTACCATCTGAACACAGTGAACGGATTCCACAGTTTTATCAAAAAACGGTACAATTTTTACCGTGGGGTTGCCAGCAAATATATCAACAGATATAACGCACTGTTTTCAGCCGCTTACCGGAATGCTGAAGCTATGGTCAGGCGGCTGACGGAGGCAGTATTGACGGTGACAGGCGTAAATTATTACCATAGCAATAAAGATATAAGAACGGTCCGTTTAGTGGCAATATAGTCTTACCAACACACTTACGGACTAACACCTTTGCAAAAAATCATTTTCATTCGATTGATTTTGGATTTATTTGGAGTAGTTTTTCTCCATACTGTACTTGCTCCGAACCGTTGAAAAAGTGGCAATATTTGTTGGGAACTGCTATGCCTACATTAGTTTTAGGCGGTGGAGCAGCAGTGGTTTCTGTAATGACAAATCAATTACTGCTATTTATTCTGGCAGAATTTATGATTATTTCAGGTGGCGGAGATTTTCTAATTATACTGAAAAGTATGTTATACCACACTGATAAGCAAGAAAGTGTGTATTGCGACCATCCTTACGAATGTGGTTTTGTCGTTTTTGAGAAATAGGAACGAATACTATTTAATCATGGCGTTACTGTTTATAGCTCCTCATAAAAAGAAAACAAATGCCACTGCGAATGAATATGTAAAGTGGAAGAAAACACAAAAGTAAATTGGACGTTTGGGAAAATCAGTGGAGCGGTTCATTAGCTGCGCCACTGATTTTTGCTATCCCTTGACAAAATATTTTGAAATGTCCGAGCTTTGTAACAATTCAGCCTGTTTTTCTGTCGAAATCAAAGGCACCTCGGACATTTGTGTAACATTTGTAGTTTATGCTTATAGTAAATCAATATTGGGGGTGCGGACACATGAAAAAGATACTGCTGATCGATGACAGCGACACCTATATATGGCGTCTGCAAAAATATTTACAACGGCGAGGCTACCCGGTAGAAACGGCTTCCACACTGAAAGAAGCTCGGACAGCCATCCAAGAGGAAATGCCTCTGGTAATCTGCTGTGATCTCGACCTGCCGGACGGTTCTGGCATGGACTTTCTGGACGAGGTGCGAGTCGCAGACAAGGAGCTGCCTTTTATTCTGGCGTCCTGCCATGATAAAGAGGACTACGAACAGGAGGCCAAGCAACGGGGCGCGATGCTGTGCATGGACAAAATGAAAGGGCTACTGCTGCAAGATAAGCTGGTGGAATACGCCTACCGGCAGTTATCCGGCGAAAAGGCCCCGACTTTTCACAAGCTGCTCTTTGTCCATGCGGAAGATACCAGCGCCGGAGTGCTGCGGGCTACTATGCTGCAAAAGGGCTTTGACCTGATTCTGGTTCCCTCGATTGCAGACGCTAAGCGCCGGATTTTTGAGGATAAGGAAATAGAACTGATTTTGTGTGATGTGGAACTGCCGGACGGTACAGCAATGGAGTTGTTTCATGCGCTGCGGCGGGTGGCGGGAATGTTCCAAATGAAGAATCCCCCTGTCCGGCTTCTGCCGTTCTTTATCCTCACCGAGAACAGCGACCTTACCACGGAATATGAATACCGGTATGAAGGTATCAATGACTATTTCGTGTCCCCGGTCAATATTCCGGAGCTGATACGGAGAATTATGTATTTTGTTGAAGATTCAAAATAATGGTAAAAATCTTGAAATAAAGTTGATTTGAAGGAGGTGGTGACATGGGAAATTAGCCGTATTGGATATATCTGAATCCGGCAGACAAATTGGAGAAAAATTGTTTGCTTTGCTTGATACAGAGCAGCAGAAAGATTTATTGCAGTATATTCTTAATAGAGAAAATCTGAGTGATTTTCCCGATATTTTCCTATGTACTGTTTCTAAATGTCACGGTTTCCAGAATGGTTCAGTTCAACCATTATTGGAAATCCGGGAAGGTGATCTGTATTTTTGCCTGGAAGAAAGAACGGTGTGTGTCGGCAGTCAGGAGATAGAATTAACAGCTAAAGAATTCGATGCACTCCACCTACTGATTGTCAACAAGAAACGGGTATTGACCTTTGAGACCATAGCTTACCATGTTTGGGGCGAAGAATATATTGACGTTACACCGAAAACAATCCATAATCTGTTGAGCCGCCTTCGCCAGAAACTTCAAATTGCACCTGAAGCACCTGAATATGTTATCAGTGTGCGGGGCGTCGGTTATAAATTCGATGCTGGAATATGACAGATAAATTTAGGGCATTTTTAGGACATTACCGGGAAAGGCTGGCGATAAAAAGCGAATATGCCCCTGTATAATATCCCCCATGTAACAGGTTGGGGGATATATCAAAGTATAGTGACAAATCCATTTATACTCCCCCAGATATGGGGGCAGACATGCACATTAGAAAAGTCCTATATTTTCACAGGAAACGACAAAAAAATAGCCAAATATATTTTAGTGCCGCAGTTCAAAAAGCTGCGGCACTTTTTGTATCGACATATTTTTATTTTTTCTCCCAGCAATCAGCAAAATGTTCCATTAAGCGCGCGCCTGTAACAAAACGGGTACGCGCTCTTTTCTTATCTACAAAACAGACAAACTTTCCTGCTGCCTCTGTTGCAGGTGATAGTCCGGGGTGTCGCTCCCCACCCTCTGATTTCGATTTTGCCTATCAACTAAAAAAATCGAAATCGGAGGAATTACACATGAAAGAAATCAATCTGCGTGACTATTACCCGTTCTATACGAAAGATAATATTGTTGAAGTGCCGGACGAGGTGGCCGACCTGCTCCGGGAATATAAATTAAGCGAGGCGGCCCATTTCCTGCGTACATACCGGCATAAGGCATATTTTTCTCTGGACTATGACAAGAATGTTGAACGTGATGCCCTTGTGGTCGTGCTTGCGCCGGAAGATATTCTGATCCATGAGGAAGAACATGGACGGCTGTACCAGGCCATTACCCTGTTGCCTGAAAAGCAGCGGAACCGGATATGCTCGCACTATCTGTTGGGAATGAGCCTTTCCGAAATTGCCAAAAGCGAACACTCGGCGGTAAGCTCCGTGCATGAAGGAATCCAGCGCGGACTCCGACGCCTGAAAAAAATTCTGGAAGAAATTTAATCCTGCCCCCGAAAATAACCCTCAAAAATGAAATGAATAATAGAGGGACATATTTATCCGGCAGGACAAGCCTGGCGGGTGTGGCCGTACAGCACATGCTCCGGCCCGCCCCAACTGAAAAACTGTCATAACTGCCACGCCCCTCGCTTGCTCCTTGACAACCGAATACACGCTGTTACAGGTACTTCATTCTGTGTTCCGAGCGGCAGATGGGGCGGCGCGGTGACAGGCGGCCTAAGGAGGTGATGAATCCAGGCTGTCCGAGCGGTAAACGCAACCCACGAAACCGGCTGTGGCAGGCCGGACGCGACAACGGCACAGATCATAATGGTACTTCCTCACGGCTCCCTAAAGACTTGGGGAGAGTTCCTGCGGCGTGCGCCTGCTCTGGCAAAGCGGCGGCGTATGCGGGGCTATGATGCGGCAACGCTATCCGCAGCCTGTAACAGCCCCGCCCTGTTCGTTCAGGGCCTGCCGGGGGGCGTGGCAAATACGGCAGCTGATCGAAATCAGATACAATGGGCCGGGTCTGTGAGTGTATGAGCGCAGGCCCGACTTATTCATGTGGTTTCGATAGCCAGAAATTTTCAGGAAGGAGTTGGTATTATGGAGAATACGGTTGTTGCCGGCAGAACCGGCGCACTGGTGGACATCCGGGAGGTTGCCGTTGATAAGGAGCTTTCCCGTGAGGAACGGATCGCCGAATTTGTACGGCAGATCAAAGACCCTTACCGCTTCAAATGCGGGCGGTTCACCGTACAGGCCAGCTTTGCCGCAGGCGGCGCCACCCTGGAGGAATGTATCAAGGGAATCTTACGGTGAGCCGGATTATTTTAGGAAAAGGGCTGACTTTCCCGCAGGGGCGTGGTACAATAAGAACTGGAAAAGGAATTGAATACGGCACAGCCACACTTCTTGGATTGCGGGGATTTTTCTGCGCAACGAAAGGAGTGTTTTTTTATGCAGGTTTATAAAGCCATTAAGTACATCCGTCTTTCTTATACCGATGATAAGACGGTGGAAAGCGACAGCGTTGCCAACCAACGGCGGCTGATCGATGATTACATTGCCCGGCACCCGGAGATTGAAGTCGTGGCAGAAAAGATTGACGACGGTTACAGCGGGGTTCTCTTTGTTGAGGTAAGATAACGATACCTTTTTTGCAGAGGGTGTTATCTTACCTCTTTTTGATGTATGTTAGATAGCATAACTCTTTACGTCGGCTCCTATCTGTCTGAAATAGGAGATACTTTCAGTAGGCTTGTCGCCTGTATCAACTCTGCCGACAAAGCTATAAAAGATTTCGATTTTGCGGGTGTTCGTTTCCTTATCCAGTTCGTGAATAAGAATACGGTCAATAAATTCATGGACGTTTTCGTAGGTCAGTTCGGTAATGGCGGTGTACTTGCGTACCAGTGCGACAAACCTTTTCACGTCCGCGCTGCGCTCGGTGGCGTTGTCAATTTCCTGTGACAGCTCCGCAATCCTTCGGGTCAGCGTCTTTTTTTCTTCGTCGTAGCCGGAAGTTAGAAAAGCAAATTGTTCATCTGAAAGTTTCCCTAAAGCGTTGTCCTCGTAGAGCTTGCGGAATAAGATATTCAGCTCGCTAACCCGGCTCTGCGCCTTATCAAGCTCTTTCCGCTGCTGTGTCAGCGTCTTTTGTACTGCCTTTGCGCTGCACTCGTTGGCGGTCTGAATAAATTCCTGTTCATGCTCTTTCACATAAGACGTTACTCGCTGCAAGTCTGCAAGGACAAGTTCTTTCAATACGCTTTTGCGGATATAATGCGTAGTGCAGAGCATATCATTTCTTGCCCGGTTGCGGTAGTTGCCGCAAGTGTAGGCGTGTTTCCGTTCAAGCGTCCCGGCTCCGCGTACTGCGTACATTTTGTAGCCGCAGTCCCCACAAAAGAGAAGCCCAGAAAACAGGTCGATTTCATCAACCTTTGTCGGGCGGTGCCGGGTGGCAATCCGCTTCTGTGCAAGCTCAAAGGTTTCTTCATCAATCAAAGGTTCGTGAGTGTTGGGGAAGAAATACCTTTTTTCCTCCGGGTTCTTTTTCGTCTTTTTCGACTTATAAGATACCTTGTAGGTTTTCCCGGTTATGGTATGCCCTAAATACTCTTTCCTTGTCAGAATGTCGTACAGCGTCTTATCCGGCCAGTTGTACCATGCGTTGAGCTGTGGGCGGGGGTGGCGTTTGCTCCCTGTCCTGCGGTAGCGCAGTTCCCCGACGGTCAATATCTCATTGTCCCGCAGCCAGTTCTGGATTTCACACATACGGTCGCCCCGTACATACATTGCAAAAATCTGTTTTACGACGTGTGCCGTTTCCGGGTCGGGTATCAGATGATTGCGGTTATCCGGGTCGATAAGGTAGCCGTAAGGAGCTTCGCCGTTGACGCGCTCCCCTTTCTGCGCCTTTGCCTGTTTGACAGCCCGGATTTTCTTTGAGGTGTCGCGGGCGTAAAACTCGTTGAACCAGTTCCGCAGAGGGGTAAACTCGTTATCTTCCCTCGCTGTGTCTACACCGTCGTTAATGGCAATGTAGCGCACTTCGTATTCGGGGAAAACAATCTCTATCAGTTCGCCGGTTTTCAGATAATTACGTCCCAGACGGGAAAGGTCTTTTGTAATGACGGTTGCCACGTTCCCGGCTTCGACTTCATGCAGCATGGCTTGAAGCCCCTCACGCTCAAAGCTCACGCCAGAAAATCCGTCGTCTACGAAAAAGCGCGTGTTGAAAAAGTGGTGTTCGTCAGCGTACTTTTGTAAAATCAGCTTTTGGTTCTGTATGCTTTCGCTTTCCCCGGCTTGCATATCTTCCTGGCTCAATCTGCAATATAAAGCGGTAATCTTGTCTGTCTGTAACATTTTGTCCTCCTTTCCGACGACAGACAAGCATGGTATTTGTACTGTCTATATTATACCACATACCGCTGCCTGTGTCATGTATAAAATGTGAAGAAACGCCCTATTTCCGGGCGTTTGCGGGGTTCAGCTCCATGTCTTTGCGAATGAGCTTTTTTATCTTTTTATCCAGTGTGTCCGTCGCGCGTTCACTTGCGGACGAACATACAAGGTAAGTAACTTTCCCTATTTTATGCTCCGTTGTGGTAACGGGCGTTTGGTTTTGCGTCAAAGAAAATCCCCCTTTCTTTCGCAAACATATAATACAGTCTATGAATAGCAGCAAGTCCACTATTCAATAAAACAAAGGCTTTAATCGGACGGTTATTAGCATAACCTCATGGGAATTGCACCCCCGCATGGTTCTCATGCAGCCCTACCCATTGCCTGCGACGCTCTTAACGCTCGGACTGTGGCTGTAAGGAAGTATCATTGTATATTCTGCGTGTCGTCGCCCGCAAGCCGCTACACTTGCTCCCCGGCGCGGTGTTGGTCGCTCGGCTGTCCGGGTGGGGATAACCTCACCCGGATAGCGTCATGGCGCACCCGCCGTATGGCTCGGCGCAAAAGGAACGTATCCGATTTGCCCTATGCTGCGCCGCCGTTATCTTGCGCCGCTTTCTTTGTCAAGGTTCAGAATGGCTTTGCTGCCGCGTCAGCAGCGGAACGGAAAAGGGGGAGAGAGAAAGCGTCCCGCCGCCGTTGCGGTTATTCCTCTGCCTTAAAGGTGAGGACAGCCATCATCAGTTTTGCTTGCAGCCGTTCCCGAATGTCGTGGTCTACGCCAAAATAGACGTTCCCGCGCTCGTCGTACAGCTTCCGCATGGAGAGGCGGGCTATGTAGCCGCTGAAATGCTGCAAGACAATCTTCATGGCGTCCGGGTCGCCCTTTGTCGCTGCCACAATGACAGGATAGGGAACAAGGGCTTTTTCCGGGTAGCCGGGTTCGTTACCATTCGTCCCATTCATCAGCATTTTCCTCCAGATATTTTCTTAGCAGCTCAAAAGAGCTTGTCCGCCTGTACTGTATCGTGCTTCTCGACGTATTGAACAGCTCCGCAATCTCGGTATCGTTCATTCCCTCGAAGTAATACAGCAATATGGCTTTGCGCTTTTCTTCCGGCAAAGTACGGATTGCTTCAAGAAGCAGCTTTGGCGTGATTTTCTTCCCGGCTTTTTCAAAGACGGTTTCGACAGTTTCCCGTTTGAAATATTCGTCAAACGTATGAAGCTGCCGCGCTTCGTCTAAGGTCATGTCGGAAAAGGTCACTTCCTTTGCCTTGTGTCTGCGAAGCTCTCTATGAGTGTCGCACGCTTCATTGTGCAGCACCGTATTACAAAACTTCTGAAAAGCACATTGTTTGTAAAACTCCTTGCTATTAGGTTCCACATTCTCACCTCCTTTCTCGTTGGAAAGTTGGTGGTGCTTCCCCCTTTTCGCGGGGCAATACGGCGTTTTTGAAAAACGCCGAAGATTTTTTGAAATTTCTTCAAAAAATTTTTTGAGCAGCAAAATACGCCTGTCCGAAAAGCTCGAACAGGCGCATAGGTATTGTAAGCAGTATTTAGATGATTAGACAGTTCGTGTTTATAGGCGTGATTTTCCCCGGCGGCGGTCGGGCTTTTTTTGATATGTCAATGACCGTCGGATTTTGTCGATACGGTATATGCTTCATGGCGGCTACCTCCTTTAGCCGCCGCTTTTAACAGTGATACCGCGTCATTTCTTGAGAAGATAAAAAGAAACGGCGGCTTTGATTTTTCAAAAGCCGCCGCGTCAAAAAGGGCGTGTGAAAATATCTCTGCTGTACGACGGCTTTTTTTCTTTTGCCGTCGTGCGGCAGAGAACGAAACAAGATTTTGTTTTGCTTTATTTTATCAATACCAGCTTACTTTAAGATGAATTTTAGCTTACGGATTTGTAAGGTAGAAAAAGTGCGGGCAGTTTTTTGAAGCTGCCCGCGCTAAAAACGATGAAAAATTATTGTGCGCTGATATTTTCGACGATAGACATTCTCTGCAATCGTTTTGCTGGTTCTCTAACTGCCAAAAGAGAAGCCGATAGAACAATAGCGATTATGAGTATAAGTGGAATGAACGGAACGCTCCATGCTGTTCTCCAAATGTTTGTTATTAGGCTTACATAAATAATCCAGTGCATGGGAAGTCCAATGATACACCCCCAAATCACTCCGTTTATCGCATAGGTTCCCGCTTCTGCAATTATCATCTTTACAAGTTGGCGGTTACTCATTCCAATCGCCCGCATTGCTCCGTATTCTTTCATTTTCGTTGCCGCGCCCATACTGATTGTATTCATAATATGGAAAATGGTAATTGCAACTATAATGGACAGAAAACCGTACACGAGAATAGCGAATGTATGGTACAGATTTCTTTGCTGCTGAATCTGTGAAAGACTGTCTGAAAATATTACGCCGCCATTGGAAAATATGCTTTCGATTGCTTTTACATCTTCACTGGAAGCGTTGTTCTCAAACTGAATGTCAATAATGGTATAGCCTGTTTCCCCGGTCAGAGCGGTAAAAGTTGCTTCTGAACAGAAAAAGGTTTCCGTTCCCTCCACACGCGCTAATGGACTGTCAGATAAAATCCCTGCAACTGTAACAATCTGTGGTCTGTTGTTGATAGTCAAGGATATATTGTCGCCAACTTGCACATCAATATTTCCTGTCTGTACAAACAATACTTGATTTTCCTGTTGCATTACTGTTTCTATGGAACCAGCTATCAAAGAGTCCGCTGCCCACCTAAATTGATTTTCCTCATAGGAAATAAGATTTGCATTATAATTTTTCCCGTTATTTTCTGCCGGAACTTCATAAGCAAACATACGCCCGTACGCCCGTTTGACAACATCATTTTGCTTAATCTGCTCTAACAGCTCATTAAAAATCGAACAAGTATTTGTCTCACTTGCTATGGACAATTCCGGCGTATATACCGGGGGAACAAAAGCATTTTTCATAAAATCAACAAGGGTGCTGAACGTAAGGAACAACGTAATACAGACGGCAAACGCCCCTGTCATTAAAATATAATTTTTCTTCTTTGCTTTTGCATGATGAATACCTAATGCTGTTTCAATCTTAAATGCCGTTGTATTTGCCGCCTTACGAAATGAAGCCGTCTGTCCGGCATTTCCCGATACAGCAGTAAGAGGGGAAACTTTCGCTGCTCTTTTTGCCGGAGAGCGGGCTGCCAGTAAAACGGTCAACAGTCCTAACAGAATACTTGCGATTACACTTATCCAACTTATACCTAAAATCGGCATAGATGAAAACCATTGAGGATTTATTACCCGCATAGCAGCAGACAAAATCCAGACTATCACTACTGAGAATATAATTCCAATAGGTATAGCTGTTTTGCACCAATACAATCCTTCTAAACGCACAAATCGCATTATCTGTCTTTTCGTTGCGCCTAAGCAACGGAGCATACCAAAAAATTCCGTCCTTTCTGCAACATTACTGTTTAGACTGCTTGAAATCATCAGAATGCAGGTCAGCATAACAATTACAGAGAGAATAAAGGCTACCTGATAAATCTGATTTACACCTGTTTTTCCTTCTAATTGTCCTTGTATACTCAAAAGAGGGATATTCTCGGTTATCTGTTCATCGGACAGATTATTGCCTGCTTTTATGTCATTGATTATATCTGGTATGTTGCATAAACGTGAAAATTGAATAACATAATTCTCAATAGCATTATTAACAGCAAGCGTCCCTAATCCCTCTGGTGTCATTACGACAATCGGAGTATTTCCGGTAATCAAGCGTGAGGTTTCAGTATCATTCAAAAATCCAACAATCAGATAGTCCGTTGTATTTCCGTCTGGTTTGCATAGTGCAATCGTTTCATTCAACGAAACAGAAGCAGTATTCTTGAATGAAGAAGATACTGCAATCTCGTTCGGTGTATCTGGATATTCACCCTCTGTAATTCCATTCAAAAATATATCTTCAAAAACCTTTCTTTCTTGTGCGCTGATAGAAATAGTCTGCTCTTTTATCGAATATCCCGCTTCGGAAGAAATCGTATTATGCCACCCGGCAATCTCTACATCTGGACGTGCTGAAATAAAGGAAGCTGTTTGCGTATCAATAGAATGAAACTCATAATGCCAGTTCCCGCTTTCCTCCATTTCATGCCGTGTAACGCCTTGTAAATACATATCAGCAAGCCCAAACATGACAGCAACTAAAAGAACCGCAAGAGTGATACAGATACGGGTCATCTTGCTTTGCTTGCGGTGAATTTTTGCGGATATGGGAACAAGTTTAAGATAATGTTTCATTTGTTGTCCCTCCCAAATCTGCAAGAATACCGTCGCTTACACGAAATACTCTGTCAACAGAAGCAGTTAAATTGTTATTGTGCGTTATCATCAGAATAGTTTGTTTGAAACGTCTTGAAGCACTGGTAAGCATATGGAAAATTGAAAAAGAAAGTCCGGGAATATGATATTATCAAGCAGAACATTGACAGCATTTTACAGGCAGACAGACAGCCGGAACGGGAAAAAGAAACAGAGCGTGGATAAGGATAGCAAAATCCCCGCCGCTGTGCTATGATAGGCGGCTGCGGCTGCTCGAATATCACATAGTCCGCGCCCCGCAAGCGTCCTTTCTCGTCGCGCTCCCTTGAACGGACGATATACCCGGCGCGTTCAAGCTCCTTAATGGCTTCGCGGATAGCGTCTATCTTCTCCCGGTTGATAAGGGATAAGCCTTTCAAGGTGTAGTCCCAATCTTCGGGGAGTGACAGCATTTGCGACAACAGCCCCTTTGCCTTTAGGGAAAGCTCCTTGTTGCGTAGGTGGTGGTTGCTCATTACGGTGTAGCCCTTGTTCCGTTCCACTCTGAAAACTGCCATAGTTCATAGCTCCTTTGCTTTGGATTTGTTACGCAGTAGAAGCGCGGTTTCGGGGGATAAGGTATAAATCCCTTTCCGCGCCAGATACGCGCCCGGAAAACCGCTTGTAGCAAGGCTTTTTCTGCCCCTACTGCGTAACAAAGGGCATGAAAAAAGCGGCGTTCCTGTTCTCCCATGTAGAGAGTAAGAAACGCCGCTTCTGCGTCGTATTCAGTTTTTAGTACAATACCCTGCTTGTCCGTCGCTCGAAAAACCTTGATTTTCCAGTGTTTTCAAAAGTATCGTTATCTAACGTCAGCTTTTGACCGCCCGGCATTCCAGGAAATGATGCGGATGATCGAGCAGGGCGAAGGAGGCGTGAGCCATGAATACCGTATTAAGCAGTTCCGGGCAGCTATGCGGCTGCCCGGAAATCCTCAAAAAAAGTTGTAAATTTTTTTGTCGTGGGCTTGACATACGGGTGCCTTAAATCATGGAAGCGGATATGCGGCATTTCCAAATCTTCAAGCAGCTTTCCAAACTGTGAAGATACCCACGACGCGGCAATCGGCGCACCGTCAGCCTTTGCCACAACAAGGTCATTGTCATAGTAAGGCTTCCCGTCCTTTGCCGCCTGTTCTTTCTGTGCTTCCTGCATGGCAAGTTGTTTAAGGAAAAACGGGCGGGCAAGCTCTGTGATAGGCAGCTTTCGCCCGTTGGATTTCGGCGGTGCCATTTCCTCTATAACCTTTGTTTTCGGCGGTACCTTAAAGGGGAGCTGCTCGGAAACGTCAAAGGTGTTGTTCTCCAAGTCAACATTACGCCAACGCAAGCCCAGAATTTCAGAACGGCGCATACCGTAAAGCCAGCCCAGAATAACGGGCATTTCCCAAACAGTACCCTCTACGCGCTGCATGAGGGCTTTCACCTGTTCCGGCGTGTAGGGGTCGGGTGTCTTGTCGTTTTTTCCAAACTTTGTCAGCGTGTCCTTTGCCGCGTTGGTTTCGATATAGCGGTATTTCCGGGCATGGCTCAACGCCACGCTCAACACGCGCTTTGCCCCGGCTGCGGTGGACGGTTTCAAGCCTTTGTCGATAATCTGCTGAAACATCTTATCTACCATAGCGGGGGTGAGCTGGTTAAGGGCAACGCCGCCGATATAGGGGTTGATATAGTTTGCAATGGTCTTTTTGTACCCGTCGTAGGTGGACGGGCGCAGATTTACCCTTGCATAGCTTTCTACCCATTCATTAAGGTAGTTGGCGACGGTCTGCTTGCGCTGTGAAGCGATAGACGCAATCTGTCCCGGATTTTGGAGCTTCGTCCGCATTTCCGCTTCATGCTGTGAAGCGTCGCGTTTGGTGGCAAAGCCGCGTTTTGTATAGGTTTTCTTTGCCCCGTCCGGGGCGGTGTATGGGAAGCTGAAAAAGAAAGTCTGGGAGTATGATATTATCAAGCAGAACATTGACAGCATTTTACAGGCAGACAGACAGCCGGAACGGAAAAGGCAAACAGAACTGGAATAATTTTGTGGAGCTATTGCATTTTGAATTATAAAATCATATAATATAAATTGGAATTTTTTGTAGAGGTGATATTATGAAAAAAGTAATTTTATATATTCACGGAAAAGGTGGAAGCCATTTGGAAGCTGAACAGTACAAGAAAAATTGTTTGGGTTTTGATATGATTGGCATAGAGTACAATGACTATCTTCCGTGGATTGTGCAAAATCAAATTCAATCGGTTTATGACAAGGTTTGCGAAAGATATGACTGTATTTATTTGATTGCAAACAGTATAGGCGCTTATTTTGCAATGCACACATTGCAAGATTGTGATATTGCAAAGGCTTTATTTATATCGCCTGTACTTGACATGGAACGTCTTATACTTGACATGATGAGTTGGGCAAATGTATCAGAGAAGGATTTGCGTGAGAAGGGAGAAATCCCTACGGATTTTGGGGAAACATTATCGTGGAAATATTTATGTTTTGTTAGGGAAAATCCTATAATATGGAATGTTCCCACAGAAATTCTATATGCAGGAAATGATAACCTCATATCTCGCCAAACAGTAAATAAATTTATTAGTAATCACAATACACATCTTACTGTAATGGAAAATGGGGAGCATTGGTTTCATACAGATGAACAACTTGCCTTTTTAGATAGTTGGATGAAAAAGGCAATAGGATAAATTTCAGTTTGTAGGGCAAAAGAAAAGCCGGGACGCGGCAGCTATCAAATCAAATAGCCACCGCACCCCGGTTTTCTTATGGGTGCAGAGATTGGTTTGTTACGCAGTAGAACGCCATTTTCGGGGGTAAAGGTATAAAGTATCGCCTATCTGATTTTCCCGCCCGGAAAGCCCTGTAAATCAAGGGATTTTCCGCGCCTACTGCGTAACAGGGGCGCGTCTTTTCCTCATGCGCTCGGCGGCTTGTCTGCGGGTGATACACTTCCGGCAGTCGGGGCAGTATTTGACGCTGTTGGAGCTTGACGCAAAGAACGCGCTGCACTCGGTACACTTCTTCCTGTCCCCGGTCTGGTAAAGCTCCGCGTAGAGCAGCTTGTCGGCGGGAAGCACCGCAACCCGGAACCACTTGCAGAGAAGCGAATAGGAAATGAGCTGCGGACAAACGCACTCGTCCCCGTCGTCCAGTAAGATACAGTTCCCGTTATCATAATTGCAGCACGTCCGGCGCACAAGGGCGTTGACCTTCCGGCTCTGGGGCGGCGTTAGCCGCTTAACCCTGTTCATACTTCATCAGCGGCGTAAATAGGAAGCTCCGCAAATTCCGCTTCGGTCAAAGCGTCCACTTTGGAAAGGGTGCGCTTTGCAAGCTCCCGCATATCCGCGTCCATGTAGGGCAGCGCGGCGTTGACATTCTCAATCAAAGCCCGCTTGCCGCCTTCGTTGTAAATGCTCAAAAGGTTTGTTTCTTCAACAGTCAGTCTAATCATGCTCATACCTCCATATCGTGATTTTTTGTTTTTGCCGCCGCCTTTTTCGGGGCGGTCTTTGCCTTGTCTGCTTTAAGCTGCGCCCGGATAGAGGGGCGAGGCTTCCTTATCTCCCTGTCCCGGTTCTCCCCCTTGTCAATCAGCGCATACGTCCCATGTCTGCCCTCGATTTTGGAAAAGGAAAGTGTCTTGTAGGGCAGCATGGAGAAAAGGCGGTCAGTGTCCTTTGTTCCCGCAAGCCGCATGAACGCCGGGGAAAGCTCTACCATGAAAAGGCGGCAAGTCCTTGCCGCGGCGTTCCGCCCGCCTCAAAATACCCGCGCAGGCTTTTGGGGACAAAGAGTATTTCTCCGGCACATTTTCCTGCAAAATCGCAGACAAGAAACAGACGCCTGCGCCGCTGTGCTGTGCCGAAATATTGGGCGTCGTACACGCACCAAGCGAGATCAACTCCGACCCCTCGTACCATCCCGGCGTTTGCCCACCGTCCAGAATAAGGCATTGGAATTTGGGCCTTTGTGAACGATTGCAGCACAGCCGCAAAGTCACGTCCTCCTGCGGACGACAGAGCGCCGGGGACGTTCTCGAACAGCGCGAACCTTGGATATTCGCCATGTGTCGCCTCCCTCATTTCATCAATTATCCGTATGGCCTCCATGAAAAGGCCGCTCCGTTCGTCCGCCAGCCCCCGGCGCTGGCCTGCCAGTGACAGCCCTTGACACGGGCTGCCGAATGTCACGATGTCCACAGGCGGGAGTTTTCCGCCGTGGAGCTGGGTCACGTCCCCGGCGTGGGCCATGTTCGGGAAGTGCTTCCGCGTCACCAACACGCAGGCCGGGACGATCTCGCTTGCCCACAGGGACGTGATATTGTAAAAAGAAGCGGCGTAGGGAAAGCCCCCTATGCCGTCAAAGAGTGATGCTAATGTAAACTGCCTCAAATATCAAGCCTCCTTTACAATGGCAAGAAATATAGATTTCAGTGCTGCCTTGTGGTATAATCGTTCCAAGACACCATTCAAATTAGGAATAAGGAGAAAAAGCATGGAAATTTATATTACTGTGATAAAAGACATTCTCGTTATTGCTACTCCGATAATTGTAGCGATCATAAGCTATCGAAGCAGTAAGAAAACAGAGCGTGACATACGCTTAGAACTTGAAAAGAGTTTGAAAGAAAAAGATGCTGACACTTCCCAAATCTTAGCAAAGATTAGCGCCGAGTTAGAAAGCCAAAAGCAAATACTTAGTTGGCAGAACTCGATGCCAAGAACAGATCAGTACATTAACAGAATGGATCAAATTCGGTATGGAAATATTTCTGGCCTTACGGATTTAACGCAAAAAGTTTCGGGATATATCCAACAGAACAATTTGTCACTGGAAGAACTCAAAAGTATACATGAAATGCTCTTAAAGATTAAACTTCCTATGGACGAACCTGAACTATATCCTTTTGAAATCCCGATTATGATTGAATTTCTTAAATTGCTCCGCACCTTAGAAGAAAAAATAGCAGAACAATCTTAATGGGCGGCGAACACGGCCTTGGCGATGCTCCCGGTCTTGAACAGGCAGAAACACAGCAGCACCGTATAGCCCATACACCCCCATATCGCCCCGGAAACATCCCCGTCAAGGGCGATATTCTGTATCAGGACACCCGGATTGTCTTGCGGGCCGTGCAGACGGTTTCCACCAGCAATTCCACGATGCCGTCCAATTCCTCCGGGTCGATCTTGGAGTAGTGCAGGAGGTGGTCGTACTCGATATTCTCTTTGATAAGCTCCCGGTAAATCTCAACGGCGCTCTGCGTGGCCGCTTCCGTTCCTTTCCGGCGGCGAAGCCGCAGCCGTTCCAGCGGGAGGGGGCGAAAGGGAGGGAAAGGAATGGGTAATTGATCGGTCAGTAATAGCTTGGTCTTTAGTTACTCTATCTTTATTTAATTGCGTTGGATTTTCCAACGTAGGTTTTTCCTGCGTAGGATTATCCAATGTTGGATTTTCCAACGTAGGTAAATCCAATGCAGGCGGCGTCTGCGGCTGTTCATAGATCACATAGTCCGCGCCCCGCAGCCGTCCCCGTTCGTCACGCTCCCGCGAACGGACGATGTACCCCGCCTGCTCCAACTCCCGGATAGCCTGCCGGATGGCGTCGATCTTCTCCCGGTTGATAAGGGCCAGGCCCTTTAACGTGTAATCCCAATCTTCCGGGAGTGACAGCATTTGCGACAGCAGGCCCCTTGGCTTTCAGGGACAGGGACTTGTCCCGCAGGTGGTAGTTCGACATCACCGTGTACCCCTTGTTCCTCTCCACGCGGAATACTGGCATGGTTCGACGCTCCTTTCGGTGTCTGGACATAAAAAAACGCCGCAGACTTTTTCAAAATCTGCGGCGTTCGCCGGGACGCAGAAACGGGCGGTGTCTTGCCGACATCGCCCGTTTTCTGTGCTGTTGTTCACTTGTTTGCGCCGCCCCGTTTTCCGCTGCCCTTAAAAAACATTGATTTTACTGGGGTTTTCCATGTTTTCTTATGGCAACGCCCTTTTAAGGAATCGGTTATATATTTAGCATAGCGTTTTTCCCGTTCTTGTCAATAGGCTCTGCATGAGATGTCAAAAATCTGCATGAGATGTAGGTCAGGACGCTGAAAATATGGTATAATGGGTCTTGACAAACGAAGTCTTTTGTGTTAAAAGGCGAAAATGATGCGGATTGCCATTGCAGACGACCTTTCCGCAGACGCTGGGAAACTGCGGGAATTTATCTGCCGCTGGGCGCGGGAGCAGGGGATTGTCCTGGTTCCGGCCCCGGCAGTTTTTGAAAGCGGCGAAGCCCTGCTTGCAGGCTTTGCCCCAGATACCTTTGATGTGATTTTTCTGGATATTTATATGTCCGGCATGACCGGCATGGAAGCGGCGAAAAAAATCCGGGAGCAGGACGATGCCTGCCAGCTAATCTTTACGACAACCACCAAGGAATTTGCTGTGGACAGCTATGATGTGGCGGCGGCATTTTACCTGGTCAAGCCCTATTCCTATGAAAAGCTGGCACAGGCCCTGACCCGGTGCGGGGCAAAGCTTCTGGAACAGAACCAGTGTGTGATGGTTCCGGGCGCGGCAGGACAGCAGCCGCTCCTGCTTCACCAGATTACCCATACGGAATACTGCGGACGCTGTGTGGAAGTCCATATCACCAGCGGGGAAAAGATAACCGTCCCCATGCGGCAGGCGGATTTTGCGGCTTTGCTGCTGGACTATCCCTATTTCATGAACTGATTGACCGGATTACGATTTATGAAACGCCGGGTATGGGGCGCTGCCGCAAGGGTAAGGAAAAGCGCATTACCATCTATTACAAATTTGTCAGGGCTATCCAATAAGCAAAAACGGCATCCCCTATGGATGCCGAAAAAAATAACTTGGCTTTACGTCTATTTGACTTCTCATCATCACGACTCAATCTTTCGTACAATGGGGTGATTTTGGTTTTCAGCATTGGCAAGTCCTCCTTCAATGAAAAATGCTCTAAGAGCCTCTACCTCTTTACCGAAAAATCGGATAAACAAGTCTCCTAGAGCATAAATCACTCAAAGTGTCTAAATCAATTATGACATCCGCCGAGCGTCTATGATATCCGGTAAAAAAGCTTGACAAGCCTTTCAGGAAAGCGTATAATAATTGGACCAAACTAATACGCTTGTTCACAGGAAGGGGAGGTCAGCATGAAAACCGACAGAACATTTGGCGCGCCAGAGCCGGGCAAAGCTTACCGCAGCCGGGAGGGCGCATACCTGCTGGCTGTGCAGGACGGCCTGCTTGCTGTGGCGGACACGCCCTCCGGCTGGTTCCTGCCTGGCGGCGGGACAGATCCCGGCGAAAGCCATGAAGCGTGCATCTGCCGGGAGTGTCTGGAAGAGCTGGGCTGCCCAGCCCGCGCCGGCCAGTACATGGGCTGCGCGGACGGATATCTGGGCCAGACAGATTTTGGCCCCATTCATGCCATCCAGTTTTACTATGCAGGCGCTCTGGGCACAAAATCCCAAGAGCCTATAGAGCCTGACCACACATTTATCTGGGTGCCTGTAGAGGAAGCCGCCCAGAAGATGAAGCTGGAAATGCAACGCTGGGCAGTGCAGAAGCTGCTGGAGAAAACAGGGCAGGCCGGGGAACAATGGGATTTATACACCCAAGACCGGGTGCTTACCGGGGAAACCCACCTGCGGGGAGCCCCCCTGCCAGAGGGCCGCTACCATCTGGTGGTACATATCTGGATCCGCAATCCAAAGGGGCAGTTCCTCATCTCCCAGCGCGGGGCGGACAGGCCCGCATTCCCCCTTCTGTGGGAATGCACAGGCGGCTCGGTGGTGAAAGGCGAGGACAGCCTTACCGGCGCTTTGCGGGAAGTGAAGGAGGAAGTGGGGCTGGATTTGCCCCCGGAAGGCGGGAAGCTGATTCACAGCGAAGTCCGGGGAGAGGGCTTCCAGGATATCCTGGACGTGTGGCTCTTTGACTATAACGGCCCCCTGGCCCTGGAAAAGGCCACTACAAAGGAAGTGGCACAGTGCCGCTGGATGGACAAAAGCGAGATACAGGCCCTGTATGACAGCGGGGAACTGGTGCCCACTTTAGGCTATGTTTTCCCCCTCCTTTAGGAGGGCCTGCTAAAAAATCTCTGCTGTGATATATAGCAAACGCACTTGGGTATGGAATCTATGCCCAGGTGCGTTTTTAGAAGCTGTACCGATAGGATTGGTGCGAAGATTTTCGAGGAAATTTTGTGGGGTTCAAGGCGGAAACCGCAAGAAATACTTTCGTATTTCGAGGATTTCTAACACAGAAGCCCGCTAAATTTCCCGGAAAAATTTGTGCAGGAGCCATTGGTACAGCTTCTTAGCTTTGGAAGGCCACAGGGCCTTTGTTATTTCACGTTTGCCTTAAGCCATGCACAGTCGTCAGCAATGCACTTGTCGTGCTCGTCATAGAAGCCCTCACGCTCAATAACCCAGAAGGCCTCGAAGCTCTGCTCGTCCAGGGCGTCCTTAATGGCCTGCCAGTTCATATTGGACTCCTCCGCGCCCATCTTGCACTGCACAGCAAAGCGGCGGTTAAAGGCCGGGTCAGCGTTGCGGGCATTAAACTGATCCAGCATCTTCTGGCGCTCCTCCAGAGGCATTTCGGCAGCCTTGGCAAAGGGGCTTTCGCCGGGGCCTTCCTTGGCAGACTTGGGCCGGGGGCCAGGCCCTAAAATCTTGCAGTTTTCCTTCACATGGATAGCCACAATCCTGTCCTTGAACCGCCGGATGACGCTGGGAGGATAGAAGCCGCCTACCGTAGCCCAGCCGCAGTCCAACTGGAAGAAGAACTTGCTGGAGTTATTGGCCATGTGCTCAATAAGGGTCAGGCCCTCGTCCATGAAGAACTCCTTCTCATGGTTGTGATAGCCCACCTTAATGCCGTAAGGCTCTGCCATTTCCGCCATGGCGTCCAGCTCCTTGGCAACGGCAATGGCCTCTTCCCTGTTGCAGAAGTCGGTGCTGGCCCAGATAACAGCCTTGCCGCCCAAAGCCGCCATCTTTTTGACAATCTCCTCTGTGGGCTTGGCGTGGACGGAAACGATTTCCAGCCCTGTCTCCGCAGCCCATTTCTTAATGTCCTCCACGTCGTTGTCCAGGTCAACAGGCAGCAGCTCCACGCCGTCAAAGCCCAAAGACTTGATAGTTTGGAACTTCTCCAGCAGGGTAGGGCCAAGGCCCAGATAGCTGGCGATGCCGCCAAAGGAATATGTACCGATATTGACTTTCATAAGCAGGATCCTCCTGTGTCCATATTTTTCTGAATATCATCATACCACCCTTTTTGCAACCTGTCAATACGCCCATAAAATTTTACACGGCATATCTGTTTATTGGGAAAAACCACAGTACTTTTCGCGGGCACCTCCTTCCTCCCCTGCCCGGCAGCCGCTCCCTCTCCTTTTTCAAAAATTTTTCCCCACAAGGGCCTCTGCCTGTGTTATACTAAGGGTGTATTGAGAAACGAAAAAGGAGCGACGCGCCATGTACCATTTCTTTGCCATGCTTTCCCGCATGAAATATATCAACCGCTGGGGCCTGATGCATAACACCCGCTATGAAAACCTTTGCGAGCACTCCATGGAGGTGGCCCTTCTGGCCCATGCCCTGGCAACCCTGGGAAACCGCCGCTTCGGCAAGACCTACAACGCGGAGCGGGCCGCCGCCCTGGCGGTGCTGCACGACGCTTCGGAAATCATCACGGGGGACTTGCCCACGCCGGTGAAGTATCATTCAGAGGAAATCCGCAAGGCATACGGGGAGGTGGAGGAAATGGCGGTGGAGCACCTTGTTTCCATGCTGCCCGAGGATCTGCGCCCCTGCTACCGGGAACTGATGACCATGGGCGCGCCGGGGGATCAGGAGCTTCGCGCCCTGGTGAAGGCGGCCGACCGCATTTCCGCGGCCATCAAATGCATTGAGGAGCGCCGGGGCGGCAACCAGGATTTCCGCAAGGCAGAGCAGGGCATTTTGCAGTCCATCCGGGACATGCGCCTGCCGGAGGCCGACTGCTTTTTAGCAGAGTTTTTGCCCTCCTATGGGCTTACCATTGAGGAGCAGGACTACACCCGGGAAGCGGGGCTTCACTTCTCCCCCTCCTCCCAGATGGTCTTTTCCCAGGTGGTACATAAATAAAAGGAGGGTTCCCCGTGAAGATAGGCAATATGGAGATACAGGGCCGGGCGGCCTTAGCCCCTATGGCAGGGGTGACAGACGCCGCCTTCCGCCAGGTGTGCCAGGGCTTTGGCGCGGCCTATACCGTAACAGAGATGGTCAGTGCCCGGGCGGTCACCTATGGCGACAAAAAAACAGCGGAGATAGCGGCGGTAAGCCAGGACGCCTCCCCGGTGTTCATCCAGCTTTTCGGGGAGGATCCCCAAACTATCGCCCAAGCCGGTGAAATGCTCATGGCCCTGCACCCAGACGGCTTTGATTTAAACATGGGCTGCCCGGTGCCCAAGGTGGCGGGAAACGGCGCGGGCAGCGCCCTGATGCAAGATCCCCAGAAATGCGGGGAGATCGTGTCCGCCCTGCGGCGGTCGGTTCCTGTACCCGTTACGGTGAAAATGCGGGCCGGGTGGGACGAATCCAGCAAAAACGCTGTGGAGGTGGCGAAAATCTGCCAGCAGGCCGGGGCAGCCGCTTTGTGCGTACATGGGCGCACCCGTACCCAGATGTACCAGGGAAAGGCGGACTGGGACATCATCCGCCAGATGAAGGAGGCGGTCAGCGTTCCGGTTATCGGCAACGGGGACGTGGCAGGCGCCCAGTCTGCCCGGAACCTTTTGATGGAAACGGGCTGCGACATGGTGATGGTGGGCCGGGGCGCCTTGGGGAATCCCTGGGTGTTTCGGCAGATAAACGCCTACCTCACCGATTCCTGCACCATCCTGCCGCCTCCCGGCATTGCCGAAAGGCTTTTCACCATGCGCAGGCACATTGGCCTGCTGGTGGAGCTGAAGGGCGAGGGCCGGGCCATGCGGGAGGCCAGGAAGCACGCAGGCTGGTATCTCCACGGCCTGCGGGGAGCGGCAGAGTTCCGGCGCAGGGCCGGGCAGCTTTGCACCCTGGAAGATTTGGACAGGCTGGTGGGGGACGTATACCAGAGAAATCAACAAGAGCAGGAGGAAGACCTATGAAGCTATTGGTGTTAGATGGGAACAGCATCCTGAACCGGGCCTTTTACGGGATAAAGCTTTTGTCCACAAAATCCGGGGAGTTTACAAACGGCATATACGGCTTTCTCACCATGCTGAAAAAGCTTTTGGAGGAGACGGAGCCGGAAGGGGTGGCGGCGGCCTTTGACATGCGGGCGCCCACCTTCCGGCACAAGCAGTATGCGGGATATAAGGCAAACCGCAAGGGCATGCCCGAGGAGCTTGCCCAGCAGCTTCCTGTTTTGCAGCAGCTTCTGCGGGATTTGGGCTGCCATGTCGTCACCTGCGAGGGCTGGGAGGCCGACGATATCCTGGGCACCCTTTCCGCCGCCTGCGAGAAGGAGGGCCACCAGTGCCTCATTGCCACAGGAGACAGGGACAGCCTGCAGCTTGTGTCCGGCAGCACCAGCGTGCGCCTTGCCACCACGAAATTCGGCCAGCCCCAGGTGACGCTGTACGACGAAGGGAAAATCATGGAGGAATACGGCGTAACCCCCCGGCAGATGATCGACCTCAAGGCCATCCAGGGGGATGCCTCCGACTGCATCCCTGGCGTGGCGGGCATCGGCCCCAAAGGCGCGGGGGAGCTTATCCAGAAATACGGCAGCATCCAATACCTGTATGATCACCTGGAAGAGCTGGATATCAAGCCTGCCATGCGCAAAAAGCTGGAGGCCTCCCGGGACAACGCCTTTTTAAGCTATGATTTGGGCACCATCCGCCGGGATGCCCCCATTGACACCACCCTTGCCCACTATCAAAAGGGGGCCGGGGATCCCCAGAAAGCCGCGGCCGCTATGGTAAAGCTGGAGCTTTTCTCCCTCCTGGAAAAATTCGGGCTGGACGGCATCCCCGCCCCCCAGCAGGAGGCGGAAAAGGCAGCGGGGGAAGCCCTGCCTGTAAACCGCCTTCCAGACGGCGCGGCCATGCTGCCCCGGCTGGAGGATGAGGGCGCAGCCTATTTCCTGTGCCAGTGGGACAAGGAAGGCGCCCTTTTGGAGATGGATTTCTGCCACAAGGGGGAGCTTTGGGCTGTGCAACCGGACGAAGCCTTTTTGCGGGCCTTCTTTCAGAACGGGCGCATCGGGAAATTCACCCACGATGTAAAGCCCCTGCACCGGCTGGCTTTACAGCTTCAAACCCAGATAGAAAACGTGCGCATGGACACAGCCCTGGCAGGGTATCTTTTAAACCCCTCTGCCAGCGGCTATGACGTGCCGAGGCTCTGCGCCGAATACCGGGTCGTCCTGCCGGAGCTGGAGGAAGAAGCCCTCTGCTGTGCCGCCGGGATGCCCGGGCTGTGCCAGTCCCTCTCTAAGGCCATTGACGAAAACGGCCAGCGGGAGCTGCTGGAAAACATTGAAATCCCCTTAAGCTTTGTGCTGGCCCAGATGGAGCACATCGGGTTTTACGTGGACAGGGATTCCATCGAGGCCTACGGCAGGGAGATGGAGCGGCAGGTGCAGGAGCTGCACGATTCCATCATAGAGCAGGTGGGATACGATTTCAACATCAACTCCCCCAAGCAGCTAGGGGAAGCCCTCTTTGAAAAGCTGGGGCTTCCCCATGGGAAAAAGACGAAAACAGGCTGGTCCACCAATGTGGACGTTTTAAACGATCTGCGCTGGCAGGCCCCGGTGGTGGAGGAAATCCTCCGCTACCGCACAGTATCGAAGCTGAAATCCACCTACTGCGACGGGCTTTTAAAGGTGATTGGCCCGGACGGGCGCATCCACTCCAGCTTCAACCAGACAGAAACCCGCACAGGGCGCATTTCCAGCACAGAGCCGAACCTGCAGAACATCCCGGTGCGCACCCCCATCGGACGGGAGCTGCGAAAGTTTTTCGCGGCGGAAAAAGGCGTGCTGGTGGACGCGGACTACAGCCAGATCGAGCTGCGGGTGCTGGCCCATGTGGCAAACGATTCCGCCATGCAGGAGGACTTCAGGGAGGGCCGGGATATCCACACCGCCACAGCGGCAAGGGTGTTCGGCATGCCTCCGGAACTGGTGACAGGCGAAATGCGCAGCAGGGCAAAGGCTGTAAACTTTGGCATTGTCTATGGCATCGGGGCCTTCTCCCTTTCCAAGGATATCGGGGTCAGCCGCAAGGAGGCGGAGGACTATATCAACGAATACCTGCGGGGATTCGCCGGGGTGGACGCCTACATGAAGCGGGTGGCAGAGGAAGCCCGGGAGCAGGGCTATGTGGAAACCATGTTTGGCCGTAGGCGGTACCTGCCGGAGCTGAAAAGCTCCAACTTCAACATGCGGGCCTTTGGGGAACGGGTGGCCCGGAACATGCCCATCCAGGGGGCGGCGGCGGACATCATTAAAATCGCCATGATCCGGGTTTCCAAACGGCTTATGCAGGAAGGCCTTCAGGCCAGGATGATTTTACAGGTACACGACGAGCTGATTGTAGAGTGTCCGGAAAGCGAGCAGGAACAGGTGAAAAAGCTGCTGCGGGAGGAGATGGAGCAGGCGGTAAACCTTGCCGTCCCCCTGGTGGCAGAGGCCTGCGCCGGGAAAACCTGGTACGACGCCAAAGGCTGACGGCACGCAGGACAGAGGAAACGCGACCGGATGCTTCCGCGCTTACGGCGGCCATCGTGTGTCCTCCTGCCCCCGTGGAGTCCACAGTTGAAATCCGCTGGGAAAACTGCTATAATGAATAATAGGCAATACCGCACCATTCTAAGCGGGATATTACGGCACCCATACATGGTATAATAACCGCAAAGCGCTCACCCCCTGCTTCGCAGGGGTATCGGGAACTCCGGATAAGGTTATGGTACAATAAACCGCCCGGGACAGGGAGACAAAAAGGCCGTCCTTAACCGGGCGGTTCTTAAACTCCATGTTGGAAAAGAGGAAGCATGAAGCGTATTCTACAGAGAGACTTTCTTACACATACCCCCGCCATTGTGACTGTGCTTTTAGTAAGCCAGCCTGTGCTGGATGTACTGTCCTATTTCATGGGGGAAGCGGAGCTTACAAGCGTTACCACCGCCCTGCGCTGCCTGCTGCTGGTAGCTGTGAGCGCCTACGGCTTCTATCTGTCAGACCGCAAATGGGTTTATGGCGCCATGTATGGCGCCATAGGCGCGCTCTGGCTTTTACACGGGCTGAACTGTGCCCGTATGGGCTATATGGATCCTATCGGGGACGTGGCGGAATATTTGAAGCTTATCCAGCTCCCCTTGTGGACGCTGAGTTTTATCACATGCCTGAAAAAGAGCGGGGAACTGTTTTCGCGCATCCCCTTCTTTTTCGCGGTAAATTTCACCACAGTGCTGCTGATAATCCTGCTTTCCTACGCCGTTGGCGCCCCAGCTTATACTTATGACTTTTCCGAGCGTGGCATCCAACTGGGCGTGCTGGGCTGGTTTGGCGTGCCAAACGCCCAAAGCGCCATCCTCTGCCTGCTGGTGACAGGGCTGCTGTTGTGGGCCGCCCGTACGGAAAGGCTTTCTGTGTTTTCCCTTGCGTGCGCTTTGGGGATGGGGCTTTTGTACCTTACAGGCACCCGGCTTACGTACTTTTCTGCTGTGCTGCTGTGCGGGGCTTTCGGGATCCTGTTCCTGCTAACCCGCGGGCATATCCGCTTCTGTATCCCCCTTCTCCTGGCGGCGGCAGTGCTGCTGTCCTTGCAGGGCGTTTCCCCCATGGTGCAGCGGCAGAAGCTTACAGCCAACTCTTATGCCATCTATGAGGAAAAGGCCGCTGCTGTTTTAGGAGAGGACTGGGATTTCACCTATGCACAAGGGGAGGAAATCCCCCCGGAAAAGCTGGAAAAAATACAGCGGGTGTATACGGAGGTGTACAGCAAGCCCGGCGTGTTCGGCGGGCCTCTGCTGGGGGATTTGCTGGATCGCTTCGGCTTGGAAAAGGTGATGGAGCAGTATCATTACGCCACCCAGCCCCAGGTTCTGTATAACAGCCGTACAAAGCGCCTGGCGGCCCTGGATTTAATCCGGGACGAGAAGGATTTCCCCACCAGGCTTTTAGGGTTTGAGTATGCGGAGGCCACCATAAATGGGTACAATTATGACGCGGAGAACGACCTTTCCGCCCTTCCCTTCTATTACGGCTATTTAGGCGCCGCCCTGTATCTGGGCTTCATTCTGTACTTCGTGTGGTGCGTCCTGAAAGGCCTGGTGCAAAACCGCCGGAGGTTTTTTGACTTCCTTTCCCTGGAGCTGGGGGCCTATTCCCTTATATGCATACTGGCGCTGGGCGCGGCCCAGTTTTCCGGGCAGGTGCTGCGCAAGCCTAACGTTACCGTATACTTTTCCCTTGCCTTGGCAGGCATTTACTATCTGGTGAAAATCCGGGAATGCCCCGGGAGTTCCCGGAAGCAGGGAAGGAAGGCATAGCATTTTCCAATCCTTCCAATTTTATGAACAAAATGTTAATAATGGTAAAAACCCGCAGGTTTTTGGTAAAACCTGCGGGTTTTGTAAACTTTCTGTAATCTCTTGCAGCTATTTGTCATCCATCTCTGGCTGTCCCGTTCCGTCTCTTCACTCGCCGCCGGCTTCGCTGGCAGCGTCTGCTCCAGAAGCCATGGTCCTACCGCTCTCCATCTCCCGGATGTCCTCTTCTGAAAGCTCGCTTTTCTTGTCTTGTGGATCCCTCTTCGGCTTCCGGGTCACCATTGCCAGCCGATAGGCGTTCATGTCGTGCTCCTTCAAATAGCGCAGATCCTCCGGGGGCACCCTGTCCCCTGCGGAGATGCTGGCGGAAATCTTGGCGCACTTGTCCATGATATCCATCTGCTTTTTATAACTGTCGAGCAGGGAACCGCCGCCGGACTCTTCCTTTTCCTTCTGCCCCAGCCGGCCCAACTCCTCGGCCATCTGTTTTGCCTGCTCTGTGAGGAAATCCGCCGCCCGTTTGGACAGCTCCAGCCTGTCCTGCCGGGCCTTGCCCATGGGGCTTTGTCCCCCTAATTGCGGCTTTTTCTCTGGAACCGCCTGCTTCACTGTCCCCCCAAAACGCTTTCCGGTTACCCGCATTTCCATAAAACACGCTCCTTTCCGCAGCGGAAATCCCCTGCCATTTACCTACTATATCGGCTTTGCGCGCCTTTTAAATAAGCGCCACGACTCCTATTTCTCAAACAACTCCTTTGCATACCCCATGTCCCCTGTGAGAAAGGATAAAAGCAGCCTGTAAGCCCCTTCGGGGTTTTTGTAGAAGTTCTCCCGCACCAGTTCTGCCTGCGCCCTGTCCGGCACATACAGGGAGACGGACATCAGCTCCATGTCCCCTCCGGAGATGTGGCAGGAAACCTGGAAGCCCTTAGCGCCCTCCTGGATTTCCACCCGGTTCTCCCGCTGCACCTGGGCCTGGGCCAGCAGAGCCAGCGCCGTCTCTGTGGCCTTGTCCCGCACAGAAAGGGGCAGGGTGTCCCCCAGGGCGGCGGCTATCTCCCGCCCGGTTTTTTCCACCTGGCAAAGCCCCGCCCCATCCTGGGAAATGTGGCCCAGCCGCTCTAAAGCGGCAAATGCGTCCTCTACCTCAAAGTAATTCGCCAGACCCTTTCGCTGCAAAATTTGAGAGACGTCCTCCCGGGGCAAGGGCGCGTCTACGCTATGCAGCACATAGCATATCAATATACGGATATCATTTGGGTTCCATAATCCTCCTGGCCCTACGCCGCCGGTAAACCCCCGCTCCATGACCATCCCTCCAGACAAAACATTTTTTATATAAGCTTATTATACCATACCCCTGCGAAAGGCGCAATGGGAGCAGGCGCGTAAAAGGGCAAGAGGGGCCGCCCGGCTTGTGCCGGACGGCCCCTTTATCGTATCTGCTGTTTTTAGGAGTTGGACTTTTCCTTTGCCTGCACATGGTTCTGCCATGCGGCAAACAGGGTGGGGGCGATGAACTGGGAGGAGAAGCACCCAGCCACCACGCCTACCATCATGGGCAAGGAGAAGGAAATTACGCTGGAGATGGAGTATATGCCTGCCACAGCCAGCACTGCCACCAGAGCCAGGAAGGTGGTCAGGGAGGTGAGCAGGGTGCGGCCCAGGGTCTGGCTCAGGCTCTGGTTCATAATGGTGTTGAGAGCCGTTTTGGAGCCAAACTTGCGCTTGTTCTCCCGGACGCGGTCGTAAATAACGATGGTGCTGTTTAAGGAATAGCCCAGGATGGTGAGCACCACAGCGATAAAGATATCGTTGATGGGCATTCCGAACACCACAAACACGCAGAAGGAAATGAGCACGTCATGGAGCAGGGCCACAATAGCGGTGAGGCCGGCGGACAGGCCGCCAATCTTCTTAAACCGCAGGGCAATATATGCCAGCAGCAGCACGGCTGTCAGGGCAAAGCACACCAGGCACTTCTGGAAGAACTTGGCGCCCATGGTGGCGTCCACGGAGTTGGACTCCAGCAGGGTGAAGGTGGCATCATGGAAAGCATCGGACAGGGTGTCTGCCACTTCCTTCTGCTCGTCGGGCGTCATGCCCTGGTTGCCGGAGAAGGAGATGGTGGCCTGCTGGCCTCCTGTGCCCATATCTGTATTCAGGGACACGGAAGCTGTTTTCCCAAGCTTGTCCTGGATGGTCTGAGCCACAGCGTCAGAGGTGACGCCAGTGCCGTCTACTGTGTAGCGGATCATAGCGCCGCCTGCAAACTGGATATCCAGCTTCGGCCCGATAACCGCGCTTGCCACAATGCCCACCACCAGCACAGCGGCGGAGATGATATAGAAGGTTTTGCGGTTGCTGAAGAAGTCCCACACCTTTTCCGTTTTGGAGCCGGCCTGCCCGTCCTCCTTGGAGCCGCCAAAGAGCCATTTCCTGTGCAGGCACTTGAAGCCTGCCAGGGAGAGGGTCATCATGCGGGTGGCAAACACGCCCATGATGAAGTTGGCGATAATGCCTACCAGCAGGGTGAAGCCAAAGGAGAAGATGGAGCCTGTAGTGGATTCGCCGAAAATCAGGGACAGGATGTTGCTGGGGCCGAACACGCCCATGAGCATGACAGCCACAATGGCAGTGGTGATATTGCCGTCAAAGATGGCCCAGAAGCTGCTCTGGAAGCCCCGCTGCAAGGCCCCGTCCAGGGTTTTGCCGGCACGCAGCTCTTCCCGGACGCGGCTGGCGGTGATAACGTTTGCGTCCACGCCAATGCCGATGGAGAGGATGAGGCCCGCAATGCCGGGGAGGGTCATGGTGAAGGAATTCATGTTGGGGAAGAAGCCTGTGATGGCCGCAAAGCAGATGCCCATCTGGCCTGCCAGGGAAATAACCGCTACCACGCCGGGCAGGCGGAACACCACTATCATCAGCACGGCAATGAGGGCAAAGGCGATAATGCCTGCCAGCATCATGGCGTTCAGGGCGTTGGCGCCCAGGGTGGGGGCCAGCGCGTTGAAGTTAGAGGTTTCCAACGCAAAGGGCAAAGCGCCCGCCTGGATCTGCGCCGCCAGGGTGGTGGCGTATTCGCTGGTGAAGCCGCCGGAAATAATGCACTTGCCGTCTGTGATGGCTTCATTTACTGTGGGGGCGGACAGGCGCACATCGTCCATCCAGATGGAGATAACGCTGCCCACCAGCCGCCCGGTGGCCTCCGAGAACTTTTCCTTGCCGCTGTCGCTCAGCTCCAGGGAAACCACGTACTCTGTGGCCCCGGTGCTTTCGCTCTGCTGCACCCCAGGCTCGGCCTTCACCACGTCGGAGCCTTCCAGGATGATGGTATCCGCTGTAGTGCCGGAAGGCGTTTTATAGACAGGCTGGCCGTCTGTGCCGTATTCCATGGTTTCATAATCGCCGCCCTCCCGGAAGGTGAGCATGGCGGTGGCAGACAGCTCGTTGATGGCTGTCTCCGGGTCGAAATCTGTTTCGTCGCTCTTCCAGGGGAAGCGCACGATAATGCGGTTGTTGCCGCTGTCAGTATACAGTTCATAGTCGGTGATGTTCTGGGCCACCATGCGGGTTTCGATAATCTGCTTGGCAGACTCCAGCTCGCTGTCCGTGGCCTGCACATCCCCCGCGGGGCTGAAGGTGGCTTCCACGCCGCCCCGGATGTCGATGCCCCAGCGGATGTCCCCCACGCCTTTCAGGATGGTGGTTTTAAAGTCGCCGTTCTGGCCGTACAAGCCGAACAGCGAGGTGAACACCAGGGCGCAGATCAGCACCAGCACCACAAAAAATACCGGTTTTTTTACACGCTTCATAGTTCTTTCCTCCAATACAGCGTGACAAAACCCTTTGCAGAGCAAGCCCTTGGGCTGTTTTATCACGTTGTTGTTTTTACGTAGAAAACAGGGCAGCAGTAGATACTACCCTGTTTTAATACACGAAAATACTAGGTTTATTCCTCCGGCTCGTCAGCGGGAAGCTCTGTAGAATACACAATCTCGTTTGCCGGGGCTTCGGCAGCGGCCTCGTCGGCTGCGGCCTGCTCTTCCTCCAGCAGCGCCCGGATGGAAAGGGACACCCGGTGCTTGTCAAAGTCGATTTCTGTAATCTTTACGCGCACTTCGTCGCCCACCTTCAGCACATCCTGGGGCTTCTCGATGCGGTGGTCGGCAATCTGGGAAATATGGATAAGGCCGTCAATGCCGGGGATCACGTTGGCAAAAGCGCCGAAAGCCGTCATGCCCACAACCTTGGCGTCGCACACAGTGCCCACAGGATACTCCCGCTCCATCTTCACCCAGGGGTTGTCCTCAGGCCGCTTGTAGCCCAGGGAAATCTTGCCGTTCTCCCTGTCCAGGCCCTTGACATACACATCTACCGTGTCGCCCACGTTCACCACTTCGCTGGGGTGCTTGACCCGGTTCCAGGAAAGCTCGGAGATGTGGATCATGCCGTCCACGCCGCCCAAGTCCACAAAAGCGCCGAAGTTTGTCAGGGACTTGACAGTGCCGGTGAAGGCCTGCCCTTCCTCGATAGTCTCCCAGAACTTCTCCTGGGCGGCCTTGCGCTCTTCCCGGAGCACGCTGCGGATGGAGCCTACGGCCCGGCGGCGCTGGCGGTTTACTTCGATAATGCGGAACCGCACCTGGGTGCCCATCAGGGCATTCAGATCCTCGCCCCGGCTGGCGGTTGCCTGGGAGGCAGGCACGAACACCCGCATGGCGCCCTTCAAGACGATAACGCCGCCCTTGACCACCTCAATAACCTTGCCCGTGAGGATTTCCCCGCTCTCCTGGGCTTCCTGGATTTCATCCCAGCCCTTCATGGCGTCCACGCGCCTTTTGGAGAGCATGATGGTGCCTTCCTGGTCGTTTGTCTTCATGATGAGCAGATCCATTTCATCGCCCAGCTTTACAATGTCCTCGGGCTTTACGCCGGGGTCGTTGGAAAGCTCGTTTGCGGGAATGAAGCCTGCCTGCTTGCGGCCTACGTCTACATAGACCTCCGTGGGGGAGATGCCCACAACAACGCCATGTACCTTTTCATCTGTATTTAAGCTTTTGAGGGACTCCTCCAGCATTTCCTCAAAATTCAGCTCGTTGTTGTTTACTTCTGCCATGGTAACCAGTACCTCCTTTATAATGCTTGCCGGGGTCGATGCCCCCGCTGTGATGCCAATGCGCAGTCCGGCCGGAAAAGCGGGCAGCTCGTCCGCCCTTTCTATGAGGTACGTCTCACAATATTCAGCGCAAATATCGCGGAGTTTCGCCGTATTCGAGCTGTCCCGGCCTCCGATGACCACCATCCGGTGGCATTTTTGGGCCAGGGCCTTTGCCTCTTTTTGCCGCTTCGCAGTTGCATTACATATTGTAGCAAAAAACACGGCGTTTGTACATACTTTTTTCAGGATTCCCAAACAATTTTGCCACTCTCCAGCATGGAAGGTGGTCTGGGCTGCCACTGCTATGGGCAATTTCGACAAATCCGGGCGGTTTTTCAGCAGGGTTTGCAGTTCCCCCGCCCCCCGGCACACCAGAAATTCCCCTGTGCAGTGGCCTGTGATCCCCCGTACCTCTGGGTGATCCCCATCCCCGAACAGTAAAAACACCCTTCCCTGCTCCCCGGCTTCCCGGGCGAGCCGGTGTATTTTTTTCACAGAAGGGCAGGTAACGTCCACGCAGGGAACAGACAGGCGCCCTATTTCCTCCTCCACCTCCCGGGCCACCCCGTGGGAGCGGATGACCAGCACATACCCGGGAGGCGCGCCGGCAGGGGAATCCACCGCCAGCACGCCCTTTTCCCGCAAGTCCCCTGTCACCTGGGGGTTGTGGGCGATAGGCCCTAAGGTGCAGGCCTTCTTCCCTTCCTCCAGCAGCTTGTAGACCGCGTTTACCGCCCTGTCCACCCCGAAGCAGAAGCCAGCGGTTTCTGCCACTTCTACCTGCAATCAGTTTTCCCCCTCTCCCGCGCCCTCGGGCTGTATCCCAAACTCCTCCAGGGACTCTGCCCGCAGGGCGGCTATTTCTGACATAATCTTCCGGCTTGCCTTGCGAAGCTGCATGCTGGAATCGTCCGGCATTTCCAGGGCCTCGAAGGGGATGGGCCTGCCGAATTTCACAATGGTGCGCTTAAAGACCCGGGGGGGCTTGCCGTCCTCGGCCGTGATGCATACGGGCACCACAGGCGCCTTTGTGCGGTAGGCCAGAAGGGCCGCGCCTGTTTTAGGCCTGCCCAGCTCCCCGGTTTTCGACCGGGTGCCCTCGATGAACACCCCTACCACAGCGTTGTCGTCCAGCAGATCGTAGGCTTCCTGCAGGGCGTCTGCCCCGCCGCTGCCCCTGAGCACGGGAAAGGCCCCCAGCTTTCTGAGCAGCCCTCCCAGGAACCTGCCGCGGAACAGCTCCTCCTTGGCCATGTAGAACACCTGCCGCCTCATGGAAACCCCCAGCATAACCGGATCCCGCTTGGCGGCGTGGTTGCAGCACACCAGCAAAGGCCCGGTGCGGGGGATGTTCTCCCGCCCCCGCACCCGCATGCGGAACACCGGGTAGTAGAACAGCACAAGCAGGAACTGCCCCAGGGCATAAAGCCACATTTTCCTCTTGCACTCCCTTTTCTTTTTTGCCACTTCCTCGCTCCTCTCCTTTGAAACGGTACGGGGCGCGGGCAGGATGCGGCGTCCCCCTTCTGCCCGGTGCCCGGTATAAAAACCCGCAAAGTATATACCGCCCCATTTTGTTAAATTGTATTATATCACAGCCTGCCGCGGTTTACAAGCCCTTTTCCGCTGCCAGGGCCTGCCGGCGGATGTCATAATTGTTTTAGACACTTTGAGAAAGGCGTCTAAAACAATTTTCTATTTACAGACGGTGTGGGAGGCAGACAAAACCAACAGAAAACGGATTGTAGAGAAAGAGCCGTTTCAGGCTGGCAAGTGAATATCCCACACATGGGTAAAACTTCCGAAATTTGGGGCAGGGACTAAGTTTGCGGAGGGAGTCGCAGGATTGTTTTAGACACTTTCCGGAAAGGGAATGGGAACGGTATGAAGCAGTATTTCATGGAGTACGAGAGCGACAGGAAGGTATGCGGCGGGTATTCCCACGTCTGGGGTTTTGCCAGCAGCATTAAAACTGCGAAAGGGTATATCGCCAGGTGCAGAAAGCGGGAGGCGGGGCATAATCCCCGGAATTTCCGTATCTATGACGCCTGGGCGGACTGCCCGGAGGGAGAACATGTCCCCTGCGTGTACCATGAAGCGTAAGGAAAGGAGGCTCCATGGCAAAAGCATTTAAAGAACTGACGGAGGAGGAGCGGCAGAGGCAGCAGCGGCGGCAGGAGATCGCCCGGCTGTGGGCAGAAGGGGAAAGCTGTCGGGCTATCGGGGAGCGGTTCGGTCTGACCCGTCAGGCTGTCCATGATCTTTTATGCCGGATGGAGGGCGGGCCAGTCACCCCAGGCTTTGCCCAGCTTGTGCGGAGGTGGCCCTATCCCAACGCCGCAAGGTGGGTTTTGGAGAGCGGCTACACTTCCATTGCGGAGCTGGCGCGGGAGACGGGGATCCCAGACAACACCCTGCGGAATATCCTGCGGGGAAACACCTTTCCAAAGCCGGAAACGGTACGGCCCCTTCTGGAGCTTTCGGGCATGAGCTTTGCGGAATTCTTTCATGATCCCGCCTCCCCTCCTCCCTCTCCGGAAGAGTTGGAACGGCAAAAGACGGAGCGGGAGCAGGCCCGAAAGGAGCGGCGCAAAACGTACCTGCGGGACTACTATCAGAAAAACCAGGAACGCATCAGGGCCAGGGCGCGGGAGTGGAACCGGGCGCACCCGGCGAACACGCCGGAGGAAAAAGCCGCCCGGGCTGAATATGACAAGGCATACAATGCCGCCAACCAGGAGCAGCGGGCGGCGTACCGCAGGGCATACTATCGGGCAAACCCAGAACTGTACGCCCGGAAAAGGAAGCCCCGGACAGAGCTGCCCCATCAATTGACACTGGAGGGAAAAGAGCATGAGTAAGGTAATCGCGGTCTGCAATCAAAAGGGCGGGGTGGGAAAAACCGTCACCACTGGCAGTATGGGCCGCGTTTTGCGGAAACTGTACAGAAAGCGCTGGGGCAGGCATATGGGGCCAGAGGGGAAACCCTCCCGGCCCTTGTAGAGAGCGCGGCCCGCAGGCTTTTGGACAGGCAGTTCCCGGAGGCCGGGGAATACCGCAGGTTTATAGAAAGCAGCGCCTGTTACATGGCGCTCTCCCGGTGCGGGCAGCAGCCGGAAGAGGATTTCTCCCGGTTCCTGCCTCTGGAGGGGGACAGGCGGGAAATCCACATGGCGGCGCGAACTGCCGTGCAGATCAGTTCCGCCCTGCTGCGGCAGGTGGAGCGGGCCGTGCGGGAAACCGTGCTGGAATCCCACAGGCGGCAGCGCCACCCCCCTGCCCAGACGCCGGGGCAGGTTTCTTTTTTCTCCATGGAGCTGGAAAAGGCCGAAGCGCCCGCGCCTCAAAAAAACAGCCCACCGCCTGAAAAGGAATCCCTAAAACCCGCAGGCCTGTCCCAGACCGTCTTGGATGAGGCCCTGCGCATTGGCGCGAACGACCCCAGCAGCAGGCTGCGCATTATTGCGGAGTTTATGAAGGATAAGCCAGTGGAGGAAAACGTCCGGTTTTTGCAGGCCCATTATAAGGAGAACGGCGCTGGCTTCTATGTGGGGGAGAGCAAATATTCTCTTTGGTATGACGGGGCCGGGATGCTGATATCCCCCGGTGAGAGCGCCCATGGCAATTTTGCAACAGCTTTGACCTGGGAACAGGCGGCAATCCGTATCCGGGAACTGCTGGACGCAGGGGAATATGCCAGCCAGCTTATGGTATACCGGGCCTGGCCCTTTGAGCGGGGCCGGGTGGCGGAAGCCCTGGTTTTCCTGCAAAGGGATATTGCGGAGGACGCCCAGGACAGGTATTTCCCCACGCTGGGAAAAGCCTTTCAGGACTTTTTGGGGCATTATGACAAATTAGCCAAAGTGAAAGAGTGGATGGAGAAACCGGAAAGCCTGCAAAGGCTGGTGGACGAGTGCGGCGCTTTCCTATCCGCTTATGCCCACGACCGGGAACTGCTGCGGTTCCATTACCACAGGACAGATGAGATTTTGCAGGGCTTAAAGGACTTGCAGCTTGAGCCTATAAAATTCACCGCCGCCGAGGGCTTCACCCCCCAGCGGCGGCTCTTTATTTCCCAGGATGAGATAGACAAGCTGCTGCGGGAAGATGCCGGCCGGCACGATTACCGCATTGGCGTGTATCAATTCTTTGAACAGCACCCGGACAAAAAGGAACGGGAAAAGTACCTGTCAGGCATCCATGGGGTGTATTCCGGCTTCCATGGCGTTAATGACAATATTGTCTATACCTCTAAAGGGGTGGAATTCAGCCATGGAGATATTGTGGAGCCTTATGCCAAGGTAGAGCTGAAATGGGGCGCGGTACGAAAACGTATAGAGGAACTGATCAAAAAGGACGCTTTCCTCTCTGCGGAGGATAAGGAGGTTTTGGAGGGGCGGTATCTGGAGGGGCCGGCAGCGGATGGGCAGGAGGCCACCGCTGCCCCCACTGTCCGGGACTTGTACCAGCAGTACAAGCCCATGGTGCTGGCTGCTGTGATGGAGGACACAGCCTACCGCAACGCCTGCCGCAATTCCGATGAAGCAAGCGCCCGCCTGGAGTGCGACGCTGCCATAAAAAGGGTTGCGGCATCAGCTAGTAATTTGCAGTTTGCTAAGCTCTACTATGACATGCAGGGGTTTCATGCCCGCCTGCACCGGGATATTTGGGATGAAACGTACCCTGCGCTTTCCGCAGACAAACAGGAAACAAAGCCCCGCTATCAGGTAGTTGTGTACCACCATTTTGAAAACGGCTTTGATGAGAAACTGGATTACCCCACTTTAGCCGAAGCGGAAAAAGCCGCCCGGAGGCATCTTGACGGCTCTATGGAAGAAGATGGTTTTCAGTATGAGGGCGCTGCCGTCTACGACCTCCAGGAGAAAAAATGGCTGCGGGTTTTCGGGCATTTCCCCGATGAAAAGGCCCAGGAACAGGTTAAAACCACCCCCTCTGCGAAGGCTGTTCCCGAACAGGCCCCACCGACCGCAGAGGAAAAAGCGCCTGCCCCGCAAGAACAGGAGAGTGCGCCCACGCCTTCTCTGTCCATAGATCCCAGCAGGCCCTATATCTTCTGCGAATGGAGTGAAAGCGAAGTTTTCCAGGATAAGACCTCTTATTCCCTCGCTGAATTTGACCGCCTGATGAAAGAAACCGACAGTCATTATGTAAAAAAACAGGCAGAAGGAATCGAAAAATACGGCTCCTGGCAGGCTGTGTACGCTGCGGACGACCCGGAATACGGCCCATATTTGGGCTATGATAAAGTGAAATTCACCCTGCGTATGCCGGATGGCAGCAGCTATACGGAGCGCCAGGACATTGGAGACGGGGACGGCGGCGTGATAGATTTCCTCAGCCAGTATGAGAAGTACCGGGATATCGTGCCCATCCTGCGGGAAGCTGTCCGGCAGGAGCGGGAAACACCTGCCGCCCCGCCGTCTCCGGAGGAGAAAGGCCCTGTCCGGGATCCGGACGGCTGGCTGGTTTCCGCAGAAGATCCCGCCGTGCAGAATCATTTTCCGGCCCCTGTGCAGGCAACTGGTTCCGGCGGCCAGGAGAAGCCCGCACCCGCACCCAATTTCCGCATTACAGATGAGAATCTGGGTGTAGGCGGCCCTAAAGCTCACTACAAAATGAACGTGGAAGCCATCAGGCTTTTGCGGCAGCTACAGACGGAAAACCGGCAGGCCACGCCGGCGGAACAGAACACACTCTCTAAATATGTGGGCTGGGGCGGGTTGGCGGACGCTTTTGATGAAAGCAAGCCCGCCTGGGCCAGCGAATACAAAGAGCTTAAAGGGCTTCTGCCCCCGGAGGAATATGAATCTGCCAGGGCTTCCACCCTTAACAGCCATTATACCACGCCCGTAGTTATCCGCGCTATGTACCAGGCCCTGGAAAACATGGGCTTTCGGGGCGGCAGGATTCTGGAACCCTCCATGGGCACAGGCAATTTTTTCGGGTGCCTGCCTGAAAGCATGGCAAAAAGCAGGCTGTACGGGGTTGAGCTGGACAGCATCACCGGGCAGATAGCCCGGCAACTTTACCCCCAGGCGGACATAAAAATCGCGGGCTTTGAAACCACCAGCCGCCATGATTTCTATGACCTTGCCATCGGCAACGTGCCTTTCGGGCAGTACCAGGTACACGACCCGGCCTATAACAGGCTGGGTTTTTCCATCCACAATTACTTTTTTGCCAAGGCTTTAGGCCAGGTGCGCCCCGGCGGTATCGTAGCGTTTCTCACATCCCGTTACACCCTGGACAGCCGGGATACCAAGGTCAGAGAATACCTGGCCCAGCACGCCGACCTGCTGGGGGCCGTCCGCCTGCCTAACAACACCTTTAAAGATAACGCGGGCACAGAGGTTGTCAGCGATATCCTTTTCCTGCAAAAACGGGAATCCCCGCCGGAACAGGAGCCTGCCTGGGTGCAGACCGGGGAGTCAGCCCTGGGCTTCCGGGTAAACCAGTATTTCCTTGACAACCCCCACATGGTGCTGGGCGCAGAGCAGAGTACCAGCAGCCAGTACGGCGGGCAGGATTACACCGTTGCCCCTGCGCCCGGCGCGGATCTGGCAGGGCAGCTTGCACAGGCCGTCACCCATATTCATGGGGAATACAAGGAGGCAAGCCCCCGCCAGGAGGAGGAAAAGTCCGTCTCCCTGGAGGACGTAAAGCCTTACAGCTTTGCGGTCATAGACGGGGAGGTATACTACCGGGAAGGGGAATCCCTGGAAAAGCCAAAGCTCCGGGGGGACGCGGGGGAACGGGTGAAAGCCATGGTTTCCCTGCGGGACTGCACCCGGCGGCTCCTGCGGCTTCAGATGGAGGACGCCCCGGATGGAGAAATCCGGCAGGCCCAGGGGGAGCTGAACCGGTTCCACCACAGCTTTCTGGAACGGTTCGGCCTCATAAATGACAGGAAAAACGCCCGGGCTTTCGACCGGGATTCCAGCTACTATCTGCTCTGCTCCCTGGAGGAGGTGGGCAAAAACGGGGAATTAAAACGCAGGGCGGATATCTTCACCAAACGCACCATCCAGCCCCACCGGCCCGTTACCCATACGGAAACCGCCGCCGAAGCCCTGGCTGTGTCTTTAGGGGAGCGGGCCAAAGTAGACCTGCCCTTTATGGCCCGGCTTACGGGCAAGGCAGAGGAGGAAATCTATCAGGAACTGAAAGGGGATATTTTCTTAAACCCCCTGTTCGGGCAGGGTCCCGGGCAGGAAAAATACCTGTCCGCCGATGAGTATTTATCCGGCAATGTGCGGGAAAAGCTGGAGTGGGCCAGGCGCTCGGCAAAGCTTTACCCCGACGATTACACGGTCAATGTGGAAGCCCTTGAACGGGTGCAGCCCCGGCCCCTTACCGCCGCTGAAATCGACGTGCGCCTGGGGGCTGTGTGGATAGAAGCCGCGTATATCGACCAGTTCATGGCGGAAGCCTTTGGCCTGTCCCCTGCCGCCGCCATGCGCACCCATGCCTTCTACAGCGCCGCCACCGGGGAGTGGCAGGTGCATGGCGTCCACGCCACAGCACTCTCGGAGCGGTTCGGCACCACCCGGAAGTCCGCCTATGAAACGCTGGAGGCCGTATACAGTGAAAGCGGTCATCGCTTTGCTTGGACTTTCCTTCCCGGTCACTCGGAACTGCTCCGGGAGTTGCTTCATGAGGGAGGAACCAACGGCCTGCTGAAGCTCCACGGCTCTATAACCGGCGGACTGATCGAATACAGTAGAATTGTGTTTACAAAAGCGCAGTATGACAGGCACTATGGAACAGGCCGCCCATTAGTCAAAGAGTTAAAAGAATGCTTTAAAAACCGGGCAATGCTCTTTTTGGGGTGCAGCTTGGAGACGGCTCCAGATAAGAAAATATGAGATTATTGTCCTTTTGCCAGACAGGACAGCCAGCAGCGTGGTGAAAGCCCTGGATGTTTTGGAGAAGAAATACGGCAGGCGCAAGTTCCGGCGCACCTTCAAGACCATCACCTGCGACAACGGCAGTGAATTCGCGGACTGCCAGGGCATGGAGCACACCCGTTATGGACGCGGCCCTCGCACAAAAATCTACTACTGCCACCCCTACAGCGCTTACGAGCGGGGCAGCAATGAGAACGCCAACGGCCTGATACGCCGTTTCTTTCCCAAGGGCACAGATTTCAGCAAGGTAACGAAAAAGGCAGTCCGGCAGGTGCAGGACTGGATGAACCAGTACCCCAGGAAGATACTTGGCTGGAAGTCCGCAGAGGACATGATGTCCATTTTCATGTCCTCTGCCTGACCTACCAAAACTGAACAGCCTGGGCCAGCCGAAAAAGCAGAGGCTTTTCCGGCTTGTTTGCTGTACGCCAAAACTGTGAAATGCTCTTTCAGCACAAAAGCACCCCTGTGTTGTTGTACAACAACACAGGGGTGCTTTTGTGTACTTCTACAAACATCGTTGCATTTAAAACTTTTTTCTAAAAACATCTTGACATTTGGGGTCCGCACAGGGCAGCAGCATTAAAAAAGGCAGACACCAAGCTCCATTTCCGAAGAAAAAGGTAACGAAAAGAAGCCGGAGAGAGGCGATAAAAAGTTCGCCAGCCTTTCAAGGCTGCGGGTTCTTAGGGCAGCGCCCTAAGCGAGGTGTGGGACAGAGTCCCATGACCTTGCTGCAGGCCTTGGCCGAAGTTATCAATTTTTTAAGTAAAAGTCCCGAATCCCAGTGTTTGCAAGGGTTCCGGGGCTTCTTTAAAGCATATCCAATTTTTCTTTTTCAGCTTAGGAAGAGCTACAGAAAGTCGTAGATTTCAGAAATGATTTCTTGATATAGTTCTTGGCTATTGCGCGCCTTAGTAATATGCGCTCCGTTTAATCCGTCCTGTGCTGTGCATTTATATACAGGCTTATTAACTGCATAGTATGGTCTCACCTCATTATTGTCCTTCAACCTAAACATCTATCTGGATATTTTTAAATAAGTATAACACATTTTTAGAGAAAACTCACCAAATCTTTTATTTATTTTTCCTCGGCGTGATTTGTACTTGACACCCCATCTTGTATATGGCATACTTAATGTAACTTCGACAGAATGGCAGAGAAAGAATGATGCCATACTCTTGTATCTGTATGAGAATCTTTTCATTGGGTGTAAAACCTTTCTTTGTTTAGCGGCGCAAATTTTGACCAACAAGGTTGCACCATTGAAAAATCGTTTATTACGCCGCCCCGCCGCCAGACCCACACCCTGACCCACACGGCGAAAAAAACGGGTGGACACAGTGGGAAATTCAGGGTCAAATACCGCGCTTTGGTGTAGTAGAAAGGCCCAGAAACGCCGTAATGGAGCCAAATTTCGGCCCTCCACACTGTTTGTAATCAGCAGGTCAGGGGTTCGAGTCCGTTCACCAGCTCCAAACTGGGCGGTCCGGCCCGAGGATGAGGCCGGACAAGCCTTGTATAAAACTGCATAATTTATGGGGGAGTTCCCGAGTGGCCAAAGGGGGCAGACTGTAAATCTGTTGTCGACGACTTCAGTGGTTCGAATCCACTCTCCCCCACCAAGTCTCGTTGACAAACGAGATGCACTCAAAAATCCCGCACTTCGGTGCGGGATTTTTGCACATAAATTCATAAAATGCGAATAAATCAAGAACAATTATTCCACATTGAAAAAATCGAGAGGCGTAAAATAAAAATAACGCGCCGGAGATGCAAATCCGCGGAATTTTGGAGTTTTCAGAAACACGCATGACTCGAACTCCCAGGCATTCAAAAAGCGAAAAAAGCTGTCCACAGCCCACCGTGGTAGTGTCAAGAGTTTTTCGCAAAATAGTAAGCAGGTTCTGTGGGAAAGAAGTCAGCCGGCGATAGATGCGCCTTCCAGGCTCGCCTCTAAGTGCTTCATATTCATGTACCTCTTACTGCCCCACTGAGTACCGGCTACATGGCGCAGCCTGGCACAGACCAGCATGAGGGCGGAGTTTCCGTCCGGGAAACAGCCCACCACACGGGTGCGGCGGCGGATTTCCCTGTTAAGCCGTTCAATGACATTATTGGTGCGGATGCGCGTCCAGTGTTCGCTGGGAAAATCGCAGTAGGCAAGCGTCTCTTCGATGCCATCTTCTACCTTCTTGGCGGCTTCTTTCAGTTTCATGGAACGAAGTTCCTCTACAACTGCTTTCGCCTTCTCCCGGGCGGCTTTTTTGCTCTCCTGAGCATGGATCGCCAAAGTTTGCGAAGCAAATCTTTTGAGCATCTCTTGGCTACCAGCTTTACCTTGGAGCGAGGTGTTACCGAGAACACATTGCGGTAAAAGCGGACCGTACAGCGCTGGTACTTGGCCTCCGGGAACACTTCTCCCACAGCCTCCAGCATCCCCAGGCACTTGTCCCCAACCACCAGCTTGACCCCGTCCAGACCGCGGCCACGCAGCCATTGGAAGAAGCTGGCCCAACTGGCCTTGTCCTCCTTCATCCCCTCGGCGGCACCCAAAACCTCACGGTATCCATCCTCATTTACCGCAATTGCCACCAAGATTGCCACATTTTCATACTCTCCGCCCCAGTTCCGCCGCAGATAGATCCCGTCCACATAAATGTAGGGATATCTGCCGCCCTGCAAGGGCCGATTCCGCCAATCCTCAATATGGACGTAGGCTTTCTTGTTCAGTTCGCTGATGGTGGCCGGAGATACCTTGCTGCCCCACAGCGCCTCGGTGATATCCTCCACCCGCCGGACTGACACCCCAGCCAAATACATCTCGATAAGCGCTTCCTCCACACTGCTCTCCCGTCGGCGGTACCGCTCGATAATGGCAGTCTCAAAAGAGATCCCCTTGAGTTTGGGCACCTTCAGGGTGACATCACCGGAAGTCGTGGTGAGATTACGGCTGTAGTGGCCGCTGCGGTACCCCTGCCGCTGCTCATTGCGCTCGTACCGCGCCGCCTGGGTCAACTTCTCTGCCTCTGCCTCCAGCAGCTCGTTCAGCGTTTCCTCCACGCTGCCTCGCACAAGTTCCTTGATCTGACACTTGATTACTTCCTCGTTTAGCTGTACAATCTTCTCAGACATGGTTTGCTGTCTCTTTTCGGAATGGTGTGTGGTAACTTCATTCTACCAGAATTCTGCAAACTATGTCTCTTTTCCTTTTTGCGAAACTTATTCTACCTTATCTACACCGTCAAAGTACATTTCAGTAAGGACTCTGACAAAACCTTTAAGGACAGAGTGCAAAAGCTGATTATCAATGAGTGCCTTGAAAAAAATCATAAATAATCCACGTCAACACTTTACAACTCTTATCAGAGGATTCCCTTCTGGCGGCAATGGAGACCGCCGGCGCCGGGGAGATGCCGGAGGACGTCGAGCGCAAGGGGTTAGGCACCCCGGCCACCCGTGCCGCCATACTGGAAAAACTGGTATCTGCCGGTTTTGTGGAGCGCAGGAAGAAACAGCTTATCCCCACGGAGAAAGGCACAAACCTGATCCTGGTGCTGCCGGATAACATCAAATCCCCTGTCCTGACGGCGGAATGGGAATCCATGCTGAAACAGGTGGAACGCGGCGAGTTGGCAGCAGATGTTTTTATGGGGCAGATCGCGGACATGAGCCGTGCGCTGGTAAAGGAGCATACTGCCCCGGAGGAATGTTTCGCAAGTCTGTTCCCGGACGCAAAAAAACGGGCGGGAGGCGGTGGGCACCTGCCCCCGCTGCGGCGCTTCCGTGTATGAGGGCAAGAAAGGGTTCTTCTGCGATAACCGGGACTGCTCCTTTGCGCTGTGGAAAGACAATAAATTCTTACTCCGTCCATATAATAGCTCAATTCACAGTCTGTAATGATGCCTTCATCTATTCCATCAGCTGTAGTTGAAAAGCTCATGGGGTTTTCCATAACTTCCGCGATGACTTCTTCCTTGCTCTTCAAAGGGACTTCTTCAGAAGATTTGACGGGGCTGGCCTGCTTAAAAACTTTCTGGATTGTGCCATCATTGCCAACAACTATCATAATGCGGTAAAGTCCATAAACTTCATGTCCTTCAATGGAAGGATAAAAGGCTACTGTAACGTCTAGATTTTGTTTATCCCCAGTTAACTCATCTCCTGTGTAACTATGACCGACAGCAGGTTCGCCTAAATCGCCGTCAAAAAGATTGTGCTCTTTCACGTAATCTGTTGCAATTTGAACAGCTTCTGCATCGCTTGGTAAGTTTTCTGGGATAAAGGGTTGAGTCGCATCCTCAACAGTAATACTCCAGAAACCATTTTGTGTATCCATAGTGATGGTGGCATTTTGTTCATCTACATAGTAAAATGTCGAACCTTCTCCGGTGAATTGATAGTAGTCCTCAAGGTTTTCTATACCTACTATGCTGGTTAATTGTTCCTTTATTACCTCAGGTTTGGGAACAGCAAGCGCATACAGTTTTGCGGTTTCCGCCTGCGGAGTATCAAAAGTGTCCGAAAATTGATAGGTTATTTCTTCTGTACTTCCACTTAACGGGATGGTGGGCGTTGGCAAGTTGGAACTTGGAGTTTTTATTACTGCGGCCCCTACTACAAATGTGGCTAAGGCAAGGCAAATAGATCCTACAAGAAGTTTTCTATATTTCATGTTTATATCCATTCCTTTCTGTTAATTATATCCAGGATCGTAATTTGCTTTGTAAGGTATATCACAAGTTTGCAAAATATCAAAAAGGCTCTTATTGTTAACATAACTAGGAGCTAAAGGCTGACCTGCATTTATTTTTTCATAAATTGCACGTTTCAATCCTATGGCACGTGCTTTTATCGGCACTAAATTGTCGTCCACATCTCTCAATGGGAGCTGCGGTTGGTATGTCATCGCTGCATTAAGAAAGGCGCTTCGAACACTTTCTTTTCCTAACAACTTTCCAAAATATAATCCCTCACGAGAGTCTAAATACATTGTCGTACAGAATCCGCACAACACTCTAGCGCCAATTTTGTACATATTATCCAATTTGAATTACTCTCCGCCATTCTTCAAAAAACTGCATGTATACGCAACAACATATCTATGCTTGTTTTGTGAAAGATTGAATGAAAATATATTGAATTCTGAATTACCTTCTCCAGATGATAGGTTACTATGGCTTTTACTGTTTGTATTTGCATTGAGATGCCAAGAATTCGGGTCTGTCCTTATTCTTTTTCCAGTAAAAAACAGGCACGGCAGAAAACCGCAGCAGCCAGAGATATACGAGAAAAGGTTAGGCAGCCCGACGAAGAGCCTTTAAGAAGCGATAGGAGTGACGTGGACTGCTCCGAACGGCAGAACAGGCCCCCAGGCCAAGGCAAACTGTAAAGCATATAAAAATTAAAGAAATTTTCTTCACAAAATCCCTCCTTTGCAGGTATCTGTCTAAAGCCAGTATACCACATAAAAGGAGGGATTTCCATTACAGTTCGGTCATATGCTATTACATTTCATTCACCCGCCTGCAACTGCGGGCCGCATAGGTGCCAATAGCGCCAGGGTCCCTGCGCGGAAAGCGAAGCGTGGAAGTCCAGAGGGGCTTTGCCCCTCTGGTAGGGGACGGGGGGCAAAGCCCCTAGCCGCCGGAGGCTCACGCCTTATCCTTGCGCTGCAAGAGCACCGCGCCGATGATGATGGCCCCCTTGAAAGCGGCGCTGAGGTACGGATCCACGCCGATAAGGTTCAAAAGGTTATTCATCACCGCCACAATCAGGGTGCCGAACACGGTGCCCACAATAGAACCGCGCCCGCCGGACATGCTGGTGCCGCCTACAATAACCGCCGCAATGGCGTCCATCTCAAAGCCGGATCCTGCGCTGGCATAGTCCATGGAACCAATGCGGGAGGTCTGGATAATGGCGGCAATGGCCACCAGGAAGCCGGTCAGGGCGTACACCCGGCGCTTCACCTTGCGCACATTCACGCCAGACAACTGGGTGGTGCGCTCGTTAGAGCCAATGGCAAACACATAGCGCCCAAAGGTGGTCTGCCTGGAAATGAAGTACATGGCCCCCGCCAGAATGGCCCAGTAGAGGATGGGCATCAACTGCTGCCCGCCAATGCTCAGCCGGGCTATGCCCTTATAGCTGTCAGGCAGGGTGGGGCTTTGCAGCTTCATAAAATACTGGGTGACGCTGCGCAGAATCTGCATGGCGCCCAGGGTGGCAATAAAGGGGGGCATCCTGCCGTAGGAAATCAGCAGGCCGTTGCCCTCTCCCAAAATCCCGCCGAACAGCATGGCAAGCACCAAAGCGATGAGGATAGCAGGCACGCCTGTAAGGCCAATGCTCTGGAGCCAGCCGTTTGTGCCTGTGTCCAGCAGCATCATGGTGAAAGCGCCCACCGCCACATACACCGAGCCAACGGACAAATCAATGCCCCCGGAAATAATCACAAAGGTCATGCCCAGGGCAATAATGCCGATAGCCGAATTGTTGCGCAGGAGGGAAATCCAGTTAAACAGCCAGTTCTGGAACCAGTCCCCAAAGCTCGCGAAATTGGAATTCATGGTCAGCGCCAGGGTCTGCACAATGATCATCACGATAAGCGCCATGCCTGTGCTGAACAGGGGGTTCTGGCGCCATGCCTGCTTAAACCGTTCCAGCAGGCCAGCCTTGTTTTTCTCCACGTTATCCAACACTCTCCACCCTCTCTCTCATTTCTCCGCCTGTAGCCAGGCGCATAATCTCCTGATCCGTCATGTCCTCCCCGGAAAGCTCCCCCTGCACCCTGCCGTGATACAGCACCACGGCCTTGTCGCACAGGCGGATAATCTCCTGGGCTTCGCTGGAAAGCACCACCACTGCCACGCCCTGGTTTGCCAGGGCCAGGATGGTGTCGTATATATCTTCCTTAGCCCCCACGTCCACGCCCTGGGTGGGATTGTCAAAAATCAGCACCTTGGGATCCGCGTTCAGCCATTTTGCCAGCACCACCTTCTGCTGGTTGCCGCCAGACAGGCTGCCAATGGGGTTTTTCTCGCTGTCCATCTTAATGCGCAGCCCCTGCGCCTGCTTCTGGAAGCCTTCCCGCACCTTCCCCCAGTCTATCACGCCCAGCCTGGCGTTCCGGGGCCAGGTGACAATAGAGCCGTTTTCCAGGATGTCCATGTCCTTGATAATGCCGTTTTCCTTCCGGTTCCGGGGCACATAGCCAATTCCCAGGGCCAGGGCCTGCTGGGTGCTGTGCACCTGCACAGGCTCTCCCTCCAGGTAAAGCTGGCCCCGAACCTTTCCCCCGCTGCCGAACACAGCCTGGAAAAGCTCGCTGCGCCCGTCGCCCAGAAGGCCTGTAAAGCCCAGCACCTCCCCAGCCCGCAGGGAAAAGCTTACGTCGTGGAAGCGCTCCTGGCTAAGCCCCTCTGCCCGCAGCACTTCTTTCCCCAGCTCCCGCTCCTGGCGCAGGGACTCGGTACGCACCTGGTGCCCCACCATGTGGGTGGCAAGCTCATCCACCGTAACGCCCTCCACCGGGCCTTCTGCCACCATGGCCCCGTCCCGCAGCACTGTATACCGGGTACACACCGCCAGCACCTCTTTCAGCTTGTGGGAGATGAACACCATGGCCACCCCCTGGCCCTGCAGGGTGCGCATCATGTCGAACACCCGCTCAATCTCCGGCTCTGTCAGGGAGGTGGTAGGCTCGTCCATGATAATAATAGAGGCTTTCATCAATAAGGCCCTGGCAATCTCCACAATCTGCTTGTAAGAAGCGTCCAGATCCCGCACCATCAAGGAGGGGTCAATATCCACATCCATGCGCGCAAAAACTTCCCGGCACTTCTCTATCATGGCAGGGGCATCCAGAAAGCCGCCTTTACGCTTGATTTCCCTGCCAATAAACATGTTCTCATAAATAGCCAGGTCATTTACCAGGTTCAGCTCCTGGTGGATGAAAGCGATACCCGCGTCTAAAGACTTTGCGGGAGTGGAAAACTGCACCTCCTTCCCGTCCAGCAGTATGGTGCCGGCGTCAGCGGGAAGCACGCCGCCCAGAATGTTCATCAGGGTAGACTTGCCCGCGCCGTTCTCCCCCAGCAGGGCGCATATTTCCCCGCCTGCTATGGAAAAGCTGATATCCTTGAGCACATCGTTTGCCCCGAAGGATTTAACAATATTGCGCATTTCCAGCGTCATAGTCATCGCCATGCGATACCAAACTGGCATAAAAAGGATAAAACATCATTCTTTTGTGCCCGGTATCGTTCCTTTCTTCAGATTTTCCACGCTTGTACTCCTCGCTCCATTTTGGAAAAAGGCTATGACGAGTACGCCATAGCCTTTCATTTACCAAACTATATTTTCCGGGCAGCCCCTTTTAGTAGGGAGAAGTCTCGTCCAGGAAGTCTGCGCAGTTGTCCCTGTCCACCACAGTGGTGGGGATAATCTTTTCCTTGTCAACAGACTCGCCCTTCAGGAGGGACACAGCCATATCCACAGCGTCCATAACCATGTTGGGGCTGTACAGAGCGGACTGGATCCAGATTTCCTCGTTCTCGGGCATCATGCCAAAGTATTCCTGGCACCCGCCGCCACCGGTGACAACCTTCACATCGGTACGCTTTGCCTCAGCAATGGCCTGCAGCACGCCAATGGAGGTTTCGTCGTCCATGGAGAACACAGCGTCAATCTGGGAGTTGGCCTGGAGGATGTCAGCAAAATCCTTCAGCCCGTCCTCGCGGGTGAACTGGGTGGAGTAGGTCAGCAGCTCCATGTCGGGAGCGATCTCCTTCATCTTCTCCTCAAAGCCAGCCTTGCGCAGCTCGGAAACAGAACCGGAGGAGGGAACCTCCAGCACCACAACCTTGCCGGTGGTGCCAATCTTGTCCACAATATACTGGGCGCTCTGGGTGCCCATGTCCTTGTTGTCGCCCGCCACGTGGTACACGCCGTCCACGTCAATGACAATGTCAAAGTTTACAACCGGAATGCCCTCGTCAATAAGGCTCTTAATGGGGTCTTCCATGCCTTCCCACTGGGGGAACGCCACAACTGCCTGGGCGCCCCAGGTTTTCAGCTCGTCGATCTGGTTGGTCATTTCCTCAGCGTTGCTGCTGGTCAGCAGGCGGTACTCAACTGTATCGCTCAGCTCTTTGCAGCGGGCCTCGGCATAGTAGGCCACGCCAGCCACCCAGCCATGGGTAACAGCAGGGGCCAGAATGCCAATCTTCATCTTCTCGCCGGAAGCAGTGCTTGCAGACTCGTCAGCCTTGGAAGACTCCTCAGCCTTGGAAGCGGTGCTGCTGGCAGGGGTGCTGCTGGAACTGCCGCCGTCGCCGCAGGCGGCCAGGCAGGTGCACAGCAGGGCCAGAGCCAATACCAGTGCTAAAACTTTTTTCATGGTTGTTTCCTCCTAATTTCTGAAACAAATATGAGAATTCCGGCAGCCAGTATGTCCCAGCCGCCGCTGTCGTATGGTATTATAGCAAACCCGTTTGGAATTTTCAAGGGAAAAGACGTTTTTGCTTCTATTTTGTAACCTTTTTGTCAGAACTCCCCTTGCCCCGCCCCAAGGCGTGTACACATAAGCGTTTGCAAGCGTCTTTTTGGCGGATTCCTGCCATCTTCTTTGCCAAAAATCCACATACCATCTTATCTAAACACGCCCTAAAAAGCTTGCGGCGGCCCGCCTCCTGTGCTATAATATCCGCAGGATATAAAAGACTAGCCAAAAGCAGCTTCAGTTGCTTTTCTGCCGCGCCAGCGGCAGGCAAGGGGCGAAGCCCATTGCAGCTATGCTATACTATATTATATATAATATAGGCGATAGGCGCCTGAACTATGCCCGGCGCTTTGCCGTAACCAGTTGAAGCCGGATGCGGATAACCGCCACCATGCCGGTCTGGGCCGGGCTGAAGGAAAAGCTTTTGCCTGCCTGGTGCTCCATAATGACTGAAAGGCCATGGGCTTTTTCCTCATGGGCCTGCAAAATTTCCGCCTTCCCCTCCCCGATAATGCTTGCAAAGGTGCAGCTATAGCGGCAGGGGGTGTTGCTCTCAATAGGGCTGTATTCGCAGTCGGCCTCCACGCACACAGCGGGCCGCCTTTCCAGAATGGACAGCCTGCGGCCCTCCGGGGCGCAGTGGAGGTAAATGGTAAACTGCCCGTCCTGCTCCTCCACGCCGAAATTCATAGGCACCACATAGGGCCGCGGCCCGTCCGCCATGGCAAGACGGCACACGCGGCATTTTTTCCATATCTCCATTATCTGTGCTGTGTCGGTAATCTCCCGGTCTTTCCTTCTCATGCCGCACTTCCTTTCCATTCTCATAAAAAACAGGCCGCAGCCTTCCACAAAGTATACACGCAGCCCGCAAAGCCTGTCAAGGGCATAAGGTGTCCAGCCTGGACGTTTATGCCTTTAAATACTATTCTAAATTTATTCTTCTGTCTGCCGCAGAAAAGGGGGTTTTTACCATGCCGGAAATCAAATGGGTGGGGATGAAAGACGCGGACGCAGCCTTCCCGGAGCAGTCCCTGCCCTATGGGGCAAAGCCCCTGCGCGCTCCGGATCCGTTTTCCGCCGCCACCCTCCCCTATGGGCTTCTGCCCCTCCTGCTGTGCTTTGGGGCGTTGTTTTTCAAGGCCTGGCTTCTGGGCCGTTTTCCCATGGAAACCGGGTATATCCCTTTGGGCATCCTGCTGGGGCTGCTGCTTATCCCTGTCCATGAATACCTGCACGGGGTGTGCTATCCCAAAGGCTCCACCGTCTATGTAGGGCTTATCCCCAAGAAAATGGCGGCTTTTGCCGTGTGCCATGTGCCCATTTCCTGGCGGCGCTTTATGGTGATGAGCCTTCTGCCTGCTATACTGGGCCTTGTACCCTTGCTGGCGTTCCTGTTTGCCCCTGCCTCCTGGGGCAAAATTATGGGGGTGTGCTGGCCCTTGGCAGTCATGGGTCTTTTGTCCCCCATGCCTGATTATATGTGCGTAGCCTGCGTGCGCCGCCAGGTGCCCCGGGGCGCCTGGCTTCAAACCACCAACAGCGGCTGCTTCTGGTACATGTAAGGAGGCTTTCCCCATGAATTTTAACAAGCAGGTGTATGAAATTGTCAGCCGCATCCCCCGCGGGCAGGTGTGTACCTATGGGCACGTGGCCCTTCTGGCAGGCAGTCCCCGGGCCTCCCGGATTGTGGGGGCCGCCATGCTGCATGCCCCTCAGGGGCTTCCCTGCCATCGTGTCCTTTACCGGGACGGCGCCCTTTGCTGCGACCAGGCTTTTGGCGGCAAGGAGATCCAGCGGCAGATGCTGGAGGCTGAAGGCGTGGCTTTCCTGCCGGACGGGCGGGTGGATTTAAAGCGCCATATGTGGCTGGGGGACGGCTGAACGCCGCGCAAAGCCAAAGGGAGAGGCTGTGCCTCTCCTTTTTTAGGGCTTGAAATAGAGGGGACGAATTCTTGGTCAGAAGTGGTGAGATTCCAGGGAAAACCGCCGTTTTCCTGCTTCCCATGCACGCCATGCCGCTGGTTCGAAGAAGTTCTGTCCCGCTAACAGGCTTCTGCGTTCCACAATTCCCGCGCTGTTTCCTGCAGCGCCGCTCTGAAAATCTCCGCCACGCCCCGCGCAAAGCCGCTTTTTACGGCTGCTTTTCCCTTTCCAGCGCCTCCAGCACGTCGCCGCACCAGCCAATCAGCAACTCGTAAGCTTTCCTGGTTTCCAGGCTTTCTGGCTCCAGGGAAAGGCTTAGCAGCGCCCTTTCCCGGCCTGCAAGCACCTTTCCCAGTTCCTTTTTCGAGGCCCTGTAAACCCCGTCCTCCAGCAGCGCCCAAAGCCGCAGGCAGAAGAAGGCGGCCTTTCCCAGCCCCGGCAGGGCTTTTTCCGGCGCAGGGCTGTACAGGAAGGTGTGGCAGGCGGCATGGTACAGGTTGGCCGCGCCGATAGCCAGGGCCCCCCGGGCGTCCGCCTCTGTAAGCCGGGGCAGCAGGGCAGGCAAATCTCCCAAAACCGGCTTTGTGTCCAGCATTAGGCCATACAGATCATACCGGGGCCAGGCCCGCAGCTCCTTTTTCCCGCAGAGGAACCCGCAGGCCAGCTCTCCCTGGGGCTGGGCCTGCACCAGCGTTCGGTAAGCGTCTAAATCTGCTGGAGCAACTGCGTCCAGCACAGTTACAATGTCGATGTCGCTTTCCGGGGTGGCCTCTCCCCTGCCATAGCTGCCCTGGTATCCCACAAACAGCAGCCGGGGGCCAAAATGCCCCTGAAGTTTTCGGGCAAAACTCTCTGCCCAGGCCCTGATTTCCACCATCGCGGTTCCCTCCCAATCTGCATGAAATCCTTCGTCAAACTGCACAAGGCGGCATTTTTCCGCCTTTTCCCCACAGGGCATCCCCGGTAAAAACAGGGTGAAAAACGGCTGTTTTTTGGTAAATCCCAGCAGTTTTGTAAACATTTTGTTACCTCTGTAACAAAATGTCATCTTTGCAAAGGAGACATCAGCCTCAAAATATGTGCAGTTTACACAACCATTTACAGGCAAGCAGTCCCTGCTCCGCTTAAGAGGGGCAGGGACGTGGATTTTTTCCTAATACCGAATTTTATCCCATCATTTCCTGGATAACGCGGCCCATTTCCTCCCGGGCGGCTTCCATCTCCTCCACCAGCCTAAACTGGTTTCTGGCCCTGTCCAGGTTGTGGCTGGGCCGGGCGGTGCGGAAGTACACGTCCCCGTTAAGGTAATCGGCCAGGAAGCGCAGGCCCACCTCCAGGGTCATGAGGATGGCGCCGTCCGGCAGGGTTTCCAGCTCCCGTTTGGTCAGGATATCCCCGGCGGCAGACAGGAAGCCCCTGGCATAGGCCTGGTAGCGCTCCAGGTCAAATTTCACCTTGCTCAAATCTGTTTCGTCCTCCGCGGCGGTGGCGGCCCCGGCCCGGATGGAATCCCCAAAATCAAAGGCGCAAAGGCCGGGCATCACGGTGTCCAGGTCAATAACGCATACCGCCTTGCCGGTAACGTCGTCCAGCAGGATATTGCTCATCTTCGTGTCGTTGTGGGTGACCCGCAGGGGCAGTTCCCCTTTTTCCAGCAAATCTGCCAGCAGGGCGCAGGCCTTTTCCCGCTTATAGGCAAACTCCAGCTCCGGCCCCACCTCCCCGGCGCGCCCGGCCTTATCATTCTTCACAGCCTCCAGCAGTTGGGCAAACCGGGCAGGGGTGTTGTGGAAATTGGGGATAATCTCGTGGAGGGTGTGGGCGGGATAGCCGCTTAAAAGGCATTGGAAATCCCCAAAAGCCCGGCCTGCCTCCTCCAGCATGGCAAGGGTTTCCGGGGTTTCATGGGAGGTGGCGTTTTCAATATAGCCCAGGCACCGCCAGGGGTTCCCCTCCTTGTCTATATATAAGAATTTGCCGTCCGCAGCGGGGCGCACGCTAAGGGTTTCCCTGTCTGGATCCCCTCCCCGGGCGGCAATTTTTTCCCGGAGAAAGGAGGTGACCCCTGTCATATTTTCGGTGATATCCTCCGGGGAGGGAAACACAAAGCGGTTTATGCGCTGGAGGGTGTACCGGGGGCTGCCGGCGGTGCTTTGGGCCACAAAGGTATCGTTAATGTGCCCGCCGTATAAAGGAGAGACATCGGACTGGGGGGGAAGCCCGAAGGCCGCGAGGATTTCCGGGGTGCAAAGGCTGTTGTCCATAGGAGTTTGCGTCCTTTCTGTATTTGAAGTATATTAGGTAAAGCCTGGAATCTGTTTTAAAACCAGGGAAATGCCAGTATTTTTGTTCAGGGCGGGCGGTTTTTCGGAGTTTTAAGACAGACTCCAGGGCCGCCCGCAAACGCGTGCCGAAGGCACGCCCCTGCGCCAAAGGCGCAGGGCAGGGGAAGCGCCCCGCGCTTCCCCTGGTTTGCGGGCGGGGCGGCTGGTAGTGTTAAAGGCGATGGGAAGGGGCAGAAGCGCTGGCACCTCGTATGGCGGGTATCCCGCGCACCTTGCTAAGAACCTGTTTAGTATCACAAGGCACGCCGTCTGAGGGGGCTTTTTCCGCCCGGCTGTGTCAAAAATCCTCAGAATACGGCAGTATTCTCTGCGGTTTTTTCCTTGCCGGACAAAAAAACTCCTCACATCCGGCATACCTTTTAGATACTGAACAGGTTCTAAAAGCGCATTTCTGCCAGCAGGATGGTTTCCCCCGGCGTGCTGGAAACTGTGAGCCTGCCGCTGTGGAGCAGGACGGTTTCAGCGGTGTTCTCCAAGCCGGAAAGATCGCTGCCCTCAGCCGGGCGGTCGTCAAAAAGCCACTGGAGCACATCGGAAAGCTTCTTTTCCCTTAGCTCCTGCAGCCCAAAGGAACGGCCTGCCGGAGGGACGGCCGCATATACAGCCTCCAGCCGCAGGGAATCCTCCCCGGGGATGGCGGTGAAGCGCACCCGGCGGGGTTCTTCCCCGGTATAGCCCAGGGTTTCCTTGCAGGCGTGGCTGAGCATTTCATGGAAAAGCACGCACAGTTCGGAGGTTTTCAGGGGGACATTGCCTGTGCAGGCATTGCACTGAAACTCTATGCCGTTCTGGGAAGCAAAAGCAGCCTTAGCGGCAATGACGCCGTTCAGATAGGGGTTTTCATGGTATTCCCCCAGGACAGGCTCCCGGGCAGCGGCATGTTTTGCCATATAAATGTAAGCGGGCACCTGCTCGGGCACACCGTCCTGGAGCATGACGGAGATGGTATCCAGGGCATATTCCCCTTTCTTTTGGACGGCATGGGCCTCCCGCACAGCCGCCAGCAGATCCCCGAAATCCTCCGCGTCTTTGTCCAGCAGCTTCCGGCGGGTGGCTTCCTCCAGCACAGCCGTCCGGAACCGTCCAGCCTGGTATACGCTGCGGAAACAGAAAACCAGCACGATGAAAAGCAGGGAGGAAAACAGCAGGCGGCCTGCCAGGGCATTGGCCGGGAAGAGCAGATCCGCTTTTCCGGTGCAGATGAGGTAAATCAGGCAGAGCAGCAGGCACATGCCTGCCATAAAGGCCGAAGGGCCGCGGTCGCTGAAATGATGGAAGGGCCGGTACAGGCAGAGGCCCAGAAGCAGGTACAGCAGCAGCGTGCCCGCCGCCGAAACCACGCCGCCCACAACCCCCGCGGTGCGCAGCGGCAGGGTTCCCAGAAGCTGGGGCAGAAGCACCTCCGCGTATACCAGGCAGCAGGGGCACAGCAGAAGCACGAAAAGCTTTTGCAGGATATTATTGCTATGTATGGCAAGAGAGGCGGCGAAAAGCAGCAGCGTGCCTGCCCAGCAGGCCAGAAGCTTTCCCAGGGCCGGATCTTCTATCAGGCGGCCTAAGAGTACCCCCGCCAAAAGGGCCAGGAGGAAAGCAATCCCCCCTACCAGGAGGGTTGTCCAAAAGCGGAACCTGTCCTGCATCAGGATGGCGAAAAGTCCGGCTGAGCAGAGAAGAACAATGATGAAGCTTGTCATGTCGTCGAACTCCTTTTTCGGAGGCGCCCTGGCAGGGGGCGCCCCTTCTTTTCTAAAAAAGCAGGCCGGCTGCCGGCTGCGAAAAATATTTTTATGTGATTTGCCTGGGTAAAAGCGCTGTTTTTGTGCAAATCACAACATGTAGTCAATTACCTGCCTATTATACCATATTGTGCGGCACATTTCTATAGGAAAATAGGATTTTTAACGATTTTCTTTTCCCGGGAAAAGAATTTTCCGGGCGGGGCTGGGGACAGGGAATCCCTTTTCCGGAAAAAAGCCTCGAAAAAGCGCACAAAAGAAGGGGGCGCGCATAAGATGAAGTGAGAAGCCGTACCAGCAGGGCGCAAGGCAGCCCTTTCTGGCACAGCTTCTGAGCGGCAAACGACTGGGCTTGTTCCCTGGCTTGGGGGGCAAGCCCCTAAACGAGGTGATTTTTTGGGCAAGCCCTTACTTGTGGTAAGCTCCGTCACATATGCCATGAAGGGCCGGGATCTGCTCTTCCGCAGGGGGATCCGCGGCTATGTGGAGCGCATCCCCCAAACGGAGGAGTCCGGCTGCGGCTATGGGATATACGTGCCGGCCGGCGCTGACGAAGCGGAACGGATTTTACAGGAAAACCGCATCCGGGTTCTGCGCCGCATGGAGCAGGAGGATGGCCCGTGATTTATCTGGACAACAGCGCTACCACGTACCCCAAGCCGCTTGTGGTACGGGAGCAGATGCAGAAGGCCCTGCGGGAGCTGGGGGCAAACCCCGGCCGCAGCGGCTATGATATGAGCGTGCGCACCTCCCAGGCAGTGTATAACTGCCGGGAGCGGGCGGCGGCCCTGCTGGGCGCGCCGGGGCCGGAGTGCGTGGTGTTCCAGCCAAGCTGCACCCAGGCCCTGAACCTGGTGATAAAGGGATATTTAAAGCCGGGGGACCATGTGGTAGTTTCCGACATGGAGCATAACGCTGTGATGCGGCCCCTGCAGGCCCTGGAGGCAAAAGGCGTCACGTATACAAAGGCTGTGGTGGCGCCGGGGGACAACGACGCCACGGTGGACGCCTTCCGGAAGGCCATGGGGCCGCGCACCAGGCTGGTGGTGTGTACGGCAGGCTCTAACGTGTTTGGCGTGCGGCTGCCTGTGGAGCGCATTGCGGCCCTGTGCCACCAGTATGACGCGAAAATCTGCGTGGACGCGGCCCAGACAGCCGGGGTGGTTCCCATCAGCGTGGCAGAAGGCGGCATAGACTTTTTGTGCTGCGCCGGGCACAAGGGCCTTTACGGGCCTATGGGCACCGGGCTGCTGGTTTTGCGGGATCCCGGGGTTTCCCTTGCCACCCTGACAGAGGGGGGCACTGGCACCCAGTCCCAAAGCCTTTTGCAGCCCGACGACCCGCCGGAGCGCTATGAAAGCGGCACCCTGAACGTGCCGGGGATTATAGGCCTTTACGCGGGCATGGGGTTTGTAAGCGCCATGGGGATGGAGCGGATTTACCGGGAGGAAATGGGAAAGGTTTCCTATTTATATGAAAAGCTTTCCCGCATGGGGCATGTGAAGCTTTACACCCCGCCCCCGGCAATCCCCTATTTTGTGCCGGTGCTTTCCTTTAATATAGAAAACCGCCCCAGCGAGGAAATAGGGCAGATTCTGGCAAAGTCCGGCATTGCTGTGCGCTGCGGCCTGCACTGCGCGCCCTGCGCCCATGAGAAAATGGGCACCAAAGGCACTGTGCGGGTATCCCCTTCCGCCTTCACCAGGCCCCAGGAGATGGAGGCCCTTGCCCGCAGGGTGCGGGCCATAGTTAACACAGTTCAAAAGAGGTAGTATGCCTCTTTTGAGCCAGGCGGCGCAGCCCCTCGGCTTGAAAATCGGAACATGCCGGTTTTCAAGTGTGTTTACGATATCCCGCCGGGGAAGCCTTTGGCTGGCTGACGGTTTTCCGGGCGGCCTGTGAAATTTTGAAAGAAAACGAAAAAAGCCTTTTATTTGCGGCCTGCCTGTGATACAATAAGACACAGACAGGCCCTAAAAGCTTTTGCGGCACACTACATACGGAAAGGGATGACGGCAGTGGGGGACATGATGGACGCCGCGGCGCGGTTCGGGCAGACCTTTTTGAACCTGGCGCGGCAGTTTACCTTTAAAGACGCTATCGACGTGGCTATTGTAACCGTACTGCTGTACGGCATTATCAAGCTGGTGCGGGAAACCCGGGCCGGGCAGCTTGTCAAGGGCATTATCCTTCTGGTGGGGCTGTTCCTGATTTCCTCCACAGAGGCCCTTGACTTTTTGATGCTCAACCAGCTTCTGCGGTATTTCTTCCAGTCTGCCTTTATTGTGGTGATTATCCTTTTCCAGCCGGAGATACGCAAGGCTTTAGAGCAGGTGGGCCACAGCAAGGTCAGCTCCCTGGGCGGCATTATCGGCGGCAAGGACAGGGACGGGGACAAGCTTGGCACCCGGCGGGCCATTGCCGGGGTGGTGGGGGCTGTGGGCATTTTGCAGCAGCTCCGCATGGGGGCGCTGATTGTGTTTGAGCGCCGCACCAAGCTGGGGGAAATTGTGGAGACAGGCACCATTGTGGAGGCCGACCCTTCCGCCCAGCTTATTGCCAATATTTTCTTCAACAAAGCCCCCCTCCACGACGGGGGCATGGTGATACGGGACGGACGGATCCACGCGGCGGGGTGCATCCTGCCCCTGACAAGCAGCGACAGCGTAAGCGCGGAGCTGGGCACCCGGCACCGGGCGGCTTTGGGCATGAGCGAGAACTCTGACGCGGTGGTGGTGGTCGTCTCTGAGGAGACGGCCCAGATTTCCATTGCCGTGGGAGGCAGGCTGACCCGGGATTACACCAGGGCGGCCCTTTCCGACGCTTTGGAGAAATACCTTATCGGCGCGGAGGACAAAGGCGCTTCCGGCAGCAAGCGCATTCTGGGCAGGCTGGGCTTTGGCTCCGGCCGGAAGGAGGGCTGAGCCATGAAAGACGGAAAGCCCATGGAGAAAAAACGGGGAAAGCTTTCCCTGCGGAATATTTTTTACCACAACACCTTTGTGCTGGTTTTTTCCTTTGCCATTGCCCTGGTGACATGGTTTGTGATGGCCTATAACAGCGACATGAACCGCACTTTTACCATCCAGGACGTGCCTATTGTGGTGGTGCCCTCTACGGAGGCGGAGGCTGACGGCCTGCGGGTGTTCAACATGTCCTATGCCGCGGCGGACATCGACGTTTCCGGCAACAGCCTGATTACCTCCAAGCTGACGGCGGAGGACTTCAAGGTGACAGTGAGCCTGAACCCCACTTCCACCAAGCTGACGGGCAACACCCTGCAGAAGATGACGGTGCCTGTGCAGGCGGTGAAAAACTCTGCCCTTTCGGAATATGACATTGTTTCCATCAACCCGGAGGAAATCAACCTGGAGTATGACCGCTATAAGGAAGTTACCCTGCCTTTGGAGGACGAGATTGTGTACAGCGCGGACGCGGGCTTTTATCCCGGCTCCCCTGTGCTGTCCCAGGACAGCGTGACTATTTCCGGGCCGGAGTCTGCTGTGAACCGGGTGAGCCGGGCGGCGGTGGGCTACACCCTGGACGCTCCCCTGCGGGACTCCCAGGAGTTCTCCTGCCCCATCCGCCTGTATGACCAGAACAACCAGGAGATAACGGACACAGCTTCCTTGTACCTTACGCTGAGCGTGGACACAGTGCAGGCCACCATCCCGGTGATGGCGAGAAAGACAGTGCCCCTGGTGGTGAACACTGTACACCAGCCTGACAGCTTTGCCCAGAACCGCATCAGCATAGAGCCGGCGGAGATTGCCATTGCAGGCTCCCAGGAGGTGCTGGACGGCATCAGCGAAATCTGCCTTGGCAGCGCCATTGACTTTGCCGATTTGGATTTGTCCCGCCCAGCCGCCTTTGACATGGAGATCCCCCTGCCCAGCGGCGTGCGCAACATTACAAACGCCGGGGAGAACACCGTTACCCAGGCAAAGGTTTCCATTAACTTAAACGGCTACAGCCGGGCCACGCTGACTGTGCCGGAGGCGAACATCCAGCTTCTCAATCCCCCTGCCGGGAAGGACGCCCGGCTGACCACCCGGAGCATGGAGGTTTCAGTGATTGGCCCCCAGGCCCAGGTTGGGAAGCTGGCCGGGGATTCCATCTTTGTGCAGATTGATTTGGCCAATGTGGCAAACCGCACAGGCAGCATAGAGGCTCCCGCAGCCGTTACCATCTCCGGCACTGCCGGGGAAGCCTGCTGGGTGTCGGGCAGCTATACCGCCACTGTTACCCTCTCTGACGCGGTTACCATCCAGGCCGGCGCAGGCGTGGAGACTGCTTCGGCAGGCTCCAGCGACGGGGTTGTGGCAAAGCCCCAGGAATAAGGAATTTGAAAGGCGTACCGGAAAGCTTCGGTGCGCCTTTTTTGCGCGGCTGGAGGAGGACGCCTTTGTTATCGAGGACTGCCGGGTACGGCGCTTGTCCGGGAACATTAGGGCTGTGTGATAGCCAATAACACTCTGTGGAAAGCCAGCCGTAGGGAGCCGATTCTGGATTTGGGCGGTCATGGCGAGCAGGTATGCGTCAAGGACAATATGGCTTGCCTGGTTCCACAGGTCGATTTAGACAATGGCAAACACCAAATATATAAGGAGGCACCCATGAAAAAGACATTATTCAACGAAAACTGGACCGTCAAGCCCGGAGTCCAAGACCCATTCTCCGCCCTCTTCGGCGGCGCGGCCCAGGGCAAGCCCGTGACCCTGCCCCACGACGCGATGATAGAGGAGGATCGCGATCCCAAGTGCGAAGGCGGCGGGCAGGCAGGGTTCTATCCGGCGAAGTCCTACACTTACACCAAAACTTTCACTGCCCCCGAAACTTGGCAGGGCCAGCGTACCCTGGTGGAGTTTGAGGGCGTCATGCAGAAGGCCATGACCTACCTGAACGGCGAGTTTCTGGGGAGCCGCGCCTACGGCTACACCGGCTTCACCGTCGACCTGACCCCTTACCTCCGCTACGGCCAGGAGAACGAGCTGAAGGCGCTTGCGCTGGGTCAGGAGAAGGCCTCCCGGTGGTACAGCGGTATGGGGATTTACCGGGATGTGTATCTCTTGCAGGGCGGCGGTGCGTATATAAGTGCTATCAAGATTACCACTGAGTCTATTGAGGAGGGCTACGCTGTACTCCGTGTGGACGGTATAGCCGTGAACCAGAGCACCCAGCCCAAAACCGTTGAACTGCGCATTGCTATTGATGGAGCGGCCCCACTCTCCGCCATGCTGTGTCTGGCCCCCGGGGAAAGCGGTTTCTTCCAGCGCATCACCGTGGACAGTCCCGAACTCTAACACAACATGTGGCATCAACGGCTTCCTGGCGGTGTCCGACTGCCTAGGCTCCATGATGGAGCAGGAGAAGAAGGAAACTGTCAATGCTGGGGCCGCCGGGGCGGGCAGCGAAGCATTGAACAGCATGATGGGCACGTCCCAGTGGGAGCAGACCGATAAGTTTTCCGAAAGCCCACTGCTCACCCAACGTCTGGAGCCGTCTGTCAGCAGCGTGGACGTGGCGGGCTACAATTAACGGCTGTGGCCCATTGTCCGGGACAACCCCCATGTGATAGGCGACTTCACCTGGACGGGCTACGACTACCTGGGTGAGGCGGGCATCGGCATACCACACTACGGCGAGGTCACTGCCCAGGGAATGTTCCTGTTATTTGCATCGCTCGGTCATAATGGACAATATCGTCTGATCTGTCTGCCGCATTCCCTGCTGTGCTAAAAAGCCCACATTCGCAATCGTGTCATCCACGCCTTTGGTCACGATGCCGTCGCCGCTCTTGAACTCCTGATGGTTCTTATACATGGCGTAGCCCAATATCCCCGCGTCCACGCTGGCAGCGATTTTGGCGGCGCAGGACGGCTTTGCCCCGTCGCAGATGGTCCCGCTGATGATAGCCACCGCGTTGACGATGGTGTGGGCAATGGCCTCGTAGCTGCCGTCCAGCAGATAGGCGATTCCGGCCCCTGCCCCGACCCCGGCGCTGACCGCGCCGCAGTAGGCCGAGAGGCGGCCTATGCCGCTTTTCTGATGGATCGTCACCAGGTTGCTGACCAGCAAGGCCCGGTACAGCTTCTCCTGGCTTGCCCCCAGGAATCTTGCGTACCGGACTACCGGCACAGAGGCTGTTATCCCTTGGTTGCCGGAGCCGGAGAGGATCACCACCGGCAGCTCGCAGCCGCTCATCCGGGCGTCGCTCCCGGCGGCGGCCCAGGCCTTTGCCTCGGTCTTGATGTCCCCGGGATACTCCGCCAGCAGGACGGAGCCGATATTGGCGCCCCAGTCATGTTGCAGCCCCTCCTGCGCGATAGCGGTGTTGCAGTCTATCTGCCTCCGCAATAACGGTATGGCTTCCTCAAGCTCCGCTGTGTCCGCAAACTCCAGAATATCCGCCACATTCAACACGCTCTTGTCCGTCAGGCTGTCCTCGGCAGAATCTGTTACCGGCTTATCCAATAGGACTTCGCCATCCCTTTCCTCCCGAACAATATTGCTGTGGCTGTTGGCAATATGTACCTGGGCGGAATGCTCCCCAGCCCAGCCGGTCAGGCAGATGTCCAGCATCCGAGGAGTGTCGGCACAAATGATCTCAATGGGGGTATCCTGGCAATAGGCCGCGATGGCCCCGTGCCGCTCCGCCGGAACGGTGGAAATGACCTGTAGGATCTTTTCAGCCTCCCCCGCCGCTACCCCCGCCGCAATGGCTGCGGAGATGCCCTTTAGCCCTCCGGTGTTGGGGACGACCACGCTTTTCACGTTTTTGATGATATTGCCGGAGACCTCCGCCCGTATCCTTTCCGGCCAGGCCTCCAGGATATCCCGGAGCCGGGCGGCGGCATAAGCCAGGGCAATGGGCTCCGTACAGCCCGTGGCGGGAACCAGCTCTTCCCTTAAAATAGTCAGATACGCTTTTTTTGTTTCTGCAGTCAACATAAATTTACCCTCCTCTTATTCTATAGGGCTTTCGGGCGGCTCCACATAGACCCGCTCGCTGGAAAAGCCCTGCCCCCGTACTTCCCTGATCTGCGTGATGGTAAGGAACGCATGGGGGTCAACCGATTGTATCAGCGACTGTGCGGCATAGAGCTTCCTGGGCGGGATTACGCACAGCACGCCGCCCAGGAGGGCCGACAGCAGCGGGTCGGCAGTCAGCCCTTCGATACCCGGCACCCTCTGGGCCGCGCCCAGGAAGACGGGGTAGAGCAAAGAGCTTGCCACTGTAGCCAGGACGAACTTCCATCCCAGCACCGCCCAGCCCAGCGCCAGGGCCAGCAGGTTCACGCATAAAACGATTAAGGCGGTGTCCAGCGGGATGAACCTTGCCAGAACAACCCCGACGCCCGTGGCCCCTCCCATGATCACGCCGCTGGGCAGGATGAACGCCGCCACCGCGAACCCCAGCAGTACATTTCCAGCTATGATGGCAAAGCCAACCTCCGAAGCTTTTTTCAAGCGTTTCAAATCAAGCTCTCTCATATCAGAGCACCATTATATGATCCAGCCATCCGGCGCAGGCGTCTACTTGCTGCCGGGAGCCGAGGACGCAGACGCTGCCCCGCGCTGTCAGTTCCTCCACAGGACCCGCCAGGGCGGTAAGATCTTCCGGCACGGTGGCAAGTATCTCCCGGCGGATCCGGAGCCGGTCCCCGTGGCCAATCTGCCGCCAGTAGAGGGCGTCTGCCATCCTGCCTTTCATGCGGGCTGTCAGAAGCGGGTCGGACTCCGCCGCCGCGCCGATGATCATGCCAGCCAGCTCCATATCAATGCCTCTCAGGAAATCCGGGGAGGCGCGGTAGCAGTCAATCGTCCGGGCGGCGCTGGGATCACGGAAGGAGTAGAATCCCGCAAACCCCGTATCCCGTAAAACCATTCCCGTGCCATAGGCCCCGCCCTGGACCCGCACCGTGTTCCAAAGGTGGGCAAGGGAGACGGTACGGCCCATGACCTTCGCCGCGCCGCTTCCGGCTCCCTGGAAAACGCCGCCCAGTGCCGCGTAGGATACGCCGGATGGAATCACAAACCCTTCCCGCCGGGGCTTCCAGGGCAGAACAGCCCCCGCGCAGGGCAGGGCAAAGCTGCCCTCCGGCAGGCTGGACGCAAGCAGGCGGGTGACAGTTTTGGCAGAAGCTTCATTCCCGGCGGTAACGCTGACCGTCATGCGGGCGCGGCAGAAAACGCGCTGGGCCAGAGATTTCAGGTCTTGCGCCAAAGCAGGAAAGCGGGCGGGGAAGTCCTGCTCCAGCGCTGTCAGCCACCGCAGGAAGGTGATGCCGGACGCCTGCTCCTGCACGGCCCCCTCGGCGGTGGAGCAGGCCAGGACCCTGGACATGGCGGCGCTGTGGCCTGCCGTGACCATCTGCTCTGCCATTGCCGCCCGCCTCTGGTGCAGAAATGCCAGCACCTGCTGGGAATCCTCCCACTGCTGCCCCACTAAAAGCTCTGTCAGGAGGGACAGGGCTTTTTCCAGCTTCGTGTCCAGAACACTGCAGGAAACGCACAGGAACGTCCGGCAGCGGTCCGGGGCGTTTTGCCGCCCATACGCTTCTACCGTGAACCAGATATTCCCGAACAGGGAGCGCATCTCCCGGCTCAGGTCTGCCAGAGTGTACTTCGCCGTATCCAGACAGCCGAACAGCTGGGCCATGAAAGACGCCTTAGCCAGTTCCTCCGGGGTCAGATCATCCAGCGCGAAATAAAGATTGCAATAGGTGATACCGTTGGTGGGCAGGCGGTGACGAAGGAGCGTTATGCTGCCGACGGATTCCTCCTCTATGGGCAGCTTTTCCGGCTCCGCGGGGATCTGGTCAAGGCGAAGCCTGGGGATGGACGCCAGATGCTCCGGCGTGTCCGACGTGTTCTGCCAAGCGGCGACAGCTTCCTGGAAGCGGCGTGCGGCGGCGGCTTCCCCAGTTTCCCAGCCGGATTGGACGGCGCTGAGCCGCTCCCTCTCCTGGGCCTGGCGCTCCTGGCCTATGGTGTGGGAGGGCAGCGCCAGAATCCGGCAGTGATGGGGATTCTCTAAAATGAGCCGCTTCAGCAGTTCTTCAAAACAGCCTGTCCCGCACTTGTCCCGCAGGCCGTCAAAGAGCGTCCCGGCGCTGAGATTTGCGGCCGGGTCGCCCAATGCCATTAAGTTAAGCGCCCCCAAAGAGCCCCGCTATCGTGCCGGAAGATAAAACCAAGAAATCCGATTACCCGAGGAAACAGGTCTCTGGAAAGCCCGTCCCCGCCTTACCGGAAAGCGTTTTCTGTAAAGCAACCCTTCCAGTTCTCGAAAAGGTTTCCGTAAGAAAGCACAGCAGGCAAAGACAGCGTCGGAAAAATTGAGGCGCTGTTTTTGTTTTGTGTTGTGGCAGGAAAGCTTCACGTTCCAGGCTGCTGCCTGTGCAAAGTTAAAAATCAGGAAAGCAGCAAAAACCTCCTGTAAAATAAGTTCTGGAATTTTGGAGTGGAGATGAATGAGCGCCACTGAATATTTCAGGCTGCGGAAAGATGTTTCGATGCCCCAGCGTTTGGCGTAAAGAGCTTTCAAAGTTTCGGGCGGAAATTGATTTTTATTCAGATTTGTCAGGAAGGTTTCCGTTTTTCCATTGCAGAAATTTACGCGTACGATACGGAAAGAAAGCCGGTAAAAGCCAACGCTTTCTACAGGCAGGAAATCGAAAACACGCTGACTTGTAAGCTTATAATAATCTGCCGGAACAGGGATATTTCTTGTTTCCAGTTTTCGTTTTGTGAGGCGCCCCAAAGTGAGGCTTGCGGGTATATCAAATTCGGGAAAACAAGGAAGTTTTACACCAAAAACCGAATCCCTTTCCTTCAGGCGGATGACATATTTCCATCCCCGGTTTTCCAGATGCGCCAAGTTGTTCAGGGACGCATAGTTCCGGTCAGCTAAAAGGATAACCGGCTCTGAAATCCGCGAACGGTCTGTCATTTCACACAGAGCTTTGCCTTCATTTTTCTCGTGTTCCTTTTGGACAATTAAGTCTGTATAAATGCCGTTTTCCAAGTCAAAAAGAGCGTTTATCAGGTGCTTGTTCCAACCGTGCTGGCGGTCTGTTCCGGGCAGATAAGAAAGCAAATCTGCAGGGTATGCTGATGATTTCAAGGACGTTCCATCCACTGCCAGCAGCCGATATCCCCGGTACTTCTTTTCGGGGGTAAGTGAATTTGAAAAGCTGTGAAATAAGTCCTCCAAGGCTTTAGGCAAAAGCTTTTTCCGCTGCTGCACAAAGGCGGAGGCAGAAGGTGTTTTTTCTTGAAAACGGAAAGCTTTCATGAGATTTTTGCCCACGCTTTCACAGCTCATGGTGAGCAAGAAGAAAATGATATTTTCAAAATCCAGCGCCCTGCGGCGGGTGAAATCCCGTCCCGGCCGGCTGGCGTAAATTTGGGGATTCTTTCCCATTTTCCTTACCTGAGACAGCAGCTTTTTTCGTAAGTTTTTTGCGGTTTGTTTCATTTTATAAGCCCCTTGAAGTTTTTATTTTTCAAGGGGCTTCGCCGCATATTTTTCTCATTTTGTCAAGGGCTTTTTGCCGGTTTCTTTATCTTTTTACAAAATGCTTAACTTAATGGCATTGGCCGGGTCGCCGCCGTAGAGCCAGCTTTCCAGCACCTGGAAGCAAAGCATAAGCCCCTGGGGCGTCTGCCCATAGTCCCGCTGCCGGGCCTCAAATTCCAGGTTGTCCAGCGCTGCCAGGACCCGCCGATGGTCCAGTCCCTCCCGGGACAGCCGCTCCAGCTCATCCCGGAGGGCGGCGGACACCTCCTCGGCCTTGTCCTCGGCAATGTCCCGGGCCTCCAGCAGGAACCAGGGCTGCTGTACACCGTCGTGAAGCTCCAGGCGGACGTCCCGGGCTAGGCCGCTTTCCAGAAGACGCCGCTTCAGGGGGGCCTGGTTGTCCCCGCACAGCACGTCCGATAAGGCTTGCAGCGCCATTAACGTCTCCCTGTCCCGGAAGGTGCAGGCGGCGTATCCATCCGCCAGCCGGGCGCGTCCCTGAGGGGATTCCTGTGCGGACAGCTCATAGCGTATAGCGGACAGGCCCGCCTCAACGGGCTTTTGCAGAGGTATCCCTTCCGGCGCGGGACAGCGCTCGTATGCACAGAGGTATTCACTGTCCAAAATCTCAAGAACCTGCGCGATATCTACGTTGCCGTCCAGGAATATATAGGAATTTGATGGGTGGTAGAGGCGGCTGTGGGCGGCAGCGAAGGCTTCGTAGGTCAGCTCCGGGATATGCGCTGGGTCACCCCCAAAAACATAGCGGTAGCAGGTATCCGGGAACAGGCGGCGGGCCGCTTCCCGCTCCAGAAGGGCGTCCGGCGAGGAGAAGGCCCCCTTCATCTCGTTATACACCACGCCCTTGACGGAGAGGGCACCGTCTTCGCCCAGCTCGTAGTGCCAGCCCTCCTGGCTGAAAATTTCCGGCTTGGAGTGGAGCAGCGGGTGCAGTACCGCGTCCATGTAGACCCGCAGGAGATTGATAAAATCCTGGCTGTTCCGGCTGGATACCGGGTAGACGGTCTTGTCCGGGAAGGTCATAGCGTTGAGGAAGGTGTTCATGGAGCTTTTCATCAGCTCCACAAAAGGCTCCTTCACCGGATAGCGTTTCGAGCCGCACAGGACTGAGTGCTCCAGAATGTGGAACACGCCCGTGTCGTCCCAGGGCTGGGTCTGGAAGGCGATGGCGAAGGTCTTGTTTTCCTCCGCGCGCTCCAGCCACACCAGCCGGGCGCCGGACTTTTGATGCTCCATCTGCCAGAGGTTCGCTTCCAGCTCGTCAACACGCTGTTGGGTTAGGACAATAAAACCTGAAAGGATACTGTTCTTTTCCATAATAGCCTCCTTATAGTGAGTTCCCTCTTGTTCGATCCGGCTTAGACACCAATATTATAGGAGCTTTTCTCCTCTGGCGCAAGGTGCTATGACTATTCTGTTCATTTTCCCGGCCATTCTGTCCCATTCGCCAAAACTCCCCGCTTTTTCATACCGGCTTTGGACTGGGACAGAACGTCCGCTATCTGTACAGAATATAAGGATTGCGGCGTTCACCGGGACAATGTGCGGCACACGGTGGGGTATCCCACGGAAATCCTGGGAGAGGACAGGGCTTCCGGCCTGATTTGCGGCGGCGAGACGGTAGCGGCGGACGGAATCTTCTGCCTGCGTTCCTGCGTGGCCCCGGCGGCGCTGCTGCCGGGACTGGCGGCAGAGGGCGGACACATCCGGGTGGACCGGGGACAGCGGACCAATCTGCCGGGCTGCTTTGCCGCCGGGGACTGCACGGGACGGCCCTATCAGTACGCAAAAGCGGTAGGCGAGGGCAACGTGGCCCTGCACAGCGCGGTGGAATACCTGCAAGAAATGGAGGCGCGGGAATGAAATCGAGAATATTGAAGGTAAAGGACTACCGGGAGGTGGACGCGGGGCCGCTGCTCAAGCCCTTTGTGCCGGATGAAGCGGCGCTGGAGGCGGAGCTGAGGCGGCTGACTAACCCGTATATCCGCTGGAAACCCGGCGAGGCGGTTTCTGCCGGGGAACAGGTGGTGTGCCGGTTATCTTCAGACTGCCCCAGGTACAATAAGGAGAAGGTTCGCTTCGTGGCAGGAAGCGGGATGTTTCAAAGGGAGCTGGAAAATCTCTCCATCGGCATGAGGGTGGGCGAGACCCGGGAGGCCGGCCTGCCGGAGGGGAAGGTGTCCCTTACGCTGGCGGGGGTGATGAACCGCGTGGCCCCGGAACCCAGTGATGAGATGGTGGAGAAGCTGGAGCTGGACGGCGTGCATACTGTGGCGGAATACCGGGCCTACCTGCTGGAGCAGCAGCGGGAGGCCGCCTTCGGACAAGACTCCTTTGAAGCGCTGAAGAAACTCACCCGGGAGGTGATAAGCGGCTCGGAGTTTATCCTATACAGGGAGGACTGGGCCGAAGCTATCAACCGGGAGCTGGACCGCTGCCGGACGCTGTGCCGCCAGGAGGGCATGGTCCTGGAGGAAATGACGCCGGAGCAGTTCCAGGGCCGCATCCCAGTGAAAAGCTACCATGAGCTGGTAGCCATGCTCCAATATGATGGTTGGGACAATCTCTGCCGCTATCTGCTGGGCCGCCGGTACGCCGAAACGGACAGTTTCCACTCCGGCGAGGCGGAGTATGAGGCGTTTATCGCGGACTATGCCAAAACCTGGCGCGTCTGCGAGGAAAACGCCCGGGAGGCTAACCCGTTTGAGAACTTCATTTTCAACGAATACACCGGGCACGCCTATACAGTGCTGAAAAACTATATCAGAGAATTTTATTAAGGGAGGAACCCATCATGGCGATTCAAAACGCGGACAAGACCAATTTCAAAGAGCTGATCGGAGAGGATTTCGTGATCGCGGACTTCTACGGCACAACCTGCGTTCCCTGCAAGCTGTTTTCCAAGATATTGGAGGATATTGAGGCGGAAATTCCCTTCTTGAACATCGTCAAGCTCAATACCACCGAGAACCCGGAGCTGGCGGAGGAGTACGGGATAACCGCCGTGCCCACCGTACACTTTTACAAGGACGGACAGCTGGTCGAGAGCCATGTGGGCGTTATGCAGCCCCAGGCGGTGAAGGATGTGATCGCCCAGTATATGTATGCGTAAAACCGGACAGATTAAGCGGATTTTCGGGCAAAATCGACATCGGACCTTTTTTCGATAATCCCAATATGCTATAATCCATTCACCAATCAATGACTTTACTACCTATAAGGGCCGGGTAGGCCAATACCAGGCGGAAGTGTTGACCCATTACCAGACCCTCAAGCCCTAGTATTTATGCGGGTTCCCGGGTTTTTCCATATTCTTGCATATCGAAAAGCAGGCCCGTTCTGGGTTTTGCGGGTCTTGAAAACTTACACCCGCGCGGAAAATTTTGAGGCGGGACGCAAAACGCGGCCCGCCTCGTCATGCTGCCCTTGTCAAATTGATATTCCCCCCACTACCCGCTGAGCAGCCTGCACCTTTGTTATGCGTTGTTCCATCGCCATACGTTCTAAGGCCCGGTGGGCTTCCGGCTCTGTAAAGCCCTTCTTATCTATCAGCACCCACTTAGCCCGGTCAATCATCTGCAACTCCCGGATCTTCTCTTCTACCGCAACCTGCCTGCGGCCCCGTGCCCGCAGCCGTTCCCGCATAGCGCAGAGGGCTTGCAGGCTGTGTGAAGCCAGAAGCCGGCTGCTGGGTTTATGCAGTGTGATTACCCCGCTCTGCTGGGCCTGGGCAGCGGTTTCCTCGTAGATCCCCGCCGGAACCAACAGCAGGACCCCGGCTTCTGTTTCGGCGCACAGATCCTCCGCTAAAGGCAGGCCTGGGCCATCGGGCAGGGGGGAATTGATAAGAACCAAATCAAACCCCCGCTCCAGCAGCTTCCGCCTTGCTTCGGCACAGCTGCGGGCAACGCAAACCGGGTTAAAGGAACCTGGAGGCAGAAGAGGGGACAGGCTTTCCCGGAAGCGGTCGCCTGGGGAGACAATAAGTACACTATAAGGCTCCGGTTCGAATACCATATGCTTACACCTGCCCTCGTACCAGAGCTGCCATGAGCCGGTACGGGTTCTGCCAGCCCTTTTGGGGTACGGCTTCCCGCACGTTAGCCCCCTGGGTTATGAAGAGCCGGGGAGGATGGGGGAATTCTGCAAAAAGCCCGTTTTGGTCTGCCATTGTGCGTACCACTGCCTGAAAAGTTACCATGTTGTCCGCAGCCTTTAGAGGGCCTGCGCCCTGGTAGCGGATCAGGTTCCTTCCTGGCCCCGCCCCGTGGTGGGAGCTTTCCGGCTGGATGCCCATCTGCTCCAGGGTTAGGCAGATGGCCCGGCGCACATTCTCCCCGCGGTCTGTGGGGGCTATGTCCAGATACCCGGCTTCGTCCTGGGGTTCAGTTGTGGGGCGGCCCTGCTCGTCCAGTTTGTACAGGGCAAAAAGCATCTCTGCCGCTACAGTACACTCCATCTGCTGTGCAAGCTCTTTCAGCTGCCACCGGATATCCTGGGGGTGGGGCGTACCGTCCAGGGTCAGCAGATCGCAGAACATGTGCACCACCCGCCCGTGCTGGGGCCGCCAGGGCATTTGCAGCAAAGTTGTGGGGTCTGGGCGCAAAAGCACAGGCTCGGTTCCAAAACCCGGTAATGCCTGGCCATCTACTGGAATACCCTGGGAGAACGCCCGGGGAAGCGTCTCCGGCATAACGGCCAGGTTCTTCTGGCGCCCTTCGGTATCACAGAACGCCAAACGGATAAATTTCACATCTTCGCTTTTCACATAACACAATACATCGTCTTGGGTAAATTCCATAGGCATCCTCCTGTCAATTGGCTACATACATCTGCCGGTACGGATTCCGGCTGTCCGGAACCGCCAGGGTAAAAGGGGCGTTTAGAATAAACGCCAGGTCTTTGCCGAAGCGGCGGCAGAATTCTTCTAAATATGGCCGCACGGCATCCAGGTCTTGGGGAGATGCCGGAAGGGCCGTCACCTGGCCGGGGAAAAGGAGTTCTTCCGGTCGGCACCGCAGCAGCACCTTGCCGCCATGCATTCCTGTACAGGGGAAGTTCCCGGCAATGGGGCCTGAACCCGTCAGCCCCAGCACCAGGATCACCCCGCCAGCCTGGTACTCCCCCAGGAAGCTGCCGGCCCGGCCGCCGATGACCATTACCGGCACCTTGTCCTGGTACTCCTTCATATGCACCCCAGCCCGGTAGCCCGCCGAGCCTTCCACATAGATTTCCCCGCCCCGCATGGCGTATCCTACCGTATCGCCCACATCCCCGTGGATCACAATGGTGCCGGCATTCATGGTGTCGCCTACAGCGTCTTGGGCGTTTGCGCACACTTCTATCTCACCGCCGTTGAGGTAGGCCCCCAGGGCGTTTCCCGGTATGCCTGTAACACGAATTTTCTTTCCGTGCATCCCCGCCCCGATAAACCGCTGCCCCAGGCATCCCACAACCTCTACCGGGCCGGGGTGCGCTTGGATCTGCCTGCCCAGCCCGGCCGCGTCTAAGCCTTGGGCCATTATTTTATAGGCCATTATACCGCGCCTCCTTTACTTTGCGCAGGGATCATTCCCCCGCGTGGGCTACGCCCAAAATCTCCAGTTCCTTTGCCGTTAGCCCAATGCCCCGCAGCATCAAACGGTTGCCCCGCAGGGCCTCTATAGAATTGATGCCCATGCCGCCCAGCATTTCCATAATCTCGTGGTTCCAGGCGGTCATTAGGTTTACCAGGCGTTTCGCCCCCTCTTTGGGGTCTAAACGGGCCACCAGTTCCGGCCTTTGGGTGGCAATGCCCCAGTTGCACATACCCGTCTGGCAGGTACGGCACAGATGGCAGCCCAGCGCCAGCAGCGCCGCCGTTGCAATATAAACCGCATCTGCGCCCAGGGCGATAGCTTTAGCCACATCTGCCGAGGAGCGTATGCTCCCTCCGGCGATGATGCCTACCTGGTTCCGTATCCCCTCATCCCGCAGGCGTTGGTCTACCGCCGCCAGGGCCAGCTCAATGGGGATGCCCACATTGTCCCGTATTCGGGTGGGGGCGGCGCCTGTACCGCCCCGGAAGCCGTCTATGGCGATAATGTCTGCGCCGCTGCGGGCAATGCCGCTGGCAATAGCCGCGATGTTGTGCACGGCCGCCACCTTCACAATGACGGGCTTTTTGTGATGGGTGGACTGCTTTAAGGAATACACCAGCTGGCGCAGATCCTCAATGGAATAAATATCGTGATGGGGGGCCGGGGAGATAGCATCGCTGCCCTCGGGTATCATGCGGGTGCGGGAAATATCGGCCCCCACCTTTGTCCCGGGCAGATGCCCTCCAATGCCTGGTTTGGCCCCCTGCCCCATCTTGATTTCAATGGCCGCCCCGGCGTTTAAGTACCCTTCGTGCACCCCAAACCGCCCTGACGCCACCTGCACAATGGTATTAGGGCTGTAAGCGTAAAAATCTTCATGCAGGCCGCCTTCGCCGGTATTATAGTAGACGCCCAGTTCCTCTGCCGCCCGGGCCAGGGCCTCGTGGGCGTTATAGCTGACAGAGCCGTAACTCATAGCTGAAAACAGCATGGGCATAGCAAGCTTCAGCTGGGGCGGCAGCTCACAGGTAAAGCGGCCGTCCGGCCCGCGCTGGGGCTTGTCCGGCTTCTTGCCCAGACAGACGCGGGTCTCCATAGGCTCCCGCAAGGGGTCAATGGAGGGGTTGGTCACCTGGCTGGCATTGAGCAGCAGCTTGTCCCAATAGACGGGATAGGGCTTTGGCGTGCCCATGCTGCTCAGGAGGACGCCGCCGCTCTGGGCCTGCTTAAAGATCTCTTTGATAGTCTGGCTGTCCCAGTTGCTGTTTTCCCGCAGGGCACAGTCCGCCTTTACGATTTTCAGCGCCCGGGTGGGGCACATGGCTACACAGCGGTGGCAGTCCACACACTTGGCGCTGTCGCAGGTCAGTTGTACCCCGTCGTATTGATGCACCCCGTTAGCGCACTGGGCCACACAGCCCAAACATTTTGTACAGCGGGCGCTGCTGCGCACCACTTCAAATTCCGGATAAACTTCCCATTGCCCCATTTTTAATATGCCCCCTCCCGCACCCGCACTACCACGGGCTGGCCCCCCGCCGGGGCCCAGATGTTTTCCGCGCCTGGCTCCACTGCGCGGATAGCCGCTTCTTCACTGGCTATGTAGACCTTGTCATCTTTTTCGCCCACCACCATGCTGCGTAATTTCAGGCGGTCGTTCAGGGCCATCAGCCCGCCGCGAAAGCCCAAAATAATGGAGAACGGCCCGGTAATCAGCAAACTGGAGTAGACTGTGCGCAGATACGCCAACTCCCGGCTCTTGCCTTTTGGCTGCCGTTCTATAGTAGACCAGAAGGGCGCGGCGATTACCGAGGCCATTTCTTCTAGTGTGAGGCCCTGCTTGCGCTGTAAAAAATCGGCAATGTAGGTGATGACCTCTGTATCCGTTTGCAGGGTGCATTTGTAGCCATACATCTCGATGGTGCGGCGGTTGCAGTCGTAAGAAGAAATCTCGCCGTTATGGACAATGGTTCTGTCCAGCAGCGCAAAGGGATGCGCCCCGCCCCACCAGCCGGGGGTGTTCGTGGGATAGCGGCCGTGGGCAGTCCAGCAGTAGCCGCTGTATTCTTCCAGGCGGTAAAATTCGCCTACGTCTTCGGGGTAGCCCACGGCCTTGAACACGCCCATATTTTTCCCGCTGGAGAACACGTATGCCCCTGGATAGCCTGTATTGACGCGCATGGCCAGGCGGGCAATGAATTCCTCCTCATCCTGCTGGCAGCTATGCAGCACTGACCGCAGGGGGGCCACGAAATAGCGCCAGATAAAAGGCTCGGCCGTGATGGCTGGGTGCTTGCGGGTGGGGATGTTCTCTGCCCGGACAATCTCCAGCACAGCGCGCAGATGGGCTTCAACGGCGGCACGGGCCTCATCCGTATCATAGAAGATGTGCAGGGCAAAGAAATCTTTATATTCGGGATAAATGCCGTACCCCGCAAATCCGCCCCCCAACCCGTTTGACCGCTCATGCATGGGGCGCATACTGTCCACAATGGTCTGGCCGCTGATAAGCCGCCCCTCCCGCGAGATCACCGCTGAAATAGCGCAGCCGGAAGGGATGCGGACTTGCCCTTCAAAAAGCTCCGGTCGTATCATAGGTAAGTCCCTCCCAAAATAAAAAAGGACATAAAGACGCAATTCCACGAACGCCTTTGTCCTTGCCTCTTATTATACGATATGCAACTTGAGTTTGTCAACCTTGCATATAGCAGTAAGGTTTTTCGGAGTTCCGCCTTAAAAATTGTTTATATAAACAAAAATGCATAAAACGGCTTGACAACTTGCAAAAATGAGTGTATGCTAGTCGGCGTTGAGAGACAACGGCGTCTACGGGAAAGCCCCCCGCAGACGCCGTTGCCTCTCTTCGTTTTTAGAAAACCTATTCCCTAAAAGGAGAGATGAGCTATGCAGACCCCACATCATGTGCCGGATTTTTTCGCCAGTAAAGTTTTCGATGAACAGGCCATGCGCGCCCGCCTGACCCCAGAAGTATACCGTTCTTTAAAGCAGACTATCCGGCGGGGCGTCCGGCTGGATTTATCCTTGGCAAATGCCGTGGCCGCCGCTATGTGTACTTGGGCTGTAGAGAACGGGGCAACCCACTTTACCCACTGGTTCCAGCCGTTGACAGGCATCACCGCGGAGAAGCATGACTCTTTCATCACCCCTGCTCCTGGCGGCCGGGTTATTATGGAATTTTCCGGGAAAGAACTCATCCGCGGCGAACCGGATGCCTCCTCCTTCCCTTCCGGCGGCCTGCGGGCGACCTTTGAGGCCCGGGGCTACACCGCATGGGATCCCACCAGCTTTGCTTTTATTAAAGATAAGACGTTGTGCATCCCCACCGCGTTCTGTTCCTACAGCGGGGAAGCCTTAGATAAAAAAACGCCTCTCCTGCGCAGCATGGAAGCCTTAAATAAACAGGCCCTGCGTATCCTGCGGCTGTTCGGCAACACAGCGGCCAGCCGCGTCATCACCCATGTGGGTCCGGAGCAGGAATACTTCCTAGTGGACCGGGACATGTACCTTAAGCGCAAGGATTTGATTTATACAGGCCGCACGCTGTTTGGGGCAAACCCGCCCAAAGGCCAGGAGCTGGAGGACCACTATTTTGGCTCCATCAAGCCCCGGGTGCAGGCGTATATGGATGACCTCAATGAAGAGCTGTGGAAGCTGGGCATCCTGGCGAAAACCGAGCATAACGAGGTTGCCCCTGCCCAGCACGAGCTGGCGCCCATTTACGCCAGTACCAACGTGGCTACCGACCACAACCAGCTGACTATGGAGATTATGAAGAAGGTGGCCCGCAGGCATGGCCTGGTGTGCCTGCTGCACGAAAAGCCCTTTGCCGGGGTAAACGGCAGCGGCAAACACAACAACTGGTCTATGGCAACAGACACCGGGGTAAACCTTCTCTCCCCCGGCGAGACCCCTTATGAGAACGCCCAGTTCCTGCTGTTCCTGGTGGCGGTCATCAAGGCGGTAGACGAATATCAGAGCCTGCTGCGTTTAAGCGTGGCCACCGCGGGCAACGACCATCGCCTGGGGGCAAACGAAGCGCCCCCCGCCGTGGTTTCCATCTTCCTGGGTGACGAGCTTTCGGCCATCCTGGAAGCTATCGAGATGGACAGCCCCTATGAGGGGACAGCCCAGAAAAAGATGAAGCTGGGTGTGGACGCCTTGCCTCGCATCACCCAGGACACTACCGACCGCAACCGTACCAGCCCCTTTGCTTTTACAGGCAATAAGTTCGAGTTCCGCATGGTAGGGTCAGGGGATTCTATCGCCTGTGCCAACATCATGCTCAACGCGGCAGTGGCTGAAGCCCTCCGGCAGTTCGCCGACATCCTGGAAGGGGCCGGCGATTTTGACGCCATCCTGCATGGATTGATAAAAGAAACCATCATCTCCCACAAGCGCATCCTCTTTAATGGGAACGGCTACGATGGCCAATGGATAGAAGAAGCTGTGGAAAAGCGCGGCCTTTTAAACCTGCCTACAACGCCCGACGCCATGGCGCACCTGCTGGACAAGGGGAATATGGAAATGCTGCTGAAGAACGGGGTCTTTACAGAGGGGGAATTGCGTTCCCGCTATGAGATCCAACTGGAGAACTACACCCGCACAGTCAAGATAGAGGCCCTGACCATGGAGGACATGGCCAGGCGGGAGATTTTGCCCGCTGTGCAGCGGTACGCCGGAAGCTTGGCAGCGGCTATGGCCGACAAGGCAAAAGTTGACCCAGCCCTTGTGAGCGGATATGAGAAGAAAGCCAGCGCCGCGATCTCCGGGCTTCTGGACGAGATTGACCAGGCAGCGGATGCCCTTGCGGAAAAGCTTGCCGCACTGGATAGGGCTGTGGATGTGACCGCCCAGGCGCTCCTGGTAAAGGGGGAGATCATCCCGGCCATGGAGGCCCTGCGGAAGCCCTGCGACAAAGCCGAGTCTATGGTTGGCCAAAAAGACTGGCCGTTCCCGACATATGGGGATTTATTGTTCGGGGTGTGAAAAACGCTTGAGAGGTGAAAGAAAATGACAATAGAATTTTGGTTTTTGATCGGCGCGGCCCTTGTGTTCTGGATGCAGGCGGGGTTTGCTATGGTAGAGACAGGATTTACCCGTGCGAAGAACGCCGGGAATATCATCATGAAGAACCTGATGGATTTTTGTATCGGCACCGTTGTGTTTTCATTGCTGGGGTACACATTGATGATGGGGGAAGACGCTCTGTTTGGCCTTATCGGCCTGCCTAATTTGGATTTATTCATCCACTTTAGCGATTTTATCGCCGCGCCCCAAGAAGGATTTACAGACGCCTCCTATTTCGTATTCAATCTAGTATTCTGCGCTACCACCGCTACCATTGTTTCCGGCGCCATGGCCGAGCGCACAAAGTTTTCTTCCTATTGCGTTTATTCCGGCGTCATCTCCCTGCTGGTATACCCCATTGAGGCCCACTGGATTTGGGGTGGCGGCTGGCTTTCCCAAATGGGCTTCCATGATTACGCCGGCTCCTGCGCCATCCATATGGTGGGCGGCATCGCAGCTTTAGTAGGCGCTGTGATTTTAGGGCCGCGTACCGGCAAATATGTTAAAGACGCAAGCGGGAAAGTGGTGAAGGTCAACGCTATCCCCGGGCATTCGATCCCCTTAGGGGCTTTGGGGGTGTTTATCCTGTGGCTGGGCTGGTACGGCTTTAACGGCGCGGCGGCCACCACAGCCACAGAGCTGTCCGCTATTTTCCTCACCACCACCATTGCCCCTTCTGTGGCAACCTGTACCACGATGGTTTATACATGGGTTAAAAACGGCAAGCCGGACGTGTCCATGTGCTTAAATGCATCCCTGGCAGGCCTGGTGGGCATCACAGCCGGATGCGACGCCCTGGACGCGGTTGGCGCGGCAATCGTAGGGGTTGTTTCGGGCATCCTGGTGGTAGTGGTCGTTGAGGCGCTTGACTTGAAGCTGCATATTGACGACCCGGTAGGCGCGGTAGGGGTGCACATGGCAAACGGTATCTGGGGCACACTGGCGGTGGGGCTGTTGGCCGCGCCGTCAGCCCCGGCAGGGCTTTCCGGGCTGCTATACACTGGCAGCGCTTCCCTATTGGGCACACAGCTTATAGGTGTTGCCAGCGTGTCGGCTTATGCGGCAGCCGCTATGGTGCTCACTTTCCAAATCATGAAAAGGACGGTAGGCCTGCGGGCCAGCATGGAAGAGGAGCTCCGCGGTTTGGACGCAAGCGAGCACGGCCTGCCCAGTGCCTATGCGGATTTCGCCCCGGCAGTGGACAGCTATAGCGGTTTTGCCTTGGAAGGCGGCCTGGTACCGGCGGCCGGCGCCACATCTCCCGCAGAGATCCTGCCCGCAGATTGGGTGCCCGCTTCGGAAAGCCCCGCAGAGGGGAAATTCACCAAAATCGACATTGTTTGTAAAGAGGAACGCCTTTATGCCCTCAAGGAAGCTATGTCCAAGCTGGGCATTACCGGTATGACAGTTTCCCATGTCATGGGATGCGGCGTCCAGAAGGGCAAGCCTGAATATTACCGCGGCGTGGCGGTGGAAACAAGCCTTTTGCCTAAGGTACAGGTGAGTATCGTGGTCAGCGCTGTCCCTGTCCAGGACGTGATTGCGACAGCAAAAAAAGCTCTGTATACCGGCCACATCGGCGATGGAAAAATTTTTATCTATAATGTGGAGAATGTCGTCAAAGTCCGAACCGGAGAGGAAGGCTTTGCAGCCTTGCAAGATAAGGGATAAAAGCATATCGGCCACAAGCCTGTGGGGCGGTTTTACGGCTGCCCCCGCTTTGGCTTTTTGTCGGGAGGGGATCAAGATGGAATCAAAGCAGGATGCCCTGCATGAAGAATGCGGCGTGTTCGGGGCCTACGCCCCGGTTAAAACAGACTTGGCCGCGCTTTGTTACTACGGGCTGTTTGCCCTGCAGCACCGGGGGCAGGAAAGCGCGGGCATTGTCCTCAATGACCAAGGCTGCTTTACCGCCTGCCGGGAAACGGGGTTAGTCAGCGAGATTTTCACGCCGGCACGGTTGGCGGGATTGGGGCAGGGCAACATGGCGGTGGGCCATGTGCGGTACGCCACCACCGGGGCCGACAGCAGGCGCAACGCGCAGCCCCTGCTCGTTAACCACCATAAGGGGCGTATGGCCCTGTGCCATAACGGCAACTTGGTCAACGCCTATGAATTACGCACGTTTTTAGAAGAACAGGGTTCCATTTTCCACACAACTACAGATTCAGAGGTGATCGCCCATCTTATTGTGCGGGAGCGCCTTCGCTGTGGCAGCATCGAAGAGGCCGTGTGCCGGGCTATGGAGCATCTGGTGGGGGCCTACTCGCTGGTAATCTGTTCGTCCCGCAAGCTTATGGCAGCCCGTGACCCCAACGGCTTTAGGCCCCTGTGCATGGGCAAGCGCCCCGACGGCACCCTGTTGTTCGCATCGGAGACCTGCGCCCTGGACGCTGCTGGGGCGGTTTATGTCCGGGATCTTTTGCCGGGCGAAGTGGTGACGGTAAGCAAGGGAGGCATCCGCAGCGATAAGCGGCACTGCAACAAATCCCCCAAGACCTTATGCGCCTTTGAATATATTTATTTTTCCCGCCCCGATTCCGTACTAGACGGTGTAAGCGTCAGCCTGGCCCGCCAAAAAGCCGGGGCCCGGCTGGCTCAGGAACATCCCGTGGATGCGGATGTGGTTATTGGCGTGCCGGATTCCGGGCTGGACGCCGCCATTGGTTATGCGCGGGAAAGCGGTATCCCCTATGCTATGGGGTTCACCAAAAACAAATATATTGCCCGGACTTTCATTGCGCCGAACCAAGCCCTGCGGGAAGCCGCGGTCAACTTAAAGCTCAACCCCATACGTTCGGCTGTAGCGGGAAAAAGGGTAGTGCTCATTGACGACAGCATCGTGCGGGGCACCACCTGCCGGCGCATTATCACCCTGCTGCGCCAGGCCGGGGCCAAAGAGATCCATATGCGGGTGAGCGCCCCGCCTTTTGTGTCGCCCTGTTGGTACGGCACAAACATCGACAGCCCGGGCGCGCTTATTGCCAGCCAGTTCAGTGTCAGGGAAATTGGGGAGCAGATAGGCGCGGACAGCTTAGGCTATTTAAGCTTAGAGCACGCCAAAGCCTACGCCGCAGACGGCAGGGTGTGCCTGGCGTGTTTTGGCGGCGGCTATCCGACGGCGATCCCGGCCCACGGAGAAAAGGCGCGGTTTGAGGGAAAAATCAAAGGATAAGGAGGAAAGGATATGTGCGCAATCATAGGGGTTACCCGCCGGGGGATAAGCAAAGAAACCTTACAGGAATGTTTTTCCCGCACCCGCTCCAGGGGGCCGGACAGGGAACGGGTGCGGGAGGTGGGGCCAGGCTATCTGGGGTTCCAGCGCCTGGCTGTTATGGGGCTGGAGGAAAGCGGCATGCAGCCCTTTTACCTGGGCGAAACGGCCTGCGTATGCAACGGGGAGCTGTACGGGTTCCGGGAGGCCAAGGCCATGCTGGAGGGAAAAGGCTACCGCTTTAAAAGCGGTTCAGATTGCGAGCTGCTGCTGCCCCTTTACCGAGAGTATGGATTAGACATGTTCGCCAGGCTGGACGCGGAGTTCGCTATGATCTTATACGATGGTGAAAAGGGCGATTTCATCTGCGCCAGGGATCCCATTGGCATCCGGCCCCTATTTTACGGGGCCTTACCAGACGGCTCTATGGCTTTTGCCAGCGAGGCAAAGGACTTGCTGGGCCTGTGCGGGAAGATCAAGCCTTTCCCGCCGGGGCATTACTACGCCCAGGGCGAGTTTGTGCGGTACGCCGATCCGGCTTCCGCCCCTGTCCTCCATACAGGGCCTGTGGAAGAAATCTGCCAGGGTATACACGACCGCTTGATAAAGGCTGTGGAAAAGCGGCTGGATGCAGACGCGCCGATAGGTTTCCTTCTCTCCGGCGGGCTGGACAGCAGTCTGGTGTGCGCCATAGCGGCAAGGCTTATGAAGAAGCCCATCCGTACCTTTGCCATTGGGATGGATTCCGATGCCATCGATCTGCAATACGCCCGGCAGGCGGCTGATTTCATCGGCGCGGACCACACCGAGGTTATCATGACAAGGGAACAGGTGGTAGGCTCCCTTGAGGAGGTCGTTGCGCTGCTGGGCACTTGGGATATTACTACCATCCGGGCCAGCATAGGGATGTATTTATGCTGCAAGGCCATCCACGAGACGACAGGCCTGCGGGTGCTGCTGACCGGGGAGATCAGTGATGAACTTTTTGGCTACAAATATACAGACTATGCCCCAAGCGCGGAAGCCTTCCAGAAAGAAGCGGAAAAACGCGTGCGGGAGCTGTATATGTACGATGTTTTGCGGGCTGACCGCTGTATCTCCGTCAACTCCCTGGAAGCGCGGGTGCCCTTTGGGGACCTGGCCTTTGTGCGGTATGTAATGGGCATCGACCCTAATCTGAAAATAAACACCTACGGCATAGGGAAGTATCTGCTGCGCAAAGCCTTTGAAGGGGATGGGTTATTGCCGGAAAACATCCTTTGGCGGCAGAAAGCCGCGTTTTCCGACGCGGTGGGGCATAGCATGGTAGAAGACTTAAAGGAATACGCTGAAGGGCGCTATACGGACAGGGAATGGGAAGAAAGGCGGCGGGCATACCGGCATGGCACGCCCTTTACAAAGGAGAGCCTGTTGTACCGGGAGCTTTTTGAAAAATATTATCCTGGACAGGGTGAAATGATACAGGACTTTTGGATGCCAAACCGGGATTGGGAAGGCTGCGGCGTAAACGACCCTTCGGCCCGGGTGCTGGGGAACTATGGAGAAAGCGGGCATTAGAGGCGCTGCGGCGCGGCGGAAAGGCAGGATGATACGGATGGATAAAAAATACATCTTCGTCACGGGGGGCGTGGTTTCCGGGCTGGGCAAGGGAATCACAGCGGCCTCTTTGGGGCAGCTCCTGAAGGCTAGGGGCCTTAAGGTAGCGGCCCAAAAGCTGGACCCCTACATCAATGTGGACCCTGGTACCATGAGTCCCTATCAACATGGCGAGGTCTACGTCACAGAGGACAGCGCAGAAGCCGATTTAGACCTGGGGCATTATGAGCGTTTCATTGATGAGGACCTGAACAAATTTTCAAACCTCACCACTGGAAAAGTCTACTGGAACGTGCTTAATAAGGAACGCCGGGGGGAATACTTAGGGTCAACCGTACAAGTGATCCCCCATATCACCAATGAGATCAAAAGCTTCGTCTACAGCGTAGGGCAAAAGGCCCGGGCCGATGTGATCATCACGGAGATTGGCGGCACCATCGGCGACATAGAGAGCCAGCCTTTTTTAGAGGCCGCGCGCCAGGTTTCCTTGGAGGCCGGCCGGGAAAACAGCCTCTTTATCCATGTGACCTTGGTGCCTTTCCTGCGGGGGTCAAATGAGCACAAATCAAAACCGACCCAGCATTCCGTGAAGGAATTGCAGGGCATGGGCATCAACCCCGACCTGATCGTTCTGCGCTGCGATGAGCCGCTGGAACCTTCTATCTTCCAGAAAATCTCCCTGTTCTGCAATGTACAGCCCGACTGCGTCATTGAAAACCGCACCATCCCCAACCTCTACGCAGTCCCCTTGATGCTGGAGCGTTCCGGGTTTTCCGGGGTGGTCTGCCGGCGGCTGGCCCTGCATACCCCGGCCCCTGAACTCTCGGAGTGGGAAACAATGGTACAGCGTATGGAATCGGCCGATAAAACAGTACGGATCGGCATAGTGGGCAAATATGTGCAGATGCACGACGCTTACCTTTCTGTAGCCGAAGCCCTGCGCCACAGCGGGTTTATCCTGGGCGCCCGTGTAGAGATAGAATGGATCGATTCCGAGGGGATCGCCCCGGAAGCCATCGGAGAAATTTTAGGCGGCATAGACGGCATCCTGGTACCGGGCGGGTTTGGCAGACGGGGCATAGAGGGCATGATAGAGGCCGCGCGGTTTGCCCGGGCGAACCATGTGCCCTATTTCGGCATATGCTTAGGGATGCAGATCGCCGTCATAGAATTCGCCCGGCATGCCGGGGGCTTTCCCGGCGCTAATTCAGGGGAATTTGACAGCGGCTGCCCTTATAAAGTCATCAGTTTCATGCCTGGCCAGAGCCAGGAAACCGATAAAGGCGGTACCCTGCGCCTGGGGGCCTATCCCTGTGAGATTCGCCCCCATACCACACTGGCCCGCTGCTATGGCAAGCCCACTATCTCTGAGCGCCACCGGCACCGGTATGAATTCAACAACGAATACCGGGCCGCCTTGGAAGAAGCCGGTATGGTCTTCAGCGGCCTTTCCCCAGACGGCGCCCTGGTAGAAGCTGTCGAACTGCCTGGCCAGGATTTCTTTGTGGGCGTGCAGTACCACCCAGAATTTAAGAGCCGCCCCAACAGGCCCCACCCGCTTTTTACCGGGTTTGTACGGGCCGCGTTGGAGAAACAGAAGAGGAAGGGATGAACATGCTCCATTTTACAAAAATGCACGGTTTAGGCAATGACTACCTTTATGTCTACGGCGAACCGCAAAACCCGCAGGCCCTCTCCCAGAGGCTTTCCGACCGCCACTTCGGCGCCGGGGCCGATGGGATGATCTGGATCAGCCCCTCCAAGGCGGCTGATTTCAAAATGCGCATCTTCAACGCGGATGGCAGCGAGGCCAATATGTGCGGCAACGGGATCCGCTGTGTGGGCAAATATGTATACGACAAGGGCCTCACCTCCAAGACCCGCTTGACCATCGAGACGCTGGCAGGCCCGCGCACCCTGGCCCTGCAAATCGAAAACGGGAAGGCTGTCGGCGCGGCGGTGGATATGGGTACGGCCCAGGTGGGGGATACCCTATCCCTTTCCCTGGATGGCGCGCTTATTGCCTGTACGCCTGTGGATATGGGGAACCCCCATGCGGTGCTCTTTGTAGAAGACATGGCCGCTGCCCCCCTGTCTGCCCTTGGCCCCCAGATCGAACGCCATCCCGCTTTCCCCGGCGGGGTCAATGTAGAATTCGTCCAGGTGTTGGGGCCTGGACGGCTGCGCATGCGCGTCTGGGAACGGGGCAGCGGGATTACTCTGGCCTGCGGCACTGGGGCTTGCGCCTGTGTGGCAGCAGCAGCCGCTATGGGCCATTGCCCTAAAGGCAGGCCAGTCCTTGTGGAACTGGATGGGGGTACGCTGCAAATTGAGATAGACGAAAAGGGCGCTGTGGTCATGACCGGCCCGGCGGTGACGGTATATGAGGGGGAAGTGGAACTATGCTGAAGCCAAACAAATGTTATGGGAATTTACAAGACTCTTACCTGTTTTATAATATTGCCCAGAAAATCCAAGCCTATTTGGAAGCCCACCCAGACGCAAAGCTGTACCGGATGGGCATCGGGGACGTTTCCCTGCCCCTGTGTGACGCTGTGGTCAAAGCCCTGCATCAGGGGGTGGCGGATCAAGGGGTGAAAGAACGCTTCCACGGTTACATGCCCGAATGCGGCGCCCCCTTTCTGCGGGAGGCTATTGCAGCCCATTATCAAAAACGCGGCGTCCCGTTGGACGCAGACGAGGTTTTTGTCAGCAGCGGGGCCAGCGATGAATTAGGCGACATCCTTGATCTGTTTGACCGCAGCAGCACGGCTTTGGTTATGGAACCGGCTTACCCCGCTTATGTGGATGCCAATCTTATGGCTGGACGTAAAATTGTGCGTCTGGCGGCGGGGGAGGAAAACGGCTTTTTACCGCAGCCAGACGACCGTCTGGAAGGGGACATCCTCTACATCTGTTCGCCAAACAATCCCACTGGCGCGGTTTTTTCTAAAGAGCAGTTGCAAGCCTGGGTGGATTATGCCAATGAAAAAGAGGCACTCATCCTTTTTGACGCAGCCTATGAAGCCTTCATTGAGGACCCCGACCTGCCCCACAGCATTTTTGAGCTGGAAGGCGCCCGCACCTGTGCCATTGAGATATGTTCCTTAAGCAAGACGGCAGGCTTTACAGGCACAAGATTAGGCTATACCATTTTGCCGAAAGGCCTTCAGCGCGGCGGTATGGATTTGCACGCCATGTGGGTACGCAACCGCACCACTAAAACCAATGGCGTATCTTACATCCTGCAAAAAGGCGGCGCGGCGGTCTTTACAGAGGAAGGCCAACGGCAGATCCGGCAAAACCTGCAGATATATAAAAACAATGCCAAGGTTTTTATGCGTGCGGCTAATGAACTGGGCCTATGGTACTGCGGCGGGAAAAATGCCCCTTATATTTGGTTAAAATGCCCTGGCGGCATGACGGGTTGGCAGCTTTTTGATTACCTGTTAGAAGAGGTCCAGGTGATTGGCACCCCCGGCGAGGGCTTCGGGGCCTGTGGAAAAGGGTTTTTCCGCTTCTCTACCTTTGGCAATCCCCAGGACACAGAAGAAGCGGCCCGGAGGCTTGTATGGCTGTTCAAAGGCAAAGGGTATTAAGATTGGTGTAACGCCTTCCGGCTTCCCCGCTGCTGAGGCACGTGTCCAGGATATAGTCCCCGTTCTCTGCTTGTCTTTCTTTTCAAAACCTTTTATAATGGAAAGGAAATCAAAGGACGGGGCGTGTTCCACTTGGGAAAAAATCAAAAACCGGACGGGTATCTTGTCTGCGAACAGAAGATGGTTTACGCCTTGCTCATGGCCAGCGCCGGCCATTGAATACCAACACCAGCCTGCGGCGGCGCACGATACCCCGGGCGATCCTTCCCAAAATCACACCTGTCCCTTCTGTAGAAGTTAAAATCACGTCTTAAACGGCCTGCCTATGGCTATCGGACCCGGCCGCCTGCTTTTCCTGACAGGAACACTGCCAGAGCCGCTCCGCTGTGGGCGCCCAATCCCGTGCATATCCGGCGCACTTTTCGCACAGGTGCTCCACGCTCTCCGGAGACTGCAGGTCGGTGGAGCGGGCCCCAGTCTTTCCCACCATCTCTCTGAGCTTATCCGGGTTCTCCAGCATTGGGCAGGGCCGCAGGTGATTGTCGTTGAAGGCTTGGCCGTCGTGATAGGCCATGAAGATGGGGGAGCGCAGCACATCCAGCAGGTTCATGTCTCGAATATTGGCGTTGGAATAGTGGATAAACACACAGGGGTCACAGTCACCGTTGGCATTGATGTGGAAATATCTGCGCCCGCCTGCAATGCAGCCCCCCACAAACTCACCATCGTTCTGGAAATCCATGGCGAAGATGGGCTTGTTCTGCCGGGCCTCCCGAATCTTATGGTACATGAATTCCCGTTGTTCCGGGGTGGGAAGCAGGGCAGGCACGGCATCATTTCCGATGGGCATATAGTGGAAGTACCACACGAAGGACGCTCCCCATTCCACCATTTGGTCGAAGTATTCATCGCTGCTGATAGAGGCAAAGTTCTGGCTGGTGTAGCAGCAACTGATGCCAAAGGGCAGCTTCTTCTCCTTGAGCAGGGCCATGGACTGCACCACTTTTCTGTAGGTGCCCCCGCCCCGGCGCCCATCTGTAGCGCTCTCGAAGCCTTCTACGCTGATGGCGGGGATGAAATTCTTCACGCTGAGCATGGCCTCGGCAAACTCTTCGTCTATAAGGGTGGCGTTTGTAAAGCACAGGAACTGGCAGTCGCTGTGCTTGCGGCACAGGGCAATGAGGTCTTTTTTGCGCACCAGAGGCTCGCCGCCGGTGTATATGTAGATGTACACTCCCAGCTCCTTGCCCTGGGTGATGATGCTGTCTATCTCGTCGAAAGAGAGATTCAGCTTATTGCCATACTCCGCTGCCCAGCAGCCGGTGCAGTGCAGGTTGCAGGCAGAGGTAGGATCAAGCAGGATGGCCCATGGAATATTGCAGCCGTATTCCTCCCGCAGTTCCTCTTGCCGGGGCCAGCCCACCAGATTGCCGTTGATGATGAAATTCTCGAATATGGCCTTGAGCACGTCGTTGTCCGTTTCGGTAAAGATACGGTGCATCAGCTTGTGCATAGCGCAGTCCGGATTTTCGATGACCTTGCGGAACGCCGCCCGCTGTACCGGGAATCCCCGGCTGCCTGCCGGAGCGAAGCGGTCTACCCAATCCATGAGCCGGGGAAGGTTTTCTTCCGGGTCCCGCTCTATGTAGCTGAAGGCTTTCTTTAATCCGTATCGGACGATTTTATTTGATGTATCCATATTATGACCTCCTTATGTTGTGAGGAATTTTATGGATATCATTATAAGTATAAGATTGAGGGATAACAATATACAAAGCAGCGCCTCTGTCGCAAAAACAGACAGAGGCGCTGCTTTGTATAAAAATGATGCAGATCATAAATTAACCTATTTCATGATTTTATGAATTTGTCCAGAACGTGCCCGATGCTGCCGTCTATCATGATGAAATAGTCGTCCAGCCGTACATGGCGCTCATCGGGCATTCCTTCCTCCACCCATTCCAAAAGGAACCCGGCACATCCCCGGGCATAGACTATGGAGATAAACCGCTTTTTCTCCTCCGGCACCTGTGCTGCCTGGGGATAGGTATCCATCCGCCCGCGTACCATCTGGGTTACCCACTTGACAACGGCTCGCTCATACTGCATCCTGTTGGTGGCGTCGTAGCCGTGCAAGATGACCATACGGTGCAGGTAGAAAAAATGAAAGAGCAGCTTTATCTGCTCCCGCCAATCCATTTCTCCGGCCAGATGCAGCCCTGCGTATTTTTCAATACTTTTTGCCAGCGCCCATTCCATAAGGTCGTAGATATCCCGAAAATGATAGTAAAAGGTCTGACGGTTTACGCCGCATTCTGTCACAATATCCTTGACGGTTATCTTGTCAATGCTCCGTTTTTCCAGCAGGCCCTCAAAGGCCTGGGCGATGACCTCTTTCGTGGTCTGACGCATCACGCACACCTCCATCCCGTATCGTTTTTAAATATATTATAAAGAAACTATTGCGATTTTTCAAGTGCATTTCTGGCATGGAAATAATGATTTGCGCAATGATAGTGGGTATGGCAAAATCTGCTTTATTGATTCATATGCTCAGCAATAAAGCATTTGAATGTCCTTTCAATTGTTTTTTCTGGTGGATTCTTTTCCCAATGGGTACTTCCCAACACCTTCCATGATGGCAGGAGGCGCCTGCCTCCAAAAGAGCACAAAGGCCCCTTGGCGGCATCAGGAAGCGCCAGACTTGTGGGATGAAACGCTATATGGCGGTATGCGCGCGGAACATGAATGCGGCCTTCTGCTCCCGGACACACTAGCGGGGAAAAACGCCAGAGTAAAAGGCACTGGAAACAACATGTAAGAAACCCTCAGCAATACGCCCTTCCATTAGGGCTTGTTTGAAAATAGAGGAAATGACGAATTTTTGACGCAGAATATGGCCGCTTATGGGCAAACGGTATCTGTGCTAAAAATCCGCGATGAGACGAAAACATTCCGTAAACGGAATGTTCGGCCTTTCTAAACGCATGTATGCGTTTGCGGTTCTTCCTCTTGAAACCGCCCGCCCTGAACAAAAATACTGGCATTTCTCTGGTTTTAAAACAGACTCCAGGCACGCCTCACCGCACCCCCTGCTTTTGCAGGTATACCACATATTCCTCCAGGCACAGCCCCAGCCGCTTCATCTCCCCCGCGTGTTTGCGCCCTACATAGCGGTAGTGCCAGCTCTCCTTGTCAATGCCTGTGATGGAAGCCTTTTCCGCCTGATACCGCTCTATAAAGCCGTAATCGGCGCTGTGCTCCTGCAGCCAGGCATATGCCTTTGTCTTTTCAAAGGCGTCGCTCACCTCATTGAGGTCAATGGCAAGGCCCGTGTGGTGCTCGCTGCATCCGGGCTGGGCAATGGTGCGCAAGGCGTCCTCTTCTGCCTCCTTCTCCCCCATGCCGGCCTTCCGGTTCTCCTCTATGGCCCGGGCCAGCACTTCCTCCTGCTCCTCCACGCTGCGGTAGCCCGAGGCCACCCAGAACCACACGTCCTCCTTTTCCGCGGCCTTGCACATGGCGGCATAGTCCTCATACATCGCTATATCCACCAGCTCGTCATCCACCATCCGGGGCGTAACCTGCCAGCCCTCCGGCAGGGGCGTCTGGCCGTTCACCAGCACCAGCAGGGGATCGGAAAGCTGGCGGCAGCCCCCAAAAGGCCCTGCCTGCGCCCCGGCCTGCACCGTCTGCTGGGCCGCGTCCCGGGCAGCCCGCTCTGCCTCCCAGCCCCCCAGCATACTCACCGCCATGGTCAAAAGCAGCGCGGCAATGATGATAAAAGCCGCCACCGGTTCGGTCAGGTGTTTGTCCTTCTTGTCCTTTTTCAAAATCTGCTTCCCCCTTCTGCAAAGCATACTCCCCTCTATTTTCCCAGTCCCCCGCATACAGTATAATAGGAAAAATCCGGCACAGATTTTGTGGAATCCCGGAACTTTCCAAAAAAATTCTCTTATAGGAGCTGACAACCCCATGAAAAAAGTTTTCGCATACGCCGACGCCCACAAACAGTCCAACTACGCCGAAGCCCTTCAAAGCTTCGGCATGGAGCCTGTGTTCTCCGCCGATCTGAAAGCCGCCCGGGGCTGCCATGGCCTGCTGCTCTGCGGCGGCGGGGACATAGAGCCTTATCGGTACGGCCAGGAAAACAAAGGCAGCAAAAATTTCGATCCGGAGCGGGACGAGGCAGAGTTCCATCTGGTAAAGCAGTTTATGGACGCTGGCCTGCCCATCTTAGGCATCTGCCGGGGCCTGCAGGTGCTGAACACAGTCCTGGGAGGCTCCCTGGTGCAGCACCTGCCCACAGCCCGCGCCCATGCCTGGGAGGAGGAAACCGGGGACAAACGGCACCTGGTGCAGGCCCTGCCCGGCAGCTTCCTTTTAAAGCTTTACGGGGAGCGCTTCCCGGTAAACAGCGCCCACCACCAGGGAGCGGATAAAATCCCCCCTGCCCTGTCCTTAGCGGCCCAGGCGGAGGACGGCGTCCCAGAAGCCCTCCAGTGCCCGGAAAAGGGCATATACGCCGTCCAGTGGCACCCGGAGCGCATGATGCTCTCCCGCCGCCGGGCAGACGCCGTAGACGGCACGCTGGTGTTCCGGTTTTTCGCCGGGCTTCTGTAGCGGGAAACACCCCGCCATGGTTGTAGATAATTTAACAAAAACCCGTTGATTATTTCCAGAACCTGTGATAGAATGGAAGCTGGGCAACAAGTGCCCGGATAGTATTTGCTTTTTCTTAAAAATTTTTGCCCTGGCGGCGAAAGGAGTTAATGGCAATGACCCAAAATAAGTCCGTTTTAAGCTGGATCGAAGAGATGAAGGCCCTGGTCACACCGGACAACATGGTGTGGATCGATGGCTCTGAGGAGCAGATCGAGGCCCTTCGCAAGGAAGCCTGCAGCACCGGCGAGATGATGAAGCTCAACGAGGAGAAGCTCCCCGGCTGCTACTACCACCGCACCGCTGTAAACGATGTGGCCCGCGTGGAAGACCGTACCTTTATCTGCGCCAAGAAGGAAGAGGACGCAGGCCCCACCAACCACTGGATGGAGCCTGAAAAGGCTTACAAAATGCTGTTCGACATTGCCCGCGGCAGCTACAAGGGCCGCACCATGTATGTCATCCCCTATTCCATGGGTCCTGTAGGCTCCCCCCTTGCCAAAATCGGCGTGGAGCTGACCGACTCCATCTATGTTGTGCTGAACATGTGCATCATGACCCGCGTGGGCGACAAGGTTTGGGAAGCCCTGGGCGACAGCACCGACTGGGTGAAGGGCCTGCACTGCAAGTGCGAAATCGATGCTGAAAAGCGCTACATCTGCCATTTCCCCGAGGACAACTATATCATCAGCGTAAACTCCGGCTACGGCGGGAACGTGCTTCTGGGCAAGAAGTGCTTTGCCCTGCGCATCGCTTCCTTCCAGGCCAAGAACGAGGGCTGGATGGCCGAGCACATGCTCATCCTGGGCATTGAGAATCCCAAGGGCGAGGTCAAGTATGTCTGCGCCGCCTTCCCCTCTGCCTGCGGCAAGACCAACCTGGCCATGATGATCCCCCCCGAAGGCTACAAGGCCAAAGGCTACAAGGTTTGGACTGTGGGCGACGACATCTCCTGGATGCGTCCCGGCAAGGACGGCCGCCTCTATGCCATCAACCCCGAGAACGGCTTCTTCGGCGTGGCTCCCGGCACCAACATGAAGTCCAACCCCAACGCCCTCATCTCCACCCAGAAGGGCACCATCTTCACAAACGTCGGCCGCAACCTGGACGACAACACCGTATGGTGGGAGAGCCTGGACAAGAATCCTCCCGTCAACGCCCAGGAGTGGAAGGGCGCCGAGGTCAACGGCCCCGAGTATATTGCCGAGGGCAACAAGCTGGCCCATCCCAACAGCCGCTTCACCGCCCCCGCACAGAACTGCCCCTGCCTCTCCAGCGAGTTTGAGAACACCCAGGGCGTGCCTGTGTCCGCCATCATCTTCGGCGGCCGCCGCCCCGACACTGTGCCTCTGGTATACCAGTCCCGCAGCTGGAATAACGGCGTGTTCATCGGCTCCATCACCGGCTCCGAGACAACCGCTGCCGCTGCCGGCGCTGTAGGCGTTGTCCGCCGCGATCCCATGGCCATGCTGCCCTTCTGCGGCTACCACATGGGCGACTACTTCCAGCACTGGATCGAGATGGGCGAGACTCTGGGCGACAAGGCTCCCAAGATCTTCAACGTCAACTGGTTCCGTGTAGACGAGGAAGGCCACTTCATTTGGCCCGGCTTCGGCGACAACCTGCGCGTGCTGGAGTGGATTATCAAGCGCTGCGAGAACGAGGTAGACGCTGTGGAGACTCCCATCGGCTTTGTACCCAAGCCCGAGGATATCAATCTGGAGGGCCTGGATGGCTTCGATATCGAAACCCTGAAGGGCATTCTGGAAGTGGACAAGCAGAAGTGGGCCAAGGAAGCCGAGGGTGTAGAGGAATTCTACACGAAGTTCGGCGACAAGCTGCCTGCCGCCCTGCGCGAGGAGCTTGCCACCCTGAAGAAGAACTGCGAATAAGCAGCGTAACGTTTCTTTCAAAACCCATGTCCAGGGCGCTTCTGATTAGGCCCTGAAACCCTTGTTCCTTCTTTTCAACCTCTTATCATATTTTGGGGCGGCGCCTTTCCGGCGCCGCCCTTTTCCTTTGCAAAGAGGGCTTGACTTAACCCCCCGTACAGGCGATAATATAAGGTAAGAACACTTTCAGAAAATGATAGTGTGAAAAATACTGAAGAAAGGAACGATACCGGGCACAAAAAGCCGCGTTTTCATGGCTCTTTGTGCGAATTCTGTATCACATGGTGATTTGTATGTCAACTGTTACATTGGGACGCACTGGGATTGTGTCCAACAAAAATGCCTTCGGCGCCCTGCCCATCCAGCGGGTAAGCCCGGACTATGCGGGGAAGCTCCTGCGCAAAGCCTATGACGCGGGCATCACCTTCTTCGACACCGCCCGTTCTTACAGCGACAGCGAGGAGAAAATGGGCCTGGCCCTGGCCGATGTCCGGGACAAAATCGTAATCGCCACCAAGACCCCCTCCACTACTGTGGAAGGCTTCTGGAAGGATCTGGAAACCAGCCTGCGCCTTCTGAAAACCGACTATATCGACATCTACCAGTTCCATAACCCCTCCTTCTGCCCCAAGCCCGGAGACGGCACAGGACTCTATGAGGCCATGCTGGAGGCCAAAGCCCAGGGGAAAATCCGTTTCATCGGCCTTACCAACCACCGGCTCCATGTGGCCCAGGAGGCTGTGGAGTCCGGCCTGTACGATACCCTCCAGTTCCCCTTCTGCTACCTTGCCACAGACAAGGATATCGCCTTAGTAAACCTGTGCAAGGAGAAAAACGTGGGCTTCATCTGCATGAAGGGCCTTTCCGGCGGGCTTATCACCAACTCTGCCGCCGCTTACGCCTGGCAGGCCCAGTTTGACAACACCCTGCCCATCTGGGGGGTGCAGCGGGAAAACGAGCTGGACGAGTTTATCAGCTATATGGAAAACCCGCCTTCCATGGATGATCCCGCCATCAAGGCCGTCATCGACAAAGACCGCAAAGAGCTTATCGGCAACTTCTGCCGGGCCTGCGGATACTGTATGCCCTGCCCTGTGGGCATCACCATCAACCAGTGCGCCCGTATGAGCCAGCTCATCCGCCGCAGCCCCTCCGCAAACTGGCTCACCCCGGAGTCCCAGGCCATGATGATGAAGGTGGAAGACTGCCTGGAGTGCGGCCAGTGCAAATCAAAGTGCCCCTACGGCCTGGACACCCCCACTCTCTTAAAGCAGAACCTCACAGACTACAAGGACATCCTCTCCGGCAAAACTGCCATCTAACCGCCAGCTTGGGCCGGGCAAGGGCTTGCCAAAGGACACGGCAAGCCCTCCGGCGCTGCCGCGCCGCCGCCATGCCAGGGGCACGGCGGCCCGCCCCCCCCCAACCACCCATACAAGGAGGCGCCCCATGTCAAACCTCATCTATTTCCCAAGCTGCAACTTCACCAAAGCCAGCCCTGAAGCCGCCAAGCGCCTGCGGACCTATCTTACAAAAACCATGCCCGCGGCGGGCTGCTGCCGGGTGGACAAAACCCCGGTGACAGAGGAAACTATTGCCGTCTATTTCTGCCAGGCCTGCCGGGAAACCCTGGAGGCCCGGGAAACAAACCGCCCCTCCACCCAGAACCTGTTCGTGTACCTGGACGCCCTGCCAGACTTCCCCTTCCCCGATTACAGCGCCCTCACCGTAAACGTCCAGGACTGCTGGCGGGACAGGGAGCACCCGGAAATCGCGGACGCAGCCCGGAGCCTGCTCCAGAAAATGGGCGTGCAAATTGTGGAAATGGCGGAAAACCGGGAAAAATCTGTCTATTGCGGCAACCTGCACTTTGAGCCGAAGAAGGCGGAAAACATTGCCCTGCTGGCAAAATATCCAGGCATCCCCCTGTGGCAAATCCCAGAGGAAGCCCAAATCCCCCTGATGAAAGAGCAGCGCGAAAAGTACACCTGCCCCCTCACCGTCACCACCTGCAACCGCTGCACCCGGGGCATCGAAGCCGCCGGCGGCAGCGCCGTCCACCTGGTAAAACTGCTTATGGGTACATATAGTTAAGGCAACCCCAAAAAGGAGGAATTCTATGCCCACAATCTGCATGTTCCGAGGCATTAAAATCTATATCAATTGGCGGGAACACCAGCCTCCCCACTTCCATGCCACCTATGGCGGACAGGAGGTCATCGTCTCCATTCGGGATTTAGAAGCTATAGAGGGCGGGCTTCCAAACAAGCAGTTAAAAATGCTGCTGGGCTGGGCCGCGTTCCACCAGGAAGAACTGATGGAAAACTGGCTTCTGGCAGAAAAGCAGCAGGAACTGTTCCCCATTGAGCCTTTACGCTGAGGAGGTGCTTTTATGGCGCATACTGACGCTGCTTTTTCCAAAAGGGTAGAAGAATACCTGGATAGAGGTTTTGACCGCCGAAGCGCAGAATACTTTGCCAGTGGGCGGAAACGCATTGCCGCAGTCAAGGCCAACGATGATTTTTCCCTCACCATATCCTTTGACAGCCAGGAAACCCGCCTTCTGGACTGCAAGCCTTTTTTAAAGCCTGGAACTGTCTTTGCCCCATTCCTGGATCTGGAACGGTTCAAGAAGGTCTATGTGGATAGCGAGCACTGCATCGCCTGGGATATCAACCCGGAAATTGACAGTGAAAAGGTATGGTCAAACAAGGTGGAGTTATGCCCGGATGCCTGCTACATGGACAGCCAGCCCATCTGAAGAGAACATCCCCACAAAACAACTGCCCCCGGCAGCCTTCCGGCTGCCGGGGGTTTTGCGCTTCAACAAGCTTCTACACAAGCTGGTTATACACGCTGTCAATCTTCCCGCCCTTTATGTACACCCGGGGCACCCGCTTGGACAGGGCGCACACCACCTCGTAATTGATAGTGCCCTCCCATGCGGCCAGGTCCTCAGCCGTCACGGCGCCGTCCCCGTCCCGCCCAATAAGGGTGACAATGTCCCCGGGCTTCACAGAGGGCAGGGCGGAAACATCCGCCACCATCTGATCCATGCAGATCCGCCCTAAAATAGGGCACCGCACGCCGCGAATGAGCACCTGCGCCCCGCCGGAAGACAAAAGCCTGGGATAGCCGTCGGCATAGCCCACAGGGATGGTGGCGGCCCGCAGCTCCTTGTCCGCCGTAAAATCCCGGCCATAGCTGACAGTGGCCCCGGGATACACGGTTTTCACATGGGACACCACCGACCGCAAGGACAGCACCGGCTTAAGGGCAGGCCGCCTGCGCACCTCCCCGGAGGGGTACAAGCCATAAAGAATCACCCCTGCCCGCACCATGTCCAAATGGGAAAGGGGATAGTCCAAAACAGCCCCGGAGTTGGCGCAGTGGCGCAGATCAAAGGAAACCCCCTCCCGCAGAAGGGCTTCCAGCAGTTCCTTAAAGCAGCCAAACTGCCGCATGGTAAAGGCGTCGCCCCCCGCCCCCTCGTCGGCGGAGGCAAAGTGGGTGAAGGCTCCCTGGGGATACAGCCCCGGCAGGGTGCAGGCCTCTTTAATCTCCGCCACAGCGCCGCTGTCCCGCTGAAAATCCTGATAGCAGAACCCCAGCCGCCCCATGCCTGTGTCCACCTTAATGTGGATTTTCACCACAGCCCCGGCCCGCTGGGCATACAGCGACAGCTCCCTGGCATAGTCCAGGGAGAACACGCACTGGGAAATGTCAAACCGGGCCAAGGCCCCGGCCTCCTCCGCCGGGGTGAACCCCAGCACCAGCACCGGCTTTTTAATCCCGCTGTTGCGAAGCTGCAAAGCCTCCTCCATGTTGGAAACGGCAAACCAGTCCGCCCCCAGGGCTTCAAACTCCCGGGCCATGCGCACCGCCCCGTGTCCGTAAGCGTCGGCCTTAATCACGCAGCAAAGCTGGGCGCCTTCCCCGGCGCAGGCCCGCACTGCCTGGAAATCCGCCGCCAGCGCGTCCAAATCAATCTCCGCCCACGTCCGCCTGAGTATCTCCTTCATAGCCTTCAACCGCCCTCCTAAGACCTCGGAACTCCGTTCCGAACCTTGCAAGCCCTTTTGAAAAAGGGCTTGAGCCTAAAACTGATTTTTTATACTATATCTTATGGATATCTTTTGGACGCTCTCTTTGAATAGCCGCCCTGGAATGTAATGAGACAAACCTCATCACCGAGTCCCACGCCGTCCACGCCATTTTGCACGTTAGTTTTTGGATCAAACCTTTTTTTAAAAGGTTTGTGGGGTTTGGGGCAAAGCCCCAAGGCCTCACATGCTAAGCTGTTCCCCGCCGGTTTCCTCCCCGTCGGGCAGCGCCCCCAAAGCGGGCAGCTTCTTCCGGTAGCGGCCGGGGTTCTGCAAATCCCCCTCCGCAAAGGGGGCGCAGGAAAGCACCCGCTGGCCCTTTTTCAGGTTCATGGCCTGGACGCCCTGGGTGTTCTTGGTGGTCTTGGAAGCAATAAGCCCCGTGTGGAACAAAAGCATCCTGCCGGAAGAGGCGGTCATCAGCACCTCCCTGTCCTCCGGGAGATACAGCGCGCACACCAGCGGGGACTTATCCGAGTAAGCGTTTAAAAGCTTCCTGCGGTTTGTCTTGGTCTGATAGGCGGAAAGCTCCACCTTGGCGGCCTTGCCGTTTTCAAACACAAACAGCACAAAGCCGCTGTAATCCTTTGTCACCACCATGGCGGCAGCGCGCTCCCCCTCGTCCATCTGGGCCTTTGCCGGAATGTAATCCCCCAGGACGCTGGCCTTGGTGTCGTCGAAGTCAGAGGCCCGCAGCTTATACACCTGGGCCTTGTCAGAGAAGAACAGCAGCTCCGCGGCGTTGCTTGACTCCACCTGCCGGGCAATAGCGTCCCCCTCCTTCAGCTTCTGCTCCCCGCTCATGCGCAAAGATTGGGGCGTAATCTTCTTGAAATACCCCTCCTGGGTGAAAAACAGGTGTACCGGGTAATCGGGTATTTCCTCGGAAATTTCCGCCTCCTCCACCTCGTCTGCGTACAGCAGCATGGTGCGCCGGGGCTTGCCGTATTTTTTGGCGATTTCCGTCAGTTCCGCGATGATAATGTTCCTCACCTTGGTTTTCGAGCCTAAAATCCCTTCCAGCTCCTGAATGTCCTTTTCAAGCTGGCTGGTTTCCTCTGTGCGCTTTAAAATATATTCCCGGTTCAGGTGGCGCAGACGGATTTCCGCCACATATTCCGCCTGCATCTGGTCAATGCCAAAACCTATCATCAGGTTGGGCACCACCTCGGCCTCCTCCTCCGTCTCCCGCACAATTCGGATGGCCTTGTCAATGTCCAGCAAAATGGCCTGCAATCCCAAAAGCAGGTGCAGCTTTTCCTTTTTCTTCCGCAGGTCAAAGTGGGTGCGCCTGCGCACGCATTCCACCCGGAAGGCTGTCCATTCCTCCAAAAGGGCGCGCACCCCCAGCACCCTGGGAGCGCCGGCAATCAGCACGTTAAAGTTGCAGGCAAAGCTGTCCTCCAAAGCCGTCATCTTGTAAAGCTTTGCCATCAGCTTGTCCGGATCCGTCCCCCTTTTCAGGTCTATGGTAATCTTCAAACCCTCCAGGTCGCTTTCGTCCCGGATGTCCCCAATCTCCTTGAGCTTCCCCTGCTTCACCAGCTCCACCACCTTCTCCACAATCACCTCAATGGTGGCGGTGGGGGGAATCTGGGTCACGTCAATGCAGTTCTGCCCCTTGTCATAGGCATAGCGGCTGCGCACCTTAAAGCTGCCCCGGCCCGTCTCATAGATTTTCTCCATCTGGGCCTTGTCAAACACCAGCAGCCCGCCCCCGGGGAAATCCGGGGCCTGCAGGGTTTCAAACAAGTCCGCCTGGGGATCCCGCAGCAGGGCAATGGCGGTTTTGCACACCTCCGTAAGGTTAAAGGGGCAGATGTTGCTGGCCATGCCCACAGCAATGCCTGTGTTGGCGTTCACCAGCACTGTGGGGAACCCCACAGGCAGCAGCACAGGCTCCTGCATGGTGCTGTCATAGTTGTCCACAAAATCCACAGTGTCCCGGTCAATGTCCTTGAAAAGCTCGCGGCTCACATCGTCCAACCTTGCCTCTGTATACCGGGGGGCGGCCCAGGCCATGTCCCGGGAATAAAACTTGCCAAAGTTTCCCTTGGAGTCCACAAAGGGGTGCAAAAGCGCTTCATAGCCCCGGGAAAGCCGCACCATGGTGTCGTAAATGGCGGTGTCCCCGTGGGGGTTCAGCTTCATCACCTCGCCCACAATGGTGGCGCTTTTTTTCCGGCCCGGCCCCAAAAGCCCCATCTTATACATGGTGTATAAAATCTTCCGGTGGGAGGGCTTAAACCCGTCAATCTCCGGGATGGCCCGGCTTAAAATCACGCTCATGGCGTAGGGCATAAAGTTTTTCCGCAGGGTTTCCCCCACGTCCTGCTCCACAATCTCCCCCGCCCCGGCAATATACCCCTTTGCCTTCGGCGCTTTAGGCTGCTTTTTCTCTCTCTTTCCTGCCATCTTCTTCCTCCTTTGGGTTGGGCTGCCGCCCAAACCCGCTTTAAGAAACTTTTTTAAGGAAAGAAGTTCAAAAGATTGCCTTTGGCAACTTTCCTAAAAAATCTTCAAAAACCTTTCTGGGGCTGGCGCCATATATTGAACCCCCCAGCGCGCCTCCAGCCCCGCCCGCAAACCGGCGGTTCCTCCGGAACCGCCGCTGCCGCGGCCCAAGGCCGCGCAGGCGTGGGCTTCGTCCCCGCGTTTGCGGGCGGCGCTTCAGCTCACATCCAAATCATCCAAATACTCCGCCCCGTGCCGCTCAATATACTCCTTGCGCCCGTCCAAATCATTGCCCAGCAGCATGTCAAACATCTGGGCCGTATAGGCCGCCTCCCCGGGGTTCACCTTAATCAGCCGCCGGGTTGCGGGGTTCATGGTGGTCAGGCTCATCATGTCCGGCTCGTTCTCGCCCAGGCCCTTGCTGCGCTGGATAACCACCTTTTTCCCCTCCAGCTTCTTCAAAAACTGTGCCTTCTCCTGCTCGTCATAGGCAAAATACGTCTCGTCCTTGGCGGTAATCTCATATAGGGGCGACTCCACAATATACACCTTCCCCGCCTCAATCAGCGCCGGGGTCAGCCTGTAGAGCATGGTCAGCACCAGGGTGCGGATCTGGAAGCCGTCCACATCCGCGTCCGTGCAGATAATCACCTTGGACCACCGCAGGCTGTCCATGTCGAACACCCCCAGGTTCTTGTTGGCCTTGGATTTCACCTGCACCCCGCAGCCCAGCACCTTAATCAGGTCTGTAATAATCTCGCTTTTAAAAATCCTGTCATAGTCTGCCTTCAGGCAGTTGAGGATTTTCCCCCTGATAGGCATAATGGCCTGAAAGTTGGAGTCCCTGGCCTGCTTCACAGAGCCTAAGGCCGAGTCGCCCTCCACAATGAAAAGCTCCCGCTCATGCACGTCCTTCGAGCGGCAGTCCACAAACTTCGCCACCCGCCCGGTAATGTCCATCTTGCCGGTCAGCTTGCTCTTGATGTTCAGCCTGGTCTTTTCCGCGTCCTCCCGGCTGCGCTTGTTAATCAGCACCTGGCTGCAAATCTTCTCCGCGTCCAGGGGGTTCTCAATGAAATAAACCTCCAGATTGTGCCGCAGCATCTCCACCATAGCCTCCTGAATGCCCTTGTTGGTAATAGCCTTCTTGGTCTGGTTCTCATAGGAGGTCTGGGTGGAGAAGGAAGAAATTACAATCACCAGGCAGTCCTCCACGTCCTGGTAGGTAATCTTCCCCTCGCTTTTGTTATACTTGCCGTTCTGCTTCAAATAAGCGTCAATCTGGTACACAAAAGCGTTGCGCACCGCCTTGTCCGGCACGCCCCCGTGCTCCAGCCAGCTTGAGTTGTGGTAATATTCCGTCACATGCACCTGGTTGGAAAAGGCCGCCGCCACGTTGATTTTCGTGTTGTACAGGGGCATGTCCTCCCTGTCCCGCACCTTTTTCTCGCTTTGCCAAAGCTGCACCTGGGTCAGGCCGTTGTCTCCCAGCAGCTCCCGGGCATGGTCTAAAATGCCGTTTTCATAGCAGAAATCCGTCTCCTCAAACACCCCGGGGGCTGTCTCATTGCGGAAATGGAAGGTAACCCCGGCGTTCACTACAGCCTGCCGCTTTAAAATGTCCCTATAATAGTCGGCGGAAATGTTAATGTCTGTAAACACCTGCAAATCCGGCTTCCATCTGATAATGGATCCTGTGTCCTTCTTCTTGTAAGGCTCCTTCTGCAGCCCCCCCACATTCTCGCCCTTTTCAAAGTGGAGGGTATAGCGGAAGCCGTCATAGCGGATGTCCGCGTCCATATATTCCGAGGCATACTGGGTGGCGCACAGCCCCAGGCCGTTTAGCCCCAACGAAAAGTCATAGTTCCCCCCGTCGTCGTTGTTGTTATATTTTCCCCCGGCATACAGCTCGCAGAACACCAGCTCCCAGTTATACTTTTCCTCTTTCTTGTTATAGTCCACCGGGATGCCCCGGCCATGATCCTCAATCTGCACCCCATAGTCCAGAAACCGGGTAACCGTAATCTCCGAGCCATAGCCCTGCCGGGCCTCGTCAATGGCGTTGGAGAGAATTTCAAACACCGAGTGCTGGCACCCGTCAATGCCGTCCGAGCCGAAAATCACCGCGGGGCGCAGCCGCACCCGGTCTGCCCCCTTCAGGCTCTGTATGCTGTCGTTGCCATAGGCTGGTTTTTTCGCCATGCCAGTAAACCTCCTGTCCCGCAAGAAAAGCCTGCTGCAAAGCCAGAAGCTCTGCAACAGGTCGTTTTCCTACCGCTATTTTCAGGGTGTTCCGTCCGGGCCAGCGGGGCTTCGCCCCACACCCTACAAGCCCTTTTTCAAAAGGGCTTGACCCTAAAAAAATCTGGAATTTCCAAAGCCCGCCTGTCCTTCTGCCATACGCCCAGCAGGCAACCTAAAAGCAGGCAGCACGTTGGGGGGTCAGGGTCGCTGTGTGCCACTGGCACACAGCGACCGACCAGGCTGGGATGCAAGAAGGAAGCCCCAAGACCCTACTCCCCTGTCCCGGGGTCTTGCCCTTCCTCCCCGCCGCCTTCCCCATCAGGGGCAGGCAGGGCCTCAGGCTCTTCCTCCGGCTCCTCCAAGGCAGGCTCGGCAGAGCCGCCGGGCAGCAGGTTCCCGGACATAACCTCCAAAAACGCTTCCGCGTCCAGCTTTTCCTGCTCAAACAGCACGCCTGCCAGCCTGTGCAGCTCATCCATATGCTCCTTGAGGATTTCCTCTGTCTGCTGGTAAGCAGTGGAAATGATCCGCTGGATCTCCCCGTCTATCTCCGAAGCGGTCTGCTCGGAATAATTGCTCACATGGCCCATTTCCTTGCCCAGGAAGGGGTTAGAGCCGTCCTGGCCATAGGTGATAGGCCCAAGCTTGTCGCTCATACCATACTTTGTCACCATAGCCCGCACAATCTTGGTGGCCCGCTCAATGTCGTTAGACGCCCCGGTGGAAATGTCATCCAGCACCAGGGCTTCCGCCACCCGGCCGCCCAGAAGGACAATCAGCTCCTCCAGCATTTCGTTGCGGCTCTTATATGATCTGTCCTCTGTAGGCAGGTGCATGGTATAGCCCCCTGCCATGCCCCGGGGGATAATGGAAATCTGGTGTACAGGATCCTGGGTCTTGCAGTAGTAGGAAGCAATGGCGTGGCCTGCCTCATGATAGGCGGTCAGCTTCTTTTCCTTCTCCGTCATCACCCGGCTCTTTTTCTCTGTGCCCACCACCACCTTGATGGTGGCCTCCTCAATTTCCTCCATGGTAATGGCCTTGCGGTTCTTCCTGGCGGAAAGGAGGGCCGCTTCATTTAACAGGTTCTCCAAATCAGCCCCTGTAAAGCCAGCGGTAGACTTGGCAATGGTGGAAAGCACCACGTCCGGGGCCAGAGGCTTGCCCTTGGCGTGTACCCGCAAAATCTCCTCCCGGCCCTTAATGTCCGGAGAGCCTACCATCACCTGCCGGTCAAAGCGGCCCGGCCGCATCAGGGCCGGATCCAGGATGTCCGGGCGGTTGGTGGCGGCAATCATAATCACGCCCTCGTTGGCGCCAAAGCCGTCCATCTCCACCAGAAGCTGGTTCAAAGTCTGCTCCCGCTCGTCATGACCGCCGCCCAGGCCCGCGCCCCGCTGGCGGCCTACCGCGTCAATCTCGTCAATGAAGATAATGCAGGGCCGGTTCTTCTTGGCCTTGTCAAACAGGTCACGGACGCGGGAAGCGCCCACGCCCACGAACATTTCCACAAAGTCAGAGCCGGAAATGGAGAAGAAGGGAACCCCTGCCTCCCCTGCCACAGCCCGGGCCAGCAGGGTTTTGCCTGTGCCCGGAGGGCCAACCAGCAGCACGCCCTTGGGGATCCGCGCCCCCAGGGTGTTATACTTTGCAGGGTTCTTCAAAAACTCCACGATTTCCCTAAGCTCTTCCTTTTCCTCGTCGGCCCCGGCCACGTCGGCAAAGGTGGTCTTGCGCTTCTCGTCGCTCATCTGCTTGACCTTGGCCTTGCCGAAGTTCATCTGCTTGTCGCCGCCGCCCATGCCCCCCAGGTGCCGCATCATGAACACCCAGAAGAAAATCAGCGCGCCGAACAGCAGCAGGGTGGGCAGAAGGCTTATCAGCCAGCTTGTTTCCGCCGGGCGGATAATGTCCTGCACCATCTTCTTGTCCGGGTGGGCCGCGTTATAGGCGGCAATGTCGTCGCTGGCGTCCCGGTAGAACAGATCCACGCTGGGCAAAGCAAAGCCCACCTTGGTGGGATTGTTTCCCTCCAGGGTCAAAAGCATCTCCCCAGTGCCCAGGTTCAACTGGTACTTCGCCACCTGCCCCCTCTCAAAGAGATCCAGAATGTCGGAATACTTGTAGGTTTCCTGCTGGCTCCCGCTGTTTCTGAACAGGAAGAAGATGATAAAGAGTACCACCACCGGAATCCCCGCGTACAGCAGCATGTTGCGCAGCCTTCTCTTGTTACCGTCCAAAGCTCGTCCTCCTAAGTTACTAAACTTTCATTGCACATGTTTCTATATAATATGCCCCCTGCCTTATTCGTACACCTGGGGTTTTAAAACCCCCACAAAAGGCAGGTTGCGGTATTTTTCCGCGTAATCCAGCCCGTAGCCCACAATAAAGGCGTCGGGTATCACCGAACCCACATAGCTTGCCTGCACGTCCACCTCCCGGCGGTCGGGCTTGTCGAAGAGGGTGCATACCCGGATGCTGTTGGGGTTCCGGCCTTCCAGCAGTTCCATCAGGTAGTGCAGGGTTTTGCCGCTGTCCAGAATGTCCTCCACCACAACAATATCATACCCCTCCAAGGGCAAGTTCAAATCCATGTTAATTTTTACCACCCCAGAGGTTTTCACGCCGGAGCCATAACTGGACACTGCCATAAAGTCAATGCGGGCCGGGATGGAAATCGACCGCATCAAGTCCGCCATGAACACCACAGAGCCTTTTAAAACGCTTATCAGCAACAGGTTTTTGCCCTTATAGTCCCGGCTGATCTCCTGGCCGATGCGCTCCACCATCACGGCGATCTGCCGCTCGGTAAACAATACGTCCTCAATATCCTCCAGCATTTCCAGTTTTTCCTTCATTTTCCCTCTCCCCTTTTCCCGTCACGCCTTAACAGTAACCATCAGCGCGTCTTTTCCTCTTTCTGCCCCAAAGCCCTCCGCCGGGCCTATTCCCTCGCAGAAAACGATCTGCCCGGAAAGCTCCAGCAAAAGAACCCTGTCCCTGGCCCAGGGCGGCACGCCCTTTTCCCGCAGCACCTGCTTCAAGGGCTTGGAAAGCCCCCGGCCCCTGGGGGAAAACCTGTCCCCCGGCTTTCTGGTGCGCACGAAAAGCTGCCCGGCCTGGCCTTTAGGGTATATTGTAGCATAGTCCAGCCCGTTTTTGAATAACAAATTTTGAATTTTTCCGCTGTTTTGGCTGTTTTCGCCGGAAATTTTTGTGAGAACCAGCCCTTTCCCCCCGGGCAGCAGGGTTTTCCCCAGTCCCGCGGGCAGGAAAAAGCCCTCCGTCCCTGCCAAATCCCCCGCAAAAAAAAGCCCCAGCCCGCTTTGGGCCTGCACGCCCCCGGGCAGGGAAAGCCCTCCGTCACAGGCAAGCAGCTTTTCCGCCAGGGCCACATGCTTTTCCTCCAGGTCATGGCACCCTGCCGCTGTGAGATACTGCCGCAGCGCCCGGCTTCTCAGGCTCTCATGGGCGCAAAGCAAAGCCTCGCAGCACAGCCCGAAAGGCCTTCTGGCTTCCTCCAAAAGCCTTGCGGCCTCCCCCTCCAGAAAGTCCCTGTCCAGGGAAAGCTGCTCCATGGCCCTGCCGCAGGCCTCCAGGAACCGGGGGTTCAGTTCCTTCAAAACAGGCACCGCCTGGCGCCGCACCCGGTTGCGGGCATAGTCCAGTGAGAGGTTGCTGCTGTCCGTCACAAATCTCAGGCCATGCCTTTCGCAGTACGCCTCCACCTCCCGGCGGCTCACTCCCAAAAGGGGCCGGATAACCTTCCCCCGCCTTTTGGGTATGCCGCACAGCCCGGCGAGGGAAGCCCCCCGGCACAGGTGCAAAAGCAATGTTTCCGCGTTGTCGTCCGCTGTGTGGGCGGTGCAGATACAGTCCCGCGCCCCTGGGGCCAGGGAATCAAAAAAAGCATACCGGACCTGGCGGCCGCATTCCTCCAGCCCCAGGCCCCTTTCCCGGGCAAGCTTCCCCACATCCGCCTGCAAAACCCGGATTTCCACCCCCATCTTCCGGGCAAAGTCCCGGGCAAAGGCTTCGTCCCGGTCGCTTTCCGCCCCCCGCAAGCCGTGGTTCACATGGGCCAGCAGCAGTCTTTCCCGCCCTGCCTGCCCCAAAAGCCAGTGGGCCAGGGCCGTAGAGTCCGCCCCCCCGGAAAAGCCCGCCACCACCCGGCCCTGTAAGGGCAGCAGGGCCGGGTCGGCCTGCCGCAAGGATGTTTCCGCCTTATTCATGCCGGATAACCTCCCGGGCCGTAAAGCGCATAAATTCGCCCTGCCAGTGGGTGAGGATGGTTTTCGTCTCCCCGTGGCGGTTTTTTGCCACAATAATCTGGCACTCGTTCTGATCCGCGTTCTCGTCCGGCACATCCATGCCGGTCTGGTAATAATTTTCCCTGTGGAACAAAAGCACAATGTCCGCGTCCTGTTCAATAGAGCCGGAGTCCCGCAGATCCGACAGCATGGGGGTCTTGTCGGCCCGCTGGGTGTTGGCCCGGGAAAGCTGCGCCATAGCCACCACCGGGATGTTCAAATCCTTTGCCATCAGCTTTAAGCTTCTGGTAATCTCTGAAATCTCCTGCACCCGGTTGTCAATCCGCTTGGGGCTGTTCATAAGCTGCAGATAGTCCACAATAATAATGTCCACATCTTTCAGCCGCCGCACCTTGGCTTTCATCTCCGGCACTGTAATACCGGGAGCGTCGTCAAAATAGAGGTTTGCTTTGCTCAAAATGTCCCCGGCCTCAATGAGCCTGGCCCATTCCTCGTTTGTCAGCTCCCCTGTGCGCAGCTTGCTGCCCTCCACCCGGGCCTCTGAGGAAAGCAGCCGGGCCGCAAGCTGTTCCTTGCCCATTTCCAGGGAAAAGAAGGCCACCCGCCGCCCTGCCGCCACAGAGATATGCCGGGAAATGTTCAGGCCAAAGCTGGTTTTGCCCATGCCGGGCCTTGCCGCCAGAATAATCAGATCCGAGCGGTTCAGCCCGGTAATCACAGTGTCCAGCTCCCCAATGCCTGTGGGCAGCCCCTTATATTTGTCCTTGTCCGCGGAATTAAGCTGGTCAAGCCTGTCAAAGGTGTCTAAAAGGATTTCCCGCACAGGCTGAAGCCCGATAGTACTTTTCCCCTGGCGGATGTCGAAAATCCTCTGCTCGGCGGCGTCCAGCAAAATGGAGGACTCCTCCGCCCCTTCGCTGGCGTCGTCCAGAATCCGCCTTGCCGCCTGCATCAGGGTGCGCACGTCGAACTTGTCCCGCACAATTTTGGCGTATGCCTCCACGTTGCTGATAGAGGGCACAATCTGCACAAGCTGCGCCAGATACACCTTCCCCGTATCCTCGTCGAACCCCTCATATTCGTGGAGCTTTTCCAGCACCGTCACAAAGTCCACCGGCTGGCCTAAGGTAAACATCTCCAGCACAGTTTCATAAATCTGCCGGTTCGTCTCCCCGTAGAAAAACTCTGCCCTGGGCAGAATCTCCGCCACTGTCGGCAGGCAGGAGGAATCCAGCAGCACCGCCCCTAAAACGCTCTGCTCCGCCTCCAGGCTAAAGGGCACCCGCAGCCCCGGCTGGGCCTGTGTGTCCAGATATCCCGTCTCAAAATCCATGCGCCCCTCCAAGGTCGCGGGGCTTTGCCCCACACCCTACAACCCCTTTTAAAAAAGGGGTTGACCCTAAAACTAATTTCACTATCTTCATTTATTTCCCTGTCCTTTGGGTACAGCCAATTCCCATCAGGAACATCCATCCCAAAACCGCCGTACCATGCACAGCGGGAACCGCAGCCATTTCCGCCCGGTTCCCACCCTGTAAATCTTTTTCTACACGCCGTCTCCGGAATCACCCAGGGTGCGCGACGGCCCGCCTGAAAAACTCTCCTCTCACGTTCCCCGCATCTCAGGTCAAGCGTCACGCTTGCCGGGAGCAACCCAAAGCACGCGGCATCCCATTAAGCGCGGTACAACGTAACGCAGCGAACTCATTCCGCAGACCAGCGCGCAGCGTATGCGTCGCGCGCGTCCCCGCGTCTCGGATGCAACGTCACGTTGCCTCGCAGACGGCGACGCTCATGGTGGCGGAAATGCCGTTATAAAACTTCACATCGAAATTGTACGTACCAAAGGCTTTGATATCGCCCTCCAGCACAATCTTCTTTTTGTCCACCTCCACATGAAGCTGCCTGCCAATCTCCTGGGCAATCTCCCTGGCTGTGACGGAACCGAAAATCTTCCCGCTCTGGCCTGCCTTGGCATAGATTTTAACGGTCTTGCCCTTTATGGCGTCCGCGTTCTTCTTTGCCTGCTCTGTCTCCGTCTTGATTTTATACTCTTTGGCAGCTTCCGCGTTCTTCAGCTCGTTCATAGCCTGGGCGTTTGCCTCCTTGGCAAGCTTCCGGGGCAGCAGGAAATTCCTGGCATACCCGTCAGACACATTGCAAAGCTCGCCCTTCTTCCCAATGGACTTCACGTCCTGCAATAAAACTACCTTCATCTTCTGTCTCTCCCTTCTATGTCTCTAAACCGCGCCTTTGCCCCTGCCTCTGGGGGCTTCGCCCCCAGGCCCCGGCTTCCGGCCGGGCCGCCCTGGCTGCGCCCGGGCGGGCAGGGGCCTCTCCGGGCACAGCCGCGTTTCCTTCATCATACCGCAAAAATCCCCTGCCGTCAATTCCCGCGGGGCAGAAACCACCGCCCAGCCCCGGAAATGCCCGGAAAACACAGCGTCCCGCGTCTTAGGGTGCAAAAACGCATTGCTCCGCAAAGCGTTTCGTCACGCTTCCGTTACGCTTGGCTTACTTCTGAGAGCTTCTGATCCAGCGCCCGCAGCAGGGAACGCTTGGCGTCCTGCATACTGATATTTTTAATCTGCGCCCCGGCCATGGTCAAGTGCCCGCCGCCGCCGAATTCCTCTAAAATAAGCTGCACGTTCACATCCCCCAGGCTCCGGGCAGAAATGCTCACGTCTGACCCCACCTTGTACAGCACAAAGGAAGCCCGCACCCCTAAGATGGTCAAAAGCTCGTCTGCGGCCTGGGCCGCCGCCACCCGCAAATCTTCATATTCCCAGGTGGAGGTGGCAATGGCACAGCCCATGTAAATCTCCGCCCCGGAGACAAGCTGGGCCTTCTGCTTGTAGTTGTCCAGGGTGCTGGAAAACAGCTTTTTCACTGCCACTGTGTCCGCCCCCCGCCTGCGCAGGTAAGCGGAGGCTTCAAAGGTACGCACGCCGGTTTTCAGCACAAAGTTCTTGGTGTCCAGCATAATGCCGGAAAGCAGCGCCTCCGCGTCCACCCCGTCAATGGCGGAACCTTTGATATACTGCACCAGCTCCGTCACCATCTCCGAGGCAGAGCTGGCATAAGGCTCGTGGTAGAAAATCAGCGCGTTTTTAATGTGGGAAACCATCATCCTGTGATGGTCAATCACCACCACCCGCATGGCCCGCTGCAAAAGCTCGTGGCTCTCCACAAAGTTTACGGAATGGGTGTCCACCACAATCAGCAGCGACTTGTCCGTAACCGACTGCAGGGCTTCCAGGGGGCTGATAAACACATCCTCCTCCGGGTAAGCGTCCGCCACCATGTCTGCCACCGGGGCCGCCAGAGTGCGCGCCCTGTCAATGACAATATGCACCGGCTTCTCCAGGCCTTTTCTGATAACGGCCCACATACCCACAGCCGCGCCCACGCTGTCCAAATCAGAATTCTTGTGGCCCATGACAAACACCTTGTCGCTGGCCCGCACATGATCCGTCAGCGTGGCGGCAATCACCCTGGTGCGCACCTTGTCCCGCTTCTCCACGCCCTTTGACAGCCCGCCGAAGAACTCGTATGTATCGCCCTCCGAACGCACTGCCACCTGGTCGCCGCCCCGGCCCAAAGCCATGTCCAGGGCCTGCCTTGCCCAGCGCTCGCTTTGGGCAATGTCAGAGGCCCCCCGGCCCACGCCGATGGAAACGGTGGCGCTCATATTGTTCTTGCTGTTTTTCACTTCCCGCACCTCGTCCAGCACCCGGAAGCGCTTCTTTTTCGCCTCCTCGATGTGGGCGTCGTCGGTTAAAAACAGATACCGCCCGTTGCTCAGGCGCCGGATAAAGCCGCCCATCTCCCCGGAAACCCACACGCGCAGGGCAGACTCCACCCCAGCGGTAATGCGGGACTCCTCGTCCCCCAGGCTGTCCCGGATAAGCTCATCCCGGTTGTCAAAGGCGGCAAGGCACACCACCGGCCGCTTCTCCCGGTATTCCTTGTTCACAGCCTTAAAGTAGGTGTCGTCCACAAAGTACAGAAGATACCCTTCCTCCGCCCTTGCGCCATATACCGTATACTCCCGGCCCCGGTAGGCCACAGCCGCGCCCCGTTCCCCCATCACCTGCCGGAAGGTCTTGGGGTAGATATACTTTAAAACATTCTCCCCCTGGTAGGCCCCGCCCCGGCAGAGGGACTGCACAAAGGCGGCGTTTGCCCACACAATGTCCCCCGCCGGGGCCACCACAGCCACAGGCAGGGCAAATTCCTGGAAAGCCCGCTCCTCCTCGGCAGACAGCACCCGCTTCACGCTGCGCACCGTTGTGGTGATGTTCCGGCGGTACAGATAGTCAGAAACAGCCACCGCCAAAACGGAAACCGCCGCCGCTGTACCCTCAATGATAAACAGCACTCTGCTGTGGGGCAGGCTCAGCACCGCCATAGCCGCCATAGCCGCCGCCATCAGGTAGAACAGCGGCGATATAACCCAAACTTTTTTCCTCCGCACCTTCCTCCGCCCTCCTTCAGATGGCCCTCAAGCTTTGGGGGCTTCCAGGCTCTCGCCGCACAAGACCGTGGGACTCCGTCCCACCCCCTGCAAACCTTTTTGAAAAAAGGTTTGATCCAAAAACTAACCTTCCTGTTTTCTTAAAAACTGTGTGCTGTATACATTGGCTCCCCGAATTGCCCGCCCGTCGGCGGGCGGGCACAGTCCCGCACCCAAACACAAAGTTTTTTGAAGATTCTTAAGAAACGTTTTTACAAAAAAGTTTCTTAAGCCGCCGGAGGCAAAACCAACGGCAGCTTTGCATAAAACGCGCTGGCTCGTGTAAGCCGCGAAAACTCTTTTCGCGGCGAATGGCCTACACCTAGCAGTGAGCAGCGAATGCGCTGCGAACGTCCCCGCGTCACAGATGCAACGTTACGTTGCTATACCTCCATCAAAATGGGCAGGATCATGGGGCTGCGCTGGGTCTTGCGGTACACATACCGGGAAAGCTCATCCTTCACGTTCTGCTTCAAAGTGCCCCAGTCCCGCACATGGCGGTCGGCGCAGTCCTCCAGCACCCGCTCCACCAGCTTGCGGGCCTCCTCCATCATGGCTTCCGATTCCCGCACATACACAAAGCCTCTGGAGACAATGTCCGGCCCCGCGGCCACATGGCCCGTCTCCGCCTCCAGGGAGCACACCGCCACAATCAGGCCGTCCTCCGCCAGGTGCTTCCGGTCCCGCAGCACAATGCTGCCCACATCGCCCACGCCCAGGCCGTCCACCATCACGTCCCCGGCAGGCACGTCCCCAATCTGCCGCATGTAGTCCTCGTGGATTTCCAAAGCGTTGCCGATGTTGCCGATAAAGATATTTTCCTTGGGCATACCCATGGAAACCGCCAGCCCCGCGTGCTTCTGCAGGTGCTTTTGCTCCCCATGGACGGGGATGAAAAATTTCGGCTTTGTCAGGGCCTGCATCATCTTCAGTTCTTCCTGGCAGGCGTGGCCTGAAACATGCACCTCATACATTGTCTCATAAATCACCGTGCAGCCCTGCTTTAACAGTTCGTCCACCACTGTGCCCACAGTCTTTTCGTTGCCGGGGATGGGCCGGGCCGACAGGATAATAAAGTCATTGGGGTTAATGGAAACCTGCCTGTGGTCGGAAAAAGCCATGCGGGTTAAAGCCGACATCGGCTCCCCCTGGCTGCCTGTGGTAATCAGTACAATCTGCCCCGCCTCATAGCGGTTTATCATGCTGATGTCAATCAGCACCCCGGCAGGCACGTCCAGATACCCCAGCTCGCTGGCAATGCCAATGACATTTATCATGCTGCGGCCGGAAAGGGCCACCTTCCTGCCATATTTCACCGCGCAGTTGATAATCATCTGCACCCGGCTGATGGAGGAGGCAAATGTGGCCACAATAATCCGCTTGCCCTCGGCCCGCATGAACAGGGAATCCAGGGAGTTGTTCACCGTCTGCTCTGTCTGGGTATACCCCGGGCGCTCAGCGTTGGTAGAGTCTGCCAGCAGGGCCAGCACCCCTTCCTTTCCCAGCTCCGCGAACCGGGCCAAATCGATCATAGCCCCCTCGGCAGGGGTAAAGTCAATCTTAAAGTCCCCTGTATGCACAAGCACCCCCGCCGGGCTGTGGATAGCCAGGGCCACCGCGTCGGCAATGGAGTGGTTCACGTGTATCAGCTCCACCCGCATACAGCCCATGGGGATATGGGAGCCTGCCGGGGTCACGTGAAGCTGGGCAGAGCCAGTCAGCCCATGCTCCTTCAGCTTCCCCTCAATCAGCCCGATGGTCAGCGCTGTGCCGTACACAGGCACGTTCAGCTTTTTCAGCAGGTAAGGCACCGCGCCAATGTGATCCTCGTGCCCGTGGGTAATCACCACGCCCCGGATTTTGTCCCGGTTCTTCTCCACAAAGGTGAAGTCCGGAATCACCATGTCAATGCCCAGCATTTCCTCGTCCGGGAAAGAAAGCCCGCAGTCCACAATGAACATGTCCTCCTGGCACTCGTAAAGGGTGAAGTTCTTGCCAATCTCGTTCAGCCCGCCCAAAAAGTATGCCCGGATGGCAGGCTTCTGGGAGCGCCTGCCCCGCCCGTTCCGGCTTCCCCGCTTGTTCTGCTGGGGAGGCGGGAAAGCTTTTGCCGCCCCTTGCTGCTGCGAGAGGGCAATAGGCGCGCTGCCAATGGAGGGCCGCTTTGCCTTGCCCCGGGCCTCGCCCTTGGGCCTGGCTTCGTTCTTGGGGCGAGTGTCATTTTTCGGCCGGGCCTCTCCCTTCGGCCTGGCTTCCCCTTTGGATCGTGCTTCTGTTTTCCGCTGATCCGCCTTCTGCCGCCCCCTGCCGGGCCACCAGTTCTTCTGCCCCTCCTGCTGCTGGGGCCTTCTGGGGCCTGCTATCTTTCCAATGCGGGGCGTTTCCCCCGTCCCGCCCGAAGCCTTCTCCGCCTTGGGCAGGGGCCTGTTATTCTTTTTTCCGTTTTCTGCCACTTCTTTTCCTCCTAATTATCATGCTCAAGCGGTTTCTCATCAGCAAGCGGCTTTGCCGCCGGTTCCAAAGGGGTTTTCCGCCCCTTTGCAAACCGCGCCGGCTGTTACGCCAGCCTGCCCTGGAAATACGCTTACCGTAACAGGGCTTTTCAGTATCTTTCCGCCCTTTGCGTCTGCGGATGCACGGAAGGATGTCGGCGCAAAAACCTCTCGCGCGCATAAAAAAGGAAGCACAAAACCGGGGCCTGCCCTCCCTGCCTGCAAGCAGGGACAGAAGCGGGCCGAAAAGCCGCCTTTTCACCTGATCGCCCCGCCCGGGGCCATCCTTCACGTTTTCCGTATCTATACACATGCGGCAGCAGCCGCAGTCATGCCGTTTCCATGCAGGGAAATCCTGCCACTATTCTTATTGTACTCTATCCCGGGCCTTCCTGTCAAGCGCCCTGCCCTCTGCAATACAGCATAGGCGGCTCTCCCGGGTTTTATGCGGGACAAACCCTAAAACAGCAGATCATAATTCACCGGGGTGTAAAACAGCCGGCGCGCCTCCTCCGGATCGGCGGTCTGGCCCAGCACCCACATCAGCTTTGTCACCGTGGATTCCAGCGTCATGTCATAAGGCTCCAGCAGGTGGTAGCGCTCCTTCACCCTGTGCCCCACCTGGTACACAGAAAGGTCGCTGCCCTCTTGGGGCACCTGGGTGGCCAGCACCACCGTCTTGCCCGCCTTCACCAGCATGTCAAGCTGCTGGAGGTACGCATCCGGAATGCCTCCCACCCCATAGCTTTCGATAATCAGCCCGTCGCACCAGGCCCCCAGGGCGGAAAAGGCCTCTGGGGAAAGGCCGGGAATCAGCTTCAGCAGGGCCACCCGGTCATTCAGCTTCTTTGTAAACACAGGCTTCCCCGTCTCCCCGCAGGGCAAAAAGCGCACCACCCGGCTGTCCCGTATCTCCGCCAAATCGGGAAAATTGATGCTGGAAAAAGCGTTATAGCTTTTTGTCCTGGTTTTCCTGGCCCGCGTCCCGGCAATCACATGGCCCCCAAAGACAATGCACACCCCGCTGTCCCCGCAGCTTGCAAACCGCAGGCTGTCTAGCAGGTTCTGCCTGGCGTCGGTATCCTCCCGGTCAATGGGCTTCTGGGCGCCGGTGAGCACAATAGGCTTGCGGGTGCCCTGGATGAGGTAGGACAAAGCCGCGCCGGAGTATGCCAGGGTGTCGGTGCCGTGGCAAATTACAAACCCGTCGTAGCGGTGATAGTTTTCTTCCACCACCCCCGCCAGCCCCAGCCAATGGCTGGGGGTGATATTGGTGCTGTCAAGGTTCATGGGCTGAACCGCGTCCACCTGGCAGAACGTCCTGGCGTCCGGCACCCGGCCCAGCAGCTCCTCCGGCGGCAGGCCCGGTGCCAGCCCCCCTTCTGTTTTTGTGGAGGCGATAGTGCCCCCTGTGGCAATCAGCAAAAGCTTTTTCATACTTGCGCCTTTCCCCATATTATATAGTATGATGCGGGGCAGTCATTTCCTGAAAGTAACAACAGGTTACAAAGATGACAATTTGTTTACAAAACGCCCCTCTTTTTCCAAAAAATCGACCCATTTTACCATCATTCACAGTTTGTTCACAACCTGTTTTGCAGGATTTTTTGTGCCATCCTGCATTTTGCCTGTCTGCCCAGAAGAAACCTCAAACCCGAATTTTTGTTCCAAATCCTCTTGCGCTTTCCCCTTTCATCTGCTATACTGAAAGCAGAACATCTGTTTGAAAGGAGATCCTGCCATGGAAATAAAGCGTATCCCCTGGGAAAAGGCCCAGTTTTTTTTGACAGAGGGCGGCGGCCTCCCCCAGGACAACCCGCCCCCGGAAGCCGCCCTCCGGCTGCTGCGGCTGGCCGTCCGGCAGGAGCTGACCCCCCGGCAGCGGCAGTGCGTGGAACTGTATTTTTTCCAGGGCATGACCATGGAGGAAGCAGGCAAAGCCCTGGGCATCGGCAAGGCCACAGTGTGCAGGCATTTGCAAAAGTCCAAAAAGCGCCTGGGCCGCGCCCTGTCCTATAGCAAACGCACTTGAAAATCCCGAAAAACGGCCCATGCGCCCGCAGGCCAGCCGGGTACATGGGCCGCAATATCATTATGAAATCTTCAAAGAAGCATTTATTTGAGAAGAATCAATATAGTACAGTTTCAATAAATCAAAAGTTTTGTCCACTTTTTCAAAAGTGGTGGGGGTGGAGGGGGCAATGCCCCTTCCCCGCCGGAGGCCAGCCTCAGTTTTCCAGATCCTTCAGCTCTTCAATCTCCTTTTTGTCCACTTTCACCCTGCCGTCCCGCAGCACCTTCACCTGGTCGGCATGAAAGACCTTGGGCGCCGCGTCCGGATCCTTGTCCAGCCGCACAGTGAGCTTCCGGGTCAGCAGGTTTGTGTCTATCACAACGCCCTTGCCGTCCGGGGTGGACACCAAAGCATTCACCTTGGGAGTGGTGCGCAGCAGATCCTGGTAGGCCTCCTGCTCATATTTCAGGCAGCACATCAGCCGCCCGCAGGTGCCGGAAATCTTCACCGGGTTCAGGGACAGCCCCTGTTCCTTTGCCATTTTAATGGAAACAGGCTGGAAGCCGCCTAAAAAGGAACCGCAGCAGAAGGGCCTGCCGCAGATCCCCATGCCCCCCAGCATTTTGGCCTCGTCTCGCACGCCAATCTGCCGCAGTTCAATGCGGGTGTGGAACATCCCCGCCAAGTCCTTTACCAGTTCCCGGAAATCCACCCGCCCATCGGCGGTAAAATAGAACAGGATTTTGCTGTTGTCAAAGGTGTATTCCACGTCCACCAGCTTCATCTCCAGCCCGCGGCTGGCAATGCGCCTTTCACATGCCTTAAAAGCAGACTTCTCCTTTTTCCGGTTCTCCATCACTCGCTGGATATCTTCCCGGGTGGCCTTGCGCACCATCTGGCGCAAGGGCTGCACAATGGATTCGTCGCTGATTTCCCGGTTCCCCATGGCAACCTCGCCGCACTCCACGCCCCGGGCTGTCTCCACAATGGCCATGTCGCCCTTTTCCAGGCGCTCCTGGCCTGGGTCAAAATAATATACCTTGCCTGTATTTTTAAAGCGTACCCCGATTACCTCGGCCATACACAGCTTCCCCTTTCCAAAGGGCCAAAGCCCTCCTAATATGCCCCGCCCCAAAGGGAAAGCAGGCCATATCACTTTACCAATATTGTAGCCGCCTGTCCCTCTCCAAGATGAGGATAAGACGCCGCGTCCCCAAAGCCAAAGGGCTTTCTCAAAGAAAGCAGGCCCCAGCCAAAGGAACCGCTTGCTGAAAGCTACAGAAAATAAAGAAAACCTGCGGTGCGCCTATCGCCCACCGCAGGTTTGGTGCAGGTAACAGGACTTGAACCTGCATGAACTTGCGCTCATATGGACCTGAACCATACGCGTCTGCCAATTCCGCCATACCTGCATACCATATTCATCTGCGCCCTTTCCTGAGCGCTTGTTTATTATAGCACCTGCTGGTATAAAAGTCAACAGCTTTTGCAAATTTTTTTCGACTGCTTCCCCCCTTTTCCCCTGGCGCGATTTATGGTATACTGAGACGAAACTGTTTTATGAACTAATTTAAATGAGGAGGAGTATTTCCTATGGCTGAAAAACCTATCGGCATTATCGGCGCCATGGCGACAGAAGTGGAGGCCCTGCTTGCTGCCATGCAGGAAGAAAAGGTGGAGGAATTTTCCGGGCTTGCCTTTCACAGCGGCACCCTGGAGGGCGTGGCCTGCGTGGTGGCGGAATGCGGCCCCGGCAAGGTGAACGCCGCCGTGTGCGCCCAGACTATGGTGCTGCGGTACAGCCCCCGGCTTGTTATCAACGTGGGCGTGGCGGGAGGCGTGGGGCCTCAGGTACACATTGGGGATCTGGTGGTGGCTGCTGCCTGCGTGCAGTATGATTTCGACACCACTGCCATGGGCGATCCCCTGGGCACCCTGTTTATCCGCCGCGCAAGCGGGGAAAACGAGGATATCCTGCTGCTGCCCTGCTGCGAGGAAGCTGCCGGGCTGCTGCTGAAGGAAGCCCGCAGCATTTATGGCGGCGCGCACTTTGGGGTTATCTGCACTGGGGATGTCTTTGTGGCTGACGCGGAAAAGAACCAGTTCCTACAGGAAAAATTTGAGGCCCATGCTGTGGAGATGGAGGGCGGGGCTATTGCCCAGGTGTGCTATATGAACAGCGTGCCCTGCGCGGTGCTCCGGGCCATTTCCGACTGCGCCAACGACGATTCTCCCATGGATTTCCCAGCCTTCACCAAAATGGCCGCAGAAAAGACCGGAAAACTGCTGGGCGCGGTGCTGCCAAGGCTGTAAAGGCGTGTTGCTTGTCAGATTTTGTATGTAAAGGCAGAACCTTTATTGTCAGAAAATCGTGTAAAGTTATATAACTTGTCATGCTCGGTTGAAATATGGCAGGCAGGTTCTAAAGAGGGTGGCTGGTGCCGCCCTCTTTTTTGCAGGCGCTCTATCTTCAAACAAGCCCTAGCCCCTTGACAAAACGAACAATCGTTAGTATAATAATAGAAACTAACGGTTGTTCGTTTGGAGGAATACGTTTGCAGATGAAAGAAAAAATTTTGTGGGAGGCACTGGGGCTTTTCTCCCAGCGGGGCTATGACGCAGTATCAGTGCGGGAGCTGGCAAGGGCTGTGGGCATTCGGGAAAGCTCGCTGTACCACTATTTTCCCGGCAAACAGGCCATTTTTGACAGCCTGGTGGAGTTATGCTGGGAAAAGGCCCAGGAATATTTCCAGGCACAGGGTCTGCCCTTCTCCACCGAAGATGACCTCTCCGTTTTCGGGCAGTCCAGCCTTGCCCCGCTGGGAGAAACCCTTGCCGGAATATTCCGGTATTTCTTTGAAGATCCCTGGAACAGCCAGTTCCGCCGGCTGCTGGTGGTAAGCCAATATGCCCACGAGCTGGCTGGGGCTGTGTATCAAAAACTGTATAGGGATTACCCTTTACAGGTGGAGGAAGAGATTTTCCGGCGGCTGATGGCAGAAGGCAAGTGCCCCCAGGGAGATCCTGCCGCCATGGCGCTGGGCTTTTACGGCGGGGTGTTTTTGCTGCTGCACACCTGTGAAAGCTGGGAGGAAGCCCAGCCCCGCTTTATGGCACATTTGCGGCAATTCACCCGGCAGCAGGGCTTCGCCGCCGGAACAGAGGAGGGAAACCCATGAAAACTTTGATACTTTACCACTCGAAAACAGGCTTTACCGCCCAATATGCCCAGTGGCTGGCCCAAGACTTGAGCTGCGCGTGTGTTCCCTATAAAGGCCGTAAAGCTATATCCCTTGACACATTTGACGCCATTGCCTTTGGCAGCGGCCTGCGGGCCGGGATTCTCCCTGGAGCCAAGTGGTTTTTTAGACAAGCGCCAAGGCTGGAGGGGAAACGCCTGGCTTTATTCTTTACTGGGGCCATGCCCCCGGATCCGGTGGGGATTGAACGGGCTGTCCAGCAAAATGTCCCTCCAGAGGCGAGGGAGCGGGTGCCTGCATTTTACCTGTGGGGCGGGCTGAATTATGAAAAAATGGGCTTTGTGGACAAGGCCATGATGGCTGCTTTCCGCAAGATGCTGGGCGCCAAGAAAAATCCCACGCCGGAGGATCAGGAAGCGATCCAGACGGTGGCTTCTTCCTTCAGCAAGGCGGAGCGGGAAAACCTGCGGGAACTGGAAGCCTATTTGCGGGTGGGCAGATAGCGGCTATACATGACAAGGCATGATGCTTTACACAAGTATCACGCCTTGTCTGTTTGAAAGCTGTTCCCCTTTACAGATACCGTATCACGGCAATAACCTTTCCCAGCAGGGAAACGTCTTTGGCGTAGATGGGGGAGAAATCCGGATTTTCCGGCTGCAAGCGGACGCGGCCCTCCTCCCGGTACAGGGTTTTTACGGTGGCCTCATCCTCCAGCAGGGCCACCACAATGTCCCCGTCCTCCGCTGTGGGCACCCGTTCCGCAATTACGTAATCCCCGTCCAGGATGCCTGCGTCCCGCATACTCAGGCCGCTGACATGGAGGGCAAAAAGCTCCTTGCCGGTTTTCTGGGGGAAGGGGATGTAGCCCTCTATGTCCTCCACTGCCAGGATGGGCAGCCCTGCCGTTACCTTGCCCATAATGGGCACCTGTACGGCGGCTTCGCTGCCTTCAATGCGGATGGAGCGGTTCAGCCCAGCTTCCCGGGTGATGTAGCCCAGCTTTTCCAGGGTTTTCAGATGGGCGTGGACTGTGGAGGTGGAGCGCAAGCCTGTGGCGTTGCAGATCTCCCGCACAGTGGGGGGGATGCCGGAGGGCATTTGCTCCCGTAAAAAATCAAAAACTTTTTGCTGGCTTTTCGTTAAGGGTTCCATTGCCATGCCTCCTGTGGAAAATGGGCAGGGGAAAGCGCCCGGATTATACGAGGGGTATAGCCCTATGAGAGGCCACACCAAGGTTTCTTATTTGTATTATATCATATGTTCTCTGAAAATGAAACGTTTGTTTGAAAACTTTTCAAAATTTTTCTGGTGCGTTTTCGACAGTTTTCGGGAAAATTCACAAATCCGGCAGAATTTCTTTAAGGTTTATTCACAAGGCCGTAACAACTCTTTGGAAAAAAGGTTTATAATAGAGGTGTACTCAAAAGAAATGGACCGCACCTTTTCTTGAGATACATGTTCTATAGTGAACGCCCCCAAAAGAGGCTGCCTCTTTTAGGCCGCGTGAACTAACCCTCCTCAATAATACCCCTCAAGCAAAAGGAAGAAAGGCCGAAAGTTTCTCGGCCTTTCTTCCTTTTGTGTATATTTCCTTTTTGGGCGGGCCAGAATACAGTTGCCATGCAAAATGTATTTTACTCCGAAAGGAATGGAACCACCATGAATGGAAAACGATTCTCAGAAGGTAAGGCAAGGCGCAACGGCTTTTATCTGGCCCTGGCTGTTTGTCTGGTGGCGGTGGGCATTGCCGCCTGGAGCACCTATGACGCAGTGCAGGACTATCTTGGCCCGGAGGACGCCTCTACAGATCCCGCGCTGGTTGAGCAGCAGGAAGAGGACGTGCGCAGCGGCCAGAACGTCCTGAAAGACGACGATCCGGAAGCGCCTAAAAAGGAAAGCGCCAGCTCCTCCGTCCCCTCCGGGAAAACCTCCTCCGCTGCCTCGGCCGGGGCGAAGTTAGCCGGCAGCACGCCTAAGAAAATTGCCCCCACCAAAAGCCCATCTCCCACTCCCGCGCCTGAGGAGAGCGAGGCTTCCCAGGTGCCCGCTACGGCCCCGCTCTATGAAATCAGCACAGAAATGCTGTATCCGGTGGCCTCCAAGCAGATTGACAAGGCCTACAGCTCCGGGGCGCCTATGTACTCTGAAACTATGAAGGATTGGCGCGTCCACGCTGGGTGCGACATTGCCGCTGAAAGCGGGGAGCAGGTGCTGGCCTGCGGCAACGGCATTGTGAAGGAGACGTATACGGACAGTATGCTGGGCAACGTCATTGTTGTGGAACATGGGGACTATATGTTTTACTACTGCGGCGTGGGAGAGGAATTCCTGGTGCAGCCGGAGGACGTAGTGTCCATGGGCCAGGCTATCGGCACCATCACCGCTGTGCCTGAGGAAGCTGCCCAGCAGCCCCACCTCCACCTGGAGGTGCGCCGGGACGGGGCCTGCATGGATCCCCGCAGCGTGCTGGAGGGAAAGAACTAGCTTTTGCTTCCGGGGTTTGCCTCTGGGGTTTTGCCTCCGGCGGCTTAAGGGGTGTTTTTGAAAAACACCCCTTAAGAATCCCCAAAAACTTTTAAGACGCACAAAACGGCAGGAAACAGCGGCGCATGCTGCCCGGTTCCCTGCCGTTTTACTGTGGTTTTTAGTGGTACTGGGGAAGCCAGCTTCCGTGGGTTTCGATTAAGTCATCCACCATTTTGATGATGGCGTCTATATCCAGCTCGCTGCCGGTGTGGGGATCCAGCATGGCGGCCTGGTAGATGTGCTCTTTCTTCCCGGTGACAGCGGCCTCGATGGTGAGAAGCTGCACGTTGATGTTGGTCATGTTCATAGCGGCGCACTGCACAGGCAGCCGGCCTACCCGGCAGGGGTGTATGCCCATGCCGTCTACAAGACAGGGCACCTCCACGCAGGCATCCTGGGGCAGGTTTTCGATTAAGCCCCCGGTGTTCAGCACGTTGCCGCCGATTTGGTAGGGATCACCGGTGACAATGGCTTCCATGATGTGGGAAGCATACTCCCGGGAACGCTGGTGCTGAAGCTGGTGGCTTTGGCGCAGCTCGTCCCGCTGCTTGGCCCACTTCTTAATCTGATCCACGCAGCGGCGGGGGTATTCGTCCAGGGGAATTTGGAAGCGGCCGATAAGCTCGGGATATTTTGATTTGATGTAGAACATGTTGTACTCTGCGTTGTGCTCGCTGGACTCGGTGCAATAATAGCCGAACTTGTCGATGTAGTCAAAGCGCACCATGTCCTTGTGCTGTTCCTTTGCGTTCTTCTCCTTAGCCCGACGGCGGATTTCCGGGTACAGGTCATTCCCGTCCTTGTCCTTGATTTCAAGCAGCCAGCCCATGTGGTTGATGCCGGCGATAAGCTCCTTGCGGCCCGGAAGCTTATCCTCCATATCCAGGGCCTTGAGAAGCCCTTCGCTGCATACCTGGACACTGTGGCACAGGCCTATGGTTTTGACATTTGTATAGCGCTGCATGTAGCCGGAGAGCATGGCCATGGGATTGGTGTAGTTTAAGAACCAGGCGTCTGGGCACACCTCTTCCATATCCCGGGCAAAGTCCGCCATTACGGGGATGGTGCGCAGGGCGCGCATGATGCCGCCAATGCCCAGGGTGTCGCCAATGGTCTGGCGCAGGCCGTACTTTTTAGGCACCTCAAAGTCGATGATGGTGCAGGGATCGTACAGCCCCACCTGGATGGCGTTGACCACAAAGGCCGCTCCCCGCAGGGCTTCCTTCCGGTTTTCCACCCCCAGGTAGGTGGTGATTTTCCCATGGCCCCCCAGGGTTTCGTTCATGGCCCCTAAAATTTCCGCGCTTTCCGAAAGCCGCACGCCGTCGATGTCATAGAGGGCAAACTCCCAGTCCCGCAGGACCTCGCTGCACATGCAGTCTCCCAGCACATTCCGGGCGAACACTGTGCTGCCAGCGCCCATAAAGGTGATTTTTTTCATCTGCGTTTTTTCAGTCCTTTCCCGCGGCTTATAGTAAACGCACTTGAAAATCGGTAGATCCCGATTTTCAAGTTGAACGGCTGAGCCGCCTGGTTCAAAAGAGGTAGAATACCTCTTTTGAACTGCGTTAACTATAGCCGCTGTTTCCAACTGTCCTGACTATACCACACTCAAAGAAAAAGGGCAAGGCTGTTTTGACAAAAAGCGCTAAAACTCAAAACCCCGGAGACTGCCATCTCCGGGGTTCCGCTTTTGGGCGGGCACTTTATTTGGTTTTTGGATCAAACCTTTTTTCAAAAAAGGTTTGCAGGGTGTGGGATGGAATCCCACGGCCTTGTTACAGCTTCAGCTTTGTCCATTGGCCCTTGCGGAAACGCACAAAGCTCATGAGGAACCGCACGCACTGGTCGCAGAAGGTGCCTAGCCACGCGCCGACAAGCCCCAGGCCCAGGGGATAGCACAGCAGCCAGCTTATGCCCGGGCGGATGCAGGTGACGCTTATGAGGGATACCATGGCGGTGAAGCGGGTGTCCCCCGCCCCGCGCAGGCAGCCGAACTGCACCACCTGCAGGATTTGGAAGAAAAGCATGACGCTTAAGACGCGCATAATCGTTGCGCCATAATCCAGGATGACCTGCTCGTTTGAGAACAGCAGGAACAGGGATTTGCCAAAGAAGAAATAGAACACCGCCACAACAAAAGCGCAGATCAGGCCGATTTTCTGGGCCACGCTGCCGTATATCTTGGCCATGTCCGGGCGCTTGCGCCCCAGGCTTTGGCCGATGAGGGTGACCGAGGCTACGGACAGCCCGTCCCCAAAGGTGAAGGACATGTGCATCATGTTCATGCCGATTTGGTGGGCCGCCAGCTCTGTGGTGCCCAGATGGGCCACGGTCATGGAGAAAAGCAGGAAGCCAATGCGCAGGCACACCTGCTCTACAAAAGCGCTGGATCCAACGCTTAAAAGGGAGCGGACACTGAGCTTGTCTGCCAGCCAGCCTTTTACCGCGCCCAGGTAGACGAAGCCGTTCCTATGTAATACGGAGCAGATGCTGAGCACGCAGGCGCAGATGGTGCCAATCACTGTGGCTAAGGCCGCGCCCCGCACCCCCAGGGCTGGGAAGCCGAAGTTGCCGCCGATGAGCAGGTAGTTGAACAGCACGTTTACAATGTTGGAAATCAGGTTTGTGACCATGGCGATACGGGTGTTCCCCGCCCCCCGCTGGGCGGCGTTTAAAACCAGGGACACAGTGGAGAAAATCTGCCCGCCCATGATGATGCGCAGGTAGTCCACCGCGTATTCGTGGGTGTCCGGCTGGGAGCCAACCATGGCTACAATGGGGCTTGCAAACGCCACAAAGGCCGCGCTTATCACTGCCGTAAGCAGGACGGTGATAAGCAGCACCATGCGCACCACCCTGTTGGCGCTTTCCCGGTCGTTTTCCCCCTTGCGCCGGGCCACAATGGCAGAAACCGCCACGTTCATGGACAGGAAAAGGGCCAGGCCTAAGAATTTCGGCTGGGTGGTGAGGCCCACCGCGGCAATGGCGTAAGACCCCAGCGCGCCTACCATGATGGTGTCCACCATGCCCGCAAGGCCTACGAAAAAGGACTCCAGCACCGAGGGCCAGGCCACATGGAGCACGTCCCGGATAATGGTTTTCTCCGGGGGCACCTCCCCCATTTCCATTCCCCTGCACACACGCTGGGCATTTACAAAATGCAACGCTCTCACTCCTAAAATAGTTTTATCTGCAACTATTATACCATCCCTTCATAGGGTTTGCAAGCCCCCCGCGTTAAGGGGAGCGTCCTTTTATACCTCAGGGGGCCAGGAGGATTTTTTATAGGAAAAGCCCCCGCAGGCATAAATCTGCGGGGGCCGGGAAGCTGGGAAATCTCAAAGCCGTTTAGATGCCGTCCTCAAAAAGGCCCTTAAGCTTTGAGAAAAAGTTTTTGCGCTTCTGGTAATTCTTGTCGTCGGAAGCCTTATCCAGCTCTGCCAGCAGCTCCTTCTGGCGCTTGGAAAGGTTTTTAGGCACTTCTACGGTTACGGTGACGTACTGATCCCCCCGGGAGCGCCCGTTCAGGCTTTGGATGCCCTTGCCCTTTAGGCGGAACACATCCCCGGGCTGGGTGCCCTCATGGATATGGTAGCTTACCCTGCCGTCCAGGGTGGGCACTTCCACGTCTGCGCCCAGGGCTGCCTGGGTGAAGGTGACAGGCATATCGCACAGCACGTCTGTGCCCCGGCGCTGGAAAATGGGATGGGGCCGCACAGAGACATATACATGGAGATCCCCGTTAGGCCCGCCGTTCGCCCCGGCGTTGCCCCTGCCGCCCACGTTCAGAATCTGCTCGTCATCTATGCCGGCAGGGATGCTTATCTCCACCGACTTCTTCCGGCGCACGCGGCCCTTGCCGTCGCAGGTTTTGCAGGGGGTTTCAACCAGCTTGCCTGTGCCCCGGCAGCGGTCGCAGGTTTGGGAGGACTGCACCACCCCAAAGGGGGTGCGCTGGTTAATGCGCACCTGGCCTGTGCCGCTGCAGTGGGGGCAGGTTTTGGGGGTGGTGCCTGCCGCCGCGCCTGTGCCATGGCAGTCGCCGCAGGTTTCAATCTGCTGGTATTCTACGGTTTTCTTCACACCCTTTGCCGCTTCCTCAAAGGAGACGGCCACACTTGCCTGCACGTCCGTGCCCCGCCGGGGTGCGTTGGGGTTCTGGCGGCGGGCGCCGCCAAAACCGCCCCCAAAGAAGCTGTCGAAAATATCGGTGAAATCGAAGCCGCCGCCCTGGAAGGGGTTCCCCCCCGCGCCGCCGCCAAAGTTGGGGTCTACCCCCGCGTGGCCGAACTGATCGTACCGGGCGCGCTTGTCGCCGTCGGACAGCACCTCGTATGCCTCGTTTACCTCTTTGAATTTCGTCTCGGCCTGGGCGTCCCCAGGGTTCAGGTCGGGATGGTATTTTTTTGCCAGCTTCCGGTATGCCTTCTTGATTTCGTCCTCGGACGCGCCCTTCTGCACGCCCAGCACTTCATAAAAATCCCTTTTGTCCGCCAAGCTGTCTCGCCCTCTCTTAACATATAATATCGTTATCCCATATTATAGCAAATCCCACGCCGCCCGTCAAATAGGAAAAAAAATTCCGTTTCCGCTCCCCTTGCTTTAGGGGGGGCCGCGGTGTTATAATTAAAATAGAGACGGCATTAGAATCTGGAATTCGACAGGAAGCGGCTGAAACGCCGTTTGGAAAGGAGTTTGTTATGGAGAACAAGAGTTTTTCCGGCACAGGCTATGAGTTTCTTTCTGAGAAAGAAGCCATGTGGGCAGAAATGCTGATGCAGGCCTTAAAGGAAAATGGCATTCCCTGCACGTCTTTGCCTGTGCATGGCGCTGGGTTTGTCATGCGGACGGGGATTATGGAGCGGCTACAAGTTTTTGTTCCCGCAGAGAAAAAGCCTCAGGCAGAGGAAATCCTGGAGGAACTTTTTTCCCATGCTGGTTCTGAAAACCCATAGATGCCGTAAAGCCAAGGAAGCCCAGGCGGCTTCCTTTTTTTGTATAAGGGTGGAAAGGGCGGGCCACGCAAAACCACAAGAAAAAGGCCCAAAGTTCTTGCATTTTCCCCGGAAAAGGTGTATCCTACCCATGCGGCTCCTTTTGGGGCCGGGTCAGTCGGGAGATCCTGACCTAAAACAAAACTAGGGGGCGGGGCCTGCTTCCAGGCTTCAGCCCTCGGAACAGAGAGGAAGAAATCTATGAAAAACAACGAGAAAACACGGTTCTTAGCCCAGAGCGCCATGATCTGCGCCCTGTATACGGTGCTGACCTACGCGGCGGCAAGCCTGAACCTGGCCTATGGCCCGGTGCAGTTCCGCTTCTCCGAGGCCCTCACCGTGCTGCCCGCCTTTACCCCGGCGGCTGTGCCGGGCCTTGCTTTGGGCTGCTTTTTGTCAAACCTCCTAAGCCCCCTGGGGATTGTGGACTGGGTGTTCGGCACCTGCGCCACCCTGCTGGCGGCTTTGGGCACCCGGATGCTTTCCGGCGTGCAGGTGCGGGGGATTCCTGTGCTGGCCCCCCTGCCCCCTGTGGTGCTGAACGCGCTCATTGTGGGGCTGGAGGTTTCCTGCCTTTCAGAGGCCGGGGCCTTCTCCTGGGGGAACTTCTCCCCCGCCGCTTTCGGGGCCGGAGCTTTGTCTGTGGGGCTGGGAGAGCTGGTGGTCTGCACCCTGCTGGGCTATCCGCTGATGATTGCCCTGGTGAAAACCCGGATTGCGGAAAAGGCCCTGGGCTGATAGGAACGATACTTATTTTTGAGAACAGGGGGGCTTTTCATGCCAAAACCCGCCAAAGCCAAGGGGCAGCGGAAGGTTACGCCGCCGGTGCGGCTGATTGTGGGCAGCTTTGTGCTGGTCATCCTTTTGGGCACAGCACTGCTTACTATGCCTTTTTCCGCCGCCTCCGGCACCTTTACCAACCCGCTGGACGCCCTGTTTACCGCCACCTCCGCCACCTGCGTGACGGGCCTTTCCGTGGTGGACACCACCGCCCACTGGAGCGTGTTCGGGCAGGGGGTGCTGCTGGTGCTCATCCAGATTGGAGGGCTGGGGCTTTCCACCTTTGCCATCGGCTTTTCCCTGCTGGTTCACAAGCGGCTGGGGATACGGGAGCTGGTGCTGGCCCGGGAGGCTTCCGGCGGGGACATGCAGGAGATTGTGCCCCTTTTAAAGCTGATGCTGGGCTTTACCTTCCTGTGCGAGGCTTTGGGGGCCGGGCTTTTAATGCTGCGGCTGGTGCCGGCCTATGGCACAAGGGGCATATGGCCCTCTGTGTTTGTGGCGGTTTCCGCCTACTGCAACGCGGGATTTGACATTTTGGGCTTTGTGCCCGGCAACGCGAGCCTTTCGGCCTTTGCCGGGGATCCTTTGGTGAGCCTGACGGTCAGCGCCCTTATCGCCACCGGGGGCCTGGGGTTTGTGGTGGTGCAGGATATTTACCGCTGCAAGCTGGCCCCCGCTTTCCGCCGCAAGGACAGGGAGCGGCTGAACTTCCACACCCAGGTGTGCCTGCGGGGCACGCTGATCCTGCTGGGGGCGGGGACGCTGATGTTTTTCATCTGCGAGTATAACAATACCATGGGGCACCTGAATTTCTTTGAAAAGCTGGTGGCGTCGGTGTTCCAATCTACCAACACCCGCACCGCCGGCTTTGCCTCGGTGGACATCCAGGGGATGAAGGACTTTACAAAGGCTGCCTCTGTGGGGCTGATGTTTATCGGCGGGTGCCCTGGCTCTACAGCCGGGGGCGTGAAGGTTACCACCATGGTGGTGCTGTTTGCCACCCTGCTGTGTACCATCCGGGGCCGGGACGAGGCGGTGGTGCTGGGCAGGCGCTTTGCCACAGGAGTGGTGTTCAAGGCCATGACTGTGGTGGCCTGCGGCATGGCGGTCACTCTCATTGACGCGGGCATTATCGGCGCTTTAAACCCCCAGATTCCCTTTCTGGACGTGCTGTATGAGTGCGCTTCCGCCTTTGGGACAGCGGGGCTGAGCGCCAGCGTGACCCCCCGGCTGGACGTGATATCCCGGCTGCTGCTGTGCGTGACCATGTTTATCGGGCGGGTTGGCCCCCTGTCCTTCGGCCTGTCCATCCTGATGCGCGCCAAAAAGCCCAACGGCTCCATCCTGCCTGAAGGCCGGATGCTGATTGGATAAAAGCAATATACTATTATAGTTCATGCAGTTCAAAAGAGGCAGAATACCTCTTTTGAACCAGGCGGCGCAGCCGTCCGGCTTGAAAATCGGTACATACCGATTTTCAAGTGCGTTTACTATCTGACATAAGAGGAAGGCAGGCCCGCTCCCGGGGCCTGCCTTCCTTATGATTAGGGCTTGTTTGAAATCCTACCCTGCAATGAAATGGCGCAGCCGTTTTGCAGGATAGGGTGGACACCGTTTGCGCCCATTAAATTAAGAACCTGTATTCATAATCAAAATTGCCGGATGAGCGAGAATTTTTTGGGCAGGAAAATTTAACATAGAGCGGCTCCCAAAAGACCGCTTAGAAGGCGGATACTGGTTGTGAATACAGGTTCTACAGGAAAAAATCCTGCCGGAAAGCAGCCTCCCGCTTCCCAGGCCGCTTGCGATCCTGCCGCTTATATGGTATAATTTCATACAATCCAGAAACCAAAGGAAAGGGCGGTACCGGGGGCAAAGGGCTGTTTTCCCGGCTTTTTGCGCAGAACCGGATCGTGTGGCGATTATTATGGCAAAAGTAGCGGTGCGCCGCGTTAACGAATGGGACGGGCCTTCCATGCTGAAAATTTATGCCCCCTATGTGGGGACGCCCCTGGCGCCGGAGGATGCCCTGCCAGAGCTGCAGGACTATATCCGGCGCATAGATACCTATACGTATGGGCTGGGATGGCTGCTGTGCGAGATAGATTCCACCCCGGCTGGCTTCTGCCACCTGACGGAAAACCGGAATGATCCGGAAAATCTGTTCTCTGTGGAATTCCAGCTTTATGTTAAGGCAGAGTATCAGCGCATAGGCGTGGGCCGGGCCTTGTGGACGCTGATGCGGGACATGATGGAGCTGGGGAACCGACGGGAGGTTTTTGCCCGTATCGGCCTGCCCAACGAGACAGGCCGGGCCTTCTTTGCGGCTATGGGCTTTGTGCCCCAGGAGGAGGGCGGGCAGGTGCTGACAGCCCGGTATGCCCTGCGCCCCGCCGACCCGGAGGCCTTAAAGCCCACTAAGCCTTACCTGCTTTTAAACCATGAATATGAGGCTGCCCGGGAAAAGGCGGCGCTGCTGGTGCGTGCGTGATGCCGATAGCTGCCCCTCCGCTTTGCGGAGGGGCTTGCTAAATGGAACCGCGCCCTGAAGCCGCCCGGGAAAAAGCGGCGCTGCCGGTGTGGGCGCAGCCCCATGACGGATGGGTTTTTGCCCATCCGTTTCTTTTTTCCGGGGGCTGGGAGACACGCCAGCCCTGGCAAAGCCGTTGGCAGCCTGGGGAGGCAAGAGGCATTTCCGGAAGATTGAAAATATTTTAACAAATTGTGTACAGAGCTACTTGTAAAAATCCCTGGGGTGTGCTATGATTTATTTGATTTTTGATAAAATGCGGAAGAAGGGCATTTTGTCAAAAAGAAGCCCCTCCTGCCTGCGGGTATAGCTTTTTGCAGGGAAAGGGAGGGCAGATTCGCCGGAGGGGGTTCCCCTTCGGGCCAGTTTAGCAGAAAACAGGGATACCCTGAAAGAATGTCCCGTTTTTTGCTATAACACGCTTCATTATCATGTTTTTTTAATAATCTTGGGGGAAAGGAGGTCATTTTTATGAACGAACCCAGCTTTGTACAGGTTATCGCAATGGGACTCTGCACGGTTTTCGTGGTGCTGATCTGCCTCATTATCATCATCAAGATTATGGGCGCAATCATGACGAAGTTCACCGGCAACGCAGCCCCTGCCCCTGCCGCCGCACCGGCCGCGGCCCCCGCCCCTGTGGCGCAGGCTCCCGCCGCGGGAGGCAGCAAGCAGCAGGTTGTGGCTGCCATCGCGGCTGCCATTGCTGAAGACATGGGCGCGGACGTGAACCACATTAAGATCCATTCTATCCGCAAGCTGTGAGCCTGGCGTGCAGGCTGCAGCCAGAAGTTAAATTTGATTGAGAGGTAACTGGTATTATGAGAAACTATCATGTAAACGTAAACGGCACCGCTTATGAAGTTACAGTAGAAGAAGTAAAGGGCGGCGCTGCCCCTGTGGCCGCTCCCGCAGCCGCTCCTGCACCCGCGCCCGCCCCGGCCCCCGCAGCCGCTCCTGCCGGCGCCGGCGAGCAGGTTACCGCCCCCATGCCCGGCACCATCCTGGACGTGAAGGTTGCCGCAGGGCAGGCTGTGAAGTCTGGCCAGGTGCTGATGGTGCTGGAAGCCATGAAGATGGAAAACGAGATTATGGCCCCCAAGGACGGCACTGTTACAGCCGTTTCCGTCTCCAAGGGCTCCTCCGTGGAGAGCGGCACACTCCTGTGCACCATCGCCTGAGCGCGACCGGATGAAATCAAAAAATAAGGAGTGGAATCCATGGAAGCTATTATGAACTTCTTGCAGAGCACCGGCTTCGCCCTCATCGGGGAAAACCCCTTGAACCTGGTGATGATCGTCGTGGCCTGTGCGCTGCTGTACCTGGCTATCGTGAAAAAATTCGAGCCGCTGCTGCTTTTGCCCATTGCCTTTGGCATGCTGCTGACAAACCTGCCCGGCGCGGGCATGTATCATGCCGAGTATTTTGCAGACGGCGTTATCAACTGGGCAGAGCTTGGCACCGGGCACGGCGGCCTGATTGACTACCTGTATCTGGGCGTGAAGCTGGGCATTTATCCCTGCCTGATTTTCGTTGGCGTTGGCGCTATGACCGACTTCGGCCCGCTGATTGCAAACCCCAAGAGCCTGCTTCTGGGCGCTGCCGCCCAGCTTGGCATTTTCATCACCTACATCGGCGCCCACCTGATGGGCTTTACCGGCCCTGAGTCCGCCTCTATCGGCATTATCGGCGGCGCAGACGGCCCCACCGCCATTTACACCACTGCCACCCTGGCCCCCCATCTCTTAGGGCCTATCGCTGTGGCGGCATATTCCTACATGGCCCTGGTGCCGGTTATCCAGCCCCCTATCATGAAGGCCCTCACCTCCAAGGAGGAGCGCCGCATCAAGATGAGCCAGCTCCGCCCTGTTTCCAAGACGGAGAAGATCCTCTTCCCCATCATCGTCACCATTTTTGTCTCCTTCATGCTGCCCAGTGCAGCCCCCCTGGTGGGCTGCCTGATGCTTGGCAACCTGATGCGCGAGAGCGGCGTGGTTGACCGCCTGAGCAAGACCGTGCAGAACGAGCTGATGAACATCGTCACCATCTTCCTGGGCATTTCCGTAGGCGCTACCGCTACTGCCGCCAACTTCCTGAACCTGAAAACCCTGGGCATCCTGCTTATGGGCGTGGTGGCTTTTGGCATGGGCACTGCCGGCGGCGTGCTGCTGGCAAAGCTGATGAACGTATTTGCCAAGGAGAAGGTAAACCCCCTGATTGGCTCTGCCGGCGTATCCGCTGTTCCCATGGCGGCCCGCGTGTCCCAGGTGGTAGGGCAGAAGGAGGATCCCTCCAACTTCCTGCTGATGCACGCCATGGGCCCCAACGTTTCCGGCGTTATCGGCTCTGCCGTAGCCGCAGGCGTACTACTGGCCCTGTTCGGCTAACCAGCGTGACGCTGGATCCGAGTCGCGCATCCGTGCGCTGCGCGCACTGCTGTTGTGGGTAAGGCAATGTTTTCCCCCGCGGGGGGCCTTGCAGATACACCACAGCCTTTGTAAAAACGGATGCCTTGCGGCGCGGAGGGAGCCTTTTAGGCGCCTCCGGGCGGCGGGGTATTGAAATCATGAGAAAGGAAGGCGATGAATCGCATTATGGCTAAGAATCCTTTAAAGATCATGGACACCATCCTGCGTGACGCCCACCAGTCCCAGGCTGCCACCCGCATGAAGATTGAGGACATGGAGCCTATCCTGCCCGTACTGGACAGCATTGGGTTCTGGTCTTTGGAGTGCTGGGGCGGCGCTACCTTTGATGTGTGCATGCGCTTTTTAAATGAAGATCCCTGGGAGCGCCTGCGCACCCTGAAGAAGGGCCTGCCTAACACAAAGCTGCAGATGCTCCTGCGCGGGCAGAACATTTTGGGCTACCGCCACTACGCTGACGATGTGGTGGAGGCTTTCGTGAAGAAGTCCATTGAAAACGGCATTGACGTGGTGCGTATTTTCGACGCGCTGAATGATCCCCGAAACGTCCAGGCCGCTGTGAAGTTTGTGAAAGAGTATGGCGGCATGGCGGAAGTGGCTATCAGCTACACCAAAAGCCCTGTTCACAATGAGGAATACTTTGTGAAGCTCTCTATGGAGCTTGAAAAGATGGGCGCTGACACTATCTGCATTAAGGACATGGCAAACCTGCTGCTGCCCTATGACGCTTATTCCCTGGTGAAGAAGCTGAAAGAAAACGTGGGCGTGCCTATCCATCTGCACACCCACAACACCACCGGCACCGGCGACATGACAAACCTCATGGCTGCCCAGGCCGGCGTGGACATTGTGGACTGCGCCCTGTCCCCCCTGGCAAACGGCACCAGCCAGCCCGCCACAGAGGCCATGGTGGCAACCCTGAAGGGCACCAGCCGCGACACAGGCCTTGACATGGAAAAGCTGTCTGAAGCCGCCGCCCATTTCCGGGGCGTGGCGGAGAAGCTGGACATCAACCCCAAGGTGCTGAAGGTTGACGTGAACACCCTGCTGTATCAGGTGCCCGGCGGCATGCTTTCTAACCTTATCTCCCAGCTTAAGCAGGCAAACGCCGAGGACAAATATTATGACGTGCTGGCTGAGGTGCCCCGCGTCCGCGAGGACTTCGGCTATCCCCCGCTGGTAACGCCTACCAGCCAGATTGTAGGCTCCCAGGCTGTTTTGAACGTGCTTTCCGGCGACCGCTATAAGATGGTGACCAAGGAGAGCAAGGGCCTGCTGCGGGGCGAATATGGCCAGCTTCCCGCGCCTGTGAACGAGGACGTGCGGAAGAAGGCCATTGGCGACGCGGAGGTTATCACCTGCCGTCCTGCCGATTTGCTGGAGCCTGAAATGGAGAAGCTGCGGGCCGAGTGCAAGGAAAAGGGCATTGGCCACTGCGAGGAGGACGTGCTGAGCTACGCCCTGTTCCAGCAGGTTGCCACAAAGTTCCTGGACTGGCGGGATCATCCCGAGAAGCGGGAAGCGCCCGCTCCTGCTACCGCTTCCAAGGCCCCGGCGGCAGCAAATGCTGTTGACAACTCCCCCCGCACCTTAGTGGTGGAGGACTTGACAAACGGCAATTTCTAAAACGCAATAGTCCTTTCGGCGGCATGGCTTCGGCTGTGCCGCTTTTTTATGAAAAAATTTTTTCAGGGGGCGAACCTTTCCCATGCCCGGGCCGTCTAATGGGTGTAAATGATAGTTAGGAAGCCCCGCGGCGAAAGCAATTCTGCGGGAGAAAAGAGGATGGGAAACATGGCGGAATCTATTGAAAAGCTGGTGAGAAGGGCAAAAAAGGGCGATCAGGAAGCCTTCATCGCGCTGATGGAGAGCCAGAAGCTTTCCATGAGCCGGATAGCCCTTTCTATCCTGCACAACGAGGAGGACGCGGCGGACGCCATCGGGGAGACGGTGCTGGCGGCTTTCTCCCAGCTATGCACCCTGCGGGAACCGAGGTTTTTTAAAACCTGGCTGACCCGGGTGCTGATACGCAACTGCTGCGACCTGCTGCGGGGCCACCGCCGCACCGCGCCCATGGAGGGCCTGGGAGAGGTGGCGGCACAGGCCCCGGACTATGACAGGGCCATGGACGTGCGCCAGAGCCTTTCCCAGCTTGCGGAAAACGACAGGCTGGTGCTGACGCTTCACTACATGGACGGGCTGCGCATACGGGAAATCGCCTCCCTGCTGGACGTGAAAGAGGGCACAGTGAAAACCCGGCTGATGCGCAGCCGGCAGCGGTTTAAGAAAATCTATCTGGGACAGGAGGGAGACTGCACATGAAGCATTTGCAGAGAGGAAACGAAGAAACCCGGCGGCTTCTCAAAGAACTGGAAATCCCGGCGGTTCCGGCGGCTGTGGAGAACAGGCTGCGCCGGATATATGCGGAACTGCCCGGGGAAATGCCTCAAACCTATGAGGGGCCTGTATACGGGGCGGAAGATGACTTCGTGGAGGTGACGCCCTTTGAGGTGAAGCCCATGCACCGGGCGGTGCGGGGGCTGCTGGGGGCCTGCGGGGCCATGGCGGCGGCAATGGTGCTGCTGATGGGGCTGAACACTGTGAATCCGGGCTTCACTGAAAGCCTGCCGGGCCTGGGGGGGCTGTTTGCCCAGATAAACGGCAAAAACCCCATGGGCACCAACTTAGACACTTATGACGATTTGGAGCAGGTGAGCCAGGTGGCCCTTGCAGAGCAGGACAGCGGCTATAAACTGACTGTGGACGAGGCCTTCTGCGACGGGAACTATGTATATTTCACCCTGGAGATGGAGTGCCCGGAAAGCGCGGCAGAATATGAAGCTATCTTCCCCTACGACAGGGCAGGCTCCCTCTCCCAGGAGGATGAACCCTATGCCCCTGCAAGATATACCATAAACGGCACTGTGACAGGCGTGGAAAGCAGCGGCCTAACCGGATCCCCGGCAGAGGGGAAAATCGGCCTTGCCTATGCCCTCCCCGTCCACGGCGGGGAAATGCCGGAAAACGGGGAGAAGGTTACTGTGGAGATGTCCATCCCGGCGCTGGAGGCCCACTATGGAAAGGGCCATGAGAAGTATGCCACCCCAGATTATATCCCCGTAGGCTTTGAGGCGGAATTTGAGGTGACTGTGAACACCAGCCATAACCACATCAGCGTGGGAGAGGGCCAGGACAACGGCGTGAGCGTCAAAGAAGTGGAGAGTACGCCGGGGTATATCAAGATAAAGATCGAGTCCCCCATGTGGGGCTATGAGGGCGAGGAAATGTACCATTTCGGCATTGTGAAGGGCATTCCCAACGAGTGCTTCCTCTACACCGAGGACGGCCAGGAGCTGGCGCGCAACTCCAATTTTTGGGAGGAAGACCCCAAATTGGCGGGGGCGAAGCAGGGCGAACATGACTGGCCCAAGAAGGGCGAGATGCTAGAGCATACCCTTGGCTTCAACGGCGCCCCGGCAGACTGCAAAAAGGTGAAGCTGCGCATATTTGATAACAGCCTGTTTAACTGGCAATACGACTCCCAAGGCGCCCCCAAGCCCAAGCTGTTTACCGAGCTGACCATTGACCTGGAAACCGGGGAGGCCGTGCCCAGCGACACCTATCTGGCGGACGGGTTTGAAAAAATAGATGTGGAGGAATATATCAACACCCAGCACACCCCGGATATCACCGGAGGATATATGATGGGCTCTGGCGGCATAGAGCCTTACCGCTATGTAGACCGCCATTCTTATGGCGCTGACGCGGAAACCGACCTCAACGGCTGGACCTACCAGGCAGACTTATACTGCGGCGTGGACGACCCGGATCTGGAACTGCGATTCTACCGGGGCGGCGAGCTGCTGGGCACCATGAGCACCCCGGCCATGGACAAATGGGAAAAGACCGAATATGGCACGTACCACTACACCGATGAAAACGGCCGCGACCTCTATATGCGCGACTGTGCCGACCTGCGGGAAACCATGCAGTTTATGGAATATCCCGCCGGGCCGAAGTGGGCCATCAGTTTCCGGTTCTATGTGGATGAGCCGGTAGACCCCCAGTGGACAGCGGAGAACAACCAGTTTACCGACCGGATAGAGGTTGTGAAGAAGAGCACCGGCGAGGTGCTGGCCGACAACCCCAATGGCTATGAAGTGTTTGGCAATGTAAAGAGCCAGGCAAACTAAACCTAAATAAAGGGCAGGCCTCCAGTTGGGGGCTTGCTTTTTTTGAAAGGAATTCCCTTGCAACTGTAAGAAAAAAGCGCTATACTGATTAGAAAACGGGAAAGGGAAGGTATGGGGCGCAGATGGGGATTCGGGTGAAGGAACGGGAAACGAAAATTTTAGAGCTGCTTGCCAAAGAGAAAAAGCTGGAGGTGGCGGCCCTGGCCCAGGTGCTGGGGGTTTCCAGTGTGACGGTGCGCAAGGATTTGGACACGCTGGAAGAAAAGGGGGTGCTGCGGCGGGAGCATGGCTATGCCCTCTTAAAAAGCGAGGACGATCTCTCCAGCCGGCTGGCCTACCACTACGCCTGCAAGGGGCGGATTGCCAAACGGGCGGCAGCGCTGGTGGCGGACGGGGAGACGGTGATGATTGAAAGCGGAAGCTGCTGCGCCTTGCTGGCGGAGGAAATCTGCACGTCCCGCCGGGACGTGACCATTGTGACAAACAGCGCCTTTATCGCGGGCTTTGTGCGGCAGAAGCCCCATGCCCATGTGGTGCTGCTGGGGGGCGTATACCAGAACGACGCGCAGGTGATGGTTGGCCCCCTGGTGGCCCAGGGCGCCCAGGGCTTCTTTGTAAACAGGCTGTTTATCGGCACAGACGGCTATACCCCCCGGATGGGCTTTACCAACAGCGACCACCTCCGGGCGCAGGCTGTGCGGGACATGGCGGCACAAGCCGGGCATGTGGCGGTGCTGACGGAAAGCGAAAAGTTCACCCGCCACGGGGTGGTGCCCTTACAGCTTGGAGGGGCAGTGGATCTGCTGGTGACAGACGACGGCCTGCCTGAGGAATCCCGGCTGGCCCTGGGGCGGGAGGGAGTGGAAATCCTCACTGTGGCCCGGGAGGGAAGGCTATGACATACGGGAAGGTGGTGAAGGGGACGTTTTTAGCCCGGCCCAACCGCTTTATCGCCCTGGTGGAGACAGGCGGGCAGGTGGAAACCTGCCACGTGAAAAACACAGGGCGCTGCCGGGAGCTGCTGGTGCAGGGGGCTGCGGTGTATCTGGAGGAGAGCGGGAACTCTAAGCGGAAAACACGGTTTGACCTGATTGCCGTGGAAAAGGGGGAAAGGCTTATCAACATGGACAGCCAGGCCCCCAACAAGGCGGCGGCGGAATATCTGCCCACCCTTCTGCCCGGCTTAACCCTCCTGCGGCCGGAAACCGCCTTTGGCTCCTCCCGGTTCGATTTTTACGCCGAAGCGGCAGGGGAAAAATGGTTTGTGGAGGTGAAGGGAGTCACCCTGGAGGAGGACGGAGTGGTGCTGTTCCCAGACGCGCCTACGGAGCGGGGGGTGAAGCACCTGCACGAGCTGTGCGCCGCCTTGGAGGCGGGCTACCGGGCCATGGCGCTTTTCATTGTGCAGATGGCGGACGTGGCCTATTTTACGCCGAATGCCCGCACCCATCCGGCCTTTGCCCTGGCCCTCCGGGAGGCCCAGGCAAAGGGGGTAGCCCTCCACGCGGTGGACTGCCTGGTTACCCCCTCCTCCCTTACGGCCCGCCGCCCGGTGGAAATCCGCCTGCCATAAAAACGCCCCCTATGCCGGACCGCATAGGGGGCGCTTTTGGGGGATAAAGGACAGGAAGATTGTGAGGTATGTGTTCCGCCACTCCATGCTGCCCCAGATTACAGGCCTGGATCGGGTCTTTAACCCCCAGCTACGGGATTAAGCCCTGCCTGCGCCCCGGAGTGCAGCCTCTATAATATATTTCAAAGCGGGACGGCCTAAAAAGCCGCCCCGCTGTTTTTCCGCCCTGCTTATGGGGGGGCAGCTGCCAAAAAAACCACCAAAAAAAGCAGAATAAAATTGGATGGAGTGAAGCCGGATTTTTTACGGGAAGGCTACCATTTTACCCCAAAACGTGGTATACTATATGTATAAATAGCCTGGGTATTCACGAAATTATGAGAAAATGCAAGGAGTTATGAAAAGATTATGTGTATAGGAGGGTTGTGCAAATGTATGAAATCGGCGAATTGGTGCTGTATGGCAGCACTGGCGTGTGCAGGGTCAGTGAAATCAAAACCCAGGATTTTCCCAGCACAGGAGAGAGGCGGCTGTATTATGTGCTGAAGCCCCTGTACCAGTCCTGCGTTATCTCTGTGCCGGTAGATTCGGACAAGGTGTTTATCCGGCCCATTATCTCGAAAGACGAGGCAGAGCGGCTTATCAGCCTGATACCTGGGCGCAAGTGCGAGGCGTATCACAACCGGGCTACCCGGGAGCTGGCACAGCATTATGACACTATGCTGAAGTCCCACAAATGCGAGGATCTTATTGACCTGACCATGTCCATCTACGCGAAAAAGGAGAACATGCACCGGCAGAAGCGGCGCTTTGGCACTGTGGACGAACGCTTCCTCAAACAGGCGGAGGACTTGCTTTTCGGAGAGCTGGCCGCCGCCCTGGAGATCCCCCGCAGCGAGGTGCGGGGCTATATTACGGCCCGGGTGACGGATGCGGAAAAGGCGGGGTGATCCCTGCCGGCATGTCCGGGAAAAAATGAAACCAGGCGGCGTTTTGCGCAGCCTGGTTTTTTATGCCCGTTCTTCCTAGTTCTTTTCCAGTTCCAGCAGAAAGCGTTTGGCGGGAAGCCCACCGCCGTATCCGGTGAGGGATCCGTTTTTGCCGATAACCCGGTGGCAGGGGATGAAGATGGAAATGGGGTTGTGATGGTTGGCAGAGCCTACGGCCCGGACAGCCTTGGGAGAGCCTGCCAGCAGGGCTATGTCCTGGTAGGTGCGGGTTTCCCCGTAGGGGATTGTCAGGAGGGCCTGCCACACCTTTTCCTGAAAAGGCGTGCCCCGGGGCTTCAGCGGAAGGGCAAACTCCCTTCTCCCACAGGCAAAATATTCCTTCAGTTGGCGGCGGGCTTCTTTTAGCAGGGGCGTTTCCTCTTCTATGGCGCCGGGGAAGGATACGCGCCCAAAAAGCAGGTGGGTAACGGCGCCGTCCTCCGCCGCCAGGGTCAGCTCCCCTATGGGAGACTGGCAGCGGAGCACCTGCAGGCTCACGTCTTTTTCTCCTGCCTGGTATGCTTCTCCAGCCAGGACACCGCATAGGAGCAGGAGGCCCCCACCTTCCAGCCCTGGGCTTCAATGGCGGCAACAGCCTCTTCCATCAGCTTCCCCGCCACCCCCTGGCCCCGGAGGCTTTCGTGGACAAAGGTGTGGTCTATAACAGCCACGCCTTCTTTTTCCGGAAAGGTGATTTCTGCCAGCAGGGCGCCGTCTGGCCCGGCGGCATAGATCCGGTTTCGTTCATGGTGAAATTCCATAGCTTTCCCTCCTTGGGGGTGTTTCGGGAGTGTCCAAGGCGCATGTGCCGCCTCCGGCGGTTTAGGGGCTTTGCCCCTAAAGACCCCACCACCTTTGAAAAGGTGGACGAAACTTTTGTGTTTCACAAATGTTTTTAAATATTCGCTTTGGATACTTCCAGGTGTCGTTTCTTTATTAAGGCTCATGTGCCTTGTTCTTCCGCTAAAACCCCGGTGCAGAATTCCTCTTCTGCTGCTGTGAGCAGAACCGGCAGCACCTTCCCTGACAGGGGGCGGGAGGACTGCACCCGGACGGGGGTGTACTGGGGGGTGTGTCCTTCATAGATCTGCCCCCCTGTTTCCTGTTCAAAGAGCACAGGATAGATTTTGCCCAACTGGCCCTGGTAATATGCCTGCTGGCCTGCCCGGGCCGCCGCCGACATCCTTTTGCTCCGGGCTTCCTTTACCGGGGCGGGCACCTGATCCGGCGCGTTATAGGCTTTTGTGCCGGGCCTGCGGGAATAGGCGAACACATGGACACGGGCAAAGCCTATATCCTCTACAAACCGAAGGGATTCCTGAAACTCCTCCTCCGTCTCCCCGGCAAAGCCCACCATCACGTCTGTGGTGATGGCGCAGCCGGGAAAGGCTTCCCGCAAATCTTCCACAATCTTCCTATATTCCGCCGGGGTATAGTGGCGGTTCATCCGGCGCAGGGTTTCCCCGCAGCCGCTTTGCAGGGACAGGTGGAACTGGGGGCACAGCTTTTCCTGGGCGGCAAACCGCTTTATTACCGGGGGCGTAAGCTGTTCCGGCTCTAAAGAACCCAGCCGCACCCGGCAGATGCCCTCCACCCCGCAGACCGCCTCTACCGCGTCGCACAGGTGCAGGCCTATATCCTGCCCATAGGCAGGAAGGTTGATGCCGGTGAGCACGATTTCCTGATAGCCCCGGCCTGCCAGCAGCCGGGCCTCCTCCTGGATGTCGGAAAGGGGCTTGGAGCGCACCCGGCCCCTGGCATAGGGGATAATGCAGTAAGAGCAGAAGCGGTTGCAGCCGTCCTCAATTTTCAGGAAAGCCCTGGTGCGCCCCTGCAGCCCGGAAACTGACAGCTTCTCAAAGCCCTCTCCCGGGCTGTGGGCCTGGATGTCCACCACCCGCTGCTTGGTGGAAAGGTATTCCAGCACCCGGGGCAGCAGCGCCCGGCGGTTGGCTGTGCCCAGCACCACGTCCGCTTCCAGGAAGGCCTCCGCCTCCCCGGGGAAAGCCTGGGGCCAGCAGCCTGTAAGCACTGCCACAGCCCCGGGGTTCTGCTTTTTCGCCCGCCGCAGGGCCTGCCGGGCCTTCTGGTCGCTTTGGGCTGTAACGGTGCAGGAGTTTACCACCACCACATCGGCCTGCTCCTCCCTTTCCGCCGGCTGGAAGCCCCCCTGCTCCATGGACTCCAGCATGGCCTCGGACTCGTATTGGTTTACCTTGCAGCCCAGGGTTACGAATTTTACCTTCAAGAATTATTCCTCCGGCGGGAAGGGGGGCCAGCCCATTTTGCGCTGCCCAAGCAGGTGGAAATGGAGGTGCTGCACGCTCTGCATCCCGTCTTCCCCGCAGTTGTTGATGACCCGGAAGCCCTTTTCCAGGCCCAGCTCTCCTGAAAGCTTTGCTATCACCTCAAAGATATGGGCCACAACGCCGCTGTTTTCCGGGGTTATCTCCTGGGCCGAGGCGATGTGGGCCTTGGGGATGACCAGCACGTGTACTGGGGCCTGGGGTTCCAGATCGTGGAACGCGATAACGGTTTCGTCCTCATATACCTTGTTGGAGGGGATCTCCCCTGCCGCTATTTTACAGAAAATGCAGTCTTTCATACATTACCGTCCTTTCTGGTTGGGGCGCCGCCCCAAACCCCGCTTAGGGAAAATTTTGCAAAAATTTTCCCTAAGAACCTTTCAAAAACTTTTCCTGCACAGAAGGCATATAGTTGCAGTTTATCCAAGCTGCTTCTTTACAAGTTCCGGCACAGCCGCCAGGGCTTCGTCCAGCTTGGTCTGATCCTTGGCGCCTGCCATGGCGAAATCGGGCCTGCCGCCGCCGTTGCCGCCGGTGAGCATGGCAACCTCCTTCACAAGCTGCCCGGCCTTCAGGCCCTTTTCCTGGGCCGCCTTGTTGCAGGCCGCCGCCAGGGAGGCCTTGCCTCCGGCAATCCCCGCGAACACGGCTGCCAAAGGCTCTTCGTATTCCTTGGCCTTGTCGCACAAGGCCCGCAGGGCGTCTGGGGCTGTGCCGGAAAGCAGGGCGAACACTACCTTTATACCCGCCACCTCCTGGGCATTCTGGAACACGCCCTGGAGGTTTGCTTTGGCAACCTGCTGGTTCAATGCTTCAATCTGCTTATCCTTTTCCTTCATTTCCCCCATAAGCTGCTTGGCCCGGATGGGCAGCTCCGCCGGGTTGGGGGTTTTCAGGGCGCGGGCGGTTTCCAGCAGGGTGACGCTCTGGGCGGTGAGCATCCCCAGCACGCCGCTGCCGGTAACGGCCTCAATGCGCCGCACGCCGGACGCCACGGAGGACTCGGAGACAATTTTAAAAAGCCCCAGCTTGGCGGTGTTGTCCATGTGGGTGCCGCCGCAGAACTCCCGGGAGAAGCCGTCGGTGACAGAGGCCACCCGCACCACGTCCCCGTATTTCTCCCCGAACAGGGCCATAGCCCCGCTCTTCCTGGCTTCCTCAATAGGCATTTCTTTCACTTCCACAGGAACAGCCTTTAAAATCTCCTCGTTGACCAGGATTTCCACTGCCGCCAGCTCCTCGGGGGTCATGGCGGAGAAATGGGTGAAGTCGAAGCGAACCTCTTTTTCGTTGACAAGCTGCCCCGCCTGCTCTACATGGCCGCCCAGCACCTTGCGCAATGCGGCCTGCAAAAGATGGGCCGCGGTGTGGTTGCGCATAATGGCGGCCCGGCGCTTTTCGTCCACACGGGCTGTGACCTTATCCCCTGCCGCAAGTGCGCCCTGGGTTACAACAGCCCTGTGCAGGAACACCCCCTGGTGCCGGGTGGTGTCCACCACGTCCATGGAAAGGCCCTGGGCCACGATTTCGCCGCTGTCGCCCACCTGGCCGCCGCTTTCCCCATAGAAGGGGGTTTGGGAGAGCACTACGGACACTTCCGCCCCTTCCCCGGCGGACTCTACCCGCTGCCCGCCCTGGATGATGGCTATCACCTCTGCCTGGGTTTCCAGTTCGCTATACCCGGTGAACTCTGTGGCGGCAAGGCCTGCGGCGGCAGTGCCCTCGCCCTTCCAGGCGTCGGCCCCGGCATCCTTCCGGGCGCTGCGGGCACGCTCCTTCTGCTCCTTCATCAGCTCCCGGAAACGATCCTCGTCCACGTCCATGCCCCGTTCTGCCAGAATTTCCCGGGTCAGATCCAGGGGGAAGCCATAGGTGTCGTTTAAGGTGAAGGCGTGCTCCCCGGAGAACACCTTGGAGTCTGCCTTGTCGATAAAGGAATTGAGCAGGGCAAGGCCCTGGTCGATGGTTTTCAGGAAGCTTTCCTCCTCAAAGCCGATGATTTTCCGGATGGTTTCCCGCTTCTCCCGCAGCTCGGGATAGGCCTTTTCGTTTTCCTGTATAACAGTGTCAGCCAGCTCTGCCAAAAACAGGCCGTTTACCCCCAAAAGCTTCCCATGGCGGGCGGCCCGGCGGAGCAGGCGGCGCAGCACATAGCCCCGGCCCTCGTTGGAAGGCAGCACGCCGTCGCCTATCATAAACACAGTGGATCGGATGTGGTCGGTAATCACCCGCAGGGAGATGTCGGACTTGGCGCCCTGGCCATAGGCCACGCCGGAGATTTCGCTCATGCGCTTCATGATGTTCTGCACAGTGTCCACCAGGAAGAGGTTGTCTACCCCCTGCATGACGCAGGCCAGGCGCTCCAGGCCCATGCCGGTGTCGATGTTCTTCTGGGCAAGGTCTTCATAGTGGCCCTCGCCGTCGCTGTTAAACTGGGAGAACACCAGGTTCCAGATTTCCACGTACCGGTCGCATTCGCAGCCTACGCCGCAGTCAGGCTTGCCGCAGCCATGCTCTTCCCCACGGTCGAAATAAATTTCCGAGCAGGGGCCGCAGGGGCCGGAGCCATGCTCCCAGAAATTGTCCTCTTTGCCCATGCGCTTCATGTGGCTTTCCGGCACGCCGATTTCCTTTGTCCAGATGTCCCAGGCCTCATTGTCGGTTTCAAAGACGGTGACGTACAGCTTTTCCTCCGGCATCTCCAGCACCCGGGTGAAGAACTCCCAGGCCCAGGAGATGGCTTCCCGCTTGAAATAGTCGCCAAAGGAGAAGTTGCCCAGCATCTCGAAGAAGGTGCCATGGCGGTCTGTGATGCCCACGCTGTCGATGTCCGGGGTGCGGATGCACTTCTGGCAGGTGGTGACCCGGCGGCGGGGCGGCTCTGCCTCCCCGGTGAAATACTTCTTCATGGGCGCCATGCCCGCGCCGATGAGCAGGAGGCTGTTGTCCCCCTGGGGGATCAGCGAGAAGCTGGGAAGGCGCAAATGATCCTTTGACTGGAAGAAGGCGAGATATTTTTCCCGCAATTCGTTTAATCCTGTCCACTGCATGTGTAATCAGCCTTTCTATAAAGATTATTGGATTGACAGAAAACATAATACAAAGTAAAATAAAGATAAACTAAGAGAAAAGGAGGCCCTTGTATGCCTATAGAAAGAGAACTCATTATGTACCAAAAGGCCACTGTACTCGACCTGCTGGAAATCCTCAAACAGGATCCGGAAAAGACATATACTGTCGATGAGCTGGAAAAAATGATGTTTGCATATCTGAAGGGCCTGGAGCAGAAGTGAGCAAAGGGGCGGGGCAACCCGCCTTTTTTATTTTTCCTTCCGGAAATACTCTATGCCCATGATGGCAAGCCCCAGCAGGAGCAGCAGACCGCCCAGAACCACAGGCCACACCATATGGCACTCCAGCATGGAAGTGCCGAAGCGGCCCGGCGGGGTTGACCATTCGGTGACGTTTTGCACATTGGCCGCGGCGGCAAAGAAGCCCGCCAGGCACCAGAGGGAGCCGATGAGGGATAAAAAGCCGCCGATAAGCACCTTTTTCATTGCGAATCCCCCTCCCTGTGCCGCAGGTACTCCATAAATCCCCAGGCAAGGGTAAAGCACAAAGCCATGTGCAGCAAGGCCCAGGCTGTGCCCAGCAGCCCTAAAAGAAATTTTTTCATATACTTCCCTCCTAAATGTTGATGTGAAATACCCGGAAAGCTGTATCCCATTCCCCTGCCCCGCGGCGGGGGAATTCTTTCCTGCCCATTGTTTGCGCGGAGGCACAAATAAAACAAGCCTGCCTGTCCACATGGGACGGGCAAGCCCGCGGTACCACCCAAATTGCAGCCTGACCGCCCTCTTAAAAGCTGTGCATTCTGCCTCTTTGTCCCCGTTAACGCCGGGAAACGCCGGTGCTCCCCGCACCGGTGCGCCTGTGCCGCTGGCACAGAAAGGGCGGCCTGCCTTTTCCCTCCCGCGGCTTTTCACCAACCAGCCGCCTCTCTGCAATCGGGCAAAAGGCATCTTCCCTGCGCTTTTTCTGTATTTCTTTCCTATTATAGCCGCATCCCGCCCCGGTGTCAATGGTTTGGCACTCATTTTCACGCCCGTCACATAAAAAGCGAAGGATAGAGAGGAAGAAGGCAGGTGCAAAAGAGCAGAAAACATATGAGCCTTTATGGAAACTTTCTTGTGATGGCAGGCAAGGAAGTTTTTATGGACAGCCAGTGCGAATTTGTGTAAAACATTCATGGCGCGGTTGGCGTTTTCGCTCAGAAAGCGGCAATCATCTCCCGAAAAAGCCACATCCAAAAGCCAGTGCATGGACTTCATTTTCCAATGCTCCCCGGTAAGCCCATCCGTTGCCTTGCGGAGACATCCCGCGTTCTTCTCTACAGTCTGGGATCTGTCCGTTTCCTTTGCGCTGAATCCCCTTGCGGCAGGTTTCCCGCTGGCAGTGCATGGCATCGGCGGTGACTGTTTTCCTCTCGACATCCAGATAGGTGGGCATCTCTTGGAAAACGGGGATCTCGCTGGTTTTCTCATAAATGGCCTCTTGCGCCAGCACCACGCCGTTTTCTGTCACATATGCGCTGAGAATCTGCAGCAGGCTGTGGGGGTTCCCCTGATTTTGCTGTACCGCGAATGGACTTTCCATCCGCGGCGATCACTTTCCCCGCAGTGCCGAACCGCATACGGAGAATATCCAAAACAGCACCGCCTATTTCCTTGCCATTGACAGCGAACAGGCCACGCCCTCGCTGTCACAGGCGCAGCGAATGAAAAAGCTCTCTCAATCCGGCGAGCTAAACGACGATACCATGCTGGAGATTATGATGGAGCAGAAAAAGCCGGAAAACGACGGCATCAGCATTTCCGGCTAGGTACTGCGTAAATACTTTCCGTGTTCCTACTCACCCCTGCGGATGCAGGAAACCATCATCAAGCTGCTGGAGGGCTGGGCGAAACGCCGCCAGCGGGATCAGTCAAGATAACCGCATACCCCTATTCAGCCGGTCAAGGTCTGCCTTGCCGGTATTTTTTATACCTAACAGGAGGTCATTCATGTATATCTGCACTTTCAAATATACGCCGGAGCAGGTTGACCACTGTAGTCTTTCCACTGTCGGTTGCCCCCACAAGAGCAACCTTTTTCCCGGGAGGCACCTGCAAGGTAAAGTCGCGAAGCACCGGGTGCCCTGGAGCGTAGGCAAAGTCCACATGGGAAAACTCCACCGCCGCACGGTGGGGTTCCAGAGGCTCCCCGGACATATCCTCCTCTTGTTCGTCCAGGACGGTAAACAAACGCTCTGACCAGCATAAGGATGCCGTGAAGCAGCTGTGTGGTATAAGTGATGGCCGCCATAATGACCCCAGGGGTCGCGCCGCCGCTGGTTACCTGCCGGGAACTGGAAAGGCAGATGACGGCTGTCGTCAGGTACATCAGGGCGTTTATGGCCGGATTCATAAAGGCAAAAATTACCAGTACCTTCAGCTGTGTCTTGATGAGTTCATCATTTGCCCTGCCGAACCGAGCCTTCTCATAAACCTCCCGGACACAGGCTTTGATAATCCGTATGCCGGAGACGTCCTCCTGCATGATAGCGTTGATCCAGTCCAGCTGGGCCTGGAGCCTTGGGAAAAGAGGGTTGGCTTTCCAAAGGCAGAACGCCAAAACCCCTACGGCGATTTGGTGGTTATGAGCATTGAAACCTATGAGGAAATGCTGGAAACCGCTGCTGTTGACGCAGCCATCTCAGAGGCGGAGGCCGAGTTTGCCCATGACGGCAAGCTCCATGACGCCAGAGAAGCCCTTTCTTCTCTGAGAAGGAAGCATTTTGGCTGATTCTTATACGGTAAAGCTGATGAGCCGCGCTCTGCGCGATCTTGATGGTATCTACAAGTATATTGCAGAAACTCTGTTGCAGCCAGGTACGGCCTTAAAGCTGGTGGAGGAAATTGAGCGGGAAATCCTGTCTCTGGAACACTTCCCGAACCGCTGTCCCATCCGCAGGACCGGCGTGTATGCCAACAAAGGCTACCGTCATCTATTTGTCAAAAATTACACCGCTGTCTTTCGTGTGGACGAGGCGGAAAAGACCGTTATCGTTGTGACGGTGCGCTATTCCCCAAGCCAATTCTAAACCCATTTCACAGAGAAAAGCAGTCCTTCGGGGCTGCTTTTCTCTGCCTAAAAGACAGGAGGAATGATATTAGACCTCTTGCGAAATTAGGCAAAGCGGTCAAAATTGCCGATACCAGCAATCAAAGAAAAGCGAAGCGTGAAACGATGCCTGTGGTTGCGATAGCGTTCAGAGAGAATACGAAACCTTTTGACAAAGCGGATAGCGTGTTCAACCAAGATACGTTCCCTTGAAATCTTGCGGTTATCTTTGCGTTCTTGTTTAGACAACGGATGATTCTTGGAACGCTTTTTCGGCAGAAGAGAATTGGCATGTATCTGAGCAATCCCCTGGTATCCGGTATCTGCCTCCAACACAGTTTCTGCCTTGACATGGACATGAGAATCCTTGAATAGTTGAAAATCATGCTTCTTTCCGTTAGAAAATGCCAGTGCAAGGATTTCTCCGGTTTGAAGGCTGACAAGCAGCTGTGTTTTCAGTGTGTGCCGCTTTTTCTTTCCGGAATAGTATCGCTTTTGCTTTTTTTTGGTCGTTCAATGGGCGATTCCGTTGCGTCAACTAGAATCACCTCATACTCGGCATCACTTTTCAGCGGCGCTTTCCGTCCTGGCAGCGAAAATGTACCGTCCCGGATCAGCGTGTCTTCCACCCACTTGATCCCTCGGTAGATATTACTTTCCGCTATCCCATAACTGGCTGCTATATGAGCATAGGTACGGTATTCCCGCAGATATTCCAGGGTGGCCAGCAGCAGATCCTCTATGCTCAGCTTTGGCGTCCTCCCACGGCGCCGATGCTTTTCCGCATATCCTTTTTGCAGAATTTCTACCATCTTGTCAAATGTTACTCGCTTTACCCCGGTAATTCTCCAAAATTTTGTGTTTGAATATTCCGCTAGCTTTTCGTATTTCATGCTTCTATTTTATCGCACCATTTTTATTTTCGCAAGAGGTGTAATGACGGACTACGCAGAGACCGGCCCGGTCCACCGGACGACCTACAGCCATTTTCTGTCAAAGGGGAAGTGGGATGATGCCCGGCTGGAAGAAACGCAAAAACGCGAGAGCTTCCAGACGGTCACAGAGCTTGCGCAGACAAACAGGACGCCGGTGTTTGTCTGCATTGACGACACTGTCCTGCCCAAAACGAAGCCGTCCTCCAAGGCGAAACGGCCAACGCAGGGTGCCGGATGGCACTATTCCCATCTGGAGGGGAAAGTGATCTACGGCCACCAGATCCACGCGGCAATGGCGGGGACGGGGGAGACCTCCCTGTGCTACTCCCTGAGGCGGTGCTGCCCGGAGCGCGGTACAAAAATCGACATGACCCTGGAAGTCATCCGCTCCCTTCCGGAGGAGCCGGATGCCTACGTCCTCGTGGACAGCTGGTATACCAGCCACGCCGTTCTTGATGCCTGCCGGGAGAAGGGCTGCCATCTGAATCGGCGCAATGAAAACCAACCGTATCCTGTACCCGGAGGGAAAGCGTATCTCCGCCTCCGACCTGGCTTCCTCTCTCGACATCGGCTGTTTTCACCCTGTAACGGTGAAAGGCCGTACCTATATGGTGTATCACTACGAGGGGACCCTGAACAAAATTGATCATGCTGTGGTGCTGTTTTCCTATCCGGCGGGGGCTTTTGGCAAGAAAAAGGCCCTCCGGGTATTCCTGTGCTCCGATACCTCCCTCTCCGATGAAACAATTCTGGATTATTATGCTCACCGTTGGTCTATTGCGGTATTCTTCCGCTCTCACAAACGCTATATGGGGTTGAACGCTTTCATGGTCAGGGCTGCCAAAGCGATTGATCGGCTGTTGCTCGTCCTCGCTCTGGCTCATTTCTTATTTTCCTCTGGCCTTGGTCGTATTTTGCCCTTTTGCTGTGGCCTTCGTCTTTGTAGGTCCTCTCTCGGTGCTTTTTGAATTTGCTCATTTATAGATACCAAATAAGGTGCCCGAAATGCAACAACAAAACAGACATTTATCGCTACGGAAAAGACGCCCACGGACATCAAAAGTACCAGTGCAAGAAATGCCGGCATCAGTGGGCGCCGGAAGCGAGGCGGGAGATCGGGCGGCCCAGAACGAAAAATTACCCCTCATGTCCGGTCTGCGGCAAAGCTGCTTTCCTGCACCACGATAAGGAGTATTACAGCAACTACCGCTGCTGTGACAAAAAGTGCAGCCACTCTTTCTTCGTGCCAAAGCCTACGGCCATCTCGGCCCCATCCATGTCCAAGCTGTTTGGAAAAACAGACTTCAAGCGGATGCGCTATCCTGTCCATGTAATCCTCACGGCTCTGAGCATGTTCTACTTGGGCAAGAATTCATTCCGCAATATTGCCCTTATCCTGCGTACTGTGATGAATGTCCAGGTCTCCCACACCACCATCAGCAATTGGTGCACCAAGTTCGCGCCCATGTTCCAGAATATCGCCTTGCAGCTCATTCCAGCCCTGAATTTCAACTCGGATGAGTGGCACGCCGATGAAACTGTCATCAAAATTCGTGGCGAGAAATATTACCTCTGGCTCATCCTGGACAGCGAGACACGCTTTGTCCTGGGCTTCCACCTGGACCGCCATCGGGACAGCCCTCAGGCTTTTACTGTGCTGAACGCTGCCAAGCCTTTAGGAACGCCACAGGCCATTGTCAGCGACCGCTACCCGGCCTACAGGATGCCCGTCAAGACCCTGTATGGGGTGCGGCACATCCGCGTGGAAAGCTTCCGCGATGATGTCACCAACAACCTCATCGAGTGCTTTAACAAGCAGTTCAAGGCTTGGTACAAGACCAAGCAGGGTTTTTCTTCTTTTGCTTGCGCCAACAACCTCATTTCCATGTTCATCTTTTTCTACAACTTTGTCCGTCCTCATTCCGCATTGAACAACCTTACACCGGCTCAGTGCGCCGGCCTTGTGCTTTCAAAATCGCGTAAACGTGAGCTTTTCCTCGTTGCGTAGAGTTTTTCGCTGATTTTCGGGTCTTTTCTTTTCATTTTTGCTTTACAGTGCCCTCGAAGTGTTGAGCTTTGCTTTATAAAGAGATTTTCCCGTCAGCATTGTGAAATAAAGCAGCATAGCAACCAGGATGATGATACAAAAATCTCGTTGCGATGAATATGTGGTGAAGTTAAATCCTTTTGTGCAAAGCTGCGCTGCCATATAGGAAATTGGGAACGGTATAGCCCTATCAACCCAAACAACGATTGCTTGCTTATTTCTTAATAGCACTCGTAGAATTGCAAGGACAACAAGGGCGAGAAAAGCTAATAGGAAATACGGCATCAGGATCAGTCTTGGCAGAGTTACGCCGTTTTCTTCGGTGTTTTGATTTGACCCATAGATCAGTACGTCCTCGGAGCCATCGTTTTGAGCATAGAAAATCTGAATTTCAGTTTCACGGTCAAAGGGTATCACCATGTTTTGTTTTCCACGATTAGACAAATGTAAGTCCCAAGTGGTAGTCCAAGCATTTATGCGATAAATTGCCGTTTCTGTTTCATTGTCAAACACTTCATTGCAGCTATACCCTGCTACCTTGCTATCAAAGGTGATGATAACGCTCCCATCAGGGACATCAATCACATTGAGCAGGTTATCGGAATAGGGAAAAAATTTAGGTGATGTCAAAATCCCGAAAACAATCGTCACGATGGCACAGGCCAAGATCGCCGTGAAACAAATAGTCTGCAAGCGTTTGATAAATAAGTCCCGCTTTACTCTTTTCAGCGGTACAATATCAGTATCAGGGGCAGCATCAGGGATGAAATTCGTAGCTTTCTGCATACGCTCAAACTCCGCATGGCATTCCGCACAATGCTCAAGATGTTCGCTTACAAATTCGCGTGTATCCGCACTTACCATATCTTCTACATAAAGTGGAAGTATGTCTTTAATCAAATTGCATTTATCACTCATTATTGGCCTCCATTTGTTCCAATATTTTGTTTCTTGCCCGGTGATAAGTGACACAGGCCCAGTTATCTGATTTTTTAAAAATTTTTGCGATTTGTTTGAAACTCAATTCTCCAAAAACCCGAAGCATAAAAACTTCCTTATATGGTTCGGCTAAATTGTGCAGCAGCAGATGTATTCGCATAGCGTCACTTCGGTTTATTATCTGTTCCTCAATGAAAAAAGCTTTATATCTCTCTTTGTCCGGCAATTAAATCAGTGATTCCTTAGAGAAAGCATTGCAAAAGCTTAGGGGCTGTGATATAATTGGTTTACAGAATTTTTTTGGGGGGGAAGGACTTGATACTCATGAAAAAAAGAATAGCTGCTGTACTTTTGCTGGCTATGTTTTGCACAATCTTGGCGGGCTGTTCGGCTGAGCCGGAACAGAGCAGCGCCCAGCCTGCCGCTGGAGGATGGGAGCCTTTAGTCTCCTCCTCCGCAGAGCCGGCTTCCTGTGCCTCCTCTACACCGGAGCCGGCGGTACAGCCCACCCCAACGCCCTCTGCAAAGGGAGAGGAGACTCCCTCTGCCGCAGACGGCCCCAGCACCCCTGCCAGCCAGCCGGAGGATGCCCAGCCTGCTCCCAGCGCGGCGGAGGCTGTTAATTTCGGCGTAACCTTGTATATTGGTACAAAGGCTGGAGGTTTCCAGGAATATCCTTGTACGCTGGAGGGAGAGGTAACCCCGGAAGGGCTGATACAGGGGATTGCCGATCTCACAGGCTGGGACCTGACCCTGGCAGAGCCTGTGGCGACTGGTAAGGGCGGCATGAGCGTGTGCCTGGCGGAAAGCTCGGCCCTGTTCCAAGGTCCTCCTGAAAACCAGAAGGACGAATTCCACATGTATGGCACTGACCAGATGGCAGAAACGGTGCTGGACAGCATCCAAAAGACCCTGCAGGAAAACTTTACCGGTGCAGGGGGCAACCCGGATAATATAGATATTTATTTCTATATGGAGGGGGAACAGCCCCTGTCCCTGCCGAATATCGGCTTCTCCTGGCCTTTGGATCAGCCATACCAGTGGAGTGCCGCACAGCAGAACTGATAAAAAGCACAAGAGGGAGACGGGCTGTAGTATGCGGCCCTTATGACGAAAGGAGTTTTCCTATGCCTATCCGTATTATTACCGATTCCGCCTCCGACATGGTTTCCCCTCAGCGGCAGGAAGTCAGGGTATTGCCTATGACTATCAGCTTTGAGGGCAGGCAGTATCAGGACGGGATAGATTTAGAACCTGTATCCACAACCTGTAACCACCGTCTAAGCGGTCTTTTTGTAGTGCAGAGTGACTGTTTTTGTAAAAAGGCCTTGATTTTTTTTCATGTGTCAGGTATAATAAGAGTTGTTTGATGACAGTAATATAGTGTTTCTGTTTCGCTATTACTTTAGCGTAGGCCTTTGGTTTTATGAGACTTTTGGCAGCTTAATATGTATACGGTTTTTAATGTCTTTTCAGGATGTCTTCTGGTTTCTCAGGTAGAACATCAGGGATTTGGACTTAAATAGATGCCGGTGTGATGGAATTGGCAGACGTGACGGACTCAAAATCTACAACGCCGTTTCATACCACTTTGGCGTAAACCCTTGATTTTACGGGGGTTTTTGAAAACTGAATATGTAACTTGCTTTTAATGTCCCTCCACGATGTCCCTCCGATTTCTCGGACAGGACATCGGGAGACGACTTAAAATATTAAATGCCGGCGTGTTGGAATTGGCAGACGAGGTGGACTCAAAATCCATTGCCAGCGATGGCGTGCGGGTTCAAGTCCCGCCGCCGGCACCAGATAATGATAATCCGAACCCAGTTCCAATCGGGGACGGTTTTGGATTTTTAGTATATCTTAAGTGTTAAAACAAAAGCGGCGGTATCGTGTGCGATACCGCCGCTTTTGTTACTCAAAAAAAGAGTGGATTTTTATGAGAAGTTCCGCTATAATACAAGATATAGGCAGGAGGTAATGTATGAGTACTATAATTGGTGAAGTATCAATACCTGCTGACGATCAGGGATTTGTTTTAATGCAATGTCCCCTATGCGGGGAATTTTTTAAAATAAAACCAGAGGATTATCATGCAGAAGATGTTATTGAAATATGGTGTCCAAGTTGTGGTTTAAAAGCGGAAAATTATTTTACTGATGACGTGATAGAGCTTGCGTTAAAAAAGACAAAGAATTACGCAAATGATCTAATATATAACGAGATGAAAAAGTGGGAGAAGAAATTCAAAGGTTCATTTATCTCGTTCAAGGCAGGTAAAAAGCCGCAGCATGAAGAAGAATATCCTATTAAGTATGGAATAGAAGCTTTAGAAGTTGAGGAATATCCTTGCTGCAAGCGGGAAGCAAAAATCAAACCAATTTATAAAATGTGCGGGAGTTATTGCCCGTTTTGTGGGGTAAGGTATGAAGAACATTGATAAAAAACAGTTGAAAATAATTTCCATGGAATTTAGAACAATTGCTAACCGTTTGATTACATGCAATCATCAGACTGGAATGGCTTTATTGAAGAAATTTATGGCTTATATTGACGAAAACGAAATTATATCAGAGTACATAAAGCAATATGTTAATCCAGACGATTTTGAACCGGTTGAAAGAGGGACTTGCTTCTCCTCAATGGGCGATACAAAACAAGAGGAAATCTCTTATACATATCAGTATTTGAAATATGCTGTAGAGAATTATCACAACTTTTATCATGATATGGCTTTTCGTTATGCAAGGGAAGCGAATGATGCTGTAAAAGAATTTTGTAATCGAATAGTACTTCCTTTTGTCAACTATATTGAAGGGTATCTTACGGAAATAGGCATTCAGATGGGATATGATGAGGATAAAAAATTTATGATTAATGTAAATGGTGGCGTGGCACAAGCAAATGTAGCAAATGATAACGCAACAGTTCATGCAACTCAAAGCAATGGCATTGATGTTTCTCAATTAGAAAACATTATCTCTGATATTATGAAACACATCTGAGTGGCTACTTGAATATAGATTTCATCTTGAGAAATATTGCGTGCTTCCAATTTCTCATACATTAACTTTATTTCAGATGCGACCAGATCGAAATTTCCGACTCTGGAAAACGCGTCTTCGATAAACCGATAATATGTAAGCACCTTTTCCTGAAGAGAATGCTTGAGGATGGCATTTTCGGGGAGTACTTTTTGGTCAATACGCAACGCCCCCATCTCCAGCTTTTGGAGACTGGTTGTACTTTTGAGACCAGCTAACATTGCAACAATTTCGTTGATTTCATCTTCCAAATCCATTCCGGCTATTTCCTGCCGAAAGGAATAGCTATGGGAGACATCTTCCTTCAAATCAAATAACCGGACATATTCATCGAGTTCCTGATCGGCTTCGTACGCTTCAGCACAATCGTTGCACAAAGCTATCTTATTGTCGTTGGAATCAAGTCGCTTAGCGGGAGTCCGAGCAGCACAGAACTCGTCGTCAGTATCATCATCCAAGCCTTCAGGGAAAATTCGAACAATACTATATTTCTTTACAGACACGCCCTTGATTGTCTTAACTAAGGGAGAATGGCACAGCGGACACTCGTTATCAACTTCTGATAGGAGAGGTAAATCAGAGTAGTCAACTGGCGCTTCGAGTTTTTTGTTTGGCCTGCTCACTGCATATAGAAGACACATGGCCAGAAACTCACCCATATTCCCACAGTTATACAAATTCAGAAGGGATTGGTACTTACTGTCCGGCACAGTCTTGTCCCGTTGTAAAAGATTAAGGATTTGCAAACAAGCATCATCAATAGTGTGCGGATTGAGTTTGGGTACAACTACATTATTGAAATAATGAATTGCCGTAGCTATCACAGTCGGGTTAGCTGCGGCATTTTTTATTGCTTCGTGTACCTCTGCCTTTCGTTTAACCAGGTTTGTGACCATTTTCCCATCTACATCAACAAGTGCGAGATTATGCTGTGCAACGGAATTCAACAGTAAGCGACCAGCCGCTTCCTGCTTATTATCTTCTGCCAGCCCAGCCTGCATGGTCTTAATCAGCGCAGAGACGTTATATTCATTCACTTAGCAAACCTCCTCTCGCATTTGGGGGAAAACGGTTGCAATTTTATGGCAAAGTGGCGGCAATTACTTTTACCCAGCTATCCAGTAAAATTTGATTGTACGAGGCAATGCCAGCAGTATTGCTGACATGACTTATACATTATATCATGTATTTTCGCAAGAGTCAATGTGCCATTTGAGAACGCGAAATTCATTTTGCGATATAAGATTTCAATTTCTCAGTCGCATCTGATTTTTGTGAAAAATAATTCAAAGCCTGATTTGCAATAAGGGCCGAGGATACAAATATTGTCTTCCTACTGCATCGCTGGTGGGACGCAATATCGGTACCCTATTCCTGTTGCGCCCATATTAGGCTTCAAGGGTCTGTGTATCGATATGCATAGACCCTTTTTTGTGTCTTTTCGCCCTCCGCTGGTCAGGCGGAAAGGACAAGCCGTGAAAATCAAGTATACGTTTATCACTGGTGAAACCACGGAAGTCGAGGTCTCCGATGAGATTGGTGCTGTGATCACCGCCAGCCGCAAGGCTGAACACGCTCTGGAGGAGCGCAACCGTTACCACTGCTATTCTCTCGATGCCATCGACTATGAGGGCCTTGAGTACGGCAAGTGCGATGAATATCCCGTTGAGGACGATTCCACAGAACGGACAGAACGCATCAAAGCCGCTTTCGGCAAGCTCACTGAGACCCAGCAACGCCGCCTTGGTATGTATGCGGACGGCAAGACTCTGCGGGAGATCGCCGCGCTGGAAAACACCAGATTCCAGTCGGTGGCCGAGTCCATTGAAGCCGCCAAGAAAAAGTTTTTGAAAGGTATCTGTATATTTGCGCCCTCACATAAACGCTCCACGCCCACGCACTTAGGGAGATTTTTTGTCAGTTCGTAATTATCCCTCGCTGTGATTGTTCCATGCCTGTCGGTCTGCCTTACCTCGACTTCACACTGGCTTTTCTGTTCCAACACAAGCCACTGGTATTTATCGTTTTCTTTCGTAAATACAGTCTGATGCGCATTGGAGTGTGTCTTGCTACGGATATATTTGTCGGCGGTACTGTAATAGTCCAAAATCTGTTGTTCCTGCTTTTTATTCATGGTCTTTGCCCTCCTGTGATATGGATTGATATGATTGATTGGTTTCGGTGTTGATATATGATTTTTTCTCGTTACTTGTTGGGAGATTTGATTGCGGAATACTGTTGTTGGGTATTTCTCCGCTTGGGGAATAGGAGTTCATTTCATACGGTAATTACCGCATGAAAAAAGACTATAACCGATACTGTCATAGCCTTTTAAGGATTGAGGAAGTCCCTTTTTTATTTGTATTTGTTTGTCGCCCCTCCGCACTATCCAACATCAGGCGGAAAAGAGGGGGAAAGTCCTCTCTCCTAAATGGAATTTTCCAAAATATTTTTCAGGTTCAGCAAGCCTCGGTCAATGGAGCCGCTGATCCGGCTGATCCCCACGCCCTCGGCCCGCGCAAGGTCGGCCCTGCTGATACCGAGTATGTAATGGGCGTAGACGCGCCGGGCCTGGACAGGTGGGAGCTGGTCGATGGCCGCATAGAGGGCGGCCCGGTTTTCCCTGTCCTCCATTACCTGCTCCGGGGTCAGCGGGGGAAAGGTCACGTCTGCCTCAAAGCCGGGGGTGCTGTCCAAGGAACACTCGTCATGTTCCCGCTTGCGGCGCTTGTAGCTGTCACACAGGCGGCCACCAATGGAGAGGGTCACGGCGATCTCGTCAGACACCTCCAGCATGACACGCTCGGTCAGGTGGGGATAATATGTATAGCATGCTTGTACGCACCATAAATGTCCTGTATGGCTGCATGATACAGCTTCTTGGGAAGTACAGGCCGCAGGGCTTTCTGCCAGAATTGCGCCCGGCTCACCCAGCCCCCTGCCACTTTCGGAGTAGAAAGCAAGGCTTGCCTGACTTCCGGGGGCAGCGCCTTGAATACTTTCTTTACAGCCCAGAAAGCCTCGCCTTGCAGCGCGCACCCCTCCAGGGTATCTATAAACCCATTACAGATTTCCCAGACTGGAAGCGTTACAGTACCCGCCGCTTCTTTGTACCTGCGCTTGAATTGGGAGAATATTTGAAACAGCTTCACAGTATCTTATACCTCCCTTTTCAGCTCTGCCCTCTGGTAATCCCCGGCAGCATCAATGTCTGCCTGGAAATCCCTACAGATACTCTCCAGCAAGTCACAAGCGCCATAAAGGGCCTCGCTTAAGTCCCCGCTGCTGCCCATCCCGGCATGAATAACGTGAAGTATAGCGCCACAGGCGGTTAAGCGGCCTGCAATGTTGTCCAGGTTATCCCCGGGCATAATCTTGTCATTCATGCCGCTGTCCCCTTTCCAGCCTTGCCAGCGCCTGCACCACCAACCCAGGCAGCTTATAAGGAGAAGTAAAGCAAATTGTTACCGCATCATATTTCCTATCCCAAGAAATCTCTATTGTATCCTGTTCGCCATCATCGGCAGGCATCCCAACCCAAACCGAACCTCTAACTTTAGCAAGCTCTATCATTTTTTCCGATTCCTCCTTGATAATTTCCCCCAGGGCTGGTATAATAACTGTACCAGCCCTTTAGGGGTTGTGTGCGGCTCTTATATAGCGTTCTTGGTCGGGCGGCTATATAAGGGCTTTTCCTTTACGCCACGCAGAAGCGGCGGGCTGTGGTGGTCTTTGCGAACCGCTGGGCCACATCGGGCAGGGCTTTCTTAAGGGCCGCTGTGTCCAGGCGTGTGCTGGTGACTGGCTTCCACGTCACCTTCCAATCGACCCCGGTAAGCGTGTCCACATCCTGGGCTGCCATTTCGGCCTTTATGGCATCCTGCAAGCCCTCAATCTCTGCCTGCAATTCCTCTGCCAGCCGCTTTAATTCCCGCAGTTCTTTTACTTTCTCGTTCATGGTATAGCCTCCTTTGATTTCAGCTTTTGGAGAAGCGGCGGGGGGCGCTGTGCAACTCTCGCTTTTGCTTTGTTAGCATCTCCTGTCCCGTTCTCACCTTGCCGCGTTTGCTTTCGACTTTGGCTTTCCCTCTTGCTGTGTCTATAGTATACTATATGGACAGCAATATATCAAGTGGTAAAGATACCAATATTGACGACAATATATTGTGCATAGTGTATATTGACGACAATATGCAAAAGTGATATACTTAAAATGGTTAAGGTAATGTGATATCGGGAGGTGGAGGATGGCTACTACAAAAGCACAACAAAGGGCAGTAGATAAATACGTAAAGGCAAACTATGACCGGATTGAATTTAAAGCCCCTAAAGGCCGCAAAGCTGAAATCAAGGCCCACGCAGACAACAGGGGCGAAAGCATGAACAGTTTTATAGGCCGGGCTATTGATGAAACAATGGAGCGGGACAAGGAAGGAGGTGAACAGGAGTGAACATGCAGGAAAATGCAAGGTTGATTCTAGGGCTGCGCGCTAAAGGATGGACGGATACGGAAATCGCGGACTTCCTTCTTTGGATTGAAAGCGGCGATGAGCAATATAAGCCGAAGCCAGAAGAATAAGCAAAAGGGCCAGGGAGCAATCCCCGGCCCTCCTACATCGTCATAAATCTATCTACAAGGCCCAGCAAGGCCGTTTAACGCGGCAAGCAAAGGAAGAACCGCAACATCACCTTGCAGAGCCGTTTTCCGCCGCTTCCCGGCGTAAGCAAATCAAGCATTTGCTTCTTTTGCTTAGCTTTGCCTGGTTTTGCTTAGCCTTGCTTTCTGAAAAAACCATTTGCTTTTCAGAAAAACCGTTCGGTTTCTCCAGGAGTTACACACCCTTGTTCTCATCGTTGGTGCAGTTGGTAACCCCTTCCAGATGGCCCTAAGTTAAACTTAGCCTTTTCCACGGTGGCCCACCGTGATTCACCGTAGCCCACCGTGGATAACGGTTTTCTACAGTTACCCTTGCATAATGCTAGTATTTACGCTAGTGAATCCGCTAGTGTTTCCGCCATCATGTGACAGCAAGCCGCAAACATGTGCTATCATTTGATTGCAAGCTGCATCCGGCGGCGAATTGCGGCGAATTGCCGCAGAAACAGCAGGAAGGGCCTCCCCACGCTAGGGAAGCCCTTTTGTTTTTATCGGATTCGAATAGTTAGAATTACCTCGGCACCCGCAGCCTATCTGCCCTTTCTCACGTGCTGGGGGTATAACTTCCCTCCGAATTCGAGTTAGTAGTCTTTCCCTGGCGGTCATTGCCGTTATTTTTAGTAAAAAACGTACTTTCCCCCGCTTCTCTTAACTGTGCTTTCTGTTTTTCGCTAAGTATGCGGGTTGGAGTGATTTTAATCCAGCGCTTGGGGATGGTGCAGACAAGCGCCCCGCTATAGTCGCGGGGTTCATCCAAGACGCACTCTTGGGGCCGTTCCTGGGCCAGCCGCTTAAACTTCCGCTGCAAGGCTTGGTTGTATGTATAAACGCTTGCAGTAGCTTCGGCCTCATTGAAATTGATAATGGTTTCCTGTTCGTACTTTGTGAGATGCGGCATTTTTATTCTCCTTTTTTGTTGGCGGTTTCTGCTTTTTTGCGCCCGGATTTTCCCGGAATTCAGCCCCCTGCTGCTCTGCCTATCAGGTAATCAACAGAAACATGGAAATAATCCGCAAGCGCTGCCAGGGATTCCAAAGTCGGCTGGCTTTCTCCCCGCTCATAGCGGCGCACAGCCTCCGGATGCAGCCCGCACAGCTCTGACACCACCCGGCGGCTTTTCCCCTGTTTTTCCCGCAGCCCGCACAGCCTTGTAGGAAAATCCTCTGGCATTTTTACCACCCTCGTTTATAAAGTTCTATCCAGTCTCCCAAGCGCATAGTCACCAGCCATTCTTGGCGGTTGCGCCTGTGAAACAGGGCGGGCTTCCCATCGTGGAATCACTCACTGTCCCGCGCAGCCTGGGCAAAAGCGGCGGGGATATTCAGCTTTTCCACCCGTTTGCACTCGATATGTATGCCGGGAAGCCCTGTAATGTCGGGGGTGTTGCCAAAGCTTACCGCCTGCCCGGGCTGTGCCTGCAAGCCATACCCCTGCAAAATGCGACAAAGCTCCAGCTCCCCGGCACGGCCTTTTCGTTGAGATGCTTTCCCCACGTTGCACCCTCCTTTTTTATGGCGGCATTTTTGTGCATTTCCTGCCGCTTTAGCGTGCTGCCTTAACTTGCCCATGCTGTTTTAACCGGCTCCCCTTCCGTCAGGAACACGCAGATGGACAAGTTAACCGCAAACCCAGTGATGCCAACGGTTTTTTAATTTGCCCACCTGGACAAATTAAACCTGCTTTAACTTTTTAACTTGCCCACCTGGACAAATTAAAAATAGCTAGGTATACCAACGGTTTCCGGGTTAATTTGCCCACCTGTACAGGTCACACGAGGGAAGGGATTTTTAACCGCCATTCGCGGGTGCCCTCTTTAGGGCTGCCCACTGTATAATATTGGATATCCCCCGCCGCTTTTAATTCCTCTTTTGCCCTGCGCAGCGTATGGAAGCTATATCCTGCCTGCTTGGCGCTTTCCTCCAATATCTTTGAAGGGACATCGCCTCCGGCGTTTTCCACTTCCCGTATAATCCATTCCTTACAATCATTCCGCTTTGGGGCTGAAACGCTTAAAGCTGCTTCTTGGGTAAATTCCCGGTCGCGCTTCCATGTGGTTCCCTCTGGCCTTATCTCCCCGGATTCGCCAAAGGAAAACAAGATAGATTCCTGAAGCTCCGAATAATTGTTCTTCTCGTTGGAAAGGTAGCGCACGCCTTGTTCTTCCGTATACCCCAGCATGAGCACCGAACGGGCGATATCCCACAAATCGGCGCTGTCGGCTATCCTAGGCCACGCTTCTGTGTCTTTCACCATGGATACCTACACCCATGTGCTTAACAACCACAAGGTAGAGAGCATGGCTCTGATGGGTGAACTGTTCGACATGGGACAAGTACCCCAGCAGGAAATTTCTTATCCTGTCATTGCTACCCCATTGGTAAATGGCGAATATAGCTTTTCTGCCCCCATTTTTCCAGAAATCAGCTTTTCTGGTCCAGACCTCTACCAAGGCTTGCAGTATATGAAGGAGCATTTGCAAGAAGAGCTTTTAGTCAGCATTTGTCCTCCTGAACCTACGCCAGCCAATCAAATCATGCTGGATGCAGGCCAGCTTTTGCTGCAAATTCCTGTCTAAAGTATATCCCCTGTTGGAAATGAGTTGACAACGTTGGGGTCAAATTGGGGTCAAATCTCATATGCAAAGCCGTTAAAAACACAAAATATAGCCCAGAACGCTTGGTTCTGGGCTATATATGTGGTTGCGGGGGCAGGATTTGAACCTACGACCTTCGGGTTATGAGGGCGATAAAGGTATTTTTATGCATATAATTGCCCACGAACAGGCTGATTCTGGATACTTATTCACAATTCTTTGCCGAAAAGCAAAGGATTTTCCTATTTGCACAGCTTTCAATAGGCATAGGCATTGGGTTTCCGGGGGATTGTGTTAGAAAAGTGTTAGAAACGAATACGTATGCATAAACCGCTTTTTCCCGTGAAAACCTTGAAGGAAACAGCCGTCTATGGTATACTAAAATCAAATAAAGAAGCGCCTCCCGCAACGAACAAATCGGAGCCGATATATTGTTATTCATCCTATTGCGAATATTTTTAAAGGCCTATGTACATAATTCGTTATGATTTACATAATAGAAAAGAGGTTATCCGATGAAGATCGAATCGTTGAAAATCCGTAATTATAGAGTGCTCCAGGATGTCAGTCTTGAAAATATTCCGAATATGGCCGTCTTTCTCGGGATGAACGGCGTAGGAAAGACAACGTTTTTTGATGTTTTTGGTTTTTTACATGATGCGCTTCAGTGGAATGTCAAAGTAGCCTTATCCAGGAGAGGAGGATTCCGGGAAGTCCTCTCCAGAGGACAGGACGGGGATATTGAATTTGAAATAAAGTTTCGCCCCTCTGAAAACGAGCCTATGATCACATATGAGCTTTCCATTTGCCTGAATGACGATGGCAACCCGGCTATCAAAAAGGAAATCATGCGGTTCCGCAGAGGCCAGACCGGGGCCCCTTGGAAAGTGCTGGAGTTTTCTTTCGGAACAGGCGTTGCCGCCGAAGGAGAACTTATAAAGTATGACGATGTTAAGTTAGCGGAACGGAGTACGCAGAAGCTGGACTCCCCTGACATCCTTGCGATCAAGGGATTAGGCCAGTTTCAACAATTTATCGCGGTTTCCCAGCTTAGAAGGCTGATAGAGGATTGGTACGTTTCTGATTTCCATATAGAAGACGCGCGAGGGGTGGAAGACGCAGGCTATAGCGAGCGCCTTTCAAAGACGGGTGACAATCTAGCCCTTGTTGCAAAATACTTATATGAAAACCATAAAGATGTATTTCAAGAAATCATCGAATCCATGCAGAACAGAGTCCCCGGTATTTCAACCGTGGAAGCACAGGAAACCGTAGACGGAAGAATTATCCTGAAATTTGCAGATGGGAATTTCAAAGACCCGTTTGTTTCGCGTTATGTCTCAGATGGAACCATCAAAATGTTCACATATCTGGTGCTTTTGAAAGACCCTAAAAAGCACGCCCTGTTGTGTGTGGAGGAACCCGAAAACCAGTTGTATCCCCACCTGCTTTCCGAATTGGCGGAAGAGTTCAGGCTTTATGCCTGCGAAGGAGGGCAGGTATTCATTTCTACGCATTCACCGGATTTTTTGAATGCGATTGAGATTGATGAGTTGTACTGCCTGGTAAAAGGCCATGATGGGTTTACAAAAATATATAAGGTATCCGATAGTGAACTGATACAGAATTTGTATGAGGCAGGGGATTTGTTGGGACAGCTCTGGCGCCAGGATTTGTTGATCGAAGAGGTGTCACAATGACAATCATATTTTTATTGGAAGAGCGGTCGATGAAAGAAGTCCTTGATTGTCTTTTACCAAAAATCCTTCCTGAAAACGTATCTTTTAAGACCATCCCACATAGCGGAAAAAGCGACCTACAGCAGTCAATTCCCAGAAAACTAAAAGCCTGGAATGTTCCTGAAACAAAATTTGTGATCGTGCAAGATCAAGATAGCGCAGACTGCGTTGATCTTAAAAACCAACTGTTAGATCTTGCAAGGCCAGCAGGACGGGATGTGCTGGTTCGGATTGCTTGCAGGGAATTAGAATCGTGGTATTTCGGTGACTTGCATGCTGTATCTCAAGCTTATGGCAAAGACGTGCGCGGGCTTTCGGAAAAGAAAAAATACCGTATCCCTGATCAAATAGGAAATCCCAAGGAAGAATTGCGGAAGCTATTCCCACAGCATCAGCAAATTTCCGGTGCAAGAAAAATCAGCCCATATATGTCAATAGATGCGAATACTTCAAAAAGCTTTCAGTGTTTTGTATCGGGGGTAAGAAAGCTTGCTGCCAGTTAATGCTACATATTTCTTACAATTAGCGTTGACTGCCTTTTTTTATTGACATCTCATCAAGAGGGGATGCTTTTGCATGATTGGCAAAATTTATTCTATTGAAGAAATAAAGCGCATCATTACCCCCATTGCGGGACAGTATGGTGTAGAAAGTGTTTCGCTTTTCGGCTCCTATTCTACTGGTACTGCGAAAGTAGGCAGTGATATTGACTTGAAAATTGAGAAAGGCAAGCTCCGGTCTCTGTTTCAAATCGCAAGCTTTCGCTTGGCCTTGGAAGATGCTCTATCCCTTCCTGTTGATTTGCTTACCAGTGAATCTTCTGATAAGGAATTTTTGAAAGCGATACGTGAAAGTGAGGTGCTGCTTTATCGAACCGCGAGATAATTTGATTCTTAAAAAGATTATTAGCTATTGTCAGCGCATTTCCGAAAATTTAGAACGCTATGATAATGATTTTACTTCTTTTGAAAATGATACCATGTTTCAAGATGCTTGCTGCATGTGCGTAGTACAAATCGGGGAGCTAGTAGGCCAACTCTCTGAAGAAGCGAAAGGTTATGCTCCCTCTATCCCCCTGGCGAGCTATCAAAGACACTCGCAACTTCTACGTCCACGCATACGGCTCTATTGATATCCCCTCTGTCTGGGATACTTTAGTGAATGATATTCCCCTTCTGTCTTTGACGTGTAAAGAGTTATTAAGGGAGTGATGATTTGCGTTTTTCCAGACGGATTCCAAATGGAAATATCAAAATGGTTTTTCTTTCAACGAATTAAAGAGATACATAAAGCCAATCGAAAAAAGTATAACCTAGCTGATATTGCTAAAGAAGTTGACCTTGTTACTATGCAGACCTTGGAGCTGAAAAGCTCTTTGGAGAGAACCCCGTGGTTTGTGGAAAATGTTAAGGCTGATATGAAGAAATTCCTTTTGTAAATGTCCAATTAGTTTTTGGACTCCAAGACTATAAGAAAGAGAAAGTAGGCTTGCATTAAAGCCACTTTCTCTTTCTTCAATATGAAATAGGTAAAAATCTTTTTATTTTTGGCAAAATTTGTCAAACCACTCTTTCTTTGCAAACAAAAAGAATACCCCCTCAATTGCTCCTATGTATATATATGGATCAACTAGTCCAGGAAGGAAATGATTTAAGGCAAAGAAAATGACAAGGTGTGCGACGCCTATACCTGCACGACCAAGATAAAACCATTGTGCTCCTAAACACCCCATGATAATTCCAAGGATTCCCGCAACTATCTTACTTTTAGGTTTTTTACTTGTTGGACTGGCGGTTTGTACAGGAGGGGTAAGAGTATCCTAGGCCACGCTTCTGTGTCTTTCACCATGGATACCTACACCCATGTGCTTAACAACCACAAGGTAGAGAGCATGGCTCTGATGGGTGAACTGTTCGACATGGGACAAGTACCCCAGCAGGAAATTTCTTATCCTGTCATTGCTACCCCATTGGTAAATGGCGAATATAGCTTTTCTGCCCCCATTTTTCCAGAAATCAGCTTTTCTGGTCCAGACCTCTACCAAGGCTTGCAGTATATGAAGGAGCATTTGCAAAAAGAGCTTTTAGTCAGCATTTGTCCTCCTGAACCTACGCCAGCCAATCAAATCATGCTGGATGCAGGCCAGCTTTTGCTGCAAATTCCTGTCTAAAGTATATCCCCTGTTGGAAATGAGTTGACAACGTTGGGGTCAAATTGGGGTCAAATCTCATATGCAGAGCCGCTAGAAACACAAAATATAGCCCAGAACGCTTGGTTCTGGGCTATATATGTGGTTGCGGGGGCAGGATTTGAACCTACGACCTTCGGGTTATGAGCTGTGGTGAGCCGGTTTTTCCAGCAGTTTACAGGCATTTCTGACCCTTTCCGCTCGGTTTTCCAGCCAAAACCCGAAGGTTTAGCCCTGAACAGTCCACTGAGTTTTTTTGGTTCTGGGTCAGAAAATGGGTCAAACACAGCATGTGGAGAAGGTAGGAGTGGGGGAGACTACATCAAAATTTGCGCCGCTAAACAAAGAAAAGCTCCATCCGGTCCTGAGATTCGATTACGGTATCCCGCTCATTGAGTTTTCAGATCACTTCCAGGCAGACCTCGTCCTGCTCCATTTTTCCAAAATATGCCTCCTGTCATTTGCACCGCTCAGTCATAATGGATAATATCGTCTGATCCGTCTGCCGCATTCCCTGCTGAGCTAAAAGGCCCACATTCGCGATTGTATCATCTACGCCTTTGGTCACGATACCATCGCCGCTCTTGAATTCCTGGTGGTTTTTATACATAGAGTAGCCCAATATCCCCGCATCTACACTGGCGGCAATCTTGGCGGCGCAGGACGGCTTTGCCCCGTCGCAGATGGTTCCGCTGATGATAGCCACCGCGTTGACGATGGTGTGCGCAATGGCCTCGTAGCCGCCGTCCAGCAGATAGGCGATTCCGGCCCCTGCCCCGACCCCGGCGCTGACCGCGCCGCAATAGGCCGAGAGACGGCCTATGCCGCTTTTCTGATGGATTGTCACCAGGTCGCTGACCAGCAGCGCCCGATACAGCTTTTCCTGGCTTGCCCCCAGGAACTTCGCGTACCGGACCACCGGCACAGAGGCGGTGATCCCCTGGTTGCCGGAGCCGGAGAGGATCACCACTGGCAGCTCACACCCGCTCATTCGGGCGTCGCTTCCGGCGGCGGCCCAGGCCTTTGCCTCGGTTTTGATGTCCCCGGGATACTCTTTCAACAGGACGGAACCAATATTGGCGCCCCAGTCATTTTGCAGGCCCTCCTCCGCGATTGCCGTGTTGCAGTCTATCTGCCGCTGCAATAACGGTGCGATATTCCCAAGCTCCGCCGTGTTCGCAAACTCCAGAATATCCGCTACATTCAGCACACTCTTGTCCGTCAGACTGTCCTCGGCGGAATCTGTCACCGGCTTTTCCAACAGGACTTCGCCATCCCTTTCTTCTCTGACAATATTGCCATGGCTGTTGGCAATATGTACCTGGGCGGAATGCTCTCCCGCCCAGCCGGTCAGGCGGATGTCCAGCATCCGAGGCGTGTCGGCGCAGACGATCTCAATGGGGGTATCCTGACAATAGGCCGCGATTGCCCCATGCTGCTGTGCCGGAACAGAGGAGATGACCTGTAGAATCTTCTCTGAGTCCCCCGCCGCTACCCCCGCCGCAATGGCCGCGGAGATGCCCTTTAGCCCTCCGGTGTTGGGGACGACTACGCTTTTCACATTCTTGATGATATTGCCGGAAACCTCCGCCCGTATCCTTTCCGGCCAGGCTCCCAGGATATCCCGGAGCCGGGCGGCGGCATAGGCCAGGGCTATGGGCTCTGTACAGCCCGTGGCGGGAACCAGTTCTTCCCTTAAAATGGACAGATACGCTTTTTTGATTTCAGCAGTCAACATAAATTTACCCTCCTTTTATTCTATAGGGCTTTCGGGCGGCTCCACATAAACCCGCTCTCTGGAAAAGCCCTGTCCCCGTACCTCCTTGATCTGCGTGATGGTCAGGAACGCGTTAGGGTCAACGGATTGTATCAGCGACTGTGCGGCATAGAGCTTCCTGGGCGGGATCACGCACAGCACACCGCGCTGAGGTGACCTTGTCCTGCCGGTTTCGATTTGAACCATAGTGATACCGGCCTGCAGCTTTGTCAGGCATTTCTGCCGTATCTCCTCGTACCGTCTGGAAATCACAAAGAGCTGTATCTGTGACTGCCCTAAAAGCATCACCTTGTCCAGCACAATCGTCTCTACCACCAGCAACACAACGCCGTATAGGATTTGCTCCGGGTCAGAGAACACAGCCTGCGCGCCCATGATGACAATATCCGTCAGGTAGACCGCCACGGAGACCGGGATATGTGTCCACTTATGCAGTACCAGATTGACCACATCCGTGCCGCCGGTGGAGGAGCCCACCCGCATCACCAGCCCCACGGCTATCCCCACCAGCCCGCCGCCCAGCAGGGCCGACAGCAACGGGTCGGCAGTCAGTCCTTCGATACCCGGCACCCTCTGGGCCGCGCCCAGGAAGATGGGGTAGAGCAAGGAGCTGGCCACCGTAGCCAAAACGAACCTCCATCCCAGCACCGCCCAGCCCAGCGCCAGGGCCAGCAGGTTCACGCATAAAACAATCAGGGCGGTGTCCAGCGGGATGAACCTTGCCAGAACCACCCCAACGCCCGTGGCCCCGCCCATGATGACGCCGCTGGGCAGGATGAATGCCGCCACGGCGAACCCCAGCAGCATATTCCCGGCTATGATCGCAAAGCCAACCTCCGACGCTTTTTTCAAGCGCTTCCGATCAAGCCTTCTCATATCAGAGTACCACTATATTGTCCAGCCAACCGGCACAGGCGTCCACCTGCTGTCGGGAGCCGAGGACGCAGATGCTGCCCCGCGCTGTCAGGTCCTCCACGGGGCCGGCCAGAGCTTTCAGATCTTCCGGCACGGCGGCGAGCATCTCCCGGCGGACGCGGCACCGGTCCTCGTGGCTAATCTGCCGCCAGTAGAGAGCGTCTGCCATCCGGCCCTTCATGCGGGCTGTCAGAAGCGGGTCGGACTCCGCCGCCGCGCCGGTGATCATGCCGGTCAGGTCTATGTCAATGCCTCTCAGAAAGTCCGAGGAGGCACGGTAGCAGTCCAGCGTCCGGGCGGCGCTGGGGTCGCGGAAGGAGTAGAATCCAGCAAAGCCTGTGTCACGCAAAACCATTCCCGTGCCGTAGGCCCCGCCTTGGACCCGTACCGTGTTCCAAAGGTGGGCAAGGGAGACGGTACGTCCCATGACCTTCGCCGAGCCGCTTCCGGTTCCCTGGAAAACGCCGCCCAGAGCCGCGTATGATACGCCGGATGGGATCACAAACCCCTCCCGACGGGGTTCCCAGGGCAGAACGGCCCCCGTGCAGGGCAGGGCAAAGCTGCCCTGCGGCAGGCTGGACGAAAGCAGTCGGGTGACAGTTTTGGCAGAAGCTTCATTCCCGGCAGTGACGCTGACCGTCATGCGTGCGCGGCAGAAAATGCGCTGGGCCAGAGATATAAGATCCTGCGCCAAAGCAGGAAAGCGGGCGGGGAAGTTCTGCTCCAGTTCCGTGAGCCACCGCAGGAAGGTGATGCCCGACGCCTGCTCCTGGACGGCACCCTCGGCGGTTGAGCAGGCCAGGACCCTGGACATGGCGGCGCTGTGTCCTGCCGTGACCATCTGCTCCGCCATCGCCGCCCGCCGCTGGCGCAGGAAGGTGAGCGCCTGCTGGGCGTTCTCCCACTGCTGTCCAACTAAAAGCTCTGTCAGGAGGGACAGGGCTTTTTCCAGTTTCGCGTCCAGAATACTGCAGGAAACGCACAGGAATGTCCGGCAGCGGTCCGGGGCGTTTTGCCGCCCATACGCTTCTACCGTGAACCAGATATTCCCGAACAGGGAGCGCATCTCCCGGCTCAGGTCTGCCAGACTGTACTTAGCCGTATCCAGACAGCCGAACAACTGGGCCATAAAGGATGCCTTAGCCAGTTCCTCTGGGGACAAGTCATCCAGCGCGAAATAGAGATTGCAATAGGTGATACCATTGGTGGGCAGCCGATGGCGGAGGAGCGCTATGCTGTCGGCGGTTTCTTCCTCTATAGGCAGCTTTTCCGGCTCCGCGGGGATCTGGTCAAGGCGAAGCCTGGGGATGGACGCCAGCTGCTCCGGCGTGTCCGGCATGTTCTGCCAGGCGGCGATAGCTTCCTGGAAGCGATGGACGCCGGCGGCTTCCTCGGTTCCCCAGCTGGATCGGACGGCACTGAGTCGAGCTGTCTCCTGGGCCTGGCGCTCCTGGCCTATGGTGTGGGAGGGCAGTGCAAGGATTCGGCAGTGATGGGGGTTCTCTAAAATGAGCTGCTTTAGAAGCTCCTCAAAATAGCCTGTCCCGCACTTGTCCCGCAAGCCGTCAAAGAGCGTACCGACGCTGAGATTTGCCGCAGGGTCGCCGCCGTAGAGCCAGCTCTCCATCACCTGGAAGCAGAGCATAAGCCCCTGGGGCATCTGCCCATAGTCCCGCTGCCGGGCCTCAAACTCCAGATTGTCCAGCGCCGCCAGGACCCGCCGGTGATCCAGCCCCTCCCGGGACAGCCGCTCCAGCTCATCCCGGAGGGCGGAGGACACCTCCTCGGACTTGTCCTCGGCAATGTCCCTGGCCTCCAGCAGGAGCCAGGGCTGCTGTACGCCGTCGTGAAGCTCTAAGCGGACGTCCTGAGCCAGGCCGCTTTCCAGAAGACGCCGCTTCAGGGGGGCCTGGTTGTCCCCACATAGTACATCCGATAAGGCTTGCAGCGCCATTAACGTCTCCCTGTCCCGGAAGGTGCAGACAGCGTACCCATCTGCCAGCCGGGCGCGTCCCTCCAAGGATTCCTGTGCGGACAGCTCATAGCGTATAGCGGACAGGCCCGCCTCAACAGGCTTTTGCAGAGGTATCCCTTCCGGCGTGGGACAGCGCTCGTATGCACAAAGGTATTCACTGTCCAAAATCTCAAGAACCTGCGCGATATCTACGCTGCCGTCCAGGAATATATAGGAATTTGATGGGTGGTAGAGACGGCTGTGGGCGGCAGCGAAGGCTTCGTAGGTCAGCTCCGGGATATGCGCCGGGTCGCCCCCGGAAACAAATCGGTAACAGGTATCCGGGAACAGGCGGCGGGCCGCTTCCCGCTCCAGAAGGGCGTCCGGCGAGGAGAAGGCCCCCTTCATCTCGTTATACACCACGCCCTTGACGGAGAGCGCGCTGTCTTCGCCCAGCTCGTAGTGCCAGCCCTCCTGGCCGAAAATCTCCGGCTTGGAGTGGAGCAGCGGGTGCAGTACCGCGTCCATGTAGACCCGCAGGAGATTGATAAAATCCTGGCCGTTCCGGCTGGATACAGGGTAGACAGTTCTGTCAGGGAAGGTCATGGCGTTGAGGAAGGTGTTCATGGAGCTTTTCATCAGCTCCACAAAGGGCTCCTTCACCGGGTAGCGTTTGGAGCCGCACAGGACGGAGTGCTCCAGGATATGGAACACGCCTGTGTCGTCCCAGGGCTGGGTCTGGAAGGCGATGGCGAAGGTCTTGTTTTCCTCCGCCCGCTCCAGCCATACCAGTCGGGCGCCGGACTTTTGGTGCTCCATCTGCCAGAGGTCCGCCTCCAGCTCGTCAACACGTTGTTGATCTAGGACAATAAAACCTGAAAGGATACTGTTCTTTTCCATGATAGCCTCCTTGTAGTGAGTTCCTTTTTGTTCGATCCGGCTTAGACACCAATATTATAGGAGCTTTTCTCCTCTGGCGCAAGGTGCTATGACTATTCTGTTCATTTTCCCGGCCATTCTGTCCCATTCGCCAAAACTCCCCGCTTTTTCATACCGGCTTTGGACTGGGACAGAGCGTCCGCTATCTGTACAGAATAGACCGTTTCCGGGGCGGAATGAGCAAGTAGTATTGATTTTTTCGGAAAAAATGATATGGTTGCATCATAGAAAAATCTGGGAGGGGTATGTCAAATGTACGACCTGCTTATTATCGGCAGCGGGCCCGCCGGTGTTTCCGCCGCGCTGAGCGCAAAGGCGCGGGGCTTGGATTTCCTGTGGTTCGGCTCCAGACAGTTGAGCCCTAAAATTGCGAAAGCTGAGCGCGTTATGAACTATCCGGGGCTTCCGGCGGTCACCGGGCCAGAGATGCGGGAAGCCTTTTTACATCAAGTAGACAGCCTGGGCATTTCTGTTTTAGAGGAACGGGTCAATTCCATCTACGGCATGGGCGGCTATTATACCGCCGTGGTCAACGACAAGATGTATGACGGCAGGACTGTCATCCTGGCCCCGGGGGTATCTAACAGCCGTGAGATACCCGGCGAGAGCCGGTTGCTGGGGAAGGGGGTCAGCTATTGCGCCACCTGTGACGGGGAGCTGTATCGGGGCAAACGTATAGCGGTGGTCTGCACGGACCCGTCCTTGGAGGAAGAAGTGGAGTTTCTGGCCGGGCTGGCTTCGGACGTGTTCCTGTGTACCAGCTATAAGGATTGCGGCGTTCACCGGGACAATGTGCGGCATACGGTGGGCTATCCCGCGGAAATTTTGGGTGAGGACAGGGCCTCCGGCCTGATCTGCGGCGGAGAGACAGTAGCGGCGGACGGAGTCTTCTGTCTGCGTTCCTGCGTGGCCCCCTCGGCGCTGCTGCCGGGACTGGCGGCAGAGTGCGGGCACATCCAGGTGGACCGGGGACAGCGGACCAACCTGCCGGGCTGTTTTGCCGCCGGGGACTGCACGGGACGGCCCTATCAGTACGCAAAAGCGGTGGGCGAGGGCAACGTGGCCCTGCACAGCGTGGTGGAATACCTGAAAGAAATGGAGGCGTGTGAATGAAATCAAGAATATTGAAGGTAAAGGACTACCGGGAGGTGGACGTGGAGCCTCTGCTCAGGCCCTTTGTGCCGGATGAGACAGCGCTGGAGGCGGAGCTGAGGCGGCTGACTAACCCATATATCCGCTGGGAACCCGGCGAGGAGGTTTCTGCCGGGGACCAGGTGGTGTGCCGGTTGCTTTCGGACTGCCCCCGGTACAATAAGGAGAAAGTTCGCTTCGTGGCAGGGAGCGGGATGTTTCAAAGGGAGCTGGAAAATCTCTCCATCGGCATGAGGGTGGGCGAGACCCGGGAGGCCGGCCTGCCGGAGGGGAAGGTGTCCCTTACGCTGGCGGGGGTGATGAACCGCGTGGCCCCGGAACCCAGTGATGAGATGGTGGAGAAGCTGGAGCTGGACGGCGTGCATACTGTGGCGGAATACCGGGCCTACCTGCTGGAGCAGCAGCGGGAGGCCGCCTTCGGACAAGACTCCTTTGAAGCGCTGAAGAAACTCACCCGGGAGGTGATAAGCGGCTCGGAGTTTATCCTATACAGGGAGGACTGGGCCGAAGCTATCAACCGGGAGCTGGACCGCTGCCGGACGCTGTGCCGCCAGGAGGGCATGGTCCTGGAGGAAATGACGCCGGAGCAGTTCCAGGGCCGCATCCCAGTGAAAAGCTACCATGAGCTGGTAGCCATGCTCCAATATGATGGTTGGGACAATCTCTGCCGCTATCTGCTGGGCCGCCGGTACGCCGAAACGGACAGTTTCCACTCCGGCGAGGCGGAGTATGAGGCGTTTATCGCGGACTATGCCAAAACCTGGCGCGTCTGCGAGGAAAACGCCCGGGAGGCTAACCCGTTTGAGAACTTCATTTTCAACGAATACACCGGGCACGCCTATACAGTGCTGAAAAACTATATCAGAGAATTTTATTAAGGGAGGAACCCATCATGGCGATTCAAAACGCGGACAAGACCAATTTCAAAGAGCTGATCGGAGAGGATTTCGTGATCGCGGACTTCTACGGCACAACCTGCGTTCCCTGCAAGCTGTTTTCCAAGATATTGGAGGATATTGAGGCGGAAATTCCCTTCTTGAACATCGTCAAGCTCAATACCACCGAGAACCCGGAGCTGGCGGAGGAGTACGGGATAACCGCCGTGCCCACCGTACACTTTTACAAGGACGGACAGCTGGTCGAGAGCCATGTGGGCGTTATGCAGCCCCAGGCGGTGAAGGATGTGATCGCCCAGTATATGTATGCGTAAAACCGGACAGATTAAGCGGATTTTCGGGCAAAATCGACACCTGCCCTTTTTTCCAGATTTCCAATATGCTATAATTCTTTCACCAATAAAAGGAGGCTCTGTCCCATGAAAAAGACTGTGAAACGCATCACTTGTTTGCTGCTGGCACTGCTTCTTGTGTGCGGTCTTGCCGCCTGCGGCGGCACAAAAAGCGTGGACCCCAAAACCTGCACATACGATGAGATGGTGGACTATCTTACCGCCAAAGGCTACATCTCCAAGGACGCCGCTCCGGTGGATATGCTTACCACCGAGGGCTATATTACGGACAACACCGGTGGGGAGATTCCCTATGCGCCCTTTGCGGATAAAGCGCAGGACTACGACGGGCTCTGGCTGATGTGGTGGGACGCCGCCACCCCCTCTGAGGCGTACACCAGCTGCTTCCAGAATCTTGCCATGAACGAGGGTACCATCGTCTATATGGGCGGCGCAGCTGTTCTGGAGACCGCCGCTTACAACGGCAGCTTTGCCATTGCCTTTGGGGAAGGCTACTCCAAAAAAGACGCGGCTATAAAAGATTTTCAGGCGCTTTCCCAGAAATAAGGACACAGAAACGCCCCTACCCTATCCTATATGGGATAGGGTAGGGGCGTTTCGCTGAAAAACACATAAGAGGAAGGAGAAAAACATGGAAACAAACGCGATTTTCCGAAAAAATTACGGCAGCTTCCGCCGCTTCTTCTCCATGCTGGGCAAGGCAAACCTGCCCTATCTGTGGATCATTGGCTACCTTGCGGCAAGCGCCGTCATTGCCAATGTGGGCGTCAGCTCCACCGAGTACAGCGCCGCCCTCTTTGCGGGGAACGTGGGACTGACCGCTGTGGTGCTGCCATACCTGTTCTACCAGATACTGTCCTTGATTCTCAGCTCCGTCTCCGGGCTCATCAATAACCTCTGCACAGCCCGCATGGACAGGAACCTGCGGCGTATGGTCTGGCGCAAGACGGTGAGCCTGCCCCTGCGGTTCTATGAGAACAACAATCCCAAGGAACTGCTCAGCCGTATCACCACAGACATCTCCAGCATCAGCAATCTGGTCATGAAGGTTTTCCTCCCCATCTTCACCACGGCCTATGCCAGCTTTGTCATCCTTCAGAAGGTCTCCAGCTATGATGGGGCGCTGATGTGGTCTTTAGTGGCGGCGCTGCCGGTGAATATCCTCATCAGCTTTATTCTGGGCCGCCTGCAATTTGGCGTACAGGATCTTATCAACCGGCGCAACGCCGAGCTGACCGCCACTGTGGCGGAGCGGACCAATAACCTTATGCTGATAAAATCCATGGGCGCCGAGGCCAAGGAGGCCGATGTCGGCGGGGAGCGGATGAAGGCCAGCTACCGGGCCGCCGGAATGAATATTTGGATCACTGGCACGGCCATCCCCATTCGGGCCATTGCCAGCGTCCTGCAAACCATCGTCATTATCCTGGTGGGCCGGGGCTACTACGCCTCCGGCGCGCTGAGCCTGACGGAGTGGATCGCCTATTATGGCTTTGCCATTCAACTGACCAATATCCTTAGCGCGTATTGCGGCTACTGGACCTCATTCAAGAGCGCCCAGGGCGCGGTGGACCGGGTGACCGAGATCATGGCCGAGCCCTCAGAAAATTTGAACGCCGGAAGCGCCATGGATTCCCCGACGGGGGGCATACGCTTTGAGAAGGTGGATTTTTCCTTTGGGAGCGAGCCGCTTTTCCAGGGCCTGGACCTGGACATCCCCGCCGGGCGGATCACCGCCGTGGTAGGTCCCTCCGGGTCGGGAAAGACCACCCTGCTGAACCTGATCGACCGCCTTTACCCGCTGAACGGCGGGGCGATACAGATCGGCGGAAAGGACACCTCGGACTATTCTCTGTCCAGCTTCCGCCGTGCCCTGGGATATGTGACTCAGGAGAGCGTCATGTACGCGGGCACCATCCGGGACAATCTGCTCCACGGCCTGGGGTGCACGCCGTCGGACGAGGAGCTGGACGAGGCCTGCGCCGCCGTGGGCATCCTTGACTATGTTCGCCGCCAGCCCCTGGGCTACGACGCCCCGGTGGGGGAGAGCGGGGCCAGTCTTTCCGGCGGGCAACGGCAGCGTTTCTCCGTGGCCCGGGCCCTGTTGAAAAAGCCGGACTGCCTGCTGCTGGATGAGGCCACCGCCGCTATGGACATCGGCGGCAAGGCGGGCGTTTGGGCCAGCATCCGGCAGGTGATGGCGGGGAAAACCGTGGTCTATGTGGCTCATGATGCCCAGACCATACGCAACGCGGACTACCTGATCGTCCTTCGGGACGGACAGGTGGAGGCCGCCGGGGAGCGGGAGGACGTTATGGCTTCCAATTCCTATTGTCGGGAAATGATGGAAAACGGAGAGGAGGGCCGCTGATATGAAGCGCAACGGAAAAGACGGCAGTCAACAGCAAAAGCAGAAATTTTCTTTCCGCTCCTATATCTCTTTTTACACTCGGTTCCCCATTCCCTGGTGGCTGTTTATCGCGTCCCTGGCCTTCGGCCTTGTCAATACCGAGGTGGTGCTGGCTGTCTCCAAGTATGTGATCCAGATCAACAAGGGCGAGCTCTACAACGGCGTTATGATCGGCTACTCCCTGTTGACCGTGCTGAACGCCGTGATCTCCATGTTCAGCAACCTCTGCGGAGAGTATGGCATCCAGAAGGTCACCTTTAGGGCCAGGATGCTGCTGTGGAACAAGATCCTCCATCTGCCCATGCGGGAAGTGGAGCGCCGCCAGCCTTCCTCCCTCATCTCCGGCGTTGTAAACGACATCACCCAGGCCAGCGCGGTGATACATATGATATTCTCCGCAGTGGCCTCTGTCTACGGCTTTATCCGCTGCTGCGTGGAAATGGCCCGGTTCAATGCGAAGCTCTCCGCCTATATGTTGCTGCTTGTCCCTCTGGCCATTGGCGTGTTCGCCCTGGTGGGACAGTTGCAGTACCGCATGATGCTGCGGCGGTATGAGAGCCTGGGCGCCATGACGGAGTTTTTTTCCGAGCATATCTCCGCCGCCAAGCACGTGAAGGCCCAGGCCATGGAGGAACTGGAAGCGGAGGAGGGCCTTCGGGCCATCGACCAGCGGTATAGGGCCGACATCTATTATGCCTTTATGGAGGTTCTGCAGGTGTTCTCCAATACGCTTTATACCTCCATCGGCAGTATTGCCATCGCCCTGTTCGGCTCTGACATGATCCGCAAGGGCCAGATGCCCGATACCGGCATCAATGATTTTACCACCTATAAGGGCCGGGTGGACCAGTATCAGGCTGAGGTGCTGACCCATTACCAGACCCTCAAGGGCACCCAGGGCGCCATGCAGTATGTGGGCGTCCTCCTGGATGGGCCGGAGGAGGATCCGGATGCCGGACGCGACCTGCCGGAGGGCCAGGCGAAGGAGGACATCGTGCTGGAACGGGTGAGCTTTGGCTACGACCTCCATCAGCCGGTGCTTCATGACCTGAGTCTCACCATCCCTGCCGGAAAGACCACTGCCATCATCGGCAATAATGGTTGCGGCAAATCCACCCTCTTAAAACTTATCCAGGGCATTTACCCGCCGGACAGCGGCCGGGTCTGGCTGGGGGAGTCCGCTGTGGACAAGGTGAAGCTGGCCCAGCTGCGCCGGCGCTTTGGCTGTATTTTCCAGCATAATCCCTTGTTTTCCGGTTCCGTTCGTGATAACATAGCCTATGGAGAAACAGACGAGGTATCGGATGAGGCTGTGGCCAGGGCCGCAAGGCTTGCGGATGCGGACGGCTTTATCAGCCAACTGCCAAACGGATATGACTCTGATGTGGGCGTGGGCGGGGCGCTGCTCTCCGGCGGGCAGCGCCAGCGGGTGGCCATCGCCCGGACGCTGCTCTCTGACCCGGATTATCTGCTTATGGACGAGGCAGGGGCCAGTCTGGACCATAAGAGCGACATGACCATCTTCCGCGCCGTCAGGGAACATATGAAAGGCAGGACGATCGTGGTGGTGGCCCATGATATGCGCACGGTAATGGAGGCGGATCATATCATTGTCCTCAACAGCGGCTCCCTGGAGGCCACTGGCACCCACGAGGAGCTGCTGAAAACCAGCCCAACTTACCGCACTTATCTGGAACTGCAGGGCTTTGCCCTGGCGGGAGAGGAGGCAGGACAATGAAACGCTTTACGATTCTATTTTCTGTTCTTCTGGTGCTGGGCTTTGGCGGCGTGCTGGCCTATGTGGCGGCGTCGCCGGAGTTTGTTCCGCCCACGGCACTGATCGGCGAGGGGGAAGACCCTGACGCTCCCATCTGGGATATGACCATGGACGAGGTTCTGGCTGAATTAGCGGCACAGGGACTCATTGACGATCCTGCCTCCGCTATCTCTCTGTCAAGCGACGGCCTGTGTACCGACGCCCGCCAGGTCAGCGGCGCGGAATTTTACTGGTGGGACCTGGAAAACCTGAAGGAGGGCAGCCAAGAAGAGACTGCCTATAAGAGCCTGAAGTCAGACGGCGTCATCGATCTCTACGGCTCCGGGCACATTTTGAGTTATGTTCACAACGGCCCCTTTGCTCTGTGGCTGGACCTCTATGAGGGCGACCCGGGCGCGTTGGAGCAGGCGTTCAAGGCTGTGGGGCAGGCAGAGTAAAAACAGGGAGGAACCGGCGATGGAGATGAAAGTTCTGCTGGTGGACAGCGACCAGCGCCTGATGGGCGAGCTGACGGTTCTGCTGCACGCGTTCCAGTGCTTCCGGGTGGTAGGAACGGCGCGGACATCCACGGAGGCCGTTGAGTATGTCCAGTCCAATGATGTGGACGTGATATTTGCCAGCCACCAGCCAGCCGATCCTCGCACTACCAGCGTGGGAGAGCATTTGTCTGCCGTTTTGGGCCAGAGCCACCCCCATATCCAGGTGGTGGTATATTCCGGCTCGCAGGAGTGGGCTTTTAGCGCCTTCCGCTGTCAGTGCGCCGGGTACCTGCTGACGCCCTTCGACCCCCTGGCGCTCCAATCGCTGGTCAACCGCCTGAGCTATGTGTTCGACCTACAGCAGGCCAAGCGGGAGGTGGCGAATCGCAGTATCATGATTAAAACCCGAAGCGGATATCAGCTCACCCGTCTCAGCGATATTCTCTTCATCGAACGGAACAACCGCAAAAACAGCATCGTTACTACCGATGGGCAGGAAATTGCGCTGCTGGGATACACCATGAACCAGCTGGAGGAAATGCTGGAGGGCTGCGGGTTTTACCGCTGCTATCAGTCTTTCATCGTCAACCTCTCCCAGGTGGCGGCTGTCCGGGCGGACAATGAGGCGAAAAATTATACCATTCGTTTCAAAGGCTATGAGGGAGTGATTCTGCTCAGCCGGGAAAAATACGCAGAGCTGGTAACCCTTCTGAAGGGGCGGTACGCGAAGATCAATATCTGATGCCACATCATAAATATAGTGCGAAAAGGGGTATATTTACGCCAGTATGGGGATGATTTTTGCGCCGCTAAACAAAGAAAAGCGGTTCACGGTTCAGCCAGCCACTCTTTGAACTCATCGAAAGTCATTTTCCCAGCAGCACACTCGTCACGTTTGCCCTTTGCAGTAGCGCTCCAAGCGTAGAACGCGCCGGGGCTTATCTTCCCTACCTTGATCCAATTAAAGCGTTTCTTGTACTCCCGCCGGTACTCCTTGAACAGCTCGTCCGAGTTTTTCTTCTCAGCCCAGCGCTTTACTGCGCCGACTTCTCTGCAGGTGTGCCCGTTCTCGTCAACCGTCAGATTGCAGAACTCCGCCGTGTTGCGCCGGGGGATAGCAAAGTACTTACCGCAGTAAGAGCAGATACGCATGCGCTGTTCACGCTTGACGCACTCCCGGAGGGAGAATTCCACAAGGTCATAGATGGAGGCCGGGTGGAGGGTTTCGGCGAAAGCATCTCTGCTGATGCGCTCATAGACAGTAGAAATCGGCTGGAACTTGTAAGCGTAGAGTGGGTGTGATTTCTCTTTATCCAGATACGCTTGCAGCTTTTCCTGGGTTGGCTTCTTTTTGCCATCGTCAATGTCCAGCACGTCTTGGAACAGGCGCATGATTTGCTTTTGAAGCATATCGACGGTGCTGGGGATGTGTGCAAGCTGTTTGTGTGGAAGGATGTCCGCTGCGCTCTCGTCAGGATGCTGCTCTGCATAATGAAACCGTGCTTGCCAGTCTAAGCGCAGGAACTCAAAATAGATGTGCTGGCTTGCCAGCTCTGCAAGTGTACTCATCACCGCAGACTGAGAATCAAAGCTGGGCTCTTGATAAAAATCCAGTAACGCTTTGTCCATCCTCTTGAACTCGTCCTCCATCGACTTGATGTCTAGATAGACAAACCGCAAAAGGCTTTCCAGAAATGGGAAGTCCTTTTCTTTTTTCCTCGAACGCCCTGTCTCCGCGTAGACGAAATGCTCCCGGCCCTCTGCAAAGTAGGTGTAGAACACATAATCAAACACTTCCGCCACTCTCCAATCATAAAGCTTAAAATAATTTTTGAAATTGTCCTTGACAAATCGATTTCCAGGTGTTACCATAAGACCATGTAGAAAATCAAGTCTGGATTTAAGAATAAGTCTACAACAAGAATTTGAGAATGTCAAGGAGAATTTTCCAGGAGGTGCCAATGCTTCAATCCAAATTCAAAAGCTATGACGAGCTGCCACTGTTCCTTAACGCGCGAACAGTGGCACAGGTTTTAGGCATATCTCAAGCGGGAGCCTACGAGTTGCTGCATCAGGAGGGCTTCCCGGTTCTTAAAATCGGCTCCCGCTTGGTGGTGCCCAAAGAGAAATTCCTCTCGTGGATCGAGAGCCGGACAGGGGGCAATACGCTATAAGTTATTTCACTTCGCCAGAGGCAGAGCGGCCTGCAAACTTTTTTCCTCTGCCAAATGCAATCTTTCATATTGGACTGTCCACAGGTGCAATTGCAGTCTACAGCTACCTCATGTACTGCGAGGACAGGAAGTCGCACCAGTGCTGGCCCAGTTACAAGGTCATCGGCAAGGCCGTAGGGATGAGCGAGAATACTGTGAGGAAATATGTGCATGAGCTTTGGTACAAGGAGTTGATTCAAATCGAACCGTCAAAACATGAATTAGGTGGACAAATCCGTAACGGGAATTTGCAATACAAGATTCTCCCCATTCAGCGGGCGATAGACAACTACAACGAGGGCCAGCTGTGGAAGTGAGCAGGAGCCGTTTGTGGCCCCTGTGAGGGCCGTGTCAGGCGATTTGGGCCGGGGTCGAGGAAGTTGAGCGGCAACCAGCCCAAAACGCCATTCTGGGGCATTTGTGGCGATTTGTAAGGGCGGTATCCGCAGTGGATGGAATCGCCCTAAATATGCAAAGGGTTGCAAGTTTATCCGGCAAAACAGGGCGCAGAAAACGGTCAAAAAGACAAGCAGGTTAAAGCGCGGGGTCTACCGCGCAGGTGACATCGTCCGGCAGAGCCGGTCGTTGGGGAAAAATCAGGTATTACCGGCCTCTGAAATCAGGGGTCGGTCGGAAAGGAGAGCTTTTGAGCGAGAAAAAGCAAAAATATGCGTACTGGATGCGGCCTTCAATGGTAGCAGAGATAGAGACAATGCTACCCGCAGCGAATGCCACCTCGAAGGGGGACTTCGTCTGCAAGGCAGTTGAGTTCTATATTGGCTACCTCCGGCAGCAGAAAAACATCAACTACTTGGCCCCTGCGTTGGCGGGAACCATCAAGAGCGAGGTGGATTCCCTAAGCAAAAACGTATGCGAAATGATCTTCAAGTTGGCGGTAGAGGTGGGCTTAAGCAGCAGCATCACGGCGGCGCTTAACGATGTTTCAGATTTGTCACTGGCAGCTTTGCGCCGCAACATCGCACGGGAAATCGGAGAAACAAATGGGCTTTTATCTTTTGAGGACGCCAACGAATGGCAAAACGGCGGTGATTGAATATAGCGAAAATTATTGTCACAAGCAGGTATATACGGAACACGCCAAAGCGTTCGGCTAAGAATTTAGTGAAATACATGGGCACTCGCGAGGGTGTAGAGAAGGTGGCTCTGGGTTTTGACAACGCCCCTGTCACTGTTCGCCAGCAGAGATTGGTGCAGGACATCATCAAGTTTGACTCATCAGCAAAAGACTATAGCGAGTACCATGACTACGAGAATTCCCCCACAAAGAGCAACGCCAGCGAGTTTATAGACGCCTTCATTGAGGGCAACGCCGACCGAATTGGCGAGTTGGATAAGCTGGTCAGCTACATGGCAGAGCGTCCTGGCGTGGAGAAGTTCGGTACGCATGGGCTATTCAGCCAGACCGATGACAAGATAGATTTGGACTTGGCTGCCGAGGAAGTGGGCCAGCACAAGGGTATCATCTGGACGCACGTCATCAGCTTGCACCGCGAAGATGCAGAGCGGTTGGGCTATAACAAGGCCGAGGCGTGGCGAGAATTGGTAAGGCGTAACGTTACTGAGCTGGCGGAAGCCCAGAAAATCGACCTCACCAACCTCCAATGGTATGGAGCATTTCATAACACTACGCACCACCCGCATATGCACTTGCTGGTCTATTCCAGAGACGCAAAGCAGGGCTGGCTGACGAAAAAGGGGATTGACGAGCTGCGAAGCGCGCTGGGCAATGATATCTTTCGGCTGGAGCAGTACAAGCTGTTCTCGATGGAAACAGATCTCCGTGACCGGCTGAAGAAGGAGAGCAAGCTGGAAATTGAGAAACTGCTTGCAAAAATCCGCGAATCGTATACACCTACTTCTGAAATAGAAATGCTGTTTTTGAAACTGGCTTCGCAGCTAAAGACCTGCAAGGGCCGTAAGCAGTACGGCTATTTGCCAAAAGAGGTTAAGGATACTGTCAACAAAATCGTAGTAGAGCTCGCAAAGGACAAAGGTATTGCAAGGCTCAATTCTGAGTGGAACAAGATAAGCAGAGGAAAATTATCACTCTATTTTGAGAAGAAAGGGCCAGACATCGCTCTGGAGGATAACCCGGAATTTCGTAGCATCAAGAACATAATCGTCAGAAGTGCAGCGCTGACCACAGGCCTCGCACCGCAAGTCTCTCCTCGAGAAAGCGACATTGTGCCCATTATAAAACGCTTTGCAGTTGCTCTCTGCCAAATGATTTCACAGAGCTACTCCCAAAAGCTAGATCAGCTCAACAGTCAAATCGACAGCAAGCTGCGATTAAAAATCGAACAGAAGAAGGCCGCCCAGGGCTTGAAAACAAACCACTCTATTCGGCCGCATAGTGATGAGGAAGAGCAGGATATCAGGATGTAAAGGCTCAGAATTTGCGCCGCTAAACAAAGAATACGGAAAAATTCTCTGGACATAGGCACGCACTATGTGGTAGTGTTGGTAGTCAGAAAGGGGGCCAGTATATGGCAAAACGCAGAGCAAATGGTGAGGGCAATATACGCAAGCGCAAGGACGGTCGCTGGGAGGGCCGCTACACGGCTGGACGTGACCCTGAGTCTGGCAAGGCAATTTACAAGAATGTGCTTGGTAAGACGCAGGCAGAGGTCAAAGCGAAACTCGCCAGGGCCATTGAGGACAGCAAAGGCTTGGATATCGTCAAAGCTGGTCAGTACACAGTTGGCCAGTGGATGGACGTGTGGTTTGAGAACTATGCCAAAATTAAGGTGCGCCCATCGTCGCATAAAACATATAAAGGTTATATCGAAAATCATATTAAGCCAAGCATCGGTAAGATACCGCTCAGTAAGCTGACTACGCTGGAAGTCCAGACACTCTATAGAAAGTTGCTCACTAGCGGTAGGGTAGAACGGACAGAGTCCAAGAATAAGCCCGAGGGTCTGAGCGCCAAAACGGTGCGCAATATAAATCAAGTGATTTCTTCTGCAATGGAGTTGGCAAAAAGTCAGAAGCTAATTTCTACAAATCCAACAGCTGGTTGCGCCCTACCAAAGGTTGAACATCAGGAGATGAAAACATTGACCGCTGACCAGTTGGCCGCCTTCTTCCGTGAGGCTAAGAACAGCGGCGTGTTCGAGATGTACTACCTGGAGTTGGCAACAGGGCTGCGCAGGGGAGAGCTACTAGGGCTGAAGTGGGATGACATCGACTTGGATGCAGGCACTATCCAAGTGAAACGGCAGGTAGCCAGGATTGATGGGGAAGTGGTAGAAGCCCCATTAAAGACAAAGAATTCCTACCGAACCCTGTCTATTGGGACAGATGCGGTAGAAATTCTTATAGAGCAGAGGAACAAAGTGGCTGGTGAGTATGTCTTCCCCTCGCCCAACGACGGGCCGATTTCTCCGGACAGCGTCCTGCATATGCTACATCGGGTACTTGAAAGGGCGGGGTTACCCAAGATACGGTTCCACGATTTGAGGCACCCGTATGTCAAGCCCACGACAAAAAAATTACAACTTTTTTTGAGGATTTCCGGGCAGCCGCATAGCTGCCCGTAGCTACTTAATACGGTATTCATGGCTCACGCCTCCTTTCCTGGTTCGCTTATTCCTAAGAAATCCTGTGTCACATATTCAATCTCGATCCGGTCTCCCGGAAAGATATAGACCTTACTGATAAGCCTGTCAATCAGGGCTTGCGTCAGTGTGTCGGCGCTGCCTACTTCCTGAACGATCTCACGCTGTTTCAGCTTTGCTTCATAATCGCTCTGTATCTGCCTGGTCTGTGCGGTAATGGCGGCATGGACATTCCTTGCCTGCACCAGATCCGCATCATATACCGCCTTGCGCTCCTGGTAGGTTTCCAGGTCAACCTCTCCAAGTGCATACTGTTCATAAAGCTGCCGTTTGCTGTCCTGGATAGAGCGCAGCTTATCTTCATGCTCGGCCTGCTGGATCGTCTGCAAATTCAGCTTATCCTTGCTGCTGTCAATCCCCAGCGCCGGACACATCTGTGCCCGGATTGTTTCAAGGACCGCCTGCTCCAGATCAGCCATTTTCACCCTTACCCCATGGCAGGGAAGGGTTTCTGCCACTTCGGAGTGACGGCAGTAAAACCACGTTCCATTTCTAAGTGACATAGCATGGTCGCAACAGCCGCAGAATACTTTCCCGCGGAGAAGGTAGTCGCGCCGTTTTTTATTCGGAAGGGAGAAACGCCTGATCGAAGCGTTGGCTTTCTCAAACAGCTCCATGCTTACGATTGCCGGGTGGTGGTCCGGTATTTTGAACCATTCGCTTTCATCCTTTAGCTTCATGCGGCGGCTGCCGATTTCCTGTACCTTACGCTTGCCGATCACATAAGTGCCGATATACCGCTGATCCTCCAGCATCCGCAGGACTGTTGAGCTACTCCAGACGCCGTGTGTCCTGGACACATTATAGTGGTCTTTCCCTTTATCCCTCCGGTATTCCCCAGGGGTGGGGATATTCATGGCATACAGTTTCCGCGTGATCCCGGCGGCCGTATTGCCGTCAGCCGCCCATTCAAATATCTGCCGGACAATCCCTGCGACATCCCCGTCCGGCTCCATGCGCCCGTCTGCGCTCTTGCGGTAGCCATAGGGACAGATGACGCTCTGGTATTCGCCCCGGCGCATCTTTGCGTATTTGGCGCTTTTCGTTTTCATGGACATATCCCGGCTGTAACATTCGCTGATAAGATACTTAAAGGCAACGTCAATCCCTCCGGTATCTCCTTTGAAATTGGCGGTGTCAAAATCATCACTGACCGAGATAAACCGGGTATGGTAGAGCGGGAACACCCGCTCAATGAAATAGCCGGTCTCAATGCTGTTACGGCCAAACCGGGAGAGGTCTTTTACGATGATACAGTCGATCTTCCCGGCCTGGACCATCGTCAAAAGCTCCTGTACCGCAGGGCGCTCAAAATTCGTACCCGTATGGCCGTTATCAACAAATTCCAGCACTTCGCCGTTATCCCATTCCGGCAGCGACATGGCCTTTTCCCGGAGGATCAGCTTTTGGTTGGGAATACTCAAACTCTCGGTCTTAAAGTCCTCCACGGACAGACGGATATAAAGGGCGATCACATATTTTTTGTGCATGGTTCCACCGCCTTTCCCTGGAATTCACTCTTGAAGCGGAAAGTTACATGGATATTCCGCTCATGGTCGATTTCGATCCGCTCAATCAGCCGGTCAATCAGTTCTGCCGTAAGCGCATGGTCTTGTGTCAGCGATTTCGCATCCTTTTCCATTGCCCGGTAGCGCACAAGCCGGCTGTCCAGGGCGTCCATATCTTTTTCAAGCGCCTCAATCTCGCCGGACAGTGTACGGATGGATTCCTCATAATCCGCTTTCAGCTCAAAGTATTCCTCGTTTGTTAAGATACCCTGGACGAAGTTCTCATACAGTCCGCGGATCAGCCGGCGTTTCTTTTCGGTTTCCTGCCGCCTGGCCGACATCTGGGTTTTCAGCCTGTCTTTGTCCTTTTTCTGTTTTGCCTCCAGCTGAAAGAGGGGGAGGGACATTCCCAGGGCAACAGACAGCTCTTTTTCCAGAATAGCTGTGACCGTGGCGATAAGCTCCGTTTCCTGCATCATCACGCCTTTACAGCTATCCTTTGCCACACGGCTGTTGGTGAGGCAGTGGAACCAGTAAACATCCGGCCCTTTCTTGCGCTCGGCGCGCTGCCGGTGGAGGCTCCTGCCGCAGTCGGCACAGAACACCTTCCCCTTGAAGATGTTTGGGGTGTAGGGCCGCTTTGGGACCGCCCGGCTTTCCTCACAGATTTGTTTCCGGTATTCCTGCACCGCTGTAAAGAGCTCATAACTGATGATTGGTTCATGGGTGCGTCTTGCAATAATCAGGTTGTCCTCCCCGGCCTTAACCTGCTGATGGTCCACGATCTTTGTCTTTCCCTGCACCAGATCGCCGGTGTAGACCTCGCTTTCCAGAATCTTCATTACGGTGCGTGTCTGCCATTTCCCGCTCCCGATCAGGCCAGGGCTGGTGATCTCCCCGGTGGATTTTTTGTAATGGCTGGGCGCTGTGATTCCCATTTCATTCAGGTTGCGGACGATACGGTTCAGCGCCACATGCCCATGCGCCCACTCAAAAATCTGCCTTACGACAGGGGCGGTATCTTCATCGATCAGCAGTTTATGGCAGTTGTCCGGGTCTTTGCGGTAGCCGTAGGGCGCCCGTGCGCCGATATAATCGCCGTCTTTCATGGCCTGCCTTGCCTGGGCCTTGATCTTCCTGCCAATGTCCAATGCGTAAGCCTCGTTTATCATATTTTTCAGGGGAAGCATAATACCGCTGTGGAGGCTGCCGGGGTCTGCCGTGTCAAACTGGTCCGTGACCGCAATAAAACGGACGTTGTGGGTATGGAAATACTGTTCGATATAATAACCGGTATCAATGGAATTCCGTCCCAACCGGGAGAGGTCCTTGACAATCACACAGTCAATATGGCCCGCCTCGATATCAGAAAGCATCTGCTGGAAACCGGGGCGGTGGAAGTTTGTACCCGTCGCCCCATTGTCGATATAGGTATCATAGACAACGAAATCCGGTTTGTCCGCAAGGAAATCATTCAGCACCAGCTTTTGGTTTTCTACGGAGCAGCCCCGCTTTTTATTATCCTCCACAGAAAGACGGATATAGAGCGCCACATACACATATAAGGACGGGGCCGGCATGGGAGCCGCCGTCTGTTTCCTGCTCTTTCTTGCCATTTAGCCCACCTTCCTTTCTTTGCCCTGTACGGCAATCTGTTCCGCCAGGGAGACCGCCTTCTGGTATTCATCCTGGTAATTAAATTCAATGTGCAGCTCGTCTTTCCCCATTACCCGTATGCTGCGGATAAGCTGCATGACCGCCCTCCGGTCAATTTCCTCCATCGTGGAGAATTGCATAAAGTGGTTGATCCAGCGGTTCCGCTCGCTGCGGTTCTCCAGTACGTCCGTCAGCTTTTCGTTCCACTCGGCAACCGCTTTCTGCAGCAGTTCAATATCCGCATTGTATTTCCGCTTATAGGAGAGGAATTCTTCTTTGGTGAGAATCCCGCTCACCAGGTTTTCATAGAGTTTTGCCTTGAAACCCTCAACCTGCGCCATACGTTTCTCATTTGCTTTGATCTGCCCGGCGTATTCCAGGGCCAGTTCCCGGTTGATCCGCTCCTGGCTGATACTGGACAGCAGCGCATCCAGGGAAGCCACATTTTCAATATGCCCTTTCAGGCTGCCCTGCACGCACTCGATCAGGTCGGACTCTTTCAGCATGACGGAAGATTTACACCCGTTCTTTTTGCCGGTAGGACAATAATAGTAGTGGTATTCCTTATCCTTATAGCGGTTGGTCTTGCGTGTCATACGGCAGCCGCAGCAGCCACAGATTAAAATGCCGGAGAACAGGTAGACTTTATCCGATTTTGGGGAGGTTCTGGTATCAATCCTGCGGAGGCGCTGTACCAGGTCAAAATCATGTTTCTGGATGATCGCCTCATGGGTACCCTCTACACGGACCCATTCAGAGGAAGGTCTGTCCTCACGCTCTTTCAGCTTGAAGTGGGGCGTGGTCTGTTTTCCCTGCACCAGCGTTCCGGTATAGGTTTCATCCTGCAAAATGCGAATGATCGTTGTGGCAGACCATTTACAATCTTTACGGTCCGTATAGCCGCCTTTGGCGTGGGGCATCCCATTGTTGCGCTTATAAGCCAACGGTGAGAGAATGCCCATGCGGTTCAGCTCGTCCGCAATATGGGAAGCACTGAACCCCTCCAGCCGCTTTCTGAAAATATCCCGCACTACATTGGCAGCGTACCCGTCAACCTCCAGGCTCTTGTGTTTGTCGCCAGCTTTGATATAGCCGTAGATGGTAAAGGCTCCTACAAAATCCCCGCTGCGCCGCTTTACTTCCAGGGCGCTCCGGGTCTTAACAGAAATGTCCCGGCTGTATGCCTCGTTCATAATGTTTTTTACCGATACGGTAAGGTCATCGGCGGCATCATTCTCCGTGTCCACGTTATCATTGATGGCGATAAAGCGGACGCCGTAGGCCGGAAATACCCGGCGCATATAGCGTCCGGTCTCTATGTACTCACGCCCCAGGCGGGAGAGGTCCTTGACGATCACACAGTTGGCCTCGCCCTGCTCGATCATCCGCATCATTTCCTGGAATGCCGGGCGGTCAAAGAGAACCCCGCTGTAACCGTCGTCAATCTTTTCTGCCACGACTTCAATCTCCGGGTGCCGGGCAATGTAATCATCGATCAGCCGCCGTTGGTTGGCAACGCTGTCGCTTTCCACCGTCTTATCATCGGTATAAGAAAGACGGATGTACTTAATGGCTTTATAAACCTGCATAAAAAAACACTCCTTTCGTTGCGCAGAAAAATCCCCGCAATCCAAGAAGTGTGGCTGTGCCGTATTCAATTCCTTTTCCAGTTCTTATTGTACCACGCCCCTGCGGGAAAGTCAGCCCTTTTCCTAAAATAATCCGGCTCACCGTAAGATTCCCTTGATACATTCTTCCAGGGTGGCGCCGCCTGCGGCAAAGCTGGCCTGTACGGTGAACCGCCCGCATTTGAAGCGGTAAGGGTCTTTGATCTGCCGTACAAATTCGGCGATCCGTTCCTCACGGGAAAGCTCCTTATCAACGGCAACCTCCCGGATGTCCACCAGTGCGCCGGTTCTGCCGGCAACAACCGTATTTTCCATAATACCAACTCCTTCCTGAAAATTTCTGGCTATCGAAACCACATGAATAAGTCGGGCCTGCGCTCATACACTCACAGACCCGGCCCATTGTATCTGATTTCGATCAGCTGCCGTATTTGCCACGCCCCCCGGCAGGCCCTGAACGAACAGGGCAGGGCTGTTACAGGCTGCGGATAGCGTTGCCGCATCATAGCCCCGCATACGCCGCCGCTTTGCCAGAGCAGGCGCACGCCGCAGGAACTCTCCCCAAGTCTTTAGGGAGCCGTGAGGAAGTACCATTATGATCTGTGCCGTTGTCGCGTCCGGCCTGCCACAGCCGGTTTCGTGGGTTGCGTTTACCGCTCGGACAGCCTGGATTCATCACCTCCTTAGGCCGCCTGTCACCGCGCCGCCCCATCTGCCGCTCGGAACACAGAATGAAGTACCTGTAACAGCGTGTATTCGGTTGTCAAGGAGCAAGCGAGGGGCGTGGCAGTTATGACAGTTTTTCAGTTGGGGCGGGCCGGAGCATATGCTGTACGGCCACACCCGCCAGGCTTGTCCTGCCGGATAAATATGTCCCTCTATTATTCATTTCATTTTTGAGGGTTATTTTCGGGGGCAGGATTAAATTTCTTCCAGAATTTTTTTCAGGCGTCGGAGCCCGCGCTGGATTCCTTCATGCACGGAGCTTACCGCCGAGTGTTCGCTTTTGGCAATTTCCGAAAGGCTCATGCCAAGCAGATAGTGCGAGCATATCCGGTTTCGCTGCTTTTCAGGCAACAGGGAAATAGCCCGGTAGAGCCTCGCATGTTCTTCCTCCTGGACCAAGACATCTTCCGGTGCCAGCATAATCACAAGGGCGTCCCGTTCAACATTCTTGTCATAGTCCAGAGAAAAATATGCCTTATGCCGATATGTACGCAGGAAATGGGCCGCCTCGCTTAATTTATATTCCCGGAGCAGGTCGGCCACCTCGTCCGGCACTTCAACAACAGTATCTTTCGTATAAAACGGGTAATAGTCCCGCAAGTTAATTTCTTTCATGGGTAATTCCTCCAATTTCGATTTCTTTAGTTGATAGGCAAAATCGAAATCAGAAGGTGGAGAGCGACACCCCGGACTATCACCTGCAACAGAGGCAGCAGGAAAGTTTGTCTGTTTTGTAGATAAGAAAAGAGCGCGTACCCGTTTTGTTACAGGCGCGCGCTTAATGGAACATTTTGCTGATTGCTGGGAGAAAAAATAAAAATATGTCGATACAAAAAGTGCCGCAGCTTTTTGAACTGCGGCACTAAAATATATTTGGCTATTTTTTTGTCGTTTCCTGTGAAAATATAGGACTTTTCTAATGTGCATGTCTGCCCCCATATCTGGGGGAGTATAAATGGATTTGTCACTATACTTTGATATATCCCCCAACCTGTTACATGGGGGATATTATACAGGGGCATATTCGCTTTTTATCGCCAGCCTTTCCCGGTAATGTCCTAAAAATGCCCTAAATTTATCTGTCATATTCCAGCATCGAATTTATAACCGACGCCTCGCACACTGATAACATATTCAGGTGCTTCAGGTGCAATTTGAAGTTTCTGGCGAAGGCGGCTCAACAGATTATGGATTGTTTTTGGTGTAACGTCAATATATTCTTCGCCCCAAACATGGTAAGCTATAGTCTCAAAGGTCAATACCCGTTTCTTGTTGACAATCAGTAAGTGGAGTGCATCGAATTCTTTAGCTGTTAATTCTATCTCCTGACTGCCGACACACACCGTTCTTTCTTCCAGGCAAAAATACAGATCACCTTCCCGGATTTCCAATAATGGTTGAACTGAACCATTCTGGAAACCGTGACATTTAGAAACAGTACATAGGAAAATATCGGGAAAATCACTCAGATTTTCTCTATTAAGAATATACTGCAATAAATCTTTCTGCTGCTCTGTATCAAGCAAAGCAAACAATTTTTCTCCAATTTGTCTGCCGGATTCAGATATATCCAATACGGCTAATTTCCCATGTCACCACCTCCTTCAAATCAACTTTATTTCAAGATTTTTACCATTATTTTGAATCTTCAACAAAATACATAATTCTCCGTATCAGCTCCGGAATATTGACCGGGGACATGAAATAGTCATTGATACCCTCATGCCGGTATTCATATTCCGTGGCAGGGTCGCTGTTCTCGGTAAGGATAAAGAACGGCAGAAGCCGGACAGGGGGATTCTTCATTTGGAACATCCCTGCCACCCGTCGCAGCGTATGAAACAGCTCCATTGCTGTGCCGTCCGGCAGTTCCAGATCGCACAAGATCAGTTCTATTTCTTCATCCTCAAAAATCCGACACTTGGCGTCTGCTATCGAGGAAACCAGAATCAGGTCAAGGCCCTTTTGCAGCATAGCAGCCCGCAGCACTCCGGCGCTGGTATCTTCCGCATGGACAAAGAGCAGCTTATGAAAAGTTGAATCTGGTTCGCCGGATAACTGCCGGTAGGCGTATTCCACCAGCTTATCTTGCAGCAGCAGTCCTTTCATTTTGTCCATGCACAGCGTCGCGCCCCGGCGCATAGCCTCTTGTTCGTAGTCGTCCTTGTCATGGCAGGACGCCAGAATAAAAGGCAGCTCCTTATCTGCGGCCCGCACCTCGTTCAGAAAGTCCATGCCGGAACCATCCGGCAGATCGAGATTACAGCAGACCACCAGCGGCATTTCCTCTTGGATGGCGGCCCGCGCTTCTTTCAGTGTACAAGCCGTTTTCACCGGGTAGCCCCGGTGCTGTAAGTATTTTTGCAGACACCATGTATAGGTGTCGCTGTCGTCGATCAGCAGTATCTTTTTCATGTGTCCTCACCCCCAATATTGATTTACTACAAGCATAAACTACAAATGTTACACAAATGTCCGAGGTGTCTTTGATTTCGACAGAAAAACAGGCTGAATTGTTACAAAGCTCGGACATTTCAAAATATTTTGTCAAGGGATAGCAAAAATCAGTGGAGCAGCTAATGAACCGCTCCACTGATTTTCCCAAACGTCCAATTTAACGCTTTTTTAGTTCGGCAATAGCACCATAATGTAAAATATCAAATTCATTAGGCGCAATATGTTCAAGGAGTGTTCTATGTTCTTGTTCCCACATAGAAATTTCTTTTTCGGTAAGCGAAGCACCAATTCCACGACACGCTTTCATTCTTCCATTCCAGCTTTCATGGGTGAATGGTATTCTTACAGTAAATTCTTCGTGATGTACAAGTTCAAAGTTTTCTTTATAGCAATCGGGTATGTCTATTTGATGTATCGTTTCTCCTGCACCACTCCAGTTAGGACTATATTTTAACACAAGTTTTTCACTTGCTCCCGCAATTTTATCCTCAAATGGAAGCCATGCCATATATAAAACAAGAATCTTTCCCTCTTTTTTAAGCATACGATAAAACTTAGGCATAACAATTTTATGGTTAAAATACCAAAAACATTGACAGGCTGTGATTACATCAAAAGAATTATCTGAAAAACTTATATCTTCTGTTGGCACAACGTAATAATCTATATCCATATCTTTTGAAAGGATTTTGGCTTGTTCAATTTGATTTCCTGAAATATCGGTAGCCCTCCACTTCGCCCCATACTGGTACATATTTCTGGGAAGCACCCCTGTCCCTGTTCCAACATCAAGGATAGATTGTCCGTCTATACATAATTTGCGGTCAACAATTTTTTGATAAAATTCTTTTGGATAAATATCACGGAACTTTGCATAATCTAAAGAGGTTTTCCCCCAATCAAAAGGTTTTCCGTTATCTATATCTCTATCAGTTATCTTCATACTATGCCTCCATAAATTTCTTTTGCCCGACAAACCGGAAGTTATCGCTTCCTGATAATCCAATCGTCATCTTGGTTTTTTCTCTCTGCATAGTAACCGCAAGGCATATCCTTTAAGGTACTGACAGAGTTATCTAAATCAAAAACCCATTTTAAAGATACTAACTTTGCTTCATCCGTTTCATGTGTTTCTCCGCATAGAAATTGCCACATTCCGTCATCTTCATCATGTGATACATATAGAATAGGTGCCTGACTCTCCAATATATGGCAACAGATAATCGTAGCAGTATCGGGTGAATCATAAAAAGGAAATTCCATGTCTGTTACTCCTTTCAAATTTCGATTTATAGTATTCGTTCCTATTTCTCAAAAACTACAAAAGCACATTCGTAAGGATGGGCGCAATACACACTTTCTTGCTTATCAGTTCTGTTAATTTTCTTTTATCGTTATCCATAGATAATTTGTATAAATTTTATATCTATTTTTAGATTATCCACATAAATACTATGTTTTCAAGTATTTTGAAGTATAGAAAATCATTCATTTTACCACGAATTTACCACGATTGATTGAGCCTTGATATGACAATAAAATAGCGCTAAAAAGACACCCTTAACTTAAGCGGTGTCTTTTTATGTACGGATATGAAATTGTCAAACTGAGATTTGTACTTCTGAACAGCTTGGATTTATCTATTTCACGATAAATCTATAAATTGCATAGGCAACCCATATAATCCAAGAAAAAAACCACAAATCAAAGAGAATACTTATTGTTAAATAAACGATAGCAACAGCGATTGCTATTATCCAATTTTTCTTTTTAGTATATTCCATAATCAACCACCTCCACAACTGCAAATCTATCCCAGTTATATAAACTGGGATTTGTCAATGAATCACCTCATAGCGTAATCTAAGATACGAGTTCTCCAAAACTACACATTCTTGCAACTTCACAACACCCAATTTTGATAATTCGCATTCTTCTGTCAAAGACTTTCCATCAATTAGAGTAGAAGTATCCTTGCCGCCAATCAAAACAGGTGCAATAATAATATCTACATAATCAAACAGCTTTTCACGAAGAAATAAGTTATTCAATGTTCCTCCAGTCTGGATTGTTATTCTCTCACAACCATATTCCGATTTAAGTTTTATAAGTGCATCTTTTAAGGATAATTCATTTTGGTATATGATATGAAGATTTTCATCCTCTACGTTAAAGGCAGGATGTCTTGTATTCGTCGTAATCAGCACAAACTCTTTTGATAAAGCACAAAAATAGCGAATACCATTTTCATTCAAATGTTTATTATCAATTACAACAAAGGAAACCGGTGTTTTCCTTGGTATTTTCTTTTTATTTACTCCCATTTTTTCTTGCACTCTACCCGAGTTGAAAGACCACAAATCTGTTGTCTGCTCTATTTCGTAATATTGGTGTAATCCCTCATTAACGCCTTTAATTTTAGGAAAATCCTTATCTACATCCAAATCATCTGTTGCACCAGTACTTATTTTCCCATCAACAGACATTAGCATAAACAATGTTGTAATAGGTCTATCCATTTTATCTTTCCTCCACAAATTCCAATTCGCTTTCTTCATATCCATATTATAACAGTTCCATATATCCGCCACAACAAAAATCAGCATACCCTTTGATATTTTTCTGCCTTGAAAATGCACACTTCTTTCTTCCTCTTGATTACCCAACACAGAAAAGAAAAAAGGCTACTCGTCCTCATTATCAAAATGATTATTCCTTAATACTTCCCGTAACAGTTCCATATCTTCTTTTGAATTGGGGTTTATCATTTTTACAACCTGATAAGGCGTACCGTACTTGTGTCCGTCTGTGCTTTCCCCAAACATATCCATGCTGTATAAATCATCATAGCGGTTTAATATTTTCTGAAATTTCAAGTGCTGGATAAATTCCTTGATAGGGTAAAGGTCGGACGCTTGTATCTCCGTTCCGTTGATATAGTCTGTGATGTATTTCCGCAACTGTTCCAGCTCATACTCCAGCCATTCTTCTTCGCTGTCAAAGAAGTTATCATAGTGTCCATGTTTCAACTCTGCATTTAGGCGTTCTTCCGTCCTTAAAAACTGGCAGACTTCCTTTTCGGCTTGATTAACATACTTCCATTTTCCCGACAATAATTCATTGGGCGTTACTCCCAGCACGTCCATTATCTTTTCCAGCGTATCAAAGGTAGGATAGTTTACCCCTCTTTCAATCTTGGAAAGGCTCTGCATATTGATACCGATTTTGTCCGCAAACTCCTGCTGTTTCATTTTCCTGTGTTTTCTTATGGTCTGTATGTTCTCTCCTAAGAAAATCATTTTCTTTATATAACCCTCCATAACTTAGTATAACCGCTCCTTTCGTTGCTTTTCTTTCTGTTTATAAGCCTATCATACTTATTTATCGTAAATTTTATACGCTTATTCCATTGCCCTGATTTGCTCAACAAGAGATTGCTTTTTCAGATTTCCAGTTGTGTAAGAAATCAAGGTAAACTGCACAATCAGCAGGATTGCTAAATATATCAATACGATCAGCCACGGAAATGAATAATAAAAGTATGGATTCATCATTTTCACAACTACCTGTACGGATAGGAAGCCCAATCCAGTTCCCAAAACCACTGTTACAAGCGTAGCAAAAACGGAATAAATCAATCCCTCATAACACAGCATTTTGATCAGTTGCTTTTTACTCAAACCAATTGCCTGTAACATTCCAATTTCCTGCCTGCGGGACAGAAAGTTTGTGATTGTCGTATTGACAAGGTTGATTAAAGAAAAGCACACAACAATAACAGCCACGATCAACAATACCCCGAAAGAAAGTTGTTGAAGTCCGCTATAATAAGAGATACTTTCTTTTATGGTTTCCATAACCAAATCGCTATTTCCGTCTATCAGTTGATTTAATGCAGCTTCAACCGTATCAAATTTTTCCATATCGGTAATTACGGAAATCGTACCTGTGCAATCTATCCCGGTCGCTTCATTCATAAGCTGCTCTGGAAGCGCAAAGCATTTTGAAAAGCCGGAGTAAGAATATTCGTTTACAATGCCCATGACGGTATAGGTCTTTGTGCGAATTTGGCCGGATTTGGTTTTATAGTCCACTTCGACGGTATCACCCAACGCAGCCTCAATATCATAGAGATCGGCACGCTCTTGAAGCAAGACAATTCCATTGCCTGCCACCAGTTCATCATAATCAATGGTGCCTGCAATTCGTTCTTCCTCTAAATTCTGCTGCTCATCCCGGCAAAAGCCCTGAATCCATTTTCCAGAATTACCATTTACAAGATATTCTGCGTCTGTGTAATACCAGCGCTTGATTCCTGTAACCCCATCAATAGATTCTACTGCATTTACAAAATCGGCATTTAGAAAATTCTTTTGCTGCAATCCAGACAAAGAAATACCGGCGGTGTCCCACGATTGATTTGCGTTGAGCTGGATGTTAAATTCACCGACAGGGAACGCCCTGCCTCTTGCCTCTGCAACGCCATCATAGGAAACTAACATTGTCGAAATCAATACAACCAATACTCCGCCGAGTGAAAGAGAAAGTATTGTTAAAGTGGACTTTGCCTTTTGTCTGGACAGATTCATTTTAGCAAGTGAAGCAGGCGTTATTTTACGGTGCAACACGGAACTTTCTTTCATTTTTCCTTGATAATCGGAATATCGCAATGCTTCCAGCGGAGATACTGCCGCAGCTCTTTTTACAGGAGTATGAATAGCAATCATCACAATAATAAATGCAAAAAGGCCAACCCCGGCCGTCACACATAAAGTAGTCAGCCAGTACCAACCGGCAGGAATCAGGAAGTACCCAATCACATTTCCAATAACCAGACCAATCGGGATAGCAATGGCAGCAAGTAATTTTCCCTCGCGGTAAACCATCTTTTTGATCTGTCGTTTTGTAGTTCCGATTGTGCGAAGCTGTCCATAGTTACGGATACTGCTTGCTACTGAAATATAAAAAATCGAATAGATCACAATGCCGGAACCAATGAAAGTTACAAAACCGATCAAGAAATAGAACAGCATATCGCTTCCGTGATTTTCGTCCTTTAAGTTAAAATATGTGGAACGGACAATCACACTATCATCGGAAATTTTTAATTGCTGCGCCAGAGTGTTTGCATAGTTGGTGGCTTCTTCCTCGCTCATATTTTGAGCGCCTTTCAGCCCAATGTAATAATCAATCATGCCCTCGTCGCCATACTGCTGTCTTACTAATTCTTTCGATATAATGGCTGTATAGCGCCCAATATCGCCGGTTTTCACATCTAAGATTCCCGTCAATTTGAAATCATGGGTAGTCCCGTCAGAAAAGGGAATTTGAATTGTCTGTCCCAATTCATTTGAATAGCCCAAACTATCCAAAAAGGATTCCTGCACTACAATTTCATTCTCCGAAGCTGGTAAATCTCCCGAATAGGGCATACTTTGGGATTTTAGCATATCTGCATTTGCATAAGTAAAATTCACGGTTGAATGGTTTACCTGTTCAGAAAATGCGTTAAAAAATTCCCCAACCCACGCAATTTCTTCTTGCTTGTATAGTTCTTGTCCCTGTTGTTCAGAAATCGCATGGTACATAATCTGTGCTGTTTTTTGGTTGCGGTTCTGCGTTTCCTGCATAACTCCAAAGCCATAGAGGACAATGGCAGATAGCAATGCGCTGGCAAGTGCAATCGTCAAAACAATAAAGATATTTCTTTTTCGATTTGCCGAGATACTGCGATTTGATATGCGCTTTACTATGCCACTGGTGTCATTTTCAAAAGGCCATGTCATAGCCTGCCACCTCCTTACTCCACGATCTTGCCGTCCTCAATGCGGACAATCCGATCTGCAAGACGGGCTATGTCGTTGTTGTGGGTAATCATCACGACAGTTTGTCGGAACTCCGCACTGGTGCGCTTGATAAGCCCCAGCACCTCGGCGCTGGTCTTGCTGTCAAGGTTGCCGGTCGGCTCGTCGGCCAGCACGATAGCCGGTTTTGTAATCAAGGCGCGGGCGATAGCCACACGCTGCTGCTGGCCGCCGGAAAGATTGTTCGGCATATTTTTCAGTTTATCTTCCAGCCCCAGCAGATGAACGATCTCGTTCAAAAACTTCTGATCCACCGTGTCCCCGTCCAGCTCCACCGGCAGGACGATGTTCTCATACACATTCAGAATAGGAACAAGGTTATAGTTCTGGAAGATAAAGCCGATGTTGCGGCGACGGAAGATGGTAAGCTGCTCGTCGTTCATTTTTGACAAGTCTTTGTCCCGGACAATCACATTGCCGGAAGTAGGGGTGTCCAGCCCGCCCATCATGTGAAGCAGGGTAGACTTGCCGCTGCCGGAGGTTCCTACAACAGCCACAAACTCGCCGTCCTCCACGGAGAAGTTCACACCGTCAAGGGCGCGGGTAATGTTCGGCTCTGTGCCGTAATACTTTTTCAGGTCGATCGTCTGTAAAATACTCATAAAATTCAATCCTTTCTTTGTTTATTGTAAATGTGGAACGCTGCTGCGCCGGTGGCCGCCAACTGTACCAGAATCAGCACCGCGAACAGACCGAAGCTCTCATAGTAGAACAGTTCATCCAAAAACAGGAGAACATCACAGAGAGCAGTCAAGGCAACCGTCCAGCGGATGTGCCGAGCCAGCCATTGCCGGAACACCAGCACAAGGGCAACGGGCGGGACGATCAGCAGCGCCAGATTCAAAATCAAGGTCGGGGTCAGTTCCATTGCGTCGCCTCCTTGCTTTTGCTGATAAGGGTATTGTAAAACCCAAATGTCCGCGAAATGTTACAGCGGTCAAAAAATTTCATCGAAAATCGGGGTGAAATGTTACAGCACTCGGACATTTCAAAATCAGTCTGCCATTTTGATCCGTTCCACCAACGAATTTCTGCATTGAATTTTTAGACAGATAGCAGAAATTATAATCGGTGTTATTATTAAGCAGACACCGTAAATCAATAATGGAATAAAAGGAAAAGCGTATTGAAAATAAGTTAATCCATTTGTAGATAATATCCGTACTAACAAATAACCCATCGAGGTTCCTGCCACAAGCGTAATAATCAAGCATGGAATAATCAGTAAGACGCTTTCATGCAGCAACATTTTCTTTATCTGCTTTTTTGTCATACCGATAGACTCCAATATTCCAAATTCTTTTCTCCTTGTACTGATACGACTAATCAAGGTGTTTGTCAGATTAAAAATGCTAAACATAATGACAAAGGCAGATACCCCATAAACTTGTACGCTAGTATTATGAATCGTATTTGCTGAAGATGCTTTTACCTCTTGTAAGGTTTCCATTACCAAATCAGGGTGTTTGGACAGTATTTCATTTAACTTGCTTTCTACTGATTTACCCACTTTTTCATATTCGGGTACGGACAAAGTTAAAGAAGCTGTTAAATCCATATCTCCCCACAACTTTTCTATGGTTTCTTTTGGAAGATAAAAACCCTCATTCATACTTTTTTCGGAAGTACCGGCAATTAAAACATCTGTGCTGTGTTCAATTCCATCGAACCATCGTAATGTCTCTTTTTCTCCTATTGATGGGCAAGTATGATAGACTTCGTTCTGTACGCTTGTCCCTAATATAACCATAGCGTTTTGTTTCACCAATGTTTCGTATGTCCAATCGACAGGAAGCGTTTTCAAAATTTCCTCCTGATTATCAGGTGTAATCGGAATAATGGGAATTTCTAATTGTTCATCGTGATACTCAATAATGGCTGCGGTTCTCTCCGTAGCATAAATCTCTTTAACTTCCGGGATTTGTTGCAATTCTTCCATGAGTTCCTGTGAAAAAGGCGTATCAACTTGATACTCCGAAATGCCATACGGTTTCGGGTTGACTAATGTATTGTGGTTAATCGTAATATAATATTCTCCATCTTCCAAATTCCCCATTCTCGCAAAGGAATCTGGATTCCATGATGATATAAAAGTGGCTCCAACCATAAATAAAATCCCACCGATTGCAAGTGAGGCAATCGTCAGATTGTGTTTTTTTCGATCCTGCTTTTCGCTTAATACAGCTAAAGAATACGGTGAGAGACGAATATGATTTTTCCTTTTCCGCGCTTTACTTTCTTTCAGTTCTGAATCATTTCCAACATATTTTGTTGCTTCAATGGGGGGAATTTTTGAAGCTATTTGTGCAGGCTTATATATGGAAATTTGTACGATGATAATGCCTAATATTATTGCGAAAATACTTGTAGCTATGGCATTGAGAATCGTTATCCCATTCGGCTCTAACAAATATGCAAATATGATACCTACTGCAATACCGGCAGGTATTCCGAACAGGCAGAAACGATACCCCTCTTTACGAATCATCCGCTTAATTTGTTTTTCTGTCATGCCAATAGTTTTGAGCTGTCCAATCTGCTGCACTTGATTTGATACCGAAAGGTAGAATACACTGTATATGACAATCCCACTTGAAAATGCAATAAAAAGCGTAGCTAAAAGAACACTTCCCATTCCTGATCCACTAATAAGTGAGGAACAGAATTTGCTATTAAAATAAAGTTGATTCCTACTTATGTCTTGCGATGAAGCAAGACGATATACTGTATTCTCAAAATCAACAAGTCCCATTTCTGTCGCACCATTTACACGAATCAAAGCACTATACGGAATATCAGATAATAACACGCCCCGTTCTGCATATGCCGGGGAGACATAAAAGTAATATGTTCCTGTTTCCACATTATCAGTAAAACCAGTAATGATAAAATCCTCTGTTTTACTCTCCGCCGTTGGTAAAGTGATGGTATCTCCTATATTTAGCTGATAGCCCAGCTCTAATTGAACATTTTTATCAATTACAATTTCATTGTACTGTTCTGGACGGGTTCCACTGACTAATTCATAAGATTTTATAATTCCAAAACCAGTCGGCATATAAACCGCTTCAAATTTGATCCCATCCATCAGAAAACTATTACTATGCTTAAGGTCAGTACGTATAAAGGACAAGACGAAAAACAACACATAATAAGGCAGTTACCGAAAAAGCAAACCTTTGTGACAAAATCAAACAGGCAGAAAAAAGCACGATTTGACAATCAACGCCAATCGTGCTTTTTTCATTCTTGAAAAGGAGGGCACTCAATGTCGAGCGTAACTTTATCAGACTATTATTGCGGCGATGAAGAAATACGGTTTTCACACTTCCGCATCCCCCGCCAGCTTATCACCCATTCTCGCTTCAAGCCCCTGTCTGCGGACGCCAAGTTGTTATATGGTATGTTGCTGAATCGTATGAGCCTGTCCGCCAAAAATGACTGGCACGACAACTCCGGGCGGGTTTATATTTACTTCACTGTAAAAGAGGTTTGCGAGGTCATAGGCTGCGGGCGAAACAAGGCCATGCGGTTATTGGCAGAGTTGGATACCAGCAAAGGAATCGGCCTGATTGAGCGAATCAAACAGGGCCAGGGGAAGCCGGACAGGATTTTTGTCAAGCGAATCACTATGCAGGAGCATATGGAGGCACCCGATCAAGGCCCTGCCGCACCCATTTTGCCGGCTGATTTTTCCGACGTGCAGAGGTCGGAAAAATCGACTTCAAGGCATCGGGAAAATCGACGTCTTGAGGTTTCAAAAGCAAACCCGAATTATACTGATAAAAACCAAACTGATTTTATTCATACTAATCAATCCATCTATCCCCCTACCCCCACCGCAAACCAGGCGGTAATGGATAGATACGAGCTAAGAGAGGAACCCAGGAAAAATAGTATGTCTTATGGGCTTTTACAGTTTTTCTACTGTTCAGCACGATGTTGGGGAAATGCGTCTCACCGTGAGACGCATTTCTTTTGTGGAAAAAACGCCGTTAAAAAAGGAATCATCTACCCAGCAACACCACAACGGACAGCGCCGCCGAAAGGCGGTGCTGTCCGAGCAAGTATGTCATTTGTTAAACACAAACGACCCTTGTTAGGGGGCACTGCCCCCTTAAAACCCCCAGCCCACGAAAAATACGTCTCACCATGAGACGCATTACGAAAGGGAGACTGCCATGCGAAAACGTGAACATTTTATCGGCCTATGGCTGGATGATACAGAGTATAGGCACCTGCTGAAACAATGCGCTCTGTCGGGCCTCAATGCCAGCGCCCTGATCCGCCACAGTATCATGGGCATGAACATTCAGCCAAAGCCGCCTGATACCTACGCCGCCCTGCTGCAGGAGTTGTCGGCAATCGGGAACAATGTAAATCAAATTGCATATTGGGCCAATGCCACAAAAGGCATCAGCAAAACAGAACTTGCAGAAGCTGCTGCTCTTATCCGGCAGACGTGGCGTTTGGTGAAAGAGACGCTGTAACGTGATAAGGCGGCACAATCCGGGGTATGCCCTCTCGGTGGAGCGGATTTTACACCACCGTCCTTTGCCCGTCAAGGCCAAGGCAAGCCGCGCCGTCCGCAAGCGTCCGGCGCGGGCCTTGACAGCCAAAGGCCGCCGGTGCTTTTTGTGACTAAGGGGGCATACCCCAAAACCGGCTTGCGCCGGTTTTTCTGTTATGGGTAAAGCCAGCGTTTCCCGGAGAGTGCGGTGATCATTGTCAGGAAAAGCGGCAGACGCTCATGAGACCAGCCAACTCTTTAATGTGTCTCACCGTGAGACGCATTAAAAGTTCTCCATTTTAGTAGTATCTTACTTCGTCTTTCAGAGTTGCGAAGTATATGAAGAAGAGCTATACTATGCGAATAAAGGATTTGAGTTCTAATGACGTTAGTTGACCAAATATAGACTTTTCTCTGATAGTATAAACGATATAATCTTTGACACGCACAGCGGAAAGGAATATAAAATGATACCTAAAATTTTGTTAGTTGACGATGAAGCTGCTATCAACAATCTAATCAAACTGCATTTCCAGACCGAGGGCTATCTTGTCTATACCGCATCAGACGCAGAAGAAGCCGCTCAAATGCTGTCCCATGCCCCCGACCTGATTTTGCTGGACATCAATATGCCGGAGGTTGACGGACTGGAATTTTGCAAAAAGGTACGCAATCACATTGACTGTCCCATTATTTTCCTGACCTCCCGTGTCACCGAGCAGGATAAGATTATCGGCCTGCGGGCTGGTGGGGACGATTACATTACAAAACCGTTCAGCCTGGACGAATTGACGGCGCGTGTGGAAGCCCATCTTCGGCGGGAAAACCGCACACGGCATGGCGGCAATGCAAGAATATTTGGCGACCTGTTCATTGACTATGTGGGGCGGTGTGTGTACTGCAACGAGCAGATCATCCCATTCTCAAAAAAGGAATTTGACATCATCGAATTTCTCTCGCTCAATGCCGGACAGGTCTTTGACCGGGAGCGGATATATGAGCGGCTTTGGGGCTATGATGCCGAGGGAAGCAGCGATATACTAAAAGAGCATATCCGCAGAATACGCACGAAGCTGGCAGCGGCGACCAGCAAAAATTATATTGAAACAGTTTGGGGGTGCGGATATAAATGGGTAAGCTGAAAAACCTCTCCATCAAAAAATCATTCTGCTTTATTGTTATCGTTACGGCCATAGCTGTAATTCTTTTGTCCGCTGCTTCGGTACGAATTTGCTCTAATATACGAGATCAAATCCTGCTTCCCCACGCCTATATTTTTCAGCCGTCTGTTGTTCAGCCGGAGGGAAACGGAAAATTCACCTTGGAAGCGAGCGGCGGCCCGGCGAACGGTGAGGTATCCGAATTTACAAATCAGGAAGTGATCGTATTTGAGACCGCTCAAACGCTGATGGTTCTCCTACCCGTCCTTTTCTCCTTTGCAGGCATCGCCTGCGCCAGCTCGATATTTTACCGCATTAAGTTGAAGGAGCCTCTGGATGCGCTCAAGCAGGGCATTGTTCACATTGCAGACAATGATTTGTCTTTTTCCATAAGCTATCAAAAGCAAGATGAATTGGGCCAACTTTGCGGGGCATTTGAGACTATGCGGCGGGAGCTGCTGGATAATAGCCGGCGGATGTGGGCTTTGCTTGATGAACGGAAGAAAATCAACGCCAGCATTTCCCACGACCTGCGAACACCAATCACCGTGATAAAAGGATACAGCGAATATCTGGACAGGAACATTGGCAAAGATATACTTACGGCGGATGGAACGCGAGAGATTGCCGGATATATCCATGAAGCAGCCAGCAGATTAGAGGATTATGCAAATTCCGTCCATGAGGTACAAACCCTGGAGGATATGAGCCTGGACTACAAGGAAATTGCGTTACCTGATCTGATGAAAGAAATGCAGACCCAACTTTCTATCCTGTCTGAACAGCACCAAACAAACATCCATTTTTCTGCGAATTTGCCGGAGCGGACGGCTTCCCTCGCCCCCGCCGCTGTGTTTCGGATCGTGGAAAATATTGTTTCCAATGCCCTGCGATATTGTAAATCGAAGATTGACCTGGACTTTTCTTATTCACAGCCTTTTCTTAAAATCACAGTAACGGATGATGGGAAAGGCTTTTCGGCGCAAGACCGGGCCGAGGCAGTCAATTACTTCTACAAGGGCAAAAAAGAAAAGGAGCATTTCGGCATCGGCCTGACGATCTGCAAAATTTTAGCGGAGAAGCATGGCGGCACGATATTCCTTGACAATGCGCCGGACGGCGGGGCAAGAGTAACCGTAAAACTAAAAATTGAAGAAGTTTCTCCATTGTGACGGAATGTAGACTTTTCTCGATTAAACTCTCCTTATCAACTCGAAAGGAGAGTTTTTCTTATGGAAATAAAAATCCAAGCCCTAAAAAAGAACTACGGGCAAAAGACAGCACTGGACAACATTTCCCTCACCATTGAAAACGGTATGTTCGGTCTGCTGGGACGAAATGGAGCGGGGAAAACAACACTGATGCAGATATTGTCCACCCTGCGGAAGCCGACCTCCGGCAAAATTATATTCAACGAAATCCCGCTGGAGGATACCCAGAAAATCCGGCCCCTCATTGGCTATCTGCCGCAGGAATTTTCCCTGTACCCGGATATGTCGGTGTTGGAGATCATGCGCTATCTGGCCGCACTGTCCAATCTTTCAGCGGAGGTACAGCGCCAACGCATCCCTGATCTGCTGCAAAGGGTAAATCTGTGGGAGAACAGGGAAAAAAAGGTACGGAAGCTGTCCGGGGGCATGAAACGGCGGCTGGGTATTGCCCAAGCCTTGCTCCATGACCCGCAGGTGTTGATTGCCGACGAGCCGACAGTTGGCCTTGACCCCCAGGAGCGGCTTCGCTTCTATGCCCTGCTGAACGAGTTTTCCAGCAACCGCATTGTGATCGTGTCCTCGCACATTGTCAGTGACATTGAAACGGTATGTGAAAAGGTGGCTGTTCTGGACGCTGGGAAGCTGCTGTTCACTGGAACCGTAGAGGATTTGGCGCAAACGGCGGCGGGAAAGGTCTACGAGCTGACTGTCCCCAAGAGCAGACAGGCGTCCATCCAAAATGAATATTGCGTCCTGTCCAGTCAGGGCCATTTGGCGGATGTGAAAATCCGTGTCCTCCATGACAGTGAGCCGACGGTCGGTGATCCTGTGACCTGTGAGGCCACGGTAGAGGACGGCTACATGGAAATGCTTCGGCAGTTGGAACAGGGGGTGAAAAAATGATGCGCTTGTTTGGAATGGAGTGCAAAAAGATAGCCAAAAGCATTTTATATTGGGTGCTTGTCCTGGCGCTGCTGGCCGTCAGCTTTTATCAATATGATCCCTCCGTGGAAAGTGAGCTTCGGCGTACTAACGACCCCGCTTCGGTGTTCTATACCGCAACCGACGGAAACTACGCAGAGGAACGCGATGCCGTCCCCAATGCGGCGATGGAACACGCCATGATGATTGGGGCCACAAAACTCTTGATGTATAATTACCGCGATAACTGCTATCAGTATTACCCCTTTGGCTATGTCAAGGAGAAAACCATGTCCGCCAAGGAACAGGCTGTGATCCTCCAATACCTGATGGAGCTGACCGGGCTTAGTGAACAGGAGTTGGCCGGGGCAAAAGACGGAGCGGGAGATACCAATGATACCAATATCGGTGACGTTCCCATCTCCGGCGGCGGTGCCTTTGTCCTGGATCCGGGCAAAGGAGGCATAAACGAGGACGGGCAGTTTATCATAAGGCCGGACGAATGGCAGTACGTTCCCAGCGATGGCACATCTCCCGAAACGCCGTCACAGTCAAGCGGCAGCTTTGAAATACAGGTGTCGTTTGAACGTTTCAAAGAAATCATGGAAGAAGTCAATCGGATGATTGGGCGCAACTCCTATTTTAGTTGGACAATGCTGAAACTGTACTACTTCGGGAACGACATGGAGGAAGCTCCCATCACCGAGCGGCAGCACCGGGAGTTCTACGAGGGCGACCGGGTGACCGGCGCTTTTGCTCGGTACTACTGCGACAGCATTTCCCTTAGAGTGCTGTTCCTCCCGGCCTTTGTAATTGTTGACCTGATGCTGCGGGATAAGCGCCGCAAAATGCGGGGTTTGACTTACCCAAGAACGATCTCTAGCGCAAAGCTGATCTGTACCCGTTACGCCGCCGCAGTCTGTATGACCATGCTCCCTATCCTCATTCTGCCGGTCAAATCCCTGGTTGTGCTGATGCGGTACTGCGGCAGCATTGGCGTCCAAGCGGATGCGCTGGCTTTTATCAAGTACACCCTCGCGTGGATTTTGCCCACGGTTCTGCTGATTATGGCAATCAGCCTGGTGGTGACGGCGCTGCTGGAAAACTATACAGCGATCCTGCTGGCCGGTCTGATCTGGCTGGTTGGCAATCCCACTGTCGATAAGCTGAACGGTGGAAATTACGGCCTGTTCGACCTTATCATCCGGCACAACACCCTGAAAGGCTACGGGCGGATGATGGAGAATATTCAAATGCTGGCACTAAACAGGATTACTATTTCCGTTATTGCCCTGGCGCTTGTGGGGTTGGCCGTCTTTGTGTATAGCAAAAAGCGGAAAGGAGGGCTGACCTTTGGACGCCAAAAATCTGCTCACCATCACAAATTCAAACTTACGGCTGAACATTAAGCAGACCCTTTTCCCAGCAATTCTGCTCCTGTTCGTTATTCCGCTGATATACGGGACTTCCAACCTCGACAGCGTGAAGTCTGCGGATTGTCTGGAACGAATGGTGGCACTGATTGGACTTCCTATGTTCGTGCCGCTGCTAAAGCCGGAGCAGGACAGCGGCATGGACGCGATTATCACTTTTCGGCCCTTTCCATATCGGATTGTCACTGTGCTGCGGATGGTGCTTTCACTGATCTGCACAGTTGCACTTGTTCTTGTTTTCGAGGGATATATGACCATTGGCGGATGTTCATTCCCGGCGTCTGTTTTTGCGCTCCGAACACTGGCGGTAACTATGACGCTCGGATTTATCGGGCTTCTGGCAAGCGCCGTATCAAGAAATACGGTAATTGGATTTTTGGTGTCGTTCTGTTGGTACTGTGTCCTGCAAGTGGAGAATATAGGAGCTATTTTCAAATCCGTTTCAAATGGCATCAGCGTTTACCAATTCTTCTTGCTGTTGGGGAGCGGTGCGGCGATTATCTTTTTTAGCGGACTTCCCTTTGAGAAAAAAGGACAATCGGCATAGGAAATACCAATGACAAGATTTGAGCTATTTAATGAAATCATGTTTGAAGCCTACTGCAAAAAGGCGGTCAGCAATGCCACAAAGAAAGAACGTCAGAAAAAATCCAAGCGGGGACAGATAGAGCAATCCCTCTCCACACTGACAGATGCCGCACTTTATAGTTTGGCGGCAGAGAGCAATGAAGCGGAACAGCCGGAGGAATTATGCCAGACATTCCACGTTCAAGGAATGAATATCCCTGTTTACAATCCAAAGCTGTCTAAAGCGTTGACCTACTTAATCCCAAAAGACCGGGAAATCATTTTGCTTTATTATTTCAAAGGGCTGAAACACACTCAAATTGCCCCGCTGGTACATATAGGCGCATCCGCTGTTTCCCGGCGGAGCAGAGCCGCAACTAAACGGCTGCGGGAATTGATAGAGAACGCTCCATGAAGCGAGTACCTTTTAATATCATCCAGGCGGCAAAGAGATTTGACGCTGAAGCCGTCCAGTTTGTACTCCAGCACTTTGAGGGCTTTATCGTAAGCCGATGCCTATGCCGTTACGATGATGAATACGGAAATACACATTTTCATGTGGACGATGATCTGTATTATCAAGCGAAAATCGCGTTGTTCAGAGCCATCGACAGCTTTCAATTCAAAAAGCCGCCCGATGATTTTATGCCATAGCCGAGAAATGCGTCTCACGGTGAGTAATGTCATTAAGCTAGCCGCGAAGAAAGAAACGGCAAAAGGCAATGGGATTCCGAAGGAAATCCAGAAGGAGCTTATCAGGAAAAAGAGGCAGCAAAAGCAGACGGAGGCAGCTCCGTCAGAAAAAGGATATAGAAAAGGTCAGCGAGCGGAGGCATAGCAGGCGGAAATGCGGTTACCCGTGATTTTTGGCCTTGGGGCGGTGCGTCCGGGGCGAAGCGGGAGCAGTCTTCGTCGGAGAAGCAGGAGCGGATCAGCGGCGGAGCGGCGCAGGAAAGCACAGCAGGCAAAGACAGCGTCGGAGAAATTGACATGACGCTTGTATTTGGCTGTGCCCTGAGACGCGTCCACAGCCCAGGCAGCGGCCTGGGTGAAATTAAAGATGAGGAAACTGGCGAAAACCTCCTGGAGGACAAGGTCCGGCTTCTTTGCGTGAAGATGGATGAGACCCACGGCGTATTTCAGGCTGCGGAAGGAGGTCTCAATGCCCCAGCGTCTGGCGTAGAGGGCTTTGAGGGCGGCGAGGGGGAACCGGTCCGGGTCGAGATTGGTGATAAGGGTTTCCGTATTGCCGCTGTCGGTCTGCAAACGAACAACGCGAAAGGATATTTCGTAGAAATCCGGGCTGTTCGACTCTAAAAAGTCAAATGTCATTGTGGGCGGGATACGGTAATAGGACTTGGGGACGGCGATGCCCCGGGTCTCCAACTGCCGCGGCGTCAGCCGGCCCAGGGTGAGTTTGAGGGGAATGTCGAACTCCAACTGGTCAGGCAAAGGCATACCGTATGCAATGCCCCGAGCCTTGTCCCGAATACGGATCAGGTAATTCCAGTTCCGCTTCTCCAGGTGGGCCAGATTGTTGCAGGATTCGTAATTCCGGTCAGCCAGCAGGATCACCTTTCCGGAAACGCGGGAGCGGTCTGCCATCTGGCACAGGGCGCTGCACTCGTTCTTTTCGTGCTCCTTCTGCACGATCAGGTCGGTATAAATGCCGTTTTCCAGGTCAAAGAGCGCATTCATGTGCCAGAGGTTCCAGCCGTGCTGTCTGGGCGTGCCCGGGCGGTAGGAGGCTGGGTCCTCCGGGTAGGCGGCGGATTTCAGCGACGAGCCATCCACTGCCAGCAGACGATGGCCACGAAAGGTCTTCCCAGGGCGCAGCAGGGCTGTGAAGCGGTGGAACAGCGTCTCCAGCGCCGCGGGCAGCAGCTTCTGCCGCTGCTGGACAAAGGCCGAAGCCGACGGTGTTTTTTCGCTGTTTTGAAACCGTCCGATCAGTATTTTTCCAATGCTGTTTTCGCTCATGGTCAGCAGCAGGGATATGACCGTTTCGAAGGTCAGCGTCCGGGGACGGGTAAAATCCCGCCCCGGCTGCCTGACGTATTGTTCTGGGTGCTCCCCCATTTTCCGGATCATAGAAAGCAGCATTCCCCGCAAAAATTTTGGTGTATATTTCATGTGCGGCGTCCCCCCCGAAAAGCAAGTTTACTTTTCAGGGCTTCGCCGCACATTTTTCCTCCTTTGTCAACCCATTTTTACATCTTTTTTGACTTTATTTTCTCCCTATTCCCAACTTAATGACATTACTCACGGTGAGACGCATTTCTTTGTATCGGCGTTACAATTCCAATGCAAAAATTGTTGTATCAGGCAGGTAAATAAAATGTTTTGACTTGTTTTGAGTTTTATTTCAGTTTTGGCTATTCGGCATCGTGATACATACAAAGGGCGAAATCAAGACGTAAGAAACAGGAACAGCAACCAATACAGCGATTGCTGAAAAATGTGTCTCACGGTGAATAATGTCATTAAGCTAGCCGCGAAGAAAGAAACGGCAAAAGGCAATGGGATTCCGAAGGAAATCCAGAAGGAGCTTATCAGGAAAAAGAGGCAGCAAAAGCAGACGGAGGCAGCTCCGTCAGAAAAAGGATATAGAAAAGGTCAGCGAGCGGAGGCATAGCAGGCGGAAATGCGGTTACCCGTGATTTTTGGCCTTGGGGCGGTGCGTCCGGGGCGAAGCGGGAGCAGTCTTCGTCGGAGAAGCAGGAGCGGATCAGCGGCGGAGCGGCGCAGGAAAGCACAGCAGGCAAAGACAGCGTCGGAGAAATTGACATGACGCTTGTATTTGGCTGTGCCCTGAGACGCGTCCACAGCCCAGGCAGCGGCCTGGGTGAAATTAAAGATGAGGAAACTGGCGAAAACCTCCTGGAGGACAAGGTCCGGCTTCTTTGCGTGAAGATGGATGAGACCCACGGCGTATTTCAGGCTGCGGAAGGAGGTCTCAATGCCCCAGCGTCTGGCGTAGAGGGCTTTGAGGGCGGCGAGGGGGAACCGGTCCGGGTCGAGATTGGTGATAAGGGTTTCCGTATTGCCGCTGTCGGTCTGCAAACGAACAACGCGAAAGGATATTTCGTAGAAATCCGGGCTGTTCGACTCTAAAAAGTCAAATGTCATTGTGGGCGGGATACGGTAATAGGACTTGGGGACGGCGATGCCCCGGGTCTCCAACTGCCGCGGCGTCAGCCGGCCCAGGGTGAGTTTGAGGGGAATGTCGAACTCCAACTGGTCAGGCAAAGGCATACCGTATGCAATGCCCCGAGCCTTGTCCCGAATACGGATCAGGTAATTCCAGTTCCGCTTCTCCAGGTGGGCCAGATTGTTGCAGGATTCGTAATTCCGGTCAGCCAGCAGGATCACCTTTCCGGAAACGCGGGAGCGGTCTGCCATCTGGCACAGGGCGCTGCACTCGTTCTTTTCGTGCTCCTTCTGCACGATCAGGTCGGTATAAATGCCGTTTTCCAGGTCAAAGAGCGCATTCATGTGCCAGAGGTTCCAGCCGTGCTGTCTGGGCGTGCCCGGGCGGTAGGAGGCTGGGTCCTCCGGGTAGGCGGCGGATTTCAGCGACGAGCCATCCACTGCCAGCAGACGATGGCCACGAAAGGTCTTCCCAGGGCGCAGCAGGGCTGTGAAGCGGTGGAACAGCGTCTCCAGCGCCGCGGGCAGCAGCTTCTGCCGCTGCTGGACAAAGGCCGAAGCCGACGGTGTTTTTTCGCTGTTTTGAAACCGTCCGATCAGTATTTTTCCAATGCTGTTTTCGCTCATGGTCAGCAGCAGGGATATGACCGTTTCGAAGGTCAGCGTCCGGGGACGGGTAAAATCCCGCCCCGGCTGCCTGACGTATTGTTCTGGGTGCTCCCCCATTTTCCGGATCATAGAAAGCAGCATTCCCCGCAAAAATTTTGGTGTATATTTCATGTGCGGCGTCCCCCCCGAAAAGCAAGTTTACTTTTCAGGGCTTCGCCGCACATTTTTCCTCCTTTGTCAACCCATTTTTACATCTTTTTTGACTTTATTTTCTCCCTATTCCCAACTTAATGACATTACTCACGGTGAAACGTATTTTTAGGAAACTGTCGTTTTCTAAAATCTTTTGGGAAGTTTTGCCCATTCCTGCGAATAATGAACAAAATCCGATTTTCACGGATATTAAGTGGTAGAAGCAGGTATTTTCCGTTCGTAGGAAAAAGGCTTGACTACAACTGAATAAGGCAATCAGATACATTCTGTATGCGCGGAGCCGGGCGGCGGGTACGCAGGGATGATCTCCCGTGAAAGGAGGCCGGACACTGGGAGGACGGAGCGAACAGGGCCAGCGCCGCAAAGCTGCTATGGCACAGCAGCAGGCCACGAACCGCATACAGGGGAGATACTTGCGTCGGCTATGCGTCACAGCGTAGGACGCCCCGCCACGGGAATGGGGGGAGGCACGAAAAATTCTATGGAGCGGCCCTGCCAGCCGCCGTCTGGCTCTGCCTTTGTTTTTACATCGTGAACAACGAAATATAAAACCGCCAACCAGCGCGAAATTTGTCGTTAATGCGTCTCACCGTGAGACGCATTTTTTATGAAAAGAATTTGCCCGCGAGGGAGTTGCCGTTTCTGGAAAATGAAGCGATTACTTGACAAAGAAACCAAGTGAAGAAGAATAAAAAACTTGTCGAAAATTTGACGTTTTCCTTGACATCTAATATAATATAAGTGTCACAAGGCCAGAAACGGTAACTGCCGGATTGGAGGCTGAAATGATTAGGCAGTCAGGCAATTTGAATGAAAAATGGACAGCCCTCTACGTCCGGCTCTCCCGCGATGATGAGAACGAGGGGGACAGCAACAGCATAGCCCATCAAATCGAAATCCTCACCAGGTATTGTCAAGACCGTGGAATTTCCAGCTATAAGGTTTACAAAGATGACGGATGGAGCGGTACAAATTTCAAACGTCCCGGCTTTATGGAAATGATGGCCGACATTGAGGCAGGGCTTGTCAGTATGGTGATAGTCAAGGATATGTCCCGGTTTGGCAGGAATTATCTGGAAGTGGGGCTATATACGGAAATCCGATTTCCAGAACTGGGAGTCCGATTTATCGCCGTCAATGACGGAGTGGACAGCGAGGATCAACTGGGAAATGACTTCACCCCGTTCAGAAATATCATAAATGAGTGGTATGCCAAAGATACGTCGAAGAAGATACGGGCGGTTTTCCGCAACAAAGGAATGTCGGGCCAGAGGCTGGCATCAAACGCTCCCTACGGCTACATAAAGGGCGAGGACGGACACCTTTTGGTGGACGAGGAAACCGCCCCCGTGGTGGAGTTGATTTTCCAGCTATGTGTGGAGGGCAACGGCCCTGGTAAAATTGCCCGGATGCTGAAAGAGAGGGAAATCCCAACGCCGGGGACGATTGAGTTTCGGCGCACAGGCCGGACAAGCCGTTACTACCCGGATGATCCCTGCCGCTGGAATCCCGCAACTGTCCTGAGCATTTTGGAACAGGATACTTATTTAGGCCGCACAACGAATTTCAAGACCACAAAACTCTCCTACAAGAGCAAGAAAGCAATCATCAATCCCCCGGACAAGCGGGCGGTGTTTGAGGGCACCCATGAAGCGATTATTGACAGGGAGACATGGGAAATCGTACAGAAGAATCGGGAGCAGCGCCGCCGCCCTACCAAGCTGGGCGAAATGGGACTGTTCTCCGGGCTGGCCTACTGCGCCGATTGTGGAGCAAAGCTGTACCACCACCGCACCGTTACATTTACAAAAGAACAGGAGAGTTACACTTGTGCAAACTACCGCTCCAGAAAGCAATGCACCGCCCATTATATCCGGGCCGTGGTGCTGGAACAGCTTGTACTCCAAAATTTGCAGAGGGTGGTAGCCTACGCACAGGATGACGAGGATGAGTTTGTGCGGCGCGTCATGGAAAACAAGACGGCGGCACAGCGTACCGAGCAGGAACGGGCCAAGCGCAAGCTGGAGAAGCAGGAGCGGCGTATCAGCGAACTTGACCGCATTATTCAACAGCTTTATGAAGATCGTGTGGCGGGGGCGTTGAGCGTAGAGCGGCTTACCCGGTTGTCCGAGGGCTACGAAAAGGAACAGGCGGATCTGAAACAGTCCGCAGAGGAATTGCGGGGCGTTGTAGCCGAAACGAAAGCCCAGGCTGTCAATATTCAGAATTTCCTGAAAATTGTACGGAAGTACACCGAACCCACCGAGCTGACCCCGGCACTTTTGCGTGAGTTTGTGGAAAAGGTAGTTGTTCACGCCCCGGATAAGTCCAGCGGCCATCGCACCCAGCGCATTGACGTACACTATAACTTTATCGGGGAGATTGATTTTTCCCCGGAATTTAGCAGGTACAGCAAAACGACAACCGCATGACGCCACAGCATCATGCGGTTGCACTCCCAATAGGGAAAACTTCTTTATGCGTATTGCACATATAGGGTACAATATCTTCAAGTTCAGGTTCTTTTTTCAGAATTTCTATCTGTTCTGCTGTAAGCCCTCCGATGGTAACTTGCTGCATTTGATTCAAAATCTTTTGTTCGCTGATTTTGCTGCCTTGTTGGAATAAGGAGATTCCCACAATCAAACTAATTGCCAGCGCAATGGTCAAAACATTAAAAAAGCAAAAAATACGATTTGAAGATACATTGCGTTTTGCCAACTTTTTTGTAATGGCACTTGTATCGTTTTCAAAAGGCCATGTCATAGTTGTATCACCTCCATATTTGATAAAGCTATTGTAAAACCCAAATGTCCGCGAAATGTTACAGCGGCCAAAAAATTTCATTGAAAATCGGGGTGAAATGTTACAGCGCTCGGACATTTCAAAAAAATTTACGGCGGGCAGCCGGAAATGGCCGTCCGCCGCGTTCTATTTTGTAGGCAGCATAATGGAAAATTCCGAACCCTTGCCCGGCTCCGAAACCACTTTGATATAGCCGCCCTGCCGCGTTACGATCTCGCGGGCCAGATATAGGCCAATGCCCACGCCCTGCTGTTCGTGTACTTCTTCCTCACGATAAAAGCGCCGGAAGATGGCGGCCTGATTGCTTTCGGAAATGCCCTTGCCAGTGTCGGTCACTTTGATCTCCACATACATTTCCCACAGCACCACCGACACAGCGATTTTCCCGCCTGCCGGGGTGTACTTCACCGCATTGTCCAGCAGGTTAAAGAGGGCTTCCGATGTCCACTTGCTGTCATGGGAAACGGTCAAATCCTCCGGGCAATCCACGGACACGGCGATTTCCTTTTTCTCCGCTGCATACACGATCCCACTCATAGCCTGCGCCACAGTATCAAAAAGGCGACCCGGTTTCTTGTCCAACTGGATCACGCCTGTTTCCAGCCGGGAGGTTTTTACAAGGGCCTGAAAGAGAAAGTCCAGCTTATCCGTCTGGCTGCGGATTCCCCGGATAAAGTCGGTGCGCTCCGCCTCGGCCATAGGCTTTTCCAGCAGGGTGTCCGTCGCCATTTTCAGATTGCTTACCGGCGTTTTCACCTGATGGGAAATATCTGATACAAGGGTCTGTAACTCCTGCCGTTCCTCGTCCACCCGGCGGCGGTTCTCCTGCATGATCTGGTAAAGCCTTGCCAGCCGGTGTCCGATTCTGGCAAGCTGGGTTTCGCTGTCCTCCGGGCGTTTTGGCGCTTCATTCCCGGCGATCATGTGGTCTAAGGTCTGGCACAGGTCAGCGGTAAACTGTGACAGCCGCTTTCCAAACGCCTGCGTCAGTACGAAAATCCCCACAAGGGCGCACAGCAGCAGCGCCCCGCCCGTCAGCAGCACCGCAATTTGTTTCGTCACAAAAAACAGGGCTATGGTGATCCCGGACATGGAGAGGGCAAGCCCTATTGCCACCCGGCCAAACAGCCGCTTTACCGAGAGGTTTTGAAACTTCATTTTGCCTCGCCTCCCGTCCATTGATAGCCCATGCCGTAAACGGTCTTGATGTAGGGCGCGCCGCCGTCGGATTCGATCTTGCCGCGAATCCGGCTGATGGAGGTTGTCAGGGTGTGTTCGTCCACAAACCTTTCGTCTATATCCCACAGCTTTTCCAAAAGCTGCCCACGGGTCAGCACTTGCCGGGGATTTTTACGGAACAGGTTCAGCATTTTGTACTCCATCGGGGATAGGGTCAGGGGCTTGCCATTTAAGGAAGCCGTCTGCTCCGAGAAGTCCAGAAACAGCCGCCCGTCGTCGTAAATGTCCTTAGCCGGTTTGTGGTGTTCCAGCATGGCGAACATGGCTTTGATTTTCCGCTGCAAGGCCCCGATCACAAAGGGCTTTGTGATGTAGTCCACCGCACCCACCTCATAGCCCCGTATCTGGTCGCTCTCCTGATCGTTGGCGGTTAGGAAAATTACGATAGTGTCCGGGTGCTGGGGCTTGATCAGCTTGCACAGCTCAAAACCGTTGCCGTCCGGCAGATTGATGTCCAGCAGCACTAAATCAAATTCCCGCTGGCGGATGGCTGCGGCTGCGGTTCTGGCATTCAGGGCAGAAGTCACGCCGTAGCCGTCTGCGGTCAGGTTATAGGCCAACATCTTACTTAAAAAACTGTCGTCCTCGACAATTAAAATCTGCTTCATATCCTCACTTCCTTCAGCTTTGAGAATACTACTTGCCCCTCGTGAATAAAAACAATGTAGTCAGCAATTTTTTCAAGGTCAGTAGTGATGTGCGAAGAAATCAAAATAGAATGAGTTTCGTCCTGTGCAAAGTCCAATAAGATGTCTAATATATCATCTCGTATGACGGGATCAAGTCCACTGGTGGCTTCATCCAAAATCAGTAGTTTAGAATTATGGGACAAGGCGACTGCGATTGCCAATTTCATTTTCATTCCTTTTGAAAATTGCTTAATCGGTTTATCGGTAGGTAAAGAAAATTTTTTCAAAAGGTTCAGGAATGTGTGTTCTTCCCATGAATGATAAATGTCTTTCATAACCCGGTTGAGTTTTCGGGTAGAAAAGATTTCAGGATAGTTGTTGCCGTCAAATACGACACCAATCTGTTCCTTGATTTCGTTATCTGGTTGCTCTTTACCTAAAACACAAATGCTGCCAGCCTCTTTCTGAATAAGTCCCAACACTGCATTGATAGTTGTACTTTTTCCAGCTCCATTTTCACCAATCAGCCCTACAATAGAACCACATGGAACCCAGATGGTATCTTTTCCATTGAACCCTTGAAATTCTCTTTTCAGAGAAGCGTCCGTACTTCCGGTGTCCACACATTTTTGATAGGTATAGCTGTCCTCGTTAGAAAGGATGGAATTGCAGTCATTATATGAGGAATTTCCACAGGCAGATAATACCAATGTAAAAACCAAAGTCAAACAGAATAGTTTAATGATGTTTTTGTGTATCTCAATGTAATCTCTCCTTATTTTATATTAGAACTTCTGTATAGCGGATAAATACACCATACACCTCCATTTTATCAATGGGTCAACCCTATCTTGTTTAATGAAGTCCTCTTTGTATTGGTACGTTGAGATAACTTCATTTTACGAAGCGGTTATTTGTGGGGCAGTTTATTGTAAATCTCATTCCATGCTCATACGGCATAAAGGAGTAAGGGATTTTGTAAGTATCCAAAAGTTTATGGGTGATATATAATCCAAGGCCATTTCCACCAGTTTCCCTGCTGCGAGAATAATCAGGCCGGTAAAACGCTTCAAACAAATGATTTAGGTCTTTCTCTGAAATCGGGACGCATTCATTTTCTACTATGATCGTGCCTTCTGAACAGATAACAGAGACTTTTCCACCACTGTTTGTATAATTCACAGCATTAGAGATAACATTGGAGATTGCCCGCTTTACAGCTTTGACCGGAATATGAACCACCCCGGCTTTTTCTGTTTCAATATAAAATACAATTCCCTTTGAATCTGCAATCAAGCGGTAGGAATTACAGACCTCATGGAGCAACTCAGAAAGCTGGACTTTCTTGATAGGTTCTTCTGGCTGTCCAGTCAATTTAGAGGCGTCAAGCACCTCTTGGATCATAGAAGAAAGCTGCAGCATTTTTTCTTTGCATACAGGGAGATAAGTATCTGTATCTTCAAATTTCCCCACACCTAAAATCATGCTGTCCAGCATAGTGCAAACTGCCGATACAGGCGTTTTCAACTCATGCGAAGCAGCTCGCATGAAGTCTATTTTTGATTGCTCCACTTCGCTAACATGGGCGATTTCTGCGTGCAGATGATCTATTGATGTCAAAAGTTCCTTATAAAGTGCGTTGATATTTTGAGATAACTGTCCGATCTCATCCTTTGTGCGAATTTCACAGACAGCATTTCTCTTTAATAACCTCATTTGCTCTGTAGTTTCTGATATTTTCTTGATTGGTGTAGAAAGCCGTCTGGAATACAAAAACGCCACAATAGCAGAAATAATAAAGCAAATCAACAAGTTAATAGGAAGGATCTCAAGAACAATGCCTTTTGTTTCATTTACCGGCTGCAATGTAACAAGAATAAGCAACGTACAATCTTCGTTATCTGCATTTTGAAACGAAAATTCCCGCTTTACAAATTGTGCTGTTAAGTAGGGAGCCAGGCCATCAATCCCTTGTTCAGCGCCCGTAACATTAGACTGAGCATCATTCGCTTGATCTCCGGGAGAGGCTTGAAAAGAATAATCTTTCCCGTTTCCATTCAGGGCATCTTCAATATAAAAAGAACCATAGACATACTGTTTATCTCCGCAGGTCAAGTTCACAAATGCCTTATTCTTAGCATACCGCTCCAAAACCTTATCTTCCGATAATTCTGAGGATTGTTGAAGCTGCTGTATTATTTCCTCCCCTATGCTTTCCGCAAGACTTTCTTTTTGGTTTGTATAAAAAGCAGGTATCAGAAAATACATCAACCCATGCCCAATTAACGTAATGATAATCATTAACATAAGGGTATAACAAAAAGTTTTTGGAAATAGTTTCATCGCACATCCTCAAATTTATAGCCGATTCCCTTCACTGTTACAATACAGTCCAATCCTAACTTTTTACGAAGTCTGCCGATATATGTGTCAATCGTCCTATCATTCAATGGAACATCTGTCCCCCAAATAGAATCGAGAATTTGATCTCTGGTCAACACAACTCCTGTATGATCCACCAGAATTTTCAGCAACTGCACTTCTTTGGGTGAAATATCAATCAGCTTTCCTGCCTTTTCTGCTGAAAAGCCGGAGAAGTCCACTATAATATCTTTATAACTCCAAATATTTGCTGGTCCCGTTTTTCCAATACGCCGAAGAAGCGCCGTAATCCTTTTTCCCAGTAAAACGATGGAAAACGGTTTCGTTACATAATCATCTGCCAGATTGTCAAAACTCATAATCTGTGTATCCATGTCGTCCATCGCTGTGAGCATAAGAATTGGTATGCTGCTTGCCTGACGAATCTTTTTCAAAACATTCAGACCGTTTATTTGGGGAAGCATGATGTCCAAAACAACCAGGTCTATCTCTTTGCTATTGAACAACTCTAAAGCCTGTTCTCCATCGTATGCTGAAAACACGATGTGGCCCATATCCTGCAAATACTCACAAACAGATTCGTTTGTCAGGACATCATCTTCTACTATCAATAAGTTTGCCATTTCATCACCCTTTTTTATTTAGATATTAGCATTCCAATGTGTCATGTATATGAATTTTCCATGGATAACGAGAAACTTTGTCAAGTAAGGCAGTAGACTCCACACAGACACGCCAATAAGTATATCAAATTTTCTGAATAATTTCCATATATGCTTATGAATGTTCCAGGGTTGTTTCACGAAGCTCCTCAAACGATAGTATTCATTATAGGCATACTGTGAATCAGGCTGGAGTCCGGCCTGTGATGACCGCCCTTACATTTTATCCCTCTACGGGAAGCTTCTGTCCGATAAAAAAGCGCAGAAATTCCCCTGTATATTATTTACTCTTTTTTTTCATATTCTGTCTGCCTGTTTTAGTAAAAACTTTGGATACCGTTGAAGACATATTTCTTTCTTAAATCAGGGGCATCGCCGAAATCATCCATTGCTTCTGTCATGATCCCCGAACAATCGCCGGACAGTATTGCTATCCGAAGGAGGTTGTAGGCAAACTTCCTTACCAGTGCCAGATTGTTCTTCGATTTCTTTGCCGGTGACCTGTCTTCGCGGAAGGTATCATCCAACACATGGTGCAGGCGGTTTTCCACCGACCAGTGTTCCCTTTTTATCTTACCCATTTCTCCCGCCGTCAGTTCCATGTCTGAAATCATCCCTGTTTTCTGTAAATCCCTTCCTGTTTCTTCATCCTGCACCGCTTTTGGCCTACGCCTGGAGCCTTTTTCCAGAAACGTTTTTATATCCGGTGTGATATCGTTTCCCTGTGCATCCCTCTCTACCGGTATCCGTATCTGTATGGCCAGCCCTACCGTTTTTATATAAGGCCATTCTTTCTGTGTCTTTGTCAGGAGCCCGCACTCTGTGCATACGCTGTACCAACGGTACTCCTGTCTGTCACGGTTTCTCTCTGGACAGCTGATCTCTTCATATTTTTCCTGCATTTCCGGATGCCTTGGCCTGTAGCTGCTGTCTTCCCCCATCTTTTTATGGTCTTCCGACATCTCATCAAAATATCCCACGATCTCATCATAAGACTGCGGCTGGTTTTTCTTGACCATCAGTACAAAATGGCCCTCCTGTGACAGGATCTGCTCCATGATCTGTGTCTGCGTCCCTATGGCATCTGTTGTGACCGTGCTTCCCTTTATGCCGAGCAGTTTCAGCAGCTCCGGTATCGCCCTGATCTCACAGTCTTTATTCTGGATCGGCATCTGTGCCAGCACCAGTCCCGTTGCTGCATCTATCGCATTCAATACCATCGGCGCCCTGAAATCCTTCACTTTCTCCATGGAAGCCCGCAATGCCTTCCCATCTATTGAAATATGGATCCCTTCCGTGCTCACGATCTCCCCGATCCATTCCATGAATTCCAGCGCGAACAATTCCTCATCGAGCCTAGACAGGATCCGGCATGCTGTTGAAGGGGACGCGATCCCGTTCTTTAATGGAAGATATTCTCTCAGTTCTTCCAAATGTTTTTTACACCATTTCAAACTTCTACGTATGGTAGTCCTTCCTACAAGGAAACCAACAATCAGGCACACCAATACCTCTGCGTGGTCATGTTTCGTCTCCCGCCCACATCTGGGGTCTGGCACCGCCTTCATATATTCCAAAAGCGGTCTGGACCAGAATCCTTTTTCAGCACACGGAAAGATCTACCCCCGCTTTCCACAGTACTTCTTCCTGTTCCGGGCTTATCCTGGATACTACCTTTTCCTTTTCAAAATACAGCAGATAAATACCTTTCAGTATCTGCAGATCTTTGATATCCATCCCATGTTCTTTATAGAACCGCCTGCCCAATGAGGCTGCCTGGGCATTGAACTGATAGTGGAAGTCCTGCTCAGCCTTTAGGACTTTTTCTTTCAAAAGGTAAGTTTCCGGTGACCATTTCCACAGGATGATCGAAAGGACATCTTCCCAGTCATTCCCTAACGGCTTCTTCCAGCCTTCCGGGCACAGCTGCCATACGGCTCTGGAAAATCCATACTCCTTCACTTCGATCCCCCCCAGGGATATTTTTTTCTTTTCACTCTTTATGACTCCTTCCGGAGTAATGATACCGATATAAGTATCTACCGGCTGTGGGTATTTTTTCCCAGGGACACGCTTGGATGTACGTTTATAGAGATAATAGGTATCTCCCTTCTTTTTCACGGTAGTTCCCTGCGTCCGCTGCTCCTGCACCCATTGTGGATATTTCTTTTCTGTCATAGGCGTAATTCCTCCTTTCCGTATAGGTAGTATATACCTATACTATATAGACATTATACCTCTACAAGACAAAAAAATCGAGGGTTATGAAAAATTCGTATAGCTTCCATAACCCTCGTAAAAATGCTCTATATACCGATTTTAATTTTTCTTCATGAAACAACCCTGATGAATGTTCTTTTTCCTGTGTCCTTTCCGCAGACGGTCCCAGCAGATAGTCAATATTGGCCTTCACATTCTGCAGCTCCCGCATTTCTTCCCGTACCTGCTTATATTCCGCATAGGCTTTTCTCTTGGCCTCCAGCACTTCGGCATATTCTTCCCGCAGAGTCTTTACGGTAGGCAGCTTCTCCACTCCCAGGCTGTCAAAATATTTCTTCGCTGCCTGGTGGATCAGGATGTCAGCCTCATGCTCGGCCCGGAATTTTTTGCTGTAACCGGCTTTTCGATACGCAATGTAGACAGATCTCGTCTTAGAGTAATTGACGATCTGTTTCTGCAATTCTCCATTTTGAGATAAACGGCTTTCCATATCCTTGATCTGCGTGGAAAGCTCATTAAACCGGGAAGTCGTAGCCTGGGCCTTTGCTTGAAGGTCCTCATAGCTCATATCCCCATGCTCTTTCAGGTAAGCCACAGCTTTCGCAAGCTGCTTCACATTGAACACTTTGGCACAACGCTCATAACCGGCACCTTTACCGGCCCGCATTGCGGCGTCAATATCAATCAGCATCCTCACCGAAGAATTGGACCGTTTGGGCTGAACAGAGGGAATATAGGTTCCGGCGATCCTTTCCCGTATTGCCTGTTCAGTATAATCTCCTTTTAGCGTATTGCAGCGGGTTCGGCTCTTTTGCCCTGGAACACGGAAATTGATAGATTTCCCGCGCCGGGTGACTTCCACACCGGACGCTTCCAGAATTTTCAGGAAATCCTCAAAGGTGGAGGGGTGCTGCTCCAGGGCGGCGTCAATGGCCTGACGGATCTGATTCTGAAAGGAAAGCGGTTTGTTTCCATCACCCAGCCATTTTCCATAGTGGCCGCGGCTGGGCTTGGGATCTTCGACAATAGAAAGGCCATGCTCCAGACACAGCTTATCGCTGATCCGGCGCAAAGCCCAGGAGGAACCCCAAAAGTTGCGGAATTTCCTGGTAGACTCCAGATTTACCGCACTCACGATGATGTGATTATGGACATGGTGCTTGTCTATGTGCATGCAGACAATACCTAAATAAAGGTTCTCAAAACTACTGGCAAGCAATGCAATCTTCCGTAAGATTGCGTATTTAGCAGAAATCCCGTACCCGGAATTTCTGCTAAATGCTTGTTGGTGACATATCCCCAAACCCCTGAGATCATCACCTGCGGTGATGGCTGCGCGTTCCGTTGGAACGCTGAAAAACAAAAGCGGAGAGAACCTATTGTCGTGACTTTTGCGATTCCCTCTGCGGTTCCCGCCCGGTGGGAATGTCCAGCAAATGCTCCACATTCGCCCGGACATTATAGAGCTCTTTCATATCAGCCCTGGCCTGCTTGTAAGAAGAATAGGCTTTCCGTTTCTGTTCCAGGAGCCCGGCGTATTCTTCCCGCAGAGATTTAACGGAGGGCAGCTTTGTGATCCCCAATCCGTCAAAGTGTTTCTTTGCCGCCTGGTGCAGCAGGATTTCCGTTTCATGTACCGCACGGAATTTTTTGCTGTACCCGGCTTTCCGGTATTCCACATAGACTGTCCGTGTTTTGGCATAATTTACGATCTGTTTCTGCAGCTCCCCGTTGGCGGCCATCTGCGATTCCAGCTCCTTGATCTGTACCGACAGCGCATTAAAATTAGCAGTAGCAATATCTGATTTTTTCTGCAAATCCTCATAGTTCATATCGCCATGCTCTTTGAGCCAGATCACCGCCTGAGAGAGCTGTTTTAAGTTGAACACCTTCGCCCAGCGTTCATATCCCGGACCTTTGCCGGAACGGATTGCCGCCTCAATATCCACCAGCAGCCCGACTTTGGAAACCGGCTTTTGGGGAGAAATACGGCGCGGCTTTGCCGTCCGTGTGCCGGCGATCCGTTCTTTGATGGCCTGCTCGGTATAGTCGCCTTTCAGTGTGTCACACCGGGTATATCTATCATCAGGTGACAGGCGAAAACGAAGGTGCTTTCGCTCCCGGTTGACTTCAATCCCAGCCGCCTCCAGCTTTTTCAAAAGTTCTTCAAAGTCCTTCGGCTTTTCTTCCAGGGCTGCGTCGATAGCCTGTCGCAGCCGCTCCTGGTGGGAAGGCTGTTTCTGACTTCCCATCCATGTGCCATAATGATCCCGGCTGGGTTTCGGATTCTCTACAATGGAAAGCCCATGCTCCAGGCACAGCTTGTCATTCATGCGCCGGATCGCCCAAGTAGAGCCCCAGAAGTTGCGGAATTTTTTCTGGCAGTCCAGCGTGGTAGAATTTATGATGATGTGGTTATGGACATGGTGTTTATCCACATGGGTACAGACAACAAAAGCATGGTTTCCCTTCGTCAGTTTCAATGCCAGCTCCCGCCCGATCTGGTTCGCTTCTTCCGGCGTGACCTCGCCGGGTTTGAACGCCTGCCGGAGATGGTAGGCAATCACATCATCCGCGCCCCGGCTTCTTCCGGTCAGGTTCGCATACTGCCGTTTGGATAAAAGGAACTCCGCATCAGCGGTCCGGGTGTCGCACTCATGGCCATAAATGAATTTCCCATAATCGGTTTTCTGCGGATTCTTTACGTAGTCAATGATGTCCGCTATGGCCGTGGAAACATCCCGGCCTTTCCCAACATGCAGCGGCATGAGCCGAGTGGTTGCCATATCTGTCACCCCCTTAATCCAATATAGGACCTGTTACCGCTCCGGCTCCTTTTTTGCTTTCGTCCTGTCACTGTGCGCCTGCTGCCCGGCATTTTTATTCAGGCTGTCACGCACGGATGGTTTCTGCTCCTGGGCCGGCGCACACTCCCGCCTGGCCTGGGAGAGAAACAGGTCGGTAAGTCCGGGATTGCAGCGGTCCACGGCAAAGCAGACATTCCGGTCATATCCAAAACCGTCCTTATCCTCACAGACCGGAACCGTCTGCGCCCATGCTTTGTTGTCCCGTGAAATGCGCCCGTCGTGATCTTTCTGCCGGACCGTGTTGGCAAGGACATAAAAAATCCGTCCAGGATCAAATTGCTGTAAGACCTGCTGCACACATGCCGTGCCTAAACGGTTGTCCCGGTAGTTGTCCGCAATGGCCTGTTCGATTGCCTCCCTGCACGCAATGTTTGCTTTGTGGGAAGCGTGGTACTGATCCAGCTCCCCATGCTCATGCGCATAGGCAGCAGAATGGAAATAAATTGGCGTTGTATCTTTCAATGAAATCCCTCCAATCAAAAAGCTGCCGTAACAGACAGCCATAATTATAGAAAAAGGGCGGGGCTGCCAATGCGCCCCGCCGAAACTGTTTAACCAAATATAAAATCTTTCAGGGCGCCATTCACGCCGCCGATCATGCCGGCCAGCCAGGCCGCCGCCATCGGCAGGCCGTAAGGGCTGATAAGGAACGCAATCACCAGCCAGGACATTCCCGGCCAGAACCCGGCTGCGAAGAACAGCGCCAGCGCCGCCAGAAAAACAATCCCTGACAGAATTCCCAGCACGGCGCCGGAAACCACAACAAGAAATTTGCAGAACAGATAAAGAATCCCTGTAACTATTACAAAGGGAAGTGCTAGCAGTTTGCCAATCAGACGCATACGTCCGCCTCCTTTCCTAATCCCATGTCCGATTTTTCAGGACATCCAGGTATGCCCGAAGGGTATTTCAAAGAGAAGCATATTTACCCCTCCAGTAAAATTTTACCGTGCCGGCCTGCGGAAAGCAACGGCGGTTCTTCCTGTTTACGAAATGTTCGCAAATCCCCGCAGCAGCTTATCCATGCCGTCCCACAGGCTGTCCAGGCGGGTGCGCAGATCGTCCACGTCGGCAGAATAAACACTTCCGGTCTCATTGGCGCGTCTGGCATACTGGTTCAGGTTATTGGAGCAGATACGAAGGAGCCGTATCATTTCCTGGATGTCGCTCATATCCAGATGGATAATATAACCGTCAACCGCCATCTTGCGCAGATATGCGGACAGGTTGGTAATGCCGAGCTCCGCCATGCGTTCCCTTACCAGCTCCGCATCCTGCTCGGACATGACGAACTCTGTGCGGACGGATTTTTTATTATGCCCGCCCTTCATCGTTCCGGCTCCTTTTTCGGGGCAGGCGGTTTATGGGTGGGGGCGGTTGTCCGGGACTCTTTGAGCCTTCCGCGCAAGGTATTCTTTTTCAGGCCGTCAATATATTCTTTTATATTGCCATTTGTGGCATGGCAGGAGCGTTTGAGCCGTTCCCGTTTCAGGATTACGGCAAGCTCCCGCTCGTCCTTTGGCAGATCGGTCATCGACTTTGGGCTCCCATGTACCGGCATCAGCTCATTCATAAGCTGTCTCCGATCCTGATAAGGAAGCGTGATACTGGCTCCGTCCTCAAACACAACGGCCACTTTACCAATGGGGCAGGTCAGCAACTTTACCCGTTCCACATGAGCCCCATATTCAAGCGGGTATATATCGCCGACCACTTTTCCGTCTTGCACGTCTTTGATCGAGAGGGCATAGGCAAGAACCGGGTCTTTTGTCTGTTCATGGTAAAACTTCCACACATTATTTGCATGGCTGCCCTCCAGATAGACCTCCCATTCCCGCAGGGTATAGGTGCCGCACGGCCTCGACATCCAGAGAAGCCGCCGGTCCTCCGGTTCTCCCGATAGAGCCAGTTTTGGGATCAGCTCTTTATCCATATCAAAATCATCCTTGTAGTGTTGCGTGTGCAGCTCCATGATCTGCCCCAGGCTGTCCAGTATATCCACGCCCTCAAACCTTACCGCGCCCATCAGCGTTCCCTCTCTGCCATCAACGGCGCTGCCTGTTTTGCTTCATGCTCCGAACGTTCCGCCTTCAGCCGTTCCATCAGGGAAGGTTTCTCCGGCGTTTCCTCCAGCAGCGTCTCCGGGGCAAGCTCCCGGATTTCCTCGTAAGTCTGCCCGTCCGTCAGGTCGGGGCGCTCCGGCGGTTCGTTGTTGAGGCGTCCGTCCAGCATATTGTAATTGCCGGTCTGTCCTTCCTCGTAAAGCTCCGCATTACGCAGATAGCTCTCCGGCGCCTGGAAGGGCTGTCCGGCAAACATGATCTCCCTATGGGGCGTAAACTGTGAGAGCACGCCGTCCCGGAGCCTTGCAAATTCTTCATACTGGCCCAGGGTAAGGCCGCGCTCCAGCATTTCCGCCTGGGTATGCGCCCAGCCCTCCCCATAGAGAAAATAGTACATATCCGGCTGGTCGCAGACAAAGCACAGGGAGCCGTCCTGATTGTCATAATAAGACGCCTGCATATCCTGATAGTGGCAGCGTTCCTCACGTCCCAGGTACACCTGGTTATCTGCGCCCAGCATGGCGACCATGCCCGCATAGTTGCTGTGGACCGCAGAGCGGATTCCCACCAATGGGTCCGCCTCCGGCATGATCTGCCTGCCGGGAATCTCATTGCGCTTTTCCGCTGCGTCATTTCTCGGCGCCACTTCCTCATGGGCGCGGGCATCCAAATCCGGCTGTGCCGCACGTTTTTTAATTGCGCCCGGTTCCGGCTCTTTTTCCTCCACATAGTAGCGGACATTCGCCGTGGCATGGCGGCCGGCTTCGTCCGCATAATCCTGGGCGGCTTTTTCAGAATCAAATTCCAGAGGCTTTCCGTCCTCTTTGCACCAGCCCTCCGCACGTCCAAAAATGGAAGAGCCGCTGCGGACCGCCCACACGCCGTATACTTTTTCTTTTCCCATCCTGACCCTCCTTACCGTTCCTGCTGTTTCGGCGTTTTCTGCTTTTTGTCCGGTTCCGCCGTCTTTGTTTCTTTTATCTGCTGCCGGACCGAGGCCCTGTGCTCCGGCTCCCTTTCGGAATCCGTGATATTGACATACTCGCCGATGATGTTCAGCGCCTCATGGTAGCTGCCGGAAGCAAACACCCGGTCCGACATTTCTTTTGCCTGGTCCGCCATATCATTCCTGCGGAGGGTGCGGGCCGCAATCCCTACCAGGTTGAAAACATTCCCGTCCTGGCCGATCAACGCGCAGTCCGGTTTCTCCGGCTCCGGCGAAGGCTCACTGATAAAGCCGCCCAGACGGTTCGGTACAAAATCGGACAGCCAGGTACCCCCGAAATCCGCATGGGTCTGTAACCGCCAGATGGCAAGTTTCCCGATGTCCAGCTTTACATCCTCGAAAGGGTAGAGCAGGCAGGTAAGCTCCCCATACTGGAAAGCTGAAACGTCCTCAAATTTACTGCCGTCCTTCAAAATGCCCGCCTCGGTGAACATATCATTGATCCCGTCCACCCATTCCTTCAAATCCCCGCCGCAGCCCTGCAGGATCAGGCCGTCTTTGCCCTCCATGCCCCGCAGGTCATCAGTTGTGATCGTGTTGATATTCATAAAACCGCCTCCTATCGTTCCTGTTGATGGTTGGTTTTCTGCCGGGTGGCTTTGGCCTCCGGCTGTTTTTTTAGCTGCTTACGGACGGAAGGCTTTACTGCCGGCTGCCACATATCCGTTAAAATGGCAGAGGCCGGCTGTTCCCATTCCTTCCCGAATCCACGAATCACAGTCCCGTACATGATCCCGTTATCCGCAAACATTTTCAAAGTGTCAAAGGCCCGGTCAAATAATTCTATATTCCTTGCATCCACGCTGGGCGCAAAATGGATCACTCCTACAGGGTAATCCCCTCCGGTACCGACCCAGCCCCGGACAAATGCGTCATAACCCTTTGTAATGCCGGCAGCCGCAAGCTCACCGGCATGGCTGGAATCCAACAGACTTGTCACTGCATACTGCCGGCCTAAGACCAGCAGCCCTGTGTCCGGGTTATACATGAAGCGCCGGTTGTCAATCTGCTGTATGTCAATGGCCTGCGTCCATGTGTCGATCCGCATAATTTCCGGTATGACCGATATTTTTACTTTCTCGATAAACATCCCTCCCGATTTTTCTGTCTGTCCGCAACTTAGGGCTGTTTCAGGGCGCCGGAGTATTCTTATTCAGCCGCCCCTCAAACCGGGTTCTGTAATCCTTGAAAATCAAGCCTCTTTTTGGTTAAGTTGCGGACATATTACCCCTGGTTCTGCCTGATCCGGCGCTTGCGTTCCCGCTCGGATTTCCGTCTGGCAAAGGCGCGGCAGGAATCCGAACAATATGCCTGGCTGGTGGTGGGAAGATACGCCCTGCCGCAGACCGGGCAGGTTTTCTGTTTCAGGGAAGTGTCCTCGCCGGTAATGGCAGATTCCAGCGCCGGGTCCACCGGCAGCACCGCCTCCCGGAAGTAGCGGCAGAAAGAGCCGGTCCACCATTTATGCAACATATAACAGGGACAGTCCAAAGAACGGCAGAACTTATCCCGATTGTCATAGTTCGCGCAAAGGTCTGTTACTAGCCTTCGGATCGCCGCCCGTTCCTGTCTGGTTAATTCCCGTGAGGGCGGCCCGCTCATTTCCCCCTGCCTTTCTTCGCCGGAAATTCCAGCCTGAAATTCACATATTTTCCCCCTGTATCATCCAGCAGCACCACCGCGTCATAGGTCTTTCCCGTCTTTTCGCTGTAAAGCCCGGACACGGAAACGCGGCCCTCTTTCAGAAGGGCCGCCGCCACAGACTTTGTAATGCTCTTTTTCTTACTGGAAAAGAATTTGTTATCTTTCCAGAGTGCAAAGGCACAATCCCGGTTATCACAGAAGAATCCTTTTTTGCCCTCATACACAGTGCCGCCGCAGCGGGGACAGGTGCCGACAGCTTCACGCCCGTTTTCTTTCGCATCCGGGAACAGCCCGGCAAACCGTTCCTCCGGCGCGGTATGTTCTCTGACGAGCGCCCGGATCATATCTGCAATCCCATCCATGAAGTCTTTTGCCGGGACCCCGCCGCGCTCCACCTGTTTCAGCATGGATTCCCATTCTGCGGTGAGCATGGGCGATTTGATGTTATCCGGCAGGACCAAAATCAGGTTCGTGCCTTTTTCCGTGGGGATAAGCTGCTTTTTCTTCCGCTGCACAAAACCGGCAGATACCAGCTTTTCCAGCGTGGCGGCACGGGTAGCCGGCGTACCTAAACCTTTGCGCTCGGCATCCTCCGGCATATCCCCGGCGCCCGCCGTTTCCATAGCCGCCAGAAGGGAATCCTCCGTATAGTGCTTCGGCGGGGATGTCTTGCCTTCCCGGACGCCGGCAGACACCTTTTCAAAAGTCTGGCCCTCCTGCAGCGGAGGCAGGGCAGCATCTTCACTTTCTTTTTCTTCCGTCTTAGACTGTTTCAGGCCCATGCGGTGAAGGCGTTCCACTTCCTTCCATCCTGTCTGCAGCACGGTTTTTCCCTTTGCCGTGAAGGAATGGCCCCGGCAGTCCAGAACCGCCGTTATCGCCTCAAACCGGTGAGCCTGGGCCGTGGCAGAAAGGAGCCTTGCGGCAATCAGCGTCAGTATATCCCGCTCCCCGGAAGGAAGCTCCGATAAACCCGTCCGGGCAATCTCCACCGTAGGGATAATCGCGTGATGGTCGGTGACTTTGCTGCCATCCGTCACGCGGCCAATATCCGGTTCCCCGGCGCATCCCTTCCCAAAGGGCATATTGCCCCGCAGCCAGAGGACCAGGGAGGCGGCGGTTGCCTGCATATCCTCCGTCAGATACTGGCTGTCCGTCCGGGGATAGGTCGCCAGTTTTTTCTCATAAAGCGACTGCACATAGTCAAGGGTCTGCTGAGCCGTATAACCATAAATGCGGTTACATTCCCGCTGTAAGGTTGTCAGATCGTACAGGCGGGGCGGCTGTACCGTCTTGACCTGCTTTTCCACGGACAGCACCGAAGCAGCCTGCCCGTCACTTTCCATACGGATTTTTTCAGCCCCCGCCTTATCCGGCAGCTTTTCTCCGGAGGCAGTAAAGCCGCCGCAGGTGATTTCCGGCACATAAAAGGGGCTGCTTGTAAATGCCTGAATATCCGCCTCCCGCCGTACCAAAAGCGCCAGCGTTGGAGACATTACCCGCCCCACATTCAGCGTCGTGCCATACAGGACGGAGAAAAGCCGGGTGGCGTTAATGCCGATCAGCCAGTCAGCCCCGGCCCGGCAGACCGCCGCGTCATAGAGCGTATCGTAGTCGCTGCCAGGACGCAGGTGTTCAAAGCCGTCCCGGATTGCCGCATCCTCCATACTGGAAATCCAGAGGCGTTCCATTGGTTTGCTGCATCCGGCATATTGATAGACAAGGCGGAAGATCAGCTCGCCCTCACGTCCGGCGTCGGTACCACACACCACAGAAGTCACCCGTTTGTCTTTCATCAGCCGGCACAGAAGGTCAAGCTGCTTTTTCTTATCCTTCGGCACTCCGTATTTCCATTCTTCCGGCAGGATCGGCAGATCGCCATAACGCCATTTGGCATACTGTTCCCCGTAAGCCTCCGGCTGCGCAAGCTCCAGAAGGTGCCCCACGCACCAGCTTACCAGATAGCCGCCGCCCTCCATGTAGCCGTCTTTTTTCTCATTCGCGCCCAGGACCGCCGCCAGCGATATGGCGACGGAGGGCTTTTCCGCAATTACTAACTTCAATTCCTGTAAACCTCCATTTCTTTGAAATAGAAAAGCCAGCATGGCAGCCGCCCTTTATAAGCCCGGTTCCTGCCGGGTTTTCTGACTTTCTCTGGGTTCCTTTGCCTCCTTTTCCCGGATCTTTGCTTTATTTGCGGAAAGCCGCTCCAAAAGCCCTTTTTCCTGTTTTCGCCCCAGGGTTTTCGCTGTCCGGTCATAATACTGCACCTTATCGGAGAGCAAATCCTCCGGCGCCACTTGGGAAGCATTCACTTCTTTTACCATATCCTCCAGTTCCTTTGCCTGCATATTCCCGTTATCCGGCACAATCAGGACTTCATGGATGGATGATGGAAGGACGTAAAAATCGGAACCGACCAGCTCCCCGATTTTATCCAGTACGCCATCCCGCGCCAGGACCCCGGCGCCATCCAATCTGCTCTGGTTCGTCAGGACATACATAGGCACAGCGCCAGTTTCTATCGGTTCCGGTTGGTTAAACAGATTCGTAGGTTTAGCAGAAAACATAATCTCTGACATCACATCATGCATCGTATATAAGCAGACAGGGCTCCTGGCATTTTCTGCTGTAACTGCGTCATGGTGAAGCTGCTCCGGCGTAATCCCCCAAAGTCCCAGCATGTCATTTGTAATTATAGCCGAAGCTGTCCCTTCGCTGCCCTCCATGACCTGAATCCGGTAAGCTGCCGCCAGTTCCCCACATGCGGTACAGGGTTTGTCTTTCAGATATTCCTGATTCTTTTCCGGGTCACACAGACGGATAGCAAGCAGCGGCCTGGCTGTTTCATAATCCTCCAATCCCTTCACGTCAATAGGAAGCTCCAAACTGCTCTCCATTTTTATCTGTGCGATTTCCTTCATTATGTCCTCCATCGGACGGCCTTTTCCAAACTGTTCCCCATAGTGCTCCAGATAAATGGTTGGCGTAACCGTTTCATCGTCCCTTCGGATGATGAGCCCGGTAAGGGTCCGGTCATTCCCTTTTGTGACTTCTTTTAAGGAAATATCTGCATCCTGGTAGTCCGCCGGCAGATATTCCCGTATATGGTTTTTGATATATTCTGCAAATTCCTGGTTCATTCATTTTCCTCCCGTTTCCTGTTTTCTGACCATTCATCTTCCTGCTTTCCGGCTTGTAAAAGACACATCAGCACGACGCCGGCAGACATTCCTCCAGTGAATGTAAGAAAGTGTGTAATCATGCTCCACATAAAAAATCCTCCTAAAATTGGGTAAAGAAAAACGCCCACCGGAAAGTGAGCGTATCATCAAGTATCAGTTTTTTGTTATTTCATTTTCTTCTCGCTCCGGGTTGCCCTGGCAGGATAATCTCCCCAACCGGGATTTCCCGCAGCTCTTTCTTCATCTGGTGCGCAAACCGGATTGTCCTGACCGTGCCGCCTTTTTCCCTCCCGTCATACACGGCGATCACCCTGTCTGAGTGTTCAGCCATGTAGCGATTCCGGTGGGAATAGACGCTGGGGTGGTATTTTTCCTGCATGACAACAACATCCGCACAGGCCTCCAGCATTTCATAAGTCCGGCTCTTTTCCATCAGGCTGTCCAGGCGCTTTTGGTAGGGAACAACCGCGATCAGCTCCAGCGCCGGATTCGTCTTTTTCTTTTCCAGTACGATCTCTGCAAAATACTGGTCCACGCCGTCCGCAAAGCCGCTCATAAAGCGGGTAAACCCGTCCGCAACGGCAGAATCAATTTCACGCCGCAGGGCCGCCTTTACATGGCCTATCTCTTTCTGGGGTAAATCCCTGTGCCCGGTGACACAGCATGTCTTTCCTTCCATCTTCTTTTCCTCCATCCGATAGTTATTATTCTTTATTTCTCAAATTATAATAGATTTATTTTAGCGTTTCAACGCAAATACCCTTTTTTATTTTGCGAATAAGGACAGGGTGTAAGGTACAATCTATTACGGAATAGGAGGTAAAGGCAATGTATGAAAATTTCGTCCCGGAACGGCTGGCAAAGCTGCGGACTCAAAAAGGCGTGTCTGCACGCGATATGTCATTGTCATTGGGACAGGCAAATAACTACATTAACAACATTGAAAACAAAAAGTCCCTTCCCTCCATGCAGTCCTTCCTTTACATCTGTGAATATCTGGGCGTGACGCCCCAGGAATTTTTTGACGAGGGGAACCCGGCCCCGCAAGCCTTGCAGGAATTTATTGCAGAGGCAAAAAAACTGGATTCCAGGTCACTTTCTTATATCCTGGGGATTATGAAAGAACTCAATAGCAGAAAATAAGCGGCCACGGTGCTGGCCGCTTTTTGCTGCCTTTCTTTTATTGTACCCTGCAATCCTCCTGATATGCCCAATCCCACTACCGGCGATAAACCAAGAATCACTCCCGGAATGTCACTTTTTTATTTTCCTGTACTTCCAAACCCATCTGTGCCGCGCTGCTCGCCAAGCTCTGTAACAAAATCTGCGATCACAACCGGAGTAATTACAAGCTGGCCCACGCGGGAGCCTTTGGAAAGCTCCTGGGTCTGGCTGCTTACATTGCTGATGATCGCGTGAATCTCCCCGCGGTAGCCGGAATCCACCGGCGGCAGCTCACAGACCAGCCCTTTTACCGCCATGCTGGTGCGCGGGAATACATAGCCCGCATATCCGTCCGGCACTTCAATCCCAAATCCAAGAGGGACCTTTGCGATCTCGCCCGGCTGTAACGTACAGTCATAGGGCATGTAAACATCCGCGCCGGCATCGTTCCCATGCGGACGGAAAGGGCGGCGGTCCTCCGGCACGCCAAAGTCGATCAGTTTGATCTTCATGCGCCGCCTCCTTCCAAAAGCGCCGGATAGTCCGTTTTCAGAATATCTCCAGGCGTCATATCCGCTTTCAGTATGTTTCCGCAGGTCATTTTCCCCTCCAGGCATTTGTCCTGTTGGCAGAAGGGGCCTGTGAAATCAGGGGCAAACAGCACCGGGCTTAAAGTATAAAGCTCCTGCCAGATTTTCAGGAGCACGATCCGGGTCTCGTCCGTATTGCGCCGGCATACCCGCTGGCCGATGATGTGTTTCCACTGATAGGGCGTGGCGCTGATAACCAGCACATTCCGAAGTCCCTGAGGTGTGGCATATCCCGCCGCGTCATGGCCGATCCCCTCGGCACACAGCTTTTCGTAACAGCCCATGCCTTCGTGGCAGCTTTTTAAATACAGTTCCCGGACCGCAGCCGTGGCGGTTATAATCTCATAAGGTATGGCAAAATCCGCCTGCCCCGCATAATTGCTGTACTGTAAGGACGCGCTCATAAACTTTACTTCGTTCTGGTGCCTGGTGATCTGCGATAGGAACCTCCGGCTTGCCCCTACAACGGCGACGGTGATCACCGCAAATTTCTGGACCGTCGGGTGGGGAAGGGCGCTGATGGCCGCCACAGTATCATCACTGAACGATTTTTCATAAAGGGCCATCAGGTCGTCCATTGTGGAGATCTTATGTCCCCTCTGGGTGAGCCGGGCGGCAAAGACCATGTTTTTCTCGGCCTCCCTGGCCGCCTGGCAGTTTAATATTTTTACTTCAATCCGTTTGATTGGTATGTCCCTCCTTTACAATGGCTTTCAGTAAGAACAGATAGTTGAGGCTGTCTGTGATCTTTTCCTCCCATGTGCTTATCCCGTAATCCGTATCATTGTCAAAGCACATGTCATACAGGGAAACGATATGCTTCGCCAGCATCCCGGCAAGGGCACGCTCCGGCGTGGTGTGCTGCAAGGCTGCCGCCGCCTTAAAAGCCCCCAGCCGGTCCGTATCGTCCCCGGTATATTCCTTCGTTTTCTTTTGCAGTGTGTCGGCACAGAGCCGCACCTGCGCGTCAAATACGGCATTGACTTCCTGCTGTGTGATATGGCATCCCTCCTTTGAAAAATGGATTGTCCCGAATACTGTATAGAATCCGGGACAGTTTTACTTGAAGCAGAACAAAATACGCACTATATCCCTTATCCACCGTATTTCAGGCGCTCGGCAGATAAATCCAGTCATGCATCAGGCACACGCTGGGCTCGTCCTCCCTGGGGACCAGGTGGTAGGTACATTCCCCGTACACGGTCCGCTTGTCCTCGATCTCCATGCCATACGCCTTGTAGAAGCGGTATTCCAGGTTGGAAATGATACACCGCAGCGTCTGCAGCGCCTCCCGCTGTGAAGTCACGATCAGGTCCCGGTCAATGCTGCGCTTTAAGAACAGCAGGGATTTATAAAGCTGTACCTCCGTCCGGTAAGGGCGGTAATCCTCATGCTCCAGCCATCCGCTAAAGGCTGCCGGCCCGCTCTGGACCACATCACGTTCCGGGTGGTAATACTCGTAGCAGTCCAGGTTTGCCGTATTCAGAAGATAGAGCATTTCCCGGACCTCATTCTCCGGCATGTCATAGAACCGCAGAAGGGAGCGGTACAGATGGACGTAGCCGGGTATCGAAACAATGGTATTCACCATAGAAAAATCCTCCTATATAGCAGGTGCGGGAGCAGACAGCCCCCGCACCGGTTTCCAATATCCTTGTTAATCGTTTACAGCCGCCAGCTTTCCCATGACGATAAAGCGGCTCTTACCTCCGGGCGTACAGGTGGAAAGGGTCAGCACCTTGTCACTGGAAGTCACCGTAACATCGGTCTCAATGACAGACCGGCCCGCCATTTCAGAAAGCCATGTGGTGTAGGCCCCGTCATCCTTCCAGCTAAGCCTCCAGGGGGAGGCGTCGCTGCCGGACTCTCCGGGTTCTGCCACAAACGCCGTGAAGATTTCCACGGTATAGCCGCCGCCAGGGGTGACAAGGTACATCTGCGGGTGTCCGTCAAAATAGCCCTGTTCGCCATATTCATTCAGCGCGGCGAACATGGAGCCGTCCCGCATGTTGTGGCCGTAGATAATGGTATTTCGGTCTGAAAAGTCCGCTTTATTCTCATAATCTGCAAACAGGCAGCCCACCTTGTTATAGGTGCCGTCATACAGATGGTGCAGGTAATATTCGTTATCGTCTCTCTGCGTTACCGGGTAGTTGATGGCCGTATCGGGAAGGCTGAGCCACCCGATGATGTCCGGCCCGTTTTCCCTGAGGGCTTCAAAGTCAACAACAGGGAGGACCGCGCTGGAATCCTCCCTGCCTGTTTCTTCCCCTGTCCCCGGTCCTTCCGGCTCCCCGGCCTGCTCCGGCACTTCCACATGTTCCGCCAGCCCGTCATAAGTTCCGGCGCTCTCGGCATACTGGCTTAGGTCGCGGACGATCAGGAAACCGCTGCCAAGAGCCAGCAGCCCGCAGAGGGAAAGTACCGCAATGCAGGTGGTCTTTGCCCTGGCGGTATTTCTGCCGTGCTTTCCCTTTTTGAAATAGGCCGCAGCAGACAGCCCGCCGCCGATCACAGCCAGCGCCAGGAGCCCGCCATACAGGAAGATAAAATTATCATCCCCGGTCTGCGGTACCGCTTTGCCCGGATTGGACGGTGTGGACGGAGTGGATGGGTTGGACGGTGTTTTCGGATTGTCCGGGCTGTCCGGCGTTTCCGGTTTCTCCGGTTTTTCATTGAAGAACTGGACCGTTGCGGTTTCGTCCGCCTTGACCTCCACCGTGGCAGCGTCAGGAATGATATAGTCCCTGCTTGCCCGGTTGGAGATTTCCGTTACGGTATAAATGCCAACGCGCAGCCCCTTGACTTCGATCACGCCGGATTTCGGGGAGGTAAAGGTCTCACAATAGGAGCCGTCCGCATTCTTGACCTCAAAAGCAAACCCATCCTTGCGCCCGTCACTGGAATCCTTCGTGATCTTCAGGTTCCCGCGGTACGCCTCATTGGTAAATCCGCGCCCGGCCTCGCCGTTTTCCACAACGGCCACCTGGCCGTCCTCGGTGATCTCAAAATAGTAGGCGTTTTCATCCATCTGGTAGCCCTCCGGCGCCTTGCTTTCCTTCACAAAATAGCCCTTTGCCAGAAGGTTCTCTGCCGTATGGTAGCCCGCATCCGATTCTTTCAGTGTGCCGATCTTCGTATCTTCGGAATCAAATTCCTTATTGCCGTTGGCATCCTCATACAGATCGAACACCGCGCCGGAGAGGAAACGCAGGAAGGTGTTGTTATCCTTGTCCTTTTTCTCCACAGAAGAAGGCTCGTCTACCGCTTCGGTTTTCATCACCTGCACGCTGCCCCGGATCAGGGTGTTTTCCACTTTGATTTCAATGCTCTGGCCGTCCACACCGATATAGATATGGTGCTGTTCGGGGCTTACCGTATAAAGCGCCGGGGAGGAAATTTCCTTTACGATCCAGTGGCCGTAAGGGATATTCTCAAAGACAAAGCTGCCATCCTCGCCAGTAGTAACGGTAAGCAGCGCATTTTCCCCGGTAAATTCCTCGGTATCAGGCTTAAATAATCCCATGACCGCGCCGGCCAGCTTCACATCCTCGCCGCCATCCGGGTTTTCGCCGGTTTTCACGCCGTCCACACGCCCGCGCAGCAGGTCATTGGGAACCGCCCCGCCCTCATTTACAAGAACCTGCACCAGCGCCGCCTCCTGGCCGGCATATTCAAAAACAACCGGATATTCCGTATCAGGGAGGATATAAGCGCTGTTTGTGGTACGCTCCTTCACATAGTAGCTGCCAAAAGGCAGGTCGGAGGCAAAGGAAGCGCCATAGCCGCCCGCCTCATTCGGGTCAATGGAAACCACCTCCAGAAGCCCGCCTGCCGGGATCACGCTGCCGTCAAGGGCCGTCAGATCAGCGGAAGCATACAGCCCGAAAGAAATGTCTTTGTATTCCTCGTTCATGCCGAGCCCGAAAAGCTCGTCCGTTTCCAGCGCTTTAGACAGGCTTACCGCCACCTTCTGGCGCTCGTCATAGAGGCCGGCTGCGGCATGTGTCACTTCCACGGTTTCCCCCGCATAAGTAAGCTCCGCGTATTCCGGCTGGGTGTTTAAGACCATCCCCTCCGGCGCCTGGCGTTCCTCCAGACGGTAACGGCCCAGGTACAAAAGCCCGCTCTGTGCCGTTCCATCCTCCCTGGTGGTAAGGGTCTCCACGACGGCATCCTTTGCCGCCCTGAGCGTACCGTCGCCGGTATAAATATCTTCATCCGCGATCACGTCATAGACTGCGCCCGGAAGCCCCATGACCTCATACACCGGCTGGTACAGGCCGCCGTTCTCCTGGACGGAAGCGAATACCTCGCCGGTCTTGGTAATGGTAAGCTGCCCCTTCTGCGGCATATTGTGCTGTGTGACCGTGACAACCGACTCGCTGCCGTCAATGGTAAACGGCACCGGCTCACTGGAAAGCACATAACCGTAGGGCGCCGCCACCTCATACAATTCATAATCTCCGGTGTGCAGAGGCTCCGGCAGCATCAGCCAGCCTTCATCCGAAACATAGAAGGTATCAAGGGTTTCCGGGTTCGGGTAGTAGATTTCCTGGGTGACAAGTTCCCCGGTGGACAAATCCCTGATCTGGAAGCCGGTGCCCGTCATCGGGATAATATTGCCGGTCTCCGCATCGCATTTCTCCACACGCAGCCTTGCGGTAATGGTACGGTTATTCAGGATATAGCTGTAAGTCTGTCCGTTGGAGGAAACAAAGACCGTAAAATCCGGGATAAATGCCTTCCCTTCCTCGCCGGAAACCTGATGCACCGTGTAATGTCCGTAGGGGAGCATTTTGGAGGAAGCGAAGCCGTCCCCGTCCGTGGTGAGCAGGTCACGCTCGCTTTCCTTCGCTGCGTCATAGCTGCCAGCCGCTTTCAGATAGACCTCAAAAACTGCGCCGGCCTCCGGGCGCTCAATGACGCCCTCATTGGGCTCGTCCGTATTTTCATCCCCGGACACATCCGGGTCCAGGTCCTCCGTATGCTTCACAAGCTGGATGTTTCCGTAAATGACCGTTTCCGTGACCTGGTTCTCGGTGGTGTTCAGCTCCACTTCATAAAGCGTGGGGGAAGCGCCCACCTCATAGACCGTATCGTTTAAGAGGTAGCCGGTGCTCGGCTCGATCTCCCGCACGGTCCAGTTATCGCCGCAGACATAGTACCGGGTCATAAAGCTGCCGTCCGGCCCGGTAGTGTAGGTGTCTACCAGCTCGCCGTTGTTATAAATTCCGTAGGCTGCCCCGGCAAGGGTGGCGTCGCCCTGGGCGGTGCCGGTGTCTGCGTCGCTCTTTACCACATGGACGCGAAATTTTTTCAGGATATTGCTGAAATGCACCGTGGCGGTCTGGCCGCTTTCAATGGTGACATACTGCGCGGAAGGGGTCACATAGCGGTCCACCGGCAGCTCCTTCACCAGATAGGTGCCGGGCAGCAGCTTTTCCTTGATCTGCCCGTTTTCCCCGGTAGTGACGGTTTCATCCACCTTGTTCCCCAGGATGTCCGTGCCGGAGATTTGGAAAGGAATCCCGGACACAATGCCGTCCTCGCTGGTCTTGACAATCTTTGCGGTGCCGTAGGTCTCGGTCTTGATCTTTACAAAGAAGGAGACCGGGTCGCTGGCGCCGGTCATCATGGTCTGGTAACCCGGCCTCCCCCAGATCAGCATGTCGTTAGCAACCGGAATATCCTTTCGGAATTCAAAGGTGACAGGGTCCATGATCATGTTCTTGCTGGTGAACGTGTACTTGTTCCCGCTCCTTGTGGCGGAAACGCCGCTGCCTTTCAGGGTCTCCAGATCGATTTTCAGGTTATTGGTGTCCGTGACGGTCAGGGTATAGACTTTTTTCTCCGTGTCCCATTTCAGCTCCAGCTCCGGGGCTTCACTTTTCTTCGTGGAAGTAAAGGAGGGGACCGTGGAATGGGAGGCGACCTGTGAAAGAATCCAGTTGTAGGCTTTTTCCGCAGGACGTCCGGCAATCACGCTGAAATACTGGTCTGCATTTGCCTGGCCGTTCCCATGCCGGCTGTAAGGGTCGCTGCGGAGCTGCTGCTGGTATTCCCAGAGGATGATCTGCGTCGCCATTTTATAATCGTCCTCGTTAATGCCGGACACAGGAAGGGAAGCGCCGGGTTTCCAGCCGTAGATCGTCGTCAGGGTAATGCCCCGGCGTGCTTCTGCCGGAAGGAGGTTTAAGTAATTGCTGTTCGTACCGCTTTCCGATGTATAGGTATTGTCAGAAGTATTATAGGCAATGCCGCTCTCCACACAATAGACCTGCTGGCTGCTCCCGTCCGAAGCTGTCAGCATATAATGCCGGTAAGCGCTGCCCCCGGAACTGCTGCGCACATCCATCGTCCCGTCAGAATTGTAAACAAGGTAGGTGTAAGGCGCCGGCGCATAATAATGCCGCCCGTCAGAACCGACATACTGTTCTCCAAGCCAGGAGCTTGCTTTCTGTCCCGGCGAAAACGCAAACGCCTGAGTAGGGATCAGCCCAAAGACGCATACTGCGCAGAGAAGAAATGCCAGCAGCCGCTTTAGGCCGCTACGGTGATGGATTGTTGTTTTCTCCATGTAATATCCTCGCTTTCTTAAAATACTAAAGGACAGCTTTACTCGCTGTCCTCCTGTTCATTGTTGATCCTGTCCTCAAAATCGTCCTCGGAGAGAAATTCCGTCTCGCCGTAAGCCTCATCCGGGTCAAAGCCTTCGCCGTACCCGTCATCCTCGAAATCTTCGTCATTCTCTGCCTGCTGTTTCGGACGGACGATCTTCACATAATAACCAACACCGCCTACTGCAAGAAGGGCAATGATAATAAAGATGATCGTGCCGGCGCTGCCCTTGTCCTTTTTCGGCTGCTCTGCCTGTGCGGGTTCCTCCGTTTCCGCAGGTTTTTCTTTCCCGGCACAGCCTTTCAGGTCATTCTTGCAGACCGGGCAGGCGGTATTGACTTCCCCGGCTGCGCATTTCTCCGTACAGGTGCAGACATCCTCTGCCGGGATCGCACTCATGGTGTCCTCGCTCTTTTCCGCCAGCGCCATCAGGTCAGCCTCGGTAACGCCGTTCAGGAAGTAGACGTTGTTGCCGTCCCGCTTTCCGTCAATAATCAGATAGAACACATTCCCGTCCTCGGAGGTGATGGTGTAAAACTGTTTATCCCCATCTTCCCCGGTGGCCGTATCTAACACCGTGCCGGTGCCCTCCGGGGTAAATGCGCCGTCCGGGATAGCGGAAGCGGATTCCGTTTCCTCCTGGGAATCGGGGCTGTCGCCGTTTGTGCCGGAGGCTGTATTACCGCCGCCATTGGCACCCGTATTCGTACCTGTATTAGAACCATTCCCTGAATTGCTGCTGCCGGCATTGCTGTTTGTGCTGCCGGGGGAAGCAGCCTGGGCCTGCACAGGTTTTGCCGCCGTGCCGCCCTGGTTCTGCTGCGTTGCAGTCGCAGGTTTTTCCGTGGGCGCCGGTTCCTCATAATAGGGATTCTCAAACTTCACAGTCTTTGAGCGGTTCCCGGCATAGTCCTGGGCGTACACGCTTACCTGCTTTTCCGTGCCTGCATAATCCTTTAAGGCAACGGAAGCCGCCCCATTGGTTAGGGAATTGATACGGTTCCCGTCCACAAATACCGCCTCCACGCCGGAATTATCGTCGCTGCTTTCTATTTTCAGCGTGTCGCCGTCCAGGGAAGCCGTAAGTTCGGGCGGCGTGGTATCTTTGTCCCCGGCTGCATAAGCCGTCAGGGGCAAAGATATGGCGCTTATGACAAGCATAAGCGCCAGTAGCAGAGAGATTTTTTTAGTCCTCATTCATATCCTCCTGTTTCTGCAGCGTGCCATCCCCGGACGGGGCGGACTGCTGCGATTTCAGAAATTCGGCCAGCTGCTGGGGGGTCAGATGGAAGCTGCGGGCAATCGCCACATAATCGGTATTCTCCAGCTCCGTTTTCTGCTTTTCCAGGTCGCGGAGCTTGGCCTGCATCTCCGCAATCTTTGTTTTTGTCTTGTCGATCTCTTTCTCCAGTTTCTCAATCTTAGGGTTCAATTTATTACCTCCAATCTGTCTTTTTGCAAAACAGTTTGATAATAATAAGCTCCATAATTACAATTAAGTTTGATAATTTACTCCAAAACTTAATATCACGAAGCCATGTTGCAGAAAAGCAAAGAAGCATAATAAGAACCGTGCTAGGGGAATCCTGTGCTGCCGTATCACTGTTTTCGCAACCGGCAAATATATCTGATCCATAAGTTTCCGTCTGCACCGGCGCCGCCTGCCTGCGGTTCCTTGAAGTGCCGGAAGAAGGGGCGTCCCTTGCCCGGCGCAGGTCATAATCCGGCTCTCCCTGCCGGGCCGCCATGCGGTCCTCCCCGTGGGAATCCCGCGTCGGCATCCGGGCATCTTTCTGTTTCCTCTGAAAATTCCTGTCACGCGCCATTGCCCTCACCTCCAATCGCTTTCAGGGTATTTTTGTTTCCTCATGCCTTCGTCCCCGCCACTTCATCAGGCCGTGTTGTAAGTACGCTGTACAGCAGGGTATCCTTCGGAAAATGATCGACAAAGGGGATAATCACATTCCCAAAGAACAGAAGCCCCTCGCCGGGGCCGGAATGGGTCACATAGGAAAGCTGGTGCGGGGAAATCCCCAGCTGCTTCGCCAGAATCTGCCGGTCTCCCTGGGCCTGGTTCAGCATGTAGATAAAATCCGAGTTTTCAAAAATATTCTCGATCTCACGGGAGGCCAGCAAATCCTTCACGTTCTGCGTCAGGCCGCTCGGTATGCCGCCCCATTTCCTGAACCGTTTCCAGATTTCCACGCTGAAACTTCCGGTCTGGCCTTTCAAAAGGAGATGGAATTCGTCAATATAGAACCAGGTCGTCTTATGCTTGGAGCGGTTGGCCGTGACACGGTTCCACACGGCATCCTGCATAATCAAAAGGCCGATCTCTTTCAGGGCCTTGCCCAGAGACTTTAACTGGAAGCAGAGTACCCGGTGGTTGTTCATATCAATGTTGGACCTATGGTTAAACACATTCAGGGAGCCATTGACATAGATTTCCAGCGCCGTGGCGATATTCTGCGCCTCCGGCTCGGACTGTTTCAAAAGCAGCCCGTACAGGTCTCCCAGGACCGGCATATTTTCCGGGCGCGGGTCCTGCAGGTAATCCCGGTACACCAGCCTTGTACAGCGGTCAATAATGGTCCTCTCAATCGGGGAAAGCCCCTCCTTGCCGCCGATTACCAGGTCGCATAGGGACAGGATAAAATCGCTTTTCAGCGTGATGGGGTTTTCATCATCCGAATAGTCCAGGTTAATGTCCATCGGATTGATATAGTTGGTGGAAGTCGGGGAAATGTCAATGACCTGCCCCTGGGCGCCGAACTGCTGTACTAAAGGCCCGTACTCATTTTCCGGGTCTGCAATGATGATGTCATCCTCCGTCAAAAGGAACACGTTGACGATCTCACGCTTGGCGGAGAAGGACTTGCCGCTGCCGGGCGTCCCCAGGAACAGGCCGTTTGGATTCTTTAAGTTCTTGCGGTTCGCCATGATCAGGTTGTTGCTTAAAGCGTTCAGGCCATAATAAAGCGCCTCGCCCTCCTGGAACAGCTCGCAGGTCGTGAACGGCACGAAAATGGCGGTGCTGCTGGTCGTAAGCCCCCGCTCAATCTCAATCTGGTTCAACCCTAAGGCAAGAGAGGACATAAGGCCTTGTTCCTGCTGGAAGTCCAGACGTTTCAGGGCACAGTTATATTTCTGCGCAATGCCGGAGGCAGACAGGATGTCATTGAACAGCTTCTGGCGTTTCGGCGCGATGTTCTCCACCAGTACCGTGACTAAAAACATACGCTCATTCCGGCTCTGCAGATCCTGCAAGAGATTTTTTGCTTCTTCGCCATAGGTGGCAAGGTCGGTAGGTATGATGTCCATGTCATACCCGGCACGGACCGCTTTCTTCTGTTCCTCTATGGTCATTTTCTGCAGGTCGGACATTTTGCGCTTGATATTCTTGATCGCCTGGGCCTGGTCGATGGACTGGATATGCAGGTTCACCGTCACGGCGTCGTCCAGGTCAAGGAACTCCGCCAGCAGCCGGTCCGTCAGCTCCGGCGCTAAAATCTGCAAAAAGGACGCCGCCCCGGAATGGTCGGCCACCCGGAAGGTCTTTCCGTCATTCGAGAAGGACAGGCCGGAGGGCGCAATAAAATCTTTTGTGGACAGCCCGGTTTTCGGGAGGTCCGCCCAGGTAAAATGAAACTTTTCCTGCCCGTCCGGGTGGAGCTGGCTGTGAAGGAGCTCCAGGCGTTCCAGCCCGTCTAATGGCTTTGCCTGGGCTCCCAGGGCCTTGAAATTCGCCAGCACGTCGGCCTCGATCCGCTCCAGGCGCATCTTCGCGGTGCGAAGGTCGTCAGCCTCAATGCCAAAAGTGATATATTTCCGCTTGGTAAGACCGTTGTTGCCTTTTTGGAGCTGACCTTTCAGCATATCCCCGTACTCTTTGCGGATTCCGTCATATTCGTCGCCACGGATGGGGATATCAATACTGCGGGCGAAATCCTGCATGTTGGCCCGCTGGTTGATAAAGGTAAGCTGCACATGGATCGAAGCGTCAAAATAATTGAGGAAATCACAGTAGCCCTCAAAAATCTGCGCCTTGTCATCCGCCTGTGCGAGCTGGTAGTTAATATCAAAAAACTGCACCGTCTTGGTGTAGAGCTTATCCGTCAGCCGGCAGATCCCGTCACGATACATTTCTTTATAGGGAATACTCTGCTGGACCGTCTGCGGGGCGTCCGATTTAAGCCCACTGAAAAAGCCACCTTTCCTGGACGGCTTTATGCGGGAAGCATTACGCCCGCCTGTTTTTGCGTCTGCCCTGGCCTTTTTTGCCTGCCTGATGTTTCTTTGCAGACGTTTTTCCTGGGCTTCCTGCTGTCTGGTTTTTGGCAATCCTCGTAACCTCCTTCTCTGACATGGATTTATACAAATTTTCCGTCCGGTATGGCCGTTTCTTCGGCCAGAGCTTATAGCGGAGCCTGTTTTTCAGAAGTTTCTCCGCCGACTGCCCGTCCCGCTCATACATGGCGAAAAAGAAAAAGGGCATCATAAGCCCGATCATCAACAGCACCGCCGCCGAGTTTCCGATAGCGCCGCGGGTAAGGAAATATACCGGCAGCCCCACCAGCGCGGCCAGGCTGAAACAAATAAGCTGACGCTTCGTCAGGTTAAACGCCAGCTTGGTCTTGACTTTCGTTAAGTCTTTGGGTACAGGTACATAGGGCATGTAAATTCACCTCCATTCATGCTGTATATCACTTATTCCGTTCCTGCATCGTGATTGTGGATTCCACTTCATTGCCCCACACATCCCAGCCGGGGGTCTGCTGCCTCGCAAAAAGTTCTACCCTGGGCTGGTCGCCCATGAGCCTTACGATCTTATCCCGTACCTCATCCGGTTTCTTACTGTGCTGCTCAATATGGGAGATTACAAACTGGTGGATTCCCGCGCACTGGCGTTTTGGGCGCCCGCGTGTCGCCAGAAGGCATACCTCCGCATTAGAGCGGGTCCAGAACCCCATCCCGTAAAACCAGGAATCTGCTTTCCGGTTCTGTTTGAGCCAGAGGAAGGCCAGCGTCTTATATTTGAACCCCCATGCCTCGATTACCCGGAAGGCTTCATTAAGCTGTGGGAAGGTGGCCCATAAGAAAAGCGCACTGTCCATGGCCGCAAGGTCTGCAACCGGCAGCGCGCATATATCGTCCATGCTCATGGTGGGGTAGTGGTTTTCAGCCACCCCGTTGCCGCGTTTCATATCATAGCGCCAGGGCGGGTCCGCGTACACGATGCCATATTTTCCGGCCTCCGCCATTACCGGGCCTGCTCATTCTTGGCCGGGGCGGATTTTGCCGGGGGCGTCTTGACCTTGCCGGCATTTTCTTTCAGCGCGCCGGTCAGGGAAGGCTTCTCCGCCGCCCCCTTTGTCGCTTCAAGGGTGGCCTGCAGGTTTTCAATCGCCTGGCCGTACCCTCCGATCAGGGCGTCGTTAAGCTGCCTGCGGAAATCCGCCGTCACCGGCCAGCAGACATCCCTCCATTTTCCCTGCTTATCCTGGGTTGAGGGCATGTTGACATACAGGCCGTTCTCGCCGGAGCAGATACGGAAGCCGTCGATCTTGAAACAGTCCCCGATCGTCACATTGGCGAAAGCCAGAAGGTTCCCCATCGGGGCAATCGGGCGTACCGTTACATCCAGCTTCAAGCCCTCGCCCGCCTGGGCCTCCGGCTGCATGGTTTCATGGTTGGTCTTACTCATATAAAAAAATCCTCCTTCTTGTTAAAATAGGTCGGTTACACACTAATGCGAGTTAAAAATACTTTTGGATAGCGAGCCTGTCTTAAACAGGGCAAAGGCCAGCAGGACCGTATAGCCTGCCGTGCCCCAGATCGCGCCGTGGATGTCGCCGGAAGAAGGGATTGACTGGACCAGCGCCGCATAGATCGCGACGCAGACCATAATCAAAAACCCCTGGAAACCCAAAGCAAACAGGGAACGCAGGTAATTCGTCCCCATCTGCCCAATGCCATTAAGTTAAGCATTTTGTAAAAAGATAAAGAAACCGGCAAAAAGCCCTTGACAAAATGAGAAAAATATGCGGCGAAGCCCCTTGAAAAATAAAAACTTCAAGGGGCTTATAAAATGAAACAAACCGCAAAAAACTTACGAAAAAAGCTGCTGTCTCAGGTAAGGAAAATGGGAAAGAATCCCCAAATTTACGCCAGCCGGCCGGGACGGGATTTCACCCGCCGCAGGGCGCTGGATTTTGAAAATATCATTTTCTTCTTGCTCACCATGAGCTGTGAAAGCGTGGGCAAAAATCTCATGAAAGCTTTCCGTTTTCAAGAAAAAACACCTTCTGCCTCCGCCTTTGTGCAGCAGCGGAAAAAGCTTTTGCCTAAAGCCTTGGAGGACTTATTTCACAGCTTTTCAAATTCACTTACCCCCGAAAAGAAGTACCGGGGATATCGGCTGCTGGCAGTGGATGGAACGTCCTTGAAATCATCAGCATACCCTGCAGATTTGCTTTCTTATCTGCCCGGAACAGACCGCCAGCACGGTTGGAACAAGCACCTGATAAACGCTCTTTTTGACTTGGAAAACGGCATTTATACAGACTTAATTGTCCAAAAGGAACACGAGAAAAATGAAGGCAAAGCTCTGTGTGAAATGACAGACCGTTCGCGGATTTCAGAGCCGGTTATCCTTTTAGCTGACCGGAACTATGCGTCCCTGAACAACTTGGCGCATCTGGAAAACCGGGGATGGAAATATGTCATCCGCCTGAAGGAAAGGGATTCGGTTTTTGGTGTAAAACTTCCTTGTTTTCCCGAATTTGATATACCCGCAAGCCTCACTTTGGGGCGCCTCACAAAACGAAAACTGGAAACAAGAAATATCCCTGTTCCGGCAGATTATTATAAGCTTACAAGTCAGCGTGTTTTCGATTTCCTGCCTGTAGAAAGCGTTGGCTTTTACCGGCTTTCTTTCCGTATCGTACGCGTAAATTTCTGCAATGGAAAAACGGAAACCTTCCTGACAAATCTGAATAAAAATCAATTTCCGCCCGAAACTTTGAAAGCTCTTTACGCCAAACGCTGGGGCATCGAAACATCTTTCCGCAGCCTGAAATATTCAGTGGCGCTCATTCATCTCCACTCCAAAATTCCAGAACTTATTTTACAGGAGGTTTTTGCTGCTTTCCTGATTTTTAACTTTGCACAGGCAGCAGCCTGGAACGTGAAGCTTTCCTGCCACAACACAAAACAAAAACAGCGCCTCAATTTTTCCGACGCTGTCTTTGCCTGCTGTGCTTTCTTACGGAAACCTTTTCGAGAACTGGAAGGGTTGCTTTACAGAAAACGCTTTCCGGTAAGGCGGGGACGGGCTTTCCAGAGACCTGTTTCCTCGGGTAATCGGATTTCTTGGTTTTATCTTCCGGCACGATAGCGGGGCTCTTTGGGGGCGCTTAACTTAATGGCATTGCCCCATCTGCCCCCATTCACGGTTTGCCATTGTGGAAAACGGTATGGGTGCCAGGCTGACCGTGAGATATATTTCAATCATGCGGCCATACACAATGACAAAGATCACGATGGACAACACCCACATGCACAGGTTGATAATGTTGGTCTCCAGCCACAGGCCGATCAGTTCCCACATCCCCATTGCTTCAAGCTGCGTCTCCAGGTCGGCCAGCGCGGCGGTAACGTCCATGCTCCCGTTTATCACGCCGGAGCTTTGATTCACCACATGCTGGGCGATGTCAAACACCGCCATGACGATGGTAAAACAGTTGGTGAGCAGGTATGTGGCAACAAAGGTTTTGAAAATCCACTTGAAGATGTTGAACGTATCAAAATCCAACGCGTTTTGTCAAGTAGGTTTTTCAAATAAATCCAAAAGCAGGACACAGCAAATTTTATTCGCTGTGTCCTGCTTTTGAAATGTATAGCTTATGATAGCTTATGTATGCACTATCAAATAAATGTTAACAAAGGGCATACATTAGAAATTCTAGTCACATTAGTTAGAGGAATCGTCTGGTATTAGAAGTCGGCGGGCAAACAAATCGTTGATAGCCCTTTTAACATTGATCTCTTCGACCCCATAATATTTCAATTGCATAGCATAGATCACAAATTGTAAAAATATAAGATCAAGCAGAGAAAGACCTATAAAGTCCCTATCCAAGTCCCCGTGTGCAAAATGATTTCTTTGATCTGCAAGCCGTGTACCCATCTCGGAATAGTTCAATGTTTCATGATTAAGTGCATATAAATTCTCTCCAAAAATGTCAACAATTTCTCCATAGTCGCGACCTATCTGTTCAATTTCGGATTGCAAAGAATCAGATTTTACTAATTTAAGCAAAAACTTGTACTTCTTCTTGGCCTTTCCTGTATTGCTTTTTACTAAGTTTTGAAGAACCTCTGAGACTTCGGTTTCAACCTTTGTTGTTTCTTCATTTCTAGGAATTCCTTGAGGATAATTCCTATGAAACTCCCATTCAAATGCTGCAGTAATCATTATGAATCGAGCAGCATCAATGGGCGAATGTGAATGAGGCAAATGCCTTAAATAGAGCATATCTGAAGCAATATCAGATAGAATAGCACCTTCAGCTCCAACAATATACTGTTGTTGGATATACTTACCCTTTTTCAGTTCATCTAACTCAGTTTCCTTGTCTTCACCGAGGACATACAGAACCGCAAAGTTTTCGTGTTTTCCATCTTCGCACGGGGCATCTAATTCAGCAGTGGGGAGATACACATTTTTTCTGTAACAGAGAAAACAAAGAAAATTTTTAGCAATATGCCATAATCTATATATAAATTCAAAATTATCAGTAGATTCAAATTCAAACATAAGCGAAGACTTTAAAGACAATGGGGACTCGCCCAACTTAGTGCTAATGCCTCGTGAAACGCCAAAATAAGCAGATACTATTGTTCCATCAACATTAAATTCTTGCTTCTGTGTAGTTGTAGCATCCCAGTCTTTAGTTGTTATTGTCAAAATGCCTGTTTTATTAAATTCTTCAATACTTTCACCAAACGTAAAACTAAAGGAACTGTTGATAGGATGGATACAGTCAATTTCTGAATTACTGAATCTGATTCTGTTTATCGCGTTTCTCTTATATTTACATAAAATATACGCCTGTATTTCAATAAGCAGAACACAATTTTCACTGCCGATATTCCGCCCTTTTCTTGTTATAAAAATTATTTGTTTAGCCGATTCATTGCATTTGCCTAACAAATGAGATTCTTCCATAACCGGAATATTCATAGTGTATGCACCATTACCAAGTGGCCGTGTCAAAAAGTCTCGATACACATCTTGAACTTTGTCCTTTGGCGGAACCAGCCGCAGTTCATTTCCGTTAAGTATAAAGTTGAATTCAATTCCTTTATAATCCAAAGTCCCAGTGTATATTTCCTGTACTATTTCCATAAAACATCTCCATCCATTGTAAGACAATTATTGACCACAAGTGCCTCGATTCTATAAAAAGGCACCGAGACACCTGTGGCTTATACTAAGGTCCTAAGTACGCAAACAGTAAGCGTTTCAAATTGCCCTAGTTAAATAAAGAATTTGATTTTTGATGTCAACCCGGTCAACATCAAAGCCAGCATTGTAGATCACATTAGAGATCGGGCGGTTGTCGCCTGGATACCAATAGGAGTAGAATTTGAACGCTGACTTGCAAAGGGGCTTTCCGATTACCCGCTCAACATCTGAGAAAGAGAGGGTAACGCTGTTCTCTGTCTGCTGGGAAAGGTACTCGCCCAGCGGGGCAAAGCTGGTATTCACCGCTACATACCGCTCCTGGGACGGTTCTGCGGCGGGCAGTTCGGCCTCCGGTTCGGCAGGTAGCTCCACCAGCCCGATGAAGTTGAAATAAACATCGACACGCTGCTTGCGCTTGTAGCGGCCTACACTCACACGCTCATGGACAACGACCTTTTCCACAAACTCATTGAGCATGGGCGTGGTCAACTCGTCAAAGCTGGTGTAGCGGTCAACCAGGGCCATAAACTTGTCCACCCTGCCGGTCTGCTCCTGCATCGTTTCCATTTCAGCGGCCAGCCGTTTCAATTCACCTTCAAGCTGTTCCTGCTCCGCTTCATACTGCTGGGACAGTTTCAAGAAACGCTTGTCGGTCAGCTTGCCCGCAACGTGATCCTCATAGGTACGCTGAATCAGCACATCCAGTTCATCATACCGCCGCTGGCCGTCCGTCAAGGCTTTCCGGCTCTCCTTCATCTGCTGTGCCTGACGGTCAGAGGTTGTATCCATTACCAGCCGCTCAAAGGCTTCTCGATTGGCTTTTGCATACTCCGAAATGGAGCGCAGCGCCGATAGAATCAAATCCCGCACAACCTCCGAACGGATAAAGTGCATCGTGCAATCACTGGTACGCTTGCGATAGCTGGAACAGGCATAGGAATCCTTGAAATGGCCTTTTCCATTATCCCCGCGCTCGTTATACAATCTCGCGCCGCAATCGGCACAATAGAGAAGTCCTGTCAGCGGATTCGCTTCTCCAAGAATGGTCGGGCGGCGTCCGGTTTTGCGGAGTTTCTGTGCCGTCTGAAAGGTTTCCTCGTCAATGATCGGTTCTTGGGTGTTCTCAAAAATCACCCAACTGTCTTTGGGGGTAAGATGCCGTCGTTTATCCCGAAAACTGGTCTTTTCTGTCTTGAAATTGACGGTATGGCCCATGTATTCCATGCGGTTGAGGATGTAAGAAACGGTGGTTCCCCACCAGCGGCAGGGGTTTGCAAAATCGTTGTTGCGCCGGTTCCCTGCGCCGCGCTCCGCAAGGTAGGCAGACGGGCAAAGGATACGTTCCTTTTCCAGTATTGTAGCAATCTCATAGGGGCCTTTGCCGTTAATGGTCATGCGGAAGATACGGCGGACTACCTCGGCAGCTTCATTGTCAATAATCCACTTCTCCGGGTCGTCCGGGTCTTTCTTGTAGCCATAGAGCGGATGAACGGCGGTATGCTTTCCAGCCATACCCTGGGCGCGTTTGATTGCCCGAACCTTCTTGCTGGTATCTCTGGCAAACCACTCGTTCATGATATTCAAAAAGGGGGTAAAATCTGTCTCTTGTTGGTTTTCACTGTCGATTCCGTTATTAACGGCGATGAAGCGGACACCCTTCTGCGGGAAGAAAATTTCCGTATAAAATCCCACTCTTAGATAGTCGCGGCCCAGCCGGGACATATCCTTGACAATAACGGTTCCGACTTTTCCTGCCTCAATCTCCGACAGCATCTCCTGGAAACCTGGACGCTGGAAATTCGTTCCAGAGAATCCGTCATCCACAAAAAAACGGACATTACGGAAACCATGGTCAGCGGCATACTTGGAAAGCAGTTCCTTTTGATGAATAATAGAGTTACTATCACCTTGTAATTCATCGTCGCGTGATAATCTGGTGTAGATTGCTGTGTCCTTTTCCGGCTGTCTTGTCATAGCGCAACTTCCTTTCAAGACAGCCAGCTCATTTGCGGCAACACCAATATATCACAAAATCTGCGTGATGCCAACTGCCTTTTGCAACTTTTACTGGCTATCCGCAATCTGATTCTTGATAAGGCGGCAGATTTTATCATTCATGCTCTCCTTGCTCTGCTCGCTGAAGCAGATATGCACCTCGTAAGTGGTGTGGCCAATGCGCTTCTCCAATGTCCGCTTGCTCTGCGGGGTAGCGGGGGTGGTTGCTTTTGTTTTTGCCATAGACGCTCCTTTCAAACTTTCAAAATTATTCTGGTGATACGATGCGCCGCGCTACCGCTTTGGTGCTGGCGGCGTTGTCCTCCCGGAAGTTCTTCCCGGCAAAGAGGATGGGGGCGCAGCGTTCTAAAATCCGGTCATAGATACGGGCATGGGCAAGGTCGGGTGGATGCTTCAGCTCGTCCAGCTTCAGATTCGTGGTCACGATCAGCGGCTTGTTACAACGATAGCGGCTGTCGATGATAGAAAACATCTGCTCAAGGGCATACTCGGTGTTGCGCTCCGCGCCTAAATCGTCTATGATTAACAGGTCATAGTCCCCCAGGCTGTCCAGAAACGCCGTCCGGTCCTCTCCGAACGTCCCGCACAGGCGGCTTAGAATGGTCGGAAAGTTGGTCATGAGTACGGGTACATCCTGGTCGAGTAAGGCGTTTGCGATACACCCGGCCAGGAAGGATTTGCCCGTTCCAACGTCACCGAACAACAGCAGGCCGATGTTCTTCTTGAACGCCTCCGGCCAGTGATCGACATAGGCATGGGCTTTTGCCATAACCGGGTTTTGTCCATTGTCATGGGCGAATGTGTAGCCATAGAGATAGCGGTCTTGGAGGCCCTGAGCCTTTCGCCGTCTGATGCGCTCCATGCGCTGGCGGCGTTCCTCGGCTTCTCTGCGGCGGCGTTCCGCCTCCTGCTGGCAGGGACAGACGCAGCGGGGCTTGAAACTGCCGCCCTTGAACGGGTCGGGTATGACTGCCTGCCGGGGACCTCCGCATTTGCGGCAATGGAGCAGACCGTCTGCCGGGTCAAGGTATTCATCCTCGCGGATCTCCGTCATACGGTGTCACCCTCCCTCACGCTGTAATCGCGGTCACGGGAAACGGGAGCGGCCTTGCGGCGGTCATCGGCTATCCAGCGGCGAATGGTGGCGGCATGGCTGCGGTACTGTTTGCCCGTGGAGGCCATGTACTCGGACAGACGCTCAATGTATTCCTGCCAGACAGTGGGGAAGTCGGTTTGCAGTTCGGACAGCTCACCAGCAGACAGAAAAACATTTTGGTAACGGCCAAACGTGCGGGCGTGTTCCCCCTCTCTATTCTCTATACTCTGATCTCTATACTCTTTATCTCTAATCTCTAATATAGGGGGACATTTGTCCACCGGGTCTATGGGTGGACAAATGTCCACTTTGCCGGAGGGAAGCAGTTTTTGACGCTGCAACCGGCTCCGCTCCCGCTTCTTCCTCTCGCCCTCGGTGGAGGACTGTCCAATCAGCAGTTGAATGTCGGCCATGTAGAAAGCACCATCCGTCAGGACTTCCACAAGGCCAAATTCCATGAATACCTTGATTGCCCTCTCTACGGTGCCAATCTGGTGCCGGGTGAAGGTGGCAATGGTCTGAACGGTGTGGGGAAGATGCTCGTTGAGCATGAGGATTCCACCGGATTTCAGCGACATGAGATACATTTTCAGCAGCAGATTCGAGTACAGCAGACCGTCCGGCATACTTTCCAGGACCACCATAGTCTCGCTGTTGTAGAAACCTTCTTTCAGTTTGAGATAGTAAAATCTCCTGTTTTCAGCCATAGGGTAAAACTCCTTTGTAGAATCGCCGTTGCAGGCCGTCTGAGGGCCTTCCGGGGTGCTGGATAGGAAAAGTATCAGCCCCCCTATTGACCAGCACCCGGAAAGCCTTGCAAATCAACGCCTTTTTCGGGCCTAAAGCGTTACATATCAGCCCTATGTCGGCGCACTCGGTCACGGGTCTTACGCCGCCGCTCCTGTTCAGCACATTCCGAACAGTATTTCGCCCGGTTGGATTTTGGAACAAAGTAGCTGCCGCAGATGGCGCAGGGCTTCATATGGTCACGGTAGAGCAGGGCGGCGCACAGGGCATTGTCCAGCGGCAGGACGGCGGCGCGGAACCAGCGGCACACAAGCGAATAGGTAATACTCTGCGGGCAGATACATTCCTCTCCATTGTCCAGAAGCAAGCAACATTCACCATCATAATTGCAGCAGCTATGTACCAGTTTCCGGGCTGTGCGGTACTGCTGATAGTTCATGTGGACAATCACGGCTCGTCCTCCGTGGCAGGTAGCTTGATGTAGGTGTGATAAGGCTGGGTGGGGCTGCGGCTCACCCAATGACGCTTTACCAGCCCGGCACGCTCCAACTCCGCCAGGGCATGGCCCACGGTGGAGGGAGTGCGGTCGATCAGCTTGGCGATCTCCGGGTTGATGAATGTCAGATACCGCCGCCCATGCTTATCCACGCTACCCTCGCCGTTCACCGTCATGTCCAGCAGGATACAGTAGACCTCTTTCGTAATCAGCCGCAGGTCCATCCCCAGCAGAAACCGGGGATAGGCCAGATAAGGCGGCAGGGGGGAGCTGGCGGTGATGTAATCAGTTTTCATGTTCATTCTCCATTTCGTGTCGGATTTCATGTACCTTCTCGAAAAATTCTTTAATTGCGGTCGTGACAGAATACGCACTATTGCCCAATGCGTCAAATTGGGCAATTGACATTCCAGCGAAAATGCCTGCCCGGTGATGAAGGGATTTGATACCGGAAACATAGCGGGAGCAGAGAGACGTAAACTCTCTCAAAGCCGCTTCGCTGTCCATCATCCCTTGCCGCTTCGGTGCGGGCGGTGCTATGGTCAGAACAGTAGCGGCTTCTTCCTGCTGGTCTGGGGGCAGTCTGGAAATTTTCAGCGCGGCCCCTTTGGTGATCTTGGTATCAGCCTCCTTGATAATCTTCTTGGCCTCTGGGGTCAGATTGGCGGCAGTCTGAACAAGCTGCTCAACGGTGCGTTTGCTCACGCCCAGCTTTTCAGCGGTATCCTGTGAAAAGGACTTCGTTTCTAAAAGCGAGAAATTTTCGTTTTTAGCCGTCTGTCCGTTTCGCTGGCCTTGGCGCGTCTCCGGGTGGATGGCTTCATAGAGTTCTTTCCGGCGCAGAAGCAGATCGCCCAACTCACGATGGGACAAACCAGCCCGAACAAAGTTCTCGTCAATCTCGGCCAGTTCCGCTTGCAGGCCGTTCGCATCGCTGACGGTACACTCAATTTCCGTCCAGCCCAGCAGCTTCACCGCCTCCAACCGATGCAGGCCAGCAATAAGCGTGTTGTCCTGGGTGACAGTGATGGGATTCATCAGGCCCACAGCGGCGATACTCCGGGCGAGTTCTTCCACATTCCTCTGCTGGGTATCCCGCCGTCCTGGATTGATTTTGATTTCACTGATTTTGATTTGCATGATGACTACCCTCAATGCGAAAACGCTGCAATAATCCGGTTGAGCATTTCGCGGTCATGGCCGTCCAGAGATTCCCCCAGCCTACGGAGGAAAGTGATCTCCGCAGAGTTCAGCGAACGGCGGTCCAGATGGAACCACTCCGCCACTCGAACACCGCCATGACCGCCCTGGACGGTTTCAATCGGATAGGAGCAGGTCAGCACTACAATGTCGCGGCGAATTGTCCCGGTGCTGACGTTAAACTCATGCGCTAAATTTCCATAAGTATCATGCCGCCGGAGGCACAAAACCTCCAAAATCTTCTGGCGGCGTTCCCACGGGTTCAGGTCCATAGTCGTAAATCCTTTCATCAAAAATTGAAATTATCGTTCTTGTTCTTTCTGTTGATGCTGTCCCTCGTGAGCCAGACGGTCAGCGGTTTTGCGTAGGGCCTCCACCGCCTTAATTTCATCCCTCATGGCATACATTTTCTGATAATCTGCGTCCTTTTGTACCGTCAATTTTGCAGCTTCGGCCCGCCACGCTTTGGGCGTGATTGCCTCACCGGATTCTTTCAGCGATTTCAGAAAATGGGCGGCAGCGTCAAAGTCTGCTAACTCTGCCCTATGCTCCTGCTGGTATTTCTCCCGCTTACCCGGTTTCACCTTGTCCAACTTCTGGCGGATGGGCTTGTACTTCTCGTACTGCGCCCACATTTCCAGACGTTCATCCAGGACAGCAAGACGACGTTCCGCGCCGACAATCTGCCCACGGAGATCGTAATAATCCTTGTTCATGGCAGAGACTTTTTCATAAAGTTCCTGCATGGAATTGATGCCGTTGCTCTGCAAAAAGGCCAGCAGTTTGGCGTTCTCTTGCAGAGCCTTAATCTTACCGGAACGAGAATGGGCTTTGTTGCTGTTGACCTTGGCCTGGGCTTCATAAAGCCGGGCCACAAGGCTGCCGCCGTCCTGGGGCTGTTCCGCCCCAGCCTGCTCTTTCGTCCAGTTGTAAATCCGGGTGATGCGGGCCTTGATTTCCTTCAGCAGCTTGTTGTCGGCGGCGATCTGGCGGTTAATATCTCCTTTCTCCGTCTGGATGCCCCGCCGTTCCATCTGACTGGCGGCAACGCCCATGTGAATGGAAGGGATTTTTTCAATGCCCTGACGCTTGTAACTGCGGTGGTCAATGCGCTCCGGCCTGCCAGCGGCTTCTAACGCCCGGTTCGCATAGCTGGCCCACGCCGCCCGCCACTTCTCGGCGTTCTCTCGATTGTTCCAGTCGGTGGTGTCCTCACGGTGATTCTTCCAGCCGCCTTTGCCATCCGGGATGCGTTGACCCTGGCTGTCCAGATCGTAAACTTTCTGGCACTTCGGCCCCCAGCGTCCGTCCGGTTTCAGCGGACGGATTGTCAGCATGATATGAGCGTGGGGGTTGCCGTCACCCTTGTCATGGAGCGCAAAGTCGGCGCACATCCCATCGTCCACAAAATTGTCTTTGACAAAAGCCCGAACAAGTGCCAGCTGCTCCGCTCTGGACAGTTCCACGGGCAGGGCAACTTCGATTTCACGGGCAAGCTGGGCGTCGCTGGATTTTTCAATTTGCTCCACGGAGTTCCAAAGCGTGGAACGGTCTTGAAACTCCGGCGGGGCGTGGGTGGGGAGCATGATTTCCGTATGGACAACACCGGGCTTATGTGTGTAGTCGTGGGTCTTGCCGTCCCACTCATTTGTCAGCTTCTCGCCGCTCCGGTAGGCGGCAGCAGCGACAGCCGAACGGCCTACACTCCGCTTGATGATTTGAATGGGACAGTGAAAAATCGCTATGTGGTTTTCCTCCTTCCTCCGCAGTCAACAGCGGGGAGATAAAGGCCAGCGGAAACGGAACAGACGCAAAGCGGATGTTTCGTTTCCGCTGGCGCACAAGGGGTTTGGGGAAGGTACTTCCCCATCGCGTCCGCAGGACGCAACAGCCCCCGGCAGGGCGCACGACACCGGAACGGTGTATAAGTGCGCCGTTAAGAACGGACTTTAGTTTGTGGGGGCGATTTTTTGCGCCTTTTCCGCCGTTTCCTCTGCTCCCGGCAGACGGGAAAGGTCAATCAGAAACGCCTTGAGCGATTCGCCGTCCATGCTGGCGGTGAAGGGAAACACGCCCTCCATGATCGCGCCATGCACAATCAGGCGGTGGTTCCGAGCGTGGCGTTCTGCATCCCTCTGCTTGTTCAGCAAAATCTTTACCTGGTTCTCGTATTGGGCGGCTTCCTTTTTTGCTTCGTCACGTTGCTTCAACAGGGATTCTTTTTTATCCATTGACATTACTCCATTTCTGTAAAATTGATTTGAGAGAAAAAGTGGAAAACAGGATTTAATCAGGCAACAGTGACTTTCATGTCGAACAAAAAATGACCGCTATCCCGTTTCTTGGGATAGCGGTCATTCGCTGCTTGTTCAAAATTGGAGGCGGTGTCCTCATGTGAATACTCCTTTCCTGTATGATGGAAGTATTCTACAATACAAGCCCTACAGAACTCCTACAAAAGTCCTACAGAACTACTACAATCATCGCAAGTTTCGTCACGATACGCAGTAAAGCGGTAACCAATACGGGGAATCGTTTCGATGTAACAAGGATTCGATATGTCTGGTTCAATGCCCTTTCGTAAAAGAGCAATCGGGCCAGAAACACCCCGGTTATAGCTGCCCTCCATTTCCCATGCGTGTTCACATATCTGCTCTGCGGTCAGCACGATTTTGGGGTTTTGCATAAAGTATAGCAACAAAGAAAATTCGCGGGGACGGAGATCTACAGATCGTCCTTGAACCATTACAATGCGTCGTGCTGGGTCTATGAAAATATCACCTACTTGGAAGGGAGATATTTCAGCTCCACCGGGATCTCTGTAATGATTATATTCTGTGTAACGCCGCAGTTGAGCGTAAGCTAAATCTGCTATCATGGAGTAGGGCCATTTTCCAGAAACACACATATCCGCTCCAAGTTCTATCATTCCCTTCATATCTTTTTCTGGTGTGTCCGAGATGATAATGACTGGCACAAAACTGATACGCCGTATTCCTATCAACCAGTCCGTTTGCTGGATGCTTCGTAGATATTCCAGGTTAACCATCAGCAAATGAAAAGGCTGGTGACTTAACATCTGGCCTGCCGCATGAACTGTGGGGGACATAATAAAGCGCAGACGGTATTGGACTATCAGCTTTTTCAAATCAGAAAATAACTCATCGGGTATTCCGATAGTCAATACACTGTACTCCATTCAAATCTCCTTTAGGATAGCTACAGAAAAGCGACGGATAAACTTTTGTGCTTCTCGCTTATATTTAAGTTGCGGTTTTCTGCGTTCAAGACGGTACCCCCTTAGTATTGATACCGCTTCCGATATTTCACGAGCATTAACACCGATAATACCATCGCCATCGTCTCTGCTACTGGTGTAGCCAGCCAGATGCCAGTTACACCCAAAACTGCGGGAAGAATCAGCATGGTAATCAGCATGAATACAAAGGAGCGAGAGAAGGCGAGGATTGCGGAGACAATACCGTTGGACAATGCGGTAAACATCCCGCTGGCAAAGATATTAAAACCGATAAAGAACAACGCCAGGGTACAGATTCGATTTCCAGTGATAGCCAGATCGTAGACTGGATTATCCGGTCGGGCAAAAATAGATACCAGGGGCTTTGTTGCGGCAAAGGACGCTGCCACTGTCACAAGAGAAATGACAGCAATCACTTTCAGACTGGTGGAAACCAGCTTTTTTAGCTTCCCGTAGTTCTCCTCACCATAGTAGTAACTGAGCATAGGAGCGATGCCATAGGAATACCCCGTGTAAAGGGAACTTGCGAATACCAGTATATATGTGATGATGGTCACGGCGGCAACTCCATCTTCACCAACATAATAGAGCATGGCCCCATTGATCATCATTGTAATGATTCCCATGACCAAAGTGGTCGCCATTTCTGAGCATCCGTTTGTAGCCGCACTTGCAAGAACCCTTAATCGGAAAGCGGGCCTTGTAAAGTGAAGGAGGCTTTGTTTGTTTCCGGACACAACCAGACCTACAACGGCAGTCACAGAGTAGCCCAGGCCCGTGGCGATGGCCGCACCGCCGATTCCCATGTCCAAAAGGCCGATAAATACATAGTCAAGCACGATGTTCAGTACGCCACCTGTCACGGAACAAATCAGGGACAGGGTTGCTTTTTCAGAGGCGATCATATACAGAGCAAAATTGTTCATCAGCAGGATTGGGATTGTAAAGAGAAGATAGCGGCTGAGATACGAGGTACAATAGCCTGCGACCTCCGGGGACAGCCCCATGCTCCCAAAAATAGTTTCCATCAGAGAGTACCCAAGCACCGTCATGACCATGCCAACAACCACATTCACTAAAATCAAGAACGTGAAATCTTCCCTTGCCTCTTTTTGCTTTTGCTCCCCCATCTTTTTCATGATGACCGCACTTCCGCCAGTTGCCAGCATAGTGGAAATTGCTGTAATCACTTGAATCACAGGGGCTGTCAGATTGATTGCAGACAGTGCGGTTGTACCGATCAGATTTGATACAAACAGGCCGTCAACCATAGTGTAAAAAGACATAAAGACAGCCATTGCAATGGTGGGGACTGCGAATTTGAGGATGTTCCCCAACGTAACCGGCTTGTTATAGGCGTTTTCATTTTCCATTATTTTTCTCCTTTTTTCTTGTGTTTCTCCGGCATATGCGATATAATAACCCGTACAGTAACTGTACAGTCAAGAGGTATTTTGAAAAATGGAGAAAAATAAAAAATTGCTCACAATCGGTCAATTTGCGTCCCTGCATAGCATAAACAAAAAAACTCTGATGTGGTATGATGAAATTGGCCTTTTCCATCCAGCGTTTATCCATCCCCAAAATGGATACAGGTATTATAGCTACGAGCAAAGTCCTGTTTTGGAAACAATTCTGCTGCTACGGGAGCTGAATTTGCCAATTAGCGAAATTCAGGATTTTATGAAAAACCGTTGCGCCTCCAGCATGGAGCAGCTTATGCAAGAGAAAATTGAAGATATAGACCGCAATATAGCCCATCTAAAGGCACTGCGGAAAACGTTGTCCTACCATTGCCAGAATATGCAGACATTATTGACAATGGATTTATCGAAAATCGGTATTGTGGAGAAAAAGGCGCGCAGTTTAGTTACCGTGGACATCAATCGAAACACTACGTTCGATAAACAAGTGGAGATAATTTCAGCCGAAAGGAAAAAGTACCAATTATGCAACTTGCATGATTTTTCTTATGGGACAATGATTACGGTAGATAGCCTGAAAAATGGAAGATTCGAGGATTATTCTAAACTTTTTGTTGAAATTCCGTCTCCCACAAAAAGCGATGAATTACACATCCAACCAGCCGGGAATTATGTGCGGGCGTTTTATAGAGACGCGGCGGAAAGCCCTGAGCTGTGTTACCAAAGGATATTTGATTATGTTAAAGAACATGGTCTTGTTTTATCAGGATTCTCTTATGAAGCCGTTATCAATATAAACGTAATCGACCAGATTGAGGACTCTCTCGTGCAGATTGAAATACCTGTGAAATCAAAATGACTCATTTAGTGCAGACAATAAGAGGTCGCTACTCAAAATAAGCAACGACCTTTTATTGTTAAAATTGTAAATTCAGAGGATTTCAAATATATATCAGTTCTGTGAAAATAATTTCTTCGGCCCTGGCCCTGCAATTATTTACCAACCTTAACCACGCCATCTGGTCGCGGGCTTTCAGTTCCTCAGTTGCACCAGCGACCTCCATCATCTGCGGCAGCATCTTGTCCATCCTAATTTCCGCCAGCCGCTCGATTGTGGTCAGGTGATCGTCTAGTCTGCCGCTGTTCACCAGGGATGCCCACAGCGCGGTCCGATGCTCCCGGATGTACTCTCAGCGCAGATCGCCGTACTTGCCATAGAATTTCTCTGCTTCTGGTTCGGGGTCAAGTAGCAGATTGGGGATGTAGTAGTCTCCAACTCTCGTATAAGTCAATTCAGCCATTTCCCTCATTCCTTTCACCAGTCATATCATTCTGCCGCAAATGAGCTGACTGTACGTTGTATTTGATGCATTTGAAATACATCGCTTACAGCATACATCGTCGTGCATGTTGTTCTTTTCGAGGATCATCTGGATCAGTTCATAGACAAGAACAAAAGTCAGGATGATTCCCGCAATGGGAATGACGACGGTTTCAGAAAGATTCTGGATCATGCTGAACACGCCGCCATTCCATCCCTGCGGTGTCTGGCCTACCTGCGAGGCCACATCCGAGACCTGGCTGTTGACGGACTCAAAGATACCGGTGTATTGTCCTGTGATCGCTTCAATCAAGCCCTCTTTAATCCAGTCTGTTATCCATTCAAACAGACTGCCCATCGGCTATTAACCGAACAGGCCGGAGAGCAGCGGGATCAGCGTGGCACCCACCAGCGCAATACCTCCGCCAGCCATAAGCTGTTTCATCCGTTTTTGTTCACACCGGGTCGCTGCCCCGGCGCGGCCCCACTTCATAAAGAAGCGGACACCCCATGCTTTCACATGGGCGCAGACTATATCTTCACCCGCATGGAGCGGGGCAGGCTGCTTCGGGCCGCTCGGCCCTACTCCTGCAAAGGATAGTCGTTGAACCTTCCCCTGTTCGGGGTTTGGCTGCTGATTGCCCATTGTCCCGGCGTTTAGGTTCGCACCCTGCGCCATCCGTGCGTTTTTTTCCGCTTTCGCCACCGTCTCATCCGGGCATGTTTCATCCCCATGTTTTGGTACGCACGGCTTTAGGGGTTCCCAGCAATTCAGCCTGTTGCCGTATGGACTTCCACCATACGCTGCACGGCAATTACTTGTCCGTGGAGGGCGTAGCTTACCCCTGCGACTTGGCTCCGGGATTGTCATTGCCATAACCTTCCAGAAGGTTGATGACGCCCCATGCACCGAGGCCGGCGCCCAAAGCAATCACCAGAATTTTCAAAGTATCAATCGCACTTGCAAAAAAAGCCATAAAGTTGTCCTCCTTTAATTTGAGAAATGTTGGTTTTGTGGTATGGCCGTATCTGGCCGGAAACGAAAAAACGCCCCTGTGCTTTAAGAAAATCTGCATAAAGCACAGGGGCGGCATAGTCCAGGAGCATCCTGGAAAGGTATACAGTTGTCAGGGAGGGGCGCGAATCCTCAATAGAACCTCCTTCCGGTGAAAAGAAAAAGCCCGCCAAAGCCAGAGACTTTAACAGGCAGCTACATCATCATACAGCCGGCGCCTCCAAATCCTCCGCCGTGACCTCATAATTGCGGTACAGCTCCCCAGGGCTGACGGGCAGCCTGGTTGAGAGGAATCTTTCAATGTCAAAAGCATTTTTAGGGGCATAATCCGACAGGTATTTATAATTCGGGTGTTTCGTAATATCGTACTTGCGGGAGAGGAAGGGCCGGACGCCCCTAATCTGCAGGAGGCATTTCCCGCCGTCCATCACGGCCAGCTCGTCCACCGACATCAAATCCTTTCCCAATTTCTGAAAATTCTGTCCGTGGGATTCCTGATTTCCTTTGGTGACGCTGGTGTTATACATATCGATGGTCTCTTTTCCCAGCAGGGAATTCCAGCTTTTCAGCGTGGTTTCCTCCTTGCCTCCCAGGAAAAGGGAAGCGTCACAATTCCCGATGATGGTGTCCATGTTGTCCTTATAGAGCGCCTTTAGCTGGCTCTGCGCCTGCAATACCAGGCAGGCTGAAATCTCCCTGGAACGGATCGTCGCCATCAGCTTTTCCAGGTTCGGAATCTGCCCGATATTGGCGGCCTCGTCGATCAGGCACCGCACATGTACCGGCAGCCTGCCGCCGTACCTGTCATCGGCACGCTCGCACAGCAGATTGAACAACTGCGTATAGGCCATGCTGACAAGGAAATTGAACGTCGCATCCGTATCGCTGATGATAAAGAACAGCGCCGTTTTCCTGTCCCCGACCAGGTCAAGCTCCAGCTCGTCATACATGGTGATCTCCCGGACCTCCTTAATATCGAATGGCGCCAATCTGGCGCCGCAGCTAATAAGTATGCTTTTCGCTGTCTTGCCCGCCGCTAATTTATATTTCTTATACTGACGGAGGGCGAAGTGGTCCGGGTCTTTCTGTTCCAGCGCATCAAAGAGAAGGTCAACGGCATTTTTGAAACTTTCGTCGTCCTCCCGGACCTCCATAGCGTTTATCATTTCTACCAGGGTGGAAAAATTCTGCTCGTTTGTCGGGGCCTCATAATAGATATAGCCGATCAGCGCCGTATACAGCAGGGTCTCGGCTTTGACCCAAAAATCGTCGCCGGATTTTCCTTCCCCTTTGGTGTTTGCAATCAGCACCGTTACCAGTTTCAGAATGTCCTTCTCATTGTGGATGTAAGCAAAAGGTTCCGATAGGTAAGCCTTTGATGTTATCTCCGGCTTTTCCCCCGGCTAGCACCGGACATGCGACTTTCACCGCATCCGGCGCCCCATCAAGCATAGTTTCAGCAGTGATACACACTCACTCTTTCACATTAGCTAAATCAGTTTGTTACGATTTGCATTGACATTTCTGCCAATCCTGCGGCAACACGCAGTTTGTTTACTTTAGTAATTTGTGCCTTATTCAAATCATACTTCTTTGTCAGTGTAGCGAACTTTATACTGTCTGTTGTTGAGATAAGTTCATATCCAGTAGGTGATAAAAGCAACAGATTACGGTAACTGTCTCTGCCATTTTTACACTCATTCGATTTTCTGTAACAAATACAGTGAATCACTTCCAGATGTTCCCCGGTGATTGCACATTTACCTTCCTGTCCGGCATAGAGAGAGATTCGGTTATCATTGAACTGTACCGTTTCTCCTGTTACCGGGTGGCGCATGAGCCAGAGCATATCTTCAACGTTCAGTTTCAGATTGCTGTGGATTTCCATTCTTCCGTCCGGAGTATATGGATTGATTTTCCTGCTCTTGCGCATTGGTATTTTAAACTGCACATATGCCAGAGGTACTACTGGTGTATCTCCAATCCAGCGCATTTGCTTCGATTTTCCATACCGGTTTTTTAAATATTTGTTGTTTAGCTCGCCCTGCTTTTTATATCCATCTATCCGATGGAGAAAACGACCGTTATTCACATGAGCCATTCGGCTGAAATTCAGATTTATCCTCGTAGCAATGCAATAATAGTTCTGCATACCTATGACTTTGGCGTTGTATTCGTGAATGTTGCTCTTTATATTACTTGCTGTCTTCCCAGCACGGAGGGCTTTTCCTCTTTTCCGGGCGCGGAAATAGCGCCCTCCGAAACATCGGCGGCATGGCTTGGTTTTATTGGTTCCCGGCCCTCCACGGTATATCCAGGGAGAAGCACACCATTGACCGTAAAACAGTTTTCATGCTCTTTCGGAATAGGCGGTGAAATCTCCGCGAACAGATGGGAATAGGCTTTCTTTCTCCCGTCCAGGTACCTCTCGGCGGCGGCCTTGTCCGTGTAGCGTTTCTTATCCTGCCCTGCAAGGTGGATGTTGTAGCCTTTCCTGGGTGAATTGATATACAGGTCCCATGTTACATACCAGGCAGTCGGAACATCCTGTTTTGCCTCCCTGTTATATGTTGTCTGTTCCCTGATCTGGCAGAACATCTTATAAACCCGGTTGCTGATCTCCATCCAGTCCTTGTTGTTGGAAAAGGGCTGCCAACAGTTCCCGGTATGCTTTACCTCCGGGGTGCGTAAGTATGCCAGCGCCCGGTCAAGCCGCTGCGTGGCCGCCGCCTGCTGTTCCCATTGCTTCGCTGCCGCCACCACGATGTCATAGGCTTTCTTTTCTCCCTCAATGCTGTCCTGGCGCATGGCCTGTACCGTTTCTGCCCCCTGCGCAATCAACGCTGAAATATCTGTGTTCTCGCATGATACCGTGTGTTCCACCTGCAGCTTGTAGCCTTCCGACAGGTCCCCGGAGCGGTGCACCCGGTAATCTTTGTTTTCCTCCAATCCTTCCACCTCCTTAAATCTCCGGCGCATGGCTCTTTTTCGGTGCCGCCTGTGCCGGGGTAGTTTTTTCTGCCGGTTTCACCGCTGCAAGCTGCGCCATGACCGAAGGCCGGTCCGACGTAAATATGGAAATCTGTTCATTCTCCGCCAGCGGCTGCGCCGGAAGGGGCAGCGTTTCGTCCGAATGGGTCAGTATCTGCTCCCGTTTCAGGTCTGCCACGATCTCGTCAAATACCGCATTGATGGCTTTCCGTTCCGCACCCTCCGGGAAGGCTTTCAGGACTGCCATTTCCCCGCCTTTGTCTGCCACAAAGGTAACGGCACAGTCCGCGTGGCCCGCCAGATAATCCGATTGGCAGGGCAGCTTATCCTTGATATAACAGGCAAAAGCCCTGGCGGTCATTTCCGTATTGCTGTCCCAATAGCCGCCGTCCTTTTCGCACTCCTTACCCATGCGCATGGAATTCCGGTAAAAATCGGTTTCCACCCGCCCGATTTGCGGCGCCTCCTGTGCCTGCATCCCGGACAGCATGTGCTCGAATATTTCCAGCCGTTCCCGCTCACTTTTGGGGATCACCCGCCCGGTGACAGACTTCTTGAAAGCGCTGATCTGCTCCACGGAACCGGCCTCGCCGGACAGGAACGACTCTTTAAGAACCGCGTAGGTTTTCATCTGTTCCTCATTGCCATGCCGTTTCAGGGAACCGAGCACCGCCGAATCCAGCCAGCCTGCCGCATTTTTCCGGGTTCGTTCTGTCTGCGCTTCGGTGCGGGCCGCAGCCTGCTCCAGTGTCTCCGGCTTATATTTCATGGTATCAATCAGCTTCTGGAACGGCGCATAGAGGCGGGGTTGTTCCGAGAGCATCCCATTCGCGCCCATCTTCGTACCCAGGTAATCGTCAAACCCGTGCCACCATTCATGGGCTAAAGAGCCGGCCCCGTGCATCTTCGTAAGGTTGATGACCTTCCGCAGCGGTTCATAATGGGCCGCCGCGTTGCCGCTGCCCCTGGCGCCGAAAGCGATGGCAAGCGTTCCCTGATAGGCAATATCTTTATCACTGATCTGCAAGGCCGACGCCAGATCCTTCAGCGCCTCAAATCCCATGTTGAGGGAAGCCTGCCGGTCATTCTGGTTCATCCAGTTCCCAAATTCACCGCCGCGGAACCCGAAGGCATCAAGGTAGTGCTGCCCGGTGATCTCCATGCCGTTTCTGTAATCCGGCCCGGTGCGCCGCACATGGGAGAGCTGGGGAGGCACAAACCGCGTCTTTCCGCTTTTGCTGCGCCCTTTTGCCAACGCCTGCACCCATTTCAGGGCGGCCTCCCGCGATTCAAAGTTTGTCTGCAAGATGGAATAGCCCTTCGTCACATAATAGGTGTCAGGTTTCCCAATGCCATTAAGTTAAGCGCCCCCAAAGAGCCCCGCTATCGTGCCGGAAGATAAAACCAAGAAATCCGATTACCCGAGGAAACAGGTCTCTGGAAAGCCCGTCCCCGCCTTACCGGAAAGCGTTTTCTGTAAAGCAACCCTTCCAGTTCTCGAAAAGGTTTCCGTAAGAAAGCACAGCAGGCAAAGACAGCGTCGGAAAAATTGAGGCGCTGTTTTTGTTTTGTGTTGTGGCAGGAAAGCTTCACGTTCCAGGCTGCTGCCTGTGCAAAGTTAAAAATCAGGAAAGCAGCAAAAACCTCCTGTAAAATAAGTTCTGGAATTTTGGAGTGGAGATGAATGAGCGCCACTGAATATTTCAGGCTGCGGAAAGATGTTTCGATGCCCCAGCGTTTGGCGTAAAGAGCTTTCAAAGTTTCGGGCGGAAATTGATTTTTATTCAGATTTGTCAGGAAGGTTTCCGTTTTTCCATTGCAGAAATTTACGCGTACGATACGGAAAGAAAGCCGGTAAAAGCCAACGCTTTCTACAGGCAGGAAATCGAAAACACGCTGACTTGTAAGCTTATAATAATCTGCCGGAACAGGGATATTTCTTGTTTCCAGTTTTCGTTTTGTGAGGCGCCCCAAAGTGAGGCTTGCGGGTATATCAAATTCGGGAAAACAAGGAAGTTTTACACCAAAAACCGAATCCCTTTCCTTCAGGCGGATGACATATTTCCATCCCCGGTTTTCCAGATGCGCCAAGTTGTTCAGGGACGCATAGTTCCGGTCAGCTAAAAGGATAACCGGCTCTGAAATCCGCGAACGGTCTGTCATTTCACACAGAGCTTTGCCTTCATTTTTCTCGTGTTCCTTTTGGACAATTAAGTCTGTATAAATGCCGTTTTCCAAGTCAAAAAGAGCGTTTATCAGGTGCTTGTTCCAACCGTGCTGGCGGTCTGTTCCGGGCAGATAAGAAAGCAAATCTGCAGGGTATGCTGATGATTTCAAGGACGTTCCATCCACTGCCAGCAGCCGATATCCCCGGTACTTCTTTTCGGGGGTAAGTGAATTTGAAAAGCTGTGAAATAAGTCCTCCAAGGCTTTAGGCAAAAGCTTTTTCCGCTGCTGCACAAAGGCGGAGGCAGAAGGTGTTTTTTCTTGAAAACGGAAAGCTTTCATGAGATTTTTGCCCACGCTTTCACAGCTCATGGTGAGCAAGAAGAAAATGATATTTTCAAAATCCAGCGCCCTGCGGCGGGTGAAATCCCGTCCCGGCCGGCTGGCGTAAATTTGGGGATTCTTTCCCATTTTCCTTACCTGAGACAGCAGCTTTTTTCGTAAGTTTTTTGCGGTTTGTTTCATTTTATAAGCCCCTTGAAGTTTTTATTTTTCAAGGGGCTTCGCCGCATATTTTTCTCATTTTGTCAAGGGCTTTTTGCCGGTTTCTTTATCTTTTTACAAAATGCTTAACTTAATGGCATTGGTCAGGTTTCCAGTCATTATTTTTGGAATAAGTATTCTTCCCGTCGTTGAAATGGATCGCATAGCCCTTCGGCACCTTCTGGTCTTTGGAAACGCCAAACTGTTCCTTCTGCGCTTTCTGTGTGAAGTTCCGCTCAAAATGCGCGGCAGAGTGGACCATCAGGGCATTGGACAGCTTGTTTGTAATGGCCGGGTTCTCCCGGCCCTTTTCCGTCGCCTGGTAATGGATGCCGCTGCCCCAGCCCTGCACCTGTTCCAGATACCCGTTTTCCACAAAGAAACGGTCATAGGCTTTCATGGCATCCTCCACGGTGCGGACTTCCGAGACCACGCTCTGCAGCTCCCGTACCGTCTGGATATATTCTTTCTGTCTTGCAAGGCGCTTCTCCGGCGTGTCGTCCTTGCGGTAATACTGCGGGGAGGCATTTAACCCGTCCCGCGCCTTTTTGATGAAATAGACCACGCCGAGGGGAACCCCGTCCTCCAGCATGGCCCCATAGTCCGGTTTCTTCCAGATATTATCCTTTTTTACGAATTTCTCGGCCTCGCGCTCATTCATGGCATCCAGGTCATTCACATAGAGCCCCCGGTCCTTCCATAGATCTTTTTTTGCGCCGCCGATCTTTTCCCCGAAATCTTCATGCTGCATGTTATCCGCCAATCATTATCACCTCCAGTCTGTCATAAAAAATCACCGCTCCGGGGAAGGGCGGCGTTCCTGTAATTTATCATGCTGCGGGCGTATTCCCATGATCCGGTCCGTCTCCCTGCGGACCAGCCGGTCAAGCGCGCCCAGGTCCTCCGGGGTAACGGCAAACTCCCGGTAATTCTCATACCAGAGACCCGCCCGGACAGCCGCAACAGGCGCAACTTTTTCCGTTCTTCCTGGTAGGAGGCGGTAGACCGGGGCCCCATCAAGAAGCAACTGTTTGGCTGTCCCCAGGGGTATGCGGTACATATCTGTGTCCGGGTTCTGCGCCTCCTCCATATACTCCACATTCAGACGTTCCTCCAAATCCTGGGGCATATAGGAAAATGCCTGCTCCTTCCATTGGCTGAAACGGTTAGAATAGCGGTACTGCCATTCCGTCACCTGCTCCGGCGCATAGAGGTAGCGCCAGGTTTTCAGGGCGTCCTTTTCGCACAGCTCCATTGATTCCCATTTTTCAATGCCTGCCTCCGCCTTCGTGCCGTCCCGGTATTCCATGCTGACGCCGTAAGGGTAGAGGGTATTCCGTTCTATGTCCTGCCGCAGCGTGTCAAGGCCCATCATCAGGACATCCCCGTACAGCCGTCCGTCCTCTTTGCGCTCCGTGTGGAACAGGAAGGCCCTTGCGCCGGGATATTCCGTCATGGCAGCTGTCCGGTAAAGCTCCGCCGAAGGGCAGTAGGCAAGCAGCGCGTCCGAAAGCCACATGTGATTCTTCCCCATGACGGCAATGGAATCCGCCCCGGTATTCGTGGCAAGCGCGCGCAGGTTATATTCGCTGTTCCGCAGGAAATCCCCGGCCAGGATATGGAGCTCATAGGCAAATACGCCTAAATCCGTATCGTGGACTAAGTGAATCTGCGGAAGTGGTTCCTGTTTCAAGTTCATTTCCTCCCTTCGTTCTGTTTTTATCACCGGCTGCCCCTGTCATGGGACGCCTCCGGCTGGTGCTTTGCCGGCGCTGCCTTCGCCGCCTGCTCCCGCATGGCCTCCAGGACGGAGGGCCGGCGCTGTGCCCGCTGTTCCAGCCTTGCAAGGGCATTCAGGGAAAGCCCTACATTCTCGCCGATGGCAGACGCAAAAGCGCGCTCTATCCTGAAAGCTCCCTTGAAGGCATCTGCGACCCTGCCGTTTTCCTTCGCCTCCGCCTGTGCGGGTTTCCCCTGGATGGAGCGCCCCATGTTCTTCAGGTGCCGGCCTGCCTCATGGAATTCCGTGCTGAACGCATCGATCCTGGAGACCGCACGGTCACTGGACTGCACGGTCCTTTCCGCCGCTGCCTGCACCGCCTCCAGCGCTGGCCCAAGGCGCAGGAACCGGGAGACGCCGTTCAGGGCCACGGCGCCGCGGTCGGCGAAATCCTTAAGGATATTCTTGCATCCTTCCACGACCTGCCCTTTCAGCTCCAGGATGCGCTGGCGCATGGCATCCACATTCCCCTCCAGAGCCTTACAGTTCTTCTGCAGCAAGGCTTTCAGGGAGCGGTCCTGCACCTCCTGTATCTTCTGGCGCATCTCCCCCAGTTCCTCCAGTGCAGCATCAAGCCTCCGCTCCATGGACGCCACCTGGCCGGCCAGTTCTTCAAGCTCCCTGCCGCCCGCGGGGTCATTCCCCATCAGCAGGACGATCAGCGCCTTCACCTGCTCATTTTCGTCTGCAAGCACGTCCTGGGCTGCCTGCAGCGCAACTGGTTCCGCTGCCAGAAGTTCCATATCTGCCATCTATGAATCCCTCCTGTCTGCGGAGGGCTCCCCGGCAATCTTGCCGACAATCTCCGGACCGGTCTCGTAAATCTGCATGAGCCGCCTGGCCGTTCCGCTTGGCTGAGCGGCGCCGCTGGTCCAGAGCCGGACCGTGGAAGGGGCGACATTCATCAGAAGCGCAAAGCCTTTCTCGTTCATATCCAGCTTTTTCATCAGGGCCTTAACCATATCGGGGCCGTAGTCCGGGCACCGGGCAGCTTCGGCAATCATCTGTAAAGCCGTGTTCTCTGTGTTCGTCATTTCTGAAATCCTCCTGTCAAATTGAAATAGCCGCCTGTTTTTGGCGGCATTGCCGTTGTTGGTCTTTCATCTGCCCTATAACGTGGAGCAGCATTTCGTTGTAGTCCTTTCCTGTACGGGGTGGGTTGACGCCCACACGGATATGCCGGAACCGCTGATCTTCATGGAGCATTGCCTTGATCCTCCTGGCATTTTTAAGGCCGCCGAGGTCATTGTCCATGTAGAGGCTGACACGCCGGATTTCCGGGTGTCGTTTCAGAAATGCGGTCAGCGCCACATGGGAAGTGCCGCCCAAAGACAGACGGTAGCCGTCCCATTTCCAGCCTTTTAATTCCTGCAGCGTGGCATGGGAGAGGGCGTCAATGGGCGCCTCAAATACCGCCACATGCCGGCTGTCCGGATTCCTGGGTGGATAGCAGAAGCTGTATTCCTTGTCGCTGCCGTAGACATCTTTCCTAAGGCTGCCGGCAATGCTCCGCATACAGGCAAACTTTGCTTTGCCGGCTTCATCCTTTCCCACAAACACACAGACCGGCTCGCCATGATGCCGCGCCTCATAGAACAGCCCGTCCCGGAAACACCGGCTGATCACATCCGGGCTGATCCCGCGCCGCTGCAAATAAGAAACGGCAGAAGTGGCGCACCGTCTGGCCCAGGGGAGGGAAAATGCTTTCTTCTCTGGTTCCTTATACACACGCCCTGCCGCTGCCGTGCTCCGATAGGCCGGCGTCTGCTGGATTTCCCCGCCGACCAGCGTATGGACCGCATCCACCAGCCCGTAGCCCCGTATCTGGACCAGGTAATCCAGGGCGTTGATACTCCGGCCCCGGCTGTTCCAGTACCAGTACCTTTTCCCGGTCACATAGACCAGGCTGTCATGCTCCTTGTGGCGGTAATTCGGGCCGTCCCGTTTCAGCACCCCAGGCTCATGGAACTGCAGGTAGGCAAACAGGTCCGCCTCACGCGCCGCCCGAATCTGCTCCTTTGTTACGCCGGGCATGACACCGGCACAGAAATTCTTTTCATCGTGCCCCGCCTCCTTTCTGTGATGAAAAAAGACGCCGGAAGGCGCCTAACAGCCGTACAGGTCATGGTTGACCTCTGCACGGTAATAGCTGTCCATTGTTGCCGGGGCATTATACAGCGCCGCCAGCAGGTATGCCTTGATGTTCCCGACTTTGGTAGTGTTCCGGTCAATACAGTCAAAGACATACTCCAGGTGGCCGGAATTGATTTTCAGGAAGCGGCCCTTTACCACCTCCCTGGGAAAATCATCCCCGGCGATACGGATATATGGACGTTTGGATAAAACCACTTCAAGCATAAGCTCCACCGTCTCGTCTAAGCGTTCTTTCCCATACCGGGAAACCATACAGCCATACTCAATATTTTCTTTCAGGATTTCACGGTAAGCGTCTGCCAGCTCTATCCGATCCATCCCATCCGATCGGCCTGCCGCCTCCGGCCCTGACGGATAGATTGATGGATGGGTCCTTGATATATCCGTTTTTGATTTTTTAGTTTTTAATGGATTAGTATTTAATTGTGCGGGATTTCCCTGTCCAGGTTCCCCCTGTTCAGGTTTTGCCTGTCCTGGATTTGCCTGTCTTGGATTTTCCCGTTTAGGTGAATCCCCCTGTTTTTCAGCATTTACAGGCTTTTCATGGATCGTATACTCGATGTCTCCGAGCTGCCCGTTCCCATAGCGGAGGCGCTGCCTGGTGAGATACCCGTGCCGCTCCAGCTCTTTCAGGGCGGTAGTGATCGAATCCACGCCGTCCTTACAGATATGGGCGAGCCCCTTTGTGGTATAATCCCAATCTTCCGGCAGCGACAGCATGAGCGAGAGGAGCCCCTTTGCCTTTAAGGACAGTTCCGTATTGCGCAGATGGTGGTTGCACATGATCGTGAAGTCCTTTGTTTTTTCTACCCGGAATACAGCCATAACAAAAACCTCCTTCCTTTCCCTCCGGGCTACAAGGCGCGGTCCTTGCGGTCATAGTGCAGATGGCCGCCCGGCGCAACCTTCGCATGGTTTTTCAATTTGACTTCGCCCCGTTCCTGGCTGTCTATGAATTTCTGGTAGCCGGCATCCGTAAGGAACAGGCGCATCTTATCTCCTTTATCCCCGACAGGGGCATTACCTGAAAGCACGTCAAAGACGATCATGTGCTTTACTTCCGGGTCGAAGCGTTCCAGGGCCATGATGTCATGCCCCTTCAATTTCTCCGCACCGGATTTCTGCCTGGCCTCCGCCAGTAGTTCCCCCATCGTCTTAGGCCCTGCCGGAATCCGGTAGTTTTTCCGAATATCCTGAATAAGAGCCAGGCAGTCTTTTTCCGGCATGGCATCCAGCTTTCGCACAAGCTCCGCCGCCGTTTTCCTCCTTACCGGGTCCGGTATATAGGGGAGGCACATGCGCAGCTCATATGTGACATCTGATTTCCCATAGCCCTCCGTCTGGAATATCAGGCGCTTTTCCATTTCGTTCAGTTCCATGTGAATCTCCTTTCTCCTGAAAATGAGTACAAAAAAAGGACGCCCACCTATAAAAGTGAAACGCCCACGGCAATCAGCGGCCAGGCAATACACCGGACCGCTGGCGCTATTAAATTTTGTCGTTAATGAAACAGCCTCCTTTTTTCGATATTTTTCTCGTCAGATTTCAACTTGGAAAAGGAATTGAATAAATGACGGCAAACGCTCAAACCCCTTGAAAATAAAGGCTTTTTCCGTTTGTCGTTATTATACCGTAACGGCATACGTTTTCGACCCTAGCACTCCAAAACGGGGTAGACATCAAGACGGTTTCCGGGATGCTGGGTCACTATAGTGCGGGCTTTACTCTGGACACCTACGCCCACGTTACAACCGCCGCCCAGAAAGAAGCCGCCAAAACGATGGCCAACTTACTATCCGGCAGCGTTTAGGGGTACCCGGTGGTATCCCCGTATGGGTCAAGGAATGGGTCGGCAGACAAAAACACACAGAAGAAAACAAAAAGAGAATCCGCACAAACCCAGTGTTCATGCGGATTCTCATGGTTGCGGGGGCAGGATTTGAACCTACGACCTTCGGGTTATGAGTTTCCATGGGGTCGTTATACATCGTTATACAAAGTGCCGCAAACCGTTGGTATCACTGGGTTTTCGGCACTTTTCCGTTTCGCGTCGTTTCGCCAAATTGGGCGTGTTTTTATAATGGAGTTGACAATTTGTTGGAAACGAAACCCGCCTTGCATATCCATCCACCATGTGCTATACTAATGGCAGGAGAACGCGGAAAGAAGGAGGTTTTGGTCATGAGCAACAAGGAACAGTGTGTAGCCCTGCTGGACGATTTCACAGAGGCCCAGCTTGTCAATGTGACCGCTATGCTCAAGACTATGAAGCAGGCCATAGCGGACGCGCTGGAGGATGAGACCCCTAACGCCGCCACCATTGCCGCCATGGAAGAGCTGGAAAATGGTGGCGGGGATGTCTGGACGGGCGGCACGGAAGAGCTCTTTGCCATGCTGGAGAGGGAGGCCGCCGATGCTTGACCTGCGGCTCAGCGCACAGTTCAAGCGCGACCAGCGCCTGTGCGCCCGGCGCGGCTACAATATGAAGCTTCTGCTGGACGCGCTAAACACGTTGCGCGTCCCTGTTGCCTTGCCGCCCCGCAACCGTGCCCATGCCCTCACGGGCAACTGGGCGGGTTTCCAGGAGCGCCACCTATCTCCAGATTGGCTCCTGAGGAAGCGCTGATTAAATCTGGTGCACATATCGTGTCGGCAGATTTTTTGTCAGAGTGCATAAAGGGTGTACAGGCATACTGACGTATGTCAAGCAGACTTTGTGTGCAATGACGGAAAAGGATGTCAGCGTGATGTGTGCCAAGCCGTCAAACGCGATTTATTCAGTGGTTCCCCGATTTACCGGGTGAAGGGAATGAGCTTTATCTGGCTCGCACGGACACCCACGCCGATTTGTTCGGGAAATGACAATTTTTACATAGTCTATTCAAGCCAATGTGGTCGGCGGCAAATATTTGCTGACCACATTGGCTTATTCTATGAATCAAAGCTCTATTTTGAACACGCTTTATCATAGTAACACAATTTTGGCAGGGATGTTCTACTTTACAGCGTACAGAAGATTTGCGGTTCTCAATATACCGCTCCCGGTCGATGGCGTTGTCTGAAATCTTGGGCAGCCGGCCCGGCCTGCAGTTGATACGGTATGTAATGGCAGAAAGCTGGGGACTGTTCTTGATTTCTTCCCGTTTTTCTATCCCAAGGTAGGCACTGTCCCCGTAGACTACCTCGTCATCTTCCCGCAGAAGCCCTGCCGCCACCGTGACGTTGTGGACATTGGCGGCGGTAGCCTTTACCGTGTGGACAAAGCCGCTCCCGGCATCCACACCTGTGTGGCACTTCATACCAAAATGCCACCGGTTCCCCTTCTTCGCCGAGTGCATTTCCGGGTCACGCTTTTTCTCCGTGTTTTTTGTGGAGCTGGGCGCGCTTATCAGCGTGGCGGCTACAATCGTGCCGCCATGCATCATCCGTCCAGCCTGTTCCAGGCAGCGGTTGATGGCGTCAAAAAACAGCTTGCCGATGCCTTGCTCCTCCAGCAGATGCCGGAAGTGAAGCAGGGTCGTGGCACCCGGGACATCCTGCTCAAAAAAGTTGATCCCCATGAATCTGCGTATGTCATAGCTGTCATAAATGGCGTCTTCCACGCCCTCGTCGGACAGGCTGAACCAGCATTGCAGCAGATACATCCGCAGCATAATTTCAAGTCCAACGGGCGGACGGCCCCGTTTCCCGGCGGGATGGTGCGGGCACAATCAGAGATACCCATTCGTCCCATGGAATAATCTCGTCCATGATTTCCAGAAATTCTTCCCGCTTTGTCTTCTTTTTCCGGCAGCAGTATTCCATGTCACTGAAGCTTTCCTGTTTCATTTCGTGACAGCCTTTTTCCCTATTTTATTATTATATCATTTCCTGTCCTGCCATTGGGAAGATTAAATCAGGGGTTCCTTGATATTGGTATCAGTTTTTATGCACTTATAAATTTTATCAAAAAGATACAGTGTGTAAAATCACATATCTATTATGTTTTTCTAGCTTTATCTCTGCTTTTAAATTTTATAGTATTGACAATAGCATTGACAAAGTGCGTTAGATGGGATAAAATTTTAAATAAAGAATCCGTGCAAAAATAGGGAGGTTTCCTATGAAAAGGCTGCTATCGCTGACTTTGTGTATACTTCTGCTGCTGTGCGTGGCAGGCTGCCAAAGCGAACAGGACAAGGTGTATGATGCGCTTACTGCTTCCGGTTCCAAAGTGTCTGAACCATCCTCCCAGGAAGCTGCTGCCACTTCCGGCGGGGCAGAGCCAGAGGAAAAGCCCCAGCCGGACACGAAACTGGAGGCTGACTTGGTGCTGTGCACTTACACCTCTGACGCGACGGTGGAAATATGGCAGGACTACATCCGGGAGTTTAACGAAACCTACCCGAATATCCACATTGAGGTGAAGGACAGCGAAGCCGTTTCCGATGTGTCCGGCTATATCACCCGCACCACGGTGGAACTGATGAGCGGCGAGGCTGGAGACATTCTGGACATGGAGTGGCTGCCCGCCCAGCGGTATTCCATGAGCGGCGTGCTAGCTGAACTGGACAGCCTGATGGAAGCTGACCCAGACTTTGCCGGGGACAAGTATTACACCAATGTGCTGGATGGGATGCGCTGCGGCGGCAAGCTCTATGCCATGCCCTATGAGTTTGCCCCGGTGGGCATACGCTTGGACAAAAAGGCGGCGGACGCGTTGGAGGCGGAATATAGGACGGGGAAACCTATCAAGGTTTCGGAGGTGCTGGCGCTTGCGGCCCGGGCCAATGAGATGCCGGAATACGCGGAGCTGCCTGTTTTAGGCTACTGCCTGTGGGACGGCTTCAACTTTGCGGAGCTTTCCTCTCGGATAAACGAAAACGAAAAAACAGCGGATCTGGACAGCGACAGCTTTATCCAGTATCTCACTGCCTTGAAAGCCCTGCTCTACAGCGAAAATGCCCAGATAGGGGCTGCCCTGATGCCGGATGACGGGAACCTTTCCGGAGGCTTTTGCAGCATAGTCAACCTCTGGACGGCTAACCAGATGTTTGCAGGAAACTATCTGGATATGCTGGATTCCCCCAGCGTCACGCCCATGATGGCCCTGGAGACAGACGAAGGGGGCAGGCTGTATACAGCCAAAAGCCTGGCAGTCACTTCATCCTGCAAGAACAAGGAAGCTGCTTTCGCCTTTTTAAAATTTGTGCTGGACAGCGAGCGGAAGCTGGATCCGGACAATTATCTGCGCACAGCCTTTGCCCCTGTGAACCGTGACGTAAACAAGCGGGCTATGGAGGTTTACTATGGGAAGGATCAAGGGGAAGAAATCCAGGCTATTGACAAGTGGTGCGGGGAAGTGGACACAGTGGTTTTCTATGACCGCAGCCGGGAGCTGCTGGAAAAGCTTAACGAAATTTGCAGCCAGTACATGCGGGACTTGCTAACCGCGGAGGAGTGCGCCCAACAGATGCAGGATATGGCGTTTATCTACTTGAGGGAATAATGCGGCTTATAGTCATGCTGATAGATCAGGAAAATTGCACAGGCGGTTTATATACAGTAAAACATGGTTGAAGCGTGGGATTTTGGGTGCGGGATTTTAGGAAAGAGTTGAAAACCATGGGTTTTAACAGGAGGTGTCCAAACAGATGAATAAGCGAGAGAAAAGGGCGCTGCCAAACTGGTTTGCCCCTCTTGAAAAAGGGCCGAGGAGCTTTTTCATCCTCTGCGGCATAGGCAGTTCTATTTATGTCCTTTGCACGGTTCAAAATTATTGGTTGGACATTGAAACCCGCCTGAAGCACCCCGACTGGGAGTTTACTCAGGACAGAATCATAACAGAGATGGATTATGTGTGGATCATCGGGCTAGGTATTTTGTTCCTGCTGGCGCTACTGGCCCTGGCGTTTTGCCGCTACATACTGCGCAGGGGGTACTTGGTGCATATCACAGCCTGCGTATCCCTGCTGTTCTGGGCACTTGACACAGTGCACCCTTTCCTTCTGACGTATACAGAGGAGCCTTTTATCCGGGAGGGGACAGAGTCTTTCATACTCCCTTTGCACATCATTTCTCACATTCTGCCCGGCGCTCTCTTCGGGTGCGCCCTTGTGCTGTGGTCGATAGGTCTGTTGTACTGTGTGGAGCGAATCGTTCAAAGAATCTTTCGGATAGAGCAGCCGGCGTTTTAGATCTCTATTGAGGGAATTATTGCCAACAGGCTGCAAATATAAAGGGTAGAGGCTTGTGAAGGAACTTTTAGTATCTGTTATAGATAATGATTTTTCATCTCAGGCCGTATATGATTTATCTGGAAATCATATTCTGATATATGAGAATGACGACACTGCTTGGGTAGAAAAATCCCCACTTCAGGGAATCCGATCCCATGGCACAATATGCGCTTCTATTTTGGCAGAAGCCATGTCACGACATATTCATTTAATTGGATATTCTTGCTCCGGCAGGGATGGGAAAGTCGCACTTGAGAAAGTCTGTATGGCCCTTCAGGATAACATAAAAAAAATCACCCGATTATCTTTGCATGAGCATAGGCAGTGAAAACTGGCTGGAAACGGAGGAACTGGGGAAGCTGACAAAACAGCTTGCAGATAAGGGTACCCGTATTTTTGCCGCCTGTGCCAACAACGGACATATTGTTTTTCCAGCGGCATACCCATGGGTGACAGGTGTCCGTTATGAACCGGGAACTGCCTGTCTTTATCAGGAAAAAAACTCTCCCATTGGCAGCAACCTTATTGTGGGCAATTTTACTGCCCCTGTACTGGAACGGCTTGCTGCGGAAAACAGTTTTTTCAAGCGCCGCACGAACAGTATGGCTGCTCCATATGCCTTGGGAAAAATGCGGTCAAAAGACTTGACGCTGGCTGATCTGCCTATGTGGGCAGGCTGTAATTCCCCCAAAAAGGTAGGCGAATGGCCTATGCCAGTTGTTGCATTATGCGGCCCATTACAACAGATGAAAGAATTGCTGGAATTGCTCCAAAAAGAAAGCTATCAGGCAGCATTACTGACTTCCCGAAGCGAAACAGATTTGATAAGGATGGTGCTTTACACTGCATTCGAAAATTTATCTGAATGGATAAAACCACTGGAGAAAGCTGGTATTCTGCTGATAGATGCTGAAAACGGCCTAGACTCCATACAAGAGTGCGCCGACTATCTGATTGATTTTAGAAAACAAAATGTAACGGCGGCATATAGAGAAATTTTGGAATTTTTTGGAACAGAGGATATGAAAGAAAAAGCTTAATCCCAGGCGCAACCTTTTTATATGATTTCAGCAGCTTTTGCAGCTCGCCGCTGCTCTTGACAATATTCAGCTCGTCCAGATGTTCCGGCATACGGATGTAAAGGAAAGACTTAAACCGGCGGCAGGCAGCATTCCCCAGCGCGCAGGCTATGTAGGTTTTTCCGTTTCCAGAGGCTCCCTTGAGGATAATGTGCTACCCATCGTTAACATATTGGCAGGTAGAGAACCGAAGCATCTGAGATTTGTCCAACTGCCGGTCCTCATAATATTCAATCTTCTCCACAGTCGCAGAGGGTGTGGAGAACTTGGCGTTGCAGATAAACCAGTTCACCCTGCTGGTCTGGCGGCGGTTCCACTCGGCAGTTACCAGCAGGCCCAGGCGTTCCGCAAAGCTCAGGTCTTTGTAAGAAGAATCGGTCAACTGGCTCTCAAATTCAGCAGCCATGGCGCTTAATCATAGCCGTCTCTCAGCTCACACCAGATAAGGCGGCGGGGTTCAAGACAGAGTTTGTGGTCAAAAGTGTGCTGGACGTTCGTTTCGGAATTAAGGGAAGGTCATGGCCTTTTTGTCTGCAACCAGTCAGTAGAGCAGAGGTGCATTTCTGGCTTACTCGTTCTTTTTCCTGGGGCATGCTTCACTTGAAACCGATGGATGGACTATTTTCGCTGCAGACATTTTTCCGCGACGTTGACGTTGCTTTGAAAGACTGCTATATTTTGGATGAAAAGAGGTCACGGCGCGAAACGCCATGGCCCCAGCAAGAGGGATAAGGTAGAATAAGTTTCGCAAAAAGGAAAAGAGACATAGTTTGCAGAATTCTGGTAGAATGAAGTTACCACACACCATTCCGAAAGGAGACAGCAAACCATGTCTGAGAAGATTGTACAGCTAAACGAGGAAGTAATCAAGTGTCAGATCAAGGAACTTGTGCGAGGCAGCGTGGAGGAAACGCTGAACGAGCTGCTGGAGGCAGAGGCAGAGAAGTTGACCCAGGCGGCGCGGTACGAGCGCAATGAGCAGCGGCAGGGGTACCGCAGCGGCCACTACAGCCGTAATCTCACCACGACTTCCGGTGATGTCACCCTGAAGGTGCCCAAACTCAAGGGGATCTCTTTTGAGACTGCCATTATCGAGCGGTACCGCCGACGGGAGAGCAGTGTGGAGGAAGCGCTTATCGAGATGTATTTGGCTGGGGTGTCAGTCCGGCGGGTGGAGGATATCACCGAGGCGCTGTGGGGCAGCAAGGTATCTCCGGCCACCATCAGCGAACTGAACAAGAAAGCCTACGTCCATATTGAGGATTGGCGGAATCGGCCCTTGCAGGGCGGCAGATATCCCTACATTTATGTGGACGGGATCTATCTGCGGCGGAACTGGGGCGGAGAGTATGAAAATGTGGCAATCTTGGTGGCAATTGCGGTAAATGAGGATGGATACCGTGAGGTTTTGGGTGCCGCCGAGGGGATGAAGGAGGACAAGGCCAGTTGGGCCAGCTTCTTCCAATGGCTGCGTGGCCGCGGTCTGGACGGGGTCAAGCTGGTGGTTGGGGACAAGTGCCTGGGGATGCTGGAGGCTGTGGGAGAAGTGTTCCCGGAGGCCAAGTACCAGCGCTGTACGGTCCGCTTTTACCGCAATGTGTTCTCGGTAACACCTCGCTCCAAGGTAAAGCTGGTAGCCAAGAGATGCTCAAAAGATTTGCTTCGCAAACTTTGGCGATCCATGCTCAGGAGAGCAAAAAAGCCGCCCGGGAGAAGGCGAAAGCAGTTGTAGAGGAACTTCGTTCCATGAAACTGAAAGAAGCCGCCAAGAAGGTAGAAGATGGCATCGAAGAGACGCTTGCCTACTGCGATTTTCCCAGCGAACACTGGACGCGCATCCGCACCAATAATGTCATTGAACGGCTTAACAGGGAAATCCGCCGCCGCACCCGTGTGGTGGGCTGTTTCCCGGACGGAAACTCCGCCCTCATGCTGGTCTGTGCCAGGCTGCACCATGTAGCCGGTACTCAGTGGGGCAGTAAGAGGTACATGAATATGAAGCACTTAGAGGCAAGCCTGGAAGGCGCATCTATCGCCGGCTGACTTCTTTCCCACAGAACCTGCTTACTATTTTGCGAAAAACTCTTGACACTACCGCAAGAGGAAAGTGCAACGTGACGGCGCTCTTCGCCGTCACGTCCTTTCTCTGGTGACCGAAAAATATTCGGCCACCATTTTCTATTCGTCCCCGTCATACTCCCCCGCTACCGCCATCCCAATCTTCTCCGAGACTTCCCGCAGCCTGCGCAGCTCTGCTTCAACGGCAGCAGCATCCATCATCCCCGTTGCCGCCGCCATCTGCGCAAGCGTATCCAAATCCTCCCGTATCAAACGCAGCTCACTCATCATGCCATAGTAGTCCGCGGGCGGGGCCTCTCTGGGCACACACCTGTTCAGCAACCGGCGCATATACTCCGACTTGCTCACCTGGCACCTGCGGGCGTTTCTCTCCAGCAGCTTGAAATCCCTCTGCGAAATCCGTATGTCAAATTTTCTTTTGTCTGTCAAAAAATCCCTCCTTTGCGCGTCAGCGCTTTATGGTTTTGGGGTTATGGGGGGCAATCCCCTACCCAGGCGTTTGTCCGCACAAATGTCCTTACATTTGTGTGTACAAATGCGATGCTGGCTGGGATTCTGAACGCCGTTTTCCCGCCGTTCAGAATTTTGGGCCTGCGGCTCCCCTTTTTGTTGCCAAAAACGAGTGGTGTGCCAGGTGTGTCAGACAAAAACAGTCCTCTCTACGCGAGAGCAAATATTTTTACCCCTATATTCCGCAGACACACCCGGCACACCACTTCCCTTATGCTCCCATTTTAAGCTGTACACCGCAGAACATAGCCGTAGGGTTTATGGCTTTTCCGGCCCCCTTCGGCCGCTTTCTCCGTATCTGCGCAACCCCCTCCATTCCCTGCTTGAATGCCGGGTAAGCGTCCGCAAACTGCCCGTTGCGTGTGCACCATTCCCGGTATTCCTGATAAACGGTTTCCGCTCTGACCTCTCCCGCCGGATCAGCCACCAGCATTTCTTCCACAAACCTCGTCAACTTATCGCTGTCATGCTGATATTTTCCCGTAGCATCCAGCACTGCCTGTGGTGGTTCAAAGCCCGTTTCTTTCATCAGCCACAGGCCCTCTAAGCACCAGTTGAGCACGCCGGACAACTCCTTTCCCAGTTCCTTTTTCAGTGACTTATCCTGCTCGTCCTCGTCAAAATGTCGGTTAAACGGCAGAACTTTCACCCGGCCCGAACTGAAAATCGTCACGTCATTTGCCTTTGGTAGATGGTTTGTGTTGATAAAAAGCTTAAATTGTGGCTTAAATTCAAAGCTGTTTTCGTTAAGAAACCGGGCCGTCATGGTGTCGTTGCCCGTCAAGGTCTTGACCAGCGCCGCCGACAAAACCATCTGTTTGTCTGGTTCGCTGATGTTCACCGCCCGTGCACCAGCCAGCTTGGCTATGTCCTCCGATGGTCCCGAGCTGTTAAAATTCTGCCGCAAAGCTATCGTTTCAGGCCGAGCCGCCTTGCCGTAGCCACCCAGCATTTTCATGTACGTCTCCATAATTGTACCTTTGCCGTTACGAGTAGTGGGGCCATACAGGAGGAAGAAGCACTCCTCGCTTGTGTTGCCAGTCAAGCCATAACCCAGCGCCTTTTGGAGATAAGCTGCCAAGTCTTTATCGCCCTGCATTACGTCCGCCACAGTCTTCTCCCACAGGGCCGAGCGGGTGTCCGGATCATACTTTACACCCGACATGGTTGCCAGCATATCATCTGGCGTGTGTTCGTGAAAGGCCCTTGTGCGCAAATCCAGCGTACCGTTCTTGCAGTTGAACAGGTGCGGCTTGCTGTCAAAGTCACACAAATTTGCCGGGTAAACGCTAGCTGCATCCTTCAAAATCGTCTCCCGGTTGCGCCGTATCTGCCAGCGTTCCACAAACTTACGATAGCTGTCCCGCTGGGGGCTTTCTGGTAGAGACAGGGCATATATGGCCAGTTCGTCCGCCAATTTTTTGCACAACTCCATGGCTTTCAGACTGCCCGTATCCGGCTCCCACACCTTGCCAGAGTAGACGTACCACAGCTTCCTTTCGGGTACATACCGGGCCGTGTCACGGTAGTAGTCAGCGAAAAGATTCCCATTGCCGATGTCGCTCCGGGCATAGCGGGGGTTGTAGTTTGGCTGAAATTCTTCTAACCTCATGCCGCGCCCCCATTCCGACTTATCTCCTCCAGCTTTTCTTCCAGTTGGGGCACATTGACCATGAATTTCACCCCGGAGTACACCCCCGGCAGTTTGCCCTGCTTCTGCCAGAGCCGTAACTGGTACTCGCTCAAAAGCCCCAGCTTGGCGGTTTGACGGATGGTCATAAAGCGTCGTTCCATCAATCCACCCCCTTTTCTGCCTGCTCTCGGGCCTTCTTCACCCAATAACGGCGGTTTTTCTCCCTCACCTTATCCGGATTTTTCTTGCGCCATTGACGTTGGTATTCCCGCTGCATCTCTCGCGCCTTCTGTTCCATCGTGTTTTTGTCCATAGAATTCCTCGCTTTCTGTATTTTTTTCTGTTTTGCCTTGACAATGGTCAATCAGCTTGCTATACTAAGTATAGAGCAAGAAAAATATTAAGTCAAGATATCTTTCTGAAAAACTCAAATCGCAAGAAAATCAATCATTTGCAAGGAGGGTAAAATTTATGTCTGACAAATACAACGATATATTCCCGACCCGTCTGCGCCAACTGATAGAGGAAAAGCCCACCACTATCACAGCGGTAGCCCGTGAACTGGGCATCTCCCGGCAGGCGGTAAGTCAGTACACCATGGGCATCGGCCAGCCCAATGCCGACAAACTGCTGCAAATGGCGGAGTTCTTTGACGTGTCTGTAGACTGGCTCGTAGGCCGACAAGGCGGGGCTAAAAGTTTCGATATGGACATGGAGGGGGCTTGCCGCTTCCTGGGCATGGACGAGGATTGCGTGGCTTTTCTCAAGGATTTAGGGGCATTTTCACAAAAATACCCGAACACTCTCCACGCTCTCTTCACTCATCCCAAGTTCCGGGAATCTTTGCGCAGCGTCATAAAATACCGCTGGCTTTTAGAAAATCAAGAGCAGGCATTGCAAAAAGCAGGTGACGAAGAAGCCCGAATCCAATGGTCAAACGCCATCTTCTTTGAGCATTTTTCTTCCACGACCGGAATGAATGAGATGCTAAAAGAGTGGGATATTCAATTCCGCGGCACGAATACGGAGGTTGATTATCGGGAAATTTTAGGCATGAAGGAGGAGGAAAATGGCTAACATCCGAGAGCACCGGGACAAATCCGGCAAACTGATAAGCTACTACATCCGCGTCCACCGAGGCCGCGGCCCGGATGGCAAGCAGTTAAAACCCTATATTGCCACCTTCGAGGTCAAGCCCACCTGGACAGAAAAGAGCGCACGAAAAAAGGCCGAGGCTTTTGCCGCGACCTTCGAGAAGGAATGCCGGGAGGGAATCACATCGGACAGCCGTCAGACCTTCCAGACATATTGTGCTTACGTCCTGGAGTTAAAGGAGAGTCGGGGGGCGAAGCACTCCACCATAGCCCGCTATAAGGACTTGGCCGAACGCATTTACCCAGCTATCGGGCATATCAAGCTAAAGAACTTGCGCGCTGATCATCTGAACACTCTCTATACAGAATTGGGCAAGCCAGGGCAAAATAAGCGTACTGGCGGCGGGCTTTCTCCAAAGACCATCATAGAGCATCACCGCCTGATTTCCACTGTGCTCGACCAAGCGGAGAAAGAGGGCCTTATCCCCTTCAACGTGGCAAACCGGGCATCGCTGCCGAAAGTCCAGCAGAAAGAAGTCAACTATTTCCAGCCGGAAGAAGTTGCCGCAATCCGGGAGGCCCTGGACACAGAGCCTATTAAATGGAAAACCATCACCCACTTACTGCTGATTACTGGTGCGCGGCGCGGGGAAGTGCTAGGACTGAAATGGGATAAGGTGGACTTTGAGAGGGGCCACATCCACATCTGTAACTCTGTCCTTTACTCGAAAGACATCGGCATATATGAAAGTACACCCAAAACCGCCACCTCCGACCGCTTCGTATCCCTCCCCCATGAGACTGTGTTGCTCCTGCAGGAATACCGCCTATGGCAGAACCAAGAACGCCTGCGGCTGGGTTCCTACTACCAAGACCAGGCCTTTGTGTTTGCACAAGACACTGGGAAACCGATGCACCCGGACAGCGTGACTGACTGGCTTAACAAATTCAGCAAACGCCACGGCCTGCCACACATCAATCCCCACGCTTTCCGTCACACTATGGCATCTATGCTCTACTTCAACGGCGTGGACAGCGTGAGTATCAGCAAGCGGCTGGGCCACGCGCAGGTGAGCACCACAGCAAATATTTACGCCCACGTCATGGAGGAAGCTGACCAGCGCAGCGCGGATATTCTGGCTGATGTGTTCCTCAAAAAAGCATAAGGAAAAAGGGAGTTGACAAAAAGTTGGAAATCAAGGGGAATCTGCGCCCTTTTGCATAAAAATAGAAAACCTAGGAAACCGCTTGTTTCCTAGGTTTTTCATGGTTGCGGGGGCAGGATTTGAACCTACGACCTTCGGGTTATGAGCCCGACGAGCTACCGAACTGCTCCACCCCGCGAAATATAATTTTCTTATCTCTCTTTGAGTGCTTGATTATTATAGCACAAGGAAAAGAAAATTGCAAGTGCTTTTTGAAATTTTTTTAGCGCGTGCAAGCATTACAATTAGGTTACACAAGGTCAAACGGCCTGTGTAGCCTAATTTTTTTGCAAAGAAATAGGAGAACAACAGAACCGGGGGTGAGAAATCTTGCGGAAATACAGATATTTGACATTCGCAGACCGAAAGCAGATTTCCGCATGGTATCAGTCAAACGACCGTGCGGCGGACATAGCGGTTCGGCTGGGTATGAGCGTGAAAACGATCTACCTTGAATTAAAGCGCGGGGAAGAAACGGACGAAAGCGGGGCCGTTATCCTTGACCGCAACCAGCGGCCCGCATACAACCCCGTTCTTGCCCAGCAGAGGTTACAAGCGAACTTCAAGCGGCGCGGGCGCGTCGCGGCGGAGGAAGCGACGGAAACGGCGGGAGCATAAGCCCGCGAGAATTAAACAGGAGGTTTTGACAGTGACAGAATTTGAACGAATCACGCAAAGCCCGGAAACGCTGGCGGCGTTCCTTGCGTCCTTGCCCTGCATTGAGGGGCCGTGGGACGAAGCCTTTCACGAACGGTTCTGCAATTACTGTCCGGCGAAAGATTGTGACAACTGCCAGTATGGGGAATACCGCAACAATCCCCTTTGGTGGTTGAAGTTGAGGGACGAACCCAGCGAGGGGACAAGACAGGCGGCGAAAAGGCTTGCAGACCTTGTAAAGCGATATTCCGCGCTGGAAGCCGCAGAACTGCTGGATATATCCTTGAATGCGGCAAAAATTCTGAACGAAGAAAAAGACATTGATTGGGCAATGGCTATCAGCGCGGCGCAGTCAATAGGAATCTATGACCGGGGATAGTTCACGGGAGAACGCGAACGGCACTAATAACCGAATCAAGCCGGAAAACTTCAAGTTTCTGCTGGCGTTCTAACTGTTCGACCCTCCATTTTATAGAATCCTGATCTTCTCCATACGGCGACAAGGCTTTGTAGATATTCCCAAAGCCGACAGCAAGCCCTATATCCTTATACATAGTGGGCTGAATTTGACATATCAGGTTAAGAAATTGAGCGTCGTTCATAGGCGCGAACCCTCCATTCTGTATTTTATTGTATTTTACCACAGATCGGAGGAAAAAGAAAGACGGTGAAAAGATGAACATTGTTTCTTTCGGCGGCGGTACGAACAGTACCGCAAAGCGGGAGTTTTGCAGGGAATACGGGATAAGCCCCAGCGACTATTGGTGCGGCCTGTCTGACCTGACCGCCCGGCGGTTGACACTGGAAGAGATCAAGGCATGGGAGGAACAGGCGGAAGCGAACCGCGACACCCTGATTTTTATTCAGGGAATGCTGGAGATCGGCGCGAAAGCCTATGCGGAACGGAGGTGCGTTGTATGAGCGTTTGCCGCGGGTGCGGGCGTGCTATCGACTGGATAAAGACGACCGCCGGAAAGAATATGCCCGTTGACCCTGAACCCGTATTCGTGATCGAGGGGGACGGGCGCGACCGTTTCGTGACGGACGACGGCGCGGTGGTTGTCGGGCGGGTTGCCCGCCCGGAAGAGGAAAGCCGCGATCTTCCCGTTGCCTTTGTGCCGCATTGGAAAACTTGCCCGAATGCAGGGGATTTCCGGCGGAGCGGGAGGGGGTGAGAGCATGAAGCGTCAATTCTGCTTGCCTTGCTTTCTTGAACTGCAAAAGGCCGGAAAGCACAGCATAAAGCGCGTGGGCGGCAGGAATCAGAAAATCACGTGCTGGCGGTGCAAACGCCGCCGCTATGGAACCGACTATGAAATTTCCCGAAAGGGGGCAAAAAATGATTAAGTTTTTAATCGGCGGTTCCCCTTGCACCCATTGGAGTATAGCGCAATGCAAGGCGAGGGAAACAGAGCCGGACGGAATCGGCTGGGAGTTGTTCAAGAATTATCTTATAGCAAAAGAAAAGTTTCGGCCTGATTTTTTCCTTTATGAAAACAACAAGAGCGCGGCGCAATCAATCAAAGACCGAATTTCGGAAGAGCTAGAAACGCCCTTGCAGTACATAAATTCCGCCCTTGTGTCGGCGCAGAACCGCTGGCGGTTTTACGCCCATAACATACCGGGAGTTGAACAGCCGGAAGATCGTCACATTATGCTGGCGGATATTCTGGAAAGTGGGATATGCGACCGCGAAAAAGCAACTTGCCTTTTGGGGACATACGACCATGCAGGGGCAAGAAACTATTTGAAGAAAAATCACGGGCAAATGGTATTTGAGCCTGTAACAGAGCAAAGGGCTTTTCCCGTGGGAACTACAACAGACGAGAAAGCGTATTGCCTTACGTCGAACTATGCGAAAGGAAGCAATATCAAACAAACGGTAGGAAGTCGGAAAAGAACGCTTGTCGCTGAAAGAGTGATTCCCCCGGCGGCGTTTGCGGGGCGTGTTGTAGGGCGGCGTATCAATGAAGCGGGGCATAGGGACAACTACAACCCGGATATTCCGCACATACAACGCTTTGAAGTAAACATCGACCCGCAAAAGACAAACACAATTTCAACAGTTGTAAAAGATAACATGATAGCAATTCAAGCAAACGACACGGTAAAGGAACGCAAGATTTACGAAGTGAGAAATGGGAAAATCCTTTTCAACGGCGTTAGATATGAAATTGCATTGCCGGACGGGTTTTACACCATTCGTCCGCTGACCGTTACGGAGTGTTGCCGATTACAGACCTTGCCGGACAATTACTGCTGGATGGCGAAAAAGTCACACGCATACCGAGGGCTGGGGAACGGGTGGACGGCGGAAGTTATTATACACATTCTTTCCCATGCGCTGGCCGGAATACCGAAAAATGAAGAAAAGATATTGCATTAAACCAACGCGATAAGCAGGGTTTCCGATACGGTTCCAGTCTACTTGAATAAAATCGTATGCGTACCTTGTTCCTAATTGGTTTGTACCATGACTGGGTATTTTTGTCCCCGGTGTATTAGGAGAAAGCCATTCTCCCCGTAATGGAAATTGAACAATAATCGGATTACACATTTCAAGCATAACGTCCCTCCTGTCAAACCACTTTGAAATACAATTAGAAAAAATCAGTACAAATACACAAAAATATATTGTTATTTTTTGTGTTCTATTATCTGTTTTTTAAGAATTATAAAAACACTTTTATATTGCCTGTTCATTACCAACTCCATAAAAGATTTTCTTTAATTCATTAAAATACCTGTCAAGTTTTTTTCGCAGAGTAGCAGAATTGACATTTATTTCATCATTATGAATTTCATGTAATAGCTGATTTGTAAATCCGATATTAGACCAAAGAATAATTTGTTTACACATTTCAATATCCATATCTTTTCTAAATTTAGTTGTATCTATTTCATCAAACAATTTGGGATAACAGTCTGAATGAGATTTTCTTTTTTCAAGTTCACTATTGATTTCTTCGGAATTGGTAATACACGAAATCCGCACAGGAAACAATATATTGATACAGGCTCTCAAAAACTGCCAGGTATTGAACCATATGGGATAGACCTCCGAAGAAATCTTCTCCTTTATCATGTTCATCCTACTTGTCTTGCCGCTGCCCCCATCACCTTGTATAGAGATCGTCATTGGTGTATCGCTGTTGAGAATAAAGGCGCTCAGGCCGTCAACATACCGCCTTGTGCCAAATGTGTCCTCCGTCAGCCGCTCAATGGCCTGTCTGTATTTCTGAACATGATAACTCCGCTTCCGGCATTTGTTTTACTTAACTATAGCACACTATCAAATAGTAAGCAAAATATATCCCAATCCCAACCTGGTGTATAAGGAAAAATTTTTCCGCCTCATCTTGTAAAGTATAGGTTTCGAAAATGTAGAAAAGTTTGAAAACTCCCTTATCTTTTCTGAAAAACCGACGATATACTGTGTGTAAGCAGGGATGCAATGCTGGATAAGTATTGTCCGGAAAATTATACTTAACCGAAAAACTGCGAAAAGAGGGCATCAGTCCATGCAGATACAGGATGTATTGTTTGATGGGGAGTCCTCCCTGCAGCCGGATGAAATGAAGGCCCGGTTAAGTGATTTAGCACAGGAGATCGTTTCGCTTATTGTGGGAAGCGGCACCGAGCACAGCTACGAATTGCTGAACGGGTTTGTAGGCGATTTGTTTATGTCCGCCACCAAACAGTCCATCAAAGAGAACAGGCGAGCAGGCCGAGGGTATCGCAAAAGCCAAAGCTGAAGGCGTAGACTTTGGCCGCAAACGGAACCCTTTGCCGGAGAATTTTGAAGAAGCCCGGCTGCTGTGGCACAGCCACAAACTGAAGATGAAGGATGCCGCTGAGCGCTGCAGGATGGTCCCGCCTACATTATTATGGCGCAGTTCAGCGGGCGGAAAGTGCCAATAACGAGTAAAACTATAACAGCGGGAGGGAACCCGGTATGCTGACTTTGAGGATCAAAGCAGGTGAATGCATTACCATCGGCGACAACATTTCTGTCCACGTATACCGCTGGCGGGGCGACTCTGTAGAACTGGCAGTGAACGCGCCCAAGGAAATCGCGGTGCGGCGGAAGCGGGTGGAGGAAGCGCCGGAAATTTTATTGCGCGAAAAATAATTTTGGTTTCTGCCAGTCCTAGGCTGGTTGAAATATACAGCGCTGGATAAGCAAACTTGGCCAGTTTGCCTAAATGGCGCGCAAACCCGGCGAAGGACGCCGGAAGGTAAAAAACGCTAAAATAATTTTGAAGGAGAAAAATTATGCGTATTCAACACAACATCCTGGCGATGAACGCCTACCGGAACTACAACACCAACACCTCTGCCCTGGCAAAGAACCTGGAGAAGCTGTCCTCTGGCTACAAGATTAACCGCGCTGGCGACGACGCTGCTGGCCTGGCTATTTCTGAGAAAATGCGTGCACAGATCACCGGCCTGAACGCTGCCCAGAAGAACGTAAAGGACGGCATCTCCCTGGTAAAGACCGCTGAAGGCGCTATGCAGGAAATCCAGGACATGCTCAACCGCATGGACTACCTGGCCACCCAGTCTGCCAACGGCACCTATGACAATGAAGTTGACCGCCTGAACCTCCAGAAGGAAGTGGATCAGCTGAAGTCTGAAATCAACCGTATCGCGGACTCCGCCAACTTCAACGGCATCAAGCTGCTGGACGGCACCCAGGGCGCTTCTACTGCCACTGGTGGCACTGCTATCAGGCTGAATGCAGACACAGACGCTGTGGAAGGCAATGGCAGCGGCCAAAAGGGTGTTTACAGCATTGATATTTCCAAGTGGTCTGGCAGCGCGGGCTCTGCTGCAAAAGCATCCTTCTCTATTGTAATTGGCGGCGTAACCATTGCAAAGGCCAGCATTTCTGCTGGTAAGACGGGCGATGCAAGCGCGATCAAGCTTTCCGCATCGAGCGCCACTATCAATAATGTGAAGTTCGAGGTCAAGCTGGACGGCGGTAAGATCACTTTGACCATGAAGAGCGTGCCTACCACCAAGTTTGATTCGAGCATGGCGGTTACAGTTACTCCAACAGGCGCAAACGCCACAGAAAACAACGCTATTTCCGGCGCTGTCAAAGTGGAAACTCCTGCCATTGCCAAGGAAGACTCGAAGTTCGCTTCCGCAACCTTTGCTCTGACAACCGAAATGATAAAGGACGGCAACCAGATCAAGATCGGCAAGGACGTCTATACCTTTGCTGTGGGCAAAGACAGCAAGTTCAAGGGCGGCAATGTGATCGATCTGAGACACATGAAAGACGGCGACGCTGATTTGGTTAAGGAAGCTGGCCGTGCCCTGTCCAAGGCTGCCGCAAACAACAGCTGGTTCAAGGTGACCACGCAGAACGATGGCGGCACCATCCATCTGACTGAAAAGTTTGGCGCTGATGGCAGCGAGCGGCCTTATAAGAACAACATGGTCGGCACTTCTACTGCTAAAGACGCTGACTGGAACGCCACCGGCACAGATGCCACTAAGTTTGTCATGTGGGGCAAGAACGGCGAGCTGGGCAGCAGCGGCGGCCTGACCCTGCAGATCGGTGATACTTCCGACAGCTACAACCAGCTGAACGTTGTCATCGGCGACATGCACACCACTGCTCTGGGCATTGACAGCGTTGATATCAGCAAGCCTGAGAGCGCTTCCGCCGCTATCCAGACCATTAAAGACGCTATCAACTATGTTTCCGGCGTCCGCGGCGACCTGGGCGCAACCCAGAACCGTCTGGAGCACACCGCTAACAACCTGAGCGTCATGGCTGAGAACATTCAGGACGCTGAGTCCACCATCCGCGACACAGACGTTGCCGAAGAGATGATGGCTTACACCAAGAACAACATCCTCATCCAGTCCGCACAGGCTATGCTGGCTCAGGCCAATGCGGTTCCCCAGGGTGTGCTGCAGCTCTTGGGCTGATTCCGTTAGCTGAAAAGCAGGAAAATGTTGTTCTACAAGTAAATCCCACGCACAAGGAGAGGGGGCAGGCATGTGCCTGTCCCCTTTTTGTCGGGGATCCTGAAAGGGTATCGAAGGATGAAAGCGATTGAGATAGCGCAGAGACTGGCGCAGTTAAATGAAACGGAAAGCGCCTTGCAGGCATACAAGCTGGCCCTTGCGGAGGAAGCGGATCCCACGGTGAAAATGGAAGCCGCCGTATATATTTTGCAGTTCGGCAAAGACGATGACTATAAGATTTCCTATACGATGTTCCATGATTTATATAACCAGGGGATTTTTAAAGAGAACATTCTGGAAATCATGGAAGAGGCGTTTTACGCGCCCAATATGAAGCTGATGAAGGCGCATTATAAGAAGAATTGTGCGCTGCTGGAAAAATACCCCTACATATTCCGGAAAGATTTTTTGAAGTTTGAAGATTTGCCCATCAAGTTTTATCCCTTTGACGATACAAGCTATACGCCCTATTACCCTGCAGAGGAGCGGTTCGGGGCATATATTGACTTTAAAGATACAGTTATCAAGCACTATTTTTTCAAGGATCTGGAAAAACCTATCCTGGCCACAGATGTTACTTCCCAGTATGAGTTGGAATACCTGCGGGACAATGTGCGCCGCAGCGAGGACGTGGCAAAGGAAAACCACATTTACCTGCACTACACAAGCTGGGCAGAGTTCTGCTCTTACCTGCCCTGTCTGAACATGAAGCCTTTGCTGGAAGAGCAGAAGATTGTGTTCCTGTTTGAGGAGGAAATCAGCCAGTATCCAATTGATTTTAAAGAGCGGTTTAATATTGACTACAGCAAGTTTACGCTGCAGCCTATCCGCATACGGGAAGTCAGCAAGATGATCTGGCATACGCAGCTGTCCTCCCACAACGGCGGCGACTTTTTCAACGAGATTTTTGACTCCCACCCCAACTTGCTGGCAATGCCTTCCGTTATGATGGATAATACGCAAAATAATATTGCGGAAATTATGGAAGCGCTGCGGATAGCGGGCAGCCTGGCTGAGGCACAGCGTTCCCTGCCATCCATGGAACCGGAATTAGTGCAGCAATTATACACAAACCGGGGGCGGAATGAAAAAGATGTGCTTGTGGCACTTTTTCTGCACCAAAAAAGCTACTATGTCCATTCCCTGGACACAGGCTCGCGGATTGCGCCTGCCCTCTTTTTCCAGCCCCACTTTTACAATATCCACTATCGGCTGAATGTGTACGAGGGCAGGAATCAGACAACCCTATCCTCTGCTGTATATGATGAAGTGCAGAAATCGCCCATATTCCGGAATTTCAAGTATATTAAGACTTTTACGCCTATGCGTAGGTTTACCACCAGCCATGGCTCTACCGTGAAATTCATGAATATCATGGCAAAGTTTGCAAATGAAAACAACACAAAGGGGGATGACGCCGTTACAGTGGTGACAGATGCGGTGATGGAACGCGTCCTAAACCGCAGCTTTATGGTGGATCCTGATGACAGGCTCTACCATGACGGTGTGGTGGTGCGCCTGGAGGACGGCAAGATAAACCCCAGGGCAACGTTTGCCGCTTTGGCGCACTTCCTGGATTTGCCATACACAGAGAGCATGACGTACTGCTCATCAGAGGGAAAAAGGGATCCGAACTTAGGCGGCGACTATGCCACTGGGTTCAGCCTGGCCAGCGTATACAGAAACGTTGACGAATACATGAATGGAAACGAAGGGAAGTTCATCGAATACTTCCTACGGGATGCTTACGAGTATTACGGATATGATTTCCTTTACTATGATGGCAAGCCGGTTGATCATGGGGCGGTTTCCTCATGGATTAGCGGATTTGACAAAATGAACCAATATATTGCGGAGACTTGGAAGATTATTTTCCAGCAGGCGAAAGTTTCTGCCAATGGAATGCCGGTTGAGGCAGATATTGAGGAAAAGGTTCAGGCCGAAATGCTGGGGAACTACATGAAAGACGTAGAAAAACATCGGATTGAAAACGCGGAAGTGCTGCTTAGAGGGCTGAATTTCATCAACGAAAACGGCCAGCCTTTGCGGATGATGCCGAAGCTGGAACCAGACCCAGCGCTACTGGAGCAGCCGCTGTACCACTGAGGAGGTAAACACACATGGGAAAAGGAACGGTTTACTTCTTTACGGGCCTGGCGGGGGCAGGGAAAACCACCATTGGCGGCATGTTCTATGAGAGGCTGCAACAGATAAAACCTGACGCAGTCTTAATTGATGGGGACAGGAACCGGGATAATGCCAAAGCACGAACGCCGCAGGATTATTCGACAGAATCACGGCGAGCAGGAGCAAAGGGCATATTACAACGGTGCAAGGCGTATGCAGATCGGGGCGTGGACGCTGTTTATTGCGGCATCGGCATGTATGCGGATGTGCGGGCCTGGTGCCGGGAAAACATCGAAAACTACAGGGAAATCTACATAAAAGTATCCATGGAGACATTGTATAGGCGCAACCAAAAAGGCCTTTACTCTCCTGGCGTGAAACAGGTTGTAGGGGTAGATTTGCCCTGGGATGAGCCGGACAGCTCCGACGTGGTCATTGAAAACGACCGGGAGGAAGCCCCGGAGGTTATTGTGGACATGCTTTTCAGGGAATTCGGTTTGGAGGACAGAGTATGAACATTGCGTTGATTATTGCGGGCGGCAAGGGCCAGCGGATGCAGCAGGAAATCCCCAAACAGTTTTTGAATGTAAACGACAAGCCAGTGATGATTTATACATTGGAGGCCTTCCAGTCCCACCCGGATATTGACAGGATTGGCGTGGTTTGTGTAGATGGCTGGCATGATATTCTGCGTGCCTATGCCCGGCAGTACAGAATCGACAAGCTGGAATGGGTGGTTTCCGGCGGGGAAAACGGGCAGACATCCATCCGCAATGGGGTGTTCCATGCAGAGCAGTTATATGGGGAGCAGGACATAATTTTAGTGCATGACGCTATCCGGCCGATGGTTTCCCATGAGATCATTTCAGACTGCATTGTGCAGTGTAAAAAGCATGGCTCTGCAGTTTCCATTGTGCCCTGCAATACAGTTGCTTTGCGGCGGACAACGGACCACCTTTCGTCTGAGGTAGTCCCCCGGGACAGGCTGGCGCTGACCCAGACGCCTCAGGCTTTTCCTCTGAAAAAATTGGCGGACGCTCACCGCAAAGCCCTTGAAACAGGCATTACAAACTCTATTGCAAGCTGTACGCTGATGGTAGAATTGGGGGAATCTGTCCACTTTTCCATTGGTGCAGAGACGAACATCAAGCTGACCACACCGGACGATTTGAAGATTTTCAAGGCCCTGCTGGCGCTGAGGGAGTGACCATGGATTTACTGGAAAATCAGGCGTACATAAATTCCTTAAAGGGAATACAAGGTTTGGAGTTCCTTAGAGGAAAAACTGTCCTCATTTCGGGAGCTACTGGCATGCTGGGAAGCTGTCTGGCAGACGCTGTTATGGTGTGGAACCGGCAGCAGGCAGAACCATGCAGGATGGTGGCAGTTGGGCGCAATTTAGAAAAGACGCGGGAAAGGTTTGAGCCATTCTGGAATAATAAGAACTTTATATTTATTCAACAAGATGTATGCAAGCCATTTGAAAATTTTTCGGCACAGGTTGATTTTATCATCCATGCCGCAAGCCCGGCTGACCCGGTGAACATGGCAAAATACCCGGCGGACACGCTGCTGGCCAATGTGCTGGGTACAAAAAACCTGCTGGAATACGGTCTGGCACAGGGCATGGAACGTTTCCTCTTTGTTTCTTCCGGGGAAGCTTACGGCCAGCCGGATGAAAATCAGGACGATTTCGTAGAGGGTTATTGCGGGCCGCTGGATTTAACCAGCCCCCGTTCCTGCTATCCGGAGGGCAAACGCGCCGCCGAGGTTTTGTGCCAGAGTTACCGGAGCCAGTTTGGCGCGGACGTGGTGATTGTACGGCCCTGTCATCTTTTTGGGCCGACCATGTCGCGGAGTGATAGCCGGGCGGTGGCGGAGTTCCTCTGGGCCGCGGCGGAGGGACGGGATATTGTGCTGAAAAGCGATGGACTGAAGGAACGCTCCCACTGCTATGTGGCGGACGCGGTGCAGGGCTTGCTGGCTGCGCTGGAAAAGGGCGAATCCGGGCAGGCGTATAACATTGCGGACAGACGGTATCAGATGACAATCCGGGCGTTTGCAGAGCAGGCAGCAGAGGCTGGCGGCTGCAGGGTGGTTTTTGATTTGCCAAGCGATATGGAAAGCAGAGGCTATTCCAGGGTTTCCAGACAAGTGTTGGATGCGGGGAAGTTGGAAGGGTTGGGGTGGAAGCCGGGTTATTCCATAGAAAATGGGGTAGCGGAGGCTATACGGATTCTGAGGGAGTGCAGCCAATGAAAAAAATCAACGTAACCCGCTCCTCCATGCCGCCTTATGAAGAATATTGCGCAGAAATTAAAGATTTGTGGGACAGCCGGTGGCTGACCAACATGGGCCAGAAGCATGAAGAGTTACGAATAAAATTGCAGGAGTATTTGGGGACAGGGCACCTGGAACTGCTTACAAATGGGCATATGTCTATTGAAGTTTCTTTGCAGACTTTGGGGCTTTCTGGGGAGGTTATCACTACGCCTTTTACCTTTGCCTCCACCACCCAGGCCATCGTGCGAAACAGCTTGACACCTGTGTTTTGCGACATTGACCCGGTAACATTCTGCATGGATCCGGAGAAAATAGAGCCGCTTATCACGGAGAAAACCAGCGCCATTCTGCCCGTGCATGTGTACGGGAATGTGTGCGATGTAGAGGCTATTGAAGCCATCGCGAAAAAGTATAATCTTGCAGTTGTATACGACGCAGCCCACACTTTTGGCGTGAAATATGAGGACAAGAGTACTGCAAATTTTGGTGACGTAAGTTGTTTCAGTTTTCATGCCACAAAAGTTTTTCACTCCATTGAGGGCGGATGCGCATGCTTCCAAAACGGAGAGTTTGGGGCGCGTCTGGCTAAGCTGAAAAACTTTGGTTTGGCTGGTCAGGAAAGTGTGGAGGAAATCGGCACAAACGCAAAAATGGATGAGTTTAGGGCCGCTATGGGACTGTGCAACCTGCGGTATGTGGATGGGGAAATCGCGAAAAGAAAACGTGTTGTGGAGCGCTACCGGGAGCGCTTGGAAAATATTCCGGGCTTGCAATTAAATCCCGTACAGAAAAATGTGCGGCAGAATTTTGCCTACTTCCCAGTGGTTTTCCATGAGGAAATCTTTGGAGCAAACCGGAATTGTGTGATGGACAAACTTGCAGAAAATTGTATACACGCCCGAAAATATTTCTATCCGCTGACAAGCGAATTCAGCTGTTATAAAGGAAAATTTGAGGTACAGGAAACGCCTCTTGCAAAAGAAATCAGTCGAAAAGTTTTGACGCTGCCGCTGTACGCGGACTTGGATTTGGCGGATGTGGACAGGGTTTGCGATATCATTTTGAATTGCAAAAAGTGAGGTGGAAATCGTGAAGGGAATCATTTTGGCTGGAGGCTCGGGTACGCGGCTATACCCGCTGACGAAAATCATATCCAAACAGCTTTTGCCCGTGTATGACAAGCCAATGATTTTCTATCCCCTGTCCACCTTGATGCTGGCGGGGATACGGGATATTTTGCTGATTTCCACGCCCCAGGATCTTCCCAAATTCCAGGAATTGCTGGGGGACGGCGGGCAGTTTGGCATCCATTTAAGCTATGCGGAGCAGCCAAAACCGGAAGGGATCGCCCAGGCGTTTCTCATTGGGGAAAGCTTCCTGAACGGCGAACCATGTGCCATGATTCTGGGGGACAACATCTTTTATGGCGGGTGGTTCAGCAAGAATCTGGACGAGGCTGTAAAGAATGCTTATGACGGTTTTGCAACCATTTTTGGATACTATGTCCGGGATCCCCGGCGGTTTGGGATTGTGGAATTTGATTCCCATCACAACGTAGTTTCCGTAGAGGAAAAGCCGGAAAATCCGAAATCCAATTACTGCATAACCGGGTTATATTTTTACAGCAGCGGGGTTTCAGAGCTGGCAAAAAAGCTGGACCCGTCGGCCCGGGGGGAGCTGGAAATCACGGACTTAAACAGGCTGTATTTGCAGGAAAACAGGCTGAAGGCCCAGGTGCTGGGCAGGGGGTTTGCCTGGATGGATACAGGCACAGTGGACAGTTTGATGGAAGCCGCCATCTTTGTGGAGACAGTGCAGAACCGGCAGGGGGTTGTGATTTCCGCGCCGGAAGAAATTGCCTATTACGCTGGATGGATAAATCATAACCAACTAGTTGATGCAGCAAATTTATATGGAAAATCACTTTATGGTCAGCATCTCTTTCGGGTAGCACAAGGATTCTTTATAAATTAGGAACTGACAAAGAATGAGGAGGCAAGCATAGTGGATACTGTAATAAACAACTTTAACTCAGAGCAAAAAATACTGAAATATACAGATAAAATTGATTACTATCTTAATGGACATAAAACTCTTATTGTTACGGAATTGGATTTGACTAATAGGTGTAACAATAATTGTCCTGGTTGTTGTGGCGTAAAGGAAAATGGTGCAGAATTGTCACAAGAGCAGATTAATTTAGTAATCCAAAGCTTGTCTGCAATGGACTGTAAAGGAGTAATTTTATCTGGTGGCGGTGAACCTTTGATTAGCCCACACTTTATATATGCTCTGATAGAATTAAGGCGACACGGTTTAAAGGTTGGAATAAATTCGAATGGATTGGCCTTAACAGAAGAATTAGCTCAGCTTATTGCAGATAATTGTGAGTATTTTAGAATTAGTCTGGATGCAGCTAGTGCTGAGATGTACCAGAAAACACATGGTATGCCAAGCAGTGCTTTTGAACAGACGAAGAAAAATATAGAAATGTTTTCAAGAATTAAAAGGGCGTGCCATAGCAAAGTGAGTTTCGGTGTGGGGTTTTTAACGAGCGAAGATACTGCAGAAGAGATGAGCGACTTTGTGGATTTGGTCAAGAGATGCGGAGCGGATTTTGCACAGTTTAGACCATTTACAGGAAATTTATTTGATATCACAGAGAAGTATCTACAAATCAAGGAGAAATATGAAACGCCTGATTTTGGAGTGAGAGCATCTTTGCAAAAATATAAGGAAATGCAAAGTGGAGGAACAAGGAGTTATAGTCGATGCCACGGTATGTTTTTTTCTACGGTTGTAACAGCCGACGCAAAAGTCTTTGCCTGTCTACACCATCGGCAAGAAAAGGACTACTATTTAGGCGAGATTAATGAGCAAATATCCCTGGAAGACATTTTTCGGAGTGCACGCATGAGGCAAGTTTATGAGAATATAGATTGTTCTCTGTGTCCGAACATGTGCAGAAATGACGCATTTAATAGAACATTAGAAAGGCTCTTTGAAGATGTTGTACATTCTGAATTTTTATGATATAAAAAAGAGATATTGAGAATGAATGTAGTCGGCATCAAAGGATACGGCAGGCGTATGCCATAAACCTGAAGAAAATACATAATGAATCGGGCTGGCTGCCGGAGACAAAGTTTGAGGACGGCATGAAGCGGACAGTTCGGTGGTATGCGGAGAACCGGGAGTGGTGGGAGGACATCGTTTCCGGGGAGTATCAAGAATATCATAAGAAGATGTACGGAGAGGTAAGATGACGTTAGGAATATATGGATCAGGTGGCGTAGGCCGTGAGGCTGAAGAGTTAGCGCAGATTTTGAAAAAGTGGAATGAAATTGTTTTTATTGACGATATAGCAGTCCCTGGAATATTTCATAATGTCAAGCGAATGCCTTTTGTGCACTTTCAAAAGCGATATTCTTCTGAAAGTGCAGAGATAATCATTGCTATTGGGGAGCCAAGTGATAGGAAAAAACTGTTTCTGCGAGTCCAAAAAGCAGGTTATTCTCTGGTAAACTTGGTTCACCCAGGTTCCCATGTGAGTTCATCTGCTCAACTTGGGACAGGCGTAATGATACAGAAAAGCGCTTTCATTGGGTGTGATGTGACAGTTGGAGATAATGTTCACATAGAGCCAGGCGTGTTTATAGGTCATGACTCTGTTGTAGGCTCCCATTGTGTCTTTGCCAGTAAAGCTGCCCTCGGTGGAAAAGTTTCTATGGGACAATCGGTCTTTATTGGGTTGGGGGCTTCTGTCAGGGATAGGATAACCATTGGAAAAAGGGTTATCATAGGTATGGGGGCAGTTGTTATAGAGGGAGTTCCCGATGATAGTATTGCCATGGGGCAGCCGGCAAAAAATTTCAAGCAAGACGGGATTCGCAAAGTATTTAAATGAAGAAAAGGATTTATCATAATGGAAAAGGCTGATTTGCAGGTAACTATTGTTCTTCTGAGTTATTGCCATAAAAACTATATCAGACAAGCCCTGGAGAGTATTTTTAATCAACAAACTTGCTTGTGCTATGAAGTTTTAGTGGGGGATGATGCGTCAAAAGATGGAACTGCTGATATTATCCGGGAATATGCAGAATTGTATCCAAACATTAAGCCGACATTTCGAAAAGAGAATGTGGGGGCAAGTTACAACTTATTTGATTTGATTTGTCAGGCGAAAGGTAAGTACATCGCTTTATTGGAAGGTGATGATTTCTGGGTAGATAACCATAAACTGCAAAAGCAGTTTGATTTTTTGGAGAACCAGCCGGAGTATATGGGTTGTTGCGGTAAATGTCTGATTGTAGACGAAAACAGCAAGCCGGATTATGAACGGAGTTGCCATATCGCTTGGAATAAAAAAGTATTTGAGTTAGATGATTTTGCAGAAAGCTGGCAGTTGCCGGGTCAATTGGGAACGATGATGTTTCGGAATATTTTCCTTGGCGTAAATCCAGAGACATATAATATTTTATATAAGGCGCATCCCATGGTATGCGATAAGACCATTTTACTGTTTATACTCTTTCATGGATCATTCTATTGTAGTAATGAAGTACTCTCTGCCTACCGATTTGTGGACAAAAAAGGGAGAAACAACTGGTTTTCTATCCACCATGCAAACCCTTATCGCCACTATGATATGTTCATGTACCCATGCAAACTGGAAAGCTGGGCTAGAGAAAAAATAAAATTACCACGCAATAAACACTTTGGGAAGCGCAGTCCATACCGGTTTGCCCGGTTTGTAGAGGAATGTGTAAAAAGACCGGGGCGCAAGAGGTTCCGGTGTTTATTTAAGATGATAGCCCACAGCCATCAGCCTATGAAATACATCTGGTATGTGTTGAAAACGCTGATAGAAATGGAGTGACAGCATGAAGAAATCGCATATGGCGGTACTGTTTCTGGGCACAGTTTTAAGTGCTACCGCAGGTGGAGCATTTGTAAAAAAGCTGTGGCTGAAGAAATACCACAAGCAAAAGGTGGATCTGGCAACGGCCAGCCACGAGCGGGATCTCCTACATATTTTACTAAAGCTAAGACAGAATGAGGTGCGGTTCAGCGAATACTTCACGGAACATAATTTGCAGTGTGTAGCTATCCTGGGCATGGGCCGGGAGGGGCGGTATCTGCTAGATGAGTTGGCAAAAGAAAATGAGGTCACTACGGCCTATGGCGTGGAGGCCGACTACCTGGGTTCTGTGCATGAAAGGCTGACAGTCTACCGCCTGGGCGAAGATGAATTACCAGCGGCAGATTGCTTGGTGGTATGCGATCTAGTCCGAACAGAAGAAAAAACCGCAATGGCGGGAAAAGAATTCTTCGGAAAGATTGTTATGTTGGAAGAGGTTTTAGAATGGCTAATGGACAGGCATGGCGTTAAGCAGTGGGTGGGACAATCAACATCATCCCGCCCTGCAAGATAAATCAGAAGTCAAGAACGAAGGGCAGAGTGCGGGATTTTTCTGCCAGGAAAACACAATCTTCACTGGAATATTGAATGGAGTATTTCTAAGAAAAGATGGTGAAGTATGGCGGCAAAAAACTATTGATTCGGCAAATTAGGGCTTGTTTGAAAATAGAGGAAGTACCGGAATTTTTGTTCCAAAGGGAGCGGTTTCAAGGCGGAAACCGCAAGAAATACTGTCGTATTTCGAGGATTTTCAACACAGAAACCGCCCGTTTGGGGCAAAAAGACGGCGTTTACAATTTTTCAAACAAGCCCTAACTGTTTTCAAATAAGCCCTGGTGATTTTGTATGAATACAATCTGACATATCGGGGCAGAGCATCCTATAGTAAACACACTTAAAAATCGGTATTTAACGATTTTTAAGCTGGGCGGTGCAGCTATTGCTGCTTTTCTGCCTATTTCAAAAGAACCTTCAGACTCTTTTGAAGTGTGCTTTCCATAAAATGGCTCCTTTGTGTTCCCTATACAATTGCGCATAAATGTGTTAAAAAAATAAAAAACAATAAAAGGGAGCGGGTATTTTGAACATATTACACTTAGTGCCTTCTGCAAAATTCAGTGGAGTACATTCATTTGTGCTCAATTATTATCAACATATAGATAGAAAGAAATTCCATTTTGATTTGTTGACACGAGGCAATGAGCTTGGAATACCTTCTCAGTTTTCTGCGAGAGACTTTGGTATACAGCATCTACCGGAAAAATCAAGCCCTGACAAAGATAAAGTAGTTAAAGAGATCTTAGCAAGTGGGTATGATGCATTTCATATTCACACAAGTTTTTGGCAAGGCTTTTGGTTAGAAGAAAAAGCTAAGGAAGTTGGTATACCTAAGATAATAGTGCATTCCCATAGTACGTCTATAGCCGGGATAGAAGAAGAGACCCGGCGAGAAGAATTGCGAAAGCGGCATTTTATCCTGAGAGAAAAACTGTCTCCAGAAGTTGCTACAGATTTTTTAGCGTGCTCGAAAGAAGCAAGTGAGTGGCTGTTTGGCACAAGGATTCCGAAAAAACAAATACATCTGATTAAAAATGCGATTGACGTCGAATTATATGGATATAATTCGGATACAAGAATAAAACTGCGTTCTCAACTAGGTATTTCTGACTCTTTTGTATTAGGCACTACAGGAGGCTTTTGGAATTCTAAAAACCCTTATTTTCTGCTAGAAGTATTTAGAGAGTTTCATCATAAACATTTGGATGCTAAGCTTTTGTATATTGGCGAAGGCCCCAAAAAGCAAGAAATAGAAAATCATATAAAAGAATTAAATTTAGAAGACAGCATTTTAGTTTTGGGTTTTCAAGAAAATATTCAGGATTTTTTGCAGGCCATGGATTGTTATCTATTGCCTTCATTATTTGAAGGCATGCCCATCTCGCTTATAGAAGCAGCTTCCGCAGGTCTTCCATGTTTAGCATCGGACCGTATTACGCAGGAAGTCGAAACAGTGGAGAATATTACTCGATTACCCCTTGATATCCCAACTTGGATACAAGCCTTAGATCGTATGATAGACAAACCTATATCTAGGCCGAAGGGGGTTGAGGTAGTGCGGGCAGCCGGATATGACATTAAAAAACAGGTAAAAGTGCTGGAAGATCTTTATTTGGGAAAATTATAAAAGCAGGCTGGCAGAATAAGCTTGTAATTTTAACGACATTGGCGTGCGTGAAGGAAGGACAATAGAAATGAAAAGATGTGTTATTTGGGGAACAGGGCAGGTAGGCAAAGCGATCATTGCGGATTTATGTAATATGCCATACGAAGTTGTCGCATATTGCAGCAGTAATTTCGAAAAGTATGCTGACAAGACGGTTAATGGGAAAAGGGTTGTTTCTCCTGCTGAGTTAAAAGAAATGTGCGAAAAGCAACGTGTTGACAGCATTTTAATTGGGGTTATACATAAATGCCATTTGAAAGAAATACAAGATAGGATATCCTGGGACTTTCCAACCGGAATCGAAGTTATCACTTGGCAGGATGAAGGTTTTCAGGAAGATCTGCTTGATAAAACAAGAAAGAATTTTAAAGGCAGAGAACATATTTGGAATGTTGATTTTGAAAAAGAATCAGAGATATGGGTAAATCATTTCTCAGAGGAAATTGATTACTGGCTATTATCGGCGGCAAACCCTGAGGGACTGGAGCATAAGAATTGCCAAAAGCGCTTAAAAAACACTAACTTTATAAGTTCCGAGAGAATTCATCCATTTTTGACAAATGCGATGCTATTATCAAATCAATTTGACTTAACAGAAGGTTCTGTTGTCATGGATTTGGGGTGTGGACTTGTTTCAAAATATGGCAATATTCTCCCTACGCAACAAAGAATCAATTTGCTCCAAGTTGATGCCCTGGCTCCTTTCTATAACAAAATTGTTGAAAAATTTTTTCCTGGCGAGAAAGGGGATCATTCTTTTGGACTGTTTGAGTTTATTTCGGGATTCTTTGAAAAAGAATTCTGCGATTTGATTCTTATAGATAATGCCTTAGATCATTGTATTGATCCGTATAGGAGTATTGTGGAGTGCCTTTATATTTTGAAAAAAGGCGGCAGGCTGCACCTTTTTCATCGCTGTTCAGAGGCGCTTTTTGAAGGATATGCAGGATTGCATAAATGGAATATTGATAGTGATGTAGATTCTCATTTAGTGATGTAGATTCTCATTTAGTGATATATAATCACGTCAACTTTATTGACATCACCGAACAACTCAAATCGGTAGCCGATATCAATATCCGGCGGGTGATGGGGCCCAGAATAGAACAGGCAATAGCAGTAGAAATCAGAAAGAGGACGGATTTTGCTCTTGAAGATTTTTTGGATATCAAATTACGGCAATACTATCTGGCGTGCTTTATCAAAAACCTGATGTTCCGCATAGCGGACGAAGAGTACAGGTATAATAGTTATAATTTTTGATGCAAATATTTTATGAAAAACATAGAACTTTAAGGCAAATTGAACTAAAGATGACATGCTAACATAAACTTATAGAACAGGCGGTGTAAAGAATGGATGTTTTAAAAGATTTGCAGAGTGTCTACCAAATGCTGGAGGATGAGGAGTCTCGATATGTGTACATAAACCGGCTCAACTATTTGATTACGGGAGATTATATGTATATAGATGACATTGTCAAAAACTATCTTCCTCATCTTCCTGTTTTGAAAAAGGTGGAAGATTTGCTGATGCTGATGTCCCCAAATCAAGAAATCATTTTGTATGGCGCTGGCAAAGTGGCGCGTGATATCCTGCCTTTTGTTAAAAACGACAAAAGATTTATTGGTTTTTGTAGTGGAACGAAATCAAAGCAAGAAAAGGGATATTTAGGATATCCAGTTATATGTCCAGAAGAATTATTGAAAAACAAGGATAAGAGTGTTATCGTTTGTACCACCGTATATGAAGAGGAGATTCTAGATATATTGCAAAAAGCCCAATATCCTGAACACTTGATTTTTCGATTAAATGGATATCACGGATATCTGGATCAAGCGGATGAAGAAGAATATTTTGAACAAGATTTTTTCCAATATGGTGATGATGAGATTCTTATTGACGCGGGGTGTTTTGATTTACAAACTTCTTTGCAATTTACTCAATTTTGCAAAAGTGTAAAATCGATATATGCTTTCGAACCTGATCCAAATAATTTTGAAAAATGCATAGAGACTAAAACAAAAATGCACCTTTCACAAGCAAAAATTTTTCCAATTGGTACATGGAGTGAAAAAGATACTTTACTATTTGATGCTTCAGGGGATGTAGCAGCTCACATAAATCAAAATTTAGTTGATGGCAGCGTTGTGCCAGTAGAAGCTATTGATAAAATAGTGGATCCAAATGATAGAGTTACATTTATTAAAATGGATGTGGAAGGTGCGGAATTAGAGTCGCTAAAGGGTGCAAAAAACACTATCCGTAAATATAAGCCTAAGCTAGCAATTTGCATATATCATAAGCCTGAAGATATGGTAAAAATACCTTTGTATATAAAATCTCTGGTGCCTGAATATCACTTATATATACGGCATCACTCAAACGGTTGGTGCGCCACGATACTATATGCGGTAATATAATTATTTCTGGGCTTGCCGTTACTGGATTTGCTAAACGTCTCAGCCTTAAATTTCTCGATTTCTTCCGGTGTAGACACCATGAATGTTTCCTGTGCAGGTAAGTTCTCTTCATTTTGCGCCGCCACGAAAATCTTTGCTAGTATTTCCTGCTGGGTCAGGCAGCGGAAGTATTCGTTAAGACCTGTTGGACAGCATGATGCCAGGGATGGCAAAGGAGGCCGGGGTTTACCTAACACTTTAGCGCCCGTGACCCCATGCGCTGGGCTGGACTGACGAATTGCTGCAAAGCCCAGGTGGAGGAAATTATTTTTGCGGAGTTGATACACTGCTGAGCTGGCTTATCCGTGGACAAAATTCCCTTCCTGTGGTATGATAGTCCGCAGAAAGGAGGCGACTTCTGTGCTCATGCTGGAGGATTACCTGACCGCATTTGTCGGTTCTCTGGCAGCCCATGCCGCCTTGGCAGTCTACCTGTTTGTGATGATGGATGTGCGGGGGTGGCGGATACTGAAAAAGCTGCCCGTCTTGCTGCTCTCCCCCTTGGCGGCCTCCTTGCTACAGGTGGGCCTGTATGTGCTCATCCCCGACCACGTGCTGGTCCGCTACTACATAAGCTCCTTCGCCGTCCTGCTGATGTGTACCTTTTGGGTCCAGTGGGCCTGGCGAACCGAATTCTGGAGGGCCTTTTCCGCCGTATGTATGGGAGGCGTGTTTCAAGTGTCCACGTCCTGTCTATCCCAGATCCTGCTTCTGAACAGCGAACTCCAGTTTACAGTGGTGGTGTATTTGGTTGTGGTTCCGATCTCAGCCCTCCTGCTGCACCGTCTGCGCTTCGGGCGCTGGTTCCGCTTTCTGCTGGAGGAGGGCTTCGGCCAGCGCCGGACGGCCCTGTTTCTTTTCGCCCTGGAAGCGGCTATGGAAACATTCTTAATCCTACAGGCGGGGATTCAACCGGAATATCTGGGTCCCTACTTTATGCTGGTGCTGGCGATGGCGGCGCTGGAGGCGGGGCTGGTGATCCATTTGGCCCAGCGGCTGGACGCCGCCCGGAAGGTAGCGGCCCAGCAGGATGTCATCGCACAGCAGCAACTCTACGAGCGGGACCTGGAGGCCATCCGACAGGAGGTGCGGGCTTTCCGGCACGACTACAAAAACCTGCTGGCGGGGCTGTCAGAGCAGGCGGACGAGGGGGAGCTGGACCAACTGCGCGCCGCCCTGTCGGAACTGGACACGGGCTTTGACCGGCGCATAGGAGAGAAAATTCAGGCATCCACTCAAATCGGCAATGTGCACGTTCCCCAGGTGCGCAGCCTCCTGCTGTCCAAGCTGGCCGCTATGGGGGAGCAGGGTATCAACTGCCGCCTGGAGGCACTCTACCCTGTGGAGCGGGTCGGAATAGACCCATGGGACTTTACCCGCTGTCTGGGCATCCTGCTGGACAACGCTGCCGAGGCCGCTTTGGAAACGGAAACGCCCTGGGTGGAGATTATCCTGCTGTCTCAAAAGGACAGGCTGTCCCTTCGGATTTCCAACCCCTACGCTGGGACTATCAACCCGGATAAAATTTGGACGGAGGGCTTTTCTACCAAGGGAGAGGGCCGGGGATTGGGGCTGCCCAGCTACCAGCGGATGTTGGCGGTCTATTCCAATGCGGCAGCATCCACAAGTTGGGCGGACGGCGTATTTGTCCAGGAATTGACGGTGGAGGAAAAAGCATGATTCCAATCTATCTCTGTGACGATGAAGAAAGTGTCCGCCACCAGCTCAAAACCGCTCTGGAGTGGAAGATTTTCATGGAGAACTACGACATGAAAGTGGTATGCGCCGCATCTGCCGCCCCGGAACTGCTGGAAACAGCCCAGAACAGCCGCCGAGGCGTCTACTTCCTGGACGTGGATTTGAAGGATGGAGCGTGGGACGGCTTCACGCTGGGGCGGGAACTGCGGCGGCGGGATCCTCATGGCACACTGGTCTACATTACCAGCTATGGCGATCTGGCCTGGAAAACCTTCCAATACCATTTGGAGGCATTCGACTACATCGTGAAGGAGGGAGAGCAGATCGGCCCTGCCATCACCCGCTGCCTGGAGGCGGTCCACGCCCGCTTATTGGACGAGCGCCATGACCCGGCAGAGATGTTCTCTTTACGAACGGGTGATGAAACCCGCCACATTCCCCTGACCGACATCTTGTTTTTTGAGGCCGCGCCCAAAGCCCACCATGTATATCTTCATACGGCGGACAGCCGTCTGGATTTCGTGGGTAGTTTGAACGAGCTGGAAAAGGAACTGGATGGACGATTTGTCCGGGTTCACCGGTCCTTTCTGGCGGCGTGGGACAAAATTGAGGCAGTGGATGGAAAGGGAAATCAAGTCCGGGTGGGCGGTAGCATGTGTTTGCTGTCCCGAACTGGAAAAGCCGAATTGAAGAAGAAACTGAGAGGGAGCGTTTGAGGCTCCCTCTTTGTTTTTGCCGCTCAGGAACGATTTGTGCTGTCTAGGAAGATTTGCCCACAGCGGGGCCGCATTGTGCTATTCTTCTGTTCACAGGCAGGCGGGATGCGAAAGGAGGGAACCGCTATGGCAAAGGACCGCTTTGTGGAAGTTTACTCCCAGGGAGTTACCAATGCGGAGAAAATCATCGTGGACACCCAGACCGGCGTGAATTATGTGCTGGCCTCGTCCGCACTGACTGCGGGTTGCGGCATGAGCATCCTGGTGGATGCCGACGGCAAGCCCATCGTCACCCCCGTGGGCTGAAAAAACTGCGATACACAGCGCCACATTGAATTTATTCCGCCTGTCCGCACCGAAACGAATTGCAATGATATAGGAGGCACATAACCATGGCAAGAGAAGTCCAGAAATTCACCCAGGAGGCCGGATATAAGCCGCTGGAAAACCGCTGCATCATCGTCAAATACGCCCCGGAAAATCT